>CANNCA010000031.1 GCA_947503005.1 uncultured Flavobacteriaceae bacterium | reverse complement strand
GTGCGCACCGCGTATGGAACCTACCTTTTACAGGGGAATAGCCCAGGGAAACTTGGATTAATGCCCCGTAGTACCTTGATACAGCATTGTATTTTGGTTAAAGGCTTCGGCCGGTAGAAGATGGCCATGCGTCCCATTAGTTAGTTGGTAAGGTAACGGCTTACCAAGACCGCGATGGGTAGGGGCCCTGAGAGGGGGATCCCCCACACTGGTACTGAGACACGGACC
>CANNCA010000030.1 GCA_947503005.1 uncultured Flavobacteriaceae bacterium | reverse complement strand
GTTCCCGTTAGCGTCGCCAGGGCACTGCCCACCTCACTTGGTTTGTTGCCGCCGTTGAGGCCCGTCTCGGTCCAGTTCGAACTACTGCCCAAGAAGACCTCCAAGGTACCGTTGCCAGGGTCGCTCGCCACCTGCATCTCGAGCCGTGCGTTGGTGAACGTTCCGATCACCCCCATGTCGAACTTCAGGTAGGTGACCCTGTTGCCCTGTTCCGCCCTTAGGATGGGGCCCAATGGGCT
>CANNCA010000029.1 GCA_947503005.1 uncultured Flavobacteriaceae bacterium | reverse complement strand
CCAGATTATCTAGATGCGGATGATGGACCAGATACAGATGGTGATGGTATACCCGATTTGACTGATCTTGATGATGACAACGATGGTATCCTGGATACGGAAGAGGATCCTAACCTTGACGGCGATGACGACCCATTGACCGATCCATTGGACACGGATGGAGATGGAACACCCAACCACTTGGACATCGATTCCGATGACGACGGTATTCCCGATAATGTGGAGGCTCAGACGACCGAGGGCTATATCGCCCCCAACGACGATAACGAGGCCACCTACGCTGAAAACAACGGTTTGAATTCGGCCTATCCCGATGGTATCACACCCAATAACCATGATGGCGAGGACACGCCCGATTATATCGATTTGGACAGTGACAACGATACGGTTCCCGATAACAACGAGGGTAACGACTTCAACTTCGACGGAATTCCCGATCA
>CANNCA010000028.1 GCA_947503005.1 uncultured Flavobacteriaceae bacterium | reverse complement strand
TAACGGTTGAGCTATGAACAGTACGGGAGCAAACTAGCGTTTGCTTTCCGCCGCGCACATAGCGAAATCTTTTGGTTTTCTTTTTTCTTTTTCTGTCCAGAGCAAAATCCCAAAGATTTTGCGGACATCATAAAAATACGCAAACCTTTCGTTTAAGCCCGAAGCCCGTATTGTTTATAGGTTTTGTTGTACGCAGTTTTTTTATTCACTTTTTATTAAATCCTGTGCTTTTTTAATTCCGCAACCAATCACAAAAATTCGAGTCCGGTAATCATTAATTCCTCCGTATGGAATTTTGTCCGTCCAATATTCAATTCCACGGTTGTTGAGTTCCGATAATATTCGTTCAACATCTTCATCAGATTTATGCATTCCGATATAATTCCGATTTGCGTGTTCGTCCGCTTTAATTTTTTTTAGAGCATATTCCACAGCTTCTTTTTCATCCGCAAAATGTTCCAAAGTCTGTTTATCTCCACGTTCTGTATAGAACCATTGGAAAAGTCCACCATTATTTTCTAAACCATGCCCTTCATAAATAGCATTTCCATTAATGCTATAACTACTCATTGAATAGCAATTTTCCTTGAGCCAATTTTCCAAATCAATGATAGTTTCTAATTCTGCTTCGGTCATTCTTAAATTGCGTACAACGGT
>CANNCA010000027.1 GCA_947503005.1 uncultured Flavobacteriaceae bacterium | reverse complement strand
TGGGCCCGATCCTACGGACGGAACAGGGCAACAGGGAGACCTATATCAAGTTCGACCTGAGTTCTTTCAGCGGGGCGATCACCCAAGCGGAGCTTAAAATGGTGGTGGCGAGCGATCCGGGCAACGGAACCCTGGAGGTCTTTTTGGGAAGTAGTTCGAACTGGACGGAGACGGGCCTTAACGGCGGCAACAAACCAAGCGCGGTAGGTGTCCCTCTGGCGGTGATCACGGGAACCCATTCCATAGGCCAGATCAAGGTCTGGGACCTTGACGTAAGCCGATTACCGGCCAGTGGGCCGGTAACGCTTATCGTGAAGCACAGCAACGGCAACGATGTGGCCTTCGCCTCTGACGAGACGGCCGCGGCGCCACAGTTGATAGTCACCGCCGGAAGCGCTGGACCCGTTGACAACGACGGCGACGGATCCTTCAGCGATGTGGACTGCGACGACAACGACCCCACGGTCTACCCGGGCGCACCGGAACTGTGCGACGGGAAGGATAACGACTGTGACGGTCTCGTGGACGGCGACGACCCCGATGCGGACTGCACAACGGTGGAGGTCCCCGCCGACCTGATCGAGGCGACCTACCTGCAGGGGGCGGCCAACCCGAGCCCATTGGGCCCCATCCTAAGGGCGGAACAGGGCAACAGGGTCAC
>CANNCA010000026.1 GCA_947503005.1 uncultured Flavobacteriaceae bacterium | reverse complement strand
GCGGGCAGTACCGACGACCAACAACTGGATGATCCCGGTACATCGTTCAACGCGGGAACTAACGAACTGACCATCGCATTAGAGGATGGAGGAACCGCGACTGCAGATTTAAGTGCTCTTGTAGATGCTGATGGAATAATTGGCAACGAGGTAGTCAACGGTACAGATGCAACGTTGTCACGTTCTGGAACAGGTACTACAGGCGATCCTTATACATTGGATGTTGCTGAAGATGGAATTACAAATGCCGAGATTGCCGATGATGCGGTTCAATTAGAAAACATAGCTAACGGTACTCTATCGGGTCAAGTGATTCAATGGGATGGATCAGATTGGATATTAGTTGATCTGGGATCAGTTACAGTTACCGAAAATGATGGCGTAATTGGCAACGAAGTTGTCAACGGGACTGATGGAACTTTAGTACGCTCAGGAGCAGGTACAACTGTAAGTCCTTTTACATTAGATATTGCAAGTGATGGAATTACCAATGCAGAATTAGCTGATAATGCAGTACAATTAGAAAACGTTGCTGATGGTACTTCAGTTGGTCAAATCATGCAGTGGGATGGAACCGACTGGGTTTTAGTAGATGGAGGAGGCTTAAGTACCGACGACCAACAACTGGATGATCCCGGTACATCGTTCAACGCGGGAACTAACGAACTGACCATCGCTTTGGA
>CANNCA010000025.1 GCA_947503005.1 uncultured Flavobacteriaceae bacterium | reverse complement strand
TGGCCCTGGCCGATAACGGCGACGGCACGTACACCTTCACGGACGCCGCGGGCGCAACGGTACTGATCACGGACACCAGTGTCTCTACAATGCAAGATAATGGTGACGGCACCTATACATATACCGACGAAGGTGGCAACGCTACTACTGTTAATACTAATGGTGTTGATATAACAAATCTTATTCCAGGTAATAGAATCGCTACTATATCTGAAGCAGATGGTAATACATATGATATTGATGAGACTGTAACTAGTTTAGGATTAAGAAATGACGGTAGCCTTGATTATCGGGATGAATCGAATACGAATACCAATATTCCATTAGTTAGCACCAATGCAAACAATGACATCGTAGTTGACGCTAGTGGAAGGCTATATTTAAATGTGGCTTCCGTAACTATTGCTGAAACAGTAACAACAATAACAGGAACACTATTAACAGGTAATTCAATAGGTACTTATAACAATGAAGACGGTACACCTTTTACGATAAATGAATCCATTACGACCCTTGCTACCGCAGATGGTACTACTTTCAACTATACCTCCGAAGATAATACTGTGACATCTTTTGATGGTACGGACGACCAGACGGCTGCAGAGGTCACCTATGACAATACGACCTCCGGACTGACGGCCGGGGACACACAAGCTGCGATCGACGAACTGGCAGCGGGCAGTAC
>CANNCA010000024.1 GCA_947503005.1 uncultured Flavobacteriaceae bacterium | reverse complement strand
AACCGTTAGCTTTCATTTCAAAAAACCATGAAACATGAAGAAAATAATCGGGTTAATTTTGATTTCAGTTCTTCAATTAAACTGTAATAGAGTGACAAAACTTGACAAAATATTGGAATTGGAAGATGAAACCGAAATCGTAATCCAAATCGGAGAAATACTTTGGGACAAATCAAAAAATGATAAGAATTTTGAATCACTTAACGAATATGAAAAAAACGTCATATTCATTGAAATGTTAGAAGGACAAGTGAATAATGGTGGATTTGACCAGTATTTTTTTAATAGCTCTGGAGAATATGCTCATGAAACACTTACTGCTCTTGAAAGTATAAATGCGCCTAAAATAGCAGAGCTTTTAAATCAAGCAATTAAAATATTTCCGACTTTGCCAATTCCAAAGGATACTGAAATACGAAGAGAATTTATGCAGGATACACCTGAAACAATAACTGATAAGTGGGACAAGCTTGATGACCAATTCTATGAGTATCCTGAGAATTTGGCTGGACTAGTTATTGAATACGTAAAAAATAATAAAAGCAGGTTTGAGTAATAAAAACGAAAAGCTAACAATACCTATAGCAAATAGGGCATAAAGGGCTATATTTAAAGGCTTTGGCGTATTTGCTGAGTCCGCCAAATCTTTTGGATTTGGCAATTAAAAAAGAAAAATAATTACAAAACAAAAAGCTCTGGCTCGCAGACCAGACGGAAACGAAAAGTTTCCTTGCCTGCCCTACTTGCCATAGCCGCACCGTT
>CANNCA010000023.1 GCA_947503005.1 uncultured Flavobacteriaceae bacterium | reverse complement strand
CGTTGCCAGTAATTATGAAAGAACATTACGTCTATATCCATCTAAATCCCGAAACCAATGAAATTTTCTATGTTGGTAAAGGAAAAGGACATAGAAAATCTTCTAAAACTGGCAGGAATGAAAAATGGACTGAATACGTTCTAAAATTGGACGGACAATTTAAAATATTAGTCCTTAAAGAAAATTTGAGCGAGAAAGAAGCTCTCGAACTAGAAAAAAAAGTAATCAGGAAAATTGACTGGCATTATGAAGATTTGACTACGAACATAACTGATTCTATTCCAGATTTAGAAGATGCACCAACAATTCAAATAGTTTTTGGAGATTCAAAACAAACAACCAAATCAAAAGAATTCAAACCAAAAATTAGATTTCAAAATTTAAGCGATTCAGAAATAATTTCAACTTTGTTAGACTTTCCAAATGAATTAGAAATAAAGAAAGTGTCTACTGAATTTGAACAAGTTTGCGAGTATTTCCACGATAACTGGGATGAACTGGAAGAAATCGACGAAGATATTTTTTTAGATATTGAAAGTGTGATTGAATCTATTGAAGATTTACTTACTGAATATAAAAGTTCGGACAAGAACAGTATACCGGAATTCGTTTCGGATTTAAAACGTGAAAAAGTAGAAATAGAAATAATCCAAGAAGACAAACCCAAAGGCAAACAGAAAAAATTTTTGTTGGATTTAGCTCAATGGATTGACAGTATTGTCGATAAATAACTACTGGCAACAATGGCTATAGCAAATAGGGCATAAAGTGCTAAATTTAAGGGCTCGGGTATGTTTGCTAAGTCCGCCAAATCTTTTGGATTTGGCAATTAAAAAAGAAAAAATAATTACAAAACAAAAAGCTCTGGCTAGCAGACCAGACGGAAACTAAAAGTTTCCTTGCCTGCCCTACTTGCCATAGCC
>CANNCA010000022.1 GCA_947503005.1 uncultured Flavobacteriaceae bacterium | reverse complement strand
GTTACCTGCAACCTCCAAGAATCAACCGAAATGATAAAAAGAAAAATATTACTTACATCGGTTTTTATTATTGGAACGATTTTATTGATTTCTTGCAATAAAAAATTATTAAGTACGTCTAATTCCAATGCGAATACAGACTCAAAAACTGCTCGAAAAAATCCTTATTTAATCTTAATCTCTCTTGATGGTTTTAGATGGGATTATGTAGAAAAATATCAGCCACCAAATTTGAGTGCATTCATTAAAAAAGGTGTTAAGGCAGAATCATTAATACCCTCATTTCCTACTAAGACTTTTCCAAACCATTATACCATTGCTACTGGGCTTTATCCTGAAAAACATGGAATAATAGGGAATATATTTTATGATTATAAGAAGGACACTCTCTTTAATAAAAGAAGTCCGGGAATGGCAGAAGATGGAAGCTTTTATGGAGGTTCACCGATTTGGGTAGAGGCAAATAAGGCAAATATTATAACTGCCAGTTATTTCTTTGTAGGTACAGAAGCAAATATTCAAGGATTTAGACCTACGTACTATTATACATTTAATAATAGCGTTAAAAATGATGAAAAAGTTAATCAAGCAATAAATTGGTTGAACTTGAAAGAGAAACGCAGACCACATTTGATCACTTTATATTTTGGTGATATGGATAAAGTTGGACACGATTATGGTACTAATGATGACGAGAAACTGAAAACGGCATTGTTTGAATTAGATAAAAATTTAGGCAATCTGTTTAAAGGAGTATCAGAAACTGGGCTTCCTGTAAATATTATGATAGTCTCTGATCATGGCATGGGAAATCAGTCTACTAACAAAATAATACCCATAGATTCTATCGAAAACGATGACTTATTCATGACTATTGAAAATGGTACAATAGTAAATATTCATCCAAAAAAAGATGTTGAAATAGATTCTGTACTACAGTATTTAAGAAATAAGGAAAGTAATTTCAAAGCTTATAAAACTGAAAATACACCAGGTTTTGAGTACATCCCAAAAAATAAAAACTGGGGTGCAATACAATTAATACCAGATTACGGTTATCATTTTTGGAATCAAAGACGCAAAGACGCTCTTATCGAAGAGGGGGTTACAACCTTTGGAGTTCATGGCTATGATAGCAAATACAAAGAAATGCATGGGATATTTTATGCGAATGGTCCAGCCTTTAAAAATAGTTACGAAATACCTTCGATAAAAAACATTCATCTCTATCCATTAATGTGTAAGATATTAGGCTTAGAAATTCCAAAATTAATTGATGGAGATATAAATAAAATCGAAAGCGTTTTGAAAGAGTAAAAAACAAACAAGAACTATAAAATAAAGGCAGCAGGTAACAAAACCTATAAACAATACGGGCTTCGGGCTTAAACCAAAGGTTTATGTATTTTTATGAAGTCCGCAAAATCTTTGGGATTTTGCTTTAAATAAGGAAAAGAAAAAACAAAACAAAAAGATTTTGCTATGAGCGTTGCGGAAAGCAAACGCTAGTTTGCTCCCGTACTGTTCATAGCTAAACCGTT
>CANNCA010000021.1 GCA_947503005.1 uncultured Flavobacteriaceae bacterium | reverse complement strand
TGGGTTGCCCCATTCGGACATCCATGGATCATATCGTGTGTGCCGATCCCCATGGCTTTTCGCAGCTTATCACGTCCTTCATCGCCTCTGAGAGCCTAGGCATTCCCCATACGCCCTTTTCCAGCTTGTCGCCAAACCTTCAAATTCGCTTGTATCGATAATACTCTATACTCTTTACTTAAAAAATTCGTGTTCTATTCTTCTAATAAAACTTTAATTCAAAATCACGATACCTATAAATAGATACCATGAATCTGTCCCAATATGTCAATGAACATCGCGAGTCGCGATAGACGATAAAACGTCACGCTACCCACACGCGATACGGGAGACAAATAAATCGTCCCCCGGCATCGCCTTGTGGAGAATATCGGAGTCGAACCGATGACCTCCTGCGTGCAAGGCAGGCGCTCTAGCCAGCTGAGCTAATCCCCCAATTACTAGTAGTCAGTAATCGGTAGTTAGTAGTCAGTACTTCCAACTACTACTCAACTTCTAGAATTTCCTTCAATAATTACTTCTCAATGAACGTCCCAAGGGAAAATGATCCGTTACGATCAAATCAACCTTAGGTTGTAGTCCCGGGCAGACTCGAACTGCCGACCTCTACATTATCAGTGTAGCGCTCTAACCAGCTGAGCTACGGGACTGTCCCGGATCGCAATCCCTTGCGACCGTTCCTTTATATATCGTTATTGCAGAGACATTATATGGCGTTGTAAGTCTTTTCAGTGGAATCGTCGAAAATCAAATCGGTCATACGGGACCGGATCTCTTTATGGCCGTATTCTCTAGAAAGGAGGTGTTCCAGCCGCACCTTCCGGTACGGCTACCTTGTTACGACTTAGCCCTAGTTACCGATCTTGCCCTAGGCCGCTCCTTACGGTGACGGACTTCAGGCACTCCCGGCTTCCATGGCTTGACGGGCGGTGTGTACAAGGCCCGGGAACGTATTCACCGGATCATGGCTGATATCCGATTACTAGCGATTCCAGCTTCACGGGGTCGAGTTGCAGACCCCGATCCGAACTGTGACCGGTTTTATAGATTCGCTCCGCCTTGCGACGTGGCTGCTCTCTGTACCGGCCATTGTAGCACGTGTGTGGCCCAGGACGTAAGGGCCGTGATGATTTGACGTCATCCCCACCTTCCTCACGGTTTGCACCGGCAGTCCCGTTAGAGTCCCCATCTTTACATGCTGGCAACTAACGGCAGGGGTTGCGCTCGTTATAGGACTTAACCTGACACCTCACGGCACGAGCTGACGACAACCATGCAGCACCTTGCAAATTGCCCGAAGGAAAGTCTATCTCTAAACCTGTCAATATGCATTTAAGCCCTGGTAAGGTTCCTCGCGTATCATCGAATTAAACCACATGCTCCACCGCTTGTGCGGGCCCCCGTCAATTCCTTTGAGTTTCATTCTTGCGAACGTACTCCCCAGGTGGGATACTTATCACTTTCGCTTGGCCGCCCACTGCTCAAGGCAGCGGACAGCTAGTATCCATCGTTTACGGCGTGGACTACCAGGGTATCTAATCCTGTTCGCTCCCCACGCTTTCGTCCATCAGCGTCAGTATATGGTTAGTCACCTGCCTTCGCAATCGGTGTTCTATGTAATATCTATGCATTTCACCGCTACACTACATATTCCGGCAACTTCACCATAACTCAAGACGTTCAGTATCAAAGGCAGTTCTACAGTTGAGCTGCAGACTTTCACCACTGACTTAAACGCCCGCCTACGGACCCTTTAAACCCAATAATTCCGGATAACGCTCGGACCCTCCGTATTACCGCGGCTGCTGGCACGGAGTTAGCCGGTCCTTATTCTTACGGTACCGTCAACAGGCTACACGTAGCCCTTTTTCTTCCCGTATAAAAGCAGTTTACTACCCATAGGGCATTCTTCCTGCACGCGGCATGGCTGGATCAGAGTCTCCTCCATTGTCCAATATTCCTCACTGCTGCCTCCCGTAGGAGTCTGGTCCGTGTCTCAGTACCAGTGTGGGGGATCCCCCTCTCAGGGCCCCTACCCATCGCGGTCTTGGTAAGCCGTTACC
>CANNCA010000020.1 GCA_947503005.1 uncultured Flavobacteriaceae bacterium | reverse complement strand
AGGCCATAAAAAAACCCCTTCACTTTTGGTGAAGGGGTTCTGTAATGCGGGGACTTTCCCTGCACAAAGAAGGCGGCGACCTACTCTCCCACTTGGTATAGCAGTACCATCGGCGCTAACTGGCTTAACTTCCCTGTTCGGAATGGTAAGGGGTGGGCCCAGTTGCCATGGCCACCTAGATCTTCGCCCCGGAAATAGCTCCGGGGGCCAATATCTTAATGACATAATAAAGGGACAGTATCGAACCTTGTTTTATATAGCGGTAACGGACCACGTGTTTTTTAAGCACAAAGTATAGAACATCATCGTGCAAGTTTGCATTGAAAGGTTGTCCGGGCCCTCCTGGGAGGGCCCTGAACGGTTGCGCAAGCCTGACGGGCAATTAGTACCACTCGGCTGCACGTATCGCTACGCTTCCACCTATGGCCTATCGACGTGGTCATCTCCCACGGCCCTTTAAAGAAATCTCATCTCGTGGCCGGTTTCGCGCTTATATGCTTTCAGCGCTTATCCGATCCCGACATAGCTACCCGGCAATGCCCCTGGCGGGACAACCGGTGCACCAGCGGTCGGTCCGACCCGGTCCTCTCGTACTAGGGTCAGCTCCACTCAAATTTCTAACGCCCGCAGTAGATAGAGACCGAACTGTCTCACGACGTTCTGAACCCAGCTCGCGTGCCACTTTAATGGGCGAACAGCCCAACCCTTGGGACCTTCTCCAGCCCCAGGATGTGACGAGCCGACATCGAGGTGCCAAACCCCCCCGTCGATATGAGCTCTTGGGGGAGATCAGCCTGTTATCCCCGGCGTACCTTTTATCCTTTGAGCGATGGCCCTTCCATGCGGAACCACCGGATCACTATGCTCTTGTTTCCAACCTGATCGACCTGTATGTCTCTCAGTCAAGCGCCCTTGTGCCATTGCACTCTACACACGATTGCCAACCGTATTGAGGGCACCTTTAGAAGCCTCCGTTACTCTTTTGGAGGCGACCACCCCAGTCAAACTACCCACCACGCACTGTTCCCTTGAAAAAGGGTTAGGCCCCGAACGAACAAAGGCTGGTATTTCAACAACGGATCCACAACGCCTGGCGACGCCACTTCAAATCCTCCCAGCTATCCTACACATTGTTCGACCAAGGTCAATACGAAGCTATAGTAAAGGTGCACGGGGTCTTTTCGTCCCACTGCGGGTAACCGGCATCTTCACCGATACTACAATTTCACCGAGCTCATGGCCGAGACAGTGTCCAGATCGTTGCACCATTCGTGCAGGTCGGAACTTACCCGACAAGGAATTTCGCTACCTTAGGACCGTTATAGTTACGGCCGCCGTTTACCGGGGCTTCAGTTCAACGCTTCGCCGAAGCTGACGTCTCCCCTTAACCTTCCGGCACCGGGCAGGTGTCAGGCCCTATACTTCATCTCTCGATTTAGCAGAGCCCTGTGTTTTTGATAAACAGTCGCCTGGACCTCTTCACTGCGGCCCCCCCGAAGGGGGGCGACCCTTCTCCCGAAGTTACGGGTCTATTTTGCCTAGTTCCTTAGCCATGAATCTCTCGAGCGCCTTAGAATACTCATCCCAACCACCTGTGTCGGTTTACGGTACGGGCCGCATAGCTTGCTTTTCTTGGAAGTCGATACGCTGGATTATCACCTTGGCCGTGGCCTCGGTGTACTATCGGGCAGTTACCTGTCCCTTCAACGTGCAATTCCGTCTGCACGCACCAACTTCTCGCCTCCGTCGCTTTTAATGCTATGCGGGTAGCAGAATATTAACTGCTTGTCCATCCACTTCCCCCTTCGGGTCTGCGTTAGGTCCCGACTGACCCCCAGCTGATTAGCATAGCTGGGGAAACCTTGGTCTTTCGGCGTGCGGGTTTCTCGCCCGCATTATCGTTACTTATGCCTACATTTTCGTTTGTAGCTCCTCCAGCGCCCCTCACGGGTACGCCTTCAGCGGCACTACAATGCTCCCCTACCCCTCTGTACCGTGTACAGAAGCTATGGCTTCGGTAATATGCTTATGCCCGATCATTATCCATGCGGAACCGCTCGACCAGTGAGCTGTTACGCACTCTTTAAATGAATGGCTGCTTCCAAGCCAACATCCTGGCTGTCAATGCAGTTCCACCGCGTTTTGTCAACTTAGCATATATTTTGGGACCTTAGCCGATAGTCCGGGTTCTTTCCCTCTCGGACATGGACCTTAGCACCCATGCCCTCACTGCGTTACATCATTTCATAGCATTCGGAGTTTGTCAGGAATTGGTAGGCGGTGAAGCCCCCGCATCCAATCAGTAGCTCTACCTCTATGAAACTAATAACACGCTGCACCTAAATGCATTTCGGGGAGTACGAGCTATTTCCGAGCTTGATTGGCCTTTCACCCCTACCCACAGGTCATCCCAAGACTTTTCAACGTCAACGGGTTCGGTCCTCCACAGTGTGTTACCACTGCTTCAACCTGCCCATGGGTAGATCGCACGGTTTCGCGTCTACTACTACCGACTGAAGCGCCCTGTTAAGACTCGCTTTCGCTACGGCTCCGGTCCTTAAGACCTTAACCTTGCCGGTAAAAGTAACTCGTAGGCTCATTATGCAAAAGGCACGCCGTCACCCATATGGGCTCCGACCGCTTGTAAGCGTATGGTTTCAGGATCTGTTTCACTCCCTTATTCAGGGTTCTTTTCACCTTTCCCTCACGGTACTGGTTCACTATCGGTCTCTCAGGAGTATTTAGTCTTGGCGGATGGTCCCGCCGGATTCACACAGGGTTTCACGTGCCCCGCGCTACTCAGGATACCGCTATCTAATGCATCTTTACCTGTACCGGGCTATCACCGTCTATGGCCAAGCTTTCCAACTTGTTCCAGTTCATCAACACTCGAATATCGCGGTCCTACAACCCCGTTATCGCCGGAACGACAACGGTTTGGACTAATCCGATTTCGCTCGCCGCTACTATCGGAATCACTTTTGTTTTCTCCTCCTCCGGCTACTTAGATGTTTCAGTTCACCGGGTTTGCC
>CANNCA010000019.1 GCA_947503005.1 uncultured Flavobacteriaceae bacterium | reverse complement strand
ACCAACATAGAAAATTTCATTGGTTTCGGGATTTAGATGGATATAGACGTAATGTTCTTTCATAATTACTGGCAACGGTTGGGCTAAGGTTCGTTGCGGTGATCTGTCCGCAGGACAGTCCCGCCGAACCTAAAGTTAGCTTTTTGCTCGGATTTCCTGCAAGGAAATCCGCAAGCAATGAATTTTAGCCAATGTTGTAAACAGTTTTTTATCCGTCCGTAACAATAAAGTCCGTCACGATTCCATTTTCGTCAAACTTTATGTCCAGATGTCCCGTATTGATTCCGCGTTTAGAAAATCCAAGGTAGTATTCAAATCCAAAGTTTGATTTCGAGTTCGGCTCCCCCAATAGTTTGATAATTTCTGATTTAGTCATGCCTTTCAATTCGTGATTGTTTCTCAAACTGTTCATCATGTCCCACCGCAATGACATTTCCGTTTCAGATTCCGTCCAATTTTTCCATTTTTCCGAATCGAATGGGACAGGCTCGGCGAACCTATTCCCGAAGTAGATTCCAACTACTAGAATTGCCAAGATTGCAATTCCATCTCGTATGATTTTAGCGATTTTCAAAATTGTTTACAACGGTCTTGTGTATGAAATGTAGCGTGAAAAAAGATACTAACTTTTCAGATAAACACGGACCCGAATTTTAATGTTTTGTTTTAACTTATCAATCTTAAAAGCGAGTTTAAAAATTTGGCGGTCTTCAAAAATAAGCACTGACCTTTAGTTTAGCGCTTAATAGCTATAGTTTATACATCGTGTTGGCAAACGTTTTTTACTCGTTAACATTGAGTGATTTTCTAATATACCCTAATTAATTCTCCTGTAATTTCATAATCCAGAAATCTCCAGTGAAACTTATCGTAGTAGTTTCGTCATCTTCTTTATTCCCTACAACAATTAATTCACCATTATTCAGTTCAGCAATTGAATAACTTAAATCCCATGTGTATAATTCATTACTCCCAAATTCTTTAGACCAAATAAGTCTTCCATCAAAAGGATTAATTTTAAAAACCCAAATATTACTCTGAAGTGTTGGGGAACCTTCTGCGGGATAGAACTTCCCCCCACTTGTCATGTACAAAGAACCAGATTCACTTTCAATAATTTCAGTAGCACTGTCATTTCCATTGGTATTGAAAAGATAATGTTCTTTTCCAAACCCATTCTCCCATAAAATATTTCCTTCCATATCTGTTTTTACGAGCCATAAATTTGATTTATCAGGTCCTAAACGTTTTGTAATTCCAGAAATTAATAGATTGTTGTCACTAGTAAATAAGAGAGACCTATTTAAATCGGATGGTTCTTTACTAATCTGTTTTCTCCATTCAATATCACCAATGTTGTTTAGTTTATACAAAAAAGTTGATTCGTATTGTAAATCGCCAACTACGTAGAATCCTTGATTATTAATCTGAACCATTGATTTACCAATCATCATATTTTGCTTTGGGTAGCTTTTTTCGGAGATTATTTCACCTTGAGAATTTAATTTAACAAACCAGCCGAACCTTTCCTCGGCACTGATAGAATAGGTTCCAATTAATGCATATTCCCCTTCTTGTGTTATGACGATATCTTTTAATGACGAATAAGTTTCTTTAGGGTATTCTTTTTTCCAAAGTAAATTGCCTTGAGAGTTCATTTTAATTATGACTGGAAAATTGGTTCCATAACCATTTCCTTGAGTAATGAGTAAAATATTGCCGTTAGCCTCTTCAATAAGATTGTAAATATTGAGATGCCCTGGTATCAATTTCTCCCATAATATTTCACAATTGGAGTTGAATTTTAATAATACTAGGTCAAAATTGTTGTGATTGCTGCCAAATACTGGATTTGTCCAACCACTAACTAAAAAACCACCATCATTTGTCTTTCGAACAATTTTTGCTCTTTCATCTTGTTCAATTTCATATTTATAAATATTCTCGCAAAGTATCTGTATTGATTTAGTGGTAAATTCAATTTCATTGCTGTAATATATTTTTGAATCTGTGGAGAGAAATGCTCTTGCATAATAAGTACTATTTGATTCTAGATTTTTTATAGTGCCCAGAAGTTCCGTAGTTAAATAGTCAATGGTTAAATAATTATCATCTATTACTGGGCTTGGAGAAGAATTCCAACAAATTCCAATTTCAAATTCATTGTTAGAAATATCTTCAACTTTAATCTTAAAGGAAGATTGATTTATACTCACATCGGTTGTTTCAATAATTGATATAGAAGGTGATGCATTAGTTTCTAGGATTTTATCTTCATTTGTACAACAAGAAACTATGAAGGATAATATGATTAATTTAAAGTGTTTATACATTGAAAAAGTTTTAGATGTTTGCCAACGGCTGGGCTAAGGTTCGTTGCTGTGATTCGTCCGAAGGACAATCCAGCCGAACCTAAAGATAGCTTTTTGCGCGTGATTTCCGTTTAGGAAATCCGCAAGCAATGAATTTTAGCCTTTGTTAGGTTTTCGTACTTATTGCTTAACGAAGTAGTCCACAGATGTAAAGTCAGGTCTCCCTGAATTATCTTTGTAACTTCTTTTATTCGTCATTTTTAATTTTCCATCTATTAGTTCATACGTTACGAAACTCTCCGCAAAATTTGAGTCCCAAAGGAGTTCGAATTTGCTAACTCCTTCTTCAATTCCATTAGCGTTATTTTTTCCCATATCACAATCTTGGGGTGCACATGAGCCCCACATTTGGACAGCGTATTGATTGTCCGAAAATGTTATTTCGCATTTTGTAATCCCACGTGTTTTTTTGTCTTCATTTACCCATAGACCTATAAAGTCTTTATTCCATATCTTTTCTGACCCTATATTTTTAGATTCAAAAGAGGCTTTTGATATTTCGAAGTTGTTACTAATAATGAACGTAAAAAGGGAAATAGCTGCGATAAAAATTTTCATGATTTTGAGTTTTCTAGTATGAAACCTAACGTTAAATATATGGCAAGTTGGGCAAAAAATAAGCCATTACTTTCGGTTTAGCCACAAGCCAAATCTTTTGCATTTTGTTTTAATTTTCTCTTTTAATACCAAATCAAAAGATTTGGCGACTTTGCAAATAGGCAACAACCTTTTGATTAAGCACTAATCGCCCAATTTGCTATATATAGTGTTATGCACTTTTATTATTTCTTATTTTTTGGCAATCCTTATTAATATCTAATATCAATTGCGCAATATCAGTATCAGTTAAGTGAGCTGTTCCCATAATATAATGTCTGTCTTTTTCCCATTTTCGTGGTGAAGATTTTACATTAAAGCGTTCAACTTCTCCATCAGCATATTCTCTTGAAAAATCAGTTTTTAGTTGGAATACAATGTAATCAGAGTTAAAAGACTTCTGCGTTTTGGCTTTACTATTCTTAAAAGAAAACCAGTTTTCATTATTGTTTTCAATTTCTGAAACTATTTGTTCAAAATTGTCTAGTGTGAGGTTTACACAATCTTGTAATTCCCCAATTTTTAATGGCCATTCTCTAACAATAACTTTATCCAATTCTCTAAAACGCCATTCAGAAATATTTCCGATTGGTACAAAAAGGATTTCATTATATTTTTCACTTAAATAAATCCAACAACTTCTTTCGGAATATGTAGAGCTATTTTCATTATTCTCTTTCAATTCAGAAGTCGAATCTTCTTTTTTATTTTTTTTCCAAAACATTATTTATATACTAATATTGTTTTTTTTGTAATTGTGCATAACGGTTCGGCTAAGGTTCGTTGCTGTGATTCGTCCGAAGGACAATTCAGCCGAACCTAAAGATAGCTTTTTGCGCGTGATTTCCGTTTAGGAAATCCGCAAGCAATGAATTTTAGGCTTTGTTGTAACACGTTTTTACTTTTCCAAAAAGGTCAGGTCTAAATAATTGTTATGAGGGTTTTGAGAATCAACGTATAATTCTGTTTTCCCTTTGACTGCGAAATGCATTTTTAATTTTGTCAGTTCCATATCAATATTCAGTTTATACTTGATTATTTCATCCTGATATGGCACTTCAAGAAGAATTACATTATGATTAACATCAACGTACTCATTCCGCTGTTGATATCCACTTCCTACTGTTATTTCCTGTTGGTAGCTATTAGTTTGGATTTTTAAATTATCTAAATCTATTATTAGTTTGTCTCCAGTTTTTACCAATTTGTTTATTCGCTCAATATTTTCGTCAGATGTTTTTTTTATTATCAATTTTGTTTTTATCATATAAATTGCCAGAGGAATTATTAGAAGTAATCCTATTCCAACAAAATACCAATTTGTCTCTCCGACAGGCCCATATCTTCCCCTTCCGCCAATTCCAGTGTAAATCATTGAAACTCCTAAGAACGTTAACCCGGCAAAAACCCAACTACCGAATTCAGATAATATATTCTTAATATTCATTCAATTCTTGAAATGTGTTACAACGGTTCGGCTATGGCAAGTAGGGCAGGCAAGGAAACTTTTAGTTTCCGTCTGGTCTGCTAGCCAGAGCTTTTTGTTTTGTAAT
>CANNCA010000018.1 GCA_947503005.1 uncultured Flavobacteriaceae bacterium | reverse complement strand
TTTTCCTTGAGCCAATTTTCCAAATCAATGATAGTTTCTAATTCTGCTTCGGTCATTCTTAAATTGCGTACAACGGTCTCGGCTATGAGTAGTTGCGTGGGTTAGCACTAAATTTTGCAAGTACGCACCAAACTGAAAATCCGTGAGGATTTTCAGAAGTAGGCGAGAACAAGCAATTACTTATAGCCATTGTTAGCCACTGTGTTTATTCGGTTATAAATTCGTTTTTATTTTCTCTAATGTACTTTATTCTTAATTCTCCAATTTTCTCGGAATCATAAAGGTTATAAAATTCAGTGTCCAAATCATTGAGCGGATTGTCTTTATAGGATTCGCTAAAACTTTCCATAGTTCCATCGTCAAATTCCTCAAGTCGTTCCTTATTTTCCGAGTAAATTTTATTCGCTCGTTTTGTTAATTCCGAAAATTTTTCAGCTCCAATTGTCATAAATCCGACTTCCGCTATTTCCGCATATTGTCCGCTCGAATTAAAATAGAATTGGTTAAACCCACCATTATTAACTTCTCCTTCAATTATCCAAGTCGAGAAAAAGGCTTGCTGTCCTTTCGAAAGTTTTTTTACATTATTTAATTCGTTTTCATAGTCATCTCCGATAATCTTGTAAATGTTGTCAAAAATCGCTTGTTCCAATTTATCATCAGCAATTGAATCCAAAATTTCAGCGGTCAGATTTTTATAAATTTTCCGATTTTTGAATTCATCAACGCTTTTTTCGATAAGTAAATCCATTTCGGATTTTTCCTTATTCGGTTCATTTTTTCCTTTGCAACCGAAAAAACTTAATATAGAAGTTAGAATCATTATCGTTATTATCCTTTTTTTCATTGGTTTCGTTACATTGTGGCTAACGGTTGGGCTATGATTAGTGCGGCGCAGAAATCCGACGGATTTCCAGCTACGCGCTAAGCAAAAGCTTTTGGTTTTGTTTTTTCTTTTTTGTCCAAAGCAAAATCCCAAAGATTTTGCGACTTCATAAATATACACAAGCCTTAGCGTAAAACCCGAAGTCCGTATTAATTATAGGTATTGTTACCACACGTTTTTTCCGTTCGAGGAAGCATTTCCATAAGATTAGTAAGTCCATTACGCAAACTTGCTAAAAAGTCCATCATCACAACGATTGCGTCAGAGTGAAATTCATTTGCTCTATTTTAGCAAGTCCTTCAGCGAAAGGATTGAGTGGTAACACTTATTTATTCCGACTTTATCCAAGGGATTTCATTTTAGTTTATAAACTTCAGCGAAATTATTTTTTTTCAAAATAATGGTGCTGTCGGAAAATTCAATTATTTCCGAATACAGAGTGTCCACCATACTCATTCTTTTTATGAAGGTTTTGAATCTATTTTTTCCTGGTCCAATTGGAATTATTGAGTCCACAACTTTGTAGTCATAAATACTATCAGCGGTGAATTTCATATTCTTAAAAAATGCTAGTTTTCCTTTTCTTATACTAATTCCAGATAAAGAGTCTGTGTTGCTAATCCATTCTCCATTTTTAAATTCAGTTGGATTTTCAATCTCTGCGTACCTTTTTGTAGAGCATGAGGTTATTATGAATGCTAGAATTGCGATTTTAAGTAAGTATTTATTTTGCATTTGGAAAAGTCTCAAAATGTGTGGTAACGGTCTCGGCTATGATTAGTTGCGGCGTTAGAAATCCGCAGGATTTTCGGCCGCACACTAAACATAGTAATAATGCGAAGATTTTCCGAAGGAAAATCCCCAGCAATTAATTATAGGTATTGTTGTAAAACGTTTTTATTCACGATTTATCACTCCAGAACCAAAATAAAGTACAGATAGACTTATTAAGAGGCAAGGGAACAAGCCAGTTCCAAATCCAAGCGGAAAACCGTGCATTATCATGATTAAGATGAAATATGCAATATACCCGAAACCAAATTTCAACATGCGCTCCAATCCGCCCATTTTGGGAGTCAACGTTACAATGAAAAATGGAAGGAAAATACTTAATAATAATCCACCGAACTTACTATTTATATTAGCCCCTGAGTCCAATGTCAAATACCCAATTATTCCCATTAACACCAAATTTAGGGCAACAAGAAAAAGTCCGTTTGCGATTTTTGTTCCAACATTTATTTTATGCTGGGAATTGTCGTCAGCTAATAATTCTCGAATATCAATTTGCAGAACATCACAAATGAGACTAAGTGTTTTACCTCTGGGTTCACTTTCGTTATTCTCAATCCTTTGTATTGTCCTTAAGTTAATTTGTGACTTTTCTGCTAATTCTTCTTGAGTTAAGCCCTGAATCTTTCTAGTTTCACTTATTTTTTTCGCAATTAAATTCATGTGCTATATGATTTTGAACCTGTTCTAAAAATAAATATTTACTTGAAAGATGGTACCGTCTTTGGCTGGATTTATAGACGACATTTGAAATGTCGTAAAATGTCATTAGACTTTTTGTAAATGTTTTACAACGGTTCGGCTATGGTTCGTTGCGTTGGAGCGTCCGCAGGACGTTCCCGCCGAACCTAAAGATAGCTTTTTACGCAGGATTTCCGTTTAGGAAATCCGCAAGCAATGAATTTTAGCCATTGTTATAAACAGGTTTCAATTCGGTCAATTCATTCAGGTAGTAGTCCTCTTGAAGCGGTTTTAAAACAAGACCGTCTTTCGATACCTGAATGATTTGGTAGATGTTTTCTAAATGTATATCAAGACTGAAAACAAGAAAATAGTTTTGATTTATCTCTTTTAGAAACCAATAGGAGGGATGGCTTGTAGAACTTTTCAGAAACCTTTTTTTTGATTTTGGTTTGTCCGACATCTTTTCAAAATAGTCGGGCTCATTTGTGAAATCGAACCCAACTCCGTTATGAGGCTGGAATTTAGTTTTGACAATAAATTCCGCCAATTCACTTTCTTTCATTTCCAATTTATGGCCTAAATCCAATGGCCTGAAAACGGTGATAAAGTTGTCTTTTTTATTGAAGTCCACTTCCAAGGAGTCTTTTCCATAGGCCTTGAACCGAAGCTTTTTCTTTCTTAGTTCAGTCTTTATTTTATGTCTCCGAAAGTTAGGTTCTATGTTTACCAAAGTGTCTCTCAAGTAATGTCCCATTTCCAATTTTTGGAAGTCGAGAATCAGTCCAGGCATACCAAGTCCATAAGAACTTTTGCTAGGTTCCATTACTCTGTTATTATATGACATCCATACTCCATCTAACTCCTGTCCGTAAGAGTTGGAAAATCCGAACAACAACATTATGATGATTACTTTTTTCAACTTGTTTATAACGGTTCGGCTATGGTTTCGTTGCGGAATCGTCCGTTAGGACTATTTCGAGAATACCAAGCCTTCATTGCAAGATAAGAATTTCCGAGTAGGAAATTCCGCCGCAATGAACTATAGGTATTGTTGTGCGTAAGTACTTTTAATTATTTTCCCATTCCAAAGATAAAAGCTAAGAAAATTCCACTTCCACCCATTAATAACATTCCTAAACCTCCAAGAAATTGGACAAGACAACCCTTGTTTTGGTGTTTATTTGAGCTTTCAAAACTATCGAATTCAACAACTCCTCCGTCAGTCCTATTTTCAAATTCATATTTACTGGCCTTATATTTCATTTTGCCAGCTATTATATATAAAACCAACCCTAATAGGAATGTTCCACCAAGTAGAATTTTTAACTTATCCGTGTCATTTAGATTCATAATTCGATGTTTAATTAAAATTGTTTTCGCTTTAAAAGCCCTGGACTAAATATTATCTATTTAGAAGGGTCAGTATTACGCACAACGGCTCCGTATATGAAAAGTAGTGCTGAATATAAGCTGTTACTTTTCGGATGAACACAAGCCGAATTTTTAAATTTTTACTATTTATCTTTTTACTTGGAAATTGTCAAATTTAAAAATTTGGCGACTTTCCAAAAATACCTAAACCTTAGTGTTATCAATGACTTGCGCTATTTTTTATATACATTGTTAGGCATAGTATTTTTCCGCACTTTATTTCATTTTCTGCCTTTCTTTAGCTAAAAAGTCAGTTATATTTCTAATCTGTTTATCAATGTCTTTTAGCTTTACGAAACTATATATTAAACTTCTCTTTTTTCCGTCCGTTAGCTTATCGAAAATTGCTTTTGAATCCGCATCTTGTTCAAGAAAAACAGTCAGAACTTCTGGTATTTCAACTCCTAATTGGTCTGGGTCTTCATCAATTCTGTAATTGACTTTTTCTCCGAGTTCTTTATTTAGTTCCCCAAGATATTTTCCAGAAACGATTACGTAAAAATTTCCGTCTCCCAAATGATTCAGACCACAGCGATAAGAAATTTTATCATCAATAGTGCAAATCATTCTCGTAGCTCTTTTTTTACTAAACTGATTTATTATTTCCGAATCGATTTTTAAGTAATAATAACCACCTTTTCTCTTTTCGAGCTGTTTTATTGTCTGTATTCCCTGATGCGTTTTCATTCTTAAATTGTCCGTTATTCGATAAGTTCAATTCGTACTATTTTCATAGTTTTAATTCAGTTTCTTTTGTTTCGCATAGGTTTGGTCATATTATGCCTAACGGTGCGGCTATGGCAAGTAGGGCAGGCAAGGAAACTTTTCGTTTCCGTCTGGTCTGCGAGCCAGAGCTTTTTGT
>CANNCA010000017.1 GCA_947503005.1 uncultured Flavobacteriaceae bacterium | reverse complement strand
CTTGGCCGAGAGTACGACCACATGTTCCTCTCCCGTATCTTCAGGTATGTCGTTTTGTTGGTACCCTTCAATGACGATGTGGGCGTTGACCCCTCCGAACCCGAAGGAGCTTATTCCGGCCACGGGAGGGAGGTCCTTCCCGGAACCATCCGTGGGAACGGCCCACTCCCTGGTCTGGTCCATAAAATAGAACGGACTGCCGGATAGGCTTAGATAGGGATTCTGCTTCTCGAAGTGTACCAGTTTGGGAAGTTTCTTGTATTTCATCCCCAATAGCACCTTGAGTACGCCGGCTATACCTGCGGCGGTCTCCAGGTGACCGATATTGGTCTTTACCGTTCCGATGCCACAATGTTGGTTGTCGGAAGGGCCATAATGCCAGTCCGCATACAATTTCTTGAAGGCCCGTTTCAGGCCCGTTACCTCTATGGGATCTCCCAGGGATGTGCCTGTGCCATGCGCCTCTATATACCCTACACGTTTCGGATCGATCCCCGAGCGTTTGTATGCCTTGTAAATGACCTCCGATTGGGCCACGGGATTGGGCGCGGTGAGCGAACTGGACCTGCCCCCATGGTTCACTGCACTACCGCGAATGACACCATAGATGGAATCGTTGTCCGCGATCGCCTTGTCCAAACGCTTCAATAATATCATCCCACCGCCCTCGCCACGGGCAAAACCATTGGCCTTGCTATCGAAGGCCTTGCAGCTCCCATCTGGGCTCAGCATGCCTACATGATCGAACGCAAAATACAGGGAGGGGGTCAATATCGCATTGACTCCTCCCGCCAAGGCCATCTCGCAGTCGCCATTATGTATCGAGGCCACAGCCTGATGTATCGCCACAAGGGAGCTCGAACAGGCCGTGTCCACAGGAACGCTCGGGCCACGAAGGTTCAATAGGTAGGATATACGACAAGGAAGGATATTATGGGCGTTCCCCGTAAGGGACTGGGCAAGACTGCTCACCGAGGATTGGTTCACGATCTCACTATAATCAAGCCCGGCAACACCTATAAAGACCCCCGTACGGCTGTTCGAAAGATCCGATGCCCTATAGCCCGCATCCTCTATCGCGCCCCATGCCATCTGCAAGCAAAGGCGATGCTGGGGATCCATCAGTTCGGCCTCCCTAGGGGAGAGTCCAAAGAACAACGGGTCAAAGCCCGCTACATCATTCAGAAAAGCACCCCACTTCACCTTGGTCTTGCCATGTTCAGATCTCACATCGCCATAATGGTCTTCCCAATCCCACCTGTCCCGGGGTATCTCGGTAACCAGGTCCGTACCCCGCTCCAAATGCCCCCAAAACTCTTCCAAATCATCAGACCCCGGCATCGCACCGTTAATCCCAACAATGGCAACCGGTTCATATCCAGAAGCCCCGGACCCAACAACAGGGTCTTTTTCAATATCCGGTGCTTTCACTTCCCCCAAATCCCCAAGCAATGAATCGCCTTCCTCAAAATAGGACCTTAAACTATTTTTCAACGGAGCTACCGTTTCCTCCCCGCGTACTACAGGCTCTCTTTCGGGAATGTTTGCCCCATTGTTCTCCAAGTGGTCCTTTAGCTTTTTTAAATGGTTCTCCAATAAGTATTCCTTCAACTCTATTATATTGGGGTATTCGAAGAAAAGGGTTGGATATACCGTTATCCCCAGTTCCTTCCCAAGCTCCTCCGCCAATTCGGTGATGGTCAGGGAGCTTATCCCAAAATCCATGAAATTGCGCTGTAGGTCGGAACTGGTCAACCCTTGGGCATCCTTGGAGAATTTCCTTAGGATATAATCTTCCGTGGCCACCTCCAAAGGATCTTTCCCGGAGGAACCCTTCACACGAATGGTGCCCTTCTCCAAAACAGGTGCGATACTATCATTAGCGCCGGGGATTCGGATACGTTTGGCCGTAAAACCTTTTAATTCGACCATCACCTTACCACTACTCTCCATAATGACCATGTCCACTATCCAGATCTCTTCGTTGGACTTTATAGGTTTTACATGACAGAAACAAGAAGCAGAGGGTGCGCCGTGAACTACTAGTTCCCTGATCATGATCGGTATGAATGGTTCTGGGTCGACCGTATCCTCCAATAAGGCGAAGCGAGCAACCATCGCACCATCCAGAATGGCCGGGTGCAGATAATAACCATGCCCATCCTCTAGAATTTCAGAGGTCAGCTCAAGTTCTCCAAGAACCTCACCCGATTTGATATATGCTTTGGAAACGGTCTCAAGGGACTTCCCATAGACACCGGGTTTCTTACGGGTATAAAGAGCCGTCCTATCCAGTTCCTGAGTACTCCCCTGTATAAATGCGGTAATATCGAACAGGGCGGTATCATCAAGTGACGGCCTGGGGAATAGCTCGCCAGCAGCCGATCTTTGCCAAGGCCCGCTACCGTTGTACCTATAGTTGCTCACAAAGGCAAAATGGTCTCCCTTTCCCTCTAAAGTCATCTTCAACGATACATCGGAACCCTTCTCCACGACAATGGGGCGCTCGAACAGGACCTTGTGCAATATAAACTGTTCGGTCTCTGGGTCATAGTGTCTTAAAGTATCTATGGCTAGACTGCAATGTGTCACCCCGAGCAGTACCTGTTCGCCAAAGGTAAGGTGATCCCTGAGGTAGGGCTCGCCATGCCGGTACGAAAAATCATGTGACATGGGGGCGGGCGGGTGATTCTTTCCTTCCAAAGAACTAGCTCCCATACTGCGCGGGAGCCAATACCGTTCCCCTTCGAAACGATATGTGGGAAGGGAGATACGCTGGGGACGTTCTCTGTTCTCGTAAAGTCGGCCCCAATCGATAGCCGCGCCCTGTACCCAAAGGCTCACTAACCGGTCAAGGGAGAGTGATGTCCAATAGCCCTCTTCTTCATCTACCGATGCCCCACCTTGGTGCTCTTTGTCAAAATAGTCCTCCTCCTTGTTCGAAAGATAACTCTTCAATTTTTTTTGTAGCTCCTCCATATCTCCCACCACCATGCCTAGTCGATGGGCAAATGCAGTACGGCCTATTTGTAAGGTATAGGACATCGAAGAAAGGAGCAGCTCGGAAGAACCTTCCATAAAGGATAATAATTCTTTTACATAAGTACGGAGTGACGTTTCCGTGAACGCGGACAGGACGATCACATAAGGGCCCTGATCTGGCGATACGGACCTTTGCTCCTTATAACCCTCGACTATAACGTGCGCATTGGATCCACCGGCACCAAAAGAACTGATGCCCGCACGACGGGGATAGGGACCACTGTCCCAAACGCCAAGCTCCTGTTGTACGTGGAAAGGGCTCGAGGACCAATCCACATGATTGTTCAAAGGAGTGCTATCTATACTGGGTACCAACTCTCCCGACCGCAACTGTAACAATACTTTGGTCAGGGCAGAGACCCCTGCCGCAGCTTCCAAATGACCTATGTTCCCTTTCACAGAACCTAATGCACAATCTTCAAGAGCATAAGGGGCAAAAGCTTTTTCCAGACCCCGTACTTCTATCGGATCCCCTAAGCTGGTACCCGTACCATGAGCCTCGATATAACTGATCGTTCTCCCATCTATTCCACTACGATGCAGCGCGGATGAAACAACATTACTCTGGGCCTTGGGATCGGGGCTCATATAACCGCCCGTGTTTATCGCAGACCCTCTCAGTACACCATAAATATGATCGCCATCGGCCATTGCGTCCTCTAAAGGCTTCAACAGTACGGCTCCTACACCTTCCCCTACTACAAACCCCTCGCCACCCTGACCGAAGGACCTTGTCTTGTCATCCTTGCTTAGATTGTACATCGAAGACAATCGAAGGTGGTGTCTGGAATCAAGCAAAAGACTGACGCCACCTACGACCGCAGCCCTGCTCTCCCCTCTGCAAATGCTCTCCATAGCCTGGTGCAATGCCGTCAATGAAGAGGAACAAGCCGTATCTATGGCCATACTAGGACCTTTCAATTTAAAAAAACGGGACACTCGGTTCGCGATCAACCAATATGAAGACTGGGCATGATTCCAATGGCCCTCGGACCAGGATTTAAGACCCAGTTGACCATAACTACCATACATCACCCCTACAAAAACACCCACTGGATCAGAACTCTTGGAGAAGTTTTCCTTAGTATAACC
Source organism: uncultured Flavobacteriaceae bacterium (assembly GCA_947503005.1). Taxonomy (GTDB): domain Bacteria; phylum Bacteroidota; class Bacteroidia; order Flavobacteriales; family Flavobacteriaceae; genus Maribacter_C. The sequence continues at coordinate 2,750 of CANNCA010000017.1, read as the reverse complement.
TGCATCTTCAATAACGCGCCATACCTCTTCCATAAAGAGACGTTCCTGAGGATCCATATCTATAGCTTCAGATTCACCGATACCAAAAAAATCAGCATCGAAACGGGATACGTCCGATAGAAAACCACCCCATTTGCTATAACTCTCCCCATCTTTACCTTCAGGGTTATAATATTGCTGCCAAGACCAACGATCGGTGGGTACCTCGCCAATACTGTGGACTCCTGCCTTTAAGTTCTCCCAGTACGTGCTTATATCGTCTGCACCAGGATAGCGACCGCTGACCCCTATCACTGCTATCTCCACCTGATCATTAACCGGTGTATTAATGGAACGGTCCGTTACCGCCACACTCTCTGGTATACTACTCGAAAAAGAAATCGTGTCATGAGACATTTCTTTGTTTACCGGCACTTCCCCTGAAGGGTCCGTGGGCAATTCTGTATCCACTATATGGTTCGATAGGATATACCCTGACAGTTCCCTAATGGTATCATACTCGAACAGTACGGTGGCCCCTAGTTCGCCATAACGGTCGCTCAGTTTTTTGGTCAGTTCCATCGTCAAAAGGGAATCCACCCCATAATCCGAAAAAGGAATATCTTCTCCCAACCGGTCCGAGGGTAGCTTAAGGCTCTCCCCGAATAAGGTCTTCAAGTCTGCCAATACGGTATCCTTTGACTTGGAGGTTCTCTTTGGTACAGTGGCCCTTTCTGCAACGGTAGCCAACCTAGGTGATCTTGCCTCCTTAGGAACCGTAGGTGCAATGTTGCTTCTTATCTCTTTTTTCCCAGCCGTATCCACTACACCATCGCTCAGACCAATCACTACGTGTTGCCCACCCTGTGAGATGCCATAGGAACAGAACGAATGGAAACCACATTGTGATAGCACAAGCTCCCAGTTCTCCACACATAATATCGGGGAGTGGGCTTCCCGGTAATAGGCGTCCTCGTAACGCCACCAACCTTCCATAAGACCAAAGGTCAGGGTGGAAAATGACTGTACGCGGGTCAGCTCGTTCAATACCAGGGCACCTCCACGTTTCATCAGCATTTTTAAATGCCCCAAGGTGGAGGATATCGATCTTGTTGCATGCACAACATTGGTACCGAAGACCAAATCCATGGTATTACCTGTAAAACCCTGACCTAAAGGATTACGTTCTAGATCAAGCTCTTGAAAACGAACAAAGGGGTACTGTTCGCCATAAACACGTTCACCATAAGCCGTAAAACTACCTGATATATCTGTATAGTAATAGATTACATCTATAGAAAGGGCTGAAAGAGCCTCAAGGACCAACTTGCTCGTGCCCCCGGTACCGGCACCGATCTCCAATATATGGACAGGTTCTTGGAAGGTATCGTGATGCGATGATACATACTTGCAGACGATATCGGCGACGATACCGTTATAGTAATCTACCAAAGGGTTACCCTTATAAATCCCCTCAACAAGTGACTTATCCCCGTCGGGAAACATTACCTCTACCGCCTTCCTCCTTCCTGTGAGCATCTCGGGATAATGACGTAAACATTGCCATACCAGTGCCGTATAGGGTACCAGGTCCGCATGCCCTTGATCGAGCATGGCCTTTGCCGATAATAGCCCCTTCTCTTCCAATGGAACGACCTTCGCAGTGGTTCGATAGGAACGCCCTTCACGCTCTAGGTGGCCAGAACCTAAAAGAATATCCAGGAGCGCACCATATAAACGCTTATAATCATCCACTATCCCCAATCGGGAGAAGAGTGCTTCGTCATCATACGACTCTTCAGGGGATAGGAACACTCCCAGTTCCTGAAAACTCAATACTAAAAGAGACTCGCTCCAATCCAACAACAGTTCGAAACCCGCCTTTACCCGATCAAAGGATTTTAGGGAGCCTTTAGGGACCTCGATATCTATGCCTAGGTCCCCAAAAGCAACAGCCTTTCCTTTATATAACTCTTTCCTAACAGAATCATCAAACCCGAAACGCGATAACACGTCTCCTTTGGCCTTGACCACCGTGAGCTGGTCTATACCCGTATGTAGAACCTGTTCTATCGCTTGTAATCCTTCCTTGTCCTTTATCCCATAAAGACCCTTGGCCTCCAAGCGGCCTCTATGGAAATCCGTCGCCACAACACCGCTCTCGCTCCAATAACTCCAGTTGATTACCTGTACGGGACAGTCAAGTACACCGCGAAGGGATCGAGCATAGACGTCCTGGAAGGTACAGGCAGCGGCATAATTGCTCTGGCCAGGGCTACCAACATAGGAATTTAGAGAAGAAAACAACAGGACAAAGTCCAAGGGCTCATCCCTTAAATAACGGTACATGTTAACACTGCCCTCTAACTTGGAAGGAAATACAGAACGGAAATCTTCCTCCGACATCTTCGAAAACATCCCATCCCCTAAAGACAGAGCGGAATGGAATACACCGTCTATGCGACCATGCACTTTCTTGGCCTTCTTAAAAACCTTCGCGGCAGAAGCCCCACCTATATCACCCTGAATGTAAGTAACCTCACTCCCCCGGCCACGAATCTCCTCCATTACAGACAGCTGTAGAACATCAAGCTCGCTTCGGCCGATCCAAACCAACTTTACATGTGCAAGACCGGATATGTAACCGCTCAATGTACGGCCGATACCACCAGATCCACCTATGATAAGATAAACCTTGCCCGCCGTAAAATAACTAGTACCGTAATCGGGCAAAACGATAGGACGGTGAACACAACTATAAATACCTGACT
>CANNCA010000016.1 GCA_947503005.1 uncultured Flavobacteriaceae bacterium | reverse complement strand
GGACGAGACGGCCCAGGCCCCCGAGCTGATCCTGACCACCGAAGGTTCCGGACCACCGGTAACGGTGAACACCCTGAACCTATCGCCGAACCCGGCCAATAGTGCCATCGACATAGGCTTTAAGGTACCAACAAAGATGAGCGCCATATTCGTGTACGATATGACCGGTAAATTATTACAGGCAGTACCTGCGAGCGATGTTAAATCGGTGGGCGATTATAAAATGAACGTGAGCGGAATGCCCAGTGGTATATATCTGGTCAGGACCTTCGACGCCTTCGGTGTTCCACACCAGAAAAAAATGTTGATTGAACGATGATAGCGGAACGCTACTAATAATAAATGGAAAAGGAGACCGATTCGGTCTCCTTTTTTTATAAGTCTTAATCTTGATACTTATGACTACTAGTAAGATATTTATTTAGGCACAACCGTGAGAATTATATTTCATTCGTTTTTATGGCATAATTCTAATTGGTTATTAGCTGATTAATAAAAAGATCAGTAAGAGGTTTGAAGCAGCAAAATACCGTTCGTCGATAAAAAAGAACACTTTATCGATGATTTAATACAATATAACGATTATTGATGCGTTAGAGACTAACAGAAAATTTCTTGGAATACTTATTTCCTTGACCTTTTTGCGATTCTGGCTATATAAAACCGAAGCACAGCTACAGTTTTATTTTTACGTTTAAATACTTTCTTTATTTTTTAGTTTGGGTTTTTAGCATTTTAACCGAAAAATGTGTCGTTAATCGTATTAAGGTTCTTAAAAATTGTTAACGTTTTGCATTAGTCTATATTAGTGTAGCATAGTAAGTATTCAATACAGTACAATTAAGTGCCGACCATTCCCTCTCAAAGCACTGCGAATTCCCCCAATTATTGTTCATTTTTCGTGCGACCCTATTGCTCATTTTTTTCTATGGCTTGGGTCTTTAATTTAAAACCAACTAAGAATATGAAAAAAACTACTCCTAGAAGGTCTTTTTTGGGTAAAACCTTAATGGCCACGGCAGGATTGGCCTGTGTTTCATCTACTTCCATTTTAACCGCTTTTACAGGTGAAGAAAGTCCATTTTCGGGTTATAACCCGTATGCCGATCGTAAAAAAGATTTAAGGGTCAATACCTTTGGTAAACACATTGCTGTTTCCGGTAAGATTTATGATCGCAAAGGAGAGCGGCCTTTAAGCAATACTATGGTAGAGGTCTGGCATTTATCGCCTGGTTCAACCAAATTTCGTCATAGAGCTAAGCTGTTAACTGATGAATATGGAAAGTATAAATTTATAACTGACCTTCCGAATAGGGAAATCGGCAAACACCATAAAATTTATTTTAAGGTCTCGAAGGCTTCCGAAACCTATTTTACGGAATTATCCTTCAATAATTCTGGGGCTTATATTTCTGATAAACATTGGGAAAATAACAACCAACTCGGGGATCAACTACTCTTTCCGACTTACAGCACCTTTTTAAATCAATCGAGCATTGAGTTCAATATAGCACTTACTAACAACTAAAAACCAAAATATATTATGGAACCATTTATAGGACAAATACTCATGTTTGGTGGCAATTTTGCACCAAGAGGATGGGCACTTTGTGACGGCCAATTACTGGCTATCAGTCAAAATCAAGCACTGTTTGCAATTTTAGGCACTACGTATGGGGGCGATGGTAGAACGACTTTTGCGCTACCCGAATTACGGGGTAGAGTGGCCATGCATCCTGGTAATGGGCCTGGTTTAACACAGAAGAGTCTGGGACAAAGAGGTGGCTCGGAAACCAACACATTGATCACTGGCCAGTTACCCGCTCACAACCATACCTTCAATCTTCCCGCTAAGGAGGAAGGAAATGCCGATGCGCCCGATGGCGCTTTTATAGCTGGTGACGGTACAAGCTCATTTGGTACCACTAGCGATGCTACTATGGCGGCCGCGACAACGAATAATACAGGTGGCAATCAAGCCGTGAACAACATACAACCCTTTACTTGTGTGAATTTTATCATTGCATTGCAGGGCATATTTCCTTCAAGAAATTAGTAAAACAGTAACACTACACGAATCAACAAATAAATAATCATTATGGAACCATTTATAGGACAGATAATCATGTTTGGAGGCAATTTTGCACCAAGAGGTTGGGCACTTTGTGACGGTCAATTGTTGTCAATAGCCCAAAACACAGCATTATTTTCACTTTTAGGAACCATTTACGGCGGTGATGGTAGAACAACTTTTGCGCTGCCTGATTTACGGGGTAGAGTGGCCATGCATCCTGGTAATGGTCCTGGTTTAACACCCAAAAATATAGGGCAAAAAGGTGGTACAGAAACCAATACATTGATTACTGGCAATTTACCAGCCCACAACCATACCTTCAATCTTCCTGCTAAGGAAGAAGGAAATGCCGATGCGCCCGATGCCGCTTTTATAGCTGGGGACGGTACAAGCTCATTTGGTACCACCAGCGATGTTACCATGGCAGCCGCGACGACGAATAATACGGGTAGCAATCAAGCCGTGAACAACATTCAACCTTTTACTTGTGTGAATTTTATCATTGCATTGCAGGGCGTATATCCCTCAAGAAATTAATCAAGAATAAATTTTTGTTACCCACAAACCATTAAAATAGCATTATGAAAAAAATTACTCTAGTATTGGCAGCGTTGTTTGCCCTTTGTTACACCCAAGCGCAGACTACTTTGGCTGCGGGTGATATTGCCTTTTTGGGCAGTAATACAGATCCGGGTAGTACAACGACCGATAATGTAAGCTTTGTATTGTTGAAAGATATCGATGCGGCTACCACCATTATTTTCACAGATCGTGGATGGAACGATACGGGTGGTTTTACGAATTTTAATGGCGATGGCGAATTGACCTGGACTTCTGGCAGTGCCCGTAGCGCAGGTGATGTAATCGTATTGGATTTAACGAATGGACAACTAAGTAATGCCGGGGCCTATTCCGCTATTGGGGATCAATTATTTGCCCTTCAAGGCAGCATCGCTGCCCCTGTGTTCATAGCGGGACTACATTTTAACGTGGCCGTAACGGGTACAGATGATGCCAATTGGGATGGTAGTGCGACGACCAATTCCACTTCAGCTTTACCCAATGCACTAAGCACGGGGAATACAGCCGTGCGTCTGACCGGTGCCGGTGGAATTGAAAACGATAATTTTCAATTTAGTTGTACCGCAGCTGGCGGTTCTCCAATTACAGGAACACCAGCGGCTATTCGAACGATTTTGCATAATGCAACAAACTGGAGCAGCGATTCGAGTACAGGTTACAATCCTCCTGTGGAAGCTGGTTGTACGATAACCCTTGCAGTCGCAGGGGATACTGAACCTCCAGGAATTACGTGTGCACCTACACCGGCCGATATAACAGCTGGGGTAACCGGCATGACTGCCATACCTGATCTGGTTACCGGCAGTTCTGCAACGGATGATGTTTCATTACCCGCAAATATTACGATAACCCAAATGCCAACTGCAGGCACTATGGTGGGTGTTGGTGTTAATATGGTCACCGTAACGGCTATGGACGAAGCGGGTAATACGGCCAGTTGTATGATTGATGTTACCGTGACCGAACCACCGTCCACAAGTTTAGCGGCAGGTGATATTGCCTTTTTAGGTATGAACTTGGATGGTACGGACTCCTTTGCATTTATTATCCTTGAAGATATCATTGCAGGTACTAATATAAAGTTTACCGATTGTGGGGTGGTGAACCCCAATACTATCACTTGCTCTGGTGGCGATAGCAGTTTTACATGGTATGCACCTTCAGCAACAACTGCTGGCACCATAATTACCTTACCGGGAAGTCTTTTTTCTGCTCCGCTAGCTATACAAGGTGATCAGATTTTGGCGTATCAGGGGACTTCAGCAGCACCAACTTTTTTGGCCGGTATTCATAACAACGTGGAGCCAGGTACGACCAATGATGCTGATTGGGATGGTGGAGTTACCATGCTAGACGAGTCGGCTTTACCCGATCAATTGACCAATGGGGTCAATGCACTACGGGTCCACGCCGCGGAAACTGAGGTCGATAATTGGCAATTGGATTGTTCTTCGCTTCCGCCTGGATCTCTTGAAGGAACAAAACAGCAAATAGCTGCGGTTATCAATGACTTGCAATATTGGGTGAGTAGTAATACGACTGAATTTGTACCTACGGCGAATGCCGCATGTATATTTACGGTTACAGTGGATAATACGCCACCAACAGTGGCAAGTCAATCACCCACACTCAATGCTACAGGGGTTGGTGTTGATACAGATATCACAGTCGAGTTTGATGAGCCTGTGCAACTGGGCACCAGCAATATCGTCGTTTTCGATGTAACGAATAATAACACCTTTGAATTGTTTGATGTAGCCAGTAGTACCCAAGTAACGGTGAGTGGCACTATGTTGACCATTAACCCAACAAATAATCTGGACACGAATACCGAATATTCTGTTGGGATCACGGCCACGGCTGTAGAAGATTTGGTAGGTAATGCCTTTGCCGGAATTACTCTTTTTGACTGGAACTTTACCACATCAAATGATGACTTGGAAGAGCCAACACTTGTAAGTTTAGATCCAGTTGATGATGCCATAGATGTACCGGCTAATTCGAATTTAACGGCCACTTTTAGTGAACCCTTACAATGGAGTACTGCGGGGGGAAATATCGTGCTTTTCAATCTTACAGCAGGTGTATCGCATCAGGTCTTTCCTTCTGGTAGTACATCTGTGTCCTTTAGTGGAAACACAGTGATTATCGACCCTACGGTAGACTTCGTTTCGGGTAATGAATACCAAGTGGTTATCAATCCTACGGCTTTGGAAGATACGGCTGGTAATGCTTTTGCAGGTGTTTTTACTGGCGATTGGACTTTTACGGCTGCCGGAGTCGCCGACCTTACCCCACCGACATTGGCTTCTTCGAATCCTGCAGATAGTGGGATAGATTTTCCTGTCGATTCAGATCTTACCTTTATTTTCAGTGAAGATGTACAATTCGGGACAGGAATCATATTTCTGTTTAATGTGACAACAGCACAACCAATAGAATCGATTGACGTGTCGACTTCCACGTTAGCTACCATAAGTGGTAATACGTTGACCGTTAATCCAACAAACAATCTAGACCCTAATTCGATATACTTTCTTGGCATAGCTGATACTGTGATCGATGATTTAGCTGGAAACTCATATGTAGGTCTTGCAGCGAATGAATTAACGTTTACAACCGGTGCAGGTGGCGGGGGTGGAGATACCACGCCACCAACGTTCTCGTCTTCGGTTCCGACAGATAATGCTACGGGCGTTGCATTAGAACCTGTTCTAACGGCATCGTTTAGCGAACCCGTTCAATTTGCAGCTGGAGGAGTAATCGTAATTCAAGACCTGACCGCAGGTACACCTTTCGGCACCATCGATGCGACTAGTGGTGCAATTAGTTTTAGTGGTAATGATTTGATTATAGATCCGATGCCCCCTTTTATTGCTGGCAATGAATATGAAGTGCAAATAGACGGTACCGATTTGGTAGACGCCGCAGGCAATCCTTTTGCTGGAATTGCTTCTGGAGGTTGGACATTTACTGTCGCTATCCCTGTGGATTTGGAACTCGAAATGAGCGTAGACGATCCTACACCACTTGTTGGCGGAACTATCTATTTCACGATCACACTCACCAATCAAGGACCGGGCGATGCTACCGGGGTGATAGTAAAAGATTTATTACCTAGTGGTTATACGGCGACTGGCGGTGGGTCGGTCACTCAAGGTACTTATAATTTTGCTCCGCAGGGTACCTGGGTTTTTCCAAATCCGATTTTATCTGGGTCAACAGCAACCTTAGTTTTGGAAGCCACTGTAAACGCAAGTGGTGATTACCTCAATTTAGCTGAGGTTATTGCACTTAATGAAATCGATATTGATTCTTCTCCAGGCAATGGTGTGGACACCGACGGTGATGGCAATTCGATTGACGATCCCGGCGATGAAGACGACGGCGATGGGGAAAAGGTGACCCCCCAGGATACGACCCCACCAACTTTAGTTAGTACTGATCCTATAAACGATGCGACCAATGTAGATACTGAACCGATATTGACAGCTACTTTTGATGAGCCGGTACAATTTGCAAGTGGAGGCGAGATCGTAATTCAAGATCTGACCGCTGGTACCACTTTTGGCACCATCGATGCGGCAAGTGCGGCGATCAGTTTTAGCGGTAATGGTTTTAGCATAGACCCAATGCCCCCTTTTGTAGCAGGCAATGAATACGAAGTGCAAATTGATGGTACGGATCTGGAAGATGCCGCCGGCAATCCTTTTTCAGGAATTGTTAGTGGTGGATGGACGTTTACCATAGCACCTAGTAGTTGTGCTGTAAACATCGACATCCAGCCAGAAGATGTTGCTATATGCCATACAATAATAGAACCGGGAGGTACTCCTATTTCGGCTTCTGCCACAACGAATCAGGGTACTTTGAGTTATCAATGGGAGCAATTGCTTTCTGGGAGCTCAACTTGGACAGAAATAGGACCTGATGACAATGAACTTGTATTTCAAGCTCCCGGACTTAATTTGAACGGGGCGCAATATCGTGTTGTGATAACCTCAGATAATGGAACCCCAGAAGATCATACAGATGATTGTTCGGTAACCAGTGATGCAGCCACACTAACCGTCAATCCATTGCCAACAGTAACTTTTACAGCCCCTCAAGAAACCTATATGGTTGATTCTGGCACGCAGACCAGTGGAGGAGGGATGCCTTCCCAAGGCAGTGAAACTGGTGATATGGGCGTGTATAGTGGTCCCGGGGTATCCGATGATGGCACAGGTGCTAGCTATTCTTTTAGCCCTGCCGATGCAGGTGTGGGTACGCATACCATTATCTATACGTATACAGATGGCAACGGTTGTACCAATTCGGCAAGCGATGACATAGAAGTCATTGCGGCTCCCGACGTACTCTCGGTCCTCAGTTTCAACCTGATCGACGCGGAGAACGATGTGGTTATCGGTCCCCTGACCGATGGCGCGGTGATCGATGTGAGCACCTTGGCGAGCATGGACCTGAACATACAGGCGGTCGCCACGGGCGATGTGGAGAGCGTCAACATGGTCCTTGGCGGAACGCAGAGCAATACGATGACGGAGAACGTGGCGCCCTATGCGCTGTTCGGCAACAACGGTCCGGACTACTATCCCAACGTGTTCGCCCTGGGGGCCTACACTTTGACCGCCACGCCCTATAGCGCCGACTTACTTGGCGGTACCATGGGCACCCCCGCGACGATCAACTTCAGTTTCGTTGGCGCACCTGCGGATCCTATAGCCGATGCCGGAGAAGACCAAACCATTATATTACCTACCAATAGCATAACGCTCAACGGTAGTGGCTTCGACCCTGATGGTGGAGACATAGTAGGTTATCAGTGGTTTGTAGTTAGTGGTCCTAACGCTCCGACCGGTGAAAATATTGATACACCTAACCTAACAGTAACGAACATGATAGAAGGCACCTATGTCTTTAGACTTGAAGTAACCGATGATGAGGGTGCTACAGGTTCTGACGAAGTTACCGTCAGCGTATTAGGTGAGATGGTTCAACCCACCCCCGCGGACCTTATCGAGGCGACCTACCTGATGGGCGCGAGCAACCCGAGCCCCTTGGGCCCGATCCTACGGACGGAACAGGGCAACAGGGAGACCTATATCAAGTTCGACCTGAGTTCTTTCAGCGGGGCG
>CANNCA010000015.1 GCA_947503005.1 uncultured Flavobacteriaceae bacterium | reverse complement strand
ATTACAAAACAAAAAGCTCTGGCTAGCAGACCAGACGGAAACTAAAAGTTTCCTTGCCTGCCCTACTTGCCATAGCCCAACCGTTACCAAAAATACTAAGCAACTATTTTTGGGAACTTTGAAATATACTAATATTCAATGAACAAAAAAGACTGCGGATGGACTTACAACTCTATCGCAATCTGAACGCAAATGGACTTTTGAGCTAGTTTGTGCAAATGGACTTCACTCGGGCGGAATTTTTCACTCATACAGATTAAAAAAATATGGTTAGCGGAATTGTCTTTGTTCTATTATTTATCGTAATGATTGTTTTGACAGTTCGTGAAATCAGAAAAGAAGATGGAAATTCTACTTATGCGAAAGTATACTTCGTTTTGGGAATAGTATTTTTTGCCATACTTGTTTATCTATTTATTATGTTTCAATTTGCCGCTGGCTGGGCTGGTTACGAATAATATTACGGAAAAGTACTTTTGGTAACAATGCCTATAATTAATACGGACTTTGGTCTTTACGCCAAGGTCTGTGTATATTTATAAGGTCGCAAAATCTTTGGGATTTTGCTTTCGAACAAAAAAAGAAAAAACAAAACCAAAAGCTTTTGCTTAGCGCGTAGCTGGAAATCCGTCGGATTTCCGCACCGCACTAATCATAGCCCAACCGTTACAGCACATTTTGAAAAAAATAGAAACCAAAATACTACCATTAGCTATTTCCGCAATCTTGATGCTAATAGCGATAGGAATGGCAATTACTACGGACTACATTTTGACGACAAAACATTACGCTGGAATCGGATGCCTAATACTATCTGCAATTCTGTATTTCACGAATCGTAAGTTTTACTTCCTTTTCTTCGCTTTAACATTAACAGTTGGACTAATTGGATTTTTGGACTTCAACATTTCTACATTTAAAATAGGATTCGCGGGAATTGGTGTTAATCCGGTTTTTTTGGGCTTGATGATTTTGTTCTTTGCTGTCAGCGGAAAACAAATGGACAAGCTATCTCCTGAAAAAAATGGACCTAAAAAAAGGGTTTTGGATGAAAATCTAATAAAATCATTTCAATCCAACTTCGAGGATAAAACTATTGCGGATTTAAATGCTGTCATCGATACTAAATCAAAGTTTACGGACGAAGCAAAAGAGGCGGCTCAAAGAGTGCTCAAAAAGAAAAACGTGCTGTAACAATACCTATAATTAATTGCTGGGGATTTTCCTGCGGAAAATCTACGCATTATTAGTATGTTTAGTGTACGGCTGGAAATCCTACGGATTTCTAACGCCGCAACTAATCATAGCCGAACCGTTGTGCGCAAGCCGAAAAAACAGACAGACATATGAAAAATCTAATTGCTCTTGTCATATTGTTGTTCTCTTTCTCTGTAATGGGACAAAATTTCCATACCGACAAGGGACAAAATTTCCATACCGAATTTAAGTACGTTGATTCTATTAATAAAGGTATTACGATTAGGAATAGCTATCCAAAAGGTGGTGAAGTATATACGGACCCCAATGGTAAGAAATACGTTTATGCTGTATTTTGGACTTGTATAACCAATGAGAGTGATTCTGATTTAGAAATAAATATCAATTTTCCAATTAATCCAATCATGGTTCAGTCTTCCCCAGACATAAACTTTAATTTTTATTTGCCAAAAGAAGAAATGTCCATTGAAAAAGCAGGCTTGTTCGGTTACGGATTGGATTTAAAATCATTTTTAGATAAAAATATAGATCAACCGTCTGAATTGCTGGTTACAATTAGTCCGAAAGATTCCCATTCTTTTTATGTTGTTGCACTTTCTAACAGAGGGGTTAATGGTGTGGTACGTGCGGGATTCGAACTACAAAAACTAACCCTGATTTATAAAATCAATAACCACGAAATTATTAGTGGACAGATTATAACAAAAAAATAGCGAAAAGGCCTGCGCACAACAATGCCTAAAATTCATTGCTTGCGGATTTCCTAAACGGAAATCACGCGCAAAAAGCTATCTTTAGGTTCGGCTGGATTGTCCTTCGGACGAATCACAGCAACGAACCTTAGCCCAACCGTTGCCACCAATTAAAAAATGACCTCGGACAAATTCAAAATTGAGTTATTAAAAACAAATTGGATATCTGAGCAAGATACTCATACGGATTTGTGTGCGCACGGACAAATGCGAGTGAAAATCGGAAATGAAATTGTAGTTGACCAATCCGAAAATGATGGCTGGACAATTAGCGCAAGTGCTCAACTCTTACTTCGGACCTTGGAGCGAAATCATACTAAAGAAAATCCTGTTGGCGACCAATTAATTCCTTGTTGCGGGCACTTTTTAGTTTTCGACAACGATATGGACGAAGTTTATATTGGGAGTTGTCCCACTGGAATTGACTGGGAAGTAAAACACAAGAATGGAACTGTAATCTTGAAAACGGAAAGCGGAACGGAAACGGAAATAAATTTTTCGGAATATAAAAATGAGGTTTTGAACTTTGTTGACCAAGTAGAACAGTTTTATAAAAACAGTCCTGAAAAGGAAATACCGAAAGACGAATTTGACCGAAAAGGATATTTGCAATTCTGGAAAGAATGGAATGAAAAAAGAGCAAAGTGGAAAAAATAACTGGTGGCAACATTGGCTATAATTCAGCTTTCCCTTGGACAAACCAAAAACCTTAACTTTAAAAAACGGCTGGATTCCGAACTTGGAAAATCCTAACGGATTTGCCAAGCCAAAATCATAGCCGAACCGTTAGGCACAATCTTAAACCATGAAATTTCCACTACTCTACTTCATGTTTTTGACATTCGGAGCTTGTCTTGGACAAAGCTCTCAAATGGACTTGAAACCATACTTTTCGGAATCGGAGATAATGGACTTGAATCTGATTACGGACTTTTTCCAATCTGAGTTTTGTGGAAATACGGAAAGTTCAAAATTTGAAAAGTGTATAAAAAGTTCGTTACCGAAACTAACTGACTGGGAATATAAATATCTTGGAAAAAAAATCAGTTGGAGAAAACAGAAAAAATTATATTCTAAAATCTCAGATTCTACGTTTAACAAAATATGGGCTATTTGCAATTCAACACTTCATATAAGTAAACCTGAATATGAATACAAGAGTATATGTTTTAGTTACAACCCAATTATAATTGAATTCATAAAGGCATTAGGAAAGTCCAATAGATTCTTAGAAAATTATTCAGAGATATTAGAAGCAGTAGGAGGTTTTGACAATATCAACCACATTTCTATTAGTCTAGCGGAAAATAATGAAGAGTGGGATTTAAATGATAGAAACATTCAAATATTTCTAGCAATACATTATTTGACTCAAAATGACATGCTAAAAAGGGACAAAAAAGTTGGACGCTTAGAAAAACGTCATATACGAGAACTGAACAAGAGGGCGAAAAAGACTGTGCCTAACAAAGCCTAAACGTAACGCGGACTTTAGGGCTTAAAGCTAAGATCTGTTTATATTTATAATGTCGCTAAATCTTTGGGATTTAGCTTTGGACAAAAAAAGAAAAAGCAAAACCAAAAGCTCTAGCTTCGTGCTAAGACGGAAATGAAAAGTTTCCTTGCCTCCGCACTACGCTTAGCCGAACCGTTACCAATAATTTAACAAAGTAAAATGACTAAACTATTATTTTTTTTATTCTTAATGTGGACTGTTTCAATATCATCTCAAACAGCGGACGAACTAGCTATAGAATTGGAAAGTATTGACCAAATCAAAACTGAAACTAACGGTGGAAAATTGGATTTTGAAAAAATACTGGAAAATGACGGGACAAGTGGGTTTTACTTAAGAGGTTCAAAAGCGTATTCAAGGGAAGACTATGCAACCTATTTATGGGGACTTTCTGCTAGAAAATCTGGAATAAAGACTGTAAAAGAGGCTCTTAAATTATGGACAGAAATTAAAGGAAAAAAGCCAAATAAATACCTAAAAAAGGGATTAAAGGATGGTTTTGGGTATTTAGACAGATATAAATAAAAAACTATTGGTAACAATACCTATAATTAATACGGACCTCGAGCCTTAAGGCAAGGTCGGTGTATATTTATAAAGTCGCAAAATCTTTGGGATTTTGCTTTGGACAGGAAAAGAAAAAACAAAACCAAAAGCTTTTGCTTAGCGCGTAGCTGGAAATCCGTCGGATTTCTGCGCCGCACTAATCATAGCCCAGCCGTTAGCGAACAGTTGAACAATCAGACGGAATAAATCGCAAACGGACCACTACTCTACCTTCCGCAGGACTTATCACTCAAACGCAATCTGAGCGCAGATGGACTTTACTCGGACGGATTTAGGACTTTACATATTTGCCAGCTTAAGGGCGTAAGCCCTCGATTTTTTGCGGCTTTTAGCCAACTACCATGGGACAAAAAAATAAACCGTTCGCTAACAATACCTATAATTAATCGCTCGGGATTTTCCTGTCGGAAAATCCGCGCATTTTTGCTATGTTTGGGTTGCGACGGGAAATCCTTCGGATTTCTGGCCGCAACTAATCATAGCCGAACCGTTAGCGAACAGTTGAATAACGGACTCCTACCCCACTCTCGGTCGGACTTATAACTCAGGCGCCCCCGAAGCGTCGGGGGAACGCAGATGGACTTTACTCGGGCGGAATATGGATTTGGTACTATTTGCTGTTTAAAGGCGTAAGCCTTCGATTTTTTGCGGTTTTTGCCAGCTACCGGTGGACAATAAAACCGTTCGCTAACAATACCTATAATTAATCGCTTGCGGATTTTCCGATGGAAAATCCACGCATTATTACTATGTTTAGGGTGCGGGCGGAAACCCTAACGGATTTCTTGCGCCGCAACTAATCATAGCCGAGACGTTGTACAACATTTCGCATGAATATTAAAATACTTCTTTTATTAATCATACTGCCTATTCTCTCGTTTGGACAAATTCCTAAGAGATATATCGATTTGCATAAGGGTTTGGAGAAAATTGATTGCAAAACAACTAAAACAAACTACAAAAATGGCAAACCTAAATATTGTGGAACTACAACATATTATAAATACGAAAATAAGGAGTACGCTTTTTTGACTGGACAACATATAGGTTACTATAAAGATGGGTGCAAAAATGTTTCTACTTACGATATTTATGGAAATGTATTATTGCATGAGTTTTATGACAAAAATGGGGTTTTAACTACCGAACATGAAACAATACTTCTGGACAGCAGTGCGAAAGATTTAAAGCAATTATTAGAAGACAAAGTAGAATCAACGTTTATTCAGGAATTAAGAGAATATAAAATTTCAAAAAATACCGGTAAAAGATATCTATTTAAGAAAGGGAGATATACCAATGGAAAAAAAAGTGGTGTATGGACTTATTACTTTCCTGACGGTAGTATAAAAAAGGAGATTGTAAAAAATAAAAACGTTGTACAACAAAACCTATAAACAATACGGGCTTCGGGCTTAGTCGAGGGTTTGCGTATTTTTATGAAGTCCGCAAAATCTTTTTTGATTTTGCTCTGGACAGGAAAAAATAAATCAAAACAAAAAGATTTCGCTATGTGCGTGGCGGAAAGCAAACGCTAGTTTGCTCCCGTACTGTTCATAGCTAAACCGTTGTAGCCAATTTAAAAATGACCTTAGAAGACTTGAACATATCACAAAGAATTATGACTGATAAATCAAAGTCTGAAATCAAGGATTTACTCATAAACGTAAAAGACAAAAGAAAAATTAAAACCATGGATGACGGATTAATAATTCATGGAAAGACATTTTACAATTTCGAATTTTTAGATGAATCTACCCATTGGAAAATTACGGTAAAACCAAAAAAATCTATGCTAATTATACACGTTATGTTTTTGTTGATATGGGCAATAGTTGGCGGTATTCAAGTCGGCTGGATTTTTTCCATTCTGTCGCTAATTGGAGTTATTGCATTCGGAACATTTGTTCACAAAGGGTTAATGACAGAATATATTAAGGAGCTATCGGAACATATAAATAATTAGACCTCAGGGACTTTTCGCTCAGTCAGAATTGCAAAAATATGGAAACAGAGCGCAAAAAAACTGGCTACAACAATGCCTATAATTAATGCGGACTTCGGTCTTTAAGCCAAGGCCTATGTATATTTATGAAGTCGCAAAATCTTTGGGATTTTGCTTTCGAACAAAAAAAGAAAAAACAAAACCAAAAGCTTTTGCTTAGCGCGTAGCTGGAAATCCGTCGGATTTCCGCGCCGCACTAATCATAGCCCAACCGTTGGGCACAATTAAAACCAAATGAACAGACTACTTATTTTATTTCTTTCTTTATCCATAGTTGGTTGCAGTAAGCAAAAGAAGATTTGGGACAACGGATTGACTAAAAGTGCGGAAGAAATAACCGAATACACGATTCGAATTCAAGAAGATTCCTTAAAAAACGAAATTCGAGACACACTTTTAATTGCAATAAAAAAATATAGAGATGACGACCAATTAGCTCTTCAAACTCGAAGAACTTTGTTTGACAATGGACAGATGGAAATTGAGTATGTCTACGACTATACCGACAAATTAAAGCAAGAGATTGTAAAAATGTCAACGGACAGTCTGCCATTTAAAGTAAACTATTCATACAAAAACTCTTTGCTTTTTCAATCAAGTGGAATTTTGGACAATGAAACTGAAAGGTTTGAGCAAATAGAAACTCATTATTACAGAAATGACGATACCAAAGAGAAGTCAATAATGAGACAAATATTTCTTGACAAAGAAACTAATGATACAATTAGAAATTCAACAGTAAGAACTTACTTCAATACTGACGAAAAAGTTGACAGTATTTTATCAGTCAATCTGCGTAGAAAAGGACAGAATCGAAAAGCAGTATACGAATTTGACGGAAAGAATTTTATCGGACTTAAGGAATATAACGAAATAGATTCTTTGCTGTCAAATCAGAAATTTGAGTATAAAATAGACGAATTTGACAACTGGACAGAAAAAAAGGTAATTGAAAACGGAACTCTGAAAAGAATAATTATCCGAAAAATAAAATATAAATAACTGTGCCCAACACCGTGTATAGCTCATTGCGGCTGAATTCCTAATCGGAATTCATTGCAATTTGCTATCTTTCGGTTACGGCGGAAAATCATAGCTGATTTCCCGCAACGAGCCATACACAAAACCGTTGTGGTGCATTTAAAAAATGAACAAGACATTAGACATATTTAGAGTTTCAGATTCGCCTAATAACGTGATTTGCCCTCCAGACCAAGTATTCCGAAACAGCAACTTTGAATATATGCTAACTTCTGGCGGACATTTAGTTGAGGATGCATCTCAATATGCCTTACTCATGGATTTTCTAAAAGAAATTGGAGAAAAGGAATTTGTTTTAAGAGAAAATTTGGGAGCTACTATTACGGATTCTAAAAGGACTACACCATTTAAAGCAAGTTTCCCTATAGAAAGTGTTTTAACCGACTTTAACGAAAAACTAAAGGAGTTTGACGAGAAGGTTTTTATGGCGGGCACAATTCTTCATTGGTTTATAAATGGACAAAAGGACTCATGGGGAATCTACATTTCGGAATATCCGACTATTAACATTATTGGATGTGTACCCGACCTTGCTAATGGATTTCGAAAAATATTTAATATCAAAGACAACGGTTATGAACAAGAAAAATCATTTTTAGAGCGTGAATTTCAATGTGCTAAAAGCCCTAATTTCAGAAAGGAATTCTTGGCTAACTATAAAATAAAAAACGCACCACAACACAACCTATAAACAATACGGGCTTCGGGCTTAATCG
This sequence comes from uncultured Flavobacteriaceae bacterium, assembly GCA_947503005.1. GTDB lineage: Bacteria > Bacteroidota > Bacteroidia > Flavobacteriales > Flavobacteriaceae > Maribacter_C. The sequence goes on along the minus strand of CANNCA010000015.1, from coordinate 1,980 downwards.
CAGGGTTTGTCCATTTTTATGAAGTCCGCAAAATCTTTTGGATTTTGCTTTAGACAAGGAAAAGAAAAAACAAAACAAAAAGATTTCGCTACGTGCGTGGCGGAAAGCAAACACTAGTTTGCTACCGTACTGTTCATAGCTCAACCGTTGTACACAAGCTAAATGAACATCACAGGAATAATACTTAATCGAATATTTTTTCGCTTCATCCCCATCATAGCGCTTTATGGATTTTACATTTTTTATAACGACTTGACCCTCGAAAACTTTCCAGAAAGATTGGGGCTTATTGACATTGTCGTGTTTGGGGGCTTTATTTTTTACTGTTACGATTTGGCGAAACACATTCGTAAATCCAGCGGGAGAAAAGAGGCTCTAAATAAAGCCCAATTATTGGAAATACCAACTGGCTTGGACTTGCCAAGAAAAATGAATTTTCTGGACAAAGGAATTACAATCAACGAATCCACTATTGATGTTGTAAATAAAAACAAGATAATTCTACATCTTAGCAAGACGAAGAAAGAAATTGAGATAAGAAAAACATTTGGGAAAAAAGTATGGTCTTTCAATGATATTCAATTTCTCTTTCTGGAATACAATCAGTATGAAAAGGACACCCTACTCGATTCACTTTCGTCGGGCTCCTCATTCGATAAAAATGTTTGGAGAAATACAGTTATGGCAATGCTAAAAAAGGGGAAAAGAATTAAGCTCTTCGATGCCACGCTTGAGGAAACAAATTATGAGCAAATGGTCGATTACCAAACAACTGGAAAATATGAGGAAAAGTCATATCTCGACAATGGGAAAAGAATAATTCGATTGTTCAGTTATTACATGGACAAAAGATATTTGATTTTGGACAACACCGTTTGAAAAAGCCTGTGTACAACACAACCTATAAACAATACGGGCTTCGGGCTTAAACGAAAGGTTTGTGTATTTTTATGAAGTGCGCAAAATCTTTGGGATTTTGCTTTTTAACGGGACAAAGAAAAAAAGAAAACAAAAGATTTCGCTATGTGTGTGGCGGAAAGCAAACGCCAGTTTGCTCCCGTACTGTTCATAGCTCAACCGTTACCAACTATTTAAACATTTTACTTTTTCGATATTAAGATTTTATGTTCAAGTTAAAAATATAAGATGACCTATAAGTTCTTATCTATTTTAATTTTAAGTGTAATTTTTATATCAAATTCTTATGGACAACTGAAAAAAAAACATCTTAAAAGAATACCAGATAGATTCGAAAATCAATGTCTTATTACCAATGAGCGTGAAAAAGGACGACGATTAAGTTTCAAGGAGTTAAAGAAAGGAAAATTCGTTGAGGCTAGTCAAAAGGAAATCGATAATTATAAAAACGTTATGCTCTTGGGGACAGGAACATTTCTTTATGATTATTTAAATGATAAATACCCAGATTTCCAACCTACAGTCATAAAACCATCCGGGATGAGCACATTGGTTTTTATAATCACCTATAAATTCAATGATGGTGAAATACTCCTTCTCAGATTTATGGATAACAGGAAAAAAATCTGGAAAGACATTTATTCAGTAGAAAACGCCAAAAACTATTCTTTGCTGATTTGTTTTAATATCAAAGATGAATTTGAAAAACAAAAACTAAAATCAACAATCAAAGAATACATAATGGAAAATGACCTTACCTACTCAGAATTTACCAAATAAGATAAAATTTATAAAAAACAGTTGGTAACAAAGCCTAAACGTAATGCGGACTTTAGGGCTAAAACTAAAGGTCTGTGTATATTTATAATGTCGCTAAATCTTTGGGATTTAGCTTTGGACAAAAAAAGAAAGCAAAACCAAAAGCTTTAGCTTCGTGCGTAGACGGAAACGAAAAGTTTCCTTGCCTCCGCACTACGCTTAGCCGAACCGTTAGCTTTCATTTCAAAAAACCATGAAACATGAAGAAAATAATCGGGTTAATTTTGATTTCAGTTCTTCAAT
>CANNCA010000014.1 GCA_947503005.1 uncultured Flavobacteriaceae bacterium | reverse complement strand
CCCCTTAAGGCTTCCGTTCCACACTTTACCACACATCGCTGTGGGCCAAAGCGGGTGCAAATATAAGATGGTTTTTTTGTTTGCACAATACCTAAATGAAAAAATATTATGGTATTGAACAAAAAAAACATATCTTATTGTTTATCAGTATTTTAAATGATTGATTATTTTTGTTTTAGGGCAGTGATTGAGCAATTGCCTGAGCTCTTTTACAACCCATCTAACTTTTGATGGGTTGTAAAAAGCGAGTTGCGAAAGCACGGTGCCCTGAAAGTGGCAGCCCCCATCATAAAATTCTGTGCTTAAAATCAGGTAATTAGAGATGCATTATCAAGAAAAGAAGTTCCAGACCAGGCCAAAACGTATGACAAAATCACGATAGGGGTAATCGGGCGCAGCATAAAAGCTATTCGTATCACCAAACGAGGAATTAAAATGTTCCGCTTTTAAAAAAATGCGTGTTTGTTGTACTTTGGCATTAATAAAGAAATCAAGCATTGGGTAACCGCCCAACTTCTCGTCACTCTGAATGTAGAACTCCCCAAGTATCGGATTGTAAGCATCCATAGTGTAGGCAGAAAAATACTTGAAGGTCACCCCTGTTTGCAAAAACATGGCCTTCTTGAATACGTGTGATGAAAAATAAAGTGTGTTGCGCGTTACCAATTGAGGTACGTTCAGTACGTTGTTGGCCTGTTCCACGTTTTGATACATTACAGTATTATTAAGAGCAAAGCCCCCTAATCGGATCTCTTTATTATATTTTACCTTCAAATGATTAACACTATTGGTTTCTTGAAAGGGTTTTATAGTAGCCTGCTCGGAACCTTCGGTTAACACTGTTGAAGGGTCTAATGCAAAATGAGCATAGTTATCAATAGTGGTAAACTTGGCAGATAATTCACCCCATACTTTGGATTCAAAATCAAAACTCAACCAATTGACACGTTCATTCTCGAAAGTATCTGTATTCTGCCAGTTGTAGTTCACATAATCGCTCTGATATAATAAGAAATTGAAATTCGGCATTCTTGAAGAGGAATGAATCGCAGCACTCACCCTATGCTTATCATTAAATCGATAGCTCGCTGAAGCATCTAAAATATTGCCTGTCAATGCTCCGGATAAATTATATTTCATAGCACCTTTGACTAAAAATCCCTTTATCTGTTTTCGATAGGTCGCTCCTAACGCTATTTCTTCCCCTTTCAGTTGGTTGTCTATGGTCTGTGTATCAGTGATCAATATACTGTTCGTAAAGTAGTTGTAATTATAAAGACTGATATTGCCCTGTAAACTACCTAAGGTCGCATTATAAAAATCAGCGCTGAACTGATTGTACATTGTTTTTAAATTCATTCTATCATCAATTGCACCAAGCAGGCTTTCACCAAAATAGGTGTTTTGCTGAGCCTGTGTAAACTGATAAAACTTAGTTTCGTAATTGAATTGATGACCAAGGGCAAGCGAAGTCTTTTCAACCCTACTTGAATCCTTTCGTGTTCGTATTAACTTGTACTGGTGGTCTAGAAAATAACGTTTGCCCAATAATTTATTTTGAGCATCGCCAAAACGCACATCAAGTTTGACCCTATCGACAAAATCAGGGTCGGCTGATTCGAATTGCGATTCCTTTAATGGAAGCCCCCCATTTTCTTCAGTTTTTACATCTTGGGCGCCGATATGGGCCCTTAAACTATATCTGCCGTTCTTGTTAATGTAGTTTGTAGTAGCAGTAAAATTGCCCGATTCTGCTTGGTTAAATCTATATTTACCTAAAGATCTCAGGCTTTTGTAACCAATTGAAAAATTCAATCTTCTGGAAGTATTGAAGGCCAATTTGGCATCTAATAATTGCCCCTGTTCAAAAGTGGTCTTGAACATTAAATCGGACATTGGCGTAGCAACATTGTAGTAATTGATATCTTCAACCTCCCAATAATTATAGTGTTTGGCCCTCGCTCCCAAATGCGGGTACAGATTTAATCGTTCGAGGTCTACACCCAATTTATTATAAGGTTGCCCCACGTTAGCAAAAGGCATTACCTCAAAATCATCTTTTCGCAAATAATTGTACTTGTACTCTTTTTGAATGGTAAGTGTGGTGTCTAAATATGTAGTGTCACGCGCGAAGCTTATGATTTTGTAATCCTTAATTGTAATCTCAGGGGAATCAGAAGGGGCATTGTTGGGTTTACCTTTTTTCGGAGTCCTAGTTAGGGTATCTAATTTTTGAAAAGTTGGCGGAGGGTCATCTTGCGAGAAAAGGGATTTACCCATCAACACCAACAACACCAAAAAGAAATATCTCATTACTTAAAGTTACCGAGCAAAGTTAATTTTTTTTGTTCGTAATTAAATGTGAAAGTTTAAAGGTCATACTGTAGAGGTCTTAGAAACTTGTAAGCAGGCAACTCTCAATATTTGATTTATATTCGTACGGAATCAAATTTTATAGTTTCACTTGCTCAAATCATTTTACAAAACCCTAAACGAAGCGGGAACCGATGAAGCCGGAAGGGGCTGCCTTGCTGGGCCGGTAACGGCTGCAGCATTAATTTTGCCTGATGGATTTAAAAATGAAATTCTAACTGATTCAAAATTACTTTCCGAAAAGAACAGGAAGCTGTTAAGGCCTATTATAGAGCGTGAAGCGATTTCTTTTGCCGTTGCACATGTTGACCATGCCGAAATTGATAAAATCAATATTCTGAATGCTTCCATTTTAGCGATGCACAAATCAATTACCAAATTAAAAGTTACTCCTGAATTCATCATCGTGGACGGAAACCGATTCAAGACCTTTGCCGAAATACCACATGAGTGTATTGTAAAGGGGGATAGTAAATATTTGAGTATCGCTGCGGCCTCCATTTTGGCAAAAACATATCGTGATGATTTTATGGCCGAAATTCACGAAATATACCCCATGTACAACTGGAAGCAAAACAAAGGCTATCCCACAAAAGAGCACCGGGAAGCAATTCGTAAATATGGTCTAACCGAATATCATAGAAAAAGTTTTCGGCAATTTCCAGAGCAATTGATTTTACCTCTATAATGTCATAACTTTGTGTAAAAGCACACTTCATGAAATTTAACGTTCTCATGGTACTTGTACTCACTTTCACATTGGGTTGTACAGAAGAAGTGTCCCTAACCAAACCTTTGCTAGATTTCGTTCCTGAAAACGCTTCAGCTGTAATTAAAATAAATGACCTTACAGCCTTTAAGAAAGGACTGTCTTCAAACGCCTTTTTTAATGATTTGGGCAAAACACAGACCATTAAAAAAACCCTGGAAAAGGTTCAATTCTTAGCTTTTTTGAATCCCAAATCAAAGAGTATTCTTGCTTTTGTCGAAAATGAAACAGGAGGTTTTGAATCGATTTATTTTGCCGACAATTCTTCCGACTTGGTAGTGCTTGACAGTATTCAAAATACAACTATCGAGCAATTCGATTTTAGGGGGATTTCCCTAAATAAGTACCAAGTTGGTCAAAACACCTTTTACCAATCAAAATTGGGAACTAAGTTTGTTATTTCCTCCTCAGCAAGCATTATTGAAGGTTTGATAGAGAATCTTAAAAACAATAAAGCCCCGGAGACTCTTGAAAGACTTTATAGGATTTCAAATAGTTATAAGCCCGCAACCTTCTATTTGGATATTAAAATGAGTAATCGGTTGTTAACCAATATTTTAAAGAACGATTCGGAAATCGACATCTCTAATTTTTCGGATTGGTTGTCACTTGATTTCAATCCCAAACCTGGGCAATTAAATCTTACAGGAATTAGTGTTGCAAATGATTCGGTTTGGAACTTCATCGACTTATTTGCAAATACTAAACCCCTACCCGCAATAACGGCGAAATTAGCTCCCCAAGAAATTGACGCACTCGTTTCTTACACTTTTGATGACTACGCAACATTCGCACGAAATCAAAAAGCCTTCTTAAATGAAGACCTGTTGTCAAACCCGCTCTTCGAAACCGTTGAAGAGGTTGGAGTTATCCGAAGCAATAATCGGAAAGCTGTTGTTTTGAACACGCACGGTCCCACGACATTGGCTGAATATCTTGAACAAAATAAGAAAGGTACTATCGATTATCAGGGTAGTCAAATTATACGTTTGCAAAACAACGATTTGGTTAGCGAAGCTTTTGAACCGTTGGTAAAAAAATTCAAATCAAACTTCTGCACATTTATCAATGATGCCTTTGTATTTTCCGAAACAAAAGAATTTCTTGAACAAATCATACGGAATCATAAAAATGGTTCTACCTATGATAAGGGGGTAACATTTCAAGGTTTAAACAAATCCCTCGCGGAAGAATCGAACTTATTATTTATTTCGAATTCGACCAATCTTAAAAATCTCTTTAATCAAGATTTTTCAGATGATTTTAACAAAGAACTCAACAACTTTTTGAAGTCACAATATGACATGGCTGTGCAGATAACTGCGGACAAGAATTTCTATCATGCGAACATTAACATAGGTAAGAATAATAAAGTAGTAGGCAACAGGGGCATTACTGAATTATTCAAAGTCAGACTTGATACGGCTGTTTTAACCAAGCCACAATTTGTAACCAATCACCTCACCAAGAAGAAAGAAGTTGTTGTCCAGGACTTTAAAAATGTACTTTATCTTATTTCATCAGAAGGAAAAGTACTATGGAAAAAACAATTAGAAGGGCAGATTCAAGGAGAAATCAAACAAGTTGATATTTTCAAAAACGGACGCTTGCAGCTGGCCTTTACCACCAACAATCAGTTTTTGGTTTTAGATCGTAATGGTAAAGAAGTCCAACGCTTTACAAAAACTTTTGAAGGCGGAGGCCTTAATCCTTTAGCAGTCTTTGACTATGACCGTAAAAAAAATTACCGATTCGTAGTTACACAAGGCAAAAGAACATTCATGTATAATAGTAAGGCTGCCATAGTTGACGGATTCAAATATACCGATGCCGAGGATGCAATTCTTAACGCACCTAGGCATATTGTAATCGGCAACAAGGACCACCTAGTCTTCAAGTTGAAAAATGGGGAATTGAAAATTCTAAATAGGGTTGGTGATGTTCGTGTTAAGGTTCCGGAGAAAATTGATTTTTCAGAGAATGAGGTGTTTTTAAATAAAGATAAATTTATCGCCACCAACAAGAAGGGCACGCTTTTTCAAATTGACCAAAAAGGTAAAATCACAAAGACCAATCTCAACCTATCGAACGATCATGGCATGTTCGCCACTGCAAATACATTAGTGCTAATGAATGACAATATATTGACCATTCGAGGCAAAAAAGTGGAGTTAGAGCTTGGTGTTTATACGGCCCCTCGGATTTTCTATATAAACGACAAAATCTATGTAAGTGTCACGGATCTTCAAAGCCAAAAAATATATCTGTTCGACAGCCAAGCGAAATCTATACCAAGTTTTCCAGTTTACGGTAACTCACCTATCGACCTAAGCGATATCGACAACGATAAAAAATTAGATATAGTTACAAAAGGTGCGGATGATACAGTAATTACCTACAAGGCAAACTAAAGTTGAATAGACCGTTCGCACGGTTTTTACCAACAACCATACATAAATCCAAGTCATAGATAGTTTTTTTTTATTATCTATGGGTTAACCTTTTTAACTTAGAGTCATTAAAAGAGAAAGTACAAATTTTGTAACTTCAGTTATTGATATTATTCTCTAAAAATGTGATAATGAAAACAAAAGACCGTTCCCTTAAAACCGTTTTGTCTATTTTTTTCTTGATTGCTTTTGTTTCAAGCGCAGATGCCCAAATTCTAAAAAAGTTGGGTAAAAGAGCTGAAAAAGCAGCCGAAAGAGCCGTTGAAAGAAGAGTGGAACAAGAAACCACGAAAAAAACTGATGAAGTATTGGACAGTATTCTTGAACCTGGAAAGAAAGGCAAAAAGCCCACCGATAAAGATGGCAATCCGATGCCACAAAACGAGAAACCCAATAGCGAAAGTTCCGATTCAGGTTCAAATTCCGAAAATGGCCCGACAGCCCCTAAGAATGAAGGAATGAAATCTATTCAAGTCTATAGTAAATTCGATTTCGTGCCGGGTGATAAGCTCTTGTTCTTCGATGATTTCAACAATGACTTCATTGGGGATTTTCCTTCAAAATGGAACACTGATGCCGGAGGTGAAATAGTTACCCTTGGTGACTCCCCGCAAAGATGGTTAGAACTGAAATCTGGTTTCAGCATATATTATATTCCAGATATACCGCAACTTCCTGAAGAATATACCATTGAATTCGATATTGCTGCCTTGGGCTTGGATCGTGGAACATCTTCCACGACCAAACTTGCCATTTATATCAGCGATGATGAATATTTTAAAAAGGGAGATAATTATGCTTATGCCGAAATACCCTTCTGTCAATATAGTGCAATAGGGATTACCATTGAAAACAACATCAACAAAAAGAGATTGATACGCAGTACGGTAAAAGCTGATCTAAGAGACGAAATTTTAGAAAATCCACATGTATCCATTGCTGTCAACAAGCAACGCTACCGACTATGGGTAAATGAGGTTAAGTATATCGACGTTCCAAGGCTAGTGCCTAACGGCGCGATTCTGAATACCGTGAAATTTCGGGCAAACGGTTTTAAAGATGGCAAAGAAAAAGTCTTTATTACTAATCTTAAAGTAGCCGAAGGTGGTGTTGATTTAAGGAGAAAACTGATTTCCGAAGGTAGCGTCTCCACCAATGGAATCCTATTCGATAGTGGTTCTGCCAACATTCAACCCCAATCTATGGGTATCATTCGACAAATATCACAAGCGCTTCAACAAGAAGCGGGTATGAATTTGAAAATTGTGGGGCATACCGATGCCGATGGAAGCGATGATACGAACCTTGTGCTTTCAAAGAAACGGGCAGAAGCCGTCAAAAATGCCCTGGTATCAATGTACAATGTCTCATCAGATAGATTAACGACCGATGGAAAAGGGGAAACAGAACCTATTGGAGACAATGGTACCACTGACGGAAAGGCCCAGAACCGTAGGGTGGAGTTTATTAAGCAGTAAAACAAAAAGTTATACTCACTAATCAAATACAAAAATGAAAAAAGCACTCTTATCAATTGTAACATTGGTATTCGTTGGATATCAGTTCATAAATGCACAAGATGCATGCAGTAAATACTACCCAATGGTCGAAGGTTCATCCTTCCAATATACCATGACCGATAAAAAAGGAAAGGTAGAAGGCGTAACTGATTATACCATTACTAATGTCAGTACTGACGGCGGTACCACCTCGGCCACCTATGATATGAAATTCACCGATAAAAAAGGCAATGAGGTATTTCACAATGACTATAACATTAGTTGTTCTGAAAACGGCATCAAAATTGATTTCAATTCGCTAATGCCTTCCCAAATGATGGGGCAATATGAAGAAATGGGGCTGGAGATGGATATTACCGGAACTGACATAGAAATACCCAATGACCTTACTGTAGGGGAAACACTGGAAGACGCCAATGTATCTGTAGCAATGAACATGAGCGGCATCAAAATGAACATTTCCGTAGATCAAACAAATAGAAAGGTAGAAAAAAAAGAAAGTGTAACCACCCCAGCGGGCACTTTTGACTGTTACTTAATTACCGAAACCACCACCTCAAAAACAATGGGGGCAACACAAGAAATGAATAACAAGCTTTGGTTGGCGGAAGGAGTTGGTATGGTGAAACAAGAATCGTACAAGAAAAATGGAAATTTAATGACCAGAATGGAGTTGACGAAGTTCAACGACTAGTTTTCTAAAAATTCAATAATTATAGAAAAGCTCGATTTAGGTTGAGCTTTTTCTATGCTTAACTACCAAAAATCAGGTATTCAGTGCCATCTGTGTAATTTCCTCTTCCAACTACACATTCCCCTGGCTCCAATAGTCATAAAGCTCTAATTTTAAAATTGTTACCGCTGTTACATAGTTTCTAATTAAAGTAAAATTGAAAATTTACCGGCCCACTTCTAATTAAAATCGAATAACTGTGTTAACCCTTAGGCTTTAAAACCATTAAAGTCCGTAAACAATATTTAACCAATAAAACTCAAATTATGAAAACAAAAATCACCCTGATAGTATTGGCATGTCTTGCAATTGTCTCTTGTACAAAGTGGCACTATGGTCATGGTGGCCATCATGATGACGATGACCCAGGAAACGGCACTATTTATAACGAATTCGAAGTAGACGAAGGTGCAGGCAGTGCGAAAGAACGAATCGAGATTTCACCGAATGAAATAGTGGTGCGCTATGATTCCTCAGCTTCTCCAGATGATATAGAACTTATTAGAGAATCTATACGAATAGAACGTCCGGAAGTAGTAATTGAAGAATGTGATTGTGGTAACATGGACTTGTGGATTTTTGAACCAAGTATTGAAGAATTGGAGATTGAAGGAGTTGTAAACGGCCTGCCACGAAGAAACCCAGCTGGAAAAGTAAGGAACGGGGATCGATCCTTTAATATCTTTTTACCTGAAATTGTACCTTTTGCACCGCAAGGACAAAGTGGGAACGAACCTCCTACTGGAGGTGACCCGTTTGACCCTGATATTAAAATTGCCATTATTGACACTGGCATAGACTTTTATAGAGAATCAATTACCTCGTCTACTAAAAACAACCTTTTTGAAAGATTCAGTTTCGGTGAGTGTCTTCCAGATCGCGAAGGCTGGAATTTTTTGGGTGAAGGTGATTTAAACCTTCCCAACTCGGTGAACGAAGACATTTTAGATCAAAATGGGCATGGTACCTATGTGACCCAAATCATAATCGATGAACTTGAAGCCGAAGGTATCGACGCCCAAATTTTACCTTTAAAAGTTTTTGATGGAGAAGGCAAAGGATCTTATTGGGATGTTCTTTGTGCATTTGCATACGTGAAAAATATCAATGAAAATGAGGGTAATATCAGTATCGTAAACGCAAGTTTTGGGGGTGCTATGCCACCAGAGATATTCGAACTTGATGCGAATGGCAATAAAAGTATTTTTGCCGATTTATTAGATGAACTTAATGCCTTGAATACTTTAGTGTTGACCTCTGCAGGGAATAAAGGAGTGGATAATGAGGCAGGTGTAGAAAGAGACTTTCTGTCTTTTTTCAATTCTAACAACATCCTATCGGTTGGAGGTTACCAATATGATACCGTAAACCCAGCTGCACGACCGATCAAACTACATCCACAGTCTAATTATGGCGCAACTAGCATAGATATCGCTCTGGCGTTTAACGACTATCAGCTTATTTTCGATAACCCGGCCACGGCACCAACCCAGGATAAAGTAAAACTCGCAGGCACCTCATATTCCACAGCGGCCATGTCGGCCATTGCCGCAAAGGCTATCATCGAGGCAGAAGAAATGGGAAGGACTTTAACACCTGCACAATTAAAGATGGCTATCTTTAATAACTCCTTATCAGTAACTACAGGGGAGTTTGAAGATAAAATAATCGACAATAAGGTGATTCTTCGAGATTGATCAACTTTAATTTTACGAAAAAAATAGCCCATGTTTTGCATGGGCTTTATCTATTCCAAAAACAATAATATTTTGGCAACTCAATTATAAGGAATAATTGGATGTGATATACTTTTTAACGGTATCGGAAAAAAGTGCTAAATTCAATAAAATCTAATTTTGGTGAGACTGAAAATACAAAAAAACGTTCGAACAAGCTTTCGACTACTCAACTGCTATGTCTTTTGTTTGGTGGGGCTATTTTGTCAAGCCCAGGATGACGATCTTTTAGGTATTATAAACTCGAACAGAACAAATGAAATAAAACAGATACAAATCGATTCTTTTTTAGTTTCGAATGAAAAAAAAACATCCCCAAGGGGCTTAGCCGATAATTATCATGAGGTAGCTAAATGGTATTACAATACTTGGTGGGATACCGGTGCTGAAATTGACATTCAAAAGGCCATAGACTATACTTCAAAGTCTCTTGGCCTTAAAAAAGAATTATCGATTCTTGAAGAAGGATCCTTAGAAAAAACAGCCTTTAATCTTGGCACTTTTTATTATTTCAAGGGCGATTTTTACAAAGCACTAGACTCTTATAAATTTTTGGTGGATAAGGGTAAAGATACAGAAATGATTCAGGATGCCAAGTTAGAGCTAGGTTCCCTTTATATGGAATTAGGTGATTTCTACAAAGCATTGGACCAATTTAATGATATCGCTATTACCTATGATACTTCAGATTCAAAAAGTAACATTTTTAATCTGCTTGACGCTTTCATTTTGCAGGCGGAAACATATTCGAAAATCGATATTAAGGAATTCTCGGATGAGATACAATTGAATTTAGACAAAGCAGATTCTTTAATTCTTCAAACCAAGGACGCCGATGATACCGAAATGCATTATAAAAAACGACGCATCGATCAGTTTAAAGGCAATTGGTTATTGGAAATAGGGGAGTATGAGCAGGCCGTTGGTTTTCATCAAAAGGTCTTGGCCGATTCACTGAATTTATATCCCGATGAGCTCTCGAGAGTCTATAATAGCATAGCTTTCTCCCAAATAAAACTGAAAAATTTTGACAAAGCCGTTACCGCTCTAAATCAGGCAATTGCAAAGGATAAAAATTACAGTGCGCCTTACGAGAACTTTGGTGATTACTACTTAGCTCAAAACGAATTTAAGAAGGGATTGTATCAGTATCAAAAGGCAATAGTCTATGCCACCGACAAAAATCAGGCAATCAAATATGAGGAGCTTCCTTCGGTTCAGGACCTTGAGTTCGCTTCCGAAAAAATACTCCTACTTAATCATATTGTTACCAAGGCTAACGGTTGGCTAAAGTACTTCGAAGATGATAAAAACCAAGAACACCTAATGCATTCACTTGAAACTTTTGCCCTGGCCGATGAATTAGTAGATATCATTCGTTCAGAGAGTACCGAATACCAATCAAAACTATTTTGGCGAGAAAAAGGCGCATCGTTGTACGCCAAAGCGGTAGAGGTTTGTTTTCTATTGAACAAGCCTGAAGAAGCGTACTATTTCATGGAACGTAACAAAGCCTTACTACTTTTAGAAGATGTTACCTCGGAGCAAGCTAAGGAAATAGCCCAATTGCCACAGTCAATGATAAAACGGGAATATGAATTAAAACAGGCCATTTTTCTAGCCGAAAATGAACTTCAGAATAGTATTTTAAAATCTCAAGATACCCTCTCAATATTAAAGTTGCATGTTTATGAGAGCAAACAACGGTTTAACACCTTTGTTGATTCTTTAGGCACCGTATTCCCCGAATATGCCAAAATCAAAAAAAAGGTCGATTTGTTACCATATAAAACATTTAAAGAAAAGTTTGTCTCAAAAGATGAAGTTGTCTTGCAATACATACTCAACAACGAACAAGGGTATGGTCTTATGACATCGACGAAAAGAACTCATTTTTTTGAGCTTGACAATGCCAAATTAATCAATGAAGATTTGGTTTCATTGTATAGTCAACTTACCGATATGACCTCGAATCGTGAGAAAATGGCAAGCTATGCTGAATTATCGCACTCCGTATTTCAAAAACTAATCCCCCAAGAAGTCTATGCAGAAATAAATGGCAAAAAACTGACGATAATTTCCGATTATATTTTACAGCAAATACCCTTCGAATCATTTGTGGTCGACAAAGAAAAAATTTACTATTTAATCGAAGACGTAGAGATACGTTATGCCTATTCCATGTCATATTTGAATGCTAAAAGAAAGATAAAGCAAAACCCTGAAAAAGAATTCTTAGGGTTGGCTCCAGTTCAATTCGCTTCTTTAGGGCTGCCGGAGCTTGCTTTTAGCGGTATCGAAATCAGCGAGATCAATAAAATATTTGATGGTCGAATAGCATTAAACAAAGCAGCAACAAAAAGCACTCTTTTCGCAAATTTGAATGGCTATAAAATAGTACATCTTTCGACCCATGCCGATGTGGGCAAAGATGGCAACCCTTGGATTGCCTTTAGTGACGAGAAACTATTCTTGAACGAAATCTACGCCAATAAAAATCAAGCGGATATGGTGGTGTTGAGCGGGTGTAATACGTCATTAGGCGAACTAAAAAAGGGCGAGGGTGCGATGAGTTTGGCGAGAGGTTTTTTTCATTCCGGAGCAAAAAGCGTAGTCTCTTCCCTTTGGACAATCAACGATAAAACGAGCAAAGATTTAATTACCAGTTTCTATAAAAGTCTTGACGCGGGTATGACCAAATCGGCTGCACTTCGAAAAGCCAAAATCGATTATATCGAAAAATATCGCGGCACAACGGTATCTCCCTCTTTTTGGGCTGCCTTGGTCGTTATCGGGGATAATTCTTCTATTAATTCTGGCGACAACTCATGGCCACTTTGGATTTGGGGAATTTTCGGCATTTTATCCGTTCCCGGAATTTACTTCTTTATCAGAAGAACTAATGCAAATTCTTAGAAATCATTCCACCTTATCAAGAAGTATCGACGCTCCTTCTTTTTTAAACCTGCCATCTGCAATTAAGGTATTTAATGCTTTTACCGCATTTTCTTTTTGATCCGTTTTTAAATAAGCGAGGGCGGAATACCATAATGCCTGGGGAACAAATTCTCCTTTACCTTGAATGACCTCTTCTAAGAGTACAATTGCTTCTTTGGGTTGTTGGTTTTTCAGATACGATTGAGCAAGAAAGAAGGTCACATTCTCTGAAGCTTCAGTCGCCTTAAGCTCTTCAAAAAGCTCGATTGCCTTTTTATTTTCGTCTGTCTCGTAGGCCACAAATGCCCTGCGCTCTAAAGAACTATCACCCTCGTCACCCCGAGTAATGGCATATACCGTATTTGGGTATTGCTCAAAATTGGAAGCATACAAGTCGTCATAATTGGTTCCCATAGTATTATAGACCAACCAGCCAAGGCCCATCAAAATAACAATGGAAGCGGCAATCGACCAATTTCGAAACCACCTTTTACGGCTTCCCGTGACCGCGTCGGTCATTGGTAATGTTGTACGAACTTCATCTTCAAAACCAACCAACTTCGCTTTCAATTCTTCGTTCTCGCCCATTTTAATGGCTCGTTTTAAATCGCTTTCAAAATCAAATTGCGCTTTAAAATCAGCATCCGTTTTTAGGAGTTCGTTGAATTGTTGTCCTTCTTCCTTCGAAAGTTGATTTGAAAAATAGTTATATAAAAGAAGTTCTTTATCCATCTTAGTAGGTATTTGTTTGGATTTTATCCCTTAAGCTTTTTAGACAACGTGATTTTGATGCTTTCACAACATTCTCGCTATTGTAGTCAGCATGTGCCATAATTTCTTGAATCGTAAAACCCCGGTAATAAAATAAGGTCAACAGTTCTTGGCATTGTTTGCCCAAAGCACTGAAATGTTTTCGTAACAGCTTATGCTCGGGGGTCAAAGCGGGTTCTTCCATTTCGAAAGTACTGACCAACTCATCTTCCTTACCGACTAGCGAAAGGTCAAATTGAAAACTGACTTGTTTTTTATTCTTTTTCATCCTGTCAAAAATCAAATACTTTCCAATGCCGAAAAGATAGGTGCTAATACTACTGGTAAAGCTTTCGACCTTTCCGCTCATGATATTATCATAAAAAATGATATATGCATCTTGGTACACGTCGATATTCTCTTCGTCCGACAGATTATAACGTCGGGCAAAATTCAAAAACTTGCCCCGATTCTCTTCGTATACACGTTTTAAGACCCTATCAGAACCCTGTTTCAAATCGTTCAGCGTTATTTCCGCTTGCTTTTCTTTCATTTCATGCTGCAGGATAAAAAAGGTTAACACCTATACCAACGAATTTAACATTTTTTAAAAAGGGAAACTTATGAAAACACTCAAAAGCTTTGGAAATATCGATTTGTAGTCCGTAAACCACGACGTAATCTAGGTTTTCCATTTTTAAACCCTCACCATTGAAGTCCAATAAAAATCTCTAAAAACTCAATCGCATTGTTAACCTTTTATGACATCGACCATAAAACTGAACAATCTAAAATTGAAATCATGGATACTTACAAAAAACTAGAATTCATTAAATACCTATTGTTAATTGCCTTGATCGGCACTTTGTTGACTCTTGTTTTACTCCCTTAAGGAACTCTCACGATTTAAAAGAACATAGAAAATCAACATCATTAATAAAAAACAACATTATGAAAACACTCATTACGATTTGCCTTATAGGTGCATTTGTTTCATGCCAAGGGCAGGAAAAGCACGAAGAAACGACACTAAAGAAACAGCAAAAAACTATGGAGCTAGACACCACTAAGCAAATGAACATACTCGATGAAAAGGTCAAAATTTTTGATAAGGTATTTACCCTTGCAGGAGCGGGGGAAGACAATCCGTTGGGTGGAGCAACCAATTATTTGGAGCTAATAGAAAAAATGGATGCCCCCGAAGATCTGAAACAACAAATACGAGAAATATACGACCTATACGATACCAGTTTAGATCCCAAGAAAAAAGAAGAGCTAAAAATCAAGGTCAGCAAAATGTTACAAGAAGGCATTGACAAAAGCATGATTGAGCAACAGAAATAAAAGTTCATTTTAATAAAACCCGGCGTGAAACATTGGTTTTTTAGACTTGATGTTAACCTCTTCAAATTCCAAAACATAAATAGAAAACAATACAATCAATATTAAAAACAGATATCATGAAAAATTTAAAAATTATAGTATACTTATTTATCTCTCTTATCACAATCATTAGTTGTAGCAAAGATGATGCACCTGAAATTGAGCTAACACCAGAAGTCACCACACCAGAAGTTTCTACTCCTGAAGTTGCCGCTAAAGTTACCTCGGCTACACTTGGTTCGGTTGACGGATTCGAAGGACCATGCGCTAAAACATTCGATTTTGAAGCCGAGATTAAAGTAGACGGCCCACTGACAGTAAAATACACCTGGTTGCGCAGCGACAGTGCCACTTCGCCGGAAGAAACCTTGGAATTCGAGGAGGCAGGTACCAAAACCGTAAGTACAACTTGGACCCTTGGTGGAAACGGAGGATCTTACGAAGAATATTGGCAACAGCTAAAAGTTATTTCACCAAATGAAATGCTATCGAACAAGGCCGAATTCGATCTGCTCTGCGATGAAGAAACAGTGGCCATTACAGCGACCACTGCCGTAGTTGGAGAGGAAGACTTTACCGGAGAATGTCCTAAAAAGTTTGATTTCGAGTCGGAAATCGAAGTAAGCGGCCCAACAACCGTAATATATACTTGGCTGCGCAGTGACGGAGCCACCTCGCCAGAAGAAACCCTGGAATTCGAGGAAGCTGGCACCATGATTGTCACCAAGTCATGGACTCTTGGTGAAAGCGGAACTTCGTATGAAGATTACTGGCAACAGCTAAAGATCATCGCACCACACGAGATGCTCTCGAACAAGGCCGAATTTAATCTGCATTGCGATGAAGAGATTGTTGCCGTTACCGCAACCGCATCCGTAATTGGAGAAGACGACTTTAGCGGGGAGTGCCCCAAAAAGTTCGATTTCGAGGGGACAATCGAGGCAAGCGGCCCAACGACGGTAAAGTACACTTGGCTGCGCAGCGATGGTGCCACTTCGCCGGAAGTAACCTTAGTGTTCGATGGGGCAGGTACCAAGACCGTTAACAAGACATGGACCCTGGGCGGTAGTGGAAGTTCATATGAAAATTACTGGCAACAACTTAAGGTCATTACTCCGACAGAAGTACTGTCCAATAAGGCCGAATTCGACCTGCACTGCGATGAAGAGATAGTTAGCATTAACGCAAACGCATCTGT
>CANNCA010000013.1 GCA_947503005.1 uncultured Flavobacteriaceae bacterium | reverse complement strand
ACTCCCGACGAGGATGCGGATGGCGACGGTGACCCTACCAACGATGATACCGACGGTGACGGCACCCCAGATTATCTGGACCCTACCGACGATACACCTGAACCAGATTTTGATATTGAAGTGAATCAAATGGTAACGCCAAACAATGATGGAAAAAATGATTTTCTATTTATCAGAGGTTTGGACAAAGTAAGAAGTAGTACATTGAGAATTTTTAATAGATGGGGAATTGCGGTTTATGAGGGAGAAAATTACAATAACCAGAACAACGTATTCGATGGCAGATCTAAAGGAAGGTCGACGCTTAGCGTAGATAATTACTTACCATCTGGAGTTTATTTTTATATCTTTGATTATGTTACCACTGAGGGTGAAAGTAAGACTGACAGCGAATATCTGTATATAAGTAAATAACTAGAACACTAACATGATTTTGAAAAACAGGTTCCTATCTCCCATAGTCTTCTTATTGTTATTAATCGGTTCTGATGCTGTAAACGCTCAGCAAGACGCGCAGTACACACAGTACATGTACAATACGATGAGTGTGAATCCGGCTTACGCAGGTTCTCGTGGTCAATTTAGCGCAGCAGCGCTCTATCGCTCACAGTGGGTGGGGCTTGACGGGGCTCCAGAAACCTTTACGTTGAATCTTCATTCCCCGATTAGAAATAGTAAATTAGGTTACGGTATTTCCGTCATCCAAGATAATATTGGTGACGGGGTTGTTTCCGAGACTTATTTCGATGCAGTTGTCTCGTATACAATTGATGTTTCTTTAGAGGGCAAATTATCCTTTGGTTTGAAGGCAGGTGGAAATCTTTTGAATTTAGACTTCAACGGACTTCGAAATTTCGATGTTGAACCTGTTAATATTGACAATATCGAGAATAAATTTTCTCCGAATGTTGGACTTGGCATTTATTACCATACCAACAAGTTCTATGCTGGCCTATCAGCTCCGAATCTGCTGCAGACCGAACATTTTGATAATTCCAGGACGGATTCCAATTCAGTCCAGTTCCTATCCAAAGAACGAATCAATTTTTATTTCATTACGGGTTATGTTTTCGATTTAGGGGGGAATTTAAAATTCAAGCCGGCATTGCTTACTAAAGTTGTAGGTGGTGCTCCCTTACAGGTGGATGCCTCGGCTAGTTTTCTTTTCAATGAAAAGTTTTCTTTTGGAGCGGCCTATCGATGGGATGCAGCCTTGAGCGGCTTGGTGGGTTTTCAAATTACAGATCAGCTAATGCTCGGGCTTGCCTATGATAGAGAGACCACAGCACTAGGAGGTACTCAGTTCAATGACGGTTCATTTGAGGTATTCTTGAGGTTCGAGCTTGTAAAATCCTTCCAAAAACTGGTTTCACCTCGATTCTTTTAAAACCCGGATACCAATGATAAAAAAATCACGAATACTTCTAATTTTTCTTTTCAGTTTGGTTGCAACGAATGTATTTGCACAAGTGGTGAAGGAAGATAGATTGGTTACCAAAGCGAATGAGCGATATGAAAATTATTCGTTCAGTCCGGCAATAGATATCTATAAAAGGGTTTTGGACAAGGGCTATGTGTCGGCCGACCTACTCAAAAAACTTGGGAACTCTTATTACTTTAATGCAGATTACGATGCAGCTGCCGACACCTACAAGAGATTGGTTGAAGAATATGCTTCAAGCGTAACCCCGGAGTATTATTTTAGATATTCCCAGACTTTAAAGACTTTAGGGGATTACGAGAATTCCAATGCATTTATGTCCAAGTTTGTAGAAGCGACTTCTGATGATAACCGGGCAAAAGCATTTAAAGATGAAAAGGATTATTTAGAAGATATCAAAAAGAATTCGGGTCGATACGATCTTGAGTCTTTCGAATACAATTCGCCCTATTCTGATTTTGCACCTTCGTTTTACAAAGAAGGGGTTATTTTTTCCTCTGATAGAGATACAGGTAATTTAGCCCGTTACAGACATACTTGGAATTCAAAAGATTTTTTGGATCTGTACAAGGTAAACACTGACAGCTCGTCAATGAACGTGGTCACCAAATTAGGGGAACACCTAAATACGAGGCTGCATGAATCAACTTCGATTACTACAAAAGATGGTGCTGCTATTTATTTCACTAGGAACAATTTCAAGGATGGTAAATATGTAAAGGATGAAGAGGGAGTAATACGACTCAAAATTTTCAAGGCAACTTTGCAAGACGGGATTTGGATCAATATTGCTGAACTTCCTTTTAACAGCGATAAGTATTCCGTTGCTCACCCTTCTCTAAGTCCAGATGAAAAGACTTTGTATTTTGCTTCTGATATGCCCGGAACAATAGGGGAATCGGACATTTTCAAGGTAACCATTAACGAAGATGGTACGTATGGCACTCCCGTAAATCTAGGAAGTTCTATAAATACGGAGGCCCGTGAAACCTTTCCTTTCATTAGTTCTGAAGAAGTTCTTTACTTATCTTCTGATGGGCATCCTGGATTAGGAGGCTTGGATATCTTCGCCACAAAGATTTCAGACGAAAAGTACGATAGGGTCATTTTCAATGTAGGCGAACCTGTCAATAGCAAAATGGACGATTTTACCTTTATTTTCAATGAAGAAAATAGAAAGGGGTACTTTGCTTCAAATCGACCAGAAGGAATAGGAGCTGATGATATTTATGGTTTTGTTGAAAATACACCGCTGCAATTTGAATGTGTTCAGGAAATAACGGGTACGGTTCGCGATAAGATTTCTAATAACGTTTTGGTAGGGGCAACGGTCAAAGTAATTGATGAGAATAATGAAGAGATTATGTCAACGATTACGGATTCTGAGGGTAATTATTCATTGTCATTGGACTGCAACCAAGGTAATTTTGTCAGGGCGTTGACTCAAGGATATGTTCCGTCCGAAGAATATTTGGAAAGATCCGATGCGAAACCTAAGATTATTGACTTTTATTTAGAAAGAGATACCGTGACAGCCGGCTTTGGTGATGATTTAGCTAAACTGTTACAACTGAGTACAATATATTTCGATTTTGATAAGTATAACATTCGCAGTGATTCTGAAGTTGAAGTGGAAAAGGTAATTGCGGCTATGGAAAAATATCCAAGTCTGAAAATTAAGGTGAATTCACATACTGACAGTAGAGGAAAAGACAGTTACAACCTATGGTTATCTCAAAAAAGGGCTGAGTCCACGGTCAATTATATGATTGCAAAAGGCATAGCTGAAGGGAGACTGCAGGGTGAAGGTTTTGGCGAAATAAAGTTGGTGAACCAATGTGCCAACGGAGTCAAATGCACCAAGACCGAACATGAGTTGAATAGGCGGTCTGAATTCATTATTCTAGAATAGCTCTCATTCAAAGTACATTTTCTAGAGCATCGTATAGATGGCTGCTTTTAATTGAAATATAGATAATTCTCTTTCTTGGATTGTTAAAACTTCCTTTACACCCATTTTTGAAGGGTTCATATCCATATTAAGATAGTACACAACATATATTGTGTCGAGTTGTGTAATCAACTTATTTTTGACGGATACGCGTAAAAAGTATCCCAAATGCCACCTACTGAACAAAATGTATACAAATATTTTATCATTGCATTTTTCTTATTTGCTACTGCCATAATTCATGGTCAACAAACTTATTTAGATAATTTCAATACTACATCGTATAACAATAATAACGGAACTTCTAATTTTTTGGCTGGATGGGACGAGAACAATGATGGAGATAGTCCAACAAGCGGTCACATTAGAATCACTGGTAATCGCTTAAGATTTGATGACTTGGATAGTAATGATAGAATTGGTAGAACCCTTGACCTGAATGGAGCTTCGGGGGTTATACTTACCCTTGATTACGATGCAGACGACAGGGGAAACGAAGGGTTGAACGTACAACTTTGGAATAATACAAGTTCTTCATGGCAAACCATAGCATCAATAAGCAGTACCAATACAGGCTCGATTTCACATTCCTTAACTTCCGCTCAAATCTCAAGTGCTTCGGAAATTCGATTTGTTTCCAATAGTGATGGTTGGGGAAGTGGTGAACGAATTTACATTGACAATGTACTGTTCAACGCTACATTTGGACCTAGTATTTCCATAGATAATGTATCAGTCAATGAAGATGATGGAACCGCTACGTTTACTGCAACTCATATCGGTACTAATACCGTCGGATCATTTACAGTAAATTATCAAACCGTTAATGGTAGTGCCGTTGCAGGTACTCATTATACATCAACCACAGGTACACTTAATTTTAATGGTACTATTGGTGATACCGAACAAATAACGGTTCCCATCATAGATAATTCCCTTTATGATGGTGATAAGGATTTTACAATTCAATTTACATCGGTTTCCAATGGCTCAGTTGATATTACCGATACAGCTACAGGAACAATAATTGATGACGAAATAGTTCTTGGTGATACACCTTTAACTTTGGTTGAGGAGTTAGACGGATATATAGATTATGCCTCAACCGGTGGAAGTTTACGAGATCAGCCTAATGGAAATGGCGGGGCTTCCTGCTCTACTGTTGCAACTTCGTCCAATACTCTTACCTCTACTATACCAAATGGCGCAACAGTTGAAAAGGCGATTCTATATTGGTCAAATTCAGGAGCAATGGATCCCGTTGTAACCTTTGAAGGTGTACAGATTAATGCCGAATTGGTGTACAGAACCACGATACTGGGCCTAGAATTTCACAATCAATCGGCTGATGTAACAGCAATGTTACAAGCTATGCCAGATCCGACCAACAATACATTCGATTTTTCCGGACTTACGATAGATTCTAGCGGTAATTATTGTTCTTATGCAGTTACTCTCGGCGGATGGGCATTAATGGTTTTTTATAATGCACCTGGATTATCTGCGTCAACAATTAATCTTTACCAAGGATTTGATGGAAGCCAATATGCTACAACAAGTTTTGGTCTTTCAGGTTTTTACGCGATTGGATCAACTGGTGCAAAAACAACCATATTATCTTGGGAAGGTGATCAATCACTAGCAAATAGTGAGTCATTGCAATTTAATACTCCATTAACTGGCAATAATACTTTAGCGGGTGATGGTGATAATTTAACGGGTACCAATCCATTCAATTCAACTATATATGATAATGTAGGTATACCGGCCACCAATGATGCGACACAGTACGGGTTAGATTTAGATACCTATGATGTTTCCGCGTTAATTCTGCCAGGCGAAACATCGGCAACAACAACAGTTAATGTTGGTCAAGATTTTGTGATGATGAATGCCGTGGTACTTAAAGTTCCATCCAATATTATTGTCGGAGTTGTTTTTGAAGATGTAAATTATGGAGGAGGCGTAGGTCGGGATCAGGCCGTTTCAAGCGGGGTCGGTATACCTAATGCTACTGTCGAATTATACGACAATCTTGGGGCTCTAGTCTTTACAACCACAACTGATGCTTCAGGCCAATATACCTTTGCTGGAATGGCGAATGGTACGTATACAGCACGGGTGGTCAATAATTCTGTATCCTCCACAAGGCCGAACGGTACCGCGTGTTCTTCATGTATGCCCATACAAACATATAAGGCTGATTATGTAGGTAGTACAATAATTCCAGACGTGAATAAGGTCGGAGGAAATGCACCTTCCACAAGTGACCCTGGAGCTGCTACGTTAGTAGGTGCACAATCTACCTCAACAATAACAATTCTAAATGAGGGTGCAGTTGGGATCGACTTCGGTTTTAATTTTAATACAGTGGTAAATACTAATGAAGTTGGTCAAGGTTCTTTAGAGCAATTTATTGTGAACAGCAATAACTTGGGAGAAACAGGATTGGATATTGTAGCCAATAGTATTTTTAACCCTGCGGCAGGAGAAGATACATCGATATTTATGATTCCGCCTACCGCCGATCCTTTGGGCAGAACAGCAGATGCGAATTATGTTAGTGGTTATTTTGATATTTCGCTGAACGCGGCAGCGACCTTTTCAACGATTACAGATGCGAACACTAATATTGATGGCAGAACGCAAACTGCTTATTCTGGTGACACTAATAGTGGAAGTGTGGGCGCAGGGGGTTTCAATGTAGGCGTTTCGGCCACTTCGCTGCCAAGTTATGAATTACCTGAAATACAGATATATAGAGAAAATGGGGATGTCCTGACAAGCCAAGGATCGAATGTTGTGATTAGAAATGTTGCAATTTATGCGAACAACACATCTGGAATTATCGTTAGTGGCGGAACGGCCACTCTTCGAAATAATTTAATCGGAGTAGGAGCTAACGGTACAACATTTGCTAAAATAACGCATGGTGTTGAAGTAACTGGAGGATCCGCAACTATAGATGGTAATTATGTAACGATGAACAATATTGCAGGAATTTGGGTCAATGGCGGTACATCGACCTTAGTACGCAATAATCATATCACTTCAAATGGCGCTGGAGCTTGTGATGATAATATATTGTTGGAAAGTGGTACTGGGATTACAATTCAGCAAAATTATATTGACAATTCGGCCTCACTAGGTATTGATGGTGACGGAATTTCTGGAAATGTAGTCATATCGGAGAATACCATTGGTAATTCAGGGCAAAATGGGGGCATTTGTGCTGGATATATTGAAAATGCAGGTATTTTACTTGATGGTAGTAATTCAACCATATCTAGCAACATAATCGCCTCAAATGGCGGTCCTGGAATTGTTTTAGCTGGCGGTAATACCTCAGGTAACCTTATTTCACAAAATTCGATTTATGCCAATGGTACAGCAACTCCTTCGTTGGGTATCGATATTGATCAATCCGATAATGTAGGGGATGGTGTAACTCTTAACGATTCAGGGGACTCGGACAATGGCCCAAATGGCTCGATTAACTTTCCAATTATTTCAGCGGCATATCGAACCCCAACCGCTATGGTGATTGAAGGTTGGTCAAGACCAGGGGCGACTTTAGAAATATTCTTGACTGACGTCAATGAAGGCACTGCCTCGACTGGTGATAATCAATTGGGTTTTTCAACTGATTATGGTGAGGGACAAACATTTTTGTTTAGTGTACTAGAAGGAAGTGGGGCTGACACTGACTCAAGTACTTCTAGTTATACTGATATTGATGGGAATACCGATAATACAAATAAGTATAGATTTAGTATTGCCTTACCACCTGGTGTTAATCTTGGAGATATGGTCACCGCAACCGCTACGATTTCAAATTCCACTTCCGAATTCTCTCCAATGAGTATTATAAAAGCCTATAGCATAATTACGAATCGACGTATTACTTACAGGGTCAATAAAAATTGATATGGCTAAATTACTTAGTATAAAACATTGATATTCAGAACTTTTGTGTTGCTCTTGACGGTGTTGTGGGACTATCCGGAGGCGCTAAACTTCATTTTTTCTTCACTATACAATGCTATTTTAACATTACACAACATTAATTTTTGTGGGGCACCCCTTTGGCTAATTTTGTAAGGTGGAAGAGTCTATATTGTTCAATCACAATAGATGATTTAGCTTCTTCCCCCATAGCTTTTCCAAACTGAGCAAAATATTGGAGCAAAAAAACCTACATAAAATCCTACTATTCTTGTTGCTTTTCGGGGCATATTTTGCTTCAGCACAAACAACAATTACCTCGCAGGTATCGCAGAGTAGCGATGATGCAGAAGAACGCATTTCCAATGGAAACATTAGCCTGACAAGTTCTGATTTGGAACTCACAAGCGATGGTAGTAATAATCAATTGATAGGCATTCGTTTTCAGAACATATTTATCCCACAAGGAACGACCATTATTAGTGCCAATATTCAGTTCACCACCGATGAAACCGATAGCGGAGCCACTTCTGTGGTGATTTTGGGCGAGGATACTAATAACGCCGCAACTTTTACCACAGGAAATAGCAATATATCCTCAAGAACTTTAACCACTGCCTCTGTGGCATGGAACGCTATACCTGCGTGGAATACCGTTGGTCAGTCAGGGGTTAATCAGCAAACTCCTGATTTGACTAGCATTGTGCAAGAAATCGTGAATAGGGGAGGTTGGAATTCTGGTAATTCAATGGCTTTTATTATCAATGGCTTAGGGGAAAGAACGGCTGAATCTTATAATGGTGATTCTTCTAGGGCTCCAGTTCTGACCATCGTTGCCGACTTTACAACGGATCCCTTACCAGCTATCGTTTCCAATCTCAATAGAGGCCTTCCGTTTATTTATTTTATGGCCGATAATAGGGATGAACTGTATTCTGTAGCGCCCGACCCGACTGCGTCGCCCTTACCATCACCTACTGTTGTTAATACGACCTTTGGTGGAAGCCCGATAACATTTTCAGGCGAAGGCGGGGGTTATAGATCGACCGATAGACAGATTTATGTATTTCAAGGACTATCGGCCGAACCGACAACAAGTTCCGATTTATATTCCATTGATCCCGCAACGGGGGTAGCAACCTTGGTCAAAACCGGAATTGTTGCTGGACATGTTGAGGGTGCCGAATTTTGGATTAATAATAGCACTGGTGAAGAAGTTTTGGTTATTGTTCATCAAAACGGCACGAGTGGTGGCCCCCATCGGCTTATGGCCATCAACCCAAATGCAAGTGGTTCGCTGCCGGCATGGACCCCTTATAATGGCTACCCAATAGCACTGTCTGGTGCGAGAACTGCCGCCGATGGTATTTCGTGGAACCCCGACACATCTGAGTTCTATATTCAAAATGACGACAATGTTGACTATTATACCATAGATATCACTACTGGAGTTACAACTTATGCTTTTTCAACTTCTGCTGCTATTGACGGGGAGGGAATTACGTATGCCAGTGATGGCACAAATTATATAGAGGATGAAAATAGTGTTGGGCAGGGAAGAACAATTTTTATAGTGGATACCGATACCGGTAATTTGATTCCTGCGGCCCAATTGGGCAGCACAGGCGATGTGGAATCGATTATGGGAAACCTTGGAACCCGAAACGATGCGGGTGACGCACCATCTTCCTATGGATATGCGGCACATATTCTACCTGTCTTGACGGCAACGCCATTATCTATTTATTTGGGGTCCACATATCCCGATAGCGAGAATCCCTTCGTTAATTTCAGTACTGGGGCCAGTGATGATAATAATGGTGATGATGAAGATGGTGTCACAAGTGCTGGCGTGGAGATTAGCGGTCAAATTTTCGACCTTGGCCAGACCAAAACGCTCGATATCGTAGCCAATGGAGCAGGATTTTTGAATGCCTGGATCGATTTTAATAGAGATGGTGATTTTAACGATGTCGGGGAAAAGATAGCTTCTGATGTGGCTCCCTCAGGTGGAATTATTACGCTGAACGTTCCAATTCCGTTAACGGCAAGTAACGGAACTTCCTATGCAAGGTTTAGATATTCTTCTGAAGCAGGTCTGGCATCTGGAAATTCCGAGGCAGCCGATGGTGAGGTCGAAGATTATCGAATAGTTTTAAGAGATGCAACGGCGTGTTCTGCCGGTTTCACTTTGCATGAGAGCACCTATTACGACTATATATCCGCTACAGCCGTAATCACTGATAATGGTGTGGGTAGTGAAACGAATGCCTTGGGCAGTAACAATAACAATACCGCTTCTTTTGATGATAATAGTGATGAATTGGTTTTGGAAATGGCTTCTCTTGTGAATAGCGGAGACCGTGCCACAGTGAATGGCCCGGACGGGGATCTATTTAATATATGGATATCTTCAAGTGGAACGGGCCCATGGACTTCCTTGGGAAGTGGTACATTGGATTACACATTCACCTCACCCATTGACTGGCAATATATAAGACTAATTCGCGCTTCCGGTAGTACGGAACGTATTAGCTATATTGAAGCGGAAAGGTCAATTTCGCTTTATGCCTGCGAAGCTGATTTCGACGGAGACAGCGTACCCGATTTCGTAGACCTCGATGACGATAATGATGGTATTACGGATTGTGTTGAATCTTCAGATCAGGTTTCTTCTGGCTTTGTTTGGTCCTTAAACAACCCGTCGGGTAATCTTGGAATGGATACGGTTTACGACCCAAAAATAACGGATTGGGCTATTGACGGCACTACAAATATGGTTTTGAATACGGGAATTTATTCCGTGGTCGGCGCAAATGTCCATATAACAGGCATGTCTGCGACAAGCCTTGAAAGTGCAATCAATAACAACGATTACATCGAAGTTTCGTTTACAACTGGCATTGAAACCAGCTCTTTTACTGTCGACAATATTGTCTCCGGTTGGTTTCAACCAAACCAAGGAGATTCATATTCATCAACAATAATGTATTCTGAGGGAACAACAGGAACCTGGTATACCTTGGCAAAAGACGTCTTTCACACCTATGATGGAAGTGGTAGCACCTATCTTACATTCGACCACTTAGATGCTTCAAGTTTGGAGTTAAAATCGAATACACAGTACAAATTTCGGGTCTATACGTATGGACAAATAGACGATACTCCTGAAAGTTATTCCGTTTTTGATGATTTTAATTTTAGTGTTTCAGCTTGCCGCGCTCGTGATATCGATTCTGATAGTGCCAGCGATCATCTCGATCTCGATAGTGATGGTGACGGATGTAACGATACCAATGAAGCCTATGCCAATTCAAATGCGGATGGAGGTGACAATGATTATTATGGTAATGGCAATCCTCCGGCTACTAATAACGATGGTACGGTAATAGCTGCGTCCTATGCAATCCCAGCGGATCAAGATTCCAGTGGTACCCCAGACCATGAAGAAGTAGGTTCGCCACCTACAATTACCGTGCAACCACAAGATCAGGAGGTTGCCGATGGGGCAGATGCTACATTTACAGTAACGGCAACCGGTGGGATCCTTAGTTATCAATGGCAGGTAAGTACTGATAGTGGAATCAATTACAGTAACCTTCCTGGAGCAACATCGAACTCCTATATGGAAAGTGGTGTATCGGCCACGGAGAATGGCAATTTTTATCGGGTACTGATTAACGACGGTAGTTATGTTTGTGGAGCTACCACATCGAGTTCTGCCTTGTTAATAGTTTCGGCCGATTCCGATAATGATGGCGTCATTGACAAGGTAGATCTTGACGATGACAACGATGGTACTCCTGACAGTGACGAACTGAGCACCGTAGTAGGAAATTCGCAACCTGCATGTGGCGGAGACACTTCGATGGATTTTAGCTCAGCGGCGGTATTGATTTCAGGAACTGCACTTCAGCAAGGTGCCGTCTATCGAATAGCGAATGTAACTACAGGAACCGATGCCCTTGTTACAATCACAAAAACGGTAAATGCTACGTCTACGAATATTGACAATAATTCATCGGATACATCGGCATTTCGGCCTCAAACAGCCTTTACGCTCACCAACATTGGCGATCGCGGATATATTGAGTATGATATTCAATTTGTCAATTCCGGGGGTTCAACACCAGTGGTTATCAACAAGTTTTTTATGAACTTGAACGATATTGATGGAAACGCTAATTATGCAGAGCAAATATGGACTGATAATCCTACAAGTTATACGATTTCCAATCCTACGGAACTGACCATGTCAACTGATGGTTCTTGGGTAATAGGTACTGCGGGTACAACGGAATTTCCTGGAGCCGGCAACACATTTCCCGAAGTAAATTTTGGAGTCAGTTATACTTCAAAATCATCCATGTCCATAAGAGTTGGAGGGGAAGCAAGGGTAGCAGGTGCTTCTGCAGGTGGGAGGCAACATAATATAGAGTTTAGTTGTTTGACCAATTATAACAATCCTGAGAATTATGGAATCGATTTAGACTCTGATGGAGTAGCCAATCACCTGGATTTGGATAGTGACAATGACGGTATTTATGATGCTGTAGAGGCAGGGCACAATAGACCACATAACAATGGTGTGCTAATAAGCACGTTTGGTGCAAACGGCTTGGCGGATTTAGTGGAGACGCTACCAGAAAGCGGAACAATTAATTACATAATTGCAGATACAGATGGTACTGCACCACCTAATTATTTAGATACCGATAGCGATGACGATGGCTGTAGCGATGCAAACGAGGCATATGCCGACGCCAATGCCGATGGCGGCGATAACGAATATTTTGGAACCGGGGACCCACCTGCAACAGATGTTAATGGTAGGGTTACAGCAGCGACCTATCCCGTTCCCGCTGATAGCGGAGGAAATGGAACTCAAGATTATGTTGAAGATACCCTTCCGGTAATTTCAACGCAGCCTACGGATATCACTATTTGTCCAGGTTGTAGCACCACATTCACTGTTGCTGCCTCAAATGCCGACGATTATCAGTGGCAGTTGTTCAATGGCTCGATATGGGTCGATTTGACCAATTCGGGAATCCATAGCGGTACTACCACGGATACTTTGATTATTACCAATGCGGCACCAACTGACGATGGCAATGAGTATAGGGCACTCATTACCTCTGACGATTACAATTGTGGGCCGACAATTTCAGATACGGCCATTCTGACGGTTCAGGTAAATACGGTAATTACCAACAGAAGAATTACCTATCGAGTAAAAAAGAACTAAGCGCTTCGAATAGATAACAATGACGACTAGAAACAAAAAAAATCAATCTATGCTACCTAGATTATGCCTCGGCCTAATCTTTGGTTTCACCATGATGTACACCAGTTTGTCAAATGCCCAAACCACCTTTACAGAAAGTGCCGCAGCTTATGGCCTCAACCTGAATAGAAACAAAGACGGAGGCCATGCCTGGGCCGACTTTGACAATGATGGTGATTTGGATGTTCTAGTTCTTGAAAATAGTGGCGCCAAAAGCTTTCTAATGCGAAATACCGCAGGCTTCTTTACCAATGTTCAGGCGACTCTTGCTCCAGGCATGTTATCGGCACCGGCAGAGCGACAAGCTGCCTGGGGAGATTTAAATAATGACGGTCGACCTGACTTTATGATAGGATCACATGGTAATAGCGGTAGCAATCCGGCCTTGCAGATATTTCTTCAAAATCCCAGCGGAACCTTTGGAAATGGTGTTGGTGGCACCGCACCGATTACAGTCGGAAGAAGCGGTTATACAATTAACGTAAATCCACTCAATGTTGAAGGTGCGGGTTTTTTCGATTTTGAAGGTGATGGCGACCTGGATATATTCTTCGATAGCCACAATTACGGAATTGAGTTGCTCCGCAATAACTATATAAATCATGTCACCCATACCGTTGTCAACCCTCCGGCAAGTGGTCTCTATACGCATATTACGACTGGTAATGGCCCAGGGGTGGTACAATTCGGATTGAACCAATTTGCTACGGATGGCGATTATGGCACGGCAGCCGATGTCGATGACGACGGATGGGTCGATATTTTTATGCGGAAACGTGATGAGAACGACTTTTTCCTAAATCAAGGCGGAACTTTTACAAGTGGTGCCGACCTTGCCCAGGCTAATAATAATAATAAGGGGGGTAATGGCCTTTGGGATTTGGACAATGATGGTGATTTGGATGCGGTTTGGACTGAAAATGGACTTACCCAGATTTTTCGAAATGATGGGCCAGGTATGTGGACTGCTTTAGGTGCTGCTGTATTTCCAGGGCTGCCACAACCGGCCAATTCCAATCAAGGCAATTCCTCTGCTGGAATAGATGCCTTGGCCGGTGGAGACATTGACAATGATGGCGATATTGATGTATTACTTGTAGGTTCTAGCAGAAGCTATTTATTTATCAATCAATTGAACAGTCCAACACCCGCGCCAGGAGTAATTGGGAGCGGTGCGGCAATGACTTTTGCCTTAGATTCGCAAACATTCAATACGCGTGATGGAGAAGGTACAACTATGGTGGATATCGATGATGACGGGGACCTTGATATTTACATGAACATCAACAATAATAGTGGAAACCAGCTTTGGATCAATAACCTACCTGCTGCCAACAGAAATAACCATTTGATAGTCGATGTAACTGAAGATCGGGGGCCTGATGGCTCGACTGGTGGCTTCCCAGGTCGTGTGGCAACAGGCACAAATGTGCTTATCAGAGACTGCGAAGGAAACATTGTGAGCGGTCTGAGACAGGTTAACGGGGTTTTTGGTCATGGAACACAACAGCCTGAATCCGTGCACTTTGGACTGCCTTTGGGAGAGGCCCAAACCTATATAATCGAAGTTCATTACCCCAATTTTTACGACCCTGTCGATGGAATTTCGAGACTGGTTGCGTCAGGTATCGCACAACCATTATTAATATTGGGTACTAATCACTATACTTTGACAACAACTGATGCCGAAACGATTGAAAATGAGAACGCTCCAGTAGCAGAGGACGACACGGAACTTGTCTCAAATGGTACTACGATATCTGTTCAAATTGACCTTTTTGCCAATGATTCTGAGCCTGATGGAGAGAATTTTTTTATTCAAAGTGTTACGCAACCACCCGTTGGTTCAGTCGTTATCGATGATGCCGATAATGGCTTGGTCACATTTTCCTATAGTGCTGGAATACCTTTTCCAGGTACTACCTTCGAATATACCATCACGGATTCAACGGTCAATTTATGCCCTGGTTTAGGTTTGAGTGATATGGCAACTGTTTTTGTTAGGTTAAGTACTGTGATTACTAATAGAAGAATAACTTACAGGGTAAAAGGTAATTGAAGGACACATTTTACTTCCAAAATCTACAATGGTCTATAAGAGATTTTTCCTACATCAATTTACCCTGAAAGCATTGATATACTGTAGCTAATCGACCAATGAAACTGATAAAAACCTCAACTTTTAAGACCTATACATTGCATTTTAACAGTTACACAACATTTATTTTTCAATGGGCGGCTTAAGGTTAATTTTGTAAAGTGTAATTGAACCATTTGAATAAAAGTGGTTTGATACGACCCAAAGCATGAATAACTTAACCGAAATCTACCTAGGCTTTTTCAAGAAAGGCTTTATGGCAAAAAGGATGTTCCAAAATCCAATTTTCCATTTTTCTAGAAGCTCTTGTTCGAGCACGATTTTCATAAGTTATTCTGCATAAATGAATTGAAATTTAATTTTCAACGCAACTTTTTTAATGCGTAGAAAAATATCGAAATACGAATATTTTGAATAAGACTATTGAAAGTAAAGTAATGGCCATGAGGAAAATAATAGTTGCACTAGCTTTTCTGATTTCTGGAGCAGTATTCGGGCAGACTACGGTCACCTTGGAAGACCAATGTAATTGCGAGGTCTTAAGTGGTCCTGATGTTACGGCACCAGGTATGACCACTCCAGCCGGAGCGGATTTAGGAGATGTGTATGTAAACACAAACACCGGTACTATCTATTTTTGGGATGGTGACTCTTGGGAATTGACCTCATCTGATGATCAACAGCTCCAGAATTTTAACTTTGATTCAGGAACAAATATCTTGTCATTGGATATAGAAAATGGTAATACGGTTACTGTAGATTTATCCACTTTAGATCAGATAGCAGCTGATGTCAACTACGACAATACGACCTCCGGGCTTACGGCCACGGACGTACAGGCCGCGATCGACGAGATCAACGCTGCGGCGGGTACGGTGGCCCTGGCCGATAACGGCGACGGCACGTACACCTTCACGGACGCCGCGGGCGCAACGGTACTGATCACGGACACCTCCATTTCCACCTTGTCGGCTCCGCTCAACGGGGTCTACACCTATACGGACGAAGCGGGGAACGTACAGACCATAGACACGAACGCGAGTTCGAACCCCTACGACAATACGACCTCCGGGCTTACGGCCACGGACGTACAGGCCGCGATCGACGAGATCAACGCTGCGGCGGGTA
>CANNCA010000012.1 GCA_947503005.1 uncultured Flavobacteriaceae bacterium | reverse complement strand
TCGTCATTGAAGGGTACCAACAAAACGACATACCTGAAGATACGGGAGAGGAACATGTGGTCGTACTCTCGGCCAAGAACAACGAAAGGTTAAAAGTGTATGCTACCAATATGATTCAATTCTTACATAATAAATGCATAGCACAAGACGGGGAAAAACTCACAACAATATTCGACAATAACAAAATTTCCCAAGTAAAACTGGAATTACAACAACAGTTGGCCACTATTTTGGAAGTGGCAGCAGAGGATGTTCACCTCGATGAAAACTTTGAAGAATTTGGGATGAATGTGTTACAGTTTGAAAAAATCATAGAACTTTTAAAAGCGAAATACAATTTTGAAGTCGGTATAGATGATCTTTTGATAAATAATTCATTAACCAAACTGGTAACGCTAATAACAAAAAAAGATGTCAATGATGAATACGTTTTTTCTATCACGTCAGAGCCAACTGAGAAAAAGTATAATTTAAGAAATGTGGCCTATACAACCCAATTGGGTAGAGAAGCATTAAATACAAGATTGGCGATAGTGACAAAAAGTATTTCCGATTTATGTAATCAATTGAATTCATATATAAATGAATTAAGCGGGGATTATTACAAAGGTGTTGTTGGGGATACAGAGACGAATGGTACCGATATATTGAATTTACTGGACCAAAAAGATTGGCTAAAAATAGCTGAATGCTGGGTAGGAGGAGTTACCATTGACTGGACTGTTTTGTATGGCGATGACAGACCAAAAAAAGTATCCTTACCGACTTACCCCTTTGATAATAAGAGTTACTGGGTGGAAAAAGGAGAAAGACCAAGAACATTAGGGCATATCCAGAAACTAACCCCACTTATAGATAGAAATGTTTCAACATTGTCGAAACAAGCTTATAAAAAACATCTGAGTTCAGCCGATTTTTTCATGAAAGATCACATCATTGATGGAACTATGATACTACCGGGAGTAGTTTATCTGGAGATGGCAAGAATGGCAGGGGAGTTGGCAAACCCGAAAATGAGAATCAATGAAATTGCAAATGTCACATGGATTAAGACCTGTGGTTTGGAACATGGAACTGAAAAAGAAATAGACCTTGTACTGAATTCAAATGAAACTGGTCTTAGCTGGCATGCCTCAGGAACATCCACATATGCTCAAGGTGATTTGTACTTTGGGGATTACTTTGAAAAGAATGACTACGATATCGATCTTGAAAAAATAAGGAATGGATTAAATCAAAAACTTAACCATGAGGAGTTTTATTTACGTTTTAGTGAAGGCGGATTCCGCTATGGAGAAACATTTACACCTGTTAAGAACGTATACTACGATAATTCGGTTGCACTGGCTCAAATTGAAATTGCTGAAAGTTCGAAAGGGAGTTTTTTAAATTATGTTTTGCATCCAACAATAATAGAAGGAGCGCTACAGACAGCAGGTTTAATAGCAAACTTAGATCGTTCAATCGGGAAGCCGTTTATTCCTTTTGGAATCGAAAGATTAAGTTTTAATAATGAATTAGGTAGTAGATGTTGGGTACTCGCTGAGATTAAGGGTGTACAGGGTGAAGGAGATAACCAAATTAAAAGATTTGACATCAAGATATTGAATGAAGATCTTAATGTAAGTGTAGTTATAGAAAGTTATACCGTTAGATCCCTACCTTTTAAAAAATCCAATTCAGGAATTCATTTGTTCAAAACCGCTTGGAAGGAAACTGCTTTTCCAAGAAAGAACCGTACTCCAAAACATGTTTTGTATTTTTCAGAAACTCCATGTGAGGATGTCCATATTAGGGTTGATGAAGCCTATGAAGGGGTACAAGCTACTTATGTTTATAAGGGAGAGAGTTTTTCAGAAGATGGAAATACATATAGAATAAATGCTCATGAATCAAAGGATTATCATCGATTAGTGAACTTACTGTATGATAATGCAGCCCATCCCCTTCCAGATACTATAGTTTGGATGTGGGATTTTAAAAAAGAGGATAAGGAAATTGTCTTGAAGGCTCAGAATTTAATAAAACCAATATTTTTTTTAAGCAAAGCATTGATGATGCAGGAAGATAAAATGACTACTTCATTTCTTTGTTTTGGAAAGTCCTTTTTACATCTTAATGCTATAAATTCTTTTGGAAAAAGTATTTTTTTAGAAACTGGTCAAATACGATTTAGAACGATCCAAATCGAAGAACCATTAATTAATGCTACGTTTCTGGCAAAGGAGATTGGTAATTTGGAAAGAGATGGAGTTATAAAGTATAGAAGTGGTTTTCGCTATGAGAACCAATGGGATAACCTACATCCATCTACCTCCAAAGACCTTGAATGGCAGAATCGTGGGGTATATTTAATAACCGGTGGTATTGGAGGAGTTGGTTCAGAGATTGTCAACAAATATGGCAATAAAAAGATAAGCTTTGCCTTAACGGGTAGGACCCCAATATCCAGTGAAATTCAAAAAAAAATAGATCAATGGCGACAAGAAGGAATCGACTGTAATTACCATGAAGTCGATGTGACGGATAGAGAAGGTATGACCCAAGCTTTACGAAAAATTAAATCGGAATATGGTCAAATCAACGGAGTTTTTCATTGTGCGGGTTCAGTAAATGATAGCTTATTAAAAAATAAAACTTGGGAAGATTTTCATTCTGTAGTTCAACCTAAGATAAGTGGAACTATTTTGCTGGATGAACTTACAAAAGAGGAGCCTTTGCAATTTTTTGTTTTATTCTCCTCCATAACCTCCGTATTGGGGAATATTGGTCAGGTCGATTATGCTTATGCCAATGGTTTTATGGACGCTTTCTCTTCTTATCGTGAGAAAATGACAAAGGAAAAGAAACGTAATGGGAAAACCAGTTCTATTAATTGGACCTTGTGGGAGAATGGAGGTATGCAAATTAATAGGCAACAATTAATTCTTCTGGAGCAAACTCTTGGATTTAAAGCAGTATCATCCGATAAAGCAATTGAAGCCATAGATGTTATTTTAAATCAGGAACCGTCTCAGGTATTCTTCTGGTATGGGAGCCCAAAAGAAATAAGTAATATTCTAATGAAAACCAGGTCAGAACCGTTAGTGGAGAAACCGAATCAAAAAATCGCGGTTTCCGAGATGACATCATATCAGGAAGAGACCTCCAAAGAATTACTACAGATAGTTTCGAAAATTTCAAAAATAGAGATAGAAAACCTCGCGGCTCATGTATTACTTGATATGTATGGGTTTGATTCTATAACTCTTACAGAACTTTCGAACGAAATTAACAAAACATGGAAATTATCTCTCACACCCGCAATTTTCTTTGAGATTAACCCTCTTAATATCGAATCTCTGTCCAAATTCTTGTTGAAAGATTTCGCAAACAATATTATAGAATCCAAAGAAAGTCGTCAAATGATAAATACGGATGTAAAATCTTTCGGGGTAGAAAAGGAAAGGGTCTTTAAAGAATCGGCTCTAGATTCGAGATCCGATACTGCTTATAAGAAACAACAAAACGAAAAGACCAAATATGAACCTATAGCTGTAATTGGAATGTCAGGTGTTATGCCAGAGTCTGAAAGCCTAGAGGAATTTTGGAAACATCTGGAAGCAGGGGATGATTTAGTAAAGGAAATTCCGAATGACCGCTGGGATTGGAGAGATTATTTTGGAGATCCTTCTAATGAACCAAATACATCTAGAAGTAAATGGGGAGCTTTTATGTCGGATATCAGTTGTTTTGACCCATTATTTTTTAACATATCCCCAAGCGAAGCCAAATTAATGGATCCACAGCAAAGGCTTACACTGCAAGTAGTATGGAAAACATTTGAAGATGCTGGATATAAACCATCGGATTTATACGGTTCAAAAACCTCAATATATTTAGGAGTTTCTAATATGGACTATGCAGAATTGTTAAATAAGCTTCCAGCAAGCGGATATGGAATGACGGGTAATAATAGACCTTTTATTGTCAATCGTATTTCTCATTTGTTGAATTTGCGTGGTGCAAGTGAACCCATCGACACTTTGTGTTCTAGTTCACTTGTTGCTGTTGATAGGGCAATTCAGGATTTACATGCAGGTACTTGCAGTATGTCGGTTGCAGCAGGAATTAATGTGATTATTACACCTAGATTGCACATGAACTACAGTGCCGCAAACATGTTAAGTGTTGACGGTAAATGCAAAACATTTGACAAAGACGCCAATGGCTTTGTCAGAGGAGAAGGAGTTGCCTCGTTGTTACTAAAAAAACTGTCACAAGCGGAAGAAGATGGAGACTACATTTATGGAGTTATCAAGGGAAGTGCGGTCAACCACGGTGGACGTGCTAAGTCTATTACAGCTCCAAACGTAAATTCACAAGCCGAAGTGATTGTTGAAGCATATGAAAAGGCAGGTGTTTCACCGGAAACAATCACTTACATAGAAGCGCATGGTACTGGAACCGAGTTGGGAGATCCAACGGAGATTAATGGATTGAAAAAAGCTTTTGCCACATTGTACCAAAGAAACAATATGATAATGGAAAAGGAAAATTACTGTGGTATTGGTTCGGTGAAAACAAACATAGGGCATTTGGAATCCGGGGCTGGAATAGCTGGTTTGGTTAAAATTTTATTGGCAATAAGAAACAAAAAAATACCAGCAAGTCTTCATTGTAATGAGCAGAATCCATATATCGAATTAGAAAAATCACCATTTTATATTGTACAGCAGACGAAACCCTGGAAAAATTTAGTACAAGACCAAAAAATAATTCCTTTAAGGGCAGGTGTAAGTTCTTTTGGTGCTGGGGGTGTTAATTCACATGTGGTAGTGGAAGAATACTTAGATATTCCCAAAGTAAACATGTTGAAGTTTTCGGAACCTTTGGTGTTCGTGCTATCGGCTAAAAATAAAAATCAGTTATTGGTTTATGCGAACCAAATGAAAACATACTTTATAGAACACCATGGTGAGGTTGCCCTTGAAGATATAATACATACTATGCAAGAAGGAAGGGAGTCCATGGAAGCCCGTTTCGCAATACTGGTATCTTCAATCGATGAACTAATCGACAAACTTGGGATAATAGAAACCGATGAATGGGAAGACAAAGACATTTACTTTAATGTCCTGGAGCACTTAGATGAGCAATCAAAAATCGATATGACTAGGCAAAGTTCCCCTGAAGACCAGGCAAAGCATTGGATAAAAGGAGGGGAGGTGTCCTGGAGGAATATTGACAATCTCGTTCAAAGAAGAATTCCTTTACCAACCTATCCCTTTGAAAAGGAAAGTTATTGGATTCAGATAAAAGGAGATAGTGGTCAAGAAAACAATATAGATTCAGATCCTCACCCATTTTTGGATAGGAAAATATCCAGTGGAGATAATATTTTGTTTATGAGTCGATTATCTGCAAGCGATAATTATATCAAAGACCATAATATATATGACCAAATTCTGGTCCCAGGAGTTTTGTACATGGAAATAGCACGTGCGGGAGGGCAAAGGATAACAAAAAATAAAATAGTTAGATTAAGAGATGTAACCTGGTACAGCCCCATAATATTTGAAGATTGTGTTGAAAGAGAAGTTGGCTTGTCTATTT
This sequence comes from uncultured Flavobacteriaceae bacterium, assembly GCA_947503005.1. GTDB lineage: Bacteria > Bacteroidota > Bacteroidia > Flavobacteriales > Flavobacteriaceae > Maribacter_C. Next base: position 12,091 of record CANNCA010000012.1, on the reverse strand, counting down.
CTGATAAAAAAGATTATTTGAAGTACGAGGTATTACAACAAAGTCAGGACGAGACTATAGTACATTGCCAAGGAAAAATGTACTTTAATCAAGGAGGTTTTATTTCTGCAATTTCAAGTATTTCCATTGATTCCATAAAAAATCGTTTGGCACATGTCATTGATTCTGAAAGTTTGTACAAGAAATTTTTAGACAAAGGGTTTCATTATGGTCCCAACTTAAAGGTTATTAAACATATGCATAATGGAGATGAAGAAGCATTGGTAGAATTGGAAGTAACTGATCTAAAGGATAAGGAAAAATTAATATTTCATCCTGCAATTCTGGACGGGGCGTTACAATCCCTTATTGAATTTGATACTTCAGATGTCTTAGAGGGAAATCAGTATCTACCCTTTTCTATTAATGAAATAATATTTTTGGAGCCTCTTCCCAATAAATGCTACGCCCATATAACAAAATCGCATGAAAAGAATGATGTATTGAAAAAGTACAATATCAAAATTAGCGATGAAATGGGGAAAGTATTGGTTATCATACGTGACTTTGCAAAAAAAAGTATTAAAAATATTGTTCCTCAGGAAGAACAAAAAAGTGAAAGTTTACATTTTCATACCAATGAGTTTGTTACCGTGGAGTAAATATATCGGAGCACAATATCCAAAACTCGTTTTTGTGAATTTGCTTTGTTTTAACTACTGATAGTTTATAGCCTCTTAAGATAAAATAATCTACTTCCAAAAAGTATTCAAAAGTTTTCCATATATGTAATTGTTTAAGGGCGGAAGTCTAAACAGTAGCTGTAATTTCTTAGTCAAGGCTATACCAAGGGTGTTGTTACAAACTAAATGTTTCTTATGAGTCTTAACCACCCTAATTCAAGGAACGTTATTGATATTAAATGTAATTCAGTATCCTAATAAAACTCATGAAGATGAAAAACGACAATAGTAGTGGCTATATCATTCTTATAACAGAAGGGGAGTCAGGCCCCATGATTGCATCGAACTTGCGGAAAAGTCAAGATGCTGATGTTGTTGAAGTTCAATATGGCATGGATTTCAAAAAAATCAGTGACCGAAGTTATATACTAATCCCTACTGAAGATGGATATGCAGAATTATTTGAGAACCTTGGACCACCTAATTGTATTATCTTTTATCAAACATCAACTTTTCGAAATACTAGCTGGAATTCAAAAAGAATAAAGGAGGAATTGGATAAGACCTTTTACTCTTCCATGAATCTTACCAAAGCGATAATAAATACGAAAATTACAGGTAAAATAAAATGGATTCATGCCTATTCTGGTTATTCTTTGGAGGCAATGGCCAGCTCATTTCACTTGGCAATGGGAGCCTTATTTAAAACTATACGAATAGAGTATCCGAAAATCGTTGGTCAAACAATAGTTTTTAATGATGTCGAACCTGCCATTTTGAATACTGTTAAAAAGCATACTCGTATTCTAGTTGACCATATAAAAACAAAAGGATCCCGTGATTCGGTGGAAGTCTGCTACTCTATGGGTATAAAACAGGAGCGAAAGCTACAACGGGTTAACAAATCAGCCTTCTCAGTTAAAAAAGATTCTGCCAAACTCAGGGACGATGGGGTTTATATTATTGCAGGGGGACTTGGGGGAATAGGAAAAACTATAGCCATGTATTTAGCCAATATTTTGAAAAACCCGGTATTAATACTTCTAGGAACTTCTAAATTGAATGGGGAGAAAAAAATGAGTTTGGAGGCATTAGAGGCTAAAGGGGCAAATGTCCAGTATTATAAAACCGATATAACTTTGGAGCATGAAGTCGTCGGTTTAATTACGACGGTTAAAAAGCGTTTTCAAAATATAAATGGAGTAATTCATAGTGCGGGAGTACTAAGGGATAGTTTTATCGTAAAAAAATCAATAGAGGATTCAGAAGAGGTAATCGCTCCAAAAGTTTATGGTACTTTATTCTTAGATCAATATACTCAACGTGAACCTCTGGATTTCTTCATGCTATTTTCTTCAATATCGGGAGTTTTAGGAAATTCCGGACAAGCCGATTATGCATATGCAAACAGTTTTTTGAATTGTTTTTCAGAGCATCGAACTATACTCAGACAAAAAGGGGAACGCTTTGGAAAAACTGTCGCAATAAGTTGGCCTTTATGGGAAGAAGGAGGTATGCAGGTGGATAAGAGCCAGTTGAAAAATATGAAAGAGGTTTTGGGAATGTCTCCCATTTCTAACAAGGAAGGAATAGATGTTTTTAAAATGGCCCTTAAATCAAATGTTTCGCAGATTATGATAACCAAAGGAGATTCCCGCAAAATAGCTAAGCTTACGGATCAAGTGGGTGCAATAGGTCCAAAAGAAAGTAGGCAATTGCTGCGAAAGGAGGAATCAAAAAAAGAGGTTTTGAACATTAGGGTGAAAGTTAAAGAATATTTGAAAGCGTTGATTTCTGAAGTTACCGAATTAGGGTTACACAAAATAAAGGAGACGGTCACCTTTGATAAATTCGGAGTAGATTCCTTTACCATAATGAAATTGAATAACAGTCTAGAAGAATCATTTGGGGAATTGTCCAAGACATTATTCTTTGAATATCAAACGATCAATGAATTGACTGATTTTTTTCTTGAAAATCATAGGGATGATTTAATCGATAAACTAGGTTTGAAATCCGAACAATCAAACGAGTTTAAGGAAGTGTATAATGATACCTCGATTGCTGAAGAAGAATTAACGCCCACCGATAAAAAGAATATTGAATTTAAAAAATTTCATAACAATCTTGAAGGAGTAAAGAAAGAAAATGGTATCGCAATTGTAGGGATGCATGGTCGTTTTCCAAAATCTAAAGACCTTAAAGAATTTTGGAACAATATTCGAAAAGGAAAAAATTGCATCACTGAAATCCCTTCAGAGCGTTGGATTAGTGATGAAGGGTTCTATAATGTAAATAAGGAAGAACCTGGGAAAAGCTACACTAAATGGGGAGGTTTCATTAAGGATGTCGATAAATTTGACCCACTTTTTTTTAACATTTCTCCTAGGGAAGCTGAGTTAATGGATCCGCAAGAGCGGTTGTTGTTGGAAACCATCTGGGCAACAATTGAGGATGCGGGGTATGTACGCCAAACGTTGGGAAAAGATGTAGGTGTATTTGTCGGCAGCATGTACAAGCATTACCCTTTGACAGCACAAGGTACTCAAGAACATGCACTGCTTTCAAGTACTTCTTATTGGTCTTTGGTTAATCGGATATCATATTTTTTCAATTTTCAAGGTCCTAGTATTGCAATAGATACCGCTTGCGCGTCTTCATTAACTGCTGTATACATGGCATGTAATAGTATCTGGAGAGGTGAATGCGAAGTTGCATTTGCAGGTGGTGTTAATCTTAGTTTACATTCGGATAAATACGTTGGTTTAAGTGCTACCGGAATGGTTAGCAGTAACCATGTAAGCCAAAGTTTTGGCGAAGGGGATGGTTATGTTCCTGGTGAGGGAGTCGGTGCCGTAATGCTCAAGCCCTTGCAGAAGGCCATTGAAGATAATGACAATATTTACGGAGTAGTCAAATCAGTAAATACGAACCATAGTGGAAAGACAAGTAGTTTTTCCGTCCCGGGATTGAAGGCATTAGAGAACTTACTTGTGAGAACAGTCAAAGATGCCGACGTGCCAATAGAAAGTATTACCTATCTAGAATCTGCGGCGAATGGTTCTTTGTTTGGAGATGCTATTGAAGTAAATGCAATAAAGAAGGCATTTGGTCAACTTACGAACAAAAAAGGTTTTTGTGCATTAGGAACTGTAAAATCAAATATAGGACATTTAGAAGCGGCTTCGGGAATATCTCAATTGATAAAAGTATTGCTTCAGCTCAAGTATAAAAAAATAGCTCCAACGATTAATGCAGAAAGAATGAATCCCAATATTTCATTGAAAGATTCACCTTTTTACCTGCAGAAAGGTTTGACGGATTGGAAATGCTTGGAAAGTACAGATGAATATGGCGAAATTGTAAAAATACCACGTAGAGCTGCTATTAATTCATTTGGGGCTGGAGGTTCTAATGTTCATTTAGTCTTGGAAGAGCATCGTACCGAAGATGCCGAAAGAAGTGAAAACGGTATTCCCCTAATAATTGTTTTGTCAGCTCAGAGAAGCAAAGCAATGAGATTAAAGGCTAAAATGCTTTTGGGCTATCTTAAGGTTGAGAAAAAAGTGTCTTTAAAAGACATTGCCTATACCCTTATGTGCGGGCGAGAAACCTTGGAGTATCGTTTGGCAATGGTTGTTCAAAATAAGAAAGAACTTAAAGCAAAGTTAAAAGCATTTATTGTTGGCAAGGACTTAGATTCTGTTTATAGCGGAGAGGTAGATGAGGATGCAGAAGGCCTGGATGTTATGACAAGTGATACCCTTACCTCCTTAATAGTTAGCAATAGCTATGATGAAATAGCAAAATCATGGATCAGGGGTACCTCTTTTGATTATCATCTTCTGGATCAAAATAAAGGGGGGCGTAAATTATCACTTCCGACCTATCCTTTCGCTAAAAAACGATTCTGGATAGGAGATGACTTACAAAATGCTAAAACCAAACCGTCGGTGATAGAAGACAAGGAGCATAAAGAAGTAAAAATCCGTATAAGAGAATTGCTTTGCGACCTCCTTAAAATTTCAGAATCAGAGATTAAAGACAATCGAAATTTCATGAAATATGGTATGGATTCTCTACGAGGAATGCGATTTATAAATCTTGTCCAAGAAGAATATCAAATAAAAATATCGGCCAAAACCCTAATAGACAACCCAACACTAAATAGTTTCTTCAAAGTTATATCTGAAAATTTGAAATCCAAATCCAGCTTGGACACGGATATATCGAAAGTTGAGCACTCAAACCATAAAATAGATTCAGGAAGTGATCTTGAAATTTTACTAACCCAATTACAAGAGGGCTCCATATCGACCAGTGAGGCTTTAAACATATGAATGATCAAAGGTCACCGGCCTGTCAAGTTCACAAATTTACATTAACCTAAAGAGCTATGGTATTTATTAAATTTTCTAAGGCTTTGATGGTTTCAGTTGAATCATTTTAAGAATGCCACAATCCAAAACATGCCTGGAATTTGGACTTCACAAGTATATGCTAGAGGTCGTTGTTAAAAGCTTACCGAAATTAATCAAAAGGTAAAGTATAAGTATATTTTTTCAAGAGCTTACCAGAAAGTTTCCAAATCAGTCATTCATTTTTACATGGAAATTTTTATTTGAGAAATGAAGAATTGTATTTATACCAAAAGCTTCTTTAGAAATTTTGAATCACAACTACTGAAAATTTATTAGTAAAAAAACATCGAGACTATGAATCGAGAAGAAATATATAACATGGTAGCTAAAAAGGAGCTTTCGGTAAAACAAGCCATGGACTTGATTAGAAAGAAGGATAAGGTTATATCAAAACCGGTCGACCATTCCATTTATCCTTTGTCAGAAGGTCAAGAAGCTTTGTGGTTAATTCATAAAATGTACCCCCAAAGCTACGCATACAATTTGCCTATTTCCTTTTGGGTATCACCTGATACTAATATTGAAATTTTGAAGAAATCTATTCAAAAAGTAATAGATCAACACGATGTTTTACGAACTGAAATTATCACTGTAGACAATAGACCTATGCAGAAGGTATTGCCTATTGTCGAGATTCCGTTTTTCATGGAAGACAAAGATGGTATGGATGATGAGGAATTGGTCACTTTAATTGAAAAACAAGCTTATCAGCCTTTTGATGTGGAAAGTGGTACACTGCTGAAGGTATTCTTTTATAAAAGAACAGGACGGGCCAGTGCATTATTAATTGTTGCACATCATTTGATTTTTGATGGGGTATCATCGATTGTTTTTTTCAAAGAAGTCTTATCGGTCTATCATTCTCTTAAAAAGGGGGTGGAAATTGAAAGAACCAGGAATGAATTGAGGTATCTAGATTTTGTGTTTTGGGAGCAAACTTTTTTGAAAAGCGATGAGGGGATTAGACAACAAGAATATTGGTTAGACCAACATATTGATCACTGCCCTCCTTTCGAAATATTGAGTAGTAATATTAATGGAACGGTCGACTCCACAGCTGGTGCATTACATACAATTAAAGTTGGGAAATCTAAGTTGAAATCCATTAAGACTTTGGCTTCAGCTCAAGTAACAACCGTATTTTCTGTTTTATTGAGTTCACTGTATTTATTGTTACACAAGTATAGTGGGAAAGAATCTATTGTAATTGGGACTCCGATAGCTGGTCGACCTTTTTCCAAGTTTGAACATACCATAGGTTATTTTATGAATATGCTATCCATAGCTTCGGATATCACATTAGATAAAACGTTTAATGAGTTTTTGCACGAGATTACCGACCGGGTTTTTGACGCCTTTGATAACAGTAATTATCCTTTATACACTTTCAAAAAAACTCTTCGCCAAGAAAAACGCTCTTCAGAATTGTTCAAGGTTGCATTTTATTATCAAAATTGGTATGAGTTGGCTGAAACTCAAGAAGAACAAATTTTACTTGAACCAATAGAAGGGATCCGCCAAAAAGGAGAGTTCGATTTAACCTTGGAAATAGTAGAAAGTAAAGAAGAGGCAATATTGTTTTTCAAATACAACCCCTCGGTATATGATTCAGATTTAATAGAGCGTATGTCTTCTGACTATGTTGGCCTATTAAACAGAATTATAAAAAATCCGGGGCAGGATATTTCAAATCTACTCTACAGTAAAAATGAATTGAAGCAAATTAAAGTTAACGAAGATCGCAACAAGCGAGATTTTGAATCCGATACCATATTGGATAGGATTCGCAATCAAGCAATTTCAAACCCTGATAAGTTAGCGGTCTCTTGCACCAATAAAAGCCTGAGCTATGAAGAATTAATAAACGATATCGATCAATTGGGCGCCTATCTTTCTAAGAAAGGGTATGGTGAGGGAAGTCATATTGGGGTTTTAATGAACAGAACATCTGACTTACTCCCCATTTTGCTTGCCGTATTGTCTTGCGGAAGTACCTTCATTCCATTAGATCCAATATACCCAAAAGATCGTTTGGAAATGATGATAGATGATGGAGAAGTGGATATGATAATTACCGAAAGTAATTTATCAGAAATTCTAAACCCAAAAAAGGTAAGAATCCTGAAATATGATAAGAAATGGAAGATAACTAGAAATACTAAAAAGATAGATTCTAAAAATGAGGATTTAGCCTATATTATATTCACATCCGGCTCCACCGGACGGCCCAAAGGGGTTGCGATTAGTAATAAGAGTTTGAATAATTTTTTAAGTTCAATGGAAGAGCGCCCTGGAATTGGCTCTCAGGACTTTATGTTGGCGGTTACCACTGTTTGCTTTGATATTGCCTATTTGGAACTGTTTCTCCCACTTGTTGTTGGTGCAAAGTTGGAAATAGCATCAAGTTCCCTGGCGCAGGACGGTATATTGTTAAAGGAACGCCTTGAAAAGAACGATATTACCATTATGCAGGCAACCCCTACTACTTGGCGTATGTTGCTTGCCGCGGAATGGAAAGGACTTCCATCATTAAAAATCCTTTGTGGAGGGGAAGCATTGCCCATGGATTTGGCGCAGGCTCTTTTATCCCGTTGCAGTTCCCTATGGAACATGTACGGCCCCACTGAAGCAACGATTTGGGCATCCGTTGCTAATGTGAAAGACCCGGCCAAAATTGTATTGGGACATCCGGTTCATAACATGAATATGTATGTTCTTCATAATGAAACTATATGTCCGATAGGAATAGAAGGAGAAATTTGTATTAGTGGAAAGGGACTTTCGGAAGGCTATGTGAATTCCCCAGAGGAGACAGCTAAAAGATTTATAAATATAAACATATGTGGAAAAAATATACGGCTATATCGCACTGGAGATTTTGGCAGATATAAGGAATCGGGGCAAATAGAATTTTTAGGAAGGATAGACCAGCAAATTAAATTGAGAGGTCATCGGATAGAATTAGGTGAAATTGAACATGCCCTTATTCGAGTGCCCAGTATCGATGAGGCTGTGGTTGTTTTACGCCAAAATAAATTAGTTGCTTTTTTGATAGTTGCAGAAAATACCAAGTTAAAATCGGATGCCGTCAAAGTTCTACTAAGAGATACTTTGCCTGATTACATGGTCCCCTCTGAATATCTTTGTTTAAGTTCGTTTCCGATAACATTGAACAAAAAAACTGACAGGAAGTTACTTACGGCAGGGGACAAAGAAGAGTTAATAAAATACGAGGTAAAGGAAAAAGACCAAACCACGAAGAAAGAGGAAAATGATAAACAAGAGTCGGGAAAATCGATTACGAGTTTCAAAAGGGACCTTTATAAAATAATAAAGAACGAGGTTGTTCTTTTGATACAAGAGATTCTGGGTATACCTTCCGATAATCTCGAAGATACGATTAATATAGGCAATTATGGATTTGACTCTATAAGCTATATAAATTTTAGCATTGCTATAAATAATAAGTATGAAATCAATGTAACACCTACTTTTTTCTTTGAATATCAATCTATAAAGGCTATTGCCGAATATATACTAAAGAATTCAGCCAAAATGAGACCGGATGGTTCTAACCAATCTGAACTTTCTAATGATTCAGATGAGGTGAGACTAAGTAAGAAATCCGAATCTACCATTGACGAAACAGCTGATAAAAGTGCTATTGCCATTATAGGAATGAGCGGACGTTACGGGGAATCTAATACTTTACAAGATTTCTGGGAGCATCTTTTGGATGGTGAGGATTTGACAAAGGAAGTTCCAAATTCCCGTTGGGATTGGAGAAGATATGAAGGTGACCCTGAAACGGAGCCGAACAAGACAAATTCTAGATGGGGGAGTTTTATCAATGAAGTCGATAAATTTGACGCTTCTTTTTTTGGCATCTCCCCAAGGGAAGCCGAACTCATGGATCCCCAGCAAAGAATATTATTGGAAACAGTTTGGCATTGCTTTGAAAACGCGGCCTATAAACCTTCGGAATTTTCAGGAACAAACACTGGGGTGTACCTAGGCTGCGTAGGTTCCGATTATACCGAAGTACTGGTAAAAAGTGGTCAGGGAATTGAGCCGCATACTCTTTCAGGAATAGCAAGGACGATGATTGCAAATCGGATCTCCTTTTTATTTAATCTTCAAGGTCCAAGTGTTGTGGTGGATACCGCTTGTTCCAGCTCCTTGGTTTCCGTTCATAGGGCTGTGGAGGATCTAAGGAGAGGGAATTGTTCTGTGGCCATTGCGGGAGGGATTAATTTGATGTTAACTCCGTTCGCCCATATAGCCCTAAGCAAGAACAGTATGTTGAGCCCGGATGGCAAGTGCAGAGCTTTTGATTCCATGGCCAATGGATATGTAAGGGGCGAAGGAGTCGGTATAGTGCTGCTGAAGCCATTGTTAAAGGCTAAGGAGGACGGTGATTTCATCCATGCCGTTATCCGGGGCTCGTCTGAGAATCACGGTGGTAGGACCAATTCACTTACAGCTCCCAATCCCAATTCCCAGGCAAGTTTAATAGTGGAAGCTTACGAAAGGAGTAAAGTAGATTTTTCTTCAGTTGGGTATATCGAGGCCCACGGGACGGGGACGGCCCTGGGGGACCCGATTGAGATCAATGGATTAAAAAAAGCCGCTCACCTATTACTAGAACAAGAGGATATAAAACCCAAGAACAGCACATGCTATATTGGTTCTGTCAAAACGAACGTGGGGCACCTAGAGGGGGCCGCGGGGATTGTGGGACTACAAAAATCGGTTATGGCCTTGAGATATAGGAAAATACCCCCATCGATTCACCTAAAGAAAATAAACCCATACATAGATCTTCATGACACAGTGTTTAAGATAGCTGATAGAAATATAGAATGGAAAGAAAAGCGAAATGGATTAGGTCAATTTTTGCCTCGTCGGGCGGGGGTAAGCTCTTTTGGGTTCGGCGGGGTAAACTGTCATATCGTTCTAGAGGAATACAATGACAGCACAACGGTGCTCAATGTAAAGGATAAACAACTTATCGTACTATCGGGTAAAGATGAACGAGGCCTTTTGGCTTATGCTATTCGATTGTATGATTTTTTAGCTACATCCAATGAAAAAATAGAAATACATCAATTGGCCTATACCCTACAAATAGGAAGGGAAGAAATGAATGATCGCATAGCATGGGTAGTGGAAAGTGTGGAGGAACTGGTAATGATATTAAACAAATACATAAAGGCTAAGCAATCTTCAAGCGAAAATGGATCTGATAGTTCTATTATGTCAAGAAAATTCATTAAAAAGTTTTTGGATGATTTGGAAGAACTACCGGAAGAACTAACTCGTCGTCTTATTCAAGAAAGAAATTTAAACAAATTGGCAAAATTATGGGTACAGGGTGTTTCCATAGATTGGAAGTTGCTGCACGAGGTTCAGCCAAGAAGAATGGTCTTGCCAAATTATCCTTTTGCTAGAAATAGACACTGGGTTGAGGACAGTCCAGAAGCAATAAATACTCATCCATTAATTGATGTACAGATAAGAAACAGCGAGGCCCAACTATTTACTTTTACCAAGAAGTTTAGTGGGTCTGAAAAAATAATGGTTGATCATAAAGTGGGGTCTACTTGTATTTTACCGGGTATGGGTTACTTGGAAATGGTATACGGAGCAATTCATATGGTTAAATCGGGGCGTTTTAATTTGACCAATGTTTATTGGCTTCAACCCCTTGAAGGAAGTAATAAAAAGGTCCATATTCGAATAAGGGAGAATGAACGGGATTTTGAGTATGAAATCCGGAGTGGAGCATCTTTCGATGTTTTACATGCAAAGGGGCAATTGGTGCCAACTGTTAATGAGAAATTAGAGGTTGAGACATTTTCCATTTCTAAACTAAAGGAGAAAGGAAAAGAGATTATTAAATCAGAAGTATATGAAAAATTTAAGGACAAAGGCGTTAGTTATGGCCCATACTTTCAGGTAGTAGAAAAACTCTGGTTGACCGATGATACCAGTTTAAGTCGAATGCGTATTGATGATGAGATGCAAAACGAGTTCAATCGGTATCACCTGCCTCCCGCGCTGATGGATGGAGCATTACAAACAGCTGCGGTTTTGATGTTTGGAGAAAACCCAAGTTCAATGCGAGTCCCCTTCAGCGTTAATAAAATTGAAGTTTTTTCTGAGCTGCCTTCTATTTGTTATGCTTATGCCATTAAAGCTGGTAAGGACAGCTATAATATTGCCTTGTTGAATTCTGAAGGTGTGATATGTGTTAAGTTGCATCATGTTAATTCCCGCGTATTTAAAGCAGCTGAACTTTCAAATTACTATCTCCCGAGATGGGAAATATTGCCTAAGAGTTTAGAAGAATTTGATTTCTTAGATAAGAATACTGAAAGTAATCAAGTGGTGATTTTTTGTAATGAGCATACCCAAAAACTTGCCCAATCCGTCGCTAAATTTCATGACAGTGCTTCCGTACATTTATATGTATTGTCCGCAATGGAGGTGGTCGACTCTGAATTCCAATGGGTGAACATAAATGAGGCAGCCCGTATTGGTCTTGAATTGGATAGGCTGGATCAAATTCAGGAGATATATTATTTATGCGGTTGTAATCCTAATTTTGATGAGGTCGATAGCATTTCTTTTGCTAAAGAGCAACATGAGATAGGTGTTATTTCTCTTTACCGGCTGATGAAATATTTGGATAGGCGAGAATTCCTGCACTTGGATATGGCTATACATGTTATTGATTATGAAAGTAGTTCTGATGTTTCATTATCATTTAACGGTGCTGTTAAGGGGTTTGTACAGACCCTGATGCAAGAGTTTCCAGAATCGACAATACGGTATGTTGCGATGATAGGTGATATTGAAGAAATGTCGGTTTTTCGTTCGTTGAGGTTATGGAATACTTTCCCAGAACATAAAGTTTTAAAGTTAAAAAAGTCAGGTATTTATAGTTGTGTTCACCGTCCTATCGTTTTGCCCGATTACGGTACTAGTTATTTTACGGCGGGCAAG
>CANNCA010000011.1 GCA_947503005.1 uncultured Flavobacteriaceae bacterium | reverse complement strand
CGTCTGCCGACGTAGCTAAAGCTTATTGTTTTGCTTTTTCTTTTTTTGTTCCAAAGCTAAATCCATAAGATTTAGCGTCTTTATAAATATACATAGACCTTTCGGTTTTGCCCTAAAGCCCGCATTACGTTTAGGTTTTGTTAGCGTTTGTTGTTTCCGCCCGAGTGAGTATTCCGTTTGAGTAGGTCATTTTTTTATTGAGATGGTTTGGGTAAATTCCATTCAATTGGTTGTCTTATTTTGCTACAACCTAAATCCGGTTTACTGAAAGGGTTATTAAGAAAATCTTCGGAAATTTGAAGGAAACAGGGGTTAGCCATATCATGACTTTCATCTGGGAAAACGACGCCATAACCATTTTTCAAATACTTTAAAGCTTCGATGGAATTACTAATGGGAGTAACGGGGTCCAAACTGCCCGAAGCCATCAATGTGGGTATTTCTGAAATCACGGGTTGGTTTTCAAGAACCGGAGCCCTAAATGGATGCCAATTGGATAAAGAGTTAAACCCTTCAAAGGTTGTAATGTCAAATCCTAGCTCAGATTTTCTCTGAGCATTAATTATTTTAAGACTATCGATAAAGGGGAGTTCTTCATAGGCCATGACCGAATTGTTCATCGGCCAATTAACAAGATTGTAAATGAATTCAATACGTTGCAAGGTGTTTTTGATGGGTTCCAATTCACCGTTCTCCATTGCTTCAATAATTTCGGGGATATATGCTATTGAATAGCGACTATAAAGTGACTGGTGTAATATTAATAAAGCATCACGACGGTTCAGAGCAAAAGGTTTTGAATCGTAGTCTAAACGCAAAGGTTCCGATTTTAACTTTTCTAGGATATTTAACAAACGATTTTTAAGATTAGGATATCGGTTATTACATTTCTCACTTTGTTCACAACGCCTTAGAACTTCAAAAAGAGATTTTTCAAAATCGATAATCGTTTCTCCAGATAATTGATATTCTGGAGCAAAAATGCCTACAAAGATTGAACTACGAACACTATTTGGAAAATCGCGCATGATGGTCAACCCCAACCTTGTACCATAGGAAGTGCCATATAGATTCCATTGTTCATATCCCAAATCTTTACGTAAGTCCTCAAAATCAGCAGCATTTTCTTGGCTAGTATACCCAGCCAAATCAACTCCTTTTTGATTGACCGCTTCCTTACATTGGTTAAAGATTGAGTCCAAGGCGGATAGTTCGTCTTTAGGTTTCAAGTCTTGTCTTGCAATATCAAGGATGGCTTTACCCATGTCAATACAGTTTGCTTCAGATGCACCTGTTCCACGTTGATCCATCAATACAATATCCCTATCGTTTCTGAAAAGATGATTTTTCCAATATTCCTCCATGAACAAGGTGGGAGCTCCTGGCCCGCCCGCCAAAAGTAAAATAGGCGCCTTTAACGAATCAGTTTTTTTTGCTTTAAGAACTTTATATGCCAATTTGAGAGTTCGAGAATCGGGATTTAGTCGGTTTTCAGGAACTTCTAGAATTCCATCTATGACTTCATTCGGAGGAGTTATACTACATGCATGAAAGAGAACTGCCAAAATTAAAACTGTACATAAACGTATACTCATATTTTGAACTTTGTAGAATGCTTTTTTACAATGAACGCTAACGGTTGGGCTAAGCGTAGTGCGGAGGCAAGGAAACTCTTCGTTTCCGTTTGCCGACGAAGCTAAAGCTTATTGTTTTGCTTTTTCTTTTTTTTGTCCAAAGCTAAATCCATAAGATTTAGCGACTTTATAAATATACTCAGACCTTTCGGTTTTGCCCTAAAGTCCGCATTACGTTTAGGCTTTGTTGTAGCACGTTTTTATTTTTTCATTCGGTTTTGATTTTGTCTCTGATTAGAGTAAAACTCAGTAATAAAAAAATACATATTCCAACTGCTAATAATCCATATTGGAGCAAACCTCCGAAAACAAGTGCAACAAATTTATCAGTATGTTCATTAAACCCATATTCAATGTTTATCTCAACAAGCTTGTTTATTGCGTTATAATTATCCATTAAGAAATAACAGATTATACAGACTAAGCTGATTAGATAAAGCCTAATAATTTTTAAACTTCTGTTATTTCGATTTAATGTCATCTTCAGTATGGAATTTTTCATCCGAGCCAGCAGAAGTGATTAAAAACCCTCGTCCATTTTCCGTAATCTTAAATTTGTATTCTCGATTCCAAGCGTCTTTTTCCCAACCTTGTCTTAAAGGATTGTTTCCGATTAGCTCATTCAAGTTCGCAGGATATTTTCCGAACTTTTGATTCCAATTTTTCATTCTATCGCTCATTTCGGCTATTTCTTTTTTAGTTTTATCAGGGTAAATAGATTTTCTTTGATAACCGAAAAACAGAAATGAGCTTATACTTACAATTACTAAAAGTGAAATGACCATTATTGAACTTGGTTGCAGAAAGTATTTTTGTATAGGTCTTTTTGTACCGTCTTCTTTTTCCTTTTTACTTATTCGTTTTCGATGTTTATAATCCTCTCGAAGTAGGCCGAATTCTGCTAATGTAGAAAGTATGAATTCAAGCATTTAGTTGGTTTTTGTAAATGTGCTACAACGGCTCCGTATATGAAAAGTAGCGCTGAAAATAAGCTGTTACTTTTCGGATTAAACACAAGCCGAATTTTTAAATTTTACTATTTATCTTTTTCATTGTAAATCGTCAAATTTAAAAATTTGGCGACTTTCTAAAAATGCTCAAGACTTGATATTAGAAACTACTTGCGCTATTTTTTATATACATTGTTACCTGCTGGCTTTTCACGTTTTTATATCTTCTAATAAATCAATTCGTTTCGTAAAATGTGATAAGTCTAAGTCTCCTTCTCCACGACCTCTATTAATACTTTCCAGTATGTGCATAAAGTCATTTTCAGCTCCTTTTTTAATTATGGATGTGATTAATAGTTTATTCTCTCCAGTTTCCTTGTCTCTTTCGTAAAGAGGTTTTCGATAATATCTTTCTTGGAAGTAATTATTATAAACATTTACTAAATAGACTTCGAGCCACATTAGCTGTCTTTCTGTTTCTTCATTTATCTTAATTTTTACTAAATCTAAAAATCGCTCTTGTAATTCTTGAATACTTAAACTTTTAGATTTCATTTTTTCGTAAAAGTCGTTGTGTCTTATTTTTATAAATGTTAGAAACAGAAAAATATGCGGAACTACATAAGTGTTCCAATTAAAACTTCTTAAAGCTAATCTTGAATGTGCAAAAATTTTCTCTTGCTGTCTTAAAGGGATTTTAGCATTGGTAAATAGTAGTTTGCTTGTTTCAAGAAAATTTGATTTATCAGAATCTACATTTCTGTATTTAAGTCTTTCTGGTGAAATGAAGAACTCGTCAAATTTGAAATATTCGTATAAGTACTTGTAAAAAATATCAGCTTCAGGTTCTGGAATTGAGTATTCTAAGTCAATAAATCGTCTTAAATATTCATCTGCATCCAAATCAGCACTTCCATATACTCCTTTAACAGCATTACCTAATTGGACTTTATCTATAGACAGAATAAAAACAATATTTGGCACGGAAAAGAAGTGCTTTATTTGTTCTAAAATTGAAACTGCATAATTTGGTCTACATCTATCGAGTTCATCAACAATGAATATTAATGGTTTTCCTTCATTTGTACTTGCAATAAATTCGGATAAACTTTGACGAAAATCAGATATACTTTTTTTCTTTTTTTGATATTCATTGACTTCATTTTCGAATACATCGGATAATCCTTTTGTTACTCCGATAATAGCCTCTTTTACACCTTCTGTATCAATATATCTATCGGCTATTGCTTTAGCAATTATAGGTGCAATATGTTTAGTTAAAGTGGAAGCTTTTTTTAATGTTTTTTTGAATTCAGGTTCAGTTTCTTTGGTAGTGAGAGTTTTTAATTCTCCCATCAAAGCTGTTAGCGGATTATCTTCGAAGTCATTTTCCCAAGCATTAAAATACAAAGTTTGATAATCGTTGTTTTTTAGGTCTTGTTCCCACATTTTTACAAAAGTGGTTTTACCTGTTCCCCATTTGTTGTTTAAAGCAAGAACAAAACCGTAAGGATATGAATTTATAATATTGGTCAGTACGGAAGAATATTTTTTTCGGTCCAGTTTACAGTTAGCAAAAGGATTTTCTTCTTCAATTTCAATTTCGTAATGCTTAATATTCATTCAATCGTGATGTTTTTTCAGCTTGCAGGTAACGGTTCGGCTATGAGTAGTTGCGTGGTTTAGCACTTAACTTTGCAAGTACACACCAAGTTGGAAATTCCGCAGGAATTTCAAAAGTAGGCGAGAACAAGCAATTACTTATAGCCATTGTTGGCATTTCGTTATTTTTTTTCAGTCTCTAATTTCGTAGTCATTTCCTTATGTTTTTCAACATCCCAAGTTATATTCCAATTCGATATATATTCTTGTAAAGTGCCAAGTCCAACTTCGGCTCTTCTTTCATCTACTTTTTCGGGGTTTTCTATTGGTGAAACATAAAACTCTCCTGTTTCTTGGTTTCTACCAATTTGACTGCCATAAATTTGTTTTTTACCAGTTCTTAAAGCTACTCTGTCCTCTAATAATGCTAAACTACTTGGTCTTGCATTATTTTTCTTCACAGCTTCTCTCATCATTGGTAAATATTTTTGTTGTATCTCAATTGGCGAATGCTGAATGACTAAAAATAGTGTCGTATTTCCTTGCCCTCCAATTACGTCTTGACCAAGCCAACCTCTTTCGTCAAGTATCTTTTGAATTTTAATTAGATTAATAGAGTCTTTTTCGTTTATGGTTTTCCAATGAGCTTTCATTTCGTCCGAATCTCTACCATATTTTTCCTCGACTTCATTAATTTGTTTTCTTAAACCTTGGTCTTCTTGATAAATAGTATCAAGAATTGCAACTAAGGGTTTGTCCAAATTAGCTTCTGCCTTTTCCTTATTACCTTTAACTAAATCCAGCACTTTGTCCCATCTTTTATCGGAATGTAAAGCGTTTAAATCACTATCTGTTGTGATATGTCCATAATTATTATAATTACCTTTTTCGGCTATTCTGAATAATTGCACGAATGATGAATCAATTTGATTGGCTAACGCCCAAGAGCAAGCAGCATTATATCTGTCATTTGTGTTTCCCTTATTTCCAAGAGCAGTAAATGCTTCCGAATATTTCTTTGCAGATGCTAAATAGTCTTTGCTTTCGTAAAGATTCCAAGCTTCGGTTTTCAATTCAGCATATTTGGCTCTTTCTTCTGAAGTAGGTACTTTTTCAACTATATTTTCTTCTTTTTTTTCTCCGTTTTTACAAGACGAAAATATTATTAGTATGACTAAAATTAAAATGTTTTTCATAAGTTTCTATGTTTGGTTATAATGAATGCCAACTTGTTATATGACAACTAATATAGGTCATTATGGGTTTATAGACCCTGATAAAGAAACTTTTGAGGGTACTTTAGCAGAATTTTGAAATTGCCTAACTGCTTCATCTAAAGGGCTAGTAACCGATAATAAATCTTTCTTGGCTATGTGTGTATAGATCATAGTGGTTTCGGGTTTTGAATGACCAAGAAGTTCTTGAACGTGTCGCAGCCCTACACCGTTTTCTATTAAATGTGTGGCATAAGAATGTCGAAGACTATGTGGGGTCACATTTTTATGAATACCGGCTGCTTTGCAATACTTCTTTAAAAATTTCCTGATACTTGTGGCACTATAAGGTTTGCCGTTTTGGCCCTCAATAAAAAGATATTTTGGTTTGAAAGCAGCTACATAGTTGTGTAATAGTGCAATGGTGCTTTCGGCGATAACGACATACCTGTCTTTTCGCCCTTTGGCATTTTTTATGTGTAATTGTCTTCTATTGATGTCGATGTCAGCTAAACGCAAGCTGATGATTTCACTGATTCTCAGTCCGGCAGAATAGAGAAGGGCCAAGGTTGCCTTGTGCTTTATATTGGTGGTGTATCGTAAGAGGTTGATGATTTCGTATTGACTTAAAACCACCGGTAGTTTTTTATCTTTTCTGGGCATTCGTAAATCTGTAGTGACTACTGCGGTGGTACCAAAGAGTTGAGCAAAATGTTTTATGGCTCCGATCAGTTGACGATGGCTGCTGATGCTAAAATTCTTTTTGGCCTGTAGGCGCTCAATGAAGAGCCTGATGTGGGTATTGTCAATCACATCTAGCGATTGGTCTTTGAGATCGCCAAGAAAATAGCATATAAAAGTTGTGTAGGTGGCAATGGTATTGGGGCTCAATCGCAAGCCGCGCAGATAATTTTGATAAGCGAGCAGCCTTTTTTTATTTTCTGTCGTTAGTGCTATTTTGTTTTCCTGATGATTTTTTTTGGTGTCGAACGGTGCTACTGCCTTTAAGGCGCTGTAGTTTACAAAATGGCCTTGTTTTCTAAGATAAATGTACAGGTCGTTCGTATTCTTTTTGGTAAAAGGAAGACAAAATACCTCGTGCGTCCGGCTCCATTTGACTCCACGGAATTTTTTGACATAATTTTCTACAGCAACATCGTGGTCAAATTCGATTTTTATTTGCTCGATACTTTGATGCAAAATCGGCGTAAGCGTTATGGTCGCCATTTGATTGTTTTTTCCTACGCTAATCTACCATAAAAATCGCATTTGCGAAAAAGAGTTTCCCGTTTTCCCAAAAGCCCCTGAAAAGTGGATTGTCTACCATATACACCACACTACCGCGACCAAAATCTTCCACACCGAAGACCAAGGTCTTATCTATATTTTTTTGGGCGATGCTGCCCGCAAAACCTGATACGGGTTTGTTTTGGTTCTTTTCCAAATACACCACATTACCTTCGCTCATATAATCAAAGGCATCGTTGCCTAATTTCAACGTAAAGTAGCTGCTGTCATACCCAAAGGCTAACGGATGGGTGTTATCGACCTTCGTTTTGAAAATCGCACCGGTAATTTCATTCTGTATGCGTTCCCGCTCCGAGCCATCATAAGGTCGCATGATGGCACTACTGTCTTTTTCGATTTCCTTCTTTTTCAGTCCAAATCCTTTCTCGCCCGAAATGGAACTGATGGCACCGCCCATGGCAATGAGCTTTCCGCCACTTCGCACCCATTCTTTTAGATCGTTTAACTGACTTTCTTTCATAAAGTCACTATACCCCCGTCCGCCGGGCAATATCAACACATCATATTCCGAAAGGTCTACACGGTTAATATAACTGGCATCGAGTACCGCGAACGGATAATGCAGCTGCTGCTCGAAAAAGTGCCAGATTTCGCCAAAACGAAGGGTAGAGGTAGGGTCACCGGAAAGTACGGCCACCTTCACATCGTCGATCATCTGTACCCAACCGGAACCGAAATCTTTTCCACTGTCTACAAATCCGGTTTGGGTGGGTGTCAAATCCTTACCATGTTTTGTAGCAACTTTTTGTAGGGTGCCCAAAAAATCGTTGTGGTTTTTGTTATCGCCGCGGGCGATGATCAATGTTCCACGTTTATGGTTTTTTCCATCCAAAGAGAAAGGCTTGTAGTTATAACGTACCCGTATTTTCTCTTGGATCAATTCCGCTAAGAATCGGGCATCTTTCATACTGTTCCAGTCGGTTAAAAAAGCATAGGCGTTGTCGCTCAAACTTGTTGCAGCATTCCCCATGCTCTTTTCATAAGTGTTACCAGTAACCGCAGTTGTTGTGGCTACGGCCTCTAGACCGTAGGCGTGAGGCAAAGACCATGCTGTAATGTCATAAGTGACTGAATCACTGAGTTTTGCATTGGGTTCGAAAAGTACTTTGACCAACGTTCCCTTTGATTGGTTGCCGGGTATGATCAAACTCTTGTCAGAGGTTTTCATGCTGCCCATTTTACCGGTTTTATAGCTAAAGCCCTTTACCGTTGAGGCCTTTCCGGCTTGGTACTTGATTTCGTGCTGGTCCAACAGATTGGTCAGCGCATCAATTTTATCCTGGTCGCCGTTCAAGACGTAACTTTTGTAAGTGAAGTTTTTGTTGGTGTAAAACTTTTTGAATTCGTCGTTCAGTTTTTGTGCGTTCTGCGCTGCAACCTCCACGGTCGAAAGGCCTGTGGTATGGTGATGGGCGATTCTATCTTTCAAAGTAAGTGTATCGCCGATACTGGTAATGATGCCCAACCCGGCACGTCCGCTACCACCTTGCTCGTAGGTCATGCCAACACCACCGTTGTAGGTAGGGTAGGTGTCACCGTAACTCGGATACAGTAGGTCAAAAACTTCTTTGGTAAAATAAAACCATCCGTTGGCATCAAAATACTTGGCGTGGTTCTTTCCGATGGTCTTTTGAAAATCACGTTGAAAATCGGTAATGACTTCGTGAAAAGGTTCTGCCGCAGGAGCAAAATAATACGGATTGTCAACTCCTTGTTCATGAAAATCAACATGTACATGGGGCAACCATTTGTTGAAAAATTTCAAACGCTGCTGGCTCTCCACTTGGGTCAACCAGGCCCAATCACGGTTCAGGTCGAACATGTAGTGGTTCGCACGCCCGTTGAGCCATCCTTCATGGTGCTCTTTACTATTGGGATCTACGTTGTTGGGCGTGTTCTTGGTCTCGTTGTACCAGTTCACATAGCGGTCGCGCCCATCCGGGTTGATACAGGGGTCCATTAGGATAACTGTATTTTCTAAATATTCAGCTTTTTTGGTGAGCAATTCATAGGCTGTTTGCATTGAGGCTTCCGTACTGACACTTTCGTTGCCATGCACATTATAACTGAGCCAAACGATCGCCTTTGTTGGGTTGCCTTCGCCCGAAGTGTTTTTCAGATGTTCTTCGCGTATACTTTCTAGATTTTTGATATTGTCGGCAGAACTGATGTAGGCCAATAACAACGGGCGTCGCTCATTGGTTTTTCCGTACTCGTTCAATTGTACGCGATCGGGTGCTTCAGCGGCCAGATATTGGTAGTAATCCACTACTTCATGATGTCTGGTAAACTGTGTACCCAGTTCATACCCTAAAAATTCAGAAGGTGATTTTAGCTCTTGGGCGAACAAGTTGAATGATAGTAAAAAGGCGAATAACAATACTGATCTTTTCATCTAGCGTTTCATTTTGGCGTAATCTCAAATCTAGTGAATAATGGCTAAAATTCTCAGAATATTCTTTGATATGCCTATATTTCAGGATGAAGTAATTGAACCCGTTAAATCCTTTTTGAATTGAAGCGAAAATTCATGGTTTTGTACCCAGTTGAAAACTTCTTTGAGTTGCATAGTTGGGCTACGGAAGGAGAAGAAGATGAAGAATGGGTGCAAAAGAGGAATTTTTTAGCCAATTATAAAGGTTTTAACGGGTTCATTAACTTATTTTTAGCACGTCTAAAAACCGAGAGTTTTATATTTACGGGATTTTATTTTTTACTATGGATGTAGACTGTTTGCCTTTCAAGAAAACCGGTTATTTTTCCGAATTGATTTGCGACTATTTGGATGAAAAAGAGGGACTGAAACCTTTTTACAACCGATTTCCGAATTTGAAAAATTTTCAAGGGCAGATCGAAGAGAAGGCAAAACAATTACCGGAAGCAAATCGTGAGATTTTGTACCAATCCCTGATTCAGCAGTATAAAGGTTTTACGACTTCAAAAAAGACCCAAGATCATATCAAACAGTTGAAAGAACCCATTACGTTCACGGTAACTACGGGGCATCAACTCAATCTTTTTACCGGACCCTTATATTTTTTGTACAAGATTATCTCAACGATCAATTTGGCGAAGCTGCTAAAAAAGGAATATCCAAAATACAATTTCGTGCCTATTTATTGGATGGCTACGGAAGATCATGATTTTGACGAAATCAATTTTTTTAATTTCAAGGGAAAAAAAATACAGTGGAACAAGGATGCTAGCGGAGCTGTCGGAAGTTTTGATACCGAGGGTTTAAACGAGGTCTATAACATATTTGAACAACAGTTGGGCAATAGCGATAACGCTAAGAAACTCAAATCCCTCTTTCAGGACGCCTATCTCACAAATCGTAGTTTGGCGCAGGCAACACGTCATGTCGCCAATGAACTTTTTAAGGACCAAGGCTTGGTCATTTTGGATGCGGATGACGGTAGTTTAAAAAAATTGCTTGTACCCTTTGTAAAAAAGGATATTTTCGAAAACACATCGTTTACAGAAGTTTCGGAAACAGCGAAGAACCTAAAAGAAGTAAATGAAAATTATCCGGTTCAGGTCAACCCACGCGAAATAAACTACTTCTATTTGGTAGACGATACTCGCGAACGGATTATCGAGAAAGGCGGTAGGTTCTACGTGAATAATACGGATTTCGAATTTTCAAAAGAAGAACTGGTCAATGAAATAGAAAATTCTCCGGATTGTTTTTCACCAAATGTCATTACACGGCCTCTGTACCAAGAAGTTATTTTGCCCAACCTTTGTTATATCGGCGGAGGGGGAGAAATCGCGTATTGGCTTGAGTTGAAATCGATGTTCGATTCCATGCAAGTAGTGTTTCCGGTTTTATTGCTCCGTAATTCCGCCTTGATCATTTCGGAAAAGCAACGTGATAAGTTGAAAAAACTCGATTTGACCGCAGAAGACCTTTTCTTGAAACAAAATAGGCTTATCAACAAGAAAATTAGGGAAATTTCGAACATTGATATCGACTTCTCACCACAAAAGAAATTACTTGAAGAACAGTTTAAAAAACTGTATGAATTAGCGGAACAAACTGACGCTTCTTTTCTGGGAGCCGTGAAAGCCCAAGAGGTCAAACAAAAAAAGGGATTGGATCGGCTTGAAAAACGGTTGCTCAAAGCCCAAAAAAGAAAACTCAAAGACCATGTGCAGCGAATGACCGAAATTCAAAACGAATTGTTTCCCGGGCAGTCATTACAAGAGCGCAATTTAAATTTTGCGGAGTTCTACCTCGAAAGGGGAGAAGCTTTGATTACTGAACTACTAGGGGTGTTGAATCCACTTGAGTTACAATTCAGCATTTTGACCTATAGGTAGGTCGATTAAAATAATAATAAATGGCTTCCCGGTCCCATCAACAGCAATAGTGCTGCCAATAGCGGAATCTTGGTCTGGACTTTTACCTGTATTTCTTTTTCAGAAAATAGTTCAAGAAGCGATGTGCTGAAAGAGCTTGACTCGAAGTTTTCGAATTCAGGTTCTTGAGGTAGTGAATTGTTCATTGATCTATCGATTTGGGTTCGAACCATAAAAGTAATTGACATTCAATTGAATGTAGAAGCAAAGGGTTAAAAGTCGATAAGAGCGTAAAAATCTTCGTTAGAATTACTCGACGATGCCTTTGGCCGAAAATATCGGTATTTCATGTTTGATTGCCGGTAGCATTTCGTCTTGAAATACGCACAGGTGAACGGTATTTCGGTAAGGCGCGATTAAGGAACTAAAAACTCCCCTTTCCAATCCGTACCGTTATTTGAAAAGCGGACGCGAAGATGGTTGGGGCGCTGTAGTTTCAAGTATTCTACCTTAAAAGGTTCAATTTCTAGTATACAAAAGTAGTTTTGGTCGTCAAGGTATTCAATATGGTCAGGATTAATAATACTACTGCCCGGGGCGCTACTGGTGGTATAGTCTTTTCGCGAATTGGGTTGAACGCCGCTCCAGTACTTTTGAAGCTGGTTTTTATCGGTCACTACCGTCGCCAAACCCTCAACTTTTATCTGGAGTAATTTTTTCGGATGGTAGAATAAAAGGCTCACCTTGTTATTCTCTTTGATATGCACCAGCTTTTTTGAGCGCTTATCTGTGTAAAATGTCAGCTTCATGTCTTTAGATATTCTTCTGAGTACCACCGTGCGCAGCCTTGCCATTTTGTCCAAACCAACGGTGGCCATAGTGCAATACCTAAACGGATGCCCTTTTTGGTGTACCCCTTTTTGAAGGTCATCTTTAAGCTCTTCGAAGAAATCTTCTGTCATTTTGTAGTTGATTTTGACCTTTGTATATACTCTTAAAGATAGGAAAAGATTTATCTAAAAATTGTTAATGACACGCGACTGTTAAAAATTCAATGCTACGCTAAAAGGTAGCGTACTAAGGGGTTTAATTGCCATAATAGAAATTATTTTTAAAAAAATCAGAATATTAGGTAGGGTTTTTTGAAATAGTATTGTTTTATATACAAATTGCTATGAAATTGATTTTTATTTCGGCCTTTAAATAGAATTAGCTTCATGATGTGCCGAATGAGTATAATAAGTTTATGTGTTTAGGTTGGTTTTTTGATTTTGATGAAAAGTCCGGGGTGGTTCCCGGACTTTTACTTTTTTAGGGAACTACTTTCGGGCATCACTACCACTTCATACGGAAATTCAAAAGAGATGGCTTTAGGCACTACAGTATCGTTAGTATTCTGAGTTAATTAAAATTTCCGCTACAGTTTGTAAGGCAACCTTAAATGCAACGACTTATTAAACGACTTTGAAAAAGAAAGTTAGTTTAAATAAGTTTGGTTGGTTTTTCCGGCTGGTTACCGGAAAGAAATAACAAAGCTCGGAGCGATTGCTCCGAGCTTTTGTTTTTAAACTAATTCAAACCTACTATCTAATTAATTACCCAAGGACCATTAAATCGGTCTTGACCATCAGTAGCTGAAGAGAACCACTCTTTTATTTCGTCTCCTGCTTCGTTCACAAACAAATAACGGCCACTATTTCCACCGAGGGTAAAGAAGGTTGCCGCTCCTACTTTGTCAAACAACGCACCACCGTTTTCTATACTTAGTGGGTCACCGAACCATTCATCGGAATTTAAAGGATTTCCAAAAGCTCCATCCGTACCAACAGACCCATCGTATGTTTGATATCGATTCCCAGGTTTTCCAAAGAATGCCTGCTTCCCTTCTCCTATTCTTACTGCAGCTTCAAAACCATCAGTACCAATTATAAAATTCCCAGCATCTCCATATATTTGGTTAACGGGTCGTATACTGCCACTATAGGTTCCTATCATTCCATTTGGTAGCGCATTTTCCGGTATTTTGGAATTATCTATGTTGAAAAATTGAACCGATTTTCCGTCAGTGCTATAAATGGCGATCTGTAAACCTGCAGATAAATCTTCTCTTGTAACTGCACCCGCACCTATATCATCTAGTCCAACATCTCCAAGAGGGGCGTCAGAATCATTGATGCTGTAGATTTTTGGACCGGAGTCACCAAGTATTTTACCCAAGTTCCCATTAAACCATGCATAATTGGTTCCTGTCTTGTTAAAAATTAATACATCGCTGTCTTTAATATTTACCATAGCTCCTATACCATCTTCAAATAGACGATCAAAGTCGGTATATAAATTTGGTGGCAAAATACCTTTTAATTCACACGCTACCACATCATATTCCGTTGCCAATTTTGCTCCAACAACTTGAGAACGACGTTCCACACTATTAGCGATGTATGATAATGGTAGACCAGTTCGTATATCGCTGCTTTTCCCAATTTTGGAGAGAAAATCCCCGATACTACTGTTATCCCTAAAATTACCTACTGCGTCTAAAGTTTCTGCAGCATCTCCACCGTAGGCAATCACTTGTAAGGACAGGTCTTTCAAACTATTGAACGATTCGAATTCTACCTCACCTTCCCCGGCCGCTCCAATGGTTCGATAACCAACTTCGAGTTTGGTCTTCATTTCTTGTGAAGAGGACGTTGATTCGAAGAGCATGTAAAAAGTCCTTCCGTAGGTCACCGAAGAGATAAAGGCTGCAGGGTTATCCGCTTGAATATATTGTTTCAAATCTTCCGGAGTTACACTTTCGTCAAAGAATTCATCAGAACTCGTAGGTACGTCAAAATCCATAGTATAAAACTGCTGTGTCAGTTTAACCAATACCGTGTTCACTTCGCGGCTGGTATCGACGGAAAAACTTCCAGATACTTTGGCATTGAAGGTTTTAAATTTTACCCCTAATTTTAGGGCTAGTTCCTCTTTCGATTGCACTTCTTCGACAGTTAGGTTAAAGTTGGCGGGTACTTTGTAGTCGCCATCTGCAAGCGATCCAAAAATGATATTGTTTTGAGCATCTCGAATTGAACTAAGTTTCACTTCATCTACTTTGACAGTTGATTGCAGGTTTCCATCAATTATGTTATAAGAGATGGTCCCTTTGCCTCTTTTTAACGGTATGGATTCCGGTGTGGCGTCATCGAGGGTTTTTCCTTGCAATAGATTTCCAGGGAAGATTATAGCCGAGTTTGGATTGAATAAAGGAAACTCGTCATTTCCATCGGTAATGCTTACCCTTCTTTTGGTACAAATAAAGCGTTCTTTGATTTCTTCCCCATCTTCTTCACGTTCAAAATCTTCGTTTTTAGGCTCTTCCTCTGTAAGAATCTCTTCGCTTTGCATTTGTGGAAAAGCTTCGAAATCTGCTCCGAGCGCAATAACTTCATCAAAGGTGTTAGCTTCCGGGCCCGGACCCGGGCCTGGTCCTTCAGGGTCATCTTTACTACATGCTAGCCCTACAACTAGAAAAGAGAGAATAATCAGTTTGTCGAAAAATCTGTTTTGCGTTTTCATAATCCGTTTTGTTTTGTGGTTAAACTTAAATGCTGTTTTGTGTGACTTACTCAGTTTTAGTCTGCAGTACGTAACTGAGCAAGACCACAAAACGGTTGTCATTGTCTAGATTGATTTCAATGACACCACAAACCTATAGCCTTGGTTTCAGGAAGTAAAAAAACGATGGTGGACAAGAGGTGGACACCCCTAAAATAGTTTAAGGACAAAAGGTGGACAGGCTTTTGAGAGCCTTATTTTAAAGGGATAAGACCAAATCTTGTAGGGAGTCTTCTGTAGTTAAATCTAACTTTTTCCGCAGTCGATAACGTGCTTTTTTTATCCCTTCGGCGGAAATATTAAGGATGTTGGCAATTTCTTTGGAAGACAAATTCATCTTTAAAAGTGCCAATAATCGCAATTCATTTGAGGTAACATCTGGGTATTTCGTTTTCACATTGCTGTTAAAGTCTTTATGTACTTCTTCAAAATAACGTGAGAAATTCTCCCAATTATTATCGTCTTGCAAATCAAAATTGATGGAGCGAATCAATTGGTTGTAACCCGTTCCAGTATTTTCCTTTTGCTTCAATTCCTGCGCTTTTAGTTTTAGGTTTTCAAGCGTTTCATTCTTTCGTGCCAAGTTAAGGGCGTGGGTGGTCAATTCTTTCTTTTTGAATTCGAGTTCGGCATCTACCTTTTCCTTTTCGAGTTTGTTACGCTTCAGTTTTTGGCGAATTCCGTAAAATCCTACAAGGGAAAGCAAAAGGCCAATACCCATTAAAAGTTTTTGCAGATTACTTATTTCAGCTTTTTGTTCTAAAACGGTGATTTCTTGTTCTTGAAGTGCGATTTGTTGTTCTTTTTTTTCGGTTTCATATATGGTTAGTAGTTCTTGTATCTGATGTGATTTTTTTTCATTGTATAGCGAGTCATTCAAGATTCTAAGCCTTTCTTGATCTAAATAGGCCTCTTTAAACCTATTTATTTTAGCGTAGGATTTTGAACGATGAAAATATCCATTTTTAAGGTTATCCTTGGCTCCTATACTATCAGCAAGAACTATGGCTTTGTTGTAATACGCAATAGCACGATTTGTATTACCCTTTTCAGTGTAAGCTTTTCCTAAATCATTAAGTCGCTCTACTACTTTATTTTTCGCATCCATTTCCTCAGCAATTTTCAGACTTTCTTCAAGTTTTCCAATGCCTTTATCCACCATGTTTATTTTAACCAAAGTTTTTCCTAGGTTGTTTAGCGCGGTTCCTAATACAGACTGATTTCCTATTTCTCTAGCTACAATTACACATTCGTTTAAAGTGCTTTCGGCCATTTGATAATCTTTTAGATAAAACTGGGCATTACCAATATCATTTAGTGCTTGTGCAATCCACCAATTCAAACCAAGTTTTCTATAGATTTCAAGGGCACGTTCGTTATGTTCAATAGCCTTTAGAAAGTTACCATTATAGAATTCGATAATGCCCAAATTATTTAAAGCATGAGCAAGCCATTGTGGCTCATTGAGTTTATCTAAAATTCTTAATGATTGTAATGATGGAATAAGTGCTAGTTTATAATTCCCTTGATAAACATGAATTTTGCTCTTTGTATCTAGGGAGTTGGCCAAGCTTAAAGAGTCATTTATTTTTTCCCTAAAAATGGTAATACTCCTTTGAATATGACTTAAAGCTGTTGCGTAATTTCCCGTTTCATATCCTAAAATTGCTAGATTTCTATTTGTTCTTCCAATTGCGCCGTATTTCCTAAGTTTTTCAAAAATTTTCAGCGCTTTATTCCAATAAATCCTTGCAGAATCTGGTTGATTTAAAACGGCATTCGCCGTACCAATACTTAAATTGCTTAAGGCTGATCCGTATTCATAGTCTAACCTGTGCGATAGATGCAACCCCTCATTTGAGTATTCGAATGATTTATTTATATCTATGTACAAATATCCATAAGCCAATTTCTCCAGAGTTAAGACTTTTAGGGTGTCATCTTTTTGTGTTTTATAAACATGTAAAAGACTATCCAGTTTTTGATTTTGCTGGGCACAGAGCGGGGGAGATATGACACAAACAAACAAAAACCAAAAGATGATTTTGGGTTTCATAGGGGTTTGGTTTAATTTAAAGATACATTTTCTTTCTAGAATTATGTTTAAGGGCAATAAAAAACAGGCCCGAAGGCCTGTTAAGATAAGCAAGCTAAAATATTAAAAATCAATTACTGCAATTGGCAGCAACTTCCTGCACATCACTTTTAGATTTAAAAATTTTGTCCATAGTGGCAACAGCCCTTATGGTCACTTCGACATAATCGCCTTCGATTCGCGTAATGACCCCATCAAAGCCATTAAAGTGGAACTGTGAAGCGATTTGTTTTCCGCTCAAGGCCTCATTATTGTCATTTTGGTTTCTTCCCTTTACCTGAACACGCTGTACAACATTAACCTTAATGTTGTCATAGCTTTGGAAGGCATCATAGGCCTGCACTGCACTTTTGGCGGGCACGGTAATTTCGCGTTCAGAGAAAAAGGTTTCGGTTGTGGTATCGGTTGCTTCGTTCCAAATGCTGTTTTCAATAGAATTTTGGGTCGTAAACTCACTGCTACCGGTTGCCTCAGCTGAATATTTGGCGCCATTGCCGAAAAATTTTCCTTCAACTTCCAAACCAAGTGTCATAGAATAGCTAGAGGTGCTGCTGGACATGAACGAGAAACTTTCTTCCCAACCTACGGTCGTCTTGGTCTCGACACTTTTTGATTCACCGATGGTTTGTTTCAACGAACCGCTACCACAATTAATGAGCGTACTATTGTAGCTAAAACCATTTTGTGCTGCGGGTAACAAGGGCTCCAAATAGTGGGTTTCGATTTCTTGGACCTCCCAATCGATGTTCATGGGTACCAGTCTCACCAATAATTCTTCACCTTCAGCAGCACCTACCGTAAGACCGACACCGGGTGTAACTTTGATAGGTTCAAAATAGGCATCCGTCATACGGTAAACCCCATTGGCTACTTTGTGCAAAACAAATTGTTGGTTTAGTCTATCGCTTTTTTCATGGCCAACTTTTATTCCGTCATAACCTAAATCGAGAAAGCCATACCTCAATAATTCGCTTTTTAAATAGCTGTCCGACGCTTGATGTTTGATATTGAAATGGTTCGCTTTGCCTTCTATGGCTTCAAAAAAGAATGAGGAGTTCTCTTCATCACCCGTGAATTCAATGGTGGATGTCATGCTCAACAGATTGTTGTACAAGTAACTCGACTGATCTAACGGGTTCTCTTGCAAAATCCGACGAAAAGCTGCCCTGTTTTCGGGTTCTACTTGGTTGTTTTCATATTTTACGGCCTGTATATAATAAGGGGTGTTCTCTACTACTTCGACCTCGGTATTCAAATCGGGAAGGTCGTTAGGGTTACAGGTCGCCGGAACCGGGTCTGGCTTGAACAAAATGCTGGAAAAGGTTTCCGTAAAAATTTCAGCGCCTTCTGCATTGAACAGTTTGGCGATAACCTCTACCCCGTCTTTAAGGATTTCTAAGTCAGCTTCGCTCAAATCTTCAACCGGCAATTTGATTTGACCCATAAAAGCGTAGGGGTCTAGATCGATGGTTTGAGAAAAATCGGCCGAGGTTCCTTTAACTTCAAGTTGGGCTTTTACGGGGTGATAACCTTTTTTGGCCAGTTCCCTGGTGTTGAGCACCATACCGATATCACCTTTATAGGTTTCCAAATCTTCTTCGGTGATGCCTTCGTTTTCGGTAATTTGTCCATCACCACCATCGGTGTTTGCCGGACAGCCTTGATTACTTACGGGACCCGCTATGGAGGGGCAGTTATCGTTTGCATCGGCAATACCATCTTTGTCGGTGTCAATAACCTGTATGGGTGGTTCAATTTCTTCCTTACTACAAGATGTAAGGCCAAGGGTCAATACTATTAATACTACGAGTCTAAAAAATCTGTTCAAAGTTTTCATAATCTATTTGTTTTGTGGTTAAACTTCTTTTATGCTTTGTGTGACCTACTCGGTTTTGATCTGCAGTACCGAACCGAGCAAGACCACAAAACTTAATTGTCAACTTAATGACACCACAAACCTAGGCCGCACATTCTGGGGCATAAAAAAAAGAGGGGAGACAAATGGTATACTCCACCAAAATAATTCGGAAAGCGTAGTATTTACTGAGGGTTTACTATATGCTTAAAACAGCATTTTCAAGTGAATCGGTCGAAGAAAGTTGCATTTTTTTACGCAAACGCTGCCGTGCTTTTTTAATTCCAGGGATGGAAATGTTCAAAATATTCGCGATTTCTTTTGAGGAAAGATTCATTTTCAAGAGTGCCATTAAACGCAATTCATTGGGGGTCACTTCGGGGTATTTTTTGGCCACATTGCTGTTAAAATCTTTATGAACTTCTTCAAAATAACGCGCAAAATTTTCCCAATTGTTGTCATCCTGCAAATCAAAATTAATGGCGCTTATCAATTGCTGATACCCATTATGAACTTCGGATGTTTTGAGTTCATGTGCTTTTTGCTTTAAATTTTCAAGGGTTTCGTTCTTTTTGGCGAGTTGTAGAGCCTGGGTGGTCAATTCTTTCTTTTTAAAATCAAGCTCTGATTTTTTGAAGGCCAGTTCGGCATCTACCTTTTCCTTTTCAAGCCGGTTTCGTTTTGTTTTTTGGCGGAAACCGTAAAACCCAAAACCTAGAGCTAAGGCAGAAAGGCCCATACCACCACCTAGAGCCATCTTTTGAAGTCGGCTAACTTTTTCTTTTTCTTCTAAAAGGCTTATCTCGGTTTCTTGCTGGGCGATTTGTTGTTCTTTTTTTTCGGTATCGAAGATGGCACGCATTTCCTCAATCTGTTTCGACTTTGTATTATTTAAGAACTTTTCCTTTAATTCATGAAAGTTTTTATAGTCATTAAATGCTTCAGTCAAATTACCGGATTTTTTATATGCTAGTGCCCTATGATAATATGTTTCTGCGAGAAAAGAATTAGCTTTTTTATTCTCTCCTAGCGCTATTGCCTTGTTTAGATATTGCAAAGCACTATTTTCATCTTCTAATTTGTTATGAATATTCCCCAACATGTTCAACGATTCAAGGATACCGCTTGATATTTCGATCTTCTCATAAATCTGAAGTGCTTTTTTGGCATATTCCAAAGCCTGATTCAAATTTTTTTGCTCAAGATTTATCTTGGCTAAAATATTGAGCGCATCAGCCTGCATCTCAGGAGCTTGCATTTCAGTTGATAATGTAAGCCCTATTTGTGCAAAATGTTCCGCATTTTCTAATTTGCGTAGGTCTAAATAGTTTTCGCTAAGATTGATGTTGGCGACAGCAGAAAAATAATTATTGTTGTTTTTCTCGAGAATTTCCAACGCTTCAATATTGTATTTGATTCCTTGTTCAAAATTACCAAGACTATTCTCGACTATTGCCAATTGAACCAAAGCATCGGTTTTACCACCTTCATGTTGGAGAGCATTGTAAATTTGATAAGAGTTCAAGGAGCTTTGCAGTGCACGCCTGTAGAAACCTTGATGTTCGTAAACACGACTTAGCATATCATAATTATAAGCCACATCTACAGAATCATTTAAAGACTTATATGCTTCAATGCTTTTTGATAAAATACTATCTGCATATTTATAATTTCCCTTTTTATATTCTAACAAGGCTATGTTATCTTCAGCTCTCGCAATTGCAAGAATATCATTTTTTTGTTTTCGAAGGTCGAGCACTTCTTGATAATAGAACTTTGCTGAATCATTTTGTTGTGATTGGTGATAAAACCCGGCCAAATATTCATTTGCGATAGCTAGATGTTCATAATTTTTGGTTTTATTCGCTATCCTTAAAAGTTCGCGTGCGTATTCTTCGGATTCCCCAAGATTTGTTAGAAAGGTCATTTTGTAAAGTTCTCTAGAAGCTTGAAACTTTACGCTATCCACAGCATCGACTTTGTTGTATATGGATAATAAGCTGTCTTTTTTTTCCTGTGCATGTGAAAACATAAATGAAAATGGAAGATAAACAATAATTAGTACCTTATAAGTCTTCATATCAGTTTGGTTTAGTGGGGGAAGTTCTAAAATACTCATTTTTTTAACATTTAAGTACTTGTTAAAAACCTCTTGTAAATATCTACCAAGAACCCTTCTTCAAATTTTCGATTTTCCTATTTTTGCCCATGCAAAACAAAGTCCTGATTCTAGACTTCGGTTCTCAATATACCCAACTCATTGGTAGACGTGTTCGAGAACTGAATATTTTCTCTGAAATAAAACCCTATAACAAACTGCCTGAAGATATCTCCGAGTATGGGGCGGTCATTCTTTCGGGTTCCCCCTTCTCGGTACGTGCCGATGATGCACCACATCCTGATTTATCACAAATCAGGGGTAAAATACCCCTGTTGGGGGTGTGCTACGGAGCACAATATTTGGCCCATTTTCATGGTGGGAATGTTGAAAAGTCTAATACCCGTGAATACGGTCGGGCCAATTTGACTGCAATTTCCAGTACGGAGCCCTTTTTCTATGAGATTACCGATGGCTCTCAAGTTTGGATGAGCCATGCCGATACGATAAAGTCACTTCCTGAGAATACAACCTTGCTAGCGAGTACGCAAGATGTGAAGAACGCGGCTTTCCGCTTTAACGATGAGGATACATACTGCATTCAGTTCCATCCGGAAGTATACCACAGCACCCAAGGAAAACAAATTCTTGAAAATTTCTTGGTGCACATTGCAGGTTTGAAACAGACCTGGACACCCGATGCATTTGTTGAAAAAACGGTTGCTGAATTAAAACAGAAAATCGGTACGGATAAAGTAATTTTAGGACTTTCAGGTGGTGTTGATTCCACAGTGGCCGCAGTATTGCTGCACAAAGCCATCGGCAAACACCTGCACTGTATTTTCGTCAACAATGGACTGTTGCGTAAAAACGAGTTCACCGATGTGTTGAAGCAATATGAAGGAATGGGACTCAATGTGAAGGGCGTAGATGCTTCGGCACGCTTTTTGGATGCCTTGGCTGGGGAAAGTGATCCTGAAAAGAAGCGAAAAATTATAGGACGGGTTTTTATCGAGGTTTTCGACGATGAGGCACATCTTGTTGAAGATGCCAAATGGCTGGCGCAGGGTACGATTTATCCTGATGTTATTGAATCAGTTTCGGGTACGGGCGGTCCATCCGCAACTATTAAGAGTCATCACAATGTAGGTGGCTTGCCTGATTTTATGAAACTGAAAGTGGTGGAGCCTTTAAAAATGTTGTTTAAAGATGAAGTGCGTAGGGTAGGAAAAAGTATGGATGTCGGCGATGAACGTTTGGGCAGGCACCCATTCCCAGGTCCGGGATTGGCAATTCGAATCCTAGGTGATATAACCCGGGAGAAAGTGGCCATCCTACAAGAAGTTGACCATATTTTTATACAAGGTTTGCGTGAGTGGGGGTTGTATGACAAAGTCTGGCAAGCAGGTGCCATGCTCTTACCGGTAAATAGTGTAGGGGTGATGGGAGACGAGCGTACTTATGAAAAATGTGTAGCTTTACGTGCTGTTGAAAGTACGGATGGAATGACCGCTGATTGGGTGAATTTACCCTATGAGTTTTTGCAAAAAACCTCTAATGATATAATTAATAAAGTCCCTGGAGTGAATCGTGTCGTATATGATATTAGTTCCAAACCTCCAGCAACCATAGAATGGGAATAACAATGAATCAAGTTTTTAAAAATATAGTCGTATTGCTTCTGTTTGTTTTTGTGGGATGCAAAGCAACGGCGCAGAAATTTTCGACGCACTCCGTTAAAAGAGGAGAAACACTGGAAAGTATCGCGAAGCAGTACAAAGTTACACCCGCAAATATTCTAACCTACAATAAGGAAATTAAAGCAGGTCAGGACCTTCAAGCCAATACTATTTTGGTCATTCCGGTTGATGCGGCGGCTGCAACCACATCGACTACCGAAACAAAGGTTGAAGAAGAACCGATTGGTTTCACCTCGCATAAAGTGCGGAAAAAGGAAACCTTATACGGTATTGCACAGCGTTATAAAATTACCGAAGATCAGATTAAGAAATACAACCGAGAATTGTATTCGGCACAGTTGAAAAAGAAAATGGTGCTGCGTATACCAAAGTATAAAAGAGTCGCGCCGTCTGAGAATACCATTAATGAAGATGATTATGAAACCTATACCGTAGCCGCAAAGGAAACTCGATGGAGTATTGCCCATAAATATGGTATTACCATTGATAGTATGGTCGTGCTGAATCCTGATTTAGCAAAAAATTCAAATTACTTAGGGGAAGGTCAAGAGCTTAAAATGCCAAAGAAAGCAGGTAGCAGTGTGCAAAATCAAGTGACGGAGCTATTTATTTCGTACACGGTACCTCCTAAGATGAACTTTTACCAGTTGGAGAAAAAGTTCAATGTAAAATCAGATGAGATTGTACGTTTGAATCCTGAGATTACTGAACGAGGTGGTTTAAAAGAAGGTATGGTCATCAGAATTCCTGAACGGAAGGTAGAAGGAGGAGATGTAAATACCGACAACTATATCTTCTACGAAGTAAAGCCAAAACAGACCGAATTTTCTTTAACGCGAAAGCTGGGTGTTACCTATAAAGAGTTATTGGCCCTGAACCCCGATTTGAAAGAAGGTTTGAAAGCGGGTATGGTGCTCAAATTACCTAAGGGGCAAACGGGAGATTTTGAGGTACGTAATGCATTGGTCTTGGACAAAATCGATTTGTTGGATAGTATAAACCCTGCGAACAAGCCTAAAATCATGTTCTTGTTGCCTTTTCGTTTGAACAGGTTGGATTTGAACGATAAGTCAGGAGTTCGCAAAATCATAGGATCTCGTAATAGCTTAAAGTATAGTCTGGGGTTGTATTCAGGTGCGTTGGTAGCTTTGGATTCTGTTGCCTCCCTGGGAATATCGGTTGACGTGCGCACCTTTGACAACCAATTGGATCTGGCCAAGACGCGCGAGATATTGCTCCAAGAAAACCTCGCCGAGTATAGCGCTATCGTTGGTCCATTGGATGTGGCTTCTCTTCGTGAAGTTGCCGTAAGAACTTCTCAATACCAAGTTCCTGTTATAGCGCCCATTCCTGCAAATACGAATTTGAGCATGAGCAATGTTTTTTTCTCCTATACGCCCGATGAGGTATTGCGAACAAGAATGCTCGACTACATGAAATCAGTAAAAGAAGCACAAAATATAGTTGTTATTGCCGATAGTACAAATACCGTTGCGCGAGATTCTATTTTGGCACGGTTTCCCGAAGCAAAGATTGCTGAAGTTATAGAAGAAGAAAAAAACATTGGTGTGGTCCGTGATAAACTGGGAGCATTGTTGTCGGAAGAAGAAGAGAATTGGGTTTTCGTAGAATCGGGCAATTACAAATTGATTTCAAGCGTTACCTCGATTCTAAATTCCTTTCAAAATGCACTGTTAGACCCTGAAATAAGTAAAGAAAAGTTACAATTGCGAATGTTCACGACTAATAAGAATAATGCATTTGATAGTGATGTGATTTCCGGCTCCCATTTATCGAACCTGAACTTTACATTCCCGTCGGTGTACCGTGAAGCTGAGAACAACAGTTTTGCCAAAAAATATCGCAAAAAATTTGGTGATACGCCCGACCGTTACGCCGTACGCGGATTTGATTTGACGTATGATTTACTACTTAAATTGGCTTATAAGAATAACTTGATCGAAGTATCTAAACTAATAGGTCAAACGGAATACACGGGAAACAAGTTTTCTTATGAAAAGGATTTAACTTCAGGATATTTCAATCAAGCCTCTTACATTCTTTCTTATGAGGATATGCGCATCAAAGAATTAAATGATTAATATGACTTCAAAAGTAACCTATCAGGGGGGACTGCGAACCAGCTGCGAGCACTTACGTTCGGGAGATGTTTTTTTGACGGATGCCCCAATTGACAATAATGGAAAAGGAGAGGCATTTTCACCAACGGATACGGTTGCAACCGGTTTGGCCAGTTGTATGCTGACCATGATGGGAATGAAAGCGGAAGGCCTAGACGTTGATCTTTCGAATTCAACTGCTGAAGTGATCAAACACATGTCTGCGGATCCAAGACGTATTTCCAAAATAGAAATTGACTTGAATCTTCCTTCCGATGTTTCTGAAAAACACCGAAAGATTCTGACTCACACGGCCAATACGTGTCCTGTTCTTTATAGTTTACATCCAGATATCGAAAAAGCAATCACATTCAATTGGTTGCTGTAAAAGTTATTTTGGTCTTATTTTTTTTGTGGACGGGCTTTTGTCCTGCACAAGATTACGAAACCATCCGTTGGAGCGAAAAAAGACTGAGTTGGAAAGATTTTAAAGGAGAACCACCTGTAAGCGATAGGGTGGCAGCGACCACAGCAAGTGGAATTTCGTATCAATTTTCAAGCTCGGGTACGAGAAAAACCTTCAAAGTTGATTTTAAGATTAGCACCCATTTTTATCCCCGAAAATCATGGTACAAACCCACATTGTCCGATGATATTGTCTTAAGTCATGAACAGTTGCACTTCGATATTTCAGAATTGTTCGCAAGAAAACTTCGCAAAGAACTTTCTGAAGCCCATTTTACTCCGGAAAATGTAAAATCAAAAATCAAGACTATTTATAATAAGAATAATAAGGCCCTAAACGATTTTCAGAATCAATACGACGAAGACACCAACTTCTCTCGGAATGTACAGAAGCAGATTATTTGGAACAAAAAAATAGGGGCCGCACTAGGGCTTAACTAGGAACGTTTTAGGAGCGTGAACACAATCAAATTCAAAATCTAAATGTGCCTCCTACGGTTAGAAAAGCAACACCGTAACCTGCTTCTGCAAAAACACCAAAAGTGTCACTGAAGTACCACCTGCCGCCAACATAAATAGTAGGCCTGAAAGTACTTGCTACTTTAAAGGCAACGGAATCACCCGAAAAATTAGCAATATTATAGGCAAGCATTGCTCCACCATAAACGTCAAGATTTTCAACTTCGAGACCATTGAAGTGATAGGCTCCTCTAAAACCAACCGTGGTATAGCTCCATTTAGAATTTGAACCTATAAATTCATAGCGATAGGCCTTTACTCCAATGAAACCACCCAGACTGATTACCCCTGGGCCACCAATATCCCAAATTCCTCTTTCATAACTAACGCTAAATCCCGGTGAAACCGATGAGGTTGTGAAGGTGCCATAACTTCCTCCTAATCCAATACCTAGGTTGATGGCATTGGTTCCGGATTCAAATTCTTGGGCCTGTAGGCCATAAATAGCAGATAAAAGTATTAAACTTGTTTTTATAAGTCTTTTCATTGGTTATCACATTTTTTGTAAAGGTAAAAAAGTCTTCTAATTGTCCTCACAGTTTTCCTTTGCGAAATTCAATTCATCTTTTTGGTCTTGCGTTAAAAACGGACCACAGTCTCTTAGAATTTTGTCAATATCGGCGGTTTGTTGTGCGCAACTTTTATCACCTCCTTCTGTCGTGAATTCGGATAAAAGTTCCACACATCGCGTCCGTTGGTCGATATCTTCTATGAGGTCTTTAGCACCCTTTACACAATTTGTGAGTAGTGATATACTTACAAAGGCAAGCATGAAAATCAATAGTTTTTTAGGCATTAGAGTTATTTAGGTTCATGCATAATTACACATCACAAATGGTAATCCCTTCTTTTAAGGCCGCAATTGGGTCATCCCATGTTGGAATGAATTCTTGGGCCACGTAACCCTTAAATCCGGTTTCAACAATTGCCTTCATAATAGCCGGGTAATACAATTCTTGTGTTTCGTTGATTTCATGCCGCCCTGGATTACCACCCGTATGATAATGACCAAAATACTCATGATAATCTTGAATATTTCGAATCACATCACCTTCCATAATCTGCATATGGTAAATATCATATAGAAGTTTAAAGTTGTCCGAACCAATGGCCTTGCATAATTCTACTCCCCAAGCACTTTTATCACACATATAATCTTTATGGTCAACTTTTGAGTTTAGCAGCTCCATTTGAATAATGACGCCATGTTTTTCCGCGGTGGGCATTATTTTTTTCAGACCCTCGGCACAGTTTTTCAAACCTTCGGCATCATCCATACCGTTACGATTTCCGCTGAAACAAATGAGATTGGTATAACCTGCTTCTGCGACTAAGGGAATTACCTTATTATAATCTGCTATCAATTCTTCATGCAATTTCGGGTCGTTCCACCCTTCTAGAATGCCTTTGCCGGCGCCCCAACACATTGAGGCGTGAATATCGTATTTTTTCATTAACGGCCAATCTTCGGGTCCGGTCAGGTCCATCGCCTTGACCCCAAGGTCGTTTAAATTCTTAAGAAATTCTTCCATTGGAATTTTGTTATAACACCAACGGCAGGCACTATGATTGATATTTCCTTTAAGTTCGGTCATTTCATTTTCTTTTGCACTTGGAGTTGCTGCATTGGTTTTGCCTGCAATTAGGCCTACTGTTGCCGCGGCCGATGTTCCTATGAATTTTCGTCTTTCCATTTCGGTTATTATTTAAGCTTCCTAAAGATATATTTTTTAGCTTTAAAAAATGAACGTATCCCCCGATAAAGAAAAATTAATAGAATTGGCCCATTATAAAATGCCTTTCGGAAAATTTAAGGGGCGTTATTTGGTCGATTTGCCTGAACCCTACTTGGTCTGGTTCAATCGAAAAGGTTTTCCTGATGGAAAACTCGGTATGCTGTTAAAATCGATGCACGAAATAAAAGTTAACGGCCTAGAAGCCCTGATACGCAGGATGCAAAAAGATTTTCCACCCAAGAAGTACTGATTTCCTTTGGGGATTTGTATCTTTGAATCCCGTAACACAGAAGTCGATTCATGTCAAAGACCAAGTATATTTTCGTTACGGGAGGCGTTACATCATCTCTTGGAAAAGGTATCATTGCCGCATCTTTAGCTAAACTGCTACAGGCACGTGGATACCGAACTACCATTCAAAAGTTAGATCCTTACATCAATGTCGATCCTGGCACTTTAAATCCGTATGAACACGGCGAGTGTTATGTGACGGATGATGGTGCCGAAACGGATTTAGATTTGGGACACTACGAACGCTTTTTAAACGTGAAAACGTCACAAGCGAATAATGTAACTACCGGTAGAATTTACCAAAGCGTAATCGAAAAAGAGCGACGCGGAGA
The DNA here is from genome assembly GCA_947503005.1 of uncultured Flavobacteriaceae bacterium. Classification (GTDB taxonomy): domain Bacteria; phylum Bacteroidota; class Bacteroidia; order Flavobacteriales; family Flavobacteriaceae; genus Maribacter_C. The sequence continues at coordinate 5,132 of CANNCA010000011.1, read as the reverse complement.
ATTTTTGGGTAAGACCGTTCAGGTGGTGCCCCATATTACCAACGAAATTAAAGATAGGGTACAGCTACTGGGCAACAGTGGTGATTACGATATTGTCATTACAGAAATTGGAGGTACCGTTGGCGATATAGAATCCTTACCTTATATTGAAGCGGTACGCCAATTACTCTGGGATCTAGGTGATAATAACGGTATCGTCGTTCACCTCACTTTAGTACCTTATTTATCGGCTGCCGGAGAGTTAAAAACCAAGCCCACCCAGCACTCTGTTAAAACCTTGATGGAAAGCGGAATCAAAGCGGACATTCTTGTTTGTAGAACCGAGCATGAGATTTCCGATGAGAAAAAAGAAAAATTGGCTTTGTTCTGCAATGTAAAGCGTGAGGCAGTGATACAATCTATAGATGCCTCAACAATTTATGACGTTCCCATTTTAATGCAAGAGGAAGGTCTGGATACCGTTGCCCTCAAAAAATTGGCCCTGTCGGATAAGAATACACCAGATTTAGATAATTGGAAGAAATTCTTAAAACGGCATAAGAACCCTAAGCATGAGATAGAAATTGGTTTGATAGGTAAGTATGTTGAACTGCAAGATTCTTACAAATCCATTCTAGAGTCTTTTATTCACGCCGGAGCTGCGAACCAAGTGAAAGTCAATGTGCGATTTATACATTCAGAACACCTTAATATGGGCAATATTGAGAAAAAGCTTGAAGGATTAAACGGAATTTTGGTAGCCCCGGGTTTTGGTGAGCGTGGTATCGAAGGAAAAATAAAAGCAGTGCGGTATACTAGGGAAAACAATATTCCTTTCTTGGGAATTTGTTTGGGAATGCAAATGGCGGTCATTGAATACTCGAGAACCATTCTAGGTTTATCAAAGGCAAATTCCACTGAGATGAACCCGAAAACCACGGCACCGGTAATTAGCCTGATGGAAGAACAAAAGAGCGTTACCAACAAAGGTGGTACAATGCGTTTAGGGGCTTGGGATTGCGAGTTGAAAAAAGGGACGTTGGCCTCAAAGATATATGGTGGGGCTACAAGCATATCTGAAAGACACCGTCATCGCTTCGAATTCAACAACGACTATAAAGAGCAACTGGCCGAAGCCGGTATGGTAGCTTCGGGAATCAATAAAAAAACCGGACTTGTCGAAATTATTGAGCTACCTGCACATCCTTGGTTCATTGGGGTACAATACCATCCTGAATATAAGAGTACCGTTGCGAACCCGCACCCGCTCTTCGTAAGTTTTGTAAAGGCTTCCTTGAAGCATAAAAAACAACAAACTAATGCCACTATGGCATAAAAAGCACAATTGGACATATATTTGCGGATGCTGATGCGTTATCAGCAAAAAATCAAACGTTACCAAATTATCCTTATATAGATGGAAGAAAAGAAATTGGATATCAATTCCATAATCGGTTTTGTGCTCATCTTCGGTATACTCATTTACATGTTTTACCAAAACAGGCCAACCCCCGAAGAGCTGGAGGCCCAAAAGGCACAACAAGAGCAAGTGGAAGCCGAACAGAAAGCACCCGAAAATCAAGTTGAAGAAAATACGGTTGCGGTGACACCTGCAGTGAGCCTTCAAGATTCCACTGCAGTGGCAAACTACAAAAGCACTATAGGTGCGTTTGGTTTTACCCAACCATCTGAAGGTACTACCAAATTGGAGAACGATTTGGTATATCTTGAGATTAGCAACAAAGGAGGGCAGATTGTCGAGGCCAAAATGAAGACGTTTAAGGCCTATGACTCAATTCCGATTTATTTGGTCAAAGACGGTAATGCGCAATTCGGCTTGAATTTCTCGACCTCCGATAATAGGGTGCTGAATACCAAAGACCTTTATTTTGAGCCCACATTGTCTAAAAGTGGAGACAATCAAGTACTTTCCATGAAGGCCAAAGTAGCTGCTGACAAGTATCTGGAGTATCGCTATGAAATGAAACCTGATGATTACCTCGTGGATTTCACCATACGTTCTCAAGGATTGAACGGCGTTTTCAATACTAGCCAACCTGTACAGATGGAATGGAAACTAAAAGGAATTCGTCACAATAAAAGTATCACTTATGAGAACCGGTATACCCGTTTGACCTACTCCCATGAAGATGGTAAAATAAGTAAGTTGTCTGAAGGTAGTGACGATGATGAAACCGAAGTTGATGTCAAATGGTTGTCGTATCGGCAGCACTTTTTCAGTTCAATATTGGCAACAAAGGAAGAATTTGAAAAAGCGGACCTAACCTCCGTAAACTTGGTCGAAGAAGAAAGTAGAAGTGCAGGTTTTACTAAGGAGTATACCTCTGTAGTTCCGTTGCAGTTTGCGGGTGGTGAGTTGTCAAAGAACATGCACTGGTACTATGGCCCAACCGATGTGGCCGTATTGGCTAAATATGAAGAGCTGGGGTTGGAAGATTCCATTCCCTTCGGATGGGGGATTTTCGGATGGATCAACCGCTATGTCTTTACGCCCTTCTACACTTTTTTGAGTGGAATTTTCCCTTACGGAGTAGCCATTATCATTATGACCATTGTAGTACGTTTGGCAATGTCTCCAGCTACCTACAAGTCTTACCTGTCTCAGGCAAAAATGAAGGTGTTGAAACCGGAAATCGCTGAAATAGCCGAGAAGTATAAGGACAATGCTATGAAAAAGCAGCAGGAGACTATGAAACTTAATAGTAAAGCAGGAGTGAACCCCATGAGTGGTTGTATACCTGCATTTATACAGATGCCTATTTTCTATGCGCTGTTCATGTTCTTCCCGACCTCATTTGCATTGCGTCAAAAATCATTTTTATGGGCCGATGACCTTTCTTCATTTGATACGATTTATCAATTCCCGGAAGGATTTTCAATACCGTTCTACGGTGATCATATCAGTCTTTTCCCCATCTTGGCCTCCGTTGCCATTTTCTTCTATATGATGATGACAACAGGTCAGAATATGCCACAACAACCTGGTATGCCAAACATGAAGTTTATCATGTACCTGATGCCGTTTTTCATGTTGGTATTCTTCAACAACTATGCGAGTGGATTGAGTTTGTACTATTTCATATCTAACTTGATTACCATAGGAATTATGTTGGTCATCAAGAATTTTATTCTCGACAATGACAAGATACATGCCCAGATTCAGGAGAATAAAAAGAAACCAAAGAAGGAAAACAAGTTTCAACGTAAGATGCGCGAAATGATGGAGCAGGCCGAGGAGCAGAAAAAATCAGGGAAGCGATAGACTTTTCTTTACCTACAATTAATCAAAAAACCCCTATTCCTGTAGGGGTTTTTTCAATTCAACCAAATTTTGTGCATTTCATCGATAATAAGTTCAATGTTAATACGTTATTAACAGAATATTAAGAACTTTATGTATCACAGAACCATTAATTAAAGTTGTAAATATAACAAACTCGCTTTTTATGATTTAGATTTTTACACTAACAGTACTTTCCCCTTATATCATAAGTGTTTCTAATTCACTGTTTAATTACACGCTTTTTTATTGGTAGTTGATTCATAAGATGCCCACAATCTTACTGATTCGAAGAATCTATTTATTTGTTATGGTAAAGTTTTAATAACCTTAAACCTTTATCATGAGGATTTCGCTACACATTTTTTCCTTTTTATTTTTTTTACTGTTAATTCCGTTAAACTCAACGCCACTGGAGGCTACTGAACATGTCTCAGGATTCAATGATTTGAATTTTGAAACAAATAGTATAACTCCGGTTGTTATTGATCCGATTAAAGGAAAGATTAGCAGTCCGGAAAATAGTAAAAATGAATCTAGCTCATTGAATTTTGCTGGTACCGATTATCCCGATTTGGGTGGAATTGTTACCAACAATTACCAGGCCTGGGACCCTAACCCTGCAGTAATCGGTTGGGTACCCGGAAATTATTCACATATAGCTGAAGGAGATATTGCAGCGTTTTCAGTCGAAATTGATATAGATGCCTCGGAAGTTAGTATGAACTATGAGTTCACTGTCAGTTTTGATTATGACCAATCCAGTAATACGGTCGGTCCGGGAGTGGGGCCTTATGCCTATATAGATCTTCAACCATATAATACAACCTTTACACCGACCCTGCGTGGTGGTCCAATAAATAGTAGTGCCGGAGGCGCTTCCATAGATGGAGATGGCGTTATTCTTAATGTGTTCCCACTTATGCAAGGAGTTGGAGCCGATGCTGGTGCAATGGTTACGGGTAATAATCAACTTGCCTATGAGATCGAACTCACTACGCCCAGCACACCTGGGATGTATTACATATATTTTGGTGCCGAACTGGCCAAAGAAGGGGCGATCACAGAATACGGTGATGTAGTACCCATGGGACAAGGATTAGCGGCATGGCCGGTTGGAACATTTCAAACAAAGCTTGTTCAAGTCACTGGAAATAAAACGGTTAACGCTAAACCAGGAGATATTGAAGTCCAAGTAGGGCCAATTTCAAAGAAGGTAGATACGGATGGAGATGGCATTGTGGACCTTGTTGGCGGAGTTGATACTGACCCACTACTTGCGGGCTATTCCATAACTCTTTGTGATAATGGAACACTGCCTGGTGATGCATCTTGTGAGACGCTCATTACGGACAATACGGGCCAGGTAGTATTCACCCGAGTTGAAGGAAGTTATGAAATATTCGAAACCTCACTTCCAGGTGGATATGAATTTGTAACCTGGGGAGATGGCATCACCAATATTGGTGGTGTAAATAATCAAGGAGACATTACCGTCGATCCTACTGCCGCTATAATGGGCGCTGTGACAAATAGGCTTTCTTGTATTCTTCCGGAAATTACGAATCCCGGAGATCAAACGGCCTGTGGCAGCTATGATCTTCCTATTATCATGGGAACAAATCTAAGTGGAAATGAGGCCTATTACGATGATAGTCAAGCAAACGGCGGATCACCGATCTTGGATCCAATTACCAGTACACAAACAGTTTGGATTTACGATCAATTTAGCGCTGATCCGAATTGTAATGATGAAGAAAGTTTTGTTGTAACTATTACCGAAACGGTGACCCCTACCTTCAGTTTTACGACGCTCTATTGCGAGGGCGCCACTGCGGAGGCCCTTCCCCCG
>CANNCA010000010.1 GCA_947503005.1 uncultured Flavobacteriaceae bacterium | reverse complement strand
CTTGCCCGCCGTAAAATAACTAGTACCGTAATCGGGCAAAACGATAGGACGGTGAACACAACTATAAATACCTGACTGTCTTAAAACCGTTACCGTGGGTAAATCCTCAGAAACAATCAACTCCTTAATCTGCTTTGCTATAACATAGAAATCAACTTCTTCCCCTATTTCCAGATCAAAACTTCTTAACCTCAGTTTCGGATACTCTTCACTTAAAGTATTTACTAACCCCAAAATACCTCCTCCAAAAGGTTGTATCCGTTCTTGTCCCGTTAATGAGATCGACCCATTACCAAAAACATAAACCGACAACTTTTCATCTAACCATTGATTTTCTTCCAAACACTTTAAAATGCGAAATAGTGAAATCGTACCTAAAACATTTTGGGCTTGCATTTGTTCTATCGACGCTACATCAGAAGTGGGGATATGACAGCCTCCAAAAAACAGAATCTTTTCTGCGCTTTCCATTCTTTCAACAACCACCTTTGAAATATTGTCTGGATCTCCACAATTAAAAATTGCCATTACATCTTGTTCACGCCTTCCAGAATCCTCATTTACCAGTAACACCCGGCTAAAATCCAACCCCACAACCCTTTCAAATTCACCAATCAGCTCTTCATTCTCTCTAGTATAAAAACAAAGTATTTTCTCTTTTTCCCAAATAGGCTTATTTTGGTCGGTATTGAATTCAAATGGAATTCTTTCCCAGTTAGCATGGTAATATTGATCAATATTCCCTACCGGAACAAAACTTCTATTAATTACCTGATGCATTTTAATACAAACTTTACCTCCTTCATCCAAAATCGCTACATGATAATTTTCATCCTCATATTTTGCATAGGCATAGCTTGTTACGCTAGGTTTTTTAATCACCTCCACCTTATTAACACTAAAAGGGACTTTTAAGGTTTTAGAAGGGGCAATTTGCAGCATCAGCGTAGCCACGGTCTGCAGAGCTCCGTCCATAAGCGCGGGGGGCAGATGGTACTGATCCAACTCATTTTCATAAATTTCGTCCGTTTTCAACAAACTCAGCGCTTCATTTCCTTTCCACCAAAAAGATTTGACGACCTTGAAATATTTACCATAGCGTACATTTAGCCCCTCCATTCTTTCATAAAAAGCCGTATAATTAAATAAAGTGTCATCGGCCTTGAACTTTTCTATTGAAATTACTTGTGGTTCATGTTTAGCTTCAGTTGTATCAAAATGTACTTCTCCCTTGGAATATAATTCTTGCTCGTCCTTACCGCCTCGAACCTCGTAATCATAATAATCCTTTTTCCTGTTAAGAAGGACATGTATGGTTTCATCCTCCCCATAAAATGAAAGGGGTTTAAGCCAAAATACCTTGGATAATACTATGCGAAGATTTTTTAACCGACCCATTGCTTGCTGCACCATTTCCAGATATCCAACACCTGGAAATACCCTAACATTATTTACTACATGATCTTTAACTATAGGTAGTTCAGACGTGAGGACCTTTTCAAAAACATAATCTTCCAATGCATTATTTGGCACCAAACGGTCAATAAGCGAAGTATTTACTGATTTCTCACTTGGTGTATCGATCCAGAATCTTTCTTTAAGAAAAGGATAAACGGGTAAAGGAACCCTATTTGGCAAATCCCGATATAATTTCTCAAAGGGAAATTCTACTCCTTTTACCCATAGCCTTGCCAATTTTTCTAATGAAAAAGTCTCTAAAAAATCAGAGGTCATTTGCGCGTCAACTTCTCCAAGTTCCTCAAAAACCTCTTTAATATGCGATTGGGATTCAACTCCTCCGCTATAGATATGAGGGCTATTTGAATTCGATAGATAATGAGATAGATGTTTGACCATACTATCCCTGTTCTCCACCACAAATGCAATTCGTTCTTCCATTACTTCGCGACCGACTTGCATGGTATAGGCTATATCCCTAATAGGATAAATAACATCGTCCCTTAATAGGTATTCCTTTAGTTGCTGGGCTTTTTGTCTAACCTGTGTCTTATTCTTTGCTGAAATTACTATAAGATGGCTTTCGCTACTAATAGTTGGGTTTTCTACAGCAACCTTGTTATATTCCTCCAAAATGACGTGTGCGTTTACCCCCCCGAACCCGAAAGAGCTTACCCCTCCCCGACGAGGCAAGAAATTGCCGGATTCATCCTCGATAGGCTGCCAAGCGAGAGCTTCCTTAATCAAATAGAATGGGGAATTCGACACGTCAATATGCGGATTAAGTTGTTTTAAGTGGATATTAGCAGTTAATCTTTTGTGCTTCAATGATAATACCACTCTTTGTAGCCCCACAATCCCCGCTGCCCCCTCTAGGTGCCCCACGTTCGTTTTTACCGAACCTATTCCACAATGTTTCTGAACTTCTGGGGCATCCATATTATCCAGATTATGAAAAGCCTTCTTTAATCCATTTATCTCAATCGGGTCCCCCAGGGCCGTCCCCGTCCCGTGGGCCTCGATATATCCAATAGTATTGGGCGAGACACCTGATTCCTTTAAAGCTTGAACTATCAAACTGGCCTGGGAATTGGGATTGGGAGCGGTAAGTGAATTGGTCCTACCACCGTGGTTCTCCGACGAGCCCCGGATAACGGCATGGATGAAATCACCGTCCTCCTCAGCCTTCGATAAAGGCTTAAGCAATACCAGTCCGGCCCCTTCGCCCCGTACATAACCATCGGCCTGTGCATCAAAAGCCTTGCACTTGCCATCCGCACTCAACATACTGTTCTTGCTTAAGGCTATATGTCCGAATGGTCGCAAAATTACATTGATTCCACCAGCAATAGCAACATCACAATTCCCTTTCGTAATCGCTTCTACGGCTCTATGTACGGCAACCAATGAACTGGAACATGCCGTATCCACTACGGTACTAGGACCATTTAAATTCAAGACGTAAGATAATCTATTGGCCACCATTGTCTTGGCAATGCCAGATATCGTATGTGGTGCAATCTCCTGATCTCTATTTAATGCTATTTCCGTATAATCGGAGCTTACACAACCAATAAATACGCCGGTATTGGAACCTGAAAAACCTGAGGGTTTATAACCCGCATTTTCAAAAGTATTCCATGCCATTTCGAGAACTATTCGCTGTAAAGGATCCATGAGTTCGGCTTCCCTTGGGGAGATGCCAAAAAACATCGCATCAAAAGTATCCACCGTTTCTAAAAATCCTCCCCATTTAGAATTAGTTTTATTAAAATCAACCTTAGGATCTCCATGGTACTTTCTCCAATCCCAACGGGATGGTGGCACCTCCGTTATTAGGTCTTCATTGGTAAGCAAATTTTGCCAAAAATCATCTAAATTGTCAGATTTGGGGTACCTGCCGCTCATTCCAATTATTGCTATTGGTTCGTTTTTGACCTGCGATTTATTATTTTCTACCCTGTCAATAGGGAAATTGACTTTCTTCTTGTTTAAACCAACATCGATATTTGTATTATTCCTATTTTCCACTTTCACCTCACCTTGGACATACTGAACAACTGATTTTATGGTTTGATGTTCAAAAAATAACGCTGGTGTGATTTTCTTATTGAACTTTTTATTAATCTGAGTAGCCAAAGAAGTATACCCAATGGAATCGAACCCGAAATCTCCAAGATTTTGATCCGGTCCTATCTCAGAAATTGCAATATTCTGTATTTCGGATACCAGTCTTATAAGGGTACTTTTAATTTTTTCAATTTCCCTGATACTTGCTTTGATTTCAGGGCTTTGGTCCTTAGATCTATTCTTTGAATCCTTCCCAATTCCATATTCCAGCTTCAAATCCTCCAGTCTGTCGGTTGATAGACTTTTACGATTTGTTTTTCTATTTTCCGTCATTGGGTATGATTCCATCCAATGAAATGAAAAAGGAATCATATATTGAGGTAGGGATGATCGTAAATTTTTTTTGAGGAATTCATTGGTTAATTTCTTCCCTGATGCACTTGTCTTTAGGAATGCATGAAGGTGCTCTTCACGCTTTACGACTACCACATCCTCGATACCTTCGAATTTGTGAAGAGCGGATTCAATTTCCGCTAACTCAATCCTATAACCATTTAGTTTCACTTGTTGGTCTATTCGGCCAAGAAATTCTATAGCACCATTGTCCATAACTCTTCCTAAATCTCCTGTACGGTATAGGCGGACATTCTCACCTTTGACAATTCTGCGGACAAAACGTTCTTTGGTTTCTTCTGGACGATTAACATAACCTATCGCAAGTCCTATCCCTTCTATATAAATCTCTCCTGCAACCCCAATAGGACAAATCCCACTACTCGCGTCCAAAACGTATAAATTCAAATTGTTGACAGGATCGCCTAGTGTTATGGGATTATCCTCCTTTATTTCACCAACAGATGCCCAAATAGTTGCTTCAGTAGGGCCGTACATGTTCCATAGGGAACTGCAACGGGATAAAAGAGCCTGCGCCAAATCCATGGGCAATGCTTCCCCTCCACAAAGGATTTTTAATGATGGAAGTCCTTTCCATTCCGCGGCAAGCAACATACGCCAAGTAGTAGGGGTTGCTTGCATAATGGTAATATCGTTCTTTTCAAGGCGTTCCTTTAACAATATACCGTCCTGCGCCAGGGAACTTGATGCTATTTCCAACTTTGCACCAACAACAAGTGGGAGAAACAGTTCCAAATAGGCAATATCAAAGCAAACAGTGGTAACCGCCAACATAAAGTCCTGAGAGCCAATTCCAGGTTTGTTTTTCATGGAAAACATAAAGTTGCTTAAACTTTGATGGTTTATTGCAACCCCTTTGGGTCGACCGGTAGAGCCTGATGTGAATATGACATAGGCCAAAACCTCAGGGTTTATCCTTGGCAGAAGGACTTCTTTGTCAACTTCCTCGATATCATGATAAAGCAGCGAATCAAAATCACCTTTTGGAAGAAGCGCCTGCACATTTTTAGTAGTGATTACCAACGATGCCCGACTATCCTCTAACATTATTGAGAGCCTATTTTTTGGATACACCGGATCCAATGGTACAAAGGCACTACCAGCCATTAGGATCCCTAGTAAAATTGGGATCAGGAGCTCAGAACGCTCGACAAAGACCCCCACCAATTGACCATCCCCATAGCCATTTGCCACCAGATACCTAGCCACTCTATTAGATTGGGTTGCCAATTCCGAGTAGTTAAGCGAAATATCATCAAAAACCACCGCAGTTGAATAAGGGCTTTTGGTTGCCTGAACTTGAATTAGTTCAATTATACTATCGAATCCTTCTTCCTCGTTGAATCTCTTTACTGTGGTTGCTAAAAAATTATTCTCTTGGTACGCTGGCATCGTCAAATCCTCGATTGGAACATCGGGGTTTTCTACAATAGTTTGCAATATTTCAACATATTGATCAGCAAATTGCGCAATGATATCTGACCCATGTATTTTAGGATTGTATTTTAAATACATATCAAAAGGCGCATCATCTCTCTCTACTACTTCTAACACCAAATTAAACTCACCCGCCTGGCGTATTTCGCTGATGCAATCGCCGATTATTTTATCAGAATCTATATCCAAATTCCTCAAAGACTCCTCTTTTTGATAATAAAAGGCGGTGGTAAACAAATCTATTTTGTGTTGATCCTCCTTTATGGCCTTCTTCAATTCGTACAGGGGATAATGGCTATGCTCGTAAATCTCAAAAGTCTTTTGGCTAATTTGCTGTAAAAGCTCCTTAAAGGAAATTACAGCAGATAAATCGCACTGATGCACTACCATATTCATGAAGAGGCCAATTGTTTCGTTAAACTCGATCGCCGGCCTTCCTAACATTGGGACACCAATCCTCATTTTCTTGCTTTTTGTATAGCCATATAAGGCCACATAAAACGCGCTCAGACTATATGAAAATAAAGTACAACCTTGCTGTTTGGCAATTTCCTTGAGTTTATTGGACAGCTCTAGATTTACATCCAACTGATGTATATCGCCCTCCAGACTTCTAACCTCAGAGCTTCCCGGTTTTGACGGCAACGAGGCGGGCACCGAGCTTTTTAATACTGATTCCAACCAATATTTCCTAGATTTTGCACCTTCCTTTCCTGAAAGCATCCTAGATTGCCATTCAACAAAATTGGAGTAGGCTTGTGAAGACCAAGGAATATTATTTTTTTTCGTGTTCTTAGTTGCATGGTACATGTATAGCAATTCCTTCATGAAAACCGGGATGGAAGCCCCATCTAGTACGATATGGTGGGCAACAATCAAGAGTGCATAACTTCTATTATTCCGTTTATACACCTTGCCTCTTACCAAGGGTGGCATTTCCAAATTGAAAGGCTCTCGAATATCTTCCCTAATGATTTCGAAAAGATCATCATCATCAATGTCGGCATTTATTATTTCAAAACTAACAGGGGTTTTCTCAGAGCTGACCTGAATCAAATCGCCATTCTTTTGAATTATTGCATTATTTAAAATGGAATGCCTATCCACCACTTTTACAAAACTTTCTTTCAACACTTCAAGGTTCGTCTTGTTGGACAACCAATAGACTATAGGGAGGTTATATGCATAATTCCCAAAGTACATTTGATGGATAATCCATAAAGCTTCTTGTCCTGCGGTAAGTGCAAGTTCAGTAGATTCTATTTCTAACTTGTCATTCATTATTCTAGTAAAAAGGTTGTAGTACGGAAGCTCAAAAAGTCAAATTATGCGGTTGTTAAATCGGATGCTTCTTTGATCAATTTTTCCAATCCCTTTATTGAGGGGTTATCAAAAAGATCTTTCATCATAAGTTGAACTCCTAGATTTTCTTGTATTTCACCTAATAATCTGATTCCTTTAATAGAATCCAATCCATATTTGACAAGGGACTTGTTAATATCAAACTCAGTCGGTGACATCCCTAAAATTAATGCAGATATCTCTACCAAGTCCTTCGCCACACCATTGGAGCTCACTGCGAATTCGGATTGTTTTGACTTGGAACCAACCGAATCACTAAAATGATAGCTTTTTTGAGCGAAGGGATATGTAGGTGCAGCAATTCGCTTTACAAAATTTCCATGGTACAATTCTTTCCAATCTATCTCTGCTCCATTTACCCAAAACATTGCCAGTTTATCAAAGTTTTTATTCGTAAACAATGAGTCAACATAAACCTCCCCTTCTTTCCCTTCTAACATAAAGTTCATTTCAGTCCTTCGATCACTCCTATCCCTGTATATGTTTCGAAAAGTACTTATATCATTGCCTAGATATCTCTCCAGTATGCTGATCAATTCTTCCCTTGTTTCAAATAGAATTGCAATCCGTTCCTCCATTGACTCTCTTCCAACCTGTAGTGTATAAACATAATCTTGCATGGAAACCTTGGTTTCTTTTTTTAAAAAAGCTAAGTTATCATTGAGATATACTTCCAAGGAGTCCTTTGTCTTTGCAGAAAGGACAAAAATCAATGATTGGGTCTCTTCTAGGTTTTCCACCTCATGTTCCTCCATATATTCTTCCAAAAGAACAGTGGCGTTTACCCCTCCGAATCCAAAGGTGCTTACTCCTGCCCTACGAGGTACAGGCATGTTTTCCAATTCATTGCTTCTTTGCCATTTTTTGTTCTCACTTAAAATATAAAATGGTGTGTCTTCTGTTTTTATAAGTGGATTCACTTCGGTGTGGTTGGCATTCTTGAAAAGCAAATCATGTTTCAATCCTAGTAAAACTTTAAACAAACCTGCAATCCCTGAAGCGGATTCCAAATGCCCAATATTATTTTTTACCGAACCAATTGCGCAATAGTTAGTTGGCGGATTTAAATGTCCAAAATCTTTGTATAGGGTCTTAAATGCATTGTTTAATCCATTAAACTCAATTGAATCAGCCATTGGCAGGGCAATACCCTGTAACTCCAAATAATCCATTGACGTTGGATCAAATTTTGCTTTTCTAAATGCCTCAACCAATAAGGAAGCCTGCGCCTTTGGATTGGGCGTGGTAATAGAATTGACCCTACCCCCGTGATTCACATTGGTGCTCTGAATTAAGGCATAAATATGATCCCCATCCAATTTTGCCGTTGACAGAGGTTTGAGCATTATGGTCCCTACCCCTTCAGAACGGACATATCCATCCGCCTCCTTGTCCAACGCCTTCACTTTGCCTGTTCTTGATAAGACACCAGAATGACTAAAGGCAATATGACTCGAAGGGTCCAAAATAATATTAACTCCTCCAACAATACACATTTCGCAATTACCGCTTCTAAGTTCCTTTATAGCTTTGTCTAACGCTACTAGTGAGCTTGAGCAAGCTGTATTAACTGGTTCACTTGGTCCATGAAAGTCAAAAAAATGTGAAATTCTGTTCGTTAGTATGGAATGTGAATTACCAGTGGTCACATAAAAATCCCCTTCTTTGTTATTGACCCTTAATCTGTGATCGTAATCTGAGGTTACAACTCCCATGAACACACCTACCTTTCTACCCTCCCAATAACTGGCTTTGTATCCAGCATCCTCTATTGTTTTCCACACAGATTGCAACGTTAAACGCTGTTGCGGGTCCATCAGCCTGGCTTCTGATGGAGATATGGAGAAAAAGGAGGCATCAAAATGGTAAATATCCTTTAGGAATCCTCCCCAACGACAATAGCTTTTACCTTCCACCTGATGAGGGCCTCCATCGAATTCTTTCCAATCCCATCGTTCCGTTGGTATTTCTGAAATAGCATCATTTCCTTCCTCCATCAAATTCTTGAAATCGGACAGGGAGTTTCCCTGAGGCATTCTTCCATTGATTCCAACTATGGCAATCGGCTCATTTTCAACATTGAATGCCTTTGTAATGACCTTTGTTAAACCTACTTGCTTTAATTCATGTTTTGCATTTTCCGATTCCATGGAAACTCTATCTGGAATATTCTTCGCCTCAAAAACTTCTCCTGAGTGGTCCGTTTTCCCATAAAACAACTCTACTTCTTTATAATCGGACAGTAAATAATTGGAAATAGAAACCAAGGTTGAATGTTCAAAAAATATCGAGGGCATTACATCAACCCCATATAATTCATTTATTCTATTTGCAAATGTGGTAAATGACACAGATTCAAAACCATATTCTGTTATTTCAGTATCAATCTCTAAGTCCGCGATATCCAACTTTAAAATATCGGATATCAAAATACAGAGGTCCTCCACAATATTATCGGTAAAATCTTTCTTCATCTTTTTTCCCTCCAAGTTATCATGAGAATTCCCTGGAGCCCGCTCTGAGGTCGATTCGCTCTTTATCTTTAATGTTTTGTATATTTTTTGTCTATCTCCCTTCACCACCATAAAACGATTTACAGATGTATACATACCGAGTTCTAGAGCATTTATCCCATCTTCAATGGTCAGGGCAAACATCCCAAAAGTATGTTCAAAAAGTTGCTTGGTTTCTTCATTTACCTGCATACCCCCTTTCTCCCACAAATGCCAATTTAAGGATAGAGTCTTCCCTTGGCGTTGCCCTAGCTTCCCAAGGGATTCCCGATAATCACAGTAGTAATCCATAAAGCTATTTCCATAAGCATAGTCGCATTGTCCAGCACTTCCTAAGGTAGATGCAATGGAAGAATATAAAATAAAGAAATCAAGAGGTTCGTTTTTTGTATATTCATCAAGGTATATTGTACCGTAGACTTTTGGTGCCAATATTCCCTCCACTTCCTTTCGTTCCTTATTTTTTATAAATGCGCTGGTCATAATCCCCGCACAGTGAATAACACCATGGATGTCCCCATAATTTTCTTTAGTATATTTTGTCAATTCCTCCACAGCACTTTGATTGGATATGTCGCACGAGTAATAGAAGATATTTGATTTACCTACCTCTAGTTCCTTTACCCTTTTCTGAATTTTTCCAGATAGTTCCGAGCTTCCCACTACAATTATATTGGTACCCCGAGAAGTACCTAGTTGCCCGATAAGCAGCTGTCCCAACTCTCCTAAACCTCCAACGACTAAGTATGTTTTTCTGCCTTCAAAATAGAACGAGGGTCTTGATTCAACATCTGCTTTGCGGAATTCAAGGGGCTTGAGTGTTTTTCTAAATCTCGCTCCATTGCGATAAGCAACTTCAACTCCGACATTGTTTTCTAGTTGTAATTCTTTGTGAATTATACCAGCCAATTCCATAGTTTCATGGGGTTGCGAATCCACGGATACTGTCTTGTGCTGTATGGTGCTATTTTCAAGGTTCATTGATTTAACAAACCCTCCTAGCGCTTCAAAAGGAACTGTCCAATAATTCTCCCCTACCTCGTATATATGCAAAAAACGCTTTTTTCTATCGGTTGATTTGCTATTCGATAACCAGGACTTGGTGCAATTAAAAACCGGATAAATCGAATCTTCTAAGCCTGATGTAACAGCTTCAGGATTTACACCGGGAATTTTCGATGAATAGTAAACAATACTGTTTATTTCTTGGTTCCCATCACTGAAAAACCTAAATAATTCATCTACCTGTTTTTCGCTTGAAGGGTTCAGTCTAAAGGTATCCGAACTCTCTTTTTCAAAGGTATCCCCGTATTTAATCCAATATACCTTTTTCGAAAAATCCAGTGATTTGTAATTTTTGAAAAGCTCGATATCCTTGCAATAAAATAGAACAATTTCGGACATTTTTTCTTTCGGAGTTACCAAAACCTCTGTGCTTTCCCATTCCTCCTTAAAATATAAATTATCCATTTCCAAGCCACTTGGCTTCTTTTCAGAATCCCCCTTTGATACATCTAATGCCAGAATAGTGAGTTCTTTGAGAAAAAGACATACTTTGCCATCTGTATCGGTTAATGTAATATCAAAAACATGGTTTTTATTTGTCATCCCAACAGTCGCAGTTGGTCTGGTATATGCGTAGAGCTCTTTTGGCAATCGTCCAGTTACTCGTATTTCTTTAAGAGAGAACGGCATATAACGGGTTGAAGCCCCTTTGAACTTATGTATCCAAGCAATAACTGTTTGAAAAGCTCCGTCTAAAAGCGAAGGGTGCAGTGTAAACGATTTATAGAGTGGCTCGCATTGCAGCGGCAATTTTACCTGGGCTAGAACGGAAGTATCATCAATATAAAGTTTCTCTATCGATTGGAAGCTATACCCGTAGTGCATTCCGTTTTCTTCAAATATCTCATAGCAGGTGTCTTTATCCCATATGATGTCTGCCGCTCTTATATATTCTTTTACAGGGATCGAAAGGTCATCATACACCGATTTGGATTCTTTAAATACTTGTCCTTGGGCATAATTTAGATCCCCTCCTTTATTTTTTATTATCCAAAAATCGCCTTCTTTTTTCTTGCCTAACTCGCAAATTACGGATACAGTTGTTTTTACTTCCATTGCTTTCTCCCAAACCACATTCTTCAAGACAAGTTTTTCATCTTCCAAAATTTCTTTTCCAGCCTTATATAGCATTTCCAAATAGGCTACAGCAGGAAATATCTTTTGTATAATTCTGTTTCGTGATACTTGGTGATCTGTCAAGAAAAATTCCTCACCGGTAAATCTTGATTCATAATTACCTAGTCCTGAAACCAGGTAATCATCATGGAGCAGTGGATGTGAACTCTGGGTGCCATTGTTCTTTTCAAGTGTTATCTTGGGCGCGGGGAGCCAATGCCTTTTCTTTAAAAAGGGATATAAGGGTAGACTAACCTTCTGTGGTTTTCTTGCATTATGTAGATCATCCCAGTTCAAATTCAGACCTTGAACCCATAAGGCAGCCAACTCCTCGAATTGCCTTGTTTCGATAACCCCCTGTTTTTGATATTTACTTAATGTCTCTCTTTCATTATTAAATCCAGATCTTTTTACGTTTCCGGAAAAGAAACTCTTACTTGGTAAACGCTGAACAAAATCCTTAAGGGAGGCTACAAAGGAAGTTATGGAATCGGTAACAATCGCAACACGTTCGTCCATTGCCTCCCTCCCCATTTGCAGAGTATACGCAATATTTTCCAATGTATATTTGGAAACTATCTCGCCTTGATTCGGCTTTATCTTTTCTGGATAGTAAGCACCAAATGCCGTTATGTATTCTTCTAAATTGTCTGCCTGAAGAACCAGGTCGGAATTAACTTCAACATTGAATTCCTTACTAACTTTTTGATTAAACGTCATTAGTATTACCAAATCCAACCCCTTGTGTTTCCACATATCGGTTATTGGAAAGGATGATGGTTCAACATCCAGTGTTTCATAGAATAGATTTTGAATAATTTCTTGGACATCACCTGATAATAATTTCTTCCGCTCTTCTGCTTCCAAAAAAGAAATGAGATTCTCAGCATACTTTATCAATCTATCCTCGTTTTTCGCGGAGAGTACCATTAACTGGGTAGTTGGTGTAATCGAAGGAATGTTGCTTTTCGAGTATTCCTCCAATATGACATGCGCATTGGAACCCCCTGCACCAAAAGAGCTTACTGCTGCTCTTCTCGGAATCACAATTTTTTCTCCGTTTTCATCCAATTCCAGAATCTCCCAAAAGCTCAGATTCCTTTGTATGTAAAACGGGGTGTCCTCCTCGAGGTCAATATTTTTATTCAAAACAGAGGCATGAAGGGATGGTACAAGATGTTGATGCTTCATTTGTAGCAAGACCTTTGTAATAGCTGCTACCCCAGCACAGGCTTCCAAATGACCAATGTTAGACTTTACAGAACCTAAACCACAATAATTTGTTTTGGAAGTAAATTGGGAGTAGGCTTTTGTCAATCCCTTTATTTCGATAGGATCTCCTAAAGGGGTGCCTGTACCATGGGCTTCAAGATAAGTAATAGTAGATGGGTCAATCCTTGCCTTCATAAGGGCTTCACTTATAAGATCTCCTTGTTTGGTTGGATTAGGCACAGTATACCCGTTCGTCTTACCTCCATGATTTAGCACGGTACTTTTGAGCATGGCATATATTGGAGCACCATCTTTTTGCGCTTGACTTTTTTTGGTTAAGATTAATGCCCCTATCCCTTCTCCAGGAACGTAACCATCCCCGCCTTCGCCAAAACTCCTACATTTGCCTTCTGTGGACAGGAAATTTCCCGAACTAAGTAAATGATATTTGTAAGGGTGCAATGATAAATTCACGCCCCCTACCACCGCAAAATCTATCTCTCCTCTTCTTAATGCTTCGTTCGCATAGTGCAGGGCTGTAAGTGAGGAAGAGCACATGGTATCTATGGCCATACTAGGTCCTGTAAAACTCAGTTGATAAGAAATGCGATTTGCTATACTGGCTAGGCTACAATTTGGATATAGGGAATCACCTAAATTGATTTTGTTTTCCACCGCTATCAGTTGATACTCGCTCCATGTAGCTCCTAAGTAAACTCCTACTTTATGGCCTTTTAGAAAAGATTTGGTATAACCAGAATCCTCCAGAGCGTGCCATACTACTTCGAGGAATAGACGTTCTTGAGGATCCATGAGCTCTGCCTCCTTCGGTGAGATATTAAAAAAAAGAGAATCAAATTTGTCAACGTCGTCTACAAACCCTCCCCATTTTCCTTTTATCTTCCCATCTTGCTCTGAACTATCTGAAAAATGCAATCTGTAATCCCATCGTTCCTTCGGAATTTCGGTAACACAATCCTTACCTGCTTTAAGATTATTATAAAACTCATCCAGATTGCTGGACATAGGATAACGTCCGCTCATTCCCACTATTGCTACTTCCTCTATATTGTCAGATTTGGAATTAGAGGAAATTTCATCTTTTGTATCCTTATGCGATTTACCCATTAAGTCCCCGTGGTCTTTTTCCAACTCTTGTAGTTCCGGTAACTTTAATAAACCAACTAGGTGGTGTTGAATCAAATAAGCAGAAAGTTCATCGATGGTCTGGCATTCAAAGAATATGGTCTTAGATATTTTCCCCAATTTATTTTCCAGTACACTATTCAATTCGGTAATGAGTACTGAATCCAAACCATAACTTTCCAATGGTTCATTCGCCATTATTTTGCTAACCGGGGTCTGAATTACCTCAGAGAACAAATGCCTTAACCAAACAGAAACCTTATTTCCATCTTCATCAGACCCCTCCTTTGCAGAGTCTCTTTCCTTTGCGAAAATCGTTTCGGCATTAGATTTCATTTCTTTTGGTTTTATCCAGTGATCAGAATGATTAAAAGGATAGGTGGGAATTGAGATTTTATTGTAGGTGTTTTTTACATCATATACATAATTCCAATCAATATCTTCTCCATTGACATAAGCTTGTCCCAAAGAATTTAGTTGTTCAATATACCATCTGCTATCCTGTTGATTCGATGCCTTTTTTAGATTGCCAATAATTTCTTCCACATTGCATTCTCCCTTCTTAGAATCCTGAGTAAAGACACCTGAGATTTCGGCACCAGATAATATGCTCTCGAGTTTGTCTTGTAAGTCATCAAAATCTGAGGCCTGTATTGCAATTCTTAACTTAAAATGGTCGCGACCTATACTGGAAACAAAGGCAAGATCTTGAACGACAGTTTGTGTCTTATTATTTTTTAACCATTTAAGCATGTCCTTTTGCCTCTGACGTATTGAAAATCCGGTTTTGGCCGAGATGCATACAAGAAAGGCTGGAGCATGTGCTAATTTTTTGACTTGAGTTTTGGTAGGTGCTTCCAAAACTATGTGAGCATTCGTTCCACTAAAACCAAAGGAACTTAGTGCAGCTCTCCTTGGAACTTCATTGTCCTTCCACTCTTCTGGCTTGGTATTTATTTCAAAGGGGGTATTAGATAAATTCAGCAACTCATTTTCATCTTGAAAATGTATTTGAGGGGGAATCATTTCATATTTGAAGGATAAGAGAATTTTGAACAGGCCAGCCATTGCCGCACTTGCAATTGGATGCCCGATATTTGCCTTCACCGAACCTAGATAAAAAGTTTTGCTATTCTTATCGGAATTGGAAAATATGCGGTTTAAAGCTTCCACTTCTATCGGGTCGCCCAATTTAGTCCCTGTCCCATGAGCCTCGATATAATCAATGGTATTTGGGTCAATCCTATTTTTCCGATAAACCGATTCCATAAGTTCTTGCTGAGATAAACCATTAGGAGCGGTTATTCCATTGGTTTTTCCATCTTGATTGATACCTGTAGCTTTTATTATTCCATAAATCTTGTCCCCGTCTTGTCTTGCCTTCTCCAAAGATTTGAGCATAACCACTCCGACTCCCTCTGAGGGAGTTATTCCATCCGCACTATTATCAAAAGGCTTACACTGGCCATCTTTTGACAACATTCCCAATTTGCCTGACATTTCATGCAACCAGGGTGTAGATAAAATACAAACGCCGCCAGCCAATGCCATTTCTGAGTCACCCGCCTGTATACTTTTACATGCCATATGTATGGCTACTGCAGATGAGGAGCAAGCTGTATCCACAGCAACGGCAGGCCCTTTTAGATTTAAATAATACGCTACCCGAGCGGCCAGTATTGCCATATCGTTTCCAGTAAGCGCATGGGCGTGTAATTGTTCGTTACTCTGATGAATTAGATTAATGTAATCCCCTGGTCGCATGCCGATAAATACACCTACCGAAGTATTGGATAACATTTCCTTGGTCAAACAGGCATCCTCAATTACTTTCCAACATTCCTCGAGCAATATGCGTTGTTGAGGATCCATCATTGTTGCTTCTAAATAGGATAGGTTAAAAAAAGAAGGCTCGAAACGCTCAATGTTATTTATGAAGCCTCCAGAATTTGGAAGTGCCTGGTTATCTAGCCCCAGTGAAGAACCACACTCCTTTAGGTTCCATCTTTCCAATGGCAAATCGGTCACCGTATTTCTACCTTTGATTAAATTTTCCCAAAAAACATCCAAGTTGTCCGCGCCTGGAAATCTTCCGGAAACGCCTATAATGGCTATATCTTTGGTATTTCTGGCATCCTTGATATTCTTCGATTGGGTCCTCACTGCACCCCGATCGTACTCTGATGAACCTTGTTTGATTGGACTGATATCATCTCTTTTTTCTAGTACCTTTTTGACTGCGGGTATCCTTATCGAATTATTTGCCTTTCGTAGAAATGCGGCTAAATCCTTAATTGAGGCATGACTATATAAACTGGCAATAGATATGTCGGTTCCTAAAGTCTTATTCAATAAATTGGCAAAGGGTATTATGTTAATAGAATCAAAGCCAACCGCGTACCACCTTTTTTCTTTGTCCAATTGCTTAACTTCCAATATTTTACAGGCGATTGAATGAATGGTAGCAATCAATTCATCGCCCTCTGCTTTGTCAAATTCTTTCCCCCTAGCTGGTTTTTCCAGCACAATGTCTTTCAATTTGGAATAACTTATTTTTCCGCTTAAGGTTCGTGGTAGTTCCTTTATAAAGTTAATTTTAGATGGCAAGTAGGCCAACGGCAATTCCTTCTCTAAATATTTTAAAAGTTCACTATCTTCAAGCGTCTCTCCGGGTTTTAAAACCACATAAGCGACTAATCTCTCTGTCTTGTTTGCTCCAACCTCAACATTTAAAACACACTGTTTTACACTTTTATGAGAGATTATTATTTCCTCTATTCCCTTAAGTTCAATTCTTATCCCTCTGACCTTTGTCTGCCTGTCACCTCTTCCAATAACCAGTATTTTCCCTTCAGACGTAAACTTCGCCATATCTCCCGTCTTATACATCCGCTTGTCCGAGTTCTTCTTAAATGGGTGTGGTATAAATTTCTCATCAGTTAAAATCTCATTGTTAAGATACCTTAATGCCAAAGAGACCCCCGAAATATGGAGTTCCCCGATTATTCCTACCCCTACAGGTTCTAATGAAGTGTTTAAAATGTATGCTTCAATATTCGGAATAGGCTGAAAACCTTTTATTCTATCAATAGGGCTTCCATTGAATTTAAGTTCTTCAAACAAAACACCATTCATCTCGGTAGCACCATAATCGTTTAGCAGAGTGACTTTGGGTAGATAGGAAAAAAGCTTGTTAACTAAAGATGGTTGCAATATTTCACCTGCGGTAATACAAAATCGAAGACTGGTAAAAGATTTACCAAATGGGAGGTCCGACTCCAATAATACTTTTAGAAGAGTAGGAACAACAGAAAAATATGAAATATTGTGCCGCTCGATTACTTCAGCTAGGCGTAATGGGTCTTTGACAATTGTATCATGAATTATTACCGTAGGTATTCCTTGTAAAAGACCCCCTAGCAGACCCCATAACGAGGGTAAAAAGTTAAGCATCGTTCTCTGCCCCATGACATCTCCTTGCTTGAACGGGTAATTTTCCCAAAGCCAATGAAAGCGATTTACCAATTGACGTTGACCATGAAGCACTCCTTTTGGCCTGCCTGTGGAGCCTGAAGTATATAGAATTAAAGAAGGCTCGTCTATATCATAGGCTTCTACAGTAGGTGGATAGGATAGAGGTTGGAAAGGGACCCATTCCTTATCCATACATACTGTAGTTACTAAAACATCATTCAAAGCTTCAAGATGTTTTTCTGTGGTCAATAATACTTTTGCCCCTGTATCCTCGACAATTGTTTTCACTTGAGAATCAGGATAAGATTCGTCGATAGGAACGTAAATACCCCTTACCTTAAGTATAGCCAATAGGCCAATAACTGTATTTTGTGATCGAGAAGTATAAATAACGACTGGAACCCCTTCACTTACACCTAAACTTTGAAGAGTCTCAGCAAGGGAATTTACTTCTGTCCCGATTTCTTCATAAGTATATGTAGTCAATTGGCTCTCTAGGTCATTATAGATTATAGCATTTTCTTTTGCTCGTTTTTCAACTTGTTCAATAAAAAGCTCATAAATACTCCTTTCATCTTTTAGTTTCGTCTCCTTACCATTCCAATCCTGAAGTATCTTTTTCCTTTCAGAGGCACATATTAAATCCAATTCACCAATTGTATTTTCATTGTGTTTAATCGAAGACTTTGTCAGTTCAATAAAGTAACTTGTTAATCTTCCGATCGTCTTCAAATCGAACAGGCGCTTATTGTAATTCCAGTATAAATCAATTCCGTTGGTTTTATCTTGAAACAATAAACCTAAGCCTAAGTTGGGGAGCTTTCTCTTCAACAATTTGATATACTCTACCTGTTCTATTTTTAAGTTTTTGTTTAACCGCGCAAAGACTACTATGGCACCATTGGCATTGGGTTTTGCTAGGGTCTCCCATTCAGCGGGCGCCAGTGGGTATTCCCGTACTCTTTCAAAATGTTTCTGTTGATCGATTAACAAATCCTTGAATATGATTGATTCCGTCAATTCCTTGTAAATGGGTATGAATTTGGAAAAGAGAGATCGTTTTGAAGTTCCATGACTTTGTAATATCCCAATGGTCGATTGTTGATGGTACCTGAACAAGAATATTTGAAAAACGGTTCTAATGTAATTTTCCACGGATACGCCAAGCTGGCCCGAAATGTATCTTAGGTTTTTAACCTGAGCAGATGTAAGTTTAAAATGAGACATGCCAATATCTGCCTTCGCATCGTTTCCAATAAGGTTACCGATTAACAAACCAGAGTCATTCTCTGGCATATTTTTCTTCCAATATGCTTTGGACAATTCCATTATACTCAAAGTTCTTTTATTAGGTGATTGGAGAATTACAACAACAAAAATTATTCATAAGGTCATCTAAAACTCAGATTTGGCCTGTGATCAAATCTTATGAACGATTTCTTGAATTAGCTGATTTTTTAGCCGAGGAGGAAGCTATTTCTTAACATTCATTGATTACGGACAAAGTGATTAACGCGAAGCTTTCATTAAACTCCGCGTTTTCGCTTTTAGTGAAAAATCCCGACCGAAGTCGAGAATGGGTTTGTAGGAATTTATTTTTAACATTTCTAATCCTTATTAGGGTCGCTCTCCATTAACTCATTGGTTGAAAAAGACTTAGGAATGTTACCGCTTCCTGTTGTCTTCACTCTAATCGCAACGAAATAACCAGAACCTGAAACTACATTGGCTCCATGTGTCAAACCGGAAGGTATCCATATACTTTTTGAGCCATTTACCGTAAAAATCTCTTCTCCAAGCTGTATTTTATACACCAATTCATCTCCCTCATCTGGAATCAAAATATTGATCTCATCCTCATCTTCATGGAAATGAGGAATGGTATATTCCTCTTTGTTAGAGTCCCTCATATCCACTCTATGTATAGCTAAATGAGCAGGGAACCCTTCAGAAAAATATCTTTCTATTCCATCCACGTCAAAATGAAATGGGATAGAGGATAATGGTCTATTGAAATTTTCAAAAATCAATTCAGAATGCTTTTTCATTTTTTTACTTTTTTATTGTTAATATTTATTCTCATTTACTTATTTCGTATTGCAAGTGTTAATCCATCCCCAATGGTCAACATACTAATGGCAACCCTATTGTCATGCAATAATTTGGCATTGAGTTCGCGTAAAACCTTGGCCTCTATGCTTTGGTTGGTAGCATCTACAATACTACCACCCCATAGTACATTGTCTATGCCTATAATGCCACCAGGACGAACAAGTTTTATAGCTTTTTCGTAATAATTAATATAGTTCTCCTTATCCGCGTCTATGTAGATGAAGTCGAAATAATTGCAATAATCCGATGTCAATAAATCATCCAAAGTATCAATGGCCGGGGCTATTCGAAGATCAATTTTGTGATTTACATTCGCTTCTTTCCAATACTCAAGGGCAATGGAAGCCCAATGTTCATCAACATCACAAGTGATGATTTTCCCATCTGGAGGCAGTTCACTCGCCATCCAAAGGGTACTATAACCTGTAAAGGTTCCTATCTCTATTATGCGTTTAGCATTTATTAGCTTTATCAAAAAAACCAAAAACTGAGTCTCCTCTGGCACGCTTTGCATCGCGGACATTGGCATACGAGAAACTATTTCGCGTTGTTTTTTTAGAATAGCCGGTTCTCTGAGAGAAACAGAAAGCGTATACTCATGCAGGTCCTGTGACATTTCAAGATATTGTTTCATAAGCAATGTTGATGATGCCCATTTTGTTGGGTCTATCTTAAATTTATTTTGGATTCTGGTCTAAAAAGTTAGAGTCGGATATTTTAATTTTTGCCTTTTTCGCAGCGATTATATGTGGACTCTATCGCTGGGCATAATCCGTTTAATTGATATAAACGGAATTTCACGATTCAGGTTTTAAGAAGCCAAAAGAAACTCTTGTTTAATTTTAGCTTAGATAGATGAATAATGATTATGCACCTCTTTTGAATGACCCTTTCCTTAGAAGGAGGATATCGCGTTTTAAAATATAAAATGGTTCTTTAAATCCGTTTTTGGTTTTCGTAGAGTCTTCACACAACAAAAAGGCTATGGGCCAAGGTAGCCACCAAATCAAAAATGTGTTGAAGTTCAAATCCCAAGCGATTTCAAGGTCATGGAAGTACTATATGTTCAATAAGCAGTCAGCCGCGCCAGACATGATTTTATCCGCCATTTCGTCCACATTTCTATTTTTCCAACTTTCAACCTCCGTACCTTTTACCCATTCATTGAAAGCGCCCAACGCGGGGCCACAATGAACCTGATAATCAACCTTTTTGGACTTATCACCATTCAAGGCTAAATGCATGCTGTAGCCAAAGTACCATCTGAAAATCAGAGCCATTTTATGTTTAGGATCACTTTTTGCTTTGGCAATTTCTTCAGAATTTTCTCCTTTTCTGGTCTTTATTTCTTCGAAGACCGCATCAAATGTTTTTTGAAAATATCGTTCTTGAATCTGTTTCCTGTCTTTTTCCGAGATATCTTCAAGACAATCATGTTGTTTATATAGTTCTCGCAACCTCTTCGCTCGCGCAGGGAAGAAAAGACCTTTTTTCAAAACCTGTACTTTGGCCCCTAATTCGAACATGTCCCCAGCGGGTACATAATCAGTGTCCTGAACACTCATGGTCTGTAAAAGGTCCTTTACAGAATCACTCATACCTGACTGCACTGAACATTGATTAATAGAACCGGTCAAAATGAAATCCACTCCAAGTAAGAATGCGGCAGCCGCTGATTCCGCAACACCTATGCCACCGGCTGCTCCTACCCTTAATTTCTTTTGAAACCTATATTTCTCCATCATACGATTACGCAAACGTAGAATTACAGGAAATAAGGTAAATGCCGAAGCCTGATCGGTGTGTCCGGCAGAATCTGCCTCGGCACACACGTCGTCTGCCAAGGCAATATGTTTGGCTAAATCGGCTTCCTCGTTTGATATCATACTTTCATCGAGCAACTTCTTAATTATATAATCCGGAATAGGGCTCATAAATACTTCCGCCACCTCGGGTCTTGAAATCTTGGCCATAATCTTATTATTTGCAACAATCTCGTTACCAACTTTTTCGAGCCCTTTAATACGATAGTATGCTATAGCCTGAGTACATCCCATATAAGCGGATGCCTCAATATATCTAATTCCAAGGGATAGGTATAAGGAAACAATTTCCATTTCCTTGTCTGGGGCATATAAATTATGCAATAAATTCATGCCAAAAGTATTTCCATCCGGGAGCTCTTTTTTAATACAAACTATGGCCTCCTCGATTTCGGAAAGACTCAATCCACCAGTTCCAAAAAAACTCAATAAATTGGATTTGGCCATTCGGAGAACTAAATCCTTGGACGCAATACCCCTGTACATAGAACCCGAAGCATAGGCATACTTTACTCCGTATTCTTTTCTAAATTCCTCACTACCCAGGGTTTCGGGTGTAATCTTTCTTGATTCTACACCGTTCATTTTCATATCTGAAATCAATGACTCATTCATGATTTTTTTCTTTGATTTTATCATGACAGGTTTATCCTCTATATTAAGAGGGTTCTCTTGAATATATCCGACCATCTTTGTCAATACATCTCCTGGGCCAACTTCAATAAAATCCGTTACTCCCAAATGAATGAGGTAACTTATACTATCATACCATTTTACAGGATTATCGATTTGACTGACCAAGAGATCTTTTATTTCTGCATCCTTGTACTCTCGAGCTGAAACGTTAGAAATTACAGGAGTCCTAAGTGGCGAAAATTGAAATTGTTGCAAAAAAGAATCAAATTCCAATCGGGCATCCTTCATATAACGTGAATGAAATGCGCCACTAACATTTAATACGTAGTACAATTTGATTCCATTGGCCTCAAACACCTTTTGGGCGTTGGCAATATCCTCCTGTTTTCCTGAAATTACCACCTGGTCTACAGAATTGTAATTTGCTATGTCTATAGAATTAAATTGAAAATCATTTAAAATAGTCTTTATTTCGTCTTTGCCCATTCCAATCAAAGCCGCCATCCCACCATTTTGCGCCTTCGACATAATCTCCGCCCTTCTTCTTACCAATTTAAGTCCCGTTTCAAAGTCAAATACGGACGCTGCCAATAAAGCATTGTACTCGCCCAAACTATGCCCTGCAAGATAATCAGGAGTAGGATTGTCCCTTTTCTTATCCAAGTACATCATCGTATTAACCACGTATATGGCTGGTTGTGTATACTGAGTTTTATTCAAGTGTTTATACGGGTCAATGGCACATAATTCCTGTATATCGTACCCCAAAATATTATTAGCTTTGTTCAAAATTTCTGGAAACTTTTTAAAAAGATGGTTTCCCATTCCTCTACTTTGGGAACCCTGACCGGGGAAAATATAAGCTTTCATAATGTTTCTTTTTTTGTGGGATAACAAAATGTCACTCCTTTGGTTATTGATAGTCTTTTGATGAGGTGATTTTTTACTCGCATACATCCAAAAGAAGGACCTATTCTTTCTTGATACTGAATACAATCTAGTAGACAGAAGAAAATCGCGCTTTTATTTCCTCAAAACTTTGGAGCTCATTTCGCCTCCAAGGGTTTAGAATGCTAAAAGACCTTAAAGATTCTTTCTTCAAAAGTGGGGAAATAAAATTTTTCAATTCACCTGATGGGCTCATATCTATATAGGAAACACAATCCATATCCTCTATGTGTTGAACCGCATCCTGAAAGAGAATTGGCTTACGCGCGATATCCCACATATACTTGGTATCAATTTTTCTCAGTTCACAACCGTAAACGCTAGATATGAATGGTAAAATACTTTCTTGAAACGATACCTCTTTCAAAACTGAAAAATAGGGTAGTTTAATCGGTTCTATATATTTACAATGGTAAGCATACCTTATGGGCAGTCGCTGAAATAAAATATTCTCGGCCCTTAAATACTCCTCTATCTTATCAAGCTTTTCGGATAGGCCGGATATCGTAAACTGACCTCCGAACTTTTCTCCTATTATAGAAGATCCATTGTACAACAAAGATGTTTGATAATAAAAAACAGATTTTTGGAAAACAACTATCATACCTCCCTTCGGGCAGTTCTCCTCTACCAATTTTGCCTGTTCAATCAATAGGCTTAGCCCATCTAAAGGTGAGACCATACCACTCACGGAAGCTGCTACAACCTCACCAAGACTATAACCGCAAGCATAGCTAGGAATTATTCCCTCAGCCATGATTGCCTTAGCCATAGAATATTGTATCATAAATAATGCTGGGTGAGAAAATAATAATCTATCAAATACTGTACTACGAGACTTATTTATGTCATATAAGTAATCGATAACCGAATGCCCCAGCAATTGCACTGCTTTTTTATCAAGAAACTGCATGGTATCATGAAAAACCTTATTCCTGTTAAACAAGGATTCTCCCATAAAAAAATATTGACTCCCCTGTCCTGAAAAAAGAAATGCAATCTTAATATTGCCTTTCATTAAAATATCTTAAAGTGAAGAATTGGAAACTTTATGCTTCTCAAAGTATTCTGCATGCTCTCTTAAGGCCACCCCGGTATAACTATTCGGGTTGTCCATCAGCTCTTTTGGGGTACATTGTGCAACTATTTCACCACCCTTTACGCCCCCTTCGAAGCCCAGGTCAATAATCCAATCCGCCGTTTTCACAACATCGAGGTTATGTTCTATTATAATAATCGTTTTCCCCAATTCTACCAAATTATGTAAAATACGGAGCAATTGTTGAACATCATGAAAATGTAAACCAGTAGTAGGTTCATCCAAGACATATACCACATTGCCTTTTGATAATTTGCTAAGTTCCTTAGCCAATTTTATGCGCTGAGCTTCCCCACCACTGAAGGTAGTTGCGCTCTGCCCTAATTTAATGTAATCCAATCCAACCTGACTCAGGGTGTCCAATATTTTATTTATCTTATCATTCCCCTCGAAAAAAGTGATTGCCTCCGAAATATCCATCTCCAAAACCTCAGATATACTCTTTCCTTTATATTTAACTCTTAAGATATTAGAGTTAAATCTTTTCCCATTACACTCTCGACAAGTAATCCACACATCTGGGAGAAAATGCATTTCTATTTTTACCTGACCATGCCCCTCGCAAACATCACACCTTCCAGCTGATGAGTTAAAGCTGAAATCTGTATATTTCATATTATAGAGGGCAGCTTCTTCTGACGACGCAAATACTTTTCTTATTTCGTCAAAAACCTTGGTATATGTGGCGGGATTGGATCGAGGGCTTTTACCTATTGGTTTCTGGCTAATATTAATTACCTTATTTAAACATTCTATTCCTTCTATACTTTTATAAGGTCCTACCTCAACATTTGCCTTGTTCAGCAATCGCTCAAGCAGGGGTTCTAAAGTACCTGCAATTAAGCTGCTTTTTCCACTACCGCTGACTCCTGTCACACAGGTCATACGGCCTATAGGGATTCGGGCCGTGACATTTTTGAGATTATGCAAAGTGGCACCATTCAAAACAATCCAATCACCTGTGAGTTCTCTGCTACCGCCCTTCTTATCACCATCTACCTTAAGAGATCCTTTTAAATATTTACCGGTTAAGGAATTGGCATCCTGCATTACCTGGGTCGGCGAACCTTGGGATATTACCTGTCCTCCATTAACCCCGGCTTTCGGCCCAATATCTATGAGCCAATCCGCTTTTTTCATGATTTCCTCATCGTGCTCAACTACCAAAACGCTGTTGCCGATGTCGCGGAGCTTGAGCAATGTACTAATCAGATTGGAGTTGTCCTTAGGGTGTAAACCTATTGAAGGTTCGTCCAACACATATAACACCCCGACTATACCACTGCTCAATTGACTGGCCAAGCGAACACGTTGCCCCTCCCCTCCCGATAGTGTCGGGGCTGTACGGTTGATAGACAGATAGTGCAGACCAACATCTTTTAAAAAAGAAAACCTATTGTACAATTCGATAAGGATTTCTTTTGCAATTTCAAATTTAATCTCATCGATTGTTTCGTAAAGATCAACCACAAACATCAATGCTTGGTCTATTGAAAAATTAGATATCTCAGATACCCTATAGCCTCCCAAAGTAACGTGATAGGCTTCATTACATAGTCCCGAACCGTTACACTTGTTGCATGCCCTTTGGTCCATGTAAACACTGTATCGCTCCCTGTTGGTTTTAGAATCACTATCAAAAAAAAGTCTTCCCAATTCCGGGACCAATCCTTTTACCGTTTTCTTTGTCGACTTCATACCTAAGATTGAAGTCATTTCTATCTTTTCGCTTCCAGACCCGTAAAAAATGACGTTGTGAAACGATTCAGGTAGGTCTTTCCATGGTGTATTGATATCCAAACCATAATGCTCATAAATAACGTCCAATGGACCACAGGGCCATGAAGAACGGTTGTTCTCTTTAAGGTTTCCAAACCACTTTATAGCCCCATC
Source organism: uncultured Flavobacteriaceae bacterium (assembly GCA_947503005.1). Taxonomy (GTDB): domain Bacteria; phylum Bacteroidota; class Bacteroidia; order Flavobacteriales; family Flavobacteriaceae; genus Maribacter_C. The sequence continues at coordinate 73,173 of CANNCA010000010.1, read as the reverse complement.
TACAATGCTTAGGTTTTCATCATGGACAAGTAGTTCAGGCTCAATTTTTTGGGTAATACCAATACCTTTGCATTCATCGCACATTCCCAAAGGCGAATTTGGGCTAAAATGCTGCGCACTCAATTCAGGAAATGACGTATGACAATTCGGACAGTTTGATTTCGATGAGAAAAGTAGTTCTTTGCCCTTATATAAAACGTTAAGTATATAATTGCTCAACCGCATCACCCTTCTTATTTCCATTACCAACTCCTCAACAAATCTTTTTCTATTCTCCTCACCGCCCTCGGGAACCACATAGGTACCACAAACCGCCTCAACCGTATAAGGCATTTCCTTCCATTCATAAACTGTGTCCACTAGATCATAACGAATCCCGTTAATACGAAAATATCTGTATCCCATAGAAAGATACCTTTCCAAAATTTTATCTTGGTTGCCAATCTTACGAAGTACTACCGGCGCAAGTAGGTGAAACTCTTCCCTTTCCCCAATATGACTCAATAATGCATTGGCTATTTGCACTGGACTTAAGGGAGATACCTCGTAACCGCAATGGGTACAATTTCTCTTTCCAATTCTTGAATATAGTAGCCTAAGGTAGTTGGAAATCTCGGTAACCGTTCCAACGGTAGATCTTGGGTTGTTGCTAAGTGTTTTTTGCTCAATAGCTATAGAAGGGTTTAGGCCATTGATAAAATCTACCTTAGGTTTCTGCATCTGCATCATGAACTTTCGAACATACAAAGACAGTCCCGACATAAAACGTCTCTGGCTTTCAGAATAAATAGTATCAAACGCCAAAGATGACTTTCCGCTCCCGCTGACCCCGGTGATGACTACGAGTTTATTCTTAGGAATAGAAATGTCAATGTTTTTTAAGTTGTGTTGTTTTGCACCTTTTACGTGAATAACATTTGAATCTACGTTGTAGTTTTGAATATTCGATTTTTCTATGAAACGTTTTCTTTGTTCAACTTGATTGGACAAAACGATTCTATTCTCAGAAGTTTCTATGGAGTGTTCCCTCCCTGAATCCCCAGCTATTTTTTGATTAATGACAGTATTCACAGGTCCACTTATCCACAACTCTTCTTCATACTTTTGACGTATTGATTCGAAAGAAGTAGAATTTTCAATAATTAGATTGGATAGCACATCCAATTCATCATAGTCTTTTTTCTTTAGGTCTTGCTCCGTTTTATAGCCCCATAAAACTGACCACGAATTTACTTCGGCCTTGTTTAAAGCAGCGAAATCGCGAAGCATGTTACTACGGATAAATCCAAATCCCCTTTTATTTTCATAACCAAATAACTTCGCATCCAACTGCCCTTGACGACACATTTGCCATACTACGCCAGATTCCAGAAACCTTCCAGTTTCTAGTGCTTCCGTATTTAAAAGTTTGTTGCCATTCTTATCTAATAAACAATCGACCTTTCGCCATTTTTGCTCATCATCAATCCAATGCTCGCAAATCCAGTGGTCGGTGTAATAATCAGTGCCCAAATAGGAAGCGAAACCACATCTAGCCCTCGCCGCTATTTTTTTCTCTCGTAAAATCGAGCAGAGCAAAACCGAAAAATCCCTGGCGGTGCATACCAATTGGTCATCAAGCTTCCTTTTTACATGTAATGGTTCATTGTTCAATTGATCAATTTCCTTAATGATACCCTCTACCAAAAAAAGCCTGTTATTGACTTTATTGCCTACCTCTTTGTAGGCACCATGTAACTTGCCCGAGTTAAAATGCACCAAAAGCCCTTTTAAAATCTCACTCAATTCAGTGGCATCAGGTGGCAAATCCTCCACAAAATTGCTATAGCTCCTCAAATCCGTAACAATACTTTGTTCAGAATAATAACTCAACATAACATCAACTAAAAGTTTCTAAAATTCAATTCTCAAATTCCACATAAAAGGATTATTTCCCTATGCAGGTTTTATCATTTTATTTACATATCCGTGACTCCATAGCCAACCCACCAAGAAAACAAAAACATTTGCGCATCCAATGGTCAGAAATACGCTACCCACTCCCATTCCATAAACATATACGGTTATATATGCAACTGGAATTGTAATTACCAACATGCGTATTATTTCTAACAAAACACCTGGTAGTGCTCTTCCTGTTGCCTGAAATGTAGAATTAATAACGATAGTAATGATAATTGCTATATAGGTTAAAGACAGCACCTTTACTTGAAATACGCAACCATCGATCACGGCCTGAACATCGGTGAAAAGAGAAAATAGATAAGGTGCGATCAGGTTATAAATAACCACAAAAACCAACCCTACAATCCCAGCAAGCGAAATATTTTTTTTGAATATTTCAGATACCCTGAGAGTATTTCCCACACCAAAGTTCTGCCCTACCATGGTTAACGTTGAACTTCCAAAAGCATAACCTACAAAAAGTAAAAATTCATCCATTCTAATTACCAATACCCACGAATTCATTGCTGTCTCACTTATTGAACCTATAATATAATTAATGAAAATACTGCCAATATTAATTATAAACAGACTCATTACATGTGCTAGACCTATTCGAAGAATTTCTTTTATTAAATCCATTTTAGCATCTGACAACTTCCAATGGATAGGAACACTATTTTTTTTCTTTACAAATACACCTAAAATATATACTGTGGAAACGGCTATCGATATAGACGTAGCTATAGCACTTCCTGCAACTCCCATATTAAATGTGAAAATAAATAAAGGGGAAAGTGCCATGTTTAGAAATGTTGATAAAAACATTGACACGGCATAAGGTTTAACCATGCCCTCACCCTGTAATATCCCCAGAAGCATCTGATTAAAGAGCAGCAAGGACAAGCCCGGCACAATAAAATAAAGATAGTCAATCCCCGCATTTATAGCTGTTTCACTAATTTTTGAGCCTGCTAGTAAATTTATTATATCCTCGCCAAACCCATAAAATAGTGCCAATGAAAACACCATAATCACAAGCGAAATAATAATGCCTGAATCAGAAACTAAATCTAGTACATGTTTGTTCCTTTCACCTATGGCGCGAGCTACAAGAACACTTATTCCAGTAAAAAGCCCAATCCCAAGAGCCAAATAAAACATATAAATCGGGAAGACCAATCCTATTCCTGTCACCAAGGCAGTAGATGTTTTATCAAGCATTGAAATAAATGTTAAGTCAACAATTCCATATATCAATAGCAAAATCTGGCCGATCATTACCGGAATCGCAAGCTTAATGGAAGTAGGCCCAATATCACCTTTTAGTATTTCATTTTTTAACTCATTATTATTTTCCATAAAAAAATTATTATTGTCTATGATGTGTCAAGTTAACCAAAAATATCATAAGATATTTCTTTCATGGCTAAGTAGGCTTACTAGATTAGTGCGTCCTTAGATTCCTTCTTTTTCAAAGGAGCAAAACCGCAATGTTATGAATCGTTTGATAGAATTTTTTGGCAACTATTTACGCAGGAAAACTAGAGAACTTATATCTACCTAATTATTGACATAGGAAACTCAAATGGAGTGGTTAACAAAGATATTTGCAGTATAGCTATCTAAAGAAATTTTATAATCAGTACTGTAAATTCACTATGGTATATTCAATAAACCCCGTCAATATATGCTTTTTGAACCTCAACTTAAATATTCAAAAATCTGAATTTTTTCATTCAAACAAATATACAGACGGGGTAAAATTATTAACTTTTGAAGATTGCTGGATTGGATTCATTGAAAATCAATTTCTATATTCCAATCCAAATCCAAATTCAAATAACGGATCTTTTGAATCAAAAGGCAGGTCTTCCATTTGTGAGTTTACAGCTTCTACGGAAGATGGTATTTCAAATGGTAATTTCCCTTCTGGACTAAACTTTCCAAAAATTAAATCTAATAGCATTTCATCCTCAACTCCAAACTCCGCTATCAATGCATTTGATTTTGCAGCTATCTCAGGAATTATGGCCGGTCGATCAAAAAAGACACTTACAATTGTTGGTTTGGAATTAATGAGTCCCATAATCCTTTCCTTCTCTTCTTTCGAATACTCTAAACTTCCCTGACGATAAAAAGTCTCAAGTAAATACTCTCTTCTTTCTTCATAGGGTCCCTGTAGTTTTAAAAAGATTACATCACTGTCCTCAATATTGCTCGTAACATTTGGGTATTTGCTAGCTATTTCCGGATTTATGTTTTCAACAAATAATTTTAATCCATTTTTTAAAGGAAGAAAATTGTCTTTTCCAGATTTCGAATTTTTTAATAGCACCAAGGATTTCTGTTGTGCCAATTTGCCTTTTCGAACATATTCTTTTTTCCCGACAATTTGTTCAGTATTTTCTGGTTTCACATAGGGGTTATCAAAAAGCCCAAGCTGAAATTTTTCTCTAAGCAACCTTTTCACCGATTCGTCTATCCGTTTGATACCAACAAGATTTTTCTCAACCAATTCGATAACGAGTTCTGGGTTATCTTCCCCACCGAATTGATCACATCCAGCTTGAATTACCATTTTGGTTTTGTCCAAAAGAGAAAGTTCCTCCACCCCCCAAGGTCTTGGTGGATCTGAAGGAATAAACCCATATACATAATCTTGCTCCAAAATATTCCAATCCGTTAATACTACACCATCAAAACCAAGTCTCTTTCTTAATAAATCAGTGATTATCCCTTTATTAAATGCGAAACCTACCTCGCTATACTTTGTATTGGTCGGAATACTATAATAGGGCATCATTCTAGCCGTTTTCGATTCAATGGCCGCCTTAAACGGAATTAAGTGGTATTCGAAATTATTTCCCGGATACACTTGATTCTTCCCATAGGCAAAATGAGAGTCTTCCCCATCCTTTAAAGTTCCCGCCCCTGGAAAATGTTTAGTAGTACAAGCAACACTTTGAGAATCCAAGCTATCTCCTTGAAACCCTCTAATATAAGCTCTTGTCATCTGAGAAACCAACTCCGAATCTTCACCAAAAGTACTATTGATTCGTGCCCATCTTGGTTCAGTGGCTATATCCACAAAAGGATGTAGAGCTAACCTAATCCCCATTGCCTTATACTCTTCTCTTACCATACGACCATAGTCATAAACAAGAGTTGTATCTCTTGTCGCGGCAAGTCCAATAGCAAAAGGCCAATGGGAAACTTCCTTCATAAAGATGTTAGAACCGGGGTAAGGCACAGCCTGATTTATTACGTTTGTAGCAACAGTCACAGGTATTCCCAAGCGTGTTCTCTCGGCCATTTTTTGAACTTCGTTGTACCATTTTGCTATAGCTTTGGGCTGGTGAGGCGAATAAAGCACAAAATGATTCAATTTTCTCTTGGCAATAAGTTCAGAGTTCGATAGATGCAAAAGGGTAACAGGGTCAGCAAGTTTTGGGGCCTCTCCTAATCCCCCATCATCGTTCAAAGCAATTAAAGACATAAACATTATTCCCGCTTTCTCTTCCAAGGTCATTTGTCCTAATAAATCTTGAACCCTGTCCTCTATGGGTTGACGGTTATCTTCATAAACATCTAGCTTTCCATTTTTGTTAAGATCCCTATATGAATAGGTGCCTTTCGATAGTACCGGAGCTTCCGTGCCTAGTAACTTCATGTTGGCAGATGATTGGAAGCTTGGGATCATATAATAATAGCTCAAAATGAAAACAACTAGAAAAATAAAAAAAAGACCGATTAGCCAAAAAATTCTTTTTTTTGTAATAATGGGACGTTTGAAGATTTTTCTCATGATGTAGATATTTTTGGTTTTAAATGTTTTTATTAGAGTTACTGTCGGAAAGTACTATATTAATGTTTGCAATACCCTTTTCAGAAAGATTGAGAAAGAGTTTGCCTGTAGTGCCTAACTATTCTAAAATATTCAATTGGAAATTTAAACATGTCCTTTAGGGAAATCTTGGACCCGCCTTGTTCTATCCAGGATGTCAATGGAAGCTCTATGGAATAGTCTTCAATACCAAACCCAGAGAATTCCATTCTCTTGAAAATCTCTATGTCGAACAACCATCTCGATAAAAATTTTTCTTTAAAAATAACTTCAGCAAGTCTAGGGCGAAAAAACTTAGCTCCGCACTGGGTGTCATACACCATAATATTCAGGTATGAACTAAAAATTGTGGCCATTACCCTTCCGATATAGTGTCTCCAATAATATCTTTTAATTTCAGAACCTATCTTGGCAATCCTGGAGCCAAAAACGAACAGTATCTCTTTTTTGCTTTTAAAGATTTCCTGAAAATGATATACTTCCTCTAGTTTAGTGGAAAGATCGGCATCCATAAAGCCAATTAAATCGCATTCAAAATTGGACACTCCATGTCTTATCCCTATACGTACAGCCTCGGATTTACCCTGATTTTCTTTCTCCTCGATTACTTCAACTTTATCTGGAAAGCGCTCTTTAAGACGTAAAAGTGTTTTCTGTGTTTTGTCGGTACTTCCATCATTTACAAAAATGAAAAACGATTCGTTTTTTGAAATAAAATCAGCATAATCTTGATAAGGAAATCTCACTTCCTCATTATAGCATGGTACTACTATTATTTGCTTCATATTTATCGTTTGAAAATAGTTTACTGCTTAAAAATTAGGCAGAGTAACAAATGTCCTTTGCCAGTTCAATATCTTGATTCAAAAATTCTGCACTCAATGAAACAATCTCCATTATTTAGTCCAAACAATATTCGTGTAGATCGCTAGATTAGAAGAATTAGAACCCGGATTTTTCTATTTTTGGCAACTAGCGAGATAACAATATGGACAAATCCAGAATTGGACTATATCGTTTGGCATTTCATCTAAACATTTACAAAGTGTAATGTCTCTGCGAATTATTTATGACATCTGGCAGTCTTGGTAAAATACCTATATCCTTACATTTGATTCTTTTAAAACCCACCTATATAGAATTACTGATAGTTTCTTGCCGCTGAATCAGGAATAATGAGAGAAGACCTAGGAACACTATTACGCAAGTTAGAACCACCCACATGAATATCCCAAACCCCTCGAATTTTATACCATACAGGACTAAAACACTATTGACCCCAAGAGGATATGCCCCAAGTCCCCCGGGCACAAGAGCAATGGCAGCCGCTCCAACTGTAAATGCACCCAAAACACAGCCAAGGGTCATGTCCCTGGTCTGTTCAAAAGCTTGGGAGAAAATCCAAACACCCCCTATATAACAAATCCATATGAACAAGGTATGTCCATAGAATTGCCATTTTCTTTTCATTTTTTTAAAAGAGCTGAGGCCCTCCCAAATTCCTTTCATTTTTTTCTTAAAAAATGCACGAAACCTCTTATTTTTCAGATATAGTAGTGATGCAATTAAGGTCACGACTAAAATTCCTAAGACAATCCATGGAATGAAATCACTATAATTCCCAGAATCATTATTCCCAATTTGTTGGAACTCTTTTGTATTAACCTGTACAAACCCCGTTATCAAAACAACTATTCCCAGCATTACTAAATCAAAAAACCTTTCCACCACAATTGTTGCAAAACCCTTTACAAATGGAATGTTTTCATATTTTGCCATGAGACCGGCCCTGGCGAATTCACCGGACCTAGGTATCGTGTAATTAATTATGTAACAGGACATGACCCCATGAAACGCATTTGACAATTTTGGATTATATCCTAATGGTTCAACTAACAAAATCCATCTCCTGGCCCTGCTCACATGACTTAAAAACGCTATTAGAATAGCTGTCAAAATCCAAAAGTAGTCGGCAGTGAGTATTGAATTCTTCATTTCCGAAAACTCATGTTCGCTCAAACCACCTATAAAATACCAAGTCAGATATATTCCAATTCCAAGCGGCACAAAAATCTTCAATAATTTAACAATGTATTTCATTCGGTTATTATTGAAAAATTATAATCCAAATTACGAAGAAAGTATCCACCCAAATAGTGGCGAATTTTGATGTCATCGACTTAATGTAAATACTGGTACTTTAAGTGAACAAGTTCTAGTTTTGAAGTATTTACCATCAAAAAATCTTAATTAATGATTGTTGTGGGAGATAAACTCTAAGGCGTACATTGTCAATCAGCGGGTATTTCCTTCAATTCCCTATTCCATGTTTATCATTTGTTTAAAGAAGACCTTTTTGTCAGAAAACTAGGTGGTACTACGGCTGTAATATCCCTTTTCAAAGATTCTATCCTAACAAGAATCTTATTCTTGTTGTTCACTTTCATTACTTCACATTCCAAACCGTCTAGCTGGCCATAGTTAATAGTCATTCTTTCTCCTTTACAAGGTATTTTACCTGTGGCCACTACCTCTGAAATACCTTCTAATTGCAAAAATTGTTTAATCTTATACAGTTCTTGAGTCCGTACTTTGGCAAAGTGTTCTCCGCAACGCAGATACTTAAAAACTCCATCTATCTTTAAAGGTTTATGAAATTCACTTTTTGATTTTATATTGATGAATATATAGGAAGGAAAGAGAGGTTTTTGAACTTTCTTTTTGCGGTCGCTCCATTGAACTATTTGTTTCACGCAAGGAAGAAAAGATTCTATTCCGAGGTCTTTCAACAGCAAATCAATCTTCTTTTCGTGCTTAGTCTTAACATACAAAACGTGCCATCCAATATTCAGTTTGCTCATTTTTAGATTGTTTTTACTTGTTACGTTATGTTTGATTATACACTACGACCAGCTCTTGATAAAACGAGGCTCCGCCACTCCGACTCACATCGATTGGTATATATCTTAAATTGTTTGGTAGTTTGACAAAATGTCAGAATTTTACACTAAGGGTTTGGGACAAATAGCGCAAAAAGTATTTAGTTTGGTTGAGATACGGCTCCGCCGCTCCGACTCACATCGAATTTTTCCTTTTGGGGGGAGAACTTTTACAACTCTAATGTAGGAAATTACGATTACATGATTTGATGGTTTTTCCATCAATCTTCTAACAATAATCTAAAGGCACTAAAAGCTTAACAATCGCCTGAATTTGTGATATTTTTATAACAAAAACAAAATATTATACCATGAGGACCTCAAAAAATAGTTTCAATACTGGTATCATATAAAAATTAAAGTGAGGGATTTTCCCTCAAATCGCGTCATTTAATGCCATCATATCGCTTTTGTTACTATATTTAACATAATTCGATGACCAACTAAAACCCTAAACCACTTTTTATAATTCATATATGTTCTAATTGAATGTGTAAAAAAGCTGTATTGAATATTTTTTCATAGTCCAAATTTTAGAAAAACTACTTTTGTTATGTCCTATTTGAAAATTTCTCAAAGTCAAGCTTTATACGAAAAAAAGCTGAACATCCTAATAGTGGATGACCACCCGATGACCATATGGGGTTATGAACTTACATTAAAAATGTATGCTGAAGATTATGAATGGAATTTCGGAAAAGCAAATAATTGTGATCAAGCAATAAAAATATTAGAAAATAATACCCATACCCCTTATCAAGTAGTTCTTCTGGATATTAACCTGCCAGCATCGGATTCTGGGAATATAAAAAATGGTGAAGACCTAGGCTTGGAAATAAGAAAACTCTATCCCGATATTAAAATTATAGTATTGACCATGCTAGGTGACGCTTTAAGAATCAAATACATTTTGAAAAATTTAAACCCAAATGGATTTATTATCAAAAGTCAAATAACTCCCGAGTTACTATTTGATTCAATAGCCAATGTATTGAAAAATGGAAATTTCTACTGTAAGGAAGTTCAAAAGGTCCTGCCTTTGAATATTCCAAATCATGAAGAACTTAACACTTTCGATAAAGAAATACTTTACTATATTTCGATTGGTGAAAAAATGAAAAATCTTCCAAAACACATCCCACTTTCAATGGCGAGTATTGAAAGAAGGAAAAAAAACCTGAAGATTTTTTTCGGAATATCAGAAGGAACAAATCGCGATTTAATTCACCGAGCTCGTGAAAAAGGATTTTTATAGTTGACTATATTTAAAACAAGAAAACATTCAATCTTTTTATTATACGGTCAAGACCTATCTGGCTGGATAAATAAACGGAGCCGATAATTCCACAAAAAGAAAAACCTTTCCATAGAAAATATTACCATAAGGTCAAAGAATTTGATAGCAACGTAGTTCAAAAACCTTTAATACTAAAACTACTTCAGTAGAATCCGGCTCCATTTTATTTCCTTTTCCCGTTGAGTAGGAATCCCACTAGTCAGCTTTGACTTATTTCCTGCACCCACTCCATTACCTTTTTTTGACAGCAAAATAACAACATCCATTCTTGGACGACGGCATAAACCAGGCCCCTATCGGGCCTCTTTTTTATACGTCTTACCAAGCCCGGATATTGAATCCGATACAGCATCAAAAAAGGTAACAGCGAAGGCCCTATGGGAAGTAAATCAAAAACAAAAATCATGAAATCGTACGGAATCAACAAAAAGGAAGCGGAACAAAAGTTAAAGATCAAAAAAAGGAAAAACGCTCTGGATATAATAAGTAAATCGATTTTAAAAGCTGTCCGAAAAGTTCGGGCAGGTCTATTAATTCATTTTAATTTTTTTCAATTATGAGTAATCTTAGAAACAAAGTCCAATTGATCGGCAACGTGGGGAACAACCCCGAAATGACCGTTTTGGAAAGTGGTAAAAAAGTAATCCGTTTTTCATTGACGACCAATGAGAACTATCACAATGCCAAGGGCGAGAAAGTGCAAAGTACCCACTGGCACAATTTGGTAGCTTGGAACAAGACCGCCGAAATTATTGAGAAGTATGCAAGCAAGGGTAAGGAAATTGCCATCGAAGGCAAATTGACCGCTCGAAGCTATGAGACCACAGACGGCGAAAAAAGGTACATCACCGAAGTGATTGTTAGCGAGGTTTTATTGTTGGGTGCCAAGAACGAAAACAAGGCAGTCTAATGCATTGAAGTACTAAAAAGAAAGAGGGCATTCTCGCAAAAGTACTGCCCTCTTTTTCATTACTACTAACATAAATCATAAGCAATGAAATCACAAGTTAATGAAATAAAAGTGAGCTACAAAGAGCGGATAACCTCCCCTTTTTGGCGCAAGATAAAATCCTCCAAAGATGCTGCGGAAATGCTCCATGAACTTTGGGACAAAGACACTATTCAAGTACATGAATCCTTTAAGGTAATCCTATTGAACAACAGCAATAAAGTAAAAGGAATCTATCAGATCTCGCAGGGAGGAATAACAGGAACGCTAGTAGATTTGAGAATCCTGTTTGCCGTGGTTTTAAAGACCCTTTCCGTAGCGATTATCTTGACCCATAACCATCCGAGCGGAACTTTAAAAGCCAGTACTGCGGATAGACAGATCACCCGAAAAATCAAAGACGCTGCCCAACTACTGGACATCAAACTATTGGACCATTTGATTATCGTGTCCAATGGAGACTACTACAGTTTTGCGGATGAGGGCATCCTATAATTTGAAACCTTAGAATTATGGTATATCTGAATTACAACAACTTGGATGGGGAAACCCAAGAGCGGTTACTGTCCAAATCCAAACAAGAAATCGAACTACAATTTGGCAAAGATCTCAAATCATATGCCATTGAAAATGGTCTGGACTACGGCGAACTTCTAAACGAGGAAGCCATCCGAAACCTGTACAATTACAAATTCACATTTTCGATGTAATGAAAATGCCATTTTTAACGATTAGGGCGACTTGTAAAAGTTGCCTTTCTCTTTTTAGGGAAATGCAACCCTTTCCCATATTCGATACGGATTCCTTAAAAAAGGGTCTATTTCCCTCTTAAAAAACCGTGTTTTTATCCTTGTAGCACTAAGAGCCTTTACCTTGAGGGAAAGGTATTTTTTTTGACCCCTGCGGGGGAAAAAGGAATAGCAAGAGGATAACACGCTAAAGCGATGTTATGATGTTTGATTTCTTTTTCAATGCCTTGAAAATGAATTGATTATAGTTGTCTTAGGCCTGAATTCAGCCTAGGAATAGGTCAAAAGTTTGTTGCAAAACATTCGGAAGACCCCTGAAACATTGAAAAAGTTTGTTGCAAAATGAAGGTGAAAAACAAATACAAGTATGACTATCTGGCTTTGAACTTACGGGCAAAGGTCGTTGTCCGCTTTCGTGCTTTCTCTAAAAAAGTGGCCCGTTCCCATGCCGATACCTTAACGGCCATGATGGACTTTTTTGAATGGCACAACTACTCACCGCACCAACGTTTCGGCAAAGATGTAATCGCTGGACAGAAGAAAAACCGCAAGCGTATCGATGCGGTAATTGCGATCATTAAGTCCGTCGAGAAGTCGCAGAACGTTCCCATTATGAATATCGAGGCCATGCTGAAATCACTCTTCAAAGAGGAAATCAAAAAGTACGCTCCCAAATTATTGGAACCGAAAATGGTTACTAAATCCGTTCAAAAATCCAAAGTCGAAATGAACACAGTTTCAAGAATCGACTATGATCGAACCAAGGAAAAACTGTTAGAAACCAAAGACAGATTACGATACGTTTTGGAACGGGTCGAATTGGTCAGTAACCATTTTGGAAAGGACTTTTTAAAATTGGAAATCACTAGGGAAGAACTCGCCCGATTCAAAAGGGGCTTAAAAGATTCATGAAATGTATATAGCGATCACTCCACAGAAATTAGGGCAAAGTTATTCGAACAGCGCGGCGGATTATGTGGCCTATCTCGAAAAGGAAAACGAAGATCTGGAACCTGAAAATCAGGAGCATTTTTTCAACCAGACCGAGGACCGGATTTCCCCCGATAAAGTCATTTCAGAAATCGATGCCAATACGGCAAAACTCAAAAAAACCGAACCCAAATTTTATTCGATCGTAGTCAGTCCGAGCCAACGTGAACTCAAAAAAATAACCAACAATCCCGAAGCTTTAAAAACCTATACCCGTGAACTAATGAAGGAATACGCCAAATCCTTTTACAGAGAGAAACCAATTACGGTCGATCAGATAAAATACTTCGCCAAAATAGAACACGAACGCACCTATCGCGGGTTTGAAAAAGAAGTACTGGAAAATGCCCCATACAGAAAACAGATTGCAAAACTGCAGAACGATATCCGAAAAGTGGCGCGTGGGGAATTGAAGGGAACTATTAAAAAATTGGAGCAAGAAATCACAGCTTTAAAAGAAGCCGCACCACATCAGATCAATGGCCAAATGATCGTGGTGGGAATGAAAAAAGAGGGCAACCAATCCCACATCCATATCATCGTTAGCCGCAAGGATGTGACCAATACCTTTAGCCTTTCCCCTGGATCGAAATACAAGGCCTCCGAAGTTGAAATACACGGCAAAAAAGTACAACGGGGTTTCCATCGAGATCAATTCTTCGAAAAGGCAGAACAGACCTTTGATAGGGTTTTTGGCTATGACCGCAACTTTGTGGAAACCTATACCGCTAAGAAGACCCTGATCAAAAATCCCGCTAAGTTTCGGATGCTCTTGGGCAACCTGCCTACCAATGAAAAAGCCCTCGCCCTAAAACTACTTTCAAAATCTGGAATGCGTATTCCGGCCATCCCCACGAATAAAGTACAATTGGCTCTAAAAGTGTTTCATAGATTGAGACGGGGAATGCAACGGGCCATCGAATCTGGATCAATAGGAATTTAAATCAAAGCAATGGAAGAATTAAATCTTAGTCGTGTTGTCTTGACCCTGCTCTTTGGAAGCGGCCTTTGCTTTCTCTTGGCGCGTTTCATCAAAGAGGGGTTCTTTATCAATATCTTTTGGATCGGGTTGGGATTGTTTTGGGCATGGTCAAATGCCCCAGATCAAAAGCAGTTCCTTTTGGTTCTTCTGCTCATTGGTTTGCCATTGTTATTTGTCAACATCCTCTTTTATGTTTTCTTTCCCAAGGAGAGTGAATCGAATTCTAATGGTAGGTACCGGGTCAAGCTTCAAGTCGCAAAAGGGAAGCTGCTTTTGGAAAACATCCGTAGGGGTATCGCCATTATCGGGGCTGCGGGGAGTGGCAAAACGGAAAGTGTGGTCTATCCGCTTTTGGATCATTTTAGCCAGTGGAACTTTAGTGGGGTCATCTATGATTACAAAGACTTTGAGATTACCGAAATGGCCTACCCCCTATTCAGCCAATGCGATATTCCCTTCTTTATCATTTCCTTCGACACCATTCATTCAAGGGTCAATCCCATTGCGCCAAGATACCTGCCCGATGAGGAAAGTGTCAACGAGCTTTCACGGGTACTGGTGGAAAATCTCTTGGAACAGAAGGATAACAACATGAACGCCACTACCCGATTCTTTAATGATGTGGTAGAAGGTCTGGTCGGAGGCATGATATGGCGTTTGAAAACCGATTTTGAAAAGTTCTGTACCCTGCCCCATTTGATTGCCCTATATCAACATCTAAATACGGCACAACTTATTGAGTTCTTATCCGGCAATGTTACCTCAAAAGCGATGGCCGATGCCTTTATAAGCGGAGTGGATTCCGAACGGCAGACCGCAGGGGTCAAAAGTACTTTGGCCAATGCTTTTAAAAAGATCAGTACCCAACGGATCTTTATGGCACTATCCGCCGATGAAGTTGATTTGAACATCAATCATAAAGATAATTTGGCTGTTGTTTCGGTTGTGAATAACCCGAAAATCGAAACGTCCCTCTCACCCGTTATTGCCACCATTATCCATACCATGACCAAACAAATGAGTGTCCGCCACCAAAACCCTTCATTTTTGTTGATGGAGGAAGCAGCTACTTTGCGATTATTGAATATGCACCGTATTCCTGCTACCTTGCGCAGTTATGATATTGCCACGGTCTATGTTTTACAGGACAAGATTCAAAACGATATGATATACGGCCCTATGGCCAGTAAAGCAATTTTGGCCAATTTGTCCTATCAGTTCTTTGGCAAGGCCAACGACCCCGATACCGCCAAATACTACGAACGTTTTTTTGAAATCGTAAAGAAGGAGACTAAGAGCGTGAACAAAGGCTACAACCTCAACTTTGATACCCGTGTGACCAAAGGGGAACGGGAAGTAGCAAAGACCCGTGCCGATGTATTCTATGGACTGCAACAGGGTGGTTTTGTGGTATTGGCGGATGGAAAGGATAAAAAGGTACAGTTCAAAACACCCAAGATTGTTAGGAAGTTGCCTTTGCCGGGCCGGAATTTAAAGGAAAAACTTCAGGAGAATTTTGAGAAGATTCATCGGGAAGTGAAAGAAATTCTAAAAAAATAGTATCAAAAATTCAAATTGTACACTCTTTACAAAAGGTGCATTCTGTAAAGAGTTGATTTATTACGACATCCTTTACATTAATTCGTGTAAATGCTTTCTGTATTCAATAAATTCTTTGTCGCGAGGGTTAATTTGTAAAACATAATTAATTCTTCCCAATAAATGTTTTAAGTAATTCGGTTTCTTTTGATTGGTTCGTTCCATATGATTTTCCAATCCGAACTTTTGGATGTAATACATTTCATTCCTTAACGAATTACGAACCTTTTTCGGTAATTGTGCTTTTTTGTTAACGATAACACCTGATACCAGTTGTGGTTGATTAGGCTTCATCAATTTTCTTTTTTCATCATTTAATTCAAGCCCTATTTTAGATAATTCGCCTTTAACTAATTCTTCAACTTCATCGGCTTTTAAATTGCCAGAAAAAGCCAGGTCATCTGCATATCTCGTATATTTTATATCATTGGAAATACAATATTTTGAAATTTCATTGTCAAAATCCTGCATAATTAGATTCGAGATATATGGACTAGTTGACGCTCCTTGAGGTAATTCATCTTCTAAAAAGCAAAGTTTAGTAAGCAAATTAGACAGTCTTATTGAATAACCCATATTGTGGAAAAGGCTTTCAACTAATTCAAATTTAATACTCCTAAAGAACTCCCTTATGTCCAAAGTAAGCACGAATGGTTCATCAGTGTGATATCTTGTATGTTCTTTAATACTCCGTTTTGGCACATATGCCTTTGCATATCTGCTAACTTTGCATTTATATAGAATTTCATCTAAAATCCATGATTGAATTTCTTTGAGGCTAGGCAGAGGCTCATAAAGAGTTCTTTTCTTCCCATTACGTTTGAGAATTTCAAACTTGCGATAAAAATACTTTTGAAATTTTACTGCGCGTTTTAAATAAGAAACATTATAGCCAACTAAACCGCTTAAATGGTAAATATTATATACTACAGGAAGATTATTAGTTAATAGTGGATTTGCATATGACAAACACTTTTCTACGTAATCAGATGAAAAGCCGTTTACAAGTGCTTTTTCCGTAAACTTTTTTACATATAACTGTTGGTCGGTCATATTTCATAAGGGAGTTTTTATCCTTATGAACAGGGGACTACTCAGAGCCCCCGTTCGGAATAAGAATTTTGGAAAGGGAAATATCTCCGATTTTGCCTTTCCAAAATTCGCCTGCTTGAAAGAATGTTCACTATTTGGAAAGGTGACATCACCAACCAATTCTTTTAAAAATCAAGCTCATTTTGATTAGGTAAATATATGAAATTTCTTTCATGTTTTTTTATTCTGCTTTTGTCTTCAGGTTGTATCCAAAGTTCTTTATTAGTTTCTTTTAGTAGATGTTTGTTATCGGTTAAAGCTGTTTTGCCTTTTTCTGTTAAGATTATTTTCTTGTCAACATAACTCAGTAGTTCATCTTGTTCTAACTTGGCTGTGAGTTCTGAAATTTCCTTATAGGATAGATTCTCTCTCAATAATTTTTTAACATTTCCTGAATTCTCAATAATATTGAGTAATAACGTTTCTCTTCTATTAATCATGTTTCAAATGTTTCTTCTCTTGAAAAAGGAGCGTCAAAGTATTTTTTTCCGATTCTATGTTTCATCCAAAAAACTGGAAAAGTATTATCCGGTGTTCTCACAAGTGTTATTAGTGCCTCACATTTATTGTAGCCTAAGCTGAAATTATGGCCACCTGGTATCAACTTTTCGATTTCAAGCATAACTTTTATTTTCTCTTCCAGAATAGGCGAATCATTAAAATCACTCAATCCCCTTGGTGAAAAATAATCTGAATATATAGAAATACCTTCTTTTGTAATAATGTCTGAGGTCTCTTTTTGAATTGCAATAGATACTATGTTTAATTTCTCGTTTGTAATATTTTTATTGCTCTTAATTACTTTAAGACATTCCTTTAATGTTTCTCCAGAACCAATATAGTCATCAATCAAGAAAATAGCTTCATTCTCTTTAAGTGTAAATTTTGAATCAGTTAAATGTTCAAATTTTGAAACTAATTTAAATTTGATATCTGTGTATTTTGTTAAGTGCTTTTTAAATGCTTTTATCAAGTAGATGAGCAATTGCCCACTTTTATAACCGCCTTCATCATCGAGTTTAATTACTGGAAAGAAATATATTGTTTTTAATTTTTCTAATTTTTCATTTTCTACACTTTCTAAAGTTGAAAGAATTTTCCCTTGATATTCCGAATAAGAAATCCATTGATATCTTTCAACTAATTCAATTATTAATTCTCGTTCACTGTTTTTCACATTATCTAACAGTTTGCAGAAATTATCAAACACATATTGTTCAATGTCTATTTCAGGCCATTTTTTGCTTTCAAATATTTTGGTTAATTCTCTTATTGATTCTATTGTAGTCATTTATTTAGTTTGCTGGCAACTTGTTATATCATCGATTAATTTGACTTAACATACTTTACAACTCAAATAATATATTAATTCTGTGTACTCTATGTATTGGTTTAAAACTAATAATAAGTTCCATTAAATCGAGAAATTACATAACTTACTTTTGTAAGAATACTCATATAAGTTTAATACTTGTAGTATTGTAAGTAGTACAATTAATTTTGCGAAACTATACTAAATGGAATCACTTTTAGAAATAACAGGAGAGCATATTGTAAAACTTAACGATTCTCAACTTAGAGAATTGATAGGCCTTTTATGTGAAGCAGATTTTAGAAAGGCAGATCTATCTTGTAATGGAATCCTTTGGGGCGGAAACCAAGATGCCTCGGATGGAGGATTGGATGTAGTAGTTAAAAGTAAGTTCAAACCTCCTAAAAACGGTTTTGTTCCTAGAAAATTCACAGGTTTTCAGGTCAAAAAACCCAAGATGCCAAGATCATCTATACTATCTGAAATGCGGCCAAAAGGTAATTTAAGAGATGTAATCAAGACTCTTATAAATAATAACGGTGCTTATGTAATAATTAGTTCCGGCGAGAATCTAACCCATTTGACTTTACAAAGTCGCCTAAAAGCGATGCGGGATTCGACCTTGTCAGATGATACGGATAGTAAATTATTCATTGACTTTTACGATAGAGGACGGATAGCAAGTTGGGTTAGAGAACATCCTTCTTGTATTATATGGGTTCATAACAAAATTGGGCTGCCAATGAGCGGCTGGAGACAATTTGAAAATTGGTGTAATTCTCCAGATGGAGTTTTGGATGAGTATCTAATTGACGAGTCTTCCAGATTTTTTAGCGGAATTAAAAAAAAAAATGAAGGTGTTTCGATAGAGGAGGGAATCTCAGAACTTAGAATCCTGTTAAGCAAAACAAGAAGCTCGATTAGGCTTACCGGATTATCTGGTGTTGGTAAAACAAGATTTGCTCAGGCTCTTTTTGACGAGAGGATAGGTAAGCAAGCTTTGAACCCATCTAATGTTATATATACAGATATTTCTGATAGCCCAAAACCGGATCCGGTATCCGTGGCTGAACAATTGCTTGCGACTTCTAGAAAAGCCACTATTATTGTTGATAACTGCCCTCCTGATTTACACAGAAGACTTACTAAAGTTTGCTCAAAACCAACAAGCAAATTAAGTCTATTGACTATCGAATATGATGTAAGGGACGATTTGCCCGAGGAAACTGAGGTATTTCGATTAGAACCTTCGGGGTTGGAAATTATTTATAAACTAATAAAAAGAAGGTTCGACTTTATAAGTGATCTAGATGCCAGAATGATAGCTGATTTTTCTGGAGGTAACTCAAGAGTTGCTTTAGCATTGGCCAATACGCTTAATAAAGGAGAGTCGATATCTGGGTTACGTGATGAAGAATTGTTTAATAGGCTATTCAGCCAACGAAATGATAGAAGCGAGACACTTTTAAAATGTGCTGAAGTCTGCTCATTAGTTTATTCGTTTGAGGGAACTGAAATAGATAATCCAAAGTCAGAATTGAGTATCCTTGCATCACTCATTGAAGTATCTCCATCTGAGTTATTCAGAAATGTTGCCATACTTAAGGACAGGGATCTAATTCAAACTCGTAGTATTTGGAGAGCAATATTACCTCACGCAATTTCCAATAGACTGGCCAATCGTGCTTTACTTACTATACCAACCGATGTTATTTCAAGAATTTTCCAACGATCCCCCGAACGTATGATAATTTCGTTTACAAGAAGACTATCGTATCTTCATGAAAACGAAAATGCTCTTACTATTGCCAGGGATTGGTTGGCTGCAGATGGGTGGATAGGTTCTTCTACAGTTAATTTCAATAGGACTGGATTGACGTTGTTTAAAAATTTGTCCTCAATAGATCCAGAATCGACTCTAAAAAGAATAGTCGAAGCTGCCACTAACGTCGATGGCAAGTTATTTACATCGAGGGAGAATAACCATCATGTTGAGTTTGTAAGGATTTTAAACTTTATCTCATATGATCCTCAATTTTTTAATGAAAGTGTTGAAATTATTATTCGTTTTGCTCTATCCGAAAATGAAAAGGAGAATGTAGATTCAACAAGAAACGTTTTAAAAGTTCTCTTCCAATTATATCTTTCTGGTACTCATGCATCTCTGCAGCAACGAGCAAAAATTATTAGGGGTCTTCTGGCCTCTAGTAATGTAGATCGTCAAAATCTCGGAGTACTGTTACTAGAATCGGCAATGAAAACCTGGCATTTTAGCGGAGGAATTGTACAATCTTTTGGAGCCAGATCTAGGGATTATGGTTACCAACCTAAAACAAAGACTGAAATTGTGAATTGGTATGAAGCTTTTGTTGGTATTTGTTTTGATTTTGCCAATTTCAATACTGGCCTGGCTAAAAAAGTTAGACAAGTACTTGCCAATAATATCAGGGGGTTAATAACTCAAGTAAGAATTTTGGATGAAATAGATGATAAAATAAGAGAGATGCATCTAAAAGATAGTTGGAATCAAGGTTGGTTGGCTCTTAAGGAAATAAAGAGATATGACTCCAAAGAACTTGAAAAGAAGACTATTGATAAAATAAAATCGCTAGTAGATTTTTTAAAGCCGAATAATTTAATAAATCAAGTAAAGGTTTTCGCATTAAATAATCAACACCTAGGTAGATTCGACATTACAGATGACTATTCAGAGACGGAGGATTATGAAACTTACCACAAGCGCATAGATGGAATTACTTTCGATTTAGGGACTAAACTGGCTTTAGACGCAAAGGGTTTCAAATGCTTACTCCCAGACCTTGTATCTACTAATGCTCCACGACTATATCAATTTGGTAAGGGCTTGGCATTTGGAACAAAGAACAAAACTGTTATGTGGAAGTGTCTAATTGAACAATGCGATAAAACTGAAAAGTCCGCACGGCAGTATAATGTTATGCTCGGTTATATGGCTCAATTGGCGGAGCTTGATAAGGTGCTGTATAACCAGTTTTTGGATGATATTTTGTTACCAGATCATTGTATGAGGCCTTGGTTTCCATTATTTCAATGTGTCTCAAAATTAGACCCCGCTGGACTGAAACGTATTAAGAAATCCTTAGACGGGGAATTAACCTTGTTATGGACTTACATGCGAATAGACTCGGGAATTAATCAAGGGTCATTATCGAGCAAAAATTTTGTACAAGTAATTCGTAAATTACGAAAGAAAGTAGGTGGGAGTTCTGTTGTTGCTGATCTGTTTTATTATAAACTCGAAAGTAAAAATGACAAGAGGTTTAGAAATAATGAAATTATTTCAGAAGCTTATGACTTTCTTTCAAATTATCCATTTGAGGAAGATGTCAGAACTCACAGTCATTTGGATTATGCCCTCACTAAAATAGCTTCTGTTTGCTTGCAGGCGGAATATGGATTTACGGAGTCCACAAGTGTATGTGAAAATGCTTATCGTTCTATTGAGAATAATCATCTTTATCCATCGAACTATAGAAAATATTTTCAATGTTTGGCAGAATTACAGGCAAACGTTTTTTTAGATACATTTCTTGGGGAGCAACCATTTGAAAACTATCGGCATCGACTTATCTTCAGAAATAACTTCGAGCGGCACGATGCTCCACTTAGTAAAATATCAGATAAAACCATCTTGAACTGGTGTCAAATAAACCCTCAACTTAGATACCCCCGTATCATTGAAGTTATTGATTGTTTTGGCCAGAATAAAGAGGGAAAATTGGATTGGAAACCATTGGTATATCAAATTTTAAAAAAGGCTCCAAATAAAGTAGAAATTCTGAAGGAAATGAAATACTCACTTTCTCAAACTATGATGAGCAGTTCACTGGTTAATGTCTTAGAAAAAAGAAAAGTATTGCTCTCAATACTTCAGGATAATCCTATAGAAATAGTTAGGACTTGGGCTATTTCCGAATATCCGGTTTTTTTAACCGAAATTGAAAGACATAGGGAATGGGAGGAGGAACGCAGCACAAGAGTAAATGAGAGTTTCGAATAAGTTTAAGAGAGTGATTATTATGTCAACAATAAAACCCAAAATAAAACTAAATAGAAACTGGCCATCTGATTTTGAACCAGAAGATATACGAGACTTTAAGGAAATCACTAAAGCCTTTCCCTTAATGCTGCAAAGTTTGATTGAAACATCAAGTATTATAAGTATTTACGACACATTTGGTAAAAAAGGAATCGGAAAGGTTGCGTCGAGAGAACTTCTGAAATCTACAATTTCTGAACTAATAAAAGAAAAGGACTTCAAGGGTATTTATTTATTTTGGCATCATCACGAACCTTTTTATACTGGAATCTCTCGTGGTGTAATAAAGCGAATTCATCAACATGTTAAAGGTGTAAATCACTTCTCGTCTTCCTTAAGTTATAAAATGGGTAAACAGCATCATTTCGAATTATTAAATCTAAAACACACAGGCACAAGAAATGAATTGGATTTTAATATGTATTCTGGTCCATTTAAGAAGTTGCTGAAGGAGGAGTGCCAAGTATCAATGTTGGCCATAAATAGCTCAATAGAGCTTTATCTATTTGAAGTATATTTAGCTGTAGAACTTAAATTGCATTACTATAATTCATTTAAAACGCACTAAAGTCTGATATATTAACTTAGTTGCATTATTTGAATGGATATGATTGGAACCATACTGAAATATGAAGATTTTTTCAATCAACCGATGCCTCCAGATAAATTTGATATAATTAAATATATCCCACGTGTTGAACTCATTGCATCTTTCTCTTCAATAAATCATCTTTTAAAAAAGCCTTTAGATTTAGATTTTAATTTCTCTTATGAGAATCAAATCAAAATTATTAGTACACTTTATCATCTTCATGAAGAACCGCGTGGCATAGAATATTGTAAAACGCATATTGACAGATTTAAAGAGCATTTTGATGCTTACAAAGGTGGTGCAACTTTAAGTACTAGAACCAGCTGTCTTTATGCATTAAACGAAATTCTCTTTTGTGATAAGCTAGAATTTGAAGAAAAGCCAGGTATTAAGTTCTACCCCGATGACTATTTGGCAATTTTTAAGTTTCTTCTGCTATGCAACCATGAAATGCTTTCTTATAATGAATCTTATGACGATGAAATAACCTCGGACAAACTTGGAGGAGATTTTTTTGAAGCTTTTATGTTTAAGGAAATACCGAGCAATCAATATAGTTATATTCAAAATCCAATCAATCTTTTAGAGCGAGGAAGACAGTTATTTGAATTTTTAAAGGGTAGGTATAAGACGGAATTGGATAATTTCACGAAAGACTATCAACTTGATTCACCGGAACATTTACTTAGCGTTATAGCAAATCATTTTGTATTTAATTCAGGCATGGGTTTTATTCAAGCCTACCGGGTAAAGAAAGCAGATAAACTGGCAATTGAAAGATTAAATGCTCTCAGTAAGAGAGGTTTGGGAAAACCTAATACGGGTATAAAAAAATTTGAATTTTTAGAGATTAAAAAATCCCCTTTATACTTTATAGAAGGAGAAGAAACAAACATATATATATTACTGGATAATACGTTTTTGATAGAAAAGTCTTATGAATTATTCTTTTGGGATTTTTATTTTGATGTATTAAAAAAAGAGGGCGTACGGATCGAAACATGGGGAGGTGATGTCGGTTTGTTCTTTGAAGAATACACCAAAGGCGTTTTCAACTATTGTTTTGAGGGTCATAAAGACATCTTTTTTAAATCAACTGATCAACTGCTTATAGCAGGGAAGGAGTATGCTGATTATTACATCCGCAGAAAACGGAATATTGTGTTGGTTCAGGCAAAACGATCTTATGTCCCGCAAGTTGATTACAAAGAAGTATACTCCTTGAAAGACTTTAATGATTTGGATAAAGATGAGTTTTATGACAGGTTTGGATTGAATCAGATTGTTGAAATGTCAATCAATAAATTTGATGAGTATGCTTCAATCATAGATTCAAACCTGCCTAAAAACAAATTGTTTATATATCCCGTTTTATTAATTAATGAGCCAATTATATCATTCGCTATAACGACATTTATTTTCAATCAAAAGTTTCAGCAGATGTTAGCAGATTTTGGAATAGAACGAGAAAGTTCTATGTGGAGAATTAATAGATTAGTAGTACTTCATATTAGTGAATTAGAAAGGTTACAAGAGGCACTTAATAAAAGAAAAGTGAAATTAGACCGATTTCTTCAGGGGTATGCAGATAGCACAAATGTAGAACTATCAAGAAAAAAGTATGCTCCGTTTCTCACTCTCGACCAATATATCAGAAGAAAGATTACAGCACCAGCAATACCTGAATATTTATTGAATAAAGATGGAGGTATTTTCAAACAACTCCTAGATTTTGGAAAACTTTCAAAAAAGCGAAAATAATTTCTACGCAGATGTAATCCAAACCTACTTAATATTTTAAGTATTCTTTAGAAATTTGTGAAGATTGATATTTATAGGGTATTTGCTTGTGACCCGTTTTCTAGTTTTCTTTCAGGAACTCTTTACATTATGCTTCTTGGAAGTAGTTCCTGAATAGCAATTTAACCCCTAGAACATACTTCAAGAAACTAGCACTCTTTACAAAATCCGCTTTTTGTAAAGAGTTTTAAAAAAGTGGTAAAATCGTTCTTGTAATACTTTCAATATTTTGTTCTTGTATAGTATTCAATATGAAACTGCTTCAAAGGAAACGAGAACCGATAATCATGTTTGGGTTCGTCCATAAAACAAAAGAGCAATAAGCCTTTAAATCGTAGGGCATCGTATTTGTACATGACCGAAATATGCACTTTATTAGAAATAACCATAGTGCAGTCTTCGATTATTTCATCCCTCCATTCCAATCCCTGATCATCCATGGCCATATGGACCCTCTTTAGTATTCCTTCAGGTAGATACTTTTTAATCGTAAGCCCTTCAATCAAGTCTAGTTTTCGCATTCCAATATAAATGGTCCTAACATCTGTTTTCTTTTTCATTTGACTTTTACCCTGATCCATCCACATTCTGGAAGTTCATATTTATCAACTTCCATAATGGTATGAACTCCTTTTTGGGGGTATCTATATTTTAGCCTTGTTCCGTGCTCGTTTGCCTCTAAAAAAAATTGATTGAGGCGTCTGGGCTTATTGAGCTTCCTGTTCCAACAATGATGGTTCAAGGTATTTTCGCCTATCTCCCGTAAAAGAGTAGTAATGGCGAACCGATCATTATTTCTAAAAACAATATTGTGAACAAACATACTTATGGATATATTCCTATTTTATGGAATTATTCCAAATATATCATTCCTTTTTTATACTTTTAAAACTTTAACAATTTTCAGTAAATTGAAATTTAAATAAACGCGATTTGTTATGTGCTACAGTACGAGAGCTACAAGAAAGGTCGGAGAGTTAGAGGATTATTATGAAATTGAAAGACTGTTAGGGGAACAGGAAGAAAAAGAATACGAATTAATATACAATCATGCCAACGGCTGGGCACACCCCAATATGTGGATTCTTCCCCAACAGCGAAAGGGTCATATGATTCCGGCAAAATGGGGTATTATGCCCTCTACTGCAGAAGGTACTGAATTCAAAGAGTATTTCAAGAACAACCGTGGGGCCTACGGTGGACTAAATCTCAGGTCTGAAGATGTATTCAATCATTACATGTACGGCGACAATGTTTTTACCAAGCGATGCATAATTCCCGTTGATGGTTTTTTCGAGCCACATACCACTCCGGCAAAGGTCAAAGGAAAACCTTTTAAGGTTCCGTTCTACTTTAGAAGAATAAAAGACAAACCGATGAACCTTGCAGGTATTTATAATGTTACCAAAGATAAAATGGTCACTTTCTCTATTTTTACCAAAAAGGCAACCCCTTTGTTCGAAGACATACATAATCAACCTAGCAACAAATATGGAGATTATAGAAGGCCTGTAGTACTTGAAGACGGCGAAGCTGAATACTGGCTAGAGGACGACCTGGACCAAGATGACCTAATCGATATTCTGGACAACGACCTGCCCGACTTTGAATTTAAAACCTGGCCCATAAGCAAGGACCTACATAAGGCCGATAGTGATAGACCTGACATTATCGAGAAGGTTGTGTACGAAGAATTGGCAATCGATTTTTGATTCCGTCCTATTTACTTATAATCTTCTTCTTAGTATCATTTCCCGATTCCCTTTCAATTCCTTTAGCCTTAATTCCAGTTTCTCATTATCGCCCAAAGTAAATTTCGGTAGTACATAAACAAACCTTGAAGTCTCCGCATGCCTAGTTTTTTCAGGCATTTTATAAACATATCGAGGCCTAAGCGGTACGGATTGATATGAAGCTCTGCGTTTCTCATTACCTATGACCATCGCTACTTTCAGATAGTCAATGTCAAAATCAATACCCGATTCGTTCTTGATCTCGAACTGCATAAAGACCAAATCCTCGAAATAGACCATATTCTTTATGGCCAATGACATCCCTTCTTTTCGCTTGATAATATTCTTTCGTTCCGGTTGCTTGAGCATTGCTTTTGATGATTTTTCCAAAAACGCTTTTGGGTATTGCTTATGTACCACCAGATTGGAATCCAGTTGTATGGTATCACGAATTACAAGAGACTCCCTTTGATGTTCGTGCCCGATACTTTCCGAAAAGGAAACAAAACGATTCATCTCCTTCAAGGAATCGGCATATTTGATAATGTATGAATATACCTTGCCATCAGTAGTGACCACTAACAGATTACTTTGATTTCCCTTGGTTGCCTTTAAAAGCCCCAAAGGTTGTGCGCGTTCCCGATTATAACTAAAGACAAAGTTAGTTGCACCGACAATTCCCTGACGAATGTTCGTAGGGAAAAAAAGGGCCAAGTTCATTTTTTCATTGGCATAAATGGTATCCAGTTTCTTTGTCTCTTGACCAATGCTTAAAAAAAATGTCAAAAGAACCATAATCGTTAATATCTCTGTTTTCATAACTATCTTTTTTAGAATTAATGCCCATTATGGGCTCTCATAGCTTTGGTTTTAAAATGAGTTTATAATTGTTGTTGACCGTAACCTTGACGTTACGGTTATTGCGTTGGAATACTTTTTTTACTCCACTTACCCCAGTATTGACCGCCCCTGAAACATCAGGAACGCCGGGAATATTGAATTCTACAATCGCATCGCCCAAGACCTCGTTAAAAACATCGCCCCGAAAACTGTTTCGTATGTAAATGCCTTCCAATCCATCAGCGTTATCATAGGCCTTGAGCTTCAGCGGAACTCCCCCTATATTTTCCACATTTAATATGACCCGATTGGGCCGGAACTTTACAATTCCGTAGAGCAGGGTGTTTTTTTTGATTTCCAAACCTTGGATAGTAGTGTTTTCGGTTACCCGCAACTGTAGCCGGTCATTTACCCTTATGGTCTGTTCCCCATCGATCTCGACTACCAAAGATTCGCCAGTGCCATCTGCCAAAACTTGAGGACTCACCGCAAAGAACAATTGATGCTCCAGACCCATTGCCTTCAATGGCGAAATAGTGTCCTTTGTATCGATTACCTCGCTTTTCTTTCTTCGCTTTTTACGTAATGGTTTTCGGGTTCCCGAAGTTGTAGAATCTTGGGAGTAATCTATACGACCGATTCGGTATATGCTATCTACGATACGCTGTTTCTTTTTGTCCAAAAGGTCTTCATCGTATATTCCCGATTCATCTAAGAAACGCTCGTCATAAATACTGGGTGCAATCCGTTCCCTTTCATCTTTTATGGCATCCACTGCTACCTTTTTGGAGGAGTACATATCCTCCCCATCTTCTAGTTCGGGCACCAAAGTCTGTTGGAGTTCGTTGGCACTTTCATCATCCTCACCCAATACAAAGACCGAATAACCGATGATGAACAAAATGACAACACCGATGACCGCTGCAAACACTATTTTCTTTTTGTCCATTTTCATAGCTCGTTTTTTAAGTTCAATTCACTCCAGCTCTTTTACCTTTTTTAGGGAATTCTCGAAATAATCGGTAATCAGCAGACCATGTGTGTTCTTGGGATAGTTTCGGTCTACTGTAATAAGTCCACCTGTTGAAACCATTTCATAGCGATCAATGACAGAGCCCCTATTGATTTCAAAAACTGTGATAGTTTTAAAGCGATAAGGTTCGGCCTTTAAATCCACTTGTGATTCAACACTGAGTACTTTCTGGACCAGGGAATATTGCAATATCCGGTTGTACACTCCATCGGCCTTTTTCTGCCGATAGACATTGTCAACTGTACTATTTCCAAGCCAAAGGGATTTCTCCAAATTGCTTTCATAGTTACTGTCATCGATACCGTAGAAGTATTCATGGAACAGTTGCAAATGTGACAAGGCCTCTACTTGAAGATTTTCCTTTTGGGATACCAATTTCAAAGGAATAACGGAACCGTCGGTATTCACGGCAAAAGCACTATCCATCGCTTTTTGGTACATATTGAACACCATCACCCCTGAAAATACGCTTGATAAAAGTGCTGTAACAGTTACTATAATCGTCACATAGCGGTTCAATTTGAGTACATCATAAATGTTCTTATACGGTAGTTTCATTTTTATATGTTTTCATATTTACATTAATAACCTCATGCATAACTTGCCTGCGGGTGCTACCCGCTGAAGAGTTTTAGCGTAAAGGAGGTCGCCCTTTTATAGAGTTTGAATTTCAGGAAGACGATAAACCCGATGGTCGCAGCTTCCACTAAAATCTTGATGGTATTGTTGTCCGTTGGCCCTCCCCAAAGGTTCGTCCAGAAATTGGCGTTGATCTCCGAATACAATTGGTTCACGAAAATGTTGACCAGAAAAAAAGCTGGTACGAGCATATAGACCGCAGCATATAATTTGAAAAAAGTATAGGCCATAGTTCTGAATTTCTCAAACACTGCCA
Source organism: uncultured Flavobacteriaceae bacterium (assembly GCA_947503005.1). Taxonomy (GTDB): domain Bacteria; phylum Bacteroidota; class Bacteroidia; order Flavobacteriales; family Flavobacteriaceae; genus Maribacter_C. The sequence goes on along the minus strand of CANNCA010000010.1, from coordinate 44,502 downwards.
AACTGATGACCAAGGGAAAAAAGGCCTGCATGATCCCGAGCAGGAAATACCGCTCCGCCAAGAACAAGGGGTAGATGAAAAGATCTATCATCCATAGGATCAATCCGATGAAAAAGCTGAACATCTTTATCCCGAATACGGGAGTGACCAAAGCTTCGTACAACAAGGCCCAAGCTTTCTTGGCCGCATCAAAAGCACCAACATCCTCTTCAATAGGAATTTCCTGTAATTGCAGCGGAATCAAAGCCGGAGCAGTATCGCGATACTGACCTTCAATGGCCACCAAAATACCATCGAAAAAGCCCAAGATCTGCGTTGAGAATATGACCAATAGGACGATTACAAAATTCTTGGCGAGGTCCCTTGGGGATAGCCCCCATGAATATCCTTCCTTATCGGCAACTCCTTCATTATATTTTTTGAGGATGTTGACCAAAAAGAACAGCACGGCCAAGACCTTGATACCCCTAATGGTATAGGTAGAGAAGTCGGTGCCCTTGATCGTCTCAAAGACAGCGTCCACGTATTCAAGTCCTATGCTCAAGGAAATCATGAGTTCCATCCTTAGTAATTGGTTTTCCTATTATTGATCTTGTCCTGCATTTCACGAAAGGCGATGATGTCACGATACCGCTCAGTCTTACGCTCGATTTCGGTCACCATTTCCTTTGACTCCTGTTGATGAGCACGGATGGCCCGCATGCGCTCCCCATCCGTCAATTTCAAATGGTCACTGGACAGGATTTCGTTTATGAATTCCAAGTCTTCCGTGGCTTGATCTAAGATGGCGTTGAACGATGTCGATATCCGTTCCACTTCATCCGCCCTTATATGCGGTGAATTAAGAATATCCCTTAAATCGCCCTGCACCATATCATAAAGTCGCTTGTTATTGCGGATGAGTTCTTGCACTGCCTTTAGTTTTTCAATGGCGGCACTGACCTTTTCTATGTTCTCTTTCTGTCTTTTAAGGAATTTGACCGTCTTGATGATATTGGCGGTCTGTTTTCCAGCTTCCAACAGTTGTTTGACAAAGGAGATAAAGTTCACATTGTCGTATACGGGTATCCCTTGAGCCGTGGCACGGCTGGGCATTGATAAAGCCAAGATTAGGGATGTCGTTAAGAGTATTTTCTTGCTTCCTATTTTCATGATTTCCGGGTTTTGTGATGCCGAAGTTTTTGGCTTTCGTCATCTGATTAAACACTTATTATTTATGCTATGCAGCTTTATGTTCAAGGAACCGCTTTATGGCTACTTCCATATTGTCTTCTTCCTTGTAAAGCGCCATTATGGACTCGTTGTCGGAGCCGTCGGTTAGGTAGGCCGCGAATACCTCAGGTGGCACTTCCAATCGGAAGATGTTACTCTCCTTACCAATCTTGATGAACATTTCGGTGTATTTGCGTTCCCCGGTCAGGTCGTTCTTTATGGATTTGAGTTGGTTGAGGTCATGACTGGAAAGATTGAGCCTCTTGATTAGTTCGTCATATCCCTTCTCATTGTTCAGGCTATAAATAACCTGCGTATTTTCAAGGATGCTGGCCGAGGTGGAATTGTCCGGCAGTTGATTGATGGACTGCAATATGATACCAATTGCCCCCTCTTGTTTTCGAATGGCCTGATAATAGAATTCCACGCTCTCCAATACATTCGGAAACTTCAACTGTTTGGCAAACTCATCGAACAGGATAATGCCTTTCTCTTCCTTATTCCGCCAAATCGTTCGTTGGATAGCCGTTTTGATGAGCTTTAGCATGACGGACAGGATTTCCTTATTGTCCTTGACCTCGTCGAGTTCGAATACGATCAGTCGCTTGTCCTCAATTTTATAGGATTGGTCCTCACTCATCTCGAAGAGGAAACTGTATAGGCCGCCCTCCACATATTCCGAAAGGATGTGCAGGAAATTGGTAATGTTGAAATAGGCTTTGTCGATACCAAGGGTTTCCAAAAGTTGCTCTCTATTATTCCTTATAAATCCATAAAAACTCTCCAAGGAATGGGCAACGGAAACAGTTTTGTAATAATACTGAAGGATTTTCTTTAGCGATACCGATTGTGCTTTGGTCACTTTTAAATCCGATGCAAGTAGTTCGAAAAGAAAGACGGAAAGGTCTTCCAATCGTTCGGGACTGATATCGTTTACATCCGAAATATAAAAGGGGTTGATACCTAAGTTTTTTCCGCTCTCATAACGCAGTACAGCATACTGTTCAGGGTATAACTGTGCGAACTTGGTATACGAACCCCCTAAATCGATAATGACCAGACGGACATCCATTTCAAAATATTGGCGTAGGATATTATTTGCCAAAAAGGATTTTCCTTCACCTGTTGGGGCGAAAATGGCAAAGTTCCTTGCCTTAATACGCTTTTTCTTTTCGTCCCAAACATCTTTGAGTACGGGAATGTTATGTTCCCTATCATTGAAGATGATACCCTTTTTGTCGGATTGATAATTCGTGTTATTGATGAGCAAACACAAGGCATGCTTCAAATCGGTTACATAGAGGTCTTCATTTGAAAAGTTGGAAGCGAAACAGCAATAACTATTCAGGAAATAGTTCTTGCGTTCTTCGCTACTCGGATAATAAGGCACGATATCAAGTTCCTTAAATTCAGTTTTTATTTGTGAAGCAATTTTTTCTAGGCTCCGCGCCTCGCGGTGCCAGTAGATGACGTTTAGGTGTCCACGAATGATTCGGGAACTATCATCATTATTGATTTGCTCTTGGATATACTGGATTTTCTTTAGGATGACCTTGTTCTGAGAACCGAAATTGGAACTCTTGTTCAGCTCCTCGATTTTCTTGTCCAGTAGCTTTCGCCATTTCTGTTTGTCATCGAGATAGATGATTTGATTGACTACATGATTTTCGTTCAGGGAAAGCCCAAGCCCATCTATAAAACCTTGATGAAAACTGAAATCATCTGAGGTAAAGCGTTCGTTTATCTTACTGGTCTGCACTTTCTCCCCAAAACAGCTTTCGCTGTTCACCGTAAGCACATCGAAATGATTCTCCCCTATTTGGATGTCTTTTCTTCCCAGTTCTATAGCTGTATCAAATCCGTCGTTATAGCCGTTGAAATAATCCGAACTCATTGATACGATTTCTTGACTCCTCATCGGTATCAATGAGACCTTTCTTCCATTATTGATAAAGGAAACCGAATCGTTCACAGCCGCTTTGAAACGCTGCAGATTTTCTTGCAGCACTTCGGGAATCTTCGCATCCGCTTTACGAAAGGGGTTGACATATTTTGAGTTGTTGAGCTGCTTGTTCTTGGTAAGGGTAAAGAAGAGATACCCTTGGTGCTCCATATGCTCCCTTCCCTTAAAGTAATCGTGCGTGGCCCTCGATAGAAACGTGTTATTGGGCAAGTTTTCCGAAGTGAAGGATTTTTTGAAATAAATGTCCTGTTTATGAACAACAGTGCCAACGGGTAAGGATTTCATTGCCTGGAACCAATTGCTATGAAGGTCCTCAAAATCCTTTTCCGAAAGGGAATAGATCTCAGGTAGCTCTACCTTATAGCAAGCCACCACATTCCCGTTGTTACAGAACAACAGATGATCTTTGATGTCCGCTATGGGATGATATTTAGAGATATTGATCTTCGACATGGTTCAGGATATTGTCTTTTTTATTACTGATACTTTTAGGGAATACTTTTCTGATATGGAAAAGCTGAGTGCTGCTGTTCATTTTATTCAGGCCTATAAAGAGGCCGGCATTCCAGATAAAAAGAGAGAGCACCATAATCAAGCTGAAAGAGAAAATGACAACCAACAGCGAGGCTACAACGGACACCATCAAAAGGGCAAAGAGCGATATGGGCAGACCCCATATCAATGCCCCTTTGCGGATGTTCCGGTAAACCTCGTAGCTTCTCATTACACCACTATTGAGATTAAATAAGTAAAGATGCCGACTACGGCACCAGCGATAAGCACGAATACCAGTACCCTTGTAATACCCTTTTTGAGGTCCGCGTTCTCACCGAAGAAGTGGCCCGCATTAAATAGGAAACCTATAAGAAAGATGACCCCAAGGATAATGGGAAAGATGGCGCGAATGGTATCCGATACATCGTTTACGGAATCCTCGATTCCACCGACCTGAGCGTAACTGGCAAGGCTCATAAACAGGAATGCCAGCGTTAGACTTTTAGCTTTTTCCATAACTGATAATTTTAAGGTCGAAACATTTTCGGCCTGTGATTAATTATTATGAAATGTAGAAGTGGAATGAACTTTTTACCGAAGAATTCCTAAAAATTAACTAGGAATAGCGTTAATTTTTGATGGAAGTTCATGGTTTTGGAAGATTCGTTGAATATTGCTCAATGAAGAATCTGAAAATCATGAATCGATGAGAGTGCCTATAATCTTCTTTATATGTCTATTGATGTTGAGCAACAACAACACAATCGGGCAGACATTAACTGCGGAACGAAAGGTGGTTGTTCTCGATGCAGGACATGGAGGTACTGATTCCGGTACAATTTCGGAAGATGGACTTCAAGAGAAGGATGTTGTTCTAGACATAGCCCGGCAGATGAAAGTATGGAACAAAATTTTACTTGAATCCAAATATGATATCTATTTGACAAGGAGAATGGATACCTTGATATCATTGACCGATAGAACCAAGCTCGTCAAACATCTAAAACCTGATGTTTTCATTTCTCTGCATTGTAATCATATAAATGATACTAACATACAAGGTGCAGAAATCTATACCTATGATAGTAATGAATTATCTCTGTTGTATGCGAAAACAATTTTGAATGAGCTAAATCAGGACCTTGGTTTTAAGACTAGAAAACCTAGGAAGGGCAATTTTCAGGTTTTAAGGGAAACAAAAGAGCACTGTCCTGCGCTTCTATTAGAGCTTGGGTATTTGTCCAATTCAAGTGAGTCCTACTATTTAAAAGACAGCCAAAACAGGAAGGCATTGGCCTTATCCATATTAATGTCCATTTAAATCAAGATTATGAAAGAGCTATTATTTGAGGTTGTAAAAAGTATTGGGAGTGTTGTTCTAGTTGTATGCAAAGAGGTTTCCATGCTCATTAGAAAATATGTGAAACAAAGTTTGTAAATTTATAAGTGGCCAAAACTATGTTTTTTTTCAAGATTTGGCCAGATATAGAAATTATATGGGAAAGCTAATAGGTAGGGAAAGTGAAAAAAAAATATTGGAAGGTGCACTAAAAAGCGGTCGGCCCGAGCTTATCGTGGTTTATGGTAGAAGGAGAATAGGGAAGACATTTTTGATCGATCAAGTTTATAAGAATCATATTCAATTTAGATTTTCAGGTATCCATGGAGCTACGTTAAAGGAGCAGCTTTCAAATTTTCATTTACTTCTATCAGACAAAAGACCCAAGTTAAACGAACCAAAAAGTTGGATTGAAGCATTCCATCATTTGGGCAAATACTTTGATACCTTAAAATCAAAAAAGAAAAAGGTACTGTTCATCGATGAGTTTCCTTGGCTTGATTCTAGACGGTCAAAATTTCTTCCTGCCTTTGATAATTTCTGGAACAATTATGCATCTAAAAGAGAAGACATTATTGTGGTGGTTTGTGGTTCAGCAGCTTCCTATATGATTCAAAAAATTGTAAAAAGCAAGGGTGGCTTACATAACAGATTGACCCAGAGAATACAGTTGTCACCATTCGACCTCTATGAGACTGAAGAATTATTGAAAAGTATCGGAGTAACAAAGTTAAATAGATACCAAATAGTACAACTATATATGACCATGGGAGGAATACCACATTACTTGGAAAAAATAGTTCCAGGCGAAAGTGTCCCTCAAGTCATAGACAGGCTATGTTTTCAAAAAAACGGTTTTTTAAGAACTGAATTTGACAATGTGTTCGCATCACTTTTTGAGCAGTACGAGAACCATGAAATAGTAGTTAGGGCTTTGGCTAGTGTCAGAAAAGGATTGACAAGAAATCAGCTACTAAGTAAGATTAAAAAGAATTCCGGTGGAAGACTTACCAAAACTTTGTTGGAACTCGAGCAATCCGGGTTTATAGAAAACTATCTCCCGTATGATGGAATCAAAAATTCCATATATCGGCTCACTGATGAATATTCTATGTTTTATATAAAGTACATTGAAAAAACAAAACCTTCATCAAGGCCATTGTGGTCAAAAATGGCGGGGAAACCTTCCTATAAAATCTGGTGCGGTTACAGTTTTGAAACAATTTGTATAAAACATATCGAACAGATCAAGGAGGGCCTTAAAATATCAGGAATCCATTCTACCCATGAAAGTTGGATTGAAAAAAATGACGTTAATGGCGCCCAAATTGATATGTTAATTGATAGGGATGACGATGTCATAAACTTATGCGAAATGAAATTTTATGATGCACCGTATACCTTGAACAAAAAATATGCCCATGAGATTGCTAAGAAGACCAACGTATTCATTGAAAGTACCAAAACGAGGAAAAGCATTTTCGTAACCTTTATTACCGCAAATGGTTTGACACCTAATTCATATGCAAAACAATATGTACAAAATGAGCTCACGATAGAGGATTTATTTAAAAAATTATAAGTGGCCAAAACTACAATTTTTCATTAGTTTTGGCCACTTATAAATAATACTATGCGCTTTTTTTATAGAGCCGAATGGAATCTTCTAATTTGAAATCAGCCCATAACAAGGGATGGTCGCTTGCCGCATCTTTTTCTTTCTCTACAGTTTCATACGTTTCCCATTCCGGTTTATTCAACGGCCACATGCCCTTTCTGTTCATCCCGCACGCGTTTATTTTATCATATAAGATAGGAGAAACCAATAGGTAGTCTTTTTGCTTAATGTTGACACCCATTCGATAAGCCCCCATTCGATAATAGCCTGCATCTTTTCCTGAATCCGCCATTACATCAAAAGATTGATGCTTAACAACGTCTGAAACTCCTGATTCCATAATGGGAGAAATACAATCGGCATAGGAAGGAGCATTTAAGGTGCCCGCGATAATAATATTCTCAATTCCTTTTGAAAGTAGGTCGGTATAGACTTCGGCTACCTTTTTAGCCTGCTTTTTTCGTATGGTGTCAGATATGTTTCCACCTGCTAGCTGACAACAAAGCAAATACAATGTTTTGTTTTCCTGGTTTTTAATTTTGTATTGCTGAAAATCTGTATTAAAGAGTAAGCTGCCATCTGTATCCCGTTCATTTGAAAAGGATTTCAAGGATTTTAAATGATAACCTTTCTTTAAAAGGATGCCCATACCTAAACCCTTACCGTCATTTCCCTGAAGGTGCATAATCTCTTCATAATTTGAGCTTTGATTCTCTTTAAAGAATGAATTATGAAACTGAATAAGTGATTCCCTGTTTTCAACTTGTTGCACTAAAATAATATCAGGATTTACCTCGTTAATGACTTTTGCTTTATTGATTATTGAGTTCTTGGATATCGGGACCGATTTAAGCTTTGTCCAACCGTTCCAATCGGTCATGTATGATGCTCGTGTCTCCATAACTTTCATTGACGATTTCACGTGCAGGCTTCCGTCGAAATTCAGCATCGATAAATATGGCTCGTACGACGCGCTGTGAAAGCCTAAAAGATTTGCCAATTCTCGCATGCGAATATAATTTTCCTCCGTCCGCTCTGCTTTTAGCATTAGAATCTCGAACTCTTCCTTCCAAATTTCGGATTTGATTTCATATTCCAACTCCACCATTTCGGTATGTCTGTGGAATAGATTTTGAATATTAAAGGTCGCTATTTTCATGCCGCACTTCTTTTAAAGTCAATCTCATTGTTCTCTAAAATCTCATTAATCTTTTCCTCATCGTAGTAGATGATACCGCCAAGTTTTGAAAAGGGGATGGTTCCGTTTATCCTGAAATTTTGTAGCGTACCAGGACTTATTTCAAGTTTGTTCATTACTTGTCCCGACTTGATCCAATGATCGATTCCTATCCTACCATGTATTACGAGTAATTCTTTGATTTCGTTGAGCAGTTTAATTCTGAACTCCTCTAAATCTTCTGTAGTAATGATATTTGCTGCCATAACCCATTTGTTTACATTAGAATTAATCTTTAGGGAGTCAATTACTATTTGTTGTAATATTTTGTATCCCTTTAAACAAATTTGATTATAAACGATGGAGAAAATTCAACAGTACACCCGACCTCTGGTCAAATTTTAACATTTTTAGAGAAAGTATTTATCCTCGGATAAACTATCACGCGTCAGCACTGTCCATTCTGTCTTCCAAACCTCTTGTAAGGTCTTCCATGAATTTGGCCCGGCTTTTTTTCCTTCGACGAATTTCGGAGTAGATTTTATAAATATCTCCAGAGTCATGGTTAAAAACCCTCCGCAGGGCCCTATCGATTATAGAAATTTCAATCTTACCATCATTTACCGCACCTACACTTACCAGAGCGTATATAAGTTCAACATAAGCGGTATTGGAAAATGTCCATCTCAATTCACTTTCCGAACATTCATCACAAGGAAGGCAGTCAGAATCAATTTTTGAAAGGCGCTTTTTCAAGTAATCTATTAACCTCCTATTGGCAAATAATTTGGCCAACAACAAATCGTGCGATGTACTGAAATCCTTATCACGATAATAGTGTCTCGAATAAGTAATATTTACATCTCGAAAATATGCCCTAGTAAAGTAATTCTCATCTAGGTGGGTTTTGTCCTGCTCAATGTATTGCGTAAAGTCAAGATTGTATCTGAAAAATCGATTGATCTTATCCATCTTTCTCTGTATATACTCTTTTTGGGCATCTTGGTTACCAACTGGAAATTGAATTTCAAATGAACGCAGTTCCGAATAGTACACCAAATTGGACAAGGGAACTTGTTTGATGTATTTAAAGAAGTGGATTTCGGCATCGGTATTTTTAAACTTGAAGCTTGAAATCTGTTTTTTGAATCGATAGATAAGATCTCTGCATTTCGTGATAGATAGATCACATTTTTTAATGACCTCTGAAATTGTATTTTCAAGGACGTTTAATTCTTCTAATAGCTTTTCTGAAAGTAATGCTCTTTCCATATCCCCAAATTTTGACAACAGTTAATACCATCGTTCATTGTAGGAATGGGGATTCGCGTAGACGAGTATTGAATTTAAAATTTGAAATTCTTTGAGAATATCAAACCCCAAAAATCATGCCTTCATTATCGACAACTCCAAAATATACTTGAACCAGCTTAAAAATTCAAACTGTAATTAGGGAAACTAAGGGTAGGGTTAGTCAAGTGGTTTTTGTAATGAATGAAACCCCAATAAAAAAAGGCTGAATCAAAAACCTAGTTTGATTTCAGCCTTTTCTCGCAATTTGACCTTCAACGATAAACATATTGGAAACATAACGCACGGAACCAAAATCGAACGATCTTAACACATTTTGTTCATCAAAATTTCGTAATCTTCAAAAAAACGCGCCTCACGCAACTTTTCTTTCCGTGGATTTAAGTTTTGTTTTTAGATCCGAAATATCCTCACTAATCTTCTTTTCCAATACTCTGGCATAGATCTGAGTGGTCGAAAGTTTCTTGTGACCAAGTAATTTAGATACGGTTTCTATTGGAACACCATTGGCCAAAGTAACGGATGTTGCGAAAGTATGTCTTGCGCAGTGAAAAGAAAGATTCTTGTCTATTCCACATTTGGAAGCTAAGACCTTCAAATATTTATTACATTTCTGATTAGAATAGACAGGTAAAAGCAAGTCTTCATTTTTCCCGTAAAGTTTATCCGCATATTTGTCCAGTATGCCTTTAGCCTTTTCCAATAATGGAATCTTTACGAATGTTTCGCTTTTTTCTCTTCGTGTGAATATCCAATCATCCCCGTCCATCCCAAGAACAACGTGTTCAGGTTTAAGTTGCTTTGCATCTATGTAGGATAAGCCCGTATAGCAGGCAAAGACGAATACATCCCTAACATATTCAAGTCCAATGTCCTTCAAAGAAAGACTTTCCATCAATTTCAATTCCTCGATACTCAGGAAAGGTCTATCATACCTGTTGAAGTTTGCACGGAAAAACGCGAAAGGGTCTTTCTTGATGCAATCCAATTTAAATGCTATAGTCGTCATCTTTTTCAACCGTTCCATATGCTTCATAATACCATTATTAGTCAATGGTTGAGAGGCCTTTAACGGTTTACAATTCCGAAGGTAGTTCTCAAAACTAAGAATGAAGGAATAATTGATGTGGCCCAAGTGCACATTCGAAGCCTTATACTTCTTTTTGATAAACAATAACAAGTATTTTTCCGTGGCACCATAATTCTTGGCCGTACCAGCCTCCAACTTCTGTACTTCATTATTCTTATGATATTGAAGCAAGTCCTTGAGTGTTCTTAAAGGTACGTCCTGACCGAGATATCTCAATTTTACGGACTGGGCAGTAAGGATCCTGCCTTCTTCTAGGAGCTCCTTTTTGCTCTGGGTAATATCTTGGTAAACTTCCGTCAAGTCATCGTTTATAGACTTGGCTCCATTTACCTTGGTTTTTACCCTACCTGTATCATAAGACCAACAAGATTGTAATACAGAATGTTTTGTGCTGACATCGGCTCGGATGCCGTCTACCGTAATTCGCGCATAAATTGGGATAGTACCATCCTTTTTGGTGGAACGCTTCTTTAACCAAAATACTACGCTAAAAGTGTGTACTGTTTTCATCACTTTCGTTTTAGAGTTATTAATTCCGTTAAACGAAAGTCAAATCGCTGTGAAGATCAATTGCGACGATTTAGGTGTAAGATACAAAATTGATATTTATCAATAGGACACCTAATAGGACACCTTTAAATATGATTCTAAAACTATTCAAATGAAATCAAGGAAAATGTAATTCCTTGATTTTCATTTGTTTAGCAAAAAGATGGTATTTAAAAATACCACTTTTGTCGGGGTGGCAGGATTCGAACCTGCGACCTCCGCGTCCCAAACGCGGCGCGATAACCGGGCTACGCTACACCCCGGACTGAGTGTAAATGTCTAGTAGACATTTTAAACGAAGGACCAGCCGGTGTGTCGGCCCTCAATCTACTAGTTTAAATATAATTTTTCTGTCTTCTCACAAAGACTCTTGCGGAGAGACAGGGATTCGAACCCTGGGTACCCTTGTTAGGGTACGACGATTTAGCAAACCGCTCCTTTCGGCCACTCAGGCACCTCTCCTATATTTTCTCAATGAACTATCGCACAAAATGCGGATGCAAAAATACTGTTTCAAGAACTACTTCGCAACTTTTTGGATTATTTTATGACATCTAATTTTAGAAGAATCGAATCAACTTTCCCGTTCTGCCCTCAGCCGTTATTGTAAGTGCTTCAAATTTGATTTTCATCGCTTCGGATGGAACCTTTACTCTAATAATCGCTTCCCCGTTTTCATCGGTTTTTAACGAAGGGTTCCAGTATATAGTTGATGAAGGTTGATTCTTTTTTTTGTTCTTATTAAATGATTCTTGGTATTCATTAAAATCAAGTGATTTGTGATACCCTTGAAAAGTGGTCTGGGCATCTTTTCTTGCGTAATACTCGTCCGTATTGCCTGATCTGGTGTAGATGCTAATAACTCCACCAGAGGCTCTTGAACCGTAAATAGCGGCATTAGGTCCAGACAAAATCTCTATTCGTTCAACATCGATATAACTAAGCAAATTCATTACCTTACGTAAAGAACTATTCCCTTGATCAAGCGGAAAACCGTCAATCACCCAAAGAACTGGACCAATTCCCAATGATCTGGGTATAGCAAGTGTGGGGTTTAAACCTCCCATACCACTAACCTGAAAACCGGGAATACCAATAAATAATTGAGGAATGGTTTTCGGTCTTTCAGGGTCTTGGTATACTTTTCGGGTGGGTTCGATACCATATACCGGGGGGATCGTTATTTTTTTATCTTTTTCTTCTACTAACGTAACCCCATCCAAGATAATGGTACCCTCCTCCTTTTTCAAAGATTCGACTCTTTTTTTGGGAGTTTGAGGAATTCTAGGGTTTAGTTGCTTCAATGTAGAGAAATTCATACCGCTCTCATCATATGGTGTTTTCAAAGGTGGTATTTCAAACTTATATGGATTTACCCGTACCAATTTTGATTTTGTATCTTCAGCTATCTTTCGGAAAACCATCGTCGCTTCGCCATCTAACTGAAGCCCCAATAACTTGAGCATTCCATTGGAATCAGTTTGGACTTCCCTTACAATATTACCCTCTTCCGTTTTAATAAGTATCTGCACCTTACTATTTACCACCAACTTGTAATCCAGATCATATGCCTGACCATAAAAGTCTAATCCATTTTGAAAACCATAATATATTTCATCAGGAAAATCTTTCGCTCTAGTTTTTCCCAATTGAACAGGGAGTTGACGGGTAAGTAATAACAGATCATCCTTAAACCTATCCTTTCGGCTATGTATATAATCCTTGTCTTGGATTTTATATTTGTAAGTTTCTGGCACAGTCCGTTCTCCCATTAAACTAACGCTTAACTCAGTTGGAACTGGCTTGCCATAATCATCTACAACTTTAACTGAAAATGATTTAAATTCTTCATGGGGCTCGTTCTCAATAGGCTCTATTGTTATCTGTAATTCTGGATCGCCAATCTGCAACTTTCTTTCAGCTTCTACCTGATTAAGCTCATTGACCAATGCCAATTCGAATATGCCGTTGGGCAATCCGCTTTTAGGTATATGTAGATCAATACTCGGGCCATCCTTAAAATCGACTTCCGTGTTTAAATACTGCACGCCATTTGATTCCCCGATAACATAAAGCTTTTGTTTCTGAATTTCTGTACTTGCCTGAATGCGCAAATCAAAAAAATCCTCTTCAATATTGTTAACCTGTAACGCATAACCCGAATCCTGACTAGGCGGTAGCTGATATTTTACATTATCATTGAATTGAAGGAAATAACGGCTCCCTTTCTCTGGTCTGAAAAGTGCAGAATATACATTCTTATCATATTTAACTACACTTGATACACTTCGATTTTGTGCATTGACAATTCGGAGGTCATTCGTTGGTGGCTCTTCTATTCTCATAATCAATCTATTTTCCAAACCTGCAATTAAAGCACCTCCCTCGGGATAAAATTCCATTTTATGCCCTGCCAATTTCGCATCAAAATCTCCGACTCGAATTTTATGAACAGCAAGCTGTTCGGTGCCATAATTGAGCATCCATTGCGTATACGCCCTGAGAAAATATGCCCCAGGTTTTAACTTTCTAGGTATTTCAAATGATCCATAGGCCTGACCAGCATTTATTTTGTGGTTTTGGGTTTTAATCAATTCACCGGTATCATCCAACAGTTCAACCTTCAGAACCTCACTAGCACTTACTCTAAGCTGTTTAGGTCCAGTGAGAACATATGCTTTGAAGAAAAGTATATCTTTTGGCATCACTGCGTTCTTATCTAGCTGAATTGCGATTCGTTCTTGCCATTGAACTAAAGAATCGCGAACGCTATTGTCCTGAGGTGAGGTTCTTGGAAAATCTGCATTAATTAATTCGTTGAAAGAATCTCCTTGTGCACTAACGTAAATACCTTGGAAAAGAGAAGCAAGTAGTAAAATAGAAGATAGTATTTTAATCATCCTAAAAAGTTTTGAATACGAAAAAATCTGCAAAAATCATTCCGTGTTTATAGTTATCACCTATTCCGGGTATTCGACTCTAAGGTGATAAATATTGGTCAACTTCTGCTTGAATATTTTCTTTATGGTTTCAATTTCCTTGAAGGTAATGTCAGCATTTATAAACTGGTCAGCAGCCATTTGACCTGCGATAATCTTATTGACAAACTCGTCAATTATCAAAAATGTGGGGTTCTTTAGACTTTTAGAGGCTGCCTCAACGGAGTCGGCCATCATCAAAATTGCAGTCTCCTTTGAAAAAGGAATAGGACCAGGGTATCTAAATTCACTTTCGTCAACATCTGCATCAAGTTCTTGTTGCTTTTTAAAAAAATAATACACCATAGTGGTACCATGATGAGATCTGATAAAATCAATGACCCTATCTGGCAAATTGTTTTTTCGAGCCAATTCAATTCCTTCTATCACATGATCAATAATGATTTTTGCACTATCCTTTGAAGATAGCTCATCATGTGGATTTACGTTCGTTATCTGATTCTCCGTAAAATAAGTCGGATTCAACATTTTTCCGATATCATGGTATAATGCTCCTACCCTGACCAACATCGAATTTGCACCAATTTCGTTCGCCGCTGCCTCAGCCAAGTTCGCCACCTGAAGTGAGTGATGAAACGTACCTGGGGCCTTATTTGATAATTCTTTCAACAACTTTGAGTTGGTATCTGAAAGCTCCAACAACGAAACATCCGAAACAAGACCGAAAACCTTTTCATAAATGTAGATAAGCGGCTGAACAAAAAGAGTAATCATACCGTTGAGAAAGAATAGCCCCAACGTGAACCAAACGATATTTTCTAAATTTCCCTCATGGATGATATGAAATGCCAGATAGCCAACTACATAGATTAATGTTATTTGTGCCACCGAAATAAACAGATTTGCCCTTTTATAAAGTTCTGAAATGGTTAAAATGGTAACAATACCGGCAATAATTTGAAGAAATATGTACTCGAAACTATTGGGTACGACAAACCCTAAAATCAATACAGTCAGAACATGCACAAAAAGGCCTAGACGGGCGTCAAAGAATGTTTTCAATAGCAGAGGCAGAATACAGAGAGGTACCACAAATACATAAGCTTCATTGTATTTGACCATCATTGTGGTCACGAAGACCATCAAGAGAATGTTAAAGAAGATGAAGGTTACTTTGGTATTGTTTTGATAGATTTCAAACCGGTACTTTTTCAAGAAGAAAAGAAGCATCATAAGCACCAATGCCACAAGAATTGTATATCCAAAGAGTATGAAATAATAATTGTTGGCCGCCCAGAGCTCTGATTCATACTCCTGTCTAAGTGAGTCCAGTATTTTATAGTTTTCAGCTTCCACAACCTCCCCTTTTGCAACTATCAGTTTTCCCTCGTCTATTGTACCTCGGGTATGCGAGATTTTTGCAATTTCAGCCGCTAATGCTTGATCGGAAAGGTTATTGTCGTAGGTAACATTAGGTTGAATAATACCTCCTAATAGTTCTTGAAATGGTCGAGTGAATACTCCCAAGCC
The DNA here is from genome assembly GCA_947503005.1 of uncultured Flavobacteriaceae bacterium. Taxonomy (GTDB): domain Bacteria; phylum Bacteroidota; class Bacteroidia; order Flavobacteriales; family Flavobacteriaceae; genus Maribacter_C. The sequence continues at coordinate 29,279 of CANNCA010000010.1, read as the reverse complement.
ATTTTCACGCAGCAAATCGCGAATCGCATTATCCGTTTCTTCAAGTTTATGAAGCTCTTTAAACGAAACTAAACTTTGAAGATTATTTTTAACAAGATAAACCGAGTCATCCCTATTATATTCCCTAGAGTTTTCAACTACACCTTTGGCATAAAGTTTATCGATTATTTTTTGCCCTGCTTGCTTAAGGGTAGGGATTTGATTCTGGTTATAGTTATCCGATGAAAATATTGAGGGGAATTTATCCTCATAACTCTTTTTAACTTCTCCCAATATCGAAGTATCAACAGTAAAGTAATCTACTTGATTACTTTTAACAAGTTTTTGTTCCTCCTGAATTTCCTGCGCAGTCTTGGTAATTGAAAAATCAAAGGGAGCATAGAGATTTTCATACTGCCAAGGCTTGCCCTTCTGGAACTCGTATTTGAACTTACCTCCCTTTGGGAAAAAAAATACAATGCCAAACACAGTTACAGTATAAAGAATATACTTGTAGATCAGCGATTGATTTTTATAAAGATTGTCTAGGGATTTTTGCATTGAAAGGCAGTCAGGTATCAAAAATAGAAAATTATACCCGTAAAAGAAGTTCAGAAGCTATCCATTTTATAGGATGACCGTTTATTAAAACCAAAAGACTATTGTTTTTCAAGATGACCCACAAATTAGTTTCTACCGTGTTCGATGCTGTGTTAACCCACTTAATTTATTAATTTCGCAAGCATAAGATTAAATCGACTTATTAATGAGAGAAGTAGTCATAGTATCTGCGGTACGAACACCCATAGGTAGCTTTATGGGTAAGTTATCGACCATACCGGCGCCCAAATTAGGTGCCATAGCTATCAAAGGGGCTTTGGAAAAAATTAATCTTGATCCAAGTAAGGTAGATGAAGTATTGATGGGGAATGTTGTACAAGCGGGTACGGGACAAGCTCCAGCACGTCAGGCCGCGATTTTTGCCGGCATCCCCGATAGTGTACCTTGTACTACCATAAACAAAGTATGCGCTTCAGGAATGAAGGCGGTTTCACAAGCGGCTCAGGCAATAGCCCTGGGAGATATCGAAATTGCCGTAGCGGGAGGAATGGAAAATATGAGCCTTATACCGCACTATGTTCACTTAAGATCAGGTCAAAAATTCGGACCTACTTCCCTAATCGATGGTATGCAAAAGGACGGACTTGTAGATGTTTACGATCAAAATGCCATGGGCGTTTGTGCAGATGCATGTGCCACTGAGCATAATTTCAGTAGGGAAGATCAAGATGCATTCGCCATTCAGTCGTATCAAAGATCGGCCGACGCTTGGGATAATGGCCGGTTTAACAGTGAGGTTGTTCCTGTTGAAGTACCTCAACGTAGAGGTGAACCGATAGTTGTTACTGAGGATGAGGAGTTCAGAAATGTGAAATTGGAAAAGATACCTGCCCTTAGAGCGGCTTTTTCAAAAGACGGAACCGTTACAGCGGCCAATGCCTCTACCATAAACGATGGCGCTGCCGCTCTGATTTTAATGAGTGCGGAAAAAGCAAAAGATTTAAACCTAAAACCTCTGGCAAAAATAAAAGGCTATGCCGATGCTGCCCTAGAACCAAAATGGTTCACTACGGCACCTGCCAAAGCATTGCCAAAGGCACTGTCAAAAGCTGGTTTGACAATTGAAGATGTTGATTTCTTCGAATTCAATGAAGCGTTCGCGGTTGTAGGCTTGGCCAATATGAAGTTACTGGGCCTTACTGACAATAACGTAAATGTTAATGGTGGTGCTGTATCATTGGGGCATCCATTAGGTTGCTCTGGGGCTCGAATTTTGGTAACATTACTTCACGTACTACACCAAAAAGAGGCAAAAATTGGAGCTGCGGCCATCTGTAATGGCGGCGGTGGAGCTTCGGCTATGGTTATCGAAAGAAATAAATTCTGAAGCAGGCAATAAATTTCATGCAATACGGTATTTGTCACCTTAGTGTTGTTCCGGTTCGATCAATTGCAGATGATTCGGGTGAATTGGTGTCCCAACTTTTATACGGTGAACATTTTAAGGTACTTGAAGCTCGCAAATCTTGGAGCAAAATTCGCGTGGACTTTGACCGATGTGAAGGATGGGTACCAAACAATCAAATATTTCAGCTTGAGTTGGCCGAATATAACAAAATACAGACTTCGTTGAGTACGAAATACACTGCAGATCTCATTTCATTTGTATCCACAAAGGAAGGTGCTTTAATTCCGATTGTTTTAGGGTCTTCTGTACATAGTACGGAAATTTTAGGCCATCAATTTGAAGGGGGTTTCTTGGTAAACAAACAAGACAAATCAAATTTAATACAAACCGCACTCTTATATTTAAATGCACCTTTTCTTTGGGGAGGAAGAACACCTTTCGGCCTAGATTGTTCAGGTTTCACGCAAATGACTTACAAGGTAAATGGTTATCAATTAAAACGCACAGCAGTGGAACAATCTGCTCAAGGAGAAGCCTTAAGTTTTATAGAGGAAAGCGAACCTGGAGACCTGGCCTTTTTCGATAATAAAGAAGGGGTAATCGATCATGTAGGTATTGTAATGGAAAACAATTATATCATCCATTGTCATGGTAAAGTTAGAATTGACCGACTGGACCATACCGGAATCTTCAATACCGCATCGAGTAGATATACTCACAAACTTAGGGTAATCAAAAAGATTGTATAAAAAAACCCCACTCTCAATGAGCGGGGGTTTCCTTTGCAATCAATTGGGGAATTCTTATTCGCCCAACAATTTTTTAAGTCTCATGAAATTCTCGTTGTCTCCCATAGCACCATAGATATTCTTCAACTGTGTAAGAATCCCTTGGTTGTCAGGGTTTTGTTTAAGAGCATCTTCAAGTACTTGTGCGCCCTGTACGAATAAATCATCTTTTTTCTTTTTCAACTCGTCATATCGTGCAATATCGCTACGTGAATTACCTAAAGAATTCATTTCGTCAATGAGGCCGTTTCCTTCATTTACATAGGTGGTAGAGAGGTTCAATTGCGCATTGGTATAATTAGGATTAACTTCTAAAGCCCTTTTATACGCGGCTCTTGCTTCTTCCATATTACCTTGTTCCATATTGATTACACCTATGTTATAGTGCAAATCCGGATTATCGGGAGCAACTGCAGCTGCTTCTGCCATTAGCGACTTGAACTTTTCTTTATCACCCATTTTATAGTATAGGTTCGCTTCGTTCAAGATTAGGTTTACGTCATTTGGGTCATTAGCTCTAGCCGTTTTGTAAGCTTCCAATGCTTTATCATCTTGGCCCAATTGCGTATATATGAGTGCCGTGTTCTTAACTATCTCAGCTGATTTAGATGGTGTTTTTTCATCAACCGGATCCTTGAAAGTTCCTGACTTCACCATAAGGTCCCGTTGTACCTTGTCCATTATTTCTTCCTCGCCGGTTTCAATGTTGGTAGCTTTATACACTACACCACTACCGTCATAACCTATTTCCTGCAACTCATTGTAGTAGGTTAACGCTTCCTCAAAATGTTGGCCATTTACCGCACTACTTGCTGCATAATAGAGATACGAAGTGTCTTGAGGACTGATTTTGTAAGCAGTGTACAGCTTTTCAGCCGCCACATCGAAGTTTTTATTACCATTGTCTTCAACCGCAGAATTGACCAAATCCGCTGTAAGAGCAGCAATACGCTGTTTCGTTTCAGCCGAGTATTTTGTTTTACCGCTTTTCTCTTCCATGTCAACGACTTTGTTGAAAGACTCAGCTGCTTCTTTAAAGGCTGCATTGTCACCTTTCTTACCTAAATCGGCTAGTGCCTGACCTCTCAAAAAATGATATTGCGTCTGATATTTCTCATCAGCACCATCGATCATTCCGGAAATACCGTCAAGCGCAGTCTTTGCAGCTGTCATATCTCCGCTTTTAACAGCTTTCTCAGCTGTCTTTAGCTCAGCTTTTTGTGCAAACGAGACCATTGCAAAGGACATTGTTGCAAGTATTAAAATTTTAGTTTTCATCTTCAAAAAATTAAAAGTTAGAGTTTAAATTATTATTAATATTTATTCTTCTTCGGAGCTATTTTTAGTAGCATCCGCACTTCCATTATCAATAGCCGTGCCATCTTCCGTAGTAACTTCAATATCCATGATATCAACTTCTTCAAGTTCTTCGTCATCTTTCATGACCTTAGCTACGGCCGCAATGCTGTCATCTCCTTTGATGTTAATGAGTTTCACACCTTGTGTGGCCCTTCCCATTACACGAAGATCTTCTACGCTCATTCGAATTGCTATACCTGATTTATTTATGATCATCAAATCATCCGAATCACAGACATTTTTGATAGCGACCAAGCCCCCGGTTTTTTCTGTAATAGAAATGGTTTTGACTCCTTTTCCGCCCCGATTGGTAATTCTGTAATCTTCAATACTAGATCGTTTGCCATAACCATTTTCGGAAACAACCAAAAGTTCATCCTCGAAATTATGAACGGATACCATTCCAATTACTTCATCTTCGTCATTGGCCAATCGAATTCCTCTTACTCCAGAAGCATTTCTACCCATCGGTCGAGTCTTACTTTCTTCAAAACGAATGGCTTTACCAGATTTCAATCCTAGGAAAATCTGACTGGTTCCTGTAGTCAATTTAGCTTCTAGTAGCTCATCACCTTCTCTGATTCCAATAGCATTAATTCCATTTTGCCTAGGACGAGAATATTGCTCTAAAGAGGTTTTCTTAACGGTACCTTTTTTAGTAGCCATAATTACATAGTGGCTATTGACGTACTCTTCATCCTTTAAATCTTGCGTACAGATAAATGCCTTAACCTTATCGTCACTTTCGATGTTAATCAAATTTTGAATGGCCCTACCTTTTGAAGTTCTACTTCCCTCTGGAATTTCATAGACACGCATCCAGAAACATTTACCTTTTTGAGTAAAGAACAACATATACTGGTGGTTGGTACCTACGAATAAATGCTCCAAGAAATCTTCATTTCGAGTTGAAGAAGCTTTTTGGCCAACTCCACCTCTATTTTGTGTCTTGTATTCTGTCAGTGGTGTACGTTTGATATAACCTGCATGTGAAATGGTAATGACCACTTGCTCATTAGGTATCATATCTTCCATACTCAAATCGCCACCGGCAAAATTGATTTCTGAGCGACGCTCATCACCATACTTGTCCTTAACTTCAAGGAGCTCGTCTTTGATAATTTGCATTCTGCGCTCCTTACGGTCCAAAATATCCTTCAAATCCGCTATTGTTTTAATAACTTCATCGTACTCAGTACGTAATTTATCTTGTTCAAGACCTGTCAATTGACGCAAGCGCATTTCGACAATCGCCTTCGCCTGAATCTCACTGAGTTTGAAACGTTCCATCAAGTTCTCACGTGCCTCATCTGCATTGGAAGATGCACGAATAATCTTGATGACCTCGTCTATATTATCAGAGGCTATGATCAATCCTTCTAAAATGTGAGCTCGGTCTTCTGCTTTTTTAAGCTCAAATTTAGTCCGACGCACAACCACTTCATGTCGATGCTCCACAAAATAATGAATCATTTCTTTGACATTCAACAACTGTGGCCTGCCATTAACTAGTGCGATGTTATTGACACTGAAAGAAGATTGTAAAGCAGTATACTTGTAAAGGGTATTCAAAACAATATTAGGTATCGCATCCCTTTTTAGGATATAAACGATACGCATCCCTTTTCGATCCGACTCATCACGAATGCTGGAGATACCCTCGATTTTTTTCTCATTGACAGCATCTGCAGTCTTTTTGATCATATCCGCCTTATTCACCTGATAAGGAATCTCAGTCACGACAATGCATTCCCTTCCTTGCACTTCCTCAAAAGTAGCTTTTGCCCGCATTACGACTCTACCGCGACCGGTATGGAAAGCTTCTTTTACACCATCATATCCATAGATAATACCTCCGGTTGGAAAATCAGGCGCTTTAATATGGGTAATAAGTTCGTCTATCTCGATGTCATTATTATCAATATAGGCTACCGTACCATCAATTACTTCGGTAAGATTGTGCGGTGGCATATTGGTTGCCATACCTACCGCGATTCCCGATGCTCCGTTAACCAATAGGTTCGGCACACGGGCAGGAAGTACTGTAGGTTCTTCTAAAGAGTCATCGAAATTGAGTTGGTGGTCAACAGTATCTTTGTCAATATCGGCCAACATGTCATCCGCAATTTTGCGCATACGAGCCTCCGTATATCGCATTGCAGCTGGACTGTCACCATCGACGGATCCAAAGTTACCCTGGCCATCTACCATCATATATCGTAAGCTCCATTCTTGCGCCATACGAACCATCGAATCATATACCGAGGTATCACCGTGAGGGTGATACTTACCCAAAACTTCACCCACAATACGTGCGGACTTCTTATGCGCACTGGTGGATCGTACACCTAATTCGTACATGCCATAGAGAACTCTTCTGTGAACTGGTTTGAATCCATCTCTGACATCTGGAAGTGCACGTGACACAATGACCGACATTGAATAGTCAATGTAGGCAGACTTCATTTCATCTTCGATGTTAATAGGAATCAATTTTTCTCCTTCCGCCATATGAAAATCTTAAGTATTTAAATGATTAAAAAAGCATGCCAATATACGTAAAATCGAACCCTTCAAAGAATACATATAGTACTTTATTCAACAATTTATTAACACTTTTTGCGTTAGCCATAGTTGATAATTACCCTGTTAATTATTTTGTAAATCGATGCTTTTTTCGTCATTTCGATATAGTTTATCGAATATGGGTACGGTATTTGCCTTAGATTGTTCTAGATTTACTAATTTTAAAGCCTATACGGATTTTTTTATGGATGATAATTTTTCCCCTAGAGTTAAGGATGTAATTGCGTACAGCAAGGAGGAAGCATTGAGGTTAGGTCACGACTTTATCGGAACCGAGCATTTGATGTTAGGCCTTTTGCGTGACGGAAGTGGAAAAGCAATCACTATTTTGGATGCTCTTGATGTCGACTTGGATCATCTACGAAGAAAAGTAGAAATACTTAGCCCTTCAAATCCTAGCCCTAACAATGTTCAAAAGGATAAAAAAAACTTGCACTTAACAAGACAGGCAGAACGAGCTTTGAAAACCACCTTTTTAGAAGCCAAACTATTTCAAAGTTCTTCTATTAATACCGCTCACCTGTTGCTTTGTATTCTAAGAAACGAAAACGATCCTACCACTAAGTTGCTTCACAAACTGAAAGTAGACTATGATGGGGTTAAGGAGCAGTTCAAGTTCATGATTACAAGTGATGATGACATTGTTGACGCTCCTACTTCTGAATCTTTCCCCGGCGATAGTGACGAAACAAGCGAAGGAAAGGAAAGTACTTTTGGAGGCGCATCAAATCAAAAAGGAAATAAGAAGTCTAAAACTCCGGTTCTGGATAACTTTGGTCGTGATTTGACTGCCATGGCTGAAGAAAACAAACTGGATCCAGTTGTTGGCCGTGAAAAGGAGATTGAAAGGGTTTCGCAAATTCTAAGTAGAAGAAAAAAGAATAATCCGCTCTTAATTGGCGAGCCAGGTGTTGGTAAAAGTGCAATAGCCGAGGGGTTGGCGCTACGTATTATCAATAAAAAAGTTTCAAGAATTCTTTACGGTAAAAGAGTGGTAACTCTTGATTTAGCATCTTTAGTCGCTGGTACAAAATACCGTGGGCAGTTCGAAGAGCGCATGAAGGCAGTTATGAACGAATTGGAAAAGAATGACGATGTCATTCTCTTCATTGACGAAATACATACTATTGTCGGTGCAGGAGGCGCAACTGGAAGTTTAGATGCGTCTAACATGTTCAAACCGGCATTAGCTAGAGGTGAAATTCAATGTATTGGAGCCACCACCTTAGATGAGTATCGCCAGTATATTGAAAAAGACGGCGCCCTGGAACGTAGATTTCAAAAGGTCATCGTTGAACCGACTACTGTAGACGAAACTATTGAGATACTTCAAAATATCAAAAGCAAATACGAAGACCATCATAATGTCGATTATACTGATGAGGCAATTGTTGCCTGTGTGAAATTAACAAATCGATACATGACTGATCGATTTTTACCGGACAAGGCGATAGATGCTTTAGACGAGGCCGGTTCGCGCGTGCATATCGTTAATATGGATGTACCCAAACAAATTGTCGATCTTGAAAAACAGCTTGACGATGTTCGGGTGTTGAAAAATAGTGTAGTTAAAAAGCAAAAGTACGAAGAGGCTGCCAAGCTTCGCGATGACGAAAAGCGTTTAGAAAAAGAACTTGCGGCGGCCCAAGAAAGATGGGAAGATGAAAGTAAGCTGAACAAAGAAATCGTTACGGAAGACAATGTGGCCGATGTGGTATCTATGATGAGTGGCATTCCCGTGAATAGAATAGCGCAGACTGAAAGCAATAAGCTAGCAGAATTACCAGATCTAATCAAAAACAATGTTATTGGTCAAGATGAAGCTGTTGCCAAAGTTTCCAAAGCAATTCAAAGAAACCGGGCAGGTCTTAAAGACCCTAACAAACCTATTGGATCTTTCATTTTCTTAGGACAAACAGGAGTAGGAAAGACTCAGCTAGCCAAAGTTTTAGCAAAAGAATTATTTGACTCGGAAGATGCCTTAATACGCATCGATATGAGTGAGTACATGGAGAAATTCGCAATATCACGTTTGGTGGGCGCACCTCCAGGATATGTAGGTTATGAAGAAGGCGGTCAGTTGACAGAAAAAGTTAGAAGAAAACCTTATTCTGTGATTCTATTGGATGAAGTTGAAAAAGCGCATCCCGACGTGTTCAATATGCTATTACAGGTATTGGATGATGGTTACTTAACTGATAGTCTTGGACGTAAAATCGATTTTAGAAATTCGATCATCATTATGACCTCCAATATTGGAGCCCGTCAGTTGAAAGATTTCGGTCAAGGTGTTGGTTTTGGTACTTCAGCAAAGAAATCGCAGGCAGATACACACCAGAAAAGTGTTATCGAAAACGCATTGAAAAAAGCATTTGCTCCTGAATTTCTAAATCGTATTGATGACGTAATCGTATTTAATCCTCTTGAACGCGAACATATTCATATGATTATTGATATAGAGCTTGATAAGCTTTTTGCTCGAATCAACGATATCGGATACGACCTGAAATTATCTACCGCAGCGAAAGACTATATCGCTGAAAAAGGATTCGACAAACAATATGGAGCTCGACCACTTAAGAGGGCCATACAAAAGTATATTGAAGATGCGCTAGCGGAGGAAATCGTAAACTCAAAACTTGAAGAAGGCGATACCATTTCAATGGATTTGGATAAAAAGAAGGAAGAACTCACGATTAAAATCAAAAAAGCGGAGAAATCTTCAAAGACCTAACTTAGAAATCAAGTTTTCGTAAGAAATTGCAATCAAAGGAGTCATATTAATTGACTCCTTTTTTTATAGGTATAAATTGAGCTTGTAAGAAATAGAATGTCAGTGTATTAACTATTTCGCAATATAAACGATATTTACGCCTTTAATCTATTAATTTTCTCATTAGCGGCAGTTAATTCTACTTTCGTTCAAGACATTACAACAATGGGAAAAATGAACGTAGGACAGTCAAAGAAAAGAAAACGCTTAGTCGTTCGCGAATATAAATTGGACATTGGTACAGTTCAGGTATTCGACAACTACATCGTAGCCAATTTTGACGAAGGAGCAACGATTACCTTAGAAAGGGCCTATCAAATCATAGGTATTTCTGAGATACATTTCAGGGGCAAAGATTTTGGTTATATCAGTTTACGTCAAAACTCATACGCGATCGACCCAACAGTTTACACCTATATCAGACAGTTGGACAACTTGAAAGCATTTGCAATCGTTTCCGTTAAGGAAATCGACATGCACAACTTTAAAATCGAAAAGTTGTTCTATAAAAAACAGATGAAATTTTTTATCGAGTTTGACAATGCATTGACTTGGGTGAAAAGACGCCTTAAAAGCAAATAATTCAACGAGCAAAAAATAAAAATTTAAAGACCCTATCGGGTCTTTTTTATTATCCTTCTTTTTCCACTTGTTCTTCTGGGGCCTGCTGAGGCGGCTCCGGTATTTTAAATAAATCAATAAAAGCCATTCCGATACCATTGACAATATCCGATGCCGTTAAAGATTGGTAGCCAGTCTGTTCGACAGCAATATCTCCCGCCCTACCATGTAGGTACACACCAAAAAGAGTTGCATGTAATGGTTCGTAACCTTGGGCCATGAACCCGGTAATGATTCCGGTTAGGACATCTCCACTGCCCGCAGTCGCCATTCCGGGATTGCCTGTGGTATTTACATAACCCTTGTCCTCGTATATCGTAATCGAATGAGCACCTTTGATTACTATTATGCAATCGTATTTTTTTGAAAATGCTTTGGTTTTTTCGAGTTTATCAAAATCATCTTTCCATTTTCCTACCAGACGCTCCAGTTCTTTGGGGTGTGGAGTCAAAACGGATTGCCCTGGTAACTTTTTCAAAAAGGATTTGTTTTCCGATAAAATATTCAAACCGTCTGCGTCTATGACCAAAGGTGTTTTATTCTTCTCTAGAAAATCACCAAAAGCTTTTCCTGTGGTTTCGTGTGTTCCCAACCCTATTCCAATTCCAATTACATTGACCATTATATCAAATTCGATTTTGGAAATTACATCCTCTCCTTCAGTCAATACCATAACTTCCGGTAGGGCAGTTTGTAGGGGTACATAACCGCATTCAGGTATATAACCCGTAACTAAGCCACTTCCTGAATTCAAACAGGCTCTGGCAGCCAATTGAACGGCTCCGATTTTCCCCTTGCTTCCTCCGATAATGAGTGCATGGCCATACGTTCCTTTATGGGAAAATTTTTCTCTCGGAACGTAAAAAGGAAGGACCTCATTCTTCCCGATCAATTCATATTCCGTATCGGTACTGTTCAGAAACTCAGGATCTAGACCAATATCCAATATTTCCCATTGGTTACTATATATTCCTGTTTCAGGAAGAAAAAATACCAACTTCGGAGCTTGAAAACTTAAAACAAAATTTGATTTGATTGCAGCATTTTTATCCCCTGGAATTTTATTCGTAAACAATCCTGAGGGAATATCAACCGATAATATAAAGGCCTCTGTTTTGTGTAGATGGTCCATGAGTTTTACCACCCAGTCATCCGGGGCTCTATTCAAACCTATACCAAAAATCGCATCAACGATAATATCATCCTTCCCTATCTCTGGAAACTTACAATCGGAGTCTAAAAACTCCGGCCATATTTTACGGTCTTTCAATCGGTCTAAATTGATTAGAAAGTCTTTCGAACGGGTTTTACTATAGTTAACAACATAGGTCGAAAAGTTATAACCATGCTCGAACAAATGCCGCGCTAAAGCAATACCGTCTCCCCCATTGTTACCAATACCACAGAATAAATGAATCTTAACTTGCGCGCCCTGCATTCGAGTATGAATCCAGTTAAAAATCTGAACCGCGGCACGTTCCATAAGTTCATCACTGGTAATCTGTTGATTTTCGATGGTAAATTTATCAGCAGCATAAATCTGCTCGGCGGAAAATATCTTCATACGGTATGCTCTATTATTTTGACACTATAGACTTAGATTTACCAACAAACGTTTATTTTATAATCTAACAACGCTATCGTTGATAATTCCGCAAAAATCATGGCCAAGGTTTGTTTAGCAAGTCAAAAGTACTACATTTACTGCTCTATTAAAGATATGGTCTATCTAAAAACGAACATAGCAAACGTATTTTCTACACCAAATGGCTTCAAGTTTACAATGGCCGCTATAACCCCGTTGGGGTAAACTACTATATATTCAATCGTCTCGCCTGCTAGGCCCTTTCAAAAAGTTCTACTTGATAACTCACTGACATGAAAGTCTTAAAATTCGGAGGCACTTCGGTAGCCAACGCTCAAAATATAAATTTGGTAAAGGATATTGTTTCGAACACCATATCCGATAAAACCATAGTCGTAGTTTCTGCATTCGGTGGGGTTACCGATATGCTCCTCAAGTCAGCATTGTTGGCCTCAGAGCAAGATTCAGGCTACAAGGATGTTCTTAGAGATTTGGAAGACAGGCATCTTTCAACGGTCAAAGAATTGATTCCTGTCAACGCGCAAAGTAGTGTATTGAGCAAGGTAAAAAGTGAAATGAACACTTTGGAGACCCTTCTAGAAGGTGCTTTTTTAATCGGTGAGATTACGCCCCGATTGTCTGATAAGATCGTAAGTTATGGTGAGCTTCTATCCTCCTACATCATTAGCGAATACTTCGCTCAGGATAAACTAGATATTGCCTACGCCGATAGTCGAAAACTTATTAAGACCAATGATATCAACGGAAAAGCCGCGGTAAACTTTAAACTGACCAATGCCAATTGCAAGGATTATTTTGCGAAAGTTCAACAAAAAGTCATTGTTATAGGTGGATTCATAGCTTCTTCCGAAAACGGGAATTCAACCACTTTGGGCCGCGGAGGTTCTGACTACACCGCGGCAATAATAGCGGCTGCGGTCAACGCCGAAATTCTAGAAATCTGGACAGATGTTAGTGGTATGTATACCGCCAACCCGAAATTGGTCAAACAAGCGAAGGCAATTCCGCACATATCCTACGAAGAAGCGATGGAGTTGTCGCACTTTGGTGCGAAGGTCTTATATCCGCCGACTATTCAACCAGTGCTATCGAAAGGCATATCCATAGTCATAAAAAATACCTTCGAACCTGAGGATGAAGGCACCTTGATTACCAAGAATAAAAATGAAAAAGGTAAGACCGTGCGTGGCATCAGCCATGTGGAGAATATTGCACTTTTATCTTTAGAAGGGCCAGGCATGGTTGGTATTCCAGGAATCTCAAAACGCTTTTTTGAAGTCTTGTCGCAAACTGAAGTTAGTGTTGTTTTGATTACACAAGCTTCTTCCGAGCATTCCATTTGTGTGGGTATTTCTGCGGATGATGTGGAAAAAGCGGTTCAAATTGTCAACACGGCGTTTCAATATGAGATTGAACGCGGAAAAATCAAACCCGTTCTCGCGGAAAAAGGATTGGCTATTATCGCATTGGTTGGTGACAATATGAAAAGTCATCAGGGACTCAGCGGAAAAATGTTCAGTACACTGGGTAAGAACAACGTGAATATTCGCGTAATTGCACAAGGTGCTTCGGAGCGTAATATCTCTGCCGTTATTAAAGAAGATGATGTAAAAAAAGCTTTGAATGCCTTACACGAAGAATTTTTTGAAGAGAATGTCAAACAATTGAACCTATTTGTCATGGGGGTAGGAAATGTGGGTTCTAAATTTTTGAATCAGATTGGCCAGCAAAAAAAATACCTCAAGGAAAATCTGAAACTGAATATAAGGGTTATCGGACTTTCCAATTCAAGAACCATGGTTTTCGATGAAGGAGGAATTTCGCTTAAAAATTGGGAGGAAGCTTTGGCAGAAGGAACGAAAGCGGATAAAGAAAAATTCTTTGAAACCGTAAATCAATTAAACTACCGCAATAGTATTTTTGTCGACAACACGGCGAGTGCTGAAGTTTCTGCTTCTTATAACGCCTATTTAGAAAATAGTATTTCAGTGGTCACATGTAATAAAATTGCTTGTTCATCAGACTATGCCAACTACAGCGAATTAAAGGACCTGGCCCGGACTTACAATGCGCCATTCCTATTTGAAACTAATGTAGGTGCAGGTTTACCCATTATTGATACCTTAAAGCATTTGATTGCTTCCGGAGATAAAATTTTAAAGATTCAAGCCGTTCTTTCTGGAAGTCTAAATTTTGTTTTCAATAATTTCAATGATAAAACCACATTTCATGATGTAGTAAAACAGGCCCAAGAAGAAGGGTACACTGAACCAGATCCCAAAATAGACTTAAGTGGCGTTGACGTGATGCGAAAAATTTTGATTTTAGCGCGTGAGAGTGGCAACCGATTGGAAATAGATGATATTGAGAATAAACCATTCCTTCCCCAAGAAAGCTTAGCTACCGATAACAATGATGATTTTTTCGCTTCGCTAAGCAAACATGAAACTGATTTTCAAAAGTTATATCTAAATGCTTCAGAAAAAGGAAGCAAACTAAAATATGTAGCACAATTCGAAAATGGCAAGGCTAACGTAGGCTTACAAGAAATTCCTAAGGGACATGATTTTTACAATCTCGAAGGAAGCGACAATATTGTATTGTTCTTTTCGGAAAGATATCCCAACCAACCCATGATTATCAAGGGTGCCGGCGCAGGAGCTGATGTCACAGCTTCTGGTATCTTTGCGGATATTATACGTATCGGAAATTTCTAAAAATGGAAACAATCAAAGTATTTTGTCCAGCAACCATTGCAAACATTTCCTGCGGATTTGACGTACTTGGCGTTGCTTTGGATGCTGTAGGGGATGAAATGATTGTTCGAAAAGTTAGTCAAAAAGGCATCACAATCACGAAGTTGGAAGGTCAAGATCTTCCAATGGAAACCCTAAAAAATGTAGCAGGAGTTGCAGGGTTGGCATTCTTGGAAGAAACTGAATATAAAGGAGGTTTCGAAATTGAAATCTATAAAAATATTAAAGCCGGTAGCGGTATCGGAAGCAGCGCAGCAAGTTCTACGGGAGCTGTCTGGGCCATGAACGAATTGTTAGGCAAACCATTCTCTACTTTAGAATTAGTGAAATTCGCCATGGAAGGTGAACGTTTGGCCAGCGGTGTAGCACATGCGGACAACGTAGCCCCTGCCCTATTTGGAGGTTTCACTTTGGTGCGTAGTTATGACCCGTTGGATGTGATTCCTATTCCTAGCCCTAGTGAACTGTATGCCACGGTAATCCATCCACAGATTGAAGTAAAAACATCCGATTCGCGAAAAATATTGAAAACCAATATCACTTTGGCAGACGGAATCAAACAATGGGGAAATGTGGGTGGTTTGGTCGCCGGACTTTTTACCGATGATTATGACCTCATCGGTCGCTCATTGGTGGATCATATTGTGGAACCGATTCGGTCAATTTTGATCCCAGGTTTTAATGAGGTCAAATCTGCGGCGATCGGTGCGGGTGCTTTAGGATGTGGCATCTCGGGGTCGGGTCCTTCAATATTTACCTTCGGTAAAGGGGAAACAACGGCTCAAAAGGTAGGTGAGGCCATGAAGGAGGTCTATCAAAACATAGGAATCGATTATGAAATTCACGTCTCGAAAATCAATCACACGGGAATTAAGAATTTAAACTAAATGAACTTTTACAGCCTAAATGAACAAGCGCCGAATGTATCTTTCAAAGATGCAGTAATCAAGGGCATAGCTCCTGATAAAGGGTTATACTTTCCTGAGCGTATTGAACCTTTGCCACCTACTTTTTTCGCAGGAATAGCTGATTTATCACATCAAGAAATTGCGTTCAATGCTATACATCAATTTGTAAGTCACGATATTCCGAATGATAAATTAAGAGCGATTTTAGCAAAGGTCCTGGACTTTGATTTTCCTGTAGTTCAGTTAGAAGAAAATGTGGCTACACTTGAACTTTTTCATGGACCTACCATGGCCTTCAAAGATGTTGGTGCACGTTTTATGGCCAATTGTTTGGGTTACTTTTCTGAAGACCAAGACAATGAGGTGACTGTTTTAGTAGCGACTTCAGGCGATACTGGCGGAGCTGTAGCCAATGGCTTTTTAGGTGTTCAGGGCGTAAAGGTTGTTATCCTCTACCCTAGCGGTAAAGTGAGTGATATTCAAGAACGCCAATTGACTACTCTCGGGCAAAACATTACTGCACTGGAAGTAGATGGCACATTTGACGATTGTCAAAAAATGGTCAAGACCGCCTTTCTAGACAAAGAACTTTTGAATGAAATGCAACTGACATCCGCCAACTCCATCAATGTGGCGCGTTGGTTACCGCAATTGTTCTATTTTCTTTTTGCCTATAAACAGGTCAAATCGCAGGGGAAAGAAATCGTCTTTTCGGTACCTAGCGGCAACTTTGGAAATATCTGTGCGGGATTGGTCGCTCAAAAATTGGGCATGCCTGTTAAACACTTTGTCGCCGCCACCAACGTAAACGATACCGTTCCAGAGTACATGAGAACGGGAGAATACAATCCCAAGCCTTCAACCGCAACCATTTCTAACGCTATGGATGTAGGTGATCCCAGTAATTTTATTCGAATTCGCCATCTGTTTCAAGATAATTTTGAATCACTTTCAGAAAAGCTATCCTCTTATACTTTTACAGATGATGAAACCCGAGAAGCAATGAACCATATTTATAACACCTCCAACTATACTGCTGACCCACACGGTGCGGTAGGCTATTTGGGATTGAAAAAGTACCAAGAAAATAATCCAGATACGTACGGAATTTTCTTAGAAACTGCGCATCCAGTTAAATTTTTGGACGTGGTCGAGGAAACCATTCCTGAGAAATTGGAAATTCCTGCGCAGATTCAAAAGGTGATGAACAAGGAAAAGAACTCGATTAAAATTAATTCTTACGAAAAGCTAAAATCTTTTTTACTGTCGAATTAATCCAACTTAGGCAACTTGAAATCATCTAACGGACTAGGTTGCTTCATCATCGCTTCAATGGCTTCTGTAGTTCTAGGAGCCATAGCCGATAAATTTACCGGTCCATTATCCGTTATCAAAATATCATCTTCGATCCGTACGGCGATGCCCCACCATTTTTTATCACAATCACTTCCCTCGGGAATATAAATTCCGGGTTCGACCGTAATTACGGTATTTGCTTGAAAAGGCCCGTAGGTTCCTTTGTCGTGCACATCCAATCCTAAATAATGTGAAGTACCGTGGGGAAAATAGGTTCTGGCTTCTGAAGCATTTTGAATAATTCCCAATGCAAGTAATCCTTCTGTTACCACTTTACTGGCAGCTTCACCTGGAGCCCTAAAAGATGCACCGACGACGCTCGCTTGTATTCCTGCTTCCTGAGCATTGTACACAATATCATAGATCTGTTTTTGTTCAGGAGAAAACTTTCCGTTTGCCGGAATGGTTCTGGTCACGTCAGCGGTATAGCCATGGTACTCGGCACCCAAATCCATCAAAACCAAATCATCGCCAACCTCGGTTTTGTTGTTTTCAATATAGTGAAGGATACACCCATTGTTACCTCCTCCGACAATGGAAGGATAACCTTCATATTCCGCACCATACTTTTTATAAACGTATTCATGCACTCCTTGAATCTCGGTCTCCGACATATTCGGATGCATCGCCTTCATTACCTCGACCTGACCCACAGCTGAAATCTCAACAGCCTTTTTAAGTAATGTGAGTTCTTCTTCGGTTTTCGTCTCACGAAGCGTACTCATGATTTCGGACAGCATTGTAGAATCTAAATTATTCGCCCCCAGTTTTAGCACCACTCTTTTTTTAATATCATTGACCAAATTGTCATCGTCAGCAGCAACAAAATTTTTCAATAACTCATCCTCCTTTAGGTCATCATCAAAATTGAGATAGCGTTTTACGGTTTGCACAACGTTTGCTCTATTCTCACTTGTCACAGATTTTATCATACTGTACAATTGCTGTTTGGTCGCATTGTAATCCGATGGATAATCCGTCTTTTGCTTAAAGGTTTTGATGAGATCAAAGAGGTCGGCGTCCCCCCTTTTATCTCGGTAATCGTTCTGAAAGTCAAAAAACAAAACTTTATCAAAAGCCTTGAAATCTATTCCTGATTTGGAAAAATCGGCACCGTTAAAAGCCTGTTCAAAACCTAGCTGACTTTTGGCGCCTTCAATACCCAAACGTTTGCCGTTCCATTGTTCCGCTCTTGGGTCACGTTCCTGAACATAAAGCAGTTCATCATATAAAATTCCTTCGGCGTTTTCTTGAACTTCTGAAAAAATTACAAGAACGGCGTTGGGTTCTTTGTATCCAGTTAAATAATAAAAATCAGGGTCTTGATGGTAAATATAATCCACATCATTTGCGCGATTGCGTTCCGCATTGGCAAAGAAAACGGCGACCGTATTCGGTGGCATCTTTTCACGTACGGCTTCTCTTCTTTCTTTATGAAAATCTGCGGATAAGAAATCGGTGGGAGTAGCCTGGCCGAACGATAAGAATACTGAAAATAAAATGATACTAAAAAGGAACAATTTATTCATGATAAAGGATATAATTTCGGCCCAAAATAGGGATTAAAATTCAGGATGCCTGTTAAAACCCAGACAAAATCTCCTTCTAAAGAACTTGCAATTTCTTTACCAAAGTCGCTGAAATTAACAGAAGATTATACAAAACAAAGAATACCTCGGCTTTCCTATCCTTAAATTATTCAATAGCTTTGCCCAACTAAACAAATCGAAAGATGAAAAATACTGCTTTGACCACAACCCACGAGGATCTGGGCGCTAAAATGGTTCCTTTTGCAGGATATAATATGCCCGTTTCTTATGAAGGTGTGAATGCTGAACATGAAACGGTTCGAAAAGGTGTTGGTGTTTTTGATGTTTCGCACATGGGCGAATTTTTGATTTCGGGTCCTAATGCCTTAGATCTTATTCAAAAGGTCACTTCCAATGATGCATCAAAATTGACCATTGGCAAAGCGCAGTATAGTTGTCTGCCTAATGAAACAGGTGGTATCGTAGATGATCTTATTGTTTATCGAATTAAAGAGGAGCAATATTTATTGGTGGTCAATGCATCCAACATCCAAAAGGACTGGGATCATATCTCAAAATACAATGCAGCGTTCAAAGCCGAGATGCGAGACCTTTCCGAAGGGTATTCCCTATTGGCCATTCAAGGTCCAAAAGCTGTGGAAGCTATGCAGTCCATTACATCAGTAGATTTAGCCGAAATCAAGTTCTATAATTTTGTAGTTGCCGATTTTGCGGGCATCGAACATGTGATTATTTCGGCGACAGGATATACCGGTTCTGGAGGATTTGAAATCTAC
Source organism: uncultured Flavobacteriaceae bacterium (assembly GCA_947503005.1). Classification (GTDB taxonomy): domain Bacteria; phylum Bacteroidota; class Bacteroidia; order Flavobacteriales; family Flavobacteriaceae; genus Maribacter_C. The sequence goes on along the minus strand of CANNCA010000010.1, from coordinate 10,252 downwards.
TGCAAAAACGAAGAGGTAAAACAAGTCTGGGACAAGGTATTTGAAGCAGGGGCTGATTACGGCATAAAGCCCATCGGTCTAGCAGCCCGCGACACATTACGTTTGGAAATGGGGTATTGCCTCTACGGAAACGATATCAATGATGAGACCTCACCCTTTGAAGCAGGTTTGGGTTGGATTACCAAATTCACCAAAGACTTTGTCAATAGTGAAGCCCTTGCCAAAGAAAAGGCACGCGGACCGGAACGAAAACTAGTCGCTTTCGAATTGGATGACCGAGGTATTCCAAGACATGATTATGATATTGTTGACGGGCAAGGTAAAAAAATAGGCATCGTGACTTCAGGTACCATGTCACCCTCTTTGGGTAAGGGAATTGGTTTGGGTTATGTGCCCGTTATTTTTTCCGAAGTGGGCAGTAAAATAAATATTCAGATTCGCAAGAACGCAGTTAGTGCAACTGTTGTAAAACTTCCATTTTACAAAACTTAGTTTTTAAATGGGGAAAAGAAAAGCGGATGATGCGGGAAAAAAAATACTCATTTTAGGAGGAAGTGGTTTTTTAGGAAACGCCATCTACAAAGAACTCTGCAACTATTTTGATACGTACGGCACCTATTTCACGGCTCGTAAAGCTTTTGAGAACAATCAACAGTTTATGCGGTACGATATGCGAGAGGACGACGTTTTTCAGATACTTGAAAAAGTTCGCCCACAGCTTATCATCTCTGCGCTTCGTGGAAATTTTGCCGCCCAGGTTCAGGCACATCAGCATATCGTGGAATACATCTCTAAAAACGATTGTAAGCTCTATTTCATATCGTCGGCCAATGTTTTTGATGCCTATAGCAAGTACCCCTCCTATGAAAATGACAAGACCTTATCAGAAAGTGTTTACGGGCGATTGAAGATTAAAATTGAGAATATGCTCTTACGCTTGCCAAAAGAAAAAATGGCTATCTTGAGAGTACCGATGGTTTTCGGTAATTCGTCTCCACGAATTAGGGAAATCAAAAAGTTTATTTGGGACAATGAACCTGTCGAAGTTTTCCCGAATCTGATTTTGAACGTTACCAATGATGATAAACTGACACAACAGATACATTACCTCATCAATAGGGATAAAAGTGGAATCTATCATTTGGGAAGTAGTGACCTTGTGCACCATGAAGAATTTATTAAAGAGATTGTAGAACGGATAGGCGAATTCAGTCCGATTTATAAACGTGTTTTTACTACGAATGACGAGCGCTATTTGGCGGTTTTACCAAAGGATAACAAATTGCCGAAAAACCTTCAGGTGAGCTACCAAGATATTATCAACCACCATATGATGAGCTGATAACGATTAAAATTTTAATTTGAAGAAAACAGAGATTCCCGCCGTTGCGGGAATTAACATAAAACGTCTAGCTATGGAAAAATTATCAGATCAACAAATTCAAGAATATCTAGAAAAATTAGAAGGTTGGGAATATGTGGATGGTGCGATCGAAACTTCTTTTGAATTTGCCAATTTCAAAGAAGCCTTCTCAACAATGACCAGAATCGCTTTTGAATGCGAAAAACAAGGGCATCACCCTGATTGGAGCAATGTCTATAAAAGCCTCCACATTCGCTTGAATACGCATGACGCGGGCGGAGTGACCGAAAAAGATTTCAAATTGGCGCATAGCATTGAGGAAATTATTGAGGGAGAGTGAAATCATTTTTCAGTTGGCATGTCTAAAAATTGAATTCGGTAATCAAGGTGCAATTTGTGCTTGAACATGATTTTATTAAATTTGCTACCGTTCAAATACTAAGAGATATCTACTATGGGAAGAGCTTTTGAGTTTCGAAAAGCACGTAAAATGAAACGTTGGTCGGCAATGTCCAAAGCCTTTACGCGTATCGGTAAGGATATCGTCATGGCCGTGAAGGAAGGTGGACCAGATCCCGACTCCAATTCTCGTCTTCGTGCTGTTATTCAGAATGCGAAGTCGGTCAACATGCCCAAAGACAATGTCGAACGTGCCATTAAAAGGGCAAGTGACAAAAGTCTTGGTGATTATAAAGAAGTGCTGTTTGAAGGCTATGCCCCCCACGGCATTGCAATTTTGATAGAGACCGCAACGGACAATAATACCAGAACTGTCGCGAACGTTCGCAGTTATTTCAATAAATGCAATGGAAGTTTGGGTACATCGGGTTCTGTGGAATTCATGTTCGATCATACTTGTAATTTCAGAATTCCAGCGGAAGGCATCGACCCTGAAGAGCTAGAACTCGAAATGATCGACTACGGAGCCGAAGAGGTATTTGTAGATGATGATGGTATCTTAATCTATGCTCCCTTCGAAAGTTTCGGAGCTATTCAAAAAGAATTGGAATCACGTGAAATCGAAATTCTTTCTTCTGGTTTTGAGCGTATTCCACAAGTCACCAAACAATTGACCGAAGAAGAAGCCGCCGATGTCGAAAAACTTTTAGAGAAAATCGAAGAAGACGATGATGTACAAAATGTATATCATACCATGCAAGAATAAATTCCCATAGCATATCAATAAAAAAAGGAGACCAAAATGGTCTCCTTTTTTTAGTAATGTTCTTTAAAGTTATTTGTTGATGATCATCTGCTTTTGATAGGTGTTGCCCTGTTCATCGTAGGACTTCACAAAATACGCGCCCGGGGCCAATGAACGTACGTCGATCACATAGGTGCCGTTCCGCTCTATGGCCTCGCCCTCGTAGGTGCCGACCATGCGGCCCACCGCATCGTAGAGGTAGACCTTCGTCAGCTTACCGGGCTCCTTCAAGGTCATGTTCGTTTCTATCGAAGCCGGGTTCGGCGATAGGCTCAGGGTGTTCACCGTTACCGGTGGTCCGGAACCTTCGGTGGTCAGGATCAGCTCGGGGGCCTGGGCCGTCTCGTCCGAGGCGAAGGCCACGTCGTTGCCGTTGCTGTGCTTCACGATAAGCGTGACCAGTCCACTGGCCGGCAATCGGCCCACGTCAAGGTCCCACACCTTGGTCTGGCCTATGGAATGGGTTCCCGTTAGCGTCGCCAGGGCACTGCCCACCTCACTTGGCTTGTTGCCGCCGTTGAGGCCAGTCTCCGTCCAGTTCGAACTACTTCCGAGGAAGACCTCCAAGGTACCGTTGCCAGGGTCGCTCGCCACCTGCATCTCGAGCCGTGCGTTGGTGAACGTACCGATCACCCCCATGTCGAACTTCAGGTAGGTGACCCTGTTGCCCTGTTCCGCCCTTAGGATGGGGCCCAATGGGCTCGGGTTGGCCGCCCCCTGCAGGTAGGTCGCGTCGATCAGGTCGGCGGGGACCTCCACCACGGTGCAGTCCGCATCGGGGTCGTCGCCGTCCACGAGACCGTCACAGTCGTTGTCCTTCCCGTCGCACAGTTCCGGTGCGCCCGGGTAGACCGTGGGATCGTTGTCGTCGCAGTCCACATCGCTGAAGGATCCGTCGCCGTCGTTGTCAACGGGTCCGCCGCCACCGGTGGTGACTATCAACTGTGGTGCCGCGGCCGTCTCGTCAGAGGCGAAGGCCACGTCGTTGCCGTTGCTGTGCTTCACGATAAGCGTTACCAACCCACTGGCCGGTAATCGGCTTACGTCAAGGTCCCAGACCTTGGTCTGGCCTATGGAATGGGTTCCCGTGATCACCGCCAGAGGGGCACCTACCGCGCTTGGTTTGTTGCTTCCGTTAAGGCCCGTCTCCGTCCAGTTCGAATCACTTCCGAGGAAGACCTCCAAGGTACCGTTGCCGGGATCACTGGCCACTTGCATCTGCAGGGTGGCCTCGGTAACGGGTCCGCTGAACGAACTCAGGTCGAATTTCAGATAGGTCTCCCTGTTCCCCTGTTCCACCCTTAGGATGGGACCTAACGGACTGGGGTTGCTGGCGCCCATCAAATAGGTCGCATCGAGCAGATCGGCGGGACCGCTCATCACATCACAGGTCACCGTTGGGTCCTGGTCGTCGATCAGACCGTCACAGTTGTTGTCGATACCGTCACAGACCTCTGTCGCATCGGGGTTCACGTTCGGGTCGTTGTCGTTACAGTCCGTATTGTCCGAAACGTATCCAGGTTGGATCGCGCACAACTGTGTCGCCTCGTTCGGGTCGCCGTAGCCGTCACCATCCGAATCCACGTAAAAGGTATCGGTCATCAAACCATCGTCCACGTCACCGTTACAATCGTTGTCCTTGCCGTCACAGAGCTCCGGCGCACCGGGATAGACCGTATCGTCGTTGTCGTCACAGTCCACATCGCTGAAGGACCCGTCGTTGTCGTTGTCCACGGGTGCCGAGACGAAACTGAAGTTTATCGTCACCGGGGCGCCCATGGTGCCCCCCAGTGCGTCCGCACTATAGGGCGTGGCCGTCAGGGTGTACGGGCCAATATCAAATACATTGATATTATAGTCCATGCCGTCGTTTCCGAAAAGTGCATAGGGCGCGAAGTTCTCGACCATCATCTTGGTCTGGGTTCCCCCGAGTACCATGTTCACACTCTCCACATCAGCAGTGGTGATCGCCTCGATGTTCAGGTTCATGCTCAATAGCGTGTTCACATCGATCATGGCGCCGTCCGTCAACGGACCGATTAGTACATCGTTCTCCGCATCGACCAGGTTGAAACTCAGTATGGACAACGCTGGTGGCATACAGGCTGCCTCCGCTGTCGCCAAATCCAAACAGTCGCCGGTATTACCAAAAATGATAGAATCTCCCGTAACCACCGTTGCATCACAGACCGCAGCTATAGCACAGTTGGCGAGCATCGCATTATTTTCAATTCGCAAGCCTCCCTCCACGTTGGTCAGCGCAGCAAGACCGGTCACATTGGAAAGGCTAGTATTATTACCAATATACAAGAGCCCTCCCACACTGGTTATAGCAGAAAGGCCGTTTACATTGGTAAGGGCCGCATTAGCAAAAATTTTGAGCTCGCCACCCAAGCCGCTCAGCGTGGAAAAACCGTTTATACTGGTAAGGGCATTATTCCCTTCAATAAACAGTCCCCCCCCACATTGGTAAGTGCCGAAAGGTCGTCCACATTGGTAAGGTCAGTATTATCAAAAATGGCCAGATTATTTCCCACGCCAGTCAAGGCAGAAAGGCCGGACAGACTCGTAAGTTCACTATCAAAAATACTAAGGTATCCTCCCACACTGGTTAGACCCGAAAGGCCATCTAAATTCGTAATATCCGTGCCTGAAATTTCAATACCCCCATCAAAGGCGCAATTGGCCACATCATAGGTAGTCGCGAAATCATCTATTTGTTGCTGCGTGCTAAGAAAAATTGGAGTGGTCGGGCATATTAAAGCAGGCGTACAGGCCGCCTCTGCCGTAGCTAGATCCAAACAGTCGCCTGTATTATCGAAAATGACTGTAACACCTGCAACCACTGTTGCATCACATACTGCAGCTATGGTGCAATTGGATAGGGCATTATTACCAACAATGGCTAGGTCTCCTACCACGCTGGTCAGCGCAGAAAGGCCGTTTAAATTGGTAAGGCTTGAATTATTTGTAATTGTAAATGCACCCCCTACGCTTGCCAAAGTAGAAAGGCCGTCCAAGGATGTAAGGGCGTCATTAGCATTAATTACCAGATCTCCCGCCACGCTGGTCAGCGGAGAGAGGCCGTTTAAATTGGTAATAAGATCATTGCTTGCAATAGCAACCCCCCCCCCCACATTGGTCAGGGAAGAAAGTCCGTTTAAATTAGCAAGAGTTTCATTAGCAGAAATAGCTAGGTTTCCCCCCACGCCGGTCAGGGTCGAAAGGCCGTTCAAATCCAATAAGGCTCCATTGCCGCCAATAACCAAATCTCCACCTACATCTGTCAAAGCCGAAAGACCGTTCACATTTGTCAACAATGGATTAAGAAGTATTATAATACTTCCCGCCATACCCGTCAAGGTTGAAAGTCCGTCTACATTCGTGATATCCGCTCCTCTAATTTCAATCCCTCCATTAAAAGGACAGTTCGCCACATCATAGAGCAATGAAAAATCATCAATTTGTTGTTGCGTACTTAAAAAGACCGTTGTAGTCGGACAAAGCAGAGGAGGCCCGTCACATGCCAGCTGTACGCTTATAGCATCAACACAAGATCCTGTATTGCCAGAGATACTTACGTTACCCGGATCATTGGTTAGATTATCGCAAACAGCCGTAATGTCGCAGTCTGCCAGGGCCGCATTACCTGTTATTTGGATTGGACCTCCAATACTTGTAAGCGCCGATAAGCCGTTCAGATCCGTTAAAATGTCATTCTCCGATATGTCCAAACTACCTCCAATTGCTGTGAGGTTAGCAAAGCCATTGAGATTGGTTAGGGCATCCAATTGACTTACTTGTAGATTTCCGGAAATACCGGTAAGACTCATAAAACCATCCAAGTTGGTTAAAAGTGGATTATCACTTAAGCGCAAGTCCACCAAAGCATTTAACCCGAAACCTGTTATACTGGCCAAAATCGGATTGTCGGCAATTCTTATTTGATCCGCAACGGAGCCAAGATTCGTAAAACCGTCAATGGAAGTAAGCCCATTGTTTAGGTCAATAAGAAGAAAACTCCCAATCGTTTGCAGGTTATTGAACCCGCTGATCGTTGGCAGGCTTGTATTGTTAACAATCTCTACAAGTCCAGATACGTTTTCAAGACTACTTAAACCGCTAATAGACAGCAGCAAGTCATTACGCGCAATTTCCAAGCGGGACCCTATGGTAACTACCATAGAAAAACCTGTAAAATCAGGTAGTACGGCATTATCAGAGATCGCTATAGATCCTGTAGTGCTTGTAATCCCATTGAAACCACTCACATTGGTCAGTGATCCATTATTAGTTATTTCTATGTCTTCTGCGACTGTAAGGGCATCAAACCCGTTGATATCCAATAGCCCTGCATTATCATCGATATTTATTGGTCCAAGTACGGCTGTTAATGCGTCCAAACCACTTAGGTCTGTTAAAAGCGAATTTCCAGAGATAAATAAATCTTCACCTATGGCGGTCAATGCATCCAGACCGTCAAGCGAGGTTATATCAGTCTGGGATATAGCTAGTGGCCCGCCAATACCTGTTAAACCAGATAGGCCATTAAGATCAGTGATACTACTCCCAGAAATCTCTATGCCACCAATAAAAGAACAGTTCGCCACATCATAGGTCGTCGCAAAATCATCAACTTGCTGCTGGGTGGTAAGTTCAATTGTGGTGGTTGGGCAAAGTAGCGCGGGTGGTGCTGTAGTAAATGTCCAATCAATAAAAGGAATTCCTGGAAAAGGGTTCCCGGCGATATCTTCTAACTGGTTCCCTGTTATCAAAACGAAATACTCTGTTCCCGGTTCCAAATCTCCTGGTGGATCCAGAGTAAGGGTATTCCCCGAAACACTACCACCTGAACCCGGGAACATAGAAAAAACCGGTGGACCTCCCACCTCCGCTATGCCAATTGCATTACTAGGATTCCAGACTATAGGTTCATCAAAAGTTGCTGTCAGTATGGCATCAACGGCAACATCCGTTGCATTATCGGCTGGATCGGTGGATACCAATGTTGGTGGGGTATCATCAACATCCGTTACGGTGATACTAATATCTTGAACTGCAGTTTCAGCACCAGAATCGGTCACCGTTACCTGAAGTTCATATATGTTATCGCCAGAGGCATCTGTAGGCGCTTCAAAGTCCGGGGCGCTATTAAATGTTATAATACCCGTATTGGGATCAATAGTAAAAGAACCTTGATCAGCGCCGCCTGTCAAACTATAAGTTAATCCAGCTCCTTCAGCGTCATTGTCATCGGTAGCATTTACGTCGATAACCGATGTTTGGTTTTCTGCCACAGTTGCCACTGCGGCACTTGTAATAGTAGGCGCTAAATTTGGTACTGACTGTAATGTTAAAACGGTAGGAATAGCTGCTAAGTGACCGTTATAGGTTGCATCGCCCGGGGGGTTAATGTCAGTGAAATAATAATTATTATAATCTGTCAACGCAAGCTTGGCAGCAGCTACATCATTGAATGTGTAAGAACCCGTATATACCGCATTATCATTTTCATCTGAAACACCTGGCCCTGAACCGAGCCCTAGTGCCGTAAAAGGTGCCACCGTATTCTGCAACCCCGTTGGCAAACCTGTTTGCGTACTACTCGCGGCGTCATCTCCGGTAAATAAAGTAGAACCTATGTTTAACTGAAAAATAAATTTCGGGTTTGCCGATGCATTCGAAGAACCCCCTGGGAAGTTCGCATCCTGAAAAACAGTCACCTGATCACCCCCAGTTGAAATACCGAAATTTTCCGTAATTAAAGCATCGTTATATACACTGAAATTAGGATTTCCGGGAATTACCGGTGCACTAACGTTCGCTAAAGTTATCACATCGCCAATTGCGTGCCCACCAGCTGGAACGGTATAGGCAAAAGCGCCTTCCATACATCCGGCCGGGTCAAAAGATCCCGAAGGAACGACACCGCAATCGGTAAAATAGATGACCGTACTTGCTTCCAAATCTACATAGGTAACAAAAGCAAAATCGTCGGGTGTATCGGTTTGCGCCCAAAAAACACCAATATCCCCAGGAACGAGTGTTGTTTGAGTCCATGCTTTTGAGCATGTACCTATTAAAATGAATGCGATAAGAATTTTACTGAAATACTGTTTCATAATGGTTCGGTATTTAGATTGGTAAATGAATTATTGGACGAGATTAAAGAATTTTTAATGCGGTGATAGGTACAGATTATTTGATACGAATGGATTTGGAAAATGATAAAAATAATATTGAGGAAGCTAACAGAAGGATCGCTCTCCTCTTGTTCAATTATGCTATCGTATGGGCATTTACTTCGCGTAGACCTAAAGCCCAATGCGACATCATTGATGATTGTAAATTTCTTTGGGCGGTAACCCATAAAGCGTTGGTTCTTTAGTTAAAAAAGCGTAAATGGGGGTCAGTTCGATGAGGGACTCGCAACTGAATTTAAATCTATTGGTTTTGATACCTATTCTTTGATCAGCATCTTAAACAACCGGGCGCTAGAAAGTAGCGACTAGGAAATAAAACATATAGTCTTTAAACAACTAGTGTAATTTAAGCTATTATCCATAGTTATTGTTAACATTCCTTAAAGTGCTCGGTTCGATCGATGAACGGTTAAATACGCATCGGTTTTGTAGGATACTTACAACCGCCAATAACCCTTTCTAGCTATACCGACAAGGACTACTTATTTAAAAAATGGAAACGGTGGGTGTTTAATCACCATATACTATTGGAACTGTTTTCTCTTACTATTGTTGGTCTTCACATAGTAATTTCTTAAAAACCTAATTAAATCCCGACCTATTGGGCCAAAGTATTGGACAAGTTATGGTGTCCAATGATAATTGGTAATAAAAGGCTGTATTTTTCATATTCCATGTTAGTCTTAAGTGTATCCCTTAATCGGAATCAACTGCTGGGCGACAGGCCTCAATATCACGTGAAAGAAAAACCGTCAAGGTTGCTTTGTCCTAGAAAAAAAGAGGAGGTGCAATTCGGTATATACTCTATTTACTATGGAATTTAGGTGTTTTCCTATATTGAGCATCTTTAGAAAGTCTTAATTCAAAAAAGCACACATTAAGGGATATACGAGCGGGGCGCTTCCCTACCATCTTAACAAAAAAAGGGGGCCACACTTGGTGTGGCCCCCTTGTTCATTCACGTTCCTTGTATTATTTATTGATGATCATCTGCTTTTGATAGGTGTTGCCCTGTTCATCGTAGGACTTCACAAAATACGCGCCGGGGGCCAATGATCGTACGTCGATCACATAGGTGCCGTTCCGCTCTATGGCCTCGCCCTCGTAGGTACCGACCATGCGGCCCACCGCATCGTAGAGGTAGACCTTCGTCAGCTTACCGGGCTCCTTCAAGGTCATGTTCGTTTCTATCGAAGCCGGGTTCGGCGATAGGCTCAGGGTGTTCACCGTTACCGGTGGTCCGGAACCTTCGGTGGTCAGGATCAGCTCGGGGGCCTGGGCCGTCTCGTCCGAGGCGAAGGCCACGTCGTTGCCGTTGCTGTGCTTCACGATAAGCGTGACCAGTCCACTGGCCGGCAATCGGCCCACGTCAAGGTCCCACACCTTGGTCTGGCCTATGGAATGGGTTCCCGTTAGCGTCGCCAGGGCACTGCCCACCTCACTTGGTTTGTTGCCGCCGTTGAGGCCCGTCTCGGTCCAGTT
>CANNCA010000009.1 GCA_947503005.1 uncultured Flavobacteriaceae bacterium | reverse complement strand
CGGGGGACACCGATTACGTGTTCACCCCGGACGACGCTGCCCAGTGCGGCGAGCCCGTAACGGTAACGGTGAGCGTTACCGAAACGGTGACCCCTACCTTCAGTTTTACGACGCTCTATTGCGAGGGCGCCACTGCGGAGGCCCTTCCCCCGACATCTGACAACGGCATCACGGGAACATGGGCGGCTGCGTCCATCGATACGAGCATCACGGGGGACACCGATTACGTGTTCACCCCGGACGACGCTGCCCAGTGCGGCGAGCCCGTAACGGTAACGGTGAGCGTTCAAGAACAAGCAGATGCTGGTGGTGATAAAGAACTAGCGGTTTGTGAAAGCACGGTTATTGATTTAAGTACTTTGGTTGATGTAACCGGAGGAACTTATACACCACAAGGTGGTGGTCTTAGTGGAAGTACACTTGATACTTCTGGCTTTGCTCCAGGAGACTATATGTATACCTATACTGTAGCTGGTAATGGTGCGTGTCCTGATGATACGGCCATGATTACAATCATGATTAGTGAGGATATTATCGATAAGGAATGTAAAGTTATTGACGCTGATTTCTGTGACTCCAGTACTGCTCCTTTTTATAATTTCTATTGGGACCCTTTAAATACCGTGTCAAATTCAGCCTTCTTTTCACAAGATGCTACACATACATTGACCTTTACCCAGTTCAATAACGGTACAGCGCTCATTACAGGTTCGACCCAACAAAATGGTTGTTCTGCCGAACTATATATCTTTTTAGAGGATAAAAAAGATTGGACACAATGGACCGCCGATGGTGGTATGTACAAACCTCAAGGTTGTGCAGGAACCATAAAAGAGCAAATGGACTATTATGTAATCGATGGCAGTAGAAGTTATATAAAAACGACAGGGGCATGTGTCGAAGAAGGAACTTTTAAAGTTACACAACGTCCTGACCCGAATGATTTGAACACGCCCAACCTAGGAGTCCACGTGGGTCCAGGAGGTGCACTATGGGATTCAAATCAAGGTGCTGAAGGCCTTGCCGGATGGGCCTGGATGGGACCTGAAGGTGATGAACAAAGATGGCATATTGATTTTAATTTCCTATTGGATTGCGAAGACAAAGTCGGATGTATCATCAATGATCCAGATGCCTTGGATTGCGAAATTGCGGCCAATGTGGAAGACGTTAACTGTAATGGAGGTGATGATGGTTCTGCTACCGTAGTGGTAACCGGTGGCTTACCACCGTACTCGTATGCATGGAGTAATGGTGAGACCACAATGACTGCCATAAATCTTACGGCAGGCGCTCATACCGTTACGGTGACGGACAGCGAAAATACGGTAACACAATGCAGTGTAACGATAGAGCAACCTATATTACTGGAATGCACCGTTGCTTTAGTAAATGGAATAAGTGCAATTGGTGTTAGTGATGGCTCGGCCACCGTTACACCAACAGGTGGTACTGCTGATTTTACCTATCTATGGGACAATAACGAAACTACCCAAACGGCAACTTCTTTGAGTGCCGGCCCACATATGGTGACGGTAACCGATGCCAATGGTTGTGAAACCAACTGCTCTGTTGTTATTCCTGAACCGGGAATGGTAGCCTGTGAAGCCACGGGTACCGATGTATCTTGTTACGATGGTTCAGATGGGACCGCTACGGCGACCCCTATCGGAGGTCTGGCACCTTATACTTATAGCTGGAGTAATGGAGGCACGACCCAGACCATAACAGGACTTGTTGCGGGAACGTATACTGTAACCGTGAGCGATGCAAACGGAAGGGATACGAATTGCGAAGTTGAAATTTTACAACCATTGGAGGACTTGAGTTGCAGGGCTCTGGCATTTCTTCATGTTAGCGAATATGGTGGAAGTGATGGTAAGGCAACAGTTACTATAGAGGGAGGAACCTCACCTTATACCTATCTGTGGGACAATGGTGAAACTACTGCAATGGCAGAGGCTTTAAATGCAGGAATACATACGGTTACAGTTACCGATGCAAATGGATGTATGACGGAATGTTCTGTAGAAATAATGCAACCTGATTCCCCTGCCTTGGACTGTGAGATTGCAGCTAATGTGGAAGACGTTAACTGTAATGGGGGTGATGATGGTTCTGCTACCGTAGTGGTAACCGGTGGCTTACCACCGTACTCGTATGCATGGAGTAATGGTGAGACCACAATGACTGCCATAAATCTTACGGCAGGCGCTCATACCGTAACGGTGACGGATAGCGAAAATACGGTAACACAATGCAGTGTAACGATAGAGCAACCTATATTACTTGAATGCACCGTTGCTTTAGTAAATGGAATAAGTGCAATTGGTGTTAGTGATGGCTCGGCCACCGTTACACCAACAGGGGGTACTGCTGATTTTACCTATCTATGGGACAATAACGAAACTACCCAAACGGCAACTTCTTTGAGTGCCGGCCCACATATGGTGACGGTAACCGATGCCAATGGTTGTGAAACCAACTGCTCTGTTGTTATTCCTGAACCCGGAATGTTTGTCTGTGAAGTTACAGGTACCGATGTATCTTGTTATGATGGTTCAGATGGGACCGCTACGGCGACCCCTATTGGAGGTCTGGCACCTTATACTTATAGCTGGAGTAATGGAGGCACGACCCAGACCATAACAGGACTTGTTGCGGGAACGTATACTGTAACCGTAAGCGATGCCAACGGAAGGGACACTAGTTGTGAAATAACTATCGAGCAACCATCCATGTTAACGGCTGAAGCTACGCAAGTGAGTGCGGTAAGTGCTACTGGGGTAGAGGATGGTGCCGCCACGGTCACCGCTACTGGTGGAACTCCTCCTTATACCTATCTCTGGGACAATAACGAAACTACCCAAACGGCAACTATGCTATCTGCCGGAACACATACGGTAGTAGTTACAGATGCCAATGGTTGTGTAGCAGAGGCCGAGGTAATTATTACTGAACCGGTAATCGGAGTGTTAGCCTGTGAAGCTACAGGTACCGATGTATCTTGTTATGATGGTGCCGATGGTACCGCTACGGTAACACCAATTGGCGGACTGGCACCTTATTCCTACAGCTGGAGTAATGGAGACACGAACCAGACCATAACAGGACTCGCTGCAGGAACGTATGCCGTAACCGTGAGCGATGCCAACGGAAGGGACACTAGTTGTGAAATAACGATCGAGCAACCATCCATGTTAACGGCGGAAGCTACGCAAGTGAGTGCGGTAAGTGCTACTGGGGTAGAGGATGGTGCCGCCACGGTCACCGCTACTGGTGGAACTCCTCCTTATACCTATCTCTGGGATAATGGAGAAACCACGCAAGCGGCAACTATGCTATCTGCCGGAACGCATACGGTAGTGGTTACAGATGCCAATGGTTGTGTAGCAGAGGCAGAGGTAATCATTACTGAACCGGTAACCGGAGTGTTAGCCTGTGAAGCTACAGGTACCGATGTATCTTGTTATGATGGTGCCGATGGTACCGCTACGGTAACACCAATTGGCGGACTGGCACCTTATTCCTACAGCTGGAGTAATGGAGACACGAACCAGACCATAACAGGACTCGCTGCAGGAACGTATGCCGTAACCGTGAGCGATGCCAACGGAAGGGACACTAGTTGTGAAATAACAATCGAGGAACCCGAAGAATTAGGTTGCATAATTACAGACGTTGTCGATAGCAATCAGGGAGATAATAATGGGGAAGCAACCGTAAGTCCTTCTGGAGGAACCGCTCCTTACACCTATCTGTGGAACGATGCTCAAGGACAAACAACGGCTACGGCTATGGACTTAGCTGCCGATAATTATACGGTGACCATAACAGACGCAAATGGTTGTGTAACCTCTTGTATGGTGACTATCGAAGAAAAACCTGATGGTGGCCCTGTGACAGGATGTGGAACTGCCTATGCCCGTGATGAACTGACAAATACTTGCTTTATAGATGACGGGTTTAACAATTGGGGATGGACTAACTTCTTTGAAAATGAAGGAGACTATTCAATGGATTTATATTCAGGTGCTGGTCAATGTAATTTAAACGCAGGTGAAAAATCTGGTACTGTGCAAGTTGCTTATCATGGAGGATCAGTAACTGTTTCGATAGAATTGTCCCCTGGTTTTGTTATGACAGAAGCTCAATTATATATTGGAGGTGTTAAATACCCTGAAAGTAATAATGGACGACCGACTGTTGCCCCAGGTCAATATACACAAAATGCAGGAGTGCTCCCTAATCTAATTACCTATGATTTCGAGCCTGTGGATGTTAGTAATATTTCTGGAGGAGTACATATAATTGTTCATGCGTTTACTTGCAAGACAAACACCGATAAGAAGATTCAGAAGACAACGGTCAAGGCGTTTCCTATGACCTTTAAAAATGAGTTGAACCTGAGTATCGATATTCCATATGATACTAAATTAAAAGTTGAGATGTTCGACGTTAACGGTAGATGCGTAATGGAAAAGAACGGAATGAACCTCAAAACCGGTTCGAATGAAGTTCGCCTGAATCTTTCTAGTATGGCACCCGATGTTTATTTCTTGATTCTGAACACCGGAAAAGAAAAGATAATCAAGAAAGTGATGTCTAGAAAATAAGAGATATCAATTTAGGTAAATAAAAAAAGCCCTGACGTAAGTCGGGGCTTTTAGCATTAAGTAGGTTAAGTATGGTAAGTTTTGGGATCGTAAATATGCCTCATTTATTCGCCAGAAAAAAAACTTAGTTGTCAAGTCGTTGTTTTTGTATGCTAACAGATGTTTAAATGATGTATGGTTTTTTAAAGACCTTTATAAAATCCAAATGGAAAAAACTCCCAAGCGTAATTCTAAGAATCACGCGAGGAAGTTTTCCAACAACCTAATTTTAGAATATATTTTAGTGATTCAAAATATTAAGTACTTCTTGAGGTAGTAAAACTTTGTCCACGATATGCACAATACCATTGCTGGCAACATTGTCGGCGCCAATCACCTTGCCTTTAGTAAATGTCTTATCAATAATTTTGATCTTACTGCCAACCGATGCGAATAACGATTCACCCTGTGCGGTGTGAAATTCTTGATGGTCCACTAAATCACCGGCCGCGGCTGCAGCACCAACAACTACGTGATATTTCAATATTTGGGCTAGTAAATCCTTTTCATCGTGCGTGTTGAAATCGACGATGCTATTGTAATCACTGCCTAAAGCGTGAAATAAATTTTCAAAAGCTTGATTGCTCGGTGCAAAAACCGTAAAAGGCCCATCACCGCTTAATACTTCTACTAAATTAGCATCAGCTTGAATTAACGCTTCTACCAAAAGACTAAGATCATCTACCGATTGAGCAAGACCAACTATGTTTGGTTGGGGAGGAGTTAAAGCATCCAATACCTCCTGTGGAAGCAGTACTTTACTGATAATATGAACGACCCCATTGCTGGCACCTACATCGGCTAAAGTCACGGTAGCATTCGTATCAGTGGCATCTTCAATATGAACCATATTGTTTTTTATGTTGATTCCAACATCCTCTCCTTGAACTGTTGTAATACTTTGTCCATTTGATAAATCAGTGGAAAAGGCAGCAGTTCCTGATATAACGTGATAGGTCAGAACTTTAGCTAATAAAGCCTTTTCATCCGCTGTATCGAAATCAGCTATACTATGATAATCATCTCCTAAAGTATTCAATAGGTCGTCGAATGCATGGTTGTCCGGAGCAAAAACTGTAAATGGGCCTTGCCCGCTTAAAACGTTTACAAGACCTGCATCCGCTTGAACAAGTGCTTCGACCAATACGCTTACATCATCGGTTGCTACTGCGATTTCTACGATGTTCATCATATTCATTTCGGAAACAAAATCAAGAGCTGATTGCGGCAAGAGTACTTTATCTATGGTGTGGGCTACACCGTTTGAAGCCATGATATCGGTTGCTGTAATGTTAGCATCAACGTCAGAGGCATCACCAATTACAAAGGTTTCGCCGGAAGTGATAATTTCTAATTTGTTATCCTGAAGGGCGGTACCAACTTCGGATGGAGAAAGATCAGCAGCCAATACTTTTGCCGGTATTACATGATATAATAGTATATCCGTTAAAAGTGCTAATTCTGCTTCCGAATCAAAATCATCTAAGCCATTGTAATCATCCCCTAAAACATCAAGAAGTGCTAGAAAGGCATCGTCTGTAGGGGCAAAAACGGTAAAAGGACCTTCGCTGTTTAGGGTTTCAACCAAGCCAGCCTTGATAACCGCAGCTTCAAGAATTGAAAGAGGCTCCGTAGCGACTACGATGTCCACTAAGCTATTAGTTGTCTCAGGCTCCATTCCAGCTGCCAATGCATCAAGAACAGCCTGTGGAATCAATACTTTATTGATAACATGTACCACTCCATTACTGGCTTCGACATCCGCTATCACTACTTGTGCGT
Source organism: uncultured Flavobacteriaceae bacterium (assembly GCA_947503005.1). Lineage (GTDB taxonomy): Bacteria > Bacteroidota > Bacteroidia > Flavobacteriales > Flavobacteriaceae > Maribacter_C. The sequence continues at coordinate 120,682 of CANNCA010000009.1, read as the reverse complement.
CAGCATCGGTGGCATCCTGTATAAGAACCCCATCGTTTAAACTTATGGTTACTTCTTCCCCTTGAACCGTGGAAATATTTTGACCATCTGATAGACTTGTTGACAGTGCTGCGACCCCACCGACAACGTGATAGGTCAGAATAGTGGCCAATAGCTCTTTTTCTTCATCTGTATTAAAATCCTCAAGGGAATCAAAGCCATCAAGGCCTCCTAATAAAGCTGAAAATGCCTCGTTTGTTGGCGCGAAAACTGTAAAAGGGCCATCTCCGCTTAAGGTACCGATAAGATCTGTTCCGTCTTTTTCATCTGCTTTGGCAAGTGCGGCTACCAGGCTACTGAGCACATCACTCGCTTGAGCCGTTTCTACGATGTTGGGGGTAGTGTTATTTTCCAGGATGACTGGCGAATCTTCGTTATTGTCGCAGGAGGAGAAAACGAATAGTAATAACGCTAAAAATGTAAATTTTCGTTGTTGGATAAATTTTTTCATAGTAATAGTTTTTAAAATGAATTGTTTAATTAATAGTTCTTATAGCCAAACAAAAGAATAAAAGCTCAAAACAATAGTTACTTCAACTATTTTGGTTTTTTGTTTTGACATTTTAGGTGTTACTTAGAATTATAACCATGATTTGATGAACCATTCTTACTTTTTGTTTAATACTTTGACAAGATAATTAAACATTTAAATGGTTGCTTTTGTTTATTAAAATTTAACAAAAATTAAACAAAATATAAATATTTGAAATGGAACAAAGTATTGTGCCTTCTTTTTATGAAGTAGAATGCCGTTAGATTTTGGAGCAAAAAAAAACCGCCATAAGCGGTTTCCAAAGTAAAGAAAGTTTAATACGTTAGTTTGTAGTATCCGGCAGTAGCACATTATTGGCAATGGCATGAATTACCCCATTCGAAGCTTGAATATCCGTGATTCCAATGATAGCTCCTTCATTTCCTGAACCATCCGTAATTTCTAGATTACCGTCTAAATTGCCAAACGTTATATCATCACCTTCAAGAGTAGCAACTGTTTGATCTGCGCTAATATCCGTCGACCTAATGTTTCCGTTCAACACGTGATGATTAATTACAGAATTCAGAAGGTTTTCATCGATATCACTGAGAAAATCCCAATCGCTATTCGATGCCAACAAACTATCAAATGCATCCTCGATAGGTACAAAAACTGTAAATGGACCAGTACTTTCCTCTAAATTAGTTGGTAAATCAGACACAGGAGCTATCAAATCCAAAGAGGTTTCGAAAGACTCAAAATTTAAATCGACACCAATGAAAGTAGCCACTGTAGGTAGTTCTATCACTCCGTTTACAACATGATAGATTCCGTTGGATGCGGGCTTATCTGCCGTTGTCACAGTTGAGATTCCATTAAAGGTAATCCCATTTACAGCATCGAAATATAGTGCCAACCTGGTACCGCTTGTTGGCCCGTCGGCTAGCGTTTCCAAATAATTTCGTTGTAGGTTTATCAAGGGTGCGGAATCCAATGAGCCGATAACCACATGATTTAATAATATTTGCCTTAATGTTTCAACTGGTACGTCATTGACGCTGGCAAAACCGGCCGCGCCTAAAAAGTTATCAAAAGCGGTATCGTCGGGTGCAAGAATCGTAAACGGCCCATTACCTTGCAATGTAGTCACCAAGTCCGCACGCTCAAGGGCCGTGCTCAAACTTGAAAGATTTGTATCGCCGCTAATTAATTCAATTAGGGTACTATCAGGAATAGGTATGGTATCAACTCCATCATCCAGGTTACAAGAAATCGATATTATAACTGTTACCATCAAAATAAGGAAGCTCTTTACTCTTGGGAAATTTCTCATAGTTTGCATTTTTCCAAAGTTAAACATTAAAGTAGTAGTGTCTAAGTTTGAGATGCATACATCAAGTAACGGTTGCTTTTCGGTATCTTTTTGATAATTAGGGTTGGCTTCTTTGGGAGGTCTTTAAATATTCTTGACGGACTAATTTTGTATTTTTGCATTTCAATTGAACTAGCTGATGAAAAAAGTAGTTATCGGTCTTTCTGGTGGAGTAGATTCTAGTGTTGCCGCGTATCTTTTGAAAGAACAGGGATACAATGTAATAGGACTTTTCATGAAGAATTGGCATGACGATTCCGTAACCATTTCGGAGGAATGTCCGTGGTTGGAAGATAGTAATGATGCTTTGATCGTAGCTGAAAAACTGGGAATTCCCTTTCAAACCGTTGATTTGAGTGTTGAATATAAAGAGCGCATTGTCGATTATATGTTCAATGAATATGAAAAGGGCCGAACACCGAATCCTGATGTGCTTTGCAATCGAGAAATAAAATTCGATGTATTCCTTAAAATAGCGTTACAGCTGGGAGCGGATTTTGTAGCTACGGGACATTATTGCCGAAAAGGTATCCTAAAGAATAGTGAAGGCTCGGAAACCTATCAATTACTATCTGGTATTGATTCTAATAAAGACCAATCATACTTCTTGTGCCAGCTATCACAAGAACAATTATCTAAAACGCTTTTCCCCATTGGGGAATTGACAAAACCTGAGGTTCGAAAAATAGCTGCCGATAATAATTTGATTACCGCAGATAAAAAAGATTCTCAGGGACTGTGTTTTATAGGGAAGGTTCGTTTGCCTGAATTCCTGCAACAAAAATTAAAACCTAAAAAAGGTGTTATTGTCGAGGTAGCTTCTGACATACCTCACTTTCAAAAGCCTATACCTCCATTTGCCAATCTAGAGGAAGAATTAGCATATTTCGCCGAAAAACCGGAATACCACTTAAAGGATGGTAAGGTAGTTGGCGAACATCAGGGTGCCCACTATTTTACAAAAGGGCAGCGAAAAGGTCTGGATGTTGGAGGCACCAAAGAACCGTTATTCGTCATCGATACCGATGTTGTTGAAAATGTGATTTATACGGGTCAAGGAAAAAATCATCCCGGCTTATATCGTCGGACGCTTTTCGTTTCCAACGAAGAATTACATTGGGTCCGACCTGATCTCGCATTGAAAATTGACGAGACTATGGAAGTCATGGCACGTATCCGATACCGGCAAGCATTGGAAAAGGCAAAATTGTACAAAGTAGATAGCGGGCTTTATGTTGATTTTGAAAAAAAACAATCAGCAATAACCGAGGGGCAGTTCGTAGCTTGGTATAGTGAAGACGAGTTGATTGGGTCGGGAGTAATTTCTTAAACGCCATACTCAGGGTGACAAATAAGCTATAAAATGCAAAACAGAATAACTCAACTTTTTGGAATTGAATATCCCATCATTCAAGCGGGAATGGTATGGGCCAGTGGTTGGCGTTTGGCCTCAGCAGTTTCTAATGCAGGCGGACTTGGATTGTTAGGGGCTGGAAGCATGTATCCCGAAGTTCTTCGGGAGCATATTCATAAATGTCAACAAGCAACCCAAAAACCTTTCGGGGTAAATGTGCCGATGCTCTATCCTGATATTGATAAGTTGATGGACATCGTTGTTGAAATGGGTGTCAAAATTATTTTCACCTCCGCTGGTAATCCCAAAACTTGGACTTCCTTTTTAAAAGAAAAAGGAATTACTGTAGTGCATGTGGTCAGTAGTTTGAAATTTGCACTCAAATCACAAGAGGCCGGGGTAGATGCCATTGTAGCCGAAGGATTTGAAGCAGGGGGGCACAATGGTCGAGATGAGACAACTACGCTGACCTTAATTCCATCGGTAAAGGAGAAAGTTACTGTTCCAATAATAGCCGCTGGAGGCATTGCTACCGGTAGGGCAATGTTAGCCACCATGATTTTAGGTGCTGATGGGGTTCAGATCGGAAGCCGGTTTGTTGCAAGTCACGAGGCTTCTTCCCATGACCTCTTCAAGCAGAAAGTGGTGGATGCCAAAGAAGGAGATACGCACCTAACCTTGAAAGAACTAGCTCCTGTTCGATTAATAAAAAATAAGTTTTATCAAGATGTTCAGCTTGCCTACCAAAATGGCGCATCTACTGAAGAGCTAAAACGGCTACTTGGAAGAGCTCGTGCCAAAAGAGGAATGTTCGAGGGTGATATGGAAGAAGGCGAATTGGAAATAGGTCAAGTATCGGCTTTAATTCACGATATCAAACCTGCGGCAGACATCGTATCCGATTTAGTGCGAGAATTTGAACTTGCAAAAGCCGAGGTAGCCAATCTTTAGAAGCCTTGATTTTACTTCTATATTCATTAATGTTTTATTGGCCGACAGTTGCGGCGTCATCCACCTTCCTCAAACTCCCTAAATACTCCATCAAATCTCGAAGCTCTCTTTTGGTAATCAAACGACCCGCTGCTGGCATGGCCGAAATACCGTTTTCACGTTTTTTAATTCTTGAATGCCGAATTTCCATGGGTTCTGCATCATTGGTACGGAGTATAAGTTCGTCTTTGGTTTCCTCTTCCAATACTCCTGTGACTACTTGGCCATCTAAAAGTGTGACGGTCACGTTACCGTAACCTGGAGCCAATCTTTTGCTCGGTTCAATAAGGGATTCCAGTATTTGTTCCCTTGTCAATATGTTCGCTATATTTTCGAGTGGAGGACCTACTTGGCCGCCAACTCCGTACACGGCATGACAACGTACGCATTGTGCCGTTGGGTTGTTCGTAAATACTTGACGCCCTTGCCACCATCTTCCCCCATACAAGGTTTCTTTGTAGCCTTCTGCAGTTTGATCGCTTTTCTTTATTTTTTGTAATTGCGCAATCAGGTTATCTGAGCCACTGGCTTCTACAGCCTCTATGAGATCTAGAATTGCGCCATCGGGAAATCTATTGTTCTCCGCTTTTTCAATGAGCCCCTGTAGAACATTCTCACTTTTTTCGATGGGCATTTCTGCAAGTACGCCTAACATTTTCTGTTGTTCTCCAACGGAGCTATTCCTGAAAATAGGATCCACGATACCGGGAAGGTTTTCTTTCGAAATTTCCAATCGAGACAAAAGCCCCACCGCAGCTTCGCGTACTTCTTGATTCTTGTCGCCCATGCCTACTTTCATCGCATATTCGATTTTATCGAATTGAAGCGCGCCTAAAGCGGATAATATAGCCGCCCGTACTTTGGGCGATTTGTTTTTTCGAAATACGGAATATAGTTCATCATTATAGTTAGTAACGCCCAAGTTCTCTAAGGTCTTCGAAACCCCTATTAAGATTTCGGGATTCGTGTCTTGCAAGAAATCAGGAATCTCTTTTCCTATTTTTTGTTTCGCAATGCTGGCATCACGTATGATTTCACCTCTAAATCTTCCATCTACACGATCTAAGACCGAAGGTTCACCCCAAGTACCTATGGCTGCTAAAGCCTCGCCCCTAATGGTGTCGGCAATGTCGGATCGTTTTGCAAAAGCCATGAGGTTGTCGAGCTCTTTCTCACCACCGACTCTCAAAGCCGCATTGATTGCCCTTCGCAGCAAAGGTTCTGAACTAAACCTAGTTTCTGTCAGCACGTTCGCCAATGCGGGCAAAGCAGGTTCAATCGACCAATCATCATTGATGGCCCGGGCGGCTTCTGTAACAATATATTCATCTGAATCGTTGAGGAATTTTGCCACTCCCGCATCCTGCATCCTTCGTAAAACCAAAACCGCGGCGATACGAAGACTTCTATTCGGATTTTCTGAAAGCGCTATCATCGGTTCTGAGTTGCCGATTCTTGATAAAGCCAAAACCGCTGCATGTCTTATGTATACATCTTCATCATTGTTGGCAACTATCATATCTAAAAGAGGCTGTACGGCATCGTTTTGTGCAATTCTTCCCAATGCTTGTGCGGCAAAGAATTTTACCCGATCGTTCGCATGTTTTAATAACGGAATATATTGTGAGCCAGCCTCTTTGTATCTAATATCCCCCAAAACTTTGAGTGCTTGAGCAATAATTTCAGGGTTTGAATCATCCAAAAGCGGAACCAAACAATCTGCCTTATCCAAATCATCCGCTGCGATTTGTCCGATACCCCAAATGGCATGTATACGTGCAAATTGATTTTCATTGTCCATTAGTACATCTTTCAAAGCACGATAGCCCCAAAATGTACTTTTTGCCAATTCGAATTGTGCTTTTTGACGAATGCGCATATCAGGGTAGGAGAGTAGGGCGACCAGTTCATCGTTCGATTGGTCACTATAATCTAAGGTCATCAAGCGTTCGGTCTCTTGTCTTTCTTTTGCCAAATCGTTTTTGTCTTCGGAAACATCAATTTTCCAAATCCGGCCATAATTTTTAGTATCCCAGCCATTTATCCAATCTGCAGTGTACAAGGCGCCATCGGGACCAAAACGGACGCCGGTAGGAAGTATTCCGCTTACAACATCAATATCGGTATTCAGGTCAAAAGAGGCTCCTTTTGGTTTCAAATCGAACGACCAAATATGGGATCGACTTGGATCGCCCACGAATTCTGAAAGGAAAAATCGGTTTTGCCAATCCTTCCCTAAAGCGGTACCGGGATTGTAGGCCATTCCCGTGGGCCCGTTGTGGAAGTTCATGATAGGTGGGATGATGTATGCTGCCTGTCCTTCCCAACGAGGAACGAACAATTTTTCATCCATCCATACTTTATAACTATTGTTTTTGGGATCCGTATATTTTCCGAATTGCCAATTGGTACGCCATCCCGAATCGGAACCCTCTACAATATGCACCAAACGCTCGCTCTCCCCGGCATGGTCTCCATCATTATCTGAAGAAATAATATTGCCATAAGCGTCAAAAACGAATTCATGAGTGTTCCGATGTCCTCTTGAAAACACTTCAAAATTGCTACCATCGGGATAGCAGCGAACAATGACCCCTTGATTCGGGTACTTATGATTGACGCCATCTACTGTGGTAATGTTGGCACCAATATCGCCAATGCCCCAGTATATCTTTCCATCAGGACCTTGAATGGCTCCCGACATACCATGACCGCCAAAACCAATATGCACGGCAAAGCCGTGAGCAATGGAGGTTTTTTCATCCAGTACGCCATCATCATTGGTGTCAGTCAGACGCCACATATCTGGGCCGATGCCTACAAAGACATCTTCATCTCGCACTAGAAGTGCACCGGCAACATCGGTGATTTCAGTATCAAAATCCTCTAAAATCCGTGAGGATTTATCTGCTAGTCCGTCTCCATTGGTGTCTTCCAACATCCAAACTTCATCTTTTTCTACGGCGAGATCTTTCCAATCGCGAATGGAATCATTGTTCAAATCTTTCAGCCAGCTATTTTCTTCGCTCAATTCAGGTGCAAAGGTTTTGCGTAAAAAAGCTCGACGATCTTCAACAGATTGTAATGAAATGGATGGCGTCATCCACTGGCGATAACCCCGAATGTCAAACTCAGAATGCTTTTGACGATTGGTTCGCGTTAGGTAAATTCGGCCTTTGCTATCTATGTCCATTGCGACCGGGTCGGGTGCTAAGGAATCTGATGCCCAGAGTGTCAACTCCAATCCGTCTGCTACCGTGGCTGTGATATTTTTTCTTGCTTCTTCGGCATTTTCAGCACCAAAAACGGAATCTTCAACTATCGTCAGGGCAATTTCTTTGGGTTTGTTCGATTTGGTGTTACAGGAAGAAAAAAGAGTTATTGCAAATAATGCAATAATAGATTTCAGTGAAATGAATTTCATTTGAAGAAGTTATAGGATATTATTATTTCCTTAAAAATAGGGAATTATTGCATAGAAGTAGTTTTCAAAAAGGCCAATTAGTTTAACGGAAGTCATTTAACAGAATAGGCACTAACAAAAGTGATTTCAGTATTTGATTTCGTAGGTATTTATTAGCAAACCACCATCATATTTTTCTGATTCTAGTAAAACCAACTGGTGTTCTTTCTTTGATGTACCGAAGAGCCTAACACCTTTACCTAAAACCAAAGGATTCACTTTCAACTTCAGTATGTCAATTTGCTCATTTTCTAACAACCAACCGGCAAAATCACCACCCCCACAAAGATAAACATCTGTTTTTGAGTCTTCACGTATTTTTGAAATGGTATTCAAATCCAACTTTTCAATATTCAACCTTTTATCAGCATTTTCAAAGGATAACCTTTCTGAAAATATAAAATGATCCATATGCGGGTACGCCAGCGCACCGGGTTCAAGTCCGAATTTATAGCCAAATTCATAGGTCTTTCTACCCATGATCACGGTTTCAAATTCTTTTAAGTCATTTAAATATTCTTGCACACCATTTCCATCTGGCAAGAAACCGCTTATATCCTCGTTCTCACCAGAAATATAGCCATCAAGCGAAGTCGCGACGTAATAGACTATTTTGTTCATCTAGTTAGCTGTTATCTTGGTTAATGAAATTAATTGATCAAAGTTTCGATGTCTAATAAAAGTCGTTTTATTTCTTCATCTTTTATTCCGTTGTAAACGCCCCGTATTTGTTTTTTTGTATCGACAAGTATAAAGTTTGGCGTATGGATGAAATCTTGTAAACCTCCATCTCCTTCATCGACCACTGCAAAATAACTTCTACGGGCCAAATTATAAATATGTTTTTTGTCACCTGAAGTGATGTTCCATTTTGAATCAATTACCCCTTTTTTAAGGGCATACTCTTTTAGTACGGGAATGCTATCTAATTTTGGTGTCACGGATATCGAAAGTAATTTCACGCGCTCATCCTCTTCGAACGCCGCTTGAATTTTTCCCATATTGTTTGTCATGATAGGGCAAATGCTGGGACAGCGGGTAAAAAAGAAATCGACAACATAAATTTTGTTCTGATAATCTTTTTGAGTGATAGTTTCCCCATTTTGATTGAGGAGACTAAAATCGGAAACAGTGTGATTTGTTGTTTTTTGCTGAAGCGTTACGTCAACCAATTCAGGATTAAAATCAGTGGGGCTAAAAATTGGAAGTTCTTGTTTTTTATGAGTTAAAAAGTAACTAAGTGCCAGAATACTTGATCCAACAAGTACACCGAGTGAAATCCATTGACCTGAATTCTTTAGTGACTTCATTTTACATTTGTTTATAAAATGGAGGATTCAATTTTAATATCTGCATGTTCCCAAGCTTTGTCGAATTCCTTCTTAATAGCTTCAGCTTCTTGCATTTTTCCTTGTGCCTTAAGGCTATTGTATAACCCCATAAGCGACCAACCATTCTGACGAAGGACGCTCAAATCTTCTTTGTAAATCTTTTCGGCCTCTTCGTATTTTTTTACATTCATTAAAATGGCCCCAAGGTTTTGCCTGGTGGGAATATGCCAAGCTGCAGGTTCAGTATAGGTCAACCCATCTTCAAAAACTACCGCATTTTTAAGATGTTCTATGGCCGTTTTAGAATCGCCTTTCAATGCCGCTAGCTCGCCTGCCACAACTTCATAAGCAATATTTGCCGAATGAATGGAGGCATTATTTGCCGTTGCTACGAACGTTTCCAATTCAGGGTCTTTCTTTAATTCGGTAAGAGCATCCAATTCTTCTTGGGCATCTTTGATATTTCCTTTTCTTATAAATGCCATGCCTCTCGCATAATGATGTATGAGTTTTAAATGTTTGATATCAGGATTAGGCGCAGGAATGGTAAGAATCTCGTTCCATTTGCCAAAACGTGTATAAGATAGCATCGGCGTTGCTGCAAAATCTTGGAGAAACGGCAATTCGATCAATTCGCCTACAGGTACTTTTTCTGCCGTTTTTTTGGCAGCATCTATAGCAATCTCACTGGCACCCAATAAACTGGCCGAAGACCACAAGAAATGTATGTTGTGAGGATAATAGGCGAGTGGATACAATCCTTGAGAGAAGCATTGTGAGATATAGTCCTCATCAGCCAAAATTGCGGCTTGGTTTACTTTTACTGCATCTAAATACCGACCCACTCTGATATAAATATGCGATGGCATATGTACAATATGTCCCGCCCCGGGCATCAAAGATGCCAGCTGATCAGCACTGGGTACACCAAGGTCCGGATATGGCAACTCCACCATATGAATATAATAGTGATGCCCTCCGGGATTTTCAGGCTCTAGCTTCATTGCTGTTTCCAGAGCTGCTTTCGCTTCCTTTATATTTGGGGAGGGATTACCGTCTTTATCCCAATAATTCCATGGAACCGTATTCATTACCGAGGCGGCATATAGTATCTGAATATTGGCATCGTCGGGATATTTTTGAACCACTTTAGTCATGGCATTCATATAGTCCATGTTCAAATCTGTTACATCTGCTGCCAAATCTTCGCTATATCTTGTTAACAATGCTTCAATAAGTGCTTGCTCCTTGGCACTCGCCTTTGATGCAAACTTCTTAGCCTTTGTCAAGGCTTCGTTGATTTTGTTTTTACGCTCCTCATCCGGCAAAGGGTCGTTGATATTTGGCCCAAGCGCAAAAGCCTGCCCCCAATATGCCATTGCTGAATTGGGGTCTAAACGTGCAGCTTCCATAAATGAACGGTGCCCTTCGGCATGGTTGAAGGCATACGATAATTTCACACCCTGGTTAAAGAACGCTTGCACCCGATCGTTATCCGTGGAAATTGAAAAATGAAGATTGCCTAAGTTTGTGAAAAGGGGCGAAATCTGTTGCGTAGTATCCACAACATCCAATAAAAATTTTGTGGGTGTACACTTTACAAAATTGAAAGATGCGTTTTGATAATTGTTAGTTTGGTTTCCATTGGAATTTTTCTTCATAAAATGGACCAGCAGCAAAAGTGCAACTGCCGATATTCCTAAACTGATTTTCGTTTTCATAGTGTACTTTTTAAGATGATATAAGAAATTCTTCAGCTTCCTTAATTTCGGGTCTTGTGCTATTCGAATTTTTGGTCAAATCAATAAGCTGTTTGAAATAAAGACTGGCCTTTTCTTGATTTCCAGATTGCTTTGCAGCAATTGCGGCACCATAAATTCCATTGAATCTTTCAGGGGTATTACTTAAGTTTTCCTCGTAAGCTATCAATGCTTCTTTTGGTTTGTTCAATGTTAATAACATATCGCCTAAAAGTTCAATTGCTGGTACTACGTCTCCCGGTGTAAGTGGATGTAGGCTTGTATTTCGCTCAAGGGCAGCTGCTTTTTGCATTAAAGCTAGTCCTTTTTTGATATCATTTTTACTAAAATGCAACCAAGCTTCTGCGGTTTTTATTTGAATTTCAACTTGTTTGACCTGAATGGACTTCGAACGGTCATTTTCAGCAAGCATTTTTTGGTATAATTCTTTAAGTGTTTGAATTTCATCTTCCGCAACGATAAAATCTTTGGTGTGCACCGTACCTAAAGCCCTTGCAAAATGATGTATCGCTTTTTGCCATGGAAATTGTTCCCAATCTAGACCTGTTTCTTGTAATTGTAAATTTGCGGCCCTTTTCCAATTCTTGTTTTCGAGAGCCAATCGAGAAGGTATTGCGGCAAGCGGATACATGACTGCAGTAACATTTAACGGATGAACAGTTGTAGCCACCCTGATTGTACTATACTCCTCTTCAGCCCTGGTGTTATCACCTTGCTGTAAATAGGCATAGACTAGATAATCAATTGCATGTATTTCTTCGAAAAAACCATCATTAATATTCAATGCTTGTTTGTAGCACCGTGCACTTTCAGCAGATTGAATGTTCGATTGTATGGATTCTTCCCAAATGCCAAGTCTAGTAAAAATATGTGAAGGCATATGTTGAGCGTGTGAAGAGGAGGGAGCAATTTTTGCGTATCTACGGGCAGTTTCTAGTCCTTTACGAGCTAAAACTGGATTGTCGTAATTGTGGATAATGTAGTGAGCAATTCCAGGATGGTTAGGATTGTCTTCAAAGAGAGACTCTAGAATTTTTCCTGCTTTTCGTTCGTTTTCGTATTCCTTTCCGACTCTATCTCGGGTTGAATATAAAGCCAAGGTGTAAAAAATAGCTGCTTCCACATCTTCAGGATAGTTGAGGTAGATTTTTTCCATTTCTTTTTCAAAACGTAAGGCCCTAGTATTGTGATCCACGTTTTGCCAATCGGCATAAAAGGCATCGATGGCATTTATGTACGCTCGCTGCTTTTCATCCATAGATAATCCCTTGGCAACGGCCAATACTTTAGCGCCTTTTATCAAGTCTTTTTCGGTGGGCGGAAACCATGCTGCATGATAAATACTCATGGCAACGCCCCAATAGGCCATTGGGCAATTTGGGTCGGCATCTATAACTTTTACAAATGCTTTCTCGGCATCGGCATATTGAAACGAATGCAATAAGGCGACGGCCAAATCGAAATCAGCCCTTGTTTCATAATTGCAGGAAAGAGAGAATTTTAATTCCCCAAACTCCCCATTTCCACAGAGTAGAAGATCGCCTCTTAGTAGATTCAAAGATGCCAAGTTAGGGTTTTGTTTTTTTTCTTTACAGGCAGATAAACAGAATAAGATAATTAAGGATAGAGATAGTAATGCAGTTTTTGACTTCATGGTTTCGTCATATTAAATTTTGAAATATACTAATGGGGAACTACGCTATGACAATTAGGAATACAGTTAAGGTATAAAATACCATTCTATAAAAGACGTTTTTTGCTTCAATTATTTTGAATCATTTTAATTTGCCTTGTTTTAGTTGTAGAAAACGTATTACATTCTGTTTTACCTAATCATTTTGAATATTCTCTATGGCAATTATTCTCGCTAATTTAACCTTTCATGGTTCTTATCTTGTTTACCGAGCTATACAACTATAATTAAATATCTTTTTTGGAGAACAAGAGTGGCTGGACTTCTTTACTATATATTATGAGGGAATATTTGTAACAATAAACCTTATGTCTATTAAATATTAATCACGGTAGCGATACTTACTTTGGGAAAAAAAATGACTCATATTAACACCAAAAAAAGAGTGATTATTCATTTTAGTATTAAATCGTATAGTTTTAGATTCGGTTTGTCTAGACATTGAATTATATATTTTACCCGAAATAAATCGTGTTCTAATTTTATACTTTTCATGGTTTGATAGATTATTTATTTCATAAGATAAAATTGTAAAAAGAAATTTTTGACTTATGCTATAATAGTCATTAGTCATTACATCTGACTGATAATTTGGAAAACACTCGCTTTTAAATGCTTCTATTATCATATCATACATATCTTTTCTATTTTTTGCTATTATTTTTGTTTGATTGCTTGTAAATAGATCAATGAAAGAACCAAGAGTATAAGTAGCGACCAGTTTTGCAAGTTTTTTGGGATTGCCTTTCATTGCTTCTTTTCCTGCTTTTACTGTCTCTTTGATTAAAGTTGTTGCTTGATCTTCAAATTCATCTTGATTATCAGAAGGCCTACCTACCCCTGGTAATTTTTGCAAATGATTTCCTTCTTTAATTGAATTAACATAAGACTTTATTACATTAAGAAATATTTCCTCTCCTTCTTCAATGTCTACATCAAGAGTTTCTGCATTTTTGAAAATTTCGATAGAATCTTGTAATCTTTGATTCATCCTTCTTTCGAAGGCTGGCACCACCTCTCTATCAGCGGGGTAATCTTCATCAATATAATCCTCAATGTGTTGTTCAAATTTAATTCTTGAACTTTCGATACCATTTTCAATTAAAAACGTTTTAACTGCTTTTCCTCTTTTTTTTGATAATGCCTGGTTATCTTGTTTTTTTTCTATAGCGTTACCATAGCTGTGTAGAATTATATAGTAATTATTATCAACAAATTTATCATGCATATTATTATACACTTGTTCCCAAATGGTAGAGACCTCTGCCGTTTTTGAACTTTCGTTAAATTCAAAGGGAAATCTGTCATACGTAAAATCATCATTTTGGGCTTGGACAATTCCTATGCCTAGAAAAATCATTAATCCAATTGCCATTTTAATATGTGTTTTCATACTGCTAATTTTTTATAGTTGATAGATATACATATAGTTAGCACTAATATTGGCTTAAAATATCTACCTTAGAATCTATCCAAGCTAAGCGATTTATTCTGCCACTACGACTGGTCGGAATTTTTTTATTGTATATCAGAACGCGTAATGCTTTTAATCGTACAATTTGTTTGTCAGCTCGACTCAGTGTGTCTCCTTTAACTTTTAAAGCACGAGCGATACGGTTCTGACGTCCTCTTGCAAACTGGCCAGAATTCCAAGCTAAGTCAGCTAATAACTCATAAAGATAGTCTTGGTTACTGTCTTCAATATTTAATGCTAAATCATCAAACTCTGCTTCTGTAAGTCTAAGTTCAGGAATTACATCTGCGATAGGATAGCCCGTAATACCTAACAATCTTTTTTTAGCTCTTTTTAAGAAAAACTCATATCCAAACTCATACAGTTGCTTCATTTGTGTTTTATTAAAAACGGGGCTTTGGTTGCCTTCTCTTTTTAGCCATGAACGTGCTTTCTCTCCCCGGGTTGTTGGTACTCTAAGAATCCAATCTCTTAAGTCTTCATCGGCATTAATGGCATCAGCTATTTTTTGCCGGTCTTTGGGCTTACTAAATCCAGCAGCTAAATCGATACCAAGGCCCAATGTAATTCCAGAATTATCTTCTCCTTTACGGCCTTTAGGTACCTTGGCTTTCACATGTGCCCCTTCTCGGTCGCTTGTTAAATTTCCCTTTTCAGGGTGTTCCAAATAGTATAATTCCCTTTTGTATATTAAAGTGGAATCGTTTCCTTTTAATAAATTGGTAATGTCTTTTTGATTATTTAATAAATCCGCTCCATTTGTGACGTTTCTACTTTCAATTAAACCTGTACTAACTGCTACAATTAGTAGCATACTTATAATTAGTTTCATATCTTTTTTATTTAGTTATTTAATTTATTGTCTTTAAACATACCTTCTTCAAGGACTATGAATTTAACATCCGCGCTAAAGTCATTGTTAATATCTCGATGGCCATCTTCATAATATGCGGTACCGGTTACATTTATTTGGTAATTCTCAGAGTATTTTAGGAATGAAATGTTTTTCTCTGAAGAAAGTGTGGAATACGATGATAAGCGAAATGGTCCTTTGAAAACCACTTTATCATCAAATGAGAATT
This sequence comes from uncultured Flavobacteriaceae bacterium, assembly GCA_947503005.1. Taxonomy (GTDB): domain Bacteria; phylum Bacteroidota; class Bacteroidia; order Flavobacteriales; family Flavobacteriaceae; genus Maribacter_C. The sequence continues at coordinate 105,649 of CANNCA010000009.1, read as the reverse complement.
TCAAAGAAACCTCGACGTACTGCAGAGCTCCTTCATTGTTCAACGAAGGTGAGAGCTGACTAGATATCTTAACATGATCTGTGAGGGTATTACTTTCAACAATGTTGAATTTTTTAATTAAATGTTCATAGTCAGCTGCATTCAACAGTTCAATAGGTACATGAAATGTTATCTTTTGATTGAATTCATTTAGACCGAGATTAATTTTACTGTTTAAATCAAAGGTGTTGGTGTTATTCTGTGGAAATAACTTTATTAGGGATAATTCTTGGTCAGGCAACTCGATTTCAAGTCGAAGTATTTCACCGTTAATAGGTATTATTTGCCCAATTACTTGGTTATTCATTTTGAGTACTTGATTTTCAAAAAGTGATACTGATCTGGGAGGGTTCTTTTCTAAGCTCAACCCCTTTTTTAACAACAGTTTGTTTGCTTCCTCAAATTTGGTTTCATCATAACCTAGAGTGACCTCAATATTGATTTTAATATTGGAATTCCCTGTTGCTTCAAAATAGCAAGCACCCAATTGATTTTTTTCCCCTGTGTTCTCATTGTTGACTGGAGTTAAGGTTGCTTTTGTAGGAAGTACATAATACTTGAAAGGGGTTTTATGTAGATTCTTTATATCACCCGTAACGAGTACTTTTAAATCTTCAATGACTCTATTTTTCAAATGATTACCGCTACCATTGCTAGAATCAAACTTGTTACACAAGTCGTTATACTTCTGTTCATATTCTTTGTCGTCGAAAAGAATGTTACTCTCAACTTTTTTATTTCTGTAAACTTGAAATTCGGTCAGGAGCTTGTCCTTTTCCCACGCGTCATCAAGATTATTCATCTCTGTGGTTATTTGCTCCATGATTTCAATGTATAATCTATTGAGCAATTTTTTTTCTGTTTGATTATGTGAATCTATATGTATAGATACATTTGTGTCGGATAAAACAAAAGGTGGCGATGGTGTCAACTCATCAACTTCGAGTTCTTCGAATTTGGTTTTAAAAACGAATTTACCTGTTGAAAAAACATAATCTGTTTTGTTACTGATACTTACAGAGGCTGGTTTAATAGGACCTTTATAAACGATAGTATTGGCTATGATTTTAATATAGTTTCTTTTAGTTCTTTCAGAACTTAAAAATGATACCGGAGCGTACAACGTATCTGTGATTATAATATGGTCGTATGGGGATGTAAAACTGATAAAGGAATTTTCATTAATGTTTTTAAAATAATGCAAGTTGTTTTTTCCTTTTATACCAACAATGTTAGTGGTGCTTTCTTTTTTCATATCCACCCAATCCCAGTCTTCTTTAGAATTTGCAAGTGAGAATTTTTTTTCTGGAATTTTAAGGGTCATTTTAGAAACTCCTAAACTTGAAGTTTTTTTGAGCTCAACCCCACCATGCTTAGATGCATGATCATAAGAATTAAACTCACCAAAGGTGATTGGCCCATAATAGTAGTAAGGACCCTCAGCAGGGGCAAAAATATCGGACGGGGACTTGTTTGATATGCGTCCTTTGCTATTATTATGGCCAAATAGCCATACTTTTTTTTGCGCAAGAGGTAGTGCTTTTTGAGGTCCTCTTGGCGTACCACGCTTGGCAATTACAACCGTGTTTTTTCGATTTGCCCGTTGGGCTACTGTATTTGTTCTTCTTGGTGGAACGCTAGTAGCTCTTCTTGATGGAACGGTAGTAGTTCTTCTAGGCGTATTAGTCGGTCTTTGGACTTGTGCATATAAAGGTCCTGATAAGACACAACTAAACATTAGTGTCATTATAAGATTCAATGAAAGCTTCATGATGTTATAATTTTGCAATTAATATGTCAACTTATTCTTCACTGGATTGTCTCCATTCAAAATCAAACAAAGTGTTTTCACCAAGTTCAATAAGCTCTTCTCTTTCTGTTTTTATACCTTTTTGGGTAATGTATGTGACCTTGCCTACACTATCTCCATTTCCTTTTGGAAATAGCAAATAAATGGGATTAGGTGCTACGGAAACGCCATTCACCAAATAAGGTTTGATACTTTTTTTGATAGTAAGATCTCCGTTCTTAATTTGAACTTGTGCGACGGCCAAATCTGTATTGTTACCCGATGTTTTGAAAAATGAGAGGTCTTGCCCATCTACGATATAGGAATCTGTTACGATTTCAATCGCATCGACGAATTTTTCATCTCCAGCTAATTTCACTTTGCGATCGATATTAAAGGAACCATTTGAGATATTTGAAACGACTTGGAGATGAATGTCGAATTCGGGTTCATCTAATCTTGCTTGGTCTTTTTCTCCAATTAGATTGAATTGAATGTGGGCGACCTTTTTACCCATTGGAGTAAGCCATCCATTAGATTTCGTCCATTGCCGAGCTTCACTTCGAGTACTGCCATCACTGTTTTTGTATTTTATTTCAAGCGTTATCGCGCGAATATTATAATCCGGATTAATGATAGGGAGACCAAAAATGGTACTGCGAAAATCTTTGTTAGCATCTATGTTTATTACATACCCTTCAGATACAAGCTCTTCTTCTGAAATATTATATTTGGCAAAACTAATTCCCCCACCAAAGGTTGTTCTCCTTTTTACGATACGTTGACCTGAGTAATTTATGTTTATCTCACCTGTTTGCCTTTTTTCAATATTTTTAATAGAACGTTGATATCCCACGGATAGTGAATTCTTCACACCCACCATCTGATTCATTAAAGACTCCTTTAATGTCTCATCATTTGTATTTGCATACATTGATTGCAATTTTTCTAATTCTTTCGCCTGTGTTAATATATCAGTATTGAAGACTTCTTTTTGTACCGCTTCTAAAAGACTTTGCATATTAGCATCACCATCTGATTCTTCACCCGCCTCAGAACAAAAGATTTGTTTGACTTCTATATCCTGTATCTTCTCTAGACTTTCCCTTTTCTTTTCATAAGTATCTGTAGCTGACGCTTTAAAAGGTCCCAATTTGAACCCTCCTTCTTTTTTGGTTTGTTTTTCATAGTAATTATATACATTGTCCCATTTACCTTTAATGCTATATCCGCAAGGAGATGTTAACCCATTATAGGTAATGCTAGCCCTCATAGTCAAACCAGACCGGCCAGTTGCTAAGCCAGTAATTACGCTTGCTCCCAAGGCCGTGAGATCATAGCTCATGACCATTTCCTGGCTTGAAGTTGTCGCACCATCAAAAGAGGCCTTTGCTTCTACCTCTCCCATGAAAGTTCCATTGGCATTGAGAAATTCAATCTTTGAGCTTTCGAGAGGCAAGCCTGCCAATCTGATTTCTGCCTTGGTCATTTTTCTTTGATATTTTTTCCAATAAGAATCCTTGGAACTTTTAATTTTATTTACCCTTTCTAACAGCTTATTCTTAATTTCATCAATTACCTCTGGTTCCATACCCATAGTAAAAGTAGCTGAGAGCACACCTCCTTCTTTTACTTCTTTTGTGACCTTATCTTTGTATTGGTATTTCAGAATTGTCATTTTTGGTCTAACCTTACCACTAACATCTACTTCTTCGGCTACGCTTATTCGATTTGGCATTGAGTACCACTGTTCTGGGGTTTTAGCATCCCTGATTAGGGTATATGTTCTTAACTCTCCGAATTTGTTGGTCACTGAAATATCTTCAACCATATCTTCAGCAGCCAAGCTTGCTTGTCCTCTTAATTTCGTTTGGCTCGCTACTAATAGGATTAAGGAAATAATCCCTATTTTCATCAAATAATTTCTCTTTGCGTAAATGAGCTTGACTTGATTCTTTTTACTAAGAATAAGATTCTTTAAATTTTTCATCTTCCTTTATTTTATTATTCATTTAATACTGAAAATTTTTCTCTAAAAGTGTTGAGACAATATTATAAATGAAGAGGTAGAACGAGTAGCACTATTTATTCAAATGCTTGAACTATTTGTGAATTATCAATAAAAACAGTGTGTCATTTATGCAATAATATTTATAAGTATTTAAAAAAGAGTAGTTTATGTTGATTGTTGTTTTGCGTTATTGATTAGCATCAAAAACTATTAAAAAGAATATTTGATAGGGATTTGTTGCTATTTTATATCAATTAATATTGAAGTTACTTGTTAACTTCACTTGGAGGAAAACCAAATTCTTCTTTAAAAGCCCTACTAAACCAAGAGGGGTCATTAAAACCTACATCATATGAAATTTCTGAGATGGTTCTATGCGTAGATTGTAGTAGTTCTTTTGCTTTTTGTAAACGAACCGAGCGTATAAAAATAGCTGTAGATTTATTGGTTATCGATTTTAATTTTCTATAAATCTGCGACTCGCTCAAATGCATTTTTTTTGCTAACTGCGTCGGACCAAAATCTGCATTGTCTAAGTTATTATTGGTGGTTATAATAGCTTGCTGCAAAAATTTTGTCTGCGGACCTACAACTTTTTCTTTTAATAAAGAGGTTAACCCATATTTCTCAAGTGTACCAATAAGCTTTTTCCGTACTAATATCAATTGATCCAATCGGATAAACAATTCCTTTTCGTTAAAGGGTTTTGCCAAATAGGCATCCGCCCCATGCGATAGTCCTGTCAGGCGATCTTCAGTGGTTACTTTCGCTGTTAAAAGTATAATAGGTATATGGTCTGTACGCACATCTGCCTTTAGGGCGGCACACACTTCAAAACCATCTTTACCCGGCATCATTACATCACTGATTATGATATCGGGTATTTTTTCGTACGCCATTTCTATACCTATATACCCATTGATGGCATGAATGGTTTGGTACCTGCCTTTTAGACAGGTTTTTAAATAATGGGCCACATCTTCATTATCCTCAATAATAAGCGCCAGGGGTAATTTGGAAGATACACCCAAAACTGATGGTTCCATTCTTGTGCTTTTCGCTGTTTTTTTAATAGGTGGGTCAACCGTTATTTTGGCATCTGCTGTTTTAACCGCAGTATTGGTTACAGGTAGTTGTACCGTAAAGGTACTCCCTTTACCAAGGGTACTCTCTACATCAATAGAACCGTTCATTAATTCTACAAATTCCTTCGCCAAGGAAAGTCCGATACCCGTACCTTCCTGATATTGTGACGATTCGTTATCCACCTGATAGAAGCGGTCGAATAAATGGGTAATATCATTTGCTGCCAACCCAAGACCGTTGTCTTTCACTTTTATGGTGAATAACACTTCGTCTTTCGTTTGGATTTTGTTGAGGTGGACAATTATTTTGCCGTTGGCTGAGGTAAATTTTATTGCATTGGAAAGTAAATTTGAAACAATCGATGCCATCTTATTCACATCAATGTCCATTTCTAAGGCATCGATTTCTGAATACACCGTAAGATTTATTTTTTTCGATTCTGCCAAAGAATGAAAGCTTTCGCTCAAATACTTTACGAACGGAATGGTATCGGTCTGTACCAAATTTAACTCCATAGAACCGCTTTCTACCTTTGCCAAATCCAATAATTCATTTACGAGGTGCAATAGATTCTTACCGTTACGTCGAATCATTTCCAATGATTTCTCGGCCCCTGCAAAACTCTTGTCTTTAACATTGGATTTTAAAGTGTCGGTCATCCCTAAAATAACCGTTAAGGGCGTACGAAATTCGTGGGTGATATTCGAATATAAGCGTGTTTTTGAATCATTCAATTGCACCAATTGTTCCGTTTGGTGGTTTAAAAGTTCATTTTTTTGTCGTATTTCAAGAGTGCGTTCATTAACAGTATTTTCCAATGCCACATTTTTTTTCAGCAACTCATTAGACCTCCATTTTGAGTAAAAGCTTAATAGCGCAATAGCCCCTAGCAAATAAAACAGATATGCCCACCAAGTAACGTACCAAGGGGGAAGAATACTAAAAGCATAACTATCTTCTGAGCTAACCTGATCAAAAATGTTTTTTGAACGAACTTTAAAACGATAGTCTCCACCGGGAATGTTGGTATAGTCTTTTTTAGTTTCAGAGGTCCAAGATGACCAATCCTTGTCAAAACCCTCCAAAATATATTGGAATTGGTTTTTGGTTTCGTCGTAGAAACTGGCATTCGCATATTGAAACCGTATCCGATTGTTTTTATAATGAAGTTGGGGTATGACAGACGACTCATGACCGCCAAAGAGTAACGAATCGTTATTACTTAAAACCTGAGTTATTCTAGTTGCAGAATTTATGGCTTTAACGGATATTTTTTTAGTGAGATCGTGCCGCACGATACCGGGCTTTCCCTTATACCAAATTACACTATCCTTAAATTCTGCAAATAAACCATAACCGCGTAAACTCATTATACGGCCCTCTTCTAATTTTTTTAAGCCAAACGTTCCATCCTTTTGTGGAACCGCAAGAAATTGATCTATTCTTCTTTCACCTTTAAACTCAATCAACCAAATACCATTTTCATCTACATTATTGATTTTAACACTTTTACCCTCAAGGCCAAAACTGGCGACTAGTTTTTTATCTTCAATAAATCTATCTGTTTCTTGATGATACCTAAAGGCCTTGTTATCAGCAGCAAAGTACAAATCGTCTTTTATTATATAAAGCTTACCTATTTCATCTGGCAACCCATCTTCAGGGCTAAAAATTTGTGTTACTGGATTATTCGAAAGATTTCCAACATCACTTTTAAAAGATAATTTGGCTACATTGTTACTGTCAAGACCCAACCATAAATCTCCGTTTGTAGTTTCTACAATACGAGAAACGGTATAATGGAATTCTTTAAAGGTATTTTCTAGGGCCCATATACCATTTTCATTGTACATTGACGTTAAACCGCTATCACTGCCAATAAAAAGCCTATTCGGATTTAATTTTGAAAGGAAGAGGTGTGAGACTTCTTCGTTTATTATTTTTTTTGATTCACCATTTTTGTCAACTTCGTAAACCGCTGATCCCGTTCCTACCAACATTTTATCTTGAAAAAGAAGAATGTCCCAAACCATTCCAAAATCTCCAGGTACCACCTCAAGAACATTATTAGCATTATTGCTTTCTGTTTTCAAAACAAAGAAACCTTGTGGGCCACCCACATACATTTTTCCATTAAACCGCTGAAAATCGAAAACTTGGTCAGGCGCGTTATTGGTTTCGTTGTAGTAGGAGAATGGAGAGCTAACTTCGATTTTTGCTATTCCAGAAAATAGAGAAACCCATAGAATGCCTGAATGGTCTTGGAAAAGCCCTAAAACCCCATTTGAACGAAGTGATGATTTCTGGTTGAGCAGATGCTTTTTTCGTCCTTTTTCATCAAATATCAATACTCCTTTTTGGATAGAGCCAATAGCGAAGGAACCGTCGTTTAGTTTTGTGCCACTATATATAGTGTTGTCAAGAAAAAACTCTGGGAAATCGATCTTAAAATCAACTATGGTATCACCATTGTAAAGGTAAAGCTGATTTCTTGTTGCCAACAAATAGCTAGTTTTATTATAAGGAAGTATTGCATATATTTTTTTATCAGCAAAGAATTCCCCTTTAGTAACAAGTTCAAACGTATTGTTCTTGAATTCCATTAATCCTTTGTCCTTCCTTTTTAGTAGTTTATTGTGAACAAAATAAATAAAGGAATCATCTGAATTTTCCCAAGCTTCAAAATTAGAGCCATCCCATTTAAAAATGTATTCTTTTGAACCAAAAAAGACCTCGTCGTTATTGCTGATAATGGACATGATCTGACCGAAATTATGATACTTTGGAGGCAATTTTGGCATTAATGAGATATAACTTAATTTACCCTGCGAATCAGCTTCCAAGTATCCCAATTCATTACCTGCGCCAGCATAAATTAAATCTTTATCTGTGATGGCCAGACTAAAAACGCTTGCCTTATTGGGTAATTCAAGTAAATCCCAAATCACTCCATCATAAGAAAGAATTCCATCACCATTTGCAAAATATAGGACACCTAACGAGTCTTGGACGGTATCCCAATTTTGGTCAAAAGCACCATAATCGTTGGGACTATAATTTTGAATATAGGGTAATCCGGTTTCTGAAACATTTTGTGACCAAGAAGTATGAAATGTGAGGCTAAGTAAAAAGGTAAGTAAAAGTAAATGCTTGGAATGAATTTTAGAGCGAAGAATGAGTTGTAAATATTGAGTTTTTTGCATTTTTATGTGGTTTGTGAGCACACATTAACCCAATTGAAATTGATAGGGGGCACCAAATGCGTTTATGATTGGATAATAGATGCATTGTTTACTACCAAGATAGCGAATTTAGTAAAGCGCATTTTTTTTATAAGAAATACTGTACTACCTGACCAAAACCCAGGGCAATTCGTCAATTATTTTGTATAAATGGTAGAATTGAAAAGCAAGTGTATAATCCTGCAATAGTTTCCAAAGTAACACCCACGGTATCTGACTGTTTCTTGGTAATAAAAATGGCCATGGAGCGGCATACTGCCTTTAGATATGGGTGAATATCAATTCCGTATTCATCGAAAAAAATGATTCTTCACCTCTTGAACATCCTTGCCGACGATTTCCATAATTTGTGCCTACTGTAAGGGTATTTAGCAAAGAAGTCATTTGTACCAGCTTTTCGATATCCTTATTTTTTTTCAGAAATAGTGCTTCAGTTCACAGGGGCGTTCTTGTATTTTTTGTACACCCTGTAGCATTTCCATATTCTAGAGCCGCTCCTTAACCAAAACTTAAGGAAGATTACAGGTATTAAATTTTCTATTCTACGGATGCTGGTAGCTTCATAGCAACGAGCCACAATGATTGATTTTAAGTATTTTTGGCTGATTTGTTTGGCACAGAAAATACTAACCCCCTTGGGCCAAAACAACCATTTACGCACACTTACCGTATGCAATTCAAGACGAGCTTAGATTTGCAATAGGATTTAAAGAAGTTAAGATTATATACAGAAGTATAAAAAAACCTTCATGAAAAGTTTTGCTGATTATGCTGCTATCACAAGGCCAACAGGCGATTCTTTGGAAAAACTCATTAATTTACCTTGACAACGTTCATCGCCTTTTCAAGTTCGTCTTTATGAACAAAAACCTCGGCACTACTTTGAGGAGAAGCCCCGAAACCTGCTAACCGAGCGGACTCTGCTTCGTTTTTTACCACAGCGATAATACCCACTTCTTTTAAACGTGCGATAAGACCTTGGGCCTCAATTGGATTTCCAATGAATATTCTGGTGTAGTTCGAGTCCATTCTATGCTATTTTGGTTTTTGTATGTTTAAGATACGAATTAGTTTTGAGTAACTATCACTCTGCCTATGAACACCTCTTATTAATAAATGAATGGATATTACTGATCAACCTTCTAGAAAATTCTAAAGGCTTCACATACTTTTCACATGCTCATGAAACCGCTTCAAGGTTTGGGTTAAAACCCCGATTTGCTCTTGCGCTTCTTTCCAATCTTTTTGCTCTACCGCTTCACGAACACTAGGTAAGGTTTTTACACCATAACCTGTGTAAAAGCCGGGGGCATAAATTTGATGTTTGTACCATGACCTTCTTGGAAGTCCCGCTTGATAAGTTAATGCTTGTTCGGCTTTCATCAATTTTAGATTCACAGCATCACGTTGGTTTTTTGAGAGTTTTGACATGTCGGAACCTAACGCATCTATACTGATTTTTAGTTCTGCTAATTCATTTTGTAATGGTGTAAAATCGAGATATGGAATCATTTCTTTTTTCTCAGGTTTTACAAAAGGTTTTTTAGGATCAGCAGCGAGTTCAAAGACATTTTTGTCAACCATTTTGTTGTGCTTTTTAACCCCGCTTCTCATGTCTTCGGTCAACTTCATGATTTCATCTAAATAGCCCGAAACAGTTTTGTGCCATTGTTTGAATTCAAAGGGTAGTACATCTGCATTGGCTAAGCGAAGTGTAATTCTGCCTGCAGTGTTCGCCAACGCTATTCCGTATGCGAAGCCAGGATCTTTGAATCTTTTGTAATGAGGGTAGGTATCATAAATGGTATGATATTCACCGCCTGAATTCTCGCCACCAAATCCCAAATTTAAAGAAGCGATGCCCGCATGCTGAATGAATGGCGTATAGTCGGATCCTGAACCTAATGCATATAGTTCGAAGTCTTCCGTGCCTCCGTTCACCAAATCAACGGCGATTCTTCTTTCTTTGATGGAAACCCCTTTTTGCGGATCCATCACGGCGCCCGCCACTTCTCCTACCATAGCCTGAAGGGAATGTGAACCTCCCGCACCTAAAAACCCGCGGCCGTTGCCATCGGTATTTATATAAGCGACTACTTTTTCCTGCAATTCTTTTTTGTGGTCCTCTACCCATTCGGTGGAACCTATTAGGCCCGGTTCTTCGGCATCCCATGCACAGTATACCAAGGTGCGTTTAGGTTTCTGTCCTTTCTTGGCGAGTTCGCCAACGGCTCTTGCCTCTTCCATTAAGGCGACCATTCCACTTATGGGATCGTTGGCACCATGTACCCATGCATCATGATGGTTTCCACGCATCACCCATTGGTCGGGGTAATCGGTTCCCTTAATGGTGGCGATGACGTTGTGCGCTGGTTTTAATTGCCAATCAAACTCCAATTTTAAATGAACTTTCGCCGGGCCAGGACCTATATGATAGGTTATCGGCAATCCACCTTTCCATGAATCTGGTGCTACGGCCCCGTCTAGAGCAGCCAACAAAGGCTCTGCATCTTCATAGGAAATGGGCAATACCGGAATTTTAGTAATCGTTGGCGCATTCTTTCGGTCCAAACGCTTGGCATCTTTGGTTGCACCATATCCGGGAGTTAGTACATCACCAGGGTAGGTGGGCATATCCATGACGGAACCTCGTTGCACACCCGTTTTGTTTTTAAAAGCTCCTTTCGGGTATACGTCTCCTCGAACATATCCGTCGTCTTGTGGGTCGGAATAAATAATGCATCCTATCGCTCCTTTTTCCGCGGCCAGTTTTGGCTTAATGCCCCGCCATGAACCTTGGTATTTGGCGATGACGATTTTGCCCTTGACATCGATTCCCAATTTTTCGAGTTCTTCATAATCTTTGGGAATTCCATAATTGACAAATACCAGTTCGGCCTCCACATCGCCATCCGTAGAAAAGGCATTGTAGCTAGGTAAAAGGGCATCCCCTTGAGCCGTAAATTTATCACCTTCAACAGGTACGGCTGTCAATTTTGCCTTGTAGCTTGTTGGTCCGGTCATTTCCAGCACCCTGACTTTCGGATAAGGAAACAACACGTGATAGGTTTCTATTTTGGCATCATAGCCCCAAGACTTGAATTGCTTTTGAATCCATTTGGCATTCTTTTCTCCGTATTCGGTACCTACCCAATGTGGTTCTGCGGCCATTAGCTGCATCCACTCATCGAGGTTGTTGGCATTGAGTTTTGATTCAAAAGTTGCTTCTAGTTGTTGTTGTTTTTTGGCATTTTCAGAAGTAAATCCTAAGATAGATTCCTGTGCGTTAATGAAACCTAGTGTAAAGCAAAGGGCTAGGGTAAAAATTGGTATTCTCATTTTCAGTTTGATTTAAGTAATTGAAAATACGAATTATATCCATTAAAATATCAGGTAGGAATGTAATTGCACTTAAAAATCACTTTGCACAATTTTCCAAAGCACTAACCAAAAAATCTATTTGTTTTTTGGTAACAAAAATCGCAAAGGAAAGGCGTACCGCATTGAGTTCGAATTTGCTCATAGGTCGACTATCGATTCCGTAATCATCAAACAAGCGGTTTTTTACTTCTTGAACGTCTTTACCCAAAACTTCTACTACTTGAATTCCAGCTGAAAGGGAATCCAACTCGGGAGTTTTTAAAACTAACTTTTCGTTGTCTTTTATTTTATCCCTGAAATAATGCTTTAATTCATAGCTACGTTGATGTATTTTTTTTGCCCCGATGGTTTCACGAAAATCCAAGGCGGCGCCTAAACCTAATACCTCGGGTAAATTTCTAGTATTGTAATTTTCGAGCCTTCGAATGCTTTTATCCTCATACCCACGTGCAACAATCAACGGTTTTAGGTACCTCTGACTTTCTTGTTTGGCGTAAAATATACCAACTCCTTTGGGAGAAAACAACCATTTATGTGCACTGACAGTATAAAAATCGCAACCTAGTTCCTTTAAGTCAATATCGAACATACCTGTTGCTTGCGCACCGTCTACGGCTACGAGAATTCCATTTTCATGGGCCATTTGGGTAACTTCTTTTACGGGAAGTATCATTCCGTTGGTATTGACCAAATGACAAATGGAAATCACTTTGGTTTTTGGAGATATCGCATCTCGGTAAATGCTTACAACTTCTTCGACACTATTAGGCAATATGGGTAGAGTAGGTGTCACTAATTTGGTACCCTTACTTTCTTGCCAATATTTCCAAGGATTCAGGGCACTGGTATGTTCATGGTCCGCAGATATAATTTCGTCTCCTGGTTGCAAATCCATACTACTGGCAATAAGGTTCATTCCTTCGGTAGTATTATGAATCAACGCGATTTCTTCTGCCGAAACCGAAAATAAATCTGCAGTTTTCTTGCGTACTTCTTCAATTTCATCTTTCCATCCGCCCCACATGTACTTTGATGGAAAATCGTCCAAGGTATTTCTAAAGTTCATGGTTGCTTCTCGAATGGGAGCAGGGCATGCGCCCAAAGAACCGTTGTTGAAATAGGTCAATCCGTCTGCAAAGTTGAACTGTGATTGAACCATCTCCCAGTACGTTTCGCTATTGTCCGATATTTTTAAATCTTCAAAAGCAACTGACAATGGGGCTTTTGTTCGTGCCCATATATTTGTTGGTACAAAAGCGGTTCCAGCTATACCAGAACCAAGAGTTTGTAAAAACCTCCTTCTGTTATTGGTCATATTTTATCTAAAATTTATTCCGTGTAAGCATCACAGCTAGAACGTCTGCGGGTATCGATAAGGTAAATGATTTTCCAAGTACCATTATCGTGAAAAAGTTGAAATGAATTCACGCCACAATGACTAAAGGTACCATCGCGCCAAAATTCATATTCTGTCCAAGCGTTGGCCATATTACCATCTACTTTTACAGTGTATGATGTAATGCGTTCTTCCCATTTTTCCGTCACGGGGCGACCGCTGCCTATCGCCTTGATAAAGCCACTGACATCATCTGTTTTTAAAACATCTTTTTGATCTTTGTCTTTGAAAGCCGTTTGAAAAACGAGTTTATCGGCCATGGTCTGCTTCATTAAAACCGTATCCGCTTTATGAAAACCTTCAAAAAAAGTTTTTATCACACCTTCAACCTCTTTCTCGGTGTCACTTTGGGCGACAATTTGAAAGGTTGTAAAAAGTAATATGAAGCATAAGATTTTTTTCATTTTCAAAAGATTTAATATTCCTGATTGGAAGATAAGAAATTTTGACCGTCGAAATCTCGGTGGCCAGTATTTTAGGATAGCACCGATTTCTTATATTTGAAATCTAACATAATTCAACACTTATGAAGTCAAGATTAATTTACGCAGTCTTAGCGCTGTTATTATCTTTTTCAACGCTCGCTCAAGAAGGACATCCACTCGAAGGAGAGTGGAATCTTATCATTACGGAAGATGGAAAAGAAGTACCCTCGTGGTTAGAGGTTCGTCATTCTGGAAACAAAACTATGGTGGGTAAATTTTGCTACAAATTTGGAAGTGCACGACCTGTGGCAGAAGTAAAGATCAAAGAGGGAAAATTTAGTTTTTCGATTCCTAATCAATGGGAACCTGAGGGTTTTGATATGCAACTCATTGGTATGCAAGAAGATGACCAACTAAAAGGAACACTCATTTATACCGATGGAAAAACCTATTCGTGGGTAGGTTCGCCAGCTCCTGATTTACCCTACAATGAGAATCCGAAATGGGGAAAGTCTAAAAAACTATTCAATGGAAAAAATTTGGATGGATGGAAGGCCATGGGACAAAACCAATGGGTCGTGAACGATGGTATACTGACCAGTCCGAAATCAGGTTCAAATTTGGTGAGCGAAGAAAAATTCACCGATTTTAAAATAGCGGTTACGTTCCGATATCCGGAAGGGAGTAATAGCGGACTCTATCTTCGTGGTCGTTACGAAGTGCAGATTGCCGACAATAAAGGGTTGGAAGCTTCCGATATTTATTTCGGGGGAATTTACGGGCATCTGACCCCGAACGAAAATGTTGCCAAAGCTGCAGGGGAATGGCAGACTTATGATATCACTTTGATTGGTAGAAGGGTAACTATAGTTGCCAATGGAAAAACTATAATTGATAGTCAAAATATTCCAGGAATGACAGGTGGTGCTTTGGATAATGACGAAGCTGCTCCAGGCCCGATATTAATTCAAGGCGACCACGGACCCGTAGAATTTAAATCAATCGAGATCACCCCGATTGCAGAATAACCAGTGGAGAATTGACGAACAATAGAAATAGAGTGGCCACAAATACGCCGACCAATCGGCTCGATTAAGTTTTCACCACCACATCAGGCAATAACTTAAAAATGGTAGTGTTAAAGTTGCTCGTGATATAAATTGTCTAGACAAATTAATATCCGATCGCACCACTATCAGGTTGCGAGGAGTCAGATGCACCAACAAAAATACCTTTCTCAGCATCATAGGTGATACCCATAAGTGCGCCCATATTGAAACGCTCCTTGAGGGTATGCCCTTTCGCCTCCAATAGTTTTCGCGTGTCTGGTGAAAGTAAAAGTTTTTCATAGACAATCTGATCAGGAAGCCATTGATGATGAATTTTCAAAGCTTCAATGGCTTTGTCGATTGGCATTTTGAATTCCAAAACATTGAGTACGGTTTGAAATACCGTATTGATTATAGTTCGGCCACCAGGACTTCCGATAACCAAGAATGGCTTTCCTTTTTTGCCTACGATAGTTGGTGTCATACTCGAGAGCATTCTTTTTTCAGGAGCTACCAGATTGGGAGCCGTACCAATTTGTCCATTACTTTTGGTAATGCCCGGCTGTGGGTTGAAATCTCCCATTTCATTATTAAAAATGAAACCTAATTCCTTTGAACCCATTTGAGAACCATAGCTATACTCTAGGGTATAGGTAAGAGAAACGGCATTCCCTTCCTTGTCCATGGTGGAGAGGTGTGTAGTACTTTCACCATCATAGAGTCTTCCAAACCTAGAAGAATCACTTATGGAGGCTTTGGCCATATTAATTTCTTGAAAACGTTTTTGGGCAAATGCTTTTGAGGTAAGTTTTTCCAATGGAATGTTCAAATTAAAATCCGGATCGCCCAAATGCTCTGCGCGATCTGCAAAGGCCCTGCGCATGGCTTCCGCAACTAAGTGAAGATGGTCGGCAGAGTTGAATTCGATAGTTTCAAAATCAGCTAGCTCCATTAAGTTCATCATTTCTACTAGAGCAACACCACCTGAACTTGGAGGAGGCATCGAATAAATATCGTACCCTTTATAGCTCCCTTTTATGGGTTCACGTTCAATCGCCTCATATTTTGCCAAATCTTTTTTGGTGATGATACCACCGTTTTTCTTCATGAAATTGGCAATCTTCTTTGCTGTTTTTCCTTTGTAAAATCCGTCACGCCCCTTATCTCTGATTAATGTTAATGTTTCAGCTAATTCGTTTTGCATCCAAAGTTCACCCGGTTCCGGGATTGCTCCTTTTTCATTTCGAAAATAGCCGTTCATAAAGGTGTTGTCATTTCCTTCTCTTGTAAAATATTGGGCAGCTCGGTATAAGTACCAATTAAATACAAATCCATTTTTTGCTTGGTCGACTGCAGGCTGAACGACAGTTTTCCAAGGGAGTTTGCCATAGTTTTTATGAGCAAGGTAAAGTCCGGCCACCGTTCCGGGCACACCAATTGCTTTGGCGGAATGGTGGTTGATACCATCGATAAGTTTTCCCTGTTCATTCAAATACATGTCGTTTGTTGCTGCAAGAGGGGCTTTTTCCCTAAAATCTATGGTTGTTGTTTCCCCTTCTGAATTCATAAAAACAATGAATCCACCACCACCAATATTCCCTGCTGACGGATGCGTAACAGCTAAAGAAAATGCGGTTGCCACAGCAGCATCTATAGCGTTTCCTCCTTTTTTAAGGATGTCAACCCCAACTTCGGAAGAACTTTCATCCGAAGAAACGACCATGCCGTTTTTAGCATAGGTCTGTGCATTTAGCTGCGTTTGGCAAAGAATAAATAATGAGGATAAGAGAAATACTAGACGGAATTTCAACAGGGTCATAAAGGTTGGTTTTACCTGAAAAGGCAAATGCCTTAGCGTAATTGTTAATATTCCGAGAAAGTTAAGAATTTAAGATGGAATGATTTACAACATTCCTCTGGCTTTGATCTCTAAATACTTGTTGATCGTATTGATGGTCAGATTTTCCGGTTTGGTTAAGATGGTCTGAATACCATATTGTTGCAATTCTTTTTGCATCAACCTTTTTTCCAATGAGAATTTTTCGGCGATCGTTTTGTGATAAATGGTTTGAAGGTCCTCTGCATCTTGAGCGATGAGTTCCTCCAGTTCTGTATTTTCGAAAAAGATAACAACCAGGACATGTTTTTTAGCGATTGCTAGAAGAAATGGTAGTTGGCGGCGTAGGGCGGAAATATGCTCAAAATTGGTGTAAAGCAATAGCAAACTTCGGTGTGTGACTTTTCGTTTGATATGTGCGTAGAGTAAACCGAAATCGGCATCGGTGAAATCCGTATCAATATTGTACAGTTGCTCTAAGATGGTATTCAAGTGCGTAATTTTTTGAACGGCCGGAACGTAGGTTTCGATGTTTTTTGAAAAAGCGATCATACCCGTTTTATCATTTCTTTTTAGGGCGACATTCGAGAATGCTAGGGTGGAATTAATGGCGTAATCTAACAGTTTTAGCCCGTTAAAGGGCATTTTCATTACTCGGCCGGTATCAATAATTGAAAAAATAGGCTGTGATTTTTCGTCTTGATATTGATTGACCATCAAGTTAATGTTCTTTGCGGTGGCTTTCCAATTTATGGTTCTGAAATCATCACCTTGAACATATTCTTTGATTTGTTCGAATTCTTGGGTATGACCAATTCGACGTATTTTTTTCAGTCCGAATTGCGTCAAGTTATTACTGAAAGCCAGAAAGTCATACTGTTGCATTTGAACGATGCTGGGGTATACGGGTACCATCTGGTCTTTCTGGAATACGTATTTCCGTTTGATGATCTTTAAAAAAGATGATGCAAAAAGAATAAGGTTTCCAAAAAGGTATTCACCCCGATCTACTGGACGTACCGAATACTCAAATTCGACCTTTTCATTTTTTGATAGGCTGGTTCGGTGTTCAAAATCTCGTTTTTGAAACTGAACGGGTAATTCGTCGATAAGTGACAAATGAACTTTAAATGGGTATTTGGAAGTGAATTTGATTTTTACCGGATTCAGGTCACTATTCGATAGTTTATTGGGGAGACTGCGTTCTGCATCGATGCAATTTCCTGAAGTGTAGAGTAGATACAGGTCAAAGAGAAATAAGGCCAACAAAACAAACGTCAGTAACCAAGCGATTGGGTAGAGCATAGGCACCCAATAGGATATGACAAAACATGCCGCCAAGAAAGCGATATACCTGAAAAAGGTATTATGAATATACAATGATTTTAAAAATTGCATATACTTATCGCGGTATTTCAACCGATTCTACAATCATCTTTACCACACTTTCGGTGGTCATGCCTTCCATCTCGCGTTCTGGTGTTAAGATTACCCTATGATTCAATACAGGAACCAGAGCTCGTTTTACATCTTCTGGAATGACAAAATCCCTTCCTTGAATTGCAGCCATGGCCTTAGCGGCATTCAAGGTTGCAATAGAAGCGCGAGGTGAACCGCCCAGATATAAATGCGGGTGATTTCTTGTTTTGGTAATTATATCAGCGATGTATTTGATAATCTTTTCTTCAACAATGACATCTTGTATTTTAGCCTTGAAGGCTATCAACTTTGCAGGCGTCATTACCTCATTGATAAGCTCTTGTGGTTTAGAACCTTTGCGTTCGTGGTGGGTCTTTATAATTTTTATTTCATCTTCGATGGACGGGTAATCTACTTTGATTTTGAACAGAAAACGGTCTAATTGTGCTTCCGGCAGGGCATAGGTGCCTTCTTGTTCAATGGGATTTTGTGTCGCCAAAACCATAAAAGGGGTGGCCATCGTGTAGGTAACACCGTCCATGGTGACTTGACGCTCTTCCATAGTTTCGAACATAGCCGCTTGGGTCTTCGCGGGCGCCCTGTTGATTTCGTCAATTAAAATGATGTTTGAGAAAATTGGCCCTTTTTTAAATTCGAATTCTGTGCTTTTAGCATTGAAAACCGAAGTTCCCAAAATGTCACTAGGCATCAAATCGGGTGTAAACTGAATTCTACTAAATTCGGTTTTCAAAGTTTTTGCAAAAAGTTTGGCGGTGATTGTCTTTGCGATGCCAGGTACGCCCTCAATTAAAACATGCCCATCTACCAAAAGGGATACAATAAGGAGTTCGATAAAGTCATGCTGCCCTATAATGACTTTTGCCAATTCTGATTTAATGGCATCAACAGCATTTTTTAAATCCTCCAAAGGAATTCGATTATCAAAATTGATATCATTAGTGGGCTGAGGTGTCTGCTCGTTTTGGGTTGCTGCTTCCTGATCTTTTGATACTTCTTCGGAAGATTGTTCGTTCGTATTGGGTTCGTTATTTTCCATGGGCTTTGTGTTTAAATTTTTCTATGGATGTATTTAGTTTTTGAAGATCGGCATCGCTAATCTCACTTCGGTTTCGTAGGGTATCTAAAAAATTAAAAAGCTTCTCAATCTCCTCAAAAGAATGTGAACTTCTGGAAGCGAGGTTTCGATAAAATTCTTCTTCGCGATGAACGGTTGCTATATAAAAGTGCGATCTGATGTATTCTAAAAATTGATCTATTTTATGCTCTGAAATGGGTTTTCGCTGCCCTTTTTCGTAATACATGTCGGCAATGGTGCGCGTAAACGCAAGCGTCTGATTCTTTAGTGGAATCACCACTGGTATGGCCCGCTGCTTTCTTTTCCCCTCGAACAGAACATAAATCACTGCTCCGATGAGCACCAAATAATAAGCCCATTTAAATTCTTTGGTATTCAAGACTATATACATGGGCGAGGTATAGAATTTTTTGCCCGCTTTGTAATGATTGTCAATATAAACTGTTTTTGAAGGGTCTATGTAAGATAGCAGTCCTGCGGTGTAATCTCGATTTTTGTCCTTTAAAATGAAATAATTCGTGAACGCCTTGGGAAAGGTAGAAAGAATGATTTCCCCATCACCAAAATCTTGTCGAATCGCATCAAAGTGTTTTTTGGTAACGGCCAACGAATCTTCATAGTTATCCACAACACTTATAACGGTGGTCTTTAGGGTGTCAATCGATTTAAAGAAATTTGAGTAGTTATCTTTTGTAAACGGATAACTTACTTCGGGACTCAAATTCGGGTTCACTAATTGATGTATTTGACTTTGTTCTTCCCCAAAACCTGCGAAAAGCCCAGAACTACTCACGTTCAAGGTATCTAGCAAAATTTCTTCAAAAGAGGTCGAAGCTATGAATAATGTATTTCCTTCAGAGGTCCAGTCCAATAGTAATTCCAATTCCGTCCTCCCGAATTCTATATTTTCATTGACCAAAAAGTAAGTGCCTTGTGTGTCAAAATTGGCAGTCAGATATTCAAAAGGAGGCATACTTACTTGTTGTGTGTCGGAAAACAGATTTCCCATCAATTCATTTAAAACGTAGGTGCCATATGGAATTTTATGTTGTGTCACGTAAGATGGAAACCAATTCAGTTCTTTTGGTTTGTTGTATTGCAAAACCATAAGCAGCGCAATGGTAGCTAACACTATAATGATATAGATGTTGGCCTTTTTACTCATTTTTCAAGGTTTTTTTGCAGTGCTGAAAATAGGACTTCCGCTTTTTGATACTGTGCACCATTGATACCAAAATCACCGTACCAGACATAATCATAGAGTCGGGTGATTTTCGTGAACGCCTTTTTTATATCCGGTGTTTCGATTTCAGCTTCATAGTCGTGGTTCGTTTTTTGAAGCTGCCAGTCAATGAGTTCTTTTTCACTCATTAGTTGCAGTATGTAAAGGTAATAGTAGCGAACAGCGAGACGGTAGTTTTTAGCATCCAATGCTTTTTGTATCAATACTTGGATATCCTCGTTCTTGATGATGTGTTCTTCTTCGGAAAGTGCTACAAATGGTTTTTTAGATTCAGAATTTGCACGGGCACTCGAATTCACATTCATGAAAAATCGTATGAGCAGGAATAGCAATAAGGCCAGCAGTATATAGGGAAGTATTCTTAAGAAAGCCGCCAATACTCCAGCTGCTTCTTCTACTCCGAAAATCCATTCAAAGAAACGTAGAAAAAGATTGCCCAGCCAGGTTTTAAAATCATCCCACCATGTGGGATTGCTTTCAACTATTTCGTAATCAAATTTGGGATCTTCTTTAAACTTGTTTAAATCCTCTTCACTTATTTTTTGTACTTCAAGACGTTTGGAATCATATTTAACGGTGAGCGAGTCCTGCTGTGCATTAGTATTGAACAGTCCGAAGAAAAGAATAAATGATAGGAGAAGGAATCGCTGCATTGTTATTTTTCTGGCGTTTCGCCTAGACCCTGAATTCGTTCGTAAGTACCGGTAAAGTTCTTTTTCTCGTTAAGGTTGAAATAGATAAATGCGCCTGCAATGACCGAAATTAAATTCAAAAGGAATTGGGCTAAAGTGCTGATCATATTCAAGAACAAAAAGATGGGATCTTGAAAAACGTTGCCCATGCTTTCGGCATCCGCCTCGCCGGAAAGAATTCCCATTTGTGCAAACTGATAGATTTGTGCTGGTATTGAGAATGCATAATTAGCTACTCCAACAATAATAGCAATCACAATCAAGGTGGCAAAAGTAATCCACCATTCGTCTTTGACTAATGCAAAACTATCACCGTAAGCATCGGTTGCTCCTTTGTTATTGAAAACCAGAATACTGAAAGATAGTGCCAAGGGAACCCAGAGATAAATGCCTGGAATCAAACAGAACATAAGTCCAACACCTATAGAGAGCGCAGCCAAAATACCAAGCCCTAAAAAGCTGCCAAACTTTTTATATACATCTGATTTGATTTCCTCAAAATTAATTTGCCCTTTTCCATTGGCATATGACTTTATATAATGAAGGGTTGTTGATTGAGACATTACATAAACAACTAGTATGGAAATAAAATATAAAACCCCAACAACGAACATGGTCGCAAAACTATCTGCCCCAAAATCCGAGCCTTGACTACCCAGTAAAATGTTGTTGAAACTATTGCCTGCAAAGTACATGTAGAGTGCCAGGCAAATCATCATGACCAAAAGATAAGGTCCTACTATTTTGAAAAATACAGTAAAAAAGGGTTTGAACTGGGTTCTTAAAAAAGCGAAAGTGTCAGATAGCACCTCACCCAACTCTCGTTTCTTTTTAAATTCTATATATTCTGTCATACTATGTTTTTTTATTTAGTTGGTACGGATAAATGATATAGTAAAAAATTATTAAAGCTAATGAACCTAAAATTATAAAAATGGCCAACCAATCTGGCATTTCAGTATGGCGTGTTACAAAGCCTTCTAGAAAACCCGCTATGATAAAAAAGGGAACGGTACTTAACATGATTTTCAGTCCGTTTACTACGCCTCTTCTAAATGATTCTAACCGGGTATAAGTACCAGGAAAAAGCATTCCGTTTGCCAAAACGAGTCCCGCGCATCCGGCTATAATAATTACCGATATTTCTATGGTGCCATGGATCCAGATAGTTCTGACCGATTCCCATCCCAAGCCTTTGTCAAAAAAAAAGTACTGAAAACTACCTAACATAATTCCATTTCTAAGCATAATATAGAGCGTTCCTATGCCCAGCAGAATGCCGAAAGCAAAAGCGTATACGGCAACGGTAATATTATTTATAGTAATACCCAAGAACATATTGACCTCGCCCATTTGCTTGTAAACGGCCATGGGGTCATCATTTTCAATATTCTCCAAGGTCATATTTACATAACCATCTCCTAAGATAGACCGCACAAAATCGCCTTCGTTTGCCGAAGAAAAAGCGCCAACCGCAGTAAAAAAGGCGAATACCAGAAAAGCGATTAGCAGTTCACGCCGGTGTTGGTAAAACATGGTGGGGAATTCCGTTTTCCAAAAACTGACAATTCTATTCTTTGATTCCTTTTTGGTTTTGTAAATCTGTCTGTGCGCTTGAGACGCCAGGCCATTGAGATAAAACTCGGTGTTGCTTCCGGTGTAAAACGTTTTTGCATAACTAAGATGATCCGTAATTTCTATGTAAAGGTCGGACAATACATCAGGGGATATCTCCGTTCTGTTTGACAACGCGTTTTCAAAGACAGCCCATTTGTCCTTATTTCGTTTTACAAATGCGGCTTCTCGCATCAATCAGGGGTTTAAGAGATTGTTTTGATTCGTTTGTTAGAACTAATATTATCTATTTTTGTTGTGGAGTATTGAAAAAAATCCAGTTGAGATGTCAAAATTTGGCATCATAAAGGAGGGTTTGAATTGAAAGGGATTTCCCGATATGGGAAAAATGGGTTCCTACACTCACCCAAAGAAACTAATTATATGGAACAATTTCAAATTGAAACTGCTCAAAATATAAGCATTCATCAAAATACAGCCCACTTAGGTGAGCGTATGTTGGCGTATATTATCGATAGTTTTATTATTGGTGTTTACATCATTCTCATGGTGTTGTTATTGGTTACCATGGACATAGAGATGGAAGATATGTGGGCACTTTACTTGGTCTTGAACTTACCGGCATTTCTGTATTATGTACTTCTTGAAACTTTTATGGACGGTAAGACTATTGGGAAGAGTCTTGTACATATTCGCGTGGTCAAATTAGATGGATCCAAACCCAATTTCTCAAGTTATTTTGTGCGATGGATACTACGGATTATTGATGTGGCATTGTCCTCAGGTGGCGTTGCGGTTCTCACTATCCTCTTGAGAGGTAAGGGTCAACGCGTGGGTGATATTGCTGCTGGTACTACTGTTATCAGTGAGAAAAAAAGGGTTTCGGTAAAGGATACGTTGCTTAGCGAGCTTCCTCAAGAATATGTTCCTAAATTTCCCCAAGTCACCATTTTCAAAGATCGTGAAATGCAAACTATCAAAGAGCTTTTTACGTCAGCCAAGCGAAATGGGGACCATAATGTAATTGTTTCCTTAAGTGAACGTATCAAAAAGGTGACTGGTATTACGACGGAATTAAAAGCTATGGACCTGGTAGATACCGTAATCAACGACTATAGTTACTATACGCAACAACTCTAAGATGTTTTACTTTGCAATAGATATTCTAGGCACTATAGCTTTCGCCATTTCGGGCGTATTGGTGGCCATGGAAAAAAAGCTAGACATCTTCGGGGTCATCATTATTGCATTTGTAACTGCAATAGGTGGCGGAACCTTACGCGATATGCTTATCGGAAATACCCCTGTAGTTTGGATGCGCGAGTTGACTTATGTAATCGTAATTCTTTGCGCGGTTCTTTTGGCGCTACTTTTTTCCAAACAACTCAGACGTTTAAGAAAAACCCTTTTTCTTTTTGATACCATCGGTATCGGACTTTTTACAATGGTCGGTGTCGAGAAAGGATTGAATGCGGAACTTTTACCGGTTATGTGTATTGCGTTAGGTACTATTACAGCATGTTTCGGAGGTGTGATACGAGATATCTTATGCAATGAAATTCCTGTAATTTTTCGAAAAGAAGTCTACGCAACCGCTTGTATTTTAGGAGCGCTTTTTTACTTCGTACTACGGAAGCTGCCCTTTACCGAAGAATATGCATATAGTGCGGCCATATTGATTATCATAGCTATACGCATTCTAGTCGTGAAGTTCAAGATTGCATTGCCCAACATTTATCGGAACGAAAAGATTAATTGAACGATAAACGGTTTCGTTTTTTGTATCTTTTTTTCAATGCTAACCGAATTCTAGCGTCGTATTACATAGGTCTAGAAGCACAACCGAACATTTTAATTTGTGAAATGCATTAAACTTCTATTCTAAAACTTCAACCATTTCGATATAGACATTCTTCGACGGCCAATCACCCTTGCCCACCGGAACCGAATTGATTTTATCCACCACGTCCATACCTTGGATAACTTTACCAAATGGGGTATAATTTCCGTCTAAGTGGTACGAACCGGGCTTTGTTACCACAATAAAAAACTCATAGGGCGATGCTAATTTATGCGGATTATCACTTTCGCTACTTGGCATGGATAGTGTACCACGATGGTGCTTGTATCCTTTCTTTCCATCTGGTGGAAGAAGGTATCTTCCAATTTTTCTTCGTTTTCGAGGAGCTTCTTTATCATCGGCATTTCCGCCTTGGATAATAAAGTTTTTTACAATACGATGAAATTGGGTTCCGTTGAAATAGCCTTGTCTGGCCAAGTAAATAAAATTTGCCTTGTGATAAGGTACATCATCATAAAGCTGCACGGTAAAACTTCCCAAGCTGGTAGTTATCTTAAGTTTGTTCTCCTTCAGGTCTTTTTGATAATCGAAAAAGAATTCGATCGCATTTTCTTCTGTAAGTTTGAATTCTTCTTCAGCCATCTGTGATATCGGAGTATCCACCTGAACCTCCGTAACGATCTTCTCATTTATCGCTTCCGAGGTGTTTTCTTTTTTTGGATTTTCCTTACAGCCAACTAAAAATAATAATGGTATTATTGTAGCAAAAGCGATTCTTATATAGCGCATGAATTTTGGTGATTTTTCACAACAAGTATCAAAAATAAAAAATCTGCCGTTACCGGGGGAAGCTTCCCATTTTAAAATGTTGCCTGAATTTCGAAGGGAAGAACTGAGGATGGCAAGATTTAAAAAGAAAAACCCTAAAAAAGCTGCTGTATTGGCCTTGTTTTATCCCGATACAAAGGATTTTACGAATTTATTGCTCATCCTTAGAAAGACCTATGAAGGGGTGCATTCCAATCAGATTGGTTTCCCTGGTGGGAAAGTCGAGGAATTAGATTTAGATTTAGAAACCACTGCCCTGCGGGAAACACATGAAGAGGTTGGGGTCTCACCCGACAAAGTGAATATTATCAAATCTTTGAGTGAGGTATATATACCACCCAGCAACTTTGAAGTACAACCGTTTATGGCGCTGAGCGATGACCGCTTGTCTTTTGTGGCACAGGAGACAGAAGTAGAAGAAATTGTTGAAGTCGCCCTAATTGATTTCTTGGACGACTCCAAAATTTTCCATCAAAAGTTAAGCACTTCCTATGCCCAGAATGTCGACGTGCCTGCTTTTAGATTAAATGGCCATGTGGTTTGGGGGGCGACGGCAATGATGTTGAGTGAGATCAAAGAACTGTTAAATGAAGTTTTATAGATTGTGAATTTGTAAATTCGCATAAACTGACCTAATTGTTTATGGGGCTATTCAAAAAAAATCCTTTCGGACATATATTGTTTTTGAAGAAGTGGCTTATCCGAATATTGGGAATCATGACCCATCAACGGTATAAGCGTTTCAACAAACTTGAAATCGAAGGTTCTGAAATTATTCGGAGTCTTCCGGAAACAAATGTCCTTTTTGTAAGTAATCACCAGACCTATTTCGCCGATGTGGTGGCCATGTTCCATGTTTTTAATGCCAGCTTAAAGGGTAGAAACGATAGCATAAAAAACCTAGGTTATCTATGGAATCCAAAATTGAATGTGTACTACATTGCAGCGGCGGAGACCATGAAAAAAAGTCTGCTCACAAAAATTTTGGCCTATGCCGGTTCAATCAGTGTAGAACGTACATGGCGTTCCGAAGGCAAGGATGTCAATCGGCAAGTCAAAATGAGTGATATTTCAAACATTGGTAGAGCTCTGGACGATGGCTGGGTCATTACCTTTCCGCAAGGGACTACAACACCCTGGAAACCCTTACGAAAGGGCACCGCTCACATCATAAAGAAATACAAACCTGTTGTTGTTCCCGTCGTTATAGATGGTTTTCGACGTTCTTTTGACAAGAAAGGGCTCCGGGTAAAAAAGAAGGGAATTCTTCAGTCAATGGTAATCAAAGAGCCTTTGGATATTGATTACGAGGAAGAATCCTTTGAATCGATTATCGAGAAGTTGGAGTATGCCATTGAGCAGCACCCATCATTTTTGAAAGTGCTATCAAAAGAAGAACTTATCGCTTACGAGGAAGAAAATCAGAAGCGGAGGTATAGTGCCAAGGGTTAAACATTTAGATTTCTTAATTGGGAGTAATTTCGCTTTAATTTCTTCAGCAATAACCCATATAGCAAGAAATAAATTCCTCCCAGTAAAACGGTAAAAATTATTCCTCCAATAACCATAGTCAACATTGCGGCGGTTCTTATTTTTTCAAGAGAAACATTTTTAGCGCGTTCAGCAATTCCTTCCAAAGACAGCAAGAATTCATCATTGAAATAAATGAAGAAAGCAAAAATTAAGAACATCACGAAACAAACGGATAGTGAGAAAATCACATAGTATTTTACAGTTCTTCGGGTTTTGATAATTTTCCGCATTAAATTTTTCGCATTATCAAGTGCAGATATCTCTTTATATCTTCTATAAAATTGATAAACGAAATAAATCGCTCCTAAGTAGTAGAAAATTGAAAGTCCCAAAAAATATGGACTTAAACCAGCCTCTTTATAAATATTCATCCCTTCTCTCATGGAGGGCATTAAATAAAGCAATTGAGGTAGTGCAATTTCCAAAATGCTAATAATTAATATCCATTTAACCACAGAAGAGGATTTCTTCCAAAGCATAGTATGTATTTCGTTGAAGGACAATTTTGGAAGATGTTCTTCCTTTTTTTGCCAGTCTTTTTTTAATAGGTCCAGTTCGTCTGTCATAACCCTAAGGATTCAATATGGTTCTTAACTTATTTTTAATCCGATTCATTTTTACCCTGGCATTAACCTCTGTAATACCCAGAGTTTCCGATATTTCACTATAGTCTTTATCCTCTAAATACAGGAATACCAAGGCCTTATCAATATCGCCCAATTGCTTGACTGCCTTGTACATTAGCTTTAATTGTTGCTCTTCGGTCTCATCATATTCGTCGGCCTTTATCTTAAAGATTACCGATTCATAATCTTGTGTCTGTATGCGCCTTTTCGATTTTCTATATAAAGTAATGGCCGTATTCAAAGCCACCCGATACATCCATGTGCTAAACTTCGAGTCACCCCTGAATTTAGGATATGCCTTCCATAGTTGTATTGTTATTTCTTGGAACAAGTCTTTATGTGAATCCCTGTCATTGGTATACAGTGTACAGACCTTGTGAACAATGTTTTGATTGTTCTCAAGTTCCGTCACAAATTGATGCTCCAGTTCTTTGTTCACGTAGATTGGTGGTAGTTGATATTGATTAGTAGGTCGTTAGCGAAGTTTGTTACAGGATTAAGGAAAAAAGTTCTGGATTTCGGGTTTAGAGATTTCACACAAGTTTTATCCCGAGCGCAGCCCAAGTGCTACATCACTACGAGCTTTTGGACTGCACTCAGGTTCATAATCTATAGAAATTACGTTTTAATTACGATAATCCAACGCTGGACCGCGATTGCCTAACAATGGAATATATTTAAAATCGGAACCTCTTTTTTCGATGAATTCCGTTTTGGCCTTTGTGACAAGGTCTTTATTCTTGAAAAGATCAATTGCGGTCAGCGTGAGTGTTTTGGCAGCAACCATCATTCCCTTTTTCCCTATGGATGTTCCACCGGCCGCAACGGCTTGCCAGCTGTGAGCTGGAGTACCGGGTACCCAAGTCGCGGCACCCATACCAACGGTAGGCACAGCAAAACTAACGTCGCCCACATCTGTAGAACCGAAAGCTCTCGCTTCCGTTTTATAGGGTTGCACATTTTTTGCTGTCGCTAAATCGGCTTCTTTCTGACCTAGACTGACTGCTATTTTATCGGCAAAAACCTTTTCTTCTGCTGAATATTCTATACCTCCTACCTTTGAAAGATTATCATGCATAACTTTTTGCAAGGTCAAATTAGGAAGTAGTTCGTGTGTACCACCAATCATTTCAAAGTCCATTGTGGTACCCGTACCCAAGGCGGCTCCTTCCGCAGCTTTAACAATACGGTCAAAAATATCAATGACCACATCCCTTGTATTGTGACGTGCATAGTAATATACTTCCGCATAATTGGGCACCACGTTGGGCGCTTTTCCACCATCCGTGATGACGTAGTGTATTCTTGCTTCTTGTATGACGTGTTCGCGCATCATATTGACCATGGCATTCATAGCTTCTACGCCATCTAATGCAGAACGGCCCATTTGAGGAGCTGCCGCCGCATGAGATGAAACCCCGTAAAACCGAAATTTTGCCGATTTGTTGGCCAAAGCCGCTCCTGCACTTGCGGCGTTTTGTGAACTGGGATGCCAATGTAAAGCCACGTCAACATCATTGAAGAGTCCTTCACGCACCATGTAAACTTTTCCGGACCCACCTTCTTCGGCAGGTGTACCATAGAATCGAATGGTGCCTTTTGTTTTGTTAGCAACCATCCAATCTTTAGTAGCAATCGCTGCCGCGGTAGAAGCGGTGCCAAAAAGGTGATGACCGCAAGCATGACCTGCAGCTTTTCCCGCGGATTTTTTTTCTGCGACGGCTTCTTGGGATAATCCGGGTAGGGCATCATATTCACCCATAATGGCGATTACTGGTTTTCCACTGCCATATTCGGCAATGAACGCGGTAGGGATTCCTGCAACACCTTTTTCGATTGTAAATCCTGCATCACTTAGGGTTTGTTGCAATAGGGCAGCACTTTTTTCCTCTTGATATCCCATTTCTGCCAAATCCCAAATATTTTGAGCAATTGTACCGTAAGCTTCGGCTTTGCTATCTAATTTCTTAAGAACGTCCTCCGCTTTTTTTTGAGCGTTCATTGAAAAAGCGCTTAGTAAAAAGGCGGTGATAATCAGTATTGAGTTTTTCATTTTATCGGTTTTTATACTAATTCTTGTGATGCCAGAATTAATCAACTTGATAAATATAAGAAATAGCAGATGACTTAGATTGTTTCTAAAATAATTTGTAGACCATGGCATGATAAGGACGTACTTTAAAATTACCGTCTTTTACCATAGATACGGCATCGTCATTTGAAAGCAACAACTTGGCGTTGGTGCCAACAAAATTTTCAAGATGAATTAGAGCTCTTTCTTTTGAAAAACTAAGTAGAATCAAATAACGTTGTTGTTCAAGGGAACGAGTGTAAATGTACACTTGTTCATTTTCAGGAAGCAACAACTCATATTCTCCGTAAACAAGGGCAAGGTGGTCTTTTCGCAATTGAACTATTTCTCGAAAATAATTCAGAACAGAATTTTTATCAGCCTCTTGTGAGGCTACATTAATACCCTCTGAAAAGTTTTCATTGATCTTTAGCCAAGGTTTTTCTGTTGAGAATCCGGAGTTTGTGGAGGTATCCCACTGCATGGGGGTTCTGGCATTATCGCGACCGGCATCTTTTTCATTTTGGATGAAGGCATCAAGGTCTCCACCATTTTGACGTATGGTTTCAGCGCGATTTATGGTGTTGATGTCTTTATAATCTGATAGGTTTTCAAATTTAATATTGGTCATACCAATTTCTTCCCCATAATAAATATAGGGTGTTCCGCGCATGGTCAACAAAAACGTTTGGAGCATGGTCGCCGAATTGTACCAATGCGTTTTGGAATCGTTACCCCATCGACTTACACTTCTAGGAAAATCGTGGTTGTTGAGGTACATGCTACCCCATCCCTTGTTGGCCAAGGCGGCATCCCAATCACTATGTATCTTTTTGAATTCGGTCAATTTCCAGGGCTCTTTCCGCATCATAAAAGTCTCGCCAGGTTCGCGATCTAATCCCATCAAATCAAAATGGAAGAACATGTTCAGTTCTTTTCGGTCTTCGTTTACGAAATTAAGAGCTTGGTCGATACTTACTCCTGGTGCCTCGCCCACGGTCATTATATCGTAATCACACAATACCTTTTGGTTCATTTCTTGGAGGTAATCATGCAATTTCGGGCCGTTGGCATAGAAGGGTATGAAATCGCCATTATATTTTTCTGGAAGTTTCGGAAAGCAGATGTCTTTTGAAATAAACGGGATAACATCCATTCGAAAACCATCTACCCCTTTTTCAAACCAGAACCGCATTAGGTCATAAATCTCTTCACGTAATTTCGGGTTTTCCCATTTTAAATCAGGTTGCTTGACCGAAAAGTAGTGCAAGTAATACGAATTGGTCTTTTCATCAAATTTCCAAGCATTACTTTCTACATCAAAGAAACTCCAACGTTTCGGGGGAGTGCCTTTTTCTGCGGGCCACCAGTGGTAATAATCACGATACGTGTTTTCCCTTGATTTTCGAGACTCCTTAAACCATTGGTGCTCATCACTACTGTGATTAACCACAAGGTCCATGACGAGTTTTAAACCCCTATCTTTCATTCCGGACAATAGTTCATCAAAGTCGGCCATGGTGCCAAATTCTTTCATGATTTCGCGGTAGTCGCTAATATCGTATCCGTTGTCGTCATTAGGAGACTCGTAAACAGGGTTCAACCAAATGATGTTTACACCAAGACTTTTGATATAATCCAAGCGTTTAATGATACCTTGTAGGTCGCCAATTCCGTTACCTGTCGTATCTTGAAAACTTCTGGGGTATATTTGGTAGACAATGCCTTCCTTCCACCATTGACGATTTAATTCCAAGTGCTTTTCGTTTTTGTTTAAGCAGCTAAATATAGGACATGATTTCGATAAAACATTAACCAAAATTTAGCAAAGAACTACTATAACGATTGCGTTCTTTACTTTTTTGGAAAGGATAGAATATAGAAGGTTTCTTTTTCAGTTTCACCAATCATATTTTTCGAGTCCGTTATGCTGTTAAAATTGTAATAAGCTTTCTTAAATCAAATGGTTCCTTTTCTTTTTTGAATTAAGTTTAATAGTAAAAAGTATTCGTCATGTTCAACTTGCGACAGGTTTTTTTCTGGTTTTTTGTAAGTGCCGTACTTTCGGCACAGGCACTTATTGATGAAACTCGTGTAAGTAGGGAGGAAAAATCAAAGTGGTCTTATGATGGCTTTTCGTAGGTCGATTTCGGTACTCAAGAGCAGCACAATTACTTTTCGGTGCTTTATGAATTAGATCCAAAATTTCAAGTTGAGTTGCAGGGTTTTTATGATACTTACCGTACTGCGGATATTTTTGATTTGTCCGCCAGGATGAAATGGCACCCTATTGAAAAAGTCTTTTTGTTTTCAGGTTTGGGATTGCAAATACAGCGAGGCAAGGGATTTGTAGAATTACCCACAATGCCAGTACGTATGCTGAACGGAGTTGGATACAAACCTAATTCGAATATGACCATTGAAGCCGTTCACGATTTGAATTTTAGCCAAAACGGAACTCCGAACCTCTTTACAATAAAAGGGAAGTATCGGTTTTGAGTTGATCCAGTTTTATAGAAGGCTACAAAATCGTTATTTAAACAAAGCCTTAAAAATTTTGCGTATCCCGTTAATTATTCTTGGTATGGTGACCTCACGCTTTATAAAACCTTTTCCATTGTTGGTAGCATAACTTTCATAATCACATTTCACTAATTCATCGGGGATATTTTTGACCCGACTATTAGATCCATGCATGCTATAGTTGCAAAGGGAGTAGTTCTTATTGATTTGATTCTCGATGAAGTAAAACGGCGATGAGTCGTTAAATGTTCTAACCGAAATATCACAATTATCAACGACGTACATTTCTACACAAAATAGTAAATAATTGTCTTTTATTGTTTCTACTAAATCCTTGAAACGCGAAATGGAAGAATATTTATCATGGTTTACACTATAATCTTGATCATTTGAACAATAAAAAACCGAGTTGTAGGTAAACCTGTCGAGTTTGTCTATGATGGTTTTTTCGTTCATGCTTTCATTCAACTTCTTATTCAAGCGATCCCCTCTTCTTAAATGCAAGCCGATAACTGGTCTTTCCAATCGATTTAAAATACTATCTCCGATCTCTTTGATATGATGTGGAGCTGTAACAAATGGAATAACGAACTTCACGCCTACTCCGTGGTAATTTTTCGCCAAGTGAATTACGTCATGTAACTTGTTTAAATTCCAAAAATTATCGTCCTGTAAATTTCTTACGATTAGTGTTTTGTCTGAATTTCTATCAAATTTTTTGTTTGTAATATTTAGAATATCTTCTTGCTCCAACGCTTTTTCCCTCTCAATAAATTCTTCTTCCAATATATATTCAATATTCAATTTATCAATGTCAAAATATGTATCGATTAAGTAAGACTCTATTTTTTTTCCATGATTGTGCTGTGAGCCTAATTGAAACTTGGGTAAAACGGCGATTCTATGACTTAATTTTGCTTCAGCCAACAAAATCAATAGGCATGCCCTTCTGTCCAATAAACCTTCCCCGTATTTTTTTAGTGCTTTGTATTGTAAATATTTCATTAAGGCTTTGATTTAAAGTCCGTGAGTAAACAGAGTGCTGAAATTCATAAAAAATATCAGAGAAATGTTGAAATAAAAACGAAGTTGCTAGCCAATTATTGCTTGTTATGACTGATGTTTCGGCTAACTTAGAAATAATATCTTAAAATATTGAAAAATTATTCCAACGTAAAAATATAAGAAGAAAATGGTTAAAAAGTAGCATACTATTTTGTCATGGTCGATTCTAAAATGATGCACTTAATTTGTTAATTGCCTCGTGGATGAAACTTGTTCATCACCTCGGTCAAATGTGTACGGTCAACGTGCATATACACTTCAGTTGTGGTAATACTTTCATGGCCTAACATTTGTTGAATGGCACGTAAATCGGCTCCATTTTCTAGCAAGTGTGTGGCAAAAGAATGACGAAAGGTATGCGGACTTATATTTTTGTTCAGCCCCACCTTTTCGGCCAGTTCTTTGATGATGGTGAAGATCATGGCCCTTGATAATTGTTTCCCTCTTCTATTTAGAAAAAGAATGTCTTCAGATCCCTTTTGAATGGTTTGATGCACTCGTATTTCTTTAGCGTAAATAGTTATGTATTTCTTGTTGATTTCACTTATAGGAACAAAACGCTGCTTGTCGCCTTTACCGGTAACTTTTATAAAATCTTCTTTAAAATAAAGGTCTGAAATGCGCAGACCTATTAGTTCTGAAACCCTGAGCCCGCAACCATATAATGTTTCTATCATGGCTCGGTTTCGTTCACCTTCGGGCTTCGATAAATCAATTGCTCTTATCAACTCATTGATTTCATCTTCAGATAAGGTGTCTGGCAGTTTACGACCAATTTTAGGGGATTCAATTAAATCCATTGGATTATCAGCCCGATAATCCTCAAAAACCAAATAATTAAAAAAGCTTTTAAGTCCTGATATGATCCTGGCCTGAGATCGAGGATTAATGATTTTAGCTATTTCATAGATGAAATTTTGTACTGTCTCTTTTTGAATCTGAATAGGGTTCTCTTGAATTTCGTTACGTTGTAAAAAGAGCACGAGTTTTTCAATATCCCACAGGTAATTCACTATGGAATTTTGAGCAAGCCCACGTTCGATTTTTAAGTAGTGTTTGTAATCTTCTTGTGCCTGTTTCCAGTTCATTTCCCAAAGATACCTATTCTGGTTATAATTGAATTTGGTACAACGCAAGCAAAAGATAGAGGTACAGGAAATATGCTCCCATTAAAAAAAGTGATGTTTACAACGTATTTTGATAAGATCACAACTTTAATTATCATTTGGTGCGATAGATACTAAGTTTGTGCAACAAACCAACAAAACAACCCTTATCATGAGAGCTTTTGTAATTTTTATTTTTATAGTTAGCACGTCATTGTCCCTAAAAGGGCAGTACGTAGATCGTACAAACTTTAGAGCTGGAATTAATGGCGGTTTGGTCGTCGGAGATTTTTCAGAAGCTTATAGTTTTGTATTGGGGTTAGATATCTATCACCACTGGGGCGTGTCTAAAGAGATTGATCTAGGTGTCGCAACAGGATTTTCAAATGCCTTTGGCGAGACCCAAGAAATTTCAGGATCTGGTTTAACAATAGAAAATAAGTTTGACAATGCTCAGTTTCTACCAGTTGCTGGCTCAGTGCGAATATATCCGACATCAGGTTTTAAGTTTGGAGGAGATGTAGGTTATGCACTTGGCGTCAATAAGGGTAATGATGGCGGATTTTATTATAGACCCTCTATAGGGATTGATATGAACGGGGGTACTAAGGAATTCAATATTTCTTATTTTGCCGTAAATGGTGATACAGCGACGTATTCTTCGGTTCTCGCTGGTTTCTTGATTCTATTTTAGGTTTTCAAACAAGTGATTAATATATAAAGAGGCCCTCTAACTATTGTTTAAGGGTCTCTTTTCGTTGAATTGCTTTGAGATTTGACGATTTGATGAACAAAGTTTTTTATATTAGTACTATTATAAACCAAGAAACACTACTATTATGAAAAAATCCCTCTATATGGCGCTGGTCGCCATTTTTATGTCTACCTCACTTTTTGCACAAGACGATATTAAAATTGGAGTGACAGGTGGGCTTATAAACTCTAGTACGAGTGTAAAACTTTCAGCTTTCACAGTAAACTTGTTGAATTTAAACGCCATCAATAAAGTTGGCTTTTATGTGGGCGCCATAGGTGATGTCGGAATCAGCGAAAAATTTCACGCACAAGCTGAATTGACTTATGGTAGTGCGGGAGACCTTGGTTTTATATTTCTTCCCATTATGGCGAAATACTATATAGTGGATGGTCTCAACGTTCAAGTAGGCCCACAATTTAATATCTCTACCAATGTGGGAGAGATTAAAGGTGCCATTCGTGACATTGAAGATGTTGTTGGAAGTAATGGTAATTTAGATGATGTTATCAGTAAAACCGGAGTAGACCTAGGATTTGGAGCGGGGTACGATATTACAGATAACCTTACTGCTCAGGCTCGTTTTGCTTTGGAAATGACCAATCGATACAACGGCCCTTTAAACAATTCATTGAAGGTAAGGGCATCTACCTTTAATATCGGAATCGCCTATTTTTTCTAAGATATACGCCTCATATCTTATTTTAATTAACCTTTAAACTTATAAACTATGAAAAGAATAGTTCTACTTTTTGCATTTACTTTAATATGTCTTAATAGTGGAAATGCGCAGGTCATTGAAGGGACCAGTAATGTGGGAAACGGTGGCGGTGTTACTGGTGATATGAATTTCGGTGTCAAGGCAGGCTTCGGGGCCTCCACTTTTTTTGGCTCAGGTTTTACTGGCATTTCGGCGCGTCCAGGTTTTTATGTCGGTGGTATCGCGGAGATACCAGCTTTTTTCGATGGCTTTTATCTACAACCTGAAATGCTGCTTGCTTTGCAGGGGGCAGATGTTGGGTTAGAGAACCTAAACCTTCTCTATTTGCATATCCCTTTAATGGGTAAGTACCATATTACCGATGAGATTGCGGTTGAAATTGGACCACAAATCGGGTTTTTGGTGGCTGACAATTGGGATGATCCAGTTACCGGATCAGATACAAACAAGATTAACTTCGGTATTAATATAGGAGGTGGTTATCGACTGAACGAAATTTTTTATTTTCAACTGAGGTTCAGCCCAGGTTTTACCAAAATCCTTGACAATACCAACCTTAAAAATGGTGTGGTTCAAATCGGGGCTGCGTATTTCTTTTAAATCAATAGTATTACCAAATTAATGGTCGCTAAACTAGCGACCATTTTCTTTTAAGGCGAAATAACCTATTTTTATGGCATGAAGTTAATTATCATCAACGGCCCTAATCTCAATCTTTTAGGAAAACGTGAACCCGAAGTTTACGGCAGTAAGACCTTTGAAGACTACTTTGTTGAATTACAATTTAAGTTTAAAGAGGTACAGCTAGAGTATTATCAATCGAATATTGAAGGAGAACTTATTGATAAAGTACAAGAAGTAGGCTTCTCATATGATGGTATTATACTTAACGCTGCAAGTTATACGCATACATCAGTAGGTTTGGGTGATGCGGTTAAAGCCGTTGAAACACCAGTGGTCGAAGTGCATATTTCAAATACACACAAAAGAGAAGAATTCAGACATGTTTCTTATATTTCCTCCGGGGCGAAAGGTGTAATTCTTGGCTTTGGATTACAAAGCTATGATTTGGCGATACAAAGTTTTACAAATTCCCTATAATCTAGAATTGCGTTCTTTCTCGTATCTAAAAGTAAAACCCCTGCTATGAAGATGTTACGAGTTTGCTTTGTCCTTCTTTGGTTGTTGTCCTATTCATGCGATTCCAAAGATTCGAATATTGAAATCGATAGTACTGATGATACTATGGTTGATGACGTCGGAGATACCTCCGAAGAGCCAATACTCGAAGAAACTTCTCCTACTATTACGGTAACAAACGCATTTCCAAACCTAGGGTTTTCCAAGCCGCTTGATTTACAAAGCCCTGCGGATGGAACAAATCGAATTTTCGTCGTAGAGCAGGGTGGTACCATTCAAGTTTTTGAGAACCAAACATCCGTTTTATCAAGTGAAACGTTTTTAGATATTAAGAACAGTTTGGTAAGCGGAGGTGAGCTAGGTTTGCTAGGATTTGCTTTTCATCCGAATTATAGTGAAAACAGACTTTTTTATGTTTACTACACTCCAACAAATGACCTTGCTGTTGTTTCAAGATTTCAAGTATCAGCTTCAAATATAAATGTAGCGGATTCGAGCAGCGAAAGAATCTTGCTTCGCATTCCCCAGCCTTTCACTAATCATAATGGTGGGCAATTAGCTTTTGGCCCTGATGGTTTTCTGTACATTTCTTCAGGTGATGGTGGCTCCGGAGGTGACCCCCAGGGGAATGCACAGAATCTATCCAATCTACTGGGTAAGACATTGCGAATAGATGTTGATGCCAGTGACATTGGACTTGAGTATGGTATCCCTTCAGATAATCCGTTCGTTAATCAAGGAAATGCTCGAGGTGAGATTTATGCCTACGGACTTCGTAATCCGTGGCGGATGAGTTTTGATAGTCAAACAGGTAGCCTATGGGCAGGCGATGTGGGTCAAGGTGAACTGGAGGAAATCGACATAGTGACGTCAGGTGCAAACTATGGATGGAAATACTTTGAAGGTACTACCTGCTTTTCAGGTGATTGTGATTCTAGCGGTTTGACACCACCTATTTTTGAATACAACCACGATGCTGGTGATAAATCAATTACAGGTGGCTATGTATATCGTGGGGCAGCACTGAATTCCTTAAAAGGACAATATATCTATTCAGATTTCCTTTCTGGCAGAATTTGGTCATTAAATGCTGAGAATACCCAAAACTTGAATAATAGACTTTTGGTTGAATCTGGACTTAATGTTTCTTCCTTTGGAACGGATGCCAACAATGAAATCTATGTTTGCGCTTTTGATGGTAAGATTTACAAGTTTGTAGAGAATTAGGCTAATGGTTTCAAATATTTTTTGTCAACATAGAAGGTGGCAAAAGGAAGTAATGAGGCCAAAAGCAATATAAACCCGCGTTTATAAGACCATTTTTTTTGTGACCAAAAGATAACTGCCAGTATGATATAACCAATGAAAAGTACCCCATGCGCATACCCCACGTACTTGTTTGGCATGGGTAAATCTGCCAAATACTTTAAAGGCATCGTTACTGCGAACAAAGCCAAATACGATATGCCTTCTAAAATGGATGTCGCTCGAAATAGGTTCAGCATATTGGTTCTAACTAAAAAGGATTAAAATGATTACCGGAAAAATCAATCCAATAAGAGCTAATTTCCATCCCCTTTTTTTAAAAGTGTTTTTTCCTTTAGTGATAATGAACATTCCGGTAAATGCGATGAGTAGCATGCCTATCCCAAAAATATCGGAATACCAAATCCAGAACTTGTTTGTGGTTTTATGCAAAAACATAGTCTGGCCCAAAAAGGGTGTCTTTCTTTTGTACTCCACAACTCCTTTCCCAGTATTCAAATCGGCGTCTAGGATTATGTTGTCTTTGTAGAAAATCCGTAGTTCATTTTCACGTATGCGATGACTGTCATATTCTGCATCCAATTCCCATTTTTCAGATATTCCCTTGATGTATTTTTCAGAGTCGATGGCATTTTTATCCGATGGAAGTTCCAACTGCACCTCTTTGGTTTCGTAAGCATAATCCATAGGGTACCAGTCTTGCCTATGGTTCAAAATAATACCTGAAAAAGAAAAAGCAATTATAAGGCCTATATAGAAATAGGCGACATCTCTGTGAACGTTTCTATTTTCCCACTTCATACTACTACAAATGGATTACTTCATCATAAGCATCGGCCACTGCCTCCATCACCGCTTCGCTCATAGTAGGGTGGGGGTGAACCGCCTTTAATACTTCATGACCTGTGGTTTCTAACTTACGGGCTACAACCGCTTCTGCAATCATGTCGGTTACTCCAGCACCGATCATATGACAACCTAACCATTCTCCATACTTGGCATCAAATATCACTTTAACGAAACCATCCGAAGCACCGGAAGCTTTCGCTTTTCCACTGGCAGAAAATGGAAACTTACCTACTTTTATATCCAGTCCTTTTTCTCGTGCTTGTTTTTCGGTAAGGCCAACGGAAGCAATTTCTGGTGAGCAATACGTACAACCAGGAATATTACCATAATCCAAGGGTTCAACATGCATTCCTGCGATTTTCTCCACACAAAGAATTCCTTCGGCGGAAGCTACGTGAGCTAATGCTTGCCCTGGCGTCACATCACCAATAGCATAATAACCGGGGATGTTCGTTTGATAAAAATCGTTCACCAAGATTTTATCCCTATCTGTGGCAATGCCTACATCTTCCAATCCGATATTTTCGATATTTGTTTTAATACCAACAGCGGAAAGTACAATATCGGCTTCAAGAATTTCTTCCCCTTTAGACGTCTTAACGGTTGCTTTAACCATATCACCAGAGGTGTCAACTCCCGTCACTTCCGCTGAGGTCATTATTTTTATCCCCGTCTTTTTAAAACTTCTTTCCAATTGTTTGGAAACCTCTTCATCTTCAACTGGTACAATTCTATCTAGATATTCAACTACAGTGACCTCGGTACCCATGGCATTGTAGAAATAAGCAAACTCTATACCGATTGCTCCACTTCCTACGACCACCAATTTTTTAGGTTGTTCGGTAAGTGTCATTGCTTCGCGATACCCAATAATTTTCTTACCATCCTGTGGTAGACTGGGCAATTCACGACTTCTCGCACCTGTTGCAATGATAATATGTTCGGCACCATATTCTTTAACAGTGCCATCTTCACTTTTAACCGAAATTTTCTTATTTGGTTTTAATGTGCCGAAACCGTTGATAACCTCGATTTTATTTTTCTTCATCAAGAATTGAACGCCTTTGCTCATGCCATCGGCAACATTGCGACTTCGTTTCACTACAGCGTCAAAATCTTTATCTACACCATCTGCTTTCAACCCATAATCACCTGCATGCTGCAGATATTCAAAGACCTGAGCCGATTTCAGTAGTGCTTTGGTAGGTATACAGCCCCAATTCAAACAAACGCCACCAAGGCTTTCTTTTTCTACTATGGCCGTTTTCAAACCGAGTTGCGACGCCCTTATGGCGGTTACGTAACCTCCAGGGCCACTACCCAAAACAATAACATCGAAATTGCTCATATACTTAGTTTTTGAAGTTCTTTTTACGAAGTGCAAAAGTACGGAAATCAGGTGTCAAAAAACAAGTGTCAAATCTCAAAAAAACAAAAAACGTCGGGTACGTTATTTATTGAATTTTTCCTTGTTGAAGGCATCCGATTTTCCCCTTGGAATCGACAAAGACTTCCAACATGTGCCTTTTATCATTTTTCCCAGAAGTACTATCTGTCCGACATGATTTGCATAATGGGCCAACTGGCGATTGACAGCTTCTAAAATGGTATGGTCTTGGTTTCGTATTTTAATTTTAGTAGTAAAGTTTTTTTCGTTGATAGTTTTCAACGCGTCGAAAAGTCACTTCCAGCCTTTTTCCCAAGAAGCGATCATTTCTTGTTTCGAGGTGTACGGGTCTACAAATTCAGTCTCACGGTTGCGCCAGGCCTTTTCACCGTCATCAGTTAAGAAGTTTGTCCATCGGCTCATCATATTGCCTACCACATGCTTTACAATAAGCGCAATGCTATTATCGGAGTCATTCTTTTTCCAGTATATGTCTGATTCATCTAACTGTTCAAAAGTTTTATCACCCAGCGTTTTGTATTGATGGAATTCGAAAATTACACTTTCAAGATAATTTTGAGGATAATTCATTGTACTTCTGAAATTAAAAGAAAAAGCACCAAATCACAAGAAAAATGCTTGGATTTTGGTGCCTACAAACTTTCTTTAAACTTATTCAGAAGGAATGAACTTCAAAGCTGCCCCGTTGATACAGTGTCGTTCACCGGTGGGTTCAGGTCCGTCCTCAAAGACATGACCCAAATGCCCCCCGCATGTAGCACAATGCTCTTCAGTACGTTTGTAACCGATTTTATAATCAACATCGTAGGCAACATTGCCCTCAATTTCTTGATAGAAACTTGGCCAACCGGTTCCAGAATCAAATTTGGTTTCGCTTTTAAAAAGTTCGGTACCACAACCCGCACATACATAAACTCCTTCTTTTTTATTGTCCAATAATTCACTGGTAAATGGATTTTCAGTAGCTTCTTTTCGAAGTACATAGAACTGCATGTCGGTCAATTCTTTTTTCCATTCGGCCTCCGACTTGGTCACCGCAAATTCTTTTTCAGATTTCTTTTGAATGTCTTTGGTAGTTTCTTTCTCCTGGGAGTTACCCTTGCATGCCAAAACAAGAAAGCAAAGGGCCATTGTAATATTTCGTAGCATTTTTTAACTTTTATTTTTTATTTCCATCCAAATGGAAACCCAATTCCTAATAATTTTCTTTTTTCGTCGTAGTACTTCATTAATTCTTTCAAAGTTACGAAGAAGTACCCAAGAACTTATTCAAAAAAGAAAGCCTTGTCGATTTCAACAAGGCCTCCTTTTATTTTAATACACTTATGCTATAACTTGATTCTTTGAACATCTTTTTCGGCCACGCCCAAGTATGTCATCACTTGATTTATATTAGTTCTATCAAGGCTTGATTTACCTGATACCGATTCTGCAGGTAATATGGCAATACGAAATACCTGATTGTCCGTATCAACAGCAGGTAGTGTTGCTAAATCAAAATCAGCTTCCAAAAACATCGCCACATCAAAAAAGGTATGGTCGTAGTTGTACTGTAACAACCCTTGGTCTAAAATTCTAGTTTGTGGCATCAATCTCCAGATGTCAACGGGCTCTCCATTCCCATCTTCGGTTTGGTCCCAAAGTAAGTATACCAATACAACGTCAGTTTCGAATACTTCGACCGTATTCGGAAATTCATAGCCTATGGTGTAGTCATTATCAAGATTGAACGTTCCTTCAATATCTATGACGGTTCCAAGAATGTTGATACCGTCTTCACCATCTTGTCCATCACGACCATCAAGCCCGTCGAACCCGGGAGGGCCTATTGGGCCTTCGCATGACACTAAAAATAGGGTTAAAAAAGCTCCGAAAACTAGACTTAATTTTTTCATAATTTATTTTTTAAATAATTGTTTGATTTTTTTATCATAATCTCTTGTTTCAAAAAGCGTTCCACTTTTTTTGAATAGTATAAAAGTAAATCATCTAATGGTAAAGTATGCACGTGTTTTTTCTTATATTTCGAGCAAGTTCGTTAGTTTTGCACCCTAATTATCAACTATATGACCAAAGTAATTGTACATAGCTTATTTTCTGATTTTGATATTAATTTATTTAAATCTGGAAAGCATTTTCGGCTATATGATAAATTAGGTTCACATCCAATGGAGGTGGACGGGATTAAGGGCACCTATTTTGCAGTTTGGGCCCCAACGGCGCGTACCGTTTCTGTTGTTGGCAATTTCAACGCTTGGGACGACCATACCCACCTATTGAATGTTCGATGGGATTCTAGTGGAATTTGGGAAGGCTTTATTCCCGGAATTGGGCATGGTGAGATTTATAAATATAAGATACACTCCAATAATCATGGTGTCGTTACTGAAAAAGCAGACCCTTTTGCCCGGTATTGTGAACACCCCCCTAAAACCGCCTCGATAATTTGGGAAGCCGATTATAAATGGAAAGATAAAGAATGGATGGGTTATAGAGCCGATAAAAACGGACTTGACAGACCTTACTCCGTATATGAGGTGCATTTAGGTTCCTGGAAGAAGAAAAATGGAAACGAGTTTTTATCGTATGCAGATTTAGCTAAGGATTTGACCGAATATGTCAAGGAAATGGGTTTTACACATGTAGAATTCATGCCTATTATGGAATACCCTTATGATCCATCATGGGGTTATCAATTAACCGGTTATTTTGCTCCAACATCTCGTTTTGGAGAGCCTGAAGGGTTTAAATTGTTGGTCGATACCTTACATCAAAATGACATCGGAGTGATTTTGGATTGGGTACCATCACA
This sequence comes from uncultured Flavobacteriaceae bacterium, assembly GCA_947503005.1. Lineage (GTDB taxonomy): Bacteria > Bacteroidota > Bacteroidia > Flavobacteriales > Flavobacteriaceae > Maribacter_C. The sequence goes on along the minus strand of CANNCA010000009.1, from coordinate 62,866 downwards.
TTTCCCTGAAGATGCACACGGACTTGGATTTTTTGACGGATCTCACCTATTTGAACACCCTGACAGAAGAAAAGGCTACCACCCCGATTGGAAAAGTTTGATATTCAATTATGGGCGTAATGAAGTGCGGGCTTTCTTGATTAGTAATGCTCTTTTTTGGCTTGACCAGTTTCATGTAGATGGACTTCGTGTTGACGCAGTGGCATCTATGCTATATTTGGATTATTCTCGAGAAGACGGCGAATGGGAGCCCAATGAATTCGGAAATAATGAAAACCTTGATGCCATATCTTTCATTAGGGAACTCAATCAAACTGTTTATAAGGATTTTGAAGGGGTTCAGATGATCGCTGAAGAATCTACTGCTTTTACCGGTGTTTCAAAACCCGTAAACATGGGTGGACTAGGTTTCGGAATGAAATGGATGATGGGATGGATGCACGACACTTTAGAGTATTTTAAAAAAGAACCCATATACCGAAAACATCACCAGAATGATCTAACGTTCAGTATGACTTACGCCTTTACAGAAAACTTCATGTTGCCTTTTTCACATGATGAAGTAGTCTATGGAAAACAGTCATTGGTTTACAGAATGCCAGGTGATGAATGGCAACAGTTTGCGAACTTAAGATTGCTCTTTGGTTACATGTATACACATCCTGGCACCAATTTGATATTTATGGGTGGCGAGTTTGGTCAAACTTCTGAATGGAATTTTCAACACAGTCTTGACTGGCATTTGCTACAATATGAAGTACATTCTGGTATTCAACAAATGGTCAAGGACTTGAATACTTTTTACAAAGCGCACCCCGCTTTGTATGAAAAACAATTCAGTCCTGAAGGTTTTCAGTGGATCGATTACGGAGATCACGAAAATTCAGTATTAACCTATATCCGAAAGGGCCATGACACAAAAAATGATATTTACGTAGTATTGAATTTAACCCCTGTTCCGCGCGAGAATTATCGTATTGGGCTTCCTAAGAAATCCGGTTTAGTTAAAGAACTTTTTAATAGCGATGCCAAAAAATATGGAGGTTCAGGAATGCCTATTGAAATCTCAAAACTTTCTAAAAAGGCGTGGCATGGTTATGATAAATCCGTGGTAATGAGCATTCCTCCTCTGAGTATTGTGATTTTTCAATAACTTTTAGCGATTAAAATGTAATAGTTGGCGATTGAATCGGCTTGAATTTCTTTTTTAGAAGTTAAAGTGTTTTTTTTGTCGGCTTATTAAAGACCTACAATGATAACAAATACAGAATTAGAATATAAGGGCAATCTTTATCCTGATGAAATAGTCGATTTCAAACAAGACGTTGATAAACTTTATTTTACAAGCAAGAACGGTGTAATACTTCAACTAACCGTACTACGCAATAGCGCCCTGCGTTTCAGGTATGCCACCGAGTATACTTTTGAACCGGATTTTTCCTATGCAATCTCGAAAGACGGATTAAGAGGATACGACCGTCTTGATGTCTCGGAAACCAAAACGGAATACTTGGTGGAGACCATTCGAATGAAAGTGTTGATTGATAAAAAGACTATGCGTGTTCAGATTTCGGACCCTGATGGAAATATTATCAATGAAGATGAAATTGGTTTTCATTGGGAAGAAAACTACGAATACGGAGGCAATACCGTTAAAATGAGCAAAATCACACAGACAGGTGAAAGTTTTTACGGTTTGGGCGATAAAGCTACACATACGAATTTAAAAGGCAAGCGTGTTGAGAACTGGGTAACCGATTCTTATGCCTATGGTAAGGATATGGACCCTTTGTACAAAGCCATTCCCTTTTACGTAGGGCTTACGAACGGAAAGGCGTATGGAATCTTTTTCGACAATACTTTTAAAACTCATTTTGATTTCGCCCATGAGCGGCGAAATACAACAAGTTTTTGGGCTGATGGGGGTGAGATGAACTACTATTTCATTTACGGTCCTGAAATGTCAAAAGTAGTGCGCTTGTATACCGATCTAACCGGTAAACCTGAGCTACCACCTTTGTGGGCCCTAGGGTTTCAACAATCAAAATGGAGCTATTACCCTGAAAGTAATGTAAAGAAAATTGCCAAAAAGTTCCGAGATTTGAAAATACCTTGTGATGCTATATATCTAGATATTGATTATATGGACGGTTTTCGTTGCTTCACGTGGGACAAGCAGCATTTTCCCGATCCAAAACGAATGATAAGCGAATTGGAGGCAGATGGCTTCAAAACAGTAGTGATGATCGACCCGGGTATAAAAATAGATCGTGATTATTGGGTGTACCAAGAAGCCATGGCAAATGATTATTTCTGTAAACGCGGAGATGGGCCTTATATGCATGGCAAGGTATGGCCCGGCGAATGTCATTTCCCTGATTTTACCAATCCAGAAGTCCGGGCTTGGTGGGCCGAATTATATAAGGAATTTATGGCTGAAATTGGTGTTCATGCCGTTTGGAATGATATGAACGAACCGGCGGTCATGGAGGTACCTTCCAAAACTGCTCCCTTGGACACTCGCCACAACTATGAAGGTAACCCCTGTACACATCGAAAAGCACATAACGTTTACGGTATGCAAATGGTCAGGGCTACCTATGCAGGTGTCAAAAAACACACATACCCAAAAAGACCTTTTGTAATAACTCGGGCTGCTTATGCTGGTACACAGCGTTACGCGTGCACTTGGACTGGAGACAATGTAGCTACATGGGAACATTTATGGCTTGCCAACGTGCAAATGCAACGTATGAGTATGAGCGGCTATTCCTTTGTCGGTTCTGATATTGGAGGATTTGCAGAACAACCTAATGGTGAACTTTTTGCGAGATGGATACAATTGGGTATTTTCCATCCATTTTGCCGTGTTCACTCGAGTGGTGATCATGGAGACCAAGAACCTTGGTCTTTTGATAGTGATGTTACCGATATTGTCCGAAAGTTTATTGAACTACGTTATCAGTTGCTTCCATACCTCTATACCCTGTTCTATGAGTATTCAAAGGACGGAATAGCCATGTTGAAATCGTTGGTCATGTTGGATCAAGAAGACCCGCAAACCCATTTTAGAACGGATGAGTTTATGTTCGGGGATCAGATTTTGGTCTGTCCGATACAAGAACCCAATGCTCAAGGAAGAAGAATGTATATTCCTAGGGGAAGATGGTACAATTACTGGACCGATGAAATTTCTGAAGGCGGTAAAGAAAAATGGGTTGCAGCGGATATAGATAGTATCCCCTTATTCATTAAGGAGGGAGCCATCATCCCAAAATATCCAGTTCAACAGTATGTAGGAGAAAAAGAAATCGATAAGCTGATTCTTGAAGTTTATTTTAAAGAAGGAGTGGAGAATTCAACGGTATACGAAGATGGTGAAGACGGCTATGACTATACCAAAGGACGGTATAGTCTTCGGAAGTTCAAATTGGTTGGTAAACCAAAACAATTGAGTATACAACAATACAAAGACGGAACCTTTATCACTTCGTATAAAACTTTTGAATTCAAGTTTCACGGTTTGCCTTTCGAAATAGATGGCATAGTGATTGATAATGAAAAAGTGAATTTAAAAGATTTAAAACGAAATGGTAATGATTCTATTGAGGTGAGCAAAGACTTTACAACTTTGCACATTACTGGAAAATAATTTTTTCGTATTTTACATCAAACTAAACACTAGTAAACAATGAAAAAAGTAGTCTTAATCATAGCCATATTTTTGGGTGTGACCGCCTGTAAGGTGAACCCTTTTACAGGGAAAAAAATGTTGAATTTTTACGGGAATAAGCAAATTTTTCCGATGGCCTTTGCACAATATGACCAGTTTTTGACTGAAAACGCGGTCGTTGAGAATACTGCTGAATCACGTATGATTACCAAGGTAGGCCAACGCATAGCCTCCGCTGCCGAAAGATGGTTGAATGCTAACGGTTATCAAGGGTATTTGAATGATTACAAATGGGAATATAATTTGGTAAAAGATGAAACTGTCAATGCCTGGTGCATGCCGGGAGGTAAAATCGTTTTTTATACCGGAATCCTGCCAATTACACAAACGGAAAGAGGTGTTGCGGTAGTAATGGGCCATGAGGTAGCGCATGCTTTGGCAGATCATGGGGCTCAACGTATGAGTGCAGGTACGTTACAACAAATTGGTGCCGTGGCCGGCAATGTTGCCATACAAGATCCAAAAAAGCGAAATATGTTCAATCAGGCATACGGTCTAGGATCCACTTTAGGTATTATGCTACCGTTTAGCCGTAGTCATGAAACCGAGGCTGACCGTATTGGTCTACAGATAATGGCTATTGCGGGATATGATCCAACCGAGGCCGCTGAACTTTGGAAACGTATGAAAGCTAAAAGTGGGGGTCAAGCGCCTCCGGAATTTATGAGTACGCACCCATCAAATGATACCAGAATACAGAATTTGACTGCTTGGGCACCGATAGCCAAACAAGAGGCCAAGAAGTTCGGGGTTACTACCTTTGAATGAAGTCAAAGTAATAATCGTATATTTAAAACCGTTCCTTGAAGAACGGTTTTTTTTATTGTAATATGGCAAAAACCTTAGCGGCTAAAGGAAGTAAAAAATTATTGAATGCTTGGGCGTTTTATGATTGGGCGAATTCTGTTTATACGCTAACGATTGCCTCTTCCATATTCCCCATTTTCTATTCTGCTTTGTTCACATCAGAAGATGAGCTGGTCTCGGCATTTGGTTTTGAAATGAAACCTACCGTACTCATCGAAATCATTACCGCTTTTACATTTTTAGTGGTAGCAGTGTCCTCTCCAATATTGTCGGGTATCGCAGATTATGTAGGCAACAAGAAGAATTTCATGAAATTCTTCTGTTACCTAGGTAGCATTGGTTGTGTAGGCCTTTATTGGTTTGATTTGAATCATATTCACACTAGTCTATTGTTTTATTTTATGGGCTTGTTGGGTTATTGGGGAAGTTTAGTTTTTTACAATTCATATTTACCTGATATTGCCTTTGAGGAGCAACAAGATCGCATCAGTGCTAAAGGTTTTTCAATGGGATACATAGGTAGTGTACTCTTGCTTCTATTCAATCTCGCTATGGTAATGAAACCCGAATGGTTCGGATTTGATATTGGTACTACGCAAGAAGACCTTAACCTGGCGAAGTTCGAGGCCATGAAAATTTCTTTCATTACCGTGGGTATTTGGTGGGCCTTGTTCAGTCAATATACGTTTGCGGTCTTACCTAAAGGAATTTCAAACGGTCATAAGGTCACTAAGGACGTTTTATTAAACGGTTTCAAAGAATTACAAGCAGTTTGGAAACAGCTAAAACAAGATTTGCGGTTAAAAAGATATCTACAGGCGTTCTTTGTCTTTAGTATGGCCGTACAAACCATTATGCTGATTGCAGTTTATTTTGGTGAAAAGGAAATAGCGTGGGCAGACGATGGCGAGAAAACAACGGGCCTTATCATAAGTATCTTAGTGATTCAGTTAGTAGCTATTTTAGGAGCGGTGCTAACTTCAAGAGCTTCCGATAAATTCGGGAATATAAGAACGTTAATAGTAGTAAACGCCATTTGGATGTGTTTGTGTTTTTACGCGTATTTTATGGAGACACCTACACAGTTTTATATCGCCGCTGGTTTTGTCGGATTGGTAATGGGAGGCGTACAGGCACTGGCGCGCTCGACCTACTCAAAGTTTTTACCTGAAACGGAAGACACGGCGAGCTACTTTAGTTTTTATGATGTTGCGGAAAAAATAGGCATCGTCATCGGAATGATTTTGTTTGCGATCGTCGATGAAAATTACAATATGCGTTACGCGATCCTCTTCCTGTTTTTGTTCTTTTTGATCGGCATAATTTTACTTTTTAGGGTACCCAGGAATGTAAAAGCCCCTGAATGATCAGAGGCTTTAGAGTTTTTGTTCGTTTTTTGATGTAATTCATCCTTTCGAAATGTCTCCTGAACCAGAAGCCTTGGTATCTACTTTATCAGGATTTCCACGATAGCTAATATCTCCTGAACCGGATACTCTTGCTTTGAGCATTTTGTTCGCAGTGACCTTTATGTCGGCAGAACCAGAAACCGTAGCATCAACGTTATCCGCTTCTAGATCATAAGCCTTGATATCTCCACTTCCTGATATAGTAGCTTCAAAATCATTGGTGCTGCCACTCAAGGTAATATCACCTGAACCTGACATGGAGGCATCTACCATATTCGCCTCAACGGAAATAGTAATATCCCCTGAGCCTGACATGGCCGTTTTAAATTTATCTGTTTTGATGGTCTTTTTTCCAACGATATCCCCAGATCCCGATAGTGCTAAAGAGCTTATGGTTTCTACGGGCACGGTGATTCGAATGCCGTCATCCCAAGAAGAAGGTTTGAGGTTGACACCTTTCTCAACTTTGATAACCAATTTACCATCCTTGACCTCGGTTTTGATGTATTCTAACAGGTTTGATTCCCCTTCCAAGGTAAGTTCCCCCTCTTTGCCATCAACCAAATCTACATCGAACCAACCGGCCAATGCAATGGCATCATATTCGCCAACGCTTCTATCTATAGTTACGTTGTTTCCATTTCCTTTGATTCGTTTTCCCCATTGGGCAGAACAGGAAAACGTGAAGGCTACTACTAAACTTAAAGTGATGATTTTTTTCATGATGAAGTGTTTTTAATTCCATTCCCGCAACGGCGAGAATCTGTTTTTGATTGTTAATTAATTGAAGACTAAGTTATTCTAATTTTTTGTAAATGTAATTCCACCGTAATCACTGGAGATATTCACTGAATTTCCGCTATTTGCGGAGCCGTAATATCCTTTGTAGTACTTACTATTGTTTTTGACCTCGCTAATGCTCAATTGAAAATCATCCTTGCCACTTACTCCGGCGTAAGATGTTTTTAGTTCAAAACTAAAGTGATATTGGGCATCATATCCTACTTTTATTCCTGTATAGTCGCCGTTTATTTGAAGGTTTCCAGCGTCTGCTGCCATTTTATCGATTTTTACGGAGCCATAGTCTGCAGTAATGTCAACATTGCCATGCAGGGTACCTAGTTTCACTCCGATATAGTCCCCGGAGCCCTGAACGTTATCTGCTTCACCTACCTCCAATTTACCATAATCGGTGCTATAAACAAGATTCCCCATTTTTTCAATTGTTGAATTGGTGTAATCGGCATTAATAGTCAAATCACCTGCTTTTCCGATAGTGAATCCTGAGTAGTCGGCATCTATAGTACCGCTATTCATATAATCGATGGTTGATTTTGAAGTATAATCAAAGTTTAATTGATTATTCCTTCCTCTTAGCTCACCAATCTCTAATCGGCCGTAGTCACAATTGATTTTTGCATGTCCGTCAATACGATCCAGAATAATGTTGCCGTAGTCATTGTTTAGGTGAACACTGTTTTTAACAGGCAATTTTATGGTATAGTTGATTTGCATGTTGATGTTATTGTTATTTCCCCACCAACCCCAACGATTGCCATCTTTGTTGAAAATTGTTTTTGCTGAAACCATGCTGCTACTGGCTTCGAAATCAACGGTAATTCCATCGAGTTTTTTTTGAACTTTCTCTTCGTTATTCCCATTGGTCTTGATATGCACTTCGATCATCACTTTATTTCCTTCCCAAGAAGTGAGATTAAGGTTTCCATAGCTATTCCTTACTTTGAGCAACGCATCTGAGTTTACAACAAACTCTTTTTTAATGGTTTTTTCTTTGGTGTATTTGCCTTTCAGCTTGCCGTCGCCCGCCGAAAGCATTATCGGTACCGTTAGAAACAGTAGGGTTACATATTTAAATAGTATAGTTCGCATCATTTTGATTTTTTAAGGTTTTTATATTCTCTATTTGGTCTAGTACATTTGCCAAAAGGTCGATCCTAGTCTGGAAATTGGTAATCATTGCACTCAAGATTAATTTGCTATTACCTCCGTTCAGAAGATCTTGTTCCAAGGTTTTATAATTGGTTTCAAGTCGCTGCAATTGAATCATGGTGTCATCAATAATTCTTCTAGTTTCAGGAGTGCTTTCATTTTCAAGCTCCTTTACTTGCTCCTCGATTAGACTGGCAAAGTAAAACTGAGTTTGCGATACTTCCTGAGATATCTCTGCGACTTGTTCATCACGAGTGGGCGCCGAGTTGAAAAAACCCACGCCTACTGCGCAAAGCAGTACTACTGATGCAGCTATAGATAAGGGCTTCCACCAAGATTTTTTCTTTTTTTGAATGGACACTACACCTTGAGACGTTTGTAACTTCTCTAAGAATCGTTGTTGGTGTCCTTCCCGAGGTTCTTCGATGTCGAAAGTACCTTTAAGGCTATCAAACAGGTTTTCTATATTTTCGTTTTCCATTAGTAGGGGATTGTTAATTTACTTCTTAAGCTTTCTTTTGCCCTGCTTATCGTTGTGCGACAGTTGGCATTACTGATATTCATTATTTGACTTATTTCTTCATAATCATACCCTTCGATTAAATGTAAGGTCAAAGAAACTCTGTAGTTGTCTTTTAACAAGTTCATGGTTTCCATCACTTTTTGAGCCTTCAATTCCGTGATCCCATGATCTGAAACATCTCCGTCATTATCTTCGACCTTATAGATTACATCATCCAGAGCAACTTCATTTTTCTTTTGTTGTTTTCTGTAATGATATATACTGTTGTTTATCACGATGCGCTTCAGCCATGATCCGAAAGTCACCTCTCCTTTAAATGTGTGCAGCTTCGTAAACGCGTTTAAAAACGATTCTTGCATCACATCCTCGGCTTCTGCACTATCTTTTACAATTCGCACCGATGTATTGTACATGGCTTTGTAATAGCGGTTGTAAATTTCCAATTGTGCGGACTGTTTTCCTTCCAAACACAACTGCAATAAAGCATCAGTATGTTCTTTTTTGTGGCTCAAAAAATGAATGGTTTGTCTTAGAGATAAGTCAATTTACGGATTGTTACAGTTTAGGAAGAAAAAATGAAACTTTCTTATTCATGCGGGGTCCCTAATTAGCCGCTCCGCCAATTAGTATATGGAATTACTGCCCAAATGCTTAAAATCTTAACAAGCTTTAAAAATATGAAGATAAAGTTGTTTTTCGGAGGGATTTAAGAAGGAACTGGCCAGATAATAAAATCTTCCCAACAAAACTTAAAGCGGACCGTTCCTGAAATTGGCATAACAATTGTCCTAATCGGGTGAGCAGGTACTGTACTTTGAGCGAATCCAATTCAAAAACAGTACTTTACGAAGATTACGAACAAATTTATTAATTGATTTCTGTCGGTTTAATGACAGAATGACCGATATATAGCTATGGGAGACCCTAAGTTTTCAAATTTTGACAATATGTCTTTACATTCCATTGAGGAAGATGCGGAATTAATTCCATTATTGACGCCTGAAGATGAAGAACAGATGAACGGCGAAGCCTTACCAGCTACCTTGCCTATTTTGCCTTTGCGCAATACGGTTTTGTTTCCAGGGGTCGTTATTCCTATTACTGCGGGGAGGGATAAATCGATCAATCTCGTTAAAGACGCCAATAATGGTTCTAAGGTCATTGGTGTTGTTTCCCAAAAGGACGAGGAGACCGAAAATCCCGATGTCAAAGACATCAATACCCTGGGTACAGTAGCCCGTATACTTCGTGTTTTGCAAATGCCCGATGGCAACACTACCGTTATCATTCAAGGTAAAAAACGCTTTGAGATAGCCGAAGTATTGACCAAAGACCCTTATATCACCGCAACCATACGAGAAACCAAAGAGGAGAGACCAGATCCGAACGATCCTGAATTTTTGGCGATCATTGAATCAATAAAGGATTTGGCGTTGCGTATTATAAAGGATAATCCGAATATTCCGAGTGAGGCTTCGTTTGCAATCAAGAACATTCAGAGCAATTCTTTCCTGATCAATTTCGTGTCATCCAACCTTAATTTAGATGTTAAGGACAAGCAAGATCTTCTAGAAATCGGAAACCTACAAGACCGTGCATTGGCTACCTTAAAATATATGAACATCGAGTTACAAAAACTCGAACTCAAGAACGATATTCAATCGAAGGTCAGGACGGATATGGACCAGCAGCAGCGCGAATATTTTCTGCACCAACAGATGAAAACTATTCAAGAAGAGTTGGGCGGTGTCTCCTATGACGAGGAGTTCTATGAAATGGGTCAAAGGGCAAAGAAGAAAAAGTGGTCTAAAAAAGTAGGAGAGCACTTCGAAAAAGAGTTAGCCAAAATGCAGCGAATGAATCCGCAAGTTGCGGAGTATTCCATTCAAAGAAATTATCTAGATCTCTTTTTGGATTTACCTTGGAATGAATTCTCTAAGGATAAATTCGATTTGAAGCGTGCTCAACGCATACTTGACCGTGACCATTACGGGCTTGAGGATGTAAAACGACGTATCATAGAATATTTGGCGGTGCTAAAGTTGCGGAATGATATGAAATCACCCATTCTTTGTCTATACGGACCTCCAGGTACCGGTAAAACCTCTTTAGGAAAATCTGTAGCGGAAGCTCTTGGTAGGGAATACGTACGCATTTCCTTAGGCGGCCTAAGAGATGAAGCCGAAATACGGGGGCATCGAAAAACGTATATAGGTGCGATGCCAGGTCGTATAATTCAGAGCTTAAAAAAGGCTGGCACTTCTAATCCTGTGTTTATTTTAGATGAAATCGATAAGTTATCGAGCAGCCATCAAGGCGATCCCTCCTCTGCCATGCTCGAAGTTTTGGATCCAGAACAAAATAGCGAGTTTTACGATAACTTTCTGGAAATGGGTTATGACCTATCAAAAGTGATGTTTATTGCTACTGCCAATAATCTTTCTACGATTCAACCTGCTCTGCGTGACCGTATGGAAATCATCAATGTCACCGGGTATACTATTGAAGAAAAAGTGGAGATTGCCAAACGGCATTTACTGCCGAAGCAATTGAAGGAACACGGTTTGAGTACGAAGCACCTGAAAATAGGTAAACCGCAGCTTGAAAAAATTGTTGAAGGGTATACTAGGGAATCAGGCGTGCGTTCGCTCGAAAAACAAATTGCAAAAATGGTTCGCTACGCGGCAAAATCAATTGCGACTGAAGAAGCATATGAGGTGAAGGTCAGCAATGAAATCGTTGAAAAAGTACTAGGCCCATCCAGAATGGAACGTGATAAATACGAAAACAACGAGGTTGCCGGTGTAGTTACGGGACTTGCATGGACAAGTGTGGGAGGAGATATCCTTTTTATTGAATCCATATTATCAAAAGGAAAAGGGACTTTGAACATTACCGGAAATCTCGGTAAAGTAATGAAAGAGTCGGCAACGATCGCGATGGAATACATCAAATCTAACGCTGACCGTTTCGAAATTGACCCTGAAGTATTTGAAAAATATAATGTGCATATTCATGTTCCTGAAGGAGCTACACCAAAAGACGGACCAAGCGCTGGTATTACCATGTTGACCTCTTTGGTTTCATTATTTACACAAAGAAAAGTCAAGAAAAGTCTTGCAATGACCGGTGAAATAACACTGCGCGGGAAAGTGCTGCCGGTTGGAGGCATTAAAGAAAAAATCCTAGCGGCCAAACGGGCACGAATTAAAGAAATCATCCTTTGTAAGGACAATGAAAAAGATATTCTTGAAATCAAAGCCGATTACCTAAAAGGATTGACTTTTCACTACGTGACCGATATGCATGAGGTTATCGATATTGCTGTGACAAAACAAAAGGTCAAAAACCCTAAGAAGCTTTAAGCAGAAGGGCTGTGCAACTCTGTGTTCCTCTGCGGAACTCGGTAAAATTATTTCGCGAGGCCATACAGAGGAAAAAACGCCGTGGTCCACGGAGAAAAAGCTTTACTTTTATCTCGTGAAGAAAATCACCATCGCCATCGACGGCTATTCGTCTACCGGAAAAAGTACAATTGCCAAACAGTTGGCAAAGGCTTTTGGCTACGTATATGTAGATACAGGAGCCATGTACAGAGCAGTGACCCTCTTTGCCATGCGCAACGGGTTTATCGGCCAAGATTCTGAAAACCTTCAGCCCCTTGTCAAATTATTAAGTCGAATTAAATTAGCTTTTAAGTATAATGATACCCTAGGGTATTCGGAGATGTATTTAAACGGAGAAAATGTGGAGAAAGAAATCCGTTCACTTGAAGTATCAAAACATGTTAGTAGAATAGCCGAAATTGAACAGGTTCGACACATGTTGGTCGATATGCAGAAAAAAATGGGTGCCGAAAAGGGTATTGTGATGGATGGGCGAGATATCGGAACCGTGGTTTTTCCTGATGCCGAGCTCAAGATATTTATGACAGCTTCCCCTGAAAAAAGAGCATATAGACGATACAAAGAACTGTTGGACAAAGGAGAGTCAGTTGACTACGAAGACGTATTGAAAAATGTCCAGTACCGCGATAAAATTGATTCAAGCCGTGAATTTTCACCTCTTAGACTGGCGGAAGATGCCATTCAGTTCGATAATAGTGATATGGGGCTTGACGAGCAATTCGAGCGAATGTACAACTTTGCGCTGCGGGTGATAGACAAGCAATAAAAATGCCATTGAAAATTTCAATGGCATTTTATGTGACTAATTCTTGTATTCTTAGATATTAGGAATAACCAAAACCTGATCGGGATGAATTACATCCGGATTTTTCAAAATATTGGTATTTGCTTGAAAGATCTTGTTGTATTTCATGGCATCACCATAGTAATGCTTGGCTATTTTACTCAATGATTCTCCACTTGCAACAGTATGTCTGTGATAGACAGATTCGTCCTCAACAGTAATATTTGCCTTAATATCCGAGGCGTTCTCGCCACCGGCTTCTTTTATTTTATCCCAAAGAAGGTCTTTTTCATAAGGAGTAGCCGCTTGTCCCTTAATTTTAAGAACACCGTTTTCTTCGGTTACTTTGCCATCTTTGATTCCTAATTGCTCACCTAGGCTTAAAACGCCTTGGTATTTTGCTTTAACACTCATAAGTTAATGTATTTGTTCGTTAATATTCATGCCTCCAAGATAATGATTATTGCTCGAATTCAAACCAAAACAGTACAAATTGTATGACAATTTGGAGGCATTGTTAAAAAGTATTGTGATACTTATATAAAAAACGTATTTTTGCAGCCCTTTTTGACAAATATTCAAGAGTGAAGAGGGAAGTAAAAAAGAAGTCAATAACAACTTCTACGATAATTGTTTAACTCTTGTAACATCGTAGAATACAAATTTTAAGCTATATAATGGCTGAAGAAAAAACAAAAGCTCCGGCAAAGGAAACGGCTGAAGCAATTCAAGAGACTACTGAGGTAGTTCAAGAAGCTACCGAAACGGTAGAAGAAACAAAACCTGCAGTTCCTGAGGTAGACCCCCAAGAATTTTTAGAGAACTTCAATTGGGAGAAATACGAACAAGGCATTGAGAAAGTCGAGGATTCCAAATTAGAGGAATTCGAAAAACTGGTTTCAGAAAATTTTGTTGACACCGCTGATGAAGAGGTAGTAACCGGTACGGTGGTTTATTTGACTGATCGTGAGGCTATAATTGATATCAACGCAAAATCGGAAGGCGTTATTTCTTTGAACGAATTCCGTTACAATCCTGATTTAAAGGTTGGTGACAAGGTTGAGGTCTTGATCGACATTCGTGAAGATAAAAGTGGTCAATTGGTGCTTTCGCACAGAAAGGCGCGTACCATTATGGCATGGGATCGTGTGAACGCAGCCCATGATAACGAAGAAGTAGTTAGTGGTTTTGTAAAATGTAGAACCAAAGGTGGTATGATCGTTGACGTTTTCGGAATCGAAGCGTTCTTGCCAGGTTCTCAAATCGATGTGAAACCAATTCGTGATTACGATCAGTATGTAAATAAGACGATGGAATTCAAAGTGGTTAAAATCAACCATGAATTCAAGAATGTTGTTGTATCGCATAAAGCTTTGATCGAAGCAGATATCGAAGAGCAGAAAAAAGAGATTATCAGTCAGTTGGAAAAAGGCCAAGTTTTAGAAGGTGTTGTGAAAAACATCACTTCATATGGAGTCTTTATCGATCTTGGTGGTGTAGATGGTCTGGTGCATATTACCGACCTTTCTTGGAGCCGCATCAATCACCCGAACGAGGTTGTTGAATTAGATCAGAAATTGAACGTGGTTATCCTTGATTTTGATGAGAATAAATCTCGTATCCAATTAGGATTGAAGCAATTGGAGAAACATCCTTGGGATGCCTTGAGCGATGAAATCAAGATTGGCGATAAAGTAAAAGGTAAAGTCGTTGTCATTGCAGATTACGGTGCTTTCATCGAAGTTGTAGAAGGTGTTGAAGGATTGATACACGTTTCTGAAATGTCTTGGTCTACGCATTTACGTTCTGCGCAAGATTTCGTAAAAGTTGGTGATGAGATTGAAGCAATTGTTTTGACATTGGATAGGGAAGATCGAAAGATGTCTCTTGGGATAAAGCAAATGACTCCAGACCCATGGACCGATATTACTACAAAGTATCCTGTTGGTTCCAGACATAAAGGTATCGTTAGAAACTTTACCAACTTTGGTGTGTTCGTAGAATTGGAAGAAGGAATCGACGGATTGATTTATATTTCAGACCTTTCTTGGACTAAGAAAATCAAGCATCCATCCGAATTTGTAACTGTTGGTGATACTTTAGAAGTGGAAGTATTGGAATTGGATGTTGACGGTCGTAAGTTAAGTTTGGGCCACAAACAAACAACTGATAACCCTTGGGACAAATATGAGAAGGAGTTTGGATTGGACAGTGTTCATACAGCAGCTATCAGTGAAATCGTTGACAAAGGCGCTATCATTGAATTCAATGAAGACATTACGGCATTCGTACCGCAACGTCATTTAGAGAAGGAAGATGGTAAGAAGCTTGCTAAAGGCGAGGAAGCTCAATTTAAGATCATCGAATTCAATAAAGATTTCAAACGTGTAGTAGCAAGTCACACCGCAATCTTTAGAGAAGAAGAGAAACGTAATGTAAAAGCAGCAGTTAAAAGACAAGCTGCCGCCGCTGATGAAGCTAAACCTACTTTAGGTGATGCCAATGAAGCGTTACAGGCGTTGAAAGATAAAATGGAAGCTGGTTCTAAGAAGAAGTAAGTTTTTCATTTATAGAATTTGAGAGCCCTAACTTTTGAGTTAGGGCTTTTATTGTTTCTACGCCTTGGGAGTTTTTAATTCGGTGGAATTCCCTAACTTTGTGCCACCAAAGTATTGAAGACCGACTATGAGTCAAAAAGTACTGCTTTCCTCAAAAGAAATTAACATCATCCTTCACCGTTTGGCTTGCCAACTTCTTGAAAATCACTTGGATTTTGAAAATACAGTGCTCATTGGTATACAGCCAAGGGGCACTTTTGTAGCAGATCGCTTAACCAAAATTTTGAAAGAAGAATACGGGGTAAAACATATCAATGTCGGTTTTCTTGACATTACTTTTTATAGGGATGATTTTCGCAGGGGAGACAAAACATTAGCGGCTACGGAGACTAAAATCGATTTTTTGGTAGAAGGAAAAAAGGTAGTTTTAATTGATGATGTATTATATACAGGGAGAAGCATTAGGGCTGCGCTTACCGCAATTCAATCTTTCGGAAGACCTTCAGAGATTGAGCTTTTAACGTTAATCGACCGAAGGTTTAGCCGGCACTTACCCATTCAACCTAATTACAGGGGAAGACAGGTCGATGCCATCAACGATGAAAAGGTAAAAGTAATGTGGGAAGAGAATGATGGCAAAGACGTAATTTATCTGATAAGTAATTAAAATGGCAGAACTGAGTGTAAAACACTTATTGGGAATCAAATATCTGAACGAATCGGATATTCAACTCATTTTTGAAACTGCCGACCATTTTAAAGAGGTTATCAATCGCTCGATCAAAAAAGTACCTTCGTTACGTGATATTACCATTGCCAATATTTTCTTTGAGAACAGTACTCGTACTAAATTATCTTTTGAATTGGCTGAAAAACGCTTGTCAGCCGATGTCATTAATTTCTCCGCAGGGCAATCATCTGTCAAGAAAGGAGAAACTTTGATCGATACTGTAAATAACATTCTTTCAATGAAAGTGGATATGGTGGTGATGCGCCACCCAAATCCCGGAGCAGGTATATTCTTATCCAAACATGTAAACGCATCTATTGTAAATGCTGGTGATGGGGCACATGAGCATCCCACCCAGGCATTACTGGATTCCTATTCCATCAGAGAGAAATTGGGTGACGTAGCCGGAAAAAATGTGGTTATCGTGGGCGATATTCTCCATTCTAGGGTAGCACTGTCAAATATTTTCGCGCTCAAATTGCAAGGTGCTAACGTGAAGGTGTGTGGACCAAAAACTTTACTGCCAAAATATGTGGAATCTTTGGGGGTAGGAGTAGAGACCAATTTGCGAAAAGCATTGAACTGGTGCGATGTCGCCAACATGTTACGCATTCAGAATGAACGATTAGATATTAGTTACTTCCCCACAACGAGGGAGTACACACAACAGTTTGGGGTCAATAAGGCTTTTTTAGACAGCCTTGACAAAGAAATCGTGATAATGCACCCTGGGCCTATAAATAGGGGAGTGGAGATTACCAGTGATGTTGCAGATTCCAAGCAGTCCATTATTCTAAACCAAGTTGAGAATGGCGTAGCCATACGGATGGCGGTCATTTACCTTTTGGCTTCAAAAATTAAATAAGACGACCATGATTTTTGACAAAGACGGAACAACGACTATCGTTTTTCAAGAAAATATTTCGCTACCTAAGTTTTTGGAAAACCTCAAAGGAGGTTATGCAAAAATTAAAAATGACAACCTGATCATCAATCTTTTTTCTTTCTCCAAATTGACTGCTGGCGATGTTCTCGAGTTTCTAGAGATTTCAAATACGCATCGAACGGCGGATAAATCCTTTGTTCTAGTAACTAACAAAGTTTCGTATGATGAAGTTCCCGAAGAGATTTTGGTGGTGCCAACCCTGCAAGAGGCAAGGGACATCATCGAAATGGAGGAAATTGAAAGGGACTTGGGAATATGAGTAATTTTCATTTGGCACAAGTCAATATTGCCAAAATGCTGGCTCCAATGGATAGCCCGGTAATGGCAGATTTCGCCAATAATCTGGATCGAATCAATGCGTTGGCCGAAAAGAGCGAAGGTTTTGTCTGGCGTTTAAAAGACGAAGATGGTAAAGACGCAACTTCTCTTAAAGTTTTTGACGACGACTTTATCATTGTTAACATGTCCGTCTGGCATTCTTTGGATACACTCTTTCAATTTACCTACGCATCCGACCATGTAGAAATATTTAAGCGGAAAAAAGAATGGTTTCACAAAATGACCGATATGCATATGGCATTTTGGTATGTTGAAGCGGGAAGCTTTCCATCTCCTGAAGAAGCAAATGAGCGTTTAAAGTATTTAAATTTGAATGGAGAAACTCCTTATGCTTTTACTTTTAAAAGCAAGTATACCGCTACAGAAGCTCAGAAATATAAACCTCACTTTTAGAAATAGTCTCAATGAAGCTTCATATTCTAGGTTGTTACGCGGCCACTCCAAGGACCTTGACCAACCCGACTTCCCAAGTTTTGGAAATCAAAGGACATCTGTTTCTCATCGATTGTGGCGAAGGTACACAAGTACAACTTCGTAAGAGCAAGTTGAAGTTTTCGAGAATCAATCATATTTTTATTTCGCATTTGCACGGCGACCATTTTTTCGGCCTGCCTGGTATGATTTCTACCTTTCGCTTGTTAGGAAGAACTAAAGAAATGCATATTTATGGCCCAAAGGGAATTAAAGAAGCCATAACATTGCTGCTGAAACTGGGTGATTCGTGGACTAACTACCCTTTAAAATTTCATGAGCTGAAGTCTAAAGAACCGCAATTAATTTTCGAGGACAAAAAAGTTTCTGTAACTACAATTCCCCTTGACCACAGAGTGTATACCAACGGATTCTTGATTCGGGAAAAATTGGGTGAACGAAAATTGAACATCGATGCTGCCACAAAATATAAAATAGACAAGGTTTATTTTCAGAACATCAAAAACGGAAAAGATGTAGTACTTGAAAATGGCGAGATTGTTTCCAATGATATGTTGAGTTATGACCCTCCAAAACCTAAAAGTTATGCTTTTTGCAGCGACACGGCATATAAACCTGAAATTGTTCAACTGATAAAAGGTGTGAATGTGCTGTATCATGAATCTACTTTCTTGGACTCAGAAGAGCATTTATCTGCCAAAACAAAACATTCCACGGCAAAAGAAGCGGCAACAATTGCCAAAGAAGCACAGGTTGGTACTTTAATTTTGGGGCACTATTCCACGCGTTATAAATCCATAGAACTTTTCAAAGATGAAGCGCAAACTGTTTTTGAGAATGTAGAACTAGCTGACGATGGTAAGATATTTGAATTTTAAGAATTTTCCCTCTCGACAAAAGCTTTAAATTGATTCAGCCATTTTTGAACTTGCTTTTTGAACATACGTGGGAATAACTTGGCCATAAGCTTGATCATGAAGCCATTGAATTTAGTGTAGTGTATTTCTTGTTCCAATCTTGTTTTTTCCGTATCAAGTTCGCTAAATCTGCACGACATTGTATTTACCATATGTTTATGCTCGTAGGTAGCCTTAAATTCATGAGGAAGCTCATTACGTATGATAGTTTCAATCAATTCCAATCGGTCATAAATTAATTTTGACTTCGCCCCTATCGCTCCTTCAGTACCACTCATGTGTTCAAAACTTCTGTAGCCATCTTGCCATTCATGCAGATTGTCCGGGTTTTCGAACAATTCAACCACCTTTTCTATCGGTGCGTTGATGTCAACTGTACATGTAAATTCCATACAATGTTCATTTATAGATTGTTACTTACAAGTTATTAAAAAATAGCACAACGGTATTAAGCCAAAATAGATAATCAGGATCTCGTAAATTGCAGGCAAATCTATGCAATGCAAAAAGACCTGAGCAATTATAGAAAAGCCTATGAAAAAAGTGCCCTGATGGAAGGTTCTATTTCTGATAATCCTATGGAACTTTTTCAAAAATGGTTTTACGAGGTTGAAGCCTCGGAAGGTGTCGATGAGCCGAATGCCATGACTGTTTCCACCATCGGTTTAGATGGGTTTCCAAAGAATCGGGTAGTGTTGTTAAAGAAATATACATATGAAGGATTTATCTTTTATACTAATTATAAAAGTGAAAAAGGCAAGGCGATAGAAGAGAACCCCAATGTTTGTATTTCCTTTTTTTGGCCGAATCTAGAACGACAGATTATCATAAAAGGGAGGGCGGAGAAAATCGCAGCAAATCTCTCCGATGGTTATTTTGAATCGCGTCCTGATGGTAGCAAATTAGGTGCAATAGTATCTGACCAAAGCAGTGTGATTTCTTCAAGGGAAGTTTTGGAACAAAAGCTATCGATGCTAGAAGACCAGTATAAAGGAAAAGAAATTGAACGCCCTCATTGGTGGGGAGGCTATATCGTAAGACCCGTTTCAATAGAATTTTGGCAAGGAAGACCCAACCGACTTCATGATCGAATCCGTTATACATTACAGGCAGATTATGATTGGAAGATTGAACGTTTAGCTCCCTAAAGAAATTAGAAGCAGTAGCATTTGGTTTCCAGTATTTTCGTTGGCCCCGCCTTCGAAGCTTTAACGGTCTCAGCGGTAAAATTAATAAAGCATGAAGAATCTAATATTAGTAAGACACGGCAAATCATCCTGGGAGTATTCAGTAGGTGATAAAGATAGGCCTTTATTGGAGCGCGGAATCAATGATGCGCTATTGGTTTCCAATAAATTTCATGAGAATCGGCTTGATATCGATATGATTTTTTCAAGCCCGGCAAATCGGGCATTACATACTGCAATGATTTTTTGTCGACAACTATATTTTCCGTTGGATAAATTTCGGACTACGGAGTGGTTATATGATTTTTCGGGAGATGAAGTATTACAGTTTGTCAAAGACCTGGATGATAACTTGAAAACTGTCATGATTTTTGGGCATAACCATGCTTTTACACACATTGCCAATTCCCATGGAAATTCCTATATTGAAAACGTTCCCACTAGTGGGTTGGTACACTTAGCATTGAATGTTGACCAATGGGCATCCATTGAAAAAGGTGTTACCAAACGAACCATTTTTCCAAAGCATTTAAAAGAATGATTAAACCAAAAAATCAATATGTCAATCGCGAAATTAGTTGGTTGTGGTTCAATGAGCGAGTACTTCAAGAAAGTGCGGATAAGAACGTTCCTCTGATCGAGCGGTTGCGATTTTTAGGAATATTTTCAAATAACCTTGATGAATTTTTTAAAGTTCGGTATGCCACAGTAAAGCGTATTGTTGATGCCGGAAAGAAAGGGAAAAGTGTCTTGGGCGGTGAAACAGCGAAAGATCTCTTAGCGGAAATCACCAAAATAGTGATAGACCAACAAGCCAGAAGTATCAATATCTTAAAAGAAATTCAAGACGAACTCGAGGGGCAAGATATCTTTATCATTAAGGAAACGGAACTAAGGGGTGATCAACATGAATTTGTTAAAAACTATTTTCTACAGAATGTGAGTCCTCAATTGATGACCATCATTTTGAATGATCTTACAGAGTTTCCCACCTTGAAAGATACGGCCGCTTACCTTGCCGTGAAGATGATTATAATAGGGGATCAAATCGCCGAAGAAAAGGAAAAAAGGTATGCTTTGATAGAAATCCCCAAAGGGATTGATCGTTTCGTGGTACTGCCAAAAGAAGGGGACAAAAATTATATTATCATTTTAGACGACCTTATTCGGTACTGTTTGCGTAGCATATTTACCATGTTCGAATTTGAATCGATATCTGCACATATGATTAAGATAACACGTGATGCGGAGTTAGATATGGATAACGACCTTAGCAAAAGTTTTATCGAAAAAATATCTTCAAGCGTTGAACATCGCAAAGTTGGTGATCCGGTTCGATTTGTTTATGATAAAAGTATTGGCAAAGACACGCTGAGTTTTCTGAAAGAGAAAATGAATATTGAGGATACCGATAGTGTAATTCCAGGAGGGCGTTATCATAACCGCCGCGATTATATGGGTTTCCCAAGTTTGGGAAGACAAGATTTGATGTACCAAAAGATAGCCCCTTTACCAGTGAAAGGTTTTAGTATGGAAGGTAGTCTTCTTGAACAAATTGCTCAAAAAGACTATTTGCAGTACACGCCGTATCATACATTTTCTTATATCATCAAGTTTCTTCGCGAAGCGGCGTTAGACCCAAAAGTTAGAACGATTAAAATTACCGTCTATCGTCTGGCCAGTAATTCTCAAGTAGCGGCTTCTCTAATAAATGCGGTCAAAAATGGAAAACAAGTAACGGTTCAGATTGAACTGCAAGCTCGTTTTGATGAACAAGCCAACATTGAATATGCGGAACAACTGCAGGCGGAGGGAGTTAAATTGATTTTTGGCGTTCCTGGCCTCAAAGTACATAGTAAAATCTGTGTTATCGAACGTGAGGAAGAAGAAGGGATAAAACGCTACGGTTTCATCAGTACCGGTAATTTCAGTGAAGCAACGGCACGAATTTATACCGATTACACCTTGTTCACGGCTCATGAAGCCATTTTGAAAGAATTGAACAAAGTTTTTGATTTCTTTGAAACGACCTATAAAATTAATAAGTACAAGCACCTTATTGTTTCTCCACATTACACCAAGAGTACTTTTCAGAAATTGATTGACAACGAAATCGCGAATGCTATCGTTGGTAAAGAAGCTTATATCAAAATCAAAATGAATAGCTTCACCAGCTATAAAATGGTTGATAAACTATACGAAGCAAGTAGGGCAGGAGTCAAAATACAATTGATTATCAGGGGAATTTGTTGTCTAGTACCAGGAATAAAAGGGATGAGCGAAAATATTGAAGCCATCAGTATAGTGGATAAATTTTTGGAGCACCCGCGTATCTTTATTTTCGGCGATGATGGTAATCCTAAAATCTATATTTCTTCCGCCGATTGGATGACACGAAATCTTGATTATCGTGTGGAAGTAGGCTGTCCCATTTATGATGAAGATATTAAACAAGAACTTCTGGATACTTTTGAAATTTCTTGGGGCGACAATGTAAAAGCACGTGTTTTCAATGAAAAACAGGACAACTCATATCGTAATTGTGACAAACCGAGTTTGCGCTCGCAGTTTGCCATGTACGATTACTATTTAGAGAAATTAGGAATAAAATAAGGCTGAAAATTATTGTTGATTATTCACTCTACCCGTGAATGGTTTCTTTTGTGCCAAGGTTTTTCATGATTTCAGCTTCATAATCCAATAATTCTTGCCATTTTTTATCAACTTCGGTTCGGTCACCGTACTTTCTGGCGAATTTTAAGAACATAGTATAATGGCTTGCTTCGCTTACCATGAGTTTATGGTAGAATTCCGCTAGTTCTTTGTCTTCGAGTTCTTCCGATAATAGCCGAAAACGTTCGCAGCTTCTAGCTTCGATCAAAGCGGCGTATAATAGCCGATGGACCAATTGGGTGGTTCTACTTCCTCCTTTTGGAAAAAACTTGACAAGTTGTAGTACATATTCATCCTTTCGATCTCTTCCAAGCGTTTTACCCCTAGCAACGATACGGTCATGTACCATTTTAAAATGTCCCATTTCTTCACGGGAAAGTGCTATCATTTCATCTATCAATTCTGTGTATTCCGGAAAACTTACGATTAAGGAAATCGCGGTGCTGGCCGCCTTTTGTTCACAATAAGCATGATCGGTGAGTATTTCATCAATGTTTTTTTCAACGATATTGACCCATCTCGGATCTGTTGGGAGCTTCAAACCTAGCATAGACCTGTTCTTTGGCAACAAAAATAGAAAGAAAACGTTATTTTCATACCTCTTATACAAAACATCTCAAATCATGAATACCGTAATTAAAATCTTGGGAATTATTTTTGGTATTTTATTTCTGGTATCTGCCGGATTACAATATAACGACCCTGATTCACTGGTTTGGATTGTCATTTGGGGTATAGCTGGAATAATAACATTGGGCTATACATTCAATCGTATTCGCCTTTCGGTTCCTTTAATTACCGGAATCGCAGCGTTAATTGGCTTTTTCTATATTTATCCTGAACAATTCGAAGGCTTTGAAATAGGTCAGGGCGATATCAAGAATATTGAGGAGGGAAGAGAAGCATACGGCCTTCTGATTATCTCAATCGTAATGCTATCAATGGCCATTAGAGGCTTGGTTAAGAGAAGATCAAAGGTCTAAATCGAATTCTTTTCGCAATAAATCAATAGTCGGGTTCTTCTCGCGGAGTTTCTCGTATTTTTCTTCAGGGGTGAACGCAAATTTTTTGGCCGTTTCCTCATTGACTGTAATTTTCAAGTTGATAAAATGGTTATTCAGTTTTAACTTGAGGTACTCTATGAGATCGTACTGTTCACGTTCAATTTCCTTTTTCATCGTGCCATTGGGTAATTCGATCCAAATGGTTGTCTCATCGATTAATTTTGGAATGTCAGAATGAAGGTTGGAGGCTAATATTTTTCTTCCGTCATCATCGATTTTTTGAACAAAGTCTGCCCAATGCTGCTGCATGTTTGCTTCGGTGAAGGCTTCTTTGGGTAACTTACTTTCATCGACAGCATCGTCTTTCTTATTGAGCTCGTGGGCTTTTTTCGCTTTTAGACTGGATATTGAAAGTCCTGAAACACGGTTTAGGTTTTTTTTTATTTCTATTTTTTTTACAACATTTACTTTTGCTAAATTTTCTTTTGTAATAACCGTTTGTTCAGGCTCCTCAACTAGTAAGTTAGTATGATTTTCAACCTGAACTGCTTGCTTTCGTTTTTGATCCTTAGGAATACCGTTTTCTGGTGGACTCGCGCCGGATTGTGGTTTCTGAATTGGTGTAGCTACTTCAATATGTTGTGATTGAGCATTTAAAGCTACCTCAGTGGTATTTTCCTCGATGGGTTTGGGGATTCCATTGAAAAAGGCGGCAGGAGCAATAAATTCAACAGTTTTTTGGTCCAGTACTACTGATTCAGGATTTTTTTTTTGCCCATCAAAATCGATGGATGACAGTTTCATTAAGGTGAGCTCCACCAATAAACGTTGGTTTTTACTGGTTTTGTACTTTAAGTCGCAATCGTTGGCAATATTCAATGCCTTCAAAAGAAAGCTCTGAGCTGTTTTTTTTGATTGTTCGAGATAACGTTGTTTAGCTCCTTCACCAACCTCCATAAGTGAAATGGTGCTTTCATGTTGGCAAACCATTAAATCCCTAAAATGCGAAGCTAGGCCGCTTATAAAGTGATGTCCATCAAAACCAAGTGCCAGAGTCTTGTTGAAGAGTAGTAGTATTTCTGGTATATTATTTTGTAAAATTAAATCGGTCGCCTTAAAATAGGTGTCATAATCTAGAACGTTGAGATTTTCTGTGACCGCCTTTCGGGTCAATTGCTTACCAGAAAAACTAACGACCCTATCGAATATGGAGAGTGCATCGCGCATTGCACCATCAGCTTTTTGGGCGATGATATGCAGAGCGTCTTCTTCTGCTTCAATGCCTTGGTTCTCCGCAATATATTTTAAATATTCAGCGGCATCCTTAACTGTTATGCGTTTGAAATCGAAAATTTGACATCTCGAAAGAATTGTAGGTATGATTTTATGCTTTTCCGTAGTAGCCAAAATGAAAATAGCATGCTTTGGTGGTTCTTCCAAGGTTTTCAAAAAAGCATTAAAGGCAGAAGAGGAGAGCATGTGAACCTCGTCGATAATATATACTTTGTATTTTCCTACTTGAGGAGGAATGCGTACTTGATCGATAAGGTTTCGAATGTCATCTACCGAGTTGTTCGAAGCCGCATCAAGTTCAAAAATATTGAACGCAAAATCTTCATCTTCCTTTTGGGTGCCATCTTGGTTGATTTGTTTGGCTAATATTCTGGCACAGGTAGTTTTGCCTACACCTCGAGGTCCGCAAAAAAGTAGCGCTTGGGCCAAGTGGTTGTTTTCAATAGCGTTCAACAACGTATTGGTAATCGCCTTTTGTCCCACGACGTCTTTGAAGGTCTGGGGACGATATTTCCGTGCTGATACAATGAAAGGTTCCAAATTACACTGATTTTAAGGCAATTTCAAGCTTTGTCCTAGGGTAAATACAAATATAATAACAGGATTGGATCAAGCATTTTCTTTCTAGGGTTTAAAATCCTTTTTTATCAACAATTAAGCTAAATTTGCCGCTGGCAGGTCACGTTATCGCCGTGTACTGAACTTGTTTCAGTGCCTGTTGAATATGGTAGCATATTTCAGCAGATCCCGAATCAAGTTCGGGGCAAGGAGGAAAGTCCGGACACCATAGTGCAGCATAGCGGGTAACGCCCGTCATTACGTTTCGGCGTATTAGGACAAGTGCAGCAGAAAGAATGTACAGGTAAGGCTGTAGTGAAATCAGGTAAACTCTATGTGGTGAAACGTCACGTAAATCAGTGTTTGAGGGTTGCACGCCCAAGCTGAAGGGTAGGCGGTTTGAGCCTTTGGGTAACTGAAGGCCTAGATAAATGATAACGGTCGATCCCTTTGGGGTCGAAACAGAATCCGGCTTATGACCTGCTTTTTTATTTAAACCAATAACTTTGCTTAGTAATTACGGAACACTTTATCTGCAACAAAAAGTGGATTTGTTCTTCTTAAAATGGGAGTGTTTGTTTGCCATTCATGCATTTGATCATACAAACCATAGAGACGGTAAGCATGGCTCTCCATGAATTCTTTTACCATTACAAAATCAACATGAAAGGTATTTTCAGGATTCATTGATACTTCAACCTCCACAAATGCTATCAGCTGCTCTTCTAGCATTTTCACTCCTCCTTTCAGCACCTCGTAGTCATAACCTTCCGTATCAATTTTTAAGTAGTCGATTGTTTCTATTGAATTTTCCAAGCAAAAATCATCGAGTTTTTCGATTGTAATAAGTTCACTTACCAAATTCTCGGGATTGGTTGTTTTTGCATTTACAATGCTGGTCATGTCGGACCATAAGTTATCTTCGTCAACAAAAATTTCGGTTTGGATATTCTCCGAACCCAGTGCTATTTTTTGGTAGTTGATGTTTTTACCTTTTGTTCTCTCTTTAAGCACTTCAAAGGTTTTTTGAACTGGCTCGAAGCACCAAATTTCAGCATTTGGAAAAAAAGCTACGATATCCGATACGGTTTGACCAATGTTGGCGCCAACATCAAAAAAAACATTAAAAGGATAGTTGGGAAAACTTCTCTTTATATCTTGGAAGGGATCTTGACCAAAGGGTTTCTTCTGATAGATCATCAGACCGGTGGTTCGAAAAATAGAATCCCTGATTTTTAGTTTCCAACTCATACTATTCAACTATTTGAA
Source organism: uncultured Flavobacteriaceae bacterium (assembly GCA_947503005.1). Taxonomy (GTDB): domain Bacteria; phylum Bacteroidota; class Bacteroidia; order Flavobacteriales; family Flavobacteriaceae; genus Maribacter_C. The sequence goes on along the minus strand of CANNCA010000009.1, from coordinate 36,347 downwards.
CGTTATTAAAAAAACTAAAAACGCTGCCACCGTACTTTCGTTGGCTATTAAAGTTTTTAAGATGCGATAGATCCATTTGTTTGGCATGTTCGATAATGAGCTGCCCTTCTTGTTTTAGTAGTTTTCTTTCGAAAACAATTTTTGCAATGTTTTCAAAATCCTCTACATCCATAGCATAGGGTGGGTCTGCAAAAATTATGTCGGCTTTCAAAACTGTTTTTTCCAAAAAGGAGAAGACATCACTTTTGAGGGGTGATATCCCCATTTCAAAATCTTTCGAGGTCTTTTCAATAAACTTTATACAACCGTAGTCCGCATCTACAGCGGTTATCTCTGAAGTTCCTCTAGAGGCAAATTCATAACTGATATTTCCTGTTCCTGAAAAGAGATCGAATACCGAAATTTCATCAAAATAGAAGCGATTGTTCAAAATGTTGAATAGTCCTTCTTTAGCCATATCGGTGGTAGGCCTGACGGGTAACTTTTTTGGAGCGGTGATACGCCTGCCTTTTAAGCTTCCGGAGATAATTCGCATTAGAGTGAATTTAAAACCGTAAAATCGATAGCCTCTTGATCAAGATTTGCAAAGGGGTACGATGAAGTAGGCAAAACAAAGATCGAAACATTTTTTATGTATTGATAACAAATGTCATATAGCTCGTCTCCTTCTTCCACATTCCCAAAAAGCTTGAGTTTGGTGGTTTCAGTGTCCAAATTCAGTTGCTCCATCGTAAAAAGTAAATAGTAGACCAAATCTTCCTTAGTGCTGAATTTAAAACTATTAAAGAATTCTAGTTTCTTTTTTGCCAAAACCGTAATATCTAGTTGCCGATGTGCAATATGAACATAACAAATTGGTTCTTTGTCAGAGGTATTCACCTTGAGAAGCGACTCAACCATCACAGTGCCGTTATGTTTGAAAGTGAATTCGCCATATAGGTCGTAGATATAATTGTTCACATTTACGAACGGAACATACACATTCATGATATCATGCCCCTCTATTTCATCGTAATCGATATGGTCCGTTGCCAGTATTTTAGTGTTGAACTTTAAGTAATTCGGCATTTCATTTCTATCAAAAAAGGCTTTCGGTACCAAACTGAACAAATTGTTGCGATGTACGATAATTACTTCTGAGAACTTTTTACTATGTAAGGAATGTTTTTCAAATAAAGCAACAAGCCCTTTTTGAAGACCATATGGGGAGCGTTCCTCCTCGAAAACAATACTGTCGGAGTATAGAATGCTATTTTCGATAGTATCGAAAACACAAAAAGAAAGTCCATTCAAGCTAACTTGAATGGACAGTTTATCAAACTTTTGGTCTATATCTCTATTATTCGTTCTTACGATCATAAATAGGTGGCCAGTTTCCACTATTACTCACTTGTGTCAGAGAACCAACTGAGATATAAGCTCCATTAACTTCCTCAACACTGACCTGCGCTTTTTCTCTAGAAACCAAGTCTTTGGGCTGATCGGCCAAAACTAATTCTTTTGCCACCTTAGCTTCAAAAACAGGGGCTTTATAACCACCTTTGTCGATAATGTCTGCCTTCATTTCAAATGTTTTACCATCAGCACCTGGTACATTCATCATACTTTTAAAGCGGTCATCGTTTTTAAAGAGTGAATCTTTGACAGAAACAAATCCCAAGGTGTCGATTACTACCGTATCGACCGGCATATCGATTTGAAATGCTTTGTTATATCTCATAAAAGAAGAATCTTTCTGTGAGGTAATAGTGTATTTACCGCTGTCTACAAAACTAACTAGTGACTTAAAGTCATTGGCATATTTACCATTGACTGTTTTATATGCCTCTTGTGAATTTCTAATATCCTTTAAATTAGAAATTACCTTGGCGAAGCGTTCTTTCTTTACCTGAGCGAATTGTATGGGTCCGGTAACGGACTGATAAATAAGATAGGCTAAAACCGCGCACGCAATCCAAAGTACAATTTGTATGATGGTCTTCATTATGTCTCGAGTTAATTAAATTTAGTGGTTGCAACAAATTTACATTTTTTTTTCAATCGTAAAAGTTTTTGGCCCAAAAATCCTGATTATCTTTGAAAGCCTATGGAAATGCTCACAGACGCTTCTTTTTATTCCATTTTAAAGGAAAAATTTCCACATCAGCCTACGCTCAAACAAGACGTTGCCCTACAACAATTAGCTACTTACATTTTAAACAACAAAAAAGATACCGTTTTTTTGCTAAAAGGCTTCGCAGGTACTGGTAAGACGACCCTTGTGGGTACGTTGGTCAATAGTCTTTGGAAAACCGCAATGAAAGCTGTTTTAATGGCTCCAACGGGTAGGGCGGCCAAGGTTATGTCCAACTACTCGAACACGCAGGCTTTTACCATTCACAGAAAAATTTATTTTCCTAAAAAACAAAGTGGAGGGGGAGTTCAATTTGTTTTAGCTCCCAATAAGCATCGAAATACCATTTTTATTGTAGATGAGGCATCTATGATTCCAGATACCCCGGCTGATTCCAAATTAATTGAAAACGGATCTTTGTTGGATGACCTCTTGATGTTCATTTATTCCGGGCATAACTGTAAGTTGATTTTAATTGGTGATACGGCGCAGTTGCCTCCAGTGAAATTGAATTTGAGCCCTGCTCTTGATCCCGACAAGTTAGAATTGAACTATAACAAACAAGTTATCACATTAGAACTCGATGAAGTGGTACGTCAAGCCGAGGATTCGGGAATATTGGTCAATGCCACTTTATTGCGAGAGCAGTTACAAAGCGGTTACTTCGATAGCTTTCAGTTTGATGTAGATCCTTTTCAAGACATTGTTCGTCTGATTGATGGTCACGAAATTCTTGAAGCGATAGACACATCATATTCCGAAAATGGAAAGGAGGAGACTGCATTCATTGTACGTTCCAACAAACGGGCCAATTTGTACAATGAAAATATTCGATCCCGTATTCTGTATTTAGAAAATGAAATCGCTGTAGGTGATTACATGATGGTCGTTAAGAACAACTATTTTTGGTTGGACCCGAAGTCAGAAGCAGGATTTATTGCCAACGGTGATATCATTGAGGTTCTCGAAATATTTGCAATCAAAGAATTGTATTCGTTCAAATTTGCCGAAGTAAAGGTGCAGATGGTAGACTATCCCAATCAAAAACCCTTTGAAACGGTCTTGCTTTTAGATACGATACAAGCAGAAACGCCATCGCTATCTTATGAAGATGGTAATCGACTGTATCAGAATGTGATGGAGGACTATGCGGATGAGACCTCCAAATACAAAAAATTCTTAGGGGTGAAAGGAAATAAATACTTTAATTCGCTACAGGTAAAATTCTCATATGCAATTACTTGTCATAAATCTCAAGGAGGGCAATGGAGCACTGTTTTTGTAGAACAACCCTATCTGCCCAATGGCGTGGACAAGGAGTATCTTCGATGGCTCTACACGGCTGTTACTAGGGCTAAAAAACAGCTCTACCTTATTGGTTTTAAGAACGATTTTTTTCTTGGGGAGGAATAAGTTAAATTCGTAGTTGCCAAAAGTTTGCAATAGATGGTCTCAACCTTGGCTTGCAACAATACCAATACGTAAAGTTTTAAAATGACTTCCGAAACTATTATCAGTATTTTTCTTGGCGTTGGACTCGCCGCTTCCGTAGGTTTTCGAATATTCCTTCCACTGTTTGCTTTAAGTCTTTCTGCGTATTTTGACGTGTGGGAATTAAATGAAAGTTGGCAATGGATAGGCAGTCTTGCTGCGGTTATCACCTTAGGAGTGGCCACTTTGGTCGAAATATTCGCTTACTTTATTCCTTGGGTCGATAATTTGTTGGATAGTGTAGCTGTGCCTTTGGCTGCAATTGCCGGTACTGCGGTAATGGTGTCTACTGTAGCGAATCTTGATCCTGTAGTGACCTGGTCATTAGCGATTATCGCGGGTGGTGGCACGGCAACGGCAATAAAAGGTGCGGGCGCCACGGGTAGATTGGCATCTACGGCGACGACCGGTGGTCTAGGGAATCCCATCGTATCGACTTTGGAAACAGGTACTGCGGCGGTGGTTACCACAGCTTCTATATTCGCTCCTTTTGTGGCAATCATTCTGGTTATCATCATTTTGATTATAATTTTTATGATTTATAGAAAACTAAGACCACGATTTAAAACTTAAATAGCTTCATTTGCACCGAGCATTAAACAATGTGAGCTTATAAAAAGAATAATGAAATACCATTTTGGATAGAATGAAGGTAATAGCCATGATTCCCGCTCGTTATGCGGCATCTCGTTTCCCCGCGAAACTGATGCAAGATTTGTCGGGTAAACCAGTCATTGTCAGAACGTATGAGGCTGCTATTAAAACTGAAATTTTTGATGATGTTTTTGTGGTGACCGATAGTCCGATAATCTTTGACACCATTACCGAGTCCGGTGGAAAGGCCATAATGAGTATCAAAGAACACGATTGCGGAAGTGATCGGATTGCCGAGGCCGTTACCGATATGGATGTGGATATTATCGTTAATGTTCAAGGAGACGAGCCTTTTACGGATCGCGAAAGTCTGGCAAGCGTTCTTGATGTATTTCAAGGTGATAGTGATAAAGAGATTGATTTGGCATCGTTAATGGTAAGAATTGTGGATCAAGAAGAAATCGCCAATCCGAATACCGTTAAGGTAATCGTTGATAATCGCAATTTCGCTTTGTACTTTTCACGTTCTCCGATTCCCTACCCAAGAGCTACAGATGTTGAAACCACTTATTACAAGCATAAAGGAATATATGCTTTCCGTAAAAGTGCTCTGATGGATTTTCACCGACTGCCCATGTTGCCTTTAGAGGCTACCGAAAAAATCGAAGCCATTCGCTATTTAGAATATGGAAAGAAAATAAAAATGGTCGAAACTACGGTATCTGGTATAGAAATTGATACCCCAGAAGACTTGAAAAGGGCACAGGCCGCATGGAAATAGATAAGAGTAAAATTAAAGTCATTGGCTTTGATGCCGATGATACCCTTTGGGTTAATGAAACTTATTTTAGGGAAACCGAAGAAAAGTTTGCAAGCCTTTTAGATGGGTTTGAAACTAAAAACAAGATAGATCAGGAGCTCTTTAAAATGGAGATTAAAAACTTGGAACTCTATGGCTATGGGGTCAAAGGTTTCATGCTTTCGATGATAGAATCGGCATTGGAAATTTCAAATAACACAATTTCTCAGGCAACCTTGAACGAAATTTTAAGTCTTGGTAAAAGTATGATAACCCATCCCGTAGAATTGTTAGAGGGGGTTGTAGAGGTTCTAGAGAAGTTGAACGGAACCTATCGCTTGATCGTGATGACCAAAGGGGATTTATTGGACCAAGAACGAAAAATTGAACGGTCTGGTCTATCGAAATACTTTCATCATGTTGAGGTGTTGAGTGACAAAAAAGAAGCGAACTATTTGAATTTACTCGAAAATCTAGAGGTCGATGTAAATGAGTTTTTAATGATAGGTAATTCTTTAAAATCAGATGTTTTGCCTATCCTCAATATCGGGGCGCAGGCTGTACATATCCCGTTTCATACGACATGGCAACATGAGGAAGTAACAGTTGATGAAAGAGAGCTTAATTATCTGAAAATTAATAAATTGACAGATATTCTAAAATACCTGTAAGATAAGTTATGCAGATAAAAAAAGAAATAGGAAAAAAAAAGAATCCCAGTGTTCAAAGTAAAGGCTATAGAAACTTCCCGATGGTGCCAAGAGTGGTATTCGGTAGGGGAAGTTTTAATCAGTTGAGCGAGATACTTATGCCCAATCGGAAGCATTCAGATGCTCCGTTTATTTTTTTGGTAGACGATATTTTTGAAGGTACTAAGTTGGTGAAACGCATCCCCTTGATATTCAATGACCAAATCATATTCATTTCAGCGGATGAAGAACCCAAGACTGAACAGGTCGACTATCTAGTCAAGAGAATTCGAACCGACTTTACGGAACTACCTTCAGGAATCGTTGGTATTGGTGGGGGTACGCTCTTAGACCTAGCAAAAGCCGTTTCGATAATGTTAACCAATAAGGGTAGCGCAGCTGACTACCAAGGTTGGGACTTGGTTCAAAAAAACGCTGTCTATCACGTTGGTATACCAACAATAAGTGGAACGGGCGCCGAAGTTTCTAGAACCACCGTACTCTTGGGGCCAAAAATGAAATTGGGCATCAATTCTGATCATACCACTTTCGACCAAGTGGTTCTGGATCCAAATTTGGCACAGGGCGTTGACAAAACACAATGGTTTTATACCGGTATGGACTGTTTTATACACTGCATCGAGTCTTTGAATGGTACCTATTTGAACGCGTTTAGCCAGAGCTACGGCGAAAAAGCGCTTGACCTTTGCAAAGAAGTCTATTTGGGTGAACTTTCTCCAGAAGAATCTAGGGATAAGTTGATGATGGCCTCTTGGCATGGTGGCATGAGTATAGCTTACTCACAAGTAGGTGTTGCACATGCACTGAGCTACGGTCTTTCTTTTTTACTTGGTGTTAAACATGGTATTGGTAATTGTTTGGTGTTCCAACATTTGAAAGAATTCTATCCTGAAGGTGTGGCATTGTTTCACTTGATGATGGATAAACACCAAATTGAACTTCCGAAAGGTATTTGTGCAAACCTAGACAAAGACCAATTTGACACAATGATAAAGGTAGCCATGGAGATGCAGCCGCTTTGGGAAAACGCACTTGGCAAGCAATGGCGTGAAGTAATCACTCCGGAAAAACTCAAGTCCATTTACGAAAAGATATAATCTTCATAACAGAAGCCCCATCTCCTAGTCATCTACTCTGTAATCTGCAACATCTTATGCAAGCCATAGCGAAATTTATATATTTTAAAATATTGGGATGGAAGGTGGTCGGAGAATTTCCCTCTTACTTGGATAAATGTGTTTTTATCGTTGTGCCTCATACCAGTTGGGTCGATTTTTTCTTAGGATTATTGATTCGAAAAGTGTGGAACGAGGAAATCAATTATGTAGGTAAAAAAAGTCTGTTCAAACCCCCATTCGGATTTATTTTCAGATGGACAGGCGGCGCTCCTATCGATAGAAGCAAAGCCAATGACACGGTAAGTGCCACTGCCGCCATATTTAAGGAACGAAAGAAATTCAGATTGACCATCGCACCTGAAGGCACCAGAAAAAAGGTAAACAAATGGAAGACTGGCTTCTATTACATTGCCAAAGCTGCAGAAGTACCCATAGTGATGGTCGCCTTTGATTTTGGCAAAAAACAGGTAAAGGTATCTGAACCAACCTATCCAACAGATGATATAAAGGCCGATTTTGAGAAATATGAAGCTTTTTACAAAGGAGTGTTGGGAAAGGTTCCTGAATATAGTTTTTAACCTCTGTCTATGAGTTTCTTTTGTTTGGGAACATCTTTCTTCTTCGTGTTTCCAGGAAATACCAAATTGGTGCTTGAATAAGTGGTTCCGAAAGTGGCTCCGGCAGAATAGACTTGATCTATGGCATCCAAAACTTGATGATCCGATAACTCTGCCAAAGGATGGATGAACACAGACCAAATGATTTCATCACTCAACGCATATTTTACGTCAAGGGCAGAATGGAAGTTTGCCACCAACATATTCAGTAACTGTTCTTCTTCAACATCTTTTGTTTCAACTATAGGCGTAATAATACGCATGCGATTCGCATTTTCGTCGTAAACACAAATCAGTGGCATTTCTTTATATAAAAACTTGATGGAATTCCCATTTATCATTAGGGTATCCGATGCTTGAGCGATAAGTCCATGAAGCTTATCCGCTGTCATTTCTTGAGCATTTAAACTTATGGTATTGAGAACTACAAAGAATAAGACAACACATATGTTGTTACGCATGGGAGCTGTTTTTATCAATAGGTCGGATTAAAATCGACTTGTTTACAAAACCCTATTGAGCAGCGATTATTGTGGGATTTTCAATAAAATAAATTACCGTTAATCGCTAAAAGTGAACACTTTATCGATGATTTCATACAATATACCGAATTGCTTGCCGTTATCTAACGTAAGAAAAATCGGTTTTAATTTGGTTTTTCTTCCTATAAATAATTGCAATCAAACCAAAATGACATGACAAATTTTACACTGACCATTCTATTTTTTTTGAGCCTGTTTTCATCATCTTCTTCTGAATTCCAGGACGATTTTAAATCATCCGAAACTACTATCGCAATGGAATCCAACCTTGTGATTACAGAAATCATGTACCACCCTAATAGCTCGGATAGTGCTTGGGAATGGATTGAAGTTTATAACAAGGGTACTGAACCAATTGACTTAACAGGATATGTTTTGGATGATAACAACAATACAAAACAGGGCAGCGCCAATATTTTTGGTGGTTCAATATCAGGAGGTGGTGTCGCAATACTTTTTGATTCGGATGTGACCTTGGAAGAATTTACTGCTGTATGGGGCGATTTGAACGCTATACCAGTAAGTGGATGGCCAGGATTGAATAATTCTGGAGACTCGGTTGGAATCTGGGATAGTTTTGAAGCCTATGATGGCGATAATGTTTCTCAACTGAATGTCATTGAACAAGTCATTTACGATGACGCCAATGGCTGGGTAGATTCCAACGCTGCAAGTTCTATTTTTCTAACGGACGTGGACGAAGACAATACTTTAGGTGCAAGTTGGGCCTTAAGTGAAATCGGCATAGCAGATGCCTTTCAGAGCAATGAGCTCCATGGTAATTCAGGCAATGATATTGGCTCACCAGGAATTGTACCTATAGAAAACGATACAACACCTCCTACAATAGAATGTCCCGAAATGATTGAAACCAATCATGATGAGGGGGAATGTTCATCGGTAGTTCCATTGCTAGTTCCAACTGCTATGGATGACATCTCAACAGAATTTACATTTTCCGCGGTTCGCAGCGATGGTTTAGATTTAGAGGAACCTTTTCCTGTTGGTGATACCATGGTTACATGGACTGCCACGGATGAAGCGAATAATACTTCGTTACCTTGTGATCAAATGATTCGTGTAGTAGAGATAGAACTACCAACGGCTATTGCCCAAAATATAACGGTTGAACTTGATGAAAACGGCATGGCATCGATCGCCCCGGAGGATTTGGATAATCCAGAAACACCATCATTCGATAATTGTGGTATCGACGCGTATATGGCAAGTAGAACCGAATTCACCTGCGCTGATTTAGATACGCCTGTATCGGTAGAATTCTCCGTATTGGATGCGAACGGAAATACCAGCACTGTGACCAATGTTGAAGTCACCGTTCTCGACAAATTGAAACCAACGTTCACCTGCGGTGCCGACATTATCACCACAAGTTCTGATGGAGGAGCTGTTCCCATTGAAGATGTTGTGGAACCGATTGTTACGGATAACTGTGATACAGCACCCGTTCTTACGTATTCCAGAAGTGACGAACAAGAATTGAATGCACCGTTTGAAGTGGGTACTACGACTATAAACTGGCAAGCAGCGGACGCTTCAGGCAATGTGGAAGAATGCATTCAGACCATTGTAGTTGAATCTACAGCTTCGATGGACAATGATATTCTTGCTTTTTCAATACCGAACCAAGTGGGAGCAACAAGTATCGACCAAACAGAAAATACAATCGAGGTGCTTATGCCGATTGGTACTGATGTAACGGCGTTGGTTCCCTCTTTTGACATTTCCGATAGTGCGACCAGTATACCTGAATTGGGAGATACAATCGATTTCACTGAACCCATCATTTATGTTGTTAAGGCACAAGACGGCTCAGAACAAGAATGGACGGTAACCGTAAACGTTCAAGAAGATACCACACCCCCAACTTTTGAAGTTAAAGGAAATTCCGAAGATTTTGTGACTGAGCTTGAAGTAGGGGATGCTTATGTAGTCGGAGAGATTACCAACGTAATAGATGAAAACCTTACAGTTTCGGAAATACTAGGTGATGATCAAGTAGATACTTCTGTAGAGGGCGGTCCTTTTTTAGTCTCCTACAGCGTTAGTGATGGTATGAATACGACTACAATCATCGAAACTGTTATTGTATCTATGAACCAAGAGTTGCTTTCGATTACCGATTTTATGTTGGTCAATGCCGATACGAATGAAGATATATTTCTACTAGAAGAAGGTATGGAAATCAATACTACGGACCTTCCGACTATGAATTTGAATATTCGGGCAAATGCTACCGATGATGTAATGAGCGTTCAACTTAGTTTGGCAGGAGAACAGAGTATCACCAGAACTGAAAACGTACCTCCATTTGCTTTATACGGAGATTTCCCTGCGGAGAACTATTTTGGTAATGACCTCGGACTAGGCACATATTCCATCTCCGCCACACCTTATACGGAAAAAGGTCTTGAAGGTGAAATGGGCCAAGAAATCGCTCTAAATTTCAGTATCACAGAAGCATGTTCCAATTTTGCAATTACGATTCTAGATACTGCTCATCCGAGTACCTGTTCAGGCGTGGATGGCTTTGCCTTATTATCGAACGAAGGTGCGCAATTACCAGTGACCTATTCTTGGAGCCATGATGAAGATAACGTTTCGGATTTGGCCCTTGATTTAAAAGCTGGAATTTATACCGTTACAGCCACAGATGCGAATAATTGTAGTGCCGAGCTTACCTTTGAACTTAAAGACCCTGAAATTCCTCAAGTAACACTTTCGAGCTTTTCGACGGTATCTGAAGATTCTGGTTCATTTGAATTAACTGGTGGACTACCTGAAGGTGGATCGTATTCAGGTGAAGGAGTTACAAATGATTCTTTCGATCCATCCGTTGGTATAGGTACTTATGAGATTACCTACACGTATATCGACGTAGAAACGGCATGTGAAAATAGCGCGGTACAAACCATTGAGGTGGTACCTCCGGTATTGAAAGTGCAAAGTTTCACTTTGGTGAATGCCGATACCAATCAAGATATTATGGACTTGACCGAAGGAATGCAAATCAATATAAGCACCTTACCTACATTGAATTTAAACGTAAGGGCAAATACAACAGAAGATGTTAAGAGTGTTCGTTTAATGTTGGACGGTGACCTGACAACATCAAGAACCGAAAATGTAGTTCCATTTGCGCTATATGGCGACTTTCCGGCTGAAAATTATTTTGGTAGTGAATTTACGCCTGGGTCGTTTTCTATTACTGCAATTCCGTATTCGGAAACACAACTGGGCGGGGAAATGGGAACCCCTTTATCCATGAATTTTGAGCTGTTAGATGATCAAGTAAGTGACAAGAGTGCAAATGATATGAGTGTTTCGCCCAACCCTGCATCCACAACAACTACTTTAAATTTCCAAAAACCAGCGGAATTAAAAATAATTTACGTCTATGACATCTTGGGCCGTAGAGTCGGTTCTTACAAGGGCAAAACCATTAAAGATGATGACAGGTACATTTTAAATATCGAATCAATACCAGCAGGTACTTATTATATCAAATCTTATGATAATAAAGGCAATCGATATCAACGTCAAGTGATTATAAATAAATAGTTTTTCTAGTGAAAAAGAGCTCCAATATTTGGGGCTCTTTTCCGTTTTATCTAAGTCTCAAGAATAAAATCATTACAGTTGGACGAGTATTCTTGTAGATTATCTAAATATACCATGGCGAAGGTAAGCAAGTAAATTCTTCGCAGTAATTTGTAAGAAATTAGCACCTTTAATATCCCACTAGAAAACCAGCCTAACATGAAATTTCCCCCGCCAAACCCTAAATCTCATAGTATTTCAAGTTCCAATCTCGAAACGTATTTTGAAGCAAATTTCAAAGTCGAATAGTACGTTTTATATAATCCAAAATTTCTCTAGAAACTCCAACTGGTTTTTTAAAACCACAACCAAACGTTTATGAAAAAAATTACTATCCTTTTGCTTTGTAACATTATATGTAACCTCTGCTTTTCCCAAATAACAAAAGAATGGGATAAATCATTCGGAACTTCGGATACCGAAAGATTTACGGACGCCATACTTACAGATGATGATTCGTTCTTAATTGCTGGTATTAGTGAATTCAACGAATATGGTACTATTACTAATTATGAGGGTGAAATAAATAAAAATGGCGGACTGGATTTTCTTTTAATGAAAATCGATTTAGACGGCAACTTGATTTGGCAAAAGTCTTATGGTGGCTCGGATGATGATATCTTGCAGTCTATCACAAAAACCGACGATGGCGGCTACTTACTAGGTGGTTCTTCTGAAAGTAATATTAGCGGAGATAAATCTGAAAACTCAAGAGGTAATTTAGATTATTGGGTAGTTAAAGTAGACGAGTTTGGGAACGTACTCTGGGATAAAACATTTGGAGGAAGCGGTTATGATGCGCCTTATACTATTGAAAGAACAAGTGACGGAAACTTTTTTGTAATAGGTACTTCCGTAAGCAACATCTCGGGAGACAAATCTGAGAACAATCGAGGGACAAACGGTGATTATTGGGTGATTAAAATTAATGAATATGGTACTAAGATATGGGATAAAACCTATGGTGGTAGCATTAGTGATATTCCTGATTCAAGCTATATTAGAGATGACAATAGTTTAATCATTTTAGGTACTTCAAATAGTAATGCTAGTTCTGAAAAATCAGAAAATTCTAGAGGAGAAAGAGATATTTGGATGTTAGCTATTGATGAGGATGGTAATAAATTATGGGATAAAACCTATGGCGGGGCGAGCTATGAGTTCGCTTCAAGGTTTGCTTCAATAAATTCAAATCTCATTATACCAAGTCAGTCGAATAGTGGAAATTCTGGCGATAAAACTCTAGCATCATTTGGGCAAGGTGACGGTTGGGTATTGGCTTTGGATCAATCGGGTAATAAAATATTTGATCTTTCATTTGGAGGATTCTTCAATGATGGTTTGAACGATGTTGTAGCATCAGATGAACAATTACTTTTTGCTGGTAGTACACGCAGTTATAGGTCAGGTAATATTGATGCTACCAGTAATGGTCAAAATGATATTTGGTTAGTAAAAACAGATATGTTTGGCAACAAAATTTGGGATGTGTCAATAGGAGGCGAGGGATCTGACTTTGCTAATGAAATTTTGTCATTGGGTAATGGTCAATATATTTTGATCGGACAATCAAATGGTGGACCTTCGGGGGATAAGACCGCCATAAGTTATGGAAGCAATGATTTTTGGGTAGTTAAAGTTGCAGAGGAAAGACCTTTTGTCACCACTTGGAAAACAGATAACCCTGGTACCTCAGAAGATAATCAGATTACAATTTCAACGAATACAGAAAATGGGTACGTTTATGACTATACGGTGGATTGGGGCGATGGGACTATTTCTTCCGGAATCACAGGAGACATAACACATACGTATGAGTCAATTGGTGTTTATCAGGTTTCAATTTCCGGTACTTTTCCAAGTCTTGTACAAGCTAAAGAATTCAGATCTGAAATAATTGATGGTGAAAAACTACTGTCAGTAGATCAATGGGGTGATATAGAATGGAGGTCAATGTTCAATGCATTTAAGGGATGCAAAAATATGGAGATGTTGGCGGTGGATACACCTGACTTGTCTAAAGTTAACTCCATGATCCAGATGTTTGAGAATTGTGCTACACTTATTGGAAATGTGTCAATGAATGACTGGGATGTAGCCAATGTAAGTGATATGAGCAATATGTTCAACGGCGCTCTGAATTTCAACCAAAATATAAGTAGTTGGAATGTTAGTAAAGTGACCGGTATGACGGGAATGTTTGCGAGAACTAATGCCTTTAATCAAGATATTGGTTCTTGGGATGTTGGCAGCGCCATTTTTATGGGAAGTATGTTCAATCGAGCTAAGTCTTTCAATCAAGATATTGGTTCTTGGAATATTAGTAATGTGACCAATTTGAATTTTATGTTTTCAAGGGGGGAAGCCTTCAATCAAGATATTGGTTCATGGAATGTCTCTAGTGTAACAACCATGGCCGGAATGTTTTTTCTAAACAATGCATTCGATCAGGATATTGGGGCTTGGGATATTAGTAATGTAAGCACAATGCAATCTATGTTCTATGAAGCTGGTCTTTCGCCAGAGAATTATGATAAAACCCTAATAGGGTGGCATATGTTAAGCACAAATGAGACTCAAATACCTACAGGTATCGAATTGACTGGTGGCACTAGCCAATATTGCCTGGCTGAGGAAGCCCGCCAAAAACTAATTGATGATTTTGGTTGGACCATAAACGATGCCGGAATAGCTGAGGATTGTGATACGAAAGTTGAAGGTTTTGCCGAGTTGATTGATGCGACCTATTTGCAGGGTTCTGGCAATCCGAGCCCAACAGGTCCTATTTTACGTATCGAGGAAGGTAACAGGGAAACCTATCTGAAATTCGATATCAGCTCTTTCAATGGCCCGATTACCAATGCCCAATTGACGATGCAAGTTGCAAGTGACCCAGGTAATGGTACTTTGGAGGTTTTCGTTGGCAGCAATTCGAACTGGACCGAAACCGGCCTGAACGGAGCTAATAAACCGACTATTGTAGGTAATGCGATTGCTTCAATCGCAGGAGTACATAATGTCGGTCAGACCAAGACTTGGAATCTTGACGTCAGTACTATAGAAACAGGTGGATTCCTGACCTTAATAGTAAAACATAGCAACGGTAATGATGTAGCTTTCGCCTCAGATCAGACGAATGAGGCACCCCAGCTCCTTGTTACTACAAGAGTTGTACCAGAAGTGCAAAGACCCTTTATCACCACATGGAAAACGGATAATCCCGGTGATTCGGCGAATAATCAGATTACGATTCCCACCTTTTCAGGAGAAACTTATAATTATACGGTAGATTGGGGAGATGGTACAATAGATTCTGGAGTATCAGGAAATATTACCCATACCTATGCCGTTCCGAACACATACACCATTTCAATAACAGGAGAATTCCCAAGAATATACCTTATAAACGGTTCTGGTGAAAACGAGAAAATAATATCCGTAGAACAATGGGGAGATATCAAGTGGAGCTCTATGGAAAGTGCTTTTCAATATTGCCATAATTTAGATGTGAAGGCAACAGATATACCTAATTTGGAAATGGTTACCAGTATGAGCGGAATGTTCACCAGTTGTGACTCCTTGATAGGTAATTCGAGCTTCGGATTATGGGATGTGAGCAACGTGACGGATATGTCTTTTCTTTTTAGTTATGCCGAATATTTCAATCAAGATATAGGGAGTTGGGACGTGAGCAGTGTTACAAACATGAATGGTATGTTTGGTGGATTAAAAATCTTCAATCAAGATATCGGGACATGGGACGTAGGTAAAGTGGAAAGCATGATCAATATGTTCGCCAGTGCCGAAGCCTTTAACCAAGATATAGGAGCTTGGGACTTAAGTAGCGCCAAAAATCTATCACAAATGTTTCTAAGGGCCGGTTCTTTTAATAAAGACATCGGAAATTGGGATCTTTCGAATACAGAGTATATGGGCGGTATGTTCTTGTTGGCGAAGACATTCAATCAAGATTTATCATCTTGGAATGTGGGTAACGTACAAAGAATGAACGATATGTTCAAGGAGGCCATCGCCTTTGACCAAGATTTAAGCGATTGGAATATTTCAACTGTTAACGATATGGAAGAAATGTTCGCTAATGCAGGACTTTCTACGGCTAACTATGATGCTCTTTTGAATGGATGGTCTACCCAACAACTACAAAACGGCGTAGCCTTCGACGGTGGCAACAGCCAGTACTGCCTTGGCGAAGAAGCCCGCCAAAAACTTATCGATGATTTCGGCTGGGTAATAACGGATGGTGGTAAAGCTGAAGATTGTGACGTTGTAGAACAACTACCTTTCATCACTACTTGGATAACGGATAATCCAGGAGTTTCAGAGGATAATCAGATAACCATTCATACTTCGAGAAGTAATTTGGTCGGCCCATATGATTTTACGGTAGCGTGGGGAGATGGTACTTTAGATACTGGGGTAACTGGCGATATTACGCATACCTACGATACTCCAGGAATTTATGAAATATCAATTTCAGGTAAATTTCCGGCAATAAGTTTTGGAATAATCAATGGCGAACAAAAAGATAATTTGAAATTGTTCAAGGTAAATCAATGGGGATCTCAGAAATGGTCAAATTTGAGTGGAGCTTTTGATGGTTGTACCAATCTTGACGTTATAGCTTTAGACACACCCGATTTATCTGAGGTCAATTTTTTAGGTCATATGTTTAGAGGCTGTCAATCATTGGTTTTTAATGATGCTATAAACAATTGGGATGTTAGCAATGTCACCCATATGTGGTCTATGTTTAACTCATGCAGCGCTTTTAACCAAGATATCAGTAATTGGGATGTTGGTAACGTAGTGAGGATGGATGGTATGTTTGCTTTTTCTGTCTTTAACCGAGACATAGGTGGTTGGAATGTAGAGCAAGTTACAAATATGGAACACCTATTTTATGATTCCTCTTTCAATCAAGATATAAGTGATTGGAATGTTGCTAAAGTGACTAGTATGGCTAATATGTTTGGTCTTACCGACTTCAACGAAGATATTAGTGGATGGGATGTGGGCAACGTGACAAGTATGGGAGGAATGTTCCGACAAAATTCCAGTTTCAATCAGGATATCGGAAATTGGGATACTGGAAATGTAACAATGATGGCAGAAATGTTTGAACAAGCTTCCTCTTTTAACCAGAATATTTCCAGATGGAATGTTTCAAATGTCAACAACATGTTTTGGATGTTTAAATCCGCAAATTCTTTTAATCAAGATTTAGGTAATTGGAATGTTGGCAATGTGACCGACATGACCGATATGTTCGAAGATGTTACTCTTTCAATAGAGAACTACGATTCACTGCTAGAAGGCTGGAGCACCCAACAACTCCAAAACGGAGTAACTTTTCATGGTGGCAACAGCCAATACTGCCTCGGCGAAGAAGCCCGCCAAAAACTAATAGATGATTTTGGTTGGACGATTACTGACGGGGGTCAAGCCGAAGAATGCGCTCCTGAAAAAAGGCCATTTATCACCACTTGGAAAACCGATAACCCTGGTATTTCCAACGATAATGAGATTACGATTCCCACATCTGCAAGTTATTTAGGTTATAGTTATGATTACATAGTTGATTGGGGTGATGGCAATATTGATGAAGGTGTGAACGGAAACATTACACATACGTATGATGAGCCGGGGACCTATGAAATTAGAATTAATGGTAATTTTCCTCATATTGATTTTGGGAGTGGCGGAGACAACGAAAAAATAATTTTAATAAACCAATGGGGTGATTTAGAATGGTCTTCGATGTTGTCTTCATTTTGGTACTGTCCCAATCTTAATCTTGTAGCTGAAGATGTTCCCGATTTTTCAGGTGTGACCAGCTTGACGAACATGTTTGCTGGATGTACTTCACTTGTCGCTAATAGCTCAATGGAACAATGGGAAACAAGCACAATAACAGAAATGGCATCCACTTTTATCGGTGCGTCTCAATTCAATGTAGATATTGGTGGTTGGGATGTAAGCAACGTATCTCAGATGGCTGGGATGTTGGGCGGTGCTAGTTCTTTCAATCAAGATATAGGAGGATGGGATGTTGCTAAGGTTGAAAATATGCAAGGTATGTTGCGGTCGGCAATTACTTTCAATCAAGATATTAGCTCATGGGATGTAGGAAATGTTACAAATATGAGTCGTATGCTGTCTTATACCTACGCTTTTAATCAAGATATTGGTAATTGGGATGTTTCAAATGTTCAAATCATGGATGGGTTATTCGAGTTTGCAACAAGTTTTGATCAAAATCTTGACGCTTGGCAGATAGGAGCTGTAACCGATTTTAATGAGATACTACTCGGCGTTACCTTGAAGACAGAAAACTATGATGCTATGTTAAATGGCTGGAGCACCCAACAACTACAAAACGGCGTAACCTTCGACGGTGGAAACAGCCAATATTGCCTTGGCGAAGAAGCCCGTCAAAAACTAATCGATGATTTTGGGTGGACGATTGCCGATGGGGGAAAGAGTAGCGATTGTACAAATCCTGACGCATTTATCACCACATGGAAAACAGATAACCCTGGCACAAACGAAAATGAGATAATGATTGGGACGGCTACTCTCGAAACATACAACTATACTGTAAATTGGGGTGATGGTAATATTGATTCAGGAGTGACAGGTTTAATTAAGCATACTTATGCAATACCAGGAACATATACAGTAAGTATAACAGGTCAATATCCAGCGATTTTTTTGAATAGTTTTTCTTCTCGTGAGAGGTTGCTATCAGTCGATCAATGGGGGTCATCTAAATGGTCAACCATGGAGTTGGCTTTTAAAGGTTGCACTAATCTTGATGTTTTGGCTACTGACATCCCAGATTTGTCGAATGTAACTTCTCTGCGAAGTATGTTTTGGGGATGTACCAATTTAAAAGGTAATAGTTCATTCGCCCAATGGGATTTAAGTAATGTCACTAATATAAGTAATATGTTTTCCAATACAGGTTTTAATCAACCCATCGAATCATGGAATGTAAGTAATGTGACTGATATGGGATTTGTTTTTAATGAATCTTCCTTTAATCAAGATATCGGTAATTGGGATGTTTCTAAGGTTCGTGAATTTTCTGGCATGTTTCAAAAATCACCTTTTAATCAAGATATTGGTAGTTGGGACGTTTCTCAGGCTACAGGAATGTATGGGATGTTTGCCGGAAACACAGCTTTTAACCAAGATATATCAAATTGGAATTTTCAAAATGTTAATAGCTTTTTTGCCATGTTTAGAGATGCAAATTCGTTTGATCAAGATATTGGTAACTGGAATGTTACAAATGTCACAATTATGACAGACATGTTCACTGGAGCAGCGCTTTCTGAGGCAAATTATGATAAGCTCCTAAAAGGTTGGAGTACCCAAGAACTCCAAAACGGAGTCACTTTTGATGGGGGCAACAGCCAATACTGCCTAGCCGAAGAAGCCCGCCAAAAACTAATCGATGATTTCGGTTGGACGATTACCGATGGGGGTAAAGCAGATAGTTGTGATATTGTAGTTGAAGGTATAGCCGACTTAGTTGATGCCACATACTTGCAAGGTTTCGGAAACCCAAGTCCAACAGGTCCTATTTTACGGGTCGAGGAAGGGAATAGGGAAACGTATTTGAAATTCGATATGAGCTCTTTCAGCGGACCGATTACAGAGGCCACTTTGCAAATGCAGGTAGCAAGTGATCCAGGTAACGGTGACTTGGAAGTCTTTTTAGGGAGCGATTCCGACTGGACTGAAACGGGCCTAAATGGTGGCAACAAACCATCAGCGGTCGGTAGTCCTTTAGCCAATGTTTCTGGTACACACAGCCTAGGTCAGACGAAGACATGGAACCTTGACGTTAGTAATATTGTAGGTGGCGACAAGATAACCTTGATTATCAAACACAGTAATGGTAATGATGTTGCTTTTGCCTCAGATGAAACTTTGAAAGCGCCACAGTTGTTGATAACCTCTATAAATGAACCAGAAGTTCAACGACCATTTATAACCACTTGGAAAACGGATAACCTAGGTGTTTCAGAAGATAACCAGATTACGATTCCAACCTTTCCAGGAGAAATATATAATTACACGGTAGATTGGGGCGATGGCACATCAAATGCCGGAGTTAGTGGTGATATTACTCATAATTATGCAAATCCAGGAATTTATACAGTTTCAATTTCGGGTCTTTTTCCAAGAATAGTTTTTGGAGTTTTTGGGATTCCAAATGCTCCAAATTTAGATTCGGATAGTAAAAAAATTATCTCTATTGATCAATGGGGTAGTAATGTTTGGGGGTCGATGGCATATGCGTTTACAAGTTGTACAAATTTAGATGTTCATGCAACTGATATACCTAACTTAAAAAATGTTAGCAACGCAAGTTTTATGTTTTCGGACTGTCATTCCTTAACTGGAAATAATTCCATGAATAATTGGGATACCTCTTCATTTGTTGATATTTCATATATGTTTTCTAGTGCGGAAATTTTTAATCAAAATATTGACCAATGGGAAACATCTAGGGTAACAAATATGGAAGAAATGTTTGCCTCTACTATCTTTAACCGTGATATTGGTTCATGGAATACAAGTAAAGTAACAAATATGGAGGAAATGTTTGAGCGCTCGTCTTTCAATCAAGACATTTCAAATTGGGACGTATCGAACGTGGAAAACATGACGGAAATGTTCCAGATAGGATCTTTCAATCAAGATTTAAGCTCATGGAGAATTACCTCAGCAAAGATAATGACGAATATGTTTAACTATTCAGGGCTATCGAATGAAAACTATGATACGATATTAACTTCGTGGAGCGAATTAACAGAACTCCAAAGTGGGGTTCAATTTGGTGCCCTTACGAATCAATACTGCCTTGGCGAAGCAGCCCGTCAAAAACTAATCGATGATTTTGGATGGACGATAACCGATGAAGGCAAAGCCGAGAATTGCAACATTCCGATGGAAGGTGTCGCCGATTTAATCGATGCGACTTATTTACAAGGTTTTGGAAACCCCGAACCAACCGGTCCTATTTTACGCACTGAGGAGGGGAACAGGGAAACTTATCTGAAATTCGATTTGAGTTCTTTCAGTGGCGCGATTACCAATGCACAATTGACCATGCAGGTGGCCAGTGACCCTGGTAACGGTACCTTGGAAGTATTCCTCGCTAGCGATTCGAACTGGTCTGAAACCGGTCTCAATGGTGGCAACAAACCTTCCGTTGTAGGTGCTGCGATTGCTTCTGTTTCAGGTACACACGGTCTTGGTCAGACCAAGACTTGGAATCTTGATGTCAGCAATCTAATAGGTGGAGGTGAGATAACCCTTATTGTAAAACACAGCAATGGCAACGATGTGGCCTTCGCCTCGGACGAGACGAATCAGGCACCACAATTGACAATCATATCTGGAGGTTCTGGATTATCGAATAAGAGTGCGAACACCCTTAGTCTATCGCCTAACCCTGCTTCTTATGAAACGAACATAACACTAAAAGAACCTGGTGAGTTAGTTAAGGTTTATGTCTATGATGTGCTTGGTCGTATGGTTGGTTCTTACGAGGGTACGGCCATAGAAAATGACAGTTCTTATGTTCTGGATGTACAATCACTGCCCACGGGAACCTATTACGTCAAATCTTTTGACGAAAAAGGCAATGCATATCAAAAGCAAATGCTTATCAAAAAATAAACCCATCGTGACAGGGTTGTCAAAGTTGACGGCAAGAAAAAGTGGTTCTTGATTAAAAAAATACCCCGAGGCTTTTGTCTCGGGTTTTTTGTTTACCCACTCAAGATTAGTGGTACGTATAGCGGAAAATCGTTGAAATGCCTAGTTTTTGTGTTAAATGGTAAAAAAATACCCATTGGTGGGTATAGGTTTAGTTTTAATGTTCGGTTATTTTTGATTCTCACTGCCCCGTGATTTTCAAGACCTACTATTTTTTAACCATTAAACCAAACCATCATGGGGAAACCACTACTATTTCTATTATCCGTTTTATTTTGTTTTCAAATGTCAACTGCGCAAACAACGCAATTTGTTTTTGAATATGACGCGGCGGCTCAGGGCAACCCTGCTTTGATGAACGCTGTTGAATTTGCCTTCGATATTTGGTCAACAGAAATAGTGTCATCCGTGCCCATTGTGGTTCAGGTGAACTATGTTAATCTCGGCTTTTTTACCGCAGGAAATGCGCAAACAGAAAATTTTCAATTTGGTTTTCAAGGAGCTCCCGACCCAAATGTGAAGTACCCGATGGCATTGGCAAACGAGTTTGCTCAAACTGACTTGAACGGCACTGCTCCTGAGATAATAATGAATCTTAATAGTACCACTAATTTTTATTATGGTACAGATGGAAATCCGCCCGCAAATCAGTTTGATTTGGTCAGTGTTGTACTGCATGAGGCTTGCCACGCTTTAGGTTTTTTCTCTGAAGCCAGGGTAAATGCTGCAGGTGAGGGCGAATTTGCCGGGGTTTTACCCTATATATATGATACCTTCTTAGTAGATGCTAGCGGCAATAGACTTTTAGATATACCTGAGAACACGGTGCAGTTAGGTGATGCATTAACCGGTGGTCAAGTATTTATGGATGGCACGAATGCCAAAGCTGCCTTAGGCGGTAATCGACCCCAGATTTCGGCGAATAATTTTACGCTTGGTAGCAGCATATCTCATTGGAATTTCACCACGTATTTAGGCACCGATAACAGTTTAATGACACCGGCCACCTTTAACGGGAGTGCGCAGCATAATGTCGGTGATATAACCAGAGGGCAAATGGCAGATATGGGATGGGTGTTAGCTACGGATAATAATGGTCCAAGTGAAACCGAAATCATTTTAGATGGTAATGGTCAGCTGAAAATTACCGACACGAACGGAGGAACATCCGACGATGAATTTGTACTATCGGTCAGCGGTCAAAATCTTCGGATTCAAAACAATAGTTCCCTTTCTATTTCTGGTAATGGTACCCAACAGATTGACGCGAATACCGTTGAGGTACCCTTGGCGAACATTACCAATGGCATCGAGATAGATGGCGGAGATGGTATAGATACGCTACACCTTGATTCAGCTTTGAATCTAACCGGCGCAGGCAATGATTTGACCGTACGTGACGCTGACATTTTCATCACGGGAACGGGAAATTTACAATTAAACGCGCTTAATGTTTATGCCGCTGACTTTGATACAAGCAACCTCACTACAACCATAACCACCGCCGCTAACTTCTTCGAAGACTCTGGTATTGTGGGTACAGGCACCATTTCAGGTATCTTGAATATGCAGATGTTCTCCACATTGGCTCCAGGGGCAAGTCCTGGTATCTTGAATTCGGGAAATTTGATACTGGGTGCGGAATCAGCTTATGAGGTTGAGTATGATGAAACGGCGCTGGGAATAAAACACGACCAGATCAATGTAACAGGTACCGTTACCATCGAAAACGATGTGTTACTCGATTTAAACGGAGATTTTTCAAGCAATGCTGCTAATGAACTCATTATAATTCAAAATGATGGTTCAGATCCGGTAGTAGGAACTTTCCAAGGACTAGCTGAGGGTGCTATTATAAATGACGATTTTGTAGGTACGATTAGCTATGTTGGTGGTGATGGCAATGACGTCGTTCTATTGAACAACAGCGACCCAACTGAAACCGAGATAACTCTCGGGGCATCTGGTCAAATTATTTTTAAAGACGTAAATGGGGGAGATTCAGACGATGCGTTTGATATCTCCATGAACAGTACAAATGTCAGAATATCAACTAACAATACCATTTCTACACAATTAAGCTTTATTCAACAAATAGATGCAAATACAGTAGAAATAGCGCTAAGTGATTTGACAAACCAGTTTCTTGGGTTGTTCTTCTTGGGTGAAGAAGGCTCAAATTCGGCTACAATTTCTAATAATTTAAATTTGCCGGGCTTTGGCCAGTTCTTGATTTTCAATAATATTGATGTAGTTATAGCAGACAATGCAAATTTAGAATTGGCGGGTCTAAATCTCAACAATAGCTCAATTGATTTCAATAATGCCTTGATAAAACTTACGCTCGGCGAAATGGGAACGTTTGAAAGTGTTATAAATGGTAATGCCGTCATTGAAGGACCGGTATCAATAAGAAATAACACCACGGTTCAACCGGGTACCAATCTTGGTAAGATTGGTACCGGCAACTTAAGCCTTTTGTCGGAATCAACATTTAATGCAGAGGTCATTGGTACCAATGCCGGAATTGAACACGATGGATTAGTGGTTACAGGTACGGTAACATTAAACGAAGCGAACCTTAATTTGTTAGGCGGATATGCCAATTCGGTGGGAGACGAGATAATATTAATTGATAATGATGGTTCTGATCCAGTAAATGGGACTTTCAATAATCTAATAGAGGGAGCTGATGTCAATTTCGGTGATTTTACTGGTACAATTAGTTATATAGGAGGTGATGGTAATGACATCGTGCTTTTAGGTAGTGCTTCAAACACTCCGATAATTACAACCTTATCCCCTCCGAACGGTTGGTATGGCGCCGCATTGAACCAAGAATTTACGGTAACCTTCAATCAAATTGTACAGAGTACAGATGATAATCTTTTCGTAAATATCTTTGAACCAAGTTCAGGCGGAGGCTTTACCACAATAGCCGATTTAAGCATCGCGAATGGAGGTTTAGTTTTGACGGATGATGGCAACGTTTCGACCTTGACCATTACACCACAACAGCCACTTCCAGCGAATAAGAGTTTATATATCAATATCGCTTCAGGTCATTTTTCGGATGTTTCTGGAAATCCATGGGCAGGTATCAATGCTTTTGGTGCAATTAGCGATGTCTGGCAATTTACTACCGAGTTCGGTGATACGCCCTGCGCGTCGGGTGATTTGGAATTAGAAATTACCTTCGATGGCTTCGCCGAAGAGACTTCATGGCGTATTATCAACGCCGATGGTAGTGCTCAACTTGCAGAGGCCAGTTATACGAGTGCCGAATCCAATACAACGGTAACGGAGCAAATCTCTGGTTTTCCTGATGGCACCTATCAATTCATCATTGAAGATTCTTTTGGTGATGGTATTTGTTGCGGCCAGGGTAACGGGAGTTACAAGGTCTCCAAAAATGGAGTAGTACTCTTTAGTGGCGGGCAATTCGGCACACAACAAGCTTTTGTCTTCTGTATTGATTCATCGGTTGATTCGGAACTTCCTGTTATTACCTGTCCGCAGCCAATAACCGCAGATGCAGCGACGAGTTGTTCAACTTTGGTGTCGATTACCGAGCCCACGGCCACAGATAATGTGTCCACAAACTTTGTATTTGAAGGAACACGAAGCGATGGTAGAGCGCTCAATGATACTTATTTTGTAGGTACTACTACTATTACTTGGACCGCTACCGATGAGGCCGGTAACGTTTCCGAGTCTTGCGAGCAATCGGTAACGGTATCGAGTACAGGCGATTGTTGGTTGAATGTCGGACCTGAAATTGTAGGGGGCACGGAAAACCAGTTGGGGGCAGGAGTAAGTATAAATGCCCTGGGTAATATTATCGCTTACGTAAACCCTAATGTCAATGGTTCTGGTAATGTAGGTGCGGTCACCGTTTTGGAAAAAATCGGTGCGAACTGGAATCCAATGGGTAGTCCGGTAAACGGCGGCTTGTTTGGTCGTGGTTTGAGTGGCATCGATTTGAATGATGCTGGTAACCGACTTGCAGTAAGTCAGAATTTAGGTGCTGTACAGGTGTATCAATTTAATGCAGGTACCTGGCAACCATTAGGAGCCGAGATACCCTCAGCTGGTGAATCCTTTATTCAAAAGGTTGATTTTGATTCAGAAGGCAACCGATTGGTTGTGGGTTATTCCGGAGCTAATTCACAAACCGGTCTCGTGGTGGTATACGAACTACAAAATGGTAGTTGGATACAACTGGGACAGATTTTGAATGGAGATAATCCTAACGATACTTTTGGCAGAGACGTAAGTATCAGTTCAGATGGAAGCATAATCGCGGTAGGTGCCTATCAAATTGGTAACGGTCCAGGTACAGGATTACCAGGGTACGTAAGAACCTTTGTTATCGATAATGGAAATTGGTCACAACTAGGAAACGATATTGTTGGTGATGCTAATAGTGATTTTTTTGGTGTAGGGGTCAGCCTTAATGATACAGGAAATCGTCTGGTTATTGGTGCAAATGCAGGTAGGTACGCCAAAGTATTTCAGTTTGCAAATGGCGACTGGACACAAATGGGAAATAACTTGTCAGTTTTTCCGAATGAACAACCTGGTTATCAAGTAGATATCAACGGTATTGGTGATGTGGTATTGATTGGTAATTTTATACAACCAGGCAGGGTCTATCAATGGGTCAACAATACATGGCAACAAGTGGGTCAGCCCATATATGCAGGTGTAGGTCAAGACGTTGCCATGAACAAAGTAGGTAATGTCCTTGTAATGGGAACTCCAGATTTTATGGGTCAATCGGGTAAAGTAGCCATATTTGAATATGCAGGAGAATTGGTTGTTCCGGACCCAATAGAAACTTTGGTAACCCTCAACGGTAATGGCCAATTAATTATCTCTGACGCCAATGGTGGTGATTCTGATGATGCTTTTGAAATTTCAACCAATGGCAATAATTTGAGAATTACCAATGTAACGAATACGATATCCTCAGGTGTTACAGGTTCCGTTCAAATTAATGAAAATACAGTGGAAATTCCCTTGCCAGCTACGCCAAACGGTATATTTTTTAATGGTGAAGGAGGTAACAATACAATAACATTGGGTCCGAATTTAGATTTGTCCAGAGTAGGAGCTATCCTGGTTTTAAATGATTTGGAGACCACCATCGCAGAAAATGCAAATATACAGGTGGCCGGTCTCAATGTTAATAATGGTTTTTTTGACACAAATGATGCGAGCATAGCTATTACGTTCGGTGAGGCCGGATTCTTTAATTCGATTTTAAAAGGAGAGGGTAATATTCAAGGACCAGTAGTATTACGCGGTACATCTACCATAGTACCTGGCACTAGCCCTGGCGTGCTGAATACAGGCAATTTAGTTTTCGAAAGCGAAAGTGTATTCGATGCCGAAGTTAATGGGGCGACTCCGGGTACCGAACATGACCAAATCATAGTTACTGGTTCGGTCACAATAAATGGAGCGACCTTAAATCTTTTAGGTGGTTACAGCAATGGGGATGGTGATGAAATCGTATTGATCGATAACGACGGTACAGATGCCATCATAGGCTCTTTTGAAGCCTTGGCAGAAGGTGAGGAAGTAGTTTTTGGTGATTTTACAGGTACTATTAGCTATGTTGGTGGAGATGGTAATGATTTGGCATTGATCGGTGAGCAAGGGTTAATTCCTGGAGCATTTGTGACCACTTGGCAAACCACAACGGCCAATGAAAGTATTACTATACCGACTACAGGTAGTGGTTATAATTATACAATAGACTGGGGTGATGGCACAGTTGAGGTTAGTCAAACTGGAGATGCTTCCCATACCTATACTAGTATCGGAATTCATACAATTAGCATTTCAGGTGATTTCCCGAGAATATATTTTAATAATGTTGGAGACAAGGAAAAAATAGTAACAATTGAACAATGGGGGGCTATTAAATGGACTAATATGAGTTCTGCATTTTACGGGTGTGTAAATCTAGATGTCACGGCCAACGACACACCTGATCTTTCAATGACTACAACTATGTCTTCAATGTTTAGAGATTGCTCCTCCTTAATTGGCACAGCGGAATTTAATTCTTGGGATATTTCTAGTATTACCGAGATGGCATGGATGTTCCAAAATGCAATTTTGTTTAATCAAAATATTGGGAACTGGGACACAGACAATGTAGTGGGAATGTTTGCAACTTTTTCCAATGCATTGTTGTTCAATCAAAATATTGATAAATGGAACGTTTCAAATGTAAATCAAATGGCACTGTTATTTGGGGGTGCTAGAGAATTCAATCAAGATTTAGATACTTGGGATGTTAGTAGCGTAACTTCCATGAGAGCTATGTTTGCAGGAGCTACTTCATTTAATAAAGATATTGGAAGTTGGGAGGTAAGTAGCGTTGTTAATATGTCATCCATGTTCAATGGTGCATCGGCTTTCGATCAAAGTATAGGTGATTGGAATGTGTCCAATGTAACCGACATGAGTGTTATGTTTGCCAATGCCACCGATTTCAATCAGGATTTAAGAGATTGGGACGTTAGTAAAGTAACAAACATGAGAACCATGTTTTCTAATGCCGTATCGTTCAATCAGGATATTGGCGAATGGAATGTTAACAAGGTAACAAATATGAGTTTCATGTTCTCAGATGCGATAGCCTTTGATCAAAATTTGGGAAGTTGGGATATAAGTGGAATTGAGTCCTTGTCCACATCAAACACAAGTATGGCCAGTATGTTAAGAAATGTTGGTCTTTCTCAATCGAATTATGACAGCACACTTATAGGTTGGAATACACTTGAACCGAATGAAACCCAAATCCCCCAAAACATAACTTTTGATGGCGGTAACAGCCAATACTGTATAAGCGAAACAGCAAGACAAAACCTAATTGATAATTTTGGCTGGTCCATCACCGATGGCGATCTTAATTGCCCCATAGATGACGTACCGCCTTCAATTACCTGCCCAGAAGATATTGTAATGAGCAATGAGGTAGGTTTATGTGAGGCAAGTTTCCCTATCACACCTGCTATGGCAACTGATAATATTTCCGAACCTGAGAATATCACCATCGATTTTGTGCGTAGCGATGGCGAACTACTAACTTTAACAGACCCTTTCCCAGTAGGGGAGACCACGATTACGTGGACGGCCACAGACGAGGCAGGTAATGTCTCCGATAGTTGCGACCAACTGATTACGGTAAATGACGAAGAAGCACCGATTGCCTCTGCACAGAACATTACCATCGCGCTCGACGCAAACGGCATCGCATTGCTTGATCCGCAACAGTTGGATAATCCGTTGTCACCTTCTACTGATAACTGCTCTTTGATGGAAGACTTAATTTATACCGCTTCAAAAACCGAATTTGATTGTTCTGATATGGGTGGCCCTGTATTGGTATTCTTTATGGTCACGGATGAGGCCGGTAATGAGAGTCTGGCGGTAACCGCTGAAGTTTCCGTAGTCGATGAAATAGCACCAACTTTGACTTGTAGTGAGCCTATTGTTCAAACAAGTTTGAGTGGACAGCCATTGGAAATTGAAATAACACCACCTTCGGTGGTAGACAATTGTGACGGTCAAATAACGCTATCTGGTATAGCAACCTTTCCAGATACGAGCACGATGGAATTGACATTGAATCCACAGAATTACTCCTTTCCCTTAGAGACTACTTTAATCGAATGGACCGCGACCGATAGTTCCGGAAATGTGGACACTTGCCAACAAACGGTAACGGTGAACTTCATGCCAAATTCTGGCAGCAATATCACTGCTTTTACTATAGAGGATCAAGTGGGGGCTACAACGATTTCTGGTACCGATATACAGGTGGTCATGTCACTCGGAACGAATTTAAGAGCGCTTTCACCTATGATTACCGCTTCGGAGTTTGCCATGGTAAATCCTGCTTCTGGTGATCAGGTAGATTTTTCAGAAGGATCCGTTCCGTACACGGTAACGGCACAGAATGGGCAAAATCAGACAGTGTATAATGTATCTGTCACAATTGAACTGGACACGACCCCACCGGTAATTGTTTGCCCTGCCGATGTCACTATTGCCGCAGGCGATCCAACGGATCCCTCGAATACTGGTACGGCATCCGCCACCGATGAAGGAGGTATCGAAGAAGTGACTTTTGTCGATGCATTGGACGGCCAAATAATCACCAGAACCTGGACCGCGACCGATTTGACAGGTAATTCAGCAAGTTGTGTTCAGACCATCACAATCGAGGAAGCCCCAACGGTACTTTCCGTACTAAGTTTCAATTTAATCGACGCGGAGAACGATGTCGTTATCGGTCCTTTGACCGATGGTGCCACGATCGACGTAAGCTCGTTCCTTAGCATGAACCTGAACATCGATGCGCTCACAACGGGCGATGTGGAGAGCGTCAACATGGTCCTTTCGGGGACCCAGTCCCATACGATGACGGAGAACTTCGCACCCTTTGCGCTCTTCGGCAACAACGGCACGGACTTCAACCCCAATATGTTCGCTTTAGGCCCGTACACCCTGACCGCCACGCCCTATAGCGCGGACGCACTGGGCGGCACCATGGGCACCCCTGTTACGATAAACTTCAGTTTCGTGGAGGCACCGGTGGACAACGACGGCGACGGCTTTTTCAGCGACGTGGACTGTGACGACAACGACCCAACGGTCTATCCCGGAGCGCCCGAGCTCTGCGACGGCAAGGACAACGATTGTAACGATATCGTTGACGATGGCTTGATGACCGACACCTTTTACGTGGATTCGGACGGTGACGGTTTCGGCGATCCGGACGGGGCGACGCAGTTGTGCGCGATCCAACCAGGATTCGTAGCCAACAATTTGGACTGCAACGACAACGACCCTAACGTGAACCCGGATGCGACGGAGGTCTGCGACGGGATCGACAACAACTGTGACGGTCTGATCGACGACCAGGACCCTACGGTGACCTGTGATGCGATGAGCGGTCCGGCGGACCTTGTCGAGGCCACCTATTTGATGGGTGCGAGCAACCCGAGTCCCTTAGGTCCGATCCTCAGGGTGGAACAGGGGAACAGGGAGACCTATCTGAAGTTCGATCTGAGTTCCTTTAGCGGACCCGTCACCGAAGCGACCCTACAGATGGAAGTGGCGAGCGATCCGGGCAACGGAACCTTGGAGGTCTTCTTGGGGAGCGGTTCCAACTGGACCGAGACGGGCCTCAACGGAGCCAACAGACCAAGTACGGTCGGCAGTGCCTTGGCAACGCTGACGGGTACCCATAGCGTGGGCCAGACCAAGACCTGGAACCTGAACGTCGCCCAATTAACGAGCGGCGGCCCGCTGACCCTGATCGTGAAGCACAGCAACGGCAACGACGTGGCCTTCGCCTCCGATGAGACGGCGCAGGCACCCCGGTTGACGATTACGGCCGGAAGCATCGTACCGGTGGACAACGACGGTGACGGCTTCGACAACGACGTGGACTGTGACGACAACGACCCAACGGTCTTTCCCGGGGCCCCGGAGCTCTGTGACGGCAAGGACAACGATTGTGACGGACTTGTGGACGGGGACGACCCCGGTACGGACTGCGACGTGGTAGAGCTGCCTGCGGACCTTATCGACGCCACCTATCTTCAAGGAGCGGCCAACCCGAGCCCTACCGGACCCATCCTAAGGGTGGAACAGGGCAACAGGGTGACCTACCTGAAGTTCGACATGGGATCCATCGACGCACCGATCATTCAGGCACAGCTCAAGATGCAGGTGGCGAGCGATCCCGGCAACGGAACCTTGGAGGTCTTCCTCGGAAGCGGTTCCAACTGGACGGAGAACGGCCTTAACGGCAGCAACAAGCCTACGGAAGTGGGAGGTGCCCTGGCGACCATAACGGGCACCCATAGCGTGGGCCAGACCAAGACCTGGGACCTTAACGTGGCCCAACTGCCCAGTGGCGGTCTTGTTACCCTGATCGTGAAGCACAGCAACGGCAACGATGTGGCCTTCGCCTCGGACGAGACGGCGCAGGCACCACAGTTGATACTCACCACGGCAGGTTCCGGACTACCGCCTAACGGCAACGAGCTGAACCTATGGCCCAACCCTGCCAGGAGCGCGGTGGACATCGGCTTCAAAGTGCCCGAGAAGATGAGCGCCATCTTCGTCTACGACATGACGGGCAAGTTGTTACAGGCCGTACCAGCGAGCGAAGTGAGCAAGGTGGGCGAGTACAAGATGGACGTGGCCGGACTGCCCAGTGGCGTGTACCTGGTCAGGACCTTCGACGTTAACGGTGTACCGCACGAGAAAAAGATGCTGATAGAACGGTAATATTTAAAATTGTATCAATAAAACAAGGAGATTCAATTTTTGGGTCTCTTTGTTGTTTTTGAATTAGATCATCTGTAAAATCTGTATTGGGATGTCACATATCTAATATAAATGCATTTCATCTCTTTGTCATTTCATTAAGTTTCTTATTTGAATATTTTAACGGAGTAATTATTAATTTTTTTACTAAAACATTATGGGGCGCATTCATCAAAAAGGAATACTCTTAGTTCTTCTTTTTTTTTCTTTTTCATATTTAACGGCGCAGCGCACATTTATTCCAGATGATAATTTTGAAAGAGCATTAATCAATTTGGGCTATGACAACCAGTTGGATGGTTTTGTTGACACAGCAAATATTAGCGATGTAGCCTCCTTATATCTATTTAACGATAACATTTCATCCCTAGTAGGCATAGAGGATTTTAGTTCTTTGATAAGCTTGGATGTAAGAAGAAATAATTTGACCTCATTAGATTTAACGAGCAACATTGCTTTGGAAACACTCAGCGTTGGAGAAAACCCTATTGTTGATTTAGATTTAAGTAGCAATCAAAATCTAATAGAATTACGTTGTCAAGGTAATAATGACCTAAATTCTCTAAACCTTTCAGGAGCAATTTCTTTAGAGTATTTGATAATTACCTCAATTGGTCTGACAGATTTAGATGTTAGTACAAATATCGCATTAGAATTTTTGGAAATTACGGCTAGTTCTTTGGCAAATATAAAACTGAACGGTGCAAATGCATTGAAAGAGCTGAATCTTATACGTACTGCAACAACTTCTTTGGATATAAGTGAATCCAATTCATTGACGGACGTTTTCTGCGAATACAATGAATTTTTAAATTTTATTAATGCGAATGGAGCCACATCACTGATTAATTTAGATTCGGGTTCTAGTCCCGCACTTGCTAGTGTCGATGTAAGAGGAGCTTCTAATTTAGAGAAACTGACTTTAAGTGGAAAATTAACCTCGATAGATGTCACAACCAATAATTCGTTGGAAGATTTAAGGTTTACTGGAGATGAAGTTATGTCCGTATTAGATGTAAGCAAGAATAACAATTTGAAAATTTTGTCTTTTGGCGGCACCAATATTTCTAATCTTGACCTAAGTCAAAATACCTTACTTGAAACTCTTGCATTTAGAAATTTGAAGATAACTGGTATTGACTTGAGCAAAAATGTCTTGCTTCGGAGTTTGATTATTAAAAATACTGACATTGCTAATGTTGATTTGTCCGTACTTCCTCTTTTAGGTTATTTGGATATTAGTTCTACGAAATGGACCGATATCGATTTATCTAAAAATGAATCTCTAGGATGGTTAGAAATAAAGAATAATAATTTAACAGAATTGGATTTATCTAGTCAAAAAGAATTGGTTTATGTAGATGTAAGTAATAATAAGCTAAAAACTTTGGATTTGTCCGGTCAATCCAATTTGTATTTTTTATCCGCTAATAACAACGACTTGAGAAGTATAAATGTTAAAAATGGAAACAATAAGAGTCCTGACTTTTGGGCATACGATGCATTTAATAATCCGAACCTTACTTGTATTCAAGTAGACGATGTTGCTTATAGCTCGGCTAATTGGAATGGATTCCCTACCGGGAGTTATACTGAAAATTCCTGTAATTTATCGGTATATAATTTTGATGCGCGGCTAATTGAACATAAACTACAACTAGATGACCTAAAGATTGCAGCAGATGGTTCTTCTTCGACTTTATTTAAATATTCTGGACTTAACTATGATAAAATAGCGGCTAAAATTCTAGAAGATGAAAACGGTAACGCCGAAATATTTGGAAGTTTTGAATTAGGAGAGATACTTAACGATAGTCTTACGATAATCTATAATCATCCCGAATATTTCCCTAATGAAAATCAAAAGGAAAAGGAAGTTACGGTACAATTTTTTGATTCCGAAACCGAAGCCATTATAGAGGATTTGGTGATTAAAATTGTAAGACCGTCAATTGTTATGGTTCATGGTATATGGTCTAATGGTACAAAAGCTTTTGGAGAAATGAAAGAGGACTTAATTGACCGTGGTATGTACGATGTTGGTCAAATATATTTTGCCAACTACCCTAATGATAAATCCAATAGTAAAAATGCTACAATTTTCAAGAATCATCTTCAGGGAGCAAAAGAAGTTGCTCGAATTAAAAATATCTCAGCTGGAAAACTGGATATTTTAGCACATAGTAATGGCGGTTTGTTGGCTAGACAATATATTCAAAGTAATTCCTATGATTATGATATTAACAAACTAATCACTTATAACACACCACATTCTGGGTCCCAAATGGCAGATTTACTTAAATCCCCATCCTATGGCTGGCTAAATTTACTAAGCGAGAAAGTGGGATTTAATCCAAATAATGGTGTAATAGATGATTTAAGTACTAGTAGCGATTTTATTACCCGTTTGAGATTAGGTGGTAATTCAGATAAATACGAAAATATAAGTATTCATACGATAACCACCGAAGCAATAACTTCCAGAATTCTTTTAGATAGTTTTGTTACATTTTTAGCGAACCAAATAAAATACCATAATGTTCCGTATCAAAATTTCACCTTAAGTAGTTATCTGTACAATAATGACGAACATGATATTTTTGTGCCAAAGCAAAGTCAAATAGGGGGTGTTCAGAATACGACAAATTTTGATAACCTTTCACATATTAGTTCGACGAAAGATCAAGATATTCAGAAATATACAGCCGACTTACTAAATGAGAATTCAAGGAATCCTGAATTCTTTTCGCGCCAAGGATTCAATCCTCTAGTACTGACAAGTGATTTTAATGCACAGAATAGCCCAATAGCCTCCAATTCGGATGAAAATATTTCAATAGTACTTCCAATTGAGGGAGCAGAATTTAGTGCGGGGCAGACTGTAGCAATTGAAGCCAATGGCAGCGATGGAATACAAAATATTGTATCTGCTATGGGCAATTCCATAACGCGTTTGCAAAACCATGTGGCAGAAAATGTTTCAAACTCTAGCTTCGGTTTCACAATACCGGAGACTGCCTTAGGTCGATTGGAAATTGTCAGTGTTGGCTTTGATGAAAATGGTTATTCAGCTTTTGATTCTACTCATATAATCGTATCGACCAATGCAAATTTAGAGTCAATAGAAGTCGATAAAAGTATTATTTACCTTTCAGTGGGTGAGCAATTGGAACTAACAGTATTTGGGCAATATGATGATGGAATCAAACGTGATATCTCTAAAGTTGAGAACTTCTCGTATTCATTTGAAGAAGGTAATGCAGAAGTTGGAGATGATGGATTACTAAAAGGTTTAAGTGAGGGTGAGGACATTCTGACGATTGATTATTTGGGTAAATCCACCACTGTTCAATTAATAATTGACGGGGATTCAGATGGCGATGGTATTAAAAATGAGGATGATAATTGTCCTCAAACGCCAAACACCAACCAAAGTGATGTTGATAATGATGGAATAGGTGATGTTTGTGATATTGAAGAATGTGACGGAATAGACAATGACGGCGATGGTGAAATTGATGAACAATTGTCAAGTACTTTTTATGCAGATCTTGATGGTGATGGCTTGGGAGATTTCAATAACAGTATAGTGGCTTGCGAAACACCAGTGGGTTATGTAAATAATTCGAATGATAACTGTCCAAACACACCTCCAGGGGAAATCATTGACGAAAATGGTTGCAGTATTATAACTTCAGGATGTACTCAAACGGATGATGCGGACAATGATGGTTACTGTTCGGATGTGGATTGCGACGACAATGATCCAGCGATAAACCCTGGAGCTTTGGAGGTCTGCGATGGTATCGATAATAATTGTGACGGTCTGATTGATGATGTTGATCTGGACGTTACTTGTGAAGCTTTGGAAGGGTTTGCTACTTTAATCGATGCGACCTATTTACAGGGTTCGATTAACCCTAGCCCCACTGGTCCTATTTTACGGGTCGAACAGGGGAATAGGGAGGCTTACCTTAAGTTCGACCTGAGTACTTTTAGTGAACCGATTACTCAGGCAGTCTTACAAATGCAAGTGGTCAGTGATCCTGGTAATGGTGTGGTTGAAGTGTTTTTGGGAAGCGATTCAAGTTGGACGGAAACAGGTCTCAATGGGAGCAACAAACCTACTGTGATAGGAGGTCCCTTAGCCTCGATTTCAGGTACATATAGTCTTGACGAAATAAAGACTTGGAATCTAAATGTGAAGCGGTTGGCCAGTGACGGTATATTAACACTTATAGTCAAACATAGCAACGGCAATGATGTTGCCTTTGCCTCTGACGAGAGTTCGCAAGCACCACAGTTAATATTAACAACCGGAGATATTGGAAACATAGACAATGATGGCGACGGATTCTTTAGTGATGTGGACTGCAACGACAACGACCCTAACGTGAACCCGGATGCGACGGAGGTCTGCGACGGCATCGACAACAACTGCGACGGCCTAGTGGACGGCGACGACCCTGCGGTGACCTGTAGTTCCATGGAAGGACCCGCGGACCTTATCGAGGCGACCTACCTGATGGGCGCTAGCAACCCGAGTCCCCTGGGCCCGATCCTACGGACGGAACAGGGCAACAGGGAGACCTATATCAAGTTCGACCTGAGTTCTTTCAGCGGGGCG
>CANNCA010000008.1 GCA_947503005.1 uncultured Flavobacteriaceae bacterium | reverse complement strand
CGGCGCTGGTCAACGGGCCCATAACCGTGGACGCCGATGTGACCGATGTGGCCCTCAACCCGGCCACAGACCAGGAGAATATCACTTTAGATAATACGCCTCCAATAGTGGATAGTTTCTCTACCATGGATATTACCCCCATATTAACAGGCCAAGGAAATCCTAATGAAACGTTGACACTCACAATTGACACTAATGGTGATGCCCTAACGGATGTTACGTATACCTTAGTTACCAATGTAAATGGCGATTGGAGTTTGGATACAGAAAACATGGTTCCTGATAACGGAGCCATCCCCATATTGGTTGATGAGGATGTTGTGAATATAACTGCGACAGATCCTGCTGGAAACCAAGGTATCGGAATTGTGACCATATCAGTGGATAGTGATGCAGATGGCATCACAAACAATGAAGAAATCGCTTTAGGTACAGATCCCAATAATCCTGATACAGATGGTGACACAATACTTGATGGACAGGAAGTGACAGATGGAACGAACCCTTCTGAAGATTGTGATTCAATAAGCGGGACCCCACTAGGAACAAGTGATTGTGATAATGATGGGTTGACTAATGACGAAGAAGAAACAATAGGAAGCGACCCATTTAATCCCGATACCGATGGGGATACCATTCCAGATAGTCAAGAGGAGACCGATCGCACTAATCCATTAGACGCTTGTGATTCCCTTGGAGGCACTCCTCCTGAAGGAACAGCCTGTGATATTGAGATTGAAAACGAACTATTAACTCCGGATGGAGATGGAATCAACGATTCCTTTCGAATTAAAAACATCGAACATTTCCCAAATAACGTTGTTGAAATCTATAACCGTTGGGGGGTGAAGGTATTTACGGCGAATGGTTATGATAACGAAACAA
The DNA here is from genome assembly GCA_947503005.1 of uncultured Flavobacteriaceae bacterium. GTDB lineage: Bacteria > Bacteroidota > Bacteroidia > Flavobacteriales > Flavobacteriaceae > Maribacter_C. The sequence continues at coordinate 253,972 of CANNCA010000008.1, read as the reverse complement.
ATTCTTTTAGAGGAATATCTAACGGCAGGGTTACCATTCAGCAAAGTGAAGCATTACCACCGGGTGTTTATTTTTTCATCATCAATTATAACGATGGTGGTACAACCAAATCCAAATCAGGTTACCTATACATCAACCAATAATTTAGCGAAAATTAAAGATAATACCATGAAGAAAATACTTATAGCTCTTGTTCTTATAATTGCTTCTATAGAAGCGGTTAACGCACAACAAGATGCCCAGTACACCCAATACATGTACAATACGATAGCCATCAATCCTGCTTATGCCGGTTCTAGAGGTGTGATGAGTATCGCTGCCCTACACCGCTCTCAATGGGTAGGATTAGATGGTGCACCTACTACCCAGACATTGAACATACATACACCAACCGGCAAAAGGGTAGGCCTTGGTCTGTCAATAATCAATGATGAAATTGGTAACGGCACTAGTCAAGAAACCTATTTCGATGCCGCTTTTTCATATACAATACCAACAGGAAATATTGGAAAATTGTCATTTGGACTTAAAGCAGGTGGTCATTTATTGAATATTGATTTCTCTAAATTATCCGGTTTTAACGAAGAGCAAGGAGCGAATGGCTTCCCGAATATTGACAAAAAGTTTTCACCGAATTTTGGCGCGGGAATATATTACCACACCAATACATTCTACGCAGGCCTCTCGGTACCTAATTTTTTACAGACCGAACATTTTGATAGTTCAGATGTAGCTACCTCATATTTGGCCAAAGAGCGTATGAATTTCTATCTAATCACAGGATATGTTTTTGATGTCAACTCAAATTTAAAATTCAAACCAGCTTTGTTATTTAAAGCAGTTAAAGGTGCCCCATTACAGGCAGATTTATCCGCCAGTTTTTTAATAAGCGATAAATTTAGTCTAGGTGCCGCGTACCGTTGGGATGCTGCCCTAAGTGCTTTATTAGGATTTCAAATAACCGATCAGTTCATGCTAGGTCTGGCATACGACCGCGAAATAACCGAATTAGGTAATACCTCATTTAATGATGGTTCATTCGAAGTTTTCTTACGCTTTGAATTCTTTAAAAGTCAAAGAGGTGTTTTGACTCCAAGATTCTTCTAATACAAAAAAAAATGAAAAACAAATTAAATTATATAATCTGTATAGCTTTGTTAGCATTAAGCTTTACAAACGCCCAGGACAGAAAGCTTCTAAAAGCCAATAAAAATTTCGAGGACTTCAACTTCTCTAGAGCCATAAATCAATATGAAAACATACTAGCTCGAGGTACGGTTTCTCCAGTAATCTATAAAAATCTAGGAGATGCCAATTACCTCAATGCAAATTATGAAGAAGCTGCCAAATGGTATGGTAAACTTGCTGAAAGCAGTGAGGACGTTCTAGATGTTGAACACATGTACCGTTATGCAAACAGTTTAAGGTCTATTCGTGATTATGAGGCCTCGGGTAGTTTATTGAAAAAATTACAAGAATTAAAAGGTACGACCACAAAAGGGTCAGTCGCTGACTATATGTTGGCTATAAAAGAACGTTATGGAAGTTATACCATTGAAAACGTTGAAATAAATTCAACCGAATCTGATTTTGCTCCCTCGTTCAGGCTAGATGGTCTTGTATTTTCAACAAGTAGAGATACTTCTGGAATTTCAAAAAACATTCATAGTTGGAACAAAAAAAGATTCCTTAACCTTTATACTGCCACAAATTTGGAAGAGGGTGGTTTCAAAAATATCATGCGTTTTTCTGATAAACTGAACACCAAATTACACGAATCTTCGACAGCATTCACCAAAGATGGTATGACAGTGTATTTTACAAGGAATAAAGCTAATGGGAAAGATTTCGGTCGGGACCAAAAAGGTATTAGTAGATTAAAACTGTACAGAGCCGTTTTTGAAAATGGAAATTGGGGGCAGGTTCAAGAACTGCCATTCAATCAAGATGGATATTCGGTAGCACATCCTACCCTGAACAAGGCTCAAGATAAGTTATACTTTGCGTCTGACATTCCAGGGACTGAGGGACAATCCGACATTTTTGTCGTCGATATTCATGCCGATGGGAGTTTTGGTACCCCTAAAAACTTAGGCGTCAACATCAATACAGGGGGTCGTGAAACATTTCCTTATGTTACTGATGACGATATCCTATATTTTTCCTCAGATGGTCATGCCGGATTAGGAGGGCTTGACATTTTCGCTGTCGACCTGAAAAATATAGAGAATAGTAAAATAGTCAATCTCGGCGAACCTTTAAATAGTATTTCAGACGACTTCTCCTTTATTATTAACCCTAAAACAAAAAAAGGGTATTTTGCCTCTGACCGTTCAGGAGGTATGGGTGATGACGATATCTATGCTCTTACGGAGTTGAAACCAATCGATACGAGATGTTTCTCAGACTTATTAGGAAAAGTTAAAGATAAAGAGACCGGGCTTTTTGTGAGCAACTCAAAGGTAGTCTTGATCGACGAAAATGGTAAAACAATTGGAGAAACCAATTCCGATGCAGAAGGTATTTTTAAATTAGAACGAGAATGCCATATTAAAAACTTCACAATACTTGCAACGAAAGAGGCGTACGAACCGGGACGCAAAATAATAGAGGACGAGATAAGTAACAAGGATGAAACAAATATCACATTGCTTTTAGTCAAAATTGACAATGGGGCTCCAGTAGGAACTGATTTAACTGCATATCTTAATATCAAACCCATTTATTTTGAACTTAATCGTTCTTTTATTCGTAAAGATGCAAAAGCGACATTGGAGAAGATAATTGCCTATTTAAATCGCTATCCAGCGGCGAAAATAGAGGTTCGTTCTCATACCGACAGTAGAGCTAGTAGCACTTACAACAAAGCGTTATCGGAAAGACGAGCTAAAGAAACGGTGAATTATTTAGTTGGAAAAGGAATAGCATCAGAAAGAATTACTGGAATGGGTTTTGGAGAAAGCCAACTTAGTAACGAATGTGACGACAGTACAAAGTGTTCTGAAGAAAAGCATCAACAAAACAGGAGAAGTGAGTTTATTTTGGTTGAATAGGTGAGAAATCTGAAGGGACGCGGATTTCTCGATAAGGGGGCCTATGGCCCTCTTTTCTTATGATGAATTACTGCTATAACAGACAAAAAAAAAGATCAGTCACCCGAACATTCCTCAATCCAATATTTATGACTCCTTGGAAAAACAAGAATAAAGACATTTAACCCAAAAGTCCTGCCTAGTGTAAAGGGACGTGCATGCGCGTATAGGTTTCGGCTTGTACGCAATGGCAGGCACGGCGCCGTACTTTTGTACGGCGCTATTTTTTGTAGCGCTTTCGAACTTACTAATTGATATCATTAATCTTCGTAATAACAGCCAGCTTCTGTTTCATAAATGCCTTCTTGCCCAACTGTTATTACTGATGAACCAATAGTTCTTTGCTTTTACCGATAAAAATTTTTTTGAAAGAAAAATCGGGTTTACTTCGAAATTCGATTCACTTATATTTTCCGTAACTTTAATAGACCTTTAAAACTTTAGTGCAATGATATTTAAAGAAAACAAGACACAGAATGGTACTTCAACACTAAGGGCTGAAAAAATTGTGGATAAGCTATACGCTCTTCGAAAGGAATTTGAAGCCGATTATTCCGGCGCACTAAGAAGTCGAAAGTATGAAGCCACACGAGACTTTACCATTGACCTCAACCATGCAATTTTCGAGGCCAATCAAATGACTTCAGGTTCAATAATAGGTGAACATCTTGTTCAGTTGGAGAATAAATTGAACCGCTTAAGAAAAGACTTAAAAGCACTTTTCACCTAAGCGCCTCTTTACTATTTTACAGAAAAACTTGCTTAAGAACCACTACTAAAACCGATAGCCCAATTTGAGCATCGCACCTCTAGGTAATACCGGCACCACTACGAAACTTGCATCTGGATTGGCTTGAACAAAATCAGAAGTAGCTTGGTTTGCATTCGAACCAAAACTATTAGGACCAAAGAAATTTGCCAAACCTTCCGAATTAAATAGATTAGTTACCAAAGCGTCAACGGACCAATTTTTGTTGATTGCATAACCAGCTCCAAAATTGAAAATACTGTATGGTGCAAGTTGAAAAGCATTTGCGATGTTCCCTTCGCGTTCACCCATAAACTGCCATTTCAGAAAAGATGAAAAACCTTTAAGCTGATATTCAGCTCCAAGATTAAACATCAAAGCAGGGTTGAAAGGAAGTTTGTTTCCAGAAAAGTCCAGCACGCTATCATCATCGGTGTCCAATGAACCTTCCGCATTGTAGACCGTCCAATCCGTTGCTTTTGCATTTTGAAGTGTTCCGTTGAAAATTAAAGTAAGGTTGTTCGTTGCGGCGTATGCACTCTCCCACTCCAATCCGATTGTTCTTGAGGCGTTAAACTGAACGGGGGCATAAAATACCCTGTTTTCTTCACCATCGAATACAAAATCGGCAATGCCTATATTTTTGAGTTGACTCCAAAAGACCGTAGTGGTAAACGAAAAATTCGAAGAATTCCATTTTAGCCCCAATTCTGCTTGATTTATTTTTTGGACTTCCCCTTTTTGATTGATGGGTACATCTGCAAAATTGTTGAAATAATAGTTTAGTTCCGGAGCCTTGTTGCCTCCGGAAAACCTGGCAAATAGCGCTGCATCCTCTTGAAACGCATAATTCAATCCTATTGAATGTGAAAGATAGCCATAGTTGAAATCAAATTCATCTTGTTCGCCGGTAGGTACTAAAACACCGTTGTCATAGGCGGTCGTTGAATCTCCATCTACCCCACCATCCTGAGAAAAAGGTGCCGAACGATCTTTGCTTCCTTTATGTTTAATGGTTTCGTAACGTAATCCTAGATCTAAATGAAATTGCTCTGCAATCTTCCAACGGTCATTAACGAATCCGGCAATTTGACTCACATCGGCCCTTGTATTGACAAAGAACAACCCTCCATAATTACTAGCTCCGCTTTCATCGGACAATGCAATTATAGGTTGATCCGGGTTTTCAACGGTAACACGAAGCATTCTAGGATTCGGCTCATAGGTGACATAGCCAAAACTACCTTGGGTATATAAAGATGTATTTGAAAAACCACCGGCCAACCCAAAAGTAAGGTCGTGGTTTACAGACTGCTTTCGAAAGGTCAATTGATCCATCCATTCTTTTGCCGTATTGTCATTGTACCATGTTGCCGTACCCATTATGGCATCGTTCGGAAGTCTATCGCCGGTCAGGTATTCAAAAGTGCCTTCTTCCCCGGAAAAAGCTGCCAAAGAACCCGAATTATCGACACGGGCCAATTCATTCCCGTTTCTTGCATCCCTAAAAACTACCTGCCCCACGGGAAACTGTGCGCCGCTAATGAAATAGGCAAAAGGATTACCCAATTCAAAAAGATTATTACTAATGGATGTCTGCCAATTCGCATCTTTGTTCGAAAACTTCAAGTTGTTACGAACCGACCATCCATCGCCTAAATTTTGAAGTAGATCTATCCCAAACGCTCTGTCTTGTGCGTGTACGCCTTGCGAAGGGTCAAAATCATTCGTAGCACCTTCTACCAATCTACGACCATCGGGAATGGCAGAGTTGAACGATGGCATCATTAAAGCTGTCGATTTGAAATCTTGGCCAAAAGCTGCTTGAGGGTCTTCCCAGTTCGTTGCCGCTACACCTGTGTAGCGGTTCGTAAAATCGTCCAAAATCTTTCCGTAGAACTTGAAATATCCATTTTTATTTCGCTTGATGACGTTGAACTTGACTTGCCCACCTTTACTAAATATAAAATCAACATTTCTGGCTCCTTCATCAACTCGATAATGGCCGCCAATGTTGTAGAACCAATTGTTGCCCAGAGGTCCACCAAAATCTAAATCGACCCTTGTTAAAGGGTTGGCTTCGCCCTGTATTCCACCTGACACCTGTAATTCGCCTCCGAACTGATCTCGTGGACCCTGTGAAATGAAATTGTAAATTCCTCCAGGAGCATTTAAAGCAGTTATGGAAGCGCTACCCCCTCGAATTCCCTCAACACTTTTGGTGGTCAAATCCATTCTATGGAAAAGATCAGGACCGTAATACGAATGCTGAACCAAACTTACAGGAAGGCCATCTTCTTGTAGAGAAACATAGTACCACCCCATATCGTCTTCGGCTGCGGCAGAAACACCTCGGGAATATACCCTCGTGAAAACCTCTCCTGCTGAAGGATCCACGAAAGTTCCGGGAATCGATTGTAAAATATCGGCCGAACCCCTTGGGAAAATCTGCTCTAGGGTTTTGCGCTTGAGTGTAGTTATCGCAGTACTTGATTCTAGCTGCTTACGTGGATCAAATGTACCCGTAACAACAACAGATTGAAGATTCAGTAAATCTTCTCCCAAAACAATATTCAATGAAACATCGGAAGTGCCAACTTCTACTGTTTCGTCATAAGTTTTTAAACCCAAATGAGTGACGACGAGTCTATAGTTGCCTGGTGCTACATCCGAAATTTCGAAAATACCGTTGAAATTCGTAATACCAAAAAAACCTTTTGCCTCTAGCATGACATTCGCACCTACTAAAGGCTGGTCCCGATTATCTTTTACCTCCCCAGATAGAGTTACCTGAGCAAAAATTGAAGTTAGTGTGCTAAGAAAAAGGATTGAAAATAAAAAAATGCGCATTCTTTTGTTCTTTGATTTGACTTGAAGAACGCAAAGATAAGACGGTTTAGTCTGAAAAGAGGATGATTTAAATCATAAAAATCTGAATTTATTTCGCTGTCCAACCCCCATCCACGGTGAGCATAGAACCAACCATATAACTTCCGGCATCGCTGGCAAGGAACATGGCCGCACCTTGAATTTCTTTTAATTCACCCCAACGTGCCAAAGCGGTAGCACCAACTATAAACTTTTTGGCTTCTTCGGTTCCTGCGATCGGAACATTCATTTCAGTCAAAAAAGGACCAGGGCAAATAGCATTAACCGTAATACCAAACGGTGCCAGTTCAAGTCCCAAGGCCCTGGTCATTTGTACAACTGCACCTTTGCTCGTTGCATAGGGCGTTCTATTAGCTAGGCCGACCAAACCCAGTGTACTCGCCATATTTATAATTCGACCCCACCCATTTTTCTTCATTTGGGGCACAACGGCTTTGGAAGCCAACCAAATGCCATCAACGTTTACTTTCATCACCTTGTGAAATTCATCATAGGAAAGTTCGTCGATTGCCCCCCTGATATTAATGCCGGCACTATTGATCAGAATATCAGCACTACCCAAATCATTTTGTACCGAAGAAACTGCTTGATTGATTTCGGATTCATTCGAAACATTAGCGGAGTAAGCCTTCGCTTGAACATTGTATGTTTTCGCTAAGGATTCAGCTGCGGCCTGACCTTCCTCTAAATTTCTATTGACCAGTGCGATGTTAGCCCCAGCGGATGCCAAACCTGCAGCCATGGCTAGACCCAAGCCCTTAGAGCCTCCCGTTATTAGCGCGTTTTTTCCTTTTAAATCAAATAGCTGTATTCCTGGTAATGTTGTGTCGATCATGTTTTCTGTTGGATGTATTTATTATTTCTATTTATCTTAATCTCAGTTGGGAGAAGGACAACTCCCTTTCACGTTAGCTATCGTGACGCCTTTTTAGTAGGAAAACTAATTCTTTCTTTAAGCTATCAGCTAAACCCAAAATGTTCTTTTGCATAGACTACGGAAGATTGGTTATTCTCAATTTCCAAAGCTAACTGTTGATCTACAGTTTTATCCGAAATTCTTGGTAAACCTTTTTCAGATTTATGTTGTTTTATTTTTTTAAGGAAGCGAGCGAGTTCACTTGCCGATATTTTGTCAAAAGTTGCCCAGTATTCTTCCGTTAAACACGGAATTTTCAAAGGATCTCTAGTAATCATTTCCAAATTAAACCGAATTTCAGGATTGTGATTGCGAATTTCTCGAATCATTCCTGCAATGTCCAAAAACCCGTCTCCGAGATTTACCTCTGACATTAAAAAGCCGTCTTCATATTCTTCCACCGCCATATCTTTCAGATGAACTGTAAAAGCATATGGTGCCAATGCCTTGACTACATCCATGGGATCCTCCAAAAGCGAAATATTATTCCCCGTGTCAAGGGTTACACCTACCCACTCACTATCAATGTTGCCTAATATTTCAAGGAATTCATCAGTACGCCAATCTTTATGATTTTCAACGGCAAGGCGCATTTTGTGTTTACGCATAATTGGTTCCGCAAGCTTCAGTGATTTTTCAGAAATACTTCTAAAATTTTGAAAGGCTTCCATAGTTTTGAAGTTTTCATATCGTCTTCCCGAAAGGCAAACCGTACGAATAACTTCAACTTCCATACGCTTTGTTTCCTGAACTTGCTGTTCAAATCGGGCGACGTCATCTATATTCTTTGGCAGTTTGATTTGTCCTTCCATGAAGAAATTAAGCTCTTTTCGACACTTCAATATTTTCTTGGCCAATTTGGAATCCAGCCCATGCATGGTTAATTGAGCACCGCTGAAACCTAGCGAATTGAAATGCTCGATCATTTCTAGTTGGTCTTCGTATTCAGGGTATTTTGCGCTCTCCATCTTTCGGTACCTTCGCAGCATAAAGGAAGCTTCCGCAGCTCCGAATCTAGTCTCTTCAAAAGCATTGGGTATGGCAGGAAACAAAGGCAGGCCCATTGCCAAGGCCCCAGTGGCCGAGCTTTTAATAAAGGTTCTCCGTTTCATAATAGTAACTTCAGTGTGATAATAACACCTTTCTAAAGTAATGATTTTTGCAATGCGTTGAAACACATTGGCTCATTATCGAAAAATAATCGCACGGAATAGATTCGGTCATAACTAAGCAAATGGATACTAAAATCATTTGTTGTTCATATAAAGTGAATCCATTTTGCGAACTATCGGAAAGATGTTTACTTTAATAGACTCATTTGACCAACAAATTCTAATGGAAAAAAAGAATAAAAACAAACTACGCAGTGCCGATTGGTTTAGTCCCGTTGATCCAAAATCAGCATTTATTCATCGGTCTTGGCTACGAAATCAAGGTTACCCCGACGATTATTTTAGGAGTAGACCCGTTATTGGCATTTGCAATACGTGGTCTGATCTTACCCCGTGCAATGGACATCTTCGAGAGTTTGCCGAATTTGTAAAACGCGGTGTACTCGAAGCTGGTGGCGTTCCCTTTGAGTTTCCTGTAACCAGTTTGGGAGAAATTCTAATGCGGCCTACGGCAATGCTTTTTCGAAATCTAGCCGCAATGGATACCGAAGAAACAATTAGGGCCAATCCCTTAGATGGAGTTGTTTTACTAACAGGATGTGATAAGACAACTCCGTCAACTGTAATGGGGGCCTGCAGTGTAGATTTACCCACCATCGTCGTACCAGGTGGACCGATGCTGAATGGCAAGTACAAAGGGGAACTTATTGGCTCAGGGACTTTTGTTTGGCAATTAAAGGACAAAATCAAAAATGAAGGGTTTACTCCCGAAGACCAGATAGAAGCCGAGATTTGTTCCGCCCGAAGTTCAGGGCATTGTATGACCATGGGAACGGCTTCAACAATGGCCTGTATGGTAGAATCATTAGGGCTTACATTACCGGGAGCGGCAGCCATACCCGCGGTAGATTCCAGAAAAAAAGCCATGGCACAATTGTCAGGACGACGTATTGTGGATATGGTACGGGAAGATTTAAAACTCTCCAAAGTATTGACACGAGAGGCCTTCGAGAATGCTATAAAAATTAATGCAGCCATTGGTGGCTCCACTAATTTCATAATTCACCTCACCGCAATTGCGGGTAGAATCGGAGTAAAACTTGATTTAAAGGATTTCGATGATTTAGGAAGCAAAATTCCGCTGTTAGTAAATCTCATGCCCTCTGGCAAATTTCTAATGGAAGATTTTTTTGATGCTGGTGGCCTACCTGTAGTCATCAAAGAAATGTCCGGACACCTTCATAACAATGCTATTACGGTTAACGGAAAATCGATTGGAGAGAACAACCAAAAGGCCGAATGCTATAATCAAGAAGTTATATCCCCAATTGACAAACCCTTTATAGAAGAAGCAGGAATCGCAGTACTTTACGGTAACCTCTGCGAAAACGGGGCAGTCATCAAACCTTCGGCTGCTACGACAGCGCTGATGTCACATCGAGGAAAAGCAGTTGTTTTTGAAACTATTGAAGAATTCTTGAGCACGGTTGACGATCCTAATCTTGACATTGATGAAAATAGTGTCATGGTTTTAAAAGGAGTTGGTCCTGTTGGTTATCCCGGAATGCCTGAAGTAGGCAATATGGAAATTCCCGAAAAGCTCCTTAAAAAAGGAATTAAAGATATGGTCCGTATTTCGGATGGAAGAATGAGCGGGACTGCTTTTGGCACGGTCGTACTTCATGTATCTCCTGAATCTTCGGTTGGTGGTGTTTTAGGTCTTGTTCGAACAGGTGACTATATTGTTTTGGACGTTCCCAATAGAAAACTTCATTTGGAAGTCGATGATGTTCAATTAGAAAAACGAAAGTCAGCATGGAAGGCGCCAAAACCTGCTGTTGAAAGAGGCTACACTAGTTTATACACCAAAACGGTACAACAAGCCCATCTTGGTGCCGATCTTGATTTTCTCGTAGGTAAATCAAGTGCGGATGTAACCCGCGATGCACACTAAACCAACCAAATTATGATATCAATTCTTTTACTAGTACTCAGTGTTTTACTTATCATTTTATTAACTGTACGATTAAAAGTACATCCCTTTTTAGCACTTCTGGCAGCGGCAATTTTCTTCGCACTGTTTTCAGGAATGACCTTGGATAACATTGTGACAATGGTCAATGATGGTTTTGGGGTGACATTAGGAAAAATTGGAATCGTCATTGTCTTAGGTGTAATCATCGGTGCTTTTTTAGAACACTCGGGTGGCGCCTACAAACTGGCGGAAGTTGTTTTGCGTGTTATCGGTAAAAAGCGGGTACATGAAGCGATGGGGATTGTAGGTTTCATAGTTTCCATTCCTGTTTTTGCCGATAGTGGTTTTATCATATTGAACCCGTTGAATAAAAGTTTGACCAAAAGAGCGGGATTATCCATTGTTGGTACAGCCACTGCTTTGATTTTGGGTCTTATGATTACACATGTATTGGTCCCTCCCACCCCAGGACCGATTGCCGCGGCAGGTATCATCGGTGCCGATGTGGGTCTTGTCATGCTCGTGGGGCTGATCATCGGTTTACTTTCGTTGGTAGTTGCCATTATCTATTGTAAACGAATGGGAAAGACAAAGTTTATCGACCCAAACCCTGAGGTCACCGATGAAGTTATTGCAGAAAAAATGAAGGAAGCACCCAGTGCATTTAAATCCTTTTTGCCGATTTTGATTCCAATTTTGCTCATTGTCGGCAAATCGATTATGGAATTCACGATGCTCGAAGGTCAAGAACCATCGAACGTTGTCAAGTTCGTTTCTTTCATTGGCTCACCAATCATCGCTTTGATAATTGGTATGTTGTTCGCCTTTTTATTGCCAAAGAAATGGGACAATGAAATGTTGGCAACCACAGGTTGGGTAGGCAAAGCCCTTGCAGATGCTTCCAATATAATCTTGATTACCGGTGCCGGTGGAATTTTTGGTACCATTCTCCAAAACAGCGGTATTGCCGAAGTATTGGCAGACGCCCTTTCAGGTTCGAATTTGGGTATTTGGCTCCCCTTTTTGCTTTGTGCGGCCATAAAAACTGCTCAAGGATCCTCAACAGTCGCATTGATAACTACTGCATCCATCGTTGCTCCGTTGCTTGCCACTATGGGTTTTTCCACCGAAATCGATAAGGCACTCGTAGTTGCAGCTATTGGAGCTGGTGCCATGGTAGTTTCACATGCCAATGACAGCGGGTTTTGGATCCTAACCCAATTTTCAGGTATTGACGTAAAAACTGGCTATCGCGTTTATACGTTAGGAACACTCGTAGTTGGCACGTTCGCAGCACTTTGTGTATTTGTCGCAAGTTTCATATTTTAGTAAGGCTATGGAATTGAAATGTACACAGGTATTCGTGATTCTATTATTTATTACTTGTACTACGTTTTTTTTCTTTGGATGCAATACTAAAAAACCGATTTCCCCTCCCTTATCCCCCTTAGAATCTTTGGCGACCTTTCAGTTGGCGGATAAAAATCTGAAAGTAGAATTAGTCGCTTCAGAACCGTTGGTTCAGGATCCCGTAGCAATTTCATTTGACGAAGCAGGTCGGCTTTGGGTTGCCGAAATGCTGGGTTTTATGCAGGACATTGATGGTACTGGGGAGGAAGATAAAATTGGAAGAATCTCTGTTTTATTCGATGATGATGGTGATGGAAAAATGGATAGAAGACAAACCTTTCTAGATAGCCTTGTGCTTCCTAGGGCATTGGCCATCGTAAAGGGAGGCGCACTAGTTGCCGAAAATATGCCACTCTGGTACGTTGAAGATTCCGATGGTGATTTTAAAGCCGATAAAAAAACTTTGATTGATTCCCTTTACGGTGGACTTGGAGTACCGGAGCACTCCGCCAATGGATTGCTACGCGGTATGGACAATTGGTTCTACAATGCAAAATCAAAATATCGTTATAAGAAAGTACAAAATGAATGGATCAAGGATGAAACTGAATTTCGGGGTCAATGGGGCATTGCACAGGATGATGCCGGACGCTTGTTTTACAACTACAATTGGTCACAACTGCATGCCGATTTAGTACCGCCAAATTCCCTCATGGCCAATAAAAATCATACCTCAACTACGGGAATCGACCACGGCTTGACTCTAGATCGAAAAGTATACCCAATCAGAAGCAATACGGCTATCAATCGAGGATATGTACCAGGAACCCTCGATGAAAATGGTCGGATTCTTGAATTTGCTTCCGCTTGTGGACCCCTGGTTTATCGTGGTACTGCAATGCCTGAAAACTACAAAGGCGACGCATTTGTCTGTGAGCCTACCGCCAATCTCATCAAACAAAATAAAGTAATTGAAGAGGGATTTATGCTGCGAGCTGAAAATTTCTTTGAGAACAAAGAGTTTTTAGCATCGACGGATGAACGTTTCCGTCCGATTTCTTTGGCTTCAGGACCTGAAGGTGCCCTTTATGTCGTGGATATGTACAAAGGAATCATTCAACATGCACCTTATATGACCGAATATTTGAGGGAGGAAACCCTAAAGCGTGGACTTGACAAACCCATCAATATGGGGCGTATTTGGCGAATTTCCGCTAAAGACAAAAAGTACTCCATCGCGCCTGATCTTTCTAAAATGAATGCTTCAGAGTTGGTCCGACAGCTGGAAAGCAAAAATGGGTGGACACGCGATACTGCACAACGCCTTTTAGTAGAGAAGGGAGATATGGCCGTAGTACCCAATTTGGAAAATTTGGTATTAGAGGGCAATGCATTGGGTCAATTACATGCCCTTTGGACTTTGGAAGGTTTGGGCAATGAGAATCCCAATGTATACCTTTCAGCCCTAAAGGCTACTGACTCGAAGGTGGTTCAAGCTGCTCTTAGACTTGCAACTGCATCGGTTTCAACACATCCTCATATCGTTTCGAAAATAGAAGACTTTATTAAGAACAATTTTGACCGGTCAGAATCACTGGTCAAAATGCAAATGGTGCTCGTGAGCAATCGAATCGATGAAAAAGTCGCGTTGGATATTGCCCAACAGTTTTTATCGGACTATGGACAACTTCCGGTTACCCGTGATGTAATCATGAGCAGTTTGGAGGGAAGAGAATTGGCAATGGTTAAAAAAATAGTTTCCCAAGAAAAGCTGAAGATTTATAATCAAAATCGTGAAATATTTCTAGAAATTCTGGCTACGGCAATTTCAAATTCCAAATCTGAGCAAGATTTCAAACAATTGAAAAGTATCGCTGCCAAAGAAAAAGATTCAAACCGATTATGGATTAAAAAAGCCTTGATCAACGGAATGAACAATGCAATTAACAGCGGTCCTCAAATTACTTCAACCACTCGATTGAACATTGATCAAAAAGCTTTTGCTTCTGGTCGTCAAAAATACATCAACATCTGCGCCAGTTGTCATGGTACGGGCGGTGAAGGCATGAAACGTTTCGCTCCTCCACTACGGCAATCAGAATGGGTCAACGGTGATGAGAAAAAATTGACGATGCTCCTCCTTCATGGAATGCAAGGCCCTATAGAAGTCAATGGCAAATACTTCGACACTCCGGATATTCTGCCGGAAATGCCTTCTTTTTCAACGCTTCAGAATGAAGATATAGCAGCAATCGCCACATATATCAGAAATGCTTGGGGAAACTCTGGAGAGGAGGTCACCAGTAGAACTGTAGGCAGTATCCGTTTTCGCACTCAAGGAAAGATAATGCCATGGACAGCTACGGAATTGGATACTCTTGTTTTCGACCTTGATTTATGAATAAAAAAGTTATTTGAAAGAGGAAATCCCTTTTTACTTTGTTGGAATGACAAAATTAAATATACTATTTTACCACTTTGTATTTCAACATTTTACCTCACTATTTTATGCTGTTTTATTTAGGCGTTTTGTATTCGCTACCGTCAAATTTCAAAATCAACTTTTCGGTCGTAATTTCATCTTTTGATCTACAATCCCCTTTTTCATCTTCATAGTTTTTGGTTTCGGTAATTGTGTTTTCAACGATTATGTCAAAGTATCCATTTGTTTTTTCATTGGCCATTGTCAATGTCGCTTTGGAACCTAAAAATTCACCCAAACAATCCATTTCCCACTCACCACCATACTCCATCACTGTATAATTATTCAAAAGCTTTTTTAAGGTAGTACCAGATTTCATGAATAACGAAATGATTTCACTACTATATGGGTTCGCTCGTGAACTTCCATAATGGTAAACCCTTACACCAAATGCCCTTACATTTTCAGTAATCATATAAGGAGTTATATCAATTTTCAATTCCTTTAACTGTAAAGCATCCGAAACCCAATAATTGGTTGGAGTACCCTCAAAATATTTATGTGTTATTTTTCCTGTGGTATTATTTACCAAGACTATATGACTATTGAGTTCAAAATTATATTCATGGTCTTCCCCTACAATTTCCGGGATTAATACAAGGGTCTCATCTGAGTTTTGGGGCATGGCCTTGGTAACAATCAAACCTGTTTTGACCTCTAAAACGTTAAGTTTAAGTTGTTCTAAAACATCTAAAATCAAAGGATAATTTGTGAGTGTAGCACTTAGTTTTTTTGAATCGATCTTGTCTATGGTACCATCTCTTTCAATCGTAAAACTTTCTTTCTCGATTTCCTTAATGACATCCCAAAAAATATGGTTTATGGTCAAGGTATTTTTGGTCAATCTGGATTCAATTCGGGACAAGCCTTCTGCTATTTCATCATAGGAAATAATTTTAGAGTCGATAATTTGTCCATTCAAGCTATAATTAATTAGTACCGATTCCATTTCATGTTCACCTTTAAGTATGGTGACAATCACGGAATAAAACTCCTTAGAGATGTCAATTTTATAACTTCTTATTGCCCTGAAATTTGCAGTTTGCTCAGTAAAACCTGGATATATTTCGTCAATTTTCAAAGCCTTTGCGTCTACTATTTCATAATCTTCGGCCTCAATAAAATCATCAAAAGTGGTACTTTCTATTAGGGGCAAGGGTTTTGTCTCTAAAGAATTAAAAACATCCTTAAAGCTTAAATCCTTGGAAACTTCATTTTCCAGCGCTTCTTTATCAAAAGTTCCCATTTCAACTAAATTTTTTAATTGATTTTCAAAAGCTGCATCATTCTTCGCGAACTTACCCTCCTGATGGGGGTTCTGATAAAAGTGTGTTTTTTCGAAATTGGCATAATCTTCATTGTGCAGGTGTTTCGTAAGCCATTCATCACCATTTAAATAGTGATTTATCTGAAGTTTATTCTTATTATATTTTACTGCCGTTTCATAGGTTTTTAAATACTCTTGATACTCTTGCTTGGTATCCCTCATTGTTTTAATTAAGGATGTGTAGAAGTCAGTATTATTCTTCTTTTTCTTGTATAGCATATATTTTCTGAAATTACCGCCATATTGTATTATCCCTAAAACATCCCCTTTTTGATAAACACTTACTTTATTGAAGAGGTAAGGTCCAGATGTAAAATTGCCGTCGGTGTATCCTTCTACGTCCTTTCCGTCGCAAATTCTTAGTTCATGAAAACTATTATTCATCTTTCTTAATATTCCATAAGCACCGATGGGTGAAATATCTTTAGTTTTGTCCGCCGCATAGAACCCAAAATCCGAATCAGATAGCCTTTCTATAACTATCGCTGCTTTGTAACTCTCATACCCATCGCCACCAACAATATGTGTTTTACCATATACTAATATATAAGTACCCGAAATATCTTCTCCGGTATATTCAACACTGGTTCCGCTAGCATTTTCTGTATTAAGAACTGAGAATTGTTCAGTTGCTTGTACGGTGTCTTGTATTGCTGTTTCAAAACTTTCTTTCTTTTCTTTTGTTTTCTCAGTACAAGAGAAAATTGATAATAAGATTAAAATATAGAGCTGTTTCATTAGTTGCATGAATTTAGGAGCGTATCCGTTTTGATTATTTGACGGTCGTTATAATAGTCTAGTTTTCCAAAATAGCCAGCGCTTTCTTCGCTGCAATATTGTAGACTATATTCTGCAATTAGATATTCAGGATAATACTCTAAAAGCTCAGCTGTCATACCATCTCTTCTTTCTTTGTTTTTTATAAAATAAACGGTGCCTGATTCTCCAAAATCACCTTTATGGTATTCATAAAAACGCAAGGTATTTGACTTCTTATTTTCCACACTGATTGTTCGAAATACCTTTTCTTTAATGATATTATTTAGGGTGCTTCTTTCTTTAACAGGGTTCTTTATGATATATAAATCGGGATATACTTCGGACTGTATGAATTCCATTTTCACAAAAAATAATGTATTTATAGTCATGCCAATCCCTAGTGTTCCCAAGAAGGAGAACATCCAAACAATCCTTACTTTTTTACGAACAATCCATCCTATTATTTTAAACAAAAGAAAGAGGCTTATGCCGACAACAATAATTACTAAAATGATTATTACTATTCCCATTTATGGATTTTTAAATAATATCAATCACCTTCTCAAATATATAATGGACTATTGCCACAATAATCGTAATAAGTACAATTACCAGTAAACGAATGATTGTTCTTCTGGGCCTGTCTTTTAATCTTTTTTTTAGATAAAAAATATCGATAAGGATGAATAGCAATGCAACTATACCTCCAATTGCTAATCCTACATATAATAAACCATAACCATAAAACACCTGAGCAATAAACCAAAAACCTCCAAAGGTTTCTTCATCTGGTGCCGGGCCAATAAGCATTCGCACATAGCCAAAGCTTATTAAAATTGCTACAGCTGTCCAGATAAGGTAGGTTAAGTTTTGGTTTAACTTCACTTTTTCTCTTTTTTTATGGCATTTCCAACTTGCCGCAATTCTGTTACTTTATACTTTCCATTGATGCTTGGGTGTGTAATTTGTGACAGACTGCTTTGAATTTCAGAGATGCAGATGTCATCGTAGGTAGTGCCTCTATAAAAACTTATAGGAATTAAGGTAACCTCGTCATTCTTGAAAAAAGTGAAATCCATCTCAAATTGTTGTACTAAAGGTGTGTCTTGTAATTCTACAGTACCTTGATACGTATCATTTAAAAGGATTTTTAGTTCTTTTACCCGTCCATTTTCTTTGAATGTTTTTTCTGATTTTACATACCCATTTACTAGACTCAGTTTAAAGGGTTTCAAAATTATATCGCTAGGTTTTAAAACCTCATCGACTAGCAAATTAGTATGATATTTATGCTCCTCAACACCAATTAATTTTAGATGTATTTCCGCACCCTTGTTTTCTTTAAACACATAGGCAGTCCTGTAATAGTGATCCGATAAATTATCAGACGGATACTTTGTATTACTTGTACTGGCGGTGATTTCAAACTTCAATAGTTCAGAATAGTCTAAGTCGGCCTCAGTACAACATCTGCCAAACATTTTATCTGACCATATAGCCACCTCATCTATTTTTTCGTGCTTGTAGTAATCATAGATTGTACTGTACTTTGTATCACAGAATCTTTTAATTTCATTGATACTTATGGAATCAATAGTAGCTCGTTCAATTTTCGGATCAGTAGGAAAGAGTTCCGTTTTTGAATATGCTCCATTATCAAATTTCAGCATTTTCTTTTCCGTGGAAATTATTCTTTCTTTTGGGTTACATTCACCATTTTCATCTTCTTGAAATACTTCTTCGCAAATAGTTTGGTCAACAAGGATATCGAAATAACCTACTGTCGTTGAATTACTTACGGATATTTTATTAACCCTCTTATTAAACTTTGCGTAACAAGCATTTACATTCACCTCACCCGTGGACTCATAAATTGTATACAGATCCAAAACCTTTTTCAAACTATCTTTTTCTTTGGTAAAAAGCGAAATACTTTCTTGCCTATACGGGTTGGGTTGTGACATACTCCTCCACTTTACAATAACCCCAAAAGCATTTTTAGAATGAGTTAGTTTATATGCCGTGGTATCAATAGCGATTTCATCTATAAAAATGGCATCAGAAGTCCATCCATTCGTTTTTGAACTTTCAAAATATTGGTGGGTAACTTGGCCGGTACTGTTATCGACTATAAATATATTGGTATTAAACTCGTAAAAATCATCCTCTTCATTTACAGTTTCAGGAATCACTACAATGGTTTCTTCTGAATTATTTGGCGACACTTTGTAGAGTGCAATATCTAAATCTATTGGTTCCTTTAATATATCTAAGTGAAGCTGCCGTATCACGTTATCGACAAGGCTTGCTTTTTCAGTTTCGATAGTGTCAATCGGATTGTCTTGGCTCCTACTCGAAACACAAGCCACAAATACCATAAGAAAATTTACGATGGATATTGATTTGCTCATGGTTTTGGTAGACTATAAATTCTAAACAATTGCTGGTATCACGAAACAACCTAGGGGTTTAACGCAATTCACCTACCAACTATTGCCGTATATGATGGTAGACATCACTTATTTACTAGGCTGCTTTCTTAACTTCCCGCTCTAATTCCTCAAATGCCTTTTGTTGAGCAGGGGCTAGTAAGGTATCCTTTATTTTACCGGTGATAATTTCCAATATATTTCGATATCTTTTTACACTCTTTCCGAAGTAAGCGTTCATTACCTTGCTAGGAATGATATGGCATATTTTTACGGTATTATCATTTATGAAAAATACTTTTAGGGCGTGCATTCCGCTTTTTTTAAGCACGATACATTGGGCCATTTGCCCATTTGAATCTGTTCGGACTTCCCAAGCATCATACTCTTTTGAGCATTCGAAAGCTGAAGTCGATTTGAGAAAATCGTAGAGTTTGTCTAAAGAGTTATATTCGTTTTTCACCTCGATTAAGTTATCCATTGGTCTTATTATTTTAGTTTTATTAAAAAACCACAGATGGTCCAAAGCCATCTGTGGTCGTAATTTGTTATTTCAAAAATCCGTAAAAGATCTAACCGCACGAACTGCAAGTAGTGCTGACTTGCTCACGCCGTTTAGCGATCCATTGCTAATACCTAGAAAAATTGCATTTTGAGATGAATTACCTTGTTGTGAAGAACTCCAGTAAGTACCATTACTTGTCAATGACGTACCTCCGTTAGCAATGATTGTTGGATTGATTATATTTTGTAATAGGTATATCTCATACAGTTCATCTCTGCTGGGCAAAAACCAATCATCAAAGCCGTTAAGAACTAAGTTAGCGGCCAAATCCGCCGCTGTCCCCGGCGTTGTGCAAGTTGCTTCAATCAGCGCTGTATTTGATGCTCCGCTGCCTATGTTTATAGTGGTGCCCGATATGTTAATCCCTTGACAACCCCATACAGCTCCAGAAACACTTTGATTGTTAACTGCGCAAACCAAACCTGAGCTATTATTACTTGTAGGGTCTATCCAAAAAATAACACCGCCATATTTAAATTCCCCAATCTCATTTACATCATTAAGGGCGACCATGGCGTTGGCTGATACCGATAGTGTCCCATTGTCTACAGAAATGGTAGCAAGCATATTGGGGTTGGTTTCAAAATCAAATAAGGTTTCATCAGCAACTGATAGTTCTCCTGTACTTTGATTGATGTTAAAAGCACCAGCCGGATTTTGAAAAGTAATTGAATACGTTAAGTTTGAGCCCGTTGCCTGCAAGGTTCCAACCACATCACCATTTAATGGGTTTTCATCAATATCGAGGTCAGTGTTTTGAGCAGTGACTTCATCGACATCGTTAAGGTTGATCGTTGCGGTTGCTGTAACCGTGTAAACACTATTGTCAACTTCGATATCTGCTGTGATCACCGGATTTGTTTCAAAATCGAACAAGTTAGGGTCAGCCACAGTTAATTCTCCGGAAGCTGCATCGATATTTAAAGCTCCTGCTGGTGTTTGGGCCGTAATGGTGAAACTTAGAGTTCCATTTCCACTTACTTGAATAGAACCGACTACTTGTCCGTCCGTTGGGTTTTCATCAATAGCAACTGTTAAATCTTGGGCGCTTATTTCGTCTAGATCATTAAGATTGATTGTAACTACTGCGGTTACCGTATTTATAGTATTGTCGATAGAAATAGTGGCCGTAATTACAGGGTTTGTTTCAAAGTCGAACAATGCAGCATCTACAACTGTTAATTCTCCCGTACTTTCATCAATACTTAACGCTCCTGCTGGTGTTTGTGAGGAAATACCAAAACTTAAGGTTCCGCCACCATCTACACCAATGGTATCGATAGATTGTCCGTTGGTTGGATTTTCATCCAAGGCGATGGTTACGTCTTGAGCACTTATTTCATCTAAGTCATTAAGATTGATAGTAACGGTTCCTGTATTATCCGTTCCACTTACCGAAATGGTCGCAGTGATTTCAGGATTGGTTTCAAAATCAAATAAACCGGCATTGGCAACGGTCAACTCGCCTGTACTTGAGTTTATACTTAGAGCACCTGAAGGTGCTTGAGATGTTATGCTGAAACTTGGGGTTGCATCACCATCAGCTTGTGCCGTGCCAATAGTTTGGCCATTGGTAGGGTTTTCATCAATAGTAACTTCGAAATCTTGAATGCTGATCGGGTTACTCGCAGGTACTTCATCATCTTTTTTACAACTAAGTGTTGTAAACAATAAGGCCATTGCAAATAGGTTGATTAATTTTAGTTGTTTCTTCATGATTTTGGGTTTTAAAATCGGTTTATGTTATTGATTTATTTTGATTACTTCTCCCTAATGAGAGTTAGCGGAAGGCAAAGGTGAAACCTTAATATCCTCCCGTATTAAACATTATGAAGTATTTGGTTTTAAGAGCGCGCTATTTATACGATTCGACCGATTACTAGAAAGCCGTAAGAATCTCATACGATCCTACGAAGACGCCACTGATATTAATTCCGTTATCATCGTCATAATTGTATGAACAATCAATGGTACCCGTTCCGGCCGTCAGGTCAACTGTAATGCTGTTAACCGTCAATAAATGGGTAGGATGATTAAGACTGCCCAGCGCCTGACCCAAATGAGGGTAGTTAGTTGAAGTATCTACTTGCCCGAAAGAGAGACCACCTACCATAGAAGGATTGTTAAATGCTGTAATATCAATATGGGTATAATTATTCCCTTCCATAACAATGGAGACAGCAGGATTTTGAACAGGCCAAGTAAATATCGGTAGCTGAGCTTCGGTCATTGACATTCCGATCAGGTTACAGGTGATTTTAGAAAAATGAGTTGTCATTGTGGTCTCAAAAGCGATACCGTTTGTGGCATCTTCAACGACATCGCCGTTAGTAAAAACAAATGAAAACTCGCGTTCAAAGCCTCCCGCGGCATCATCCAACAAAAGGTAGGCCTTTGGTGTAACGTAAGCGTCGGTTCCTATTACAAATTCAGTATCTGTACCGCCAGGAACCGCTGCCTCATTTAGGTTATTGAGATTAATTGTGATGTTTGCAGTATTTACAACGTTATTGGCCGAAATAGTTGCCGTAATCTCGGGGTTTGTTTCAAAGTCGAACAAAGTTGCATCGGCAATGGTCAGTTCACCTGAAGTTGAATTGATGCTTAAGGCCCCAGCCGGAGTCTGCGTTGCAATATCGAAATCAATGGCTCCATTTCCATCGGTTTGCACCGTTCCAATAATTTGGCCGTTAGTCGGGTTTTCATCAATTGTTACTTGTAAATCTTGAAGATTTATCGGACTGCTTGTTGCGCCTTCATCATCATTATTACAGCTAAGTATTGATAGTATTAACCCTATTGCAAGTAGGTAGATTAATTTTAATTGCTTCTTCATAATATTTAGGTTTTGAATAATTGTAGGTTGTATAAGATTAATAGTTCATTTTTAAAAGTTCCCCATTTAATGCGTAGTAGAAAGAAAAAGAAGTACCTCCATGTTCGGGTTGTAACTTGACATGGTATTCCGCCTTCGCCATATCGCCATTTTTCGGAAAATTCACAAAGGCCATTTCTAACCGTGGGTTATCAATATCTTTTTCCGCTGTTAGTTGGTTCATCGATTTTTCAACCAGTTCACCTAAGTTTGCAAGATTGATTTTATCATTTAACTGAAACATAAAATCGGCGGCTTTTGTGCCTTGCGGTACTTCCAATGAAATTTCAGTATTTTGTTTCCAAAACCCTTGTGAATAATTCCACTGCCCCATTGTTAACGACTCTGGAGCCTCGGTTACAGTGACACCGATCATATTACCTATAGATTCATTATACATAATTGTTAAATCTGTATAGTAGGCGTCATCTCCAAATTCACGTTTCAAATCGGTTTCAATTGCTTTAAAGTCCTCAGAGTTCACCGGCTGATTACCAATGATCCCTGCACAGGAAACAAACACCATGACCGTCAAGAGTAAAAGCGTACTTTTATTAATAATTTTCATTTCAATTGTTTTTTTAAGTGGTTTTTGATTTACGCAGGGTCTTCTTCACTACCGAATAAGAGAAAGAGTGCGCCACCTCCAACGATAAGAAGTATTCTGATGATCCAGCCCATTGTGTTGCCCCAGATGTCTATCCAAGCGAGAAGTCGAATGTTGTAATTGAAGATTGATAAAACAATGGACATGATACCCATCGCCCCAATGATTAATCCTGCTTTACCTAATTTTAATTTGATATCGTTCATATTTTTTGTTTTGATTAGAACGACAAGTTTCATAGGCCTAGTGCAGTTGGTAGCGGCCGATGTATTAATGGATATTTCCATCGTATAAGCGTAAAACTTTACGCCATATACGCATGTGTAGAATTGAAAGAAATTACATTCGAATTAGACAAAAACGGCAATTATTCACCCTTTTTATTCAAAAAGGCAGAAATAAAGTGGTCTTTTTTACGGGAAGAAACAGGAATCTTTGTCCCATTTTTTAAATGAATCACTCCCGACTTATCATACTTATCAATAAACTTCATATTGACCATAAATGACTGGTGGGGTCGGATAAAATTGGCCGTAACCAAACGTTCTTCAAATTCCTTAAGTGTTTTGGACACCAAGTGCTTTTTACCATCATTACAATAAAACGTTGTATACCCCTTATCAGATTCACAGTACAATAATTCATTCAAATCAATCACTTGAAAGCTGTCGTGCAGTGATAATATCAATTTAGATTCATCATTGTTCCATACCGCTTTTGCGGTGTTGATATTTTGCCTCTGCTCATTAACAGGTAGTGCTATAACCTTTTGAAGTGCTAATTTGAGTTCTTCTTCATCCACTGGTTTCATTAGATAATCTACTGCGCCGGCTTTCAAAGCCTTTAATGCATATTCTTCATACGCCGTAATAAAAATAACTTTGAAGGTGAGGTCTTCGGTCTGTTCTAAGAAATCAAAAGCGGTGCCATCTATAAGGTTTATATCTAAAAAAGTCAAGTCTGGTTTACAAGCATTGGCTACAATAACCGCTTCTCTTACCGATTCGCACTCCCCTACTACCTGTACGTTAGCTTCTATCGATTCTATTAGTGCTAACAGTCCTTTTCTGATGTACGCCTTGTCTTCAACTATGAGTGCCTTCATGCAACCGTTTTAAATGGAATTACCAAAGTTACCACGGTACCTTGTTCGTTATATTTTTTTCGGTCATCCACTGTTACCGACCCCTTCATTTTTAAATCTCTAGACAGTATTTCCAGACGTTCGGAGGTGATTGTGGTGGCCAATGATTTCTTGTCCTTATTTTTCGGATCTTCTTGGGAATCAATTCCGATACCGTTATCGATTATGGTACAGATTAATTTTTTATCGTTAAACTCTAGACCAACTTCTATTTTTTTGTCTCCTTTCGACGATGTAAAAGCGTGTTCTACAGCATTTTCAATAAAGGGTTGTATTAACATTGGTGGAATTTTAATCGATGTAGTATCTATAATATCAGCTACCTTAACAGTATATAGATATGTTTCATTTTCCAAATTCTGTAGCGCAAGGTAGTTTTCTAAAGCAGCTATTTCTTCAGAAAGCAAAACCGTTTTATCTCTAGAATTCTCTAAGGTAATGCGCAACAATTTTGAAAATTTAGAAAGGTATGAAACCGACTTCTTATACTCTTTATTTAGTATCATGCCTTGTAATACGGACAATGAGTTGAAAATAAAATGTGGTGTCATTTGAGAGCGCAGTAGTTTTTGCTCCATAACGATATTCTCGTTTTTGGTTTTAATATTGTTGAATTTCTGATAAAAAATAATGGAACCCGACAGCATTGAAATTATAAGGACACCAATAATCGCCCATAAAGAATTACGTTTTGATTTTTCTAAATCCTTGTTGGTGGCAGTGACTGTTTTTGTCAGTTGTAATTCTCTAATATTTGCAGAATCTAACGCTTGCTTGTACTTATACTCATATTCTAACTGTGTTATCTTTTCTACATTCTCTTTATTAAAAAGGCTATCGTTCAATATTTTGAATTGCTCTTGGCTTTCGAGTGCATCTTTGTAGTTGCCAGTGGCTTTGTAAATCTTGGAGAGAATTTCAGAAGCATCTTTTTGACAATTCAAAAAACCGGATTTTTCGGAAATTTCCTTTGCTTGTAGCGCATTGCTAAGAGCACTTTTATAATCTTTTTGGTTCGCATTTGTTCTCGCCAATCCAATATAAGCTTCACATAATACTTTTTTGTTTCCAATTTCTATACTGATTTTCTTCGCCTCTGATAAGTATTGATTTGCAGTACTATAATCCTTTAATGCTAAGTAAACCTCACCCATATTATTTAGGATATGTGGAATTACGCTTTTTGAACCAATTTGCTTACTTATAAGTAATGCGTCAACATAATGGTCAAGCGCACTTTGGTAATCTCCATTTTCCTCATGTATGATTCCTATATCATTCAATAGTGAAGTAATTCCTGTTTTGTTATCAATCCGTTTGTCCATTTCTAAGGACTTTTCATAGTAATTCATTGCTTTATCATAGTGCTTCTGCGTCTTATATATCCTTCCTATATTGGCCAGATGATTGGCAATACCTAAACTATCCCCAAGCTTTTCATTAATGTATAAAGATTCTTTGTAGTGTTCTAGGGCAAGTGGGTAATTGCCCATACTCTGATAAACATTACCCAAATTATTTAAACTATAGGCAACCCGTTGGTCATTTTCGTCAGCTTTGGCAATAGAAAACGCTTTATTTAAATATGATATAGCTTCACCATAATCCCCCAATTCCTCATATGAAGTTCCTAAATTCAATAGACTGGCAGATAGGTTATTACTTCCTATTTCCTCCTCTATCTTGATAGCTTTTTTAAAGTAGGAGACTGATTTTGTCAGTTCCCCTTTATTTCTATAGGTTATGCCCATGGCATTGTAACAGTTGGCTATTCCTTTTTTAAAATCAATGCTTTCATACAATTGCAAGGCCTCATTATAAAAACGAAGTGCTTGTTCAAAATTCGCTTGTATTGCCTCGGTTATACCCCTTATGTATATGCTTCTGGCTTTCCCCTTTTTAAAATGGATAACTTCAGCTACTGCATCCGCTTCTTCCAAATATTCAAGGGTTTTAGGCAAATCTTTACTGAAATAAGAAAAAGCCAGTGCGTTTAAAAGATTCACTCTTGTAGTGTCTTTTTCTTTATGATTTTGCAGATTAATTTCCAAGCTATCAATAGTGGTACTTTGAGAATAAAACGTGCTTGTTAAGAATAGAAAATATGCTAGGGAAATTAGCTGAGCGGTGCTAGTTTTCATATGGAGAAACAGAAGAGTTTTGGTGATTTAGCAATATAATAAACAATTGGCCGCAGGTGCTGTTTTAAGATGAGAAGATCATCAAAAGGAGAGTGCGAATTGATAAATGCTTCGAACTTTCGAGAAAGTGTTCCTGTAATATTCATTTATAATCTGTAAGTACCGCTATTATACTATTTTAATCTTTATTCTAGAATAAAGATTAAAATAGTAGTAAAATATACAACAAGATATAGAGAATCTATTTTCGCAGTACCTGAAGCAATAATTGCTAGATTTGATTTTGTTTTTGCTATTATCTTTTAAATACTGACTCAAGACTAGATTATCTTAAAAAGCAAGCGAAACAAAATTTCACTTTACAAGCTCTAATTGAACACCCAACTAAGCAAAAACAATTTCAAGAGGAGTTACAAAAAAAGTGATTTGCAATGCAAATCACTTTTCAAACTTAGTCGGGATGACAGCATCCACTTAACCATTTCAAGTGTCTGATTATCAATAAATTAAATACTGTTATTTAATCTCGTATCCTAAAAAGAACACGTTTACTAAATCGCAACTTTTAAAGGTAAATTTTATGCGTTTTTACCACTTTAAAAATAGACATAAAATCAATACGATTTAAAAGAGTGCAAAATTTATGCATGTTAGAATTTGCTTACAAATGTTAAAATTATTCTTACCTTGTTCATAGTTATTAGTTTTCAATTAGGTAAACACATCTAACCTAAAATTCACATTTATCTTAATGTTTATTAAAAGAGATACTATTTTTATTGGTCATGCTACACCAGAGGATAACGAATTTACATTATGGCTCCAATCAAAATTGCAAAATGAAGGTTACAATTGTGAATGTGATTTATCTCTTTTAATTGGCGGGGAATCAGATTACTGGAATGTTCTACAAGAATTTCTCGAAAAAAGAACCATTAAGTACATTCTTGTTATTTCTAACAGTACTTTTGAAAAGAGTGGTGTCCTTGATGAATGGGAGCATTGCAAAAGCATTGAAAAACAATTTGGCCTCAAAGATTTTATTATTCCGGTTAAGATAGACAATTCAGCTTTTAATGCTCGAATAGGGCTAAATCGCAAAAATCTTATACCCTTTGATAAAGGTTGGCCTTCAGGGTTAAAAAGAGTTTTTAGAAAATTAATTAATGACCAAGTTCCAACTGTAAACAACAATAGTCTGTCTATTAAGAATTGGTACAACAATGTTTATACTAATTGGGTTGGAATTCAACAAAATAGCTCAGACACTTTTTATTCAAATTGGTTAAAAATTCCTCGGTTACCAGAAACACTCTATTTCCATAAATTTAGTAATGATAAACAAGCCAAGACAATTGTAAAAAACACTTTGTTTCCATAATTCAGACATGGGAATATGGTTATAACATTTCAAGCAGAAATTGATTGCTTCATTCCAAGTGAAAACCTAAACTTAATCCCAAAAGAGATCATAAGCAAAAAAACATCATCAGCTTTTCAATATTATGAAGATGATGAATTTCCAACATTCCATGATTTTAGACGATTGTTGGTAAGACTTTTAAATAACGTATTTAAAGCCTTTTTACTAAACAAAGTTAAAAATGAGTATGAATTGTCAAGCAATACTTGTTTCTACTATAATCATAATCCTGAAGACAAAGTAAAAGGAAAGTTTCTATTGGAGGAAAAAGAAAAAAATATTGGAGTTACAGGCAAATATTTTGATAGCTTTTGGCACTATGCAATTAGTTTTAGAACTATGCTATCTCCTGAACCATGTTTTAGTATAAAGAATCATCTTTTATTTTCATCAGATGGAGAAACCTTATGGGAAGATCAAAAAAAAATGCACAAGGCTCGAAGAAGTAAAGGGAAACGTTTTTTCAATAAAGAATGGAGAGATTTGCTTTTAGCGTTTCTTTCGACACTATCAGAAAACTTCAACGATGAAATTGTAATTCCTGTTTCATTAGAAGAAAACCTTGTTTTATCCACGGTGCCAATTCTTTTCAATGCTCCCTTTAGCTACATAGAGCCAACAGATGAAAATAGACTTATTCCAATTGACGATTTCTTAGAGGAAGAAGAGTTTTATCAAAATGAATTGAACGAATTTGATGAAAATGAGGAAGAATAAAATGATAGAGCTAAAACATATTAAAGAGCCCTATTTACTTTTTAATCATGGTCAAAAAGTTATCGACCCGAGAGATGGTTTGACTTTATTTGGTCCGTTTACTAAGAAAAAGATAAATAATTTTTCAATTGGAATCATCGGTACGAAATACGGGATTTCAGCAATGAATGAATGGCTAGAGAAATTTCTTAATCCGATTTTTCCCAAAAAAAAGGATATTTCAAAACCTTTTTATCCTGGTTTTGAATCTGCTTTTGGCGTTACCATAAACCAAAACTCAAAATTGGAAATTGAAATAGATGAAAACAAGCTGTTTGAATACTACAGATACTCAGATGCTCACGTTCGAGTGGCCAGTATGGTAGATTTGTTTGTTGAAAAATTGGTCGAACAAAGAAAAGATGATGATGGACCACCTGTTAACGTTTGGTTCGTTGTTATACCTGATGAGGTCTACAAGCATGGTAGAATTAAATCGAAACCAGCAACTAATCCGATAAAAATTGGAATAAAAAATAAATATGCAAGAGAGAATGTTGGGCTTTTTGATGAAATAGATCCTGAACTTGTTAGGCTAAAACAGAGCTACAACTACGATAACCACTTTCATAATCAGCTAAAACTTAAACTTCTAAAACATGAGATTTTAACTCAAATTATAAGAGAATCTACTATTGCTTATAATCAATTTCCGTATTTGAACATTAAAGGAGAACCAAAAAGAGATTTATCATCTATGGAGGCGGACATCGCATGGAATATTGGCACCTCCGTGTATTACAAAATTGGGGGATTGCCTTGGAAACTTGGCAAAATTAGAAAGGGTGTCTGCTACATTGGTTTGGTTTTCAAGATTAACGAGCGAAGTAAAGACAGTAGATATGCCTGTTGCGCAGCCCAAATGTTTCTTGATAGTGGGGATGGCATGGTATTTAAGGGTGCTGTGGGACCTTGGTATAATGAGGAAACAAAGGAATATCATTTGACTAAAAAAGCAGCGAAAGAGCTATTGAATGTTGCCCTTGAATCTTTCAAAAAATCCAATAACCAGCAGGTACCTAAGGAGATCTTTATTCACGGTAGGACAAATTTTAGTGATGAAGAATGGGACGGGTTTATGGAGGCTGTTGAGAATCATGAAATCAACTTATTAGGAGTTACTATCAAAGATGAAAAGATATTTAAACTGTATCGAGACAAAAATTTCCCCATCTTAAGAGGTAGTTTTTATCAACGAAATAGTAGCAGTGCATATTTATGGACAAAGGGATTCATTCCAAGATTACAACAACCTCTAGGTATGGAAACACCTAATCCTATAACGATAAGACTAACAAGGGGAAAAGGAAATGTATCTATGAGAACAGTATGTTACGATATTTTAGCTTTGACCAAATTAAACTATAATTCATGTAGGTATTGTGACGGTATGCCTGTTACATTAAAATTTGCAAATGTTATTGGAGATATTCTTACTTCTGGAGATATAAGTAATCTAAGACCTGCTCTACCATTTAGATACTATATATGAACCTCAATCCTTTTGCGGTAAAATCAGCTTTGCAAAATCTCAAACAATCTTATATTTAAAAACAAATTCTCCACCCCCACTTTTTGAGATTTTAAAATACCTGTTTTTTCTAATTCTTGTAAATATTCAGCTGCGGTTTGACGTTTGGCAATACCTTTATCCACCAAAAACTTCACTTTGCAATAAGGTTGTTCAAATAATAACTCTATTAGTTCTTTCGAATAAACTCTTGAAGGTAATTTTTCTTTTGCAAAAGCAATAGTATCATGCATCAGGGAATTAATAGCGTTAATTTTTTCAAGGGTATATTTGGCTGTTTCTTCTACACCTTTAAGCATATATAATATCCATCCTTCCCAATCTTGTTTTTCAGTAACAGCTCTTAATTTTGTGTAGTACTGATTTTTATTCTCAATTATATATTTACTTAAATACAAAATAGGTGCATCCAACAAACCTTTTTCTACCAAGTATAGAATATTTAAAACCCTTCCTGTTCTTCCGTTACCATCAGGAAATGGGTGAATGGCTTCAAATTGGTAGTGCATTACCGCTAATCGCACCAAATCGTCAATACCATTTTCTGCATGTACAAAGTCCTCTAAGTTTTTCAGCAAGTCCCTGATAACCTTCTCACCTTCTGGTGGTGTATAAATGGTTTTATTATTACTGGTTATTCTTGTTCCGGTTGTTTTACGAATACCTGAATTATTCTCTTTAATAGTCTGTACTATGGACACAAAAGTATTTGTAGATAAAGGTCTTTTATCTAAGTTATTGTAACCTTCCCATAAGGCTTGTCGATATCGTAATACTTCTTTGGTTTGTGCATCGGTTGTATTTGTATTAGCACTAAAAGCTTGATAGAGATTATCATCAGTAGTTACAATGTTCTCAATTTCGGAACTATCTTTTGCTTCCTGCAACGTAATTGCATTGATAAGCATAGACTGGTTTGGAATCTCATCTGCTCTACCCTTTAACTCTGCCAGTACACGCGTTGCTGCAATAGCTTGCTTTAAAACCTTTTTGGTTTCAAGTTCTACTTTAGGTGGTAATAGCGGTAAATCGTTATAGGGTTCGTTCTTATTAAACATGATTTCGACATATGAATACAACTATGTCGAAGACATCGACACAATACAAATATATGTCGAAATATTTAAATTTTATCGACATTATTGAAATTAGTCCTTAACTCAGGGTTTCAATGTAGGTTCACAAAAAAATAACCTTCCAACTTCATTGCGAAGCAATTCAAGATGTGTCATTGTCATGACAATCTTGCTTTTTCTCCCGAAGGTCGCAAAAGAAAAAATCCTATTTGACAAAAATTTTGATCTACCGATATAGAGAGCGAACGAAACAAAGTTTCGTGCTGCAAGTCCCAAATACTTACCAAACTAATCTGCTTGCGAGGTGTCAAAGTATTTTTTTCAATAAACTTTTCCAATGTTTATAGGGTTTGAGGTGCGTTTTTCAATAAACTTTTGACCTCACCATTATTCTAAAATAATCAGATTAAGTATTTAAAATATTGATATTCAATGATTTATTATTAAAATCAAAATTCGTAACATCGCTTTAGCGTGTTACCGTCTTGCTATTCGAAATTTATCCGCTTCACTCCTAAACTTAGAATACTTTAAAATGTACTTATCCAAGAACATAGTAGATTGCGCCCTATCGGATTTTTGCTTAACGCTTACCTATCGGGACGCTTCAAAAACCCGACAGGAACCATGCGCAAAAGTTAAGGTAAGGATTTGGGGGCTTCGCTATTTTGATTCAACTTCGCCTTGTAATGATTCATTAAGTTTTGCATATCCTCCCCTACTTTCTTTTCCACAACCTTCGCATAAATTTGAGTAGTTGACAACTTCGAATGCCCTAATAGTTTTGATACCGTTTCTATTGGTACTCCGTTGGAAAGTGTTATTGCGGTAGCAAACGTATGACGCGCTACATGAAAAGTTATATTCTTTCGAATTCCACAAACCTTAATGATTTCTTTCAAAGTTCGATTTATCATATGATTACTGTAAATAGGTACTAACCTTCCAGCCTCCATGATATCTGGCTCATCTGCATACTTTTCAATAATTTCTTTGGCTTGAGGGAGCAAGGGAATTTTTAAAGGTTCGTCGGTTTTAGTGCGCTTCGTATACAACCATTCATTACCATCTATACCCATGACCAAATGGTCCACGTACAATTCCTTTACATCGATGTACGATAATCCTGTATAACATGCGAATAGGAAAATATCTTTTATCCTTTGTGTACTCTTTTGCGTGAAGTCCGTTTCCTTGATTAACTCCAATTCCCGTTCTGTCAAAAACTGCCGTTCCGTTTTTTCAAAACGAAGTTTATAATTAATAAAGGGATCTTTATCAATCCATTCCAAACGAACAGCCAACCGAGACATTTTCTTTAAACGCTCCATATGTTTCATAGCTCCGTTATTTCCGCATTGCGTTCTGGTGGTAGGCTTATATCGTCTTAGATACTGCTCAAAGTCTACGATAAATCTATAGTTCAGTTTTTTGAGCTTAATATCTTCAATGCCGTAATCACTTTTCAAGAAGCTTTTGATGTTACGTTCAGTTATACCATAATTCTTCATAGTTCCCTTCTTTAGAGAAGTATGCATATTAGAATTATGATATTTAATTAGTTCAAGTAAAGTTTTACCATTTTCGTCTTCGCCTAAATACTTCGCACGAATTGAAGATGCTGTTACCAATACATTTTCATACAAAAGTTGTCGATGACACTCATGTATCTTAGTATAAACTTGGTCTAGGTACTTATTCAGTGATTGAATATTTTGAGAATATCCCCTTCCTCTCTTCTTATTATTGTCCCAGAGCACACGAGGGATATCCCGATTTAAGCTCATTTCCTTCACTGTTCCATTAGAAGTAATACGAACATAAAGGATGACATTTTCCGATACCTTACGGTGTTTTCGAGTAAAAAATAATACGGCTAATCTTCTGTTGTTGTGCATGTTATACGTCTTTAAATTAATACTGGTGATTGGTAAAGACGAAAGCAAAATACCTTCAAAAACTACTTAAAGTTACAACAATATATGTGCCGAGAATTATCCCGATGCGCACACGATTGATATGATTTCAGATGATATTATATGATATCATAAAAAATAAAAAGTACTGAAAATCAACAGATTAACAGTACTTTGATATCACTTAAAAGTGTTAAGTCGGGATGACAGGATTTGAACCTGCGACCACTCGACCCCCAGCCGAGTGCGCTACCGGACTGCGCTACATCCCGAAATCGGATTGCAAAAATAAACAGTTCGATAGTCATATGATAACTTTTCGCATTAAAAATGATGTATATTATATAAGGTCCTCATTTTTGGGAATCGATATGCCGCTTTAAAACCATCAGAATTAGTTTTGAAGTAATTGCCGAAGGGTTTGAAGTTCTTTTTCCAACACCTTATTATAATCGTTGCCCATATATTTTTTAAAGGTCCTCAAAGAAAGTCCTTTAAACCATACCTCGGCCATAACCCTAGTGCCAGCCTCAGTAGCAGCTAAAGTGCGTCTCAGGTATACTATTCCAGTGGGCAGTTTATGGCGAACAGTATAACTTTCACCTTCTTTCATTGCTATAATTTGAAAGTTTACAATTTTGGAGTTGGTAGTTATCAAACTACCTTGCGCATTATCCTCAAAATCCCCAACCAATCGCGCATCAATAATATGACTGTCCCATTGTTCCCACCTTGAAACATCAGACAGTAATTGCCATGCATCCCCAACCGATGTAGTTAATTGAATTTCCTTGTGATAACTCTTTTTTAAGCTTCTTTCTTGTGCGGTCAGTGTTATTGATACTAAAAATACGGTACAAAATAATGTTCTCATGCTGCGATATCGTTTTAGAATTATAAAGGTTGAATGCCTTTTCTAAAACGAAAGTTCCTGAATTTTCAATCCAACAACTGTGTCAAATGACACACTAACAAAATTTTAAGAAACAAGAAGATGCATAAAATTATGCTAAAATATTTTTTCTACGAATGCGATGTAGCGTTTCACGCGATGTGCCTAAATAGGAAGCAATATCGGCAACAGAAGTATTTTGAATAATCAGCGGTTTGTTTTTCAACAGCTCTAAATACCGTTGTTCAATAGATTTATTGGACATGTCTTTTACCTGATCCAACATCTTAATTAAGTTTTTTTCAATAATATCCTTTGCTATATTACTCCATTTCACATCGGTATTTATTAAAGCATCGTATTTATCTTTTGTAAGTACATAAAGCGTGCAATCTGTAAGTGCTACGCAATAATCTTCAGATTTTTTCCCTTCTGAAAAACTTTCTATATCTGTGCAAAAAGAAGGTCCATCATGTAAATCAAGTGTTATCTTTTCTCCTTGTTGATTATGATTGAAGTGATGTAACAACCCTTCGGCAATAAAATACACGGAATCCACAATCGTTCCAGGTTCAATAAGAACGGTTCCCTTGTCGACTGAAATAGTTTCAAAATGATTTACTATAAAACTTAAATCAGTCTGTGAAAGCTGGTGCGATTCTTTAAAGAAAAGTTGTAATGCTGTCATATATAGAGCATAAGTAGTAAAATTAAATAAAACTTACAGGCATGATGCTGAATTTCTTGAATAACCTTCAAGTGCCCATTAACATTCACTATTATACTATAAACCCTCCATCCATTCAAACATACGTTCGGTCCAGCCCCTAAGTTGCAGATCTTTACGGGCCAAAGAAAAGCCATGACCTCCTTTAGGGTAGATATGCATTGTTGCGGAAACTCCATGGTCTTTTAAAGCCTTGTAAAACAACAGGCTATTTTCCACAGGAACCCCCTCATCATCAGAGGCATGAAACAAAAAGGTTGGAGGCGTATTTTCTGTTACCTGTTTTTCGTTTGAAAAATGCTCCATGACTTCAGGACTAGGGTTCTCCCCTATTAAATTTTTCTTTGAGCCCCCATGGGTCATATCGCCAAAAGAAATCACCGGATATCCCAGTGCCATAAAATCTGGCCGCGCACTCTGGATATCGATTTCATCAATGGGTTCATAGACTTTCTCTTCAAAATGAGTTCCTAAAGTCGAAGCCAAATGGCCACCTGCAGAAAAGCCTATTATACCAATTTTATTTTCTGAGATATGGAATTCTGCTGTTTTGCTTCGCACCATCCTTAATGCACGTTGTGCGTCGATTAATGGAACATTGTGCTTATCACTCTGTGAAACATCGGAAGGTAAACGATATTTTACAACGATTCCCGCGATGCCTTTTCCGTTCAAAAACTTTGCGATATCGGTACCTTCCCAGTCATATGCTAAAATTCCGTAACCTCCACCTGGAAAAATCAACACCGCCTCTCCAGTAGCATTCTGTTGAGCAGGTAGGTACACTTCTATTGTTGGTTCTTGAACCTTGCTTATCCTCAAAATTCCCTTGCGTACGTGTTCTTCTTTTTCATTGGACGCGATACGGTTAGGTATTTTGTCTTTAGGCCATAGGGGTATGATCGTATCTTGGGCCATCGTTTGAATAGTAAAAACCAAAAAAACTAGTAATTGTAAGTATTTCATATTCTGAAAATTTAGCTATTTACACTTCCATTTAAAATTCGCAATGGGATCTTTGGAAGCTCCTTGCAGATTGTAATGCCACCATTCTGTTCTTGTGGACCAAAAGCCGTTTTTTTTCATAGTTTCCTTTAATAACTTTCTATTGTCAAGAATTTCTTGAGGCAAATCCAAATTATCATGATAGGCCCTTTTTCCGAAGAAGTCAAAATCGGTTCCCATATCCAGCGGTTCACCCGCCAAAGTTTCTAAAGTAATGTCCACAGCTCCGCCTTTATTATGAATAGAGCCCTTTACAGGATTGGCCACATACTGAGGGTTGGGGACAATCTTCCACATTTTGTACTGTACGGAATTCGGGCGGTAACAATCATAAAAACGAATGCGAACCCCAGCTTTCTTAAAATCTTCATTTGCTTTGATCAGCGCCTTGGCGGTTTTAACTCGAGTATAGCATTCGGCACAATCATAGACCTGCGCTTTCAAAAAGTTGTTTTCGGTAGCATACCTCATATCATAGGTAAAACCATCACTAAAATCTGCCAATCGAACGAAAGTGGTGTCCGCCAGATTGCCGAGGGATTTAAAAATTTTAATTGGAGCTGCCTTTTCCACCAAATCGGAGTCAATAGACTTCACCACTTTTTTTTCCTCAGCTTTTGTCTCCCTTTTAGTTGTGTTATTCTCACGACAAGCCACCACAACTAAAAACAAAATCAAAACTTGACGTTTTCCGTACATCATTTTATAATTCTTCAACAGCAAGTGCCATTCGTTTAAAAAACTCGTTGTAGACGAAAGGTTTTCCCTTTTTCGGGTTGCCATCTTCTCCCCTTCGTACAAAGACCAAATCCCACTCGGGAATGACAAAGCACACATTATTATGTAATCCGCTGGCATAATAAAGTGATTTCGGCGTATCGGGCATATGGTACTCTCCCGTGGGCATCAATCCGTTTATCCACCAGTTATAACCGTAGCAGCCCCGTCCGTCAACATTTTTTCGATCAGTGTCAGCTATTTTATCGGTAAAAACCTGATTCGTGGTTGCTTTTTTAATCCAAAATCTTGAGAGTATTTGGTCACCATCCCAATGCCCCTCATTGAGATATAAATGGCCAAAGCGTGCTAATTGTTCCGCATTGATCATGACTCCCGTACAACCATTGTTAATGGGAATACTATCGACTTCTCCTTCTGTAATCCATTCATATTCACCCATTCCAATTGGCTTCCCGATATTTTCGTCAAAAATTTCCTTCATTGATTTTTTGGCCCTCTTGGTCAATAAACGCCCCAGCATCATCTGGGCTTCATCCCAATAGGCAAACTTGGTTCCAGGTTCGAATAATGGTGTGTCTATTTCATAGGGAGTCCATGACCAATCTTCGCTGGGTTCATTCCATCTACTTGCGCCTTTTCCGCTGTAACCAGAGGTCATACTGGCAAAATGACTCAGTGTTGTGGTGGGATACAACTCGTTCAATGCGTCGTCTAGATACTTTGCATTAGTCTCAACGCTAACAATTCCAAAATCGCTCAATAATCCGAGAACGGTACTTGTAAAAGATTTACTGGATGAATAAATATTGTGCTTTTTAGTTATACTATCTCCTTTATAAATCACAAACCCTTTTCGTACGATAAATATTTCTTCCAAACCATCTTCCCCGGATTCGGAAGCTAGATAATCCAAGGCCTCCTGTAGTTTTTGAGAATCTACCCCAAGTTCTTCAGGTTTTTTTTCTTCCCAATTTTCTCCAGGAAAAACCGTAAGTATTAGTTCGGATTCATCCTTGCAAGAATTCATCAGCATAAGGCCGACCACTACAATGGTTCTAATAAGTGTCTTAATTTCATACTTCATCATTTGTTCTTTCCTATTATAATGACCCAATCTTGGTTTTCCGAACCGTTATAGGCAGAAAGCTCGACACTATTGGGTTTGGTTATTTTCCAACCTTCATTGGGTTTGTCGTATAACTTCCCCCCTTTCCATGGGTCGTAAAAGGCTATGGAATATACACCATCACCAATGGCCAAGTCCGTTTTCTGTCCCTTTGGTAAATACACGACATAAAATTCGTCGTTTTTGGCAAAACAGAAAGCTTTTTCATTGCTCAGCAGGTCATCACGATTTTGCATTTCGGTATAAGGTAAATGATCCTCGAAGAACTTTACGGCATTTGCGCTGATAGTCCACCATTGATCACGGGCCCGAAAATCTTCCGCTGCCATATCATTGTTCGGGCCGTCGAGTCCGCCGAAATACCATGAGTTGCCAGCTCCGCCGGCCATCAGACTTCCCCAAAGGCTAGTGCGCATGACCATGGCATAATTGTTATTCGCCGCCGTGTCAGTAGTGATGCCGATATCCCAATGTCCGATCTCATCCAAATAGGTCACCCATTGCCTTTTATTCTTCTTTGAAAGGTTTCGCCATTTCAATACTTCCTTATGCACTTCAGTGGTATCATACAACTGTAAAGATGGAATCTCAAAATCCTCAAAACCAAGAAGTGGTGTCAACGTTTCTTTGATAGGATCCAAGGGCCTGCCCTGAAAGCGTTCCCCTGTAATACGAACATGATTATGAACAGCGATAGGATGGTCGTAGGGATCAATACTTCTAATGTAGGAAGCATAACTTTTCAATTGTTCGGTAGTTCGGTTGGTTTCCTCCCCTAGGTTCCAAACCACCCCTAGGTGATGTCCGAAACGAGCTACTAGTTCCTTATAGTATAACTTTCGCTCAGCGCCTAATTCACCTTTGTTTAAAATAGTATCGTTCTCAGTTTCTTGGGTAAAAACGTTCATGGCCATGCCCAATTTGTCCATATGGGTAAATACCTTTTCCCATTGTGCCAATTTGCTCACATCGTAGCGCGTTTGTTCGTCCGGTGCTATCCATGGCCATACATTATCGCCATCACCATGTTCGTTCATGACCAAAAAGTATAAACTGTTCATTCCCTTGGATTTAAGATAATTGAGTGCTCCTATTATTCCTTTTCCTTTACCATTGGCCCAAGTAGGGTCGCCCGATTTCCAATCCTTTATATGGTCCGGGTATTCATGTAATCCGTTTTTCAAAGTGGGTGTATCCGCTCCATTTTTTTTGAATGTACCGTCGAACTCATGATAGGCCAAAAAGGTTTCAGGACTGCCTACCCCATTCTTTAAAAATGCCTTTCCAGTTTCCGATTCTTCTAAATAAGGTTCGCCCACATAGGCCAATTTTCCAGTTCTATAGAAACCATTTGCCGTTGAATCCGCTGGAAGAATCTCAAACTCACCCGTAACGTTCCAAAAGCCCTTAGACTTTTTGGGTAATGTATGATTTCTGATTGCAATACTATCGCCTTGCATCAGGTATGCATCAAATTGCCAAACACCGATTTGATCTGGAGCAAACTTAACCCTCCATTTATTTCCACTAGCAGCGCCCGTATTGGAGGCATCACCATCAGCCGCAAAGTAACCGTTGACCTGATAAGATTCACTCGCGTTGTAAAAATTTACCAATAAACTATAATCCAAAAAAGGATTGATAGTATCTGTTTCTGCCACCTCCGGTCCGTCAAAAGTTAGTGAAACTGGTTGCCATTTCTTCAACGAGCCTTCGAGCTCATAGCCCTCACCTTGCTGTTTTTTAGTACAGTTTACAAAACAAAAAAGAAGTGTTACGATAAAAAAATAGAAAAATGCAAGTCGCAGCATATACATTTGGTAACGGTTCGGTTTTTATTTCAATATACTCATATTTTTATATTCGGTATTGAGCTAGAACTGCTATTTTTCTTTCATGATAATGTCTGTATCTTCGCTTCAAGACTAGCTCAATGTTATGTCACGAAAATAAAGAAACACCAGATGAGACTAAAAATTACCCTTTCCCTTTTTATGGTCGGATGGTTGTTTTCCTGTAAAGATAAAAACACTTCAACTACTGAAACTATAATAGCTCCTGTAGA
Source organism: uncultured Flavobacteriaceae bacterium (assembly GCA_947503005.1). GTDB lineage: Bacteria > Bacteroidota > Bacteroidia > Flavobacteriales > Flavobacteriaceae > Maribacter_C. The sequence continues at coordinate 214,303 of CANNCA010000008.1, read as the reverse complement.
AAAATGGATGCTGGGCTTCGAAAAAACCGATGTCAACCCAATTATGACGGCAGATTCCACCTATATATTTAGCGATCCCATAACAAAGAAAGAGGTACAATGGCAAAAGGCTGATGTGTTCAACCCTGGGGCGATTGTTCGGAATGATACTGTTTTTCTCTTATTTAGGGCAGAAGATAATCCCAAGGCTATTTTAGGGGGAAGGACTTCCCGAATCGGATTGGCCTATAGTACCGATGGTATTCATTTTACCAAAAACCCTGAACCTGTATTGTATCCTGATAACGACGAATTTCAACAATGGGATTTCCCCGGGGGCATAGAAGACCCGAGAATCGTGGAAACTCCTCATGGCGAATACATTATGGTCTACACCAGTTGGAACAAAGATGTCGCGCGACTTTCAAGTGCAACTTCAAAAGACCTTAAAAAATGGACTAAAAAAGGTCCCGTTTTTCAGGACGCATACGATGGAAAATTTCTAGACATCTGGAGCAAATCAGGGTCTATTGTCACCGAATTGGTCGATGGAAGATTGATAGCCAAAAAAATCGACGGAAAATACTTGATGTATTGGGGCGAACTCTTCGTAAATCTGGCAACTTCAGAAAACGGTGTCGATTGGCAACCAACTCTCGATGAAAAGGGCGAGTTATTACATTCCTTCAAACCTACTCTGAATGAATTCGATAGCCACTTAACCGAAGTTGGTCCGCCGGCCCTGTTTACCGAGCATGGTATTTTGGTACTTTACAATGGGAAAAACTTAGAAGGAGATGGTGCGACAGACAAAGTACCTGAAAACACCTATTGCGGTGGACAGGTACTTTTCGACAAAGACAACCCAACAAAGGTTTTAGCGCGCTTGGAAAACCCCTTCATTTGCCCTAGCCTACCACATGAAATTACCGGACAATATAAAGGTGGCACAACCTTTATTCAAGGCCTGGTATATTTTAAGGATAAATGGTTTTTGTATTACGGTACGGCAGATTCAATGGTGGGGTTGGCGATAAAAGAATGATTTTTTAAATGTTAAGTTCTAAAAATTGAGTTTTAAGTTGAGATCATCGTGGATTTTTAAAAAGTCATCCATAATTTTCATTTTGCCAATCCTAGTAGTTTCGTGCAAGCAAGAACCAAAGGCCGTTGAGGAAAAAATCATTCCCAAAAAACCTAACATTATACTCATTGTAACCGATGACCAAGGCTGGGGAGATTTGAGTATGAACGAAAATACGAATCTCAAAACCCCTAATATCGATTCCTTAGCAATGCATGGGGCATTCTTTGAGAATTTTTATGTTCAACCAGTTTGTTCACCTACCCGTGCAGAAATCTTAACGGGTCGTTACCACACACGGTTAGGCGTTTATGACACCTCGGCAGGAGGTGAACGTTTCAATTTGGAAGAAACCACGTTAGCGGAACTATTGAAACAGGCTGGTTATCACACGGCCGCCTATGGAAAATGGCATAGTGGTATGCAACCTCCATACCACCCCAACGCCAGGGGTTTCGACGATTTCTACGGATTCGCATCCGGTCATTGGGGCAATTATTTCAGTCCCATGTTGGAGCATAATGGTAAAATAGTCAAAGGTGAAGGCTATTTACCCAATGACCTGACTCAACACGGCATCGAATTTATCGAAACCAATGCGGAGAAACCGTTTTTTTTATACCTGCCGTACAACACACCCCACAGCCCCATGCAGGTTCCTGACAACTATTGGAATCGCTTTAAGGATAAGGAACTAGTTGAAACCTATCACGGCACTGAGGAAGAAAACACCGATTTCACCAAAGCAGCGTTGGCCATGGTCGAGAATATCGACGACAATGTTGGTAAGATTACGCAAACATTACAGGAACGTGATCTTGAGAAAAATACCATCATTATTTTCATGTCTGACAACGGCCCAAACAGTTGGCGTTACAATGGTGGAATGCGAGGAAGAAAGGGAGCAACGGATGAAGGCGGCGTACGTTCGCCTTTTTTAATGCAATGGAAAGGCACTATTCCGGAAGGAAAAAAAGTAGTTGAAATTGCAGGTGCAATTGACATTTTACCCACTTTAACTGAATTCACAGGAATAACCACTATGACTAAAAAACCTTTGGACGGTAAAAGTTTAGTGCCGCTTTTGTTTGACAAAAACCATTCATGGAACGACCGGTTCCTCTTTAACTATTGGAACGATAAAACTTCCGTTAGGTCTCAAGACTATCGTTTGGATGCCGAAAATCAATTGTACGATATCTCAAAAGATAGAGGGCAGACGAAAGATTTATCAACGGAACTTCCGAAAATTAAAGATTCTCTAGTTCAAGCTAAGGAAAACTGGCTGAAAGAAACCCAGCCATTAACCAAAGCCGACGATGTACGATCATATCCATTAGGACATCCTGACTTTGAATACACCCAAATTCCTGCTCGAGATGGAATTCCACATGGTAATATAAAACGTAGTAATCGTTGGCCAAATGATAGTTTCTTCACCAAGTGGTCAAGTGTAAACGATTCTATAACTTGGGATGTCGAAGTACTTGAGGGTGGTAAATTCGAAGTGGAACTTTATTATACCCTATCCGAAGAGAATACACCTGTTGCAGTTCAAATAATCAATGGTAAAAGCATGCTGGTCACCCGTATTACCGAAGCACATGACCCGCCACTTATAATTCCGGATACGGATAGGGTTCCGAGAGGAGAATCTTATGTTAAGGATTTCAAAGCTAAAGTATTGGGTACGGTAGGACTTCAAAAAGGGCGAAACACCTTGATTTTAAAAGCACCCTATATTTCTGGTGAGGCCGCTATGGATGTTCGGCTATTACTTTTTAGACGTATCGACTAAAATCTTGTTCTTGATGGAGAATCTGAAAAAATGGTTTGAAAATAAAGTTAATCTAGTCGTGTTGCTTCTGGCCATTCTCAATGTGGTGGTTCATATACTGATATATGACAATCTTGAATTTCATAGGGATGAACTCCTCTACTTTGCATTGGGCAGGCATCCTGAATTTGGATATTTGACCGTTCCTCCTATGATAGGCTGGCTCGCCGCTATAATACAGAACATTTTCGGATACTCATTGTTCGCTGTTAAACTATTTCCAGCTTTTCTAGGGGGTGTTATGGTTCTCCTATCTTCTTCTTTGAGCAAAGCACTAGGTGGCAAAAACTATGCTCAAATTTTAACCGCAGTTGCACTAATTGTGATGCCTGTTTCTTTAAGAGCGTTCCACCTTTTTCAACCAGTTGCTGTAGATATGTTTTTTTGGACGCTGCTCCTCTATTTATTGGTACGCTATCTCAATGAGGAAAAAGATAGACTCCTTGTCATAATAGGTTCACTGGCAGGTCTGGCCATGCTCAACAAATATTTAATTGCTTTATTAGTAGGATGTATTCTGTTATCGATACTTTTTTCTAGCCACCGAAAAATATATACTAAAAGACCATTTTATATTAGCATTGGAATTGGTTTACTCGTTTTTCTCCCCAACATGCTGTGGCAAATAGCAAAAGGGTTTCCCGTCATTGGGCACATGAACGCATTGGAAGAAAATCAATTGGTGAATGTCGACCGAATTTCTTTTTTGACCGACCAACTCTTTATGCCGTTTGCATCGGCCTTTTTGCTCATATTGGGGTTAATCTTTTTAATCCGTTCAAAAAAGTATCGGGTCTTGGGCATAACTACGTTGCTAGTTTTGTCCATTTTATTGCTCCTACGCGGAAAAAGTTATTATACCATTGGTTTGTTCCCCATTCTACTTGCTTCAGGTTCTTTAGTGGTCGAAAAGTATGTTAAACGTCTGGTACCGCGGATTATCATCCCGGCCGTTATGATCCTTCTGACTCTACCCATTTTACCTTTTGGAATGCCTATTTACGGGCAGCAGGGTCTTATCAATTATTACGCAGGTCTTGAAAATGACTATGGCCTGCTTTTAGGAAGAACCTTTGAAGACGGTTCCGTTCATTCGCTACCTCAGGACTATGCCGATCAATTGGGATGGGAAGAACTGGCCCAAATTACTGCTAAGGCTTACGAGCAAATTCCGGATAAAGAAAAAGCTGCAATATATTGCGAAAATTATGGGCAAGCAGGCGCCATTGCCATAATAGGCAAAAAGTATAATTTACCTGAACCCTTATCTTTCCATGAAAGTTTTGTGTATTGGGTACCCGAAAAATTTAATCCTGATATTGAATACTTCATTTACATCAATGATGAATTGGGCAAAAATGTCGAGGCACTATTCACTAATGTTAAGGTAGTCGGTTCAATTTCAAATGAACATGCGAGAGAATATGGTACTACAGTGTATTTGTGCTCGAACCCAAAATCAAGTTTCAATGACTTTTGGAAAAATGTGCTTCAAAACTTAACCGAGGAACAAATGTTCTGAGTTTTCGTCTTGTTAAAAGCTACTACCGTTTCAGAATCATCTAAATGCCCTGCCCGAAAGTCAATAAATTATGGTCAGGATCCAATAACGAGAACTCTTTCTGTCCCCATGGTTTCAACTGTAACGGTCCATTGTGGTGTATTTCCAATTTTGTTACTTAAACAAGATTGATAGAGCTTGTCAATAGCATTGGTCCTGATATAAACTTGACCATAGTTTTTTTTGGGGTTAAGAGTCTTGAATTCAAAAAATTTAATTTCGACGTGATCTTTTCTTAACATCAAGTATCCGTTGTAATCTTCCTGGCCTACTTTTTCAAAACCCAATTTTGAGACATAGTAATCAATGGTTGCAGCTCTGCTGCGCATGGGAAGCTTTGGATTAATAGCTGTAAGCATTCATACTGGTTTAGAAAAAATTTATTCATTCAATATCATAAAGTAGTATTTCACTATCCAAATATCCAATTCGCTCCGCTTTCGCCTCAAAAGGTAACTCCGAAGAAAATGGTTTCTGATAAATATTCCACTGTGAATCTTGGTGAAGTCGCCATAGAATGGTTGCATCACTTTTTTTGGAGAATAGTCGGATTTCCCCTTCTTTATCCTCCATTTCCAAAGGAGGTAATTGCGGTTGACTTCCGCTGGGCAACCATTTTGCAATCAAGTCATCTTCGGGAATTTCTCCTAAATCACCCGTTTCCTCAATCCATTCTTCCAAAACTTCCCGAAGTACTAACAACGTATCTTGCATTTCAGGTAACGATGCCAAATTGTTCAATTCGTAGGGGTCATTTTCCAAATCATATAGTTCTTCTACTGGTTTGGTCGGGTGTAACCAACGCGCCTGTTCTTCATTTAATTTTCCTTGAGCGTACATTCTTCTCAATTCCCGCATCATTGGCATTTGCTCCCGATATTTTACAGGTAACGCATGGCTGAGAGTCGTATCGAAGCTTTTTATGTATTTGTAACGTTCGGAACGTACTGCGCGCAAGCGATCATAAACACCATCGAAACGATCTGAAGTATGAAAGGTATACAAGGGTTTCTTTTTTGCTTCAAACAATCCGAATTGCGCTACACCTTGCATTACTTTTGGTGGTTCTATTCCAGCTACGGAAAGCACCGTGGGAGCCAAATCAATAAAGCTTATAAACCGATTATCGGTTCTGCCAGCGTTTTGATTTTTATGAAACTTAATAACCATAGGAACTTTAGTTCCCGTTTCATAAAGAGCACGTTTATGTCTGGGAAAAGGGCCGCCGTGATCACCGTAAAAGAAAATGATACTGTTTTCATAAAGTCCATCTTCCTTTAAATCGTTTATGATTTCTCCGATTTGATTGTCAAGCCGCTTTAGATTACTATAATTGACCGCCAAATCATGACGGATGGTATCGTTATCGGGAAAATAAGGCGGCACTTTTAATATAGAAGGATCAACGAAAAGAGTATCCTTGCCCCTAGCCCATATTTGTGATTCGTGACAAACACTGAAATTAAAGACCGAAAAGAACGGCTGGCCAACCTTCCGGTTTCTAAAATGATGGGTTTTACTGCTTTCAGCCCAGGCCGATTCTAGCTTCTTAAAATTATAATCTTCCTTTGGGCCATTTGAGCAGTAGTAACCTTTCTCCCTTAAATACTGTGTGAACATTTTTACACCATCAGGAACTACGGGAGAATAGCTAGGGATATCCAAATTGGTATAGGGCTTCTCACCTTCCCCTCGCCACGGTGCATGTGTGCGCATATTATGTGTGCCTAAAGTGGTCGGGTACATTCCAGTAATTATGGAACTTCTAGCTGGTGCGCATACAGGAACTGGAGAATAGGCGTTCTTAAAAACAATCCCGTCATGCGAAAGAGCTTCCAAATTTGGTAACGATATTGTACTATCTCCGTACATTGGAAACCACTCAGGAGATTGGTCTTCTGCGACCAACCAGATAATATTTGGTTGATCTATCTCTTCTTCTATCTTTTCATGCTTACAACTGGTAAAAATGACAAACTGAAACAAAAGGAAGAAGCTCAGCTTTTTCATGGGAATGTTATTTCTGCTCCAAACTCTTTAAAAATTCTAAACTCTCAGGAACTTGTTTTACCACCTTAGAGGATTCATCTTCAATGAACATGTAGTCGATACCAAGTTTCCTTGCTTCCTCAACGACAGCCGCAATATCGATTTGACCACTTCCTAAAACCACATTGGTTTCTACATCAGATTCGCCGGTTTGATTTCCCTCAACTCCCTTTTCACAATCCTTAAGATGCATCAATTTGAATTCTGCTGGGTATTTTTTGAGCCAAGCCACCGGATCTTCTCCTGGATGGGCGAACCAGTAGACGTCCATTTCAAAATCAAAATGATCGGAGCTTTTAATCATACGATCCATTAGTAATTCTCCTTCATACGGTCTGAATTCATAACCATGTGGATGGTAGGTCAACGTCACGTCTTCTTTTTCCATGAGTCTACCTGCCTTATTAAAGACATCTATGGCCAAATTTGTATCCTCAATGGTAAAATCGGTTCCGTTATGGGGAATCCAAAAACAAACGACATATTTAGCACCATAATTTTTCGCTCTTGCCAAAACGGTTTCTGGAGAATTCTGTAATTCTTCAAATGGAGCACTAACACTCACGATTTTGAGTCCGTTCTCAGAAAGCATTTTGTTATATTCCGATTGGGTATAACCGTAGGTGCCATCATTGCCATCCTCTAAATTGGTGATACCCCAGCTTTTAATTTTCGCAAAAGTACCCGGTACATCTTTAGGGAATTCATTTCGAAGACTATAAAGTTGTAACCCAATTTCCTGTGATTTCATGCTCAAACAGCACAGGATGAAAACAACAGGTATTAAGGCTTTAAAGTTTAGAAGATATCCTTTTCTGTTAGGGCAATTCATCCTTTGTTCAAATTTTCTAAAAACTCTAAGCTCTGCGGTACCTGTTCGACCACGTTTGAAGACTCGTCCTCAATGAACATGTATTCGATGCCTAGTTTTTTTGCTTCCCGAACGGTACCTTCGATATCTACCTGTCCAGTACCTAGCACTACGTTCGTTTCTACATCTTCATGACCGGTATTGTTGCCTTTTACACCATGTTTCATATCTTTAAGATGCATCAAGGTCACTTTGCCAGGATACTTTTTCATGATGCCCAAAGGGTCTCCACCACCATGATGGGCCCAAAAAACATCAAGCTCGAACGTGAAATCCGTTGCGTTTTCGGCCATGTAGTCAAATAAGGTTCCACCTTTGTACGGGCGGAATTCATACCCATGTGCATGATAGGCCAAGGTAATTCCGTTTTCCTTCAAAACCTTTCCTGCCTTATTGAATACCTCAGTTGCGTGTTGGGTTTCCTCCAAATCCCACTTGTTATCATCATGGGGCACCCAAGCACACATGACGTATTTTGCACCAAACTTTTTAGCGTTATCCACTGCAATCTGTGGGTCTTTTTCTAAGTCTTCAAAACCAGCACCTACACTTACCACGCTCAAATTGCGCGATGCCAATTCTTTTTGAAAATCCTCCAATGTCATTCCATAAGTTCCGCCACCTTCCAACTTGGTAATTCCCCAAGATTGAATGATGTCAAGACTTCCGGTTACATCCTCTTTGAACTGATTTCTTAGGCTATAAAGCTGTAGACCGACTTCTTGGGCCATCATTGGGATTGTCATTAATCCAACGACCAAAATTAGAATTATTTTTTTCATTTTTATACTTTTTAATTACTGAATATTATGTCAAAAGATTACCCTTTTCATCCCAAGTGGCAATCGTTCCTCGGGTACTTTGGTCAATACACTTCGCGATCCACTCCGGGTCGTAGGCCACACCATGCTGATCTAAGACATCTTGAGGAACGCCGTCCCAAACGTTAGGCTGGTTGCCTTTGTACCCTAAATCTTCTATACCTACTTTGGAAGTGTAATAACCTGTTAAGGTCAGTCCCCGCATCAAATGGAAGAACTGAATTTCCAGTGCTTGCTCATCCAAGGGTAATTCAATATCGTGATAGCAAATGGTGTCTAGAATTGATTTTTGCTGTTCTAAAGTAGCCGATTTGAACTCCTTACCAAACTCGGTATTGCTTTTGTGGTCGAGCCACATCAGACCACCCAATAAGGTAGTTTGCAGCTCAGGGATATCTTTACCCATAAACTCTATAAATTCAGGAACATCGGCCTCTATTGGTCCTCCATGCGGTTCTTTTGGAGGAAGAATCACAGTGCTTAGAATGGAAATCGTTTCCATTTCGTGGTCATTGAAAAGGGTTTCGGCTCTCAGTTTTTCCAGCCGTTCCAGTTCTTTAGGTGTTCTTCCAAAATATTTGGTATCCTCGACAGCCGGAATTTCATTGTTAACCGCAGCATCTCCTTCATTCTTACAACTATGAAATGCTAAAGCTGATGCTCCCGCACCTAAAATAATAGTCTGTATACTTTTTCTTCTATCCATAGCTTAAATATTCTGCGATTTAAGTTGTTCGATAATATAATCCGATGCTCTCCAAGAAAGTGCCATAATTGTCCAGGTACAGTTTTTATCTGCCTGTGAAACGAACGGACCTGCATCCACAATAAACACATTGTCCACATCATGCAATTGATTGAACTTATTGGTCACGGAAGTCTTTGGATCATCACCCATACGTGTTGTACCTACCTCATGGATAATCTTACCTGGTTCAAGCAAACCATAATCTTTGTCCTTACCAGGTTTATCACCTAAAGGTTCGCCTCCCATATTATGAATAAGCTCCTCAAAAGTATCCTGCATATGCTTAGCTTGATTTCGTTCAAAATCAGACCATTGGTAATGAAATTTCAGTACTGGAATACCAAATTCATCAACTTTCGTAGGGTCAATTTCACAACGGTTTTCCTTTACCGCAATTCCTTCGCCACGACCACCGAAACCAATTACCGAACCGTAGTATTTCTTCACATCGTCGCGGAGTGTATCGCCATACCCTCCGACTTTCGTTCCAAAGAACTTATTAAACCCGTTGGCATCGAAACCGAAACCGTAGCTCGGCATACCGGCCCCGCCCCAAACTTCAATGTGATACCCTCGAGGGAAGTTCAATTTTGAGTTGTCTCCCCACCAAGGAGAATACACATGCATACCGCCAACGCCATCTTCATTATAGGACATTTTTCGGTTCATCAGTCCTGGAATGAATCCTGCGGCACTCGCGCCAGTGGAATCGTGAAGGTATTTACCGACCAAATCACTACTGTTACCCAATCCATTCGGGTGTTGTTTGCTTTTACTATTCAATAGGATCCGTGCAGAACTACAGGCCGACGCAGCAAGTATTACGACTTTTCCTTTTAGTTTATATTCTTTTCTATCGTCTTTGCTGATATAGGAAACCCCTGTTGCTTTTCCTTCGGTATTGGTAGTCACTTCCCGCACCATTGAGTTTACGAAAATCTTAACCTGCCCGCCACTTTTTTGTGCTGGAAAAATCAAACAACTACCTGAAGAGAAATCAGCATAAACGGAGCAGGAACGTGAACATTGGCCGCAATAAAAACAAACACCTCTTTCATTGTTAATCTTTTTGGTCAACATTGAAAGTCGACCTGGAATCACTGGAATATTCGATTTTTTCGCTCCGTTGATATAGAACAACTCATGTAATCTAGGTTTTGGTGGCGGAAGAAAAAACCCATCAGGATCATTCTCCAATCCCTCGTTAGTGCCAAAAACACCCACCATTTTGTCAAGTTTGTCGTAATAGGGTTTCACATCATCATAACCGATAGGCCAATCTTCCCCATGCCCGTCACGAGTCTTTCCCTTAAAATCCTTTGGGCCAAAACGAAGTGAAATCCTTCCCCAGTGGTTCGTTCGACCACCTAACATTCTTGATCGGTACCACCAAAAATCGGTATCCTCACCTTGGGTGTAGGGTTCTCCGTCCACTTCCCATCCACCATAGGCCATGTCCCATTCTCCGAAAACACGATCGGTATTCGCCCCCCTTCTAGGTGATTCATAAGGCCATTTCAGTTGGGTCATGGTTACAGGGTCTGCAGGGTCAAAATAAGGCCCTGCTTCCACTACTGCAACGTTCAATCCGGCTTCGGCCAAACGATTTGTGGCCATTCCACCTCCGGCTCCTGAACCGACAATGATTACATCATATTCTTCCGATGATTCCTTTATCTGCATTGTTTATTTCTTTATTCGCCACAATTTAAGATTTTTTTAAACAAAACAGTATTCCATTCGAAGAACTATAAAAAATATGTGTTCGTACACAAGTTGAAAAAATCTTTAGTACAATTCCTAAAATGATTTACTATCTTTTACCAGATTTTTCGCAACAAATTCGTGAACTAAAACGTGCAACTATGAAAAACAAGACGCTATTCATTGACCGTAGAAGATTTATTAAAGGAACTACAGCTGCCCTTGCACTAAGCTCTTTGGGTGCCTATGGTTTCGAAGCCGCGTATCGAGATAAACCTTGGCGTGTCGGATTAATTGGTTGTGGTTGGTACGGTACCAGTGATTTGTTCAAAATTATTCAAGTTGCAGATGTCAATGTGATATCAGTTTGCGATGTGGATTCTCAATTTATGGAAAGTACAGCGAATCAAGTAGCCGAGCGTCAGAAATCTGGAAAGAAACCCAAAATGTACGGTGACTATAAAAAGATGCTTGATGAAAGTAATTTGGATATCGTACTCATTGGGTCACCAGACCACTGGCACGCACTGCAATGTATTGATGCCTTGAAGGCCGGTGCCCATGTTTATGTTCAAAAACCAATAAGTGTTGATGTAATTGAAGGGGAAGCCATGGTGGCCGCCGCGAGAAAATATAACAAAGTTGTGCAGGTAGGTACGCAACGAAAAAGTACTCCACATCTAGTGGATGTTAAGAAGCAAATTGTGGATGCGGGACTTTTAGGCAAGATCAAGCATGTAGAAATGTGTTGCTACTTTCATATGCGAGCGAATGGGAATCCACCTTTGCAGGAGGTTCCAGAATTTTTGGACTATGAAATGTGGACGGGTCCCGCTCCGTTAAGACCCTATGACGGATTGCCACATAGAAGATGGTGGAGAACCTTTATGGAATACGGAAATGGAATCACCGGAGATATGTGCGTACACATGTACGATACAGTCCGGTGGATGCTAGGTCTTGGATGGCCAAACAAGATTACCGCAACAGGTGGCATATATGTTCAAAAGGAAGGGAAATCGAATATCGCGGATACCCAGACTGCGATTTTTGAACATGATGAGCTGAACTGTGTTTGGCAACATCGTAGTTGGGGAACCCCAGCAGATCCAGAGTATCCTTGGTCGTTCAAACTATACGGAGAAAAAGGAACCTTATCGGGAAGCACAATGCAAGCTGACTTTGTTCCCCATGACAAAGAAGCGGAACCTATTCATTTCGATGTATTATACGAAAAAGAGAAATATCCAGAAGATTTGGTCGAAAAAGATAACGAATTGAATGCCGCTCCGGCGACCCGCAGGCATATGCTAGATTTTCTCAATGCCATCAAAAATGGTACAAGACCCATTGCCGACATTGAGGAAGGACATATCTCAACGGCAAGCTGTATTTTGGCCAATATCGCTATGGAATTGGGCAGACCTTTGGTCTACGACCCCAAAACTAGAACAGTTGCAGACGACCCCGAAGCTACTAAACTCTTGGAGCGCAACTATCGCGAGGGATATGAACACCCTCACCCTGAATCAGTCTGATCCAGGTTTCAACAAATAGTTGGGTCGCCGTTTTGGAAAATTTTTAAAAGGAAGGTTATGAGGTCAATCTTCATCAATTGCATTTTTTTGTTTCTTTCCGTTTTTGCTGTTGGTCAAAAAGCATCCCTCAATTTTAAACATCTGACCCTTGAAAACGGCTTGTCACAATCTTCAGTAGCTCCCATATTTGCTGATAGTCAAGGGTTCATGTGGTTTGGTACCGAAGACGGGCTTAATAGATACGACGGTACGCATTTCAAAATTTACCGCCATCAACCAGATGACCAAGAAAGTCTTAGCAGCAGTTACATTCTTTCCATCGCTGAACAAGAAGATGGATTTCTATGGATAGGCACTACAAACGGACTGAACTATTTTAATCCAAATAAGGAAAAGTTTCAACGGTTTCTAAATATTTCCGGCAATCCAGAAAGTTTGGGAAATGACATTATAAATTCACTTGAATTTTCTGCTGACGGCAACCTATTAGTAGGAACAGGGGATGGCCTTTTCAGTTACACTAACGAAAAAGGATTTAACCGAATTACCCCTGAAGTCAAAAACAAGCCCTACCACATAATCACAACAAGCCAAGATAGTTCAGGGAACATTTGGGTGTTAACCACTCGATCCCTTGAGAAAATCAATCACAGTCATGGAAAGTTTTCGAAACCCATACTTCAAAAATCGCTGAAGCCTTCCTTTCACGGAGCTTTATTATTGGACGAAACGCATGCCTGGATAGGCAACAATAACGGACTTGAAAAGTACAACATGGAGACCAGAGAATCTGAAAATTATTATTTCTACGATTCCAACGGTTCAATGGATACCAGAAATCAAATTCTCTCAATCGTACGGGCTAATAATGATGGAAAACTCTGGCTTGGATCCAATGGTGGAGGCTTGAAATTATTCGATAAAGCTACCTGTGGTTTTCAACGATTTGTTCATGACCCCAATAATCGTTTAAGCCTTAATTCGAATGGGGTAAGATCACTATTTAAAGATAAAAACGAAATATTATGGGTAGGCACTTTCTCCGGTGGAATCAATAAACACGACCCGAACAAAATCAAATTCGAACACTATAAAAACGAACCGGGAAATTCCAAAAGCCTCAGTGGAAATTCTGTTCGATCAATCCTTAAAGACAGTCAAGGTGAATTATGGGTAGGTACACATAAAGGTTTAAATAGAATAAACCCCAATACAGGAGAAAATACAATTTACCTCCATAATGCTTACGACCCTTCAACGATTTCCCAGAACCTAACACGCTCTTCAGTTGAAGATTCCAAAGGAATAATTTGGACAGGAACTTGGAATAAAGGCTTGAACCGTTTTGATAAGAAAACTGGAACTTTTGAACAATTCATAATCCTGCCAAATCAAATTGATTCCATTAATCATATTCCAGCATTGGCAGTTGATGCTGCCGATAATATTTGGATTGGTTCACATGGTCTTTGGAAGTTCGACCCCAACAGCAAACAATCAAAAAATTATCTTTTTGATGAGAACAATAAACCAAAATACTACATACGTAGTCTTCTTTTTGACAAGGATTCTAACTTATGGGCAGGTACTAATGTCAGCGGATTAATCCGTGTCGATACCCAATCAGGTGCCGTTACACAGTTTCTTCATGACCCCAAAAACCCCAACTCGCTTTCTCATAATGGTGTCGTCAGTATAGCCGAAGACAAGGAGGGTTCTCTTTGGTTGGGCACTTATGGTGGCGGGTTGAATTTTTTAAATCCTTCAAACGGGGTTTTCCGCCATTACAATACGAGTAATGGTTTACTGAATGATGTAATCTATGGCATATTAATAGACGAACAAGGTCTTATTTGGTTTACCAGCAATGCTGGTTTATGCCGCTTTGACCCAAACACCGAAGAGTTCCAATATTTTGGAACGGAGTACGGTATTCAAAGTGACGAATTTAATGCGGGAGCATATCACAAAAGCAAGAATGGAGAATTCTTTTTTGGTGGAATAAATGGTTTCAATGCCTTTTATCCCTCATCCATTAACAAAAATAAGAAAACAGGAAAAATCGTTTTTACAGCTTTTGATATTCTTGACAACAAAAAGGCTATTGACGGAAAGGAGTTTTTAGATAAAAGTATCACAAGAGTCGAACATATCGAACTTCCTTACAATCAAAACACTTTCTCCCTAACCTTTGCCGAACTCAATTATTCAGATAATGTTGATCATAACTATGAGTATCAGCTAAAAGGAGGAGAAGAATTTTGGAGAAATCTTGGTGCTAAACAGGAAATTACAATAGGCGGCTTAAGTCCAGGAAAGTATGAACTCGTTACTAGGGTTCGAGATAAACCTATAGAAAACGCATCCATCAAGATTACTATTTCCCCACCTTTCTGGCGCACCTATTGGGCCTATGCCGCCTATTTATTAGCAATAATAGGGACCGGTGCTATTTTCTTTAGACAGCAAAGAAAATTTGAAAAGGCCCGAGCGGACTTCGAACTTAAAATTACCAACTGGGAGAATGGCAACTCGACATCCTTAGGAACGGAAGGACATGCCAATACCGTCTACCCTAAACTGCCGTTGAAAAACGTTTCAGTTGTTTCTATGAACCAGAAATTTTTAAAGCGTGCAATTCAGATTGTTGAAGAAAATATCGATGATTCCTCTTTTGATGTCGAGAAATTCAAAGACGAAATGTTCATGAGTAGGTCGCAGTTACACCGAAAGTTAAAGGCGGCGACAGGGTATTCTACTACTAAATTCATACGTTTGGTCAGACTTAAGAGAGCAGCACAGTTGCTCAAAGGAAATGCTGGTACCGTTGCTGAAATTGCTTTTAAAGTTGGCTTCGAAAACGTGGGTTACTTTTCGAAATGTTTCAATGAAACTTTTGGTACTCCTCCTTCCCAGTATTCCGAATAAACTACTCCTACCAAAATGCTTTTGACACATCGCTGTAAGAAACTGCAACATATGTGTTAGTGCAACAAGATTTCGATTTATACTTTGGTATAAACCTTTAGCTAGCCATTCACTATAAAACCATCCTATGAAAAGCCTAATCTTTCTAGTGGCACTTCTTATCACGGTCTTCTCAACTTATTCACAATCTATGGATGGGCGTCAGTACGAGAAAGCAATACTATTTTTAAAAAATCAAAGTAGTCTGAACGTCAAAAAACTTAACATCAAGGGTACCGATTTATTTTTTATAAATAATACAAATAGGGAACAACAACTAAAATTAGATGGGGTCAACACTATTAAAGCCAGGAAAGGTAACTACTTTTTAGAAGGTGCCACTTATACAGGTATTGTTTGTCTCGGCGCTGCCATAGTGGCAAGTTCAAGAAAAGACACTACAAAACCAACTACGGGGGAGTTTGCCGGTTTTGTTGCAGGAGGAGCGGTCTTGGGTGGTCTCGTCGGATTATTATTTCCAAAATGGAAAGAAGTTTATTCAAAAGGAGATTTTCTGGGTCAAAGAGCACCTTTGTATTTGAAATTCGGCAGCCCAGATAACCAACTTGCTATTAAAATAACCATAGCGCTATGAACATCTCAAAACTAGCTACCGTATTACTATTTGCATTTTTTTCAATGCTTTGTGCTGGTCAAAATTGTAATTACTCCAAAAAAATGCTCAAACAGGCCAACAAGCATTTTGAGGAAGAAAAAATACTAAAAGCCACAAACATTGAAATACTGGCAAAAAGTTTTACAACAAATATACTAACCCACTTTTTAAAATCTGAAAACGACCATTATCTAAGCCTCAGCTTGGTTCGGGGCGGTCGTCGTTCTTTTCTAATAAACCTCAAAGATACAAACCCTATTGTCTTGCGCTTTGAAAACGACAGTACAATCACTTTATACCCCAATCTCTTAATTCCTCCGTCAAACATGGGTTTCTCGCAAGCGATTAGCAGAGCCTACTATAAACTGAGTAAAGAGAACCTTGAACTTTTATCCTCAAATCGTATTCTTTATTCCAAAATATACTTTTCGAGCGATAGTGACTTTTCCTCACAACGCAATGTTAGTACAGATGATTTAGGAACGTTCATGCAATTTGAAATTGAAAAAAAAGACCGCCAAACCAGTTGTATCCAAAATGTCAAATGTATTCTTCTTTAAAAATATCAAATTCATGAAACAATCTCTATTTGCTCTTCTAGTTCTTGTTCTATTCACTGTACTGCCAATTGCTTGTAGTAAAGAAGGTGGCGGAGCAGGTAGCTGTACAACCTCATGTGGTGTGGTAGGTTTAACTACCATAACGTC
The DNA here is from genome assembly GCA_947503005.1 of uncultured Flavobacteriaceae bacterium. Classification (GTDB taxonomy): domain Bacteria; phylum Bacteroidota; class Bacteroidia; order Flavobacteriales; family Flavobacteriaceae; genus Maribacter_C. The sequence goes on along the minus strand of CANNCA010000008.1, from coordinate 197,821 downwards.
AAAAACGGTCTTATCCTCTGAGGAAAATTGCAGGAAAATGGCGGCAGAATCGACTAGAAAAGATTGCAGGTACGGCTATTGCCCTCCAACAGGAAACCAAGACGATTGTATCGAAATTAATTGAAGACATAAACGTATCTTATGAACAAAATCTTCTATCCGAAAAGAGTATTTCTAGTTGCAATATCATGCATATCCATTCATTCATCTTCCAATGTCCAAGTATCAAAAGATGAGTACCCTTAAAAAGTGGCTTTTGATTTTGGGTTTAGTTTCGGATTGGAATCAATCGATAAAATAATCGCTGAAGACCTTGGCATCTCGGCCATAGGTGGTACGTGGTTAGATTTCCGTGTTCGAATGAATCTCTTCAAATACATTAATTTGTATCTGGGCTAGAGCATATCGAACTTTAAAGATGAGCTACCTTTTAACTAGGCATTGGTTTTCACTTCAGGTCATTTGTCAGGCTTACCGAGCACCGGAAAATCAAAAATCAGTTCTGGCGGATTATATTGCTCAATTGGGGGACGAGTGCCAATCACAAAACGGTTACAATTTAATGCTGGTTTTGGGCAACGCGGATTTTCTGCACGACGTTCTACTTCGCAATGTGCCGATTGCAAGAAAGCAGATTTGGATTTTGATACAGGCAACTATGTACGAGCTGGCTTTTCTTGGTTAAGCTTTGAAGGCGCCGAAGATACTTTATGTGTAGTTGACCTTTATATACCCAATATTTTGACAAAACCTTCAAATACACGGTAACACTTGGGTTCTTTGTTTATCTATAATTTTCCTAAGTCGGAAATCAAAAGACACAAAAATAATCTGTTCAAAAGTGCATATCATTAATACGTACTTTTCAAGAAAATAGAAAAAAGGAAGCTATCTTACGATAGCTCTTTTAAATTTGTGTCAGATTATGGATATATTGAAACGGAACTAAAATGGCTAGAAAAAATCTTCAGCATCTTAAATTAACTAAGCAGCCGGTTAAGAGTTCTAAAACTCAAGAAGAGTTCGAACAGGTTGGTTTTGCCGCGGGAATACCTCCATTTTTAAGAGGCCCCTACTCCACCATGTATGTAAAGCGACCTTGGACGATTAGACAATACGCCGGATTCTCCACTGCTGAAGAAAGCAATGCCTTTTACAGAAGAAATCTTGAAGCAGGTCAAAAAGGACTGTCGGTCGCCTTTGATTTACCAACACATAGAGGTTATGATAGCGATCATGAACGCGTAATTGGTGACGTTGGTAAGGCAGGTGTGGCCATAGATACCGTTGAGGACATGAAAATTCTTTTTGACGGCATTCCGCTTAATAAGATGTCAGTTTCAATGACCATGAACGGAGCGGTTCTGCCCGTTTTAGCCTTCTATATTGTCGCAGCAGAAGAACAAGGTGTAAAGCAACATCAACTTACTGGCACAATACAGAATGATATACTTAAGGAGTTTATGGTACGAAACACGTACATCTATCCACCTGCCCCCTCGATTCAAATCATCGCGGATATTTTTGAATATACGAGTAGACATATGCCCAAGTACAATAGCATCAGTATCTCTGGGTATCATATGCACGAAGCAGGCGCTACTGCGGAAATTGAACTTGCCTATACACTGGCAAATGGATTAGAATATATTCGAACTGGATTAAAGGCGGGTTTGGAAATCGATGATTTCGCCCCGCGCCTTTCCTTTTTTTGGGGAATAGGTATGCATCACTTTATGGAAATCGCAAAATTGAGGGCAGCCCGTTTGTTATGGGCAAAAATCGTAAAACAGTTCAATCCGAAGAATGAAAAATCAATGATGCTCCGTACGCATTGTCAAACCAGTGGATGGAGCCTAACAGAGCAAGATCCATTCAATAACGTAGCAAGAACTACTATTGAAGCCGCGGCAGCAGTATTTGGAGGAACACAGAGTTTGCATACGAATGCTCTCGATGAAGCAATAGCATTACCAACGGATTTTTCCGCACGTATAGCACGTAACACCCAATTGTTGCTACAAGAAGAAACCCATATTACCAAAACCGTAGATCCTTGGGCCGGTAGTCATTATTTGGAATCACTCACCCATGATCTTTGTCAAAAAACCTGGGGCCTCATTGATGAAGTCGAACAATTGGGAGGTATGACCAAGGCAATCGAAGCAGGAATTCCTAAAATGCGAATCGAGCAGGCAGCGGCTCAAAAACAAGCACGAATCGACAGCGGTCATGAAGTAATCGTCGGAGTAAATAAGTACCAATTGGAAAATGAGGATGAACTGCAGATCTTGGACGTTGATAATGATGCTGTACGAAAACAACAAGTTGAACGACTCGATAGGATCAAGAATGAAAGAGATACGGATCTTGTACTTTTATGTCTTGAAAAACTTACCTCAGCAGCTTCCAAAAAAGAAAGACTAGCAGATGAAAACTTATTGGAATTATGTATTCAAGCTGCCAGAGCCCGCGCAACATTAGGGGAAATCAGTTATGCCCTAGAGAAGTCTTTTGGAAGACACACGGCAGAGATAAAATCGTTTACAGGTGTTTACGCTAGAGAAATGAAAAAAGACGAAACTTTTAAAAAAGCCCAAGATTTGGCAGACGAAATTGCCGAACAAGAAGGTAGAAGACCGCGCATAATGATTGCAAAGATGGGCCAAGATGGTCATGATAGAGGTGCCAAAGTTGTTGCTACGGGCTATGCCGATTTAGGTTTCGATGTCGATATTGGGCCGCTATTTCAAACTCCGCAAGAAGCAGCAAAGCAAGCGGTTGAAAATGACGTTCATATTTTGGGTATCTCTTCCCTTGCCGCTGGACATAAAACGCTGGTACCGAAAGTCTTGGAAGAACTTAAAAATTATGGCAGGGAAGATATTCTCGTTATTGTTGGTGGAGTAATACCGAAACAAGACCATCAATTTTTGTTCGACAAGGGCGTAGCGGGTATTTATGGTCCAGGAACAAAAATTCCCGAGGCGGCCATAGAAGTGCTTCAATTGTTGAAAATGGACTAGTCTGATTTACTTTTTTTGAGCCGCCAACCACTCCATGATGCTGACTTGATTTCCATCTAAAAGCACTGGACTTCCATCAAAATCAAAATCTGCGTGGTTCACATGGGAATAAATCCACGACCAATGACCATTAAAGTGGTAGTCGTCACCACCATAGAATCCCGAAAGATCTACTACATGATCGTAAAAAGAAAAATGAATATTGCTAGCACCAACATCGACCAGTCTTTTATATAAGGGAACTACCGTTTCTTCGGGTATTGTGACCGGGTCATCTTTTGAATGTATGAACCAAATCGGGATATTCTTAATTTTTTCTACTTGCTCATCCGAAATATACCGGTCTTGATAGGCTAGAGCACTGATGTACGCAGCAGCAAAATAATCTGGATGCTCTAAAAGCAACTTTAAACTCATATATCCGCCATTGGAACAACCGCCCACATATATTCTATTGGAGTCAATATTCTGATTCTCCAAAACATATTTTTCAATCAACCCCATTAGTGCCATGTTATAGATATCATTTTTGTCACCCCGGGTATATTCACCAGTGTCACTTTGCATCCAAAAAGTTGGACTTTGCGGCACAAGTACGTAGGCGCCACCGAACAAGGATTGAATTTCTTCAGAAGCATAATTCCAAGCCTTATTAGCAATCAAAGCAATACTAGGATCCTTTCCACCTTCGCCACCTCCGTGCAGCCAAATGATCAATGGTGATTTATCCTCCATGTTTTGCGGAACAAAAGACGCATAGGTCAACGTAATGTCATTTTGGGAATAGGTACCGGTCAAATCAAAATTTTGAAGTGGTGTTACAATCCGATTTGATTCGGTATTCCATATGCTATTTGATTGTTTATGGGTAATCGTTAGCTTATAGTCGATCCATTCATTACTCCCTCGTCCATTTTGAAAAACATATTTAATTGGCGAGGTCAAAGGATCCCTTGGACTTACAAAAAGTACCAAGGTAATATGATCACCTTCCTCCATAGTGTTTCCTTTTTCATCTGAAACATAAGCATGAACTATTTTCCTATCCCCTTTTGCCTCTTGAGGATTCATTTCTACACCTTCCGCACTTCGCTCCACAAAAACCGAGAACTCACTGCTATTAACTTCGGAAATTGTTTTTTCCATATCCAAAACAACTTTATTTACTCCCGGGCCCCAGTCGTAACCGTCAATCAATAAAACATATTTCCCAGATATAATTTCCTTTAGTTTCGTGTCTTTTTGGGTATCATGCGCGCCAAGCATCGGTGACACGCTGAGCACCAATAGAAATGACCATAATGATATGAGTTTCATAATTTGTATCTTTAAGTTCTTACGGTTAAGATACTATTTTACATCAAAATTGGTTCGATATGAAAAAAAAATTAAAAAAGGAAGACATCAAACAAGAGGTCTTTGACCTATATGATGATTATGCACACGACAGGGTAAGCAGAAGATTGTTCTTAGACAAACTATCCACTTATGCAGTAGGCGGACTTACCGTCTCTTCATTATTAGGATTTATCTCCCCAGATTATGTGAAGAAAATTCAGATACAGCAAGATGATTCACGATTGAAATCCGAATTTATCAATTACGATTCGCCCAAGGGTGGTGGTTCGATAAAGGGCTTGTTATCAAGGCCTGTGGATGCGAAAGAAAAACTCCCGGGCATTGTCGTTGTACATGAAAATCGAGGCTTGAATCCGCATATAGAAGATGTAGGGCGCCGAGCAGGTTTGGCCGGTTTTATCTCATTAGCCCCCGACGCTTTGACCCCCTTGGGAGGATATCCCGGAACCGATGATGAAGGTCGTGAATTACAACGAAAGCGTGATCGCAATGAAATGCTGGAGGATTTTATTGCCGCTTTTGAACATTTAAAAAATCATCCGGAATGCTCTGGTAAAGTTGGTGTGGTCGGATTTTGTTTTGGTGGATGGATATCTAATATGATGGCGGTAAAAGTTCCCGATTTAGGGGCCGCAGTTCCATTTTATGGAGGACAACCAAAAGATGATATCGATAAGATAAAAGCACCGCTCCTGCTACATTTTGGAGAATTGGATAAGCGCGTAAACGAAGGTTGGCCAGCCTATGAGGCAGAATTAAAAAAGCATGGTAAAGTTTACCAAGCCTATATGTACGAGAACGCCAATCACGGTTTTCACAATGACACCACTCCCAGATATGACAGGGAAGCCGCAGAATTAGCATGGAAAAGAACCATCGATTTTTTTAATGAAAAGCTAGGCTAAAAATTGAATCGAGGAGGTATTGGCCAAGCTACTGTTTGTGATAAAATATAGACAAGCTTGCTTTTTAAGTTTCACTTAACAAGCTTGTAAGCTCTGATTTCTTATTTTTAAATAAAAAATGAAAACCTCAGCTATGTTTTGGGTCGCCGCAACGACCATCGCCTTAATCATGGTGACCATAATGGTTACGATGAACTTTCCGTTTAATTGGGTATTCTATGCAACCGTAATAGGTCAGGCCATGATAGTATATATGGTATACCGCGTATTGACCGAAAATTATACAACAAATAAGACCTTCGAGGATTTTTATGAAGATTATCCTATCGGAAATAGAATGCGCTAGTTCGAAAGCGAAAGTTCTTTTTTACCTTTGGAATGATTGCTCATGCCCAACTCTGGAATAACCAACAATGGAATCTGAGTATGGAAAGCTACCCGTTTTACCACAGGTTCTCTGGTCATACGCTCCATATAACTATGCTGATAATTGAGCATAGCCAATAAATGTATGTCCAACTCATCAGTAAATACTTCCAATGTTTTTGAAACGGAGTTCAGTTCGGACACCGTGTGTACGTAATGCTCCACTTCCGCTAGATATTTGCGGAGCATACTTAGGTTAAACTGCTGCAGCTCGGTCAAAGCCTTTATTTCATATTGAACGTGTACAATTCGCACTGCCGCATTGAAAGTATGCGCCATTTCAATTAAGGGTTGTAGTTCTGAAACTGTATAGAATCGGTTAAAATCAGTAGCGAAGGCGATTTCAGAAGGAGTCTCGAATTCGAAATTTTGTGGAATCGCCAATACAGGACAATCCTTAACGGCTTTAATGATTCGAACCGTATTACTGCCCATAAAAACTTCCTCCAGGCCTGATGCGCCTTTTGTTCCCGTAACCACCAAATCAATAGCTTCCTCTTTTATTTGTTCTTTTATCTCATCTACTAAAAGACTGAATGAAGAAATGGTTCTAAAGCTATGTTTTTTATTCTCAAACGTTTCTTGAATTCTTAGAACCTGACTCTCCAATCCTTTTCTAGAATTACGTTGTGTTGCATCCTCAGCCCCATATACTACAGTTGAAGCCATAAATCGGCTATGAGCGATGCTTGGCGTGTAGGTATTTAGTAGATGAAAAACACATTCTTCGTCCGCAAAGAGTTCCAGGGCGTATTTAGTAGCGTTCCATGCATTTTCTGAAAAATCAGTGGGTATTAGTATGTTCCTCATGGTTTTTATTATAATCTATCACGTAAAAGTAGTTTGACACACGTACTGAAACTATGACATATATCAGCTTTTGAAAAACATTTTGGTATGGCCTTTGGAATACTACTAGTCGGTTATTTTTAATGGTTTAACATGTAAAAATCTTAGATTATGAAGAAAGAACCTGTCAAAGTTTCACTTATCGGAAAGGGAGATGACAACTTTTATCAAATCAAATTTCCTAATCTTCAAATTCCTGTAAACGTTAATGAAGAACTCTATCAAAAAATGCTGCAAAGTAGTCTGTTTGAGTTTAGAACGCAGTTTATAAATCCCCCCGAGAGGAACAAACATTTAAACCCAAAAAAAATGCTTTCTGTTTAGAAAGCGTTTTTTTAATCAAATCTTTTCCTTTATCCGGTTTAGGGCATTTAAAAACCTTCCATCAGATCCTGAAGTCCTCGCTCATCAGCGATTGCAATTTTCTTACCAGATGTTTTGATATATCCCTTCTTTTTGAATTCAGAAATGATTCTAATACATGATTCGGTAGCCGTGCCCACTACGTTGGCAATATCTTCTCGTGAAAGGGTAAGCGCTAGAAATCCATCCTTGTCCTCCCCGAAATTGTTTTTTAAATAGAAAAAAGCCTCCGCCACACGTTGCTTAACCGTTTTTTGGCTCATGTTTACAATAACATCGTCAGCCTCCTTAAGGTCGTGAGCCATGTGCCGTAACACTTCAACTGCAAAGTTGGGATTTGTATTCAACGTATGTACGATACTGTCTTTCGGAATAAAACAGACCTCCATGTCATTAACGGCCGTTGCGCTTAAATTTGCATGTTCTTCGGCAATAACGGAGCGTTGCCCAATAACCTCACCCTTAGAAGCAAGTTTGACAATTTGATCTTTTCCGTTGGAACTTAATTTTGAAAGTTTAGAAACACCGTTTCGAACACAATAAATACCTGAAAGTTTATCACCTTCTTCAAATAAGGCTTCGCCCTTTTTTACGGTTTTAGTGATTTTTGAATCGGAAACCTTTTTTAACTCGTCTTTGCTCATCGCCCGTAGCGAATTGAACTGTCGAACAATACAACTTTCACAACGTGATTCTAAACCATCTTCCATTTACTATGAATTTACCTGACCTTACAAAGCTACAAGATAGCAAAAAGACCAAACATGACATTTATCATGTTTTATAATCACCAACATTCACACCTTTGTCAAAGGTATGTTAGCAAATGTTTATGGATACGACCAACTGTTACCATTGTGGTGATGATTGTGGCAACACGATTATTGAATTTGACGAGAAAAATTTCTGCTGTAATGGATGCAAAACGGTCTATGACATTTTTGCTAGCAACGATTTATCCTATTATTACGACCTGCAGTCGGCTGCTGGCACCACTCCAAAAGCGGTTGAAGAAAAGTACGATTTTCTTGATACTAGCGCTATTGTTGAAAGATTGACCGAGTTCAACGATGGTAATCTGCAAATCGTGAATCTTTACATACCACATATTCATTGTAGTTCTTGTATATGGGTATTAGAGAATTTGAATAAATTGAATTCAGGAATCCATTACTCACAGGTTGATTTTCCAAAGAAAACCGTTCGAATTACGTATCGCACTTCCAATATTTCTTTGAAAGACTTGGTCACCCTTTTAGCCCGAATCGGCTACGAGCCATATATTTCTTTAGACGATTACGACAACAAGAAGAAGGGTGCTGACCGTAGTTTGATTTACAAACTGGGTGTGGCAGGCTTTGCCTTTGGTAATGTAATGTTTCTTTCATTTCCCGATTATTTTGATTTGTCTACAAGTAAGGCTTCAGGTGGCGAATTTTGGTTGAATCAATACCAAGACGTTTTTCGTTGGTTGATGTTTACATTTTCGCTTCCTGTGGTATTTTATGCCGGTGCAGATTATTTCGTCTCTGCCTATAAAGGACTTCGTTCCAAAATATTGAACATTGATGTGCCGATTGCCCTTGGAATTGTTGTGCTGTTCTTAAGAAGTACTTTTGATATTATTTTTAATTGGGGACCAGGATTTTTCGATTCGCTAACAGGCTTGGTATTCTTTCTACTCCTTGGCAAGTTCTTTCAACAGAAAACGTACTCTTTTCTATCCTTTGAAAGGGATTATAAATCATATTTTCCCATTGCGGTTACTCGTATCGTCACAGGAGGGAACGAAGAAACCGTGCAAGTACATGATATAAAAAGAGGAGATCGATTATTGATTCGAAATGAGGAATTGATTCCTGTAGATGGTATACTCATTGAAGGAAATGCCCGAATAGACTATAGTTTCGTTACTGGGGAATCAGAACCCGTTCGAAAAGTATCCGGAGATAAAATTTTCGCTGGTGGGAAGCAATTACAAGGTGTCATAGAAATGGAAGCTTTAAAAAAAGTATCACAGAGCTACCTTACCCAGCTCTGGAGCAATTCCGTTTTTCAAACTAATAAATCAGATACTTTCCAAACTTTGACTGATAGTATCGGAAAACGTTTTACTATCACGGTTTTGTCAATTGCGGCAATTTCTACTGCTTTCTGGCTCTACCATGAACCTGGCAAGGCGATGAATGTTTTTACGGCCGTTTTGATTATAGCCTGTCCTTGCGCCCTTTCTTTAGCGGCACCATTCACTTTGGGTAATATGTTACGCATATTTGGTCGCAAGAAATTTTATTTAAAGGATACTGTGACCATTGAACAATTGGCACAAATAGACACCGCGATTTTCGATAAAACAGGAACCATTACCACTACAAAAGAAAGCGTGGCTACCTATGAGGGTATGCCTTTGACGGCCGAAGAAGAATCATTACTTAAGAATACGATCCGGGCTTCAAACCATACATTAAGCCGTGAATTGTACGAGATGCTTTCTGAACAGAATATCGTGACTTTGGATGAGTATGAAGAGCATCTTGGAAAAGGGATTATTGGCACTAAAGACAGTAATCGTATGAAAGTAGGTTCGGCTGATTTTGTAGGTGAACCCCAAATCGAGGGAAACCTGAACACCTCTGTGCATATCAGCAGTAATGACTCTTATAAAGGAAAATTCGTTTTTCATAATGAATATCGTGATGGTATTTCAAATGTATTCCGAACCATGTCGGAAACACTACAACTTGCAATTCTATCAGGGGATAATGCAGGAGAAAAAGCACGATTGGAAAAACTTTTACCTAAGTTGACGCCACTTTATTTCAATCAAAAACCGGAACAAAAATTAGAATTCGTCAAATCATTACAACATCAAAACAAAAAAGTAATGATGGTGGGTGATGGACTAAATGATGCTGGGGCATTGGCACAGGCCAACGTTGGCATAGCGATTTCAGAAAATATAAATGTTTTTTCCCCGGCTTGTGACGGCATTTTAGATGCCACCAAATTTAAACAGCTGTATCGATATATCTTGGCATCAAAAAAAGCAATTAAAATTATCAAAGTGAGTTTTGTACTGTCCCTATTATACAATATTATCGGTCTCTATTTTGCCGTAACAGGTCGATTAGAACCTGTGATCGCCGCAATATTAATGCCCTTAAGCTCAATTAGTGTAGTTGCATTTACGACCATAATGACGAATATTTTAGGAAAAAAAATAGATAGATAAAAAAATAGTAGAAAAAAGTGTAAACCTGATATATGTCATATTAATTCGATAATCAGCAGGGTATTTTTACACCAGAATTCAGGTAGGTATGAGTGTTATATATGTGTTATTGGCCATCAGCATTGTTGTTGCGGTCTTCTTTTTCATAGCGTTTATTGTTTCGGTCAAGAGTGGTCAGTATGATGATTCATATACACCATCAGTGCGTATGCTATTTGAAGATGAATTGGTCCAAAAAAAGGCTACAAAGAAGAAAGACAGTATTGAAGATAAAATCCAACTAAATAAACAATTATAAATTATGGAAGTACAGCAGTTCTACTACGATAATAAAATCGTAAAAAATTTCCTCTATGCAACTATGCTTTGGGGTATCGTGGGAATGTCCATAGGCCTACTGTTGGCCTTTATGTTCATGTTTCCGAACTTGACCGACGGTATTTCGTGGTTGAGTTTTGGCCGTTTGAGACCTTTACACACCAACGCGGTTATTTTTGCCTTTGTGGGTAATGCCATTTTTGCGGGAGTCTACTACTCCACTCAACGCCTACTTAAGGCACGAATGTTCAGCGATTTTCTGAGCAAATTTAACTTTTGGGGGTGGCAATTAATTATCGTTGCAGCTGCGATTACCCTTCCTCTAGGCTATACTACGTCAAAAGAATATGCAGAACTAGAATGGCCCATCGACATCGCTATCGCGCTGGTTTGGGTAGCTTTTGGCGTCAACCTCATCGGTACCATGATAAAACGTCGTCAAAGACACTTATATGTAGCGATTTGGTTTTACGTAGCGACATTTGTTACCGTAGCGGTACTGCATATTTTCAATAGTCTGGAGCTTCCTGTAAGTGCTTTAAAAAGTTATTCCGTTTATGCGGGTGTGCAAGATGCCCTTGTTCAATGGTGGTACGGTCACAATGCGGTAGCGTTCTTTTTGACCACTCCGTTCCTTGGCTTAATGTACTACTTTGTACCCAAGGCGGCGAACCGACCTGTTTATTCCTATAAACTTTCAATCGTTCACTTTTGGTCGTTGATTTTTATCTATATCTGGGCGGGTCCACATCACTTATTGTATTCAGCTTTGCCAGATTGGGCTCAAAATTTAGGTGTTGCTTTTTCTGTAATGCTAATTGCACCATCCTGGGGTGGTATGATTAATGGACTCTTGACCCTGCGTGGGGCATGGGACAAGGTCCGTACTGATCCCACCCTTAAATTTATGGTCGTTGCTATTACCGGTTACGGTATGGCGACTTTTGAAGGTCCAATGTTATCCTTGAAGAACGTAAACGCTATCGCACACTTTAGTGATTGGATCATTGCTCATGTACATGTTGGTGCTTTGGCTTGGAACGGTTTCTTGACCTTTGGGATGATTTACTGGTTGGTACCGAAAATGTTCAAGACAAGATTAGCATCCGTAGGGTTGGCGAATTTCCACTTCTGGATCGGCACTTTAGGAATTATCCTATATGCCCTGCCAATGTATGTCGCTGGATTTACACAGGCTTTGATGTGGAAAGATTTTAATCCGGATGGAACATTGGTATATGGTAACTTCTTAGAAACCGTAAACGAAATTATGCCCATGTACTGGATGCGTGCCATCGGAGGTAGCATGTACATTATTGGTGCTATCGTAATGGTATACAATGTGATCGTAACCATAAAGGCCGGTAGTAAAGTAGAAGATGAACTGGCCGAAGCTGCTGCTTTGACGCGTGTATCTGCAAAAAGAACTGTTGGCGAAACCTTCCATACTTGGTTAGAGCGAAAACCGATACAGTTGACTATTCTTGCTACGGTTGCTATTTTAATTGGAGGAATCATACAAATTGTACCTACCATTTTAGTTAAATCGAATATTCCTACGATAACAAGTGTTACGCCATATACTCCTTTAGAATTAGAAGGTCGTGACTTATATATTCGTGAAGGTTGTGTGGGATGTCACTCTCAAATGGTACGTCCGTTCAGAAGTGAGGTCGAACGTTATGGCGAATATGCCAAAGCAGGTGAATTCGTATACGATCACCCTTTCCTTTGGGGAAGTAAACGTACCGGTCCAGATTTGCTACGTGTTGGCGGAAAATACTCCGACAACTGGCATCTAAACCATATGTACGATCCGCAAAGTACTTCTTCGGGTTCAATCATGCCTTCCTATTCTTGGCTCGTTCGCAATGAACACGATAGAAGTGGCACAGCTGATAAAATGCAGGCAATGGTTTCTTTAGGGGTTCCTTATACCGAGGAAGATATTGCAAATGCACAAGCTGCAATGGACGAGCAAGCAACACAAATCGAAAAAAACCTGTACGCTGACCCCGATTTTGCCAATTCATACGAAGCCGATAAAAAGTACGCGGCGGAGAACGGGCAAGATTTTGTAGAGATGAAAGATCGCGAAATCGTTGCAATGATCGCTTACTTACAGCGATTAGGCACCGACATTAAAATCAAGGAAACCGACGAACTAATATCAGAAAATAAATAAGCCATGTTCAAATTTGTAAAAGGTTATATGGAAAGCATAGATGGAGTTGCAATCTATCCTATGATATCATTGATAATATTTTTCGCCTTCTTTATGATTTTAGGATGGTGGGTTCTTACGGCCTCAAAGTCCTATATCGAAGAAGTAAGTGAATTACCCCTAGATAAAGACAACCAACAAAACTTAGAAATATGAAAAATACAAGACCTTGGTGGCTATACATCTTAATCACATTTTTTGTTGTCTTCGGACTGATGGAATATTTCATCGATTCAGGCGATAAGCCCGCTATCATCGAGTACCCGATTACACAGTTCTTCTTGTTCGTAATTTTATTGCTGCTCATTGCCGTTGCTTTGATATTACAATCTGTTGAGAACATCACTTTTTTATCAATGAGCAAAGAGGCTCAAGAGCGATATTTATCAGCAAAATCAAAAGGATGGGAATGGAAATGGGGCAATCGGGTATACCAAAGCCTTTTGGGCTCTAAACCCGTTGAGGCTGAAGGCGAAATCATTCTAGACCACAACTATGACGGTATTCGTGAACTGGACAATAAACTTCCGCCATGGTGGGTCTATATGTTCTATGCAACTATCATTTTCGGAGTGGCATATCTGGTACGTTTTCATATTATGAACGATTATGACCAAGACTTGGAATATGAGCAAGAAGTGGCCGCTGCACAGTTGGAAATTGAAGAATATAAAAGAACCGCTAAAGATTTGGTAGATGTGAATACGGTTGTGCTTTTAACTGATGCATCAGATCTTAATGCAGGTAAAGCCATTTTTGAAACTAGCTGTGTTGCCTGTCACATGGCAGATGGTGGAGGCGGAATCGGGCCAAACCTCGCAGATGCAAACTGGATTTTAGGAGGGGGTATTAAAAATGTATTCAACACTATTTCTGAAGGAGGTCGTGATGGTAAGGGTATGGTAGCTTGGAAACAAAGCTTAAAACCTGCCGAAATGGCCCAGGTCGCAAGTTATGTACTAAGTTTTCAAGGAACTACTCCTGCCAATCCTAAAGCCGCAGAAGGTGATGTTTGGGTAGACCCAGACAAATCGGAAACTGAAATGCCAAAGGCAGAAAAAGATTCCACCGCTGTAGTTACGGATTCAACTTCGGTAGCACTAAACTAAACTGTCAAATAGCATTATCTCCTTCCCATTTATATGGGAAGGAGGTTTTCAAAAAAGAGCCCAACTAACCATCCATCCATCCCAATAAAAGATTTTAAAAGCTAATGGTGCAAGACCAAGAAAATTTTAGGGATAGTATAGCCACGATCAACGAAGAAGGTAAACGCGCATGGGTTTTTCCAAAGAAACCTAGTGGCAAATTTTACGAGTATCGTAAATACGTTAGCTATTTTCTGCTGGCATTTTTGATTGCATCACCCTTTATAAAAATCAATGGCAACCAATTTCTGATGTTCAATGTACTTGAACGTCGGTTTAATATTTTTGGATTCCCTTTCTGGCCGCAAGATTTTCACTTGTTTGTCATTTCAATGATAATTGGGGTCATTTTTATCGCTCTGTTTACGGTAGCCTTTGGTCGTATTTTCTGCGGATGGATGTGTCCTCAAACCATTTTTTTGGAAATGGTTTTCCGCCGCATAGAGTATTGGATAGACGGAGACCGAGGTGCTCAAATTAAATTAGATCGTCAACCGTGGAATGCTGAAAAAATTAGGAAGCGAGTCACTAAGTGGATTATCTTTTTCATTATTTCATTTATTATAGCCAACGTTTTCCTAGCCTACTTGATTGGGAGTGACCGATTGATACAATACATCACCGATGGTCCATTACAACATGTAAGCACCATGGTTTCACTTTTGATTTTTACGGCAGTTTTCTTTTGGGTGTTCGCATGGTTTCGAGAACAAGTATGCATCATTGCTTGTCCCTATGGAAGGATGCAAGGAGTTTTGTTGGACAACAAGTCAATTGTGGTAGCCTATGACCACGTACGTGGCGAGGCTCAAAATGGCAGAAAGAAATTCCGTAAAAATGAAGATAGAGCAGCATTAGGTCATGGAGACTGCATCGATTGTTTTCAATGCGTCAACGTATGCCCAACAGGGATTGACATCCGTAATGGAACGCAACTTGAATGTGTGAATTGCACCGCTTGTATTGACGAGTGCGATACCATAATGGAAAAAGTAAACCTACCAAAAGGCCTCATACGTTATGCCAGTGAAGATGAGATTACCAAAAAGGAAAAGTTCAGGTTTACCCCAAGGCTAAAAGGTTACACGGCCGTATTGACCATTTTGACTGGAGTTTTAGTAGGAATGCTGTTCTTAAGAAACGATCTTGAAGCTAACATTCTAAGGCTTCCCGGGCAGTTGTACGAGCACAAAGAAGGTAATATAATTAGCAACGTGTACACCTACAAATTGGTCAATAAGACTACTAAAGATGTAGAAGACGTAAACTTCAAACTTCTATCGCATAAGGGTACCGTAGAACTAGTCCGTCACGAAGATTTTAGAGTTCCCGCACAGGATTTAGCCGAGGGTACCCTTTTTATTGAAATTAACAATGCAGCCATTAAAAGTGATAAGGAAAAGGTGAAAATTGGGGTTTACAGCGGAGATAAATTGATTGAAACTACCATGACTGCCTTTTTGGCTCCAAGAAGTTATAAATAGAAAAATTATGAAAATAAACTGGGGAACAGGAATCGTAATTGCATTTATCGCCTTTATAAGCTTTATTCTATTTTTTGTAATCCGCATGAGTTCGGACAATAGAGCGAACCATGATTTGGTAACCGAAGAATATTACGAAGCTGAACTGGGTTACCAAAAAGAAATTGACGCAGAAACGAACGCAAATAAAAACGCCAGAATTACCGTAGAAAAAACAGCCGAAGGTTTGCTCTTGAAATTTCCTGAAAATTTGGATTTGAACAAGGTAAAAGGAACGGTGTCCCTATACAGACCATCTAATAAACACTTGGATTTTGACTTGTCCATAAGTCTTTCCCAAGCACATTTGCTCATACCTGACAAACGTTTGTTGGATGGTCGCTGGGACATTAAAGTATTCTGGGAATATGAAGGAGAGGATTACTTACATAAGGAGAGTATAACCTATTGAAAAGCCCTTGATTAGAAACTAAAAAATTAGAAAACAATGCTGCTATCATCCATCATACTTGGATTAATGGGAAGTCTCCATTGCGTTGGTATGTGCGGCCCAATCGCCTTTATGCTTCCGGTCGATAGAGAAAACAACCTTAAAAAATTCTCTCAAATTTTTATCTATCACTTCGGAAGATTACTAGCTTACGGCATCATAGGATTAGTTTTTGGACTACTGGGTAAAGGTCTTTATGTTTTTGGGATGCAGCAAAAGCTCAGCATCGCCATCGGTATATTGATGATTTTTGTAGTGCTGATTCCTTATAAGACATTTTCCAAATACAACCTGTCAAAACCTGTTTACAAGCTAATTTCAAAGGTCAAAAATCGATTGGGACAGGAGTTAAAAAAGAAAACCCCGGATACTTTTCTGACAATCGGCTTTTTAAATGGATTTCTGCCATGCGGACTGGTTTATATGGCCTTGTTCGGAGCCATCGCGATGGGCAACGCCCTTGAAGGCTCTTTATATATGATACTTTTTGGATTAGGAACGGTACCCTTAATGACGACGGCCATTTATTTTAGCGGAATCCTCAAAGGAGGGCTCCGGCAAAAAGTACAGAAGGCTATTCCAGTTTTCGTTATTATCGTTGGAGCACTATTTATTATTCGCGGTCTGGGCCTAGGTATTCCATATCTCTCGCCAGAACCAATTATTGAGGTGGTCAACGCTGAAATCGAATGCCATAATTAATCGTATTGTGAAATGAAACCGCTACCCAATGACATCGTTTTAAGACCCCGATTTCAGTTGGAGCTATCGGAAACTAAGGAAAAACTACTTGAAGATTTTGCAAAATCGGAAATTCCTCCTTTCCTAGTAAAACGAATTGATGAGCATATTTTCATCAAGTTCAACAAAGAGAACAACCATTTTTGGTCTCCCCAATTGCATTTGGAAATTGAAGAGGTTGATCCAAAAAACAGCAAACTTTATGGTATTTTTGGCCCCAACCCTACCCTTTGGACCTTCTTTATGTTCCTTCATTTTGGGGTAGCTACTGCCTTCCTTATTTTAGCCGTTTGGGGCTATTCAAGCTCATCTTTGAAAAAACCCTATACCCTTCAATTGGTTTTGATGGCTTTTATGGTAGTTCTATGGATTGTACTTTACATCTTTGGTAGATCCGGAAAACATAAGGGAAAACCGCAAATGCAAGAATTATATCGATTCATGATGAATGTCCTTACCTAAAATTTTAAAACAATTAGACGCAATTTTATATTTAACAGCTAAATAATCCATTACCAGTACAATCATGAAAAGTTATTTGAAAGTCTATATAATTACATTCTTAATCACTGTAACCTACAGTCTTAGCGCACAAAAAAGTAAAATAGAAGAGCCGGTAGCCCCCGAAAACATAGCATACAAATGGGGTAATATGGCCTTGGCTGCTACCGCCTCGGATACCGAAAAATTTAAACCAAGACCTACAATTACCTCGAGATATTTGGGCTTGATTTTCGTTTCAATATTCGACGCGTGGTCACGGTATGATGAAAATGCGATTCCAGTCTATTTAAACGATGTCGAAAGAAGACCTGTTGAGGAGCATTCATTAAAAAACAAAGAGATTGCTATCAGCTATGCTGCATTTGGTGCAATGAAAGAATATTACTATTCAGATACGGCAATGTTTGAAGCATTTATGCTCGATTTAGGTTTCGACCCTAAGAATACATCTTTGGACCCAAGCTCGCCTGAAGGTATCGGAAACCTTGCGGCTAAGGCCATAATTGCGGCAAGAAAGAATGATGGTAGCAATCAGTATGGGGAAATCGAAGGTTCCAACGGAGAACCATATTTTGATTATACCAATTACAGTCCTGTAAACTCTGCGGATGAAAATACGGATATTAATCGCTGGCAACCTAAATACTTTTCGGACGGGAATGGCGGCAGGTATGCGCCGAGCTGTCTTACACCTTATTGGCAACATGTAAAACCCATTGCCTTGAAATCGGCGGATCAATTTAGGCCAGGCCCTCCACCGATGGTAGGTTCAGAGCAGTTGAAAAAGGAAGTTCAAGAAGTCATTGACCTTCAGGCCAATTTGACAGATGAAGATAAGGCTCTGGTTGAATTTATGCGTGATGGACCGCAGTCCGTACAGCAAGCCGGGCACTGGCTGAAATTTGCGCAAGATGTTTCAAGAAGGGACAAACACACACTAGATCAAGATGTTAAGATGTATTTCTTAACCGAAGTAACGGCAATGGATGCTTTTATCGCTTCATGGGATTCAAAAATGTTCTACGATTACGCAAGACCATATGCACTGGTACACGATTATTACCAAGATCAGGTGATTAAGGCTTGGGGAGGCCCTGGTCAAGGAATCACGAAAATGAAGGGAGAGGAATGGCGACCGTATTCGCCCGACATTTTTTTATGCCCTCCTTTCCCAAGCTATACCTCAGGCCATAGCACCATTAGTGGTGCTTGCGGTGAAGCATTACGTCTTTTTACGGGAGCGGACTATTTTGGAGAGGAAGTTGAATTGATACCCGGTTCGCTGACCGAAACCGACCCGAAGAACTTTGGTAATCCGGTAACAATCAAATTCCCGACTTTCACGGAAACCGCTGATATGGCCGGAATGTCTCGTGTAATGGGCGGATATCACATTCAAGCCGACAATGTTGCCGGCCTGGAATTAGGCAGGAATGTTGCTAAGGAAACTTGGAAATTTTATAACAAACATTTAGGCAAATCCAATCCATCTTTGGAAAAGTAACTTGGCATAAAGTTGAAAAAAAAGCACTTTGGAAAAGGTTTTTCCAAAGTGCTTTTTTATTGTTTACCTTAAATAGGTAGTCCGTATTTCTAAATCTTAAAAGTTACTACAGGAACTTCAGCATGGTTGGTTACATCCTCCCCAATACTGCCCATGAAGAAATGGGAAAGACCTTTACGACCATGTGTTGGAATTCCAATGAGATCAGCGTTAATCGTTTCGCTAAAATTCAGAACGCCCGCATCTACGCTGTAATCATTGTAAATCTCAACTTTCTCACCAGCGTTCGCCTTACTCAAAAACTGGTTGATTCTCTCGTAAGCATCTTTGTGGCTTAGAAAATCGTCGCCAGGAGTATTGATATAGACCAAATCAAGTTTAGCCTTTAACATGTCCGCGAACTTCGATGCTTTATGAAATGCATTTAAACTTTCCTCCTTGAAATCACAGGCAAAAGCAAAACGCTCGACCTTAAAGTTTTCATGTTCCTTCTTAATGACTAAAACGGGTATGTCAGCATTCCGTACAACTTTCTCTGCGTTAGAACCTACGAATATCTCTTTTAAACCATCGGTACCATGAGAACCCATCACGATTAAATCTACCTCATTTTCTGCTGCCACTTCATTTACCTCGCTAAATACCTTGAAGTGTTTGATTATAGGTGTCACCTTAATCCCCTCCAAACAAGGCATATCTAAGAACTCCCGAAATCTTTTTTCTGCAAGTTTTATAAGAAAAACGGTTTGTTCAGGATGAAAACCTTCAGAAGAGGTAATCATCGCCTGGTTTAATTCAAGCATGTGTAACGCCAAAATCTCAGCGTCATGTTTCTTTGCCAAAGAGGAGGCAACCTTAATTGCGAATTTCGATTGTTCTGAAAAATCGACGGGTACAATAATTTTTTTCATGGTGACAGTTTTAAATGTTAGCCTTATAAATTCAACGCCAAAAGACTTCTGAAATTGCTCACGGTTTTAATAGGTTGAATTAAATGGTCATTGAGAACAATTTGGTTTCTGGTGCCTTT
This sequence comes from uncultured Flavobacteriaceae bacterium, assembly GCA_947503005.1. GTDB lineage: Bacteria > Bacteroidota > Bacteroidia > Flavobacteriales > Flavobacteriaceae > Maribacter_C. The sequence continues at coordinate 178,218 of CANNCA010000008.1, read as the reverse complement.
CGCTGCAGATGTAAATCAAAAGCCATACAAATATTTCTTACGAAAGGTCTCCCTTTTCCGGTTATCTTAATACAATGCTCAGTAATCTTTACCAATTCGTCAGCCTCCATTTCTTTCAATCTGTTTAAAATGGCATCGAATTCATCTAGATAAAGCCTGTTTTTGTCCCAAGAGGTCTCAAAATTGCACATCAAATTCAAAACGTGTCTTCTGACAATTTGGTCCTCCTCTGTTAAAATATGCCCTCTAAAAATAGGAATAATATCATTTTTCACTAAATGTTGGTACTCTTCTAAACTCTTAACGTTTTGTGCGAAACCGTACCAACTATCACTAATACTCGATGCGCCCAAACCTACCATTAATGATGTTTTTGAAGCAGTATACCCCATGAAATTTCGATGCAACCTTCCGGTCTTCATCGAGTTGTACAAACTATCACTTTTTAGGGCAAAATGATCCATACCTATTTCGTGATACCCTACTTCCAAAAGCAACGCTTTTCCTTTCTCGTATTGCTGTCTCTTCTCCTCGGCGGAAGGCAAATCTGAATCTTTATACCCCCGTTGGCCATTGCCTTTCATCCAAGGTACGTGGGCATAACTGTAAAAGGCTAGACGGTCTGGTTGAAGTTCCTTTGTCTTTAAGATAGTTTCTTCTACATGTTCCATGGTCTGGTGTGGAAGACCAAAAATAATATCATGGCCAACAGAAGAATACCCGATGGCCCTTGCCCAATCCGTTACTTTTTTTACGTTCTCAAATGGTTGTACACGATGAATCGCGCGTTGAACGGTTTCGTTGTAATCTTGAACTCCATAACTAACTCTCCTGAACCCTACATCATATAGGGCCTGCAAATGTTCAAAGGTAGTATTATTGGGGTGTCCTTCAAAACTCAGTTCAGCACCCTCTGCCCTATCGGCAAATCTAAAAATGCCTTCAATCAGTAATTTTAGGTTCTCAGGGGAGAAAAACGTTGGGGTGCCTCCACCGAGATGTAATTCCTTAATAATAGCTTTTTCAGAAAAAAGGTTACGATACAATTTCCATTCCCTAAGTATTGCTTTTATGTAGGGAAGCTCAACATCATGTCGCTTGGTGATTCTTTTATGACATCCGCAGAAGGTACACATGCTCTCGCAAAAAGGCAAGTGAATGTATAAACTGATGCCTTCTTTTGAATTGGTAGCTTTGAAACTCTGTTGAACGGATTCTTCCCAATTTTTTCCTGAAAAGGAATTTAAATCCCAATATGGCACCGTCGGGTAACTGGTATAACGAGGTCCCGGAATATTATACTTCTGAACTAAACTGCACATAGGTTGTAATAAAAGTTTAAACAAAACTAGTCTACAACTTGTAGTTAAAATATGACTAAAGTCATGTTTGGCCGAATCGGAAATACAGCTAATTCTTCCCCAATGGTCATATGTTGCAGATTTTTAACCATTGTTTAGCCTTTGTCTAGTCTGATTTTTTCTTGTCGCACAATACTTTCATTATATTTAAAATCCTGATGTATAAAATAAAAATCAAGGATTAACAATAACCAACATGAAATTCAATTTCTATAATTTAAAGTCCTACCTCCTACCCATTTTATGTGTTCTTGTACTTTTTTCCTGCAAGGAGAAAGAAGAAGAGAGCTTAACTAAACCCAACATCATTTACATTATGTCAGATGATCATACCACTCAAGCATTTGGTATTTATGGAAGTAGGTTAGCAGGGCTAAACCCAACACCTAACCTGGATGCTTTGGCAAAGGAAGGAATGATTTTCGACAATGCCTTTGTAAATAATGCAATCTGTGTTCCAAGTAGGGCCGCCATCATAACTGGACAACGGGCACAGACTAATGGAGTAATTGATTTGGAAGGGGCAATTGCTCCCGAAAAGCAATTTCTACCGAAGGAAATGAAAAAATTGGGGTATCAAACGGCCATCGTCGGAAAGTGGCATTTGCATCATGAACCCGCGTCTTTTGATTTCTATCAGGTATTGCCGGGACAAGGAAAATATTACGACCCTGAGTTCAGGGTACAAGGCGAAAACCCTTGGCCCGAAAATACGATACAAACCAAAGGACATTCCTCCGATATGATCATGGATGCCACCTTAGATTACCTGAAAAACAAAAGAGATAAGAATCAGCCATTTTTCCTAATGCACCATTTTAAGGCACCACATGATGATTTCGAATATGCCCCACGCTATGAAGATTATTTGGAAGATACCTTCATTCCTGAACCGGAAAGTTTGTACGACATTGGTAATCATGGTTCGGAGGCCATTCGTGGTGAAAGGGATTCCTTGACGAGAATTATCGGTTCTTCTGTATCGCATAGAAATGTCATTCGAAACCAAGCCATGAATATTTACTGGAACGATAGTACCATTTACAAACAATATAGAAATGCGCGGGACATAAAACCAGAAGAATATGTGAAATGGGAAATGGATGCTAAGGAAAAAGAATATACCAGTAAAGTATATCAAGATTATTTGAAGAAGTACCTGCGCTGCGTCAAAGGGGTAGATGATAATATCAAGCGCCTAATCGATTATTTGAAGGAGGAAGGATTGCTGGAAAACACAATTATCGTGTATACGGGGGACCAGGGCTTTATGCTGGGTGAGCATGATTATATCGATAAGCGCTGGATGTACGACGAATCGATGCGCATGCCGTTTTTTGTTCGCTATCCTGAACAAATAAAGGCCGGAAGCCGTACGGATGCGATAATCAACAACACTGATTTTGCGCCGACCATGATTGAATTGGCAGGCGGTACCACTCCCGACTACATGCAAGGCAAAAGCTTTAAAACCATTTTGGAAACGGGAAACGAACCTGCAACTTGGCAAAAAGCTACGTATTACCGATATTGGATGCACTTGGCGCACCGCCATCAAAATCCGGCACATTTCGGCATCCGTACCAAGGATCATAAACTGATTTTCTACTACGGAAAGTATTGGGTGGATACAGATGACCCTGAAGCCGAATGGAATAAAGAAAGTTGGGGCAATGACTTCGCCAATCATACACCACCTGCCTGGGAGTTTTATGATTTGACAAAAGACCCTAAAGAAATGAAAAATGCCTACAAGGACCCGGCATATAAAGAAACAATTGCAGAACTAAAAAAGCAATTGGTTCATATGCGCGAAGATTTAAATGAAACGGATGCCAATTATCCGCACATTCAAAAAGTAATCGATGCACACTGGAATGAATAAAATGGAATAAAATGAAACTCTCAAAAATATTCGTTGCCACTTTTGTTTTTGTCTTAACCAGTTCATTGCATGGCCAAGATGTATTAATCGAAGCAGAAAGTTTTGACAATCCAGGGGGTTGGACCGTAGATCCTCAATTCGAACAACAGATGGGGTCTCCATATTTATTAGCACACGGAATAGGAGAACCCGTCAAAAATGCTACAACCAAAGTCAAGTTTGAATCCAACGGAGAATATCATGTTTGGGTACGTACCAAAAACTGGGTGCCTGGAAATTGGGAAGCTCCGGGGAGATTTCAACTCAAAGTTGATGGAAATACCTTAGATAAAATGCTGGGCCTACGATCGGGCTGGGGTTGGGAATACGTCGATAAGATTTCCGTCACCGATCATCAAATCGATGTAGCGCTAGTCGATGTAACGGGTTTCGACGGAAGGTGCGACGCCATTTACTTTTCTACTAAAAATGAGGAACCTCCCTCATCATCGAAAAAGTTGACCGAATGGCGCAAAAGAGTAAAGTCTGAACCCAATGCCCCTCCTGTGACGAAATCGTATGACTTGGTTGTTGTTGGAGGTGGACTAGCAGGATGCGCCGCATCCATCGCAGCCGCTGAACAGGGACTCAAAGTAGCCTTGATCCATGACCGCCCCGTTCTAGGAGGAAATGCCAGTGAAGAAATACGTGTACACACCTTGGGTATCTACGGAAATTTCGAGCGGATTCTAAAAAAAATAGACACAGAGCATTACCCCAATGGCAGCGCGGAAGCCAAGCTCGACCAAAAAAAGCGCGATGATAATGTCAAAAGCTATGAAAACATCGATTTGTTTTTAAATCACAGGGCTTATGATGCCAAGGCCGAAGACAGTTCGATTCAATATGTCGATGCGAGACATACTTCGACCGGGCAGCGCATTCGGTTTATGGCACCAAGATTTGTAGACTCTACCGGTGACGGTTGGATTGGCTACTGGGCAGGGGCGGAATTCAATTACGGAAGAGAAAGTGCTGAAACCTACGGGGAAGTTTGGGAAGAACATGGCGAATTGTGGACACCCACCGAGCCCGATGATGCGGTAATGGGATCTTCCGTTTTATGGGGTTCGAAAGAAACGGATACCGAACATACTTTCCCGGAAGTACCTTGGGCCATGCCCGTAGCGAAAGAATATGCCAGGGTTGCCGGGGAATGGCAATGGGAGTTCAGTAGTCCTGACCATAATCAAATCGATGATGCGGAGGATATTCGAGATCATATGTTACGTGCCATTTACGGTTCGTTCGCCAATGCTAAAAAAGATTCGACAAACGCCAATCGAAAGTTGGAATGGGTTTCTTCTTTAGTCGGAAAAAGAGAATCGAGAAGATTGGTTGGGGACCATATTTTTACCTTCAACGATGCGAAAGAAGGACGAAAATTTCCTGACGGCGTAGTCATTGAGATTCGTGATGTAGATATTCATTATCAAACCGTTTTGGAAGACGAGAAGAATCCAGATTTCATTTCTGAGGCATTGTTTTATAAGACCCCGGAGTACTACATTCCCTATCGCAGCTTATATTCCAAGAATATTTCCAATCTATTTATGGCCGGTCGAAATTTCAGTTGCTCCCACGCTGGTCTGGGCGGTCCAAGAGTAATGCGAACTACGGGCCAAATGGGCGCTGCCGTGGGTTTCGCTGCGGCACTGTGTAAAAAATACGATGTAAACCCCAGGGAAATCTATACAGGTTATTTAGATGAATATTTGGACTTGATCGAAAAACAAAAGTTCGAGAATATTCCAGAATCGAAAAAATGAGAATCGTATTTTCAATAGCAATAATGGGCTTCCTTTTACTGGGAAATAAACCAACGGAAAAACCTATGGATCATCCTCCAGAATATTTTGTTTTGGAGTGGAAGGAAGGCACGCAATTGACTCCCGAGCGCACCGATTTTTTTATCGAAGTGGATTCCATGGGCAAACAAGATGTTCTCGCTTTGGTGAACGAAAGGAAAGTCCCGGTGTTATATACCGCTGAAATTGCTACCCCCGTTTGCGCGGATGGTGAATGTAAATTGATGAACATCAAATTCTATTGGACCCTGTTAGGGGAATATGCCGGATTTGACCGGTACCCAATGATGCCTTTGACCAAACATGACCACGATGAGTTCGGGGAAGCGGACTATCAAAAGTTACATAAGTTGTTGGCAGACGACAAAAATCTAATGGGGCGAAGGAGCATAGACCAACTGGTTGAAAAGCCCAAAATGAGAACGGTAAACGGGGTAGACGCGGTTTCTGGGGCCACTATTGCAAGGGTAAAGGAATCAGTAGTCTCAGGGGCACTTTATTCATGTTATACGGCATGGCACTTGGTACACGGCGACATTCAAGAACAATTGAAAGCACATTCCTTATCGATTTTGGATAAGCAAATGACCTTGGATATGCTGTATAGCATCAATCCGGGGTATCAGATTTTTGCCATGGAAAATATGGATGCTTCCGACTATAAGAAACACTACGAGCAGCTTGCCAAAGTCTTCAGAACAAGCACCCCACTTGTACGTAGCATTATTGCAAAACGTCTTACCACCAAATACAAGGATGCTCCTGTTTTACAAGAACCGTTTTGGAATGCATTCGACCTGATAGATACAAGTAGCCGAAGTTTGATGATGAAGTATTTGGATGAGGCACCTGATTACGTACCTGAAGTGCTTTCCGATAAATTGGGTGTTATGAGTAAGAATCAACTTAAGGGCTTTTTGACCCACTTGTCAAATAGTGAAGGATTAAATGCCGAAACTCATAACAATATTCTAGAATTTTCAAAGTCTGAAAATCAAACGTATGCATTTCTGGCCCAGGTATTTCTTGAGGATTTTAAGTGAGAACTTTAACCGACCCAACATGAAAATTTTTAGATTCGTATTGCATAGCCCCATCGTCTTTCTACTATTTTCCTGTGGGGAACCGGAAACGAAATCTGAACCAGTTTCAGTGGAAAAAACAGTTGCAGTTTTCCCACATAAAATGCCGGACGAGAAACCTGATATTCCAATGAGTGCTGCCACGGAACGAATGTTCGGTTATCCGGGCAAAGGCATACACGACAATGAGCTTTTTTCCCAATTCAAATATACCCGACTAAAAGGTTTTGATTATAATGATGGTGATGGAACCGTTTCAAGACGTGACCCTTCAAGACCTATCAAGGTCGATGGAAAATACTATATCTATTACACGAAAAGGCAGACTAGAGTTCCACCAGTTGGGGCAGGGAATGCTAGCGAGGCTACAGATGAAATTCCCTCAACCGATTGGGATTTATGTGATATTTGGTATGCTACCAGTGAAGACGGAATTACTTGGAAAGAGCAAGGCATAGCCGTTGCCCGACCGGAAAAACCCACCTCAGGATGGCGGTCCGTGGCGACTCCTGATATTTTGATTTGGGAAGGAAAATATTATCTCTATTATCAAGCCTTTAGTGAACCAAGCGGGCTTCGCGGCGATTGGTGCCCAGTATCCGTTTCCTATGCAGATTCTCCCGATGGTCCATGGATACATGGCGCATCCGAAATCATTCCCTTTGGTAATAAAGGGGAATGGGATCAAGATGCCACACACGACCCGCATCCGATTGTATTTAAGGATAAAATTTATATGTACTATAAAGCGGCCTTTAATAAATGGCCCGACATTCGAGACCAATATGCCGTTGGCCATGGGTTGGTCATAGCTGACGATCCCTTAGGTCCATTTGAAAAACATCCCTTAAATCCGGTAATGACCTCTGGTCATGAAACCACGTATTTTCCCTTTAAGGAGGGCGTAGCAGCTTTGACGATACGAGATGGAAATGAGCGGGAGACCATGCAATATTCAGAAGATGGTGTAAATTTTGAAATTGCGTCAAGCCTTTCATTCACCCCAATCGCTGCAGCGCCCTATTTGACGGATGCATTTACGAATACCGATTATGGCAAAGGATTCACTTGGGGTCTCTGCCATTTCATCAATGCCGGTGCAGCGGGCAAACAGCATTCGATTATTGCGCGCTTTGATTGTGATTTGAGCTTGGATTACGATAATCCGCGAGTGTTTAAAAAAAGTACCGTTTGGCACAAACCCGAGGTTTATTTTCAGCAGGGATTTAGTCAAAAGAAAAATAGTACTGAAAAATAGGCAATCAATGAAAACCACCACATGAGAGATTCAATTGCATTACTTTTTTTATTCTCAGCAGTTCTTTTTTCCTGTATGCAAGAGAAAAATACTTCGGCACAAGAAGTCGTTAAGAAACAAAACGGATTCCCCTTTCATCTTCCAGAGGAAAAGCCAAATAGAGCTATGAGTGCGGCGATGGAACGAATCTACACCGATTATGCCTCACCAAGACCTGAGAAAAACGAATTGTTCAGTCAGTTTAAATACACCGAACTCGAGGGTTTTGATTATAACGACCATGACGGTACCATATCAAGGCGGGATCCTTCGAAGACCATTTTCTATAATGGAAGATATTATGTCTGGTACACCCATCGTGAAACTCCTGTTCCACCAGTTGGAATTCCTAACGCCTCAAAATCAAATGATACTATTCCGTCATCAGATTGGGATTTGGCGGATATTTATTACGCCACTTCGGAAGATGGTTTTACTTGGGAAGAACAGGGAGTTGCCATTCCAAGACCACCCGCTCCGAATGTTGGCCATCGATCGGTTACTACAACTGATATTTTAGAATGGGAAGGGAAATACTATTTGTACTATCAGGCCTTCTCGGTAGCATCAGGAAAGAATGGGGGCGATGATTGTCCGGTTGCCGTTTCCTATGCCGATTCCCCTGATGGTCCGTGGACTGCTACTAACCAAATTGTTATTCCTAATGGCGCTGAAGGTGAATGGGACGTGAATTCCATTCACGACCCTTATCCGCTTGTCCATGATGGAAAAATATACATTTATTACAAATCTGATTTTGGGGAAAGACCGGATTTAGTGCGCATGCAAGGATTGGCCATTGCGGACAATCCTTTAGGCCCCTTTACCAAACACCCTTTGAATCCTGTGATTACTTCAGGGCACGAAACATCACTTTTTCCTTTTAAAAAAGGGGTTGCGGCTCTTGTGTATAAAGATGGGCCGGAACACAATACAGTGCAGTATGCTGAAGATTGGGTGAATTTTGAAATTGCCTCCATAACCGAATTAATGCCCTATGCGGCTGCACCCTATGTACCCGATGCTTTTACCAATACCAAAGAGGGTCGCGGAATTACTTGGGGATTGGCCCATTTCATAAATGTAACCGGCGATTGGGACAGGTTCAGTTCTAAATTGGTTCGTTTTGACTGTGACCTGAGTCTGGATATTCATGATCCTGAAATGAAACAACATCGTGTGAATCATGCGCCCGATGTCTATTATAGGCAAGGGTTGAGTGAAAAACAAAAAGAAGCTCGAATCAAGAAAAGTTCAGAATAAACAAAAAGAATCCGAATATTAACCTTAAATATCTAGGGGAATGCATTTTGGGTTAAAATAAAGCTATCAAAAGATAAAAGATGCAAATCAGTCCATAGAGATTAAAGGTATTTTTGAATCGATAGAGACTAAGAAATGAAAAAGCTACTGATTATAATGTTGGCATTTTATATCCCTTTGGGATGTTCCGCCCAGCAACCAACGACAACTGAATCCGATAAGCGACCCAACATCATTTTACTCTTTGCGGACGACGCAGGTTATGCCGATTTCGGTTTCCAAGGGAGCAAAGAAATGATAACCCCAAACTTAGATAAACTCGCTTCACAAGGGGTTCGATTTACACAAGCCTATGTAACGCATCCAACATGCGGCCCCTCAAGGGCAGGACTGATTACGGGAAAATCACAATACCGATTTGGGTATGAAGAAAACAACGTTCCCACCTATATGAGCGCAGTTTCTGCTGCCGATGGGGCTGAAATGGGGCTTCCCGTCGAGGAAAAAACGATGGGCGAATATTTACAGGAACTCGGATATGTGACTGCCGTTTATGGCAAATGGCATTTGGGCGGTGCGGATAGATTTCATCCAACAAAAAGAGGGTTTGATGAGTTTTATGGATTTCGTGGTGGCGCTCGAAGTTATTTTGAATACACTGAAGCACCAAAAGACCCCATGAATCTTATGGAAAGAGGATTTGGAAACTTTGAGGAATCCAAAGAATATCTTACGGATGCTATTGCAGATAAATCCTTAGATTTTATCGAACGGAACAATAAAGCGAATAAACCATTCTTTGCTTTTCTTTCTTTTAATGCAGTTCATACTCCGATGGATGCCGTTCCGGAGGATTTGGCGAAGTTTCCGCAGTTAACAGGTAAGCGCAAAATTGTTGCTGCAATGGGCTTAGCCTTGGACAGAGCAGTGGGTAAAGTTCTGGACAAACTTAAGGAGTTGGGTATAGATGATAACACGATAGTGGTTTTTACGAATGACAATGGTGGCCCTACGGATGCCAATGCTTCGAGTAATCTGCCTTTAAGTGGTATCAAAGCAACACATCTAGAGGGAGGCCTACGGGTACCATTTCTGATGAAGTATCCAGGAAAGTTAGAACCGAATACAACCTATGATTTACCCATCAGTACATTTGATTTGTTGCCTACTTTTTACAAGGCAGCTGGTGGCAATACCATTGATTTGAAGGATATTGATGGAGTCGATTTGCTTCCACATATAAATGGAATAAAAACAGAAAGACCACATGAAACCCTTTTCTGGAAACGTGATGCAAGAGCAGCAATGCGCAAAGGCGATTGGAAGTTGATTCGTTTTCCTGACCGACCGGCGGAACTCTTTTACCTCCCGGATGATGAAGCAGAACTAAACAATTTGGCGGCTTCTGAACCAGAGCGCTACTTAGAAATGTATAAAGAATTATTTGCTTGGGAGACCACTCTTGAACGCCCACGTTGGTTACTTAAAAAGGAATACGAAAGACGTGATGTCGAGAGAATGGATAAGCATTGGCCTGTAAAAGATTCTCAATAAATTAACTATGGTATTCCAACAACTAATAAGATTATTATTGGTTTCCTGTTTTGTAATTGCATCTTCATCTTGCAGCGAATCCAAAAAAAATGAGAAAAAAGTTTCAAAACCCAGAACTATCACCATGATTAAAGACAACGCCAGGGGCATTATTAACAATACCAACAGCCCTAATGTGAAACTGAAAAGTATTGATATCGGAGATTGCCAATGGACTGAAGGTTTTTGGGCCGAAAAATGGAAACAGGCAGAACAAACCATGGTGCCGTACATGGGAAGCTTGTTGAAAGGTGATATAGGTCATGGATTGAATAATTTCAAAATCGCCGCCGGACTCAAAGAAGGGGAACACAAAGGTTGGTGGTGGCATGACGGCGATTTCTATAAATGGATGGAGGCCAGTATGTACATTTATGCGGTAAACAAGAACGAAAAAATCGTTCAAGAAATGGACGAGATTATCGAGATCATAGGGAAGGCCCAACGCGAAAATGGCTATTTATCCACACCAAGTATCATTGATGAAAATATAAAGCCATTCTCGAACAGAAGATATCACGAATTATATAACAGCGGTCATTTATTGACTAGTGCGTGCATTCATCATCGGGTTACAGGAAAGACCAATTTCTTGGATATTGCTATCAAACATGCTGATTATCTCTATGACCTTTTTGTGCCGATTACCCCTGAACTGGAACGCTTCGGTTTTAACCAGACACAAATCATGGGCTTGGTTGAATTGTACCGTACCGTAAATGACAAAAGATATTTAGAACTAGCGGAGCAATTTATCAACCTTCGTGGTACTTATGAAATCAACGACACCACTGCTACCAAGGGATATCCTATTGGTGATATGGTACAAGAGCGAGTACCATTGCGAGAGGAAACAGAAGCCGTTGGCCATGCAGTTCTAGCTTTATACTATTATGCAGGAGCTGCCGATGTATATGCCGAAACAGGGGAAAAGGCGTTAATCGATGCCTTGGACCGTCTTTGGGACAATGTGACCAATAAAAAAATGTACGTGACCGGTGCTGTTGGGCAAACACATTATGGAAGGTCTTCAAGATTGGATAAAATCGAGGAAGGTTTTATCGACGAATACATGATGCCGAATATGACGGCTTACAACGAAACATGTGCGAATATTTGTAATTCGATGTTCAATTATCGCATGTTGACGTTGACTGGCGATTCCAAACACGGTGATATTATGGAACTGGTTTTGCATAATAGCGGACTTTCAGGTATTGGGCTTGGTGGAAAAGATTATTACTACTCAAATCCCTTGCGGAAAATCGAAGGTGCTTTGGATTATGAAAACATGAATGTTGAATTCCCTGAGCGGCAACCGTATTTGAAATGTTTTTGTTGTCCCCCGAATTTGGTGCGTACCATAGCGAAATCCCCTGCATGGGCCTATAGCAAAACGGGGAATGGTATTGCGGTCAACCTCTATGGAGGAAACAAATTGGAAACCACTTTAATTGACGGTTCTTCTATTAAATTGTCCCAAAAAAGCAATTATCCATGGGACGGTGCCGTGGAAATCACAATTGACGAGAGCAAAACAGAACCTTTTGAGATGTTATTGAGAATTCCGGCTTGGGCAAAAGGAAGCACCCTAAAAGTAAATGGAAAATCTGTTGAGAATGTTGCTCCAGGAAGTTTCGCAAAAATTGAACGACAATGGTCTGCCGGTGATATCATTTCCTTGAACATGCCGATGGAGGCTAAATTCATTGAAGGGCATCCAAGAATTGAGGAAGTTCGTAATCAGGTGGCAGTCAAAAGAGGTCCGGTTGTTTATGCTTTGGAGTCTCCCGACCTTCCCAAAGGAACAGATATTACTGACGCTTATATTTCAAGTAGCAAAGACCTAAAAGCAATTCATAAAACCGATGTTTTGGGTGGAGTCACAACCATTGAAACCAATTTGTTGATTCGTAAGGATGAGCTAAAAAGTATGTACAATGAGGTTGCAAAACCAAAGTTCGAGAGCCATTTAACACAGCTCATTCCCTATTATACATGGAGTAACCGGGGACAAAGTGAAATGACCGTTTTTATGCCCATTATTTGGGATTAATTAAATAACTGACCAAACAAAATAGCTAATGCCTTCACTTAAAAAAAACGCATTTACATACGCAACCATTGTCGCCATGGGCGGTTTTGTATTCGGAATCGACGCCGCACTCATTTCAGGAACGACGAATTACCTTACCGAGGAATTCACCTTGAATGAGTTGCAATTGGGTGTGGCGGTCGGGGCACCGGCCTGGGGAGTGTTATTGGCCTTGGTTTTTGTGGGCTATGCGGTCAACAGAATAGGACGAAAAAGGGCACTGCAAATTTCCGCTGCGGTGTACCTGATTTCTGCTTTGGGCTCTGCCTTTGCACCTAATTATTGGACTTTTGTGTCCGCGCGGTTTTTGGGCGGATTGGCCTTTAGTTCAATTTCGATGGCCTCGATGTACATTGGTGAGATTGCCCCGCCCAAATGGCGCGGAAAGCTGGTTTCCATGATTCAAATCAATATTGTCGTGGGCTTGTCGGCGGCCTATTTTATAAACTATGTGATTCAGAACTGGGCAAATTCCGGAGCGGAATGGGTCGGTGCCTTGGGCATCGATACGAACACTTGGCGCTGGATGTTGGGCTCGGAAATTATATTTGCCCTCCTTTGGTTTATACTCCTGTTCACGATTCCCAGAAGCCCGGTATGGCTGGTCTTAAAGGGAAAAATCGAAGACGCAAAGAATACTTTGCTAAAGGTGATACCCGAAAATGAGGTGAATTCCCAAATCGTTGAAATGCAGGAATCTTTAAAGGCACAGGGTTCTGACCATTCCGATTGGGCGCAATTAAAGGAAGTTTTTGGCCGTCCCATGCGCATTACGTTTATCATTGCAATGACTTTGGCCATAGCGCAACAGTCAACTGGAATAAATGCCATTCTTTTTTACGCCCCAACGGTTTTCGAGCAATTGGGAATCGGTACGGACGCTGCTTTCGCACAATCCGTTTGGATCGGGCTGATAAGTGTGGTTTTTACAATTTTGGGACTCATGGCCGTGGACAAAATCGGCCGTCGCCCGATGATACTTGGTGGCATGCTTTGGATTATCATAAGCCTGGCTATCTGTTTCTATGGTTTTAAATCGGCCGATTATTCCATAAGCAAAGAACATGTGACCGAACTGACCGAAATTCAAAATTCTGAGCGATTAAATATACTTGTCGGTAAATCATATGAAAGTGACATCGACTTTAAAAATGCCTTGATAGAAACTTTAGGAGAGAAAGACGCAAAGGCCCATTCAAGCATATTGATACAAAAAGCTGCGAATATTGACGGTATCTTAATCTTAATTGGAATTTTAAGCTTTATAGCCGCTTTTCAATCAACCATCGGGCCGGTAATGTGGGTTTTGTTTTCCGAGATATTTCCCATTTCAAATCGGGGTATGGCGATTCCCTTTTTTGTATTTATTACGAGTATTACTAGTTCTTTTGTTCAGACCTTTTTTCCGTGGCAATTGGAGAATTTAGGTATCAGTTCTACGCTCCTATTTTATACGAGCACAGTAGCAATCGGACTCGTAATATTGTTTATTTATTTAAAAGAAACCAAGAACATGACCATCGAAGAAGTACAATTGGCCCTTGCTCCCAAAAAGAAATAATAATGAAAATTTTAACCATACTACTAGTTTTAATCTTTTCGATTTCAGTTTGCGTAGCACAACAATCGAAAAGAATATTTCCGGCTTCAGACCCAAATAATGAAGGTGGATGGGTTTTAAATGAAGAACTTAGCGACGAATTCGAAGGCAAAGAGTTAGATCTTAATAAATGGTTCATTGAAGGTGAGAATGGTGAGTATTATATCTGGAAAGGTCGGGCTCCCTCACAATTCGTTCCGCACAACGTTCGCGTTGAAGATGGAAAACTTAAACTCCGAACCGCTTGGGAACCCGAGTACGAATTCATTCAAGAATCGTACACCGATGGCGCCATGGGTACGGCAAAATATGGGGAGTACAAAGACAAACCCATGCCTGTAACCACTGCTGCGGTCATTACCAAAAAGCGTTTTCTAAATGGTTACATGGAGGTCAAATCCAAATCGGGCAATGCGGCAATTACAGCAGCTTTTTGGGGAATTGGCTACGAGCAAGAATTGGATGTATTCGAGCAGATGGGCAACCCTAAGAAAGGTGAGAAAATTACCGCCACCAGTTCTTTGGCCACAGCACATGATTGGAGTCCCCCAGCACAAAGACCAACAAACGTTTTCCAACATGTGGAACATTTGCCCTTTCGAACTGCAGATGATTTCCATATCTATGGAGCAGATTGGGGCGAGGATTATTTGAGTATCTATATCGATGGAAAATTGGTTCATCACTTTACCCAAGATGATGTGGGTTTAGACTGGGTATTGAACAACCCCATGGAAATTTGGCTCGATTCCGAGATTTTCTTTTGGTTGGGAATGCCGCATAAAGAAGAACTTCCCGTAGATTTTGAAATAGAATATCTCAGGGTTTGGCAAAAACCGAACGACAACCTTTTGGCACGGCAATTTTTCGGCTTTGAAGGACCGATTTTATTCGAGGATAATCCGAGGCCATTAAAAATGGTTCCTGAAAGTTCGGTACCGAATGATTATCAAAAGTTTTGGGAAATCGACAGTCTATCCTCGAAATATTTTAAAATCAACGAAGGCGATTATTATTCCGGAGTGAATAGTCTTGAATTTTCTGGCTTTGGAAAAAATGAAAAGTTGGAAACAGAAAATGTGGTTGCGCTTTCTCCCGAAGGTGCAGTAAACATACCCGAAGGAGAATATAATTTATCCCTAAAAATATATTTAGAACAAGGTAGAGCAGCTCAAAAATTATATCTATCCCTTGAACATCCGAAGATGGAAATTCCTATCGACCTAACCGGATTAGAACGTCGTAAATGGATAACCATCGAAAAAACGTTTACGAAAACAGAGGCTTCCAATGCTAATGACCAATTTAGGATTGAAGTCCGAAAAGAAGACATTCCTGAGCAAAAAGCTTCAAAATTCTATTTGGATGACATTGCTATAATTCCTATTAAAAAATAATAAGCAAATGAAGTTTCAATTGATTTTACTCGCTTTATTGTTGTCTTTATCAGGGTGTAAAGAAGAAACGACAGTTGCAGAAACGAATGAGAAAAGACCAAATATCCTTTTCATCGCTGTAGACGACCTTCGGCCAGAACTGGGAGCTTACGGTTCTGAAATTGCCATTACACCAAATATTGATGCCCTAGCAGGCGACGGACTCCTCTTTGAAAATGCCTATTGCCAGCAAGCCATTTGTAGCCCTTCAAGAGCAAGTTTAATGACGGGTGCCAGACCCGAAACGATTGGGGTTATTGAAAACTACACCTATTTCCGTGATGAGAATCCAGATATCATTACGTTACCTCAGCATTTTAAAAACAATGGGTATGAGACGGTTTATGCCGGGAAAATATACCATGGAAAATTTACGGATTCCGCACTATCATGGAGTCGACAACCTGCAATCGATAAGGTTAAATATAAGAAGCCAAATTATCCCGGAGCCTACGCTACCAAAGAAAATCAAGAAATCTACAAAAAAAATCAGGCTGATATTCGAGCAAAGTATAACAGTGTAAGTCACTATGCCTTAGGTCGTGGGCCTGCATACGAAATGGCCGATGTCCAAGACCATGAATATATTGATGGTTACCACACAGAATTGGCCATTGCCACTTTGAAAGATATGGTAGAGAAGAACGACATACCTTTCTTTTTAGGATTAGGGTTTCGTCTCCCCCACTTAGATTGGAATGCGCCAAAAAAGTATTGGGATTTATATGACAGGCATAAAATACCCATGTCTAAACAAACGGAGGCTCCCGAAGATGGTGCGGCAATGGGATTGCATGCTTCTTTTGAACTTCGCGTTCGACACGGCATTCCAAAAAGCGGCCCGATTGAAGGAGAATTGGCACGAACTTTAAAGCATGCATATTTGGCTTCTGTAAGTTATGTGGATGCACAAATCGGCAAAATGATTAATGCTTTGGAAGAGGCGGGGGTTCGAGAAAATACCATAATAATTATGTGGGGAGACCATGGCTGGCATTTAGGGGATATGGGTGTTTGGGGAAAAGCCACTAATTATGAAATTGCAACAAGAGTTCCTTTGCTTATTTGGACACCCGATATGCCTAACGGTAGCCGCGGCAAAACAACAGATGCCTTGGTAGAATTAGTTGATATGTACCCTACTTTGGTCGATTTAGCAGAACTTGAAAAACCAAATCATTTAGAGGGACAGAGTTTTGTACCCTTATTACAAAACCCAGATCAAGTATGGAAGAAAGCGGCCTTCAGTCAATTTCCTAGTCCGGCACTTCGGGAATGGGCGGCAAATCCTTTAACCGCAGAAATGAGGGAGACTTATTTTGGTCCGCTGATTCAAGATGTTGAAGAAAGAATTATAAAACAGCAAGGTGAAAAATGGAATCGTGACTTTTTTGAAAATGATTTGATGGGTTATTCCATGCGTACGGAACGCTATCGATTTGTAGCATGGAAGGATAGTAAAAATCCTTCAGTGAAACCTCTTCACGTGGAGCTTTATGACCATCAAACCGACCCCGCTGAAACCAAAAATGTAGCTGAAGAAAATGAAGACCTAGTGGAGCAATTAACCACTCAACTACAAGAAGGTTGGAAAGGGAATAGGGCAATAACCCACTAAAAAGAGCTCAGCGAGTCCTATATTTTTTTTGGTACACCAAAGGCGTACATCCCTTATACTTATTAAACTGTTTGTGAAAAAAGGGCAACGACTCGTATCCGCATGTATAACCAATTTGTGAAACGGAGTAATCGGTATCCAATAACATTCGTACTGACATATTGATACGATATTCGTTTAAAAAAGTAAAAAAAGACCGTCCCATCATTTTGCTAAAGAAACGAGAGAATGATTGTTCAGACATATTGACCAAATCGGCTAATTCTTTAAGATAGATTTTTCTTTGGAAATTATTGGAGACAAAATCATGTGTTTTTGACATGCGACTTCCATACTCGGTAGGAAGGTCAATCATGAAACTTGACGCTGAAATAGTATTGTAAGAACAGGCTGAAAGTTGAGTTAAAAGCTGCAATAGTTGAATATACAATTCAGAGCCATCAAGATTCGGCAGGTTTTGAATTAATGGCAAAAGTCTTACTGAATCCATTTTATCAAACAAAATTCCCTTTGAAGCCTTTCGTAGTAGGTCAAAAACAACTTCTAGTTCCGGTACTTCTGGGAAAATTCCCTTGTTCCATTGTACTACAATGGACTTTGATCGATTCTCACTTGTATTGACATTTTTCCAGCAATGCGGAAGGTTAGACCGAACCAAAACCAATTCACCCGGCTCATAAGGACCAACAAAGTCACCAATGAATTTAGTGCCAACGCTTTCTTCGATATACGTCAATTCATGCTGTGGATGAAAATGCCATGGTGTTTCAAAATTCGATGCCTCATATCGAAATCCAAGAATGGATTTTTCTTTTCCTAATGGAATAGCTTCTAATATCGGATTCATATGCTATTTTATACCTAATTTTTAAATTTATCCAAATTTACAACACAATAGTTTACTTATTTGATGATATAGAATACTTCTTAAGGGTGAATTTTTGTAATTTTTGCTAGAGAGAAATTCAGACCACCAATAAACTATCTTACAATGCAAAAAAGTGAACTGCCAGACCCATTTGAAAAAGCACGTTTAGAAAAAGGGATTGGCGAAATGAAAGACCAAAACGACCCTGTAAAAATGATTTTGCGACACAAAGATGTCCGCAAAACAGCGCACAATTATAAAACATTTCAGTCTGGGGCGATACCGGGTCGTATTGTAGTACCCTCCGAAGTCAATATTCGTAAAACCCGGCAGATTCCATTTGAATTAGACCCTCCAATTCATGGACTTTATCGCGCCATTGTCGAACCTTGGTTCAAAAGACCCTTACAAGTGGACTACACCGAAAAGCTGACTGACCAAATTTCTGAATTGGTCGAAGAAACACTAAAAAAAGACAAGGTTGAAGTAATCGGTGAATTTGCCCTTGTTCTACAATCTCGGGCATTGACTTTGCTTTTGAACATTCCATACGAAGAAGCAGAAACTTGGATTTCTTGGGGTACCCACGTATTCCGGAGTGAGGATACCGCATTAGACGCAGACAAGGCAAATATTCTTTATGACTACATTGATAAGGAAATCGATAAAGCGATTGAAAATCCTGGAGCCGATTTGTATTCAATGCTATTGGCATCGGAGGTAGAAGGAAAAAAATTGACCAGAGAGGAGGTAAAAGGCGTAATGGTATTAACCTTTGCCGGAGGTCGGGATACGATTATCAATGCGGTTACGAATGCTATTGCCTATTTATCAGAACATCAAGAATCTTTGGAACGTTTTCGAAAAGAGCCTGAAATTATTGGGAAAGCTGTGGAAGAAATGATTCGCTATTTTTCGCCATTGACCCAAATGGGGCGTGTTGTTACCGAAGACACCCATGTTTGTGAACATGCCGTAAAAGCGGATACTCGCGTATCGCTTTGTTGGGCTTCTGCTAACAGAGATGATGCAGTATTCGAAAATCCCAATGAAATAGTCCTCGACCGTAAAATCAATCCACATGTGGGGTTTGGTTTTAGTCATCACAATTGTCTGGGGGCTACTCATGCGAGACAAATCATGAAAGTATTATTACAAACATTGGCTGACAAAATTAAAAGTATTGAAGTCTTTGATTATAAAGAGAATATCGAGGACCTTGATGAATTCAAACGTAAAGTAGGTTACGATTATATTAACGTAAAATTCAACCGATTAACAAATTAGAAGCATGGCAAAAATTACATTTATTACAAGTGATGATGAAACTATTGTAGTTGAGGGGACTTCAGGTTCCGTAATGGAACTGGCAGTAGAACATAATGTAAAAGGAATCGATGGCGATTGTGGTGGTGTTTGTTCTTGCGCTACATGTCACGTACATGTAAAACCTGAAGACATGACAAAAACAGGACCCGCGAGCGAAATCGAAACCGATATGCTGGAGCTCGACGATAATGCAGATGAATACAGTCGTTTATGCTGTCAAATTGAAATTAGCGATGCTATTGACGGCGTGGAATTGACAGTCGCCAAATAAATTTTAGGATGTCAGACAGCCAACAAAAATGTGTAGTTATTGGTGCAAGTCATGCAGGCGTAAATCTCGCTTTCGCTTTACGGAAGGAAGGATGGGAAGGTCAAATCATCCTATATGACGCCGACCCTGAATTGCCTTATCATAGGCCTCCATTGTCAAAAACCTACTTGACCAATGAAGAAGGTATGTCGGCTACACCTTTGAAATCTTTAGAGAGCTACGAAAGGGATAACATCCTGCTGAAATTAGGCGTAAAAGTAGCTTTGGTAAATGCCGAGGAAAAAGAGATTGTTTTAGAAGATAGTTCCGTTCAAGCTTACGACAAATTGGTTTTAGCTACTGGTGCGCGTCCTATTGTTCCTCCTATTCCGGGTTTAGCTAATGTAAAAAATGTTTTTCCACTAAGAACTGTAGCAGATGTAGAAGGAATCCGAAACGCTTTAGGAGATAATCCTAATAAAAGTGTAGTTGTCATAGGCGGTGGTTACATAGGTCTGGAGATTGCGGCTTCCTTAAATAAGTTAGGTTCGAAGGTTACAGTTTTAGAACGAGAAGAACGGATTTTGGCTCGGGTGACAGCACCTGAAATGTCCGATTTCTTCCATCAACTCCATGTCGAAAATGACGTGGAAGTGTTAACTGGGAAAAATGTGACTTCGGTAGCAACGGAAAACGCCAAGAACAATGTGGTTTGTTCAGATGGTTCAACTTATCCTGCGGATATCATTATAATAGGTGTGGGTATTCATATAAATACAGAACTAGCCGAACAAGCAGGACTCACAATTGAAAACGGAATTAAAGTTGATGCAACAGCCCGCACAAGTGATAAAGATATCTATGCCATTGGAGATTGCACCTTCCATCACAATCCGCATTATGATAGATATGTCCGGCTGGAATCCGTTCAAAATGCCGTGGACCAAGCAAAGGTGGCCGCAGCTACCATCTGTGGAAAACAAGTGATCTATGATGCCATTCCTTGGTTTTGGTCAGACCAATATGATGTGAAACTACAGATTGTAGGACTTTCTGAGAGCTATGATAATATCGTCATCCGTAAGGAAAAAAAAGACCAACCTTGTTTTTCAATTTGGTATTTTAGTGGAGATGAGCTTTTATCAGTCGACGCCATAAACAATGCTAAGGCCTACGTCGTTGGAACGAAGTTTATTAAAACAAATCAATCAATAGATAAAGTAAAGCTTGCGGATAACGCGGTTGAGTTTAAACCGAACAATCTAATATTCAAATCAAACAACGATTAAATGGGTGTTCAATCAAAAAGTGCCATTGCCAAAGGTGATGGTACTTTCATTATCGACAATGTGTCCTTGGCCGAACCCAAAGCCGATGAGGTTTTGGTAAAAATAAAAGCTGCGGGACTCTGTCATACCGACCATGATTCCCTCAATTGGGGGAAACCAATCGTAATGGGTCACGAAGGTTCAGGTATCGTGGAAGCGATTGGTGCTGAGGTCCAAAATATTGCAATTGGCGATGCCGTTATCTTGAATTGGGCCACTCCCTGCAGAAATTGTTTTCAATGCAATTTGGGAAACGAACATATTTGTGAAAATAATTCTCCCGTAGTGGCAGGTGCAAATGGATATACAGATGGTCATGCCCATTTGGAAGGAACAAAGTATAATGGTAAGCCTATTGAGCGCTCGTTCAATCTGGGCACACTTTCAGAATATGCCTTGGTCAAGGCTTCGGCCGTAGTAAAAAATCCAGATGCTGAGATGCCTTTTCCTGCTGCCAGTATCATTAGTTGCGGAGTGATGACTGGTTATGGTTCTGTTGTTAACTCAGCAAAGGTTACTGAAGGAAGTTCTGTGGTAGTTCTAGGTACCGGTGGAGTTGGCCTAAGTGTTATTCAAGGAGCAAAAGTTAGTAAGGCTGGAAAAATCATCGCGATAGATATCAATTCAAATCGTTTGGAATTGGCAAAAACGTTCGGTGCGACACATTCGATTTTAGCAGATAGAAATGATAAAGGTTTATTGCAAGCGGCGGAGCAAGTGAAAAAAATGACCAATAATCGCGGAGCGGATTATGCATTTGAATGTACCGCCGTTCCAGAACTTGGGGCCGCACCGTTGGCAATGGTTCGTAATGCGGGCACCGCAGTTCAAGTAAGTGGTATTGAGCAGGAAATCGTCATCGATATGAACTTGTTTGAATGGGATAAGGTATATATCAATCCGCTATACGGAGGCTGTAATCCAGAGAAAGATTTCCCGAAAATTGTGGAACACTACCGATCTGGAGAATTAAAGTTGGAAGAAATGATAACCCGAACCTATTCTTTAGACCAATTGAAGCAAGCTTTTGAAGATATGCTCTCGGGAAAAAATGCCAAAGGCGTAATCGTATTTGACTGATGGAAGAACACTTTAGAACTACCGAAATATCCGACCCGCAATTTGAAACCAACAACCTTCGATTCATAACAGTCAAGGCCAAGAATTTAAAAGGTCGAGGCGATATTTGTGTTTTTGTTCCTCCTGTTA
This sequence comes from uncultured Flavobacteriaceae bacterium, assembly GCA_947503005.1. Taxonomy (GTDB): domain Bacteria; phylum Bacteroidota; class Bacteroidia; order Flavobacteriales; family Flavobacteriaceae; genus Maribacter_C. The sequence continues at coordinate 156,157 of CANNCA010000008.1, read as the reverse complement.
AAAATGCTGAAAACCTTCCCTTGGTTATTTTGCTACACGGCGTATACGGAAGTGCCTGGGTCTGGTCACATAAAGCGGGGGTCCATCGAACAGCTTGGGAAATGATTCAAAACAAGGAAATTCCTCCAATTGTTATTGCTATGCCTTCCGACGGACTGTGGGGCGATGGCTCTGGCTATCTAGCACACAATCAAAAAGATTTTGAAAAATGGATTGTAGAAGATGTGCCTAATGCGGTAATCCAAAATATTCCATCCGTAAGTACAACATCTGAATTATTCATTTCCGGACTTTCCATGGGAGGATTTGGAGCACTTCGCTTAGGAATTAAGTATGCAAAAAAGTTCAAAGGAATTTCGGCGCATTCCTCGATTACTGATATCGCTCAAATGCCCCTATTCGTGGAAGAGTCCACAAAAAATTATGAGCAAGAAGATGAACGTGAAAATTCCGTTTTAGGTGTACTCGAGAAGTATGGAGGTGCGATTCCAAAACTTCGTTTCGATTGTGGCACCCAGGATGATTTGATTTCTTATAACCGTGAATTGCACGCCGCTTTAGAAAAGAAGGAAGTCAACCATGTTTATGATGAATTTTCTGGAGCTCATGAGTGGTCGTATTGGGGAAAACATGTCAAAAAATCCTTGCTTTTCTTTTCCTCTTCCAAATAATACTCTTTTGGGGAACTGCATTTTTTTCACTAGCTTGAAGCCACATGAAATGAGCCTTACAATTTTATATTCTAGGCGATAATGTTAGATGGTAAATTACATCTGACCGATTAGAAAATAGAAATCAACAGATGAAACTGCAATTTAAGTCTCCAGAACAGGACGCTCTGAGTTCAATTTATGCCAAAAGGGTCTATCGCCCACATGTGGGCGGAGATTGGCATTTTCATAAAGAATTTGAACTTATCTATTTTTTAAAAGGCCAAGGAATGCGAATTGTCGGCGACCACATTTCCAATTTTCAAAAAGGGGAATTGGTACTGGTAGGCCAATGGTTACCGCATCTTTGGCGAAATGACGCCGATATTCTTCAAGGCGTCGCGACAGACTTTATTGTAATAAAATTCACGAGAATGTTCGGTGATATAGATTTATTTTCCATGCCCGAACTTTTGCATATTAAGGCCTTATTAAAAGAAGCGAATCAAGGGCTGCTATTTTCTAAAAAGACGCGGAAATTAGTTCATGATGACCTCCTGAAGCTAACTACCGCGGAATCCTCCGAAAAATTGATATTGCTGCTCCGTATACTTCGAACGCTTGTGAGAAGTAAAGATTACCAAACGCTATCTGGTCCTAATTTTGCGATCCCGAAAGAAGTGGCCGGAGAAAATCGTTTGCATAAGGTCATCAATTATATCTCAGCGAATTATTCGCAAAATATTGGTTTGGACGATATCTCGAAAATTGCGGTGATGACACCTCCTGCGTTTTGCAGGTTTTTCAAGACACGAACCAACAAAACCTTTTCATTATTCTTAAACGAAGTTCGAATTAGCAAGGCCTGTCAGTTGTTGATTAATGGAGAGGCCCCAATCAAGCAGATTTGCTATGATGTTGGGTTCTCATCATTGACAAACTTCAATCGTACATTCAAAAGTTTCAAAGGGAGCTCTCCTAGTAGCTATCGTGATAGTTATAGCAACTTCAGGCAGCATAATCTAAAGAAAGTTTCTGAGGTTCCTGTTTCTAATTGACAAGCTAATGGCCTATATTCTATATCATTGCAAAACATAGGGTTAAAATAAGGTTAGTCCTAGATAATTACCATCCAATCCATTCGGGCTACCTTTCTTATTTTTATCTTGTTAGACGCCAACCTTTAATTATTTAGCAATGAAAATTACGAAAGTGGAGACTTTTGTCTTGTCAAACCAACTGAAAGAAACCTTTTTCTTTTCACAATGGGCTTACAGCGAGCGACGTATTTTTATCGTGAAAATCACAACTGATGAAGGTGTTGTTGGTTGGGGTGAAGGTTATGGCCCCGCCGATATGATTAAGGCAGGAGTCAATATGGTAACTCCACTTTTAATTGGAGAGAATCCATTGGAGAATGAGACGCTTTGGTTTAAAATGTATCGTAAAACATTGGACTTTGCGCGCCGTGGAGTTTTGGCAGCTTCAATAAGTGCGATTGATGTCGCTTTATGGGATATAAAAGGAAAAACGCTGAACCAACCCGTAAGCGTACTAATGGGAGGACAACATCGAAAAAGAGTAGTTCCATATGCAACAGGGCTATACTTTTCGGAGAGTGACGACCTTAGGTCAAAGTTAGTTGCAGAAGCAAAAACCTACGTCAAACAAGGTTTTAAAGCTATTAAAATGAAAGTAGGTCTTTCCGTTTCGAAGGATATTGGAATGGTAAAAGCCGTACGAGAAGCTATTGGCAATGATATAAATCTAATGATTGATTCCAATCATGCGTACTCCTTACGCGAAGCCACAGAATTAGCCCGAGCTGTAGAGCAATACAATATCGGTTGGTTTGAAGAACCAGTTTCTCCTGAATATTATCATCACTATTCAGCATTGCGAACAAAAACGACAATTCCAATCGCTGGTGGAGAATGTGAATATTTGCGCTACGGATTTCAAACCCTTTTAGAAAATGATTGTGTTGATATTCTACAAGTTGATATTTGTGGTGCAGGCGGACTCAGCGAAGCTAAACGTATTTCTACTTTGGCTAATACTCGAGGAGTCGAAATAGTTCCACATGTTTGGGGAACAGGGATAGCCTTTCATGCGGCCCTCCACTTCATTGCGAATCTTGAACCAATTCCGGGTCGATTGCATCCGCCTGATATGTATATTGAATATGACCGTACGGAAAATGATATACGAGAATCGCTTACTTCTCCTTCGATAGAAATGAAAAATGGATATATTGATGTTCCACATACCCCTGGTTTAGGCATTGAGGTTGATGAAGAAGTAATACGAAACTTTTCCGCAGAAATTCTTATTTAAAAACAAAGAACACTATGAATTTTGGATACCAAAAATTATATATTGGAGGTAAGTTAGTAGATGCCGTATCTGGAAGGAAGCAATCTGTTATTTGTCCCGCTGACGATGAACAAGTAGCGGAAATTGCATGGGCAGGCAAGGAAGATGCAGAATTGGCATTACAGGCCGCTCAAAAAGGATTCGATTATTGGTCCAAATTATCTCTTGCAGAACGCACCGTGTGGATGACCAAACTTAGAACCGCGGTTTTGGAAAATGAGCACGAATTGCGAGCCGCAATGGTCTATGAAATGGGTAAAACCTACGCTGGAGCTTGGGAAGATATTGAGGGAGTTATCAATGGTTTGGAATGGTACCCCGCTGCGATGAAGAACATGCGTGACGAGCAGATTCCTGATTACGAAAATACACATACCCATAAAATGGTACATCAACCTGCTGGTGTAGCCGTGGCGTATTTGGCATGGAATTTCCCTTTGTTGAATGTAGGTTTTAAAATGGGTCCAGCATTGGCAAGTGGCTGTTCTTTGATTATCAAACCTTCGGCTGCATCACCGCTATCTGCCTATTTGATCGGTAAGATTTTACATGACATTGATTTCCCTGCGGGAGTGGTCAATATTCTCTGCGGGCCGAGCAGCGAAGTCGCACATACGATGACCACTAGTACTATTCCGGCTGTTCTGACGATGATCGGTTCTACACAAACGGGACAAAAAGTAATAGCGGATAGCACTACTTCGATTAAAAAATTAGGAATGGAACTCGGTGGAAATGCTCCATTCATCGTCTTTGAAGATGCTGATTTCGATAAAGCCCTCGATTTGGCCATAGCCTTGAAATTTGGAAACTCAGGTCAAGTTTGTGTTGCGGCAAATCGAATATTCGTACATAAGAGTATTTATGACAAATTTTTAAAAGCATACGTCAAAAGAGCTTCAGAATTAAAATTGGGCCATGGCGTGGATTCAGATGCCGATATGGGGCCAATGGTTTCCAAAAGAGACCGAGACCGAATGTTCGATTTAATCGAAGATGCAGTCAGTAAAGGTGCAAAATTGGAATACGGAGGAAAAATTCCCGAAGGAATGAAAAAGGGCAACTGGATTGAACCAACTGTACTTTCCGGAATGACTCCCGAAATGGATGTGTTCAGGAAAGAGACTTTTGGTGCATTAGGAGCTTTAATGCCATTTGAAACAGATGATGAGGTGTTGGCTTTGGCGAACGATACCGAATACGGGCTGGCTTCCTATATTTTCACTAACAATCACAAACGTATTGAACGTTTTTCAAGGGATTTACAATTCGGAGAAATACAAATCAATGGGGTCAAATATTCTATTTACTTGCCTCATGGAGGAATTAAAAATAGTGGGATCGGTCATGATTGTTCACATTTGGCTTTAGACGATTATCTGGTCAAGAAAAGAATTTCTATGGCTATTTGAGTATTTTCAAGTCAAATGTGGGTAAGATTCAGTTTTTGTCGAGTACAACATCCTATTTAATCACAGTCTTCATAATAAATTTGTTACCGAAAACTAAAAGTCTAGTATGCAACCAATAGCTCAGAAGGCGATGTCGCCAGAATTAATCCAAAAAATTGATGATGCGGGCATCATTGCCGTCCTAATAGTTGACGAGGTAAAGCATGCCGTGCCATTGGCAAACGCCCTTCTCAAAGGAGGTATAGATGCTATCGAATTGACGCTTCGCACACCTGCGGCTTTAGATGCTGCGAAGGCAATCAAAAAAGAAGTCCCTGAAATAACCTTGGGTTTTGGAACCGTTTTGACCGTAGACCAAGTAAAGGCGGTCATTGACGTGGGAGCTGACTTTGCCGTTTCCCCGGGTTGTAATCCGAAAATAATTGCAGAGGCCCATAAACAAGGACTTTCATTTGCACCTGGTATCATGACGCCTTCAGATATAGAAATAGCGGTTCAAGAGGGGTGTCGTATTCTGAAATTTTTTCCTGCGGCGACCTCCGGTGGCATGAAACATTTAGAAAGCATGTCGGCCCCTTATAATTATTTAGGATTGAAATTTATTCCCTTGGGAGGGTGCAATATGGAAAATGCACCCGGTTATTTACAATCCGATTTAATCACCGCTATCGGCGGTACCTGGGTCGCCAAAAGAAACCTGATTCAAGCCGAGGACTGGAGTACCATCACGAACAATGCAAAAGAAATTAGAGACTTGATTACAGAAATTCGGTCATAAAGTAATACGAGAATAGCAAAACTGAGATTCCCGTCTATGCGGGAATGTCAATAAATATATTATAAATGAAGAAAGTAGTAACCTTTGGAGAAATAATGGGGCGCTTAGCCTCACCTGCTAACTTACGCTTACGACAATCGCGAGAATTTGAAGTTACCTATGCTGGTGCCGAAGCTAGTGTGGCAGCTTCTATCTGTAATTTTGGCGGTAAAGCCAGATATGTCACAGCGCTACCAAAACACGCTTTAGCCGAAGCAACAATGGACTCAGTTCGCGCGGTGGGTATCGATACCGATTTTGTTTTGCGAACCGATAAAGGCCGATTAGGACTTTATTTCTTGGAAACAGGTGCCAATCAACGCCCAAGTAATGTGATTTATGACCGCGCAGATTCGGCGGTGTCAATTACTCCCGCAAGCGCCTATGACTGGGACAGTATTTTTAAAGAAGCACAATGGTTGCATCTCAGTGGAATTACTCCTGCGCTATCTAAAACCGCGGCTGAAGCTACTTTGGTTGCCGCTCAAAAAGCAAAGGAAGCTGGCGCTTCGGTTTCCATAGATTTAAATTTTAGGGGAAAGCTTTGGAATTGGGATTCGAACTATTCCGCTAAAGAATTGGCGCAAAAAACTATGCGGGGTATTTTACCATTCATTGATGTAGTGGTGGGTAATGAAGAAGATTGTCACGATGTATTGGGCATTCAAGCGGGAGATACCGACGTGCATTCGGGTGCACTGGACACATCTCGATACCCAGATGTAGCGAGACAGGTAATTAAACAATTTCCGAATGTAAGCAAAGTGGCGATTACCCTTAGAGAAAGTCTTTCCGCAAGTCATAACAATTGGGGAGCGATGCTTTTTGATGCAGCTAAGGATTCACCGTCTTTTGCACCTTTAGATGAAGATGGAAACTACAATCCGTATCAAATAAAGAACATCGTCGACCGTGTTGGCGGTGGGGATTCCTTTGCCGGCGGATTGATTTTTGCACTGACCACGCCTGAATTAAGTAGTGACACTCAAACTGCTGTGAATTATGCAGTTGCGGCATCTTGTTTAAAGCATTCTATCAAAGGAGATTTCAATTATTCCACACGTGCGGAAGTAGAAAGATTAATGGGCGGGAATGCTTCGGGACGTGTAGTGAGATAAACACTTATTATGAGAAATTTAAATGCTTGCATCCTTTTGATTGTATTAGGTGTGCAAGCATTTTGTTTTGCTCAATTACAAAGCGCAAAGGATATTTGGTACGACCCAAATGATGAGAAACCAAACTTTAAATGGCAAGCGCAATGGGTATGGTTGAATGATTTCATTACTTCGGATGTACTATTGGCTCGAAAGACTTTTAATCTTTCATCAATCCCTGAAACAGCCACATTAAGAATCACGGCTACTTCGCAATACCAACTTTTTATTAATGGGGAATATCTCCGCCGAGGTCCTAGTCGTAGTGCTCCGCACCATCAATCTTTCGATATTTTGAATATTACAAATCTGCTCAAAGAAGGGAAAAACGTTATGGCCGTTAGAGTCCATAAACAAAATAAAAAGTATTCCTATAATCTTGAACAGCGTGGTGGATTGTTGGCACAATTGGAAATGAATTCCAACGGGAAAATAGAATCGGTTGTTACGAATTCCGATTGGAAAGTCTCACGTCAACTTTCATGGGATAACAAAGCACCTTTAATAAGTCGTTTTCAACAAATTGTGAGCGACAAAGTAGATATGCGAAAACATTTGTATGGTTGGGAGAAAGTCGATTTCAATGATTCCGGTTGGTCAAATGCCACTCCCCTTTTTAGAACAGAAGGTTGGCCCTCGGTTCAAAAAAATGACAGTCCGTTTGAATTGGCTACCCCTTGGACATCTTTAGTGCCTCGGGAAGTGCCATATCTGATTGAGAATCAAATAAGAGCTGAAAATCTTATTCAGGCAACCCAGATCGAAATTAGTAATGAAACTCCAGAGACCATTGACTTATCCAAAAAAATAAACAAGTCAATTTTAAAAAGCTTAAAAAAATACGGAACTAAAAAAGGGTTTTTAGAGATAACCAAGGCGGAAAATGGCAAAGCCTGGTTTCTCTTGTTTGATTTGGGGGAAGTGGTAAATGGCAGTCCGATGTTAGAAATTCAGGGACCCTCGGGAACGAAAATAGAAGTTGTTGGCGCTCCTTTTATGGTAAATGAAAAATTCACCTATAACATTGTGGATTCTAATTATCAAGATGAAATAATTCTATCAGGAGAAAAAGATGTTTGGGAAGCTACGTATTTTAAACCCTATCGATACCTTGGAATTATTGTCCATAATGAACAAGCCCCAATAAAACTTTTTTCTTTCGGCACCCGTCAAATGAAATACCCCTTTGAAAAGAAAGGTTTCATAAAGTCCAAAGAAGCACCATGGGTAAAGGAATATATGGAAGCTTCGGCAAAGACCATCGATGTATGCACCACGGATGCCTATACCGATAACTATCGTGAGCGCAGACAATATGCGCAAACGGGCTACTATGCGGCGCTTGGTAACTACTATATCTTCGGCGATACGGCACTCCAGCGTAGATATTTGGTACAGACTGCTCAAGAACAACAGGCCAATGGAATTGTCCCCGCCTACGCTCCAGCAGCGAGTGACGATTATATGGTTATTTTGGATTCCAATTGTTTATGGATTCGAAGTTTGCACAATTATTTGTTGTATTCGGGAGATTATAAAACAACGCAGGAATTTTTGCCAACCGCCATAAAATTGATGCAGCTCTTGGATAGTTTCACCAACGATTTGGGGATGATAGACAATCCGCCGTATCCGTATTGGCTGGATCATGTACTTATGGACAGACGAGGAGCCAACCTCAATTTGAATGGACACTTTTTGGGCGCTTTGGAAGATTTTGCAATACTTCTAGAATGGTTAAACATGCCTGATAGTAAAACGTATGAGGCAAGGGCAAAACAGCTTCGTCAATCACTACAACAGCATTTATGGAATGACGAAAAACAACTTTTCGCTGATGCCATTATTGATGGAAAGCAATCTGAAATGTTCAGTGAACACGCCCAAGCAGCTGCTCTGGCCTTGAATATTGCCACTAAAGAACAAGCTGATGAAATCGCCAAACAATTGCTTGAAAAAGACAATCATGACTATGTAAGACGTGAATCAGGTTTGATAATGGTCACTCCGGCAATGTCTTATTATCTACATAAGGGGTTGGCTGAATACGGTTATATTAATGAATCATTGGAAATGTTTCGTTCTCGATTTGATAAAATGTTGGCCCCAAACATTAATGGAACACTTTGGGAAGAATGGCGTCTAGACGGTATCGGGCGGTCCGGAAAATTAGAACTAGGTAGAACACGAAGCGATGCCCAAACTGAAAGTGCTTTTCCACCTGCCTTGTTTGCTGAATACCTGTTGGGCGTTAGACCAATAGCACCAGGAATGAAAGAAGTTGAAATTATCAGAACGAATTCTTCAATTGAAAACATTGAAGCTCTTATACCTTCTCCTGAGGGAAATTTATACGTTAAGTGGGATCTTATGAATGGGGCAAAAATTCTTGAATTGAATGTGCCTGGCGAAATGAAAGTAAAACTTGATTTGAAAAGTCTCAAAAATGGCAAGGCGGGTACTATAAAAGTTGATGGACAAGATTTAAATCAAAATGTCAAAATGAATCAATACATACCACTTGAAAAAGGAAAACATATGATTCTGTTTTAAACCCTTAAGTTATGTTGATTTATTCCTTTCCATACAAATTATGAACGCACAAATACGTAATTTGAAAAAGGCGAAACTAAATTTGAAAACAACCCAATAACTAAATGAAAAATCTCAAAATACCATTCTTTACCTATGTTTTGCTTTTTTCATTAGGCACTTTTATTGCCTGTAAAGAAGAATCGAAGGATACGCCACAAGAACAAAAAAGGCCGAATATCGTATGGCTGGTTAGCGAGGATAATTCAAAGCACTTTCTGAAATTATATGAAGAAGGTGGGGCACTAATGCCAAATATCGAGGCCTTGGCCAAAAAGGGAATCGTTTTTAACAATGCATTTTCGAATGCACCGGTATGTTCGGTGGCGCGAAGCACCATAATTTCAGGCTGCTACGGACCGCGAGTTGGAACGCAATACCATCGAAGAATGGAGTTCGCTCCATTGCCGGATGGTCTAAAAATGTTTCCGGAATATCTACGAGATGCCGGTTATTATACTTCGAACAATACAAAGGAAGATTACAATTTTGTAAAATCCGACAGTGTCTGGGACGATTCCTCAAAAAAGGCGTCTTACAGAAATAGAGAGCCAAACCAGCCGTTTTTCCATGTGCAGAATTTCCACAGCACGCACGAGGGCCAATTACACTTTACTCAGGCGCAGATGGATAGTCTTAGTACAAAATCCGCAACTGACAATGTACCGGTTTTTCCCTATCATCCTGACACACCGACTTTTCGGTATACAAATGCCCACTATCGCGATTTACATCAAAAAGTGGATGCTGAAATTGGGGAGTTTATCAATAAATTAAAAGAAGAGGGTCTTATGGAAAATACCATTGTTTTCTATTACGGGGATCATGGCGGTGTGCTACCCAGAAGCAAAGGATATATCTATGAGAGTGGTCTGAATGTGCCCATGGTAGTTTATGTCCCGGAAAAATGGAAACATTTATCCCCGATAAAAATGGGAAGTAGATCCGATGCTTTTGTTCAATTTATTGATTTGGCGCCAACTGTCTTGAATCTTGCTGGAATAGAAGTTCCAGAACAAATTGATGGCAAGGCCTTCCTTGGGGAAACCGTAAGCAATGAAAACCTTGCTGAGAGAAATACAACATTCAGCTATGCGGACCGCTTTGATGAAAAATATGATCTGGTGCGTTCCATCCGTAAAGGAAATTACAAGTACATCAGAAATTATCAGCCGTTTACTATTGATGGCCTTTTTAATTTTTATCGGTATAAAATGTTGGCGTACAAAGAGTGGCAGCAACTCTTTGTTGATGGAAAGTTAAATGAAGCGCAAGAACAGTTTTTCAAGGCGCGATCTCCCGAAGCATTATACGATATTGAAAATGACCCACACGAGGTTCATAATTTGGCGGCCGAACCTTCTCATCAATCAACTTTGTTGGAACTGCGTTCAAATTTGCAGAATCAGGTGAAATCAATGCCCGATTTAAGTTTTTACCCAGAGCCTTATTTCATTGAAGCGGGACTTTCCAATCCCGTTGCATTTGGTCAAGAAAACAAAATCGAGATTGCTGAATTGATTGACATTGCGGATTTGAGTCTAAAACCCTTCGATGAAGCTAAAACCGACATCGAAAACGCTTTGAAATCCGACAACCCTTGGAAAAGGTATTGGGGTTTGATCGTGTGTAGTTCTTTTGGAAAAGAATCCTATCCATTTTTCAAGATGGGCGTGCAGCTTTCCAAATATGATAAGAACAATTTGGTTCGAATAAGAGCTGCCGAATTTTTAATGCTCCATGTGCAGAACGTTCCAAATGACCTGTTTCTAGAAATAATAAAAAATGCCAAATCCGAAACCCAGACCAATTTAATTTTGAACAGTATTGCTTTAATCAAAACGGTTCGGCCTGATTTTAAAATCAATATTCCTAAAACAATGTTTCCGCCAGAATGGCTCGAAAAAGAAGGCGACTTGGTTCGAAGACGCATCGAATTTATCAACGAGAACAAAATATAAACTAGATAATTATGAGAAAATTTTATTACTACCTAACCACTTGCATTCTTTTATTTACCTCCTGTAAAGAAGAGCAAAAAACGGTTGAAACATCCGAAGAGAGAGCAAAACCGAATATCGTTATTATCTATGCGGATGACCTGGGGTACGGAGAACTCGGAGCTTATGGTGCCACGGAATTAAAAACTCCCAATCTTGACAAACTTGCCAATGGTGGCATGCGATTTACCAATGGTTATGCTTCATCCGCAACCTGCACTCCTAGTAGATATGCACTCCTTACCGGAGTATATCCATGGCGAAATAAGAGCGCGAAAATACTTCCAGGAACGGCACCTTTGATAATCGCCACAGCGCAAACTACGATTCCCAAAATGTTGAAAAAGCAAGGGTATCATACAGGAATCGTTGGCAAATGGCATTTAGGTTTAGGAACTGGAAATGTCAACTGGAACGAACGTATTAGTCCGGGTCCGAATGAAGTTGGATTTGACTACAGTCATATTTTGGCTGCCACACAAGATAGGGTTCCCACGGTTTATATCGAAGATGGTCATGTGGTCAATCTTGACCCTAACGACCCAATTGAAGTGAATTATCAAGAAAATTTTGAAGGTGAACCAACAGGATTGGAAAATCCTGAACTTTTAAAAATGAAATGGCATCATGGGCATAACAACAGCATTGTAAACGGAATTCCCCGTATCGGTTTCATGAAGGGTGGTGAAGCGGCCAAATGGGTCGATGAAGATATGGCGGACTACTTTTTGGCAGATGCCCAAGACTATGTCAAAAAACATAAAGATGAACCATTTTTCTTGTATTACGCGTTGCAACAACCGCACGTACCTAGAACCCCGCATACTCGTTTTGTCGGTTCTTCAGGAATGGGCCCTAGAGGTGATGTAATCGTTGAGGCCGATTGGATGGTGGGCGAATTCATAAAAACCTTGGAAGCTGAAGGATTGCTGGAAAACACGCTTATAGTATTTTCGAGTGATAACGGTCCTGTTGTAAATGATGGATACTATGATGATTCCGAAGAAAAATTAGGTAATCATAAACCGGCAGGCGCCCTTAGAGGAGGGAAATATAGCCTGTTCGAAGCAGGGACTCGAGTTCCTTTCTTTACCTATTGGAAAGGAAAAATCAGTCCCGGAGTATCGGATGCCATGGTCTCCCAATTGGATTTGTTTTCTTCACTTGCGGCCTTGGTTGAAAGTAGCGAAAGTACTGAAGATAGTATGGAACTATTGGATCTATTTCTTGGAAAAAGCAACGATGGCCGAGCTGAAATGATTATCGAGGCTACTTCTAGAACTGCATTTCGAAAAGGCGATTGGGCCATGATACCTCCTTATGAAGGTCCTGCGATGAACAAACAGGTCAATATTGAATTAGCGAATTCAGATGAATATCTTTTATATAATTTGAAGGAAGATATTGGTCAAAAAATCAATTTGGCTAAAAGTAATCCCGAGAAACTTCAAGAAATGATTACGGCTTACGAAGCAATTCGTGGAAAAGAAAATACAGAAATTCAGCAACTTGAACTGAAATAGGCAATATGACAGGTTTTGCCGTTTTAATTGGATGTATTGTATTGCTTATCGTTGCGATAACAGTGCTAAAAGTACATCCGATTCCGGCACTTTTGATTGCAGGACTTATTCTTGGGCTAGCTTCTGGAAGTTCGGTAGAAACGGTTACGGAAAGCCTTCTGGGTGGCTTTGGAAACACCTTAAAGTGGATAGGTCTTGTTATTCTTTTTGGAACACTTCTCGGTGAAATTTTAGCTGTAACAGGCGGTGCCGATGTGATTGCCGATAGTGTCATCAAGGTTTTTGGAATCAAACGTTTACCCTTGGCCATGGCTGTTATCGGTTTTCTGGTCGGCATTCCTGTTTTTGTAGATGTGGCGTATCTTACCTTGCTTCCTACCATAATTGCTTTGTCGAGAAAATCGGGTCATTCCGTTTTAGTCTTGGGGCTTTCCCTTGCTAGCAGTTTAACGGTTGCCCACGCATTGATTCCACCTACCCCAGGACCTTTGGCAGTGGCTGCCATTCTCGAAACGGATATTGGAGGAATGATTCCTATAAATGTGACAGTAGGTTTGTTCGCTGTTATAGGAGGATTGATTTGGATAAAATTCAACAAAAAGAATTTGGCAATTCCTCTTCCAAAAGAGATTGCCAGCCCAGAAACTAAAAACAAAATTCAAGGTTTCAAGCGGCTTTTGCCATTTGTGGCCTTACTGATTCCGTTGGTTTTAATGGGAATGGGCAATTTGTTTTCAGGGGAAAATCCCATCATAGCATTTATTAAAAACCCTGTTTGGGCGCTTTTGTTTGGAGTTGTCTTTGCGCTACCACTTTTAGATAAAAAGGACTTTTCAAAGAAATTAAATGATTTTTTCCAAACCGCGGGGGCGAAATCAGCGACTGTTATCTTGATTACCGGAACAGGCGGTGCCTTTGGCCAGGTCATTAAAGACACAGAAATTGTAAATTCTCTGTTGCCAGATGCGAGTGGGCTAGCAGCCTTCGGAATCATACTTCCATTTTTATTGAGTTTTATGTTTACAACGGTAACGGGTTCGATTACAGTTTCTCTAATAACTACCACTTCTATAATTGCGCCCATTGTTACGAACGGAAGTCTTCCCGCGGGATTAACCGCTGCATCCATTGGAGCAGGTTCGTTGGGAATAATTCATGTAAATAGTAGTTTCTTTTGGCTCTTTAAAGAAGTTCATGATATCGGCACCACAAAACTTCTGAAGACTTTTAGTACGTTAACCGCGGTAGTTGCAATTTCAGGTGGGCTTATGGTTTTATTGCTTTACTTTCTGCTTTAATTTAACTCCCCTTGCACCTCCCTGCCTTCCCCTTAGACATCTCTTAGTTGCAATGTTAAAATAGTACCAGTAATGGTTAATGATAGTTTATTTGAAGTAAACGATACTAGGTAATTTTAACCATAGGCCGCACAACTCTATTGTAGGTATGTTGTCTGTTCACAACGAGATGTATTATTCATTGATAAAGATCATTAGTAATACACTCCAAACCATTTGTTATCTGGTACTAGTCAAAAGTTCATCAAATTTGTTGAAAGCCGTTATGTGTTTGTCCAGTTATTATTGAATATAAGCTGAATGTTGAAAGGGATAGAGTGTTAAAGTTTTGTTTGACTAATGCCTTTATATGACAATTAGGGAGTACTAAAATGTTAAAATTAGCCGAAATAACGTATCAATGTTAGTTGTCTAGTTTTAGTCTAGTGTAATTTTTAAGACCGTAGAGCACAATTATTAGTTTTAACCTAATCAAAATACACATCCTGCATTTACAATAGTAGAATTTTAAGAATAATTCAATTTGAATCAATTACTAACCAAAAAAGAATTTAACTCAGAACTATTTCAACTTAAACCAATGATTATGAAAAAACAATTCTTCAAACTTTTAAAACAATGCTTTCTGTTGGGGCTGTTTTTTGTGCTATTGGGTATGCAAAGTACTATCGCACAACAAACGGTAACCGGAACAGTAACAGATGAGACCGGCACCCCGGTCCCTGGTGCAAATATCGTTGTGCAAGGAACTACGAATGGCACCCAAACCGATTTCGATGGTAATTTCACTATTGACGTTTCATCAGGGGATGTACTTGTAATTTCCTATTTAGGTTATGCGACGCAAAACGTAACTATTGGTAATCAAACAAGTATTAGTGTACAATTAGCAGAAGATGCTAGCCAATTAGACGAAGTTATAGTAATTGGTTATGGTACAGCCAAGAAAAGTGACCTTACGGGAGCAGTATCACGGGTAACAACTGAAGCGTTCGAAGATCAACCTTTAACGAGGGTAGAAGAAGCTTTGCAAGGTAGAGCAGCAGGTGTTACCGTTGCACGGTCAAACGGGCAACCGGGCGGCGCTATCAAAGTACGTATACGGGGTGTAAACTCGTTAGAAGGCGATAACAGTCCACTTGTAGTTATAGATGGTATTCAAGGTGCGGACTTAACAACGATCAATCCGAACGACATCGCAACGATGGACATTCTAAAAGATGCATCTGCAACAGCCATTTACGGTGTAAGAGGTTCAAATGGGGTAATTATCATCACTACGAAAAGAGGTTCTGGAAAGGGTAGGATTAATGTTGACTTTTTCACAACGTTTTCAAGTGTCCCAAACTTTTTGCCAACATTGGCGGACAATCCAGACCAATTTGCAATAATAGAAAACCTTAGAAGAACTCAAACAGGTGGAAGCCCAATCTTTTCTGATGCCGAAATATCCAGTTTAGCGGCGAATGGTGGCACGAATTACCAAGATGAACTTTTAAGAACCGGAATCAGCGAGAACTTACAAATTTCAGCGAGCGGATCAGAAGGAAAACTAAGCTATTTCTTATCAGGTAATTATCGAGATGAGGAAGGTGTTGTAATAAATACAGGATTAGAGCAACTCTCCGTTCGGTCAAATATTGACGCTCAGGTTTCTGATCGTCTCAAAGTTGGCCTAAACATTTTTGCAATAAGAGGAGAAGCAAAAAATAATGTACAAAGATTAGGCAACGGCCAAGGTAGCTTTATGTATAAAGCACTGACTTGGGACCCTACCACCCCAGTTTTTGATGCGGATGGCAACTATAACTTGCGTTCAATAAAAGGTATCGCATCTTTAAATGACAACCCGGTAAGAACATTAAACGAAACGGACATACGAGATATTAATGAAAGACTAAATGGTGCACTAAACGTTAAGTGGGATATCACAGATAATTTTTCTTACTCTATGACGCTTGGTTCTCAATTGAACAATTTTAATGTGCAACGTTACGCAGTTGAAGTAGGTGATGATCAATTGCCACATACTTCATTTAGCAATAACAAGTTTACTTCTTTTCAACTGACCAACATTTTGAATTGGCAAAAAGTATTTGGTAAACACGACATCAAACTGACAGGTGTTCAAGAATATACAAATTCTAAAAATATATTCAATGGTTATAATGCGAACGATTTAAGTCTAGATGGAAAGAATTTTTACTTCGCAGAATTAGCTCCTAATTCAGGACAAACTGTGAACAATGCTTTTGCACCAAGGGAATTATCTTCTTTTATGCTCCGTGCGGAGTACATATTGGACAATAATTTGTTTCTTACTGCTACAGGAAGATATGATGCTTCTTCTGTGTTCAGAAAAGAGAATCGTTGGGGTTTCTTCCCCTCAGTAGCTCTTGCATATAGTCTGAGCGAAATGTTAGGAGATTCAGAAGCAATCAGCAGTCTAAAATTAAGAGCAGGTTGGGGCCAGGTTGGTAACCAAAATGTAGATCCTTTTGATACCTATACCACTCCCGCCTTTAACAGTTATGCTTTTGATGGTAGTTCTGCCCAAAGTGGTACACGTTTGAATACAGTTGGTAATCCAGATTTAACATGGGAAACTACCAGTCAATTCAATGTAGGTGTGGATCTTGGCTTTAACAATGGTCGTGGAAATCTAACCTTGGAGGGTTATAAAAAAACCACTACTGACATTCTACTGCCAGTTGCCCTACCGGATACTTTTGGTGGTAACAACTCACAAATTACGGTTGCACGTAATGTTGGTGAAATGGACAACACTGGTGTTGATATAACTTTAGGTTATGATATCATTGCTACTGAAAATCTAAATTGGAACTCGAATTTTACCTTATCATACGTAAAGAACGAGGTGACTTCCTTATATGACGGACTAGAGCGCATTGAAGGAAGGTTTACTGCTCCAGGTGGACAAGGTAATATATTAAATGGTATTGAAGTTGGCCAACCAATTGGCCAGTTCTTCGGCGCTACCTTCTTGGGTACTTGGAAAAGTTCCGATAACATTCCACTAAACTCTGAAGGTAATCCTGTTGCCGTACCTGGTGCAGCAAAATACCTATTGGATGAGAATAATGAAATCGTTTTTGGAGCTATTGGTAACGGTACCCCAACCACGACATGGGGCTTTAATAACTCCGTAAACTACAAAAACTGGGATTTGAACGTATTTTTTCAAGGAGTTCATGGATTTGATGTATACAACATTCAACAAGGTGGTATTACAGGTGGAGCTGGAGATTCGAGAAGTTTCTTAGCTAGCGACCAAGTTAATGCATGGACTGCCTCGAACGAAACTGACATTCCTGCATTTGCACATTTATATGGATCATCAAGATATGTTGAAAAAGGTGATTTCATCAGATTGAGTAACTTGGCACTAGGTTATACCATTCAAGATGTTGCAGGCTTGGAAAACACATCTCTTAAAATCTATGTCAGCGGTCAAAATCTTCTGCTAATCACTGATTATTCAGGTTTTGATCCAGAGGCTTCCTCAAGACGAGATAACAACCAAGGTAATACAGATGCAGCTGCTGGTATTAATATTGGAGCTTATCCCACCCCTAGAACACTATCCGTTGGAGTAAAAGTGGGATTTTAATTTAACTATGAAAAAAATACGAAATATGAAAACAATGAAATTTTATAAATCCCTAAAAGTAAAACTCTGGATGACAGCTGTTTTAGCTTTCTCCATGACCATAAGCAGTTGTGAACAATTTGATTTGGAAGAAGACCCTACTCAATCGTTGTTAGCTGTTGTACCCTATACCAATCTTGCCGAATTAGACCTAGCTGTAACCGGTATTTACGGGCAGTTGAACAAGGCGGCTTGGATGACGACTTTTTATGTTAATGGCTGGTCGGGAGATGACATTACTACGCACAGGGCCAGTAACAAGGCAGACTTTAGAGAATACGACCAACGTAATGTAGTACAATCGAATGGTAGAACTGCCGTAAATTGGCGCGGTGTTTACTCTATGGTTTTAGCTGCGAATACGGTATTGACCAATTTAGAAGGTGTTGAGTTGACTGAAAAAGCGGCTCAAGATGTCCTTACAGGTGAAACTTATTTTTTAAGAGGACTTATGTTCTATCAAATGGCCCGAGTTCATGGTAGAATTCCTTTGCCTTTGACCATTGAAGTTGATCCTGAAATCGGTTTAGCTTCACAAGTAGATGTTTATGAGCAAATCGAACGCGATCTATTGCAAGCTGAATCTTTATTGCCAAATTCTACTGCTGTAGGTGCTGCAAGACCAAGCAAGGGGTCTGCAAGATCTATTTTAGCGCGTTTATATTTAGATTGGGCAGGTTTTCCGGTTAAAGACAATTCCAAATATGCGGCAGCGGCTGCAATGGCCAAATCCGTAATGGACGGTGGTCATGGTTTTGCGCTAGTTGATGACATGTCTACTCTATATACCATAGCAGGAAGGACTAATACCGAATCTGTATTTAGTATTGTCTACTGTGCATCATGTGGTCTTCCAAACCGAAAGCATGGAAAATTAGGGCTTCCCAGTGGTGCCCCTACCAACGGTTGGCAAGAAACTTTTGCCGAAATCCGCTTTTACGAAGATTTCCCGGAAGGACCACGAAAAGATGCGACTTATCATGATGCCATGCCTCTTGCTGCAGATGGTAGTATTATAGCGGACGCTTCTACTCCGGTGGTGGACTCCCTTCCCTGGACCGAATTCAAAGATCAGCAGAATCCCGTATTCAGAAAAATCGTTGGTCCTTTTGAAGAAGGAACATGGCAAGGTTTCCAAAGTGATCGAAATGACTATTTCATGAGATATGCTGAGGTACTTTTAATATATGCCGAAGCTTCTGGAGAAGCCGGGTCTGCTGGTGCTGATGCATGGGCAGCCTTGAATGCTGTTCGTACAAGAGCCGGACTGCCAGCTGTTAGTGAGGCCGATGGTACAATTCAAGACTTGGCTTATCAAGAACGAAAATGGGAGCTGGCTGGAGAATATTTGCGATGGAATGATTTGGTTCGGAAAGAACAGGTAGAAGCTGCTTTGGGCGGCACAGCTAGAGATCCAAGAGTGTCAATAGGAACAGTCTTTGATGGAGATGGCAACCCCACTCCTACACCTCTGACCGAACCCTCTAACCCAATATTGGGAGGTTTATCTACTAGCAACTATTTTGCACCACTTCCACAATCAGAAGTCGAGCGATTGCCAAATTTGGGTAATTAAAAATGAATTGAGTTAGTTTATTTTAGTTTTAGTTAAGGCGGTAAGGTTACAACACTTTGCCGCTTTGCTTTTCTCTCCAACTCTCATTGTAATTGGGTATACTTATCCCAACACGTGTTTTTAATTATTCGTATTTTAGATTTAACCTGACTCGGTTACCTTTTAGATGTTAAATAAAAGTATGATGACTAAATCAAAAACGTTTTTCATTGGCCTCTTTATAACTCTTTATATTTCTCAGTCGTGCAATAAATCGAAAGAGAACAATAAAGTAACGGTAAATCAAAAAACAAAAATGTTTACCGAGGTTTCCTCAGACTTTTCCGGAATCGATTTTGTAAATACCTTGGAGGAAACGGTCGAGTCAAATTATTATCAATACATGTATACCTATATCGGTGGAGGAGTCGCCGCAGGAGACCTTAACGAAGATGGTTTTGTTGACTTGTACTTTACCTCCAATTCTGGAGAAGACAAATTATACTTGAATAGGGGTGGTTTAGAATTCGTAGACGTAACCTTGGATGCTGGCATCACAATAAATGACGGTTTCAATACTGGGGTCACCATGGTTGACGTGAACAATGATGGTAAATTGGACATCTACGTGTCTCGAGGCGGATGGAAAGATGACAACAACAAGTTTGCCAACCTACTTTATATGAACAACGGTGACATGACTTTTACCGAAAGAGCTGAAGAAATGGGTCTAGCAGATGCAAATAGAACGATTCAAACATCTTTTTTTGACTATGATAAAGATGGGGATTTGGACGCATACATATCAAACACCCTTGATATTACCAGTAGAGAAGAAGTACTAGATTTGGATAAAATTCAAAAAGACCCAAAAACCCTTGAGTTTAAAGGTAGCGATAGACTATATCAAAACGATGGTACTGGTCATTTCACCGATGTATCGGAAAAAGCTGGTCTTTTGTTCGACATAGGGTTTGGTCTTAATCCTCAAGTTGGCGACCTTAATAATGACGGCTGGCCGGACGTATATGTGTGCAATGATTTTAATGTACCTGATTTGGCCTATATAAATAATCGTGATGGAACTTTTACTGAATCGAGAGATGACTTTTTCAAACATATGTCATTCAATAGCATGGGCAGTGATATGGCGGATATTGATAATGATGGCCTTTTGGATTTGATGACTTTAGACATGAATCCTTCAGATTATATTCGCTCAAAGACTACCATGGCCATGACCTCTATCGACCAATTTGAACTGATGGTCGAAAAGGGGTATCATCATCAATATATGCACAACATGCTGCAGATGAACAACGGTAATGGCACATTTAGCGAAATAAGTAAAATGGCAGGCATGGCTGATACCGATTGGAGTTGGTCCATTCTATCCGCCGACTTTGATTTAGATGGTTTCAATGATATATTCATTACAAATGGTGTCTATCGAGATGTGATGGATCGCGATAAGTTGGCAGAAACGCTAGATATATTAGAAGCCAATCAACGCAGACCAACCGATGAAGACTTTCTTCAATTTGCCAAAATGTTACCGCAACAGAAACTAAAGAATTATTTCTTTAAAAACAACGGTGACCGAACCTTTGAAGACGTAAGCGATAAATGGTCAGAAAATAATCCCACATTTTCGAACGGGACGGTCTATGCAGACTTAGATAATGATGGTGATTTAGATATTGTAGTAAATAACATCAATGACAAGGTCACCTTACTTGAAAATCACAAAATGAACTCATATGAGCGAAATTACTTTCTTAGGGTTAGTCTAGATGGTCCTCGTCAAAATCAATTTGGTGTGGGTACTACCGTAAAATTACATTTCGATAACGATTCTGTTCAAGTAAGAAACTTGGTAAATACCAAAGGATTTTTATCATCAGTTTCAAACAACCTTCACTTCGGAATGGGCAAACATCTAAAGGCAAAGAAAATGGAAATTATTTGGCCTGATGGCAAAGTTCAGGAATTAGCTGATGTCAAGGCAAATCAATGGTTGTTCATGAACCATCAATTTGCCGAAGAAAGAAAAGAGCAAAATAATATTACGGAAAATACAATTTTTCAAAAAGTCAAAACTAATATTTCACATGAAGACCCTTACTTTAATGACTATGCAGTACAGATATTACTTCCCCACAAGTTATCTCAAACTGGTCCGGGAGTGGCAAAAGCGGATATTAATGGGGATGGTTTGGAAGATATTTTTATCGGTGGTGGTCATAATCAAAGTGGACAATTACTTTTGGGGAAAACCAAAGGACAATTAAGTGCTTTTAAAAGTCAAGCTTTAGTGAACGACAAGCAGTATGAAGATGTAGGAGCTACCTTTTTTGATGCGGATAACGATGGGGATCAAGACCTTTATGTGGTTAGTGGAAGTTATGAGTTTATGGATAATCCACGTTTATTGGTTGATCGTTTGTACTTAAACGATGGCAAGGGAAATTTTAATAGAGCTATGAATGCCATTCCAGAAGTTGGAATTGCTGGCTCCGTAATCGTACCATCGGATTATGATCAAGACGGTGATATTGATTTATTTCTTGGTGGAAGAGTAATTACCGGAAGATATCCGCATCCGGCTAGTAGTTTGCTGTTAGTCAATGATGGAGGCAAGTTTTCCTTTAAAAATGATGAATTGGCCCCACAACTGAATAGTCTCGGCTTGGTCACCGATGCCGTTTGGTCTGATTTGAACAACGATAACAAAATTGATTTGGTCGTTACAGGTGAATGGATGGGTATACAGGTTTTCCTGAATGAAAACAACCAACTTGTCAGAAGTGATGATTATAAAGTTTTGGGTGACGCCGTTGGATGGTGGAATGAATTAATCATTGAAGATATTGATAATGATGGCGACAAAGACATCGTCGCCGGTAATTTAGGATTGAATTATAAGTTTCATGCATCCCCAGAAAAGCCCTTCGAAATTTATACTTCCGATTTTGATTTCAACGGTTCGGAGGATATCATTCTTGCCAAAGAGTATCAAGGAAAACAAGTACCAGTTAGGGGAAAAACCTGCATGACGCAGCAACTTCCACATCTAGCACAAACCATACCTACCTATAATGATTTTGCCAGTAAAGACTTGAAAGGTATTGTGGGTCAAGGCATAGAATCTGCGTTACATTACAAAGCCACTGAGTTTCGATCGGGAGTCTTTATAAATAATGGAAAGATGGGATTCTCATTTGAAGCGTTCGAAAATAGAGTTCAGCAATCACCTATTAATAGTATCTTATATGATGATTTTGATAATGATGGTAATAAAGACCTTTTATTAGCAGGTAATAACTATCAATCTGAAGTGGAGACAACAAGGGCCGATGCGGGAATCGGTAACTTCTTAAAGGGAAATGGTAATGGGAAATTCGAATATGTTTCGCATTTGAAATCGGGCTTTTTCGCTGATAAGGATGTCAGGAATATGTTACAGGTTAGTTCAGGCGATGAAAACTATATCCTTATAGCCAACAACAATGACACACATGATTTATTTAAGGTAAATTCAAAATTATAATGAACAAGGAAGATAACAGAAATAAAGCGTCATTTTGGTATTTGACCATTATTCTGCTATTCCTTTGCCCTTTTCTTGTAAAAGCTCAAAATACAAACACTTCCCAAGATGGATTAACTACAGTTCAGCTTTTTGAAAAAGCAAAAGAGATTCGATTTCAGAATCCAGATGAGGCGGTATCCCTCCTTCAGAAAGTTCATGAAGATTTTCTAAAAGAAGGTGATACTTTGCTTGCCATAAATGCTTTGCTTGAAATGCCATACCATTATGGTCAAAAAGTCAATTACGCTAAATCCTATGATGGATTGTGGTTGGCGTTATTTTTAACCGATGCAATGAATGATGATTCAGAAGCCCTTAAAGCTTCAATTTACAACCGCTTAGGACGACTCTATAGTTTTTACAAAAAGGAAGAAAAAGCTTTTGAATATTTGAATACTTCACTAGCCATAACTAAAGCTTTAGTGAAAAAAGAGGAATTGGATGCATCAGCGTTGGTTCAAAACTACTATTTGATTTGTGCTACCTTTCGTGAACTGGGTAAACCTGAACTAGGCAAAATCTATTTGGATAGTTGTTTGCTCAACTTTGATCCGGTCAAAAACAAATTAGACAAGGCATATCTACAATTCGAGAAGTCTTTTATACTTTCTCAAGAACAAAAGCCTGATGAAGCAATTTCACTACTAAAAGAAATAGAACCATGGTTTATTAAAAACAGACCTTCTTATCTGGTCTTAGTATATACCTATTGGGGTGATATTTATAGTAATCTCGAAGATTTATCGCAAAGTGAAACCTACTATCGAAAGGCACTGGAAACTTCGAACAGGTATAACAGTCATGTAGATTTTTCAGTGTTAATTCATGAACGATTAGCCAATCTGTACACTGAAAAAGGTGATTTTGAGAAAGCCTTTTACAGCCAAAAAAAAGCAAAGGAACTTGACGCTCAATTCTTTGATAGCCGAAGTACC
The DNA here is from genome assembly GCA_947503005.1 of uncultured Flavobacteriaceae bacterium. GTDB lineage: Bacteria > Bacteroidota > Bacteroidia > Flavobacteriales > Flavobacteriaceae > Maribacter_C. The sequence goes on along the minus strand of CANNCA010000008.1, from coordinate 132,580 downwards.
GTCAACCAGCCACTATTAGAGATTAAGGATGAATTTCGACTTGAAAAAGAACGTCAAGAACAACTGATACAAAAACAACGAGTTGAACAGTTGGAACAGGAGGATAAGATTTCTTTTTTGCAGCGCGTAATTCTACTTGGTGCTTTGATTTTTACATTGGTCATTGCCGTAGTGTATGTGATGCAAATTCGTGCAAAACACAAAATAGAGAAAGAGTTGATTAGGCGAAACAAAGAACTTGAAATCCAGAAAGCAAAAGAATTATTAGAATTAAAGAACAAAGAATTAGCAACTTCGGCCCTTCAACTTGTAGAAAAAGATGAATTCCTGAAAGACTTGAAAAATAAGCTGCGAGGTACCGATGGTGGAATTAAAACAGAAGAAATTCATAAAGTACTGAAATCAATATCGAACAGTAACCAAAATAATTGGGAAGAGTTCAAACTCCGTTTCACTTCCGTAAATGAAGCATTTTACAGAAAAGTGACTACAAAATATCCTAATCTCAGCCAGTCTGACCAAAAGATATGTGCGCTCATCAAACTGAACTTTTCGAGCAAAGAAATGGCAAGGCTATTAGGTATATCTGTTGAATCCGTTCATACAACTCGCTATAGATTAAGAAAAAAAATGGGGCTTGATAGAAGTGTCAATCTTGAAGATTTCATAGCAAACATATAAATTCTACCCTTAATCCTCTTTGTCTAGTATTTTTCTAGTCGTAATACCCTGGCTTTATGGCTCAATCAACTACTTTGTAAAAGTTTTCTTTTCGAAATTGAATGCCATAGAAACTGAGAAATAAAATTATGTTGACTTCATCTATTAAACAGTTTTGGATTTGTTTTTTGGGAATCGCCCTTTTCGGAATCTCATGTGAAAATAAAGAGGACAATGCAAATGCCAAACTAGCCCTCTTCGATTTCAACAACGATTGGAAATTTAAATTGAACGATTCTTCTGCGACGGATGGTATATGGCGAGATGTGAAGCTTCCACATGATTGGAGTGTTGAATCATCTTTCGATTCAATCAAAGGGGAAGGAGCGACAGGCTACCTGCCTGGAGGGGTTGGATTGTACAAAAAAGAATTTCCCCTTAAACTCGATACTGATCAAACTGCCTATTTACTTTTTGATGGGGTATACAATAATGCTATCGTCTCTTTGAATGAACAAGAACTTGGGTTTCATCCATACGGATATTCGCCTTTTTATTTTGACATTTCCTCTCAACTTCGTACTGATGACACGGCAAATCTATTGAAAGTAAAGGTAGATAGAACGCGCTACGCTGATAGTAGGTGGTATACTGGGTCAGGCATTTACCGCAATGTAAAATTATTAATTAAGAACAAACTACATATTCCTGTTTGGGGTGTTTTCGTGACAACACCAAAAGTTGACACCGAGATAGCAAAGGTCGTCGTTGAAGTCAATGTCAAAAACAATTTTTTAGAGGATAAAGATTTTGAGTTGGTGACTGACATTTTTGATTCAAAGGATCAACAGGTGAGTCTTAAATCAAGTATTGCAAACATTAATGGAAGTAGTGAAACACTGGTCACCCAAGAATTCATTATAGAAAATCCCATCCTGTGGGATGTAGAAAATCCTCACTTGTACAAAGCCATAACGTCCATCAAACAAAAAGGGAACATTCTTGATAAAATTGAAACCCCTTTTGGAGTAAGGTCTTTCCGATTTGATTCCAAGGAAGGATTCTTTCTTAACGGAAAAAATAGGAAAATCAAAGGTGTTTGTCTGCATCACGACGGCGGGTTAGTCGGTGCTGCTGTTCCTAAAGGTGTTTGGAAAAGGCGTTTGGAAAAATTAAAAGATGCTGGTTGTAATGCAATTCGTATTTCACACAACCCAGGTTCTCAAGAATTTTTAGATCTCTGTGATGAAATGGGATTTTTAGTACAAGATGAATTTTTCGACGAATGGGACAAACCGAAAGACAAACGAAAAAATATGAACGAACAAAGTGTCGATTATATCACCCGTGGCTATACCGAACACTTTCAAGACTGGGCGGAACAAGATTTGAAAAATACAGTATTGTCACATCGCAACCATCCTTCCATCATTCAATGGAGCATCGGCAATGAAATTGAATGGACCTATCCAAGAAATGGGGATGCCACAGGTTTTTTTAATAACATGCACTGGAGCGGGAACTATTTTTGGTCTACACCCCCGAATCCACCAGAAAAAATTAAGAAACAGCTAGAATCCCTGCCCAAAGCAAAATACGATATTGGTGAAACTGCGAAAAAATTGGCTAATTGGACACGAGAACTTGATACTACAAGATATATCATAGCCAATTGTATTTTACCTTCAGCCAGCCACGAATCAGGATATACTGACGCTTTAGATATGGTCGGCTATAGCTATCGCCGGGTTTTATATGATTATGGACACGAGAACTATCCTGATAAACCGATAATGGGAACCGAGAATTTAGGGCAATGGCACGAATGGAAAGCGGTATTAGAACGCCCCTTTATTTCTGGAACTTTTTTATGGACGGGCATAGATTATTTGGGAGAAAGCAACGGCGGTTGGCCTAAAAAAGGAACAGGTTCAGGACTTCTGGATTTGGCTGGATTTGAAAAACCTGCCTATCACATGTTCAAATCACTTTGGAACGAAGAACCTCATATATACCTTGCAACTCAAACCAAAGAAAAGTCGATTTATAAAATAGATGCTTCCGGCAATCCAGTGGAGAAAATACCTGGCGCTTGGAAAAAAGCGTTGTGGGGGTGGCATACCGTAAATGAACATTGGAATTATGATGAGAACAATACAATAATAGCCGAAGTATACTCCAATTGTGAAGAAGTCGAGCTCTTTTTGAACGAAGAGTCTTTAGGTAAGAAAAAACTATCCGCTTTTGAAGACCGTATTTACAAGTGGGCAGTCCCCTATTCCTCTGGGGTTTTATTGGCAAGGGGTGTTAAAAATGGTAATTTAGTAGAGACCAAATTGACAACTACGCTAGATCCATATGGCATTGCCCTTTCCGTAGACAAATCGAAGTTACATACGGATGGTTATGATGTGGCTCACATCATGGCACAGTTGGTCGATTCAAATGGATATCCAGTAAAAACTGAAAACAAGAAAATAACTTTCAACACTGACGGTGATGTTAGAATTCTGGGAGTGGATACGGGGTCAACACAAAATGTACAGGACTATCAGTCCAATGAGATTATAACAGAAAGTGGCAGATGTCTTTTAATTGTACAATCGACATCAATAAAAGGAAAAATACGTATTACTGCTACCGCTGAAAATTTAAAAAGTGAAACCATTGAAATTCAAAGTAAATAACCAATCATGTTAAAATCGAAAATAATAGTTTTAGTCGTCGGATTGCTAGTCCTAGCTTCCTGTAATTCAAAAAAAGAAGAGACTATTGCAGAAACATCCATTAATGAAGATGAAATGAAAATATCCGAAGAACAAATCGACCATTTGGGAATTACCAATCCTCAATATTTAAGTGCAGCCTCAAAAAGAGCCTTAAAATGGCCCATGGATTTGGGGAATGAATGGTTTATACAATTTGGACAGCTACAACCCTTAAAAGGTGATTTGGCTTATGAAGAGGGGGTTGTACGTAGAGACCCGAGCGCCATCATCAAGGAAAATGGAAAATACTACGTCTGGTATACTAAAAGTACAGGGCCAACTCAGGGTTTTGGCGGTGATATTGAAACAGAGAAGGTGTTCCCTTGGGATAGATGCGATATTTGGTACGCCACTTCTGAGGACGGTTGGACTTGGAAAGAGGAAGGGCTGGCAGTTCCTCGAGGCGAAAAAGGTGCTTATGATGACCGTTCGGTTTTTACTGTAGAAATCATGAAATGGGAAGACAAATACTATCTCTGCTATCAAGCAGTGAAATCACCTTACGTCGTTCGCGTAAAGAATACCGTAGGTCTGGCTTGGGCAGATTCCCCTGACGGACCATGGACGAAAAGCGAAGATCCTATTCTTCGTCCCGCGGACAATGGTATTTGGAAGGGCGAAGAGCAGAATCGATTTATGGTGGAAAAGAAAGGTGATTTTGACAGCCACAAGGTACACGACCCTTGCATTCTTCCGTATAAAGGAAAATTCTATCTGTATTATAAGGGGGAACAAATGGGGGAGCAAATCACTTTTGGTGGAAGGCAGATTCGTCATGGTGTGGCCATAGCCGACAAGCCAGAAGGGCCTTACGTAAAATCGCCATACAATCCAATCAGTAATAGCGGTCATGAAATTTGTGTTTGGCCTTATAATGGTGGAATCGCTTCATTGATTACTACCGACGGTCCGGAAAAAAATACGATTCAATGGGCACCAGACGGAATCAACTTTGAAATTATGTCCGTAATTCCGGGCGTGAATGCACATGCCATAGGATTGAACCGAACTGCCGATGTTGAAAAAGAACCAACCGAAATTCTTCGCTGGGGCTTAACCCATATTTATAATAATGGCGATTATCAAAGTATCATGCGTTTCTCTTCAGAAAGAAAAACAAGACATGTCGCCAAAGGAGTGAAATCAGAATAAATAGTTTTTAAAGAACACAACGAGATTATGAAAGCAACAGTTTACGAAGGCAATAAGACCTTTTCGGTCATAGAAAAGGAAATTGAAAATCCGGCCGAAGGCGAGGTCAGAATTGAGGTGGCCTATTCTGGAGTATGTGGTACTGATGTTCATATTTATCACGGTATGATGGATAAGCGTGTGAGTATTCCCGTAACCATCGGCCATGAAATGTCGGGCACTATCGACGCGATTGGCGAAGGTGTTTCTGGTTTTTCAATTGGAGAAAAAGTAGTCGTCAGACCGTTGGATGATAGAGGCGTAAAACCTTCCGACAAAGGTTTCAATCATATTTGTGAGGACTTGAAATTTATAGGCATCGATAGCCCAGGTTCAATGCAACAATATTGGAATGTTCCTGCATTTACGCTTCATAAATTAAGGGATGAAACCGATTTAAAACTAGCAGCGCTTATCGAGCCCTTATCCGTTGCGGTTCACGATGTGCGATTAAGTGAACTGCAAGCTGGGGAAACCGCAGTTGTTTTAGGAGGAGGACCTATAGGGCTTTTAGTCGCTATGGTCGCCAAGGAAACTGGAGCCGATGTTATTGTATCAGAAGTAAACGAGAATAGAATTGCAAAGGCCAAAGAATTAGGATTGAACGCTGTGAATCCAACTAAAATCGATTTAGTGGACTATGTCAAGGAGCAAACCGAGGGTCGCAGGGCCGATGTGGTTTTTGAAGTCGCAGGAGTCCAACCGGCCTTGGATATTATGACAGAAGTCGCAGGCATTAGAGGAAGAATCCTTATGGTCGCCATACATGGACAGAAAAAAGAAGTGGATTTGTTCAAATTCTTCTGGAAAGAGCTCAAATTGATTGGTGCCCGAGTTTATGAGAAAGAGGACTACGAACGTGCTATCGAATTGATAACGGCAAATGAACTTCCATTTGAGGCAATGATAACCGATGTGCAACCACTGAGTAGTATTCAACAGGTTTTTGAAAATATCGACAATAACCCTGATGGCATGAAAGTCCTGATGGATTGTCAAGCTTAAACCCAAACACAAAATACAATGAGCATACTAAATGAATTTAGTTTAAAAGGAAAAACAGCACTAGTAACAGGCTGTAAAAGAGGAATAGGCAAAGCAATGGCCATCGGTCTAGCAGAAGCAGGTGCTGATATAATTGGTGTTAGCGCTTCTTTGGAGCCCTATGGTAGTATGGTTGAACAAGAAGTCGAAGGTCTCGGTAGAAAGTTCAAAGGCTATACCTGTGATTTTGGCAATCGCGAGTCGCTTTATGAATTCATCAATCAGGTAAAAGACGATTATCCCAAAATAGATATTCTTGTCAATAACGCCGGAACCATTTTACGTGCACCGGCTGTGGAGCATTCAGACGAATATTGGGACAAGGTCATCGAAGTCAATCAAACGGCACAATTCGTTTTGACTAGGGAAATAGGCAAAGAAATGGTCAAAAGAGGCGAAGGTAAAATTGTCTTTACCGCCTCCCTCCTAACCTTTCAAGGCGGAATTACAGTTCCTGGATATGCAGCAAGTAAAGGAGCTATTGGTCAATTGACTATGGCCTTTGCGAATGAATGGGCCGGTAAAGGCGTAAACGTAAACGCTATTGCACCGGGGTACATCAGTACCGATAATACGGAAGCTTTAAGAAATAATCCTGATCGGAATGATTCCATTTTAGCTCGTATCCCTGCTGGTAGATGGGGTCAACCTGAAGACTTCAAGGGACCTATAGTATTTCTGTGTTCGGATGCATCTAATTATATGCATGGAGGAACTATGTTGGTCGATGGCGGCTGGATGGGCCGTTAGAACTATCCTCATAAATGTTACCCTAAGAGTGTCACGTTAAGTACAGTCGAAGGGAAGGAGCGATTAAGGGAGATGTAAACAAGAACGTCAAATTGTAATAACTAAGCTTATGGCAGATATTAAAGAATACCAACTATTTATCGATGGAAAATGGATAACCTCTACTTCTGGGGAAACCATCGACGTTGTAAATCCGTCAACTGAAGAAATTGTAGCTAGAGTCCAGAATGGAACGGTTGAAGAGGCCCAGATGGCTTTGGAAGCAGCTGAAATCGCTCAAAAATCATGGAAAAAATTACCGGCACGTCAGCGTGCGGAAATCCTATATAAACTTGCCGATGAAATTAAGGGCAACTCCGATGAGTTGGCCGAACTTTTAGTAAAGGAACAAGGTAAACTTTTGAAAGTAGCGAAGATGGAGGTAGCTGTTACGGCTTCCTTTATTGAGTATGCCTGTGAGGGTGCGCGACGAATCGAGGGCGATATCATTCCATCGGATAATCCCAACGAACAAATATGGATTCAGAAAATCCCAAGAGGTGTTGTTGTAGCTATTACCGCTTGGAATTTCCCATTGGCATTGGCCGGACGTAAATTGGGCCCTGCCTTGGTGGCTGGAAATACGGTTGTAATTAAACCGACTTCCGAAACGCCTTTGGCCACTTTGGAATTGGGTAATCTAGCAAAAAAGGTAGGACTCCCCGACGGAGTGTTAAATATTTTAACCGGCCCTGGTCGGGCTATGGGTAATGCACTTGTAGAAAATCCGATTACGAAAATGGTGACTATGACGGGTTCTACACCTGTTGGGCAACAGATTGCACGAAATGCGGCACAGAATCTGACACACGTACAGTTAGAATTAGGTGGAAAAGCACCTTTCATTGTCTTTGAAGATGCCGATATTGAAGATGCTGTCGACGCGGCATTGCATTCCCGTTTCGATAATTGCGGGCAGGTGTGTACCTGCAACGAAAGAATGTATGTACATGAAGGCATTTATGACACGTTCATGGAAAAATTCATAGCTAAAACCAAGGCGTTGAAAGTAGGTGACCCCATGTTGGAAGATACCGATATGGGACCTAAAGTGAACGCATCCGAATTAAAACATATGGAGCATTTGGTGGAAGTAAGTTTGAAAGAAGGCGCCAAACTGGCTGCTGGTGGAAAAAGACCAGAAGGAGCACAATTTGAAAAGGGGTATTGGTTCGAACCAACTGTATTAACGAATGTCACCCAAGATATGACCATTGTTCATGAAGAATCATTCGGGCCCATTCTGCCAGTATTAAAATTTAAGACTTTTGATGAAGTTATTGGCTATGCCAACGATTGCGAATATGGTTTAGCAGCCATGGTTTTTACCAACGATATGAATACCATAATGAAATGCAACGATGAACTCGAATATGGTGAAATCTATGTAAACCGAGGACATGGAGAACAGCATCAAGGCTTTCACAATGGATATAAACTTTCCGGTAGCGGTGGTGAAGATGGTAAATACGGATTTGAACAATACTTAGAAAAGAAGACCTTCTACGTCAGACACAAAGCCTAGATGAGCACACAGATAAAGACCATTGATTGTACCTTGTTTAGAATACCGTTACCTGAAGTGTTAAATGACGCCAAACACGGTGACCACACGCATTTCGAACTGGTTACGACCACCGTTACTTTGGATGACGGCGCTTATGGAACTGGTTACACCTATACAGGAGGCAAGGGTGGACATTCTATTAAAGCAATGATTGATTATGATATTGCACCAGCTCTAATTGGCAAAGATGGTTCCGATATTGACGGAATCTACGATTTTATGGAATGGCACATGCACTATGTAGGCCGAGGCGGAATCGTTTCTTTCGCCAATTCCACAATCGATATCGCCCTTTGGGATATCAAATGTAAAAAGGCGGGACAACCCCTTTGGAAAATTGCAGGAGGTGTTGGAAATACCTGTAAAGCGTATTGTGGGGGAATCGATTTGCAATTCCCGATTCCAAAGCTGTTGAAGAACATGGAGGGCTATTTGGCTGCCGGATTCAATGCCGTTAAAATCAAAATCGGTCGCGAAAACCTCAACGAGGATATCGAACGCATCAAAGCCGTCCGTGAATTTATCGGTCCAGATGTGACTTTTATGGTTGATGCTAATTATTCGATGACCGTTGAGAAAGCGATTAAGGCCATTCAGAAATTTAGGCAATATGATATCACTTGGTTCGAAGAGCCGATTATACCAGATAACTATAAGGGATTTGCAGCAATTGCCGATGCCACTGGTTTTCCTTTGGCCATGGGTGAAAACCTGCACACCATTCATGAATTTGAATACGCCATGGAACAGGCCAAACTCTCTTATGTACAACCGGATGCCTCCAATTGTGGAGGAATCACAGGCTGGCTGAAAGCGGCACGCTTGGCGAATGATTACAATATTCCAGCTTGTTCACACGGTATGCAAGAATTGCATGTAAGTTTAGTCTCGGCACAACCGAATTCAGGTTGGCTCGAAGTACATAGTTTCCCCATTGACCAATACACCAAAAGACCCTTGGTCGTTCAGAATTATCGAGCGGTAGCTCCCGATGCACCGGGTATAGGAGTTGAATTTGATTGGGAAAAATTGAAGGAATTTAAAGTATGAATTAACACTGTAAGGTCGAGCTGTCACATCGAGCGCAGTCGAGATGTGAGACCGAGCTATGTAAAAATGAATTGATTTGAAAACAACAAGTACCCATTTCGGGAAACATAACGGTAAAGAAGTTCAACTGTATACCTTGCAAAATGACAACGGTATGTCGGTCAAAATTTCCAATTATGGAGCAACGATTACTTCCATCATTGTACCCAATAAAGAGGGAGAAGTTGCAGAGGTTGTATGTGGTTTTGACAATTTCGACAGCTATTTTTCCGAAGCTTACCAAGCCAATACCCCATATTTCGGGGGAACGGTCGGCCGCTATTGCTCACAGATAAAGGACGCTAAATTTACCTTGGATGGTGAAGAATATGAACTAGCCAAAATTGTTGGAGCGAACAATCTCCATGGCGGCAAAGTTGGATTTGATAAAAAAGTTTGGAAGGTAAACCCTTTTGAGGATACTAAGTCACAGCTTGAAATGACCCTTCAAAGCAAGCACTTGGAAGAGGGATTTCCAGGGAAGGTCGATGTCGCTGTAAAGTTCACTTTGACCAATGAAAATGAAATTCGAATTGAATATCAGGCGACTACAGACGCCGATACGCCCTTCACGATGACCAACCATACCTATTTTAACCTCTCAGGCTTCGCCGATAATATCGAAGGGCATACGGTTCAGATTCATGCCGACAAAAAGCAGGTTTGGGACGAAACAGGTACGGCTACCGGAGAGAACATAACCGTCGCAAATGCCGCTGATGATTTGAGAAACCCAAGGGTAATCGGGGAAGTCCAAAAAGCCATGGGTGATGGTTTTGAACATTACTACCTTTTTGAGGATAAAGGTTTTGATTTGGATAAGGTGGCGGAAATCCATGAACCGAAGCATGGTAGAACTTTAGAGATTTCAACCACAGAACCAGGGATGCTTTTCTACACCGGAAAATATACTTCCGATGAGCTCAAAAGGGAATCAGGCTTACAATATGGCAAATTCAGGGGATTCTGTTGTGAAACGCATCGGTATCCGAACGGACCCAATATTCCAGATTCGCCGAATAGCATTCTCAAAAAGGGGGAAACCTTTGTCAGTACGACCATATTTAAATTCAAGTGGTAGTTAAAATAAGGGCAAAAAAGCTCCTTCCCCATGCAGGGGAAGGTGGCCCCGCTGAGAGGCGGGGTCGGAAGGGGTAAAGCGCAAGCCTTAGCATCAAAACCTAGGTCTTTTGAAAACGACCTAAGCTTGGGCTCTCTACCCCGCCCCGTCTCCCGACTAAACCGTCGGGATTCACCCCGCCCTGTCAAGGGCGGGAACAAAAGGAAAAACAACCAACTAAAAATAAAAAAACATGATTACAGGAGTATTATTAGCTATTTTCGCGGGATTGATGTTGGGGCTCTACGCCCTTCCCGAAAAATTTACCAAAGATTTCAAGTATGAGAATACCTGGAGTCTCTTCTTTCTGTTGACCATGTTCGTGGTCCCCATTATCGCATCAGTCACGTTTATCAATGGTTTTGGAGAGGTGTTCGGCAACATGCCAATGGACATTTGGATTAAAATGGGTCTCACCAGTTTCCTTTGGGGTATTGGGGTTATGATGTGGAGCAAGGCCATCAACCATATCGGACTTTCCTTAGGTTTTTCCCTCTTTATCGGAACCGTTATTTTAGTGGGTTCGTTGTTGCCATTCGTGGTAGACGGATTACCTGAAAGCAATGTTTTGGTTTTCATACTTCTCGGAATCGCGATCGTATTGATCGGGGTTATCCTAAATGGCAAGGCCGGGCTTATTCGAGAAAAAGATGAGGCAAAAGAAGAAAAGGATGGAGATGAGCAGAAGAAAGGCTCCATGACCACCGGAATTCTCATTGCTGTAATAGGAGGGTTGCTGGCAACAGGCTTCAGTTACGCTAACGCTGCCGGAGCACCTTATTTACAGGAAGCTTTGAAAAAATATGATAATGCGGATTGGATTACGGGTGTTGCAGTGATGTTTCCCATATTCATAAGTGGTGGCATTGTCATGACAGCTTACTTTTTATGGCAACTAAGTGCCAAGAAAGCTTGGGGCGATTTTAAGACTTCGGCGTTCGCCAAGAATTTCTTCTTGATTTTGATTATGGCGGTATTCCACTATGCGGCCTCTGCTTTGTTCGGTTATGCCGCTTCAAAACTAGGTGCTTCCGGTAATACTGTCGGATATGCAATTTTCAACACTTCGGCGGTTGCCACGGCTATTGTGAGTGGGCTGATTACTAAAGAATGGGTAAAGGCTTCACCAAAAGCACGGATGGCGCTTTATGGAGGTTTGGCCTGTATGATTATCGGAATTGTTATCATAGCCTATAGCAAGAGCTTAGGTTGAATATTCGTTTTTGTTTGAAAACCTAAGGCGAATAGAACAATTCGGCCTAGGCGATGCACATTTGATGCCTTAAGGCGAATGAGTGTTCTAAAAGAATAGTTGTAAATTCTCACTGCAAAATGACTTGAAAATGAAACGAAATCAATCTTTTTTTATCCTGCTCCTGCTTTTCTCATTTAATATGGTTTTCGCCCAGGAAATTCAAGGAGAACTAAAAAAATGGCATAAAGTAACCTTGTCCTTTGAAGGTCCCGACACTTCTGAAAGCGCAGAGGAGAATCCATTTTTAAACTATCGCTTAAATGTCACCTTCAGTCATCAGGCGTCTGGTGAAGAATTTCTTGTTCCCGGATATTACGCAGCGGATGGAAATGCTGGAAATTCGAGTGCCGATTCCGGCAGTATTTGGAAAGTCCATTTTGCGCCGGACCAAATTGGCGAGTGGACCTATGATGTAGATTTTAAAAAAGGAAAATGGGCTGCCGTACGTACTTCCGAAAAAATAAAAAGCGCTGAGTTTATGGATGGCACAACCGGAAAATTCAATATTGCTGAAACCGATAAATCCGGAAGGGATTTTCGTGGAAAAGGACGCTTGCAATATGTAGGCGAGCGTTATTTAAAGTTTCAAAATGGCGAATACTTTCTCAAATGTGGTTCCGATGCGCCGGAGAATTTTTTGGCCTATGACAAATTTGACGGAACGTTCCATAACGATGGGTATAAAGACGATTTGGTAAAAACATGGAGTGCCCATTTGCAAGATTGGAAAGAAGGAAATCCAACATGGAAAGACGGTAAAGGAAAGGAAATTATCGGGGCCATCAATTATTTGGCCTCAAAAGGCATGAACGCATTTTCGTTTTTAACCATGAACATTGCCGGAGATGACCAAAATGTTTTCCCGTATGTGGATTATGATACCTATGACCGATTTGATGTTTCGAAACTGGATCAGTGGGAAGTGGTATTCGAGCAAGCCGATAAACTGGGTATGTTCCTCCATTTCAAAACCTTGGAATTTGAGAACCAAGGCTTATTGGATAATGGGGGAACCGGTCTCTATACAAAATTGTATTACCGAGAATTGATAGCGCGTTTTGGCCATCATTTGGCCCTGAACTGGAACCTTGCCGAGGAGACCGGTGATTGGACGGAAACCCCGCCTACATTTCCCTTGGATGCCGCCGAGCGAATTCGATTGGCGGAATATATTTCAGAAATAGACCCCTATAAGCATCATGTGGTCATTCACAATGGGGCCTGGTACGATCCCATTTACGGTCCGCAAACCAAATTCACGGGTGCCTCCCTACAGACCAACATGGAAGATTTTAGTCGCGTACACGCACAGACCCTCAGGGTTTTAAAAGAAGCCAAAGCCGCAGGCAAAACATGGGCTGTAGCGGTCGACGAGCCTGGTGACCACAGGCATTCGCTTATTCCGGATGCTGAAGACCCTGAGCATGACAATGCCCGAAAAAACGGGCTATGGGGTGCTATGATGGCGGGCGCCTGGGGTACGGAATGGTATTTCGGGTACGAGCACCCGCACTCCGATTTGACTTGTCAAGATTATCGGTCACGTGATTTGTTCTGGGACCAAGGAAAAATTTGCTTGGATTTCTTCAACAAAAATAAAATACCGTTTTGGGAAATGGAATCCAATGATAGTTTGGTGTCCTCGGTAGGTGATTATGTTCTGGCCTACGATGGAAAGGCTTATGTAGTTTACTTGAAAAATGGAGGAGAATCTACTTTAGATTTGAGAAACTCGAATTCAGAATACGATGTGTCGTGGTATAATCCAAGAAAAGGCGGTGAACTTCAAAAAGGCAAGATAAAGTCTATAAAAGGTTCTGGAAAGCAATCGCTTGGTCTGCCACCTGTAAAAAAAGACCGGGACAAAGATTGGGTCGTTCTAATTACAAAATCGTAAAACAAATGTCTTTCGATTTACTAAAACAACATATAAAGAATAATGTAAAACTATCTACTTCAGAACTAGAAATTGTTTGTAACCATTTTAAGTCCCGAAGTTTAAAGAAAAAAGAATTTCTACTAACCCAAGGAAGCATCTGCAGATTCGAAGGCTTTGTAACAGAAGGTTGTTTTAGGGTTTTTACGTTAGATAAAAAGGGAAATGAAAATACCCTCTATTTTGCGGCCAAAGATTGGTGGTTGATGGATATTGATAGTTTTATGCATCAAACTGCTTCCGATTTGAATATGCAGGCTTTAGAAGATAGTAAGGTGCTTTTGATTAACAGACAAGATAAAATTGCGCTCTATGAATCCCTTCCAATTGTAGAAAAGCTGTTTCGAATTATGTTTCAAAAAGGGTTGGTTTCATGGCAAAGGCGGCTAGTTCGCAATCATTGTTTTACCGCAAAAGAACGTTATTTCCATTTTATTCAAACCTACCCCGATATTGCATCAAAACTTACCGATAAACAAATAGCGGGCTATCTTGGTATTAGTCACGAGTTTTTAAGCAAGATAAAAAAGAGTCAAAAATAATTTTGACAGTTGAACAAGTTCAATTTTTTTGACATCTTCATTCAAGATATTTGTATATCTAAAAATATAAATAGCGATGAAGACAAAAATTCCAATATCAAAAAGTATCACATCCTTACTACTGTTAATCGTAATAAACACAGGAGCTGTTTTTGCGCAAACCGTAACCGATATTTCACATGAAGATGCCTTAAAAGCCGTGATGGCCGCTAAAGAAAAAGCCGAAGCTTCAAATGTATTGGTAAACATTGCTGTCGTTGATGCTGGAGCGAACTTAAAAGCTTTTATCCGTATGGACGATTCTTTCTTAGGAAGTATAGACGTAGCAATCAAAAAAGCAAAAACATCACGCTATTTTGACATCAATACAGGTGAACTTGGCAAGTTAACACAACCTGGGGGAATAATCTATAATATCGAGCTTACCAATGATGGACTCGTTACCTTTCCTGGCGGAGTTCCAATTAAAAATAGTGAAGGCAAAATTATTGGTGCCATTGGTGTCAGCGGTGGCACTATTGAGCAAGACCACGAAATTGCAACTGCCGGAGCAAATGCAATCATAGAGTAGTCAATTAATTAAACTTATAAAAAGCTTAAAATTATGAATATCATAAAAATATCCATCGTTTTCATCGCACTGCTTTTATCTCAAATTTGCTTGTCGCAAACCACAGCTGATTTAATGCCTTATTTGCAGGATTTCAAGAGCGTATCCGCGAATAATACGGTAACAATTACTAGTTATGAAAAAGGGGGGTCACATTACGTATATGCAGGAGGCTTTGGAGGCATTGATATATTCAGCTTGAACAAAGAAGGAAAGCTAACTCCAGTTGGTACCCAGGAGCTTTATAAAAAAGAGGGGCCAGCTAGAGGAATGGTCGCCGATCGTATTAATGGCACTGACTTTTTATTTGTAGCCAATAAGCACGGTAACGCCATTGAAACATTTAAGATTTTAGATACTGGATTGTTAGAACAGGTTTCCCTGACCATGGATACCGACGACACCCACCTTGGTATTGCCATAACCCTTCAAGTTGTTCATATGAAACAGGGATCCTATTTGTTTATTGGAGGCTTAGAAGAAACACCTGGCTTAAGTAGTTTTAAAATTCATAGTGATGGAAAGTTAACCCATGTACAATCTATGAAAGATGATGAAACCATTTATACGGATGGTATCATTGGGATGTTCATCCATAAAATGAAAGGAAAAACATTTTTGTATACCGGAGGTTTTCAAGACAATGGTGTGAGTAGTTTTAGAGTATATGAAAACGGTTCGTTCAAAAACATAAACAATATTGGTGACAATACCACAGACAGATATCTGACCGGAGCATACCCTGTAACCGGAGTACAATTAGCGGACAATTATTATGTCATCGTCGGTCACAGACACCATAAATATTATAAGAGAGGAAGTGGCTTTATTAAAAGGCCAAACTTTGTTTATCATGGTGATGGGGTAAGTGTTTTTAAAATAAACAGAAAAGGAGCTTTGCAACCTCATTTCGTTTTAAAAGATGATGAAAATACCAAGTTACAGGGGCAAACAAGAATTGAAATTGTTTCGGTAAAAGACAACGAAGCTGTATTGGCAGTGGGTACAAGAGATGACGCTAGTATTCAACTTATCAAATTGGACGAAAGCGGAACGCTTACACCCTTAAATTATTTGGAAACCGGGTTCTCGATTTATTACGGTTTAAGATCGCATCAAATAGAGGATACCAACTTGCTGATAGCAGGCTCAAATAGATTCGATTTGAAAAAGGTAGCGACTTACAAGGTTTCCCCTAAAATCGATAGAGGCGGTAAAGTATTACGACATATCGTAAACCTAAAGTATAAGGAAGAAGCCACCGAAGCACAAGTTGACGAGGCGGTAAAAGTTTTTGAAGATCTTAAAAATGAAATTCCCGAAATTGAGCATATAGAATGGGGAGTTAACGATAGTAAAGAAGGGGCCAGCAAAGGTTTGACCCATACGTTTACCCTTACCTTTAATGACGACCACGCCCGAGAAATTTACTTATTTCACAAAGCACATATTGCCTTGGTCAATAAAATAGGTCCCATAATAGCAGATGTTTTGGTTATGGATTATTGGACTGAAAAGTAAAATGCCTGATACCGTCTAAGTATTTCAGTGTAAAAATATTATTAATCCATATAGCTACTTAGGTGTTAGGTTTTAGAAGTCAGGAGTCAGTGAACCAGCGCTAAAACTCTTTTGGGTTCTTTATAATGAACCTTGAAATCTCCTTCAAACCTACAAGCCCAATTTGAAATGAAGAAAATAGTTTTACTCTCCATTGCTTTTTCTTCGTTTACTCTTATGACACAAGTAAAGAAAACCGATAGCATCTCGCCTAAAGTAAGGTTAAACAATGGTATTGATCCATTTATTTCTTATGTATCTATTGCAGCGTCTAATGTCTCAGGAGGGCTAGACCAAAAAAGTAGATACGCTGGGCAACTATATGCAGGACTCAATATTGATTTAGAAAAAACACTTGGCTGGAAAGGTACTCGTGCAAAAGTATCAATTGCAAACCGTCATGGAAGTGGGCTTATGAACGAGGTGGGTTCTGTTTTTGAGCCCTTGAATGTGGTTGGCGGACAAAATACTTTTTTATATGATTTAAGTATTGAAAAAGACTTCGGGAATCATTTCTCTTTTAAGGCGGGACGTACCACTGCTGCTGATGATTTTTCTGGTTCTAAGCTTTATTTTTACTCGCTCAACAACACGGTAAACGGTGTGATAAGGGCCCTTTTGCTAGATGGCTTAATGACTACTTTCCCTTTTCCAACATGGGGAGCGAGGCTCAAATACAAGCCAAGTGCCAAGCATCAATTTCAATTGGGTACTTACCAATTAGGCGAAGGTGTCTTTGACGATACAAAACACGGTATTGACTTTTCTTTCAGGAGTTCTGATAATTTATCTGTGTTTTTTCAATATGATTGGTTCGGAAAAATTGCAAATCGCTCTGCCAGGGTTTATGTAGGGGCGCATCAAGCATTCGGTACGATCGCTAATTTTGATTCTGGTAATGAATCCGATTATTTTATGCGTTTCTATGGGCATGTAGATTTAGAACTGATAGACGGCTTAAGATCATTTCTTACGATGTCATATTCGCCCTATGGAGGGGTTGCCAAAGTGCCTTTTCAAAGTAGTATAGGCCTAAAATGGAAAGGATTGGTCAATTCAAGAGCAAATGATAGCATATTATTCTTTGCTACTGTAGGTAGTTTTAGTGATGAGTGGGGTTTCTTACATGGGAATGAGCTGTCATCAGAAATTGTGTTGGAGTTGGGTTATCGCTTTCAGATTACAAATTATTTTGGGCTGCAACCTGCGCTGCAATATGATATTCGGCCAGGCGGTTCTGGTATAATCGATAATGCTTTTATTCCAGGGGTATTGATAGAGGCTAATTTTTAGAGTTTTAAATGTAACGAGTTTGCATGGTGGTTAAGACTCTTGAGAATTTGAACATAACATTTTAAAAGATAGAAAATGAAAAGTTTACACAATAAAAAGGCAATCATAACCGGAGGTGGTAGAGGATTGGGAAAAGCAACTGCAGTCGCATTTGCCAAAGAGGGTATTGATGTTGCGATTACAGGAAGAACAGAAAGCATATTACAAGAAACCGTTGCTGAATTGAAAACATATGGCGTTAAGGCCATATATTCCGTTTTTGATGTTGGTGATTATGATGCTGTAAGAAAGAGTATATATAGTATTATAGAGACCTTGGGAGG
Source organism: uncultured Flavobacteriaceae bacterium (assembly GCA_947503005.1). GTDB lineage: Bacteria > Bacteroidota > Bacteroidia > Flavobacteriales > Flavobacteriaceae > Maribacter_C. Next base: position 114,833 of record CANNCA010000008.1, on the reverse strand, counting down.
AATCGATATTTTAGTAAACAATGCCGGAATAGCGGCCATTGGCTCGTTCAATAAAATGGAAGTTAGCGAATGGAGTCAAATCATTCAAACCAATGTAATGGGTATGTATTATGTGACCAAAGAAGTTTTACCACATTTGCTAGCGAAGAATGAAGGTGATATTATAAATGTTTCCTCAACGGCAGGTTTAAATGGAAATGCAAATATTTCTGCCTATTCTGCATCAAAATTCGCAGTGATTGGCATGTCTGAATCTTTAATGAAGGAAGTACGTAAAAACAATATCAGAGTGATTACTTTAACGCCAAGTACCATAGAATCTGAAATGACCATTGAACTGGGCATGCTAAGCCAAGGCTCTGAAAATGTACTACAACCGAAAGATTTTGCGGAATTAATTCTTGCTGGTTTAAAACTTCCAAGAAGGGCAATGCTAAAAAGTGCCGCATTATGGTCTACGAATCCGTAAATTGAAATGAAATCGTTCTAAGGAAATAATACACCACCACCCAAAAAAAAAATTACTTTACAGATTTCGGTCATTAAATAACCGAACAATTCAGCTAAAACTACTGAAGTGTGAATTGCTGTAAACTGAGGTTTGGTTAATTATTTCAAGGTAAAATTAAATCTCCTTCAAATTATTGTGCCATAGTTGAACTTGTTCAACTTTTTTATCCTTTCCCTTCAAGATATTTACAAATAGAAAATTGTTAAATAGCCATGAAGAACTTTGTTGTATTAACAGGTCAATAGGGTTATCAAATCAATTAACTGAATCCACAATAATCGATTTATACTAAAATTAATTCAACCAAAACCATATAGATTATGAAAAAACCAAATTTTAAATTTTTGAGAAATGTAGTTCTGCCGCTACTATTTCTTCTCTTTATAGGGCTACAATCAGGTTACGCACAGCAAACGATATCAGGTACGGTATCCGACGCGGATGGCCCATTACCTGGAGCAAGTGTAGTAGTAAAAGGAACCACGAACGGCACCCAGACAGATTTTGATGGCAATTATACTTTGAATGACATTGAAGCTGATGACACACTTATTTTTAGTTATATCGGGTTTAATACCATAGAGATTGCCGTAAATAACCAAACTAACATAAATGTAACTTTGGAGGAAGACTCTCAAAAACTTGATGAGGTCGTTGTAGTAGGTTACGGTACACAGAAGAAATCGGCTATAACAGGATCAGTGGTAAAGGTAGATGCCAAAGATCTTACCACGGTTTCGGTAGCGAATACGACGGAATTAATAGGAGGACGTGTGGCCGGGGTTATTACAAAACAAACTTCAGCTGTTCCCGGTGATGACAACACCCAACTGAATATAAGGGGTTTTGGAACTCCTCTAGTTTTGGTCGATGGAATGGAAATGTCATTGGCCCGTATCGACCCGAACGATATTGAGTCAATTAATGTGTTAAAGGATGCATCGGCGGCAATTTATGGAGCACGGGCCGGTAACGGAGTAATTCTGGTAACTACAAAAAGAGGTAGGGTTGGTAAACCTTCAATTTCTTATTCGGGTATTACCAGTTTTCAGCAACCAACGGTTTGGAGAAATAATGTGAATGGCGGCCAATTTGTCGAAATGCTAAATGAAGGTGGGGCGGCTAGCTATACTCCTGAAGAAATAGCCCTGTACAAAGCTGAAGCACCAGGTTATGAATCTTACGATTGGGAAAGAGCGCTTTTTAGAGCTTGGGCACCTATGAACCAACACAATTTAAGTGTAAGGGGTGGTGGAGAGAAAGTTCGATTCTTTACGTCTTTCGGGAGCTTGGATCAAGGTGGGCAATTCAATTCAGGTGATTTAAACTTTAATCGTTTGAATGTTCGCTCTAATATCGATGCCGACATTAGCGACAACTTGACTTTTAGTATTGACATGAGTTATAGAAAAGAGAAAACCTCTGAACCCGGCCGAGATTTGAATACGCACTATACGCAACTGGGAGTTGCAGAACCCATATTGCCCCCAACTATTCCTGGGTTTCCTGAGTTGGCGGCAAATAATGGTGGAGGGTTTAACGACAGAGCTGTAATTGGATCATCTACTAGAGAGATATCAGGATTCGAGGATAAAAAAAATGAAGTATTCAATGGCAGAATGGTTTTAAACTACAAGTTTCCTTTCTTAAGAGGATTGTCGGCAAAAGCGTCTTTCCAGTATACTTCACAAACCACACATACAAAAGATCTTAACAAAGGTTTCTTGGTTTATAATTTTGATCGCGAGACACAAGAACCTGTGGCCGTTGGTGGTAATGAGAATAATAGTTTGAATGAAAGCATATATCAGTTCAAAAGTTTCTATCCAGCATTTTCGTTGAACTTTGATCGCGAGTATGGCGATCATTCAATAAAGGGATTATTGTTAACAGAAACCATAGATGAAGAAATAATTAACATAGGAGCAGGTCGACAAAGTCTGTTAAGCACAGATTTGCCCTATCTCAATTTTGGTTCAGAATTGGGTATCTCGAATTCAGGGGATGCCATCGAATTCGGGCGGTCAAGTGTTGTTGGCCGTCTTAACTACGGGTATAAAAACAAGTACTTTTTAGAGGGAACCATAAGGGCGGATGCCACTAGTAATTTCGCTGCTGAAAGTCGTTGGGGCTACTTTCCAAGTGTATCGGCCGCATGGAGAATTTCAGAGGAAAATTTCATCAAAGATAAGATCGATTTTATAGACAATTTAAAGTTGAGATTTTCCTATAGTGAAACAGGCAATGACCGGATTTTTAAACGTAATCCGGATAATCCAGAAGCATTCCTTTTAATTGACGGAGAACAAGTTCCGGATTATTTTAGATATCTCTCTGCTAACGAAATTCAAACCCAACCTGGTGGAGCCTATCTTTTTGGAGCCAGCGGACTGTCCACGGCAATTGCAAGCAGCGGACTTGCAAACCCATTTGTGACTTGGCGAGATTTGACCACCTATAATGTAGGTCTCGACGCCCTGTTTTGGAATGGGCTTCTGGGTATTGAATTTGATGTATTCTACAGACTGCAAGAAGGTATTTTTGCGGCACCGTTAGATCAATTTCCAAGTACCTTTGGTGCGAACTTACCTCAAGTAAACCAGAATTCAACAAGCAATCGTGGTTTTGATTTGGTGGTCACACATAGAAATACTATCGGAAAATTTAAGTACGATTTGGCTCTTTCCTTCGGTTTGGCTCGTGAAAAATACGAAAATTGGCCGGTTGATAACGCTATTGAAGCTTTTGCAGAAACGCCCGAAGAATTGAACGACCCTGAATTTTTAAGACGTTTTAATCTTATTCAACAACGCAATGGCAACTGGGTCAATAGAAATATTGGATATAAAACCGATGGTATTTTTATGGATCAAGCAGAAATTGATGCCCATAATGTAGACCAATCTTTAGTTGCCGGCGGCGCCGGAAATGAAAGGGTGGTTCCTGGTGATATTCGTTATGTCGACCTGAATGGCGATGGCGTACTCAATTGGCGAGATCAAGACGAAATAGGCAAAGGCGGGCTACCAGATATGACTTATGGAATAAATTTAAACCTTTCGTATGGCGGTTTTTCGGTTGCTGCATTATTCCAAGGGGCTTCAGGTTTTAATTTTAACATTGCCGGAGGAGCAAGAACAATTTTAATCAATAATGAAATACCTTACGAATATCAATACAAGTACAGATGGACTCCAGATCCAAACAATCCAGGAGTGAACATCAATCCTAATGCCATACTACCGGCCAGTACTGATTCGGGACCGCACCCGAACAATAATGTAAATTCAGATTTTTGGTTACAAGACGGTACTTATTTAAGGTTAAAAAACCTAAACATCGGCTATGACATTCCTAAAGAAGTATTGACTCCAACAGGTATTCAAGCAATACGACTTTTTGTTTCTGGAACGAACCTCGTAACTTGGAATAATCTGGGCATTTATAAGGACTCTTTTGATTCAGAGGGTCCAGTAACCCAAAGCGGAAGAACTTATCCGCTTGTAAAAACAGTATCACTTGGAATTAACGTTTCACTTTAAAAATTGTATGATGAGAAATATAAAATATGTACTAATAGTTTTTTCTGCACTTTTCATCTCGTGTGAAGATGTACTTGACAAAGTGCCACTAGATCGAATTTCCGACGACGCGGTATGGAATGATCCAGGTTTGGCCGATGCCTTTCTAACCAACATTTACTCAACCGTAGAGTTTAAAAGATTGGGTGCCAATAATGTAGGTACAGGTCTTATATCGGGCATGTCTGATGAATTGACACAGTTCGCTCCATGGCAAGAACCCAATCAGGCAATTGCAGCTCCGATGAATGCCGAGAACCTATATAATAATCTTAATTATTGGAAATATGATGTGATTCGGAACGCCAATATTTTTATTGAGGAAGTAGGCTTTTCAGAATTTGATGAAGATTTCAAAAAAATAAGATTAGCCGAGGCAAGATGGATAAGAGCCTACTTATATTTTGAAATGGTCAAGCGATGGGGAGGCGTACCACTAATTACCGTAGCTCAGCAGCTTGATGATGACCCGGAGACCATCTTCGTGCCTAGAAATACAGAAAAGGAAATCTATGATTTTATCGATTCGGAAATGAATGCCATCTTTAATGATTTACCTGACATTGGCATGACGGAAGGCGGTAGAGTAAATAAATGGGCGGCCAAGGCTTTACAAAGTAGAGCAATGTTATATGCCGGTAGTATTGCAAGATTTGGTACCGTGGCGTTAGATGGAGTTGTTGGAATTCCTTCCTCAGATGAAATGTCATACTGGCAAAGATCTTATGATGCCTCTAAAGCTCTTATTGAGACCAGCCCACTTCAATTGTATGAAAAGCATGCAGATCCGACAATAAACCATCATCAATTGTTCATCGACGAAATTGAAAATAATCCGGAAGTGATTTTTACGGAACGTTATGATTTTGATTCAGGCATGGGCCATAGTCAAGCCCTGTTGGCGGTACATGCAGATTTTGCTACAGGTTGGAATTCAAACTTCAGACCTTTTCTAGACATTGTGGAAAAATTTGAATTTGCCGATGGCACTTCGGGTGCGATTCCTAGATCTGACTATACTGCCCAAGAGTGGGATATGGCCGAGTTGTTCGATAATCGCGACCCTCGGTTTAAGGCAGCCTTTATTTATAACGGTGCCGATTTTTGGGGAGGAAAAACTTATTTTCATGAAAGAAGTATGGTAAACGGTGAACCGGTCACTACAGGAGTGTTGCCAGACGGCACAATCGCCAAGGCATCCGATAGGGCTTACGAACCACGACCAAAACCACTACGTCAAGGGTTCTTGTTACGTAAGTTTTTGGATGAGAGCCCTGGTTTTCAATTGGGTGGGGGTATGTCAAGTGAAGATTGGCACATTTTCAGATTGGGTGAGACCTATCTCAATATGGCAGAGGCTGCCTTTTATTTGGGTAAAACGGGCGAGGCTCTTACATTGCTCAATCGAATCCGACAACGTGCCGGAATGCCCGATAAAATAGCAATTGACGAAGAGACCATACGTAATGAACGTGCGGTAGAACTTGTATTTGAAGAACATCGCTTTTGGGATTTAAGAAGGTGGCGTATTGCAGAAGAAGTATTAAACGGAAAGGTGATGCAAGGTCTTGCATTTGAGTATAATCACGATACGGGCAAGTTTAAGATTGAAGTCAAAGATGGGCTCGCCGCCCCGAGATTTTTTGAGTCGCATCATTATTATTTCCCTTTGACGTTGGGTAAAATTTCAGATAATCCAAAACTAGTCGAAAACCCTGGATATTAAAATATAGTACTATAACGGAGTTAGTTTGAGTTAGTTTAGTTTTTATTCATTGGTTTGAGTTGAGTTAGACCAACAGCAGTACGGTAGGGTTATTTAATCTTGCCGTTCTGTGTTTTATAAGATGGCTGATGATTGACCCAAAACTGGTATCCACTATAAAGTATTTTGCATGAAAGCTATTCGATTTCCTTTCTGTATGCTCCTTATTGGCCTGTTTTTTGCATCCTGCACTACCAAAAAGGAGCGTAAAAAAGTAGGTTATGAGCAGCCTAATTTTGTTTTTATAATAGCTGATGATATGGCTTGGGATGATAGTGGCGCGTATGGTCATCCTAAAATTAAAACCCCGAATATAGATCAACTTGCCAAGGACGGAATGCGCTTTGACCAAGCCTATTTAACCGCCAGTTCTTGTAGCCCTAGCCGAACAAGTATAATAACAGGTCTATATCCGCACAACACGAACGCAGAGCAGCTGCATTGGCCATTAACTGAGGACAAGGTCACCTTTGTAGAACACTTAAAAACTTCAGGTTATTGGACGGCACAAGCTGGAAAATGGCATCTGGGAGAAGCTGTAAAAGATAGGTTCGATATTGTCAAGGATGCTGGAACAACTGGATTTCAATTAGCGCCAGATGGAAAAAAGGCCGTCCAAAAAGGAGATGGAAGCGGATGTGAAAACTGGATGTCGCTTTTAAAAGAGCGGCCAAAAAATAAGCCATTTTTCTTGTGATTAGCGGCCGTTGATCCACATAGACCTTATACAGAAGATAGTGTTGAAAATCGGCATTCATTGGATGAGGTCGTTATACCTCCGTACTTTCCTGACACCAAAGAAGTAAGAGAGGATTTTGCACATTACTATGACGAGATTTCCCGGCTTGATGATTATGTTGGTAAAGTTATTGCTGAACTCGATAAGCAGGGAGTTTCAGAAAATACGCTGGTCTTATTTATCAGCGATAACGGGAGGCCTTTCCCCAGAGACAAGACTACACTTTACGATGGAGGCATCAAAACTCCATGGATCGTAAAATGGCCCAAAATGGTAAAAGCTAATTCGGTCAATAAAAACTTAGTAAGTGCCATTGATATTGCACCAACCTTTATTCAGCTTGCCGGTTTAAAACCGATTCCGTCTTTTGAAGGGCTGGACTTTTCGGGTCTATTGACCAACACGGAAAGCTCGATTAGAGATTACATTTATGCAGAAGACCATTGGCATGATTATGAAGACTATTCACGCGCCGTTCGAACCAAGGAGTTTAAGTATATCCGTAACTTTTATCCTGATTTGCCAAATACTCCGTCTGCAGATGCTTTTGTAAGTGCCACTTTTGAGACCATGCGCGCAATGAAAGAAAAGGGAGAATTGAATGATGAACAGCTGGCCTGCTTTAATAAACCTCGACCGGAAGAAGAACTCTACGAATTGGCCAATGACCCTTTCGAACTAAAAAACCTTGCGGAGAACCCAATTTACAAAGAGGAACTCAATAAACTACGTGAAGAATTAAAGCGGATGAGAAATATAACTAATGATAGTTTACCAGAGTTTAGAACTCCTGACGAATTTGACAGAAAAACCGGTAAGCCCAATTCATTTCGAAAGAGACCGCGACCCTCAAAAAAAGAAATGGAAAAAATCATTCAAGAATTGCAATGAAAGAGTAACGGCTTTTTATCAAAAGAACAATTTGGTTTAGCGCCTTTGTGATGGGCAATGTTTTACCAAGACATTTCCTTGGTGTCATTTCTTTGCGAAGCAAGGAAGCACATGTTCGTTAAAATACGGCTCCTGATTAACCCAAAACATATAGTCAACTCTTAAAAAGTCTTTTGCAAATGCATGAAGTAAGGGTACGATGCTCTTATTGTAAGTATCCGTGTTTCCATTACCTGCGTTTCCAGTTTCCCCTATGTAATTTCCATCTTGTACGGCGATTCCAATGGGTACTGTATAGTAACCCTCATGCATTAGTGTTAAGGTGTGGTTTAATTGTCCTCTTCTTTTGACCATCAGATCTGGCCCTCCTAACCCCACACCAATTTCTTCCCCATACTTGTAAATGCTTTTGAGATAACCTTTGTCTTCCCAAGGCAGCCATTCACCTGGCATGAAATTCGCATAAATCATTGTGGTAGAAGTTGGGAAGGCTTTCTTTAGTGCAAACATATTTGCTTTCAATCCGGCAGCATATTTCTGTTCAGAAAAGCTGGAGTCATTTTTTTCACTTACTTCAATGGCAGTTTCTTGCAGATTGATTCCTTCAATTTTTCCATCGAATTCTTCTCCCAAAGCTTGGAGAAATAACGAAAAACGTTCTCTTACTTTTTCGTTCCATCTTTTGGCAACCCAACCTGCTGGTTCTCCATTTTCATTGTATTGTAATAAAGCCCCTCCATCGTAATCATTCGATAGCAAATAGTCTGGTACAGCATTGTAAATTGGATAGAAAGTGGCATCTTGTATTTGTACAAATAGTTTTTTACCATGTTTTTTGAGATAGTCATGATCTTCTTTTACTATTGAAAAATCATATTGACCTTTTTGGGGTTCAAAATTTTTCCAGGAGTACATGATTTGAGCACCTTTGAATATTGGATGTTCAAGCAATGGATGGTCGACAATTTCGTGTCTTTCTCGGGCAAAATAAACAAAATGTTGAATGTTGTCATGTGGTATGGGGCAGCTTGCGTTTAAATATTTTTTGTAAGCGTCCTTATACTTATCTCCACTGTTTTCTGGGTTCTGAGCGAAAAAAATTTGACTCGTCATTAAAATAGCTACTGCTACTACTGTTGTACCTATAAATTTGACCGCCATTTAATAATATTGTTTAGAGTTCAATCCACTTGATATTCTTTGATAAAATGTCAATAAATACTACCGGTAAAAAGTTCTATTCATGTAAGGCTTCCTTGATTCGTTTCAATTGAGCTGTGGTAAGACCGAATTTGAAATTTATTGAGGAGTCGTTGAAAATATCACTTTCCTTCATTTCAGGATCATTAAGGTCAAGACTCAAGTCACAGTCAAATCGTGCCAGCATGCTGTAGCTTTGGCTGTCCCCTCCAACTTTTAAGACATCCCTGAAATGGCATAGTCCCCAGGTAATTCCGCGACCATTTCCATTGTCTACAAAGGCATCCGGCACATGGGCGCCCGGGGCAATTGGCAATAACGAGGTAATAGACGCAATTTCAAAGTTGACACCGTCCGGTGCATATTGAATCGTATTGTGTTCCAATCCATGTCGACTTACTAATGCCGCTATACCCTCTTTGAACGGGAAAAGGGCCGTTTCATGTCCCGAATTGATTACCGGATTAAGCGGATGTTTTTTAAAAGGCCCAAAAGGATGATCGGCAATAGCAAGGCCCTGCGCCCGTACTCTTGGATTACCGCCCATTTCGCCTTTATAATATAGATAGATTTTATCCTTGTAAACCAGAGGGTATGGATCATGGATAATGAATTGATCCCAGGTTCCTTCCGGGCCATTTTCTACGACTACTTTGTTGGAAGGTGTCCAAGGGCCATCGGGAGAATCGGATACCGAGGCGGCGACAGGACAATCATCTCCTCTTCCTGCTCCACCTGGCATTTCCGTATAGGCTTGGTAGTATAGGTAATATTTTCCTTTGTACACCAAAATATCTGCTGTTGAAACGGACCTCCATCCTGGATATGGTTTTTCCAACCGTGGTACAGCCACTCCCTGCTCTTCCCAGGTAAACCCATCTTCGCTGGTTGCATACCAAATTTCGGCCAGATCCCAGTCCCTAGAGGGAATGGTATCATTTCCAGCCTCTGCATCGGGCGGTGTTGGTGTATTTCTGTGCGTGTACCACACATAATATTTGCCATTCGCCTTAATAACCTTCGAGGCATCCCTTCGGGAAATTCTAGCGTCTTTTTTTCCATAATCAAAGCCTTTCAATGGTGTGTATTTAAATCTGGAAAAGAGTTGATTGCTGTGATTTTCCAATCCCGCATAAGTGCCATCGTATACACGTTCCAAGGCCGCGCTCATCGGGGTATTGGGTTTCTCCCTTGGCACATTACCATATGGGAAGCCATCTGGATATTCGTCAACTTCCGTTTTCTTAGTTTCACTTTGTGTACAAGAAATGGTAAAGATTAGAATGGAACCAAGGATTGCAAATAATCTCATTTTAATGTTTTTTAGTTGGAAAAATTCAATTGTATTATCAATTAGATATTATTAATCCACAAATTCCATCAGTCCAAAACGGTTGGCCTGGTGTACATTTTTTGATATATCATAAATAGGAAAAATGGTGGAGGTCGACCTGCGATTTCCCTCAGCATCATTTCTATCTTGGCGAATGGTCAAAAAAGCCCAACGATTTCCTGTTCGTACAGGCACGACCTGACCTAATTCCCCGAAATTCGATAAGGGGATTGCCATTTCCATGGTCCATCCTATATCAATATCCGAATTGTCGTTAATGGTTCCTTCAAAAGTCACTTCGACTTCAAACTCAGGATTGAACGATTTATATACAACATCTTTTCCCTTGTAATAATCATTGAAATAGATAAAATCGTTCGACGCTTTGTTCAAATTCAATTCATAGCCAAAATGGGTGTCGAGACTATCGGGCGCAGTTATGAAAAAGATTTCGGCACAATCATCTAAATAAGGCTCACCGTCTCGCTTAGTTTCTCGAACGGTCAAGAATTTATCCTGCATTTCGTAAAACAAATACAGGTTTTTTTCATCCCAAAGCATGCGAAAAGTCGTTTGCTGTTGGTCGTCGGGTTTTTCTACCCTATAGAAATAATCAAGCGTTCTGGCCTCCGTATTTTGCCAATCGTTTTCATTCATCTTTCCATCTACAACGATATCCGAATTTGTCTTTGAAGCCTTGAAGATAGGTTGTTCTCCCAAGGATAATTTTTTATCGGTTTGCGCAAATCCACAAAAAGAAAGTCCTATGAGAAGAATTGAAAAAAGAATTAATCCAGACCTTTCCATACTAACTGTTCATTAGAACTATGGCCCAAAGATTGTTTTTATAAGTATCTAAAGCGGTTTTTAGAAGACGTTGCGCTTCGTCTTTATTTCCAAGCCCCATGTTGCCTAAAGCTTCTAATAAATAGGATTGCGAAATAGCCTTTTTATTCGTCGCAGACGCTTCTTCTACGGCTACTAAGGTATTGTTATCCCCTCCTGCTCTTTGTTGTTGTCCTAATTCAATGAGATTTTCGAACATACGGATTGCCTCATCTTTTTCACCTAGCTTTTCGTTAGCTAATGCTTGATAAAAAAGTAAGTCGTACATACCACGACCGTTTTCTGCAGCCGCGCTTTTTTGATAAGACTCTTTTGCTTTTTGAGAATTTCCTTTTGCCGCATATGCTTCTCCCATTAGATAATAAATCATTGCATTTTTCTCATCATGCGTAGGTTTTCCCACTTCCAGATTTTCTGGATATTCCAATGCTCGTTCCAGATGCGAAATTGCTTTATCGAATTCTTCATTTTGAACGAGTTCTTTTGCCTTTAAGGTATGTGCATCTACATAGTGCCAATACGTTTCACGGCCACCCTCCCAAGTTCTAAAGTGATGATTATCCAAAAACGTAATCGCTTCGTCATAGTCTCCATTAAGATTTAAAAGTTCTACCAAGGTTTTTGGTGCAGTTACATCTTCGCGAACAACATCAATATTGTCCTGAAGGATTTTCAGGTTTTCGGTAAAATCTTCATCGGATTCATCATAATATTTAGAAAGTTCCGAAAACCAAAGGGGGTTACTACCATTCAGACCTATCGCCTTCGTCATATAATCTATAGCCTCTTTCGGCTTTTTATGATGATAAAATGCTCCGAACGCCAGATTTCGCCATACCATGGCATCTACATTTTCTGAGGCACTTGCCTTTTTCCAAGCGATCATGGCATCTTCGGGGCGATTGTCGTACAACAGATTCCCCAGTAAATAATTAGCTTGAGAATTATCTGCATCTGCGGTTAAAACATGTTGTAAAACGGTTGCAGTTTCAGCCCGATAGGGGAACGTATAATTCAAAGCGCAATTTTGAGCACTAGCACGATAACCCTCCGCTTTGTTTTGGTCTTCGTTTTGGTCATGCAGATAAGCGAGGTAATAATGCACCAAGGGGTTTTTAGGGTTTTCGAGTCCTGATAAAAGTTTTATACCATCTTCTAGGAGCCCAGCGTTCATATAATTGGTTGCGATTTCCAAATAGTTGTTTTCAACATCTTGCATGTTTTTATGCCAGTCCGTCATATCACTTTTTCCTGACAATAAATTCTGTTCATAAATGGCGGCGAAATTCAAGGGGTCATATGCCAATTGTTCGTCAAGAAGTATTTTGGCTTTTTCGGTGTTTCCCTTTTTCCTCAAAAGCGCAGCATACAAAACAGTAATACGACTATCTCTCGTGTTTGTTGAATAGGCTTCCCTAATATATTCCAGTGCCTTATCAAGATTGCCTTTTTGATTCTCGATCTGTGCCAGTTGAAAATTTCCGGCGGAAAACCATTGGTAGTACCAAGTTGACCTTGCTAAATCTTTATAAGCTTCTTCGGAATTTCCTAAAGCTTGATGCGCTAATCCGCGGAAGTAGTATAATTCACCTTCTTTTGGCTGGTAGTATTTCACATTTAGTTTATCGGCAGCAGTCTGCAAGTATTTCAACGCTTCACTATATTTCATTTGGTTCAAGCGACGCTTGCCCAAAGCGATATTTGTTCTATAATCGTTAGGTGATTTTTTCAAAGCGGCCAAATAGTAATCATCGGGATTTTTTCCGGGCCTATTGAATTGCTCAACAAATCTTCCGGTTAAATAAAGGTCTTCAACTGAATTATACTCCGAAGCTGCCTTAACCTCTTCCTGTGGTTTTGGTAGTTTAGGCTTTTTTAGCTTGTACGGTTGGTACGAAACCAATTCATTACCATCGGAATCAAATAAGGCTATATGTAACTCATATTCATTCAGTGGCTTTCGACTTTTATACGTTTGCGTGAACGGATTTGCAGGGTCGATATCGATTACTTTTTCAGCTAAGACGATATCACCGTTTTTCAAGACTGATTTGGCATTCTTGAAAACAGAAGTTGTGTTGAATCCGTAAAAAACAGTTTTGGTATTGCGCATTTGTAAGGTGACCGAAGCATCTATCGTTGCGTTTTTGACTACCTCCAAATCGCGAAGGGGATACCAATAATTCTTAGCATCCTTGACTGAGTGGGGCTGTATCCAACTATAGTCCGGTTGGTTATTCGAAAATGTGCCGGTCATTAATTCTACGTATGCTTTTCCGTCGTCGGTTAACTTTCTTCTTGCGTTCTGACCTTGCAGTCCCGGACCAAACTGCCATAATTTTGAAGCATTGTTTTCGTGAGGGTCGCCCACGTGAACCGTACCGGCTTTTTGACCATAGTCGTATCCTCCAATAAACCCTTCCTTAATATCCCACATAAAAAAGGAAACCGGGTTTGGATGGTTTTTCCACCATGTAAGATCTACTCCTTCAGGATAACTGGTACGGCCGTAATCATCAGTTGCATTGGATATCGGCCATTGTATAAAACTTCTATTGTTATGAAAAACTCCAATTTCTTGAGTTGGCGGCCAAAAAGTTCGAAAATCATCATTAGAAGTGATCGCTACATTCGCCCAAAAAAGAAAAGTTTTAGTTAAGGTATTTGTATTGTTAATTCGGTAATCAACTTCAATATAAGATTTGGCGGGTCTGAGGGTCATACCAACAACTCCACGCATATCCATCGTTTTTTCGGTTTCGCCAATCCAAACTGTGGCACTTCCATCGTCATTATTAACCAAACGGTAATCACTTTTCATCAAGGTCGATGTACGGTGGTGATGTGGAAAGCACCATTCTATACCTCCAGAGACCCAAGCTCCTAACGTACCAATCAAATCAGGTTTAATAACGCTATTGGTATGGAATAATTCATGACCGTTTGTCTTGTCGATTGCTGAAAAAAGCCGACCCCCGAAAGCAGGTAAAACCTTTACCTTGATGTATTCATTTTCCAAATAGACCATTTCATAGGTCACATCGGTCAAGGAGTCTCCAAGTTTCGTTTGTGAAGGATATGGATAAACTTTGCCTTGTGCACCCTGCACTCCCCTACCCGTGTAAAAAATAGGACTTACTTCATCCGCTCCTTTTTGATAGGTAGGAATAACTTCTGTACCCTCGTATACTTTTACCTGGGCCTTTATGGAAAATGTGACCGTAAAAACTAAGGCAGTAAAAAACAAATTCTTCATATGACGTATCTATTTATCTTATTATAATAAAAATAAGAATTCTGCTCTGGAACAGATAATACGGATGATCTAATATGTAGCCGATATGATCATCTTGTACTGCTAGCTTGTAAGTACCATTATCAAGTTTTCCTTAATGTGAAGCTTGTGAAGCTAATTAGCTATAGATGAAAAAGAAAATCCTAAAAGACAATTGAGGTAAAGCGCCTTAATCGGGCTACAAAGATAATTAGTCACAGTGAAAGTCCTAATAATTTGTAATACACTTGAGTTTAGAATTAATCGGTACTATTCCAACAAAATCCTGAATCCTGACCTACGTCATTTTCAAACTTCATTCGCTGTTGTACTTTCGAACCATTGAAAAATAAATGATTGTTTAACTTAAAATATACTATTATGTCACTAGTAAAATTTAGAAGAAGACCTTTTGGAAATCTCGTTACACAAGATTTTTTCGATATGGATGATTTTTTCGATAATCGTTTTTGGAACACAGGTCTTATGAAAAACCCATTCTGGAATGGTAAGACCATGGAGCCTGCCCTTAATATCAAGGAAACCGATAATGATTTCGAGATTGAACTTGCTGCTCCAGGTTTTGGCAAGAAAGATTTTCAGATTACGATTGAAGACGGGTGCCTCAATGTCTCAGCTGAGAAAGAACACGCTGAGGAAGAAAAAGAAGATAACTACACTCGGAGGGAATTTAGCTACAACTCTTTCGAACGCTCACTTCAATTGCCAGACAGCGTAAAAGAGGAAGAAATTAAGGCTAAATACAATGATGGTATCTTAAGTTTTAAACTTGCTAAAAAAGAGGAAGCCAAAAAGCGTCCACCAAAAGTAATCGAAGTGTCTTAAAGATTATTTAAAAATTCTGGTTTTTCCAAAATGCCCTCTTACCAAAACTGAAATGCGTCCATGTTAATCAGTTTTGTTTAGGGGGCATTTATCTTATTCTTCAATTTGTCCGAAATGATTCAAAATCCATGTTCACAATCCGCCCAAGAAACCGCCGAACAACTAAGGAGTGATTTAGATTTTGGACTGGATGAGGAAAGAGCAAAAAAATTACTACGGCAACATGGTCTGAACCAGATTCCGAAAGATGATCCAAAAAGTAGATGGCGTATCCTAATGGATCAATTACTAGATTCCATTATCTATATTTTGACAGTTGCTTCAGTATTGGCCTTTCTTTTCAGTGATTGGTTGGAAGGTGTTGCCATTCTTATTGTCTTAGTGATTTCGGTCGGTATTGGATTTTTCATGGAATTGAAAGCAGTACGCTCGTTGGAAGCCCTCAGAAAAATGGGGCAGTCCATGACCCGCGTCATCCGCTCGGGAATGATTCAAAAAATCACGACTTCGGAATTGGTACCCGGCGATATCGTCCTCTTGCAAACGGGCGATATGGTTACAGCCGATGCACGATTGATTTCTGTAGATAATCTAGCTATAAAGGAATCTGCCTTGACGGGGGAAAGTGTACCTGTATCCAAGACCACCGACAGTTATCCGGCCGATACGCCTATTACCAATCAACGCAACATGCTTTTCAAGGGTACTATGGTCACCACAGGTTCAGGCAGCGCGATTGTAACGGCCACCGGTGCAAATACCCAATTGGGAAAAATCCAGCAAATGGGCATTGATGCGGAAAAGGAAATTACGCCCTTGGAAAAAAAATTGAACCAACTCAGCAAATGGTTGATCTGGCTTACGTTGGTCTTCGTAGTGCTCATAGTTGTTACTGGCTATATTCGTGGAAAAGATCTTTTGCTGATGATAGAAACGGGGGTGGCCTTGGCAGTAGCAGCAATTCCCGAAGGCTTACCTATTGTGGCCACCATTGCCCTAGCTCGGGGTATGATGAGATTGTCGAAGCGAAAGGTGATCATTAAAAAGTTAGAGGCAGTGCAGACCTTGGGAGCCACCAATACAATCTGTACCGACAAAACCGGAACATTGACCGAGGATAAAGTTAAGGTCCAGACGGTCGTTTTCTCACAAACTTCCCTAACCCACGTACAACAGAAAAACAAGTCCGGATTTGATTTTGTACGGAAAAACGAAGCTTTCAACAAAATGATTATGGCCAGTATTCTTTGTAACAATGCTAGTGTTAGCGAGGAAACTTTACAGGGTGATTCCATCGAAGTGGCTCTTCTTGATTTTGCCAGGCAAGCTGGGTATGATGTAACAATAATTCGGAAAGAAAATCCTGAAAAATCAGAACTTCCTTTTAACGCCGAACGCAAATTGATGGCTACCTTACATAAAAATAAATACGGATATTATGTCTATGCCAAAGGAGCTTTTGAAAAACTGGTCGCAGCTTGCGATACGATTTTGGACGATGAAAAAATCAAACCTTTCGACCAAAATCGAAAAAAAATATGGTACGGAAAAGTTTCTGAATTGGCCGCCCAAGGATTGCGGACATTGGCATTCGCTTATAAAGGAATCGAGAAAGTCCCGGAAACTAAAAATCTGATAAAACAACTTGTCTTTCTTGGGGTTATAGGGTTTATCGATCCAGCCAGAAAAGATGTCAAGGCCACCATTGACGTCTACAAAAAAGCGGGAATCAAAGTCATCATGGCAACCGGTGACCATGCCATGACCGCACAAAAAATTGCAGAAGATGTCGGCCTGCTAGAATATGATGCCCCATCTGAAAAGGTGTTGCAAGGCAGAGATTTACAAAATATCAACAATGCCGATAAGAAGATTACAACACAATTACTAGATGCCTCCGTTTTCGCACGGGTGAGTCCCGAACAAAAACTGGCTCTTGTATCCTTTTATCAAAAAAATGGAAACATTGTGGGTATGATCGGCGACGGAATCAATGACGTGCTCGCCTTAAAGAAAGCCGATATTGGTATCGCCATGGGTATTCGTGGCACCGAGGCCGCCCGCGAAGTCGCCGATATCATTCTAAAGAACGATAAGTTTACTGCTATAGAATTGGCTATTCGGCAAGGTAGGGTGGTGTTTCAGAACATTCGGCAGTTCGTGGTCTATCTGTTGTCTTGCAACTTGGCTGAGATTCTTTCCGTGGGCGTTGCCGCCCTATTGAACCTTCCAGCACCGCTTTTGCCCTTGCAGATTTTGTTCTTAAACCTGGTTACCGATGTCTTTCCCGCCTTGGCACTAGGACTGGGAATGGGCGAGAAGGATATTATGGAGCAACCACCACGAGACCCAATGGAACCTATAATGACAAGAAATGAATGGTATGCCACGATAATTTACGGATTATCCATCAGCGCATCGGTAATCGGTGTCGTCGTTTATGCTGATTTTTATTTGATGTTGGATTGGGATATTATCAACAACATGGCCTTTTATACTTTGGTCCTAGCGCAATTGTTCAATGTGTTCAATATGCCGCGTTATCGAGAATCTTTTATTAAGAATGAAGTTACTCAAAACATTTGGGTGTGGAGCGCCATTTTGCTTTCGTTATTGATAACTCTTGGGGCTTATCTAATAAAACCTATTGGGCAAGCACTTTCATTACTCCAGCTCTCTAACGAGCAATTGACCTTAACGGTTTTCTTTGCTTTTGGTTCTTTAATACTGGCACAACTGATAAAACGGCTGAGGGGAGTATTAGGGTCCTCATGAATTGTTATTCTCCTTCTCTCGCGGCTATAGGCGCACCTTTCATCGTCTCTAATTGAACTTTCAATTCGGATTCTGATTTCTTAAGGTCGGTATTTCTTAGTTCCTTAACTGTTGCTTGATAGCCAAAATTAAAAATTGCGTCCACATCTTTTAAAGCGAACGTACTATAATTGCTAAGCTCTTTGGGGTTAATGACGAAATCACAATCCTGGAATTTGGCAAGTGATTCCTTTGCCATCATAATCTTGAAGGCTCTTTCCAATACAGAATAGGAATGCTTAAGTCCATCGATTTTCACTTTCTCGTATGGGTTGACATATACACCGATAATCTTATCGCAGTACATTTTGATAAGGTCCGAAGGGAAATTGTTCAGAATTCCTCCATCTACATAATAATCTTTCTCGATTTTAACAGGTGCGAACAAACCGGGGAAAGCGGCGGAGGCTAAAATAGGTCTAATCAATTCTCCGCGGTGAAACACTTTTAAACTGCCATCCAAAATATTCGTAGTGGCTATATATAGTGGTGTTTTCAAAGACCCAAAATCATCTTTGGGAAAGAATTTCAAAAAGCGGTCATAGAACTTTTCTGGATCAACGAAGCCTGGTTTTTTTGAAGCATAGTTACTGAAGCTAAAAATCTGTACGGTTTTCAAGAAGTCCAGTATTTCTTCCCAACCGCATCCTCCTGCATACAGCGCCCCGACAATAGCCCCTGCGCTGGTTCCTGCAATATAATCGGGATAAATATCATGCTCCTCCAATGCCTTTATGACACCAATGTGGGCAATGCCGCGAAACCCACCCCCGGAAAGCACCAAACCTGTTTTCATATTTGATTTTTTGGTAAAACTAACGTACATCAAAAGTATTCCATCCTTTAGTCCAATCACATGACCATGGTCATATTTAAGCATTGCCCACAACCTTATTTTTACAGAAAAATTTCATGGACGCGCTTGTCTCAGAATTTTTTGGCGAAGAATCTTGGTTGACGCACATAACAGTGTTATTAGCATGCATAGTTGTGGGGCTTGCGCTTCGATGGGCAATTTTTTCTGTCTTAAGAATATATAACCAAAAAAAACCTTCGATCCTAAAAGAGCAATTGCTAAAATACCTGAGAAGACCTGCCAAGTTTTTTATACCGTTGCTACTTATTTATTCCTCCTTACTTTTTTATTCCGAGTTAAATTCATTGGGTCATAAGTTTATAGAAGCTCTTCTCATTGTGAATTTTGCTTGGATGTTGATGGCCTTATTACAAGCATTGGAAGTTGTAGTAAAAGAAAAGTTTCAGATAAATGGCCCCAACAAAGCCAAGGAGCGAAAAGTATTGACCCAACTGCGATTTATAAAAAGTGTGGCCATGGTGGTTATTATAACCTTGGCCATCGCTTCTATATTATGGAATATTCCAGCAGCCCGGGAACTGGGCGAAACCATTTTAACATCTGCAGGAATTATAGGGATCATAGTCGGGGTAGCCGCTCAAAAGTCAATCGCAAATTTAGTCTCTGGGTTTCAAATGGCCTTTACGCAACCCTTGAAAATCGACGATCAAGTGGTAATCGAAGGTGAATTTGGTACCGTCGAAGATGTTACCCTGACCTACGTCGTTGTCAAGACATGGGATTGGAGACGGTTGGTTTTGCCTTTGAACTATTTTAATGACCACCCCTTTGTGAACTGGAGCTTCAATTCTAAGGATATCATTAACAGTGTTTTCATCTATGTGGATTATAGCTTTCCGGTGGCCGAATTGCGAAAAAAATTTATTGAGATTTTGGGAAATGAGAAATTGTGGGATAAAAGAGTAGCTGATCTTTTGGTGACCGAAGTCGACGAAAGAACAATGCAACTCAGGGCAACTTTTAGTACTAAAAACGCTTCTGCTGGCTGGAATTTACGTTGCAGTGTACGAGAAAAACTGATAGGGTTCATTCAGGAATCTTATCCAGATACCTTTCCGAAAATTAGACGAATGGATACTGATAGCGTTGAGTTACAGTGAAAAGAATAAAAAATGAACAATCAAAAGAAAGAAACCGCATTGCTTCAAAGCATTTTTGACGCCTCCATCGAAGGCATTTTGGTTGTGGATGACGCTGGTCGAATTCTTGATGCCAATGGGTCTTGTGAACGAATGTTCGGTTATTCCAAAGGAGAACTAAAAGATACTAAGCTTGAAAACTTACTTCCTGAGAAATTCAGGAAAAAGCATGGTGTCCATCGAAAAAAGTATGTAAAGAAACCTGAAACCCGCACCATGGGTTTGGGACTGGATCTTTGGGGCCTCAAAAAAAAAGGTTCTGAATTCCCATTGGATATCAGCTTAAGTCCCACAACTCTAAATGGCAAGCAGGTTACGGTAGCCTTCGTTAAGGATGCCACCAGCCGTATGATGGATATGACCGCTTTGCAAGAAACAAACGCATTTCTAGCAGAAAGCAATCGAAAATTGAACACCTTGGTCGGCAATCTACAGGGTATTGTATATCGATGCAAAAATGATCGTGACTGGACCATGGAATATATCAGTGAAGGCTGTCGGCAAGTAACGGGCCATCCACCTAAGGATTTTTTAGAAGGCAAGGTTCATTTTTCGGATTTAACTTTTAAGGAAGATCAGGAACCAATTTGGTCAATCACCCAAAAATCATTGGACAAGAAAAAACCTTTTACGGTGACTTACCGTATCCGAGACAAACGAGGGAAGGTCAAATATTTAAGAGAATTGGGACAGGGCATATTCGACAAAAAAGGAAGCTTGATAGCACTCGAAGGTTTTATTTCAGACATTACCGAACAAAAAAAGGGCGAAGAAGAACTCCGGCAAAATGAAGCCAAGAACAATGCCTTATTGGAGGCCTTACCAGATATGATGTTCATATTGGATCATGACGGCAACTATTTAGACTACTTTACACCAGAACCTGAAAAATTGCTGGTGCCCCAAGAAGAGCTCATTGGAAAAAACAGGAAAGATGTGCTTCCGCCAGAGGTATACAAAGTCGTTAAAAAGGCACATGATCTTACCATTAAAACGCAAAAATTGCAGGTAACGGAATATTCTTTGAATCTACCCACGGGCCGTTTTGATTATGAGGCACGAACCGTACCGCTAAATAACCACGCGTTATTATCCATTGTAAGGGATGTTACCGAGAATAGAAAGACGGAACAAGAATTGCGGGAAAGCGAAGCTAAAAACAGAGCCATACTGGGAGTCCTACCCGATCTTATTTTAATACATGATAAAGATGGGAAAACGTTAGAGATTCAAGCATCTGACCCCTCGCTTCTGATCGCCCCAAAGGAAAAACTAATTGGTAAAAATGTAAAACGATATCTACCTCTTGCGGCGGCCGATAAAATATTGAAAGCTTTGAAAGAAGTGCATGAGACCAAAAAAATGTTGGCAATTGAGGTCACGGTGCCCGGTATTAAAAGACAGATTGATTTTGAAGCACGCTCAGTTCCTTTTGGAAAGGATAAAATTCTATCGGTCGCACGTGATATCAGCAAAGGCACTGCGCTAAAAAAAATACTGGATATTAGAAATAATGCTTTGGAGGCGGCGGGCAATGGCATTCTTATCGTAGATGCCCAATTACCAGATTTCCCCATTATCTACTGTAATGATGCTTTTGTTAAGATTACTGGATATAACAAAAGTGAAGTGCTGGGAAAAAACTGTCGCTTTTTACAAAACAATGATCGGGAGCAAGAAGGCATAGCGTTGATGCGTACCGCTCTAAAAAAACAACAGGCCTGCCAAGTCATCCTTCGAAATTATCGTAAAGATGGTACACTTTTCTGGAACGAACTGACCATTACGCCCGTTAACGATAAAAATGGCGAACTTACCCATTTTATAGGCGTTCAGAATGATATTACTGAACGAAAAAAGGCTGAACTTCTCAAAGACCAGATTCAGGTAGTACTTGAACTAATCACGGAAGATCAACCGCTTTCTGAAATTGCCCATAAAATCATTGAGACGGTCGAAAAACATCTAAGTAATTGTATGGCCTCCATTTTATTGCTTGATGAAGAAAAAGGTACGTTAAATATATTGGCGGCTCCCAATCTTCCCGATAGTTTCAGTAAGGGTATAGTGGGAGTTAAAATAGAGGATGAAATTAATTGTTGCAGTAAAGCTGTCTACATAAAAAAGGAGGTCATTGTAGGCGATATCGCCAACGAACCCCTTTGTCCGGACTATAAACAACTAGCCATGAAACATGATATAAAATCGTGTTGGTCATCTCCCATATTCTCTTCTCAAAAAAAGGTTTTAGGAACATTTGCTATTTACTGCGATGATGTTCGCACCCCCACAAAAGGTGAACGGGAAATTGTTGCCAATATGACACAGTTGACCAGTGTGGCCATAGAGCGGCATAACGTTAATAAAGCGTTACGGAAAAGTAAGGAGCAGTTGGAGGAAAAAGTGGCCCAACGCACCAATGAGATAACGGCAACTGTTGAGAAACTCGTTGAGGCAAACCAAAGTCTTGAGAATCAGATTGAAACCACAAAAGTTGCTGAAAATAGGGCCATGGCCAGTCAAGCCCTATTTGCAGCAATTGCCCAAAACTTTCCGAAAGGCGTTATCAGCGTCTTTAACACCAATATGGAAGTGGTGTATTTGGAAGGGGAAGAATTACAGAAATTCAAACTCGATAAAAATGATTATGAAGGTAAAAGTATCAATGATTTACCTGTCATAACAAAAGAGTTGAAGGAGCAAATAAAACAGGATGTACAAAAAACCTTATCTGGCGAGCACCTGTCGTTCGAGATGACTTACGGTAAGCAAAACTATTCTGTAAACTCCATACCACTTTATGCGGATAAAAACATCACCTGGGCACTATTCGTACACACGAATACTACTGATCAAAAACGGGTGCAACTAGAACTCTTAAAGGCCTTGCAAACTGAGCAGGAGCTTAACGAATTGAAATCGCGCTTTATTTCTATGGCGTCGCATGAGTTCAGAACGCCTTTAAGTGCAATATTGTCTTCTGCCATTTTGATAGGAAAGCAAAATGAACCGGGTAAAGAGGAGAAACGAAAAAAGTATATCAAGCAGATTAAATCGAACGTGCGTAACCTGGTCGTCATATTGAACGACTTCCTTTCCTTGAGCAAACTTGAAGAAGGGAAAACCGCATTACAACTAGCAGATTTTGACTTGGTAGAACTTACACAATCTGTTATAGATGAGATTGAGACCAGCCAAAAAGAAGGTCAAACCCTTATTTTGGAACATGAACAACCTGCAGTTTCCGTTTTTTTAGATGCAAAACTGATGCGCCACATACTGATTAATCTGATTTCGAATGCCATTAAGTATTCCGAGGAAAACAGTAAAATATATGTAGGTATTAGTGCTACAGAAGACAAGGTCTCGTTACAGGTTGCTGATGAGGGCATGGGTATACCGATTGAAGAGCAAGACAATTTATTTGAACGTTTTTTTCGTGCCAAGAATGCTACCAACATTCAAGGTACCGGCCTTGGCCTCCATATTGTAAAACAGTATACCGAACTCATGGGTGGTACCATCAGTTTTAAAAGCAAATTGGGTAAAGGAGCGATTTTTTATGTGGATTTTCCCGTCGCGGGTAGAAGATGATAGATGTTATAAAAACATTTAAAATACAGCAAATGAAAAAAGTACTGATCATAGAAGACAACAAAGATGTTCGTGAGAATACAGCGGACATTTTGGAACTCGCCGATTATGAGGTGGAAACGGCGGAAGATGGAAAAAAAGGTGTTGAAAAGACTCAGCAATTCCATCCTGATATCATTATCTGCGATGTGATGATGCCCCAAATGGATGGCTACGGAGTACTGGAAGAATTGAGCAAAAACAAAGCTATGGCCAGTATTCCATTTATCTTTTTGACCGCAAAGTCAGAGAAAGCGGATTTCCGTAAAGGCATGAACCTTGGTGCCGATGATTACCTCACCAAGCCGTTTGAAGAACATGAACTATTGGAAGCGGTCGCTTGTCGCTTACAAAAAAATGATTTTCTAAGAAAGGAGTTTTCCAAGAACATCGAAGGTATCAACCAATTTTTTGAAGATGCCTTTGATTATCTCAATTTAGAACGCATTTCAAGGGATTATCGCCCCAAAACCTACGACAAAAAGGATTTCGTTTTTATGGAGGGCGATGCCGCACACACTCTTTATTTTATTGAAAGTGGAACTGTAAAAACCTATAAATCTACCGAAATAGGGAAAGAATTCGTGACTGGTATTCACAAAACAGGGGATTTTTTGGGTCAACTTTCCCTAATGAGCCATAATGAAACGTATTTAGAATCGGCAACCGTGTTGGAGGCAGCGGAAGTTTACGGCATACCAAAAACAGATTTTATCCATTTACTCAATGAAAATAAAGAGGTCTCCCATAAGTTCATGGATCTTATTTCGAACAACCTGGCAGAAATACAACAACAAATGGTCGATATGGCGTATTCCACAGTTCGGCAAAGGGTGGCCAAAGCTTTATTAAATCTTCATGATAAAGGAATCATAAAAGATTCCCCGGATGAAGGAATCGATATTTCACGCGAAGATTTTGCCGGTCTCATAGGCACAGCCACGGAAACAGCCATAAGAACCCTATCTGATTTTAAGGAAGAAGGACTGATTACCATGGGTAAAGCCCGTAGAATCATTTTATTGGATAAGGAAGAGTTGCTGCATGTTGCGGAGGTTCGATAGCCTTCGATAATTTATAATCTTTAGGAATGACGAATCTCTATTTTTTACATTGTGGAGGTTCATTGTGTGGAATTGCCTGCCCGGAGCAGGCTCGCTACGCCTTGAAAGGCAAAAACGAGCTGGATTTTAAATAACAGGAAATCACTCCAAAAACTCGACCCGCTCTCTTTTACGAAAAACCCGCACGACGTCTGATACCTTTTTGATCAAAAAGGTCAGTATCATTTTTTGAAACATTCCTTTTGCGTTACTAAGTAACGCTGTAGGGTATATATCGGTCTTTGCCCTGTTTAGGTTTAATTTTATGCTTTCTTTATAAACTTGCCGTTGAAGGTTTAAGATTTTCAAACGTTCATCTATTTCCGAAAATGAGCTATAGCGATTTTGCATGGTTCAGTCAAAATAGTGTTTGGAGAATTTTCGTAGTAAGGGCTTATCTAATTTCTCCCTGAAAAAATAGCATAGTACAGCAATGAGAACATAAACAAGTCCCACAATAACAAATCCAATATAAAAACTGTCCATCTGTTCATTGATGGCCAGCGAAGCTCCAAGTGATAGCATTACCAAAGCCACCACTATAAGAGTTCCGACCAATGCGATTTGTGAAAGATTGGTTACAGAATGCATTAAAATCTTGAAGACTTTTAGTTGCAAGTACTCTTCACTAGTTTCTAAATAAGACCTCACATCGGCATCAGCCTCCATGAGGTCTTGTTTGAGTTCTTCTAAGGCCATGGGCTTATTTCTGTAATTGGGCGTTCTTCTTTTTTAAATCTTCCAACTTGCGCTCTAGCGTAGCGATAATATCATCTGCTTTATAGCTCATGTTCGAGATGGCCTCATCCAACTTGCGGTCAAATTTGTCTTTCTGATCGGCCGCCGATTTGGTCAACTCCTCCTTGGCATGCGAAATACGCTCCGAAATATCGTGACTGGTATCTTCTACCTTGCGTCTGATTTTTTTTCTGGTTTTCTTACCCTCTTCCGGGGCATAGAGAATTCCGATTCCTGCACCTATTGCAGCTCCTGTCAATAAGGCTAATACTACACTTCCACTATCGTTTTGCATGATTTTTTGAATTTTAAGTTATTACTAATACTGCAGCCAAATTACTTTGAAGGATTATTGTAAACAATGACGAAGATCAGTTCATCTTGTTTTGTCTTAAAAAACTGGATGGACTGACCAAAATCATTTCAACCTCAAAAACTAGTTCGGACTTTTAGACCACTAAAAAATAATCCTTATGGAACATACAACCGCATACCACGAAAGCAGAATAGCATTTCATCTTTTTGTTCAAAAAGCATATACCGATTTGGCATTGTTCAAAAAAGAGGATAAAAGAGCCGCGTTCAATGCGCTCTTATTAAAGGTCTTACCTGAAGTAAAACGCTATGTTGCCAAAAGGCTTAATACCGCTTTGCTAAAAAAAACCATTCCTATGGGCAAATACAAACCTGACGATTTTACGGATCAGCTTTTTATCGAAGCCTATGAACATTTTGATGAAATAGAAGATGGAAAAGACCTACACCCATGGTTGTTCAAAAAAGCAGACACCCTTTTAGAAGATGTCTTGGTAGAAGAGGAATTCGATACAATCTTTTTTGAAAATATTGATGATTTCGCCAAACAGGAGTGGGATGCCATGGAAGAAAAATTCAGTACCGATGGCGATGGCGATTTGGTGATGCTCGAAGAACTAGATGACATCTCGTACCGAAAACACGATTATATTGTAAAGAATATATTCTTAGAGGATAATAGAGCAGATCAAATGGCAAAACTGGATAAAAAGCTTAGTGAGGAGACTGTTAAAAAACATACCGAAATGGTCTTGCATCAACTACCGACACCCATGAGAACAGTGTTCGAACTTTTTACAGAGCACCAATTCGAGTTACCTGAAATCTCAAAAATACGTAACAAGACCGTACAGGAGGTAGCACAACTTTTAGAAGATGCCCAACGTTTTTTGAAGTCCAGTTTTTACAAACGGTATGCTGAGGAATAGTATGTTGCTCTTTGAAAGCCATGCCAATAAAAACTCGAATTGTCAATATCGATTAATCCATCATTTTATATAACAGAGTAATAACATTCCATTTTAAAATAATATAGTGGAAACATATTCATACCGAAGATTTGATAGTAACCTTTTCTTGACACGGTCATCGGTAATTCTACGAAAATTTCCTGTTTCCCAAACATTCTCTGATCGATGCCAAAAGATCTTGCAAATCAGAGGGTTTAACAATGTAGTCGTAGGCACCCATATCCATAGCTGATTTAATATCCTTTTTTTCGCTTTTGGCACTATAGAATATAACAGGTATAGTTTTCAATCCCTTATGTAATCCGAGTTTAGCTAGCAAATCAAGGCCTCCCATTTCGGGCATAAGTATATCACAGATGATTAAATCAGGCCTAAAATCGGTGATTTTTTTAAAACCATTAATTCCATTAGTAGCGGTGAGTACGACATAGCCTTCCATTTCGAGAAACTCAGCCGTGTTTTCGCGAATAGTACGATTATCCTCGATAACCAAAAGGGTCTGCATTTGCGGTAGGTTTTAGAACATGGGGATTCTTAAGATAATGAATTTCTTAAAGATAATTTACTAAAAACCTACTTTTGTTCAATCGTTTTGCAAGAAAAAAGCAATCAAGGTTCTTACATATATTTGCTGAGAAACCGAAAGAACTTTTTTTTCAGTTCTGCGTAGATTTGACGTTGCATTTCCATCTTTTCGCGTATATCTAAATGTTTCTTGACCATATGGGTATCAAGTGCTTCAATCCCCATTTGACTTTGACCAGCTATTCGAATTTCATGTTCATCAATGGCTTCAGTGATGTCTTCAATGACCCCACCATGCAAAATGAACTCGTTTTGGTAATGTTCTAACTCAGTAAGTACCTCCTTGGACGTCCACCGGGTTATAAGTTCACTCAATCGGTTTTTAAAAGTTTTTAGTTCATCTTCCCAAAAAGCTAGTTCAGAACGCCATTGTTGATGCTCAAAATGGAGGTTCGTATTGTAAATGATTTCTTTTTCCATGACTTGGTATTTTAATATTTTCTTCAATTAATGGCTCAATTCCAAAATTATTTAAATCTGATTGTGCTCAAAATGATGTACATCATTTCAAGGGTTTTTGCTGTTCTTTTATTTTGTCATCCAAACTAGATGTTATGAAATGAGCAATAACAGATCTAGATACCAACAATAATGTTGATTTGCGAACTACATCTAACTTTTAAAAAACAATAAATATTAACAGATGAAAAAGATAAAATCATTTCGAATTATGCTATCATTAATCACACTAGTGGTATTGTCTAGCTGTGGCCCGGTAGTTATCACTTCAAGGGTTAGTAACCCCCCGCCACCTTGGTTCTACCCGAACCGATTAGAAGTTGTGCGTTACGTATATTTTCCCGAGTTGAGTATTTATTATGACCTATCAGCGCGCGTGTATGTGTATCAGGACGGAGGTGTTTGGGTACGACGCACTGTTTTACCGCCCCGCTATCGGAGTATTGATTTAAGGAGGTCAAGATATGAACGGATACGAAATTACAATGAGGATAACATTCGAAGGTACCATGAAGAGAACAATGCCAATCGCGGTAGAAGTAACAGAACCGCCCCAAGAAATAATCGAACAAGCACCAAAAGAAATCAATAAGAAGAAGTGGTATAAATCCAATATATTAACTGAATTCTTTCTTGAACTTAGAAAATGTAATCGCAACCTTTTTGGTATTGCTTTTTACGGAAGGTACAGGCCAAGAAAGGAAAATCAGAAAACGGTAAAGAAAGATTCCACTAAACAACCTAATGGACAGTGGAAAGTGAACAGGAAAGATGCTATGTCTGGTAATCCGATCAGATACGATAGCGGCTATAATTATTCCTATTCCAATACGGATAGTATTCCATTCTCATGAGGCTCGATAGTATCATGGATCCTTCGGATGGCTATTTTGGGGAACACATACCTTTGACCATTGTCATCTAGAATTGATGTAGCTATCTGTGCTAATGTACTGTCAATACTTTTAGCGCTAAGAGAGGAGTTCATTCCAAATTGTCTTAACGGCGTTTAATACATCTAGCCTTCGTAAATTTGATATGGTCTTTTGTTTTCGAATTAATAAAATCAATACCAAATTGGGATGTTTCAACTCTTGGCAGTTTCACGTTAAAACTGACCAATGTCATCTTTTAAAATGATAAAAACGAAGATCTTCGACAAGATAAAACCGATTGTATGCTAACAGCGAAAGACTTTAAAAAAACATATAATAAAAAAGAATTTATTGAACTTATCAAAGAAAAGAAAAGTAAGGAGGAGGTAATCGATTTGTTGGAGACCGTTCAATACGAAAAAGAATTATTGGCACTTCAAGCAGAATTTGTAGACTTTCAGCGATGGGTGGCAAAGACGAAGAAAAGGGTCTGTATCATATTCGAAGGTCGTGATGCCGCAGGAAAAGGGAGCGCCATAAGACGGTTCACCGAGCACCTGAATCCACGTTCCATGCGCGTGGTTGCACTTACAAAACCCACCGAAGTGGAGAAAGGCCAATGGTATTTTAGACGCTATATCAAGGAATTGCCCAATCCCGGGGAAATCGTTTTTTTTGATAGAAGTTGGTACAATCGTGCAGTGGTAGAGCCCGTTATGGGGTTCTGTAACGATGAGGAATACAAGAAATTTATGGTACAAGTACCAGGATTTGAGCATATGCTGTATGAAGATGGCGTAGAAATGGTCAAATTCTGGTTCTCCATTTCAAAAGACGAGCAGGTAAAACGATTTAATGCACGTCTTGAAAACCCTTTAAAACGCTGGAAGTTCAGTCCCGTGGATAAAGAAGGGCAAAAATTATGGGACCGCTACACCTCCTACAAAGAACAAATGTTCAGTAAGACCCACACCAACTTCAGTCCTTGGATCATCGTCAAGACAAACAATAAGAAGGAAGCAAGATTGGAGAGTATGCGCTATGTTCTTTCCAAATACGATTATGAAGGGAAGGGGAATTCAAGTGATATTCTGTTACCAGATCCAAATATTATACAACGCTACCATCGCATGGTAAAACAAATTGACATTTAAAATGCACTCATTAAGCCAAAAGGAATTAAAGCTATTGAACTCCAAAAAAGGATTGAAACAATTCTTATTGAACGATGGCATTAGCAAAACAAAAGTTCTGCGCAATCTTATTTACGAAACTCGAATTAAGAAGCTTCAAGAAGAGCTTATCAAGCTTCAGAATTGGGTAACTGAAAATAACGAGAAAATCGTAGTGCTCTTTGAAGGGCGCGATGCCGCAGGTAAAGGAGGTGCGATTAGAAGGATAACACAGCATTTGAACCCAAGGGAATTCAAGGTGGTTGCCTTGCCTAAACCTACCACTGAGGAAGAGGGCCAGTGGTATTTTCAACGTTACATTAACAAACTACCAAGGGAAGGAAAAATTGTTTTCTTCGACAGAAGTTGGTACAACAGGGCTGTGGTAGAACCTGTAAACGACTTTTGTACGCAAGAACAGTACAACATATTCATGGATCAGGTCAATGACTTTGAACGGATGATCATTCAATCGGGCATTCGACTGATAAAACTTTATTTTTCTATTACCAAAGAAGAACAGGCAATGCGATTTGAAGCGATCAAATCAAATCCGATAAAAAAATGGAAGTTCAGCAAGGTGGATCAAAATGCCTTAAGACTATGGGATGTTTATACAGAATATAAATGTAAAATGTTCGAACATACCAATACCGAAATTGCGCCATGGACCATTATCAAGGCAAATAAAAAAACAGAGGCTAGAATTGAGGCAATTGAACATATTCTTGACGTCATTCCTTACGATCCAAAAGATGAAGCGGTACTAAAACATGTCGAAATCAAGGATAAGGTACTTGATTGATTAATACTATAGTGTATTGAAGTTTATACGGAAGAGTTGTCGTTTTCCAGCAAACGTTAGTTTTACGGGTAAGTTTTACGTCTAACACCTAGTTAAGTATACTTCGTAAGTTACTTTACATCCAATTTTGACGGATACTCTTTGAGTGCTTTTTTTACCCCTTTGATCATCCTATCCTTATCCATTTGCTCATTAAGTTCCATATATCTTTCTGCTGTAGATTGCCAAACGACGGCCCCTGTTTCTGAATCTATTAAATCTATTATCAATGACCCTTTAAGAAACCTGTATATTTCTCGACCATAAAACTCCTCATATTCATCCCAATAACGAATTGGCCGTACGTAGGGATCCATCATATCGGGGTGTTTTGTAATAACACTTTCCTTTTCCTCGAGAATGACATGAAAGCCAACCAACAAATCAGGTGTGTTATCATCATTTACAAGGCCTTTGGATTCTAACTCCTCCTTGATGATATTTTGTATTGACTGCATTCTTTCAAGATTATATCCGTAATCCGGTCCCTGATAATTTAATTCACATCCCTGTATCCAACAATAGGTATTGTACTTACTTAAATCTATTTTGGGGTCCTGTACAGATGCTACCTTTACCCCCGCACAACTTGCGGTAAGTATGTAAACCAAAGCAATAAAAAGTGTTTTCATGATATATCTAATTAGTATTCATTACCCTTAGAATTTAACTGATTATAAGTTCAACTAAACTTTCTTATGGATTTCCAGCTGATGTTTTAGCAGTTGTTTTAAGCCTTCCAAATATTCAAGCATGGCTTCCTTGTCACATGTGGTTGATTCGTTACTTAGATGGTCATCGGATTTTCATCCAAAAAACAATATAGCTCTGGATAATTTGTCTTGATAGTGGTAGTAAGCTTCTCAATTTCCGCTACTACTTCACCTAAATCCTTCATTACGACATTGAATTAGTTGTTTGGTGTAAAGATATTAATGGTTCTAATCGGAAAACATGATATAGGTCATTCAATAGCTCCTTAGGAGGCATAATTTTGGAGTCAATTTAAAAAAAGAAATCAAGTTGAAAACAATTGTATATGGAAGGTTTATTGACCTGTGAACAATCCAAACGCTTGCTTTGCGATTTCCAACTCCTCATTGGTCGGTATCACCAAAATCTTGACTTTAGAACTCTTGGTATTTACTTCTCGAACGGAAGAAGACTTCAATTCATTT
The DNA here is from genome assembly GCA_947503005.1 of uncultured Flavobacteriaceae bacterium. Lineage (GTDB taxonomy): Bacteria > Bacteroidota > Bacteroidia > Flavobacteriales > Flavobacteriaceae > Maribacter_C. The sequence goes on along the minus strand of CANNCA010000008.1, from coordinate 83,144 downwards.
TTAGAATCATCCAAAGTAATTCCTAAATAGTCCATATCGGTACAGACCATTTTTCGGAGTGCCGAAGAATTCTCACCGATACCCGCCGTAAAAACGATGGCATCTACTCCATTTAACGCAGCGGTATAGGCACCGATGTACTTTTTAATTCGATAAGCGTTCATTTCCATGGCCAAAATACAATCGTTGTTTCCTTTTTGGGCTTCTGCTTGAATATCCCTCAAATCAGCAAATCCCGTAAGGCCAAGCATGCCGCTTTTTTTGATGAGAAGCTCGTTCACTTCATCCAAAGAATGGCCCAGAGTGTTCACCAAATAAAAGATGATCGAATGATCGATATCGCCACTTCGAGACCCCATGATAAGACCGTTCGAGGGGGTGAACCCCAAACTATGATCAACACTTTTGCCATCTGCTACAGCGGTCATACTACAACCATTTCCCAAATGAATAGTAATGATTTTAGCGTCTTTCTTTTGAAGGTAATCGATGGCCCTTTCAGCAACGTACTTATGGCTGGTACCGTGAAACCCATAAACCTGTATTTCGTTTTCATAGTAGAATTCATTAGGAATCGCATACTTTTTTGCCTTTGTAGGTATGGATTGATGAAAAGCAGTATCAAAGACCGCGATCTGTTTGGCATTTGGAAAAATCTCTTCGGAAAGAAGAATACCTTCCAAGTTATGTGGATTGTGCAAAGGTGCCAAAATGGAAAGTTCTTTGATTTTATTTTTTACTGCCTTGTTTATCAAAGTGGTTTGTGAAAATGCATTACCTCCATGCACGACACGATGGCCTACAATTTGAATCTCGCTGGCATCTTTGACAAGATTATGCAAGGGATCCAAAAGGGCATCGGCTATCTTATGCAGGCCCGTTTTGTGATTCTTAATTTTCTCAACTTTCTTATAATCGACGGCATGGGTTTTATAGGTAAAGACAGCTTCTTTTGACCCTATTCGTTCTACCATACCGGAGCAGATTACCTCTTCTGAGGGCATGGCTATGAGTTGGTATTTTATTGAGGAACTTCCTGAATTTATAACTAGTACTTTCACAATGTCTTTTTTATAATCCCTGAGCTTGTATAGCCGTAATTACCACAGTGTTAAAAATATCATCAACGGTACAACCACGGCTTAAGTCGTTCACGGGTTTGTTCAAACCTTGCAACATTGGTCCAATGGCCAAAGCGCCGGTTTCTCGTTGTACAGCTTTATAAGTATTGTTGCCCGTATTCAAATCGGGAAAAATAAAAACGGTCGCCTGACCGGCAACCTGCGAATCGGGCAGTTTGCTCTTGCCAACATTCATATCGACTGCGGCATCATATTGAATCGGCCCCTCAACTTTCAGGTCGGGACGTTTTTGTTTTACCAATGCTGTTGCTTTTCGTACGCGATCTACATCCTCCCCTTGCCCAGATGCCCCCGAAGAATAGGAAAGCATTGCAATTTTAGGTTCAATACCAAAAGCGGTACTGGTGTCTGCCGAAGAAATGGCAATTTCTGCCAGTTGCTCGGCCGTCGGATTCGGATTAATGGCACAATCGCCAAAAATGACCACACGATCGGGCAGACACATAAAGAACACAGAGGATACCAATGCGATGTTGGGTCTGGTCTTTACGAATTGGAGTGCCGGTAGAATGGTATGTTGCGTAGTATGCATTGCTCCTGATACCATACCATCAGCATGACCTTTGTAGACCATCATGGTTCCGTAATATGAAACATCTACCATAAGATCTAGCGCCATGGTCATATCGACATTTTTATGTTTACGCAACTCATGTAAGGTTGCCGCGTAATCCTCTAAATTATCAGATTTAGAAGGATCGATGATAGAGATTTTATTGATGTCCAACTCCAAATCTAGTTGTGCGATTTTTTCCCTTATACTTTTAGGATCTCCTAATAATGTGACTTCCGCCGCATTGGCATCGACTAACTCTTTTGTTGCCTTTAATATTCGCTCATCCAATCCCTCTGGTAAAACAATATGTTTTTTGTGCAATCGCGCTCTCTGAAGTAGGTTGTATTGGAACATTCTCGGCGTTATTCCATTTGCCCTGAATGTGATCAAGCGTTCTGCCAATGAATCCTCCGGAACGTATTTCGAAAAATCTTGCAATGATGCATTTATCTTTTGGGCATTCTCCGCATAAATTCGCGGTCGAATTGAACCGATCATGTTGGTAATCTCGAAAGTTCCTCCTTCCACTGAAACAATAGGTACTATTTCTGAAAGTCCCTCTATCAATTTGATGATGGAATCCTCTGGCACAAGTCCACCGGTGAGTACAATACCGGAAACCATGGGATAGTTTGAAGATAGGTTTGCTTGTAATGCCCCTAGAATAATATCGGCACGATCGCCGGGCGTGATGACCAAACCATCATCTTTCAAATGCGTCAGATAGTTACGCAATTGCATGGCCCCTACACCAAAATGCCCTGCTTGATTGTTAATGAACCGTTCTCCAAAGAGGACTTTTGCATTCAATTCTTCCACAATTTCTTTGATGGTGGGGTTACCCAAAATGGGATTCAACGGAATGGCCCCTATGAGCACATCAGCGGGTAAAAGTTTTCGTAATCCCTCTGTCACCAAGGAAACATTTTCAGGTTGTATCTTGTTGGCAACGACCATTAACACCTCCACTCCTTTGTCCTTGAACGAATCATAGGCCAAATACATATTGCTAACGAATTCATCTAAGGTCTTGCCTACTCCACTAGCTAAAATTATAGTTGGGATTCCTAAATTTTTGGCCATCAGTACGTTAATGTCCCATTCAATTATAGCTCCATCACCAGAGAAATCGGTTCCTTCCACCAAAACAAAATCAAAACGCTCTTCGACCGCTTTGTACTTTTCAATAATCTTATCGAGTACCTCGTCTTCTTTGTTCTGATTATTCTTATGTATTACCTCACTTCTTGTAAAGGCATATGCTTCATCATAGGCCATTGCCAAGTCAAAATGACCTATAATGGTGCTGATATGGTTGTCTTTTTTACCTTCTGGATAGTCGTCAATTATAGGTCTGAAATATCCAACTTTCGCGGCCTTCCCCAACAAAAGTCGCATAAGACCTAGGGAGACAATTGATTTTCCACTATTGGGTTCAGTAGTTGCAATATAGATAGCTTTACTCATGAAAAACAGATTTCTAGGATGCAAATTTAGGGGATTCTTTTCTCCCTTCAAGCACAACACGGTCGGAAAAACACTCTCATATGACCATGGTCATTTAGTACGTCAATTTTAGTGCTTAAGTTTCTGTATCAATTTAATACAACTGTCATCACGGATAAAAACTTAAAACAGATGAAAACAATTCTTTATGCCACCGATTATTCCAAAAATTCAATAGGTGCTTTAAAATACGCCTTTGCTTTGAGTACACAACTAAATTTCCGTTTGGTCATTACACATGCATTTGATTTTCCGACCATGTTCGGTATGGAAGGACTTGATCAACCTTTTCCGCATACAGAGGAAAATACCTTTAAGCTGCACCGTACCAAGTTGGAAGAGTTTTGTCAGCAACATTTGGACGACAAATGGAAGACTCCTAACGTACGGTTAGAACCTGTAAAAAGTGAGTCTATATTACATGGCATTATATCGAAAGCCGAAGAATGGCATGCCGCTATGATAATAGTAGGCATAAAGGGCGGAGGCAAGCTTAGAGAAATAGTTGTGGGAAGCACTACCAAAAAACTTATCGAAAAAGCACCTTGCCCAATTCTTGCAATACCTGCTGATACGGCTCATACCACTATCAAAACGATTGTCTATGCGACAGATTTTGAGGAAGAGGATATTCACGCCATTAAAAAACTTTCAGAAATGGCAGAGCAACTTGATGCCCACATCAAGGTGGTTCATGTTGTTACGAAGAAAGAATATGCGGGAGACCTTCAAATGGAATTTTTCAAAGATATGCTTCGAGACAGGGTTGATTACCCAAAGATTGAATTCGAACTGGTGTTCTCAGACGAAATCTATGATTCACTTCGCAAATATCTTGGCGATGTAAACGCCGATTTAATTGTAATGCTCGAACGTGAAAAACAGGGCCTCCTCAAAAAATGGTTCCATCAAGATTTAGTCAAAAAAATGGAGTCTTACGGCGGTGTGCCATTGATGAGTTATAATGAACACAACCATCAAACGCTTTATTTTAAAGTCGATTAGCTTAAAAGCTAAATTGAGATTGAAATATAAATCTACCTTCGTTTAACGTTTGGTTACGACAGCTCCGGCAATACCAAAAGTGGAATTTGCGTTTGAAATGCGACTTTTTTAACCACGGGTTCACGTGTTAATTTTTCTAAGAAGGTATGTCTGTAATGTATCAAGGCAAGCATATCGGCATCACTTTCTTGGGCAAATTCACCAATAGCCTCTGCAACATCGACTTTCATTTCCACTTTATGAAAATCGTGCATGATATCTTTTAATCGTATAGTCAATAATTTTTTATTGGATTTCTGGGTATCGTTCATCAAAAACTCTTGTGCTACTTGAAAAATAGAAATACGTGATTTCCAAAGCGCTGAAAGTTCTAACAAGGTTTGCAGCTCAAAAGCTTCATAGTGCCTTGTAAAATCCGTAGGAAAAATGATGTGCTCCAAACGCTGAAGATCGTGGTTTTCCGGAACGGCGATAACAGGCTTGTTTCGAACGGCCTTAATGACCTTTACCGTATTACTCCCCATAAATACTTTCTTAGCACCGGTGGCGCCTTTTGTTCCCATAATAACAACATCAATATCCTTTTCCTTGATTTTTTCCTTTATGACGGAAACTAAATCGTCTGGCTTTGAAATCTTTTCAAAGGTGTGTTTCCCATTTTTATGATTTTTCTCAAGGTACTCCAAAATCTTGTCCAATTCTTGATTTGAATGTTTACGTAAAGAATCATAAATCACGCCCAGCCGCCTTTTACTTTTATCACCAAGCATATTGGCGATTTCCGGTTCGTAAGTATGCAATAAGAAAAATTGACAAGGCAAATCAGCATAGAGCTTTACCGCTGTGAACAGTGCGTTCCAAGCGTTGTCTGAAAAATCAGTAGGAAGCAAAACATTTTTCATATGTCTATTTTTCAAGTGATTCTCAAAGATAGGAGCTAAAAAATTCTTCCAATATGACACAGGTCATTTGGGTGTAGAACGAAAACCACCATATTTATAGTTCATCATAAAATAACAAATCATGGCACTCAATTTCAATCAATATGCCCAAGAGGGATTCACATTTTTAAAGGATTACACCAAAGAAATGAACCTTGGTAACGATACAGATAAAGGTGGACGAATTTTTACGGCCATCATGCATGCACTGCGCGATATCATTCCACCTGAAGAATCTTTGCAACTTATTGCCCAACTTCCCATGTTCATAAAGGGTGTTTATGTAAACGGATGGAATATCAAGAGAAAAAAGCCCAAAGTGAAGCACATGGCCGAGTTCATTGATCTTGTTCGACAACACGATGGCCCTGCAGCTGTAAACGATTTTGAATACAGTGATGAAGTTGCTGAAAAATACATCGATACCACTTTTATCTACTTACGAAAGTATGTATCCCTTGGGGAAATGGAGGATATTCGTGACGTTCTTCCTAAAGGTTTGAAAAGTATGATCTATTCGAATCTGATGTTTTAATTAGTTAAATTTCCTATTCGGAAGTTACTTTTAATTTGCCAATCCGACGAAATAGTAATCTGTTTAGTTGAAACTCTGGATGCTCTTTGAGAGCGCTTCTTTCCTTCGTTTATTGAATCGAGTTCAGTCTGGGTTGAATGAGCGCAAGACAACTGTGACTGATCGAAATCATTTTCAATGAGAAGTCTCGATAATATCTTTGAACAAACTAAAAATACATCAAAATGAAACGCATAATTATCACATTCGTAGTACTGCTGACCTTACCGCTTTTAGGAAATTCACAGACCCTGAACGACATCAATAAACCAACTATCCAAGGCTTAGATGAAGTAGCTCCATTCCATGGAGGTCTGGCCGCCGTGCGTAAAGGAGAACAATGGGGTTTTATTGATAAAACCGGAAAATTGGTCATTGATTTCAGAGACGATCTGGTCTGGAACAAAGGAGCCGATACAACAAGGCAAGATGTGATGGGGGTTAGTTATCCCCGATTTAAAGATGGTCGCTGTCTCGTGAAAGTTTTAAAAGAAGAGGATATCCCCCATTATGGTTTCATTGACACGGAAGGCAAAATTGTTATCGCGCCCGAATATTTGAACGTGACCGAATTTGATCAGGGCCGTGCCGTTGGTATTTATGTAAAGAAGACCCTGCGTGGTAAAAACAATTTTCAACTCAACATTTATGATTATTCCTTTATGGAAGTTGTGCTCAACACCACTGGCGAAATCGAATGGCCCTTGGCAGAAAGGGATAACATCCTTATGTCAAAAAGAAGATATGGATTGCCTGAATTGAAGGCGAAATTGCTTGCCGATAACCTAATCTCTATAAAAAGTAAGAAAGGTAATTGGAAAATACACAAGCTAGAACTACAATCAAAATAAGATAATCATGAACCGATTAAAGGATAAAGTAGCCATCATCACAGGAGGTGCTGCGGGAATAGGTAAAGCAACAGCAAAGCTTTTCTTGCATGAGGGCGCCAAAGTGGTCATTGTAGATGTAAACAAAGAAGTATTGGAAAAAGCCAGTTTAGAATTAGACCACGAGAACCTTTCCTATTGCGTCGCCGATATCTCTAAGGCGAATGACAATGAAAAGTTTGTTAAGCACACGTTGGAGGTTTACGGCAAAATCGACATCTTTTTTGCCAATGCCGGTATCGAGGGTACTTCAAAGCCATTAGCGGAATATCCTGAGGAAACCTTTGATAAGGTCATTGCTGTGAACCTGAAAGGCGTTTGGCTGGGATGCAAGTATGTAATTCCAAAAATGAAGCAAGGCGGTAGTGTTATGATTACCTCTTCGGTCGCAGGCCTAAAAGGTTTTGCAGGATTGGGGCCTTACGTAGCAACCAAACATGCCGTAATTGGACTTATGCGAACAGCGGCCTTGGAGAATGCCGAGCGCAAAATCAGGGTGAATACGATTCATCCTGGGCCCGTTAACAATGATATGATGCGGCGTCTTGAAAAAGACATCAACCCTGAAAGCCCTAATGATGTACTGAAAGGTTTCGAGGCCTTAGTGCCTTTTGGTCGTTATGTAGAATCAAGTGAAATTGCTGACATGGCCCTGTTCTTGGCTTCGGATGAAAGTAAATGCATTACAGGTCGTACCCATGTGGTGGATGGTGGAATGTTGACTTCATAAAAAACTAATAAAATGAAAGGTAAAACAATACTTCTCGGCATTGTTGGGTTAATCTTAGCTGCTATAATAGGTGCCTATGCTTATTATGGTGGTTTTACAAAAATATCCCCTGAAATTAAACAATGTGGAGGCGAGACATTGGTCTTCGAAAAAATGACCGGAGATTACGCACAAAGCCCTATCGTTTCAGATCGGGTGTACCAAAAATTGATAGATGACCACGGTATTGAAACCACAAAAGGTTTTGGCATTTATTACGATAATCCCAAAACCAAAGAAAAGAGCACCTTACGCTCTGATGTAGGATGCATTCTAGAAACTGATTTTGAAAAGTTGGAAGCCCTGAAGACTGATTTTGAAGTTACCGAATATCCTATCGAAGAATACCTTGTAGCCGAGTTTCCCTATAAGGGCATGTCCTCCGTGATTCTTGGTATAATCAAAGTATATCCGGCATTTGAAAAATTTGCAGAAGAAAATGGATATGAATTGGATGCACCCGCTATGGAGATTTGGGATGTACAAAACAAAAAAATCACGTATAGAAAACAGTTGATAAAAAGAGGCTGAATCATCTAAAAAAATTGATGCGATGAAAGCAAAACTAGTAGTGTTACTTATTATTCCCCTGATTTGGAACTGTAAAGAAAATAAGGATACGGAAAAACCACAAATCGAAGAAGTAAAGCAGCAACCTGAAGTCGTTGCAAAGTTACCGGCTATCATACGGGAACTGGCAAATTTTGCCGAACCTACTTTCTCCGATTCCACCACTATAGATTCATTGATGACTTTCAAAGAACTTGATGCTAACGGATCGGTTAACCCAATAGATATGACAAGGGCAGTAAGCCTTTACAAGGCCATGACCGGACCAAAACAAGTCACTGCGATGCCAATATTTGAAATACAAAACACGGACATTTCAATTCTACCCATTCAAGGCAAAGGATTTGGTGGGGCTATCTGGGCCAATGTACTAGTCGACAAAAAGACTTTGGAAATAAAAAAAGTTGCTTTTGAACATAAAGCCGAATCGGAAGGTTATGGTGCGGCGTTCACCCAAAACACGTTTGAAAATCAATTTATTAACACAAAAATAAATCTTGAGCAGAAAACCTTTAACCTACAAAAAGCAATTGAAAAGAGAACGGATGATGGTGCTATCATTGACGGCATTTCAGGTGCGACCATGACCAGCCAAGGGGCTGTTGAAATGATGAATGAAGGCTTGCGAAAGTATCGTAACTATTTAGAAGAAATATGAGTTTCAAGTTTTAAAAAATGATTCCAACAAAAATCATAACGGTAACACCCGAAAATGTAAAGGAAGAAACCCTCTTTTGTGTTAAGGATATTACTAATCCGGGTTTTGAGAACAAGCGAAAATGGTTTGAAAAAAGATATAAGGAGGGATTACAGCTGAAAATTCTTAAGAATGCCGATGACAAAATGATTGGCTTTATAGAATATGTTCCTGCTAAATATGCGTGGAGGCCTGTTGATGCCGATAATTTTATGTTTATTCATTGCATGTACGTCTACTCCAAAAAAGACCGAAACAAAGGCTATGGAACCCTGCTCATAAACGAAGCTGAAAAGGAGGCAAAGTCCAACAAAATGGATGGGGTATGTGTGATGACCAGCAAAGGTGTTTGGATTGCCAACAAAAGGATTTTTGAAAACAACGGATTCAAGGAAGTTGACAGCAGAGGAAGGTTTGAATTGTTATCAAAAAAATGGAATGCCACGGCACCGAACCCTAGCCTTATGGACTGGACGGCAGAACAAAAAAAATATCAAGGCTGGCATTTATTATATGCCGACCAATGCCCTTGGCACGAAAATTCGGTAGAAGCTATTTTGAATGTGGCTATGGACCATGATGTTCATATAAAAGTAGCGAAGATAAATACATCACAAGAGGCAAAACATGCTCCTTCCGGGTTTGGGGTTTTCAATCTACTATACAATGGAAAATTATTGGAAGATCATTATATCAGTGCTGCCCGATTTAGAAATATTCTCAAAAAGGAACTTGCTACAAAAGAACGAATAGAAAGTTAGTGGTTCAATTTACATACTCTCTTAGGATAGAATGAGTTGCTTATTTAAATGAATCGTCATGAAACAAGAGAACGAAGATAGCACGGTTGTGCAGCAAAGAAACGAAGAATGTTGTCCGGCCTTTCATCAAAAAAAATGGGATGAAAAAACACATCATTGGGATAATAAAAAATTTATCAAGGCATCAGTGCCTACACTTTTTCACATTCCCTTGCCCCCTATGATTGGAAATAGAGTAACTAAAATGATGAAACTGGCGGAAGCTTCCCATAGTCTTGCTACAGATAGAAAAGATATTTTATTATTATTCTCTGACCCGAGCGCATTCAAATCCGATTTGCATTTGTCGGTAGAAAATACGGTGCCCGAAGCTGAAAACACGACACTTTCGGGTACTTATGTGAGCAAGGTTTATGATGGGCCTTTTAATTCCGTACCAAGGTTCATCAAACATATGGATGCCTATTTGGAAAAGCATCATCAAAAAGCCAAGCGTTATTATGTGCATTATGCTTATTGCCCAAAATGTGCTAAAAGAGAAGGGCATAACTATATGGTATTGTTTGCAGAGTTGGTGGGATGATTACCCTATTTCAATGAATTATATGATGAAAGCATATGAATTCTAAAAACAGAATAGAATGGCTTTTAGAAGGCGATGTCGCCATACAATATCAAGTACATCGTGACTTGTTATCTACAGAACGTACAGACCTTAGAGAACGAATTTCAAATGAAGGCTGGGGAGCTCAATACCTATCAAAACGTAAACCTGATGGCCACTGGGGCCAAAAGTTTTATCAACCCAAATGGACATCCACCCATTATACCCTTATTGATTTACGAAACCTTTGTATAGCATCTGATAATGAGCTAATAAGAGAATCTATTGCCATTATTTTACAAAATGAGAAAGCTAAAGACGGGGGTATTTTACCTACAGGTACGAATCAAGTGAGTGATCAGTGCATTAACGGAATGTTCTTAAACTATGCTTCCTATTTCAAAACAAATGAAAAAGATTTAAAATCTGTGGTTGATTGCATATTGACCCAACTAATGCCCGATGGTGGATTCAATTGTCGTTTAAACCGTTCAGGAGCAAGGCATAGTTCACTACATACCACACTTTCAGTATTGGAAGGCCTTACGGAATATGAAAACAACGGATATACGTATCTGTTGAGTGAGGTGCAAAAAGCAATCCGATCATCTCAAGAATTCATATTACTTCATCAATTTTACCTTTCGGACAGAACGGGTGAAATCATCAACAAAGATTTCTTAAGACTCTCCTACCCTAGACGTTGGCGTTACGATATACTCAGTGCCTTGGATTATTTTCAAAATGCAAAAGTTACGTGGGATACACGAATGCAGCCGGCCATTGAATTCCTACTTCAAAAACAAAATAAAGATGGTACTTGGAACGTGCAAGCCAAACATCCGGGACAAACCCATTTTGACATGGAAAAAGCGGGTAAACCGAGCCGGTGGAATACATTGCGGGCTATGCGGGTATTAAAACATTTCAATCTAAAAGCGATTTGAAACAAAAAAGGAACAACAGGATGATTTTGGTCATATCATACTGTTTTTGAGAGCTTTACCTTTAGACTATCCATTAATTAAATATTAGATCATGAAAAGAATACTAATAGCTGGCCTATTTGTCATAGCTACAATCTTTGGTGTACAAGCACAAAACGAATTAGAGATTTCGCAGCCTGAGTTCGAAATCAAAGTAATAACCAGTGTAGAGTCCATAGTCCCTCTTGGGCTAGGTCGCTCAAGAATTATTTCGTCCACAGCGGAGCGCGATTATACAGAATTCTCTTCGGAACAAACGGAAGAAGATAACACTAGAAACAAATCAAAACGAAAAGATATTCGTGTAAAAGATTTTGAAGAAACAAAACTGTTGAACTTCTATAATGTTGGAGGTATCCGCTTTCAAAATATAGCGGCAAATGATGCCGTGATATCTTCAAAACTCACAACAATGTTAGCAGAAGGTTGGGATTTACTATTTGTTACAAGTGGCGTAGAAAGTGATGCTGGCGAAACTGATGACCAAGGCATATTTATTACTCGGTATATTTTTAAGAGAAAGTTATAAGTATATGCTATCATCTAAGGGTAAAAGAATAGGCCACAGTTGGTTGGTCGGTTCAAAACTTCAGATAAAATAATTATTAAGTACTAAATTAATATATCATGGAAAATACAAAAGCGTATCTAAAGGCAAAGAAAAAAGTAGAAGCAAGGCTTGGGTTTAAGGTTCATTTAACCGTTTTCCTCGTTGTAAATGCAATTCTTATAACGGCCAACCTAATTAATTCCCCAAATGAATTATGGTTTATATGGCCTTTAATGGGATGGGGCATTGGAGTATTTTGGCATGCCATGGGCGTATTCGTGTTCGATAAAAAAGGTCCTGATATGTTAGAAAGGATGATTAGAGAAGAAATGAACAAACAGCATTAAAAAAACCTTGATTTTTATTACTAAAAATGAACAAGAACAAAAGAAACGGAAGAATTGTTGGGGCTTTGTTTATAATGGTCATGGTCACATGGACTTTGGGATATTCGCTCATTGAACCCCTTACCGGTGCACCCGACTACCTCCAAATTGTTTATCCAAATAAATCTAAAATTGTTCTAGGGGTTTTCTTTGAACTCATTGAAGTAGCCGCAGTTATTGGCATTGCGGTTATGATGTTTCCGTATTTCAAAAAACAGAATGAACCTATGGCCCTTGGCTATGTTAGTATCAGGGTTATTGAGGCTACCATGCTAATTATCGGTGCCATCAGCTCGCTACTCCTCATCACTTTAAGTAAGGAGTATTTGGAAGCCGCCACCCAGGACCCTTCCTATTCCCAAACTTTGGGAGTTACCATTAAAGCCTTGCGCTCACAATGGGTTTCCCTTATGATCGGGTTCCTCTATGGTCTGAGTGCATTGATATTTTACTTTTTAGTATACCGATCAAAACTCATACCTAGGTTCATATCGGTTTGGGGTCTGGTTGCGGTTGTATTGATGTTAATTGATGAGGTCATTTTTCAGTTTTCCGGCGAGTATACGGTCAAGATTTCAGGACTTGCAGTTTTGGGTCTCCATTTAGGCCTGATCGAAATAGTTCTAGGAATATGGTTGCTGGTTAAAGGATTCAATCCAGCTGCCATAACAAATAATTAAATGACAATGAAAAATTTTAATCTAATTATTGTTACACTTGTACTTCTTATGGTCGGTTGTCAGTCACAACCTGCTGTTCCGTATAAATACCAAGTGCCTGAAAATATTAATGATGGCCCCGATGTAGGTACTTTGAAAGAAGTGGGCGTAGATACCTCTTCAATCATAAAAGGAATCAATAAAATACACCAAGGCAGCTTTGGTGAGGTCCATTTCATAATCATCTATAGAGGGACCTATGCGCTGGTTTTTCTTTTTGCCGTCGCAAGTATTCTGTTTCCTGATTTGACCGTGTTGCTATTAGCTGTACCTAGTATTCTTTTTGAATTAATAATCGGACTATGAATGTTGTTCAAGGGGCTTAATCCTTCTGCAGTCAGTTCAATCGCTACCAAAACAAATAGTTAACTCTAAAGAATGGAAAAATGAAAACAACTATAAAAAAGCAAAATGATGCCAAAGATGTTTTTAAGAGGTGTGGAACCTGTTCCAGAACCTTTGCACATATCTTAAATCGCGAATTTGGGCATCCAAAGGAAGATGAAGAACGCGCCATGAATCCGTTAGCAGGAGGTATTATGAACCATGGACATCAGTGCGGTATGATTTGGGGCGCTACATTAGCCGTGGGAGCGGAATCATATCGAAAACATGGAAACCTTGACCAAGCGGTTGCAACTGCCGTTACTGCTACAAAAGCTGTATTGGCATCTTTTATAGAAGCATCCGGTGCAACAAACTGTAGGGACATTATCGGTTATGATCTTACTAGCAAAATCGGGATGGCCAAATTCATGTTGAAAGTGACATCACAAGGAATGAAAAACAGCCATTGTTTCAATCTCGCCGAACAATGGGCTCCAGAGGCTGTGGAAGCAGCTACAAAAGGGCTATCTGAAAATGTAAACATCCAACAAAAGCCTTTAAGTTGTGCTTCGCAAGTCGTAAAAAAAATGGGTGGTAGTGATGAGGAAATGGTAACGGTAGCAGGTTTTGCCGGAGGTCTTGGTCTAAGTGGGGAAGCTTGTGGCGCGCTAAGTGCTGCGATATGGAAGAAAATGTTGGACTGGTGTAGGGAAAACCCAGATAAGAATCCGCCTTTATTCAATAACAAGGCTGCCAAAAAAATGCTTAAAGCCTTTCATGTGGCAACAGATAATAAAATACTATGTAGTGAAATTTGCGGACAAAATTTCAAGAGTTTAGAAGACCATACGGAATACGTAAAAAATGGGGGCTGCCAATCAATTATTAATGTTTTGGCCAGTTCATCAACGGAAAGTTAAGGTTTGATGCATAGGCGAACAATTCAGGTACTTAGTTCTAAAAATTACAAAGCAATAGTACCTTCAAACTAATGAGCGACATTGAAAATAAATTGCAAAAGCTGTTGGATAAAACCGTGGACACTAAAAATGTCTTTGGAACGTCGTTCTGTGCAAAACATAAAAATTTTACCTGGTGTGGAACGAGTGGAAACTTCCAAAAGGACGAACCCTATTTTATCGCGAGTACCACAAAACTATTTGTTACTGCAATTATTCTAAATCTTAGGTCAAAATCGACTATTTCGCTTGATGACCGAATCTCAAAATACCTAACAGATGATATTTTGAATGGATTGCACACTCTGAATGGAACAGATTATTCCACTAAATTGACAATCAAGAATTTGCTGGCCCATACTTCTGGAGTACCGGATTACTTCCAGCAAAAAGATGCAGAAGGAACTAGTTTGGAAAAAGAATTGATCAAGGGAAACGACAGATTTTGGTCATTCGAGGAAGCCATTGCAATAAGCAAATCACTAAAGCCTAGATTTATCCCTGATCAAAAAGGTAAAGCACATTATTCCGACACCAACTTTCAACTCCTTGGGCGGATTATCGAGAATGTCACTCGAAAAAGTCTTTCGGATAATTTTGAGGAACTAATTATTCAACCCCTGAATTTAGCCAAAACGTATCTGTATCAAGAGAGTACCGATAAAACGCCAAAAATGTTATTCTATAAAAACCAAGAATTGAATATTCCGAAAGCAATGACTTCATTTGGTGCCGATGGAGGAATCGTATCGACATCAAAGGAAATGTTGCAATTTATCGAAGCGTTTTTTACCGGTGTGCTTTTTCCGGTTGCCTATATCAGCGAGTTACAAGTTTGGAATAAAATCTTCTTTCCATTACAATCCGGCATAGGAATACAACGGTTTAAACTTCCCTGGATTTTCAATCCTTTTAGCAATACTCCCGAACTCATAGGACATTCGGGACTTTCTGGTGCATTGGCGTTTTATAGTCCCAAAAACGATATTCTCATTTCAGGAACAGTAAACCAGGTGGCAAACCCTGGAATTTCATTTAGGGTAATGCTAAAAATAATTCAACAATTGTTGAAAAAATGACCTCAAAAGAAAATCAATTAGTGTTCATTTTTGGCGGATAAGCACGTTGAACTGTACTACCTTCTGAATCGTGGTAATCTCTCAATATAGGTTCTCCCAGGCTATTTACGCCCTACTTATCTACTACTCAATAATAAGGATAGTAATGTGTTGTTGGTGCAGTTACTTTAAATTCCGATTGAAGAAAAGTAACTAAATCAACAAGTTCTTGAACGGTCATAACCTCATTGTAATTCTTCATCTTCGAAATACCTCCATTTGCAATGGTTTTTTGATCGTATCCCTGAGCAATCTTGTGAGAAGGATTTATAACTGAAGTGACTAGTTCGCCATAAGACTTCTGTGAAGATACTTCCCCACCAAGATATATTTTGAGACTATCACTTCCTCCCTTCCATTCAATGTCCGTAATACTATGACACTCATTACAGGACAACCTCCTATAGGTCTCTTTTCCTTTTTCAATGTCTCCTTCAGGTAATGCAAATCCACGCGCTTGCTCATTGCAACTACTCATAAATAGGCCTACACATAATATGATGAAAGCCATTAAATAAATTGATGGGATGCCTAAATCTTTATTATTACCAGACATAATTTTTTGTTTTTAATTAAGGAATTGATTCACCATAATGAAGCTGATGAAAACAAACATAGTAACTAAAAAAAACAAAGAAAATGACCTACATCAGGTGTAAGTGGTCCATAATCAAATAATAAACAGTGAAAAAGAATAATTAATTGAACTGAGCGAAGAAAATTAAAAGTGTCCACAAAAGTTCATTTTGAAAAATTGGCCTAAGGCTTTTCATACGAGCCAAGGACATAGTAGTTTTCTTTTGATTCCCAGTTAATTTTCAGGCAGCCTATTTCTTTTCACGATAAGCCAGATACTTAGTAGAAGTTCTGCAACGCCCATTGTTGACATTATGATTACCTCAAGTGTTTCGGGTAGCTGAAAATCTACAAAGAATACGATATAGGTAAAAGATGCAACCAGTAGCAAAATACCAAGGCTTTTTGGAAAGTAATCTGACTTTAAGACCGTATAACCAAGTACGAAGATGTGCAAGGCAAAAAATAAATATCCTATGAGTTTTATGGATGCATAGCCGTAAACATCGATACTTTGAAATGCCAGAGCAAACACTCCAATTATCAAAGTAAAAGCGTATAACAACCTGAGAACTGCCGTTAGCGATGCAAGGTTCTTATTCGCCGGTTTAAGAACTACATAAAGGGCGAGACCAATAATAGCGTCAAGGGCAAGTACGAGTAGATAGCCCGCAACAGCAAAACCAAAAATTTTACTATTAGCTTCAATAGCGCTGGCCAAAGCTTCTGTATCGCCAGGTACTACAAAATTGGCCAAAAGAAAATCATCAACTAAGGTTACAATTAGAACCGAACTGATAAACGCAATTCCCACAACGAGTGCCGCTTTGCTGGTCGATAAATTAGTGATGAAATTTTTCATGTCGATATTGATTAGGGCATGCGTTATATTGCTGCCTGAGTTGCTTGATACCCTTGAATCATTTTAATAATTGGTTCAATGCTATCCTTATCGACATGGTCAAAGCCATAGCGTTCTTCCTTACTGGCCTCTGGATCAGGATTGATAAGTGAGCCGATCCATAAACTCAACCGAATCAACCAATTGACTTTGGAATGGTCTAACCTGCCGCCAAGGGCCACATGCTCCGTTTGTGACAATAATTGACTAGGAAAGGAAGCGGCAACCCATCTTTCAAGTTTGTCGCTGGGACCTGCACCGGAGACCGAGAACAAGATTTTTGACCTGCCATTAAGTTTAGATAAATTTGTCTTTGCCCATTTTCGGATAGTAAGCTTAAAATAGACAATTGAACTGCCCAATATCAGAAAATCGTATGTTGATGGATCGGCATGGGCATCTTTAATGTCGAATACCGGCAATCCTGTAGCCTCGCCGATCCATTTGGCGTATTGTTCAGTACTGCCATACGTTCCTGAGAAGAAAATTGCACCTTTCATACTACTTTGCTTTAATTATTAATTTTTCAAAATTTTGCTAGCCTTTGTTTTGTCTCTGTTTGCAAATCCTTTTTATCATGAGAATATTGAACCTCAATATTTGGATGTAATGTTAAGAAGCTTTGTATCATCCTAGAAGATTTATAAACGTCTTTCAACCCTTGTTTTCCGTAATCGGTATTCACTTTTATTCCATTTTTCACTGCCCAACGGTTGAGTTCAGCATCTCCAATAATGAATTGTGGCGTTGGCTGCGTATTGATCAGGTAAGAAATATGGTCTTTTGTATGTCCGGGTGTTGAAACTGCAAATAAACTTGCATCATCAAAAACATCCAAGACTTTTTCAAAAGGTTCAAGAGCGAATCCGTTTGTTTCAAAATCCAAAAGCTTGATTCTCTTTCCTTTCAAATGACTACCTGCAATTAAACGATAATAAAAACTATGTTCTTTTTTTCCAAAATGGACGGTACAATTAGATGTCAAAGAAGGTAATCCTGATGTATGGTCAGGATGAAAATGGGTAAGGAAGACATGAGTGGGTTGAATATCCAATCTCTTCATGTGACTTTCAAAATCTTCTCCAGACTGTTGAGCATATCTTATGTTGTTCAGTTTTTGAAAAACCTTCATGACGAACGATAGGTTTCCATACGGTGGGTTATCGGTAAAAGATCTGCTAAAACCACAATCTATCAGAATATCTCCTTTTTCAGGATGTTCGAAACTAAAAGCCATCATATCACAAACTAAATCCGTATTCAAATCAACATTTATGGGAAAAGATGTTGTGTCAGCATATGTTTTGACTTTTCCAGTAATTCGTCCAGTATTGAATGTGTTAAATTCCAACGGCTTTGCAGATGCAAATACTTCTCCCCAATTCGTGTATTTTTTCATGACATTCTCAATAGAATTTTCCCCCCAGTCATTTGACTTCTATAGTCACGGATGGCTTCTTTGATTTCTTGAAGCGGATAAATCTTTCTGACCTCACTTTTCAAATCGTCTTTTATCTCTTGCTGTGCCCTCTTCCACAAGCGCATGGTCTTCATGATACTCTGCTTACCGATATAAGGACCTAGCCAGAAACTGTCGATCGCCTTATTCTCAAATATCAATGTGCCGGGACTCACTTGTATAGCTTGCCGGGACAATGCGCTGAACACGATAACCTTGCTGTTCGGAGGCATTGCCTTTGAAAGCTGACCGGTCAATTGACCTGCTACCGCATCGAATGCAAGACGAGTCTCATTTTGATGACAGGCCTCATGTAGTGCTTCTTCAAATCCTACTTCAGTACTGTTCAGAACGATGTTAGCTCCTTGGTTCTTAAGAAGCTCCACTTGCGCATCCCTGCGAACCACATTCACTATTTGAATTCCTTCGCTGCGTCCCAGTCTGTTCACCATTTGGCCCAGTGAGCTTGCCGCGGCGGTCATGGCAATAGATCCATGTCCACCTTCTTTCGCAATGGATATGAAAGCACTGGCCGTAAGAGGGTTTACTATAGACATGGCTCCTTGTTCCAAAGTCAAGGACTTGTTCAAGGGCAGCACTCCTCCTTTAACGTTTTTGACCACATACTGAGACCACACACCTCCGCCGATACCCCAACCCGCACAAGCAACTTTTTTTCCTTTGAAATAGCTGGCCATTACTCCAGGACCTGCAGCAATGACTTCTCCCGACCCCTCACCACCAGGGACAATGGGTACTGGATCATCAAAACCATATTGACCTTCCAGCGTCGCTAGATCTGACGGATTTATTGGGGAGAAGGCCACTTTGACCAGCACTTCGTTCTTGCCAGGTGTTGGTATCGGTCGCTGCTCAACACTCAGGGCATCTGCACCTGAATAGTCGTTCAGAACAGCCACCGTCATCGTTTCTGGAATCTCTATTTTTTTCATATAAGTTTCTATTTTGAATTAGACCTACGGTCCATATATTGTTGCCATTTCACCACTACCTATTAACTCACAACTTTTAGAAAAGCTGCTGCCATCCAATTCAATATGAAACCGTATATTATCTTCTTCCGGAGAAGAAACAATGGGAAGCCAGCGATAGGGTAGATCCAACTCGGTTACTTTCGGTTTCATGAGATTGAGACAGGCGTACTTACCTTTTGGGGACAGAGCATCGGCTGGTTTTTCAAAACTCAATTCCACTGTCTTTTCATTGATTGCCTTACGCTCAACGAGTGGAACGATTCTTTGGTCAATGATTTTTTCATCATCAACTACTGACCAGATTTTATCTTTATTCATCTGTAATGCAGCTAAGAATCCCCCTGTAATACTTCCTTCGAATCCTCCTCCCGGAAAGGCCCATGCCGATGCGAAATACAAATTGGGAATCAAGAAATTGTTTCTGAATCGCATGTCCCCGATTTGTCCTTTGATTTGTGCGTAACCGTACACCGATCCACTGGGATTCGATGTATATCGTTGGATCGTTTTTGATGTAGAAACCTCGTAGTATTGAATGCTATCCTGAATTCCAGGGAACTGTTTCTCCAATCGTTCCAAGAGTATCTGGGCCACTTCTTCCTTCTTGGCCTTGTAGTCTTCATCGTTCAATTTTTCCCAGTCTTGAACATAATCGACCGTGCAGATTACCCCTTCTGATTTGTTTGGCGGTGCCAATTGGGCATCTACCTTACCATAGTCGACAAAAATGAATCTTCGCTTTTTCCAATCGCCCTGGTGGTTGGGCTTGACGTCCTTCAAGGATCTCACATCTTCGCCTTCGATGACATTCGAATAATGTTGCACTCCGAATTCCTCCACATCCTTATTGAACCCGAGGTACATACAGAGCAGAGAACATGAATTGATTTTGTCGCTGATCTTTTCTTTCAGCGAACTGGCAAAGGGCTCGTCCAGCATAGCAGGTACCACGGGAATGGCGCAGTTAGCTACCGCATTGTCACAAGAAACAGTGACAGGATCAAGGTCTTTATTGAAATAATCCCGGAAGGTGACTCCCGTCACTCGGCCGTTCTCAGTGACGATTTTTTCTGCCTTTTTCCCAAATAGAACAGTACCTCCATGTTTTTCAATATATGCGGCGAGATGGTCAGAAAGCCGCTGTGAACCACCTTTGACGAAGTGACCGCCATTCTCGATGAAGCCGGAGAAGGGCATGCCATAATAGAACATGGATAGTGTATAGGGGTCATCACCCCAATAGGCAAGGTGTGCTACCAAATCGATCTTTGCATTTTCATTCGTGATGTACTTATCCAGCCAGGATCCGACCGTATGCCGACTGGCTTCAACAAGATTGGGATAGAGCAGGGGCATCAAGGGATAGATGAGCTTCTTTACCAATGACGAACGCGGTTGATTGGTCCCTTCCTTTCGAATTCCTTTGAGCACCTTCAAGAAGCGTTTGATGCCTTTTGCATCCTCCGGGTATTTGTTTATCAGTGCCTTGGTCACTGCATCATAGCCGTGTGGGAACACGAATTTTCCCCGATCTGAGTAGACAGCATAGAATTCAGGTACTTTCAGTAGGTCGACCTTTTGATCGACATCGAGCATTTCGAAAATTTGTGGAATCGTGCCATTCTCCACTATGCCGCTCATTTCATGCAGGCCGACTTCGATAATGAACTCTCCTCGCTTGAAGGTAGTGGCACAGCCACCGGGTTTGTGGTGTTGTTCCAAAAGTAAAACCTTCTTTCCGAATTTTGACAGGGTGGCTCCGGCAGTTAATCCGGCTAGACCTCCTCCGATAACGATAGTATTGTATTTCATGACAGGTTGTTTATTAAAAATTCAACGGTTAAGTAGGCTGCCAGTTTGAAACTAGTTGATGTAAAATGGGAGAACTGGAAAGAATGGGACAAACTTTCCTATGAAATGTAATTACAGGTCGAAAATACTATCGAAATAACTATGATGAAATGACCAAAATCAGTCTAGTTAACTTTTATTGCTTCAAACTGTTTGGATACCAACTAGTTATCACCCCCAAACTAATTAAGTTGACTGACTACTGTCATATACTAGCGTAGTTTCATTAAATATCTTTCAGGCAAAAGACTAAGAATATTGATTTCGTAGAAATTTGATGCTCACTTCTCACCACTAAATCATGGTTAACATTAAAAACTTGATTTTCGCCCATCGGAAACAATTCAGGATCCTTAAAATTTTAATGGTTCTGGTATTATGTGGCGTAATTCTGTTATTGTATTCAAACAGTTCACTTTTTCAACGATTTATAGGCGAAATCCATCCGTTCTTAGCTATCGGGTTAAGTGTTGTTCTGGGATTTCTAACACTATCGTTTCTGTTGTCCAAAAATTGGTTCACAATTCATAAAAAGTATCCCACTAAAAAAGGGTATCCTTATGCGGGACTTACCTTGTTATTCGCTTTTGTAGCAATTCTGATCGATATCAATATCGTGTACCCGGCGGATATGAATATCCTTTTTCCAGAATCGTTATTGTTTTATCCGATTATCGCATTTTTAGTGGAGATTATATTTCATGTGCTGCCCATGACATTGCTTTTGGTCGGATCGACTTTAATTTTTAAAAGATTCCTCTATAATAAGTTAGTTTTACGCTACATTCTGATTGTGGCGCTCTTTGAGCCCACATATCAGGTTGTTTTCATGGAGACTTACACCCTCTGGGCTATGGTGGCGGTTTGGATCAACCTCTTTCTGTTTAACATAACCCAACTCTTCACATTCAAACGGTATGGTTTCATCAGCATGTATGCCCTTAGGCTACTGTATTACTTAATTTGGCATGTGGTATGGGGCGTTTTGCGCTTGGAACTCTTGTTTTAAATTACACTATTTTAAGGCCTATTTTAGAAAAGCTAACTGGAATCAGTAGACTTTGAGAAATTTAATTTCCATTGGAGTCTTGGTATAAAAGTTCTGCCCGCTTCTTTATGCCGAAACACGTTTTCCGATCCATAGCAAAAACAATGGGTTCGGCCAGCGCTCCAAAAAGTAACTCGTTTTTTAGTGAATCACTGTAAGTCACTCTGTTTCTTGAAATAAATCTAGAATGATTTTTTGATAGCGGTTCAACGTACCAAAGCCAAGTGAGGTGCAAATAATTTTTGGGTGTGGTTACTTCTGGATCGTAAACCGATTGGTCATCTAAATTAAGGCAATGTTCAATGGCCATAGCCTTTCCCTTTTCACAGATAACGATTGGGTAGGCCTCATTTGGACTAAACGGAATTGAATCGCCCAGCTCAGGGTTTTGAAATTCCGGTAAAATTGTATCGGCATTGAAGATTTTCATACCGAACATATTTTCTAATAGCTCATAACTATAAAATCCGCCACGGTCCTGACCTATCTGCGCAATCCATGGCCATACGTACTCTGCGGGGGCATTTATCTCAATAGCGTGTACAAATTTTGTTTTTGGTTCTCTAACTAAATAATCTCCGATGAAAAATCGCTGCGCTGCATTTTTGGTCAGCCCCCAACGATCCCGAACAGGTTTAAGAAAAAAAGTAAGATAGCAAGCGATTATAATAGCGATACCTCCAAGACCTTGCAAGATTTGTTGGAAGGAAAGTTGAGCGTTTTTTTGTTCCTTTAATGAGGCAGTTGTCATAGCTTATTTGGGTGTTAGATATGAGGTTACTAGATTAGTTTGACTTGTTGTAAACTACCCTACAAACTTTTTTATTAAGGAGTGGCCATGCTATTATCTATTTTACTGACCAACATAATTTCGTTATTTACAAGTACGCCGTGTGAATAGCAATTGTGGCAATATTCCGTATTTATCGTTCCGTCTAAGTAAGAGCCAAAATCGGCAAGACGGTGAATGGACTTCCTACACCTTTGGCAAATATTTTTTCCTAACGTTTCCATATCATTTTATTTTTTGTACGTATTCATAAGATTTCACCCTCTAATTTATAACCCATGAAGCTTACAGACCATGACCTATATCATTCCTTACTGATTTTTTTATTGATTACTTGCTCATTCATTGCGGCAATAGAAGAAAATGAAAACAAAAACACACCTATTTATAGAACTATGGCAAGAAGCCAGAACACGGTTTTCAGATCAATTATCAAAGCTTACAAAAGAAGATTTGAAAAAGAAACTGCCGCCATCAGTGAACAGTGTGGGATTCTTGATCAGGCATATTGGCGACGTAGAGTTGCTATTCGCAAAAAATGTTTTTGGGGGCAACGAAGTCAAAGTAATTGCCAAAACCGTAATTGCACAAAAAGATACTGGTGAATGGACTGACCTCCTTGCACTAAGAGAATATGTCGACCACTCATTTCAAACTTTAAAATTGATTGTTGAACAACAAAACGATGCCGACTGGGAAACAACGATCACCACCAAAGAATTCGGTACCAAGACCAAAGCGGAGGCATTCGGGAGAATCATATCGCATACCAACCATCATGCGGGGCAAATGGCAATTTTAGTAAAATATGGAAGCTGAAAAAATGAAAAAATCCATCTCAACATTTCTTCTAATATTTCTGGTCTGTTTTCAAATGATCAGCGCAATACCTTCTGGTTTGATGATGATATTGGACCCTTCAGGCGCAACACTTGGTGTACCCTTGAATATGTTAGAACCTTCACCTTTTTCCGATTTTCTAATTCCTGGCTTGTTCTTGTTTTCCATACTTGGAATTTTTCCGATACTCATTGTTTACGGCCTCTTGAAAAAACCGAACTTCAAATTTGCAAATCGACTGAATCTCTTAAAAGACCATCACTGGTCATGGACGTTCTCTTATTATCTAGGATTATTATTGGTGCTATGGATTAACATGCAGCTTTTTTTTATAAAAAGTTGGGATATCCTTCACTTTGTATATTCCATGCTCGGTGTTTTGATCATTGTGGTAACTCATTTACCCAGCACTAAAAAGGATTACCGTGTTGCTCCATAATTCAATTTAACAGTGTAAGATTTTATTGCTAAATTGGTTTAACATGGGTTAGGCCGGCGTAGAAATAACTTGGAACAATTTCCTTCAATTCACTAATTTAAGATGTCCGTACAGAATTTTGATGTTCAGGGATTAACCTCGGATAAAGTCCTTCAATCGAGGAAAACGTACGGGCGAAATGAACTTGATTACAAAAAGGAAAATGCATTTCTGAATGTCATCAAAAGTTTGTTGACCGAGCCGATGGTCCTACTTTTGTTGGTTACCGCATCCATATACTTTATTGTTGGTGATATTGGCGATGGTATTTTTCTGGCTGCCGCCATCTTACTGGTTTCCGCAATTTCACTATATCAAGATTCACGAAGTAGGAATGCCCTTGAAAAATTAAAGGTTCTCAGCCAACCACATTGCAACGTAATCAGAAACGGAGAAGTGCAGGAAATTGCAATCGAGGAAGTTGTCGTGGGCGATAGTCTTATGGTAGAAGAAGGCACCACCATTCCCGCTGACGGTACCATTATACATTCCAATGATTTTTCGGTGGATGAATCCATTCTAACTGGGGAATCCCTCTCAGTTTACAAAGACAAAGCAAAGAAAGAGAATAATATTTACCGTGGTACCACCGTAGTAAGTGGCCTGGCCATCGCTGAAGTTACCTCCATTGGCAATATGACCCAATTGGGAAAAATAGGTCAAAGCCTTGAAGATATTAAAGATGAAAAAACACCGCTTGAGATTCAGATCAACAGCTTTGTAAAGAAAATGGCCGCTATTGGGGTTATCGTTTTCTTGATTGTGTGGGGCATTAACTATTACAATTCTATAAATGTTCTTGATAGTTTGTTAAAGGCACTTACCCTGGCTATGAGTATTCTACCAGAGGAAATTCCCGTCGCTTTTACCACTTTTATGGCCTTGGGTGCATGGCGATTGATGAAAATGGGCATCGTGGTGAAACAGATGAAAACAGTAGAAACTTTGGGTAGTGCCACCGTTATCTGTGTTGACAAAACCGGCACTATTACGAAAAATGAAATGGATCTGGCAAAGCTTTTTGTCATGAAGTCCCAACAAATTTCTAGTCCTAATGGCTCTTTAGATACCGACCAAAAAGAGCTTATTCGTTTAGCGATGTGGGCCAGTGAACCTATCCCCTTTGACCCTATGGAAATTGCCTTGCACAAAACATATACACGTATTTTCGATGAAGACGAAAGACCTAAATTTAAAATGGTACATGAATATCCATTAGGAGGAAAGCCCCCAATGATGACTCATCTTTTTGAGGATTCCAAGGGCAATCGCATCATTGCGGCAAAAGGCGCACCAGAAGCCTTTTTATCCATTTCCAATTTTTCCGAAACCGAAAAGCAACAATTGAGAGTTGCGATAAATACTCTGGCCAAAGACGGATATCGTCTTTTAGGCGTTGGGGAAGCACATCTTGAAGGCAATGACTATCCGAAGGAGCAACAGCACTTTCGTTTTCAGTTTAAGGGTATCGTCGCTTTTTATGATCCTCCCAAAGAAAATATTCAATCCGTTTTTGAAGCATTCCAAAAGGCAGGGGTAGCAGTGAAAATAATTACAGGTGACAATGCCATTACCACCAAAGCGATAGCAGAGCAAATTAATTTTAAACAAAGTGACCAACTTTTGGAAGGTGCCGATTTTATGGCTTTGAAAGATGAAGATGTTCAGAAAGCGGTAGACAACTATCAAATTTTTACCAGAATGTTTCCCGATGCAAAATTAAAGGTCATCAATGCTTTAAAGAATAAAGGGGAAATTGTGGCGATGACTGGAGACGGAGTGAACGATGGGCCTGCCCTCAAAGCAGCGCATATCGGCGTAGCAATGGGGAAAAGAGGAACAGAGATAGCCAAACAATCGGCCTCTTTGATCTTATTGGAAGATGATCTTTCTAAAATGGTCGATGCCGTTGCCATGGGGCGAAAAATCTATACCAACCTCAAGAAAGCGATACAGTATGTGATATCTATCCATATCCCCATCATTCTGATGGTGTTTCTTCCTTTGGCCTTGAGATGGATCTACCCCAATATATTTTCCCCAGTGCACGTCATTCTTTTGGAATTGATCATGGGGCCCACCTGTTCCATCATTTACGAAAATGAGCCTATGGAAAAAAATACCATGGTTCAAAAACCCAGACCCTTTACTGCGACATTTTTCAATTGGAAAGAACTGATAACAAGTATTTTACAAGGATTGATGATTACTATCGGAGGGCTGCTAATCTATCAATACTCCGTAGGGCAAGGCTACAACGAACCTGTAACAAGGGCGATGGTTTTCACAACGTTGATTTCGGCCAATATTTTTTTGACCCTGGTCAACCGCTCTTTTTACTATTCGATGTGGGTCACTTTACGGTATAAGAACAACCTTGTTCCTCTTATTATTGGTGTAACAATTGTTATAACGGCCTTATTACTTTTTGTAAACCCGTTGACCGAATTCTTTGAATTTGAAAAACTCAATTTTTCCCAAGTGGCCAACAGTGTTGTTACAGGATTTCTTTTTGTAGTGTGGTACGAGATTGTAAAATGGAGGAATAGAATAAAGGCTAAAAGTAATGTATAGTAACTCTAGACCTGACTTTATAAAAGCATTGCATTAAAACATTATTTCTTATTACGGGGCAAAACTTCTTCCGGAAACGGAAATAGTATGGTCGAATTCTTTTCAGCCGCAATATTCGACAACGTCTGATACAATCGCAATTTGATGGCCGACGGCGATTTGTCTATTTGTAGACCCGCTTCAAGCAATTTAGCGGCGGCCTGATTCTCGGCTTCTGCAAGAATGATTCGTGCTCTTCTTGAACGTTCCGCCTCTGCTTGGTTAGCCATCATCCTACGCATATTTTCGGGCAATTGAATGTCTTTTATTTTCACATCGATGATCACTATGCCCCAATGATGAGTCTCGGTCTCCACAATACTTTTGATGTTTTTCCCAATTTCCTCCCTTTTGGAAAGAATGGTATCCAGTTCAACCTTACCGCAGACATCCCGCAGAGCAGCTTGGGCTAGTTGGGTAATCGCAAAGGAGAATTCCTCTACCTCTAATACGGCTTTTTCAGGATCGGTTATCTTGAAGAAAACTACCCCGTCGATACTGCAGGGCACGTTATCCTCGGTCATGACCTCTTGTGAAACTATATTGATCGTAATCACTCTTATATCAACGACCTGAATGGTCTCAACCAACGGTATGATCCAACGAAACCCTGGTTTCAATGTTGTAATATACTTTCCAAAACGGAATTTCAAGGCTCTTTTATACTCGAAAACGATTCGTATTCCCGCTAGAAGAAACAGACCTAAGATGATGCTAAATAAAAATATCGGGTTCATAGCTTTATATTTGGATTAAGGATTCATGTAATCTCTTAGTAAGGCCTGTTATAAATTGTGGGGAAGCCTTATTCGGAAAATAATTATAGTTTGATATTTTAACTACAATAGGGTGTTTCAGCTTTCTTTTGGGTACAAACCCGTTCTCTTAAAGTTACGAAAAATCCACCTCAGCGCAAAAAAATGACGCAGCTAAATTCATCCAAAAAACCTGTTGTTTCCATAGCTCTCAAATTATCTCATTTGGGGGTATTTTCCTTATTTTCTTCAGATTTAATCTTTTTATAGAAAGACATATCCAAAATAAAGAACCATAGTATACAACAACCAAAAGTTATCTTCTGAATTATGGGCAGCATTCTTATGAAAATACCCGTTTCATAGATGTAGTAGTTCATTAAAAATACGGCCAAACATAGTATGCCGAATGTAAAAAGTTTGTAATGACCGGCCTTAAAGAGTTCGATAAAGCAGGTGATAAATGCAATAACCCCAAAAGCTCCTGCAATGCGAACCGTAATATCATGAGTGCCTGATGTCAAAAATGTTGTTGCTATAAAAGCCATAATTCCCGTAATCCACATTATGGTTTTGTTCTTACTTTCCAAACTAAAAAAGTTGGGGAGGTAATACCAAAGCAAAAGGAGACCAGCACACAATATGCCCAATGCCGCTCGGGCAAAATAACGAGCCGAATTCAATTCGCCGTTAATGGCATCGTGATCTAAAAGGTCACATAGGTAATTGTTCCAAAAGCTAAAGCCATCATGCTGTGGAGCGGCCCAAGAACCTCCGGGGTATTGCATAGCGGCAATAATGTAAAGAATTACAAAGAGCCCCATACCTGCAATAGGCAAAAGTAGTACGTAGGCGCTGGGAACGATAGGTTTAACTGACATTTTGAAATCTTCAAGCTTGCTTCCAAATATTCAGTTCCGAAACTTCAATATTATTTGTCAGCTAGTCTAAACAAAATAAAACTGTTTCGGAAGTTGTGGAATGATTGTTATCAGTTACAGCATATGAAATTTTTCAATCATGACCCAAGTCATTGTCGTGGACTGCCATTATAACTTCCTTTACTTAAAACTAATCAGGTGTTTTGGGTCATTTTTTTTAGTCTCCTTTTGCTAATGGTCGTCTATTTGTTGTTGATGCCCATCGTATTATGCATAGATACAATCAAGAACCTATACTACATACAACTATGGGGTTTGGCGAAGGCAAGTTTACAAGGTGATGAGGAGGAACTCATACAAGTTCGATTTAAGGTATTCTTTATGGATTTTAGCTTCTATCCCTTAAGAAAATTCGATTCGAAAAAGGGTAAGAGATCGAAAGAAGTACAAGTGAAGGAGAAGCGAAAAAGGATGAGTTTTAGAACAGGTTGGCGGCTTTTGAAAACATTCAAGGTAAAAAGATTTCTATTGAACATAGATACGGGCAATTGTATTTCGAACGCAAAACTCTATCCACTATTTGCGTTTTTGAACTATCGGATGGGTGGTTTCAATATAAACTTTCAGGGAAGGAATCAATTGGTGCTACACATTCAAAATAGGCCAATACGGATTATAGGAGCATTCATTAACTTTTAAAACAAACATATCATGGAACTACATTTTGAAGAATTATTAGGAAAAGTAACGGATTTTATCAAGTCAGAAGCCAAAACAGAGACTGTTGTTGGCGAGCAATTTGTACTGGGAGAATTCAATTGTGTACCGGTTATCAAAGTGGGCATGGGCTTCGGTTCAGGTGCCGGCGAAGGTGCCGAACCCAAGAAGGGTAAAGGTCAAGGTGGCGGAGTAGGCGCTGGAGTGGGCATAGAGCCTATCGGCTTTTTAGTTAGCAAGGGCGAAGAAATATCTTTTTTAGCAGCTGGAAAAACCCAAGGACTGGCCGCTGCTTTTGAAAAAGTGCCAGATTTAATCGAGAAGTTGGCCAAAAATAAAACCAAGCAAAAAGAAGAGGAAATGGTATAGACCATGTAATTGATTTTAGGGTCCGGATGGGATAAAACTGACCTGTCCGGTCTTTTTTATGGATGCAATTTTAAACTAGAATTAAGAGCAGACATCATTCTATACTATCGATGACCTTCCCCAATTTATCCGCCACATCTTTGGCAATACTGCCAAGATCTTCATTTTTGACCGCTTGCATAGACGCAATTGGATTTACAGCAGCGATTTCAATAACTCCGTCTTCTTTTTCTTGAACAATTACGTTACACGGCAACATAGTACCAATCTTGTCTTCCGCTTGTAATGCTTTGTGGGCAAAAGGTGCATTGCAGGCACCTAATATTTTATAATTGTGGAAATCAGCACCCAGTTTTTTCTTTAGGGTAGCTTTCATATCGATCTCAGTTAGTACGCCAAAACCTTCTTTTTGAAGGGCTTCTTTTGTTTTTTCGACTGCTTCGTCAAAAGAGACATTACCAATTGTTATATTATAGTAGTATTCCATAGGACTATTGTTAATTAAAATATTTGAAAAAACAGAAACAGGAGGCCATAGGTCTCCTGTTTCCTTTGAAGGGTTCGATTCATTTTTTACTTCTGATCTATCCTTGAGTCATCTTATCGCTAAAATGATATAGGGCCGACCTTGGCATAAAACAACTCGAACCTTTCGGGCTCTTATCGCCTTGCAACAATAAAAGCCTTTTTCTAATAAATGTCTTTAGAAAGGACTGGCATACGTGCGTATGCCAGTCCTTTTAAGATAGTATCAAATCATTTATTTTCGAAGTGCACCAAGCGGAAACGTACTAGCTACGTATTTACCTGGGTTTCAAAAATTGTTGTTCGACACTATTTGTATGACCGCTAAGGCATTGCTGCTTAGAAGCCTGGATTTTTAAAAAGAAACCGGGGTACCGAAGCATCCCGGTTTCCAAAGAAACAATCGATTCTGCCCAATGACCGCTTACACTGATCCCTAATAGAATCTATCACTAGATCCGTTCGCAATTCAAATGGTGTAATGGGTGCCCTCAACGGCTTCCTATTTTATGGATTTTCATATCCCCACGATCTAAAATCCACTTTGATATTTTATAATGTTAAAGAACGACTTTAGTTAATCATATCACAAAGCTACGATGCGTTTAGTGATTCGAAAATGACCTCGGTCAGTTTGGGGTATTTTTTTAAGAAAGAAACCGAGATACCGAAATATCCCGGTTTCCTAGAAGCTGCTACTTTAATCCTATAACCGCTTACACTGATCGCCTCTTTGCTTATTACTAAACCTTTCGCGATTCAAATGGTATAAAGAATATCCATAATGGCTTCTTTATTCTTGGGCTTGGTTTTCCCCGATCCAAGACCCAACTCAAAATTTTATTTCAAAGAACACTATTGTTATAATTGATAGGGCTAAAATACATGGACTATTTAAGGTCTAAAATGACCTAGGTCAGTTTCGATACTTTTCATTGTTTTTTAACATTTTGCGATGAAATCCACTTATACAATTTATCAACATCTTCTTTCTTACAAAGCTGCGTACCAGGGTGTATGGTCGCCGCAGTACCACAAGCGACGCCATATCTTACCATTTCAGTATACGATTTGCCTTGTGTGAGACTAAGAATCATACCAGCGACCATGCTATCCCCTGCCCCAATTGTACTTTTTTGGTGTACTGTTGGTGCGGCTATATGCTCCATTTGGTTTTGTGTGGCTAATAAAGCTCCTTTGGCACCCAAAGAAACCACAAGTATTTTAACTGAATATTTTTTTAAAAACTTTTCTGCCAAGGGTTCCAAATCCAAGACTGAAATGGTATCTACACCGCACAAGATGCTTAACTCTGCCAAATTGGGCTTCATCAGAAAGATGTCCGCTTTCATACTTGGTAACAATGCATCTCCAGAAGTATCAAGAATTAACCGCGCTTGGTTTTTTGTAACGATTTCAGAAACTTGTACATAAAAATCATGGGGGATTCCCAATGGAAGTTTTCCGCTAGCCACCAGATAATCACCTTTCTGCACATTTTCTTCAACTAATTTAATTACTTCATGCCACTCCTCCTTAGTTACATTCGGACCTGGAACTCCAAAACGATATTGTAAATTGGTTAAAGTATCGGTCACGGAAAGGTTTTCACGCGTCCATCCCTCAATTGAAACCACCTTTTGTTCAATACCTTCCTCCAATATCAATTGATGTAAATGTGCGCCCGGGGGGCCGCCTGCCACGTACATACAGAGCGAACTTCCACCTAGTTTTTTCAGCGCACGTGATACGTTGATGCCACCACCTCCCGCGTAATACGTAGGCGATACACACCGCAATTTTTTGTTAGGAGTGACCCCAGCTACAGAAGTATCCTTGTCTACTACGGGGTTCATGGTAAGAGTGATAATTTTGTTCATTTGATCGATGGTTTATAAAAATAAAAACGGTCCACACTCAATTAGCACTAATAGGCTGCCCTAAAGTCACAAAACTTTCTTCTGCTTTGTTGATATTCTCAATACCCTGCAACAGTGCATCTGGATTAAAGGAAATGGAATCAATACCCTCGTTTACCAAAAACTTTGCATACTCAGGAAAGTCACTAGGCGCCTGTCCGCACAGTCCAATTTTTGTACCCGTTCTTTTTGCAGCTGCTATGGCCATCGCAATCATCCTTTTGGCGGCGGGGTCGTTTTCATCGAACAAATTACCCATGATTTCCGAATCGCGATCTATACCTAAAGTAAGTTGCGTAAGGTCGTTGGAGCCGATGGAGAAGCCATCAAAGATTTCCGAGAATTCTTCTGCCAAGACCACATTGCTAGGAATCTCAACCATGGTATATACTTCAAGTCCATTTTCGCCCCGTTTTAATCCATTTTCTTCCATAATCCCTATCACTTTTTTTCCCTCCTCCAAAGTTCTGCAGAATGGTACCATTACTTTAAGGTTATCAAGACCCATGGTTTCACGCACTTTTTTGATGGCGGCACATTCGAGGGCAAATCCTTCCTTGTACAAATCGCTATAGTATCTTGAAGCACCCCGAAATCCCAACATTGGATTTTCTTCGTCTGGCTCAAAATCCTTTCCTCCGATAAGGTTAGCATACTCGTTGGTCTTGAAATCACTCAACCGAACAATGACTTCCTTCGGATAAAATGCAGCCGCAATGGTGGCGATGCCTTGGGAAAGCTGATCAATGAAGTAATCACGTTTACGGGCATAGCCATGAGACAATTTGTTGATTTGTTTTTTGATACTTTCATCCTTTATTGCATCGAATTGTACCAGGGCCATCGGATGTATTTTTACGGAGTGTGTGATGATAAATTCCATCCTCAGTAGCCCTACTCCATTATTCGGATAGAACGACAATTGAAACGCATTTTCTGGGTCTGCCAAAATCATTTTAGCCTCGGTGTCGGGCATTCTTATGTTTGAAAAATCAATTTCTTTCTTTACAAAAGCAAGTTCACCTTCATAAATGTAACCCGTCTTTCCCTCGGAACAACATAGCGTGATAGTATTACCATTTTTAATACTATCGGTAGCATTTCCACATCCTACTATTGCGGGTACACCCAATTCACGTGCAACTATTGCCGCGTGGCTTGTTCTTCCTCCTTTGTTCGTAATGATGCCCCCTACTTGCTTCAATAATGGATCCCAATCTGGTGTAATGGTATCTGTAACTATGATATGATTAGTGGTGAGCCCCACGGCTTCTTTTGGGGATTTCAGAAGGGCGGGAATACCTACTTTTATTTTGGAGCCTACTGCGTTTCCAGTTGCCAATACTGTTCCTTTTTGCTGTAGTTTGTATTCAATGTGAACGTTTTTATTCTTGCTATGGTGCACCGTTTCGGGTCGTGCTTGAATGATGAAAAGTTCATCGGTTAATCCATCTTTTGCCCATTCGATATCCATTGGTTTTTGGTAGTGCTTTTCGATGAGCAATGACCATTTTGCTAAGGTTATCACTTCCTCATTAGACAATACAAATTGCTGTTGCTTTGCTTTTGGGGTATTGATATTTTCTATGGGATGTCTTGATTGGATTCTTGAATAGACCATTGTCAACTTCTTGTCGCCCATTTTTTTCTGGATGATGGGAAATTTTCCTTGCTCCAAAGTAGGTTTGAAGACATAAAATTCATCTGGATTAACAGCCCCTTGTACAATATTTTCGCCCAGACCCCAAACACCGGACAGCAAGATGACATTTTCAAAACCGGATTCGGGCTCTATCGTAAACCCTACCCCTGAGCAACTTTTGTCAGACCTTACCATTCTCTGTATTCCTACTGAAAGTGCTACTTCAGAATGTTTGAAACCCTTGTCATCTCGATATTTAATGGCACGATTAGTATACAACGAGGCAAAACATTTCTTGACCGATTCAAGCACAGCTGCTTCGCCCTCCACATTCAAAAAAGTATCGTGTTGGCCAGCAAAACTAGCATCAGGAAGGTCTTCGGCAGTAGCGCTGCTACGAATAGCCAACGCACAATTACCGGTATTACATAAACCTTTGTAGGCCTCAGTGATTTTTTGAGAGAATTCTTTGGATAGTGTGCCCTCTAAAATCAACTTTCTAGCTTTCTCTCCAATGGTGCTCAAGTTGGAGTAGTTTTCGGTATCCAATTCGGACAAGACCTCTTGCAATTGATTACGAAGAAAATTCTCATTTAAAAATTGCCAAAAAGCTTTTGATGTGGTTGCAAACCCGTTCGGCACGTTAACTCCTTGGGAAGTTAATTTTTGAAACATTTCACCCAAAGAGGCATTTTTGCCACCAACTTGGGGAACATCTTCAATGCCGATTTCGTCAAAATGTTTAATGTAATTTTGCATGATTGTAGAATTTGAGAAGCAAAATTCATTCGATTTGGAGTGGCTCACAATGATTTAAATCACTCCTCGCGAAACTTTCCTGTAATCTCGCTTATTTTAATGCGGTATACTATTGGTGAAGACCCATCGGCACCCAGTTTGCTAGAAAACTCATGAATAAATTGAAGTTTTCTTTCTTCTTTGCGGTCAATAACATCCTTTACACCTTGAGAAAATTCATGAAGCTGACTTTTGGCATCAATACCTTTAAGTTCTTCAAATTGACCATGTACCAAAACCGATTTCCATCGACTTATCGATTCAATTTCATCGACTTCAACAGACACGGATTGATTCTTTCGCATAGCATCTATTTTATGACCCTCCAACGAATAACTGATGATACTATTATCACCCTGGTCGTAGTAATAATAGGTAATGGGAATAATATAAGGAGTTTTCCCTACTATGAAAGCCAACCTACCGATGTAGTTATTGCTGAGCAGCTCAACACATTCCTTTTGATTTAAATTTTTTATCATGATATTTTCATTTCAATATTTTTCGGGCCGAAATTTGTCAATAATGCTTTGGATTTTCAAAAAGGCACCACTCCGAAACCCATATTCAATAGGAAAATCCCAATTAGAAACAGTAACACATAAATGACCTGAACCAGTTTCACGTTCTCCATTTGTAAAGCAGTAGCCATACGTTGGGGAAAAGTGAAAAGGGCAATCCCGATAAAAAGCGACCCCCATCCTAACAACGTTATGATTATGGGCCAATTATTTGTCCAGATATTATGGAAGAGTAGGTTTAAAAGTCCAACAATAATCGCCACAAAAGCAGTAATCAAAGCAAACTTGGGATCCTTTAAATACTCGAAAATATCACGTATACGCTGCGGGTTGAAACTTAAAACCAAAAAGAAAATGATAAGGTAAAAACCCCAAAACTTTGCCAAAAAAAAGGATATTTCCATTAGTACTGAATTTGAAACCAAATGTACTTTACAAAACAACGAGGTGAAATGATTTTGGTCATTGCAACCGAATCGATTGCCTGATACTTTTGATTAAATTTTCAGGAATGAATGGTGTACTGCGTTTAGGGAGTATCTCAGGGATAAAAATAGAAGTCCACTGGACATTTACTCTTTTGTTGACCTGGGTAGTGTTTTTAGATATGCAACGAGGGGGAAACTTCAATTCTGCCTTATTAAACATTGTTCTTATTCTTGTTCTTTTTCTTTGTGTAGTGCTTCACGAATTGGGGCATGCATTAATGGCGAAACGTTACAAAATCAATACACAAAAAATTACGCTATTGCCAATCGGTGGGGTCGCTTCATTGGAAAAAATGCCGGAAAAACCACATCAAGAATTCATGGTAGCACTAGCCGGACCAGCGGTAAATGTGGTCATTGCTTTCCTTTTGTTTCTGGTGGTGCCGGTACGAGACTATTTTAGTATGGATACGGAGACTTTGGAAAAAGTGCTCTACGCTCCAAACCTCCAGACTATTCTTTTCTCTCTTTTTATTGCCAATATCATGTTGGTAGTCTTTAATTTAATACCGGCATTTCCCATGGATGGTGGCCGTGTGCTACGTGCATTGTTGTCAAGCAAAATGGATCGTGTAAAAGCTACCGATATTGCCGCAAATTTGGGTCAGGTCATGGCCGTTCTTTTTTTCATCTTAGGTCTCCTCTTCAATCCGTTTTTGATATTGATTGCATTTTTCATATTCATCGGTGCCTATGGCGAAAATCGGATGGTAAAACAAGAGTCTATCCTAAAAGGTCGGAAGGTCGAAGAAGCTATGTTGACGAAAATTACACTATTGAGTCCTACAGATACCTTAAATAAGGTAGTAGATATCATACTATCAGGAACAGAAAAAGATTTTGTGGTCATGGAAAACAATGAAATCGTCGGTGTTTTATTGCAGAAAGATATTATCAAGTATGCTCAAAAACCCATGTTAATGGTCAAAGACATTATGGATACTTCCTTTAAGACCGTCGCGCTATATGATGAAATACATAAAGTAATCCTACTTATGGGCAAAGAGAAAAAGCGTTTCTTCCCCGTAACCGATAACAAAAAACTTGTCGGTGCAATTGATATGGAAAACATTGGTGAGTTTGTTCTCTTTAAACCACAGCCAGCATCCAGTCAGAACTAAAATGAACCTAGTTGAAGTTATTCAATGGTTATTTCAAAGTGACGTAACTACAGTTTCAGGTCCAATGCGACCTTCTCCCGGAAAACAGAAAAGATCCGCAGCAATAAATCGTCAAGGAAATTTGCGGTGTTCAGTTTTTTGTCAAGATGGAAATCAAATTTGTGCTACCTAAATGTACCTTGAGATAATCGTATGGCACCAGACCTGAATTTGTACTAAAGAAAAAGGCCATAGATGATCTGAAGAAACTAAGAGCCAACAAATCATTTTGAAATGGAGCAAGCCGGCAAACCCAGCAGACCAAATAACCTAAAGGCAGCACCCATTAGATTTTTGAGGTAAAGAATAGCGAACCTAAGGTAAACTTCCCAAACTGACCCAAGTCATTGTCGGTACTTGTTAACATATGTAGTTTTGACTCGATAAGCCTAAGTTTATCTTATTACTTAATTCATATTTAAAAACTAAAGTCATGAAAAAAATAGTATTAGGTCTATTAGCATTTGGGTTGACCACCCAAGCTTTTTCACAGATAGTAAAGACAGAAAATCTATCTGAAGTCACAGTTTATGCCACCAATTACAAGTATTTGAACGATGTAAATACCATGGAAGTGGCATCGGTACCTGTTCAGTTATTGGAGCGCAAAGTAGCCTCATATAACATTAAGGATTCCGATTTTTATCAAGATGATTATGACCTCTACAACATAACCTTTTTTATTCCTGAGGGCAAAATCTTGGCAGCTTATGACAAGGACGGTAAACTCATAAGAACTGCTGAAAAGTTCAAAGACATCAATTTGCCGACTTCGGTTAAAACAGCAGTTTTGGACCGATTTCCTGAATGGACCATCACCAAAGATGTTTATTTAGTCAATTATAAAGACGGTAAGGGTGCCAAGAAAACCTACAAACTTAAGTTGGAAAATGGAGATAAGGTTCTACGAGTAAAACTTAATGAAAAGGGAGAATTTATTTAAGAGGAATTGATTTGGACTATAAACATTGTAAAAATTATGTCAGTATTAAAAGTAATAGAGCTATTGGGTAACTCCACTAAGAGTTTTGAAGATGCCGTCAAAAACGTTATCGATGAAGCATCAAAAACGATAAAAAACATAAAATCTGTTTATATAAAGGATATGCAGGTAAAAGTCGATAACAATCAAATTTCAGAATATCGTGTAAATGCCAAGGTCACCTTTGGCATTATGGAGGAATAGTTTTTTTTTAGTTGGTTGGTTATTGGGCACCGTGGAAAAGCTTTGGTTTTTATACGGTGCTCATTCTTTGGTAATACTTTAAACTAGCAACATTTTTTTTTTTAAGACCCTACTATCTCTTTAACCACAAAATGATAAAAAATGGGGGTCACTGTCAAGCGATACCACTATTTAATATCTTAATGGCCTCTTCATCGGTAATCTGAGGGAATTCCATATAAAACTGCCCTACGGCTTGAAAATTTGATGGGGTCTGCAAGCAAATTACGTCATCGATGTATGACGAGCTCTTTAAACTGTCTCGAGTGGATTTAGGTGCGACCGGAATGGCTACAATTACTTCTTTTGCCTTTTGACCAACTACCAACTCAGCAGTGGCCAAGACAGTATTCCCTGTTGCAATGCCGTCATCAACGATAATGACGATTTTATCTTTCACATTCATAGGAGAACGATTGCTATAATATTGTTCATATCTCTTTTTGAGTTTTTTGCGAATGCGTTTTGTTTCTTCTTCAATATAACCCTTGGTCACCCCTATCGCATTATCTAGTATTGTACTTTCCAGACTTACCGCTCCAATCGCATATTCTTTGTTGTAAGGGTGGCCTATTTTCTTTGAAAGGGCCACATCTAACGGTGCATTTAAAGACTTTGCGATGATGGCGCCCAAGGGTAATCCACCGCGGGGTATGGCCAAAATCAGTACATTTTCTTGATCCTTGTAAATTGTCAATTTTTCCGCCAGTTGCCTACCAGCATCGATTCTATCTTTGAACATTGTCATTTTTTTGTGTTTATTTCCTCGTCGTTATTCAACGATTTTTATCTTGTTCTCCTTTGTTACAAGAATACTATTGGTATCAATCAGGGTAACAAGGTTTTCTGAATGATTTCTCTAGTTCTAGAGGCGTATAAAATAAATAATCGTACGCCTGCCTTGCAATGATTCAAGTCATTTCAATAGCCCTTTTCAACTGATCAAGATCATTTCAGATAGCACTACGAATCCATAGCTTTAATCAATAAAACTTAAGATTGATGCAATGGGCAAATTCAGAATTTAACCTCAAGTCAATTATTTTCAAAAAGTTAATTCCGACTGAAATGAAAAGTTCGAAGACATTATTGCATGAGATAACCGAACTGACTAACAGGATAGAATCCTATCATCCGGAATTGTACCGATTTTTGGACGAAAATCCGATGACTGTCCCAGACAGTTCACACCCCAAAATTGATGCGAGTGTGTTGCAAGACTATTTGGAGAGCTTAGAAAAAATGCTGGCGCATCATTTAGATACCCA
Source organism: uncultured Flavobacteriaceae bacterium (assembly GCA_947503005.1). Taxonomy (GTDB): domain Bacteria; phylum Bacteroidota; class Bacteroidia; order Flavobacteriales; family Flavobacteriaceae; genus Maribacter_C. The sequence goes on along the minus strand of CANNCA010000008.1, from coordinate 44,265 downwards.
CCAGAAATTGCATGGCTAGAATAAAAATATATATGGAATGGTATCACTCCCACCACATGCCAAAAAAGGCAACAATCAAACAACGAATCGAATCGCACTTGGAACATTGAAAAAATTATCCATGTCGTATTGATACCCTAAAGGTTCTAAGATGAAACGAAGCATAGCGGGATTGTAATTTCAAACTAATAAAAAATAATCATGAAAATAAAATGGTATAAAGTCGTAGTAGGCACACTTATCACCCTACTGGCAATTTTCTTTTTGTTTGCACTTTGGTACAAGAACAAATATTCGATGGAAACGGCCCAAACATATGAAGTAAATTCTCCAAATCTAGAGAAAAAATTACTGCTTGCCACTCAAGGCAGTGATTTCAAAAATACAGTGACCCAGGCGATAGTTGACTACTACAAATCTGATTCGGTCTTTATAAAAGTCATCGATATTTCTGCTTTGAACGAAGTTGCCCCAACTGATTATAGGGCTATTTTGGTCATGCATACTTGGGAGTACGAAAAACCTCCGGCCGAGGTTGCGACCTTCATAGAAAGGACATTAGCTCATCGAGACAAAATTGTAGTTCTGACAACTTCCGGGCCTGGAACCGCAAAAATGGAAGGAGTGGATGCCATTACCGGAGAATCTAAAATGGATGATGCGCCACATGTGGTCGAAAACATTTTCAACCGACTGAATCCATTATTGAAAGTCGAATAGTGCGATGCTCACCTTCAAAAATTATAATATAGCTGATTGGTTCTCATTCTATCGCATTGCGGCCGTTCCCTTACTAGTGGTTTTACTATGGTTGAAAGAGCGGGAACTTTTTTCGTGGTTTCTCTTAATTAGCTACGCCACCGATGCTATCGATGGTTTTCTGGCGCGCAAACTAAAGCTTTGCAGCGCAAGGGGCTCACAGCTCGATTCTATGGGTGACCAATTGACCTTTATCATGGCCCTTATCGGATTATGGATATTTGAGAAAAGTTTTATAAAAGCCAATTTGGTACTGATTGGTATTGCCTTTGTTCCGTACATTATTCAGATGATACTAGCCTTTGCTAAATATGGAAAGACGACGGCATTCCATACCTATTTGGCCAAAACCTCAGCAATCGTACAAGCCACCTTCATCCTATTTACCTTGTTCTTTGGCCCTCATTATGTTCTATTTTATCTGATGATTGTCATAGGAGTAATAGAAACAATTGAAGAAATTACATTGATTTTCATTTACGATTTTTGGGTCAAGGATGTTAAAGGAATTTACTGGGCATTGAAGGATGAGCGAAGGCTAAAAGACAAAAATAGATAAGAAGAATACAAAAAATTTAGAAAACCAAAAAAACCGTTCAAAGATTTTATACCTACTGATATTCGTCATTCCATAAACTTTAAAGCCGTCTTATTTTTGAAAAGATTCATTTGCAATGAAAAGATATACCATCAACCTGCCCAATGTTTTTTATTTTTTTGGCGTAACGGCCTTGCTAGTTTATTTGCTCATGGAAGGCCGGATTATACTTATTCCGTTGCTATTTAGTTTTTTTTTGCCCTGATGTTAATGCCCATCGTGGCTTTTTTCGAGGGGAAATTACACAACAGGATCATTTCTATCTTGGTGGCCTACCTTGTTGCCGTTGTACCATTATTTGCAGTACTATTTTTCTTTTTTAATCAATCGCGTATTTTGTTCAGCGATTTACCATCGATACGGGAAAAGCTAAGCAATGTTGCAAACCAATTTATGGATTGGCTCAATCAACAGTTTAACTTAAATCCCGAAACTTCGGCGAACTGGGTATCTGAAAATTTGCTTTCGGCAGTTGATATTCCCGTCGGTCTTTTGCAGGACAGTTTTCAATCGGGCACTACCATTCTTGCAAATATGGTGTTGATTGTTTTGATCACCTATTTTTTTCTACTGTACCGAACGGCCTTCAAGAACTTTTTCCTGTCGCAAGTAAATCCGAAGTATCGGGAAACAACGGAACAACTTTTCGTACAACTACAAAAATTGGCCAAGCGCTACATGATCGGGCAAGGGCTGATTATCGTTATCCTAGGGGTACTCATTGGATCGGGTCTGTGGCTAATCGGGGTTCCTTATCCCTTTTTTTGGGGATTTTTGGCGGGCTTTTTAGAAATCATTCCCTACGTGGGTACCTCGATAGGTGCCGTTCTGCCCATTACGTACATGCTGATGGTTTCCGATTCCTTATGGCAACCTTTGGCGGTTTTGATATGGTATATTATCATCCAGCAATTGGAGGGCAATGTGATTTCGCCCAATGTCATGGGTTCGAGCATCAAGGTCAACCCCTTGTTCATTATTATGGGACTCTTTCTTGGAGGATTTATCTGGGGCATTTCGGGTATGATATTGGCGCTTCCAGTTTTAGCAATTTCAAAGGAGGTATTTAGAAGTTTTGATGTGCTGACACCACTTAGCTATCTAATGGAGGATGGGCTTTCAAGGAAGTCAAATGTTTTTCTTGAAGATTTTGATAGCAGAGAACACCGATTTTTTGATGTTTTTTTCGAGGAAAGGGAGAGGAAAAGGAAGTAGGCAGTTGGAAGTATACAGTAAGCAATTTTTTTTCGATTTTTTTCCCAAGCTTCTCTCATGTCATTGATACTAAGTATGAACAACCTGTTTCTAGTTAACAACTGGTGCAGGTCATTTAGAATACCCTGTCGATAATAAGGTTCATTTTGCTTACCATAATGATCCAGTAAATGCTTAATGAAAAAAAGGACCCATTACAATTGAAAAAAATCGGATGAAACTGATAAGTGTCATTGGTAAAACCCACTTAGGGAAGTACCTTTCCCTTTCATTGAAATAAAAAGTATTAATACCTAAAAAATTATAAAAATGTCCATTTTAGACGCGTATGAATCAGGTGAGCATAAAAGTAATTTAGCACACTTCGCAGCAATTGTAAAATTAGCTTCGGTTGATGGCCCTATCAATCCTCAAGAAAAAAAGGTTTTGGAGCGTTTTGCCTTTAAGCTTGACGTTTCGGAGGAAGATGCTAAAGCTATTCTTAAAAACCCTCAAAAATACCCATTGATTCCTCCATATACCCTTGAAGAACGTATAGAACGACTTGAGGATTTGTTCAGTATGATTTATGCCGACAATGAATTCGATGATGAGGAAAGAGAATTGGTATTTAAATATGCAATTGGACTGGGCTTTACAAGTGATAGGGCCCAAAAAGAAATTGAAAAGTGTATCAAAGTCTTCGGTGGCGACACTAAATTAGAAGATGGAAACATTGTTTAATTTTATTTTGAGCTTTCTTAAAAAACTTACGGTCAAAATCGATCCCAATATTCCAATAAAGCACCAAAGTGCTATTAAAAAATAATCTGGGTTAAGATCTTGAAGATACATGCTAAGTGACATCCCCATCAATGCAAAACCAATAGTGGCCGATTTCGTTAGCAGTACACCGGTCAGCTTGAATCCGTATTGAGTATTCTTCAAATAACCAAATGCAGCAATGAGCATTAACGGCACAACTATACCCAAATCTAGAGAATAAACGATTAATGGAGGTTCTCCGTTTGGTGTATCAGATAGGTAATTGGGGATGGTTAAGTGCGATATGATGTCCGAAAGCCAAAGAAAGGAAAGCATAGTAGCGATGAGCAGTAAAAAACAGATAACACCTCTTTTCGTCCAAATATTTCGACTTTCTATTTTATACTCTTTATGGAATAAATTCAAAAGTGTAGTAAACAATCCGATAACTGAAAGTCCGAAAATCGGTAAATGAAAGAGGTACAAAAAAGTAAGTTTTGCTACAATCACGAAGAAGGCATAGGTGTAAACGAAATAAAAAAGGATACCTGCCAAAACCATATTCCATTTCCATCTTTTTTTTGAAATAGCCTGAACGTATGATACCAATAACATTGGCACGGCAATGAAAACAGTAACTAAATCTTGGCCCAACCATTGTGCATTGGCCCAATCTCCATCCTGATAAATATCATTGTTCGTTATACTTATCCCACACGAAATAACGGTAAGCATAGCTATTAAAAATACAATGGGCTTGACGGTCTTATTCATTTTCCCGTGCTTCTTTCTTTTCTTGTCTTTCTTGTTTTTTAAAGTATCCCCTGGTTAAAAAGTTATGCTTCAGGGCTTCCATGTTTTCATTGAACCGTTCTACCCCTTGATCTACATTTCGCATGGTGTTTTCCAATTGATTTACAAAAAGGGTATCCGTGGCCAAAAAGCTGATAGCACCACTACCCTCTTTCATTTCGCCAACAACGGAATTCAAATCTCTAGCCATCTTTTCAATTTCGATGCTCGAAGATTCTAGATTGGCAATAACATTTTGCATTTTTCTTGCGGAAAGGGAATCACTTAGTAACACACCTGCTGTGCTTTCTTCAAAGTTGATACTTCTAATAATTTTGTTTAGTTCATAGAACGTGGAATTCGCCTGATTGCTAGTATTTTTAAGATTGGCAAGGGTCTGTTGCAAATCGGCAGCCATCACCGTATCATTGAGCAATCTACCGAAAGTTCCTTCTCCTTGCGTCAATGACCGGCTCACTTTCAAGAGATCGGCGGTCAAAAGGGCCGCATTTTCATTGGTTGTATTCAAGGTATTCATCATGTCTTGCGTGGCCACTTTGCTGTACGTCTCAAGTTCGTCTCCAGCTTGGATCAAGGGTGCATTTCCTTCTCCTGGTATAATGTTGATAAGCATATTTCCTACCAATCCGTCTGATCCTATGGTCGCAACGGCATCTCTCTTAATATGCCGCTGTATTTTTTCAGCAATGATCATATGCACTCTTATTGTCGTATCATTGACCATCTCAATTTTATTGACAGTGCCAACATTAATCCCAGAGAAACGTACGTTGTTCCCATTCTGTAGACCACTTGCGTTTTTAAATACTGCAGTTACGGGAAATGTTTTTTCGAACATATTTTGCCTGTTTCCAATGAGATAAGCTGCTACGAGCAACAATATCGTTCCTAGAACTACAAACAAACCTAATTTCAGATTTTCCAACTTTGCTTTTGCCATGGTTTATTTTTTAAAGAAAGCTTCCACTTTCGGATCGTTTGATGAGGACAATTCCGTGTAGGTACCCTCTGCATAATTTATTCCATCAACCAATAAAACCATACGTTCTGATACCACACGGGCACAATCAACATCATGCGTAATGATCAAAGATGAGGTACCATATTTTTTTTGAATACTTCGCATGAGTTCAATAATTTCTTTGGATGTTATAGGATCCAATCCGCTGGTCGGCTCATCGTAGAGAATGATTTTTGGTTTTAAAATAATGGTTCGTGCTAGCGCAATGCGCCTTTTCATTCCCCCTGAAAGTTCTTCAGGCATGAGGTCGATAGCGTGGGCCAGACCAACATTTTCCAGAACTTCCAGTACTAAAGGTTCTGTATCTGCATTTTGACCCATTCTTTCTTTGTGTCTTCTCAAGGGAAATTCCAAATTCTCGCGAACGGTCATCGAATCATATAGGGCACTTCCCTGAAATAGGAATCCTATATCGGACCGTAAAATATCCAAAGTCTCCCGATCTAAAGTTTTGATTTCCTTCCCCAAAACCTCAATATAACCGCTATCAGGTTGCATTAGGCCTACCAGACATTTTATCATAACTGATTTTCCAGAGCCCGATTTCCCCATAACCACCAAGTTTTCACCTTCATACAGTCTCATATTGAATCCGTTCAGAACATGGTTATCCCCAAAACTTTTGCGCAAGTCCCTTAGATCAATCACCACTTTTTTCTGCACCGACTGACTATTCTGAGCTGCTATTTTTTCCTTAAGTTCCATATCATAGTTCATAAAAAATATCGGACACGAAAACGGCTATAAAATCCACCACAAATACCAATAGCGATGCCATGACCACTGCTGTATTGGCGGCAATGCCAACACCGGCGGTTCCTTTTTTAGAATGGTATCCCTTATAACAACCTACCAACCCAATAACAAAACCGAAAAAGAAAGATTTTACAGTTGCTGGTACCAAGTCGCCATACGAGAGTGCATCAAAAACAGTATTGAAATAGAGTTGAAAGGATACATCGCCCTTTAGGTTTTCTACTAAAGCGGAACCGTATAACGCGACTAAATCTCCAAAAACAACCAATAAAGGCAGCATTAAAGTAGTTGCCAAAATTCTGGTAACGACTAAATATTTAAAGGGATTGGTGCCGGAAACCTCCATGGCATCAATTTGCTCTGTTACTTTCATGGATCCAAGTTCAGCGCCAATGCCAGAGGCAATTCGACCTGCACATATCAAAGCCGTGATTACCGGACCAATCTCTCTCACTATCGAAATACCTACCATATTCGGCATCATTGAAACCGCACCGAATTGTATGAGTGTTGGCCTCGATTGCAAGGTCAATACCAAGCCGATAATGAAACCCGTGACCAATACCAAAACCAAAGATCGGTTGCCTACTTGATAACATTGTCGCAAAAGCTCTTTGAATTCGAAGGGAGGCTTTAAAAACTCCCTAAAAAAACGACCTGCGAAATGGGAGAGTTCTCCGATTTCGGTAAAAAAATGCTTGATGTTTTTTTTAGCCTGTAATGCCAGTTCCATTTATGAAGTGCTATGAACCTATTTCAAATGTAACGGCATTTTATAGTACATAAAATGACGATGGTCATCTTATAAACCTGATACAACTTAAATTTTGATATGACTTTCCTCATTTCAAGTTTCACTTTGCTACCCTAATTTCGAAACTAAATAGTGAGTCATGAAAACAACTTTTGAATTGCAATACCGAACATCGGGAATAAATAAAAAGTTAATCCTTGAAAATCTGAAAACCTTGGAAAACGTCTGGAATGTTTCAGTGCAACCGGAGACAGCCAGCGTATCTTTTGAATACCTAACGGAAGGGGATTTGGAGTTGGTACAAAGAGAACTTCATGAACTTGGCTATGCTATCATCAATAATACCCATCGTTTTGATAGCCCAAGAAAACCCTTTTGATATTTAGTAGCACTCGAACCAATGGCCAAACAAATAAAGTTTATCGGCACTCCTTTTCTTGCAATTCTCATGATGATAGTGATCTCCAGCTGTCGCGAAACCATAATGGTAAATACACCTGATGATGCTGAAACTGTAGCTGTTCCCCTAAAAAAAACGATATTTCCGAAAAGGATAATCATTCCCGAAACGGTTCGGATAAGGGACTATTTTGACTATGTTGATTCGTTGGCCGTGGCCTATGATTCGGTGAACGCCTATCCTATATCAGAACATATATTGGTTCGAGCCAATCCATGGATAATCGATACTTTGGCAAATACAGATTATTACCGAATGATTCAGCGGGATTCTTTTGTATACGATCAGAAAGAGATGGTTGTGCTGAAGCCAGCAGACACCCTTATCATACCTGATTCTTTATTTGCATACCGCATTTTGGGTGATATGGGAAAAACCTGGATCGACGTAAACATTCCAGAATTCAAACTTCGAATTTATCAGGATAGCACACTGCTGTTCACTTTTCCTATTAGGGTCGGACAAAACAGAGAGCGGTATTTGGCCATGAGTGATAGGGTTACTGATTTGAGAACAATAAAGGGAAATGGCCAAATCATAAGACATGTCAAGAACCCTGATTTTTACAATCCTGTTAATTGCAAGCAATTTTATGTAACTAAACGAGATGATGAAAGAACTACACTCATGCCACAAATACCTTGGATAGAAACAGAAATCAACGGAATAAGGAACGGGCAGATGATACACCCGACTACGAACCCCAAAACACTGGGCAAGGCATATTCAAACGGCTGTATCGGCGTGAAAGAAGCTGATGCTTGGGTTATCTACTACTATGCACCAGTCGGTACCCGAATACAAATCCGCTATGACTTGCGGATTACCAACGAAAGTGGCAAAGAGCTAATAATGAAAGATATTTATCAGCGCGGTGACTAACTACTATCAATATTTAATTTTAATCCCCAATGAGAATGAGTTAAATATCTCCTTAGAGGGCTGTAACACTTCAGGGGAAATGCTCATAGAATTTTTTTATTACACCTTTCGCTCATACACCTTAATTTCTAAATTGAAAAATTGAAATGTATTTTTGGAATTTTCTAGGTTGGTAGTGTCCATATTCAAAAGCATGTCTGAGAAATTTATATTTCTGAATGAAGTAATTACAACTAACGAATTACATTAAAATTAAAGGCGAAGCTATTTTTACGGTAAGATTTATTTGTTATTTGAGGATACACCAAAAACAAATTTAACGCCAGCCCTTTTTTATTGATGATTTATCTGCAAGACTTTTTTGTTAATGATATTATTGGCATATTTTTAACTCATAAACGTTTTCATGGTGAATACGCCAATTTTAATAAGAAATATGCTTGTGAAATGCACAAACGTATTATGGCTATATTCATTGTACATTCGCTTTATAAATACCTAAGGCTAAGTACATATTTAAGGTTGGCTGCCATTAGTAATTGCTCATATGCAAACATCTTATTGACTTTTTAAACTATCTATAACGCATCATATATATTTATAAACTCAAAGTCGGCCTAAATCTACACTCAAAATGAATCTCAAAATTTTTCTACGTGTTTTCGGTTTGACAGCTATTGTACTAACTATATTTCCTTTTATTCCCGTAGATAATTGGTCTGTCAGGGTTTTTGATTTTCCACACCTTCAACTAACTCTACTTACCATGTTAGCCTTGTTGACATACTTTCTTAAATTCGAACTGGATAAGAAGTCAGATTACCTTTTTGTGATTGCCTTGACTGCCTGTTTTTTATTTCAAGCTGGAAAAATATATCCCTACACGAAGTTTGCAAAATTCGAGGTGCAAAATCCTACAGAGCAAAATTCGCCCTCTTTAAAAATTTACTCCGCAAATGTCTTACAGAAAAACAAAGAGTGGGAATTGCTGAAAAATGATATTGAAAACCATAATCCTGATTTATTAGTATTTACCGAAACAGACGTAATTTGGAGGAATAGGCTACATCCCCATTTGTCAAAAAATTACAAATATAACGTAGAAGCGGTTTTGGACAACACCTATGGCATGCTCCTGTATTCGCGTTATCCACTAAACAATTATAGTGTGAAATATATGGTTGAGGATACTATACCTAGTATTCATACTGAGCTGATACTACCTACAGACAATACCATTCAAATTTATGCAATACATCCCGCTCCCCCTACCCCGCAACACAATCCATCTTCGGTGGACAGGGATTCTGAGATGATGAAAATAGCAAAACTTGCTAGAGAATCGAACCTTCCAGTAATTGTGTTAGGAGACTTTAATGATGTGGCATGGTCAGAAACAACCGCACTATTTCAGGCCGTTAGCGGCTTGCTAGATTTAAGAAAGGGGCGAGGACTTTACAGTACGTACAATGCCAAGAACTGGATTATGAGGTGGCCCCTTGATCATGTTTTCTCTTCACCTGAATTCCGATTAAAGGAAGTTAAGCGGGGGGGCAAATTTGGTTCCGATCATTTTCCGTTTTACTGTGAGTTGTCTTATGAACCTGATGGCAGTCATGTACAAAAGCTCGATGCTCCGACGAAAAATCAGCTTAAAGAAGCATTTGATCAAATAGAAAACGAGGTGGAGGATGAAAACGAAAAAGTAAAAGAAGAAAAAGAGAAGGCACAAGAATAATTTCGCATAGCACTATTACGTATGATGCAAACACCTATCATTTCAATCGTTACCTTAAGTCTATAGTTTAAAATTCTTCTGTACTATTGTAAAACAATGACGATAGTGACCCTACCCAATGAGTTTGGTTATTTCGCTTTTTAAGAACTCGACAACGTCTTGATTCGAGTTTGTAAGATTTTCCACAAATAGTGATTCTAGCAGTAGCCTCCTGTGGCCTTGTTCAGCCAATTTTCCAGATAAATCGTAATAAGCCATTGACCAATCAAGCATAGATCTTTCATTGCTTTTCTTTTCCAAAAGCAGTTCTACTTGTGAATGGCGGTCGTCTTCTTTTATGTTATCGTACAACTGATGAATTTCGTTCTCTTCACCCTCTATAAGCTGTATGAAATGATTATTATGATAAAAGATGCAGCCCGTGACTCCGTGCTTTTTGTTTCTTCTTTTAGATCTATTAAGCATCCGAATGATTTCTTCCCTAGTAAAGCTGTCTATGGCTTTGGACTTATATATAATTGTTTGCATAATCTAAGCTAGGCTAGGTTGAGTTGCGTATTTCTTCTTGAGCATAGACGGTGAGATACCATATCTGATCAAGAATTTTTTGCTAAAATAACTACGGCTCGATAATCCTACCTCATAAACGGTTTCTGAGATGTTCATGTCTGTGTTCTGCAACAATTCTGCGGCTTTCTCTATCCTGGCATTGGTTATGTAGTTAGCGACTGATTTATCATATAAATACCTGAAACCCGCTTGGAGTTTCGAAGGTGATAGGCCCGATACCCGATTTAATCGGTCAATTTGCAGATTTTCCGACAAATTGTCTTCGATAAATGTCATAGTAGCTATGACTTTATCCAACTCGTATCTAGATATAGGAGCGTTCAGATCACTCTCAATCGTATCGGTATATTCTCTTTCTAGTTGCGATGCCAATACGTTCATGATAGCTGCACGCTGGTAAATCTGATGTTTGGTGCCGATAACTTCCAAATCAAATACACTTCTGGCAAAATCCGCAGTTCGCCCACAAACTCTTCCAAAGTGATAATATATGCTACCTACAGCGACGTTTTCAGTAACCTCTTTAAAAAGCGCAGAAAGTGAAGCAATATTTAAATTGCCAGCTCCTAATTCCTCTCCATCCAAAAAAGAATACGACATTTGTAACTCAACATCTTTAGCTACATGTATGATAGAATCACTATTCTTATTCCTCTTGACAACTACATTTTGACGGAATCCTACAGCTTTTTTTTCCTTTCCATGTCCGTTTGAGAAAGCAATATTCCCCTCAAGGCAAAACAAAAGCTCTATTCTATTTGAGGGAAGCCCATGAATTTCAATCTCAATATCATTCTTGCACTTGATATTAAAGATTAGTGTAGACACCCCATTTATTATTTCAACAGGTTCTATACTCCCTTGGAACAATTCGTCAAAATCTGCTTCTTTATCAGATATACTTTGAACGGTTAGGTGTTTCGTACTATTATTTCCAAAAAATATAGGAGCAGAAACTAATTTTGAACTTGCAATCATCAAGTTATCACTCATGCTAATAGCTTTATCTTATGTAACAAAAATCAACTCTTAAATAAGTTGAACTCCTTGTCCTACTAATAGAAACACATTTAGTTCGCAAAACATTTAAATCACTACAACTACTTAAAATGAAACATATTAAATAGAATTTCAGCATGCTTTAAATCTACTCAACCATATGAAAAGTAATAAAATTATAGATACGTGAAACCATTTTACTGATTTTGTCAAAAATTTATTTGATAATGTTATTCATGCCAAGAGTATAAAGCCAACTTTAAATACATCCGTTACCTAACAGCAATAAAAAAGTTTCTTGATGAAATCTTTGTACGTCTTAAATTAACAACACTACACAATAAGGGTTTTCTGATTGCAAATAATTTAAAAACAAAAAATCCAGTTCAAAACATGAACTGGATTTTGTCGGGGTGGCAGTCCTACAATAAGGATTGTATACCTTTGATTTTCATTATTTTACCTTGCTTATCTAAAGCTGTACACCGCTTTGCAATTTATAATACAAATAGACACAAATGATGCAATCTTATATTCATAAAAATAAGTATATATCAATTTGGAAGCAATGTTTGTTAATAAAAATTAAATCTAACTATCATTTAAGTAAACTGCAGGTGTCCCATAAAATGTTGAATTAACGAAATTACTAAAAGAGACCACGAATAGAACACCATGGTAGAAGATTAGTGCTTTTGCAAAAGCGGAACTGTAAAACGGCCATTATATAGGATGGGTGTTAATTTCAAAACCCTTAATTAAGTCTAATATCTAACAATAAAAGTCTTTTTTTTAATTCTTTTTTACACGGTAGGTTATCCTTCTATTTGTAATAACCGTATTTACCCGTACGGTCAAAATAGCCGTATCGGAAACAGTAGGGCCACAGATGTAATCGTCGGAATTTACAAGAACCCTGTACTGGTTTCCATTGTTGGATGGTGCGGCATTGGTTATGACAAGGGTATCCGTGGTAGTGCCGCTATAAATTCCTGAATCCGTCAGATCCACCCAAATTGAACCGTTAAACAATTGCCACTGGTAGCCATCACCATTGGTAGCCGAAACCGTAATTGTGGTATCGCATCCAGGGCAGACGGTGGCATTCTGCGGTTGTACCGCTATGGTCGGGTCTATTGCCTCAATGTAATCCATAGTACCGTTGCTTCCAACATCAGCTGGAACTGGATAAGTTGCACCCGTGACCCTTCCTTGACTATCGACTAAGGGTGGGCTTCCCGTGCCATAGAATTCATTATCACCGCCGTCGGCATTTGAAACCCCATAGGCTTCATTGGCATCACTACATCCGTCATTATCACTATCCGTATCAAGGTAATTGGGCGGTGGAGAAGCATCGGTATCGGTTATCGAATAATTGATAGTGCCACTTTCTGGTACTGTTTCAACCAAATCGGCCAATCCATTTGCACCAAAGGTACTTACAAGGACCCCATTATTGTGTATTCGATCATGACCGCCTTCAACCGCATCATAGATACCATCATTATCGGCATCCAAGTCTAAATGATTGGCAATTCCATCTGAATCCGTATCAATCCCATAGGTAACGGGATTCACATAATTCGTGATGCAATTGAATTCTATGGCATGTTGCCTGCCGGAAGCTGTAGCCCCCGCGATGCGTGCTACGGCACCGACCCGAATCGACATTTCTGATTTTGAATTGTAATTGACACTAAAGTTGGCCTGTGGGTTACCGTTTCCGGCCCCGGGGTAATCTGTCAATCCCGCTGTCCCCAAGAGCCAAGAGCCATCATTCGACATCGTCAAATCTGTGGGATTGGAGATGGTGTATGACGAAGGATTGTCCGCCCAATTTTGTTCGCCGTAATTCGAGCCGCCATCGATATCATTAAAATTCATAAAAAATTTGGTTAAGACCACCGGAGTAAAACCGCCGGAATTTACAAATTGAATGTTGTACTCGATATATCCTTGGTCTCCTATATTTGGAAAATTAAATGCGGTTTGCGGTTTGAACGAAGCGGGGTCGGCAGAATTGTTATCAATGTTCGCAACTGTGGCATTTACCGTCTGGACAATGGTTACCAGAGCGTCGGTATTAGTGGTAACGTTGGCAATCCGGTATACGGCGCCTTGTTGTAGGGCCGTTCCGGATACCAGTACCGCAGCAGTACTAAAATCCAAAACAGTCTCCCCGCCACACGGAGGTTGAGAATTGTTGATGACCGTATTTAGTTCATTGGCATCAGGAATTCCGTCGTTATCGTCGTCTAAATCCGTTCGGTCGGGAATACCGTCCCCATCACTGTCATCCGATATAGTGATGGTGGCGGTAGCCGTATCACAAAGCGAGAAAGAATCACAGACCTGATAGGTAAAAGTATCCGCACCAACAAAGTCAAGGTTGGGCACATAGGTAAAGCTACCATCTGCGGCCAAAGTGAGTATCCCGTTTGAGGGACCACTTACTGGTATAGTAATTATGGAAAGGGTATCCCCGGTATCATCATCAAGGTCGTTTGCAAGTAGACCAGTGGCCAACGGTACATTGAGCGTAACATTTTTAGCGGTTGAATAGGTATCGGTGAAAGCACAAGGACTAGCATTCACGCCCAATATGTCATCGGGATCTGTTACAGGAGTACATCCAAGTAAAGGCGCTATACCCAATTGGTAATCACCTGGTGTATCGATGAGTACATTGTCTAGGCCCACCCCGGTTATTTGATTAAGCCCATTTGCAGGAAAAACAACTCCCGGGGTCAGGGAATACCAGGTATATTCTGCCGTCGTTGAAACAAATTCCGCTTGCAAGGTCCGAGTTTCGGCCGCGGTACAGGTATCGAAATCACCGGGGTCAACTATGGCTGTATTGATGGCTGTTCCGGCCGCGCTTCCCAAAAAATCATAGGGACCGGAAAAATCTTTTAGGGAGGAAGTAAACGAAGAGGAAGTCCTTGATTTTGACATAATTGCACTAAAAGGGGAATCACAGGCCGCACCGCTTCCGAACAGTGCACGGGGATCAAATCCTAATTGGGTAAAATTGATACCGACCTCGGCAAAAAAACCTGAACCATAATTTGTGGTATAGCCACTGGTATTGGTAGTGCCCCAAGGTGGTGCCGCAGTAGAACTTGTATTTACATGATTGAGAAGGGCACCTGGCGGGACGACAATTTGACCATAGCCATACGTACTTCCTCCGTCGATATTGGAACCCCACGTAAATGTAGAAGTGCCACCTGGTGAATTTCCTGGGCTAAAGATAGACCGGTCTACCCATAATCTGACCTCCAACCCGGAAACACCGCCCCCACTATAGGAAAATCCAATGACCATATCACCGATTGTAGTAACATTGCCACTGGCATCAAAGACCCAGGCGGTATGCCCTTCTTGACTGCCTGCATTCGCAAAACCACTCCCAGTTGCCGCAATTTCCGAAACAAAGAGCTCAAAGTCGACAAAATGGTTGCCAGAAGAAGAGAGTGTCGATATCATCAGGTCTACCCAAAGGTCATCGGTTACGTTGATTCCATTTCTCCGCATATGGACCGCCATATCGACGATATCCGTCTTAGAAGGAACGGATCCCGCCGCAGTACCCCATGCCGTATTGGGATTATCACCATTTTTACCCCCTGTAAATGTTGTTAGGTCATTTGACGATTGGTTGGTGAAATCCCTGCCATACCTAGCACTGTACCAAATGTACCCTGCATTGGTCGCATAGTTTGGAATGCTTTGACGTAGGTCAAAGGCAATATTGTTTCCTGCAGACAACTGGGCGGCATACCCGTTACTTATGGCGGTGGCCTCATCGATTACCCCTGCGCCCGAAATACTGTTGTAAAACCAGTCGTCGGTGGTTACACCTGAGGTAGCATCCCCAGAATATGAGTCGGCCTCTATTCCAAAATTGGCGCCCACGCCGGTTTGGGCGTTAAGTGCTGCCATTCCCAGCAAAACGCTAAGAATGATCAGAAATAATTTGTCTCCTTTTTTGATGGTTAAGTGTTTAAACATTTTTAAAGGTTATCCTTAATATTTGAGACTTACCAATTCGGTACTTTTTCTTAAGTAAAGTCAAACCTTTTTTACAGGGGTAGATATTCTTATTTTAAGGCACTACCTACTGTAACTACAAAATTAGCCCTAATTAGGCCGAAACAAAACAATTGTTGCGTACACAGCAGTTTCTAGGGTTTAAACCCTGAAACCTGTAGTTTCCTACACTTAAGAACACCTATTAGGCTTGTGATGCGGGAGATTACTAGTTTCATTATTTTTGTAGGTGCTACTTTAGAATGGCCGTTAAAACTGAAAAAAGATTTTCATTTCATTGCCCATTTAAACGAACATTTTTCAGGACAGTACTAGATTCGCCAAGGTTCATAAAATCCCACCCATAATTGAACTTTCAAAATTGCGTTCAAAGTTCAAAAAAGGCTTCTATAATTACACTCTTTAGGATTCTTTCTAAATGACCCGTCCTGAAATATACATACAAAAACTAATTGTATATGTATAAAAATGATGGATATGAAAGACATCCAAAATCAATATATTTTACTTCGATAATATATATTTGTTACAAATTACAAACCTTTTCGTACCATTTACCGATCTATTCTAACAGTTGATACATTTTTCTGCAATCTCCGGATGTGGACTTGATTATTTTTGTTAACTTGTTGATTATTAAGTACTTTTAAATATTATTCTTATCTCATTTGTGCCTTTGAATTAATAAATATTCATTAATTATAAATTTAAAACCAAATCCAATGAAGAATTCAAAATTTAGTACGCCCTTCATTCTAATGCTGGGCCTATTGGTTATTCTCGCCAGCTGTGAAATAGAAAGTAACGGCGAAGATTTGCAACTGGAACAAGCGACAAAGCTTGTAGCTAACCTGGATGGCTGCGATGCGGTGATTGATTTTCAGCCATTGCAGGCAGGAACCATTGTGGGTGCCCTTTCCTCTGGAAATGGGGTCTCCGGTGCGGTAGTGCCTGGTACTATTGACGTGTATGGTGAAAACCTTGATCCTCTCCGGCCCGATGTAAATCATGCCATGATATTTGATACCGACAATCCTACGGGAGATGATACTGACTTGGTCATACCTGGTGCCGATTATATGAATGTCTTGATTATTTCAGAAGATCTCGATTCAGATGATCCAGATGATGACAGCGTGCCCGGAGGTATTTTTACATTTGACTTTTCAGGATTTGCTACAGGAGTTGTTGATGTACTGGAATTTAATGCTATCGACACCGAAGAAGGGGGAGCTTATGAAGCATATGATAGTGATGGTGTTTTAATTGCCAGCGGTGCGATTGGATCCATTGCCGATGGTACCGATCAAGCAGTAGCAGTTAATGCCTTGGGAGTTGAAGTATTGATTGTCACCTTGGATGGTTCAGGGGCCGTAGATAATTTTTGTATCAATGTGGAAGAGGAAGTAGAAGAGGGTTGTTCCCTGACCCAAGGCTTTTGGAAAAATACCAAGAAAGGCCCATGGCCCATCCCTTATAATCGAGATGATGTATTTTACCTAAGTGGTCAAACTTGGCAACAGGTATTAAAAACGGCACCAAAAGGAAATTCGTACTATCAGGCCGCACATCAATTTATTGCTGCCTCACTGAACGTGGCCAATGGGGCTTCTACACCTGATGAAGTAGATGCAGCCCTTGCTTTAGGACTTGATCTCTTTTCAACAAATACACCTGCTGAAATATCTCAATTATCGGGAGGCGACGAGCTGCGCCAACAATTTTTATCAATAAATGATACGTTAGATGCATATAATAAAGGAGAAATTGGGCCTGGTCATTGTGACTGACTAATCAGGATGAAGAAATAAGAGTCAATAACCTTTCATTTTACTGCCGGTACCGTTCAATTCTGTACCGGCAGTTTTATGTCAATGATTTTATAACAATGGATTCCGGTGGGGATGTAAGTTGAAAAACAACCATATCAATGGCCTAAAACAAAAGATTGCATTTATCTTTAGACTACTCTAAGTTTTAGTGCCTATAACCAAGTAACATGTAAACCCACGTCTCTATAGACTTTTCAGCTCTCTATTTAAAAGTCCATTTTCCCATACCTATTCCTAAACTTTCCAAAAAATCAGTATAACTTCATTTTAATGAATATAGGGGTAGTTTAAGTGTACTAGCTTCTGATTCCCAATTCCTGAAGTTAAAGAAAGTTTATTTTTACAATTAGTCTAACATCATTTGAGGAGGCTTAACAAATCTGTAAAAATGAATGGTTAGATTTCTAAAAATCATACATAAACCAGCCAATTATACGTTATTTCTTACGCAATACACATATATTACCTTCTTATCGAGCAAAAAATAACATCTTTAGTCTTAATAATTACTAATCATTAATTTCACTATTATGACGAACAAAGATGGAAAAGAAGGTCTTTCAGAAAAAGAATCAAATTTACTTAGTTTCTTTCATCACGATCTTACAATAGAAGAATTGGAAACGGAAGGGGTGTTTATTGAAACAACTTATAATGTTTCACTCTATAAATTATCCCCTGGGGTTAAAGTCTATCGTTCTACACTTTTGGGTGATAATTTATACTCTACAGGTACTACCACGATGGATATCGGATTCACTGCACGTACAAACCATGAAGGGAAGGCTCAAATATTAATGTCCGAACTGGTAGCTTACATTAGAGATACATCTAATTTTTATTATCCACCATTCAATGTCGTTGCAACTTCCAAATCTAGGGCTGCGATTCTAAGCGCTCGCGGAATTCCTCAGATGCCAACTGGCCAAGGAAGTTTTCACGATGTCAAATTTCTAATTAATTCATTTGATACAAATGGTGATCCAATGGGAGGTGTTACATTTGATGTGAGAGCTATGATGGCATTGGTTCAAGGACCCGATTGATTTACAATAAATCCACGTTTATTTAGACTAATAACATTAAATGAAATTTCAATTTCGTTTAATTCAAGATGTGTCATTGTCATGACAATCTTGCTTTTTCTCCCGAAGGTCCTTTAGATTAAAGGCCCTTGGTCGCAAAAGAGAAAAGATGTATTGGACCAAGAACAGAGCAAGCGAAACAAAGTTTCGTGCTGCAAGTCCCAAATCCTTACCAAACTAATCTGCTTGCGAGGTATAAAGTAGGTTTTACAGTAAACTTTTTCAATGTTTACTGGGGTTTCCACCGTTTTTACAGTAATATTTTATATCATCCGTTTTCAGTAATTGATAAAAATGAGGTTCTAAACCACTCATTTTCAGATATATAAAAAATAAACACAAACTCGCAACATCGCTTTAGCGTGTTGCCCTCTTGCTATTCAAACTTTATCCGCTTCGCTGCTAAACTTTGAATACTTTCAAAATGTACTATATAAGAAAAAAGTAGGTTGCGCCCTATTGGATTTTTGCTTGACGCTTACCTATCGGGACGCTACAAAAACCCAACAGGAACCATGCGCTTTTTAGTTTTGGTAAGACTTGGGGGCTTCACTTCTTTGATTCTTTTTTGCTTCAAAGAGATTCATCAGATTTTGCATGTCCTCCCCTACCTTCTTCTGTAACACCCTAGCGTAGATTTGGGTGGTCGATAGTTTGGTGTGACCTAAAAGCTTTGACACCGTTTCGATCGGCACTCCATTAGAAAGCGTTATTGTTGTTGCAAAGGTGTGACGAGCCACATGGAACGTTATATTCTTGTGAATACCACAAGCTTTTGCAATCTCTTTTAAATTCTTATTGGTCTTTTGATTACTATAAACCGGAAGAAGTTCACCTGTTAGTTCCATTTCTTCCTTGTATTTATCCAGAATTTCCTTTGCCCGTTCTAGAAGAGGAATTTTAACCGACTCATTTGTTTTTGCCCTTTTGGTATGTATCCACAGATTACCATCAATTCCAATGAGAATCTGATTGGGGTGCAATTCTTTAATATCGATATAGGAAAGACCTGTATAACAACTGAACAGAAATATATCTTTAACTCGATTTAAACCTAGGCTGATAAAGGAAGTTGCTTCGATTAAATCCAACTCTCTTTCCGTAAGATAGTCCCGCTCATTTTTAATATAGCGGAGTTTGAAGTTTCGAAAAGGGTCTTTCTCCAACCATTCCATTTTAAGGGCTAGATTGGTAATTTTCATTAGTCTTTCAAGATGCTTCATCACGCCATTATTCGAACAAGTTCTTCTTGCTTTTTTGGGTTTATAAGTCCGGATGTAATTTTCGAAGTTGACAATGAATTTATAATTCAAGTGAATCAAATAGATATCATCAGTCTTTAATCGCTCTTGCAGAAATTGCTGTAGATATTTCTCCGTAGAAAAGTAATTCTTAAGGGAACCAGGTTTTAGGGCATTGTTGATATTGGCATTATGATATTTAACGGCCTTCATCAAGGTCATTCGTTCTTCGTCCTCTCCGAAGTACCTTAGCTTAATCGCCTTAGCTGTAATTATCTTTCTTTCGGAGTGTAATTGCTTGTGGGCATTGAGAACTTCGGCATATACGTCATCTAAATACGTGTTGAGTAAAATCAAGTTTTGGTCGGTTTCTTTGGCCCTACACTTGAAAATATCCCAATTGCACACCGCAATGTCCCGCTTTATGCTAAATTCAGAGCGTTCCTTATTAACCGTAATTCGGACATAAATATCCAATATTTTGGGATTATTCCGTTTTTTCCTAGTGAAGAAAATCACTCCTAAAGTGCTATCTGTACGCATGTTTCGAGTCTTTTTAGTTAAACATCTTTTGTCTAAAGACTAGATCTAAATGGACTAAATGCTATTTAAATTTACAACAAATTGCGTACCACTTTGCACACCGAATTGCACACCAGAAAGGTGGTTTTAAACGATATCATATGAATGCAAGGAAAATGAAAAACCCTGCAAATCAATAGATTAGCAGGATTTAATATCCACCAAAAGGTGGTTCGTCGGGGTGGCAGGATCTGAAATCCCAACCTGTTCCCTTGTAAATCAATATTTTACAATTGTATTTTCAGGGTAGGACACCCAAAAGGACACCTATCACAGCGTTTTGACGCTTTCGTATCTTAAAGATAAGAAAGGTAAAATAAACCGAAACAAATCAAACCAAATTTCATTGTAGAAGAAAAATAACAATCAAATACCTTTATTAGGTAGTCACTTTAGTATACTAGATATCTCTTCCAAAAAACTACCAATATAGGTCCGATTTCAATCGCTAGACGATTTCAAAATTATTTCTGCCATTGTGGTCCGGCCATTGTTACGTTGTCAATTATTTCCATGGGTTTCCTTTTATAGTCACACCAATTAAATTTAGAGTTTAAAGGGCCAAAGTTAGAAGCATATTTAAGGGGTACTATTTTGGATTGCCCCTTACTTTTAATAACCCGATACATAGCGCTAAACTCCAATTCTAAAAAATTATCTACAGCTTTTGGGCTTAAAGCTATATTGTCCCATCCAAAATCGGATTTAACACTTGAATATTTTAAACCCGAAAGTCCCCTCCAGTTTAACACAGAATTGGTGTATGCGGCGGAAATCATATAATCCTCACTGCTATTAATTTCTTTTTTAGCAAATTGACTACCAAAAAAATCCAATACCAGTTCAAACTCCGCATTAGTTTCTGCAGTATCATTTTCTTGATTAAGAAAATATTGTAATTCATGTTTCTTATTACTTATAAAATGCTGCTCAACTTTTTCCGTTCTGACAAGGTCTACCACTTCAAATTCTTTCTTAACCCTCCATTTCCCAACTGTTATTACAAAATCATTTGGATCAATATTTACCTTTACGGCGTTTCTTAACATTTCATCAATCTCGAATAGCTCGATCATTTCGGGCCTTTCTATTATATGTGATTTATAGGCCCCATAGAATAGGGAATCATGAGGAACATTTGCACGACCATAATACTTTATATTTTCATAATCAGTACGATATGATAGTTCTTTTTCACATGTAAAAACTTCACCTGGGCTATTAACCCTACCACGTTCTATATAATCTTCTTTTTTCACCAAAACGGTTGGAAATGGAATGAATTGAATCATTCTTAACTTTGCAACTAACTTATTATATGATACTAGCTTTAGGTCCGCCCGGTTGATTTCATTTATTATAGTTTCAATTTCGTAAAATGATGGGAGTCTTTTAAGGTTCTGATTTGTCATAACAAGATGTAATTTTTATTAATCAAAATTTAATTTTTGACACTCGCTTTTTAATCGGTTTTGTATAGAAGTAATCCTTTAATAGCTAGGGTATTTCATTTCCCTGCCCTGCAGCCTTGCCCCAATACTCTTCGGCTTTCACAATAGAGGCCTCATTTATATTTTGATGCTTGAGAGAAGTCTTAATCTTTCCAACAAAGTATTTTTTTGAAATACCCTCATCATTGGTTTCTACAAGCCAACTACCCCACCACTGTCCATCAGATGTAGTCTCTAATCTCCAAAGATTATAGCTATAAGATTTATTGAGTTTTAGCTTAATTGGCAAAAAACAGCTGTAACCAGTCTTTGTATCATCAATTTTCTTGCAATTGGCACCTTTAGCATCAGTTGCACTCCATTCAGAAAAAACAATATTTTGATAGGCACCTTTATACTTTTCCAAGCCCATATAACCACCTAAATCTACTGAATTCTCCCAACGCCATTTAACAGTTAAATAAGAAGCATTGTTTGGTTGGGGATACCAAATTGACTGGTCAATAAATTTAACCCCCTTTATAGGAGCTTCGTCTTTTTCCAAAACATATTTTGACTCCTGTTTGCTTTGTCCACGCGTAAAATTAGCATTGAAACAAAGTAGTAGTAAAAAGGGGGCCAAATGGCTAATTTTTCTAAATACCGTTCGAGGTATTCTTGTATGAAAAAGGTCTGTTATCAAAGTATATTTATCTCTTGAAATTTTGGCACATTGTGATACAAAATTTATTAACGAATTTGATAAGATAATAGGGCCGTTTGATCCCAACCGTTTATAATACGATACCCTGCTGATTAGAAATTTTTTAATTGTGCTCATATGTCTATTTTAAATGTTAAAAAATTAATTATGCGTTTTAGAATCGACTACGTATGACTTAACCTCGCTTTATTAGCATCTCAATCTCATATCCCATTAATGCCGATTTCTGGATGTAAGTGTTCAACTATAATCATGAATTAAAAGAATAAATAGCACGGCCATAATCCTTCAATTTATGTAAGAGGTGGCGTTTTCTGAGGCTTTTAAATTTTAGTGAAAAATGCTTTTTATCGCCTTTGTTCTGATCTTAACTAAAAAGAAATGGGTCTATTTTTTGAATCTGTGGAATAACTTTGTGCTTCAAGTCCTTGAAGGCTAAATGACATTTATAGGCATTCGTAAGCTTGATTTCTTTAACAAGAAAATTTTCGCCTTTAATCATTGTCCGGTCATCAACTATTTCAAAAGAGTTTAACGGAACTTGAAGGCCCATACCATGAGCCTTTACAACTGCTTCTTTTTGAGTCCAGTAACAGAAAAAAGCAGTCTCAGGGTTTTTTGACAAACAAATATTAGTCCACTCATTTTCCGTCATTTGAGACTTGAAATTTTTTATTTGAACTTTGTGAATGTTTTCAATATCAATCCCTATCTCACAGGCATGAGTAATTGCGCAAATAACAATATCCCCTGAATGAGAAACATTAAATTTCAGTCTTTGATTTTCTAGATAAGGCTTATTGTACTTTGTATATTTTATTCTTTGCTCATCAAAATATTCATTCATTTCTTCAAATCCGCGGACCAACATTATTCTTCCTAAGAGTGATAATTGAGCATCCTGCCATCTCCTAAAGGCCGAAATTTTACCTTGGAATTGGGTGGAGAACTTTGGCAAAAATTCTTTTAGCAAATGACTATGCTCACTTTCTTTTATAGAGGTATATTTAACATTTATCAATTGAAAATCTTTTAAATTCATAAGAAAGAGTATATCCTTTCGAAAGTTAGTTATCGAAAATATGCAGTGGATAAGAAATTAATTTTCCTGAAGCTTCCAATTGTAATTAACACGGTTCAACTCCGCAAACAATTTTAGAAAATCGAACAAAATACTTTTGCCATAGTGAAAATCAACAACTCAGAATAACTATTTCAAAAAAATGTAAAGTCAATTCTGATATATATTGTATTAAACAATAGACCATAAATCAAAAATTTCTTTTAGCCTTATTCAATTCTCCGAAACTTGAGATGTTTTTGTATGAGTGTGGTGGATTGGTGAAAAAACTAAATAAAATTCATTAAATTATGTTGTTTCTCTCGCATTCTGAATTTTTTGAAAAGCCCAAAGTCCTCAATTTGTAGATACACATTTATCTTCTTGACCTCATTAAATGTCAGTCCTACAGGTTTTCCATACCTATGTCCAGGAAAAATCTTGGTCCCTCCTTTAAACACTCTCTTCATTTTTTGCAGTGTATAATACATTTCATACACACTACCTCCATCAGTATCACAAATACCACAACCTTCTATGAACAATGTATCCCCGGTAAAAGCATTATTATCGATAATATATGAACAGCCCCCTTTCGTATGTCCGGAAGAGAATAACACATCTATATTCATCCCTCCAATATAGATCGGTTCTTCCTCTGTTAGATATTGAATATTTCTACAATTGAAGTTGTAGTATAAAGCCTCCCTTTTTGTTATTAACACTTTGCAATTGTATAATTCGGTAAGATTTTCTACTAAATTTATGTGGTCAATATGAGAATGGGTTAGTAAAATTGCCTCTAGTTGCAAATTTTCCTTTCTCAAAATGTTAATAAAAGACTTTAAATCCCACGCTGGATCTATTGCTACTACTGAATTCCGTGATAAAGATTGAATCAAATAGGAATAATTGATGAAATTATTCCTAGAAGATTTAATGGTATAAGTTTTAGTATAGTTAGAGTCCAATCTGATGGAGTTTTTATTTATGGGACAAATAGAACGAAAGCATTTGTAATTGTATAACACAATCCGATTTGGACAGACTTAGTCCTATAGGACAAAATGATTATTTACAAACTATTCTCAATGCTCCATCCCAATCAAATTACTAATTGAAAAGCTGAATTTTAGTAGAATACTTGGTCTATTTCAACTTTATTCCCTGCCACGGAATTTCAATTGATTTACGAAGCAGTCGGCCAGTTCTCCTAAATTACTTGCAGAATGTAATTCATGTCTTGGAATTTCTAACCCCAAACTTTCTTTTGTCATCTCAATTAATTCTGCCCTACCTATTGAATCCAAACCCAAAGGTGAGAGTTTTGATTTTCGATTGATTTCCTTGTCGCATAGGTCTGGATCTATAATTTTTAAGTTACCTAGTATCACTTCAAAAATTTGTTCCGAGGTTTTCATTTGTTCGTAGATTTTAAATTAAACTTAATTTTAACAAATAGCACCGTTAAAACAGGCACTCGATTATCAGTTGCCAACTTTACTATTTTCAATAAGCTTTCCTTGATATTCCTTCTTAGTTCGAAAAATATTATAGAAAAACTTATACCCTTTGCTTTTTACATCTTTGTAAGGTACCACGTCTTTTAAAGATAGAAATCCGGAGTCTTCAAAGTATTCAAAATACTTTTTCACTAAATCCTTGTCTATTGGTGGACAGTAAATATTCGTTCCTTCTAATGCATTAATGGTATTTTGTTGAGAAAATCGATGCACTTTTTTTGGATTGTAGTTCTTCGCTGCTTCAAAAATCTCTTCTGTAATTTCATCCAATTCTTTATTTTTATTTTGTAAATTCAGCATCTGTCTTTTCCAGCTACCAAACGATAACTTAGTAACCTCATATCCCAAAGGACGAATCCATTTTATGATATCATTCATTTTTAAATAATGAGGGGAAACAACATGATAGTTTTTGTTGATTCCTTGTGGTTTTCTTGCCAAGTGTACTATTGTCCGACTAACATAATCAACAGGAATCCAGTTGAATTTCAATGGGATTTTGGGAATAATGCTTACTAAAGCCATATTGCGTAATGATTTACAAGCAAAATCGGTCGTGTTCCAAATTCCTGTTTTGCTATTCCCTGAAATAGTATCTGGGCGATAAATGTTTATAGGCACACCTTTTTTACGTGCCTCATTCATTACTCTATCTGCCACCCATTTCGTTTGTGTGTATCCTAAATCTTTCAACAACGAATCGTCCAAAAGCAACTCGCTATTTTCTGAAATAGTGGGGCCGTATTTATAATTATCAAAGACGGATAGGCTAGAAACATAATGAACCGGCTTTAATTTATTTAAGGTAGCAAGAGCAAGGATTTCCTTTGTTCCATCAATATTCGCCCTTTTTAAGGCGGAATAGGGATAAGCGAAATTCACCATGGCTCCATTATGAAATATTACATCCAATTTGGAGGACAAGTTCTGATAAAGGTCAGATTCCAGTCCAAATCGACTTTCCTCCAAATCACCGATTACAGGTTTTAGTCTTTCTTTAAAACTCATATCCCATAATCGATGAGTTTTCAATTTATTTATTAAGCGTTCTAACCCCTCAACTTTAGACTTTGCTCTAACCAAACAGTAAATATCCGCCTTAGTTGTTTTTAACAGCTCGTACAATAGATTCACTCCTAAAATCCCGGTGGCTCCAGTAAGAAAAACATTCGAAAAATCCACCCATCCCGTTATCAATTTGTCCGAAACAAGAATATCTTGTAATATATTTTCTTTAAGATCACTAGAATTGGCCTCAAAATCATAGTCATTTTCCTCTACCAATCTTGCTAGATTTAAAATAGTAGGTTCTGTTAGGAAATTTGCCAGGGCTATTTTCACCCCAAAAGCACTCTCCACCTCATTGATCAATTTAATGACTAGAAAAGAATGTCCGCCTAAGTCAAAAAAGTTATCATTAACACCGATCTTATCTAATTTTAACAACTTTTCCCAAATCCCTTCGATTTTACGCTCCGAATTGGTACTTGGCTTAACATATTGAATCGTGGATTGTAGATTATCTTTGGTGAAAACAAGTCTTTTCTTGTCTACCTTACCATTTGGCAATAAGGGAATATCTTCCAACAGAATGAACACATTGGGTATCATATGTTGGGAGAAGAACTCTTTTAGATAAGTTTTTAAAACACTATTATCTATTTCCTTCTTTGCCTTGTAATAGGCTACAAGCAGTTTGTTATTATCGTGGATTTGATCTACAATGAAAACTTCATCTATATCTTTATACTTAATCAAAACGGCCTCAATTTCACCTGGTTCAATCCGAAAACCTCTTATTTTTATCTGTCTGTCTATTCTTTCCAAAAACTCAATAGTACCATCTGGCAAAAAGCGACCTAAGTCTCCCGTTTTGTAAAGAACATTATGTTCAGGATCGGTTGTAAAAGGATTCGTAATAAAGGACAATTTGGTCTTTTCTTTATTTTCCCAATACCCAGACCCAACGCCAACGCCTGAAACGCAAATTTCTCCTGGAAAGCCAATAGGAAGCTCCCTTTGCTCTTGGTCTAAAATATAAATATGCATATTAGATATTGGTTTTCCAATTGGCACCCTTATCAAGTTGTTGTCAAGTGGCTCCTTAATAGCTTCCTGACATATATCATCTGCAGCTTCCGTCGGACCATAGGCATTTACAATTGGAACATTTTGATAAAGTTCTAGCCATCTATTTACCAAACTAACTTTTGCTTCTTCTCCCGTAACCATAGCGCACGATAGACTTGGAAGCTTTTGTTCCCTTTTATCCAACGTGACTGCGTACTCCATCAATCCATTGAAAACTATTGGTACCAGTTCTATCAAACTTATATTCTGGGATTTGATTACTTTAAATAATTCTTCTGGATCACTAACTATATCAGTCCCTACAATCACTGAAGTACCTCCTGTTAACAATGGACCAATCATTTGCCAAACAGAAATATCCGAAGAGGAGGGCGCCGATTGCAAAAACCGAGTATGCTCCGTAAAGTTTAACAATTCAAATTCTGCATACATGTGATTTAGGGCACCGTCGTTGCGTATCATTGCTCCCTTTGGTCTTCCTGTGGAGCCGGATGTATAAATCATATAAGCAAGATCCTCACTCCTACTAACGGTAGAGGGGTCGTCCATGGACCTTTGGAGAAGATCCTCCTCTCGAAAAATACTTACTTTTTGTCCACTCAATAATTCTGACGGTTCTGAATTTCCATCCAAGACAAGAATCCGTTCTAGGTTATTTTCTGCTTCCTTCCGACTTATGCCATTGATGTAACGACTCTTAGTCAAAACTGTGGACATCTTGCTGTCCCTAACCATATATTCTATTCGGTCACTCGGATAAACTGGGTCTACCGGCAAATAAGCTGCTCCTGACTTGAGCACTCCAATGACAGAGACCACAAAGTCTATTCCCCTTTCCATAAAAACACCAACGAAATCATTGGGTTTCACCCCTACCTCTCTTAGAAAATGAGCTATTTGATTTGATTTTTTGTTTAAGGAAAGATAACTCAGTTCGTTCCCTTTTTCTATAAGGGCGATATTTTCAGGGTATTTTATAACAGTTTCTTGAAAAAGTTCCGCTATAGTATTTTCTTTAGGGTAAACACTGTAAAATCTGTTAAAATTACGTAATGCTCTTTTCTCTTCCATCGAAACGTAATTCAACTCATGTAAAGGTCTAGATCTGTTCTCTAATAGCTCACTTATGAGATATGAAAACTGCTGAGAAAGTTTTCTTATAATGTCTTTTCTGAACAATCCAGTTTTGAATTTCAGGTTACCCCTTATTTTCGAATCGTCCACAAAAAATTGAAAAACTACTTCAGCATTGCAATCATTATAAATCTCGTGTATCTCATCCATCGAGACTAGAATCGTAGATTTTTCGAACGGTGGTTTACCTTCAAATTCCTGATGTGTATAAACACCTATTAGGTCGTTTTGGGTTTGCACTACCAATTCTTTAAAACTCCACTGATCATCTATACTACAGCTTAAGGGTAATATTTCAGGTTTGGGGGCCGAGCCCAATGATGGAACAAAAAGTAGAACATCACTTCTGTTACCATACTTACCGAACATCAGGTTTGTGCAGGCCAGCAATATTGTAAAGATGCTCAGATCTTTATCCTTACCAAAATATCGTAATTCATCAGAAGTCTTTTTATTCAAAAGAATAGGAATACTATCAAATTGATTGATTTCGCTTGATGTAACAAAATCTTTAGTTAGTTCAAACGGTATAGAACTATTTGCAATTAAATGTTTCCAATATACCCTATGAGCCAAAGAGTTGCTGCCTTTCATATTTTATATAGAATAATATATTAGTAGAATGGTATTGTTTTTATTTGAATACCGTAGAAATCGCTTTCAAATTTAAAAATGGGTCGAAAAAGATGTAACAACACTTTTTGCTTTACTCATTCCTTTGCATTAGATGTTCACTTATGGACTCCTTAAGAATTGTTAGTCCTTTGGATAGTGTCTCAATATCTATTGTCAAAGCTGGCAACAATTTTATGACAGTACTTCCCCGACCGGCGGATTCAATCACTAGACCTTTTTCAAAACAGCTTTCTGTAATTTTATTTGTCAATCCCTCTTTGAATTTTCCAAAATCAATCCCCCATATCATTCCTAGTCCTCTTATAATTATCCGGCTATCCATAGGAATAATTTCATCGTAAAAAAAGTTCTCTATTAAAACTGAGTTGTTTCCAACTTGTTCATTTATATAAAATTTATGATAGAATTCCAATGCTGCTTTACCCCCAACAAATGATAATTGGTGCCCTCTAAAAGTACCATTATGTTCCGCCGGTTCCCAAATATCAAACTCTGGTTTGAATAAAAGCATTGACAATGGAAACCCATAGCCACTAATGGACTTGGATAGAGCAATAATATCTGGTTGAATTCCGGCCCGTTCAAAAGAAAAAAAGTCTCCCGCTCGTCCACAACCAACCTGAATTTCATCACATATTAATAAAATTCCATGAGCGTCACATAAAGATCGTATTGCCTTGAGCCAAGCTATAGAAGAGACATAAACCCCTCCTTCGGCCTGTATAGTTTCGAGAATAATTGCGGCTGGTTTCTCAATACCGGAATGACTATCGTTCAATAAAGCTTCTATATACTCAATGCTATCAAAGTTTTTCAAATAACCATCCTCATATGGTATAAACGTTACGTTGTCCAAACTTACACCAGATGCATTTCTATGCAAAGAATTACTTGTTACTGCCAAACTTCCCAGGGTCATTCCATGATAACCTCCCATGAAGGCAAAAACTCCATTTCGTTTGGTATATTTTCTGGCCAATTTTAAAGCCGCTTCAATAGCATTGGTTCCTGTTGGCCCGCAGAACATAAACTTAAAGTCCATATCCTTAGGACCTAACACTGTTTCTTGCATATATGAAATAAACCCTTCTTTAGCATTTGTGTACATATCCAACCCTTGTATCACACCATCTTTTTCAATATAGTTCAAGACCTGCTCTTTGATGAAGTCATTATTGTGACCATAATTCAGAGCCCCTGCACCCATTAGGAAATCGATATATTCTTTTCCTTCCCGGTTGTATAAAAAAGGGCCCTTTGCTCGATTAAAGAACTCTGGGAAACTTCTGCAATAACTGCGGACATTAGATTCGAAATTTTCGAATATTTCCGTTGACTTTATCTCTTTTGTAGTGTTCATCATAATGAGGATTTAAGATTAATAAAACTTAGAGCTTGCTGTAAACTCCTTTTACATTGAATTTCATACTATAATTGTAAAATATTTATATAGGTGTATATTGTCCGAACAGCATATGCTAATCAGATCAGAGCTATGATTTCAGAAATTTTCCGCGTTATTTATTTACTTAAGTAGATACTACGAATAGGAAGGCGGTGCTAATTTTCTATGTTGTCCATTAAGGAATGGCATTTTTGCCTGAACTATGAAATAAAAAACTTCCTTATCATAAGTTAAAGTCAAATTTCTTTTCTAAATCTTTCTTTTTAACCATTTCTTTGGGCGTAAGAATAGATATTTGCTTTAAAGGTTGATTTGGATTCTCCAGAATTTGGTGCAATACACTAGTAAAATGAACGCTTATTTGATTTACTGTTGTATCTGAAAACAAATCAGAATTGTACATCCATTTCCCTTTAATTGTTTCAATACCTTCGAACATTTCCAGTTCTAAATCAAATTGACCTTCTTGGCTAAGCATCTCAAAAGATTTTAATTTTAAACTTTCGTTATACCATTTCGCCTCATCACTATAACTGTCCTGTATTTGTGAGTTTAAGAACTGGAAGGTTACTTGAAACAAAGGAGAAACATTAGCGTTTCTTTTAGGCCGCAATTTTTCCACCAACAAGGGAAAAGGATAGTCTTGATTTTTTATAATCATCAGAATTCTTCTTTTCACATTTTTCAAAAGATCTATAAAGTTATTATCGTTG
The DNA here is from genome assembly GCA_947503005.1 of uncultured Flavobacteriaceae bacterium. Lineage (GTDB taxonomy): Bacteria > Bacteroidota > Bacteroidia > Flavobacteriales > Flavobacteriaceae > Maribacter_C. Next base: position 13,444 of record CANNCA010000008.1, on the reverse strand, counting down.
TTCATCTTCATACTAAGTACTACAGGATTAATAAAATACCCTAAAGTCCGATTAAAATTTGCATTTCCACGGGCCGTTACCAAAGTTCCTAAAACCACATTGTCACGCAACGCATATTTAGCCAGCAAAACACAAAATGTCGAAAGAAAAACCATGAACAAAGTGCATTTTTCCCTTTTTGCTAGATTCTTGTACTTAATATATAGGTCCTTATCCAGTTGAAAAGGCACAGTGCCTCCCCTATTGGAGGATATCAAAGGTCGTTCAAAGTCAGTTGGTAGTTTCATTTCTGGGGTACAGGTTCCGATCATTTCCTTCCATTGCTCCAAGAGTTTTTTTCCTTGTTCCCCATCTAGCATCTTTTTTTGCCAATAGACAAAATCCAAATATGTTGTATTTGAAGTTGCCTCATCGACATCTAATTCATCTCCTTTTACTAAAGAGGAATATGTATCTAAGAGTTCCTGTATAAGCATACTTGTTGAATAAAAATCCGTTACTATATGATGTAGATTTAGAAATAAAAAATGACATTCTGGCGATATATGATAAACGTACATCTTCATTACAGGCCCATTTTCCAAATCAAAGGGTACTTTATATTCCAATTCTATCTTCTCTATTACCTCGCTTTTCTCCCATCCAGTGGCATCAATAATTTTTGGCTCAATAGTTAATTCCGGCTGAATAATTTGAAACGGGCTCCCATCCTTTTCGACAAAATTAACCCGTAGCATTTCATGACGGTTTACTAGAATTTGTATCGCTTCCTTTAATTTATCATCGTTTATTTGAGATTCTATTTGTACATGAAATCCACTATTGTATGCATAACTCCCTGGAGCATTCTTATAAATAAACCAAAGTGAGCGTTGCCCATAAGACAATGGATGGATTCCGCTGGAACTATCCGGTGTTTCCTCGTTAATGGATGCTTCCATGGAAAATGATGCCTCTGATAACGAATCCTCCTTTTTATAGAAGCTTGAAATATCATTCAAATTTAGATATGCAGGGGGCTCTGGTGAGTAAATATTCAGTTTTGTATTTCTATGAGAATCGTAGTCTACCTTACCGCCCATTAAGCTATGTAGCATTTGTTGAGATGGGCCAAGTCCAAAATCTTCTTTTACCTTGTCGAAGACCATACCTCCTACCGGCATTACTCCAATATTACATTCAGATTGATGGTCCATTAGTAGCTGACCGATGTGCCCAGCTTCCTTAAAAACAAAATCCAAAGCCATTGGTCCATAAGCCTGTTCAACCCTATCTGTGTCCACCACAAAGAATATGAAAAATGAAGCTTTACGACACGTAATTAAATTGAAAGGTGTGTGACATTGTTCCAAAGGAACAGACAATCTTTCCTTAATTTTCTTCAAAACATGTGCATCAGACTTATAATGGTATAATCCCTCTTCAATATTCTCAATTGCCCCTTTTCTTATATATAAATAAGTTTTAACACTATATAATGTCCCTACCGAAGAATAAAGTTTAAGAGTGCAGCCACTGGCAATATCCATTCCTCTAATCAACTGCATGAACTTAGAGAAATCTGTACCAGGAATTTTTGCGTCCACAAATTGTCGCTTGGAAGAACGGGTTTTATATTCTTCTATTGCGAAACTATGGTCTAGGAGGGGTACTTTTATAGCGTGATCTGGAAAGTTTCTTAGATGTAACTCTCTTTTCGCTAACATTTTCTGTTCTTCTGGCGATAGCGGTTTGAACTGTTTTGCTCTTTGTATTTCTCTTACACTTTCAAAACTCCTATAATCAGGTCTGCTTTTAAAATGCGAATCCAGATTATTATATTGAGCTTTCCGATTTCTCCCCTGAATAGTAACATTTCGTAAATTCGGTGTTTTCTCATAATGTTCATAATCTACCAATCCTCCTAAAAAACACCCCAAGATAACATGACCATCATCTGGATAAAAATCCTTTAAAATACTAAGATAATCAACTCCCTGTACAGGCAACAGCCCGAATCCAAACTCTGCTTGTCTACTAAGTAACAATTGAGTCATATAACCTATTTCCAATGTGACAAGCTCCTGGCTATAGTCCATATATATGGGTTTCATAGCATTGAGTTGGGCTACAAAAAATAGTTGAAATGCAGATGATTCAACCGAGTCCTTATTCATCTGATGATGAATTTCATCTGGAAATACAGCATCGCCATTTACCAAATACAGTTGATGTTCTACGGGGTTATAATAATATAACCCTCCACTCACATCCTCTATACTGCCGTCAATTGTATAAAGGTAGGTCTGTATAGAATTCTTTCCACCTGCGGAAGGATACAGATAGCTATATCGGTCGCCTAATTTGTTTGATCTTAACAAAGATAAGAGTTGAGAAAACAACGAGAATGGTATCCTTTCCTTAAGGAACTCGTATTGTGGCTTTCCAAAAATGAAATGCAAAGGGTCTATTTGATACTTTTGAAGCTGAATGATGCCGTTTGGCCCTTCTATAGAAAGATCATTAAATATGTTGCCCTTTTCTTCGTTATCAACATATTCAGGAATTGATTTCAGGCCCAGCAATAATTGGTTTATGTTATTTGCGATACCTTTAATGGTTGTTGTTTCCAAAAATAACTCCATGGGTAGACTGACCCCCATTTGGTTTTCTATCTCTTCGATTGCAAAAATGAGCGTCAATGATGTGCTCCCTAAATCAAAAATATCATCAGTAGAAACTACCTCTTCTATTTGTAAAATTTTCTTGAAAATTGCCACTGTCTGAGTTAATACGGGACTTTTTTTACTACTATCCCTATCCTTAGTATTAATGCCTGGAGGCTCAAATGACAACGGTCGTTTGTCCAAGTTCTCTTTATTTTCTATTGTATCATCTGACGATTTTAGAAAATTCACGATATCGATAATTTTAGTCCTTTCTAGAAAAAACTCCATCCGTATTTCTTTCCCAAAATATTGTTCTATATGCTGACTTAATAGAATTAGACTTAGAGAAGTAGCTCCCAAATCGAATATATCATCTTCTAACCGAATGTCTTTGTTATTCAATATTTCCCCAATAATTGACAGTATGTCTTGACTTTTATCCTTGGCTTTAATTTCGTTAAGAGTATCATCAACCGCTTCATTTTTCCACGGCAAGCTCATTATATCCAGTTTTCCATTATGATTTAAAGGAAATTCATCGATTGAAATGATATTATTTGGTACCATGTAATCCGGAAGTATAGTGCGTGAAAATTTTCGTATTTCCTTTTCCGAAAATAGATCATCTTTATTAGGGATGACGTAGGCAACCAAAAGTGGATTTTCTGTACCGGCATCCTGAACACATACGGTGGCTTCCTTTACCACTGGGTGCTTGATCAAAGTATTCTCTATGTCCTTCAATTCTATCCGAAACCCTCTAACTTTTACCTGTGAATCTATTCTTCCCAAATAGACTATTTCTCCATTATCCAGTATTTTACCCAAATCGCCTGTTCGATACAGTTTCCCCCCTGGTAAACCGGAATAAGAATCCTCAATAAATCGTTCCTTATTCAATTCAGTTCGATTTAGGTACCCTCTTGTAACACCTAAACCCCCTACGTACATTTCCCCGTCAAATCCTCTGGCTACTGGTCTTTGGTTAGCATCTAGTATTTGGACACTCAAATCTGGAATCGGAACGCCAATAACGCTTTCCTTTCTATAAACATCTTCTTTAGTTAATGGCCTGTAGGTAACATGAACGGTTGTTTCTGTTATTCCATACATATTTATCAACTTTGGCCTCTGATCTCCATGTCTTTGGAACCAATCCTTGAGGTTGGCAAAATTTAACATTTCCCCACCAAATATTACATATCTCAATGATAACTGGGGAGCTTCTTTCAATTGCTCTTCTACTCTATTCAATTGTCGGAAAGCTGTTGGTGTTTGGTTCAATACTGTCACTTTTTCTTCACAAAGTAAGTTGTAGAACCGCTTGAACGAGCGACTAACTGCATAAGGAACTATTATTAATTTACCCCCATAAAATAACGCTCCAAAAATTTCCCAAACCGAAAAGTCAAAAGTAAAAGAGTGAAAAAGCGTCCATACATCTTCTTCATTGAATTGATACCAACCATGGGTCGCTGAAAACAATCGCACAACATTGTAATGGCAAACAAGAGTACCCTTTGGTCTTCCGGTAGTTCCAGAAGTATAGATAATATATGCTAGGTTAGAACCAATCGCATTGGAACATACATTTTCCTCACTCTCTAGTTCAATTAGTTCCCACTCCCTACCTAATTCAACAATTTCACTGTTATTTTCAGGTAATTTCGAAGTATTTTCTTTTTGACAAATTATAATCAAGGGGTCAGAATCATCCACAATCAAGCTTAATCTTTCTTTTGGAAGTGTTATGTCCAAGGGGACGTAGGCAGCACCACTTTTTAAAACACCTAAAATCGAGACTAACATTTCCACTGAGCGCTCTAAAAAGATCACAATCTTTTTTTCTGGTCCTGCACCAATTTTCTGTAAATAACGTGCTAGTTTATTTGAGCGCTCATTTAACTCTTTATATGAAAGGTGCTCTTGTTCAAAAACTATCGATGTTCTTGTGGGAAACAAAGCCGCTTGTGTTTCGAATTGACCGTGAATTGTTTTCTTGTCCAATCCCAGAGGTTCTAGAGTTGATGTAACAAGGTCTTCATCATTAGCAACCACCATTTGGTTTTCGATAGTTTTCAATTTAGTATTGGTATAGTCAGGCATTGTCAACTCCAGAACATCCAAAGATCTCCAATCTCCTGTTTTCACAACAATTGACAACAATCTTTGATAAGAACTAAATACCTTTTCAATCCATCCTTTGGGAAAAGTATCTAGTGGCACATCCCATGAATAATATAGGATCCCATTCTTTTCATAACTCATGTTATCAATCAAGACATGTGGTGTCTGGGAAAAACCATATCCCGGTTGAATGGTATCTTGATTATCGAAATCTTGCGGATAGATGACATTTGTATATACCACGGGAAAGGAAAAGTTCCTTTCTTTTTGTAAAAGTATTTTCCCCATTACCTCTAATCCGCAAAAAGGTTTTAGTTCTTTTTCCTTTTGAATCTGATTATGGTTATAACGTACCAACTCCTCTAAAGATCCAATACTAGTATTCACTTCTACCCAACTTAGGAAAGTGAAATCTCCGACTAGCTCCATTATATCTTTTGACATAGGTAACCTTTCCCAATCAACATAAATAATTGAAAAGAGATTCTCCTCACAGAACTCAGCTAGGGCAACAGCATATAACGTAAATAGTAAAGCGTCCTCAGTGACCCCTAAAGCTCGGGTTGTTTCCTTTAATGATACCCAGTCCTCTAGCTGTCCTTTTAACCGTAAATGTTTTTTGGACTTCGAAGGAAAACTTGATTTAGGCAACTTAGGGCCAGAGGCCAAATTTTTAAATTTAGTTGTCCAAGATGTTATCGCTTTAGCGTACTCAGGTCCTATTTTGGATGTTTCCACCGAATCTCTATAATCTGAGTATGAGTAATCATTCTTTACTAATGTTTTTGAAGGGTGCTGATACAAATCAAACAACTGACGATACAATAAGCCAATACTGGTACCGTCTGCTACAATCCCATCAATACAGATGTGAAGAATGGCTTTTGTTGCTCCTAAAACGCTTAAAGAAAGAGAATACCATGGATACTCCCTGTAGTCAAAACGCTTTCGACGGTATTTATCTCTAATTTCTTCAAGTCTGATATGTTGTACCTCTTTAGTATCATGGCTAAAATCCTTTACGTCAATTCTAAATCTTGGTAAGTCAACCCGTTTTTGAAAATTACCTTTTTCAGAAATAACAACTTGTAACATTTCATGATGGGAAATAACTTTTTGCCACGCCTGTTCCAAATCAATAATAGAGAAGTTGCTTATTTCAAATTCCTGATAGATAAGAGCGCTATCTCCCATTTTTTTACTTAAATAGTAGGACTTTTGCAAGGGAGTCAATGTAAAGGAATCCTTAACGCCGATAATTTCTTTCTTTTCCGGTAAAGATGGATACCCATTCTTTGTGGCAGAGATTGGACTGTAATCTGAATTCAACGCCAAATTTCTGAGCAATTCATAATAGGAATCTATCATAGTACTCAAAATACCAGGTTGAAAGGCCTCTTCCACCGCATCCCAGTTTAGATGTAAAGCATCTTGATATTCGTATACTTGATGATCTAAATAAACCTGAGGTGTTTGAGATATGGAATAATTCATTTTCTCTAACCAACTTCCCTTACCCTCTGAACCTGATTTGTTAATCATACTGGTAAAAACAATTGGAACCTGTAAATCTATATTTGAAGATTTGTCTTTTCTTTCTCTCAGAATTCTTATACCACTTACGGAGCCATGGTCCAAATGACTCCACAGTTTTTTTTGATAATTTTTTGCCTTAACATAAGTGTTCTCTTCTAAATTTCTTTCGATATCGAAAAATTGCGTGGATATAAAAGGACCAACAATTTTATCCACATCTTGGTGTAGGGGCATACGATTGAAAAGTGTTAATATTATTGAAAATCGCTCCTTTTTGCTATGTATGGACAGCAGGTCAGAAAAAACAGTTAATAGTAACGTAGTTGGGCTGATATGCGCCTCTAGGCACTTTCTTTTTAAAGAATTCCAATACTCTGCTTCAAGCACCCTATGGTATCGTTTTCTGAAGTAGCAATTCTGGCCCTCAGGTTTTTCTGCCATCGGCTGCGAATAGGGTAAATCGGGTCCATTAAAGATTGGTATCGCCTTCCAGTACTCAATGTCTTTTTGAAATTTTGAATCCAACTCCATTAACTTGCTATTCAATACATACTCACGAAATGAATAATTTATTATTGGTAATTCATACGAATTATCCTTATACAAATTGTACCATTGTTTTAATAATATGCTCATACTAAATCCATCAGTCAACCATTCATCAATGCTAAAATGAATAATATATTTCTCCATTTTAAAACGTGAAATAACTATTTCAAATAATGGCCATTGTCCAGGGGCATATACTTTATGAGAAAGTCGCTGGCGTACCTTGTTGAATATCTGATGGGCTTTTTCCTCAGTTTTCTCTGTCAGGTCATAAATTTTAAAAGGTGGGATTTCTACCTCTTTTTGCACTTTTTGAGTTGCATTGTGCAACACCACCATCCTCAGCATCTCGTGATATTCTATCAAACTGGCCCAGGCATTGAAAAGGTTGGTAACGTCGAGGTCATATTCCTCAAATTCGCAGTAAATATGACATCCGACATTATCCTTCTTCTTGCCTAAAAATCTACCAGAATAAAATGACTCCTGTATATCGCTTAAAGGAAAGGGCTTAAATTTTTCAGCGTCATCATGGTTTACATTACCGTTCGAAAGACCTATTAGGAAATCGTCTTTTGTAGACGCCTTTTCATTTTTAAGATTTTCCATAACCTTTATGAGAAAAACCTTTTTCTCTTCCGTAGACATTTTATAAAAACTTTCTTGTTTCATAATTATTCTTTTTGGCGACTTAATTCCTCTTTTACAATCCTAGCTAATGCGAAAAACAGCAAGGAATCATTAATTGGTTCCATTATCCGTTATTTGCGCTTTACCTAATAATTCTTTGTATAATTCGTCCAATTCGGTTTCTGACAAATGCCTGATAACATTTTTCTGTTCTTTCCAATCAATGCCGTTTTTAACATCTTCTTTTGTGGAACCGTCTATGCTTTGATTCTCCAAAATCGAGTCTCTCAAGGGTTCTAGATTTAAATCCGTCATTAATGCCTCAGTAAGTGCATTAATGGTAAAACAGTCTCCAAACAAAGTCAGAGGGAATGTTTGCCCTAGTTCTTTTTCTATATCATATTTTAACTTGGTAACCATAATGGAATCGAAACCTAACAGATGAAAGGGTATCTTTTCATCCATTTCTTCAAAGTTCATTCCTAAAAGGTGTGCAAATTTCTCTTTGAAGTAATCAGTTATTATTTGTTCCTCCGAACTATTCTCCAAAGCATATCCATTCTTTTTTTGTTGTGGTATTTCTGATTGATGGGAAGTTTTTATATCCATCTCTGGTTTTGGAACTTCTCCTATCCAATATGATTTCTTTTCAAAGGGATAAGTTGGCAAGGAAAGTCTGGACTTTGGATTTGGATATAACATTTTCCAATTTATATCTGTTCCGGAACACCAAATTTCTGCTAGCCTATCAAGGTCATTTCTTTGAAATGTATCGGGTAAATTTTCTTCGTCTAAACTTTCTTTTTTACTTTCAAAAGAAGAGTAAAAACTATCCCTTTGCCCTTCCAGGAATCCTTTGAGTTTAGATAAAAGCTCATCAATATCCTCCGCAACAATTGCCAACCTCTTTTCCATAGCAGTGCGGCCGACTTGTAAGGTATAGGCAATACTGTCCATTGGTAATGTTCTATTTTTTAAAAGAAAATCATATAAATTGTTTACATAAGTCGCTAGTACCTCTTCATTTTTCGCGGACAAAACTATTAGTCTCACAAGTTTTTCAAATTCTTCTGCTTTTTTGGGCACAAATTCTTCTAGGACTAGATGAGCATTAGTCCCCCCTGCTCCAAAACAGTGTAAGCTAGCTCTTCTAGGGCCGGCTTCATCTTGCTCCCAAGACATTGTCTTATCCACAATATAAAATGGGCTATTCTCCAATCTGATTTGCGGGTTTAACTCTTGGAAGTTCGTTGTGGCAGGGACTTTTCCCGTTTGAAAAGCCAACAATATTTTTATTAGGGAAGCCATACCGGCCGCGGCTTCTAAATGACCTATATTTGGTTTTACCGAACCAATACCGCATTGAGGTGTTTTAGGCATTGGTTTTCCCTCTTCATTATACAACTTCCCAAATGCTTTTTTCAAAGCATTAAGTTCAACAGAGTCCCCAATGGAAGTTCCGGTACCGTGAGCTTCAATATATTTCACAGTATCCGGTGATACTTTTGCATTCTTATATGCCTGAACCATTACATCGGCTTGTGCTTCGGCATTGGGTGAAGTGAAAGAATATCCCTTACCACTATGATTGACAGAACAACCTTTTATTATACCATAGATGTGATCTTTATCTTTCTCTGCCTTGCTCAATGGTTTAAGCAATACCGAAACGATTCCCTCACCTCGGATATAACCATCTGCATCTTTGTCAAAAGTGGCTATCCTATCCGAACTACCAAGGAGTCCGGCCTTGCTGAAATTGATATAGCTACTAGGGGACAAAAGTAAATTCACACCGCCTACTATTGCCGTTTTACAAATACCATTTTGAATAGATTTGACTGCATTATGAATGGCAACTGTAGAACTGGAACATGCCGTGTCAATTGATTCGCTTGGGCCTTTGAAATCATAGTAATATGATACTCGATTGGGAATTAAAAAATGTGCATTTGATGTGGAAGCATGCACGTCTGTCATTGTTTTTGTCCTCGCCACCAACTCGGCATATTCAGAACTGCTTACACCTACGAACACTCCCATCTCTGTGCCTGCAAAATCCTTAGGCTTATATCCTGCATCCTCTATTGTTTTCCAAACACTTTGTAACAATAAGCGTTGTTGAGGATCCATCATTTTACTTTCATTTGGGGAAATATGGAAAAAGGAAGCATCAAATTGATCTACTCCATTAATGAATCCTCCCCACTTGCATTGAGTTTTATTTTCTTCAAATGGATTACCATAAAAATCTCTCCAGTCCCACCGACTAATGGGTATTTCTTGAATTAAATTTTCTTCATCAATTAGGTGCTTCCAAAATTCGTTGATGTTTGCAGACTGTGGTAGTTCAGCACTTATGCCAATTACCGCTATCGGTTCGTTCAACTTAACATTATCCTCAATTGAGTTAATATAACTACTCTTAATTGTTGAAGAAGTATCGATTTCCTCAAACTTGAAAAAATGTTCGGACGTATCATCAACGGATAAATCCTCGTCCCTCTGATTAGAACTACTTTCATCAAAATATGAAAGCATTTCATCCGTATATTCCTTATACAGATAGGAAGTTAGTTGCTCGATTGACACCTCGGAGATTTCAAAGAACATAGCTGGCGTTGTCAATAAACCGTACCGCTCATTAATCTTGTTGGAAAGTTCTGTAAGTGTTATTGAATCGAAACCATAGTTTTGAATACCGACGGACAAGGACAAATCAAGTATTTTGATCTGTGATATTCCGGCTACCATTTCCAATATATGTTTTTGGACGGTTTCCACCATGCCGTGATTATCAACATTGCCCTTAGTGGAGTTGATTTGGGGTTTTTTTGTGGTTGTTCTTATTTTCGCTTTGTGTGATAGGAATAATTGATTAGGATCGCCCTGAAATAACATTAGCTCGGAAAAATCTGATTTTAGTGCTAGTTCCAAAGCTTCCATGGCTTCTATATCATCCAAGGGTTGGAGCCCTAGATTTTTTTTCATCCATGCTTCCCGTTCTGCACTCACTTGCATACCTCCTGATTTCCATAACGGCCAGTTAATCGATAAAGTTTTCCCAAACCGTAATCCATTTTTCTCCAACTCATTCCTGTAACTGGAATAGTTATCTAAAAAACTGTTGGCATAGGAGTAATCACATTGCCCGATATTTCCAAACTCAGCCGATATAGAAGAGAACATTGTAAAGAAATCCAATCGCATATCTTTTGTTAACCGATCCAAAACTTCTGTACCAACTACCTTGCTTTTAAGCACCTCCCTTGTTTGCTCTATATCCTTATTTATGATAAGTGCATCACTAACTACACCTGCACAATGAAAAATTCCATTCAATTGACCAAAATCATTGATTATACTTTGTAATAAAACTTTGACTTCATCATGATTTGCAACATCACATTCTAAATATATTGGCGTTCCACCCAACTCTTTAATGACTTCAATATCATTCCGTTTTTGATCATCTATTGCGAATCTCCCCATGAGGATAATGTTAGCCTTGTAATTTGTAGCCATGTACTTGGCAATCTGTTTCCCAATCCCACCTGTTCCACCTGATATCAGGTAAGTGCCTTGTTTTCTATATACCGTTCCCTGCTGCTGGTTCATTGAAGCTTTTTTGAGTTTTTTCACCTTCCTTTTATCTTGCAGGTACCGTATTTCATTTGGAAAATCATCCAATAAAAACTCTTTTTGAACCGTTGTTAGCATCTTCAAAATTGAGTCCCATTCTATTATTTTAAATTGTAAAAGACTTTGCTCAAGTTGTATTGATTTTCCAAAAGCACCAAGACTTACTTGTTTATACCATGTATTGTTTTCTTCTCGATGATATCCATATATAACTTTGATTTTCTTTTTACCCTTTGAGATTAATCCTTTGCAGAAACTAAATACTGCATAGAATGGATTTTCTTTAGCATCCGTGTCAGCTAGCCATAATATGTAATCTGGTATATTATTTTCTAAAAGGGTATTTAGCAGAAGCTCAACACTTTTAGTAGGATTCTCCCTATTTAAAATAAAATGCTCTTGATCTGAAAAATCGACTTCATTCTTCCAAACTGCATTGCGAACTTTAAAACCAGAGCATTTTGATTTCAATTCGTCCACATACTGTCCTCCTTCACTAATCAACAATAAATCGCTCTTTTGATGCGGCTCTTCTAATATGGTTTTATCGATATCAAGTACGTCCCAATCTTTTTTCCAAAAGGCGAATGAAGGTTGTTGTTTAGTTTCGGATTGGAACGGTCTTACTATGTATCCTTTTATCTCAACTATGACTCTACCCTCTGAGTCTAGGATTTGTAAGTTGTACTTCTTTACTTGCTGCTCAGTTAAAATTTGTCGTGCGTAAACATGAATTTGCTTAGGCAAACGCTCATATAATGTCAATTCCCCTATACTAAACGGAATATAGGTTTTCTTACTACCTCGCATATTTTGATTTGCCAATATTCCCACCGTTTGCAATGCGCCTTCCATTAATGATGGATGTAATTCATATTTTGAAAACTCCTTTTCTTGCTCTTCTGGAAGTTTAATGTAAGAAAGCGCTTCGGTAGAACTATAGAATATATGGGATATGGGAGTAAAACTACTGCCATAGGCAAATCCTTCCTCCTCGTATACTTTGTAAAAAGCTGACTTATCAAGCGTATTATCCAGTCTTTTCTTTATTAGGTTAATGTCTTGCTGTTCTTCAGTTTTGGTATTTACACCATAGACAATTTTCCCTTGGGCATGTAAAAACTCAAACTTCTCCCCTGAACTTATTTTGAACGTAACTTGATTTTCTTTTGTCCGGAATTGTACGGACAACTTTTTTGAAAACTCGTTGACCACAACTGGCTGAGACCAAGTTACATTTTGCAGTTTTACTACTCTCTGATCCTTGTAAGCTAATTCCCCTGCCATTCTTGCCATCTCCAGATAAACTACTCCCGGTAGCACCTTTTTTCCATGAACAACGTGATCTCTTAAAAAATACTCCTTTTGAAAAAGTACTTTTTCAAAGTAGATTCCCTGCAAAGAGGATTCGTTACTATCTATAAGAGGAGTTAGCGTGTTTTTTCTTGAAGTATTTACTATTCCCTGCGTTGGTTTTACCCAATACCTATTTTTTCCAAAAGGATAGGTTGGCAAATTTAATCTCCTTCTTTTTTTATTAGAATATAATATATCCCAATCGATAGATATTCCTGACACCCATAGTTGTCCGATTCTTTCCCATTCTTTATCTTTTATAGCCGCATTCGCAAAAGCTGTTCCCATTTCCCCGCTTAGCAATTGCTGCATATCCTTGGAAACTTCAGAAATAGAGCCACAATAAGTTTTTGGTATATCAACCTTTTTTTCCAGCCACAATTTTAGTTTTGTAGTAAACTCATTTAGATTGGAGGCTACGATAGCCAACCTGCTGTCCATTGGTTCACGACCTTTTTGCAAAGTATAGGATAAGTCACTTAAATTTAAGGTAGGGTTGTATTCTGAAATGCTATGTTTTATGCCATAGAAGGTTTTTATTTGTCCTGCATATTCTTCGTAAACCTTTTCTTTGAATCCATTAAGTGTACTAATATCTGGTCCCAGAATTGAAGGGGATATGGATATATTCCAACTCGCATTTAATTCTTGTAACAGTTTGTTGAGGTGTATCCTGTCTATACCGTATTCTGTAAAATTTACATTATCATTTATTTCATCCGGGTTAATATCAATAATGACTCCGATTCTTTCCCTAATTTCCTTATCGAATTTGTGATTTTCGAATAGTTTAGAAGGTATTTGCGAATCATGATGGTTGATGTGTCCAAGAACATAGTTATATAGCTCTTTTCCATACACTTTTAACCTTTCGTTGTCCTTGGCCGAGAGTACGACCACATGTTCCTCTCCCGTATCTTCAGGTATGTCGTTTTGTTGGTACCCTTCAATGACGA
>CANNCA010000007.1 GCA_947503005.1 uncultured Flavobacteriaceae bacterium | reverse complement strand
AAACAAAAAGATTTTGCTATGAGCGTTGCGGAAAGCAAACGCTAGTTTGCTCCCGTACTGTTCATAGCTAAACCGTTAGCTAACATTTGAAAATGAACAAACCGATAATAATCTTGCTTCTGATTTTAACGATAGTTGGTTGCGAAAAAAAGACTGAATCCAAAATTCATAAAATTGAGTTTCAAAATAAAACGTTCAATCTTATCTCAGAATCTGAACCAGACACACTTTTTATTGAATTTAAAGATTCAACACATCAAATATTTGGAAATTTATGGCAAGGGAAAATTCCTTGGAGAATCTCGAACTATAATGACTCAAACTTTTTAGTTCTTGACAATAGAGTAATCGGAATTAAAAAGTCAAGTGAGGGCATTTTTGATTGTACTTACATAGGATTAAGGGACAACTCGTTCGAATTGGCAGAAAGAAAACCAAAATGGAATAAAGAGCTACTAAACGGAACTTGGGTTGAAAAAGAACTATTTGAATATCACTCAAACGATAGCATTCCCAAGCCACCACCAATTCCTGCACCACCTGGATTTTCGGAAAGTGATTTACAATATCCACCTTTGTATAAAATAAATGGTGATTCCATTAATTTAGCTTACGATTATCATAAATCAAAGTCACAACTTGAAATAAATAATACAGGTGAGTTCTTAAAAATGCGTTTAGAAAATTTTGATTTAGGTCTTGGAGTAAAAGAAAGTTTCTGGAGAATAAAATTTCTATCTGATAGTTTAATGATAATTGACAAAACCGCAGAGAATACTCTTGAATTCGGAAAAGAAACAAAATTGAATAATATTAAACTGATAAAAAATCGTTAGCTAACAACGGCTATAGTTCATTACGGCTGAAATTCCTAATCGGAATTTCGAGCCTTTTTGCTAAATTTATGGTTACGGCGGAATGATACTCGCGTACCATTCCGTAACGAAACCATAGCCAAAACCGTTGTATAATTTTAAAAAAAATAGTACGCTGACAATCAGATAGATAAATATATATTTATTGTTTTTAAGTATTTTATTATTGTTTTACGATAATTTATTATAATTTTGCAATAATAAATTCTAAATACAATGAAAAACAAATCAAAACAAACAGAGAAAGGAATTAAAGCCTTTAACACACTTTACATCATCGGAATCGCCTTCGTTATTATCAAACTACTAGATTATTTTCAATGGACTTATCAACTTATCAGCAAATGGAGTATACCAGATGAACCTTTTTTCTCAAAGGTTAATCTGATGGATAGCAAAGTTGAAATTTCGGTGACGGTTTATTTGATTTTTGCCATTGCCTACATTATCGCATTTGGATTTATATTCTTAGGCCTGTACCAACTAAATAAGACCACAAAATTATTCGCAGAAAAGAAGATTTTTCAACAAGAAGTTAGTTCGGCCTTCAAAAAAGCAGGAAAATCGTTTCTTATTTTCACATTCGGAACGTTGATTATCGACATAGCCTTGCTTGCTTATGCACTAACTTCCAATAGGGTTGTTGACCTTTTGTCCACCGAGCTATTGGTATTTCTGATTTTGGGCTATTTGATGTTCTTTTTAGCCGATATTTTTAAGGAAGGTATTATTCTACAACAGGAAAACGAATTAACTATTTGATTATGGCCATAATAGTTAATTTAGATGTAATGCTTGCCAAAAGAAAAATGCAATCCAAAGAATTAGTTGAAATTCTTGGTATTACACCAGCTAACTTGTCTATCTTGAAAACAGGCAAGGCAAAAGCAATTCGATTTACGACACTCGAAGCAATTTGTAAAGCGCTTGAATGTCAACCTGGTGATATTTTAGAATATAAAAAAGAATGAAAAACGGCTACCACAATGGCTGTATGTCATTGCTTCTATTCACCTACTTTTGAGATTTTTCAACCACAGAATCGCCCCAATCGGCAATAGATTGAATTACCGGTACTAAGGTTTTGCCAAAATCTGTTAGCGAATAGTCAACTTTTAGAGGTGGTTTTGAAGTGTATACTTTTCTTTTTATCAAGCCATCTTCTTCTAATGCCTTAAGTTGCAAGCTCAAGGTTCTTTCAGTAACTGTAGGCATAGATTTTCTCAATTCATTATACCGCAATTTTTCATGCATCAAGTGAAAGAGGATAACCGTTTTCCATTTTCCACCAATGAGTCCCATTGTTAAGCTGGTGCAACAAGGATATTGGTTACCTCTATACTTAAGCATTTTTGGTTCTGCTATTTCCATACAATGTATACTATCATTATTGACCGTTCTTGCAAAGATAGATTACTATACTTACTTTTGCAACTATACTTTTTATAGTTAAAATAAATCATGCGCGCAATGAAAACAATAGTAGTTACCGGAAGTACTGACGGCATAGGAAAATTAGCCGCAATAAAGCTGGCTAAAGATGGGCATCAACTCATACTGCACGGCAGAAGTTCAGAAAAATTAGAAAACACCATTGCAGAAATCAAGGAACGTACAACCCATGAAAAAATAAGTGGTTTTGTTTCCGATTTAGCAGATTTTGAAAGCATCAAAAAAATGATTGCTGAATTGTCTCAAACGATATCTAAAATTGATGTACTGATCAACAATGCAGGTGTTTTTAAGAGCCCTGTTCAAACAAATCAAGATGGATTGGATTTGAGATTTGCCGTCAACTATTTTGCGCCATATCTATTGACAAACGGATTGGTCGCATTATTACAGAACAGTGATGCACCACGAGTGATTAATTTGAGCTCAGCTGCACAATCTTCGGTAGACCTTAAAACCTTGTCCGGCAAAAAAATTGTTTCTAGCCAAGAAACCTATGCCCAAAGCAAACTAGCTCTGACGATGTGGAGTTTCGCTTTTGCAAAAGCGCATCCAAGTATAACAACCATTGCGGTCAATCCTGGTTCATTATTAAATACAAATATGGTGAAAGAAGCTTATGGTCATCATTGGTCTCCAGCTGATAAAGGAGCGGATATTTTATACGAATTAGCTGTTTCAGATAAACATCAAGATAGTAATGGAAAATACTTTGATAATGACCAAGGCATCTTTTCCGATGCTCACCAAGATGCTTACGATCAGGAAAAAATTAATGTATTGCTTTCAGAAACTGAAAAAATACTTCATAGGTAAATGACCACATTTTCAAAAATAGCCACAAGAGGAAAATTAACGCTTGGTTTGGTATTTCCACTGGAAGCCTATAACGGCCCTATTGCTAAAATGGAAAATCAAGAACAGCTTGCCAAACGGGCAGAAGAATTGGGTTTTAAAGCGCTTTGGTTCAGAGATGTGCCATTTAACGACCCTAATTTTGGAGATGCGGGACAGCTGTTCGATCCTTGGATCTATATGACCCATATCATGAATCATACTTCTGAAATTGCATTAGGTTCGGCAAGTATCATTTTGCCTTTGCGACACCCCGTACATACTGCAAAATCGATTCAGAGTCTTCAAATTCTTTCAAACGAAAGATTGGTTCTCGGTGTCGCTTCTGGAGATCGACCCATTGAATACCCTGCATTCAATCAGCAATTAGAGCAAAAATCTGAATTATTCAGGGATAGTTTTTTCTACGTTAAAGCGTTACAGGGAGATTTTCCTAACTACACCTCCAAATTTTATGGCAACACCAATGGCGCAATAGATCTAGTACCAAAATACCATCAAAAAACACCAATGCTCGTTACCGGTCATTCCGGACAATCTTTGGACTGGATTGCTGAACATTCAGACGGCTGGCTATATTACCCACGAGATTTCAATACGCTGCACATAATTATGCAGCAATGGAGAGAAGCATTGTCGAAAACAAAAAAAGACTGGAAACCTTTTATGCAATCGCTGTATGTCGATGTTACCACAGATGCTAAAGCGAAACCAACACCTATCCATTTGGGATTTAAATCAGGAACGGAATATCTAAATGCTCATCTCAAATTATTAGAATCCAACGGTGTAAATCATGTGATTCTGAATTTAAAATACGGTTCAAGGTCTGCCGAAGAAATGATAGAAGAAATTGGAGAGAAAGTAATTCCAAGTTTTTCTTGAAAACAATGAAGCAAATTGAATAAAGCTAGATGCTATTAAGCTGTGTAATCCATTGCGCGCTCAAGATGCTAATTGAATGAAATATACCTACATTTATATCTGATTCTTCAACCGAGAATCTATGTGGACTTGACCTCAACGGAATCTTACAAAACCAGTACAACTTAATTAAATAAAGGAAATGATGGACGTATTAAAATTAGCCACAGAATGGGCGAAAGCCGAAGTCTTCTCGACACGATTCTTCATCTTTTTTGCGATTCTTTTTTTAATCGCTAGCATTGGGTTCTGGCAGATGGGAAAAACCGAAATCGCAAGGGCCTACATTATTCCAACTTTGGTAGCAGGTATCTTACTGTTAACCATAGGCCTAGGGTTGTTCTATACCAATAAATCAAGGATTACACAATTCAAAACGGCTTACAACGAGGATGTTTCGGCATTTGTAGCATCAGAAATTAGTCGTGCGGAAAGCACATTGAAAGAATACCAAACAGTAGTTTTTAAGGCTATTCCAATTATAATCATTGTAGCCGCTTTACTGATTATTTTTATTAATTCCCCTACCTGGCGTGCAATTAGCATTACTACAATTGCGATGCTGATAGTTATCTTATTGGTAGACGGAACCGCACACTCAAGAATTGAGGCTTACCTTAATGAATTGAAAACAGTAGATTTAAGAGGTGAAATTAAAAAATAGCCACACAACACAAATTGTGTGATAATAAAGGGTTTAAGTGCCTGAACATTTGGAGAACATTAATTTATGGTCAGTACAAAAAAAAGTAGCAGAAGAAAATCCGTTACTTGTCACCTACAAGACCGTTGACCAAGTTTTTCTTTAATTCAACTTTATCAACACCCACCGGTTAAACCTGTTAACTTTTTAATAAAGTGAATCACCAAAAAATGCCTTTTAAAGGCTAAATTTGTGCCTTTCTCAAACCTAACAACTCTTACGGTCAATGATTCACTTTTTCGGGGCGATAAACACCAAAGTTTTTGCAGTTCAAACCACGGCAGCACTTTCTCAGGAAGACACCAAAAAATTAGTATGGTTGTTCGGCGACCAACCCAAAATAAACGCGGCGTCTATTGACGCCTTTTTTATTGGTCCGCGTGCCGCCATGATAACGCCATGGAGTACGAATGCCACGGAGATTACACAAAATATGGGCATTTCAGGCATCGTCAGAATTGAAGAGTTCCAAAGCGTTGCAGAAGATTTTAGCGATTTTGACCCGATGCTATCCCAAAAATATAGCACGCTGACACAAGACATTTATACCATTGATGTACAGCCCGAAGCCATTTTAGAAATCGATGATATTGCTTCGTACAACCAGCAAGAGGGTTTGGCACTCAACGAAGAAGAAGTAGCCTATCTTAATGACCTTTCCACCAAGATGGGTCGAAAACTGACCGATTCCGAAGTCTTTGGTTTTAGTCAGGTGAACTCCGAGCATTGTCGTCATAAAATCTTTAACGGCACTTTTGTGATTGACGGCAAAGAAATGCCGACTTCCTTATTCAAACTTATCAAAGAGACCTCAAAACAGCACCCGAACGATATTGTTTCGGCCTATAAAGACAATGTGGCCTTTGTCGAAGGTCCCACCGTGGTGCAATTTGCACCAAAAACCGCTGACAAGCCTGATTTTTATCAAGAGGAGGCATTTGATTCCGTGATTTCCTTAAAAGCAGAGACCCATAACTTCCCCACAACCGTTGAGCCTTTCAATGGCGCCGCAACAGGTTCAGGAGGCGAAATACGGGATCGTTTGGCAGGCGGTAAAGGTTCTTTGCCCTTGGCAGGAACAGCGGTGTATATGACCGCCTATTCCAGACTGAATGACGGCAGGCCCTGGGAAGGTGGAATGTCCGAACGCGAATGGCTCTACCAAACCCCCATGGATATTCTGATAAAAGCTTCCAACGGCGCATCCGATTTTGGAAATAAATTTGGGCAACCCTTGATTGTAGGGTCGGTATTAACCTTTGAACATGACGAAGCCTCAGAGCCCTTAAGTCAAGAGGCTTTGGAGGAATCGCTTGAAACGGGTCATGGCCAAGGTCCTGAAAAACGAAGATTGGGCTACGACAAAGTGATTATGCAAGCTGGTGGTATCGGCTACGGCAAAGCAGACCAAGCTATAAAAGACACCCCTGAAACGGGAGATAAAATTGTCATCTTAGGAGGTGACAACTACCGTATCGGAATGGGCGGCGCAGCCGTCTCCAGTGCCGATACCGGGGAATTCAGTTCGGCCATCGAATTGAATGCAGTACAACGTTCGAATCCTGAAATGCAGAAAAGAGCGGCCAATGCCATTCGTGGTATGGTGGAAAGTGATAAAAATTCCATCGTGTCCATTCATGACCATGGTGCGGGCGGACACCTCAACTGCCTCTCGGAATTGGTAGAAGAAACAGGAGGGAAAATCGATTTGGATAAACTCCCCATTGGCGACCCTACCCTATCCGCCAAGGAAATTATCGGCAACGAATCGCAAGAACGTATGGGCTTGGTCATCGGAAAAGATGATGCCGCTTTACTCGGCAGAATCGCGGAACGGGAACGTTCCCCCATGTATGAGGTCGGAGAAGTCACCGGAGATGACTGTTTTACCTTCGAATCTAAAACTACGGGTGAAAAACCGATGGATGTCAAGCTTTCCGATATTTTCGGAAGTTCGCCCAAAACCATATTGACCGACAAAACCGTCAAAAGAAAATATGAAGATGCGCATTATTCGTTGGAGTTCTTCCACGACTATTTAGAGCAAGTTTTGCAATTGGAAGCCGTTGCCTGTAAAGACTGGCTCACCAACAAAGTAGATAGATGTGTGGGCGGGCGCGTAGCGAAACAACAGTGTGTTGGTCCGCTGCAATTACCCTTGAACAATGTGGGCGTAATGGCATTGGACTTTAAAGGAAAAGAGGGCATCGCCACCAGTATCGGCCACTCCCCCATTTCTGGATTGATTGACCCATCCGCCGGAAGTAAAAATAGTATTGCAGAAGCCTTGACCAATATCATCTGGGCACCGCTGAAAGATGGACTGAAATCCGTCTCCCTTTCCGCCAACTGGATGTGGCCGTGCAAGAACGAAGGCGAAGATGCTCGACTTTACGAAGCCGTACAAGCCATTTCAGATTTTGCGATTAATTTGGGCATCAACGTACCTACGGGAAAGGATTCCCTTTCCATGAAACAGAAATACAAAGATGGGGATGTGATCAGTCCCGGTACGGTCATCATTTCCGCTGCCGGAAACTGTAATGATATTACCAATGTTGTGGAGCCTGTGCTTCAAAAAGATGGTGGTGCTATCTATTACATCAACCTCGGTAAAGACGATTATAAATTAGGCGGAAGTTCTTTTGGGCAGGTCCGAAACGCTATCGGAGGTGAAGCACCAACCATCACAAACGATACCTATTTCAAAAATACATTTGATTCAATTCAAACTTTAATTAAAAGTAATCAAATTATTGCAGGTCATGATGTTGCATCAGGAGGATTAATCACCACTTTGTTGGAACTATGTTTCGCTGACACCGATTTGGGCGCTGAACTAGACCTTTCAAGTCTAGGTGAATCGGATACCATCAAATTGTTATTTTCCGAGAATGCGGGAATCGTTTTTCAATCGAAAGATGCAGCCGTAGAACAAACACTTGCTGACGCAAACATCGATTTCAAAAAAATCGGAAAAGTGGTTTCCAAAGCGGAACTGACCATCAAAAATGGCAGTATGGAAATGGGCTTGAATGTTGCTTCCTTGAGAGATACTTGGTTCAAAACTTCCTATTTGTTGGACGACAAACAAACCGCGAAAGGTCTGGCCAAAGACCGTTTTGAGCATTACAAGGAGCAGGATTTGCAATACGAGTTTCCAAGCCAATTTACTGGAAAGCTTCCGGTCACTTCGAGCGGAGTCGAGAAGCCCAAAGCAGCCATCCTAAGAGAAAAAGGAAGCAACTCTGAACGTGAAATGGCGAATGCGATGTATTTGGCCGGCTTTGATGTCAAGGACGTTCACATGACGGACTTAATATCCGGTAGGGAAACATTAGAAGACATTCAATTCTTAGGCGCCGTTGGTGGTTTCTCCAACTCCGATGTACTCGGAAGTGCCAAAGGCTGGGCGGGCGCCATCAAATACAATGAAAAAGCCAATAAAGTCATCAAAGATTTCTTTGCACGGCCCGATACCCTTTCCGTAGGCATCTGTAACGGCTGCCAGTTGTTTATGGAGCTGGACCTTATCAATCCCGAGCATGATACGCATGGCAAGATGACCTATAACGATTCACACAAACACGAGAGTAATTTTACTTCCGTTAAAATTCAAGAAAACAATTCCGTGATGCTGTCAAGTCTCGCCGGAACAACCTTAGGGGTTTGGATATCGCATGGAGAAGGCAAGTTCAATTTACCACATTCCGAAGACCAATACGACATCGTCGCGAAATACGGCTATCAAGGTTATCCTGCAAATCCGAATGGAAGTGATTTCAATACGGCGATGTTATGTGATTCCACCGGAAGACATCTGGTAACAATGCCACACATCGAACGCTCCACTTTCCCTTGGAACTGGGCGCACTACCCTGCTGACCGAAACGATGAAGTTTCGCCATGGTTGGAGGCTTTCGTAAATGCGCGGGAATGGGTTAAGAAAAATCAAAAGTAACTAATGATCATTCGCCCTGCAACCCGAGAAGACGTCGCCGCAATCGTAGCAATGATTGCAAATGATAAATTGGGGCGATTGCGGGAGGATTTTCAAAATCCACTCCCCCAGAAATACTATGCTGCATTTGAAAACATAGATTCAGACTCTAATCAAGAGTTGATGGCGATGGAGGACAAATCGGGTCAGGTCATTGGCACCCTACAATTATCCTTTATTCAATATTTGACCTATCAAGGTGGTATTCGTGCGCAAATTGAAGCGGTGCGTATTCATGAAGATTTTCGTGGCAAGGGTACTGGGCAACAATTGTTCGAATGGGCCATTCAAAGATCAAAAGAAAAAGGAGCCCATGTAGTTCAATTGACTACGGACAAAAAACGACCGGAGGCCTTGAATTTCTATGAGAAACTAGGGTTTAAGGCAAGTCATGAGGGCATGAAATTGCATTTGCAATCAGAAGACAATTGATAACGATTCCGCACATCGAACTCTTCACCTTCCCATGGAACAGGGTACACTATACTACAGATAGAAATAATGAAGTTTCGCCATGGCTAGAAGCTTTTGTGAATGCGAGGGAGTGGGTTGAGGAAAATAGTCAATGGTAGAGTTAAAATAAAAAAGAGGGCTTTCGCCCTCTTTTTTTGCTATTCGTTTTCCTTAAGAAAACTTTATTAACTTTAATCCAGTATACCTTCGGTGATTTTTCCAGCTTTCGTGACGGGTTAATGCCCTATCAACACTTGTGCTGTTGTCAATGTGTTTTCTCTTTGTATCTTTCATCTTAACTTCTTTATTTGTTTGTTGTGACGGACGCAATACGCATCCTTAAGTACACATTCTATTAGACGTAATAAAAGCTAAAAGGTTACAAAATTGTGAGTAGTTTAACAGGTCACTAAACCCTTTAAAATAAGGATAAAGCAGCTATTTTATACTTCAAAATTTCAACTCCGCTTTTCTACCGAAAGCACCCAACCAAAAACCACTATGACCACACCCCTGTTTCCTGCTCTTAGAATGACTCTCATGTGGCTTAAAAGCCATTTTGATTTAATATAGTCCTCCAAAAAGGGCAAAAACTATATTATGTTGAAATCTAAATTTACATCCAAATTATACCTTTTTTCCTTTTCTTCACGTTACAAATCTTAGCTATTTATGGTCAATCAATCAGGAATGAATTTTCAACTCGGGTGAATTAAGAAAACATTGCCTTTGCATTTGGATTGTATTTTCGAATTGGGAATTGATTTCTTGGGAATTTTAATATCCCATTCGCTTTCCTTATTTTGCAGTAACTTATCCGAAACCAAGTATGCAAAACATCACTCGTCTTTTCGATTTCCCCTATTATGCTTTAGAAAAGTATAATCTCGACAGCTGTTTCTTAGACAAGAAAAATGGCACATGGGTCTCAATGTCCACACAAGAATATGTAGATAAGGCAAATGCCATAAGCAGGGCTTTACTCAGGCTGGGCGTTCAAAAAGATGATAAAATTGCTTTGATATCAATGAACAACCGCTCGGAATGGAACGTCATGGATATTGGCATTTTACAGTTAGGAGCTCAAAACGTTCCCATTTACCCCACCATATCGGAAGAAGATTATGCCTACGTCATGAACCATTCGGAAGCCAAATATTGTTTTGTTTCCTGTTCGGAGGTACATGCAAAGGTAAAGTCCATCCAGGATCAGGTTCCAAGTCTAAAGGAGGTATATTCTTTTGACAGCTTGAGTGATTGTAAAAATTGGAGTGAAGTTTTGGAATTGGGCGCCGATGCTTCCAATCAAGATGTTGTTGAGGACAGAAAAGCAGCGGTGAAGGCGGAAGATTTGGCCACATTGATATACACCTCGGGAACAACAGGTCGGCCGAAAGGAGTCATGCTGTCACACAGCAACGTGGTTAGTAATGCCCTAGAGAGCTCTAAACGACTTGATATTCCGTATGGGAATTCCAAATGCCTAAGTTTCCTTCCCGTTTGTCATATTTACGAGCGCATGATGATCTATCTGTACCAATATTCTGGTGTGACCGTGCATTACGCCCCCATTGATCAGATCAGTGAATATATTAAAGATGTCAAACCGCACGTGATGACCGCCGTGCCGCGCCTATTGGAAAAAGTATACGATAAAATCATCGCCAAAGGAGATTCATTAACAGGACTGAAAAAGAAGCTTTTCTTCTGGGCTGTCGATGTAGGATTGAAATTTGAACCCTACGGTCAAAACGGATGGTGGTATGAAACCAAATTAGGAATCGCTCGAAAGTTGATTTTCAGCAAATGGAAAGAAGGCCTAGGTGGTAATTTGAAACTGATTTCTTCGGGTAGTGCAGCCTTACAACCTCGCTTAGCTCGCATTTTTAATGCGGCCGAATTTGGAGTAATGGAAGGGTATGGTCTGACCGAGACGTCTCCCGTATTATCGGTCAACGATATGCGAAATGGAGGATTCAGAATCGGCACGGTAGGTAAATTATTGGATAACACTGAAATTAAAATCGCTGATGACGGAGAAATCTGTGCGAAAGGACCCCAAGTGATGATGGGCTATTACAAAGACCCTGAAAAGACCGCTGAAGTCATGAAAGACGGGTATTTTCATACCGGGGATATTGGAGAAATCGACTCGGATGGTTTTTTGAAAATCACCGACCGTAAGAAAGAAATGTTCAAAACCTCGGGAGGGAAATACGTTGCCCCCCAATTGTTGGAAAATCGTTTGAAGCAGTCACTTTTCATTGAGCAAGTAATGGTCGTTGGTGAAGGTGAAAAAATGCCGGCAGCTTTGATACAACCCGATTTTGAGTACCTCTTTAAATGGGCGAAAGAAAATAAAATTACGATTAGCGAGAATTCGGATATCGTATTGAACGACAATGTTATCGCACAGTATCAAGAAGAAGTTGATGTAGCCAATGAAGCCTTTGCCAAATGGGAGAAAGTAAAGCAATTTCGATTGACGCCTGATATTTGGAGTATTAGCGAAGGCCATTTAACCCCAACTATGAAATTGCGCCGAAAAATTATTAAGGAAAAATACATTGACCTTTACAATGACATTTACGGGCATTAAATAAAACAGAGTTGTTTCAGAAACACATCGCACAATTAACCGAAAGCCAACTAAAAAACCGAAATAGGTTGTGTTTAGGAATTGCTATTGGGTTCTTGTTAGGCATGTTAGTTTTTCTTTTTATAGCCCTAAAACAAACTTCGGATCAGGATGCCAATGCAACTTTCACGGCACTGATGCTCGCCCTGCTAATGCCGCTTGTTTTCATTCCGTTGCTTTATTCATCAGCCTTGAATAAAGAAATAAAGCGAAGAAAAACGAATGACCGAACACTTTTCACTAACATCTAGCGTATTATTCGGTTGAATCTTACACTTTATCTACACATTGTCAAATAATCTTGGACCTTGGATTTTTTTAACTAATTTATTATGCATGCATAATAAATTTTTCTATCTTTGGTAGCCCACAAATAAGTTTATGAAAGAAATTACGATCGACTATGCACTTCGGGCCACATGGCAAGCAGTTGCAAGAATGTACAATGAGGAGGCCAAAAAATTCGGAAGTACTATGGCGGTCGGTTTTACCTTATTAAGCATTGACCCAAAGACTGGTACGCCCTCTACCGCTTTGGGACCGAAAATGGGGATGGAAGCAACAAGCCTATCACGCATTTTAAAAAGTATGCAAGAAAAAGGGCTGATCGAGCGAAAACCTAATCCGAATGATGGACGAGGAGTTCTGATACATCTAACAGATTTTGGTCTGGAGAAAAGATCAGATTCAAAAAATGCGGTAATTCGATTCAATGAAATCATAAGACAAAATGTTTCGAATGAAAAGCTAGCTGCATTTTTTGAAGTAAGCGAAACGATAAATAAATTGATTGCTGATAAAGAGATATATACAAAAGACACAACTAATTAACCCTGAACAATTCAATGAACAAGCATATTAAGAAAGTTGCGGTTATAGGCTCGGGTATCATGGGTAGCGGTATCGCTTGCCATTTTGCCAATATCGGAGTCGAGGTACTTTTACTTGACATCGTACCCAGAGAACTAAATGATAAAGAAAAGGCAAAGGGTTTGACCTTAGAAGACAAGGTCGTTAGAAACAGACTCGTAAACGATTCTTTGATGGCGGCTCTGAAATCGAAGCCCTCCCCTATTTATCATCAAAAATTCGCTTCTCGAATTACCACAGGAAACCTTGAAGATGATATTGCAAAAGTTTCAAAAGTAGATTGGATCATCGAGGTGGTCGTTGAACGATTGGATATCAAAAAGATAGTTTTCGAAAATCTAGAAAAGCATAGAACTCCAGGCACATTGATAACATCGAACACTTCTGGTATTCCGATAAAGTTTATGTCGGAGGGTCGAAGTGAAGATTTTCAAAAACATTTCTGCGGAACGCATTTTTTTAACCCCGCACGTTACCTAAAACTGTTCGAGATAATTCCGGGACCGAAAACTTCCCCCGAGGTACTGGAATTCTTGAACGGTTACGGAGAACAGTTCTTAGGCAAAACTTCTGTGATTGCCAAAGATACTCCAGCTTTCATTGGAAACCGTATCGGAATATTCAGCATCCAGAGTCTTTTCCATATGGTCAAGGAAATGGGAATGACCGTTGAGGAAGTCGATAAGTTGACTGGTCCGGTAATCGGCCGACCTAAATCGGCTACGTTTAGAACGGTCGATGTTGTTGGCTTGGACACCTTAGTCCATGTGGCCAACGGAATTTCAGAAAACTGTAAAGAAGATGAGCGCCATGCTATTTTCGCCTTACCTGAGTTTATTTCCACCATGATGGAAAACAAATGGTTGGGTAGTAAAACGGGACAAGGCTTTTATAAAAAATCAAAAGATGCGGCCGGTAAAACGGAAATCTTGACCCTGGACTTAGATACGATGGATTATCGTTCTAAAAAGAGTGCCAAGTTCGCCACTTTAGAATTGACCAAGACCATCGATAAAGTTGTAGACCGCTTCTCCGTACTAGTAGCCGGAAAAGATAAAGCGGGCGAATTCTATCGAAAAAGTTTTGGGCAATTGTTCGCCTACGTGTCGCATCGAATCCCTGAGATTACCGATGAACTATACAAAATTGATGATGCCATGAAGGCCGGTTTCGGTTGGGAACATGGTCCTTTTCAAATATGGGATGCCATAGGATTGGAAAAAGGTTTGGAATTCATTAAGGCGGAAGGCGAAGAAGCCGCACAATGGGTACACGATATGAAAGCATCGGGGAATGACTCTTTTTATGCCGTCAAGGAAGGTGCTACTTATTTCTATGATATTCCGAAGAAATCCATTGAAAAAATTCCAGGTCAGGACGCCTTTATCATTTTGGATAACATTAGAAAATCTAAAGAAGTCTTTAAAAATAGTGGTGTCGTCATCGAAGATTTGGGCGATGGTATTCTGAATGTGGAATTCCAGTCCAAGATGAACACGATTGGCGGTGATGTTATTGCCGGCATAAATAAAGGTATCGACCTCGCGGAAAAAGATTTTCAAGGCTTGGTGATTGGTAATCAAGCAGCGAATTTCTCTGTAGGCGCGAACATCGGAATGATATTCATGATGGCCGTAGAGCAGGAATACGATGAACTGAACATGGCCATTAAGATGTTTCAAGACACGGTGATGCGCTTGCGTTATTCCGCAATTCCAACGATAGCCGCTCCCCACGGAATGGCATTGGGCGGAGGTTGTGAAATTTCACTGCATGCCGATAAAGTAGTTGCAGCTGCTGAAACCTACATCGGATTGGTAGAATTTGGTGTTGGCGTTATTCCTGGTGGTGGCGGTTCAAAAGAATTTGCAGTTCGTGCACAAGATACTTTTAAGAAAAATGATGTTGAGTTGAACGTTTTACAAGAGTATTTTTTGACAATCGGAATGGCCAAAGTCTCGACTTCCGCATATGAAGCCTATGATTTAGGAATCCTCCAACCTGGGAAAGATATCGTTGTTGTAAATAAGGACCGACAAATCGCCACAGCTAAGGCACATGCTAAGCTAATGGCCGAAGCAGGCTATACGCAACCTCCAAAAAGGAAAGACATCAAAGTCCTTGGAAAACAGGCATTGGGCATGTTCTTAGTAGGAACCGATTCGATGGAAGCAAGCCATTATATCAGTGAACATGATAAGAAAATCGCCAACAAATTGGCTTATGTGATGGCAGGAGGTGATTTATCAGAACCAACGTTAGTCGATGAACAATATCTTTTGGATTTGGAAAGAGAGGCGTTTCTATCGCTTTGCACCGAAAAGAAAACTCTGGAACGGATCCAACACATGCTCAAAACAGGAAAACCACTAAGAAATTAAGAACATGAAAACTGCATATATAGTTAAAGGATACAGAACGGCCGTTGGCAAAGCCCCAAAAGGTGTTTTCCGATTTAAGCGAACCGATGAATTGGCTGCCGAAACCATCGAATATATGATGAAAGAGTTGCCCAATTTCGACAAAAAAAGAATCGATGATGTCATCGTCGGAAATGCCATGCCGGAAGGCTCTCAAGGGTTGAACATGGCGCGGCTGATATCCTTGATGGGATTGGACATTGTTGATGTTCCGGGCGTTACCGTTAACCGATTTTGTTCGTCCGGAATAGAAACCATTGGAATTGCAACGGCTAAAATTCAGTCTGGCATGGCTGATTGTATCATCGCAGGTGGCGCAGAAAGTATGAGTTCTGTACCCATGACAGGTTATAAAACAGAATTGAATTATGATTTGGTCGCCGAAGGCCACGAAGATTACTATTGGGGAATGGGAAACACGGCAGAAGCCGTTGCCAACGAATACAAAGTTTCTCGTGAGGACCAAGATGAATTTGCGTATAATTCACATATGAAAGCATTGAGAGCACAGGCTGAAGACCGTTTTCAAGATCAGATTGTTCCTATAGAGGTCGAACAAACTTATATCGATGAAAGTGGAAAAAAGGCAACGAAAAAATATACCGTTACTAAAGATGAAGGTCCTAGAAAAGGAACTTCTGTGGAAGTATTGAACAAACTTCGTCCCGTATTTGCTGCGGGTGGAAGTGTAACCGCAGGAAACTCTTCTCAAATGAGCGATGGTGCTGCCTTTGTCTTGGTAATGAGCGAAGAAATGGTAAAAGAACTCAATCTTGAACCCATCGCACGACTTGTTAACTATGCTGCCGCAGGTGTACCACCTAGAATTATGGGAATTGGTCCCGTGGCTGCCGTACCAAAGGCCTTAAAGCAAGCTGGATTAAAACAAGAAGATGTTGAATTAATCGAATTGAATGAAGCCTTTGCTTCTCAATCTTTAGCGGTTATTCGCGAATTAAAATTGAACAATGATATTGTAAACGTCAATGGCGGAGCAATTGCATTGGGGCATCCGTTGGGTTGTACCGGTGCCAAACTTTCGGTGCAGCTCTTTGACGAAATGCGCAAAAGAAAAATGCAAGGCAAATACGGAATGGTAACTATGTGTGTGGGTACAGGTCAGGGCGCAGCAGGTATCTACGAATTTTTGAATTAGAAACAGAAAATATTATGAGTACTGAAATAGCAAACAAAGATCTTTTACGTGGCGGGCAATTTCTCGTCAAGGAAACCAAGTGTGAAGATGTTTTCACCTTGGAAGATTTATCCGAAGAGCAAAAAATGATGCGCGATAGCACTAAAGAATTCGTAGATCGCGAACTGTGGGCGCATTGGGAACGATTCGAACAAAAAGATTACGCTTATACCGAAGAATGCATGCGTAAGGCCGGAGAACTCGGTTTGTTAAGTGTAGCGGTGCCCGAAGCCTATGGCGGAATGGGTATGGGCTTTGTTTCCACCATGTTGGTTTGTGACTATATTTCTGGGGCCACCGGTTCTTTCAGTACGGCTTTCGGTGCACATACCGGAATTGGCACGATGCCAATTACACTGTACGGCACAGAAGAACAAAAGCAAAAGTATGTACCGAAATTAGCTTCTGGAGAATGGTTTGGCGCTTATTGCTTGACCGAACCTGGCGCGGGATCTGATGCCAATTCAGGAAAGACCAAAGCGGTTTTATCCGAAGATGGAAAACACTACAGCATTTCCGGGCAGAAAATGTGGATTTCAAATGCGGGATTCTGTAATCTGTTTATTGTCTTCGCTAGAATAGAAGATGATAAGAACATCACAGGTTTTATTGTGGAAAACAATCCTGAAAATGGAATTACTTTTGGCGATGAAGAAAAGAAATTAGGTATTCACTCCTCCTCTACCCGTCAAGTATTTTTTAGCGACACCAAAGTTCCCGTTGAAAATATGCTTTCAGAGCGCGGCAACGGATTCAAAATAGCCATGAATGCGTTGAACATTGGACGTATTAAATTGGCCGCTGCATGTTTAGAAGCACAGCGTCGTGTCATCAATGAGGCTGTGAAATATGCGAACGAGCGCATTCAGTTCAAGACTCCGATTATAAACTTTGGGGCCA
Source organism: uncultured Flavobacteriaceae bacterium (assembly GCA_947503005.1). Lineage (GTDB taxonomy): Bacteria > Bacteroidota > Bacteroidia > Flavobacteriales > Flavobacteriaceae > Maribacter_C. The sequence continues at coordinate 294,701 of CANNCA010000007.1, read as the reverse complement.
TTAAGGCGAAAATAGCTAATATGTCCACCAACGCTTATGCGGGAGATTCTGCCTGCTATCGAGCAGCCAAAAACATTGAAGATCGTATTGCTATTCGTGAAGCGGAAGGGAATTCACATCAAGATGCCGAACTCAAGGGTGTCGAAGAGTATGCCATCGAATGCTCAATTTTAAAGGTTGCGGTATCAGAAGATGTCCAAGAAACCTCCGATGAAGGTGTCCAAATCTTTGGTGGTATGGGCTTTAGCGCCGAAGCACCTATGGAAAAAGCTTGGAGAGACGCCAGGATTGCTAGGATCTATGAGGGTACCAATGAAATCAACAGAATGTTATCAGTAGGCATGCTGGTCAAAAAGGCCATGAAGGGCCATGTAGATTTGTTAGGCCCCGCAACCGCCGTTGGTGAAGAGTTGATGGGAATTCCATCTTTCGATGCTCCTGATTTTTCTGAATTGTTCGCTGAAGAAAAAGATTTGATTGCGCGTCTGAAAAAAGTCTTCTTAATGGTTGCCGGTAGTGCTGTTCAGAAATTTGGTCCTGAATTGGAAAAGCACCAACAATTGATGTTAGCAGCTTCTGATATTCTTATCGAAGTTTATATGGCTGAAAGCACAATCCTCAGAACGGAGAAAAATGCGAAACGTTTTGGTGAAGAGGCTCAAGCAACACAAATTGCGATGTCAAGACTGTACCTGTACAATGCGACGGAAAAAGTAATACAAAAAGGTAAAGAAGCGATAATTTCATTTGCAGAGGGCGACGAGCAGCGCATGATGTTAATGGGATTGAAACGTTTTACGAAATATACCAATAACCCGAACGTTGCAGCGTTGCGCACACAAATTGCGGACAAAGTAGCTGCGGACAATGGTTACACCTTTGACTAATTCAGATGGAAACCTCTGAGACAGAAGGAGAACCGTCCACATAATGTGGGCGGTTTTTTATTTGCTAAAGTTTTAGTTAGAGTATACTTTTAAAGAATGGATAATAACCTTCTATGCGCCGTCTATTCTCCGGAGGACTTTAATAATAGAGGCCACAAACTTATCGAATTGTTAACGCAGCATTTGGATGAAAAGTTGAACGAAAAATCCGCTCAAGCGATTCAATGGAACGAACCGGATGAAGAATTGCGTTTCTGGAAAGACTTTCTGAAAAACGGCGACGAAGAAAGATTATTTTCTGAAATAACAAAGCGCACAACCTACGTGCACCATCCAAAATATATCGGACATCAAGTTAGTCCCGCAGCCCCGATAACGGCCCTTACAGGCATGATCAGTTCTTTGTTGAACAATGGAATGGCGGTTTATGAAATGGGCATGTCCTCTTCCGCAATTGAACGCGTAATCACCGATTGGCTATGTAAAAAAGTAGGCTGGGATACTGATTCGAGGGGGTTTTTGACATCTGGAGGTACCCTGGCCAACCTTACGGCACTGCTCAGTGCGCGAAAAGCAATTGTCGAACACGATATTTGGTATGAGGGTCACGTAAGCAATCTAGGTGTCATGGTTTCTGAAGAAGCCCACTATTGCGTAGACAGAGCTGCAAAAATAATGGGATTGGGAGAAAAAGGCATTATCAAGATTCCTGCTACCGACAATTTTGAAATGGACACCTCGCTGTTGGAAGAGAAATTTCAAGAAGCCTCAAAAAAAGGAGTCAAGATATTCGCCATTGTTGGAAGTGCACCTTCCACAGCAACCGGTATTTATGATGATTTGGATGCGATTGGCAGATTTGCCGAAAAACACGAAATATGGTTCCATGTCGATGGGGCGCATGGTGGGGCAGCGATTTTTTCACCAAAATATCGTTTTACCGTGGAAGGAATAGAACGAGCCGACTCCATTGTCATAGATGGACACAAAATGATGATGATGCCCACTATAACCACAGCCCTACTCTTTAAAAATGGACGCCATACCCTTGCGACTTTTAGCCAAAAAGCGGATTACCTATTGACACAATCCGATCATGAAGATTGGTACAATTCTGGAAAAAAGACGTTTGAATGTACCAAAAATATGATGAGCATACATTGGTATACCTTGTTGAAGGTCTATGGCGAAGAAATTTTTAATCAATACGTAACCAACTTATACGATTTAGGTCATCTATTTGGCGAGCTGGTTCAAGCCAATTCCGATTTTATATTGGCAGTGACTCCAATCTCTAACATTGTCTGTTTTCGCTTTATAAAAAATGATATGACAGATGAACAGCTCAATATCTTAAATAAGAACATACGCAGGCACTTATTGGAAGATGGTGAATTTTACATTGTTCAAACCACACTGCGTGGAATTCATTATTTAAGAACAACGATAATGAATCCGTTTACTACCGAAGCACATTTAACCGCCTTGCTGACAAAAATCAAGGAATTGGCAATTACCCTGTGAGCTAATATTACTGCCGTATCGCATCCAAAACTTGATCTTCAGTGTCTTTATGCGAGAAGTTGATTGCGCACTCAATTAGGGCCAAATGTGAATACGCTTGAGGGAAGTTTCCCAACAATCTTTTTGTCTTAAAATCAATATCTTCACTAAATAAACCTAAATGATTACTATAACTCAGAAGTTTGTCGAAATGCTTCATGGCTTTTTCTTCTTCCCCTATTTTAAAGAGGCTATTGATGAACCAAAAAGTACAGATTGTAAAAGAGGATGAAGGTAACCCAAAATCATCCTCATTTTTATAACGATAGAGTAACCCGTCATTACTTAGTTCCTTTTCAATTGCCTTTACGGTACTAACAAATTTTGGCATTTTTGCATGAATGAATCCATAAGACTCCATAAGAAGTACGGAAGCATCCAAATCCTTGGAGCCGTACGATTGTGTGAAGGCATTTACTTCCTCATTCCAAGCATTTTCATGAATATCTTTCTTGATTTCTTGTTCTAACTGCATCCACTTTTCAAGCTTTCTGGTCTTACGTAATATTCTTGCCACTTTTATAGCCCTATCAATCGCGACCCAACACAATACCTTTGAGAATGTAAAATGACGGTCTTCCGCTCTGAATTCCCAAATACCTTTGTCGGCTTCCTGCCAGTGGTTGGAAACGATCCAAACGATTCCTTTTGTGATACCCCAAAGCTCTTCCCCATTTTCGATATCGTTGGAATACTGATGCAACTGTTCGTAAATCACGTCCATTAAAATTCCATAGATATCGTTTTGTTTTTGTTTATATGCTGCATTACCGACACGTACAGGTTTTGAACCTTTATAGCCACTCAAATGATCCAAGGTCTTTTCCGTTAATTTTTTTTCACGGTTGATACCATACATGATTTGCAGTTTTTCATCCTTATCAGGAATCAAATCCACGATAAATTGCAAATACCTTCGGGCAACATTCTTATGTCCCAATTGTCCGATAACCCTTATCACCATTGAGGCATCACGAATCCAACAGAAACGATAATCCCAATTACGGACCTCACCGATAGTTTCTGGCAAAGAGGTTGTAGCCGCCGCCAAAACTGCGCCGGTCTTATCATAACTTAACATTTTCAGGGTTATAGCACTTCGGCTAATTTGTGAATTATACTTTTTATAGGTCGGCGTTTTACTGCTCCAGTTCAACCAATACACCTTTGTGCGTTCTAATTCGGTGTACACTTTGCGAACGGTAGGTTTAAAGATTTTCTCATTGTAGCCCAACAAAAAGTATCCGTCGTCTACCAGTTCGATTTCCCGCCCTTCAACAACGGCATTTTTGTTGAACGAGGTATAGAGGAAAAAGGTATCGAACTTTTCTTCTTTGGTCAGACTTACCACAAAATTCTTTTTTACGTAGGTGTTGGTTTTTCCTTTACCGTATTCCAAACGAGGGTCGTAATTTACCTTGAACTTGGGTTTTCCTGAGAGGTGTTTTATAAAACGTACCACTTCAGGAGGGGCGATGTAACCTCCACCCTCTTTTCGATATCGCGGCATGAAGTCTCTTATTTCAAAGGCATTCTCCCCATCTGAAAAATGAGTGATCAATACGGCCGTGTGCTTTTTATAACGCTGTTCTATCTTGTAGTTGTCTGCAACGATAATATCAAAACTACCCCCTATTTTATCGTCAAGTAACTTGGCAAACACTGAAGAAGAATCGAACTCTGGCAAACAACACCATTCTAAATTTCCTGTCTTCGATATCAATGCAGCACTTCTGCAATTTCCTATTATTCCGTAGTCTAAATTATCCATTCCGTAAAAATGTTAATACATTCAAGCAAACAATTGCTTTTGCGGTGCAATTTGTCGAAATTTAAAGACAATGAATTTAAAAGACGGTAAAAAGATTCAAAATATGGGCAAAACTATCATAATCTCAAATAGACTACCTGTTCAATTACAAATTAGCAACGGAAGTATCACTGCGGTACCCAGCGTTGGAGGATTGGCAACAGGAATGAAATCTGTGCATTCGGGAGGTGATAGTTTATGGATCGGGTGGAGCGGTTTGACCGATGAGGATATTCCGAAGGAACTAGAAGCTGATATTGACAAGGCCCTCGCCAAACATGGGTCTTCAAAAGTAACCTTGACAAAAGACGAAGTAGAAGGATTCTATTTCGGTTTTAGCAACCGCACCATTTGGCCGCTCTTTCATTATTTTTTGGAGTACTCCGAATTTGAACTGTCAAGTTGGGAAACCTATAAATCAGTAAACCAAAAATTCGCGGATGCTATTTTAGCCAAAGCCGAAGACGATGATGTCATATGGGTACATGATTATCAATTGATGTTGGTTCCGCAAATGGTACGTGAAAAGCGACCGAATATTTCCATCGGATTCTTTTTGCATATTCCCTTTCCTTCCTATGAGATATTTCGAACCATGCCTTGGCGCAAAGAAGTATTGGAAGGGCTTTTGGGCTCTGACCTTATCGGATTCCATATTTATGATTACGAGCGGCATTTTTTAAGCTCAGTACGACGTCTTTTAGGGTTAGAGGTCAGCTTCAATGATATTTATCAAGATAACAGGGTAATAAAAGTGGATTCCTTTCCCATGGGAATAGATTATAAAAAGTTTCGCGATGCTGCTGTGGAACATTCAAAACGTAACCCCGAAAAACAGTCGGAACTTCAACAACGCTTGAATACCCACAAAAAATCAGATCCAGAAAACAAGTTTTTCTTGTCCATAGATCGATTGGATTACTCAAAGGGAATCGCCAAGCGACTCAATGCTTTCGAATATTTTCTAAATAAATATCCACAGTATAAAGAAAAGGTACGCCTGATTATTTTAGCGGTGCCTTCCCGATCCAATGTCCCCCAATACCAGTTGCTAAAACGAGAAATCGATGAGTTGGTGGGCCGCATCAATGGGGAATTCTCAACAGTAAGCTGGACCCCTATTTGGTATTTTTATCGTTCTATGCCCTTTGAAAACTTAATCGATTTATATACTTCAAGTGATATAGCGTGGTTGACTCCTTTGCGCGATGGAATGAATTTGGTGGCGAAAGAATACGTCGCAACAAGAATCGATCAAACAGGTGTTTTAATTTTGAGTGAAATGGCAGGTTCCGCCAATGAAATGAATGAATCACTGCTTATCAACCCTAATAATTTTGAACAAATCGCCGACACGCTTCATCAAGCGATTACTATGCCGATAAAAGAGCAACAAGCACGGAACGCATCGCTTCAAACGCGATTAGAACGTTACAATGTAGAAAAATGGGCCAATAGTTTTATGAATTCATTATTGGGTCAGAAAGAACTTGAAGCTACCCATGTCTCCCGTAGAATGACCGATAACCGTTTACAAAGCATCTTAAAAGATTATTCTGCAGCAAAAAAAAGACTGCTGTTTTTAGATTATGATGGTACGCTTGCCGGTTTCCACAACGATCCACAACAAGCTGGGCCAGATAAAGAGCTTTATGAATTGCTTGATGTACTTCAAAAGCAGCAAGGCACTGAACTATTCTTAATAAGTGGTCGCGACAAAGATACTTTTACAAATTGGTTTTTGCCCAAAGGTTATAATATGATCGTAGAACATGGCGTATGGATTTCAAAGGATGGTGAAGAGTTCAAATTGCTGGAGAACGTCAAAAACGATTGGATGGATAAGATTAGACCTGTCTTAGAATCATTTGTAGACCGTACTCCAGGAAGTTTTATTGAGGAAAAAAATTATTCCCTTGCTTGGCATTACCGAAAGACCGATCCAGATTTTGGGAATCTAAGAGCTTCTGAACTTTCAACCGTACTGACTAGTTTGATCGGTACGGACGACCTCAGCGTTCTCAACGGAAATAAGGTGATGGAGGTCAAAAGTAGCAACGTGAACAAAGGCCGCGCTGCAATGCGTATGCTGGGCGAGGACGACTATGATTTTGTTTTCGCGATAGGTGACGATTGGACCGATGAGTTTATGTTCCAAGAACTTCCTGAAAGCACCGTTACCGTAAAAGTTGGAAGACAAAAAACAGCAGCGAAATATTTTGTAGAAAACACCCAAAAAGTGCGTGAACTATTGAAAACGTTCGTAAAAGCCTAACTTGAAATCAACTTTCGCCTTATGACAAAACTACTTTCACTTTGCTTCGCCCTGCTTTCAATCGCATCATATGCACAACCCAACACCGATGTACATCTTTTTGATATTTCGGAGGATAATGGAAAAACCGTCATCTCAAATCCTCGAAACATTTCTAACAACGAAGGTTATGACAATCAACCTTCCTTTTATGATGCTAACACCATTCTATTTTCAAGTACTAGAAATGGTCAAACGGATATTGCCAAATATGATATCACCTCAGGTCAAATTTCTTGGTTGACCAATACCAACGGTGGCAATGAATATTCTCCTTTAAGAATCCCTGATTCCAAAGATATTTCTGCAATTCGATTGGATACCGATGGATTGCAACGCTTGTATCGTTATGATATTGATTCGGAAACATCTGAGTTTTTGCGAAAAGATGCCAAAGTTGGATACCACGTCTGGTTTTCGAAGGACATTCTACTAAATACAATTTTGGTAGATAACCGAATGGATTTGGTAGTATCCATTCTAAAAGATAAAACCAATTATACAGTTCAACAAAGTGTCGGGCGTTCACTACACAAAATTCCAAACTCCGATTTGATAAGTTATATATCAAAAGAGGAAGACACCTGGCTCATTAAATCAATGAATCCTCTAAGCGGAGCAACCAACGTGCTTAGTTCGATACCAAAAGGCTCCGAGGATATTTGTTGGTTACCGAACGGAACTATTCTGGTACCCGCGGGCAATCTCATTTACAATTTCAATCCAGGGTCAAAGGAAAATCCGGATGTTATAAATCTTTCGGACTACAAAGAAATAAGTTCCGTTTCGCGCGTGGCGGTAAGTCCCGATGGAAAACATTTGGCTTTGGTGTCGGATGAACCACCAAGCAAAATCGTACAAAAACAGGTAGATTCCTATAACGCTGGAGACCTAGATGCCTTTGTCAACTGTTATGCTGAAAATGTCATAGTTCGAAATTTTGGTGCGGATACTTTATATGTCGGTCATGAAAAGATGCGGAAAAATTACAGTAGTTTATCCGCTGAGAACAAAGTATATGAAGTTGAAATTGTCAACCGCATAACCATTGGCAATAAAGTAATCGACCAAGAGAAGGTTACGGGTAACGGAAAAGTTCAAATGCAAGTTGCACTTTACGAAGTTAGCAACGGTGCTATCGATAGTATGACATTTATTTTTGATAATAATTCAGCGCCCGAACCGGAAACCATTGTACAAAAACAACTGGATGCCTACAATGCACGAGATATTGACGCTTTTCTAGACACCTATACCGAAGATGTAGCCATGTATAATTTTCCTGCCGAAAAGAGTTCTCAAGGTCAAGAAGAAATGCGAAAAGGATATGCCGGTTATTTTGAATCCACACCAGATTTGCATTGCGAGATAAAAAATAGAATCGTAATCCGTAACATCGTAATTGATGAGGAAAATATCACTGCCAATGGAAACAGCTTTAATGCAGTTGCGGTTTATGAAGTTAAAAATGGGAAAATTGCCAAGGTCACTTTTTTACGTTAACATTTAGTTTGGACCGAAAAAAGCATATTCTGCCCATTATTATAAGTTCTCAATTTGCCGGTACGTCGCTATGGTTCGCTGGGAACGCTATCGTTGAAGAACTTACCCTAAAAACGGGTTTGGGGCCTGAAATAATCGGATTTGTACTGTCATCCGTTCAATTGGGTTTTATTATTGGCACCTTGGTTTTTGCCCTACTAATGATTGCCGACCGTTTTTCACCTTCCAAAGTATTTTTTGTCTGTGCCCTTTTAGGGGCAGCTTGCAATACAACGCTGCTCTCAGAAGAAATTTCAAAATGGACCTTACTTTTGGCACGATTTGGCACCGGATTTTTCTTAGCTGGAATTTATCCGGTAGGCATGAAAATCGCAGCGGACTACTACGAAAAAGGTTTGGGGCGCGCATTGGGTTATTTGGTAGGTGCTTTGGTACTCGGCACCGCTTTTCCTTACCTATTTAGCGGAACAAGCTGGGGCTCAACTCCTGATTTGGTTATTAAAACTACTTCTTTCTTAGCAATCTTAGGTGGTATGCTCATTTGGCTGCTTGTACCCAACGGTCCTTTTCGAAAACGCAGTACAAAGTTGCAACTGAAGGCAGGGCCTAAACTTTTTAAGATTTCAGGATTCCGGAAAGCGGCCTTTGGCTATTTCGGTCATATGTGGGAGCTGTATGCTTTTTGGGCATTTACACCTCTAGCCATTCAAACGCTTAACCTTCTGAACACAAATACACTATCTGTATCTTTATGGACGGGTATAATTATCGGTTTGGGTGGTCTCTCTTGTTTTATCGGAGGAATTCTTTCTCAAAAAATGGGAAGTTATAAAGTTGCAAAAAACGCACTAACCATATCAGGCTTGTTATGCCTCCTATCACCACTTCTTTTTCAATTACCACCCTCGGCATTTTTATTAGGCTGGTGTCTTTGGGGTATGGCGGTAACTGCCGACTCACCTCAATTTTCGAGCTTGGTGGCAAGTGCTATACCCAACGAATTGAAAGGGACAGGTTTGACCCTGGTGAATTGCATTGGTTTTGCTATTAGTATTGTGAGTATTCAATTATTATCATACCTATCGATTACTATGGACACAAAACTACTTTTCGTGGTATTGGCAGTCGGGCCTCTTCTTGGCTTAATAAGTCTTGGAAGAAAATTCAGTTAATTTTAATACATTGTAGCTTATAACTAACTGATGAAGTATTCTCATAACAGCAGTAGAATCGAAGCCTTCAGCGATGCCGTTTTCGCATTTGCGGCCACCTTACTTGTAGTCTCTGTTGGCATGCAGGAAAGTAATTCCGTAATCAAAATCGACTGGCTTGCGTTTATAGGTTTTGGAGTTAGCTTTTTTGTTTTACTGGGCTTATGGTGGTTGCACTACAATTTTTTCAGGAGAACCAAATATATGGATGGTTGGATAATCGCACTAAACGCAATTTTGCTTTTTGTTGTGCTCTATTACGTCTTTCCATTGAAATCATTAATTAATTCAATGACAGGTATTCAAAGACTTTCATTTGATGAAGTGTCCTCCTTGTTCCAGTTATATAGCCTAGGCTTCTTCCTCATATTTCTATGTTTGTCTTTCATGTATTACAGCGCTTATTTGAAAACCAAGAAAACCCAATTAAACCACGACTTATTATTTTACAGCCGACATTTTGCTATTTATGTTTTTGTTGCTGCATTGTCAATTGTAATTGCGAAATCACAATTTCTTATTAAATGGGCCTTACCCGGCATGATTTATATACTGCTAGGTCCACTTTGTTATTTTCACGGCGTTTTTTTTGCTAAAAAACATAAAACTATTTCAGAATGAAAAAAATCTTTTTTACCCTATTCACGTTAGGTACAACACTAACTTTTTCACAAACCGATACCAGAATCTACGACATCATCAATGCAGTTTCTGCAGAACGCATCGAAAAAGATGTGACAACCATGGCTAATTTTGGCACACGCCATACCTTAAGTGATACCGTCTCCACTACCCGTGGAATTGGTGCTGCTCGAAGATGGATTAAAAGTGAGTTCGATAAAATTTCCGCTGCCTGCAACTCCTGTTTAAATGTTTCGTTTCAACGGGACTTGGTCAAAAAAGGGACGAACGCGAGAATCGTTAAAGATGTGTACGTTGTCAACGTAGTAGCTGTACAAAAAGGAACCAAATATCCCAATCGCTACATTATAATGAGTGGTGACATCGATTCTAGGGTAAGTGACCCAACGAACTTTACGGATGATTCTCCCGGAGCAAATGACAATGCCAGCGGAATGGCAGGCACTATTGAAGCTGCCCGTGTGCTTTCAAAGTATCAATTTGAAAGCAGTGTCATCTATTTAGGCCTTTCAGGGGAAGAACAAGGGCTTTTTGGAGGAAAAGGTCTGGTTGAAAAAATGAAATCGGATGGATGGGATATTATCGGAATCTTCAACAATGATATGATTGGAAACATTACAGGTGTCGATGGAGTCATCAGTAATCGCGATTTTAGAATCTTCTCGGAGCCCGTTCCAGCTACAGAAACCGAAGAACAACGAAAAGCCAGGCGTTTTTACGGCGGTGAGGTAGATGGCGTTTCTCGTCAGTTGGCACGCTATGTTCATAAAACTACAAAAACCTATATGCCAGAAATGAACCCTATGATGATCTACCGTTTGGATCGTTTTGGTCGAGGAGGCCACCATAGGCCGTTTAACGATGCTGGGTATGCCGGTATCCGCATTATGGAGGCCCATGAAAACTATACGCAGCAACATCAAGATATCAGAACCGAAAACGGCATCAATTATGGAGACGTCCTAGAACATGTGAATTTTGAGTATGCAAAGAAACTTACCGCTGTTAACGCTATCAGTATGGCTTCTTTGGCTTGGGCACCACCGGCCCCTGAAAAAGTAGAAATAGGAGGAATTGTGGAACCTTCTGCTAAATTCAAATGGAGTAAAGTTGATGGAGCCACCGGATATAAAATCTATTGGCGGGATACTACCTCCCCAACTTGGGACAATAGTCGCTATGTTGGTGATGTTACGGAATACACCCTTGAAGGCATTGTTATCGATAATTTCTTTTTTGGGGTTTCTGCTGTAGGGGCAGCTGGTTTTGAAAGTCCTGTTGTTTTTCCGAATGGGATTTTTAGGTAAGCTTATGATGTCAAAAATAATTTTAGCAGGCCTTACTTTTTGTTTGCTCTCTTGCAGTGGCGCACAAATACAACGGCTTACCGCGAAAAAGGCGGATATCACTTTTGAAAAGACTTCTAATTTTAACGGTCTGAGCAAGTATGTCCAAGATGCCATTTTTTTGTCTCAATTGGTAGAAAAGACTTATCCTAGGCTATATACAAAAATCCCTAAAGACCTTTATAAAAAAAGTTCGGAGGAATTTATAAGTGACGCAGCCTCTGTGAAAGACAACTTAGAATTTGAGAATTTAGCTCAAAAATTCATGGCACAATTAAAAGATGGCCACACAGCAATTTCATTGTCACTTTACCGAGAGAAGAAGCTTTACCCAGTATATTTTTATAAGGAAAAGCAAAATTGGAAAGTCTTCAATATTAGCAAGACCATTGATAGTAGTGTTGTTGGCTCAAGAATTGTATCGATTAACGATATTCCTATTTCAGAAGTAGAAAAAAAAGTGGAAAATTTCAATAGCGGAGAGAACTCATTTTATCGATTAGCGGATTTTCGGTTTCAAATACAGCTTCCAAAATATTTAGAGGCCATTGGACTAATAGACTCCGAAAAACCATTAAAAATTAGCACAGAAAGAAATGACAAAAATTACACTTTCGAGCTAACCCCCTCTAAAAAAAGAGCCTATTATAAGGTAAGGCCTCTAGCAAATAAGTATCCAATCACGGATAAAAAAAATGATGGTTTTTATATTGAAACTGACCAAAAAAAAGACTTTGCGTATCTGCAGATGAACACTTGTCTCGATTTGGTGGTTTTAAAGGACGGAATTGGTAATTATACCAATTTCATTACCAGACCTTTGGCGATGCTCTATCTCAAAAGTCAATATAAGGATGCTAGAAATTTTGGCAAGACATTACAATCGCTTTTTATGGAAGTTAATGCAAAGAACATTAATAACTTGATTATTGACTTACGTTACAATACTGGTGGCGATGAACGACTAGGCAAACAATTGATTTGGTACCTGACTGAATCGGATTCCATTCGAGGCTTTACCGAGTACATTCAGGTTTCCGAATATTTTAAAGAACATGTAAAAAACGATTATAAGTATTACAATCAACTTTATAAAGATAAATACGGAGTTTCAATTCCCAAAGGTGAGATAGATATTACAAGCGACTTATTTCCTAAACCTTTCTTCTTTAACATTACCGCTAAAGATGATCCGTTTCTTTTGGATGAAAACATTCCTAAATTTAAAGGAAAAGTGTATGTATTAATAGGAAATACCACCTTCAGCGCTGGACAAATTTTGGCTACGACTTTAGCTGATAACAATTTGGCTACCATTGTAGGAAAGCCAACTGGTAACAAACCCTCAACACAAACGGGAGCATCAGGATTTAAATTACCAAAAACAAAAACATTGGGAACTATATCATATTCATATATGGAAAGACCTAATTCTCATAGAAACGAGGAAGATGCCCTTTATCCTGACATAGAAACGTATGCAACCTTTGAAACATGGCTAGCAGGTAACGATGTATCTTTTGATTCTATAATGAATGAAATTTCTAAACAGAATGAGAAAAACTAAGCTTTTCTTCTTGGCGCTAATTTTTGGGTTCGTTACGAGTGCTCAAGAATTCACACAACAGGACACCTTACGCGGAAGCATTACTCCTGAACGCGCTTGGTGGGATTTGAACTATTATCATTTGGACATCGAAGTCATACCAGATGAGAAATTCATTTCGGGCAGCAACACCATTCACTATCAGGTCCTAAAAGAAGAACAAGTACTTCAGGTCGATTTACAGCCTCCTCTAAAAATTGAAAAAGTTACCCAAGAAGGAAAAGAACTGCAATTCACCTCCAACGGAAATGCACATTTTGTAACTCTGAATAGTCCGCAGCGAAAAGGAGATTTTAATGAAATCATTGTTCATTATTCCGGCCATCCAAAAGAAGCTGAGAATGCGCCTTGGGACGGTGGTTTTTCGTGGAAGAAAGACGACAATGACAAGCATTTTATTGCAACATCATGCCAAGGCCTTGGCGCGAGTGTCTGGTGGCCGAACAAAGACCATATGTACGACGAAGTTGACAGTATGCTGATAAGTGTGAAGGTGCCCAAAGGCTTAACGAATGTTTCAAATGGGCGGCTCAGAAAAGTAGACGAAGAAACCAACACGAGCCATTGGTTCGTCTCAAACCCGATCAATAACTATGGGGTCAACGTGAACATCGGCGACTATGTTCATTTCGGGGAAAAATTCAATGGTGAAAAGGGCGTTCTCGATATGGACTATTACGTCTTACGTGACGATTTGAAAAAAGCCAAAGAACATTTCAAGGATGTCAGACCAATGATGGAAGCCTTTGAACATTGGTTTGGTCCCTATCCCTTTTACGAAGACAGTTTTAAATTGGTTCAAGTACCCTATTTGGGCATGGAACATCAGAGTTCGGTCACTTATGGCAACCAATGGAAAAAGGGATATCTGGGCAGGGACCTTTCAGGAACTGGTTGGGGGCTCAAATTTGACTTCATTATCATACATGAGGCTGGCCATGAATGGTTCGCCAATAACATCACTTACAAAGATGTCGCCGACATGTGGATCCATGAAGGTTTCACTTCCTATTCTGAAAACCTATTCTTGAACTATCATTACGGCAAAGAAGCAGCGGAAGAGTATGTAATTGGGCTACGGAAGAATATTCAGAACGACAAACCCGTCATAGGTACCTACAATGTGAACCATGAAGGCAGTAGCGACATGTACTATAAGGGATCCAATATGTTACATACTATTCGACAACTTGTAGATGATGATGAAAAATGGAGACAAATTTTAAGAGGGCTAAACAAAGACTTTTATCACCAAACGGTTACTACAAAACAAATCGAGGATTATATTTCGGAAAAATCAGATATGGATTTGTCGAAGGTTTTCGACCAATATTTACTTACTACAATGATTCCTGTTCTTGAATACGAGGTGGAGGGAGATTCGATACATTTCCGATATACTAATGTGGTTGATAATTTCAAAATGCCGATCAAGGTACAAATAGGAGCGAAATCACAATGGATTTACCCTAGTACGGAACGAAATTCCGAAGAAATCGATGGCGATCTATCCACCTTGTCAGTGGACACTAATTTTTATGTAATTGGAAAGAAAATCGAATAGGCATTTTTGTAAATCGTAGCATCATGAGAGAAGAAAAAATAAAAATCTATGATGCCCTTGTTTCCAAATGTTCAAGATTTAAACGCAAGGGAAAAACTATGCCCTATACCTCTGCGAACGGATATATGTTTTCACTCTTCAACAAAGACAATGAAATCGGTATCCGGTTTTCAAAAGCAATTCAGGAAAAATATATAAAGGAAATTCCGACGACCATCTACAAATCTTATGGAGCAGTGATGAAAGGGTATATTCTTATCCCTGAAAAAATGTGGGGCGATTTAGACGAGTTAGCTAAACTTCTTGATGAAAGCTACGACTATGTTATGTCGCTGGAGCCCAAGTAGTCTTATACGCGCTCCAAATAGTTCAAAACATTTGCTTCTATGCGCTCTTGAATATTCGAGATATCCCCTTTGATAAATGTATCACCGGTAATATTTTCATAAAGCTCGATGTAGCGTTCTGAAACGGATTCAATATATGCATCGGACATTTCAGGCACTGTTTGTCCTTCCAATCCTTGAAAACCATTCTGTATTAACCATTGACGAACAAATTCTTTGGAAAGTTGTTTTTGGGTTTCTCCCCTATCCTGCCGTCCTTGATAACCATCCGCATAAAAATAACGTGATGAATCCGGGGTATGGATCTCGTCAATTAAAACAATTTTACCTTCTATGGTCTTTCCGAACTCGTATTTGGTATCCACAAGGATCAAACCTCTTTCAGCTGCGATTTCAGTACCTCTTTGAAACAGGGCGCGGGTATATTTTTCTAATACCAAATAATCTTCTTCCGAAACGATTCCCCTTTTCAAAATATCCTCACGGGAAATATCTTCGTCGTGATCGCCTTTTTCAGCTTTTGTAGCTGGGGTGATAATCGGTTCTGGGAATTTGTCATTTTCCTTCATTCCTTCAGGCATTGGAACGCCACAAAGTATTCTTCGTCCTGCTTTATATTCACGGGCCGCATGACCTGACATATATCCTCTAATGACCATCTCCACCTTAAACGGTTCACAAGCATGACCTACTGCAACATTTGGATCTGGTGTGGCGGTCAACCAATTAGGAACGATGTCTTCGGTGGCTGCCATCATCTTCGTAGCGATTTGATTGAGTATCTGTCCTTTGTACGGAATTCCCTTAGGCATCACGACATCAAAAGCAGATAGTCGGTCTGTTGCTATCATCACCAACAAATTGTTATCCAAAGCATAAACTTCACGCACTTTTCCCTTATAAACGCTTTTTTGATTAGGGAAATTGAAATTAGTGTCGGTAATCGTATTACTCATGTTTAAAGTTTCGGGTTATAAATTCAAAGTTCAAAACGAATTTACAATTGATACTTGGCAGAAACCGCATACTGCAACTGTAATCTGTTAACCTAGTTAATATGCTCGATAGTCTTATAAGCTTCAATCACTTTTTTAACCAACTTATGACGGATGACATCTTTATCGTCTAAATAGATAATCTCAATACCTTCTGTATTTTGAAGAACTAGAATGGCTTCCTTCAAACCAGAGATTACCCTTCTGGGTAGATCTATCTGGCCTGGATCACCCGTAATTAAAAATTTAGCATTCTTACCCATACGTGTTAAGAACATTTTCATCTGTGCATGGGTTGTATTTTGCGCCTCGTCCAAAATAACAAAGGCGTTATCAAGGGTTCTGCCTCTCATGAAAGCCATGGGTGCAATTTGAATTGTACCGTTTTCAATGAAGTGGGCCAATTTTTCAGGCGCGATCATATCGCGTAAGGCATCATACAAAGGTTGCATGTAAGGATCAAGTTTCTCCTTTAAATCGCCTGGAAGAAACCCTAAATTTTCACCTGCTTCAACTGCAGGTCTTGTTAAAATAATACGCTTTACTTGTTTCTCTTTCAGCGCTTTAACAGCTAATGCAACTCCTGTATACGTTTTTCCAGTACCTGCAGGGCCTATTGCGAAAACCATATCATTCTTCTTGGCGGCATCGACCAATCTACGCTGATTTGCGGTTTGGGCCTTTATCAACCTACCACTGACACCATGTACCAGTGTTTCGCCACTTTTCTCGGGTGACTTTAGATCTTCAGCACCATTGCTAGTCAAAACACGTTCAATGGCATTCTCATCCAATTTGTTGTACTTAACAAAGTGGCCCGTTAGCATATCGAATCGCCTGTCGAACTCTTCTAATAGTTCTTCGTCTCCATATACTTTGATTTTGTTTCCACGAGCAACAATCTTAAGTTTAGGGAAGTATTTTTTGAGTAAATTGATATTTTCGTTCCCCTGTCCAAAAAACTCTCTGGGATTGATTTCGGTAAGTTCTAGAATAAGTTCGTTCAAGAAAAAGTGGTGTTTGAATCGCCTTTGGAAATATAATTTCGCTTGGCTGTTTTTTTGTTATAATTTTACTGTTCAAATGTAGGCAAAATATCAATTTGCAATACCAAAAACATATCAACATTGCTGCATGGCAATCATCACGTTAACTACGGATTTTGGGATTAAAGACCATTTTGTAGGTGCTTTGAAAGGGAGTATTTATAAAGAACTGGCAGACGCGAAAATTGTTGATATCTCACACGGAATAGGTCCGTTCAACATTCAAGAGTGTGCCTATGTTCTTTCCAATGCTTATAAAAGCTTTCCCGACGGCACTATACACATTGTGGGTGTAGATGCAGAACCGACCATCGAGAACCAGCATATTGCGGTTTTCTTAGACGGGCACTATTTTATAACGGCCAATAATGGTGTCATCGGTTTGTTGACTTCGGAAATCAATCCCGAAAAAGTAGTACATATCAATATTCCAAACCCAGTTCACGGGTCATTTCCAGTGATGGATGTTTTTGTTCAAGTTGCCTGTCATATAGCGCGGGGTGGAACTTTGGAGGTTGTAGGAAAACCATTTGACCAATTGAAAGAGTTAAAAGATTTCTTGCCGAGTGTAACCGATAACGGAAAGAAAATCAATGGTAGTGTCATTTATATTGACAATTATGGAAATGTGGTCACAAACATCAAAAAGAAATTTTTTGAGGCGTATCGCAAAGGAAGGGAATTCGAGTTGAACGCCCGAACCACCAAGATAAAACAGATTCACAACAAATACAGCGACATTATCAATTTTGATTTGGAAAAAAGCAGCCGAAGGGGTGCGGGGGACATTTTGGCACTTTTCAATTCTTCTGAGTATATTGAGTTGGCCATTTACAAAAGTGACCTGAATACCGTAGGTGGAGCCTCCACACTTCTGGGATTGGACTACCGGGATACAATAACCGTAAACTTCCTGTAGATGCTGGTTCGAATTGTGAAAATGATATTTAAGGAAGCCAGCATTATCGACTTTCAAGAAATCTTCGACAACAGTAAACACGAAATCAGGAGTTTTGAAGGTTGTAATTTTTTGGAACTCTACCAAGACCAAAATAACCCAACAATTTTTTTTACCTATAGTTATTGGACTAATGAAAGTTACCTAAATTCATACCGACAATCCGATTTGTTCAAAGATGTTTGGTCGAAAACCAAAATATTGTTTGCAGCAAAGCCTGAGGCATGGAGTGTTGACAAAATAGAATCACTAAAATAAACTGTACAAGTGTTGATAAGTTTGTTTCATTAAAAAGACGAATTCAAATATCTTTGTTCGTCCTGTGATTTTGAATAGACCCGTCATAAAGAGGGGAACCAATTACGGCGCTAGTAACCACAACCTGATTAAAATAGAAAACACATGAAATTCATAGTATCCAGCACCTATCTTTTAAAACAGCTACAGGTTTTGGGCGGTGTCATCAATAATAGCAATACATTACCCATTTTGGATAATTTCTTGTTTGACTTGAAACAGAACAAGCTAACCGTATCCGCATCCGATTTGGAAACCACGATGAGTTCTGTACTTAATGTTGATTCTGACAACGAAGGTACCATTGCAGTACCGGCTCGTTTATTGCTTGAGACTTTAAAAACGTTTCCTGAACAGCCGTTGACTTTTGTAGTTGAGGACAATAATACCGTTGAAATCAGTTCAAATCATGGTAAATATGCTCTTGCGTATGCTGATGGGGCTGAATTTCCAAAGGCTGTTGAATTATCAAACCCTAGTTCAACAACAATTCTCGGTGACATACTTGCTACGGCAATTAACAAGACAATTTTCGCTGCCGGAAATGACGATTTAAGGCCGGTGATGAGCGGTGTCTTTTTTCAGTTTTCTCCGGAGAATTTGACATTTGTAGCAACGGATGCACACAAATTAGTAAAATATCAACGGGAGGATGTTTCCGCTTCTCAAGTGGCCGAATTCATCATGCCTAAAAAGCCATTAAATTTATTAAAAGGGATTTTAGCAGGAAGCGAATCAGATGTGGTTATCGAGTACAACGACAGCAATGCAAAATTCAGTTTTGAGGATACTGAATTGATTTGTCGTCTGATTGATGGGAAATATCCTAACTATGAAGCCGTTATCCCGAAGGAAAATCCAAATAAACTGACCATTTCAAGAAATCAGTTCTTGAGCTCCGTAAGAAGGGTGTCTATTTTCTCAAACAAAACGACCCACCAAATACGATTAAAAATCGCGGGGGCGGAATTAAATATTTCAGCAGAAGATATTGATTATAGTAATAAGGCGGAAGAACGTTTGACCTGCGCCTACCAAGGTGATGACATGCAAATAGGTTTCAATTCGCGTTTTTTGACCGAAATGCTGAACAACCTCAACTCCGATGAAGTATCATTGGAAATGAGTCTACCCAACCGCGCAGGAATACTTACTCCAACAGATGGTCTTGACGAAGGAGAAAATGTAACCATGTTGGTTATGCCGGTGATGTTGAACAGCTAAGACTCGTTTGCGAAAATATTGTAAAAAGTAAAAAGGAGCGTTAAAACGCTCCTTTATATTTTATAACTAAGACTTGTTCTTATACGAACTTAAATGTCAAAGGATAATAGGGTGCTTCCCCATTGCTAGCTCTGAATGCATTGATAATGGGAAAGATGAAGTACCCGATTCCCAATACCAAAAAACCCAATAATCCCAGACCGAAAAATAGAATCAAAGGAATACAAAGCAATACATAAATGAACATTGTAATCCTAAAATTAATAATCGCTTTTCCATTTTCGTCCATATCAATGACTTTGTCCCGTTGGGTAAGCCATATCACCAAAGGTACGATGAGTCCGCCTAATCCTGTTACGAAGTCTAATAATTGACTTAAATGTGTTGCTGCTAAAAGTGTTCTGTTTTCTGTTTGCATGATTTTTAGTGTTTAATGATTGATGTACTCATATGACGCTAAATTCATACAATTGTTACAAAATCTTCTATAATGTAGATTTTGACTATTGTTTGCTTTCTAGTTTTCGCAGTTTTTCCTTGTTTTTAAGAACACTCAATTTCATCTTCTCAATTTTATTGTTCAGCTTCTGAATCTCCACAGGTGAATACTTGCCTTTGACTTTACCAACGTCTAATTTCTCTTGAGTTTTAATTATTTTTTGTTCTTCCTTGGCAATGTCCTTCTTTTTTGATGAAATCGCTGCTGCTAGCTTTTTAGTCTTTTTTACTTCTTTTTCAGCTTTTTTTTGAGCTTTCTCGGCTTTTTTAGCTTCTTTTTCAGCTTTTTTCAAAGCCTTTTCCTGTTCCTTGGCTTTTTTGAGTTCTGCCTCTTGTTGTTCAAGTTCTGCTTGTTGTTTTAAAAGTTCTAGCTGCGCCACTTGAACAGAATCCCTAGTCTGCTCGGATTCTTGGGCGATGATATTACCTGATAGTGCAATTATAGCCACAAGGGCAAGTAGTATGTTTTTCATATTTATTCGGGGTTTACGCTGCTTCAAGCCAGTAGATTTTAATCAATACCATTAAGAAATTTATATGCCGAAAGATAAGAAAGTTTAAATCGTTTCTTATTCAAAAATAAAACGTAATCGTTAAAAAATTTGAAGTTATCTAAGATCTTCCAAAAGTCCTCTTAGATTTTCCTGCGCCTTCAATATATCCTCCTTCTCCTTTAAAATATCCTCCTTAATTTTAATGATATCTTTAGTCGATAGTTGGTTCGATGCACTGTTGGCCAATTCAGCTTCTAAAGATTTGATTTCTTGATTAGCTTCCAAAATATCCTCTTTGTTATCTTCGATATCCTCTAATAAGTTTTCCAAATCCTTTAATTTTCTTTCTGCTTTTCGTTCTTCTTCTTTTGCATTTTTGCGGATATCTTCTGCTTTTTCAGCATCCTTTTCGGCTCTTTCGATGCGTTGTTTCAAATCGTCTATTTGAATTTGTGAAACAACCACCAGCTCGTTTTGCATATTGTTGATTTCTTGGGCCTTGATAGTTGATGCGGTAAGTACTGCAAAGGCTAACAGTATTATTTTAGTTATCATGATGCTACTTGTTATTTATTAAAATCTTTTTTATTCGAATCGTAACCATTTGAATTGTGCTCGAAGATACAATTTAAAGGAGTTGGGCTTTGGCTCAAACCATAGTATTGAGTGCTCATTTGACTACATCCATATTTATATTAACTAGTAAGCCCTTTGAATTTGTATTTTTGTAAAATGTTGAATTCAGAACCAATTATTGCTTTGGCAACTCCTTCAGGTGCTGGTGCAATTGGGGTTATCCGTATTTCTGGTGAGAAAGCCATTACTATTGCAGCTCCTTTTTTTAAATCTATTCATAGAAAGGATTTAAAAAAACAAAAAAGCCATACCATTCTGTTAGGGCATATTGTAGATGGAGCCAAAACCCTTGATGAAGTATTGATCTCGGTTTTCAAAGGACCAAACTCTTATACCGGCGAAAATGTGGTAGAAATATCGTGCCATGGATCCTCATACATTCAACAACAAATCATTCAATTGTTCATACGAAATGGTTGTCGTACCGCGGATGCTGGTGAATTCACCCTTCGTGCCTTTTTAAATGGCAAAATGGATTTAAGTCAGGCGGAGGCCGTAGCAGATTTAATAGCTTCGGATAATGAAGCAAGTCACCAAATCGCAATGCAACAAATGCGAGGTGGTTTTAGCAATGAAATAAAACTATTACGTGATGAACTAATGAACTTTGCCTCCCTCATTGAGTTAGAACTGGATTTTTCAGAGGAAGATGTGGAATTTGCAGACCGTAAAGCTTTTGAAGACTTGTTGCAGCGGATTCAAAACGTCTTGAAACGGCTGATAGATTCTTTTGCAGTAGGTAACGTCATAAAAAACGGAATTCCTATTGCCATTGTCGGTGAACCTAACGTTGGAAAATCTACGCTATTAAATGCCCTTCTAAACGAAGAGCGCGCTATTGTTTCTGAAATTGCTGGAACTACAAGAGACACTATTGAAGATGAAATCTCGATAGGTGGATTTGGTTTTCGATTTATCGATACGGCGGGAATTCGTGAAACCGAAGATGTCGTAGAAGGAATCGGGATTCGAAAAACCTTCGAGAAAATCGAACAAGCGCAAGTTGTGTTGTATTTAGTTGACGGAAGTTCGTTGCTAGTTGATGACAAGGAATTAAAAAAACTAAAAAGTGAGATAGAACAGTTAAAAAACAAATACCCCCAAAAGCAGCTTTTGGTCATTATCAATAAAAAGGATACGCTTTCCGCGGATGCGCTATCAACTATCAAGCAACAACTGCCAACTACCCTACTCTTATCCGCTAAAACAGGAGAAGGAGTTGAGGATTTAACAGATCAATTGCTGGCTTTCGTTAATACGGGCGCCCTTCGAAACAACGAAACCATAGTGACCAATACAAGGCATTACAATGCATTACTAAAAGCCTATGAAGAGGTAGCCAAGGTTAGATCGGGCATGTCAGAAGGTATTTCTGGTGATTTGTTGGCCATTGATATTCGGCAAGCCTTATTTCACTTCGGTGAAATTACGGGTGAAATTACTTCAGATGATTTGCTAGGGAATATTTTTGCCAATTTTTGCATCGGTAAATAAAACAATCAAAAAGTTATTAATGAGCTTTCATAGAATGAGTAACATGGTATTTCTTCAATCTTATTACAGGCTAACTTTAATCGCCCTTTCCTGATATTACCATGTACTATCTACTAATTATCTTCGTTATCACTAAACCATTGTTCATTTAAAAAATTTAGCAATGTAAAGATGTTGAGTATAACCTGTCTGTATTCTTGGTGTTTCGCTAACAGATAACTATTTCGTAAATTCTTACTATGAAAGTGATTGATCGTTTCTTAAACTAGTACTTTAACCAAATGGATATATATTTACCTTTTGACCGGTCGTATCCTTAAAGAGTTATAAAGACAATTACCAATAAAATTGTAAAACTAGATTATCTACTTGATACCCCCTTGCGTAGTGTCTTTAAGAGTAAACCAGTGTATCAGAAAATAAATTAAGAATCTTAGAAAAAGTTATTAAGCAGATTATGTATTTCGTGGACTCATACCTTGACTTTTTAAATCAGATTCAACCTTAGTCTAATCAAATTGAATATATGGAGTTAAAAGAAAATTTGAATTTTCTCGTCGTCGGCGCGGCAAGGGACGCTGAAAATACTTTGCACGAAGATGTTGCCATAATTAATAATTCACTTCAAAATACAAAGAGTGTACATTGGTTTCTGGTTGAATCCGATAGTTCTGACGGCACTATTGCAACATTACAAAAGCTTAAAAAAGAAGTCCCGAATTTCAACTATATCTCCTTAGGTAATCTTTCGGAAAAAATGGATAAACGTACCGAGAGATTAGCATTCTGTAGAAATGCATATGTAAAGGAGATCAGAACAAATTATAAAAACATAGATTATGTTATTATTGCTGATTTAGACAAGTTAAATCAAAAATTAACCCCAAAGGCAATTGATAGTTGTTTTGTTCGTGACGACTGGGATATGCTTTCCGCCAACCAGAATGGTCCATATTACGACTTATGGGCTCTTCGACATAAATATTGGTGTCCTAGTGACTGTTGGGATTCTTATCGTTTTTTTAAAAAATACATGACGCAATATGGAGCTGCCATGGAAAATCAAATATTTTCTAAGTTGATAACTATTCCTCAAAACAGTGAATGGATAGAAGTTGATTCTGCTTTCGGAGGTTTAGCAATCTATAAAAGGAGAGTATTTGATTTGTCAGAGTATATTGGAGTTACCGATGAAGGAAATGAGGTATGTGAACATGTGCATTTTCATAAAATATTAAAAGAAAAGAATTGTAAACTATTTATTAACCCTCAACTTATTAATGCAGATTATACTGAAATGACTCTTGCCATGAAGTCAAAATATCGATATCGTAGAAATTTTAAAAATATGATATTAAGAATATCGCCTGAGTTTTTACGCAAAAGACTAATACGGCTGATTGAACGATTGAAATGATATTGTTATCATTTCTTTCAACCTCTTTGATTCTTTATATCTACTTGGTTCCAGCTGTACTTATCAAATTGGTTAAACTGAAGAGTATCACTAATAGAGAATGGATTTGATTCTTACAGTTTCTTTAAACTAAAAGATAAAAATCATAAAAGTTATTTAAACAAAAGACTCCTTAAACCGCTCAAAATGACACGTATACCCATTCGGGTTACGAACCAAATAATCTTGATGTTCAGGCTCTGCGGGCCAAAAAGTAGAATATGGTTCTAAAGTCGTGACGACCCTGCCCTCCCATTTATTGGAATCTTCCACAATCTTAATGACTTCTTTAGAAATCGCTTTCTCTTCTTCATTCTGATAAAATATGGCTGAACGATAACTGCTACCGATATCATTGCCTTGCTGGTCAACGGTCGTTGGATTATGTATACGGAAGAAGTAATCCAAGATTTCCTTAAACGAGGTTTCATTAGAATTATAGGTTAACTCTATTCCCTCAGCGTGACCGGGATGGTTGCGATAGGTTGGGTTATCATTCGTTCCTCCTATGTAACCGACTTCAGTATCCAAAATTCCGGGACGTACCCTGAACAATTCTTCCATTCCCCAAAAACAACCTCCAGCGATATATGCTTTTTTTGTACTCATCTGTTTTTTTAAATCTATTTAGTCAGTATAGTCTACCTTTTTAACTATTCATTACAAACGCTACGAACTGCACGACAACATCGAGCAACCAACTTTGTTTCGTGCCCATTCCGGCCGTTTGGCGAACCACTTTTCTTGTTCGGGTTGCTCATCATATGGCTTTTTTAATAAATCGAACAATTCCGATAAATGTTTGTAATCTCCTTCATCAGCAGCATCGATGACCATTTGAGCCATATAGTTTCGCAATACATATTTGGGATTGACCCTGTTCATCAATTCTCCGCGTTCGGTATCGTTTCTAGTTTCTTTTTTCAAACGTTCCCCATATTTTGAGAACCAACTTTTCCATTGGTCCTCAATGCCTTCTTTAATTTCATCAGGTTGGTAAAATGCATCTTGAATTGTATTTAATCCATCCGAAACATCGTTCTTTTTTACTTTGGCCAGCAGTCTGAAGAAAATAGTCATATCGGTTTCGGAAAGTTGTAAAACTGTTTCAAGGTCAGCTATTAAATTTTTGTCATTGTCATCCTTTTCAAACAATCCCAACTTTGATTTCATCATTGCGAGATAGGCGACTTCTACGTCCTCCTGGTACTCCTTTAAGATATCCTGTAATAAGGCAGCTTCTTCTATTAAAGGAAATAAGGCATTGGCCAATTGTAATAAATTCCATAGCACAATTTGAGGTTGCGTGCCAAAACGATATCTTTTGTTTGTCCGGTCTGTAGTGTTCGGCGTCCATCCCAAATCATAATCCTCCAGCCAGCCATAAGGGCCGTAATCGATGGTTAAGCCCAAAATGGACATGTTATCCGTGTTCATCACCCCGTGTACGAAACCTACGCGTTGCCAATGCACGACCATTTCCATGCTCCGTACGGCAACTTCTTTGAAGAACCTTAAATAAGTACCTTTTGAAGGTTTTCCTAAGTGTGAATAATGATGCTTTATGGTGTAGTCGACTAAAGCCTTCAGCGTTTTTTTATCTTCCTGCGCGGCTAAAATCTCAAAATTTCCAAAGCGAATAAAAGAGGGTGAAACGCGACAGACAATTGCACCTTTTTCATAGGCAGGATTACCGTCGTACATCACATCTCGAAGTACTTTATCCCCTGTTAAAATTAGTGACAGGGCGCGCGTCGTTGGTACACCCAAGTGAAACATGGCTTCACTACAAAGGTACTCGCGTATGGAACTTCGCAATACTGCCAAACCGTCTGCCGTTCTGGAATATGGGGTCTCCCCCGCTCCTTTCAACTGCAAAACCCAACGCTTGTTGCTATGCACAACCTCGGCGAGATTAATAGCACGACCATCACCCAATTGTCCTGCCCAATGACCGAATTGATGCCCGCCATAACACATTGCATAAGGATTTGTATTGGGTAAGACCGTTGTTCCTGAAAAGACTTCCAGAAACTCCATAGAATCCGGTGACTCTTTTAAACCGATAGCTTCTATCATTTCTTGAGAAACATGCACCAAAGATGGCTTGGAAGGCACTTTTGGCGATACATATGAGAAGCATGCATTGCGTACCTGCCGCCTGTTATTCTCCAAAATTGGATCTGCAGGAAGTTCTTTGTTAAAAGTATCTTTGATATTGAGTTTTAAGGCCACTATCTTTTTCTAGTTTTCTTTTGAGACGGATTCCAGTTGCATCGATTCTGAATTGATACAATAGCGCAAACCACTCGGTTCTGGGCCATCCGGAAATACGTGTCCTAAATGGGCATCGCAGGTATTGCACATGACTTCGACCCGAATCATTCCGAAAGAAGAATCCTTTTCATATTTGATGGCATTCTCTTTTATCGGTTGGGTAAAACTTGGCCATCCTGTACCAGATTCAAACTTGATGGTTGAATCGAACAAAGGCGTATCGCAGCAGACACAATTATACTTACCAGCGTCATGAACACTGCATAAGGCTCCTGAGTGTGCAGCTTCGGTCCCTTTTTGTCGTGTTATTCGAAACTGCTCCGGCGTCAGTAGTTCACGCCATTCCTCCGCTGTTTTTTCTACTCTTTTATCCGGTTCAGGGTTTCCGTTTACACTAAAGCTGATGATATCTTTCCATGTTAACATAGCATGTTTTTTAAGTTGCAAAGGTACTTGATTTCGATTGATTTTTGATAATTCGAGACATACAGGACTATTTTCGGTGGACTTACCTAAATTTGCAATAATTGTAATAGTAACAGGATTCCAAGTATGGCTCAGTACCCGAAATACGTATACCTCAATGGCGAAATCACTACGGCTAAGGATGCTAAAATTTCAGTGTTTGACCGTGGATTCTTGTTTGGCGACGGCATTTACGAGGTCATGGTACAAATTAATGGAAGGTTTTTCTTCGGAAATGCCCATTTGGAGCGACTGGCAACATGTCTGAAGAAAACAAACATCAATTTTGACATGGCCACGCTTTCCGAAAAAATAAATATGCATTTAAAGGCAGCTCAACTCGAATCGGAAGATTGCCTACTCTATATTCAGGTGACGCGCGGGGTTGCGCCCAGAAAACATTCCTTTCCGAAAGAAATCACTCCAACGCTTATGATGTATGCGGTACCTTTTAGTTTGCCCGACATCAATAAGACCCCTGTAAGTGTTGTTTCCCAGAACGATTTTCGATGGCATCGTTGCGATATAAAAATGACCTCCTTATTGGGTAACGTGATGGCCAATGATTTTGCCATTCAAAACGGGCACTATGAAGCGGTTTTTCATCGTGATGGAAAAATGACGGAAGGCTCCCATTCCAATTTATTCTTCGTAAAAGACGGAGTGGTTTTCACCCATCCTGCAGATGAGCATATCTTAAATGGAATTACGCGCGAAATCGTGTTGAAAATTTGTAGAACACATAACATACCGTTTTGCGAGGAGGGAGTACCGTTCAAAGAAGTCGATTCTATGGACGAAGCTTTTCTGACCGGCACATCTACCCAGATTGCTGCTATAAAAAAGTTTGACGACCACTCTTTTTTCGCAGGCAACATTCCTGGCGAAGTAACTCAAAATATACAACGACTCTTTTCGGAACTTAAAAAATTACCACAACAAAGTTTAGAAAATTAGAGGCAATCAATCTTTCAGCCGAGTATTGAAGTCCATATCATAACGGCTAAACCTACCACGATAAATAGGCTGGCACTAATCAAAGTTTCAAAATAACCATTAAAAAGTTCAAAGCCTTGCCAAGAGACGAATCCCTTATAAAAAATTAGGTATTCAGTAGCTAAAAACCCTATTAAATAAAGATAGTACCCTTTTTTTGAAATTTTCAGTAACCCGAAATAATCCAAAAATAGAAATAGGGTAATGGTCACTACGCCCAAAAACGTCCAATGCAGATATCCAATTGTAAAATCGAGATAGGTGGCGGCCAAACTGGCAAAATACGGAAAAGCTGTTATGAGTTGTAGCAACATTTTAACCCCAAACAAAGCGACCACAGTTTTCAATAAACCGTTCTGAAATTTAGAATACATAGCTACTTTTTTTTCTCTTTGACCGGCAACTATTGCCCATAGGATTAAAAAAGCTGTCAATTGCAATAGTGCACCTACTCCACCCAAAACGTTAAAAAAAACAGGTGGTTTTGCAAATAACGTAGATAGAAAAAAAGAAAGAATGATTCCCAAATTGAGACTTAAATAGAACCACTTGAAAATGTTGCCGGGCATAATAATCTTCCTTTGCTCCATGATATAGAAAAAGATTCCAACAAGCGCCATGACCATCCATCCATTGTACAAAAAATGGAGGTAAAAATTGATAGCTAAACGGTACCAGACAGATTCCGGTCCGAGAACGTTCATAATCCCACCCAAAGCCCAAGGCCCCAAACTTGAGAGCACCAAATACCAAAGGGCTGCTTTGACACACTCATAAGCTTGGCTTTTCTTGAAACGACTCTGTACATGCTTAGTGAAAAACCAAGAGAACCAGTAAGAGGCGAACAAAAAAAGTGTTGAGAAAACAATTGAAAACAGCGCATATCCCGTAAACGGAAAGGTCAATAACATACCCACCAAGGTTAATTGGGTAAACCAAAAGATTCGTTTATACTTTTTGTCCATCATCGAATTTTGCACAAACAACTTATACAATAAGGTGGTGAGGGCGAGATACACCCATCCTAATAGGGCGATATGCGAATGGGTATGGACAAAGAATTTGTAAGTAATTGGTACTTCAAAAACAACGAATGAACGAAGCACAACCTCAATAAGTGTGGCAAACAAGAAGTAAGAAAATGATATCAGAATATGCTGTTTTAATTTTAGCATTTCAAAATTCAAATAAGTTTAAGTTAATGCTAGAAGTCTTTTCGTTTAGCCATAAATGTTAATCTCCAAATTGGCAACACTGTCCATAGAGATAACATCAAGATAGATATTATTAATCCTGAGTTGGTGCCGAAGAATTGTTTGAAGACTGCCCCGGTGTAACCCAGTAAAGCAGAAATATCGAGTTTTAGCAGGATGAGTGTTCTTGACAAGTCTATCGGGTTGAACATCGTCGCAGCTAATGAAAAGCCGTCCAACGGATATTCTTCGAAGATGATGAGAGACATTAAAAACAACCCATCATAAACGACGGCCAAAAAAAGCCAAACCAATACCGCATAGCCAAAACCTTTGATTTTGTTCTCGTTCGATAACGCGATATTGAATGCCAGACCGGTAAAAATCATGGTAAGGAAGGCACCGGTAACCAATAACAACGTAAAATCGAAAATGGCATCACTTTTCAAAAGTCCATATAATACAAATGGTATTCCGAGACCTAGAACCAAACTCAAGGTCAACGAACCTGCCACTCCAAAATACTGTCCCAAAAAGATAGAAGAACGTTTTATCGGTTGAGCAAGCAATAATTCGGTAAATTCTTTTGAATTATAATAGTACATGACCCCAAAGATCGTTCCAATAAGAGGTACGAGAACAATAATTACATTCATCAAAGTGATTACAGCCTTAGATACGTCATTGTTCAAGAACAATAAAACAAAACCTAGCGCCAAATAAAACAGAAAATATACATAACTCCAGCGGCTGCGCATCAAGTCGTAAAAGCTGTATTTTAATATTTTAAGCATTGGACATCGGGGATGTAATTGCCGCTATGGCGTGTTCAAAATCAGATTGTTCTGTCTTTTCAAGTAGTTCAGAAATGCTGCCCTTGAAATAAATCTTTCCTTCTAAAAGGTATACGATTTCATCAGCCACTTCTTCAACAAATTGCATGATATGTGAAGTCACAAGTATTGTTTTACCTTTTTCTTTTTCTTTTTGTATCAGTTCTTTCAGTCGAATCAATGCTGCGGGATCCAATCCTGTTGTGGGTTCGTCTAAAATTATCAATGGACTATCGAACATAAATGTCAAGACAATATTGACTTTTTGTTTGGTGCCACCTGAAAGTGTTGCCAATTTTTTATCTAAAAAAGGTTCTAGTCCGAACATCGAAACCAACTTGTCTTCTTCACTTGATTTTTGACGTAAATCTTTGATCATGCGAATCAGCTCTTTTACTTTTAGGTTGCCGGGGAAATTGGCGATCTGTGGTAGATATTCAATTTCATGACGGTACTTCCATTGGTTTTTTACTGCTTTGCCTAAAACAGCAATTTTTCCTTTATTCGGAATGACCATGCCTAAAATTGCCTTGATGAGCGTAGTTTTACCTGAACCATTAGGACCTAGAATAGCGAAAATTCCACCTTCTTGAATATGCAGATCTAAACCAGTCAGCACCTCGTTCTTTCCAAATTTTTTATATAATGTTTCAACTTGAATCATTTCATTCTTTTCATTAGTGGGTTAGCATCCAACAAGTTATCAGGTGTAAACACTGGGGAAACTTTTTCCGAAAAATCAATTATATCCATAAACAGACTTCGCAATAAAACTATGGTCTCGGGTGTCCGGTTTACTATATAAGAAAACAATTTAACAGGTCTATATGGTACATCGCCAATGCCATTTTTATCCAAATCATAGCCTGTGTAATCACTCCAATAATTCTGGTCAAAAACATTATCGTTCATTTTGCTATTGTAGGAGATGTCAAATGAATTGTGCAAAAAATTATTGTTCGTGAAGGTATTGGTATAACAAGCACCTAAAACTTTGACCGCCCATCCGTTTTTGATAAAACTATTGTTCTTGTAAACTATTCTATTTGAACCCTCTATGTTAATTCCGATAGTATTCTCTTCGAAAGTGTTATCACTGATTTCGGCATCGTTAATCTCTTTCAACAACATTCCGAAAGCCGCGGTACCCCAATTTTTGCGAAAAACATTATTGTGCATTTTTATTCTTTTAGAGAACATAACTGCCACCCCTGCTCCATTGTTCTCAAAAGTATTATTGGTATACACATCATCGTTAGAGAACATAAAATGTAACCCGTATCTTAAGTTATCTGTGCTTTGGTTGTTGTTTATGGTTATGTTATCTGAAAATTCCAAATAGATTCCATCGCGGACACCTTGCACAATGTTGCGGTCTACTTCAACATTCTTGGAGTACCATAACTGAATGCCGTTGCCGGAATTATATTCGTCTACTGCATCGCCGATGATTTTGTTGTGATAGACTTTTCCATTGTTCGATTTTTCCAAATAGATACCGAAAAACAGTTTTTCAAGCACCACGTTTTGAATCAGGAAATTTTCACTTTTTACCACGCGAATCGCCGCATAGTCAGAGGTGTAACTGGTACCAACGTTGATGATGAAAAGTCCGTCAATGGTCACATTATCGGATGCTATCCGAATGATTTCACCTTGCTCTTCGCCGTCGATTACAGGAAAGTTTTCACCCAATAGTGTCAAAGGCTTATTAACAAGAATATTGAATTCCTTATAGGTTCCCTCTTTTATCAGTAAGGTGTCAAAATCAGAGGCGATCAAGATGCCCTTTTTTATTGTTTTCACCTCACAAGATGCACATACGGTAATTGTGTTCGCCGATAGAAAATATGTAATGAACAAGAACAGAGCACCCAATGTACCGCGTAGATTTGTCATTATCGAATGATCAAAAATTTCGAATTCTCATTTGCACTTACCCAATGCTCCGTTTCTTTCGGAAAACTAAAATTCTGTTGGGCCTTTATATGATACGGTTCGCCGTGAATATGAAAAATGATATCACCTTCCAACATAATCAACTGTGCATCAGTGGGTGATGTATGTGTGGGAAAAACGGCGTCTTTCTCTAAGCTGATACTCAAAATTTCGAAGGCCTTCGTCGTTGCAAGCTTTTGCACCTGTAATTTGTTGAATTCTTGACTTTTTATGGTGTTTTGGATGGTATACATACTACTGTTTAAATTAAAATTTATTAGGATGATCTGAACTTGCCAGATGTCTCCGAAATCTGGGTTTTACAATTTTAAGTGTTCCAATTCTTTTATCATAAGATTTTTATGTATTTCAATCTCTATACCTTCCTGTAATGTCCCAAATTTTAATTCGATAAACGATAGGTTCCCCATATGGAAACTTAACGTTTGAAAACTCATCCATAGCTTTGGTTTCTTTGTCTTTCTCATCATTCAAAAGATCTCTAACACCCTCTCCCAGTCGATTTAAATAGAAGGCACTATCTACTTCACTTAATTCTTCGAATGCACCATGAATTAAAACGGACTTCCATTTCTTTACAGAAGTAATACTATCAATGTACAAACAGACCGAGGCGTTTTTTCGCATACCCTCTATCTTATGACCTTGTACGGAATAAGCCAAAATACAGTCCTCTTCTTCATCAAAATAATAGGTAATCGGCACTATAAAGGGGCAATCCTTTGAAATGTAGCCCAACTTCGCAACGTAGTTTTTTTTAAGTTCTTCGAGACATTCAATTTTTGACAAATACGACGGCATAACCAAGAATGAAAAATTTGTTACTTAAATTTTGATTGTAATTCTGCCCAAGTAATCAACTCACCCTTATTAGCTTCATGTGCTCTTTCGGCTTCTTCCACTCTTTCAAAAGCCGACAAGAAAGCCCCCATGGGACTGGGAATATTCTCACTTATCAAATACGTGGCCAGTGTAGCGTCGACAAGTTCGCCTGGGTTGTTAAAATCATTGACCAAAAAAAGTGCAATCGTTGAATTATCGACCTTTTTTAATTCATTCATCATACATTCGGTGGCATCGAACTTAAATGCTTTACCTTTTTCTGTTACATATTGTGCCGCATGTTGCTTATCAACGATGGTCATACTGCAGAAATGACATCCGTCAGAACCATAGTTGATAGGTTTCGGACTTATGCTACAACTTACGAATAGAATTATAACTAGAACGGTAAAAGCAATTTTTCTCATAACATATGAATTAATATTTGGATTCAGATTCTACTCTGATTTTTGACTTTTCCATCCAACGAAAAAAGCGAATACGGTGAACATCATACCTGTGAACATCATCCATGCACCGGTTGAAGGCAATGAAGTTACATCAAAATTTAGCATTTTCGCGTGTCCAAAAAGAGGTGGTTTATAGGTCATGGGTGTACCATCGGGGTTTGCTAGCTTCATAATGGCATGGGGATCTAAATTGGTGCCATAATCGACCATCCATTCATTGAAATCGTACATACCCAAAATTCCTAATACCGACATCAGCACGAACCATCCCATAAACCATTTATAGCTTACTTTACCCATAAAACCAAGCAATCCTATCAAGACACCCAAAGCTACCATACCCCCTATCACCAATGGAAACGTACCAAATTCCCACATATCCTCAGGTTTCGGTAAGGTTTTCATGCCAATATAATGGTTCAGGCCATCAATGTTCTGCAAATCAAATTCGTTCATATCACGAATACCATCAATATGGATATTCATTCCTAAGGGTTCTGGATATTGAGGTGCGCCCAACATAATGTTCCATAAGGGGAAAGCAAACAATCCCAAAAGAAACAAGGGGCCGATCATCATGATCAAACTAGCTTTTTTCATTTCAAAATACCATTAATATATTAAACAAATAAAGCGGGCCGGTACTAGACACAGCCCGCTTTTCATGTTGAAAGAAACAAACACTAAAAAAATTTTAGTCACCCAATGACCACGAAAGTTCAATATTCGAACTTGCAGGAGAAACCCTTACGTAGCCTTGCATTTCTTGGTGTAAAGCAGAACAGAAATCGGTGCAATAGAAGGGCCAAACTCCTACTTTCTTCGGCTCCCATATAGAAGTTTTTGTCTGACCTGGCATTATCAATAGTTCAGAGGTGTTCTGACCTATAATCGAAAATCCGTGCGGAACATCAAAATCTTGCTCATGGTTCGTAATGTGGAAATATACCTTATCGCCAACCTTAATCCCTTCAATGTTATCGGGTGTAAAGTGACTACGAATTGTAGACATATAGATGTGTACCTCGTTACCTATGCGCTCCACTCTGGCCTTATCGGGAGTTAAAGTCGCGAACTCATGCTTGTTTTCATCCAAGCGATAGATTTTTTTCGACTTTGGCGCTAACAGTTCTGCAGGGCAACCAGCAGCATAGTGTGGCTCGCCATGAGTGGGGAAATCATAAATGAGTTCCATCTTCTCTCCAGAAATATCATAAATCTGTGCGGAATGTTCCATTTCAGGACCAGTGGGTAAGTACCGGTCTTTTGTGATTTTGTTCATCGCCACAACATATTTGCCGAAAGGTTTTCTTGAATTACCTCCAGGAATCATCAAGTGGCCTACTGAATAAAAGGTTGGTTTTCTATCGATGACTTCCCAAGTACCCAACTTCCATTTTACAACTTCAGAAGAAATGAAGAAAGTGGTATATGCGTTTCCTTCTCCATCAAACTCAGTGTGTAAGGGGCCTAAACCACCACTTTTTACCGTTCCGGCCAAGACATCTTCAAATTTTAAGATTGGGATTCCGTAAGCCTCACCATCGAATTTTTTGCCCTCGATGGCAGCAATCATTTTATCAAAAGAGTGAACGGTCAAATCTGCGGACAGTTTACCGTTGCCAATAATATATTGACCGCTAGGATCCACATCACAACCATGCGGAGATTTCGGGGTTGGCAAGAAGAAAACTGCGCCAGGCACCTCTAGTGGGTCCACCGTCAAAACTTCTTTTTTCATGGTAGTAGTTCCGGTGTGGGTTTCATCGCTGTATACATTGTGCGCATAGTTAGCCGGCATTTTTTTTCCACCACCGTTCTTGACATATTCTTCTATTATTTTCCAGTTAACGGCAGCGATAAAATCCTTGTCATTTTGTGAAGAGTTTACTTCCATGAGTGAATTGGCCTCCTCTGTGTTGTATGTAGTAAAGAAGAACCATCCATGCGATTTTCCACGACCGGGATGTGAAAGATCATAGTTGAAGCCTGGCATCATCACCTGGAATTCCAAATTCAAACGCCCATTATCAGGAGCTACACTAATGAAGGAAAGTGCGCCCTTGAAATTGCCCTTGTACTCATTGATAGGCATATCACGCTGTGGAACAGGAACTGAAAAACGCGTTCCGGCGACTACATACTCCGTATTCTCCGTAATAAAGGATGAACTGTGGTTACCAGCACTATTTGGAATTTCGATGATTTCTTCCGTCTCGAAAGTACTCAAACTGATACGTGCTATACGCGGCGTATTATTTCCATTGATGAAAATCCATCGGCCGTCAAGCTCCCCATTGGTTTGAGAGATATCAGGGTGGTGGGCATCATCCCATGGAACAAACCCGAAGGAAGTATTCAACATGGGTTTTGTCTCTTCAGAATAGCCATAACCAGAGGTCGGGAATTGAGAGAACACAGGAATTTCTTTGAACATCCTTCCTGAAGGAAGTCCGTAAACGGTTAGGTTACCACTATAACCTCCGGAAAGAAAAGCGTAAAATTCGTCTTGTTCACCGGGGGCAACATATACTTTTTCGGCATTGTTCGATGCAAGGGCACTATTGCTGCCCCCATTACCATTCTGATTACCGCAACCGGCTAACAGTAACACCGATGCAATCAATGCAGTAATAAAATAATTGTACTTTTTCATTTTTACGTATATAATTGTTTGTTCTTGTTAATTATTTATTCGGATGGGGGAAGAATTACCTTGTCAACTACATGTACGATTCCGTTACCCGCTGCAATACTTGCCACTATTTTTGCACCGCCTACATATACATCGTCTCCCTTGACCTCAACAATGGCATTCTGGTCATTAGCCTGACCTATTTTCTTGAATTTTTTGAGAAATTCTTTAGAGTAGTTGCCAGCGGTAACGTGATGCTTGAGAATATTCGCCAAAGCATCTTTATTTTCTGGTTTTAGCAAATCTTCTACGGTTCCTGCCGGTAATGCATCAAAAGCTGCATTTGTTGGAGCGAAGACCATCAACGGGCCTGCGTTGACCAAAGCATTCTCCAAGCTTGCCGCCTGAACGGCGGCAACCAATGTGGTATGGTCAGGTGAACCAATTGCAATTTGTAATACGTTAGGCGTGGACCCATCATCTTCAATAAAGGCTTGACCTGTTTTTTCAGTAGCTGCCGCTTCACCTGCGGGAGCAACATTGGTGTTTTCCGATTTGGCTTCATTTTTACAACTGCAAATCAAAAACAGCATTAAAAACGAGCCGATAACTAGTTTTAAATTGGTGGTTGTTCTCATAACTTTATAGATTTATAATGTTCTAAAATATTCAAGTATCGATCGAGTTTCTTCAACGGTCAAATTTTGATTCGCCATTGCAGCCCCGTTGAACTCTATCAACAAATCTTTAGCACAGCGATCTTGTTCGGTCATTAGTTTGGGATCAAGAATCATGTTCATGATCCATTCTGGGCTTCTCCTTTCCATAATACCTTTTGGTGAAGGGCCGATGAAACGTTTGTCCAACTTATGACAGGCAGTGCAATTGGAATTATAAATGGCCTCACCGGCAGCAGCCATTTCCATATCGATTTCAGGATCGAGAGTAATTTCCTTAATCTGACCTACGCCTTTTTCATCAAGTGTAATTCTTTGTGATGCAGGCAGCTCACTGCTTTCTGGTGCCGCCTCTGTAGCTTTTTCGGTAGTTTTAGTGCGATCTACGCTAAAGCCTTCCTTCTTTTCTTCTTTCCCGCCGCAACTCAACAATGCCAAGGAAAAAACTAGGGCTAAACTTCTAATTGCTATTTTCATTCTTAAGGTTGTTTTAGAATTATAGGTCAAATGTAATCGCATAACCAAGAGGGAAACATGATAAATATCATATAAAGGATAAAAATGTCTTTTAATCTTTATATTTGCTGAAAAATTAAATCAAGTGTTATCGAACTCCTCCAAATATGCATTAAAAGCGGTACTATATTTAGCTGTAAATTCATCCCAAGCAACTAAAATAATGGCTAAGGATATTAGTGAACCAACGAATATTCCCAAAGCTTATCTCTCCAAAATACTTCAAGAGCTGTCACGCCATAATATTGTTTCATCGGTTCGTGGCCCTGGCGGTGGATTCTATCTTTCCGACTCAAATAGGGAAGTTCACCTTATGGATATCATACATATTATAGATGGAGATAACCGATTGACTTCGTGTATGCTTAGTCTGCAGGAATGCAACGCAGAACACCCCTGCCCTATGCACGATCTCGTGGGTGATACCAAGGTAAATTTTGTGAAAAATCTTGAAAACACTACTATAGAAGATTTAGTATCAGATATAAAAGCAGGAAAGTCTTTTTTACCGCTTTAAAAGTAACTACAGGATTTAGTAGTATGAATTAACGCTACTTTGTTATCGCGTCATTTCTTGTTTTTCTTCGAAAGTAACTTTAAGATGCATTGACATCTAAAACAAAAATCAAGTAAAGGGAATATTTCGTCTAATACCTTGTATCACTATTATAGAAACAATATCCTCTTTAAATTAAAGAGTTCTTTTTTATTCAAATTCTTTTGTATATGACAAAAATCATGAATTGTGACCTTTTCGCCACGTAGTTTTGGGGTTTAAAACAGATAAATGCTAACGCCAAACGAACCAAAGTCAAACATGTGAATACGACTTCGTAAAATATTTTATCTGGTTTTTCTAATAGCAATTCGAATTTAGATGCCCGTTCAACAGACCGAAAATTTCAAACCCCTTTATGGTATCGAAACCCAACCAAAAAATCATGTCATGGTCGCTCAAGCAATGTAATGTGTCCTATAAATTACTTTATTGACACCAAATAAATTACAATGATAAAATCTAAAAACAGCATCGCCCACGCCTTATTGTTTGTTATACTGTTCTTACTTTCAAGCTGCTATTATGATGAACTTGTCGAGAGTGAGCCTTTGGCCGAGGACGTTGTTATTTCTTTTACCGAAGACATTCAACCGATACTCAAGACGAATTGCAGCTCATGCCACCCGCTTTTGGTTCCGGCTTTGGACCTAACTGAGAATAACGCTTACGAATCTATGGTCAATGAAGCATACGTAATACCCGAAAACGCGGAAGGCAGTACATTTTATCAAAGACTTTTGGGAAATCCCACAATAATGCCGCCAAGCGGAGCATTACCCGATTCTGACATCGAGATTATCCGAAGGTGGATAGAACAAGGTGCACCCAACAATTAACCGACAAGCAAACCTAGATGAAATCAAATCGATCCATTTTATATTTTCTTTTTTTGCTTCCAGTATTGGTGATTGGACAAGAAAAAAAGAAAGACACCGTACCAGAAAAACCTGAACGACCAGCCTTTGAAAGTTCATTTATAATTGATAACCCTACCAAT
Organism: uncultured Flavobacteriaceae bacterium; assembly: GCA_947503005.1. Classification (GTDB taxonomy): domain Bacteria; phylum Bacteroidota; class Bacteroidia; order Flavobacteriales; family Flavobacteriaceae; genus Maribacter_C. The sequence continues at coordinate 256,411 of CANNCA010000007.1, read as the reverse complement.
GTACTTTTCGGAAAAAAGGGAATGGAGATGCAAATAAAACACCGATTCGGCTTAATCAACGGCGGAGAAAATGACCTGGCCGGCATCTGGGCCCCTGCAAATATACGGCTCGGTCTTGCCTATGCCTTTCACGACCGTTTCACCTTAGGCTTCGGCACCACAAAATTTGATCGCTTGCAAGATTTTAGTTTGAAAATTGGCTTGTTCAGACAGACTAGATCCAACAAAGTTCCATTCAGTGTCTCCTACTATGGTAATTTTGTAATTGATGCCCGAAAAAAAGAACTCTTCGATAACGATCAGGACCGTTTTTCTTTTTTTAACCAGCTTATTATCGCCCGTAGGTTCAGTCGTAATTTGTCATTACAGGTAGCCCCCAGTATATCACATTACAATTTCGTAGAAAGCGGAATAAAAAACGACGTCTTTGGAGTTGCTATGGGTGGGCGCTACAAGGTCAGTCCGCAAACATCCATTTTAATCGATTACAGTCATCCGTTTACCGATTTTGGAGACGGTCTTGATCCCGAACCCGGTCTTAGTCTTGGAGTTGAATTTGCTACTTCTGGTCATGCCTTTCAGCTGTTAATCTCCAACTATGATGGTATCGTACAACAACGAAACTATGTTTTTAATCAAAATGATTTCTTTAAAGGAGACTTTTTAATCGGATTCAATATTACAAGGGTTTACAAGTTTTAAGCCGATAACGATATTATAATCTACTTATTAGAAAATAGAACTCGAATCAATTTAAAATACAACAATATGAAATCAAAACCCCTACTACTAAGTTTATTGGCAATCGGAAGTCTGCTACTCCTATCAATGGGCATCATCAAATCAAATCAAGACCCATGGGAAGTGCCCGAAGAATACCAAAACATGAAAAACCCCTATACCAATGTGGAGGACGAAGATCGGATTGGGCGCACCATTTACTCCAAACACTGCAAATTCTGCCATGGTTCAAAAGGAAAAGGCGACGGAAACCAAGCGAACCTTTTGCAAACAAAGGTCGCCGATTTCACTACGGATACGTTCAAATCTCAAACTGATGGAAGTATTTATTATAAAATAAAGACCGGCAGGAACGAAATGTTAAGCTTTGACAGAATAATAACAGATGAAGAAGACCTTTGGATGGTGGTCAATTATATCAAGGGCTTATAAGAGATGTTATCCTGTATAGAATTTACATCGGCAGCTAATGCAGTTGCTACATTTTTTTTGAACGCTTCGTAAATCCACTTTTTCTCCTTCAGTGTAAATTCTTTTGCTTCGAACCAGTCATGTGCGGCAATCTTTTCGTTTTCTATTTGTGCGATTCGGATTGCTTTTAATGAAACTAAGTGCCAATGCACTCCTTTTCTCCTTGAAACACAATAGCCAACGTCCTCAATAATATAGGAAGGCCTTGGTTGATTGTAAAGCCTGACACCGTTTTTTAAGATTGCCAGGGTCTTGGTGAGTTCTACCACTTCAGAAAACGTATACCGGGCAAAATCACCGAACCCATTTTGGGTTACATTGTACATTTTATCACCTACCTCTAATTGTCTCATCTGATTTCAAAGACGACAAAAATAAGTCGGTTCGACAAGTTGCACCAATAAAATTCAAACGGATTTTCAAAAGATTTCAATGGCAGCAAACAGCTACTAAATCGACCTAGGCTATACCCTTCATTGTCAGAAAAGTAGTGACCCAAACAATTAGTGAAGAAAAGAATATTCCAATTGCATTTGCGGCAAAAGCTCTTTTCCATTCTATTTTGAAAAGATAACTCGCAATACTACCCGCGTAAACCCCAGTACCCGGTATCGGGAGCATCACAAAGAACACCAGGCCCAAGAATCCGTATTTTTTAATATTCTCTCCAGATCCGATTTTCGCCTTTCTGGCCACGTATACCGCCGACTTTTTATAGATATGCCAACGCAGTAAATATTTATTGATATGTTTCAAGAAAAACTGCATCAACGGAAATACTAGAATATTGGCGAAAAGACACACGAAAAAAACCAGGTAGATATTCACCCCGTTCAGCATACCATAGGGTATGCCAACCTTAGCTTCGCCAAAGGGAGAAATACTCCATAAAAATGCAATAACCAAATCTTGAATCACTATTGGGGCGTTAGAACTGGTAAAGCTAACGCACGATACGCAATAGTTATGATTTCAAATCACAAAAAATACCTAAAAATTCGATGAAAGAAATAAATGAACTGTGTTTTCGAATTCATCCAAAACTAATAATTAGAAAGAAATTTAGGGGCTAACCATAAATAGCCCATGCCGAGTAAAAATAATAGAAAGAACCAAAGCGGTTCTATCGCCTTTAAAATCTTTTTGCTAACGGGCAGATCGCTCAAGGAATTAAATTGCCGGCTATTCTCGACCATGGTCTTAAATGACTTGACAGACTTCCATTTCGTGGAATCCATTACAAAGAAATTCATCACTGCGGTGGAATCTTTTTCCAACCGCATTTCATGCCAGCCCTTTGTTCGCGGATATGTGGTACCATACCAAAGTTCACGCATATCAGGATTTTGCATTAATGGAATCTTGCCATTTTCACCTATCACTTGCGGATTTTCTTCGGAGGTTCTTAGTTCGAAAAATATCGGTTCATCCTTGACGGGAAAATTCACGTCGAAATGCCATGCTACCGAATCGGATTTTCTTTTGCCAAGTGTGGTAATTATCTCAGACCAAAATTGCTTGTAAACCTGCGAATTACCGTTTAATAAAAGCTGATAGCTATTTTGAACAAGTGTGGTACCTATTCTACCCCTACCCTTTCTTTGATATGCCGTAAGTACCTCATCTTTTGAACGATGTATTTCTTCTAATCTTAAATTTTCTTCGAATTGATACGGATATTTTTCTAGGGTTAGTTTTGGCCATTTGTCCCAACTTGTTTTTGCACTTTTTGCTTTGGAGAATTCAAAATTTGAAGCCTTCGAAGGAAGTCTAAAAAAGCCGGTATCCGGCAAAATCAACAATCCTTGGCCGCCGCTGCTAATTGCTTCCATAATTACTCGTACAGACTTCTGGGATAGGTTTCGGTACGAATTCGCATCAATAATTGTTAAATCAAACGACTTCATTAGTTTCCCGTCTAACGAATAAATAGGACGCCTTTCGGTATTTAAATATTCAAACTTGTACTTCCCTCGTGTTAACTGAGTTCTAACGATCAATTCATTTCCCGCATCGGCTAAAAAATTCTTTAGGTATTTTGATTCAAAGGTCGGAAAGCTGTTGGCCAATAGTATCTTCAACTTTTCCCGTGGTAAAACTTGTAGCGGCAACGGATTGTTCGAAACTGTCTCTCCCAAGGAATCTTTCTCCCGTATCTCATATAAATAGCTTCCGCTGACCTTTAACTCAGTAGAAAGTTCAAAATCACTTTTGGCATCTCCTTCCAACAAAACGGAATCGATTTCGTTTCCACCATCATCCGCTAAAATCAGTTTGTGTCCCTTTATCGATTTAAGATATTGGCCTCTAACTACTAATGAATCACCTACTGAAAGTTTCCTCTCGTAGTTCAACCGTGTAGTGCCTTGTAGTAGTTCGCCGCCCAAATAGTTGACATTTCTCTTCTCAAATTGCCAAAAGTCAAACGATCGTACTCCTTCTCCAAGCATGAACAATGGATTAATGGAATCAAGAACTTCACCCATTGGAACGTTATTTTGGTACTGAACAACTCTTAAGCCCTTATGTTCCTTTTTTAGACTATCCAATTGTTCTTTTTTGTACCCTTCGGTCAGTAGGACACCTGCCGTAGTTGCTGCCGAACTCCAATATGCCGGTTTCAGAACGAGCATGGACAAAGAGAATATTGAGACCAAAGTAACGATACTATGCAGGTAAAACCGCAATCTTAACGGCAAAGTCCATTCCTTCCAAACGAACACTACAAATAACAGCACCGCTCCAATTGCGATCGGTACAATTAAATCATAATTGAGAAATTGGAGGGTATCAATCATTAATTTCCAACTCTTTAAGAAAAAGGGTGTTCAATTCACTATTGTCTTTACGCTGTCTTTTCGGTTTCGATTCTGGCTTTGGAATTGCTGCCAATAACCCTTTTTGAATGGCAATCAATTCATTTTTGGAAGGCGCATTATTACTATCTGAAATCCATTTTAACCGTTGTAGCGTTTCAAGATGTTTTCCAAGTTCCGCGATGGCAATTTGAGCCAACTCGTTACCTGCTTGAGAAAAGAGGTCTCTATCCTTTTTTTCAATGCTTGCACCTTGTATGATCTTAGCTACCCTTTTCACAGCTTGTTTCATAAACGGAACTTCTATAGGACTAGCCGAATTCGTCTGTTTCTGAAAACTGTTGACTTCATCCAAATCGCCTGTCAACCGCTTGTCTTCCTTAATCGGTGGTGGGTCGAAACCGATACGGTGGACATAGATACGGGCGCTGTTCTTAATTTCTTGAATCAATTTCAACGCGCGGTACTGATACGGTAACGATTCTTCAGGCGTGTATAAACGCAAATACAACTCGGCATCCCACATTTCGGCCATGGCCTGACGGAGCTTACTTTTTAAAGATTGTGTGAACAAGGTCGATTCTTCGGGGTCATCGTGATTGTGCAGGTAACTCTCCAAAGGATCTTCCTCCGTTTCTTCAACTTCCTCATCATCATGTTCATGGTCTACCGGATTGTGCTCATTACTACCATCGTGATCATGTGTATAGTTCGACAGTGGGTCTTCATCATCCTCTTCCTCCACTTCCGCTACCACTACCTCTTCTGTTACCTGAATTCCAGAATCTGCCTCATCGCCCATAAATTCTCCATATTTTAGGCGTAGCGCTTTTTGGTCAAAACCAAGTTCATTACTGGTAAAATTGAAATCTTTCTTACTAAGCTTGGATTTGTCGGCAATCAACTTTTCCGTATCGATAATCAATTGTCGCTGACTTCTAAAATAGTCAGGCATCAAATCGGCGCCCATAGTCCCCTCGACCGCAAACTGACCGGAGAGCGTATCACGTATTACGGCAAAATACGTTTCACTTCGGGTTGTATTCGGTTTGGGTTCTTTGTTATCGATCGCGGTTACGTAAAAATAGAGTTCGTCACCAGGTTCCATATTTAATTGATTCAAATCAATTTGCTTAGAAAGCTTTTGATGTTTACCTCCTTTGTTCAAAGCATCTTCAAAAGTCATCCGCTCTTCACGGAATTTTACCGATTCCCCTTCTCCCTTGCTTACGGTCGCGACAATAAATGCCTCAGAAATTCCATAATCATCTGTAATAACAGTTTCGAATTGTATTAGTTTTTCTTCGTTCAAGTCAAAAGATGTGAACTGTTTTAACTTTTCTATCTTGATTTCGGGGGATTCATCTTCGAACATTTCCAAAGCATATAGTTTTGATTGATAGGACGTTCCGTCAATCCCCTCATATTTGAAATTGTAAAATCCGGAAGTGTTCAAGGTCAAACTTTGGGTGTACCCTTCATCACTCAAACTCATTGTATAGGAATTATCGGAACTTTCAAATGTTGCTTCCGAAATGGGTTGGTCAAACTTTAATTGCCAACTAAGACGCGAACCTTGAAGCGCTTTGACATTCATTTTGGAAGTCTCTATTTTCCCTTTTTTCGTATACGACGGATACCGAATGAAAAGTTTTTGACCCTCCAATTTAGGTGGTTCGCTCCTTACTTTGGAGGAATCCAATGGTTGGAATAGAATTTCTTCTTTCTCCGCAGGATGATTTATCGATGAACCAAGATTGAATGCCCATTCAAATTGTTTGGCAAAAAAAGCAAGAACCATGAAAGATCCTAAAACGAGAAGTGCATTTTTAAACGAAACATCGGGTCTTAACTGACCGATATTTTCTCGAAGGGTTTCATCCACCTTATTTCTTTGAAGGAAAGCCAGACTTGAAAGTTGATGATCTGGCTGCAATAAAAGTCCTGAACTGTATTCGGCCACCTCTAAATTTTTATCGATATAGCTGCCGATTTTTTCTAGTGTCAATTGCCAAGGCTTTTTAACGACGAGGCCTACCAATACCAACGCACCGAAAACCAAAAGGGTCCAAAGAAAATTTGCAGTCAAAGCGTAACACAGCAAAGCAGGGCCTAAAGCATAAAGCAGTATTTCCATCGCTTCCATGAAGTGCCAGCGTTTTTTGAGGACCATTAATATGTTTCTACCGGAACTCATTGTTTTCTATATTTTGCAATGATACGTTCCGCAATCATCAGCGGTAGCAAGGATATCCACAACCAAGTGGAAATAGCGGTAAGACCCCCTTTTTGGGCTGTTCGGGCTTCGTTGATAATAACGGGGCTTAGCTCATCTGACGACAAATTTCGCTTATCGTACGGCCTGACAAATTCTGCAAAATCAGGACGCAAGTTCAATAGCCATAGCAATTTTTCGGGCAAATGTTCCGAAGTACTGTTTTCGCTGTTCAAATATGAGGTTAGAAAATATTCATTTGGCTCGATCCCTTCAACAATCAATTGGTCGGCCAAAAGATCCGGCTTAAAAATCAATCGCTTCATATCAGTAGACCTGTAGGGTTTGATACCTAACCAAATAGATAAGTCATAAGATTCCAATTTGACTGTGTCCATTTTGGCGGTCGATTCTAAGACTATTGGTCGTTCCAAGAATTTAGAAACCGCTTGAAAAGCAGCACTAATATATTGTTGCTCACGAGCCAGAGTATCTGTATGGACAATCAATACTGCAATTGGTTCTTCTGTGGTTAGTTTTACTTTATCGGACTCAATGAAAATACTGTCCTTAGAACTATTGTAAGTGACTTTTGAATCATTTTTAGGTAGTCTTTTCTTTTCGAATCGAAGTTTATCAGCATCACTAAAAAGGGTAAGCAACTCAAAAGAGTCTTTTTTAGCAATTACTTCAATACGTTCTTCGGACTGATTATCTGTGTTCAATACCATCCAATTGATATGGCTGGGGGTAGCGGGACGTCTTCCATTAACTCCTGAAATAAATCCATTTACCAGAACTATGATACTATCCGCTGGTAAACCTTTCAGGTCTTGTGCCAAATGCCAGTACTTGGGAACGCTGTCCGTACTTACGGTAGAATCATAGCCTTCAGTGGCAGGGAAATTTTTAGCATAAACGCGTATGGCTACATTGGGAATTTCTTTAAGAAGACTTTCAACCATCGGGTTATCCAATAATGTTGATTCCACAACATACATCACTTCGGTATTCTTAACCGATTTCTTGATTTGTGGTGAAGCTAGAATCAGGGCGACAGTTGTAATAACCAAAATCCGTAAAGCCATCAGCCATAGTTCATTCGGGCGGACGGTACTGGTTCGTTTCGGTTCGGCCTCTTGCAAGAGTTTTGTACTACCGACCTTAATGGTCACCACTTTTCTTCTACTCCACAGATGGATAGCTATGGGAACTAAAACCCCAAGCAACGCCCATAAATATGTAGGGTTTAAAAATGTCATTTTAGAGTAGGGCCCTACGGCGTTTTAGAAACAGTTGCAGGGCTTCGGAAATAGGCACGTTTAATCGGAACAAATGATATCCAATTCCCTGAACAAGAAACTGATTTCTAGATTCGTCCAAGTTTTTGGTAAGCAAATCCAGGTACCTCTTTTTTGCTGCTTTGGTATCCACTTTGACTTTTGTGCCGGTTTCAAGGTCTTCGAATATCACGAAACCTTCGTAATCGAATTCCATTTCGTTCTCTCCCATTACCTGAAGCACAACAACTTCATTTCTTTTGGTTTTTAAGCTTTTAATCAGATTCGTAAGTTCCAGATCATATTCATACATATCCGTAATGAAAAAAATCAGCTCTTTTTTGCTTTTATCATGTATCCTATCTAAAGAAATTGCGCTAGCAGGCCATTTACCCTCCCCTTTGATTGTAATTAATTCGTTTAAAAAGCGATTGAAGTGCTGCTTTTGAACTGTAGGTTGTATACTTCTTAAATTTTTGTCATTCAATGCGTATAGCCCTATTGCATCCCCTTGACTTTGAGCTAAATGAGCCAATGAGGCCGTCAAAACTTTTATATAGTCCATTTTTGACAAACCATCTTCTTCATGTAACATTGACTTGCTAGCATCGATAATGAATTTTACGGAAATATGTGTGTCGATTTCAGATTGCTTGATGTAGTACCTCCCGGAACGTGCCAACATTTTCCAATCCAAGAGTCGCGTGTCATCTCCGGGTTCATAGCCCCTATATTGGCTGAATTCCAACCCTGCGCCTACCCTACGACTTTTATTGAGACCTGTTAAGTATCCGTCAACAATAACCTTGGCAATTAGGGATAGGCCAGAGATACTATTAATGATTTTAGGCTTAAGCAATTGTCTATAATCTTGCTTCACTGTAGTTTTAGTTTAGGCAAATACCGTGCTTTTCAAAATTTGAGTGGTGACTTCGTCAGCAGTAATTCCTTCCGCCTCAGCTTTAAAATTAACAAGAATCCGATGCCTCAACACCGGGAATGCCATATGATTTATATCATCCAAAGTAACCGAAAGTCGACCCTGTTGCAGGGCTCGGGCCTTAGCGGTTAATATCATGGCCTGACCTGCTCGAGGACCGGCACCCCAACTCACCCATTCCATTACATACGGATTATTGGTGGTTTCAGGTCTACTGGAACGAACCACTTGACCAACGTAATCTATGAGTTCATCGCTAACTGGAATTTCTCGAACCAATTCTTGAAGCCGAATAATCTCTTTTCCGGTCAATATTTTTTTGACTCCCTCGCTTTTTGATCCTGTAGTGTTTTTCAAGATAAGATTCTCTTCGGTTGCTGTCGGATATCCAATTTTGATATACAACAGAAATCGGTCTTGCTGGGCTTCTGGCAAGGGAAAAGTACCTGATTGCTCAATAGGGTTCTGGGTAGCCAAAATAAAAAATGGTCGGTCTAATTCGTAGGTCTTTCCCGAGTACGTAACCTCGAACTCTTGCATTGCCTCTAACAGCGCAGCCTGTGTTTTAGGAGGTGTTCGGTTGATTTCATCTGCTAAAATGATGTTCGCGAAAATCGGTCCTTTGTTGAATTCGAAAAACTTCTTCCCCGTAGTATGGTCTTCTTCAAGAATTTCAGTTCCGATAATATCGGAAGGCATCAAATCAGGTGTAAACTGAATTCGTTTAAAATTAAGGTCAATAGTTCGGGCCAATGTTTTAATCATCAAGGTTTTCGCCAAGCCCGGTACTCCTTCCAACAAGGCATGGCCGCCTGCCAAAAAAGTAATAAGTAGGTGTTCTACTGTTTCTTCTTGGCCGATAATTACTTTTCCGATTTCTTTTTTTAAATCAGCAAGTTTTTGGGTCAGGATTTCGACCTCCTGTTTTAATTCCAATAGTTGTTTCTCCATATACTATCATTATGATGTAAGTGCGTACATCACTATATTTACCCCGAAACGGGTATTGTCTATTTTATACCAGCGTTTATTCCTAAAATCATAATCCCATTCGCAGCCATAGTCCTTGTTGCTGTAGAGCACGGCTATCCGTCCGTTGATCTGTATGGCCTTGAGATATTCATGAACCAAATCATCGCCCCAACCGTTTAGTTCTTGTGATGTGGTTGGTGGACCATCTTCGAATTCAAAAAATATATTGTATAACTCGTGATTATTTGAGATTTTCTTCAATTCTCCTTCCCCGAATATTTCATCCATTTGACGTTCGAAAGACTTCGCAAAGAGGCCATCGATGTCATGGTTGCAATCGTCCACAAAAATGAATCCGCCATTATTCACGTACTTCTCAAAATTCTCCCGTTCTTTTTTGGTAAACTGTACGAGTTTATGTCCTGACAAATAACAAAAGGGACATTTGAAAATGTCATCACTTGCCAAGGTAATTATGTTTTCTTGTATATCAACTTTCAGGGTTGTATACTCGACCAACGAATTCAGCAAGTTGGAAGGCATGCGTTGATCTACATCCCAATCACCGGATTCATACTGCAACCTCGTAAAGAAAAAGGCATTACTCAAAAGATTCAACCTGTTTTAAATAAAAACTGGTTGTCATGAATGCATCAAAACAACCAGCTCATTTTAAATCATATATTATTAAACAGCATCAGATAAGCTGGTGAATGTGAAATCCCTAATTTTCATATATGGAATCAAATTACCATCTACTCGTTCTTGTTTTCCTAGCGTTTCCAAATTGTTCAACATGATAATGGGGCTTTCGTTAAACCTGAAATTCTTTACTGGATATTTGATCGCGCCATCCTCGATATAGAACGTACCATCACGCGTCAAACCTGTGTACAGTAATGTTTGTGGATCTACCGAGCGTATGTACCACAAGCGGGTAACCAAAATTCCTTTTTTAGTGCTCTTAATTAAATCCTCTAACGAGGCATCACCACCTCCCATAATAAAATTACTGGGAAAAGGAACGGGATCGACACCTTTCTCTTTCGCCCAAAAACGATCATAGGCAAGGTTTTTTACCACGCCATTTTCAATCCATGAGGTCTTCTTCAAAGGTTGACCTGCACCATTCCAAGTAGCACTAGGTACTTCTGGATTTAAAGGATCAGACCAGAGATTAACGCGCTCATCAACGATTTTCTCTCCTATTTTGGTTCCTCCGCCCTCTTTCGACATGAAGCTACGCCCTTCATCAGCTTGACGTGCGTTTATGGCTCTACCAAGCCCGTTCAATAGGCCAAGCCCTGCAGAGGGTTCTAATATCACCGTGTATTTTCCGGGTTCAATAGCTTTTGCCTCCCTTGATAGTACCGCTTTATCAATTGCAACTTTAGATGCTTCCGCAGCATCAAACTTAGCTACGTCATTTACATCCCTTGTCACCCAACCAGATCCAGTACCATCATTGGTACGCATAGTAACAGTAAATTCCAAAAAGGTTTCTTTGTTATAGGCAAAGAGTCCGTTGGAGTTCATCATCGCACTGAACCCTGCCGAATCGTCTAAAAAACCAGCAGCGGTTACATCTTTTGCGGCAGCTGGTTCTATGCTACTGTTTGCCACTTCCGCCCGAAATTCAGGCGTAATGTTGGCTGTAGCTTCTGAATAGTTGATTGCATTGTCATAAACCTGAGGTCCAAGTGGCCCCATGAATTCAGGGTTTTCGGGAGACAGTTTGGCCAATTCTTCTGACCTTGCCACTACCCTTTTCAACGATTCATCATCAAATTCATCGATAGTCGCCGTACCCGACTGCTTTCCAAAATTAGACTGCACTACCAAGGTTTGGTTTGAACGATGACCAGCTGTGGAAACAGAGTTTCTTGCATATCTTATGTTTCCACTCTCGCTTCCTTCTAAATTTATTTCGCAAGCGTCGGCGGTGGAAAAGCTCATTGCTTTTTCCATTATTTTTCTTGCTTCTTCTTCTGTATATATTGCCATTGTATTTTCTATTTAGCGTGAAACTGTGATTAAACGGTTCTACCGGTATTAATAACATTAATGTCATTAAATCGGGTGGTCGAACTACCATGGGAAACCGCACTAACCTGAGGTGGTTGCCCTTTTCCATCAAAGAACGAGCCGAATAACCGATAGTCATTCTTATCACAAATCTTCGCACAGGAATTCCAAAATTCCTGTGTGTTTGATTGGTATGCCACGTCGTTCAACATGCCCACAATCTCGCCGTTTTTAATCTCATAGAAAACAGTACCTCCAAATTGGAAGTTATACCGTTGCTGATCTATGGAATATGAACCACGGCCTGCGATGTAGATTCCCTTTTCTACATCCTTGATCATTTCACTTACGGAATAGGGATCAGTTCCAGCTTCCAAGGAAATATTAGGCATTCTCTGGAATTGTACGTCATTCCAACTCTGGGCGTAGCAACATCCGTGTGATTCATTCTGATCGATCATTTTCACTTGATCGCGAATCGCTTGATAGTTGACTAGAATTCCGTTCCGAATGATATCCCATTGTTTACAAGGAACTCCTTCATCATCATATCCAACAGCACCTAATGACCCTACTTGAGTCTTATCGGCAACAATATTTACAATATCACTTCCATATTGGAAATCTTTAGCCTCCCATTTATCGATTGTCGCGAAACTTGTTCCAGCATAATTTGCCTCGTAGCCCAATACACGATCTAATTCCGTTGGGTGACCGACCGATTCATGAATGGTCAATCCTAAATGATTCGGCTCGAGTACCAAATCATATTTTCCAGGATCTACGGACTTGGCCGATAGCATTTCTTTGGCTTGTTGGGCGGCAGTGGTCGCATCCTCGACCATGTCATAGCTATTTCGATATAGTTTTAAACCAGCAGCACCATCCAATTTTTCTGATGATAAGCCATCCATATATTCATAGCCCATACCCATAGGTGCACTCATTGCTTGCCTAGTTTTAAACTTGCCGGCACCCTGATCAACAGCGGTCACCCCAAAAGTTGGCCAGATACGATGAACGTCTTGATCAATGTATGACCCATCCGTCGAAGCAAAGTATTTTTGCTCATTGACCATAAACAAAGCAGAGTTTACAAAATTAGCACCGTTTTCAAGTGCGGCGGCGTTTGCGTTCAATAGAAGATCCACTTTCTCTGAAACCGGAACGTCTTTAAAGTCCTTTTTAATAGGTGTCTTCCAAGAAACTTCTCCTTGTCCCGAAACAGGGGCCAATACTACAGGTTCTTTTTGAAATTTTGAATTGGCTTTTGCAATAGCAACGGCCTGTTCGGTGGCTTTTTTAATTCCATCTTCGGTGACATCGTTTGTAGACGCAAAACCCCAGGTTCCATTTGCGATAACTCGAATCCCTATTCCGAAGGACTCAGTGTTCACCACATTCTGAACTTTATCTTCTCGAGTAAAAACATACTGATTTAAATATCTTCCAATTCGTGCATCGGCATAAGTAGCACCCATAGATTTCGCAGTATTTAATGCGACATCGGCCATTCGTTTTTTTACAATAACATCCATACCCGGAGCCAATAAAGCCTCGGTCGGAATATTATTTCCCATCATCAGGCTTGGCATCAGAATCGCCCCTGCCCCTAGACCGGAAAGTTGTACAAAATCTCGTCTTTTCATATAGTTTAGTTTTTTGATTGTAAATTAGTATGAGTACCTATATAAATAGATTTTACGACAAAAATGAATTGCCGTAGTCCAAAAGGTAATGCTACAAGATAGGTAAAAGACTTAATTCAAGTAAAGGGAAAATCGGGCCTATTTTAAATTTAAAGATAACTTTAACAGTTGATACAAATTAAGAACTTCATTTTTGAAAGGCTTTTGTTGAAATCTTCATTAGGCTGTCATTATGATTCCTTGTAAACTGAATTTCTGTGGATCATATTTTTAGTTTTGAACAATAGCTTTAATAAATCGAGGGTCACTGTCTTTTAATGTAATTTTAACCAAGTAGATACCATTCGTAATTCCTTCGATATTTAAAAGCAAGCCATTGCCTGAAACGTTAATTTCATTAGTGTTGAAAGTACGTACCAATTTCCCATTAAGATTAAATAGGCTAGCACCTAATACATTCCCGGAAGTTCCAAGAAAATCTAGCCTCAAATAGTTTTTTGCAGGGTTAGGGCTAACGATTATATCCATTGTTTCGAAGTTCATATCAATTTGATAATCTCCGATTAAATCTTGGTTAGAAATAGCTATAGAACTCTTATTAGAACTACTGTTGGTAATCGTAAATTGATTGGTTAACGTTCCTAAATTAGTGCCACTTAAGTTAGCACCGCTATAGGCTGTCGCACTAATGGTATATGTACCTACTTGTAGTTGAAATCCATTGTAATTGTCCAAATAATCACCGAATAAAGTATACGGAGCAACATTTTCAACTCGACTGTTGGAAAGCAAGCCCGAGATGACGAGAGAAACACTACCCACAACCGCAGGATCGGTATTGGCCCTAATACTGAGTGCAGCCGTCTGAACTCCGATCTCTTGACCATCAACAAGGTCGAATATGTCGATATTCGTGTCAGCATTGACCAAGGTAAAGCCTACCACACCGTTCTGGCTAACATCATTAACTACTATGGTTAGCGATTCAGAATCCGAAAGACCTTGCCCATCGGTCACTGTTAATGTAACATTATATATTCCTGGAGTATTAAAAGTATGCGTGGGAGGATTAGCTTGAGTAGATGAACTATTATCATCGAAGTCCCACAAGTAACTCACAATTCCTGAATCGTCGGTAGAATTGCCACCTGTGAACGAGACTTGTAACGGGGCATCACCAGATAAGGTAGAAGCCACTGGTATTGCTATCGGTGGATTATTTACATTGGCAACTCCAACAATCCAACTGAATTGAGTTGTTGTCGAAAGCTGAGGAATCGCATCGTCACTAACGGTGACCTGCACATCATAAGGGCTGTTGGCTGATGCCCCCGGCCCACCAGAACTTTGAGATTCTTGTGCTGCAGTTAATTGGGCTGTAGTATATGTTTGACCGTCTAACTTATAAAGCGCTATTTTATCAATGGCATGACCTGCCGAACGTTCTGAAATTTCCATAGTATAAGTACCAGGGTTGACGAACCAAACATAAACATCATGCCCGTCGCCATCACTAGTCAATGCTTGCCAAGAATAAGTTTCAGGTGCACCACCTGCCCTATAAACTTTTAGAAATCCATTACTTCCACCACCCTCTGGGGTTGTTCCAGGCGTAATTCTTGAACTTCCTTTTGGAAAAACGATGTTATTTTGGGCGCCTTGTAAATTGCTTATCATGGCTGCCTCATTTGCTATAGTTCCCTTATGACCAAAAAACCATACGTCATTATTATTCGGGAACCTCAGCCAATTATCATTTTCGTCCGTTGGACTTGATCCACTATAAAAATTACGCCAATTAAAACGGTATACCCCTGGCGTAGAAATATTGATTTGGTACGGTATGGTTCCACCGCTTTGTGAATTAAAGCTGTTAGTGCTTGCTATGATACCAGTGGCCCCTCCTGTAGATGTCTGCGACCAACCGGGAACCAAATTTCCAGATTCTGCCTCGATGACGACAAGTCCATTCGATTCTTGAAAGCCATTTCCTGTACCTCCACTTGCAACTGTTCCCGAAATAATTCCAGTATTGGAATTCATGGAAAGACCAGGTGGCAAACCTGTTGCCGAATACGTGAGGTTGTTACTTTCATCACTTGCAACAATTGGCAAGGATATGGTATCGCCCTCATTACTGTTTTGAGTTCCGGGATTCGTGACTACCGGAGGGTTATTCTCTCCGACCTCGTTCACTATCGAGAATTGTATTGTTTTCTCACCTAGTATATTACCTGATAGGCTTGAACCTGAGTATGCGATTGCCGTCAACATATAATCCCCTAGCGGAAATTGAATACTGTTGTAATCGTTCCCACTATTACCATAAAGGGCATAAGCTGCGGCGTTTTCAGTTCTAGAAATACTAAGCTCTCCACTCAGTTGAAATGCTACACTTCCTACCACGGGTGGACTCGTATTTGCGCGAATGTTTAAACCAATTCCTTGAACCGTTGATGCGCTTATTTGCGTACCGTCAATTAAATCGAGCATATCCGTATCTGCATCGGCATTGATTAAAGTAAAATCAATTATATCATTCTGTACACCTTCGATGTTACCTTCCAAAGCTATGGACACCTGATTAGAATTGCCGTAATTAATTACCAAAGTGGCTATTTCACCATCTACAGTTCCGTTGAATCCTATGGATACATCATGAGATGTATTATGTTTTAAAAGTCCGTTGGAGAGTTGCCCGGACGTTATACTGAAACTACTCGCATTTGGGCCAGAAAGTTGCATGGACTTAATTATTATTCCAGTATTTCCATTGTTTACATCCAAAGAAATATCAGTATCAGATGTATCATCTACTAGTGCAGAAGTTGGTGTAGTAAGGGTACTGGCCAAACTTGGAGTACCAACAGGGGAGTCTACCCCAAGTACCTCCATATTTTTTTGATTGCCACCACCTTGATTTGGAGACCCAGCTGTGATGAAAATCCCGTTTCCAGAAACAATGGCTTGCGTACCGTGTCTTGGGAAGTTCAGATTTTCCAACTCACTCCACAAACCAGTTGCTGGGTTGAATTCTTCAGTTATTGTCAGCGCAGAAGACTGTCCACCAATTTCTCCCCCAATAACAACCAGTTTATTATTAAAATTTGCCACTGAAGCAGCACCTCTGTTGGTGGGGATATTTTGACTTGAGGGTAGTGTACTCCATGTAGCAGTATTAAAATCATAAACATCAACTTCTGAAATAGTAGGTTCGAAAAATCCGTTGGCAACACTTGTTAGCCTTCCTCCAGCTAGATACAATTTATTGTTGATGACAGCCGATGCAAAATGGTCACGTGCCCTAGGTGCATCACCTAATATTGACCAGTTCCCTGTCGAAGGGTCATATTCATCAAAGAATGGAAGATACCCGCCATCATGCCCGCTATTATTGCCCCCTGCGATATAAAATTTATCATTGTGTACCACCAAGCCAGTTGAACCGCGACGTCTTGCCGCTGGAATCTGAGGTCCTTGAATCCATTCTTGATTGGCGGGGTCAAAAGTCCAAATGAACTCGGCCGGAATCTCGTTTGGAAAATTATTGGTCTTAAAAGCTCCAATAACCCATATCAACCCTTGGTATTCCGTTGCTTGAAAATGATTGAACTCAAAAGGTGCAGAATCTACTAGAGCTGTCCAGCTATCAGAGTTATAATCATAAATATCTATCGTTTTTGCGTTTTCACGGCCACCCATCAAATAGAATTTATCACCTGCTTGTACAAAAGAATTCTCATGCCGAGCCGTATAATCTTCATTTTCATTTTTATCTACCCATGCCAATTGCGATACTTCTGGTTCTAAAAGTAACCAGCTAGTTTCGTTAGGAATATTATTAAAACCATCTAAACTACCACCTGTAACGATTAATCTATCACCAAAAATACGAGCTACCGGTGCAACCAGACTTGCAGGTAGCGTGCAAAGTTCAGACCACGAATTTAGTTGCGGGTCGTATTGCGTAACCTCATCGTAAAAGTTGCCTCCATTTCTACCGCCAGCGATAATTATTTTACCGTTACGGATCGATGTAGCCGGTTCAAAATGTGAACGTTCCTCAGGAAGATCGGCCAGCTTACTCCATTGATCTGTACTAGGGTCATAAACATGAAGTAGTTTTGTGTCCTCTTTAGGGCCGTCATGTCCATACTGCCCACCAATTGCATAGACCAAACCATTCAAGCTGGCCGCACTTAAATGGTTTCTTGGATTCGGTAAAGGAGCAGCCGTTGTCCAACCTGCACCAATATTGTTAAGATCAAGTACATAATGATTTCCTAAATCAGTCTGTCTGTCGGCCGCCAATCCTCCAAAAAAATGCAATTTGTTGTCATTCAAAGTAGCAGATCCAGAACCTGTCACTGTTGGCAAATTTGGGCCCGTACTCCACGTATCTGTTGTGGTGTTGTAAATCAGAACGGCATCTGTAGCGACACCAGGGTCATCCCCCACAAATCCACCGATGGACCATAGCTCATCGCCCACCGCGGTAAACCCCATGTGCGTTATGGGAACTGGCATGGGGGTACCAAAACTCCAAGTATCATTGGCAATGTCATAAATTTCAACCTCAGTCGAAGCCACGAGCCTCGGAATTCCGGGAAGCCATCCTCCAATCAAATACAATTTATCCCCTAGAACCCCAGTCATTGACTCAAAGCGACCTTGGCTTGGGTCCGATAAGTCATTCCAAACACATGAAGCGGAATCGGTAATCGTCCAATCGAAATTAATATCGATGGTAGTAGAACCCAGTTTAGAAACACTTACTGTTACATTATGTACACCATCATTATTGATGCCCCCTGTGGCTGAATTGGAATTTATGGTTCCATAAATTAAGCCATTCGTAGGTTCTATTTGGATGCCATCCGGCTGCCCAGAAATTTCATAAATAAAATTAGCGTTTGGATCTCCACCAGATGCCGATACACCAAGGCTACCTATAACATCATTGACCATATTGTTTTGATCTGAAATGGGCTGAACCACGATTGGTGCGAACGAACCGCCCGATACCACTTCAATGGCCGAAACTTTTGGTTGATCCACTCCATCACTACCCACGGTATCGAATTCCAAATTCAGTTGTCCATCAAGTATGGTAACATCAAACGTTTTAACTACAGGAGTCTCTGAACCAACATCCGCAACGATATCGTAATCATCAAGTAAGATTGAGCCCTCAGCGAAAACATCAAATACCCTACTTCCAACACCGCCAGTTCCACCCCCGGTAGCACCCCAATAAATCTCGGCGAAATGAAGTCTTACCTCATAATTTCCGTTTGGAAGTGTGATGTTATATTGAAATAGTTTGCTTGAAGAGCTTCTTTCTGTTTTATATAAATCAGGCAATTGCGCGTTGGCATTTGCAAAAGAACTTCCACCCAGAAAAAATTCGTCAGATACCCAATCCTTGGAATTAAATGTAGTTAAGGGCCCTCCGGAATTTATTCTGATATCCTCGGGTGAACCAGGGTCATTCACCACAATCGTAATGGTTGTAGTATTCATGCTTCCATCACCATCACCAACGGTCAATTCAACGTCATAGGTACCTGGCGCTGAAAAAGTGTGAATTGGATTTGCTTCGTTCACTGTAGGACTCGTGTCTTTGAAGTCCCATAAATAACTTGCCACACCAACATCATCAGTTGAATTGCTTCCCGTAAATGTGACTTCCAAAGGTGCATCGCCCGTTATCGGCGTAGCTTGTGCAACTGCAACGGGCGGTTGGTTATTTTCAATAGCTTGGGTTATCTCTATTGCAGATACTTTGGGTTGATCAACACCACCCACATTTTCCAAAGAAGAGAAGTCTATGTTTAATATTCCATCATTGACAGTTACGCCAAATGATTTTGTCACTACCGTCTCCGCACCGACTTCAGCATAAATATCATAATTATCCAACTTCAAACTGCCTTCGATATTAACATCGAAAATTCGATTACCAATTCCTCCAGGTCCTCCTCCTGTTGCTCCCCAATAAATTTCAGCAAAATGCAGTATAACATTATAATCACCATTTTGAACTGGAAAGTTGTATTGAAAGGTTTTGCCGGATGAACTACGTTCGGTCTGATACATTTGGGGCACTTGGGCACTTGAATTGCTAAATTGTTGCCCTCCAGTAAAAGATTGATCTGACAAAAATAGTTTCCCGTCAGAGATAATCTCTGAACCTCCCACGTTTACTCTAGCTGCAAAGCCTTGATCGCCCTGTGAGACGTTTAAAAAATCCCAAGTGCCCTCAAGCTCAACATTTGGGCTATTAGAAGTACCAATAAAACCAACGGCCATATCTTTATTTGCTTGTTGTATTGCATTCAATACATTGCCCTGAGCTGTAATCGTTCCGATTAAATTTCTTGCTCCACCATCAATTGCATATTCCATATAGACCTTTCCCGTTGAAGGGTTAACTATAAAATAAAGAACAATACTGCTTGATGGTCGAGATGCAATAGGAATTGAAACATTTAGAGGTGTTTGAGGTACATCATTAATTTCTTGAACAGCAGTAATACCATTTGTTGTAAGTACTATTTTGATATAATTACTTTGCGTACCGTCACCGATAAAAAGACCCAGTTCTCCCCCTACTGCAGCATTATTTCCATAAAGCCGTAAAGGTCCTGTAAGATTGATTAAATTACCTGAAACAGTAAAAATTCCAGTATTGACACTTGTCTGAACTCCGTACTGATAACCTTTCTCCTGAGTATTTGAACTACCAAAAGCCGTACCGGAGGTCATATGTGAGGTCATGAGACCTGGAGCACCTCCCAAAACGTCATTCGGGTTGGGACCCTCATCCCTATCATCCAACCAATCTAACCAATTCGCTCCGGTGTCACCATTATTCATTAATCCCGTCATGCCCAAACCAAAAATACCGCCAAGTCCTTCTTGATCGTTGAACAGATCATTGTTAACCGGAAGCTGAAAAGCATCACTCCCACCTAATGTTGGATTCCCTAATTGAAATGGGTCCAAGGCGTCGTTGATGCCATCATTGTCATCATCTAGATCACTTAAATCAGATTGCAATGGAAATCCTGCGGATTTATCAAAGTCCATCGGTTGCGACCCTCCATTACAGTGATTTACACCGCTATTAATTTCATCTTGATTTGTATAGCCATCACTATCATAATCTTCATTCGCAACATATCCCGGTTCACCCGGATTAATACATATTACAGCATCAGCAGGTTCAAAAACCACAATTTTACCATTCAAAGTTCCAGCCCAAATAGTTCCGGGGAAAACATCCAAATCACTATTACAAGTAATACCAAGGGCATTCCCGCCAATACCAGTAAGAAAAGTTTGATTTAAGTTCTGTAACGTACCATTAGAATTCAACTGAACTCTCCTTATGTTTCCCATATTATGACCCGCCAAGAGATCACCTTGCATCACTCCACCAAAATTAGAGGCTGTATATTCGTCAATTCCATTAGTATTCGTTCCCCAAATGGCTACAGGATTGTCTTGAGGTCCATCAGGGTTATTCACAGTAGGTCCACGCCAATCTCCTTCAACGGGGTTCGCCACCTGAACAGGTGGCCAATTCGCTGGTAGAGCTACAGCAGGATTATTGGTCGAGCCTGGCGAAGATCCATCAGGATCGTACTTTAATGTTCTAAACACAGCTCCTGAATTGCCACTCTGGTTTGGAGCGGTGTAAAGCCCAGCACCATTCGGATTAGCTCTTGTGGGATTTGGATGCCCACCATAAAGACTTCCTGGCACATAGGTCTGTAGGTTAGTGGTTACTAATTGAAGATGATCGACGTTATCGATTTGTTCACCTCCAGAGTCGGATTGACTACCTGGTTCTGATGGATCGTAGTCGTTAGTAGCACTGCCACCTCCTTCATTAACTGGAAAACCACCCCAGCCAATATTTGCACCATTATCCGTTACATATAATCCTCCATTTTGGGTAACTACCAAATCATAGGCATTTCTGAACCCAGGAGAGAAAATCTGTACCGGACCTCCTTGAACAACAATGGCTTGGTTCAGTCCATCGTTTCCTCCAAATGGATCGTTTACATCTATTCCATCATAATTACTATTATCTGGGTCGGTAATACCGTTAAGGTTTGCCCTGGTCGGATCGTCAAGGGTTGGAAGGTCATATATATAGCTTCGGCCGTTATCGGATAAAATCGGAAGAGCATTTATAGCATCAAGGTCAATTGATAACACAGCACCCGATAGAGCGTACTCGCAAGAATAAACGAAATTGGTCGAGGGGCCTCCTGCATTCGTAAAACCTCCCGAGGCTACGATAAGATAATCGGTACCGTTTATTGTTGTAAATTCCAGGCCGTTAGTAGAGTGATTTTCTTCCGACCTGGGCAAACCCCTGACCAGATCCACTACATTCCAAGAACCACCGTTCCATGTAAATCTGGTAATAACTCCAGAATTTGTATCAAGACCGATGTCTCCATTACCACCCCCTTCACCAGAACCAATGCGGACATCACTCGATGCAACATAAACAATCGGATTGGAGGAAGTGCCAGCAACCGTTAGGCCGGTTACTTGTCTATTGACACTGGATTGCAGCGTACCGTCATCATTATGGTCGGCCATGGTTTGTATACCATCAAGAATCTCAACCGCAGTTACTTCGTAATCTGCGTCCCCGTTTCTTTGAATGGTCATTACTTTTATTGTTCCCGTAGGATACTCGGCAACGTACAATCGACCATCAGGCCCATACATAAGTGCAGTGGTACCAAAGGCGAAATCATTTCCATTCAACTTTAATTCACTTTGAGAAAAAGTGGGCTCTTGTGCGTTTGTACTTTGGTTGTTAAAAAAGATAAATGCAATTAAATGGAAAGAAATTAAAGTAATTTTTCTTGTCATAACGTTCTGATATATTCCAAAAAAAGGATATGTGCTTAATTGGTAAATCTAAAAGTTTAGGGGGGAAGTCAATAAGCCCAAAAATACTGAAATTCGTATCATATCATTGACCAAGACTCACTTCTTCGTTAATATATTGCTATTCATCGATAAACGGAGATATTGCGCCCATCCGAAAAGAACAGGGTCTATTTAAAGCTTTTTATGAATTTGGCCTATTACATATCCCATAAAAAATATTCGACCGTCTTAATTTTTTTATTCAGCGCAACTGCCAAAATGTATTCTTCGTTTGGAACAAACGAAAACAGGCTCCAATTTAATTTTTCGGACGAATCCCAATTAGTCTCCAACAAAGTAGCATGATGGTCTTTATCAAAAGAAACTGTAAATTGGTTTAAAGGAAAAGACAAGCCACTTCCCTTCGCTTTGATAAAAGATTCTTTACGTGTCCAACAGCGAAAAAATGCCCTTGATAGTTTTTCTTTTGGTTGCCTTTCAAGAGACACTATTTCATTATTTGAAAAGAAATTACGCGCCAACTCCAATACATCGAAATCCTTTTTTATCCTTTCTATATCCACTCCTATTTCACAATTCAACGTAAATGCAAAAGCAGCCATGTCACCTGAGTGGGAAACATTGAAGTATAATAGTTGATTTGGTAGATATGGCTTCCCATACGATGTGTATTCGAACTTTAGTTCGATAGGGCTCATAGCTAAATAACCTCCAAGAAGTTCTCTTAGTATTCCTCTTGAAATAATAAAGCTATCTCTATCTTTTTTAAATTTAAAATTGGACGCTTTTTCAATTTCATCTTCAGAAAGGACCTGTTCAAATGCCGGCAGATTTGACTCGTTTCGTGAGAACGAACCATACCAAACATGCGCAACTTCGCTCAACTCTGATATGTGCGGTTTTCTTTCTATCAAACTACGAATAGCTAATTCTCTTTAAAATCAAACAATAGTGGAGTCAAAGGTCGCGCTTTATAGTCCAAATAAATGCTATGATATTTATCCATGTTCAAATGGAACACCTCATCTGCTAAAACGGTTTCAATATTGGCTTTGATTTGAGTTGAACTATCTTGGGTTACGTCTCCTCGGATTCCCAACCCGTGATAAGACATTCTTGCCGAATTACCGTTTTCATCCGTATACTGCCCGGAGTATAGAAGCATCGGAACTTTATTGTGGATACACTCATTGATACTATTGATACCACAATGGGTTATACAACAATCTGCATGCTTCAAAATCTCTAATTGAGGCGCCCAATTGAATAGACTTATGTTTACTGGAAGATCGGCAAAATCGTTCTTATCCATTTTTGGACCAATTGATAATATCAAATACCAATTCTCTTGCTCAGAAACAGCTTCGATTACATTTTTAATGAATGGTAAATGCCCTTTTGCCAATGACCCGACAGAACAATAAATAAGCTTTTTGCTGGCTTTGGATACATTTATTAAAATATTATCCAATTCATTGCTATCCGCTGACATATTATTTTTATCAATTCTTTTTTCATTAACCATAGGACCCACATAAATACTATTTTGAGGTATTTTATGCGGGAATTCAAGTTCGAACATGGTCATAGTTATCGTAGGTAATTTTTTGAAACTGTACAATGGCGGTAAGGTATTCACCAATAATTCTTTTGTATTAAAACCTATTTTCTTGGCATAGGTTTTTAACATCCACCTTCTGTAATGTTCGAATTTCAATCTGTTGATTAGGACCCTTCCATTTATTTTCAATCGCATGATTAACCATGACCCAAAAATACCAACTTTACTACCGCTTAATCCGACACCTGGAATAATGGCTGTTCGTATGGATGGATTATTGAGGCTTATCGTATCAGAAAACCAGGTAGTGATTAATTTAGTAGGTATTTTCAATTCCCAAGATGTAAAAATTAGGTCATGAATTTCTGTATCAACCAAAATCAAATCTGGGTTTACATGTCTTAACTTTTCTTTGTGCCCTTCTAAATTCAAGATTTTCTCACCTTCGGAATAGTGACGTTTTAGATGCTTAAAGTGAAATACTAATTTCTTAAACCATGAAGATTCCATCTTAGCACGCAGCGGGTATTCATAGCTAAAGGTTATTTCTGGAATGGGAACACAAATAAAGCCGTTTTCTTCTATTTTATCCTGAGTACTAGGTTGACATAGAAAGGTAATGGCATGCCCTTCACGTTGGAGACGAGAAGCTAATTCAAAACTGGCATGTATACGGCCAGTAAGTAGACTAGTGACAATAGCAATATGGGACATTATCTTCTTTAGTTGGTAATACTCAAAAGTACAATTTTAACCGACCTTTCGTCTGGCAATATGAATATTAAGCATATTTCGAGCAATGAACTAAGCTTCAAGTCGAAAATAAAGAGTATCGGTTGTCAAAAGATGATTTTGTTGCAAATCGTTCAAATTATCCAAAATTCCACGGAATACAATAAGTTCCTTCTTACCGTTGCCCCTTGCGCTACTATAACCGATAAGTTATTAAATGTTTATATTTATAGAAAAAAGTTATGAATCTCAAATCAGGTCCCCTGCATGATTAAACCCATATTAGAAAAGAAATATTGGGATGAAGTATTGGCAAAAATTGAAGACTTCGATTGTCATCATACATTTGAATATCATGTCATTTCAAAACAAGAAGGTGAAAGTTTTTTTTTATTGGTTTACCAATCAAACGAGGCTATTATTGCTTTGCCATTGATAAAAAGAGTAATTCAGGGTTCAAATTATTTTGATTGTACCTCAGCCTACGGTTATGTAGGTCCAATATTTAGTAGTGAGGTTCGAACTGAGCATTTTATTGAATTTCAAAACCAACTAAAAACATATTTTAAGGAAGAAAGAATTGTAAGTGTTTTCACAAGATTGAATCCATTCATTGCCAATCAAGAAAAAGCGATAACTAACCTCGGTGATATTGAGGTCTTAGGAAACCTCATCAATATCGATCTTACTAAGAAACCACAAGAACAGCGAGCAGCCTATTCAAAAATAACCAAGAGATATGTCAACAAAGCCAAACGATATTGCGATATTAAAAGGAGCCATGATATAGATGATATTTTGACATTCAGAGATATGTACTACGAAAATATGGATAGGGTACAAGCGAAAAAATCATACTATTTTTCCGAAGCCTATTTTCGTAACATCATTAAAATGAAGGATTTTGAAATAGAGGTCATTTATGCGGTGTTGAAGGAAACCGGTCAAATTATTTCAGGAGCAATTATGATGAAAAAGAACAGGGTGATACACTACCATCTTTCAGGAACCTTTACAGAGTACATGTATTTAAATCCGCTACGGTTAATATTGGACGAAGCCAGACAACAAGGATGTATCGAGAACTATGATTTTATGAATTTAGGTGGCGGACTTGGTGGTTCGGCAGATTCTCTATTTCAATTTAAATCAACATTTTCAAAAGATTTCAAAAAATTCAAAATTTGGAAATACATCGTTGATGAAGAAGTTTATAGCGACTTAATCACCTCTAGGAATAATGGTAGCAAGAACTATTTTCCTTCTTATCGTTATAAAATATAGATACCACTCCTGAATTTAATCAACAATACACGAATCTATTTTCTTTGCTACGTATTGAATATCAGGTTCTTTGAATAAGGTGGCGTGGTTGCCTTTTGTTGGATATATTTTGACACCACCTTGAGCATATTTTTTCCAAGATTCGACGATATAGTCTTGAAATTTAGAATCCGGTTTATCGGTTAAAATTAAAGAAACCTTACCTTGATGTTTTTCCCAAGTGTAGTCAACACTTATTTTTCTCAAATTTGCTTTCAACCTTTCAAGTTCTTTTTGTTCTTCCCTTCCAAAAAATTTGACAAAAATTGCATCGAGCATATATTTTCGGTCACTTAAGAACATTTTTATGGACTTAACAGGCGACATCAGCAAACGTTTCAAGAAAGATAAAAGACGAACCTTCAGGGCATCATTATCAATGGCATTCCAAGGAGAGGCCATTGTATCCATAACTATGATATTAATTTCTTCACCTTCCTTTTCCAAAAGTTTTGCCATTTCATTGCCCACGGAAGTACTGAAACAATAAACCAAAATATTGTAGGGTCCGTTGGGCTGAATCTCGCGAATTGCACTCAAGTAGTCAGCCGTCATCTCCTCAACACTCTTATGCATTTTCTCATTTCTATAGAGACCAGAGGGTTGAATAGCGTAAATAGGTCTATCTGATTCTAAATAGTCTTTTAACAATCCATAGAAAAAAACATGCCCTCCACCTGAATGAATACAAAAAAGTGGCTTTTTAGTTCCGCCCTTTCTTATGGCGGCAACATACTCCCATTTCTCATCTATATTGGCCTTCTCTTCAATGCTTTTCGCAAGTGCCGTGATGGTCTGATACTCGAATAATTGATTTGGAGAAATCATTGCACCTATTTTTCGGGCCTTTGCAATTACCTGAATACTGAGTATGGAGTCACCCCCTATTTCAAAAAAATTGTCATCTACGGAAATTGGAGCATAATTTAACACTTCTTCCCAAATGCCTTTTAGTTTGATTTCAGTTTCCGAGAGCCCCGAAACAGATCTAACAGGGACCTCAGCTATTTTCTTTTTTAAATAGGATAGGGCTTTCTTGTCTACCTTACCATTGGGCAGCGTTGGAAATTCATCTACCGCGATTATAGACCCAGGAATCATAAAATCAGGAAGTTTTTCTTTTAAAACCGATTTCAGCGATGCTTCTTCAAATTTATTTGTAACACGGACATAGGCGACAAGTCGTTTACTCGAGGTATTAAGGTCTTCAGCTATATGCCCCTTTAAAGATTGCTCTAATTTGAGCAAGAACAATTTTTTGCCAACTTCGGACAAGTTTTCAATTCTATTATGTAATTCAGACCCTACCATATTTTTTTCACAGTTTCGGCTACTTATAATTTATAATGTTGTCAACCCAATACCTGCTTTTCTATTTAAATTTTTCCCATCAAATACTCTAATTCTGAATCCTTCCTATTTTCTAAATCGTTCAATAATTCTTCAATACCATCAATTCCTATAGTCTCTTTTGCCATTTTCAATAGTTGCGCCATTTCTATTTCACCAAAATCTTTCCCACTGATATTAACCTCTTTCCCCTCAATGGCAACTACAACTTTCTCTACCACCTTACTGTCCAAAATCACTTTTTCAATCTCATCAATTTCTATCCTATGCCCGCGTACTTTGACCTGTTGGTCTTTTCTTCCGAAAAATTCAATGTTGCCATTTTTTCCATAACGCGCCAAATCGCCGGTACGATAGATTCGTCTTGTTTGACTAGTGTCTGGATGAAGTCTAATCTCTGCAAAACTTGCATTCATATTGGTAGAGGCATTAATATACCCTTTGGTCAATCCTGGCCCGCTCACGCACAACTCTCCTATTGAACCATAAGGCACATGTTTCAAGTCATCATTCAATATATGAACTTGAGCTCCGGCAACCGGTTTTCCAATGGGGATTGGACCTACTCCGTCCTCTTTTTGAATCTTATGTGCAACGCACCAAACCGTTGCCTCTGTTGGGCCATATTCATTATAAAGTGCTACTCTAGGCAAAGTATCAAAGTGTTTTTTACAAACTAAATGGGAACAGGCTTCTCCAGCGACCATCACCAGTTCTAAACTTTCAAGTTCATCAATACTGGCATGATCTAATAAAAGGTTATACAATGAGGGTAGCATCAATGTATGGGTTACATTGTTATTCTGTATTGTCTGGGACAATAGATTGATATCTTGTTCCATTCTTTTTTCGGAAATCACTAGCGTTCCCCCGGTGCATAGCGTCCAAAATACACCAGCCTTGGAACTGTCAAATGATAGGGAAGAAAGTAAGAGAAAAGACTCAGGGTCGTTACCATAAAATTGGGTACGGCCGAGAGTAGAATTTACAATATTACTGTGGGTAATGGGAACGCCTTTTGGCTGCCCTGTACTGCCTGACGTATATATTACATAAGCCAAATCATCAGGTTGAATATCTGGAAGTTGGTTACTGCTCTGATTGGTGTTTAAATCAAGTTCATCAATATTCATAAGCGCTACACTTGAATTTTGCAATTTTGGAGCCGTATCTCTTCTGGTCAATATCAAATCAACCTTTGCATCGTTCAACATGAAATTTAAACGTTGTGAAGGATATTCCGAATCTAATGGCAAATAAGCACATCCAGCTTTTAATATCCCTAACATCCCTATTATCATTTCAAGAGATCTATCCATACAAAGCGCAACTATTCCCTCCTGATTACTTTTTTGTTCCAGTATATAATGGGCTAGATTTTCCGCTTTCCAATTTAATTCTTCATATGAGATACTCTTATCCTTAAAAACAACTGCCTGTTTCGACGAAAAATTTACACTTGCTTGGTCAATAAATGCCGTTAAACTTTTAGGTGTATTTACTAAAAGCCGGTTTTCATAGGTCTCGGGGAAAAACAGTCTTTTTTCCTCTTCGGTAATCATTAAAATATCAGAGATGGACTGCTCCGGATTTTCAACAACTCCATTTAATAAGAGCCTAAGATGTTTCTGCATGCGATCAATTGTATCTCCCTCGAACAAATCTGTCGCGTATTCAAAACATGAGGTAATGCTGCCATTTGATTCGTACATAAAAAGCGTCAGGTCGAATTTAGATACTTTGGAAGCATAAGTTTCACTTGATACTTCTAGTTCTGTACCAAAACTGGGTGTATTCTCAACGGAATCATAAAGAAACATTACTTGAAAAAACGGGTTGGTACTCAATGATCTCTTTGGCTTTAAAGTTTTTACTAAGGTCTCAAAGGGCACCTCATTGTTCTCAAATGCTTCAAGCGTCATATTTCGTACCTGAGCAACCAATTCTTTGAAAGACATTTTTGTCTCCAACTTTGCTCTTAAAACAACAGTATCATTGAAAAAGCCCATTAATTCTTCTAGTGCCTTTTGATTCCTGTTAGAAATAGGCGAGCCAACAAGAATATCATTTTGTTGGGTATATCGGAACAGCTGGACATAATAGACCGACAATAAGAGGACATAAGGAGTCGTATCAAGCTCTGAAGCCAGCGATAAGATTTTTTTCGACAGCTTTTCATCAAGCAATTGACTATTTAATCCACCTTTAAAGGAGGGTTGTAACGGTGCCTTAAAATCTTTTGGCAAATCAAGCATCGGTATTTCACCTGATAATTTTTCTGTCCAGTAATCCAATTGTGATTGATCAATTGGTTTTTTCAATTGCCAATGCGCATAGTCTTGATATTGGATTGAAGGTTTTTCGAAAACCTCGTCCTTGCTCTCACTAAGGTTGCGATAATACTTAGCCAACTTTTGGTTAAAAATTTCTAAAGACCACTTATCACCTACGATGTGATGAAGTGTAATGAACAATATATGGTTCTTCTCGCTGAGTTTTAATAAAGAAACCCTGATCAAAGGGCCTTTTGTTAAATCAAAAGATTTTAAAGAATCTTCGTTCATTTCTTTGGATGCGAGTGTTTCAGCCTCCAAATCTTCATGTTCACGAAGGTCAATTCTTTTTAGGTTTAACTGACCTTGGTGATGGACAATAGCTTGTGGTATTCCATCTTTTAACTCATAGGTTGTTCTGAGTATATCTTGGGTGTCATAAATAATTTGTAAGGCTCTTGACAAATTCTCAATGTCCAATACCCCTTTCAGGTCGTACCGATGCGAATAATTGTAAAAAGGATTCCCCGGGTATAGTTGCTGTAAAAACCATAGCCGCTGTTGACCATGAGACAGAACCAAAGGTGCATCTTCAGGAGCTTTTTCGATACCTTTGACGGCAGATTCTTGCTGGCGTTTTTTCCATTGGGCCAATAATGATATTTTGTTAGTTTCTTCTTTCATAGCATCGCTCCAACTCAATAAATGACTTTACCTCAGACCTAAAGCCTTCAATATCCCTCGGGCAACTGATCTTAAATAATCCTCAACTAAAAGATTAATATCAAAAACCCTTTCTGTGAACCAGTAAAGTGATACTATAATAAGAAAAATGGAGCCATACACTAATAATTTGGGATAACTTTTTCGTTTTCGAATCAAGAACAGAATTGGAAAAATAAGTGCTATAATAAATAGTTGTCCAATTTCAACTCCAATATTAAAGCCTAGGAGTGATAGGGTCAAAAATTCCGAAGTGAGTCCTAAATCAGACAGTACACTAGCAAATCCGAAGCCGTGAAACAGTCCAAAAATAAATGCGATAACCCAATCCCTTCCTTTAAAAATTGGTCTGATATTGTGGTATGCTGCCAAACCTATTGACAGCGCAATTATCGACTCCACAAAGCGAGACGGAAGATTCACAATTTCGAGCGACGCCAGACTAAGTGTTATCGTATGGGCAATCGTAAAAAAAGTAATAACTTTGATGATATATAAAAAGGCAGGTTTAAAGTGTTCTACCGGATACCAATCCCAAGTTATAAATCCAGATTTAACTACTTGAGATTCAGCGCTTGAATTGGCAGTAGATACTTTATTGTCTCTTAACCTTCTGACTACAGACGGTAAAATCAGCGCAAGTAGAAACAAAATATGATCTAAGCCAATCCAAATATGATAAATACCTTGGTTGACCATGGCCACGAATCCTTTCCAAACCGAGGTATCTGTCAGCGACAAAGTATCACTTGTCTGATCTGGAGTAAAGCTGAGTGAAATAATGGCTTCTCTATTAATAATGCCCGCTTTCCAATTGTAACCGATAATTAGAAATGCCCTATGGGTATCATCTTTTTCGAAAACTGCGCTGTAATTCACCTCAAGATTATCCGGTACATTCTCGGTATTTTTCAAATGAAAATTTACCTGCAAGTAATTGCCCATTCCTAAATACCGCATACTTACGTCTTTGAATACCATTTCGTGATTTCCATTAACGGATGAAAAACTTGCATGGTTCAGAAGGTAATCCTGTATTTTTCTATAGTAGGGCTGTAATTCATCTAATCCCGCATCTCTGGTAAAATTAGTTCCGAAAATCTTATTTATATCAAGGGTTGTTAACTCAAAACTTGCGTCAATACCAGCCTTTTCATATACCCTTAAATAGATATAACTTTGGTTAGGCGCGTGCGCGGCCACATAAAAAGATGAAAATAATAGGAATAACCATAAGTAGTTAAAAGCCTTTCTCATAGTAGTTAATTATTAGAAAATTACTTAATTAATTTGATAAATGTGATGATATTTTAAATAAGAAAGCCTCAAGTAAATAAAAAAGCATTTATAATCTAAATATAACCGTTGAAAGGGAGTTTTTTGGCACTATGAGACAATAAAACCCAAAGAAGTAACAATTTGTCGAATGGTCAGTTCAAGAGTTTAGATTAAAACACAATTTAACTATCTTGTAACAAATTGCATCTATACAAGGATATTAATCACAAGTCTTAATGTTAGAAAAAGAAAAGAATACGCTTTTATTAACAGGAGCGGATGTAATATCGATTGCAGAACGCGTAGGGTTGAACGAATTGATGGATACCCTAATCTTTAGATTAAAAGAGGCTATCGAAAACTACGATACAACAATTACCAAAATTCCTATTCGGGATGGATTTAATTATTCTGGAAATAATCCCGGTCTGGTTGAATGGATGCCAATTTATGAAAAGGAAAAAGAAGTGGTAATAAAGGTGGTCGGGTATCATCCTCAAAATCCTGATAATTTCAATCTTCCGACCATACTATCCTCCATATCAAGTTATGATACAAGCACAGGGCACCTGAAAGGCATTGCAGACGGTGTACTTTTAACGGCACTGCGAACTGGGGCAGCGTCTGCCCTTGCGAGTCAATACCTTGCAAAACCTGAGAGTTCCATACTTGGCTTAATAGGTTGCGGTGCGCAGGCAGTTACACAACTTCATGCCATTTCGAGAGTTTTTAAACTGAAAGTAGTGATGGTATACGACATTAATAAAAGTACCATGAGTTCTTTTAAGGAGCGGATTTCAATGCTCGAATTAGACATCTCCGTAAAACTGGCAAACATTGATGAAATCATTAAAAGATCAGACATCGTATGTACCGAAACTTCAATAGAAGTAGGTAAAGGCCCATTATTTAAGGGACTTGAGAACAAAAGTCATTTGCATATAAATGCTGTAGGCTCTGATTTCCCCGGAAAAACAGAACTTCCGCTAGATATTCTTAAACGCAGTTTTGTTTGTCCTGATTTTTTGGAGCAAGCTAAAATTGAGGGGGAATGTCAACAACTGAAAGACTCTGAAATTGGTCCTGATTGGGTCGAAGTTCTTCAAAAACCGAAGAACTTTGTTGCTGTACAAAATCAAATGTCGATTTTCGATTCTACAGGCTGGGCATTGGAAGATCAAGTGGTAATGGACCTATTCCTAGATTTGGCTATTGAATTTGGTATCGGACTTGAGGTTGCCCTTGAAAATGTATCCGACGATGCGAAAAATCCTTATAACTTTTTATTGAAATCTATTGAAGCCTAGAACAAGTATAACTTGTATAGCAATAATTCTATATCGTCAAGTGACGTAAAAAAGCGAGATTACTACTAATTTTTAAAAATCAGGCAATGGATTTTTCTTGGACCCAAGAACAACAAAACTACAAATCAAAAATTATCGATTTTGCGAAAGCGCATTTAAATGAATCCGTTACGGAACGCGACGCAAAACTTCAATTCTCACGGGAAGCATGGCAAAAATGTGCAGATTTCGGCATACATGGTTTGGCCACACCTCTAGCTTATGGTGGTTACAAAAAAGAAATTGATATCCTAACAGCAACTTTAGCTATGGAAGGTCTAGGGTATGGCTGTATAGATAATGGACTTCCATTTAG
Source organism: uncultured Flavobacteriaceae bacterium (assembly GCA_947503005.1). Lineage (GTDB taxonomy): Bacteria > Bacteroidota > Bacteroidia > Flavobacteriales > Flavobacteriaceae > Maribacter_C. The sequence continues at coordinate 223,475 of CANNCA010000007.1, read as the reverse complement.
CTTAAATGCACAAATGTGGACTGTGCAATTACCTATCGCGGAATTCGGCACAGAAGCACAAAAGATTAAGTATCTTAAAAAATTCACTTCTGGTGAATGGATTGGGTGCCATGCGCTGACGGAGAGCAATGCCGGCTCAGATGTTTTTGCGATGGAAACAACAGCTGAAAAAGTTGAAGGGGGTTATATCATAAATGGTAATAAACGCCTTATCACTTTGGGTCCGATAGCCGATGTCGCATTAATATTCTGTGTTACAAATGCGAAATTGGGAAAATGGGGTATAAGCGGTTTTATTTTAGATAAAGGAACCAAAGGGTTTACACAAGGCCCCAATAAAGCCAAGATGGGATTAAGAACCGTTCCTATTGGCGATTTAACATTCAATGACTGTTTTGTGCCTGAAGAGAATAGATTGGGAGCAGAGGGTGCAGGCTGGAGTATTACCACCAGTTCATTGGAATATGATCGCGGAGGAATATTAGGTAGCCAATTAGGAGCTATGGAAAGACAGCTGGAAGAAACAATTTCGTTTATAAAAAGTAGAAAACAATTCGGAAAATCTATAAGTGAATTTCAGTCAGTTTCAAACCGAATAGCCAATATGAAATTACGTTTAGAAACTTCAAGGCTCTTACTGTACAAAGTTGCATGGTTAAAGAGTATCGGTCAATCAGCCATGATGGAGGCGGCATTATTAAAATTGCAGCTCAGCGAAAGCTTCATAGAATCAAGCCTAGATGCCATTAGATCACACGGTGGTACCGGTTATCTAACAGAAAACGAAGTTGAACGAAATCTAAGGGATGCCGTTGGCGGTGTTATCTATGCTGGTACTTCCGATATTCAAAGAAACATAATCGCCAACCTACTTGGGGTGTAATTTAGTTTTAAGGAAGTGATAAAAATTCTACCGCATATTATCGAGAATAGTGCTCAACGCTTTCCAAAAAAGGATGCGTTTCGCTTTGGCGAACAAGCTGTGAGCTTTGCCGACCTAAATATTAAAACAGCTCAATTAGCGATGCATCTCACAGAGTATGGAATAACAAAAGGAGATCGAGTAGGTGTTTACATGAACCGCTGTCTTGAAACCGCTATTGCGATATATGGGATTATGAAAGCAGGCGCTGCATACGTTCCCCTTGACACAACGGTTCCTCATGACCGAACCCTGTTTTTATTAAAAGATTGTGGTATTGAGCACATGGTTACTACACCCAAACAAACAAAAAAGGTTCGAAAATTACTAGAACATCATTCCCCTTTAAAACAGATAATAGGAATTTCGCAACCTATGGCACTACCCTCTTTTTCATGGGACAATATTTTCGGGATAGATACCTCAACATATATCCATCCAGAAGTAACGGAAAAAGACCTTGCCTATATCATGTATACCTCAGGCTCAACGGGCACACCTAAAGGCATCATGCACTCACACCGTAGTGGCTTGGCATATGCAAAACTTTCAGCTGATCTCTATCGAATAGATAAGGACGATAGGGTTGCGAATCATGCTCCATTGCACTTTGACATTTCTACATTTGGCTATTTCTCAGCTCCTTTAAGAGCGGCTACAACCATTATAATTTCAGATGCCCACACCAAATTGCCCGCCAGTCTTATTCAATTAATGGAAAAGGAAAAGTTAAGCATTTGGTATTCGGTACCTTTGGCTTTAATACAAATTCTTCAAAGTAATCTTCTTCAGAAATATGACTTAAGCTCTTTGCGTTGGGTTATTTTTGGAGGAGAGGTTTTTGCCGTCAAATATTTAAGAGAACTAATGCTAAAATGGCCTCAGGCACAGTTTTCGAACTCTTATGGACCGGCAGAGATCAATCAATGTACTTTTTATAATCTAAATGAAATTCCAAAGGTAGATACCCCAATTCCTATTGGCAAAATGTGGGGCGAAAACAAATATAAAATTTTGGACTCATCTGACCTCGAAGTGAATACTGGAGATAAAGGTGTACTCGTTGTAAAGACACCTACTATGATGATGGGTTATTGGAATAACGAACTTCTTACTCAAAATTCCATATATACCGAGATAACCGAATCAAATGAAATAGATAGTTATTACAGGACAGGAGATTTGGTTAAACTAAATAAAGATGGCAATCTACTTTTCCTTGGTAGAAAGGATAGACAAATAAAAATAAGAGGTTATCGCATTGAAATGGATGAGATCGAGGCTGTATTAAGCAGGCACGAACTAGTGAAGGAGGCTATGGTTTGTTCCGTAGAAAAATCTAATGGCGAAAAAGAACTTTTATCCGCTGTTGTTCTAAAATCGGGAAAACAGATTGAAATAAATATGCTTTTGGGATACTGTAGATCACAACTTCCCGTTTATGCTTTACCAAGTAAAATCATTATTCTGGATGATTTTCCTCGTACAGGTTCCGGTAAAATTGATTTAACACGAATAAAAGAAACACTAAGTACCCTTTAATTCTTTGCTATGAATGAATTACTGATAAAATATATTCAAGAACAATTATTGAATAATGAAATGGAAGAGGAACTGGAAGCTCAAGATGATCTCTTGGGCGATGGAATTCTAGATTCCTTGGGAATGATGAAACTGATTTTATACATCGAATTAGAGTTTGATACAAAAGTCCCCCCACAGGATATGGTCATCGAAAATTTCATGACCGTTCAACATATCAGCGACTATTTGGCACAAAAGAAAAAGTAACGCTTTTATTTGATTTAATCTATGACAGATTCCACGGAAACTACATATATGCCACTTACGGGAAGCCAACTCTCTTTATGGACAGGCCAAAAACTCAATCCTAACGTACCGCTTTACAATATGGCACATTCGTTTGAGATCAATGGCGCACTTGATGTAGAGAATTTCGCCTTAGCCTTTTCAGAGCTGGTGAAAAGAGTAGATGTGCTTCGTACGGTTTTTACAGAAGTTGATTCGATTCCCAAACAATTTACACTGACCGATGCTGATTTTTCTTTGAAAACCCTCGATTTTAGTGCTAAGGATGAATTGGATACCCAGAATTGGCTAAAACAGCGCAGCAAAGAAATATTCGATCTTTCAAAGCCCTTATTTGATTCGGTTTTATTAAAAGTAGACGAAGAAGAGAGATACATTTGGTTCCTGAACATCCACCACCTGATTACGGATGCTACCTCCTCGACCCTGCTCTACGCCTATCAAATGCAGCTCTACCAGCACATAGGTAACGGTACCCTGAATGATTTTCCAACCATTCCTTCGTATTCAGATTACATCAAGTTTGAAGCGGAACAAAAAGAAAACAAGTTGAGTGCGGTGATTGGCGATCATTGGAAAAAAAAGCTGGCGTCACTTACTAAAATACCAGAACCTTATGGGAATAAGAATTTTGATGCCAATAGTAAGTCCGAAAGAATTCGTTTGAACCTCGGGGCAGAAAGAACAAAAAAACTAAAAACACTCGCACAGCAAGCCGACGTCCGGTCTTGGACCTTAGATTTAACACTTTTCAACCTTTTTATAACAAGCCTTTTCATCTATTTACATCGTGTAACAGGCCAAAACAATTTGGCGATAGGTGCACCTTCCCACAACAGGACTACGAAGAATTTCAAAAAAACACCGGGACTATTCATTGAAGTCTTTCCAATACTGGATGAACTGGCATCGAACGACACTTACCGTACTGTTCTTGAACGCATTAAAAACGAAACTGGTGAATATTTACGTTATGCTCAACCAGGAATGAGCACTCCTGAAATCAGTAGAAGTTTTAATGTGGTATTGAACTATATTAACGCATCCTATACTGATTTTGAGGGAATTCATATGGAATCGCAATGGCTTCATCCTGACCATTGTGATCCAGCACATATTATTCGCTGTCATGTTTATGATATGGATGCTTCAGGAGAGGTGACTGTATATTTTGATTTGAATACTTCCGTTTTTGATGAGAGGCTTCGAAACAAGGTTCCTGAACACTTTTTAAAAGTCCTTGATGGACTCATAGTCGATATCGATCAATCCATTCACCAACCAAGACTGATGGAGGTGCTTCCTATATCAAAAGAAATCGAAACTTCTGACTTCCATTCCGTAATTGAATGGTTTGAAGCACAGGTAGAAAACAATCCTTCCGAAATAGCTATACGTCTCAAAAACCATACGTACACCTTTGACGATTTGAATACCAAAGTGGACCAATTGGCAATTCATCTTTCGGAAAATGGTTTGAAATCGAACGCTAAGATTGCTCTCTATTTAGATCGTTCATTAGAATACATTCTTTCGGTTCTTGCGGTACTCAAATCGGGTGCCACGTTTATTCCGATATCTTCGGATATTCCACCACAACGGGTATCCTATATTCTAGAAGATTCCCGCTCCCTAATGGTGTTGACCAATGATAGATTACAGCACAATATTTCAAATGATTCTATCTCATGTATCAATTTGAGTAATAATTCATATACTGCTGATAATCAAAATACTGAATTTAGTTCTGTTTCTACAACAGAGCAAGATTTGGCCTATATGATTTACACTTCCGGTTCGACAGGAAATCCAAAGGGTGTTTTAATTTCACATGGTGCCCTATTCAACTATTTGAACTGGGCGAAATCCTTTTATGCGAGAGATGAAAAATTCGTTTTTCCACTCTTTACTTCCATTGGCTTCGATCTTACCATAACATCAACTTTCCTTCCCTTAATAACAGGAGGTGAATTGATTATTTACAAAGAAGCCGAACAAGGTCCCGATATTTCCTTGATGGAAGTACTAGCTCAAAATAAGGTAAACGCCATCAAACTGACACCATCACATTTGGCTTTGATCAAAGGTGCCGATATGCAGCACTCCAAAATTGAAACCATGATTGTTGGCGGTGAGGACTTTAAGTCTAATCTGGCAAAAGGCGTCCAAGAGGCATTTAACGACAAACTATCCATTTACAATGAATATGGACCTACCGAGGCTACTGTAGGGTGCATCGTTTCTAAATTTAATAAGGATAGGCATACTACATCTTCCGTTCCTATCGGGTTTCCTATTGCCGGAATGACGGCCCTCATTCTGGATTCGAAATTGAATCCAGTTCCAGAAGGAGTACATGGAGATTTATACTTGACAGGTATAGGATTGGCTAATGGATACGAGAATTTATCAGAGTTGACCCGTACAAAATTTGTGGATAATCCCTTTGTTTCTGGGGCAAAAATGTACAAAACCGGTGACCTCGCCAGAATCAATTCTGACGGGGAGTTCGAGTACCTAGGTAGAGTAGACGAGCAAATCAAACTGAGAGGATTTCGTTTGGAATTGACCGATATAGAGGCAAACCTGCTCAAACATGAGGGTATAGATAATACAGCGGTGGTCTTATTGGAGAGTAAAAAAGCAATTCCTGAAAACGAAGTTGTAAATTGTTCCGAATGTGGATTGCCATCCAACTATCCCAACACCGATTTTGACGAGAATGGCATATGCCATGTCTGTATTGCTTTCAAGGGATACAAAGAACAAGCGCAGAAATATTTCAAAACAGAAGAGGAACTTCGGAAAATACTGATATCCCAAAGAGGAAAAAGTCCGAATTACGACTGTATTTCATTATTAAGCGGTGGTAAGGACAGTACCTATATTCTAGCACAACTCATCAATATGGGGTTACGCGTTCTGGCGTTTACTCTAGACAATGGTTATATCTCGGATCAAGCCAAGGCGAACATTGACCGAATCGTCACAAAACTAAACGTAGATCATATTTATGGTACTACGGAGTACATGAATAAAATCTTCGTAGATAGCCTCCATCGCCATCAAAATGTATGTAACGGTTGTTTTAAGACCATTTATACCCTTAGCACACAAATTGCCTTGGAAAAGCAGATTCCGTTCGTGGTTACAGGACTTTCACGGGGACAATTCTTCGAAACCCGATTGACAGAAGAATTGTTCTGGGACGAAAATATCGATGTTAAAACCATAGACGATACTATTCTAGAAGCACGCAAATTGTACCATCAAGAGGAAGATGCCGTAAAAGAATTACTGGATGTCTCCATATTCGATTATGAAGATACGTTCAACAAAGTTCAATTTATCGATTTCTACAGGTATAGCGACGTTAGTTTGGAGCAAATGCTAAAATTTCTCAAAGAAAAGGTCGACTGGGTGAGGCCAACAGACACTGGACGTTCAACTAATTGCCTCATCAATCAATTGGGCATTTATGTGCATAAAAAAGAGAAAGGGTACAGTAATTATTCATTTCCTTATAGTTGGGATGTTCGTATGGGTCACAAAACAAGAAACGAGACCCTTGAGGAAATTAACGAGGTTATCGACGAAAAAGAAGTGAAACGCATCATGTTAGAAATTGGCTATCAAGAATCTAGTGAAGGCGAATTGGAACAGCAAAAACTAGTAGGCTACTATACGGGAAAAAAGAAAATTCCTTCCACCGAACTTGCCAAACACATGAAGCAAGAATTACCAGAATATATGGTCCCATCCTATTTCAAATTCATAGAAGAACTGCCTTTGACCAAAAATGGAAAAGTCGATAAATCGACCTTGAAATCTTTGAATACCTCCCAATTGGATATGGAAGCTCCCTATGTAGGGCCAAACGGGGATATTGAAGAACTAGTCGCCGAAATTTGGAAAGAAGTACTTCGTTTAAAACAGGTCAGCGTTCATGATAATTTTATTGTACTCGGCGGACACTCACTAGCAGCCATAAGGGTCACCGCCAGAATTAATGAAGAAATTGAAATGAAATTCCCTTTGAACAAAATATTCGAATTTCCGACCATATCGGAATATGGGGCATATATAGAAGAAACCTTGGAGAAACTTTTGAACGAACAGAACTAGAATTGATTTTTAGAAACTAAACAATTACATGAAAAACAGGTTCACACAAGGCTTGAAGCCAAAACTCATCAAACAAATCGCAATGCTTATGAGCATTTGCTATTTGCTGGGTCCTCTTCAGCCACAGTTGACCTTGCTTTTGCATGAAATTTCACATGGATTGGAGATGCCAAACTCTGTACTTTCACATGATATACAAGTTTTCGATTATAAAGAAGTACATGATTCACATAAGCATGACAATACTAAAGTCGACCATGACCATAAGCTTATTGATATAGTAGATAGCATTTTTGAAGCTTCAAATGAAAATCATGATTCTGAGAAAGCACCAAAAACGAAAGTCGAGTTAAAAAAACATACTACATCTGAAGTATTGGCAATATTGCCAAAGTTCTTAGAAAAAGTCCCAAAAGAATTCCGAGAATTTAACATGCCATTAAATCTAGGACATTCAAAAATACTTGATGTTCCTCCACAACTTTTATTAGCCTAAAATTCTGCGCTGGACTATTTTTTTCCACCAACGCGGTTTTCAATTAACAAGTTAATTTCAATTAAGGCGTTTCACTACGGCCATTCCATCTTTGGAGCTAGGCTTAGTATGCGTCTATTACCCTACTAAAAAAATAAAATGAAAAAGATATTCTTATTCTTAACGTTCTTTGGCTTTTGTCTATCGGCAAGCGCGCATGAACTCAGCGGTACCGTAGTTGATGAAAATAATGTACCCATTGATGGTGTCGGTGTTTTTAACAAAACTACCAATGGTTATACCTATACGAATATTTCCGGCTATTTTGAGTTGGATGATATCTCTGTTGGAGACCTGATAATCTTTAATAGTCTAGGTTTCAAAACGCAAGAAATCATCATTTCCGAGAATGATTTGGACTCTACTATTAAGATTACCATGATGGAATCCGCAGTTTCTTTGGACCAAGTGGTTCTGGTCTCTAAAGTAAATGCCTTGAGCCAATTTGTAAACGTTGACGTGAAAGCCAATCCTGTAAAATCATCCCAAGAAATACTTCGTAAAGTTCCGGGATTGATTATTGGTCAACATGCTGGGGGCGGAAAGGCAGAACAAATATTCTTACGAGGTTTCGATATTGACCACGGTACTGACATCACTATTGATGTAGATGGTTTACCTGTAAATATGGTCTCACACGCACATGGTCAAGGTTATGCCGATATGCACTTTATTATTCCTGAAACCATTGATAATATAGATTTCGGGAAAGGCTCTTATTACGCTAGTAAGGGCAACTTCAATACTACTGGTTATGTAGACCTTAAAACGAAAAAGAAAATTACTGGCAACATGTTGTCCGTTGAAGCTGGTATGTTCAATACCATTAGATCAGTAGGCATGTTCAAAGTAGCGGAAGGAGAAAAAAGTAACGCTTATATAGCTTCAGAACTCGTTTTGACAGACGGTGCCTTTGAATCACCGCAAAACTTCAATCGATTGAACCTAATGGGGCGCTATAACTATAATAATCGGGAAGACCAAGATTTAAGTATTACTCTTTCGCATTTTCAAAGCAAATGGGATGCTTCAGGACAAGTTCCCCAACGTGCTATTGACCAAGGCCTGATAAGTAGATTTGGAGCCATAGATGATACCGAAGGTGGTAATACCAGCCGATCGAACTTCTTGGTAAATCACCTGAAACAGCTCGATGAACATTCAAGTGTAATATCAAAGGCATATATCTCAAAATACGATTTTGAACTGTTTTCAAATTTCACCTTCTTTTTAGAAGACCCCGTAAACGCAGATCAAATACGGCAGAAGGAAGACCGAACCATCATTGGTGCAGAGACCAAATACAATCACTCCGTTCATGTAGGCGATCATGATTCTCAATTAAGCTATGAAACGGGAATAGGCTTTCGCTATGATGACGTAAACGACGTACAACTATCTAGGACAAAAAATAGACAAGAACTATTAGAAAGACTTGCATTCGGAAATATCGATGAGCTAAACGGCTATGGTTTTTTTGATCTTACCTATAAAAAGAACAAATGGACGTTGAACTCTGGGCTGCGCTTCGACTATTTTAAATTCGACTATGTCGATCTGCTTACGGAGACTTATGATAGTAAAAGTGAAAACAAGGTATTTGTTGGGCCAAAATTAAACGCAATCTACGCCGCCTCCGATAAGTTGCAATTATTCGGAAAAACAGGTGTTGGCTATCATTCCAATGACACTCGGGTCGTCGTTGCCAACAGCGGTGAAGATATATTGCCTGCCGCTTATTCGGCTGATTTGGGAGCAATTGTGAAACCGACCCGAAAATTAGTTATAAACGCGGCTCTTTGGAGTTTATTCTTAGAACAAGAATTTGTGTATGTAGGTGATGCGGCTATAGTGGAACCGAGTGGCAAGTCAAGAAGGTTGGGCGCCGATTTTGGTTTCCGGTATCAATTGACCGATTGGATGTATGCCAATGCAGATATCAACTATACATTGGCGCGGAGCATCGAGGAGCCTGACGGACAAGATTTTATCCCCTTGGCTCCTGATTTGACTTCTTCGGGCGGTCTATCATTTACGGATATGGGGAATTTTACCGGTGGTATCAGCTATCGCTATATCAAGGATAGACCGGCAAATGAAGATAATTCTATTGTTGCAGAAGGCTATTTTATTACGGATTTAAACCTAAATTACAATTGGAACAACTGGACAATAGGCATCATTGTAGAAAACCTTTTTGATTCAGAGTGGAACGAAACCCAATTCGCCACGGAAAGTCGTTTACAAAATGAAGCAACTTCTTTTGAGGAAATTCATCTTACACCGGGGACGCCCTTCTACCTTAGAGGGAAGATTGCTGTTTCATTTTAAAAAATCACTGTGCGTAGCTTTATTTTTCAGTTCAATCGTTAATTACGATTGAACTGAAAACTTTTAGGTACATACTAAAGCTCAAAGTTTAGTGTTACTTAATATGTATTACTTTTGTAGCCCAAGCCATTATAAATGATCAGTTTTTTTTCCAAAAAGACCTATTTGGTTGATTTCCTAGAAGGTTTCACAGATATTCATAGCCATATTCTTCCTGGCATTGACGATGGGGCTCAAACAGTCGAAGATTCCAAGAAACTTTTAAAATCTTTTGGTGAGTTTGGTGTTCAAAATTTCATTACCACACCGCATATCATGCATAACTATCATGATAACAGTCCGGTAACTATTAAGACAGCATTGGCTTACTTGAAGAATGAATTGACCCAAGAGGGTTTGGACCACATAAATATCGATGCCAGTGCCGAGCACATGATCGACGATAATTTTGAGGTTATTCTTGAAAAAAAACAGGTTCTACCCTTAGGTAGAGACTATCTGCTCATTGAAATGAGTTATCTACAACCACCTATAAATTTTGATAAGGCAATTGAGGCTGTCGCACATAATCGATTTTTCCCTGTTCTTGCACACCCAGAACGCTACAGTTTTCTCCATAACAAAATGCGTAGATATTTTGAATTCAAACAGCAGGGAATCCAATTTCAGCTAAATATGTTATCGCTAAGCGATTATTACGGAAAAGAAGTGTTCAAAACAGCGATAAAGCTTTTGGAAGAAGGAATGATTGATTTTATTGGTTCTGATGTCCACAACATGGATCATTTGACATCTATTAAAAAAATCACTCTGTCAAAGAAAATGGTAGAATTAATCGAACCGGTTATAGATAAAACGGTTTATTCTTTTTCTTGAAAAGAATAATCCTTCCGATTGGTAGAACCTATTTCACAATTTTACTAAAACCGCTGTCCTCTATAATGTCCAACCAAAAAGGGCCAACTGATGCAGTCGGCCCTTTTTAGTATTTAATTCAATATTCTTTAGTTGGCGACAAGTAGCTTCAGTAATGTGTATTCACCATCACTCATGATAACCCTTATCAAATAGACACCATTTCTATATGTAGCTATCGGAACTTCGTACATATTGCTCACCTGAATGTCATCTGCCAAATGCCCCGCTACTAAGCGACCACCAACATCATGAATTGTGATGTTCGTTACCTCTACATTCCCTGCTAGATTAACTACAATTATTCGAACAATACCACCATCATCAGGATTCGCCGGGTTTGTCTCTAAAATGATATTCGTTTTTGTCCCTTCGGTAACAACAATGTCAACAATTGTCGTATTGGTAAGTCCGTCAGCATCTGTTACTGTTAAACTGGCCATGTAAGTGCCGGGTATTGTATATATATGTTCCGGATCGACATCTGTTGAGCTATTACCATCACCAAAATCCCAAACAAAACTTACAATACCGAAATCATCGGTCGAATTACTTCCTGTAAAGTTTACCAGCAATGGTGCCCCACCTCCAGAAGGGTCAACCTCTATCACCGCAACAGGTGGCATATTGCCTACATCACCAACTGCAATAGACACGGTAGCCGTATCCATTAATCCTTCTGCGTCGGTCACCGTGAGCTCAACATTATAAAGTCCATCTGCAGTAAATGTATGACTCGGATTGGCCTCAGATGAAGTAGCCCCATCCATGAAATCCCATGCATAGGTGACAATTCCAACATCATCAGATGAGTTACTACCTGTAAAAGAAACCTCTAAAGGAGCATCGCCAGCTATTGGCGTCGCCTCAGCAACAGCTGTAGGAGCTTGATTACCTCCGGGCCCCACAGTTATCGTTACCACAGCGGTATCAGTAAGATCTTCAACATCAGTTACCGTCAATTCCACTTCATAAACACCTTCAGTAGTAAATATATGTGTTGGATCTGCTTCTGAGGAGATATTACCGTCTTGAAAATCCCAGGCATAAGTCACTATACCCACATCATCCGTCGAGTTACTTCCTGTAAAAGTTACTTCTAAGGGAGCATCACCCGTTAGAGGAGTTCCAGTAGCGACTGCCGTTGGAGCCATATTTCCGCTTTCGGAAAGAACGGTTATAGTAACTTCATCGAAACCAGTTTCCCCTTCATCATCCGTTACCGTCAACCTAAATACATATTCGCCTTCAATTAAATCGCCTGCCGTAAGGTCAGCCGTGGTTTCACCTACCAAAGTGGCATTTGCTGGACCATTTTCTTGAGTCCATTGATAAGACGCAATAGCCCCCCCATCCGGGTCAGTTCCTGTACCATTAAGGAGAACGTTATCAATAGGTAATGTTATCGTTTGATCCAAACCAGCATCTGCTATCGGAGGACTTGTACTAAATACGCCAATACCTGCAATTTTAGGGTTCTCAACTACCGCCGTCAGGGTAATAGTCAAATTACCGTCATTTACGGTTATTGCCTTGTAACTCTCTACAATGGCAGTCAAAGCATCGCCGGCACTTACAAAAATATCGTAGTTGTTTACTTGAACCTGTCCATTTTCAATATTGATGTTGAATACTCTGGACCCAGCACCTCCTGCTGAACCAAATCCGGGTGCACCAAAATATAATTCCGCAAAGTGCAGGTCAACATTATAATCTCCTGCCGTCACTGGTATTTCATAAATAACGGTTGTGCCATTGTTACCAAAACGTTCGGTTTGATACAACTGATCGTTTGTGGTATTAGCTATTGGGTCCGTTACACTAAAGGGCTGTCCATTTATAAAGTGTATGTCTTCGTTCCAATCCTCTACACCGAAAGAAAAGCTAGGGCCACCCGAGTTTATGAGAATATCATCAGTTGATATAGGGTTACTGGCAGTAACCGTAACTGTTGTCGTGCTCTCATTTCCATCCGCATCACCCACTGTAAGCTCGACTTCATAAGTTCCGGCCACAGTGAAAGTATGTGTCGGATCGGCCTCGGTAACGGTCGGACTTCCATCTTTGAAATCCCAAAGATAATTGGTAACTCCCACATCATCAGTGGAATTGCTCCCTGTAAATGTAACATCCAACGGAATAAAACCACTAATCGGATTTGCCTCTGCATTCGCTATTGGATCACCTGTTTCACCGATATACCAAGTGAACTGGGTGGTTGCCGTTGACGGAGGGGCCCCATTATCGGAAGCGGTAACCGTAACCGTATAAGGACTGCCATCCGCTGCTCCCGCTCCTCCTGTACGGTTAGATTCAGGTGCCGCAGTCAATTGAGCATCAGATAAAGCTCCATTGTCCAATTTATATAAGGCTATTCTATCAATCGCGTGACCTGCAGATCGCTCTGATATTTCCATAGTATAAGTACCAGGATTTACAAACCACACATATACGTCATGTGAACCATTTGAATTCATTGGGTCAAAATCGCTGGTTTTAGCTTGCCAATCATAAACTTCGGATACACCGCCAGACCTAAATATTTTAAAATATCCATTACTACCAGCCCCATTAGGTGTAGTTGTAGGTGTTATCCTACTGCTACCAATTGGGAAAACAATTTCCGTTGGATTAGCAGATGATACATTGGCGATTAAACTTGCCTCATCTGTGGGTGCCCCATTATATCCGAAAAACCATACATCATTATCATTTGGAAACCTAAGCCAGTTATCGTTCTCTTCTGTTGGGTTGCCACCACTATAAAAACTTCTCCAATTGAACCGATATACACCGGGCGTCGCCACTGTAATCTCGTATGGAATAGTTCCTCCATTCTGAGTCGACAAATGAGTAGAACCAGCTAAAATACCCGTCGCCCCTCCGGCTGTGGTCTCCGTCCAGGTGGGGACCAATGTACCCGACTCGGCTTCAATTACTACTAAGCCATTTTGTTCCTCAAAAGGACCTGTATTTCCACCTCCTGAAGATACCGTTCCAGAAATCAGTCCTGTATTGGCATCAATTGTCAAAGTAGGAGGAAGTCCTGTAGCACTATACGCACTGGCTCCACTTGCTTGAATTTGTAATGACACTACCTCTCCCTCGTTGTTATTTTGAGTTCCAGGATTCGTAACATCTAAATTGTTATCAAAATTTGCCAAATTGATTACAATAGACTCACCATTGCCGTAATTAACAGTTAGTATTGCACTTCTATTTGCTCCATTTCCAGCCAGCCCAACAGTCAATGAATGAGAAGAATTGGCATTCAAAAGTTGATTAGTGAGCTCCCCAGAGACAATGCTGAAGTCAGCCGCATTCGGTCCCGTAATTTGCATTGATGTCACAAAAACACCAACGTTACCGTTGTTAACATCCAAAGAAATAGCTTGGTTGGTACCGTCAGGGATAAGAACATCCATTGGTCCAGAAAGTACACTTGAAACACTAGGCACACCTACAGGGTTGTCTCCCCCTAAATATTCCATGTTTTTTTGATTTCCACCCCCTAAAGCGGGTGATCCGCCCAGCGTAAAAATTCCACCACCAGATACAATTGCCTGGGTTCCATGCCTTTCATTGTTCAAATCATCTAATCGTGTCCAAGTTTGAGCTACGGGGTCATATTCTTCTGTTATAGGTAATGCATCTGAGGTTGTTACTCCATAAACCAGTTGATTTTCAACCTCACCTCCAATAACTACTAATTTGTTGTTGAAATTAACAACGGAAGCTCCACCTCTTGGGGTTGGAATATTCTGTCCGGCTGGCAGTGTACTCCATGTGTTGGAACCAAAATCATAGACGTCAACCTCTGGAATAGTAGGAGCAAAAACTCCTCCTGCGCCACCAGACAAACGTCCACCGGCAACGTACAGTTGGTTTCCAATTACAGCTGAGGCAAAATGATCTCGCGCTCTGGGCGCATCTGCCAAAGGTGTCCAAACACCGGTTGCTGGATCGTATTCGTCAAACCAAGGTACATAGCCTCCATCATGACCGTCGGTATTACCTCCCACGATATAGAATTTGTTATTTTGAACTACTAAGCCCGTAGAGCCTCGTCGTCTCGCAAGAGGAATCTGAGGTCCCTGTATCCAATCATTAGTGGATGGGTCAAAGGCCCATATAAATTCTTCAGGTACTTCATTTGGGAAACCGTTATCCCCAAAGGCTCCTATTATCCAGATCAGTCCCTGATATTCGGTTGCTTGAAAATGATTGAACTCAGAAGGTGCCGAAGCAGTTAAATTTACCCATGTATCGGTCGCATAATCGTAAACATCAACTGTTTGGGCATTTTCACGGCCTCCCATTAAAAAGAACTTATCACCAGCCTGAACAAATGAGCATTCGTGCCGTGCCGTATAATTTTGATTTTCGTTTTTGTTCACCCAAGTACTTGATCCAATTGTCCAACTAAAATTTATTGAAGTGGTATCCGTGTTAGACCCATCACTATCATTTACCGTTATCGTTACATTATAAGGGCTCCCAGCTTCCGCGGAAGGGTCGATTGTACCACCAATCTGTCCATTGGTAGGCTCGATTTGAACGCCTGTGGGTAATCCGACAGCCGAGTATTGTAGATTGCCATCGCCACCAAATGCATTGACCCCTAGACTTCCTGTTAGTTGTTGTCCTGGATTATTAAATTGATTCGCAATAGGGTGGACATAAATTGGCGTATCGTCTTCGGAGGCATCTAAAATTTCTATTGCATTTACCAACGGGTTTTCGGCTGCTCCGTGTAAAAATGTTACGTCAAGCGTTCCATCCGTTACCTTTAAGGTATGAGAAATAACTGTTCCCGTCTCATGACCGTAGGTTGCGGATAAATCAATATCATTTAACAAAGGAAGTAATACCCCTTCAATTTCGGCGTCAAAAATTCTGGTTCCGGGCTGAGAAGTTCCTTCAAAACTATTGGCCATATAGAGTCTTACTTCATAATTTCCGCTTTGAGGAGCAGGAAATGAATACGTGAAATTTGGCGCGCCCGAAGTGTTGTCGTAACGTTCTGTTGCGAAAACCCCCAGAGGAGTGGTTGACTGATCTACAGATCCATCCACAGGAATATTAGTTGAAGGAAAAGATTGATTACTTCCAGCTACCGAGAGGTATTGTGAATTCAAAGCCGGTGTATCAGCTTCCCAATTCACACCTCCATCCAAAGCCGTAATTTGTGGCCCTCCACTATTGACTCTATATAAAGCAATCGGTGCATCTGTTACGGTTACGGTGAATGAATTATCTACGAAAAAGTTGTCATTATCAGTAGCCCGGATGGTAATATTAGAAACTTCTGGAGCTCCAGGGAAAGTTAGATTCAAATTGTTCCCAGCTACCGCTGCTCCTATGGCTGGATTACTATTTTGGAAAACCGTATAGGTTAAGTTAGCTGTTCCATTATCATCATTAAAGTAGTCGTTCAAATCAATACTTTCATTGGGTGCACTAATTGCTCGGGTGATGTCTGGTAATTGCTGGCTTAAGGTGGGCACTTGTCCAATTACATTGAGAAAATCCCAAGTTCCTTCCAATTCCAAGCCATTGGTACCTGAGGAACCGATAAAACCAACGGCGAGATCTTGACTTGTTTGTTGAATGGCGGTTAAAATACTTCCTTGTGCCGTTATTGATCCTATGGTCTGTCTAGCCCCACCATCAATTGCATATTCCAAATCAACTTGACCGTTAGTTGGGTCCACTACAAAAAAGAAGACTATACCGTTATTAGGCCGATTTGGGATAGAAATCGGAACATTTATAGGTGTTTGCGGAACATCATTTATTTCCTGTAGAGCTGTTATACCCGCTGTGGTAAGTACAATCTTAATATAATTACTTTGCGTACCGTCACCAATAAAGTGTCCAAGTTCCCCATTAGTCACTCCCTGAGTATTATTGTATAATTGTAAAGCACCCGATAAATTAATAAGATTACCAATAACGGTGAACTTACCGGTATTTGTGTTGGTTTTTACGCCGTATTGGTATCCTTTTTCTTGAGTATTTGTAGTTCCTAATGCCGTACCAGAGGTCATATGCGAGGTCATCAAACCTGGAGCACCACCTAAGACATCGTTCGGGTTTGGTCCTGCATTTATATCATCTAACCAATCTAACCAATTGGGATTTGGATCTCCGTTATTCATTAATCCTGTTAAGCCAAGACCAAAAATTCCTCCAAGACCTTGTTGATCGTTGAATAAATCATTGTTTACCGGTATTGTAAAGGCATCGCTTCCGCTGGCATTTGGATCCCCCAATTGAAATGGGTCTAAAGCATCAGAGATACCATCGGCATCATCATCCAAATCATTCAAGTCAGAAATAAACGGGGCACCTGCATCCTTATCAAAGTCTGCTGGCTGCGAACCACCATTACAGGGGTCCGTTCCATTATCTTCTTCGTCTTGATTCGTATACCCATCATTGTCATAATCCGCATTGGCATCATATCCCAATTCTCCGGGTTGAATACAAGTAAAATCTTGAGGTTCAAATACTACAATCTTTCCATTTAAAGTTCCTGCCCAAACAGTTCCAGGAAATATCTCTAAATCACCATTACATGTGATACCTAGAGCGTTGCCTCCGATACCCGACATGAATGTCTGATTTAAATTCTGTACTCCTCCAGAGCCGTCTAATTGCGCTCGTCTTATGTTTCCTCCATTATGACCTGCCAAAAGATCACCCTGCATTGCCCCTCCAAAATTTGAGGCAGTGTACTCATCGATTCCATTCGTATTAGTTCCCCACACTGCGACAGGATTGTCTTGAGGCCCATCAGGATTGAAAACCGTAGGTCCACGCCAATCGCCCTCAGCCGGGTTCGCAACTTGAACAGGAGGCCAATTCGCCGGTAAGGCTATTGATGCATTGTTCGTAGACCCAGGTGTAGATTCGTCTGGATCGAAGGTTAAAGTTCTAAAAACAGCTCCTGAATTGTTGTTAGGATTAGGTGCCACATACAGACCAGCTCCACTTGGGTTCGCCCTAGTGGGATTTGGATGACCACCATAAAAACTTCCAGGCACATAATTCTGAAGGTTTGTGGTCACTAACTCTAAATGGTCTACATTATCGATTAACTCATTGCCAGATCCGGGAGGCTCACTTCCAGGTTCAGCTGGGTCATAGTCGTTGGTCGCAGAACCTCCACCTTCATTTACAGGAAAACCTCCCCAACCTCCATTTGCACCATTATCAGTAACATATAAAGCCCCATTTTCAGTAACAACGATGTCATAGGAATTTCTGTAGCCCGGGGAAAAAATTTGTACTGGTCCACCAGGAACAACCATTGCTTGGTTCAAACCGTCATTACCTCCAAAAGGATCGTTCATGTCAAAACCGTTGTATCCAGGTGCGTTGGGGTCCGTAATTCCATTTACATTATTCCTAGACGGATCATCAAGAGTTGGAAGATCATAGATATAACTTCTACCATTATCAGATAAAACAGGGAGACTATTTATAGCGTCAAGGTCAACAGACAAAATCGCAGCTGAAAGGGCATATTCACAGGTGTAAACAAAATTGGTCGATGGTGAACCTGCATTAGTGAAGCCCCCTGAAGCCACAAGGAGATAATTAGTTCCATTAATGGTAGTAAGTTCTAAACCATTTGTTGCATGATTTTCTTCAGACCTGGGCAACCCTCTCACTAAATCAACCACATCCCAAGATCCGCCATTCCATGTAAATCTCGTAATTACACCCGAATTCGTATCCAGACCAACATCACCGTTTCCGCCACCTTCTCCCGAACCAATTCGAACGTCACTTGAGGACACATAAATTATTGGATTAGCTGCTGTACCAGCAACGGTAAGTCCGGTGACCTGTCTATTAACTTCGGTATGCAATGTACCGTCGTCATTGTGGTCTGCCATGGTCTGGATACCGTCAAGGGTCTCAACAGAAGAAACTTCATAGTCCGTTGCATTATTTCTTTGTACTGTAAATATCTTAATGGCTCCAGTTGGATATTCAGCAACATACAAGCGACCATCTGGTCCATACATCAATGATGTGACACCAAAAGCGAAATCATTACCGTTTAGATTCAGCTCACTTTGTGAAAAACTTTGGGCATGAAGTTTTGAAATAAGAATCCCCAACAATAAAAAAGATATACTAAAAGCTCTAAAACTTCTCGCGTAGATTTTATGCATAATTCTTTTGATTAATAGCAATTTGAGACCGAAAAACAGCTAGTGGCCACAATTTTATTCAAATATAACCCAATAACAACTAAAGGCGTTAATACCCTAATTGTTTTCGTCTAAAATTGGGGGTTTATCGACGTACAACAGCTAAAATCGACGATAATGTATTTCATCGAATTATAGTTTATGTTGCCTTATTATAGTTAGAATATAGCGCTCAATATTTTATCGCCTCGAGATTTGTTCCTATTCATCATATCTACGTAAAACCTTGGTTTCTGGTTTGAAAAATACTGAGAAAAATGCTATTGTAAATTGAAGAACGTGGCTGGAACAAAAAAACCTTGAGGATTTACCCCAAGGTCGTATTTTTTTTCTAAGTTAATCATCCTTAAAATTTCCACCACTTTTTAAGACTTTTACCATAGCCGTAACCGTACTTGCCACCATAACCCAAGTTAGTCGTCTTTACGTCGTTCACAACAAATGTCAGACCTTTTATCTTGCCTTCTTCCTGCAGTTTCAAAGGGTATCCAACAGCTTTATTATCAGTAACACCAGCCCTTGTAACGTAGATTAAATGATCAGCATGTTCAGCTATTAAAAGCGTATCCGTAACAACCATTAAAGGTGCGGTATCAACAATTACATAGTCATACTTTGCGGAGGTTTCCTCAAATAATTCCATTATTCTTGGACTCATAAGAAGTTCCGCTGGGTTAGGCGGTATCCTGCCTGAATAAACAACGTCGATGGTATTGTGATGTACCAACATAGGATTGATAATATCCTTGCTGGTAAGTGTATTATCGTATAAGAACTCGGTCAAACCTGCATCTTTATTTCTACTTGGTTTAGACATCTTATCAACATTAGTACCTGTAAAAAAAGTATATATTTTTGGATTACGAATATCCGCACCAATTAAGAGTACTTTTTTATTGGTACTTGCTAATATCATGGCGAGATTGGTAGATAAAAATGTCTTACCCTCCCCAGGAACACTTGAAGTCACAAAAACCACATTATTTTTCACCCCTGGAGATTGCTTCATTTTTATGAGGTAATCTAAATTGGTTCGTATGATCCGTAAGGATTCAGCCAAAACGGACCGATCTTCTTTAATGACCAGTTTATCTTCTTTTCTTGAAAGCTTTGGAATCTCACCTAATACGGGGGTATCGGTAGTCAATTTTTCCAAACTGTTCATATTGTGGACTTTGTTGTCCAAAAGGTCCTTAGCATAAATAAATGAAAACGGAATCAAGAAACCAAGGATAATTGAGGCAAGATTAATAACATTCTTCTTAGGGGAAACGGGAAACCTACTGACTGCATAGGCGTTATCTATAGTTTTTGATTTAGGTGATTGAGAAGCTACTGCAATCTGCGACTCTTCGCTCTTCGTTAACAGATACAAGTAGAGTTGCTCTGAAGTCTGTTGTTTTCTAGTAATATCACGTAGTGCCCTTTCATTTTTAGGAGAAGAATAAATTTTTGAATTAAACCGTGCTTGTTGACCACTTAGGGAATTCACTGTTAAGCTTAAATTATCTACTGTACTTTTGAGGCTAGATTGAAGACTTCGCTTAACTCCAGCTATTTGCTGATCTAAGTTTACGATAATCGGGTTTTTCTCATTCGAACTTTTAAGCAATCGTTTTCTTTCCAATACCAGTTGATTGTACTGAGCTATAGTGCTTGATGTGGCAGCATCACCAACATTGGCCGGTAATACCTCGAAACTTTTTTGAGAATTGACCAAATCGCTCATCGAAGCAGCCATGTTCAATCGATTATTTGCAGCAGCCAATTCTTGTTGATTACCAATACCCGCGCTTAAATTAATATTTGTCTCAGTGGGTATATCGACCGTACCTGTTTCAGTCTTGAGATTTTGCACATCCTGGTCCACATTAGAGATTCTACTTGAAATATCTGCAATACGGTCGTTAATAAATTTTGAAGTACGGTCAGCGATTATTTGTTTGTCTTCAATGGCATTCTCATTATAGATTCTAATCAAGGAATTCACAATATTGATTGCCTTTTGCTGAATAGGGTCTTCAAGTCTAATATCTACAATATTAGATTTATCATCCGTATTTGAAATAACCGTCTTTCCCTTATAGCCCAATGCAACCATATCAACGGGTTTAATGGAGACCTTTAATTTCTTGTTCTTGTACTTACCAAGTTCACTAACATTAGGGGTTATTACGACATCGCCGATGGGCGTACTAATATTTTTTCCGAAAGAATATATCTTTACAGGCTTGTCTTCTTCTTCACTATAACCGAATGTAGTGGACGAAGAAGGTGTGACAAAAAAATTAAAATCGGCATTGTTTATCGTTGAATCAGGAGCTATAAAACTGATATTAATAGGTGGTGAATTATATAGTTCCGTGCTTTTGACGTTTCCTAAAACAAAGATGCTGGTATTTAATCTCAGTTCTTTTACGACGTCAATAAAATTGGATCGCGAACCAATGAGTTCTATTTCATCTATCACGTTATTTTTTCCGCCTCCGAGAATATCCAAATCTTTAAAGGCATCCATCGACCCTGAACTATCTTCGTCTAAAATCTGAATTTTGGCAGCAGCAGCATATTCTGATGTGGCATAGCGCCCATATACTTGGGCCAATAAAAACATTAGCACAACGGAAAGTACAAACCACTTCCAATGCTTGGTATAACCCGAAAGTATCTCCTTTAAGTCGATTGAATTCTCAGAAAAATTTTCTTGATTCTTAACCATTTTCAAAGTTATTATTAAGAGGTCCGTAAGTGATAGGTTATCAATTTAGACTGGCGGTATATAGAAAAACCGAAGAGGTTATAACTACACTTAAAACTGAAACCCAAATTGAGGCTCTATTGTCTAAGCTCGAAGAAGTTATTGCTGATTGATTAGGTTCAACATACACAACGTCGTTTTGGGTTAAATAAAACACTGGTGAGCTCAAAGCTGCCTTCGAGGTAAGGTCAATTCTTGTGGATACTTTCGTGCCATCGAAGTCGCGAATGACCATAATATTTTCACGTACACCCTTTACGGTTAAATCTCCTGCCATACCTATTGCTTCCAAAATGGTAATACGTTCTCCATTTACGGGATAAGTACCTGGCATTTTAACTTCTCCTAAAATCGTCACTGTAAAATTTTGCAGTCTTATATTAATAATAGGGTCCTTTAGATATGGGTCAAGTTTCTGTCTTAGAAGACCCCTTACTTCCTCAGCAGAAAGCCCAGAAATTTTGAGCTTGCCGATGACGGGAAAATCAATCTCTCCATTTTGATCAATCAAATAATCTACTTGTTCAGGCATAATTCCCCCTTCAGAAGACCCTCTAAACAAGTTAAAGGGAACACTAGCTTCGGGATCCAGTGTGGAAACATGAATATTGACTAAATCATCAACCTTGAACTTTGGCGTAAAACTGTTTTTATCCGCAATAGTCTCAAAGTCGCCGATGCCTTGAAAATAAACAACCTCTTTTTTAGTGGCACATGAAGAAAAGACCAGCGCTATTAATAAAGTTAGAAAAATAGTGTTTCGACAAGCAAAAGTTTTGAATAACATAAAATCAATTTTAATGCAAAACTAGTGAAAAATTAGGACTGAAAAATCTTCTTACTAGCTTCCTTTTGAGGTACAGCGATTTCTTTGGTATCCAACTTGCAGAATTCGGAATTATTGGACACATATTCCGGAACGATTTCTTTCATAATTTGCATTGTATTCCCATCAAAGAACATATTGGAAACACATAGCTCGTCTATTTTTGACTTTACATGGGTATAATCCAATTCTTTGACACGGCCAATAAGAATTTTTTTATGGTACGTAGGTAGAGTGTTCTCTCCATTTGCCAATAATTCTTCATATAATTTTTCTCCGGGTCGCAAGCCTGTAATTTTAATATCGATGTCTTCAGGATATCGCAATCCTGATAGCTTTATCATGTTCTTGGCTAAATCGAATATCCTTACTGACTTACCCATATCAAAAATGAATATTTCGCCACCTTCACCCATTACGGCTGCTTCCAAAACCAGTTGAGAGGCTTCCGGAATAGTCATAAAAAACCGGGTTATATCCTTATGGGTAACCGTTAAAGGACCACCCTTTTCAATCTGTTTTCTGAACAAAGGTATAACTGAACCATTAGAGCCAAGTACATTACCAAATCGCGTAGTGATGAATTTTGTTTTATTTTCCTGTTGTGAACAGCTGATATACATTTCGGCAATCCGCTTCGTAGCGCCCATCACGTTGGTCGGATTAACTGCTTTGTCCGTTGAAACGAAAACAAATTTGTCTACATTGTGATTTAAAGAAAGGTCCACAATTGTCTTAGTACCTGCGATATTGATTTTAACCGCCTCATAATAATTGTATTCCATCAAAGGTACGTGCTTGTAAGCAGCGGCATGGAAAACCATTGAAGGTTTATGTTCTTGAAAGAACATATTCATCCTGTTCTTATCTCGGATATCCCCTACTATGGGAATAAAGTTATGAAACCCATTTTGTTTTAATTCTTGTTGCAAATCATAAAGCGCAGATTCTGCCTGGTCAATTATGATAAGGGATTTATAATCATAGTTTGCAATCTGCCTTACAATCTCGCTACCTATCGAACCAGCACCACCAGTGACCAAAATGACTTGGTTTTTGAGCTGCTCCTCTACCTTAGATTTTTTGATATCAATGGGTACCCTATCCAATAAATCTTCAATTTGTACCTGCTTTATCTGAGAGACCTTCAATTCACCATTTATCCAACTTTCAACAGGCGGAACAATTTTAACCTGAACTGGAAACTCAACCAAGCTTTCGACAACTTCCCTTAACACAGAACTGCTCACATTGTTTATTGAGACAATTATTTCCGATATATCCCTTTTACTCAAAAAGAACTCGGAAAGCACATCCCTGCCTAAAACCATCACGCCGTTTATGATTTTCCCAACTTTCTTTGGGTCATCATCAATGTAAGCTATAACCTTGGCATTGCTACTGGTTTGGTTCGTTAAAGCATTATAGGTCAAAATACCTGATTCTCCTGCACCATAAATGAGCACGTTTTTGGTCACCTTGAATTTCTTGACCATATTAAAGAACGTCGTCTTGAAGATATAGCGAGAAGCTGTAAGACCAAAAAATGCTAGCAAACTATGATAAATAATTATACTTAAGGGAATACTGAAATTCTGCATCATCACAAACTGCTTGTTGATGATAAGAAAGAAAATGGTCAATATACTCGATAGACATATCGCATTGAAGATTTTATAAACATCCCGCACCCCAGTATGACGTACCACACCTTTATAAGATTCGGTAAAAAGAAATGAGATTGTTGCTATTATGACAACAATTGGCAACTGGGTCAATAGGTTCTCTGTCTTAAAGGTAAACGATAGATTAAAGCGAATGAAGTAGGATAGCACAAATGAGATACAAATTGTAAGTACATCTATGGCCAGAACAAGCCATTTCGATGCATAACGATGCGCATTATTTACAAGGTAATTTTTTATCATCGTGTGAGCTCTTTAATAATTATTGTAACGACTCTTTCTAAGTCGGCCTGGGTTAAATTAGAACCGCTAGGCAAACAAAGACCTCTTTCAAACAAATCATCAGAAGTTCCATCTACATATTGAGGGTATTTCTCAAAAATGGGTTGTAGATGCATTGGCTTCCATAAAGGTCGTGATTCAATATCGTCTTTCAATAGTGCTAAACGAATATTCTCCCGTATTGCAAACGAAGGTGTTAAAATACAACTGAGCCATCTATTCGAAAAATATCCTTCTGGCTCCTCAACAAATTCAATTTCACTAAAATGTCCTAGACTATCTTTATAAAACTCAAAGTTCGCCCGTCTTGCCATTACCCTATCATCCAGAACTTTCATCTGACCTCGTCCAATACCGGCTAAAACATTACTCATTCTGTAATTATAACCTACATGGGAATGTTGATAATGGGGCGCATCATCTCGCGCTTGCGTCGCAAGAAAGACCGCTTTCTTCTTATACCCCAAGTTGTTTGTCACTAAAGCACCTCCGCCTGAAGTTGTAATTATTTTATTTCCATTAAAGGATAGTATTCCAATATCTCCAAAACTACTACATTTGATTCCCCTGTAAGAACTTCCCAACGCCTCGGCACTATCCTCCACGATCGGTATTTTAAACTCATCTGCAATCTGACGAACTTCTTCAATCAAATAGGGCATCCCATATAAATGAACCGCAATAATGGCTTTGGGTTTTTTTCCCTTGGAAATTCTATCTTGAATCGCCTCCTTCAAAAGTTTAGGAGAAATGTTCCAAGTACTTTTCTCACTGTCAATAAAAATTGGAGTAGCGCCCAAATACATGATAGGGTTCGCTGATGCTGAAAAGGTGAAGCTTTGACAAAGTACTTCATCACCTTTAGATACTCCCAATAGTTCTAGGGCGAGATGTATTGCTCCAGTACCCGTACTGAGCGCCGCAACGTGCACATCATTATCTATATATTGCTGAATTGCTTCTTCGAAAAGGTTGACATTAGGACCTAGCGGTGCTATCCAATTCGTAAGAAAAGCTTCATTTACGTACTCTTGTTCATGACCTCCCATATGGGGCGAGGAAAGCCATATCTTTGTCTGTGTCTCCACTAGGTATTAAAGTTTAGTAAGTTCGTTCAGAGTTCAAAATTAAACATAGTTTCCTTTAGAACGTTAAATTCACTTTCAAATTTCGTTTAAACCGAGAAATTTATCGGTCAAGAGACAAATACGCTCGATTCAACGAATTCGGGTTTTTACTATATACGCAGCTAACCTGAAATTAGTCCTTTTTAACGACAATATTTACGGTAATGCGGAGTTATTTTGTAATCTTTGCATTCCAAAATTGAAAATTCATGCACAAAATATCTAAAATATGCTGTATCGGGGCCGGCTACGTAGGTGGACCAACTATGTCGGTAATTGCCAGTCAATGCCCTGAAATACAAGTTACTGTAGTTGATATCAATCAAGACAGAATAGATAGGTGGAACGATTCTGACCTCGATAAACTACCGGTATACGAGCCAGGTCTGAAAGAATTGGTACGAGATACTAGAGGGAAAAATCTTTTCTTTTCCACTGATGTCGATAAAGCTATCGATGAAGCCCAAATGATTTTCATTTCTGTGAATACACCTACCAAAACTTATGGTAAAGGAAAAGGTCAAGCCGCTGATTTGAAATACATAGAGTTATGTGCTAGAAATATAGCCAAGGTTGCAAAGGATAATAAAATAGTGGTTGAAAAGTCTACGCTGCCCGTAAGAACAGCAAGTGCTATTAAAAGTATTTTGGACAATACAGGAAATGGAGTAGATTTTGAAATTCTATCAAACCCTGAATTTTTAGCAGAGGGTACCGCTATTGATGATTTGTTAAATGCAGATCGAGTTTTAATCGGTGGTGCGGAAACTGAAAAAGGTCAAGCAGCAAAAGATGCGTTAAGTAGTATTTATGCCCATTGGTTACCGAAAGAAAAAATATTACAGACAAACGTATGGTCTTCTGAACTATCAAAACTTGTTGCTAATGCTTTCTTGGCGCAGCGTGTTTCTTCCATAAATTCCATTTCTGCCCTTTGTGAAAAAACGGATGCCAATGTTGCCGAGGTTTCTAGGGCCATAGGCTTTGACAGTAGAATAGGGTCTAAATTCCTAAACTCATCAGTAGGTTTCGGTGGATCTTGTTTTCAAAAAGATATTCTGAACCTGGTATATATTGCTAGCAGCTATGGCTTGCAGGAAGTAGCGGACTATTGGGAACAGGTAATAATCATGAACGATTACCAGAAGAAGCGCTTTGCTGAGAATATAATCACAACCTTGTACAATACCGTTTCTGGGAAAAAAATTGTTTTTTATGGTTGGGCCTTTAAAAAAGACACCAATGATACACGAGAATCTGCTGCAATTTATGTTGCAGATGCACTTCTTGACGAAAGGGCTGAAATCGTAGTATATGACCCAAAAGTTCCAGAAGATCAAATATATGCCGACTTAGATTATTTAAATTCAAGGTCCTCGGAAGAGAATCGGCGCTTGCTAAAAGTTGTAAATGACCCTATGAAAGCGGTAGTAGATGCACACGCTGTTGCAATACTCACCGAATGGGATGAATTCAAAACCTATGATTGGAAGGCGATTTATGACGCCATGTTAAAACCCGCTTTCCTGTTCGACGGTCGTCGTTTGTTGGATACCGAAAAGATGAATACCTTAGGCTTCGAATTTTACAAAATAGGACAATCATGAAGATATTGGTAACCGGTGCCGCTGGCTTTATAGGTTATCATACTTGCAAATTACTTTTATCACAGAACCATATTATCGTTGGTTTAGATAACATCAATCCTTACTACGATGTTAACTTAAAATACAATCGTTTGGGAGAATTGGGTATCGCTAGAAAAGATGCTGAGCAATTCCATAAATTATCTACGGGCAAGCTTTATAGCGATACTTTCACTTTCGTGCGAATGAACCTTGAAGATCGTGAAGCATTGCCCCGACTTTTTCAAAGTCAGGAATTTGATTTCGTCTGTAATTTGGCAGCGCAACCAGGGGTGCGTTACAGCATCGAAAATCCGGAAGCTTACGTTGACAGTAACCTTGTTGGCTTTTTGAATTTGTTAGAATGTTGTAGACATTACACCATAAAACATCTGGTTTATGCCAGTAGTTCAAGTGTTTATGGGAATAATGATAAAATTCCTTTCTCGGTAGATGATAATGTTGATCATCCAATTAGCCTATACGCCGCGACAAAAAAAAGCAATGAACTGATGGCACATACCTATAGCCATCTGTATAAAATACCGACAACGGGGCTTCGATTTTTTACGGTATACGGACCGTGGGGAAGACCTGATATGGCAATGTTTCTTTTTACCGATGCCATATACCATAATCGTTCTATAAAAGTATTCAATCATGGTAATATGGAAAGGGATTTTACCTTTGTCGATGACATCGTCAAAGGTGTAGCTACTATATTTGATGGAAACCTTGATTCAAGAAGAGAGAAAGGTGAGTATTATAAGTTATACAACATTGGTAATAACAAATCAATAAAACTCTTGGATTTCATCAAAGAAATTGAACAAAATTTGAATAAAGAGGCTCAAAAAGAAATGCTGCCCATGCAACCAGGTGATGTACAAAAAACATGGGCCAATGTTGATGCACTAATACGAGATTATAACTATCAACCCCAAACCTCAGTTGGGGAAGGTGTAAAAGAATACGTTGATTGGTATTTAGACTATTACAACTAATAAATATAATATTTAAATATCAGAATTGGTGCTATGAAGATAAATACACTTAATTTTGGCAATTACAATTTAACCAATGAGCAAAATTAAGATTGGCATTATAGGCTTGGGCTATGTTGGCCTTCCCCTAGCCCGTTTATTCGCAACCAAGTACCCAGTCATAGGTTTCGATATCAATCCGAAACGAGTTTCTGAATTACAGTCTGGAATTGACAGCACCCTTGAAGTCAGCGAAGAGGAATTAAAAAAGGTTACCACAAATGAACCCCCCAATGAAATAGGGCTTTTCTGCACGGACAACTTAGAAATTCTAGAAAGTTGTAACTATTATATTGTAACGGTACCCACACCAGTAGATCGCACTAACAGACCCGACTTAACGCCCCTTTATAAGTCTAGTGAGACTGTTGGCAAGGTTTTGAAAAAAGGGGATATCGTGATTTATGAGTCTACCGTTTATCCCGGGGTTACCGAGGATGAATGTATACCAGTATTAGAAAAGACTAGTGGTCTAATATTCAATAAAGATTTTTACGCTGGGTATTCGCCCGAAAGGATAAATCCCGGTGATAAAAAACATACGGTAGATAAAATTCTAAAAGTTACCGCTGGTTCAACACCCGAAGTTGGAAAAAAGGTAGATGATCTATATGCTTCGGTAATTTCCGCTGGCACACATTTAGCGCCCAGTATAAAAGTAGCTGAAGCTTCAAAAGTTATAGAAAATTCACAACGAGACATCAACATTGCCTTTGTCAACGAGCTTGCTAAAATTTTCAACCTTATGGATATCGATACCAACGATGTTTTAGAGGCTGCCGGTACAAAATGGAACTTTTTACCTTTCAAGCCAGGTTTGGTTGGTGGGCATTGTATTGGTGTAGACCCCTACTACCTTGCCCAAAAGGCACAGGAGTTTGGCTATCACCCCGGTATAATACTCGAAGGTAGGCGAATGAACGATGGTATGGGTCGATATATATCTTCAGAAGTAGTCAAGCTTATGCTTCGTCATGACCTTAAAATCAAAAACTCCAAGATTTTGATTTTGGGAATCACCTTTAAGGAAAACTGTCCTGATGTTCGTAATACCAAAGTTATTGACGTCATCAACAACTTAAAAAGTTATGGTGCTGATATTACCTTGTATGACCCCTGGGCAGAACCAAAGGAAGTGATGAAGGAATACGGACTTCATACCTTAACAGCTGCTCCAAATGACAGCTATGACTGCATTGTTTTAGCGGTCGCGCACAACGAGTTTTTAAAGATGAATCTAAGGTCTATGTTATCGCCCAATGGAGTTCTATATGATGTAAAAGGAGTACTTAAGGAAAAAGTAGACGGTAGGTTATAAACACCAATGAGTTATTGTAACGCCTTCACCAATTAGTCGTCAAAACCTAATCATTTTTTTAAAGCGCTGAAACATAACAATGTTGTAGGCTTTGATGTGTTGAAGACTTATAATTTTTTCTAAAGGTCCAATCCAATACATGGTGTTTTTGAACAAGAGGGCGTCCATAATCTTATTTGGCTGAAAGATTGTGGGGTGTTTTAAAGGGAAATCAACGATTTCGTTAGGTTTCTGATTGTTAATATTCCCGCTGGTGTGGGTGGCATCATCTCCGAAACCAATATTCTGAATCAAATTTTTATGTGATGTGGCTATCAATCCATTGTTAATCATACAAGATAAAATCCAAAGGTAATCCCATGCGTCAAGCTCGTCTTTGTAAGAATCTAACGCGACTTTCCTCAAAATTTTTGATACCTGTTTGTTGCTATTTATATATTTTAGATTGGGATTGTCAATATAAGACTCGAAAGAATCAAGAATCTCTAAATGCATCTGCCATCTGCTCCGCCAGCTCGCCCAACCCCAAGTAAAAAAATAGGAACTAAAATAATAACTATTCTTAATAGGTACTTGGGAATGAAAATTTGCTCCTGAAATTCCAAAAACACGAAAATCCTCCTTGTATCTCAGCAACAATTCTTCGCAAAACTTAAAGAAACTATTAGAGGGCAAACAATCATCTTCCAGCACAATACCCTGCTCCTCATTTTCAAAAAACCAAGTAATCGCATTTTGAGGACCATATTTGCATCCAATATTTTCATCCCTGAAAAGTGTTTTAACCTCACAGTCCCAGTCTATCTCCGCGAGAAGGTAATCGCGAACTTCTTGGACGGTTTTTGCCTCCTCCGAAATATTGGGCCTTGGTCCGTCTGAAGCTATATATAGCTTTCGCGGCCTGTAAAGTTTGATTTGACTAAAAACCCGTTTCGTGGTTTGAAGTCTATTAAAAACTATGAAAAGTACAGGGACATCCATACATTTATGTTGGTACAGGCTAAAACTTGATTTCACTACTAAATATTGTCTCGACCATGAAAATATTGACTTAAGATAAATCTTAATAAATGAATATATGATATTTCTTTTTTACAAACGACTAAAATTTTTGAGTTTATCAGATGAAATATCAGAACAGATATACAGGTATTTTAGAAAAAGCGTCCTTTTTCTAATAATGTAATGATTGAGCATCCTATTAAAAAAGTAATCGTTTTATTCTAATCCAAATTTGAAATCAAACCATTCGTAATGGAATTGTAGCCTAAACTTCGATATTGTTATAGTGAATTCAATTGCTAGTTACATTCATATTATCCTACAAAAATTGCATTTCAACGATTTTATGTTGAAAATAATGCAGTTCATCTAGAAAATTGATCATTTCACAACATTTTGAAACTACATCAGTTATCTCTTTTAATCACTCTAAAATCTTTGTCCAAACCTGGTAAATGCAACCTTTATGTTAAATATGTTAAAGTAAAGTGCATTTCATCGAAAAAATGATTTTATAAAGTCCAATAATAAGCTATGATCGTAAAAATTTCTAATTGATTCAACTCGACGTTTCAATTCATCGATAAAAAGACCCCTTTATCGATAGGAGCAATAGTTTGAATCTTTCATATTCAAAAATTATAAAATTTACCTACTTATGAACATTATTCCCCTAAAGGTCAATTTGCTGGCCGTATTTTCTTTTGCTTTATTATTTATTACTTCTTGTAGCAAAGACTCTGATTTATTGTCCGAATCTATACTAACCGAACCTGAGATAGCAATTGATGAGGGTGAACCCGCAATCGAAGAGGCTATTACAGAGGAAGGATTCGAAATTCGTAGTTTTGCCTTCTCCCCTATCAATGATGCTTATTTACAAGACAATCAGGGCTATGACCAGTCTATAATTCGCTTACAGGAAAATCGCAGAACAAGTTACTTAATGTTTGATTTAA
This sequence comes from uncultured Flavobacteriaceae bacterium, assembly GCA_947503005.1. Lineage (GTDB taxonomy): Bacteria > Bacteroidota > Bacteroidia > Flavobacteriales > Flavobacteriaceae > Maribacter_C. The sequence goes on along the minus strand of CANNCA010000007.1, from coordinate 191,964 downwards.
GTGCTGTTAATGGTACTATCAAAGATGTGGTATTGCAATTTTCAATAGATATGGATGAAGGAGATGGTAACATAAATATACATAAGGGCAATTCAATCGACTGGACCGAAGAAAATTTAACCGAAATCAACGCGCCTGGATTGGATACCCAAGTGGGGAGCTTGAACAAGTCTTATAAAATTGGTAGTGATGAAAAAGTCGCTCTGAATGCAGCGGTTATTCAAGCAGAATTGACAACATTGGTTATGAGTCATAATACTGGTAATGATCTTGCCATTGCTTCAAAAGAACATCCACAAGACAAAGGACCTAAGTTAATAGTTACGTATGAAGCGCCTGCCGGTTCACCAGAAATAACCCAAGAAGAGGAAGTTTTGGAAGAAGAAGAAGAAGAAGAAGAAGAAGCTCCACAAGAAGCGGAGATTATTGAAGAAGAAAACTCAGAGCCTGAGAATGAAAATCGAGCAGTTCCAGAAGGATATTTCGTAACGGTCAATGGTAATGCCGGCAACGATGGTAGATCTGAGGCTACCGCTTGGAATATCGAGTATGCTTTCGAAAGAGCAGTCGCAGGAGATATAGTATATGTCAAAGCAGGAAACTATGGCAATCTGCAACTTGAACCAGAGAATTCGGGTAATCCGTCGAATCCAGTGAAGTTCATTGGTTACACAAACACTCCCGGAGATATTGTAAGCCAAAATGGTTCAACCTTTAGCTACGGTGATAATGTAGATGCCAACGTAATGCCATTATTAATATCGGCTCCAGAAAATCAAAGAACCGCTATTACCGTTCACGAACCTTACGTTCATCTTGAGAATTTTCAAATAACAAAGTATTCTTCGGGTGTAATGGTACACTCACCAGCGAATAATTTTACCGCAAAAAATCTTATAGTGGTCGAAATGGGAACACAATATAATTACGATGCCTATGATGGTTGGGGGTTGAATATTCGAAGCAAAAACGCAACTCTTAATGATTGTTTTGTACTGAACGCCGCTGCAGAAGCAATTAAACTATATGATTCTGATTATTCAAAAGCTAGCCATTGTTCCGTATATGCAGATAATGCGTCAAACCCGACTGACTACTATTTTCTTGTAGCCGGGGGTACCAACAATGCAATTCTAGAAAATTGCCGTGCCGAAAGAAAGTCAGGCCTAAAACATGGTGGACATGGCTTTAACATAAAAAATGATGGAACCTACAACACGTTTAAGAATTGTACGGCTGTTAATACTGCTTTTGAGTTGACTTACGTTGGGGTGCACCATAATACCATAGACGGTGGATCAATTCTCGGCGATCACGAATGGTCTTCCGTGATGTCCATTATTGGAGGAGCTCATGATAACCTTATAAAAGACTTGTTCATTAAAGATACATGGACCGCTATTACTCTTGCAACCTATAACGATAGACATGGAGCAGACGCAGCCTTGGGAGTTAATAATACTTTCGAAAATGTTACCGTTCAAAACACAGATAGAATTCTAAACGTAGGAGGTGGCACGAATATTTATGCGAAAGCAAAAGGTTATACCTTTAAGAATTGTGATTTCTCTAATTTTAAATTCTTAGCAGTTGTACTATATTCAGCCGAAGACTTCAAATTTGAAAATTGTTCATTTGACAATGGCGAATACTCGGTTAATAGAGTAGATTCTTACGCTCCCAATAATACGTTTGAGTCAAGTTGGACTAATTGCACTTGGTCAAATATTCAATTTACTCCTCCTAATTAGTTCTAATTATCCGGAAATAGACACGTGCCTTAAGATGAAGTTCTTAAGGCACGTGTCTATGTTTTCCAATTTTAAAGATGAGCTACTTGTAGTAATTTTAAATCAAAAACATGTATTTTTAAGGTCTCGATTTTTTTATTCAAATTTGGACAAAAACATTACAATATAACCCTCTTTTTGTTGTTTATCATATAATCAAAAAACTTCCGCTTAAACGCAGTTTTTTAAACGGAAGAAAAATACAAAAGCTTAAAAACTTGAAAGTGCTAGTTTGTATCCATTTCAAATTACAGGTTTGAGCATTAGAAACATTTTAATTAGTTATTACTTCATTAAAAATTTTAATAAGGTGTAATACAGCAAAATAGGCGGGTCACACCAAGCGTTTAAAAATATTACTGATTTATGTGCGGTATATTAGGTACACTCCCAAGTTCAGATTATCATCTTTTTAAAAATGCGTTGGACACGTTGACCCATCGAGGCCCAGATGATTTTGGAATTGAAAACATTGACAACGAAGTTTCTTTCGGTCACAGACGACTATCAATATTAGACGTATCATCTGCAGGTCATCAACCCATGCAAAATGATGATAAACGATACACCATTATATTTAATGGTGAAATTTATAATTTTCTTGAAATTAAGAAAGAACTTCTGCAAAAGGGCTATCATTTTGTTTCTACATCCGATACGGAGGTACTCTTAAAATCATTCATTGAGTGGGGTGAAAAATGTGTCTTACGATTCAACGGCATGTGGGCCTTTGCCATCTGGGACAATCAGAAAAAACAAATGTTTCTTTCCCGTGACAGGTATGGTAAGAAGCCCTTGTTCTATGCAACAGTCGACGACAAATTTGTTTTTGCTTCTGAGATGAAAGCAATTTACCCGTTTCTAAAGCGTGTTGAAGTTTCAGGTGATTTTAGTTGGTTGAAACATAATATATTTCAATATGAGTCAACCGATAAATGTCTCATTGAGGGTATTAAAAGATTCCCAGCCGGTCACAATGCTAACTTCTCTAAGGGTAAATTTACAACCTATAGATATTGGAATACCTTAGACCATTTGATTCAAGTACCAAAAACATATAATGAACAGGTAGAACAATTTCGTTCTTTGTTCCTTGATTCTTGTAAAATAAGAATGCGGTCTGATGTATCGATAGGTACAGCTTTGAGTGGAGGACTCGATAGTAGTGCTACTATTGCAGCAATGGCACATCTTTCCAACAACAACGACAGTTACGCGGAAGATTGGCAACATGCATTTGTTGCTGCTTTTCCGGGAACACCCTTGGATGAATCTAAATATGCCAAAATGGTTACAGATCATTTGGGAATGAAGTCTACTTTTATCAATATCGAACCCCTTTCCCATTGGGATAAACTAGAGGAATATTTTTATCTGTTCGAGGATCTGTATATCACATCACCCATACCCATGATTTCACTCTATGGTGAAGTAAAACGAAATGGTGTAACGGTGACTTTAGATGGCCATGGTGCAGATGAGCTTGTCAGTGGTTATAGTGAAGGCATCTTAGAATCACTTTGGGATGCCAAGTTCAATCCAAAAAGTATTAAGGAAATTTTACAAACGTTTCAAGGCACTCAATTCGATGATGATCAGTTCAGCAAAAACGATAATTTAAATCTGTATACTGATTACATAATTAAAAAAATCGGAAAGAAAGTTCTTAATAGAGATTTTAAATCAAAAGATCAAAACCATGTCAATTACAAGAAACTTGACAACATGACAAAATATCTGTACATCATGTTTCATGAGACCATTTTGCCCACTCTTTTGAGAAATTATGATAGATATGCCATGATCAATAGCGTTGAAATAAGAATGCCATTTATGGATCATCGAATTGTAAGTTTCGTCAATTCATTGCCCTATTCTTCTAAGCAAGGTGGAGGGTATACCAAAAAATTGATTAGAGATGCGGTAGATCCATTTTTACCGAGGGAAGTTACATGGAGAAAGTCAAAAGTCGGTTTTAGCTCTCCTATTGTCGATTGGATGCAAAATGATTTAGCAGAATGGTTTTCCGATACGGTACATTCTGAATCCTTTATTACATCTGAATTGGTAGATAGCCCAAAAGAACTACAAAAAACGATTATGGATATCGTTAACCAAAAAAGCAATGATTTTGTAATAGCACAGAATAGTTGGAAAGATTTGTCACCTTATATATGGGGGAAATCAATCCTCGATAGAAATTATAGCTTAAAGTAATTAATTAGGGCATATGCAATATTCTAACTATTAAACTAAATAGAAATCAGTTTCAAAGTATTGTAGCACTTGATTTTTGGACATAAGTCTAACCGGCAAAAGAGCGCAATGAGAGAAAAAAATGATTTTTCCATACCAAACTAGCTAAAACGCAACCCGTTTTGCTTATAAAAACCAAAAAAAATGTTAGAAAAGGTGCATTTCATCGAATATTTCTTCATATAGTCGATATAATCATCATGAATATTTAGGTTTGCAAATTATAATATTGTACAATAAATAAGCATTTCATCGTTATAAATGGACAGCTTGTCGAAAACGAATATAATAGCAACCAAAATCGACAGAATAATAATTGTTAAAAAAGGACAAATTATTATTTCCTAACCTTCTACATAAATTATGAGGATTTACCCCCCAACCGTAACAATGAGTCAATTTTAAATTAGTCCCTATCAAATGAGATTTCACCCCACGAGAATTCATCTGGCATATTTATGCTTTATTTTTCTATCAATTTTATTGAATTTAGCATGTAGCAAGGATAGCGATTTGCTTCGTGACTCTATTTTGCAGGATCAGTCTGTTTCTTCGGTTGAACAACTTGATTCCGCTACACCTGATTCAGAAGTTATCGAGGAACCTACGGCAGAAGATGAAATAATTGAGGAGAATACTGATTTAATTCGAACAACGAGTTTTCCGCCTATTCACGATGCCCACGTTCAAAGTGGAAAAGGATATAATCAGAATCTGATTCGTCTTGAAGAGAACAGTAGAACCAGTTATCTAATGTTCGATTTGAATCCTATTTCAGAAATAGGTGCTAACATAAAATCTGTTACACTACAATTGACTATACACAGTGACGATGGGAACGGTTCTATAAAAATTCATAAGGGCACCACCAATAATTGGACAGAGGGCAGCCTTTCAGAGAATACCGCTCCTGGAATTGACGTTGAAGTGGGTTCCATAACTAAGGAATTTCCTTTAGATGAGACAGAATTGATTGCCCTAAATCCCGAATTAATTACACCTAATTTATATACCTTGGTTTTAAGGCATGTAGGTGGCAATGACGTCGCTTTTGCCTCTAAGGAACACGCTGACAAGATAGGCCCAAAATTAGTCGTAACATATGAAGCCCCGGAAGGGTCTGAAGAAATAATTATAGAAGAAGAGACAACAGAAGGCACACAGGACACAACCGAAGAAACTACAGATACGACAGATAATACAGAGAATACACAAGAGGAAGAACAACAGCCTGTTAACCAAGAACCGATGGCAATCGCCGATGCCAACCCATCTGGCGGTGGTGTACCTTTAGTAGTCACCTTCACAGGAAGTAATTCTTCTGACGATGATGAAATAACAAGTTATAGTTGGAATTTTAAAGATGGTACTAGTTCATCAACGGCTAATCCTACACATACTTTTAACGTAGCCGGTATTTATGAGGTCGAACTCTCTGTAACCGATGCCGAAGGACTAACAAGTACTGACAAGGTTACCATTACCGCAACCGAAGAGCAAAATACTGCACCACAAGCAATTGTTAGCGCTACTCCAACATCAGGAGAAGCACCTTTAGCAGTTTCCTTTAAAGGTAGTAGCTCTACAGATGACCACTCTATAGCAAGTTACAAATGGGATTTTAAGGATGGTTCAATTACTAATGTCGCGGACTTTGACTATACATATACCAATCCAGGTGTGTATGAAGCGGAACTTACGGTTACGGACGAAAACGGACTTACTGACAAAGAAACTATAACCATTACGGTAACAGAGCCGCAAAATACGGCGCCGGTAGCCGTTGTTGGTGCTAATGTAACATCGGGAAATGCACCTTTACAGGTTCAATTTTTAGGTTCGGACTCCACTGACGATAATGCCGTATCCAGTTATTCTTGGAATTTTAAAGATGGCTCAACATCGCAAGTAGCCAATCCCTTATATACATTTAACCAACCTGGAAGTTATGAGGTTGAACTGACAGTAAGTGACGCACAAGGTTTGACAAACACAAAGTCCGTTACTATAAATGTTACCAGTGTCGTTCAAAATGAGGCTCCCGTAGCAAGAATATTCGCAAATATTACTTCGGGCGATGTCCCGTTAAATGTACAGTTTACAGGAGACCAATCTTCTGATAACAATGGTATTACTAGTTATTATTGGGATTTCAAAGATGGCTCAACAGCAAATTCCGCAAATCCTTATCATACTTTTAATGCAACTGGAAATTATCTTGTTGAACTTACGGTTCAAGACGCAGCTGGTTTAAGTAACACAGTAAGTGTAAATATCAATGTAAGTGAACCTGTTACCAATGCCCTTCCAGGATATTATGTCGCCACAAATGGAAGTTCCGGTAATAGTGGAACTTCACCATCCAGTCCTTGGAGTTTAGAACATGCATTTAATGTAGCTAGAGCCGGGGATGTAGTCTATGTCAAGGCAGGTAATTATGGCAACAAACAAATACGAACAAAGAATAGTGGTTATGGTGGTTCGCCAATCAAATTCATTGGGTATAGAAATACCCCTGGCGATGTTAATAGTAGCCAAGGTTCTACCTTTAACTACGGTGAAGCGGTAGATGCCTCAAAAATGCCTTTACTGAGTGGTTCGAACAGTTCGGGTACCGCTTTTGAACTCTACAATGCCTTCATTCATCTTGAGAATATCCAAATCAATGGATACGAAATCGGCGTATTGAGTATTGACAATGCTACAAACGCCACATTAAAGAATATAATTGTCACCAATTCTGGTAATCAATATAACCCAAATGTTTATGGCGGTGTAGGTTTGTCGATTCGGGGCAACAGTACGATTATTGAAAATTCATTTGTACTGAACGCTGGTTCTGAAGCAATAAAACTAGACGATTCCGACTACTCGAAGATTAGTTATTGTTCGGTTTATGCCAACAATGCTTCCAATCCGACAGACTATTATTATTTACTAGCGGACGGTACCAATAATACTGTAATTGAAAATAGTCGAGCTGAAAGAGCTCCCGGATTATCACATGGTGGTCATGGTTTCAATATTAAGAATGACGGATCTTATAATGTTATTAGAAATTGTAGCGCATACAGAACCAATTTCGAATTAACCTATGTTGGTGTTCATCACAATACCATCGAGGGTGGTGCAATTTATGGTGATAACCAATGGCCGTCCGTAATGTCAATTGTAGGGGGAGCACACGATAATCTCATTACGGGTCTGAATATTAGAGACACTTGGACAGCGATTACTCTAGCCACTTATGATGATCGAACTGGTGCAGATGCTAGCTTAGGAACGAACAACACTTTCGAAAATGTAACCGTACAAAATACGAATCGAATTTTGAATATTGGTGGAGGAACCAATATACATGCAAAAGCCAAAGGATATACTTTTAGAAATTGCACTTTCAATAATTTCGAATTTTTAGCCGTGGTGCTATATTCGGGCGAGGGTTTCAAATTTGAAAATTCATCATTTAACAATGGTCAATACCCAGTTACGAGTGTTGAAGCATATGCACCGTTTAACACATTGCAAGCTAGTTGGTCAAATTGTACCTGGTCAAATGTAAATTTCAGTCCTCCTAACTAAGGAAATATCTAAAAAAAACGTCCCGTTTCAATCATTGAAACGGGACGTTTTTTTTAGATATTTGTCATACTGAAATCAATGGCAGAGCTCAATCCATAAACTTTTTCATAATTACAATAAATCACAAAGTTTTAGGTTAACACTAATGTTAATCGAAACAAAGCGTTTTTTGAACTAATTTTATTCCGAAACAATTATTAATTAGTAATATTTGCGCACCTAAAAAAAAGACCCTAAACATAGTTAATACATAGATGAAAAAAATAGCATTAATTACCGGAGTTACTGGACAAGATGGAGCCTACTTAAGTGAATTTCTTCTCAAGAAAGGATACGAGGTTCATGGTCTAAAGCGACGTTCTTCTTTATTCAATACCGATAGAATCGACCATTTATATCAAGATCCCCATATTGAAAATAGAAATTTCATTCTTCATTATGGAGATATGACTGACAGTACGAATCTAATTCGCCTTATTCAAGAAATTCAGCCTGATGAGATTTATAACCTGGCGGCAATGAGCCATGTTCATGTTTCTTTTGAAGTGCCGGAATATACGGGCAATGCAGATGGTTTGGGCACCTTACGGATTTTAGAAGCTGTAAGACTACTAGGTTTGGAGAAAAAAACCCGCATTTATCAAGCCTCTACTTCTGAATTATATGGTAAAGTTCAAGAAGTTCCACAGTCAGAAACAACACCTTTTTACCCTAGGAGTCCATACGCCGTTGCCAAGATGTATGCCTATTGGATTACGGTAAATTATAGAGAAGCATATAACATGTATGCCTGTAACGGTATTCTTTTTAACCACGAATCACCCATACGAGGGGAAACCTTCGTAACACGAAAAATAACGCGGGCAACAGCTCGAATCGCAATGGGTCTTCAAAATAAAATCTATCTTGGAAATCTCGATGCGCAACGTGATTGGGGCCATGCCAAAGATTATGTTCGAATGATGTGGATGATTCTTCAGGCAGATGAAGCGGAAGATTGGGTCATTGCCACCGGAAAAACTACCACGGTCCGGGATTTTGTGCGTATGAGTTTTTCGGAAGCAGGTATTGAATTGGAATTCAAGGGAAAAGGAGTTGATGAGAAAGCCTATATAAAATCATGCAGTAATGATGCTTATCAGCTAGAGATTGGAAAAGAAGTTCTAGCCGTTGATCCAAAATATTTCAGACCGACCGAAGTTGAGCTTTTAATTGGTGATGCCAGCAAGGCTAACAACAAACTAGGTTGGACTCCCGAATATGAGTTGAAAGATTTAGTGAAAGATATGATGCAGAGTGATTTAAAACTAATGCGAAAAGAGCAATATTTAAAGGACGGTGGTTATCGAATCCTTAACTATTTCGAGTAGATTCAATATGAAAAAAGATGCTAGAATATACGTTGCAGGCCATCGCGGACTTGTCGGTAGCGCAATCGTAAAAAACCTAACCAAAAAAGGGTACAGCAACTTGTTGACTAGAACCCATTCAGAACTAGACTTAATAGATGCGAAAAGCGTTGCTGATTTTTTTGATAAAGAGCAACCGGAATACATTTTTTTGGCAGCCGCAAAAGTAGGTGGCATTGTGGCCAATAATATTTATCGCGGTGAATTCATTTACGAGAACTTGATGATCCAAAATAATGTGATCCATCAATCGTACCTACATAATGTTAAAAAGCTTCTGTTTTTGGGAAGTACATGTATTTATCCGAAGAACTGTACACAGCCCATGAAAGAAGATTATCTTTTGACAGATGTTTTGGAGTACACTAACGAGCCTTATGCCATTGCTAAGATAGCCGGTATTAAACTGTGTGAAAGTTATAACCTACAATATGGTACCAACTTCATTTCAGTAATGCCCACCAACCTATATGGGCCTAACGACAATTTTGATTTGGAAAAATCACATGTCCTTCCTGCCCTCATTCGTAAAATTTATTTAGGAAATGCTTTAGAGAAAAAGGATTGGGATATCATTAGACATGATTTAAACAAATTACCTATTGAAGGTATAAATGGAAAATCTAATGAGCAAACAATTCTTGGTGTATTGAGCAAATATGGTATAACAGAATCAAACGATGGTGTATCCGTAGAAATTTGGGGCAGCGGTAAGCCCATGCGTGAGTTTTTATGGTCTGAAGACATGGCGGACGCTTGTGTTTTTTTGATGGAAAATAGAGACTTTAAAGACACCTATACTTCTGAAACTGAAGTTCGAAACACTCATATTAACATTGGAACTGGAGAAGATATATCTATATCTGATGTGGCCAAATTGATTAAAAACGAAATTAAGTTTAAAGGAGTTTTTAAGTTCAATACGGAAAAACCAGACGGTACACTGAAAAAGCTAACTGATGTGACTAAACTAAATAATTTGGGCTGGAGACATCAAATAACTTTGGAAGAAGGGATAAAGAAACTTGTAAATTGGTATGTAAAGTCTTAATGACCATATATCTAATAAAAACCCAGACCTTCCGCAAATGAGTTTAGGAAATGACATTTTTAAAGGTATGGTCTGGAGCGCCGTTGAGCGTATTTCAGTTCAAGCAGTTCAATTTGTTTTAGGAATTATATTAGCGCGATTACTTACGCCAACGGAATATGGCACTATTGGCTTGCTCATGGTATTTATTGTGCTCTCGCAGGTTTTTATCGATAGTGGTTTCTCAAAAGCTCTGATACAGAAAAAAGACCGTAATGAAGATGATAAATCAACGGTTTTCCTTTTTAACATCGGCATCGCGGTAGTAAGCTATATTATATTATGGTTTTCGGCTCCTTATATAGCTGATTTCTATAAAATAGAGACCCTCACACTATTACTAAGGGTTCTTGCCCTCTCATTGGTGATTAATGCCCTTTTCACAGTTCCGGGTACAATGATCGTCATAGCAATGAACTTCAAACTCTTCACTAAAATAAACCTTGTCACAACAATTGTTTCAGGGTTAATAGCCGTTGGCTTAGCGTATTTAGGATATGGGGTTTGGGCCCTAGTTTTTCAAACACTTCTCAAGGCAGGAATAACTGCAATTCTAATTTGGTTTGTACAAAAATGGAAACCGAACTTCGTTTTTTCCATGTCCTCATTTCGAAAATTGTTTTCTTTCGGTTCCAAACTGTTGTTATCTAGTTTAATGGCTTCTTTTTCAAGTCAAATAAACTCCCTTCTTATTGGAAAATATATCGGGGCCAAAGATTTAGGTTTTTACTCTAGAGGTATACAATTCTCGGATATTGTTTATGGTATTTTTACCTCTGCACTTTCCAATGTGCTGTTACCTGGGCTTGCACCGTTACAGGATAATAAAGAAGTTTTAGTATCCCATACAAGAACAATAATAAAAACTTCCGCTGTCATTGTTATTCCAGTTTTCTTTACCCTAGCGGTATTTGCCGAACCGATCATTCTTGTACTTCTAACCGATAAATGGATCGCGGCAGCCCCAATTATGCAGGCTTTTTGTATCGGAAGGTTGATTTCGCTGATTTCGGAAATTAGTATTAACCTTTTGTATGTGGTTGGAAAAACTGGTTTGGTGTTAAAGCAACAATATTATAATATAGCCATACGGATTGTTTTATTGTTATCCGCACTTCAATTCGGAATTATCTATATCGCCTTGGCCGAGGTCTTAGCCACTACCATTCACTTCTTTATTAATACCTATTATCCGGGCAAAATTATGAATTACGGTGCTTTGAAACAACTAAAAGATATTTCCCCTATTATATTAAGCGGATTAGTAATGGCGGCATTGCTCATGGTGTTGAGTTACTTTATACAAAATAATATCCTACTGCTTTGTCTAGCACCTCTGGTTGCCATACCTACTTACTTAGCTATGATGAATATTTTAAAGGTTAAAGAATACCGGCTGATACTTGAAAAAGTTAGAGGACTAATTACTTCAAAAAATTGATATTATTACTATTTGCTCCAATTACGTACTGTATCGAAGTTTTCATAAGTGAAATTAGAAATTGAATGCCTACTGAAACATTTATCTGGCGGTAATTTCTTGGATACCTCCTAAATCAGCAGCCGTTTGACTAAACGTACTATGATGTGATCCATATATTTTATTTGTTCTTGACAAGCAGAATAAATCCACTACAGCATCTACTATTGCCTCGCTACTGTTTCTATCGTAACTGCTAACTTCATTACTAAGTACTTTGTCACCATAGCTTTCTACTAGCTTAATTTTTGTGATCTCGTCATCAGTAGAGATAAAGAATTTGTTGTTTGGATTGTTGACAAGCTCCGTATCAATGATTTCCGCAAAGCGCTCGGTGGTACTAATAGCCTTTGACGTCTCATGATCTGACCGTCTTATGTGCAATCCGATCACATCTTGAAAATCTGTTGTGGCAGCGTCAATTTTATTTCTGACACTTTCAATTGGAGTAAAGGATGTGTATGGGTTCTCCAAGGGATAAATTCTGTAACATGATGATATGTAAATCGTATTTTTGTCGAACAACATTGGTCCATAAATGGCTTTAGCCTTGGGAATGAAATTCGCATCCATTTCTTTTACGGTAATATCTTCTAGAATGTAGATGTCCGTCAATAAATCATTTGTAATAATACTTTTTTTACCTAATTTGTTGATTTCACTCAGTATTCTCTTCTGCTCACCATTTAGAAAATTTCCCTTTAAGAGATGTTTGATTTTACGAAGCGTCTTTTTTTGAACGGTAACCATTCCATCTTCATTCAAATTAACACTTGCAGAGGAGTCCAAAAATTGTTCCGGATAGCCTTCAGGGCAGTCAATAATCCGCAAATTAAACTCGTTAAATGAGGGGGTCTCAAATAAGTCGTTGAATGAGCAATTCAATGAAAAATCTTTCACCCAAAGCACTGTTGCGTCTAATTGTTGTTGCTTACAAATTGATATCAAGGAATCAATAGAACGCATTCTATTGCACAAGCCTCCCATAGGTTTTAAATATATCATACGACTTTCAGTGTAGTTATTGGAGTTTATCAGGGTTTAAGTAAAAGCAAAAAATTACGGGTTTAAAATTCTCAAATTCAATTTTTATTTTTTCTTGAAGTACAATATCAATGATAATAATAACGCAATTATGTGACTTCTATTTCGTTATTTAGAATATAATTACTGGGTCGAAAACATATTCGTACGTTTGTAGTGTTAGGCTTTTAATATAATTTTCGGATATCATTTGAAATTGAATAAACTCAACGAATATAGAAAATCAAAGTTTTGACTTTGTGGTGGAAAATGATTTTAATTGTCAATTTGAATATATCTTTGCACTACTTTCATGACATTTAATATTTAGTTCATCTCAAATTTAACCAAATTTAGAGAGTAGCTCATATCTCTTAATTATTTTAAACTATGGTCCTTAAATTATTCGGTTATTTACGAAATATTGGTTTCTTAAGTGCCGGATTGCTTTTCTGCTACCTTATCAATCCTCTAAACTACGGATTTGTCTTTGGTTACTTTTTGATAATACTCATAGTTCTAAAAAAAGACTTTATTTCGAGGAACTTGGATTTCAATTTTCTCATAATAATTATTTTTAGTGTATGCTATGGATTATTCTATGGTCTTGACCCAGAGGCAGGTACACAATTTATAATAGTTTATAGTTTTACACCAGCATTCTTATACCTTTGGGGTAAGTACCTGGCGTTTAAATCAAATAATGACTTAAAATTGTTTTATTTGCTATTTACCCTAGGATTGATATTTTCAACCCCACATTTGATTTCAGTACTGATCAATATAGCAGAGGGTGGTCTCGCACAAGATTCAAGGAGTATACCAATGTTTTGGGGTTCCGAAGCGAAGAATGCAACAGGAATGGCCGCCCCTTTTATTCTTAATATGTGTATACCTGCAGTGCTACTCGCTCACTTCAAAAAATTAAGTATTCCGTTCAAAGTACTCATGGTTGTTGTTTTTGTACTTACCCTGGTTTGTGTACTCCGGTTAGGTAGTAGAACCCAATTGGTTATATTTCTGATGACCTTTCTTCTTACCTTGTTTTATATGGTACCTAGACAAAGCTTAAAGCAGAACATAAGTCTTTTTGTGATTTTAAGTATCGGCATATATTTCATTTTTCGTAATGTATCTTTTGACTTGGACCAAGATTGGCTTACGAGCTTTGCGGGAAGAATGCAACAAAATAATGGCACCGGTGATATAGCGAGTGGTGGTGGAAGAACCGATAAATGGGTAAAATCTTTTGAATATATTTTTAAAAAACCGCTGGGCTGGGATGTTGAAGAATTCGGTTACTCCCATAATCTATGGTTTGATACGCTTCGGGTCGGAGGGATAATAAGTTTCACAATTCTTCTGGTTTTTAGTTGGAAAAGTTTTGTGCAGGTTTTAAAAGTCATAAAATCGGCTCCTACGAATGTTCCGTTCAATATTTTCATTTTCTCTTACTTTGTTTCTTTTAATTTGCTGTTCATGGTTGAACCTATTTTAGACGGTTCTTTTCAAATTTTTACTTTTTTCTGCTTATTTATGGGCGTGATCAACAAGTACTATAGCATGAACTTTCTATTTAGGTAAAGTATCATGTATGAAATTCAAAAAGCCTAATCAGATATGAACGATTCTATAAAAAAAATAATTCTTTCAAGTGGATTTCTTACTGGCATCGTTCTATACTTCCATAGGCAAAATTTAAAAAGAAAGTTCAACATTAGCTTTGCAAACAATGCTTTCATTGGGTTTTCAACAATTTGTGAAGGAATGAATTTTTTTGATAGTAATAGCTCAATAAGTCAATCTAAGATAGGATACGGTTCGTATCTCGCTAGTGGCACCCAAATTACGAAAGCCTCTATTGGAAGATATACTTCGATCGGGCCCAATGTGAACTGTATTTTCGGGCGACACCCTACACATACTTTTGTTTCAACGCACCCTGCTTTTTTTTCCACCAATAGGCCTAACGGATTTTCTTACGTTTCAATTCAAAAGTTCGAAGAGCACCCGAAACCCAAGGACGTTACAGGGAAATACTCGATTATCATCGGAAACGATGTTTGGATAGGAGCTAATGTGTCTATAATCGATGGAGTATCTATTGGAGATGGAGCCATTATTGCATCCAATGCACTTGTAAACAAAGACGTACCGCCATATACAATTGTGGGGGGCGTACCGGCAAAGCCTATTAAAAAAAGATTTTCTGATTCAGAGATAGAATTTCTACTACAACTAAAATGGTGGGATAAACCCGAAGAATGGATTATTGAACACAGCGATTATTTTTGCGATATAGAGTTGTTTCGAAAAATTATAAACAATGATTGAAACTGAGCTACCGATAATAGTGATTGCTTATAATAGACCTAAGTCGCTTAAGCGATTACTGGAGTCCCTTGTAAGGGCAAAATATCCAAATGAAAAGATTCCTTTGATCATTAGTATCGATAAAGCTGATGACAATCAAGAAGTAGTTGAAATTGCCCGAGCATTTAAATGGCAACACGGAATTAAAACCATAAACGAAGAAAAAACTAATTTGGGTTTACGTAGACATGTGTTACAATGTGGTGATTTATCTCAAACTTATGGCTCGGCAATTTTGCTGGAGGATGACCTATACGTATCCCCAAATTTCTATACTTACACAAAGGCGGCCCTCGACTTTTCCGATGATAAAGAATACATCGCAGGTGTTTCACTTTATAACCATCTTCTAAATGTTCATTCGTTAGATGCATTTCTTCCCATTGAAGATGGATATGACAATTGGTATTTTCAATTTGCTTCGTCATGGGGGCAGGCATGGACGAAAAAGCAGTGGAAAGGATTTAGGAATTGGTATACTGATGGAATGGTTTTAAAGGCTAGTAATATACTACCGAGGAATGTGACTGATTGGTCAAATAAATCATGGTTGAAATACTATATTTCTTATTTGGTCTCAGAAAATAAATATTTTCTTTTTCCGAAAATTGGATTTAGCACAAATTTTAGTGATTTAGGCACTCATGTTGGGCATGATAGTACCGCATTTCAGGTTCCTTTGGATTACTCAAACAAGTTTCATTATAATTTTAGTTCTCTTTATGAATCGAATAGTATTTATGATGCTTTCTTTGAAAATATAAAATTAGCCAAACAATTGGGTTTTGAAACCAATGAACTATGTGTTGATTTATATGGTTTGAAAAAGAGAGAATCGAAAAAGTATTGGTTAACTAGCAGAATAGAAAATTATAAAATTATTGATTCATTCGGAAGATCCTTAAAACCTATTGAAACAAACATATTGGAAAACATCGCTGGAAAAGATATTTTTTTATACGATACTTCAGTAGAAGAAAAAAATTCGAATACCTATGATCGATATAGAAAATTGATTTACAATATTAGGTTTATTTCTAGACAAGATAGTATTCGTGCCTGTTTTATTATTCACAAACAAAGAATTAACGCTTTTTTAAAAGAGCTGTTCAAACTATGATAAAAATTTTGTACGTAAGTTCATTATGTTCGGAACCCATTTTAAAATATGTCTTTGATACTGCCATTAATAAACCTGAGCAGGCAGCTCAGAAGTTTCATAGATTACTGGCGGAAGGATTTGCACTAAATAGGGCTAATTGCAGCATAGAGACACTGAGTAGCATACCTGTTACGCCAGCAAGTCATAAGAAGAAAATATGGTTTTTTAATTCCGAAATAATCAATCATCTTCGTTTTAGATATATTCCACTTCTAAACCTGCGCTTTTTCAAGAATCTGGGTGTTTTTTTTTACACTTTCTTCTGGGTGCTTTTCTGGGGTTGGTTTAGGGTCGGCCAAAAGAAACTTATCATTTGCGACGTACTGAACATGACCGTTTCACTTGCCGCATTTTTAGCAAGCAAACTTTCATTTACAAAAAATATTACCATTGTTACCGACCTACCCTACAATGTGATGCCAAGTTGGTCAGAAACAGAAAGTTTCTTCAGCATGCTATATCATAAATTGACACGGTTCATGCTATACCGGTTCGATGGCTATATTTTATTGACCGAACAAATGAACTCCGTAGTAAACCCAAAAAAAAGACCTTATCTGATTATGGAAGGACTTGTAGATATTACCATGGAGAATTCGGTAAATTCCCTAAACCAAAAGTCAACCGACAAAATTCTCATTTATGCAGGTGGTCTATATGAAAAATATGGTGTGAAAACTTTAATCGATGCATTTTTGGAAACAAAGGGCGCCAATTATAGACTGCACCTATATGGAAACGGAGATCAGGTCAAACATATGCCAGCATATATGGAAAAAGACCCTCGAATTGTTTATAAAGGGGTGGTACCCAACCAACAAGTGGTCTCAGATCAGTTAGTTGCAACATTGTTGGTCAATCCTCGCCCATCGACCGAGGAATTCACGAAGTATTCATTTCCTTCGAAAAATATGGAGTATATGGTATCTGGCACCCCTATGCTGACCAATATACTACCGGGCATGCCAAAAGAATATTTTGAGTATGTTTTTCTTAACAAAGAAGAAACCGTCGCGGGAATGGCAACTTCTTTAAGCTCTATACTTTGTAAAACTGCAGAAGAATTGCATAGTTTTGGACAAACCGCTCAAAAATTCGTTCTCAAAGAAAAAAACAATAAAAAGCAGGCTGCGCGTATTCTGGATTTTTATGAAAGTCTACATGCCAACAAGCAAGAAGGACGAAGTAAATTAAATTAATCTAAATTTACATCTTAAAAGTACGTCGTAGTTATTGAACCATCAGTTGAATACAATGAGAATTGCCCTTCTTTTCCCCAACAACCTATTTACCTCTCCCTACCTAAAATACTATACTCAGATTTTGGAAAAAGATCAGATAGCCTTCGATTTGATTATATGGGATAGGCACAACAAATTCGAAGAAGGCTGCATTGCGTTCAAAAGTCAGGATTATAAGAAATCAAGAATATCAAAAGCACTTGACTTCTGGAAGTTCAGAAACTTCATTAAACGTGAGCTTAAGAAAAGGGAATACTCAAGAGTAATTGTTTTTACGGGGCAATTAGGAATATTTCTGTCTACTTATTTACGTAAAAATTACCGGGGCAATTACATACTGGATATCAGAGATTATTCACAACCCATGCATAATTTCAAGAGTCTGTTTAGAAAGGTCATCCGCAGTGCAAAATACGTAGTTATTTCCTCAAATGCCTTCAAAGATTGGTTACCTCCTTCAGATAATTACGTCATGGGGCATAACATCGACATCGATCTTATTGACAAAAGCCTTGAAAAAAAGGCAGCGCCAAGGGGTTTGTTCAAAATAGAACCTATTCATATCGACACTATTGGTCAAATTAAAGATTTTGCCTCCGATAAAAAATTCGTATTTCAATTAAAAAATGACTTTCGATTTCAAATGCAATTTATTGGATTTGGGCCCACCTTAAGTGAATTGAAAGCCTATGCTGAACAAGAAGGTATAGAGAATATAGATTTTCATGGACCTTACAAAAAACAGGAAGAAGAAAATTTGTTGAGAAATACCGATGTCATTAACATCTTGATCAGCCTAAAGGAATACAATAAGGGAACGACTCTTTTAAGCAATAGACTCTATCTTTCTGCTTTATACAATATCCCGTGTTTAGTTAAATCAGAAACGGAGCAGAGTAGAATCATCCATAAATATGATTTCGGCATTGTCGTCGATGATTATAAAGATGTTAACCAGGCATTAATCGATTATAGAGATAGTTTTGATGAGACATTGTTCATCGACAACTGCAGAAATTTCTTGAACGATGTGAAAAAAGACTATACCATTTTTGAAAATAAGGTAAAGGCGTTGATAAAAGAAGAATAACCAAAAAAGATCAGTACCAAACCATATTTGATTATTTCACTTAAAATGATGTATGATTTATTCAAGTCAAGATATCGAGAGATTGGGTCTCTAAATCGACAATTTACTCGAGGACATACAAAAACAAGAATATTATCGTTTACCTAATGAACCCTTAAAATTCGCTTGTTTCAGATTTCAAATTATAGGGTCAATAACAACCTTATTTTCACTTTAAAATAGAATAAACCTAATCATAATGTTCAAGAACAAGACTTTACTAATTACAGGAGGCACAGGATCTTTCGGAAATGCCGTACTTAACCGTTTTCTTGAAACGGATATCAAAGAAATTCGCATATTTTCTCGTGATGAGAAAAAACAAGATGATATGCGAAATACCCTAAAGAACGAAAAAATCAAGTTCTATATTGGCGATGTTCGCGATTACAATAGTATTTCAAGGGCTATGAGCGGTGTCGATTACGTCTTTCATGCTGCGGCGTTGAAACAGGTACCTTCATGTGAGTTCTTCCCCATAGAAGCCGCCAAAACCAATGTTTTCGGCACGCAAAATACCATTGATGCTGCAGTTGCCAATAAGGTTAAACGTATTATTTGCTTAAGTACCGATAAAGCGGCCTACCCCATCAACGCAATGGGAATCAGTAAAGCTTTAATGGAAAAGGTAGCCGTAGCAGCCTCGAGAAACATCCCCAATGACGATACCGTAGTATGCTTAACACGATACGGTAATGTGATGGCTTCACGCGGTTCAGTAATACCTTTATTTGTAAAACAGATAGCGGAAAAGACACCTTTGACGGTTACCGACCCTAATATGACCCGTTTTTTAATGTCTTTAGAGGATGCGGTTGACTTGGTCCTTTTTGCCTTTCAACATGGTAATCAGGGTGATTTGTTCGTCAACAAGGCTCCTGCGAGCACTATCGGTGATCTGGCCAAAGCAATAAAAACTATTTTTAATGCTGACAATGATATCAAAATCATAGGCACCCGACATGGCGAAAAACTTTATGAAACGCTATGTACCCGCGAAGAGATGCAAAAGGCGGAGGATATGGGTGAGTTCTACAGAATTCCTGCGGATAATAGAGACCTCAATTACAGTCGCTATTTTTCTGAGGGGGAAACCGATATCAGTGCAATTGAAGATTATCATTCGCACAACACAACACAGTTATCCGATGAAGATTTAAGACAAACACTCTTAAACCTAGACTATATCAAAGAAAATCTCTAATTAGTCATCCTAAATGGTCTCTCACAGATTGATAATTGGCGAGCGATTTTCTGATAACCGGGGTTCGCTAAATTTTTTTAATGCCTTCGATATGTCTGAAATTACCAGACTATATGAAATAGAACCCATTGATAAAAACGTAATACGCGCATGGCAGGGCCATCAATATGAGAAAAAGTGGTTTCACTGTATCTCAGGCAGTTTTGTTATCAATTTGATTAAATTGGATAATTTTGAAATGCCATCAAATAATTTGGTTTCCACTAGGTTTTTGCTTGAGGCTAAAAAGCCTTCAGTTCTTGAAATTTCAGGAGGTTATGCAAATGGTTTTAAGGCCAATGAGAAGAACTCTAAACTGATGGTCTTTTCAAATTTTGATCTTGAAGAATCTAAAAATGATGATTTCCGATATGATTTGAAAACATGGCCGGCCGAATGGTAGTTTATGAGCAATAAAAGAAAATAAAACCAAAATACTAAAGTAATTTCAGCACAGGTAAATTCAGCACAAATGAAAAAAATAGGTATTACTGGACAAGCTGGCTTTGTGGGCAATCACTTATGCACTACCCTTTCTTTAGATGAAACTATCGAATTAGAACCCTTCGAACGTTCCTATTTCGATAATGCAAGTTCCCTTGAAGCATTTGTAGCCCAATGTGATACTATTGTTCATCTGGCAGCTATGAATCGCCATGAGGACGCAAATGTTATTTATACGACCAATTTGAAATTGGTAGACAATCTCATTAACGCATGTGAAAAAACAAATTCAACGCCGCACATCATCTTTTCTTCTTCATCACAAGAAGTTCGTGACAATTTATACGGACAATCGAAAAAAGAGGGCAAAGAAAAATTCGTATCATGGTCTGAGAAATCGGGCGGAAAATTCAGTTCATTGACCATCCCCAATGTATTTGGCCCCTTCGGGAAACCCAATTATAATTCGGTAGTCGCAACCTTTTGTCATAAAGTAACTCACGGTGAAGAACCAACTATTATTCAGGATAGTGAAGTAGGTTTGATCTATGTCAATGAGTTGGTACAGGTTTTCATAGATACCATCAAAGGAGATGTTGAAGGCAAGAAAATCGGCAAGAATAGTTTTGAAGTAAATATTGAACCAACGAGTAAAAATAAAGTATCTAGAATTCTCTCATTGCTCAACCGATTCAAAACGGATTATATGGGTAATGGTATTTTCCCAAATCTCGAAGACCCATTTGAGAAGGCTTTATTCAACACGTTTCGATGCTATGTGCCAGAAGACCACTATCCCGTAAAATTCACTAAACATACAGATCCAAGAGGGAGCTTCGTTGAAATTGCAAGAACCCGAACAAGTGGCCAATTTTCGTTTTCAACAACCGTTCCTGGTATTACTCGAGGAAACCATTTTCATACAAGAAAAGCGGAACGCTTTGCCGTTATCAGCGGCAAAGCCCGTATTCAACTTAGAAAAATTGGAACAGACCAAGTAATTAATTATTATTTGGACGGAAATGAACCAGCTTATGTGGATATGCCCATTTGGCATACACACAATATTAAGAACATTGGAGATGAGGAATTGATTACCCTATTTTGGATTAACGAGCCTTATAATCCAGAAGATGCGGACACCTATTTCGAAGATGTGTAAATTTGCCATTGACATTCATTAAACATAACCCCATAAAAATCGACCATTGAAAAAACTGAAAGTACTTACCGTCGTAGGAACACGACCTGAAATCATAAGATTAGCTTGCGTTTTAAATGCATTGGATGCCAATGACGCAATAGACCATACCTTGGTACATACAGGTCAGAATTACGATTACGAGTTAAATGAAATATTCTTTGAAGACCTCGGAATAAGAAAACCGGACCATTTTTTAAACGCTGCTGGAAAAAATGCCACAGAAACCGTTGGAAACATACTGATAACAATAGACCCACTTTTAGAGAAAATCGCTCCAGATGCCTTCTTGGTACTAGGTGACACCAATTCTTGTCTATGTGCCATACCCGCTAAAAAAAGAAAGATTCCCGTTTTCCATATGGAAGCAGGTAATCGCTGTTTTGACCAAAGAGTACCGGAAGAGACCAACAGAAAAATTGTCGATCACGTAGCTGATATTAATTTGACCTATAGTGATATCGCTAGGGAATACCTTTTGAGAGAAGGCCTTTCTGCTGATAGGGTTATAAAAACAGGAAGTCCGATGTTCGAAGTGTTGCAACAATTCATTCCGAAAATTGAACGGTCGGATGTTTTGTCAAAATTAAATCTGGAAAAAGAGAAATACTTCGTGGTTTCATCCCACAGGGAAGAAAATATCAGCAACCCCAAGAATTTCGAGGGCCTGATAACGTCTTTGAACCTTATCGCGGAAAAGTATGATTACCCGATCATCGTTTCAACGCATCCACGTACCCGAAATATGTTAGATTCAAAAAATTTAAAAACTCATAAGAACATACAGTTTCTAAAGCCATTAGGTTTTACCGACTATAATGCCCTACAATATAATTCTTTCGCCGTTCTTTCAGATAGTGGTACCATTTCTGAAGAATCCTCTATTTTGAATTTTAGAGCCCTCAACATCAGGGAGGCACATGAAAGGCCCGAAGCTATGGAAGAAGCCTCGGTAATGATGGTAGGTATGAACCCGGAGCGTATTATGCAGGCATTAGCCGCCTTAGAGGTGCAAAAAAGAAATCCCGATAGAAATTTTAGACCAGTAGCTGATTATTCAATGCCTAATGTAAGTGAAAAGGTGGTTCGAATAATTATTTCGTACGTCGATTATGTTAACAGGGTCGTTTGGTCCAAATAGGAATGCTTCATGAAGGTCATTTTTCTAGCGCTTGCCTTTCCGAAAATGAACAATACGAAATACCTGTATTTCGGATTGATTACCGAATTTCATGAAAATGGTCATGATGTAACGGTTGTCGCACCAGCATATGACTTAAACATTACGGGATTCCAGGTCGAGAATGGAATCAACGTCATTCGAGTAAAGACCCTGCCCTTATTCAACGTGGGCATGATAAAAAAGGGCCTCGCAAATTTGATGCTACCCCACCAATATAAAAAAGCAATTAAAAAGTATAACCTTGAACTGGACTATGATCTCATTTTAACACCCACGCCACCAATTAGTTTGTATGGTGTCGCTGCGTGGCTAAAAAAAAAATCAGGGGCAAAAGTCTATTTAGTGCTACGGGATATATTTCCACAAAATGCTGTTGACCTTGGTCTTATGTCGCAGAAAGGTCTAATTCATAACTATTTCAGAAAAAAGGAAAAAAAACTGTATGCCATTTCAGATAGCATTGGTTGTATGTCACAAGGCAATATAGACTATATCATAAAGCACAATCCGTCGGTACAACCGGAAAAACTTCATTTGCTCCCCAATTGGTCTGATATGATTGCGGTTGAATCTGAGGATAAAGTTCACGAACTGCGGAGAAAAGAAGGATTTGAAAATAAATTTATCGTCATTTTCGGCGGAAATATAGGCTTGCCACAAAAACTTGAGAACATAGTAGACCTTGCAGAGGCCTGTCAAGATTACGAAGATATCCTCTTCCTCATCATGGGCGGGGGAAATGAACGCAAGAATTTGGAAGAAGCGATAGCGGCTAAAAACCTTGATAATATTCAGCTACGCGATGGAGTACCTCAGGAAGAATACATGAAATGGGTTCAAATGGCCGATGTAGGCCTAATCTCATTGAGTGAAAAGTTCACCATTCCCAATATTCCGTCGAAATCGCTTTCATACTACAATTCAAAAACACCTATTCTTGCATCCATTGACATGAATACCGATTATGGTCAGCTATTGGACGATCTCAATCTAGGCGTATGGGCGGAGGCCGGTAAAACGACCCTTCTAAAGCAAAAGTTGTTGGTGTTGTATAACGACCCTGAATTACGAAAGACAATGGGTGAAAATGGATGGAACTATATGAAGAATAATTTGTCAAGTGCACATGCCTATGAGAGGGTAGTTCGTGAGACTGGCTTTAGTGAATGATTAGATTAACCAAAAAAATGTATAAACGTTTCTTTAAAAGATTTTTAGATATTTTGATTTCACTTACGGCCTTATTGCTGTTAAGTCCAGTCTTTGTAGTGATATATGTTATATTGAGTATTACAAATAAGGGTAAGGCTTTTTTTGTACAAGCAAGACCGGGTAAAGATGAAAAGATTTTCAATATTGTGAAGTTTAAATCAATGAACGACAAAAAAGATGAGAATGGCGTATTGTTACCCGATGGCGACAGAATTACCAAATTTGGCCTATTTGTTCGAAAGTCATCTTTGGACGAAATTCCACAGTTATGGAACGTGCTTATTGGCGAAATGAGCATTATTGGGCCAAGACCTCTTTTGATACGTTATTTGCCCCTTTACAGTGAACAACAACGCAAACGACATTTGGCCAAACCGGGAATAACCGGATGGGCACAGGTAAATGGACGAAACGCTATTTCATGGAAGCAGAAATTCGAGTATGACGTTTGGTATGTGGAGAATATCTCATTTTTTTTGGATGTCAAAATATTTTTTATGACCTTTTTGAAAGTCATTAAGGGTTCAGGTGTTTCCTCGGCAACCCATGCGACCATGGAAGAATTTTTGGGTAACTCGAATAGAGTCAATACATGAAACTTGATTCTTTTAGAAATTGGCGGCAAGTTCAACCAACCAATATATTATGCTTGTCGATATTAGCCCCTTATTAATCGAATAATTGATTCCGATTTATTGTATCCCCCTGAATAATAGTAATTTTACCTCTTAGAAGACAAAAAATGATCACATTTATAATTCCTGTAAAAAGCAAACGTGTTTCCGGTTCTTGGGAACATTTTTCAAAACTGTTTGAACGAACGATAAAATCTGTCAGTAATCAAACCTCTGAAAATTTTAGAATTGTTGTTGTGTGCCATGAGAAACCCGAAATAAGTTTTGAACATCCCAAGGTAGAATATATCCATGTTGATTTCGAGCCTCCGGTACTCAAACCCGAACTGGCCGAAAAACATGATGGAATGAAGGAAGAAGACAAAAGCAATAAAATTTTGGCTGGCCTTGATTACATCAAAAAATATGAGCAGAATTATGTTATGGTAGCCGATGCGGATGATTGCATTTCTAATAGAATAGCCGAGTATGTCGACGAAAATAAATCAAAAGACCTTCCAGGGTGGTACTTTAAAAAAGGATATATCTATCGAGAGGGCGATAAGTTCATTTCTTTGAACAAAGAAGGTTTCAATTTACTTTGTGGCACCTGTATTGTTATTAAGCCAGATTTGATACAACATATTTTCAAAAATAAGCCTCATCTATTATACGTACATCAGACCATTCAGCTAACGGAGACGGAAGCATTGAGTCCCCTACCCCTACCCGGTGCGATCTATAGTATGGGTAACGGAGAAAATCACTTCATGTCAGGTACCATGATGAAGGATCTTGCTACAGGTAAGAAATTATTCAGCGTAAGTACCTTCAAAGGAATTATAAGAAAATTGAAAAAGTACCGTGTAAAGCCTTTGAACACCAAAATCAAGAACGAGTTCGGCATATACGAAGTAAAAGTAGCGTCTTAATGGCCTGTCATTACCTTTGTTGAAAAAAAAAGAATGAAACTAAGGTTGCGATTGCAATTCGGAACAACACCAAAGCCGATTTAGAATAATCAAATAAGTCAAATCAAATGCTCTTAAGTATCGTTGTACCGACCTATAATGTAGAAAAATTTATAGGAAATTGCTTGGAAAGCCTAATGGCGCAAAACATTCAGAAAGAACAGTATGAAGTGTTGGTAATCAATGACGGTTCTACAGATGAAAGCGGAAAAATTGCAGGTTCATTTGCCGATAATCATAAAAACGTACGTCTCATTAATCAAGAGAACAAAGGACTTAGCGGAGCCAGAAACACTGGTATTTCTCTTGCCAAGGGTAAATATATTTATTTCATAGATTCTGATGATTATATCGCGGAGAACACCCTGGGCCTTATTCTAGACTTGTTGGAAAAAAACAACCTTGATGTTCTTGGTATCGCAGAATTAGAGACCACCCAGCTAGATATCAAAAAGTCAAAAAACAAAGACGTCATCAACAAAGAAAAACTAAAAGTTACGGATGGTATCACCTTTCTTGCTGAAAACAACTACCTAAACAATGCATGGTGGTATTTCATAAGATTGGATTTTCTTAAGGACACAGGATTAACTTTCCCAGTTGGAAGATTGGTTGAAGATGCAAATTTCACTGCAAAACTATTGGTTGCAGCAAAAAGAATGGCATTCATACCACTTGATTTTTACAGGTATTATTTAAGACCCAATTCCATCATGCGCAAAACGAATATTGCGCATGTTCGAAGGTTGATCTATGATTATGAGAAAAACGTTTATGAGTTTAATGATCAAATTAATGAGTTACGTGGTAGTACCCATCCTAAAATGAACGAATGCTTAAAGCGATTGGAGGCCAGACAAGAGTCATTCGTGTTTTTCTTGATAGTGAAAGCCATTCGATACGGACTTTCTAAAGAAGAAATTGCTAAAACTATTGATGGCTTTAAAAGCATTGGGGTGTACCCGATAACCAAATTCATTGGTGATGATTATAACAAACTGATTTACAAAATTTTAACTCCTGTTCTAAACAAACAGGGCGTTGTTTCCAGCTTGCTAAAACTTGGTGCTATTAGACGGTAGAGTTATGCTGAATGAAACATATGAACAATAAAAGAACCCGTGACCAATTATATGCACTTTGTAAGAATAATTATCAAACAGAATTCATATTTGTTAAGAAATGCTTAGTTTTCACTTTATTTTTACAAATGACAGCCCTATCGAACAAACAATTGCAAGACCATTCTTCTACTTACGCTAAAAGGTTAAAAAGCCGATACAAAAACTAAAGTTGTCATATGAATATTTTAATAAGCTCTGCAGGTAGAAGAGTCTCATTAGTCAGAGCCTTTCAGAAAGAACTGAAAAATATATACCCCAAGTCAAAAGTATATGCATCGGATGCAAACCCAGTGCTTTCGGCGGCCTGTCAAGTCGCAGATGGATATTTTGAGGTTCCTTTGCAAAATGACCCTAACTACTTCTCCATATTAATTGAAAAATGTAAAGAATATGGAATTAGTTTAATCATACCTACCATTGATGCAGAACTTCTACCACTTTCAAAACACATCGAATTACTCAAGAAAAATGGCATACAAGCGGTAATTTCGGCTACTAAATTCATCAGCCAGTGCAGGGATAAAAGGCAAATTCACGACTTTTTCAAATCTAACGGAGTGGAAACTGCCCATGAGTACGAAAAGGATAATTATGAGCTACCCCTGTTCATTAAGCCGATTGATGGAAGTAGGAGTATTGACACCTATCTTATTCGAAAACAAGATGAACTAAAGGAATATCATTTTGCTAACGAAAAATTAATGTTTTTGCAATATTTAGATCACGATACTCATGATGAGTTTACCTGCGACCTGTATTATGGAAAAGATTACAAGTTGAAAACAGTTGTACCAAGAAAGCGGTTGGAGGTTCGTGATGGGGAGGTATACAAAGCGTTAACGGCAAAAAACGAGCTCGTACCTTATATCAAAGAACGATTAAATTTTATTGAAGGTGCAGTGGGTTGCCTAACAGCACAATTCTTCCTTAACAAGACAAATTCGAAAATATACGGTATCGAGATTAATCCTCGATTTGGCGGGGGATATCCATTATCCTATTTAGCCGGGGCCAACTTTCCCAAATGGATTATCAATGAGTACTTTTTGGGGAAATCGGTAGAAGAAAATTTCGATTGCTGGGAAGATGAATTACTTATGATTCGTTACGATGATGAAATTTTAGTACATGGATATAAAGGTTGATGATAAGACTGTAATTGTTTTCGATCTTGACGACACGCTCTATAATGAGATGGAGTACCTACGTTCTGCGTATGCTGAAATTGCTAAGTCATTACAGCCAGATGATTGGCAACCCCTTTTTGCCCGTATGTATTCATTATTTAGATCCAAAGAAGATGTTTTCGAATTTGTAGCCTCAAACTATGGTGTTAAAAAAACAGCACTATTACAACAATACAGAGGGCATAAACCAGTGATTCATCTTTTTGAGGGCGCACTTGAAACCATAGAAAAGATAAAGGCAAAACGTGGCAAAGTGGGTATGATAACCGATGGAAGGAGCAGTACGCAACGGGCAAAATTAGAGGCGCTCGGTTTAACCGAATTGGTCGATATCATCATAATTTCTGAAGAAGTTGGAACCGAAAAGCCACATGAAGCGAATTACATTGCTATTGAAAGAGCCTTCGAGAATCATTCTTATCTCTACATGGCTGATAACCTACGTAAAGATTTCATAAGCCCAAATAAAAGGGGCTGGAAGACACTAGGTCTTATCGATAATGGCCTCAATATGCATTATGACACATATAAATACTTCGAAAAAAATAGGATGCCCCAAGCCTTTGTTTCTTCTTTTAAAGAAATAAACATTACGTAAATAACAATTTCATTCCTATTTCGTTACATTTTAAATGATTAAAATTGCACAGCAAAATGGGTTCATATAACTAGTGAAGCCCGACGGTCCCCCAAATGAAAACCTCGATTAAGGATGAGTACAGCTAATGATGTTAAAATATTTTGTATTGGTTCTAACATAGAATCCTACGATTGCTTAAAATACCTAATTGAAAAGAATTGTACTATTCACACCTTGATTACCTTACCAAGCGGGTATTCTAAAAACGTATCAGACTATTATGATCTACATGAATTTTGCAATACGCACGGCATAAAGGTTATTGACACTACCAATGTAAATTCATCTGAAACCATTGAACAAGTAAAACGTGTTGAACCCGACTATCTTTTTACACTGGGTTGGAGTCAGATTTTTAAAGAAGATCTAATTGCCTGTTTTTCCAAATTTGTGGTGGGTACCCATCCAACGAAATTACCACATGGTCGAGGAAGAGCACCTCTACCTTGGACTGTATTGGAAGATCTGAAAAAATCTGCCCTTAGCTTTTTTAAAATAGATACCGGTGTCGACACGGGTAATCTAATTTTTCAGAGGGAGTTCGATATTCCAACGGGTAGCTATGTAAAGGACGTTTATGAAACTGTTGGCAGAGAACTTGGTTACGGGTTTCATGAGATTTACCAGGTCATAGTCCAAAACAAACCTTTTAATCTCACAAAACAATCAGAAGAAAATGTTACCGTAAGAGGAAAGCGAACACCCTCGGACGGTTTTATCGATTTTAATAAATCCGTCAAGGAGACCGAAAGACTGATTCGTGCTGTCTCAGAGCCTTATCCCGGTGCATATTGTTATTACAAGGATGAAAAAATCGTCTTTTGGCGCGTTGCATTTGACTCTGAAAAAAAATATTCAGGTACTATTGGCCAGATATTAAAGAAAAATAAAGACGGTGTTCTAGTCCAATTTTCAGATGGTAACCTATGGTTGAATAAACCAACGGATTCGAAAGGAAATGACTTAGATTCAAAATTCTTCAAACTCGGTGATAAATTGGGTTTCAACATTGAAGATGAACTATATAAACTAAAACAAAAGCTTAGATAATGCTAGAATTATTCAAAAAAATACTGGTCATTGCCGCCCATCCGGATGATGAAATTTTGGGTGTTGGTGGTACAATTCCCAAATTAGTACAAATGGGGAAGCAAGTGGATGTGCTCATATTCACAGATGGCAGCAGCACGCAATATTTTAACAATGAAGCTATTCTGGAGGACAAATTCGGGGAGGCCAAGGAAGCGAACGATATTTTGGGTTCGACGGTTCTACCAAGGGCGGACTTTCCAGATATGCGTTTGGATACTATAGCTCATGTTGACAAAAATATAGCTTTGGGAAAAATCATTTCTTCAGGAGGTTACGACACCATTTTTGTTCAAGATAGAACAGATATCAATAAAGATCATAACGAGTTATTCGAAAGTGCCCTTGTTGCGTGTAGACCTTACCCAGGACAACATGTAAAGCACTTACTATCATACTATGTGAACTCATCAACCGAATGGGGAAATCTACTTAAAAAACAGCCCTTTAATCCCAATGTCTTTATTGATATCTCATCGACTATCGATGATAAGCTTACCGCAATGTCAAAGTATACTACAGAAATACGTGATTACCCGCACCCACGTAGTACAGAAGCCATACGGAATTCGGCAAAATATTTTGGGAATATGGTGGGCGTAGAATATGCAGAACCCTTTTATCTGGTATATACCAAATAAAAAGGTTCTCTTAACAAACTACCTTTGGTATTTTAGAATGAGGTAATTACGAATTCTGAACGTCTATTTACTTTATGCTTTTCTTCTGGGCAATAGGTATCGTCATTACACTCATTTAAAAGGTTTTCTTCGCCATAGGCCTCGGCTTCTAGTCTATTTGTTAGAACGCCAGTGGAAACCAAATATTCTACGGTTCGATTTACCCTGCGCTCTGAAAGCCATTTATTATATTCTGATCTTCCCCTCGAATCCGTATGTGAAGTAACTCGCAAATTAAGTTCTGGATTTTCATTCAAAATAAGAGCTAGAGCGTCCAATATATCTTTTGATTTTTTATTGATATAAGAGGAGTTCAAATCAAAGTATACATAACCTAGCGCATCTATTTTATCTCTTATACCTTGTTTTCGCTTATTTTCGGCATCTAGTTTAGCTTTTTCCGCGGCGGCCAAACGGGCAGTTTCTTTCTCTTTTGCTAGGCGTTCAGCCAACTCTAATGCCTCCTTTTCACGGGCAACAGTAGCAATGGAATCATTCACGCGCTGCTTTTCTGCCTCCAAAGCTTCGATTAGTGCAAGTTTTTCGGCTCCTTTCTTAGAGAGTCCTTTTTCAATTCCAAATTGATACACCACGCCAGCAGCATGTTGAATATGATTGGTTCCTTTATCTCCCGTACGCCATTTTCCAGAAGAACTGAAATCAACCCCCCATCTGTCTGAAAACCAAGCACGAAAACCAATAACTGCGTTATAGGTGCTTCTTGGAGTATTGTTTGCATCGGTATAACCTGCTCCAACACCAACATAGGGGTCAAACCAAGCTGTTTCACCAATAATTTTGTTTAAGTCATAAGTTAATCTAGCGTCAACACCAAAATAATCGGATTCTTCAGGGTTGATAACTCCATCTATTATCTTTCCTACTTTATACTTATTATAGGTACCTATGGCTTCTACTCCAATACCACTTTTAAAATAGCGGCCAATACTGACTCTATTTGGGTAAGCCAACGTATTCCATTGTGAATTGACGGCAAATAGATCGTCGAATACATCTCCTGAATCGTCCACGATATTATATCCCAGGCCAAACATCCAAGAACTTTGAACAATACTGTCTTTCGAAGTCAATTGTGGTATTTCTTGGGCAGATACGGAAGTAACAGCTAGATAAAGAAGCACTAGTGCAATAGGTGTAATTTTTTTCATAATGATAGGATTTGGGTCCTTTATATGATGTAAAATTACTCCCGTGGCTTCGAGAAACGAATAATGTACTTTGAAATGCAGGTATTTTCGATAGAAAGGGAAAATCAGTTGTTTTTGAGTTCCTTGTCCTCATCGATTACAATTTCCTTATCGGTCAAAGGCATTTTGTAGATGCTGAAAGGTGAAGTGATTGCTTGTGCACTATTTTTGGTAGCCGATTTCAACGAAGTCGATAAAACCATCTGAGAATCAGTAACTTCTTCAACGCTTAGCACAGGCGATGAGCCATCGTTGCGCTCTCCGCTACAGGTGATGATCACCATCTCTTTTTTAAAATCGATTTCAGGAACTGGAAGCCCAGGTTTTCTGGTCATATTTATTTTGGAATAGAACTCCCTTAAAGCCTTGGTATCTCTAATTATCAGGTTTTCGGAAACATCGGCACCACTATGGTCATCACTAACAAGTAATTGCAGTTGATCATTCATTGCAACCGTCTCTTTTTGCAAAGCGGTTTTTTTTTGGCCGTTACACGCTCCAAAAAGAAACAATGTTGCTAGAAGAAAAAGTTTTATCGGATTCATTGGCTATATGATTTGTCAAACCGACCATTATATGCTTTTTCATAGACCTCTTCGTAGAGCGGTAATACGTTCATAAGGTCAAACTTTTCTGCAGATTCCGCCGCATTTTGTTTGAATTTTGACAAGACCTCATCGTCCTTCAAAATAGAAATGGCATTTTCCGCCATTTCATTAATGTTGCCAACATCACTCAAAAACCCGGTCACCCCTTGAACGTTGACTTCAGGAATACCACCAGCATTACTTGAAATCACTGGTACTTGATTAATCATTGCCTCAAGGGCAGCCAAACCAAAACTCTCCGTTTCCGAAGGAAGTAAGAAAAGATCAGAAAAACATAAAATCCGATCTATTTCATTGCTATTTCCTAAAAAGATGACTTGTTCAGTAATGCCCAATTGTTCGCATAAAAGCTCTGCACCTTCCTTTTCAGGCCCCTCACCTACCATAATAAGCTTTGCAGGTATTTTTTTTTGGATTTTATGAAACACCTTGATTACATCAGGAATTCGTTTTACTTTTCTAAAATTACTGATATGGGTTATGATTTTTTCATGATCTTCAGCCATTAAAGAACGCTGACAATCTGTAAATGATGAACTGTATTTACGCTTATCTATGAAATTGGGAATAACCGCTATTTCTTTTCTAATATCGAACGAAGCTAGTGTACTTTGCTTCAGATTTTCGGAAACCGAAGTGACCACGTCGGAATTATTAATACTAAATGTAACCGCGGGCTTATAAAAAGGATGTTGCCCTACCAAAGTAATATCAGTACCATGCAAAGTGGTAATCATCGGAATGAAGATGTTTTCCTCTTCTAGCATTTTTTTGGCCATATACCCTGCATAAGCATGGGGAATAGCATAATGAACATGTAACAATTCAATACCGTATAATTTTACCGTATCTACAAGTTTGCTTGATAAGGCAAGTTCATAAGGCTGGTATTTGAACAACGGATATTCTGGAACATGAACTTCATGAAAGTGAATTCTATTGCTTAGAAGTTCTAAACGTACTGGCTGTTTGTACGTAACAAAATGCACTTCATGGCCTCGATTGGCCAATGCGATACCCAGCTCGGTAGCGACCACTCCACTACCACCAAAAGTAGGGTAACATACTATTGCTATCTTCATTGTCTAAATTTAGTGAAAACGTACGGTAAGTCGATTTTGCAGCACTTTATTTACAAAAAGTTTAAGAAAAATCAATTCACAATTGATTCGTAGATGGCTTTCTGAATACGTGTTCTTAGTCCGGTTTTGACCAGTAAGTTATTTGTAGCGCTAGGGTAAGTTCTATTAGAAAGAAAAACGTATACAATCTCCTCATCGGGATCTGCCCAAGTATAGGTACCTGTAAACCCGCTATGTCCAAAACTTTTTCTTGAAACACAACCGCAGGTGGGCCCACTATCACCCAGTTGAGGTTTGTCAAATCCAACGCCGCGCCTTACTTTTTTGTCGCAGAAATAACATTTATTGAATTTCTGTATGGTTCTACTATCTAAAAACTTGGCACCTCCATAAGTACCATTTTGCAAATACATTTGCATTATTTTGGCAATATCGTTCGCATTACTGAAAAGTCCTGCGTGACCGCCTACTCCACCTTGCATGGCGGCCCCCATATCATGTACATAGCCCTGAACGGTCTGATAACGATAGTAGTTATCTTCCTCAGAAGGAACAATTCTGTTTTTTGGGAACTTTTCTAAAGGATTATAACTCGTATTAAAAGCCCCAATTGGTCCGTATAGAAATTCGCTGACCAATTTGTCCAACGGCCTCTTCTTCTTGTCCTCGATATATTTCTTCATGACATAATAAGCTACATCACTATACCGGTATCTGTTTGATTTCAAATCTTGTCTTCCGATACGGTCATAAATAGAATCTTTGTAAGCATCCGTCAAATAGAGGTTGTCGGAGACTTTTATTGAAAATCCATCCAAGGGCTGTTGTCTATAAAATTCCGCAGAAGGTTTTCTTTTTTCATCTAAAGTGCTTACATAAAAGGCGATCCATGATGGAAGTCGACCATAATGCGACAAAGCTTTTAAAACAGTTACATCTTTGATTTCCGTATCCGAATATTCTGGGACCAATTCCTCAAAAGTATCATTTAAGGCAATTTCGCCTTCCTCTTCCATTTTCATTACCATGGGAAGTGTTCCAAGTATTTTTGTGATGGAAGCAAGATCATAAATGTGTTCGGGCGTTATTTTTTCTTTGGATTCATAGGTAGGTTTACCAAAACCTTTGTTGTAAATCACTTTTCCCTTGCGAGCTATTAGTACCTGCGCCCCAGGATACATCAAAGAATCAAGTCCATTTTGCACCAATTCATCCACTTTTGCCAATTTTTCTGAACTCATACCAACGCGTTCGGGAAAACTATATCCCAGTCTCAGCAATGCTTTTAATTGGACGTTCGTATTTACGGGGAAATCAGTATGTGCGGTTACGGGTAATTTTCCTTTTGCGGGAATCGCACCAAAAATAAGTTGTGCCGCTTTTTCTTGGGCCAATTTACTATTTTGGTAGGCGACCACAACGCCATCTATTCCTTTGAAGGAAGTTATATCTAGTAATGCATAAGGTTTTGCAAAGGCGGTCAATATTAAATTAGAACCACGTTCTTTTGCGATTTCCTGTAACCACGATAACTCTGTTTTCGAGAATTTATATCCTTTCCAAGGACTTTCATTGCTTTTATGGTAACCGACAATCACCAAATTGTAATCTTTCAGTTTGCCTTTTATGGTAGCAATATCT
Source organism: uncultured Flavobacteriaceae bacterium (assembly GCA_947503005.1). Classification (GTDB taxonomy): domain Bacteria; phylum Bacteroidota; class Bacteroidia; order Flavobacteriales; family Flavobacteriaceae; genus Maribacter_C. The sequence continues at coordinate 157,302 of CANNCA010000007.1, read as the reverse complement.
TTGCCATTTACCTGAGTGACCTTGGCATATTTATTCAATTCTGTGATAAAAGGGGTGCTGTTTGCATCACCGAACTTCACATAGGCAATCTTCTTATTTTCCAGCCTTTTGATTCCCATGAGATAGAAATCATTTTTTACTACTGTAATCGCATTTTCAATGGCTTCTTCATATACCAAATCATCATACATTGAATTCAGGTCTTCAAACAAGTTCTTGATTACAACAGGTTTGTATTTATGTAAACCTACTTTGTACTTTGCCATCAAAATCTTTTTCACAGATTCCGCCAAGCGTTCTTCGGTAATTTTGCCCTTTTCATAAGCCTTGGTCAGTTTCTCTTTCGCCTTTTTTACTTCAGTAGGCATCAGCAACATGTCGTTGCCTGCTAAAAATGCTTTTACCTCTACATCGCCGTTCTTTCCGTGGGTAGTTACACCCTTCATGTTCAAAGCATCGGTGAAGACCAATCCCCTGAAGTTCATTTCCTCTTTTAATATTCCCGAAATTATCTGCTCCGATAAAGATGAAGGTAGGTTTTTCTTAAGCTCTAAAGCGGGCACCTCTAAATGTGCGACCATGACGCTACTTAATCCAGCATCGATTAATTTCTGATAGGGGTACAATTCAACACTGTCCAAGCGCTTTCTAGAAAAATCAATAACGGGAAGTGCGTGGTGCGAATCCGTAGCCGTATCACCGTGTCCCGGAAAGTGTTTTCCACTAGAAAGAACACCTTCACTTTCCATTCCTTTTAGAAAAGCAACACCTTTGTCCGTTACGTTATCCCGATCTTCGCCAAAAGAGCGGTTTCCGATAATTGGATTTTTAGGATTGATATTAATGTCAATATCGGGAGCGAAATTTATATGAACTCCAAGACGTTTTGCATGCTTTCCAATTTGCCGACCTACTTTTTCTACGATTTTGTTATCCTGAATAGCCCCTAAAGTCATATTCCAAGGGAATGCATAGGTAGAATCTAAACGCATGGCCAGACCCCATTCGGCATCCATCCCAACCATCAAGGGTACTTTGGATAGTTTTTGATATTTGTTCGTAAGCTTTGCTTGCCGTACTGGTCCACCAGTCGAAAAAATCACCCCACCAATTTTCTCTGCTTTTATCAATGTAGCAATTCTGTCGGTTTCAGCTTTAGGTTGGTCCGAGGCTACACTGACCATAAAGAGCTGTCCTAACTTTTCATCTAAAGACATCTTTGCATATTGGTTATCTACCCATCTTTGTTGTGCTGCGCTATCTTTGACCACAAGAGGATTTCGCTGCGCATTGACACAGACGACAATCAAAAGGAATAATGGGAGAACGCTATAAAATCGCATAAGAGGTTGGTGTTACCAAATAACTTAAAACACTACTGAATATTGTATCGTTTTTGAATCGCATCTACAATTAAAACTACATTTCAGAGACCAAAATTTGAACCAAAGTGCAGTTTCTCATGTCAAATTCGTGAATTTGCGGATAAAATCGATGAAAATCTTCCGTTAGAAAATGGTTCAATCACAACAAAATCACATAAACCGACTATGCCAGCTCTCCGATGCTGGAACTTCCCAATGCTCCAAGTATTCTCCTTTATTGGCGACCAAATTATTGAAAACGATGGTACTAGGAGAAACAGCTTTCTGCCTTGCCATTTTTTTGAAATCGACCAATGGTTTATATGCAATGTATTCTCCCGATTTGTAGGAAACATTCATCTTGTCCAACAATTCGACATTGTACTTTTTCTCCAACCCTTGGATAAAATGTACAGATGCATCAATCGAACAGCCAGAGGCAGCATTCAAAGACTGGTCCAAGGCTAAAACCAAAAAGCGTTTATAACGAATTTCATAGCCTGCTTTTAAATTAGCGCCATGGGCCGTCCAATCTGTAATAAAGGTATCGAGTTCCTTTTGTATTTGGCCTAGTTCATCTTCCGTAAAACTTCGATTCGCTTGGTAAATCCACACTCTTGAACTTTCGGGTAAGCTTTTAAAATCAACTAACATTTTCGAATAGGTTTTGAGTTTCTTTGGGGTTTCAGTTAAAGGTTAAAGGAACATATTTTTTATAAGTTAGAAATAAATTGAGTTTTTGTTTGAATTTCTAGCGTTTTAGCCCCTCGATTGCCCTCAGAATGACACTCTTGTCTCTTAGCGAACTACAAATCCTCAGCTTTCGCAATCATTTCAGCGATATCCATAACTGCAACACTTCCTTCTTTTTCTTTATTTTTCACCCCATCGGTCATCATGGTGTTGCAAAATGGACAGGCCGCAGCGATAATTTCGGGTTTGGTCTCCATGGCTTGCTCCGTTCGCTCAATGTTCACATCTTTATCGCCTTTCTCTGGCTCCTTGAACATTTGGGCACCGCCAGCACCACAACAAAGTCCTTTCTTCTTGCAATTTTTCATTTCCACCAGCTCGGCATCCAGTTTCCTTATCAAATCTCTAGGAGCTTCGTAAACACCGTTCGCACGACCTAAATAGCATGGATCGTGAAACGTTATTCGCTTTCCTTTGAATTGTCCACCTTCCATACTGATACGTCCATCGGTGAGTAGTTGTTTTAAAAACTGAGTGTGGTGCACGACTTCATAGTCACCCCCTAGGCCAGGATATTCATTTTTCAAGGTATTGAAGCAATGTGGGCAAGCGGTAACCACTTTTTTGATTCCATAGGCGTTCATCACTTCGATATTGGTCACCGCTTGCATTTGGAATAAAAACTCGTTACCAGCTCGTTTTGCCGGATCACCCGTACAACTTTCTTCCGTACCCAAAACCGCAAAAGACACATTTGCCTTGTTCAATATTTTCACAAAGGCCTTTGTGATTTTTTTTGCACGATCATCAAAACTACCGGCACAACCCACCCAAAATAGCACTTCGGGCTCCTCGCCAGCAGCAAATAGTTCGGCCATTGTTGGTACCTTTAATTGACTTTCCATAGCAGTAATTTTATGATTCGTCCTTCCAATTCAAACGATCCATCTGGTTAAAAGGCCAAGGCGCACCGTTATTCTCTATATTGCCCATCATATTGTTCAATTCCGAAGGCGCGGCCGATTGCTCCATTACCAAATATTGACGCATATCCATAATTATTGATAGCGGATCGATACTCACGGGACAAGCCTCTACACAAGCATTACAGGATGTGCAGGCCCACAGTTCTTCGTTCGTTACATAGTCTCCCAACAATTGTTTTCCGTCATCTACAAATTCTCCTTTATTAGCATCGATATTCTTACCAACTTCCTCCAACCGGTCTCGCGTATCCATCATTATCTTTCGAGGAGATAGTTTTTTACCTGTTTGATTTGCAGGGCATTCACTTGTACAACGCCCACATTCTGTACAGGTATAAGCATTAAGCAATTGCACCCAATTCAAATCGCTAACATCGGAAGCACCAAACTTCTCGGGTTCTGGCGCGTCTTCAGGCGGAGCGGCATAAGGGTCAGCATCAGGGTCCATCATTAACTTGACCTCGTTGGTAACCGCTTGCAAGTTTTTAAACTTGCCCTTAGGTTCCACACTACCATAGTACGTATTTGGGAAAGCTAAAAGAATATGTAAATGTTTAGAGTAATACAGGTAATTCAAGAAAAGTAGTATTCCTATGATATGCAGCCACCATGCAGTACGCTCAATCATAATCAAGGTAGCTTCTGACATTCCTTGAAAAATAGGAGATAGTAATTGACTTACTGGAAATGCACCAGCTTGGGCATAGTTGGCCGCTCCCATACTTTGTAATTGATAGTCAGCACCGTTCATGGTCAAAAAAAGAAACATCAAAACCAATTCAATATAGAGGATTAGATTGCCGTCTTTTTTGGGCCATCCTTCCATTTCCGGTTTGATAAAACGCTGAAGGCGTATTACATTTCTTCGGATCCAAAACAATAAAACGGCAACGATTACCAGCAAGGCTAAAATCTCAAACGAACCTATTAAGAAATCATAAACTACGCCAAGCGGGGCAAATATGCGGTGTGTTCCGAAAAGCCCGTCGATAATAATTTCAAGAACTTCTATGTTAATGATTATAAATCCGATGTAAACGATTACATGAAGTATTCCTGCAATTGGCCTAACAACCATTTTTGTTTGTCCTAAGGCAATCTTGGCCATATTTTTCCAACGAAGTGACTTTTTATCACTTACATCAATATTCTTACCCAGATTGATATTACGGCGTAAGCGACCGACATTTTTAGCAAAGAAACCAATGCCTGCTACTAGTACAATTGCGAATAAGATATTGGGGAAGTATTCCATGAACTATTCCTCGATTTTTTCTGCGGGATCCTCATCCGGAATCGCATAGTCTTTCTGTTTTTTTCCAAATACGGAAACGTTCACGTAGCGCTTTGGATTCAAACGAAAATCTTGTAATAATAAATCGAGTTCTCGAGAGGCGTTATTTAGATTGTTATAGAGTTTCTCATCGTTCATTAATTTGCCTAAAGTACCGTCACCGGATTCGATACGAGACATAAGCTTATCCAAATTAGCTACAGTAGCTTCCAGATTCGTAAGTGTTCTTCCTAAACCGGCATTGTTCAAAGAGTCCGAAAGTTTTCCAAAATTAGCGGTCATCGTCTCGAAATTGGTGAGCGAATTATTCAGTTTTTCTTCGTTCGTGCCCAATATTCGATTCAATTTAGTAGCACTACCATTTAAACTGCCAACTAAATCATTCAACCCTGATATTGCCTCTCTCAAATCTCGTTTGGCCTTTACATCCAAAACTTCATTTACGTTCAACATGACGGAATCAGCATCAGTTAGTGCCGATTCAAATTTCTCTAAAATCGGAGATAATTTCTGGTCCGCCACCTCGCTTAAACTAGCTTTAACGGAAGTAACCAACGTATCCCTATTTTCAACTGGCGGACCATCGAAAACCGGGTTTACACGAAGCCCTTTCCCTCCTATCAGCCCAGTATCATACAATTCTACGGTACTATTTCTGGAAAAGGCGAGTTCACGATTCACTGTAAAAGTGACCAAAAGATTTCCTGAGGTATCTTTCCACTTAACACTATTGACGGCACCTACGTTTTTTCCATTAATGGAAACTGCTGTTCCGGACTGCAATCCACCGACATCCTTGTACACGGCATAAAGCGTCATGTCGTCATCAAAAAGGGAAGTGGATTTTAGAAAACTGTAGCCGAAAATGACGCATATAATGCCCATTACTACAATCAAGCCTGTTTTGATTTCTCTAGATAATTTCAAAAGGAAGGTTTTTCTGTTCTAAACAAAATTAGAAATAAAAATCAGAAGCAGCTATTATTCAGAGACTAGTTTTATAGCATCAGGAGTCGGTATACGAATACCATCTTTATAGGCCACAATATACGAAGTGGGGTAACCCTTGGCATCAGCATTTGATTTCAAGAGTTTTGCCTGCTTATATGAATCTGTACTTCCATACATATAACGGTTGAATTGCTTAAAACGTTCTTTAGACAACTTATTGAGTCCGCCAAAATTTGAAGGTTGCAATGAGATTTCCTTGGTACTCGCCATCAACTGAACCTTAAAAACGATATTTTGATCATTACCTTTGGGAGGTGCTGTAGTTGTAACTTTATCAGTTTTAACTTCCTCTTTGACTACTTCTAGAGGTTTTGGAGTTTCTTTTTTTACAACTTCAGCAGGTTCAGGTTCCTCGCTTGCCAAAATGACTTCCTGCTCTACAGGACTTTCTGTAACCGAACCGCCTTCTTGAGCTACCTCTTGAGCAACTTCGAAAACAGGCTCGGTCGTTTCAGGAGCTTCAACAACTTCTTTGTCCTGTTTTGCCACTACTTCCTCCGTAATAGTTTTAACTATTTCTTCTGTTTTCGGGCTATCCTCAACGGTTTTTTCCGCAATCGGATTTGCCCCAGGATTCTTGGCAAATTGTTCCGCAACATCATCGGAACTAATCTCTGGTTCCGCATCCGCTACCTTTTTCTCAACGGCAACTTCCTCCTTAGGTTCTGGTACAGGAGAACTGACCGTAGTGGCAATTTCTGAAGAAACGGACTGCACACCCCCTTTATAACCCATAATTGCTTCCGCAATAGCAGTACCCATATCAGATTGGCCTTTCTTTGAATTCAGATAAGCCCCTTCATCATCATTGGTTAAAAATCCTGTTTCAACGAGTACACTGGGCATGAACGTCTGATGCAATACTATAAAACCTGCTTGCTTCACTTCTCGGTCTTTTCTTTTTAGTTTGTTTGCAAAATTATGCTGAATGTTCTTGGCCAAAGAAATACTCTGATCCAAGAATTCTTCTTGCATAATGGTCAAACCAATTACCGATTCTGGTGAATTAATATCGTAATCCGCATATCTAGACTCATAGTTATCTTCCAAATAAATCACGGAATTCTCCTTTTTTGCAATCTCAAAATTCTGCTTGTTGGCATGTAGACCCAGTACAAAAGTACCGGCCCCGTGGGCGTTGGAATTGTGTGAATCACAATGTACCGACACAAAAAGGTCCGCGTTTGCTTTATTGGCAATCTCACCTCTGACGAACAAATCGACGAAAGTATCGTCTTTTCTCGTATAGACTACATTAATGCCAGGAGTTCGTTCCAAAATTGCCCCTGCCTTTAAAACAATATTTAACGCAATATTCTTTTCCAAATAACCATTCCCTAGATTTCCAGGATCATGACCGCCGTGACCCGCATCTAATACAACCACAAATTGACCGTCATTTCGCTGGGCGTTCAAAGAGGAAGAAATAGAAAATATTACAAAAAACAGTGGTAAAAAAAGGGTGGGGAACAACCCTTTCTTAGGATTAAAAATACTGGGCATAAGTGCGCTCATAATGGTTAAATTTATTGTAATACCGTATAAAGGGAACAAAAAATATGTGTAAGTTTGACCTCCTTAAGTCAAGCCAGACCTTTACAAAAATAGGATTTATAGCCTTGCAATCAAATAAACATCATTTACTTTTCCTATTACTACTTTTGGTTGGTGTCTTTTCGGCTTTAGCTCAAGAAGATCAATTGATACCCCTACCCATTAAAGCAGAGCCCGATTCAATCGTGGCGCCACTGTATCCTATTACCGCCCAACAAGATTCAACGCGATTGGATTCCACAAAAGTGGCTTCAAATAATGGAAGACAGACTTTACTTTTAGATAAGATTGAATACAAAGCAAAAGATTCCATCATTTTAAGCCAAAAAAACCAAAAAATTTATCTCTACAACGAGGCAGAAATATTGTACCAAGATACAGAACTGAAGGCCGGAATTATCATTATGGACTACGTGAAAAACGAAGTTTACGCAGGCCGAATGAAAGACTCGTTAGGAACTTATTCACAATTACCCTATTTCAAACAGGCAGAAAGTGTGGTTATACCTGATTCGATACGGTTCAATTTCGACACGAAAAAAGCGCTAATCTGGAATTCAAGGACGGAGCAGTCTGCTGAGGCGGGTCAATTGGGAAGCGAAAGTATGAAAGTGTATGCCGAAATAACCAAAAAGGAGAATGATTCGGTCTATTTTTTGAGCGAAGCAAAAATTACCACAGCACAAGACACCATTAATCCCGATTACTACATTAGGGTTCGAAAAGCGAAATTCGTGCCTGGTAAAAAGATGATAGCTGGTCTGAGTAATATTTATATTGCAGACGTTCCTACCCCTATCGGACTACCCTTCGCCTATTTTCCGTTAGCGGTAGGCAGAAGTGCTGGTTTGCTGATGCCATCGATTGGAAATGACCCAAACCGAGGGTATTTTCTTCAAAACGGTGGATACTATTTACCCATTAGCGATAATGTTGATATCGAACTGACCGGTGATTACTACACCAACGGAAGTTATGGCTTCAGAACAGCATCTGTCTATGCGAAGCGCTACCGATATCGAGGTAACGTGAACTTTAGGTTTGAAAATCTGGTCAATAGTCAAAAAGGATTCAGTGATTTTAGTAGAAGCTCGAACTGGAATTTACAAATCTCGCATTCTCAAGATCAAAAGGCGAGTCCGAATTCTCGATTCTCTGCTTCGGTCAACTTGGGAAGTAGCCAATATTATCAAAATTCATTAAATCAAGTTAACGCGAGTAACCGTCTTAACAATACCTTGTCATCTTCGTTGAGTTATTCCAAGACTTTCCCGGCTTACCCATCAGTAAATATGAGCTTAACCGCTACACATTCTCAATTGACTTCTGAAAGTGCGACCGCCGATGGTAGGGATAACATTACCATGACGCTACCAACCTTTCAGGCCAGCATGGAACGTATATTTCCGTTCGCCAAAAGAGATGGAATAAAAAAAGGCATTATACAAAATATCAACATGCAGTATAATGTCAATGCTCGTAACACCTTGACCACGAACGATGAAGATTTTCTCACAGGTGCCATGTTCGATAATGCCAAAATAGGCGCTAAACACTCTATTCCCATAAGTACAAACTTCAAGGTTGCAAAATTCTTTAGTGTAACCATGGGTGGGTCTTACGAAGATGTATGGGCCCTGGAAACATACAATCAGCGATTCGTAGCTGGCGAAGGAATCGAAAATGGAACCGTTGTTCGTGATACTATTGGCGGATTTGCACGATATAATCAATATAACCTGAACGCCAGCGTTGGTACTACGGTCTACGGGACTTTCAATTTCGGGGAGGACAAAAAAATTCAAGCCATCCGTCATGTAATGCGGCCATCGTTGAGTTATGGTTACGCCCCATCATTTGATCAATTCTACGATGAGTACTTCGATCTGGACAAACAAGAGTATGTGCAATTCAGTCGATTTGAGGGTACTTTGAACGGAGCACCAAGATTGGGCAAATCAAACAGCCTAAGTTTTTCTCTGGCGAATACACTTGAAGCCAAAGTTACCGACAAAGATTCGACGGCTACGGAGCCAAAGAAAGTACCCATTTTAAGTAATTTCAACATTTCAACTGGGTATAATCTAGAAGCAGATTCTTTAAAATTGAGCCCTTTAAATATTAATGGGGGAACTTCAATTCTTAACAATGAAATGTCGATTAATTTCTCTGCGTCTCTTGACCCATATGCCATTGATAACAATGGTCGAAGAATCGACACTTGGAATATCGATAACGGAGGAAGCCTACTTCGCCTTACAAGAGCCAATGTAAATATCAGTTATAGACTCAGCAATGAGACATTTAGAAGAAAAGAGGAAGAGGAAGAAGAGGAAGAGGAAGTGAGCGAATTCGATTATGTTGCGCAGAGTGGCGGTCGAGATGACGATCTTTTTGGAAAAACCGAAGATTACAATCGTCTCAACGATAGGGATCGTAAAGACGAATCAGATATTGAAAACCCAATCTACGGCACTAAAATACCATGGAATTTAAGACTAGCCTATTCTGCGTCTTATAATAATAATAATCGACAGGGTGAGTTGACCAATCATTCCATTATGTTTTCAGGTGATATTGAGTTATCACCTCGTTGGAAACTAACCGGTAATTCAAGCTATGATTTTGTGAATGAAGGTTTTGGGCTAACGCGGCTTGGTTTTTCAAGAAACTTGAAAAGTTTTGATATGAATTTTAGTTGGACACCTTTCGGACGTTACCGTCAGTGGAATTTCTTTATAGGAATCAGTGCAAGTATTTTAAAAGATTTGAAATGGGAAAACCGGAGCCAACCACCAATAGTGCGCTAAAAGCTTGATTTTTGGTGTTGGTAATCGGTTTTTGTGAGAAAATTGAACAGCTCATTAAATGTAAATTAGATTTCTTCCCCCGCAGATATGAAACAAAATAGCTAATTATGAAAAAAATTATTAATACTACTAATGCTCCTGCTCCTATTGGCCCATACAACCAAGCTGTTCTCAGTGGAAGTACGCTTTACATTTCTGGTCAAATACCTATGGACCCAAAAACTGGTGAGCTCATTTCCGGAGATATCAAAAAGGAAACGGAACAATGTATGCAAAACCTAAAAGCGATTCTTGATGAAGCTGGAATGGGCTTTGAAAATGTGGTGAAGTCCTCCATTTTTCTTAGCGATATGCACCAGTTCACAAAGGTAAATCAAGTTTACGGAAACTATTTTGAGGCAGAAACTGCACCAGCACGGGAAACCGTTGAAGTAGCAAATCTTCCGAAATTTGTCAATGTTGAAATTTCAATGATTGCCGTGAAATAATCAATCTTGGTAATGAATTGTTAATAGCGATTGGGCTTATAGATTCTCTTTATGAAACTCCACTAAACCGTCGATAGGTCGTTGCCGAATTACTCCTACAATTAGGTCATTACGCTCCAAAACAGTTGTCAGTTCATCTCGTAGATAATGTGCTATGCTACCAACAAAACAGATTGGGACTTTGGTCGCCAATTCGAACTGCATGATATAATTATTCACGAATTGCTGAAATCCTTTGTCAATAACTCCCTTACAATATGGGTGTTCCTTATTCTCCACTAAAAAACGGGCAAAAGTGGCTAAATAAGTATTTGGATTAGGTTGCTTATACAAATTTTCTTTGATGACATCGGCATCAAGGTCATACTCTTTCGCGAATTTCATTGCCAAATCTTGTGGCATTTTGTGGAAATAGTAGTCGCGAATCAATTTTCGTCCAAAAAAGTTGCCACTGCCATCATCCATGGGAATATAGCCTAAGGAAGTCACCTTTTGAAAAAGTTGATGCCCATCATAATAACTACAGTTTGAACCTGTACCTAGAATACAAACAATACTTTGGTTGCCGATTTTAGTTGTTGCAAAAATTGCTGCATAGGTATCTTCTTTGACATGAGTCTTTGCGTTAGGAAAGAAATCGGAAAAAATATCCTTTAGAAAATTTTTCATACGATCCGTACCACAACCAGCCCCATAAAAATGTAATCGCGTTACCTTTTCCTTATTTTTTGAAAGTTCAAAATTGTTGGCCAAGCGGTCTTCAATAACCGCTTTGGTCAAAACTTCGGGGCTCAACCCTAAGGTCTGGGTAAGAAACAAACGTTCTCCCTTTTCATCCAAAGCAATCCAATCGGCCTTTGTGGCTCCACTATCAACAATCAATATCATAACGCTATATTTGAAAACAACATCCTGAAAATTAGTGTATTTACACTAATTCCTCAGGATGTTGTGCTAAAAAACTTTTATAAACTCGCTACGTGCTGTGTAAGGTCTACCATTTTATTGGAGAAACCAGCTTCGTTGTCATACCAACAAATTAGCTTGAAGAATTTCGAATTCAATTCGATTCCAGCTCCGGCGTCAAAAATACTGGTACGCGGATCGCTGACGAAATCTTGAGAAACGACAGCTTCTTCAGTATATCCTAAAACACCCTTTAAAGCTCCCTCGGAAGCCGATTTAAAGGTTTTTTTGATTTCATCATAAGATGTTTCTTTCTCCAAACGCACCGTCAAATCTACTACGGAAACATCAGCAGTAGGAACTCTAAAGGCCATTCCAGTAAGTTTTCCCTTAAGAGCTGGAATTACCTTTGTTACGGCAACAGCTGCGCCGGTAGATGCTGGAATGATATTTAGCATGGCACTTCTGCCACCTCGCCAATCCTTCTTCGAAGGACCATCAACGGTCATTTGTGTTGCGGTCGTTGCATGAACGGTTGTCATCAATGCTTCTTCTATGCCGAAGTTATCATTTAAAACCTTTGCCATTGGAGCCAAGCAGTTGGTCGTGCAAGAGGCGTTTGACACAATCGTATCCGAAGCCTTTACATCCGAATGGTTCACCCCCATTACGAACATTGGCGCATCTTTCGAAGGAGCCGAAATTACCACTTTTCTAGCACCACCATCAATGTGATACTGGGCAGTTTCAAGTGTTGTAAAAATACCGGTACACTCGGCAACGATTTCAGCTCCCACGGCATCCCATCCTATGTTTTTAGGATCTCTTTCAGCTGTAATCCTAACGGTTTTACCATTTACAATGAGGTTTCCTCCTTGTACTTCAACGGTGCCATCGAACTTGCCATGAACAGAATCATATTTTAGTAAGTATGCCAAATGTTCTACATCTAAAAGATCGTTTATGGCAACGACATCTACATCACCTCTTTTTACCGTGGTTCTAAAGACCAATCTACCTATTCTACCAAATCCGTTGATTCCTATTTTCAAGTTTGACATTATTCTCTTTTTTTAAGTTTATTATGTTGTCATTATATCCGAAACCCGAATGAGTTCCTTGTCTATTTTCGTATGTCCTTTTATGGCTTTACTAATCGGGGTGAACGTAATCTCATTATTCTGTACCCCTACCATTAGGTTGGTCTTGCCCTCAATTAAAGCCTCTACCGCTTTCACGCCCATTCTACTTGCTAGTACACGATCATAGCAAGATGGAGAGCCACCACGCTGCATATGCCCTAAAACGGATACGCGAACGTCGTAAATAGGCAGATGTTCTTCCACATATTCTTTTAACTCGAAAACACTTTTACCAATTTTATCCCCTTCGGCAACCACCACGATACTGGATGATTTCCCAGATTTTTTACTCCGTTTCAAGGATTCAAGCAAACGTTCCAAGCCCAAATTTTCTTCTGGAATCAAAATTTCCTCAGCTCCAGCACCAACTCCAACATTGAGTGCGATATGCCCAACATCACGACCCATTACCTCAACGAAGAATAATCGATTATGTGAACTTGCAGTATCCCTGATTTTATCAATCACCTCTACCACCGTATTCAAAGCGGTATCAAAACCCAAGGTATTTGAAGTTCCAAAAATGTCGTTATCAATAGTGCCGGGAATACCGATGACCGGAAAACCAAACTCTTCATTGAATTTCATCGCACCCGTAAAACTACCGTCTCCGCCAATAACAACAAATGCATCTATACCTTCGGCAATTAATTGCTCATATGCTCTTTTCCGTCCTTCGACAGTTCTGAAATCATCACATCTAGCCGACTTAAGAATCGTACCACCTTTGTTTATAATATTGTTTACGCTTCGGGCATCCATGGGTTTAAAATCTCCCTCAATCATTCCTTGATAGCCCCTATAGATTCCCACACAATCAACTTTCATGTAGGCACAGGTTCTAACAACGGCCCGTATAGCGGCATTCATTCCTGGAGAATCGCCCCCTGAAGTGAAAACACCTATCTTTTTTATCTCTGAAGCCATAAAAAAAATTAAGCCAACGAAAGTAGGAAACTTATTCCTATTTTGGAACAGTCTTGCGCCTTTATTAATGATTTGCTAACACTTCAAACGTTTTCGTGGACGAATTGTAAATTTCCAGTCGAGAATACTACAATTATGTAATCATAAGATTGCAATCAGAAACGTTTTTTAGGCTTTGGTAAGACACGGATCAAGCTGTCCTTCCCCATAACCATAATAGGGGTTTCTTCAGACCTTTGGGGCTCTATCTTTGGCAGATTGGTCTCCTCCTTTACCTTTTTACCGAACATCTGTCGCCACAATTCTCGAAAAGTGTCAAAATCGACTTCATAGGAAAGTCCGATACCCTGCTCGGTGCTGCCTGCCCTTTGTAGATATTGTTGGATCTCACTTTCTCTACTAAAAAACTTTGCACTCAAAGTACCTTCTTCATTGAGGAGCAATTGAATTTCAAAATCCCCGGCCACAATAGTTTCTTGGGTCCCACCGACCGGAACACCTACTTTACCGTTAAACAATAATCTGTCACTGATTTGAGTTGACACAGAGACACCTACTCTATCATCCGATTCTATACCTTCGTTTAAATTTTGATATCCCTGCTGATAATCGATACCCCATTTAAATTTTTCATTTCCACTGCTTAGAACCTGATTCAAAATGCTAGAAGCAGATTGTATCAAATTTCCTGTAACCGCCTGAGAAGTAATTCCCGTCTGATTATTTACGAATGAGCCCTGAGCCAAAAGAAATAATGCGTTTCGTTCTTCAACAGTTGGATCTTGAAGAGAGTACTCCAATTCTGAACGAACCACCGAACTTGCATTCGGAAAATCGATGTTGAATGCGATATCGGGGCTTTCTAACTCTCCTGTAAGGCCGATAACCACATCAGTGGGAACACTTCTGGTATACCCTGAATTCTGCAACAGCGGTGCCGGACTAGCGTTCAACGAATACACGGCTTCCATACTAATTTGAGCGGTGAGCGGATCTCTTTCCCAATTAATTGTGCCACCTGGTTTTACATCAAAAGTTTTATTGATAATATTTCCAAACTTATAGTTGTAGGTACCTGTAACGACGGCGAAGGTGCCGTACATTTCAAACTTCCCACGGGTATTTATCCTCATTAAAACGATACCTTCCCCTGTGCCCTTCAATGTACTGCCTGTTGAAGGATCACGAATTTCTACTTCAGCCTCAGGTGTAATATCTAAGTCAAACTCCAACTCCAAACCTTGAACATCTTTTAAAACCCTTTCAGTATCGATTGTGGCTACAGTTTTCTTGTCAATAAAATTGATAAAGGAATAATCTCCTACTGAAGCAACGTCACTCAGGGGAATTTTCAAGGAAGTACCCCGCGCAGTTTCGCCATCAACGGTTATGGTCAAAGCTGTTGTTGGACCAAAAATTCTACCGGTACCGTTCAAATAGCCCGTACCATAGTACAGTTCCTCTTCATCATATTCCGTATTCAAGATTAATAAACGATCATTTCTGGTATCAATATCAAGGTTTAGAATCCAATCTGAGAAATCGGTATGGCTTATGGTGCCATCAATGCTTGCCTTTGTATTTTCCGCGACATCGGTCAATGCAATTTCTTCAAAATCAAAGGTTTGATCTGAAAGGCGAACCCTAGAATTGGGCGCGAACGCGTAATCAACATTGAGATATGGCACTGCGATACCTGCATTGTCCAGGGTTAAAAGACCGTTCATTTCTGGGCCGTTGATATCACCCATAATTCTGACGCTTCCGTTTGCACTTCCCCGAATATGGTCTATGACCCCTTCGCCCAAGGGACTAAAGGGTTCCAAATCAAAGTTTCGAAAATTTGCCAATAGATTTGTTTGTGGTATTTCTCCTGAATTATCAATACTTCCTACGACTCCTAATTTTTCGATACCATTATCAGTAATTTGTGAATTCACACGAAAATCAGTTAAATCACGATTTCCTACAATACTCATGGTCAAATCTCCAAGCCGAATATCATTTACGGAAAAGTCATCAACTGCTAAGTTCGAACTTGGTAAGTATATTCCATCTTTTTGCAGAATATTAAGGTTACCATTAATCTCTCCTTTCAATTTAAGACTGTCAATTACCGGAGCGATTTTATCCAAAGAGACAATTTTGAACTGAAGCTGTAAATCTTTGTATGTAGAATCGGCCAATTGCCCCCGTAATCGAATTTGCTCCTGTTCACTGTTGTTCATTACAATCTCTTGAATCGAGATACTATCCAAACTTCTGTTGACAATTACCTTATTTTGTGAGTTACCATCTTTATTTAAAATCCAGGTATTGCCTTTGAAACTGACGTCTGACTTTTTTAGACCTATAACCGACTTATTCTGGCTATTGAAGGTATGGTAAAAATTCAAGTTGTAGCTATCATCATATTCACTACCGCCCTTGAATTCCGTTCGAAAAAACAAGGTGTCTTTTAGCGTTGTGTTAATAAGGTTAAAATCTTTGACATCATAATAAGGCGTAGAAAGATCACCCATTGAAACATAAGTATTGAACAGCGGGTTTTTATTGTCGACCTTCAATTCTATTTTATCGGCTTTAGTACCATAGGCAGAAATACTTGGTGACTTGAAATTAAGTTTGAAATCGCCTTCATCAGCTATGATATCGCCCTTAATGAAAGTGTTTGGGTCAAAAGTAACTTCAGGAAAGAAAACGTCGACAATTTTGTTATAAATCTTGAAATTGAAAGCCAATGTTTGACCACCCGAAATTTCAAAAGGTCTGTAGTTGGTATAGACCGTACCTAATGAGTTTTGTACAAGTTTTCCAAGTTCTTTCACTTTAAAATTTCCTCTCATGTAACCCGTGATGATATCGGTCGAATTGATATCAATAGTTCGTGTGGAATCATTATCGAAGGTTGAAGAAATTTTAAAATCTTCGAAATAATAAGTATCGTTCTTATTTTGAAAATTGGTTTTTGTGAACCTGATATCACCAACTATATCATCCAGAGAATTTCCGGTGATGTCCATATTCACATTTCCCTTAAAAATTGAAACGCTGTCATTAATGAAGTTCAACCTTTTGAGGTCCGCATAGTCAACCGAAGCGATGAAATTAAAGTTGTTCTTTTCTGAACCAAAGTCGGCCAGTCCTTTAAAATTGAATTTGAGATTATCGTCATAACTTAGAACCGAACCATCAAAAAGTTGGTCCTTAATGATTCCAGAAACCTTTAAGTTTTGGTAATTGTATCCATTAAAGTTAACCGAATATACCTGACCGATGACTTCTGTATTCAGGTTTTTTGCCGCTAGACCTTCCCCCTCTACGTTAAAATCCAAGGTGATTTTTCCTAAGCTCTGTCGCTCCACGAAATCACCAAGGTTAAAATCAATGAGCGAGACAAAACCTTTATAAGTGGCATTGTCGATGTTGTTGATATTGGTCAGTTCCAAATCAGCGTAACTACTTCCCACGGCGGTGTTCAAATTTACTTTGGCATCGATGGTAGTTTCTGAAATGATTGCATTACCCCGTACTGTAAACTGACCCAATTTTTTGAATGAGGTTGGTAATTTTCCTAAAATATTAGGTAGCAGCGAGCGTAATTCATAGTAGCTTGTTGTTACGTTTTTCATTTGCGCATTCATCACAAACGGGTCACTTTTACTAAAAAGGTTCTTGAAATTGAAATCTCCGCGAATACCCGTATTTTCTGACTGCACGAAAAGCTCTTCAGTATTGAGATCATTCAAAACACCATTGATTTTCGAGGAAAAATCCACTTTTTTTCCTTTGCCAAACTGATCATAGTAAATGTTTAGTTCGTCAAGGGCAACTTTTGAATCGGAAAACTCAGCAACTACATTCACCTTGTTCAAAAAGTCTTTAAAATCTTTACGATCATAGTTGAATACAAGACTTCCCTTCAGTTCTGATTCAGGAGTTTTTATGCTCAAAGAATCAAAACGCATCTGCTGTTTGGTATACTTAAATTCGGTTGCCAACTTATTTACTACAGCGCCGCGATGGCTTGTAAATGACATAGCCCCAATGTTCGTGGTCACTTCTGGTCCTAAAATCTGAAATGCCGTAGCATTTATGTTCAGGTTCGTGAAATCTAAAAGTTTTTCAGTCTCCCGATTCTCATCCAGAAGCCTAAATGTACTGTTTGTAATTTCGACATTTGAAGAGGAGAAAAAGAAAGGAGGCGTACCGGGCCTTCTTGGCTTTCCATCATCTAATTTGTCTATAAAAACTTCTAGATTGGTACCGACACTATCCTTATAGGTCTTTAATTTAAAATCAAGTTGATCAATTTGTATGGCACCAAACTCCAACTTGCCCTTGGTAAGGTTACGAACGCTCAGAATTGAGGTGGTCAAATCATTAATGTAAAAAAGCGTGTCTTTTTCGTAATCTTCGATGTAGACGCCCTTCAATGAAGTATCCCATGAAATAAGGGAAACCCTAAGCTTATCAATATTGATATTTGTATTAAATTCTTCGTTTATCGAATCTGTGGCAACCTTTGCCAAGCGCGTCTGAACAGCAGGTAAAGAGAGAATAATTGTACCCAAGACAGCTATCAGTATGAACACCAACACTATTCTCAGCAGTATTTTTCTAAGTTTTTTGATAGTTGTTAATGTTTTAACTTTGTGCGTTGATTACTTCAATTTTTATTCCAAACTTGTGGAAACCGAAACTATTTATATTCTTGCGATAGAATCTTCTTGTGATGACACATCTGCCGCTGTCTTGTGCAATAAAAAGGTGTTGAGCAATGTTGTAGCAACGCAAAAAATTCATGAGGAGTACGGGGGTGTTGTCCCTGAACTTGCCTCAAGAGCACACCAACAAAATATTGTTCCTGTTGTGCACCAAGCATTACGCTCAGCAAATATCGATAAAAAACTAG
This sequence comes from uncultured Flavobacteriaceae bacterium, assembly GCA_947503005.1. Classification (GTDB taxonomy): domain Bacteria; phylum Bacteroidota; class Bacteroidia; order Flavobacteriales; family Flavobacteriaceae; genus Maribacter_C. The sequence continues at coordinate 139,212 of CANNCA010000007.1, read as the reverse complement.
TATCAGCCATAGCTTTTACTCGCGGACCGGGACTCATGGGCTCACTATTGGTAGGCACCTCATTTGCAAAGTCCTTAGCCATGGGTCTTGATATTCCGTTAATTGAAGTGAATCACATGCAGGCGCATATCTTAGCCCATTTTATTGCCGACGAAAGCATGCAAGCGCCAACATTTCCCTTTCTAGCCTTGACCATCAGTGGGGGCCATACCCAAATAGTTTTGGTCAAAGATTATCTTGATATGGAAATCTTAGGAGAAACCCTTGATGACGCTGTGGGGGAGGCATTTGACAAGAGTGCTAAAATTTTAGGACTTCCTTATCCAGGTGGCCCCCTATTGGATAAATATGCACAGTTGGGCAGTCCTAGGGCTTTTCCCTTCCCGAAGCCTAAAGTTGATGGTCTGAATTTTAGTTTTAGCGGACTTAAAACAAGTATACTATATTTCGTACAACGGGAGACAATTAAGAATCCTGATTTCATTTCGGAAAATAGAAACGACATTTGTGCATCCATTCAGTTTACAATTATTGAAATACTGATGGATAAAATCAAGACAGCCGTTAAGCAAACAGGAATCACTCAAATAGCAATTGGCGGAGGCGTTTCGGCCAACTCTGGAATAAGAAATGCTCTTAATAATGCGGAAAAGACAATGGGTTGGAAGACCTATATTCCTAAATTTGAATATTGTACGGATAATGCTGCAATGATAGGCATTGTAGGATATCTGAAATTTAAGGAAAAAGAATTTGCCACCAAAGAGGTGACAGCCAAAGCCCGCTACAGTTTAGAAAATTAATCTTGAATTTAGAACAGAAAGCCCACAGATTATGCAATTATTTTATGACCCCAAATTAGATAGCAGTGTTTCTCAATTCACTTTTACAGAGGAGGAAAGTAAACACATCACAAAAGTGCTTCGAAAAAAAGAAGGCGACATTCTCAATATTACCAATGGCCAAGGATATTTGTTCGAAGCAAAGATTATTTCCGCCAATTTGAAGAAATGCAGGGTAGAAATAATTGACGTGACCAAAACACACCCAACGCGACACTGGCTGCATTTGGTAGTAGCACCAACAAAATTGAATGATAGATTTGAATGGTTCCTAGAAAAGGCCACTGAAATTGGCGTGAACGAAATTACCCCGATTATTTGTGAACGGTCGGAAAGAAAATCCATAAAAATAGAACGATTAAGAAAAGTAGTTCAATCCGGAATGAAACAATCATTACAGACTTACCTTCCTAAACTGAACGATGCAATAACATTTAACGAATTCATGGCCCAAAGTTTTACAGGTCTCAGGTTTATTGCACATTGTGAACAAGAAGAAAAAATGGACCTTAAAAGAAGAGTTGCTCCTGATAAGGATATCACTATTATGATAGGACCTGAAGGTGACTTTTCAAAACCTGAAATCGAACTTGCCTACGAGAATGGCTTTCTACCAGTTTCTTTGGGTAGAAATCGTCTAAGGACGGAAACAGCGGCAATTGTAGCCTGTACAGTTGTGAATAGTATTAATAACGGGTAGAAAATACTCCGCATTCCCCTGAAAAGGAAACACAGAGCATATCAAACAAACAACGCTAAATTCTTTCAATCTTCTTTTTTACGTTTTTTCAACATGATAATTCCTAAATTTGAACTTACCATATTTAAGTAGCTTATTCATGATATACCTTACGCGGATATTCTTGATAGTTTTCTTTTTACACGGTGTATTTATGCATTCGCAAGAAATTGCAATTTTAAAATATAACGGCGGGGGAGATTGGTATGCTAATCCCACCGCATTACCAAACCTTATTCGATTCTGTAACCAAAACATCGACACAGAAATCATCGAAAAGCCAAATACTGTTGAAATCGGCAATACCACCATTTTCCAATATCCTTTTTTACATATGACAGGTCACGGCAACGTTGTCTTTTCACAGGAAGAAGCAGAAAACCTAAGAACGTACCTCCTTTCAGGAGGTTTCTTGCATATTGACGACAACTATGGAATGGAGCCGTATTTACGTAAGGAATTGCTAAAAGTCTTTCCTAATAAAGAGCTGGAAGAAGTGGGTGCGGACCATCCCATTTTCTCGCAAACATTTAAATTTTCTGAGGGTTTACCTAAAATTCATGAACACGACGGTAAAAGACCTCAGGCATTTGGGATCTTTCACGAAAATCGTTTAGTGTTGCTGTTTACATACGAATCAGATTTAGGTGATGGTTGGGAAGACCCCAGTGTACATAACGATCCTGAAGAGGTACGCGAAAAAGCATTGCGAATGGGGGCAAATATAATATCTTACGTTTTTAAAAACTGATTCATGACTTCCAAAACCATCTCTGAAGGTATTTTGCGCGCACTTGGCATCATAGTCGGAGTTTTCATACTAGGTTACTTCTTGTATCAAATTAGATCTGTACTATCGTATATCGCGATTGCAGGTGTCATTTCATTAATAGGAAGACCCATTGTACTATTTTTAAGGCGAAAATTAAAATTCAACAACACGATCGCGGTAATCGCCACCATGCTTTTATTGATTGGTATCATTGCCGGTATCATTGCCTTGTTCATTCCGCTATTGGTGCAACAAGGCCAAAACTTATCACTTCTGAACATTGATGCTTTACAGGCCAATGTCGAAAACCTCTATCGCCAAATTACCGACTATTTTGGAGTAAGCTCTTTGGATATAGAAGAAAGTATCAAGCAGTCTAAAGTATTCGCCAATTTTGATTTTGGTTTCATTCCCAATTTCTTGAACTCATTTGTCGGTATATTAGGAAGTCTAAGTGTTGGGCTGTTTTCAGTTCTTTTTATAGCCTTCTTCTTTTTAAAGGATAGTAAACTGTTCGAGGATGGCCTTATGGTCTTCATCCCGAACAACAAAGAAGGGCGCCTGAAAAATTCCATAGCAAAAATCAAGGATTTGTTGTCAAGATATTTCGTTGGCCTTGTTTTTCAGATACTAATTCTGTTTGTAATTTACTCCATTGTGCTCTTCATTTTTGGCATCGAAAATGCCATTGTTATCGCTTTTTTATGTGCCCTTTTGAACTTGATTCCATACGTAGGTCCAATCATTGGCGGAGTGCTCATGTTGATACTCTCAATGACCAGCAATTTAGGTGCCGATTTCAGCACTGTAATCTTGCCGAAAACAAGCTATGTGATGATCGGTTTTGTGGTAGGACAACTGGTTGATAATTTTTTCTCCCAACCATTTATTTTTTCGAATAGTGTGAAATCACACCCGCTTGAAATTTTTCTGGTCATCATCATTGGGGGATTACTTTTTGGAGTGACGGGAATGATCATAGCGGTACCGGGATACACCGCAATAAAGGTCATTTTAAAGGAATTTTTAGCGGAAAACAAGATTGTGAAGTCATTGACTAAAAACTTATAATTCTTCTTTGAATAAAGACACCTTAAATACTGATGTACAAAGTTTTATAAATAATAATTTAGGTACTGACATTGTGTCATTTTTGTTTAAAAAGCCAATTTTTGACACAATTTCCAATAAAGAACTTGCCGAACAAATTGAATCAAAAAAAAAGTGCGAAAAAAAACTTCCAACTTGGTTCAAAACTCCTCAAATTTACTATCCTCCAAAACTGAATATAGAGCAAACTTCTTCGGAAGCGACAGCGCAGTATAAATCAACAATTCCATTCGGAAAATCACTTCTAGACCTTTCCGGTGGGTTTGGTGTGGACAGCTATTTTTTCAGTCGTAAAATGGACACCGTTTTCTACTGCGAAATAGATTCATATTTAGCCAAAATCGCAGCGCATAATTTCAAGATTCTTGGAGTTCAAAATATCGAAACAATTACAGGTGACGGAATCAAATTTTTAAACGATTCAAAGCAGCGATTTGACTGGATATTTGTAGATCCTTCTCGCAGAAGTGCTAAAAAGGGTAAAGTTTTTCATTTATCGGATTGCATTCCTAACGTAATTGACCGATTCGAACTATTTTTTGATAAAACTGACAACATAATAATAAAATCATCACCTTTTTTAGACATAACCGCTGCCATAAAAGACCTTAAGAACGTCAAAGAATTACATATAGTAGCTGTAAACAACGATGTGAAAGAGTTACTTTGGGTTTTGAAAAAGGGGTATGTCGGTGCTATTCAAGCAAAAACAGTTAACCTTGGGAAATCAAGCTCGCAGACATTTGATTTTCTACTTGACGAGGAAACTGAAGCCAGTTCTTCATTTCATTCACCTTTAAACTATTTATACGAGCCCAACGCGGCCATATTAAAATCCGGGGCGTTCAAAACAGTGGGAAATAGGTATTGCTTAAAGAAAGTTCATAAACATACACATTTATACACATCAATGGCACTTGTGGATTTTCCAGGTAGAAGGTTTTTAATAAAGGATTGCATTTCGTATGATAAGAGGGCGAATCCTTTTCTCAAAGATACGCAGGCCAATATAGCAACTAGAAATTTCCCAAAAACGGTTTCCGAAATCAAGAAAAAGCACAAAATTAGAGATGGTGGTTTAACCTATTTATTTTTTGTTACTGATATAAATGACAAGTATCTTATACTGAACTGTGAAAAGGTCGCATAAATCGCATCAGACAAAAAAATAGTATAAATAGCTATTAATGTCGAATTCCGTTTCACTGCTAAGTTTTCGAACTCCATATCTGACCACATTATCATAATTACAACGTTATAGTAAGCCATAAAAAAAGGCAAAATGTAGTAAAATACATAACAATTGTCCTGAGCTTTGTTAATCTTTTAGAATTCGAAATTAATAAAATAGGAGAGAATATATTTCGGTCTTCCCAATTAACACGGGGTGTCAATAAACATATTCTAGTTTTTTTATAAAAAAACATATTATCTCACTCATCAAAATATTGAGTTTTATTTGGTTTTTTTTCACATAATTTTGCTATTATTACTGCTTAGTTGGGTTTTATTTAACGTTTAACCAACCTGAATTTTAGATTTGACCTTACAACTTCAAAACTTTATTTAAACTAACAAACAACAAGGATTATGAATCAAAAACGTGATTACAATTCGGTAAGATCCAAAGGAAAATTTACCTCTTTTGGTATTGGGTTCTTATCGATGATGATTTGTCTGGGTGCCCAATTGGCATTGGCAAATCCCGAAGCAAATTTAGCTAAGATTGAACTGGAAGATGCAGTACAATCAACCGTCACCGGTACAGTGACCGACAACCAAGGAACTCCGTTGCCAGGAGCAAATGTCGTAGTAAAAGGAACTACAAACGGTACTCAAACCGATTTCGATGGTAACTATACCTTAGAAGTCAATCCGGACGCTACTTTGGTTTTTAGTTACCTAGGTTTCGTTACGCAAGAAATTGCGGTTAGTGGTAATTCTACCGTTAATGCGACAATGGCAGAAGACGCGGCGGCCTTAGACGAGGTAATCGTGACAGGATATGCCACGGAAACCAAACGAGAAACGACCGCGGCGGTATCCATAGTCAAAGCTGAAGAGTTGGCGGCGATACCATCTGGTAACGTTGAGCAGCAACTACAAGGTAGAGTTGCTGGTGTAACCGTACTGACCAATGGTCAGCCTGGTACCACTTCGCAAATTCGTATTCGTGGTTTTGGAGCCTTCGGTGGTAACGAGCCCTTATATATTGTTGATGGTGTACCAGTGGGATCCACTGATTTCTTGAATCCAGATGATATTGAGACCACTACTGTTCTTAAAGATGCGGCAGCAGCTTCCATTTATGGGGCAAGAGCGGCAAACGGTGTTGTTGTTTATACTACGAAACAAGGTTCTAAAACCAGACGTAAAACTCGGATGACATTGAACATCTCCAGTGGTGTATCAGATCCAAACGTTGCTGCCGTACCGAAAAACTTGAATCCACAAGAGATGGCAGAGTTTACGCATTTAGGTTATGAAAATAATGCCGCTGCGAATGGTACTGCCGTAGAATACACACACCCACAATACGGAGATCAGGCTACGCCAAGATTTCCTGATTATTTACATGCGGATGGTCAAAACGGGGTATTTGAGGCTGATGTGAATTTGGCAGAGATAAGAGCAAACTATGAGGCGGATCCTGAGAACGTATTTTTAATCCGTCCAAATTTAGCGGGTACCAACTGGTACAAAGAAATTACGCGGATTGCCCCAATCAGTAGATTTTCTCTTGGGTTTGATGGTGGCACAGAAAACGGACGATTCTTTATGGGCCTTTCTGCACAAAATCAAGCAGGTATTCTTCTCAACAATGATTTCTCAAGATATACGGCGAGATTCAATTCTGAATGGGATATTACACCATGGTTGAGCGTGGGTGAAAACTTCCAAGTGACATACCGCTCCGTGATTGGTGGCTTTGGTGGTGCAGGTGGTATCGGTGGTGCAGATGACGAATCTGTCATCTTATCCGCTTATCGTATGCCTACCATTATACCAGTTCGCGATGAATTCGGAAGCTTTGCCAGTACAAGAGCAGGTGGTTTTAACAACCCTCGTAACCCTGTTAGACAATTGACATTGAACGATGGTAGCGATAAGAGTTATGGTATCGGAGGCTTTGGAAACCTATATTTATTGGTTAAGCCATTTGAAGGTCTAACACTACGTTCAAGCCTTGGTGGTCAATATGGTAATAGTCATTTTGTAAATTATGGTTTCAGATACTTGGGTGATTCAGAACCACAGGCCAGTAATAACTTTTCAGAAGGTAGCAACTATTTTTTCCAATGGACTTTTACCAATACCGCGAGCTACGAGAAACTTTTTGGCAAGCATAAAATCAAGGCATTTGCAGGTTTAGAAGCTTTAAATACCGGTGCAGGAAGATTTATCAACGGTAATGGTATCAACCCATTTTCAACTTCTTTAGATTTCCAAAGTTTGAGCGTAGTGCAGAGTCCGAATGTAAATAGTGGACTGTTTAGTGGTGTGAATTTCTTCTCAACTTTTGGGAAGCTCGATTACAATTTCGATGAAAAATACTATTTGACAGGTGTTATTAGACGTGATGGTGCTTCTCGTTTTGGAGGTAACAATCGTTATGGTACCTTTCCAGCCGTGTCTGCTGCTTGGAGGGTCATCGCCGAACCATTTATGCAAAATCAGGATTTTATTTCTGATCTGAAAATACGTGGTGGATGGGGCCAAATGGGTAATTCTAATAACGTTGATCCAAATAATCAATTTTCACTTTTTGCATCTAATAGAGGTGGTACTTTCTACCCTATTGGCGGTCAGAATAGTGGTGCAGATGAAGGTTTTGCACAAAGTAGAATCGGTAACCCAGATGCAAAATGGGAAACCAGTACATCGACAAACATCGGTTTCGATGCTGGTTTTTTTAACGATAAATTGGAAATTATTTTGGACTGGTGGAAAAAGGATACTGAAGACCTCCTATACCAATTGCCTTTAGCAGGTGTTACTGGTAACTTTGCGAGTTCTCCTTCTGTCAATATTGCTACTATGGCGAATTCAGGATTGGATTTCCAAATTGTGGGTCGCGGTAATTTCACCGAAGACCTGTCATTTACAGTTACCTTGAACAACTCTTTCTTAAAGAATGAAATTACCGCCTTGGCACCAGGGGTTGATTTTTTCGATGGACAATCGTATAGAGGAATTCAAGCTACACGAAACGCCGTTGGTCAATCGTTATCTTCATTTTTTGGATATAACGTGATTGGCTACTTCAACTCTCAAGCAGAAGTGGATAGTTCGCCATCTCAAGATGGTAAAGGTGTTGGTCGTTTCCGTTATGAAGATGTGAATGGTGATGGCGCTATTACACCAGACGATAGAACATTTATTGGCAGTGCAGTACCTGATTATACAGGGGGTGCTACTTTAAATCTAAAATATAAGAATTTGGAGTTTGAGACCTATTGGTTCGCTTCTGTTGGAAATGAAATTTTTAACCAATCAAAATGGTTTACAGATTTCTTCGGAACATTCGAAGGCTCGGCAAAAGGACAAAGGGCCAAACAATCATGGACACCAGAGTTGGGTAATAATGCTGCAGCTCCGATTTGGGAGAGTGCATCCAACCTAAGTACCAGTGGTGCAGGTAACTCGTGGTATGTTGAAGATGGTTCGTACCTAAGATTGCAACGTTTGGCATTGTCTTATGACTTTACTGACCTTACCGATAAAATCGGTTTAAGCAAGTTAAAAGTTGGGCTGTCTGCGAACAACATTTGGACAATTACCAATTACAGCGGTCTTGACCCAGGTATTGGAGGTGGTGCGGATACCAACTTTGGTATTGATGTTGGTAACTACCCTGTTTCACCACAGTACTTGATTACCCTAGAATTAGGTATATAATCCATTGTTATAAAACTGTGATATTTATGTCAGTAAAAAATAATATCTTTAAGCAAAAATTAAACTATGAAAACAATAACTAATTTGAAAAAGCTACCTATTCTGGTAGCAGTACTCCTAATGATAGGGGTTTCCTGTAGCGACGAGTTTCTTGAGGTTGCACCGACCGGTCAGGTATCAGGTGATTTAGTAGCTAGTCCTGCAGGTATTGATGGACTCTTAATTGGTGCCTATTCTGCACTGAATGGAGTATTTGGCAATCGTTTTGAAGGTCCGAACCACTGGATTACAGGCTCCATTATGGGCGGTGAGGCGAATAAAGGTACCGATGCAGGTGATTATTCTGCCATCAATCCATTTCAAAGGTACGAGCAAGATCCTACCAGTGGAGACCTCAATAACCTTTGGAGAGGTAGGTTTGAAGGTGTTAAAAGATGCAACATAGTGTTGGAAAAGTTGCAGCTTTCTGGTCTTTATGATTCAAACCCCAGCGAGGCAGCTCGTATTTCTGGTGAGGCAAGAATGCTAAGAGGTCATTTCTATTTTGATTTAAAGAAACACTTCAATAGTGTACCCTATATTGATGAGTCGATTTATCTAGATGAATCTCTCGATGAAGGCCAAAAACAAGCTGCTATTGCAGCCATTCCAAACACTCCAGACCTTTGGGGTAATATTGAAGCTGATTTTCAATATGCGTTTGACAACCTACCAGCTGAAAATGGTCCGGGTAGAGTGAACAAGTGGGCTGCCGGTGCCTATATGGGTAAGGCAAAATTGTTTCAGAATAAATTTGCTGAGGCCAAAACTTGGTTCGACGATGTTATTACCAATGGGGTAACTTCAAATGGTTTAAAATATGCCCTTTTGGATGATTACGCAGAGATATACAATGCCGAAAATGACAACCATGCAGAATCTGTAATGGATGTCGAATCTGCTAATAACACAGGTAGTGTTCAAAATGCAAACGCATTTGATGATTTGAACTACCCTTACAATACTGGTCCTGATGGACCAGGTAACTGCTGTGGTTTCTTTCAACCTAGTATACAATTAGCAAATACATTCAGAACAGGTGCCGATGGTCTTCCATTATTAGACGGTTCTTATGACGACCCGGCCAATGAGGTAGACAACATTTACAGACATGTATTTACCAACGGATTGGATGAAGACGATTTTGTTGAAGATCCAGACCCATTAGACCCAAGAATAGACCATTCAATTGGTCGTAGAGGAATTCCATATTTGGATTGGCCAGGCGACGGTGCGGGCAATCACCCTGGTTCTGCTTGGATTCGTAGTTTCCCCTATGCAGGTCCTTATTCGCCCAAAAAGTATATCTACTATCAGTCTCAAGAAAATTCATTCACAGATGGTAGTTCTTGGACGAGAGGTTATGCGACGATGAACTATACGATTATCCGTTTTGCCGATGTTCTGTTAATGGCTGCGGAAGCAGAAATCGAAGCCGGTACTTTAGATAAAGCTTTGGAGTATGTAAATTTGGTTAGAGCTAGAGCAGCTAATTCTGAGCACTGGGTGAAAAACTCAGATGGTACCGATGCTGCCAACTATGTAATCTCAGAATATACGTCGTTCCCAGATGCTGCTTTCGCTACCGATGCGGTTCGTTTGGAGCGTAAGTTAGAATTGTCAGGTGAAGGTCATCGTTTCTTTGACTTGGTAAGATGGGGCGTTGCTCCAACTGAGCTGAATAATTATCTAACTTACGAATCTCAGTATTTGACGACCAAGTTTGGTGGAGCTAGTTTTACGTCAGGTAAAAATGAGTATATGCCAATACCGCAAACTCAAATTGATATTCAATCAGGTGTTTTGACACAAAATCCTGGTTACTAATAACTCTTAATTTTAACGTGAAAAGCTGCCTCAAAAGGGCAGCTTTTTTTGTTTCTTTCCATTGGTTCATGCATCTTTGTACGTTATGATGAATCAAGAACATTCCATAGAAATGAGCATCAATAATCGAATCTTTTTAAGATACTTATCTGCCTTCGCACTTACGGTCCTTATGTTAAGCTCATGTGATAAAAAGCAGCCAAAGACCTTGTTTACTGTAGTAGATGGAGCCGACTCAGGCCTACATTTCAGTAACCAATTAACTTTGAACGACTCGGTCAATATTCTTGACAACGAATTTGTATACAACGGAGCCGGTGTTGCGCTTGGTGATCTAAATGGTGATGGTCTTGATGATATATTTTTAACGGGAAACCAAGTTGACAATAAGCTTTTTCTGAACAAAGGAAATTTAAAGTTCGAGGACATCTCCAACCACTCAAAGATTAAAAAGCCCGAAAAAATGATGTGGTCTTCGGGTGTAACGCTATTGGACATCAATAATGATGACAAATTGGATGTTTATGTCTGTAACACGTTCAGGAACACCACTAAGCAGAGGGCAAATTTGCTGTATATCAACCAAGGAAATAATGTCGATGGCCATCCTACCTTCAAAGAGATGGCAAAACTGTATGGCATTGCCGATGCTAGCTATTCATCTCACGCACAATTCTTCGATTACGATAATGATGGTGATTTAGATTTATTTATTGGCGTCAATCGTATTGAAGGCATCGACCCGACCGAATTCAGACCGTCAGATGACGATGGTACTTCCAAAAGTAGAGATGTTTTATATCAGAACCAACAGCATTATAGCCTAGGCCACCCTAAGTTCATTAATGTTTCGGATACGGCGGGAATACGTTATCATGGCTATAGCCACAGCACGCTGATACATGATTTTAATGATGATGGATGGATGGATATCTATGTGGCTAACGACTTTCTTAGTAATGATTTGGTATACATTAATAATCAAGATGGCACATTTACGAATAGAGCTGGAGATATTTTCAAACATTTTAGTTTGTCGTCAATGGGAAGCGATATCGCTGATATAAATAATGACGGGTTGATGGATATATATACAACCGAAATGCAACCCTACTATAACAAACGTAAAAAACTATTTCAAGGCCCAAGCAGCTATTCCAAAGAGATATTTACGAAGAAATATGATTTTGAACAACAATATGCTCGTAATACCCTGCAAATTAATCAAGGAACAAATCCTGAGTCAGAGCTTCCTATTTATGGCGATGTTGGAATGTTTGCCGGAGTACAAGAAACCGATTGGAGTTGGGCTCCCCTATTTGCCGATTTTGATAATGACGGATTACAAGATTTGTTTATCACAAATGGTTTTCCAAAAGACGTAACAGATCGAGATTTTGGTGATTTTCGGGTTACAGCAAGTAGATTAGTAAGCAAAGAGCGGCTTATTGCAGCCATTCCTGAAATCAAAATACCAAACTTTGCCTTTAAAAATAATGGCGATGCCACCTTCACCGATATAACTAAAGAATGGGGGTTAAATTTCGGTACTTTTTCAAATGGAGCTGCCTACGGAGATTTAGACAATGATGGTGACTTGGATCTTGTTGTCAACAACATTGATGACCCCGTACTTTTATTAAAGAACAATGCTAGTGAACTAATCCCGGATAATCACTATTTACGCCTAAAACTCGAGGGAAAATTAGAAAACAAAAGTGCTATTGGAGCATCTGTCGAAATATATGCAGCAGGTACAATACAAAAGAAGTCGGTTCTATCCGGCCGAGGGTATCTCTCTCAACCAGAGCATGAAGTGCACTTTGGTTTGGGGAATCGAACAGAAGTAGATAGCATTAAAATTTTATGGCCAAAAGGAAAGTATCAAATTTTATACAAAAGCCCAGTGGATACTACAATAGTGGTTAAATTTAATTCGGATAAAATACATTCCAGAAAAATTCATGAAATAGACTCCTCATATTCCTTTAACGAAGTTGCGGACAACTATAATCTAGCTCATCTCAGTGGAGATCACGATTTTATTGATTTTAATTTCCAACGAACACTTCCCCATAAATTCTCGCAATATGGACCTTCGCTAGCAGTTGGTGATGTCAATAATGATGGTTTGGATGATATGTTCGTCGCTGCCAGCCGAAAATTCAAGGAAAAATGGTTCTTGCAACAAAAAGATGGCACTTTCAAACAACAAGAAGTAGGCTACAAAAATGCGGAAGAGCTTGATGAAGAAGATGCCGGCACACTACTTTTCGATGCGGATAACGACGGTGACCTCGACCTATATATAGCTCGTGGTTGTGGGCAATACCCCGAGGGGCATGAGTTTTATCGGGATGTACTTATGATTAATAATGGACAAGGAATTTTTACCGAAAATTCAAATAGTCTTCCTGAGATCAACATCAACTCCTCCGCGGTTAAGGCAGCTGATTTTGATAAAGATGGAGATTTGGATCTTTTCGTGGGCAGTCGAGTCACTCCCTTCGCGTATCCGTTTCCAGAACGCTCCTATATCCTTAGGAATGATAGTACAAAAGACAACCCTTTATTCGTTGATGTCACCGAAAAGATGGCAACATCTTTGGTAAAACCTGGATTGGTCTGTGATGCCCTATGGACCGATTTCAACGGTGATTTTTGGCCTGACCTTATCTTGGCTACAGAATGGGGACCTATTCGATTTTTCGAGAATATCAATGGCAAATTAAATGAAATTCAAAATTCAGGAATTGAAAATAAACTGGGATGGTGGAACAGTTTGGCGGCATCTGATATTGATAATGATGGCGACATGGATTATGTTGCCGGTAATCTAGGAAGGAACACTTTTTTTAAAGGAAGCTCTGAAGAACCTGTTCGCGTATATGCCAAAGATTTAGATCAAAATGGTACCATTGACCCATTAATCTCTTATTACTTAAGGGATAGCCTCGGAACTAGAAAAGAGTATTTGTACCATCCTTGGCAAGATGTGACCAAACAATATGTTGGTATTCGTAAAAAATTTAATTCTTTTGGTGCATTTGGAGAATCAACATTACCAGAGATGTTTGCGGATGGTCTTCTGAATGACGCCACCGTTTTGTCACTCAATTACATGGAGTCTTCTTGGATAGAAAATTTGGGTGAAGGCCAGTTCAAATTACACGCCTTACCGATAGAAGCTCAAATCGGTCCGGTTTATGGAATCTTGCCGAAAGATATTGACGGTGACTCAAACATTGATTTACTTCTTGTCGGAAATGATTTTGGTATGGAAGTTCAACAAGGCCCGGCAGATGCTTTAATTGGTTTGGCTTTAAAGAACAATGGTAAAGGGAATTTTGAATCTATTCCCATAGATAATAGTAATTTCTTTGTTCCCGGAGATGGTAAAAGTCTAGTTTCGATTAACATCGCCAATGAAAAATCACTGGTGATAGCATCTCAAAACAATGACTCGCTAAGGGTTTTCGAACCTAAAACACGAATTTTTGAAGCTCTCATCAAAGTACATCCGAAAGAAGTCAAAGTCACTATTGAATATATTGACGGTACCCGTTCTTCAAAAGAATTTTACTGGGGTGATACGTTTCAATCGCAGTCGAGTAGAACCCTCCATATTTCAAAGAATATGAAACACATTCGATTCTTTGACAATACTGGTAAAGAGACTAGAAAGATCAATCGCTGATAAAGCTCGACGCCGGTAGCCCAGCACTATTGAAAAGATTCGCCAAAGTAGTATTACCCCATGCATACCGGACCTTTTTTGGGTCATTTACCTTTTTAGATGATACTATCACCATATCATTTATGATGTGCGCCTTTGCAGGATGGAATTGACCATCATCCCCAGCTAACTCAAAATTTTCAAGTTTTTTATCCTTAAAGTATAATCCATCGGAATTTTCAAAAATCACTTTCATCTTCTTATCTGATATTTTGAACTCTTTAAAAAGTGGGCCATTTACGATATTATCCAAAACCCTATACTGGTCTTTAAGAGCGAGGTTCGCCAAACGAAGGCCAACATCTTGTTTGTTTGTAGGATGAATATCGTCTGTAGTGCAAATATCACTAACCACCACCATACCGGTATTCGTGACCTTCAATGCCCTGCGTTGGGCATCTCTAACTTTTACTCCTTTTCCTACTGTGCCGTAGTTATAAGGAGCTATTTGCACATAATAAAACGGAAATTCATAGCCCCATTCTTCGCGCCAAGATGTAATCATAGCGGTAAAAAGTTCCAAATAGCTCTCCGGATTCGCAGCGTTGGACTCACCTTGGTACCATAAAACACCTGCAATTTTAAAGTTTACAATGGGATGCACCATCGCATTGTACAAAATTGAGGGCTGTACCGGTGCCCAAATATTCTCCTCTATTTTCTTGGCCTGTTGTTTCAAATAGCTGTTTTTTTCAAAAACCGCTTTTGGGGTCCAAACTTCTGCACTTGTAGCGCCCCAAGAGTTATCTATAAGCCCGACAGGTATGCCCATCTCACCTTGAAGTCGTCTAGCAAAAAAATAGCCAACTGCACTAAAATCTTTCATAGTTTCAGGTGCGCATACTGACCAGGAACCTTCCAAATCATCCTGTTCCGTTTCAGATGTTCTTTTGGTAACATTAAAAAATCGAATATTTGGATAATTGGCCTTCTCAATTTCTGTCGCAGCGTTGTCAATACCACTGTTCGCGCTCCATTCCATATTCGATTGCCCGGAACAAACCCATACCTCACCGATCAGTATATCCTTTAGTACTATTTGATTCAATTTTCCATTGATAATAATCTCGAACGGGCCACCGGCCTCAGGCGTATCTATTTTTAATTGCCATTGGGTTGTCAATGCCGTTTTTACCTTGTATTCTTTTTCATTCCAACCGGTAATGACACTAATCTCCTCGTTTAAATCGCCCCAACCCCAAATTGTAACCTCACTATTTCGCTGGAGCACCATATGATCCTTAAAAATATTCGGCAACACTACTTTCGCTGAAAGTACCGTGCAGGTGCAGAGAAGTAATAGTAGAACAGCGATTTTCTTTAGTTTCATATGTCAAGAACTTGATTAATGTTCATCATTATGCTTATAATCTCCAAAACGATATTTTACTGTTCGTTTTAGAGGTATGTTCATTCCATTGGTCTCTTCAAGCCAATCATAAATAGCGGTTGACATTTCTTTTGCAATATCCTGCTTATCTGGATCTGCTATTAAATTGTACATTTCGTCAGGATCGTTCTCCAAATCATAAAGTTCATTTCGGTCCCAAATGCCTTGGAACTTCATGTACTTATATTTTTCCGTTCGCATACCAAACACTGTTGGTGTCATTGGAAAATCGTATTCCCAATAATATTCGTAAAAGATTTCTTTTCTAGTTTTAGCATTGGTATCACCAGTTAATATCGGCACAAAAGAAACTCCTGGCATATGCTCGGGTTGCTTTACTCCTGCCTCAGCCAGAACAGTTGGTCCTATGTCGATGTTCTGAACCATTTGGGATATTGTTTTTCCGCCTTCGAACAACTCTGGACAACGAACCAGTAATGGTACTTTGACGGATTCCTCATAAAAATGCCTTTTATCAATAAGACCATGTTCGCCCCAACTAAAACCATTGTCACCCATATAGATGACCATAGTCGACTCGTCTAATCCTTCTTTCTTCAAATAATCCATTACCGAACCGATGCTCTCGTCTACGCCCAAGAGCGTTTCACAATAATCAACAACCATATCATAGATTCCTTCATTGTCATGGTACATATAATCGACTCCATGCCAACTAATGCGTTGATCCGCGACCCATTGCGGCCATTTCAAATCTCGATATTTGCCTGTTTTGGTTTGATCATATGTTGCCGGCAGTGCAATTCTTTTACCCTTGTATCGTCCCTTGTGGCGTCTTGCTGGTTTGAACCCCGCGTGTACCGCTTTGTGCGACAGGTACATAAAAAATGGCTTCTTCCTGTCTCGCTTATCAAGCCAATCCACAGCATGTTCGGTCAATAAATCAGTGATATAGGTGGAATCCTTATAGGCAGTTCTTTTACCATTAATGTTGAGGGTGGGATTATAATACACCCCCTGCCCGGGAAAACTTTCCCAATGCGTAAAACCAGGTTGGGGTTCATCGCCATGATCCCCCATATGCCATTTTCCGAAAAAACCTGTCTGATATCCGGCTTTTTCAAGATATTCTGGAAAATACCTCAAGTTTCCAGGATCAGGAGCTTGATTGTCAACTATGGTATGCGAATGCGAAAACTGCCCAGTTAAAATGGACGCTCTACTCGGCGAACACAAAGAAGTAGTTACGAATGCATTTGGCAAATAAGCTCCTTCCACAGCGAGCTTATCCATATTGGGAGTTTCCAGCCAAGGCACTTTACCCGTGAAACCCATATAATCGTAACGATGATCATCCGTCAAGATAAAAATCACGTTTCTGGGTTTTTTCTTTTTGGGTTCTGGTTCCGTGTTGGCTTTAGAATTTGTGGTGAAAGAAAAACAACACAAGAAAAGCACAAGAATTTTTAAAGTTCGCATGTATCTGGTTTATCTTTTATGATTGAAATGAAAATACTAAAAAACTTCATAAAGACTTGCTGGTTTTTCAACAAAAACGCCGTGAAAAAAAATCAATTGTAATCGAAATAATTTCAATTCTTCCGCTTCTGTTGTTCGAGCCACTCGTACAATTCCTCATTGGCATATGCCTTTACCCAAGAGTCATGACCAACACCTGGGTATCTTGTAAATTGAACATCGTATCCCATTGTTTTTAACCGCTCCACCATCGTTTCTGATTCAGAAATTGGAATGGATTCATCTTGCTCCCCATGAAAAACCCAAATTGGCATATTCTTATCTATCCAAGCGGCATAAGGTAATGGTGTCATTCCACAAACTACGGCCAACGCTGCAAATTTTTCAGGGTATTGAACTGCCATTTCCCAAGCGGCTCCTCCTCCACGACTAAGCCCTGTTAAATAGATGCGGTTTTTATCCACTCGATTATTGGCCACCACACTATCCAAAAGTTGATTCACGGCCCTAGTGTTCCACCACTTTTTTTGATGCGGATTTTGAGGCGCTAGTATCAAGAATGGAAATTGTTTTCCCTCAACTATAAGTTTTGGAGGGCCATTTTTTTTCAATGCTCCCAAGGTATCTCCAGATTCTCCGCCCCCGTGTAAAAAAAGTAAGATAGGAAACTTTTTTTGAGGACTAATCTCATAGTCCTGAGGATAATATAAATAATAATCCAACTTTTCTTTCGTGACCGTTTCCAAGGTTGCATCCACAAGATTTGTCCGGGGTTGCGCGGCACAACTTTGAAAAAGAAAAAAACAGCAAAGGAGAATAAATGAGTACTTCATTTGGCAAAAGGTTCTACACTAAAAAAATGAAGATACAAAAAAGGCGTCCTTTCGGACGCCTTCATTATTCTTAAAATTAAAGTTTTATCGATAGAGTGTGAAGTGACCTACGTATCTTGTTTTTCGGTCATCATTCTGATTTACAACATACCAATAGTCTCCTGAAGGCAACTCATTACCTTCATAGGTACCATCCCAAGATTCAATTTGGTTCAAAATAGCCACTACCCTACCATATCGATCGTAAATCTTTACTTCTATATTGGGGAAGAACTCACGGTTTCTTGGGAACCAAACATCGTTATTGTTATCCCCATCCGGCGTAAAGAAATTGGGTATCTCAAGCATACCGGTGAAATCGAAAGGGATACTTGCCGTTACAACACAACCCATACTATCACGTACTTCGATTTCAACGTTCATATCTTGGTTAGACACATACACATTATCCGCTCCTTGAGATTCCCCTTGGAAGAAATACTCATAATCGCCATATCCGCCAGAAGCCGCAATGGTTATCTCATTAGGGGCAGTTTTCTCTGGAGTTGAAAGGGTCAATGGTTCATAAGCCAATATCTCACCCAAGTCCACAATAATTGAACAACCATTTTGATGGAAAATATGAACCTGATAATTACTAGCAGGTAAATCGCCCCAAGTATATTGCGTATCCGCCAAATCAATCATCTCTTGTGCCGTCAGCGGAGGATCTGTAGTATTCATATCCTCTAGATAAAACAAAAGATCAGGTAACAAACTTGGATCGTCCAATACCACAGTGGCTGTACTATTCGGAAATATTCCCTCACAACCATATTGAACCAATGGCTCGGCGGATAGATCCACTCCGATATCAATTGTGAATACGTCACTTGTAGGGCAACCGTTGGCATCTTGAACAAACAACTCATAGGTTGCACCACCAATTAAGTTTTGGATGACTTGACCGTCATAAGGCATAAACGTTCCTGTGCCTATTTCGTCTATAGGACTGATCATCTCAATCTTATATTCAAAATATGGTGTGGGGCTTACCATGGGATCATTGAATGCTGTTCCGCCTTGAATATCAAATATTACAGTGCCGTCATTGGCCCCGATACATAGCTCAGGTGTGGTCTGCAAATCAGTGATTTGTAATTGATCCGGTTGTGTCAAAGGAATATCAAAGAAGTAAGGACAACCATCCGCATCTTGGGCAAGTACACGATAAGGCGAACCATCGGCTTTAACCGGTAAGTCGGTAAACGTATATACCAAAGGATTAGTTGGGTCCGAATCCAAATCAGCAAAATTAGGTTCGATCGCGAATTCTACTAGGCCAGGGTAAGAAGCATCTACGGTCATTGTTATACTTCCGGTCTCATCACCATAACAAAGTACATTTTGTGCACTTGGGGTAATTGAGACGGCTATAGCGGGATCAAGATGAAACGTAAAGGTTTCTAAGCAAGTACTACCGCTTGTGACCAAGGCCACATAGGATTCACCGGGTAAATTGGGTGGTAAATTTTCGAAATTTGGACTTGTTTGAGGTGCTCTATATATATTGGCAGGTACTACAGTGTCGATATATAAAGAGTATTGATAAATTCCTGTTCCACCAGATGCTTTTATCTCTATTCGCCCATCCTCTATAGAACTGCACGAAGGTGGAGACTGAGGTGACGCGGGATCAATAGTCAATACAGAGGGGTCTTTGACCTCTATCTGGTTACTAAAACGTGCCAAACAACTACCAAAAGCGCCAACTTTTTGCACTTCAAATTCATAAATCTGACCAACTACACCATTGATGTTCTCAACTGCCGTACCAGCTTGATCAACCATGTCTACCCATGGATCGGAAGAGCCTAGAACTCTATACTGATAAGTGACTCCTGGTTCAAAGTTGAACACTTTTAACTCTAAAATACCAGGGTCTCCACAAGCAGGCGCCGATACCAGTCTTAACTGTGGATTAATAGGTAAAGGAGGAATGACTTCTATAACAGGAGAATATGCTCCGCAACCATAAGGCCCTTCTACCAATACCGAGTAGAAACCAGCAGGAATCACACCGATTCCACCACTTCCTTCAAATCTAGGAGACGTTTGTTGTCCATATTCGAATTCACGATTTGCTGGGTTAGCTGGATCTTGATTCAAAGGATCCGGATGATTGGAATCCAACTTAATTAATTGATACAAAAACTGTTCTCCGGGAACACCACCAATTGCGCCTTCAGTGACCATATCATTAGGGTCAACCGCTACTATAATTGCATCAGTTCCGTTCGGGCATTCCAATTGCCTTTCGATATTCAATGCAACTTCAACCGGTGGCTCAGGTAATAATTCAATTTCTTGAACCCCAGTACAATTGTATATATCGGTAACTGTAACGCGATACCATCCTGCAGCTAAACCACTAAGCGACCGTTGTGGGCTATTGCTTACCAAATCAATCCAGTTACCAGTTCGTGGTGCACCGGAAGGTTGATCTTCCCTTGCAATGGTGAAGGTAAACGGATCGGTATCCCATCCATATTGAGCATCGTAACTAATGATACCCAAATCATCAGAACAACCAACGGTTTGGTCTTGGCCCAGATTGAATACTTCCAATGGCCCAGCTGGGTTCGGAGAACGTACTGTTATCACATTACTATATCCCAAACAATTAGGAGCATCATCTTCGCGTACGACTACCCTAATATTTCCGCTTGGAACATCATTGATAGTTGCTGGGTTTCCATCGGTGCCAATATCTATCGTCAGTCCATCTAATGGTCCAGAAGCTCCTGTCAAAGGAGTCGAAGCCGTAAAATCATCACTTAAGAAACCTGGATCGGCAGCATCGTATACCCAATAGGTATAATCATTCCCTGTATAATTGGCAATTTCAATGGAAATGATACCATTTCTTGCATTAAAACATGTCTCAGGAGTAATCTCGGCAATAGTAATTACCGGATCTACAGGAGGCAATACGGTATATACTGGAATAGGATATACACAGCCCCCAGATACAATTTCCAGATAGTAATCTCCTTCTTCTTGAGGAAGCGTGATTGCATAATTTGTCGTTCCTGCTGGAATATTAGGACTGTCAGCTAAAGTCGCTACGGAATTGGCATTGAATCTTACCACATAATCCGCCGGTGTGGTCATCGAAACAACTACGTCAATCATTTCACCTTGAATACAACTCATCGGTGCAACTTGGTTAATTACACCGCTAACATCTGAAGGAGGATTAATGGTTATAGGAACAGATGCTGGACAACCTCGCGCATCAATGGCTTCAATTACTATATTTTGTATCGTACCATCATCAAACACCTCAAAAGTAGGGTTTGAAACGTAACTGTCTGCGGGGTCAAGTCGGAAACGGTAGTCTCCGGTTGTTCCTTGAGCCGCTGGATCCACTTGAACTGTAAAAGTCGCTGAACTTACTTGATTTGAGCCTGGAGAACATTGGAATGTCACTGGTGAGGGATCCAATATTCTAAAGGGATCAGGGTTTGCAATAGTCACTGTTTCGGTATCAATACAACCTCTGACAGACTCAACCTCAACTCTATAAGTGTCCGGACCTAAGTTTGTAAAGGTTCCGATTGTAGGGTCTGAAGCAACAAGAGTATTACCACTATCATATAAACGATATTCACTGATACCATCAACAATTGTGAGAGGGTCTAAAATCAAGGTAATGCTACCGTCATTTGCATTATTACAAGTGATGTCTGTTTCACCTGTATCGATAATATTAGGCGTCGTCGGTGTGGTACTGACAATACCGCTCACAGTATAGGTACAGGGAGCACCTAGTGCACCGGTTACCTGATTATCGGTAACGATAACCTCGTAGGTACCAGGAGCGATACCAGTAAATGTGCCATTATTCGTTTGATTTACGGGAGCAATTGGGTTCGTATTATAGTCAATACCCGTAAGGTCGAAATCATAGTCTCCACTACCTCCATTGACCGTAATAACAATCTCACCATCCGGATTGGTACATGTAGGTGGGGTAGACGTAAAATCAGCCGACGCAGATAAAACCTGATATATCTCTGCAGAATCATCCACAAAACAACCATTGATATCTGTTATGTTTACCGGGTAGTTTCCGATACTATTTACATAAAATATGGCTTGGGTAGGTACTCCCGGCGTATAAGCGGGTGTAAGACTCACCCCATCTAATGTAAAGGTTGGAGTATCTATATTTCCGGGCATTTCTACGGTAATTTCAAAACCACCAACAGGCGTAGTAACATCGCACTGATTGTTTACCGTAATTGTCGGAGCCGGTAAAGGCGGATCTTCTTGTATTACTGCAGTTGATATTCTATAGGCACAAGCATTGAAGTCTCTAACATAAATATCATATGAGGTTCCTGGGGCCAAGGAGCCTGTTAAAGAAACTGTCGTTGCAGTTGTAAAATCATCTGTTGGGTCAGCAGGCGTTAATGTGCCATCCTCATCTACAGGAAATCCAGCCTGAACATAAGCATACTCGTAAGGAGATCCGTCAGGTAAAGAGCCAACGCCGCTTGCCGGGTAAGGTGTACCTCCACTACCTCGCACCGTAAGTAAGCCCGGTGCGTTACAATTTGCATTTTGATTAGATACAATATCAACTCTAGGTGCATTCAAAATGGCCTCTCCTTCAGCACCGGCAGAACAGTCGCCTGAATCTTCAATTGCAACACCATAACGACCCGAAGGCACGGTAAGATCCGTTGCAAGGGTTAGGTCAAAAGTCCCTACCGCGTTATGAACAATTACACCAGTATCCAAATTAGTTATAGTAACGTTATAGGGTGGTGTACCGGCATTGGAACCATCTATGGTGTAATTAACCCCTACATCTCCATTTCTACATGTGGCTCCATCTACGTCTAGAGTAACCGCAATATTAGGTCCATCGGGCAATGTAATTACTTCTTGATACGTACAACCTGTATTTACATCCCTTACCTCAATGGTATAAGAAACACCTAGTAAAAGATTTGCAAAACAATGACGATCTGGTGGACTATTCAAAGGTAACCAAGGAGATACCGGGTCGGTAACCATTCGAATTTCGTAATTCTCAGGAAGCGTACCACCAACAACCTCAACACAGAGCGTCTCACCACCTGGCGTACAAACAACTGGGGGAATAATCGGATCTGGAATGATATCTAAGGTAGCGCTGGCAATGCTCACAGGTTGAATATCATTACAACCTCTTGCATCGACAACAATAACTTGGTAATTACCCGGAATGAAACTAGGGTCTGTAATGACCAAGGGTAAATCACCCGGAGAAACATTATTCTGTACGAAAAATTGATTTCCAAAATTATCCTCAACAACAATGTTGTAATTTGGACTACCGGGAGTAATACTGTTTATGGTAATTCCTCCACTAGCTGGAGCACCTGGACTACAAGTTGCATCTATAGGCGTTGCATTGACCACAGGAGCAGGGTCTGCATTCGCAACAACCACGACCGTTTGTAAAGAGGTCGGACAACCTCTATCATCAATGACGATATACTCATAGGTACCAGCGGCCAAACCACTGTAAATATTTTGTGACGAAAAAGTGTATAAAACACCATCACCAGCATTGCCATCTGGATAATTCGGTGCTGTTACCACATCCGTGAGAGACCCGACTGGTCCAAATACATATTGAAATGGTGCTATTCCGGGATTTACAGTAGGAACGAGCTCTACAAAACCACTATTTGGATCTCCACAGCTAGGGCCAGTTGGGTTTGCAGTTGCAGTGATATTGGTCGGTTCAATCATTGTCAATGGATCCGATATATCAGTACAGGTATTGTTATCCGTAAGCTCAATAGTATAATCGCCATGCTCCCCAAATGGAACTGTGTATGTAAAAGGGTTTGAAGGCAACTGCACTCCGATATGCCCAGGAACATCAATACCATCCTTTCTTAAGGTATAGGACGTGGAAGTCAAATCTGAAATATCGCCTCCTGTAACTACAATATCAATGGCGCCATCACCACCACAAGCGATTTCGCTATTAAGATTAAGTTGCACCTGAAGTTCAGGTTCAATAGTAATTGGAGCTAATGTCGCCGTACAATTGGTTACAATATTTTCTACCTCTATAGTATACGTACCGGGAACCAAATTGGTAAATGTATGTGTGCCAGGTGTACCCAATGGTTGCAAAGCTTGACCAACGATACGGAAGCGGTGATCATTCAGATTACCAGTACCGACTGCTGAAAATACTTCTATAGATGCAGAACTACTTGATGTATAACAACGGTTAATGGCTCCCTCAGAAATAGTAGGAGCTCCTAAAGAGACTAAATTAAAAGTTGTACTAGCAATACAGCCCTCAGAGTCTCGTACCTCAAGAGTATAGGTACCTGTTTGATTTAGTCCTCCAAAAAACCTTCCATTCTTCCAACCGACAATGGTCGTTAAATCAGGGTAGGTCAATCTATATTGTTCCTGACCGGAAAAGCCTCCCACTTTTGTTGCTTGAACAGTTCCAACGTTACCATTGGTACAAGACATATCTGTCACGTTAGCGGTAACCGACAATGTAGGAGCATCCGCAATAACTAAATCAGCAGTATCGGTACAATTAGTATCACTATCAGTCACGGTAATGGTAAAGGTACCTACTCCAAGACCTGATATCGGAATTTCAAGATCACTACTATTTCCACTTACATTAACACTTGGCCCAACAATGGTATAACTATAATCTGTACCTGGTGTATCTGGAAAAAAACCATCAATAATAAAAGCTCCAAAACCATCGGTAGCCCCTGCACAAACATTGGTATCACCACCTGCCTTAATTCTTGCTTGAATGGTGCTGATTCCCCCAGTGACAAAACTTGCTGGGTGGTCACATCCATTGACATCGGTAATGATGAAATCATGTCTGGTATCCAATAAAAGATTAGGAAATATATTGCTTGGCTGTGGGCCCGTAACAGCACCGGCAGGAGCAATAATTTCATAGGTGGCAACTGCTGCGCCACCCACTACGGTAACCGTTACTTCACTGGTTCCGGCTGCACAATCAATACCGCCTTGAGCGAAGGTTATATCTGTCGGAGCGGCTGGATCGTTAATGACCAAGGGCGCTCCAATAGGTTGGCGACAATCAGAATCGTCTCTTATAAAAGGAGTGTATGAACCAGGTGCCAATCCGGAAAAGACAGTTCCTGCTTGATAGTTTACGTTGTCAATACTATATTCATAGCCAGTGCCGGTTCCACCTGCGGTCATACCAGGATTAAAAGTAATGGTACCCCCACCAGCTGAACATGTGAAATCAGCAGTTACCGAGGCAAAACCAGTAATACTAGAATCCGAGGTTACAACAACTGTATCCGAAATCTGTATCTCACAAGAAAAAGCACCCTGCGAATAACGTACCCACATGTCATTATAAGTATTATCTGGAACATTTACCAAATTATAGTTGACCCAAGGATCAGCAGAAGAAACCCGAAACTCCAAATCATAACCTGGATTACTCACGACCTGAAAATCAATCTTTCCTCCTCCATTGGTACAGGTTCCTAAAACTGGTTCAGGATTTATAATAGGTGGAGGCAAATCGTCTATATATACGGATAACGGACTATCTGGGCTACAACCATTGGCATCGGTAAAGGTAAAGGTATAGGTATCCGAGGCCGTTACAGAGTAAATTGAAGTCTCGGTATCCGTATAGGGTGCCGGAGAAGTTCCGCTACCGCTGCTTGTACTCGTTACCGTATATGTATAAGGTGGTGTTCCTCCTATAGTTGTAATATCGATATCAATACTCGTGATATTTGCGCAACCGAAACTTTGTCCGTTAAGGTTGGCATCGGCGACAATTGGCTGTAGACCTTGTCCTATAACTATTGGGTTTCCATTGATGTCTTCGTCTTGCGTAGGTGCAAAAGTGCCACTGAAGAAATCATCTTGACATTCAGGAGTCTCAACTTTAACAATATAAGTTCCCGGACTTTGGTCTGGAAATGAATCAAAAGGATCTGGTAAACTCAAATGCGTAATAATCTCTGTATTAGTGGCTGCATCAATTAAGGTATATGAATAAGGCCCTGGTACTTCTGCGCCATTTACCACTACATTAATGTCCCCATTTTGGCCAGGGCAAGTAGCATCATTTACTGTCACATCGATCTCCAAATCTCTTTCTACGATATTAAAAGGAGGATATGGGTACTCACAAGCTCCAGGTGTATTTTTAAGTCGTACCTCTACTGTATAAGCACCTACCGTCAAATCAGTAAACTCTTTAGAATCTTGCCATGGTCCAAAACCCCCGCCACCCGCAGCAATTCTTAACTCATACGCTGGAGATAGTGAAGTAATACGTATACTTCCTAAAGTTCCACAAACAACGTTTTTTACCTCTGAAGAATATGCAAAAGCACTTTTAGTCGCCTTGATGTAGTAAGTTACCCCACCGGATCGAACTCGGTATTCAGTACCTGAGGCCACAGGCACATCAGCGGGGAGAATAGTATATGCGCCACCTGTTGCTACTTGCGTCCAACTTGCTCCAGTATTGTTACAACCACTACCGGAAACCAGAAAAGAAGGACAGTTATCATCAAAATCCAAGGTACAACCTCCATTAGGTATATAGCGTTCCCATACTGCTCCAGAGGGATTTCCTTGCAAGGTTAGGGGCTTTGTATCATAATCCCCGCATAAGAAGACTTGCACAACAGACGAACCGTCAACGCCACAACCCACCTCGGCATCACCGCCATTGATAATACTTGGTGGCATGAACGAGGTATTACTTATACTAGTTCGTGATCTTGCTGTTGAATTTGCTATTGAGTTAGAAGACCCCTCTTCAGCTTCGTTATCCGAAACGGGCAGTTTTTCCTCGATTGCCGAAGCAACGTCGACTATAAGCGTAAAGACTTTGTTATTGGCAAGGGCAGTCGTGCAAACTACTGAAAGGGTCAGTAGGAATAGCGCATACAAAAGATGCCTTTTTTTTCTAGGGAGCATAGGTTAAGTCGAGTTTGGGCAAGAATACTTATGATTTGGGGAATCAGAATATTCTTTAGTGTAATTATTTAAACTTATAAAATCTCTTTATATTTAACCCTCAAGGGTTTACCTTAGTATTATTATCTAACGACCGAATATGAAAAATAGTGTGGTAGTTGTAGGCTTATTCGTTATGTGGTTCAATATGTCTTGCGCACAAGACGCTGAAAATAAGGTGAATACGCCTGAAGAAGTCCCATTTTCAGCAGAGTTATTGATCGATGAAATGCAGATTCCATGGGGTTTGGAAGTACTACCCGATAGTAGTCTTTTGGTGACTGAAAAATCTGGTGAAATTATCCATTTCAAGGATGGAAAAAAGACCAAGATTTCGAATGTTCCGGAAGTCTATGAGCGAGGCCAAGGTGGGCTTATGGACATAAAACTGCACCCAGATTACGAAAACAATGGCTGGATCTACATTTCGTACGCTTCTTCCGAGGGTGAGGAAAAGGGCGGGCACACAGCATTAATGCGCGCTAAGTTGTCTGATAATGCTCTGACAAACAAAGAGTTATTGTATAAAGCCGGACCTAATACGACAAAGGGTCAGCATTTTGGTTCCCGAATCGAATTTGACAATGATGGTTTCCTCTATTTATCCATTGGGGAGCGGGGAGCCCGAGACGAAAATCCGCAAGATATCACGCGTGATGGCGGAAAGATTTATCGCTTTTATGATGATGGTAGAATTCCGGAAGACAATCCCTTCGTTGGTACCACAAATGCAAAAGAAGGCATATACAGTTATGGTCACAGAAATCCACAAGGGTTGGTAAAACATCCTAAAACCGGCGAAATTTGGGACAATGAACATGGACCTAGAGGTGGTGATGAAATCAATATCGTAAAAGCGGGAAAAAATTACGGTTGGCCCGTAGTGACATATGGAATCAATTACAGCGGCACTCCAATAACTGACAAAAGAGAAATGGCCGGTATGGAGCAACCCATTCACTACTGGTTACCCTCCATTGCACCAAGTGGTATGGCCTTTATCACCTCGGATGAATACGGGGATTGGAAAGGAAGTCTTTTGGTCGGCTCTTTGAAGTTTCAATATTTAGAGCGTCTGGTAATGAACGGTTCGGAGGTGGTAGACCGACAAAAATTGATGGCGGATATCGGTCGTGTTAGAGATGTTAAAGAAGGGCCCGATGGCTTAATCTACGTCGCTGTGGAAGGTAAAGGTATTTACAAATTGGTACCTAAAGGATAGAGAAATCAATGAAAACTGTATCCCTAGAAATACTCTTTGCGCTCATTGGCGCGATCCCTTTATTTGGTCAAGATTCCAATTTGGAAGAAAGCATGAAGCGTGGTAGCGAAATCTATTATGATTTTTGTGTAACCTGTCATATGGAACAAGGAGAAGGAGTTGCCAACACATTTCCCCCGTTAGCCAAATCAGATTACTTAATGGAAAACCTAGAAGATAGTATTCGTGGTATTAAGTTTGGGCAAAGTGGGGAACTTATTGTCAACGGTGTGACATACAATGGCGTAATGGCACCCATGGGTTTAGAAGATGAAGAAATCGCCGATGTAATGAATTTCATTCTCAATTCATGGGGAAATTCTTCAAGCGAAATAGTGACACCGAAAGAGGTGGCTGGTATCGAGAAAGACTAATTTCCCGCTTCTATCGCCTTTTTAACTGAACCGTGTTTTTTTAGTAGTTCCTCAGCTTCAGCATAGTCAATTCCCAAACCTTCCACAACGTACCGAACACCTCGATCTACTAATTTATTGTTGCTCAATTGCATGTTCACCATTTTGTTACCCTTTACCCGACCAATTCTTATCATCAAAGCGGTCGAAATCATATTCAAGGCCAGTTTTTGAGAGGTGCCGCTTTTCATTCGTGTACTTCCGGTAACGAACTCAGGGCCAACATTGATTTCTATAGGAATATCCACGGCTTTTGCCAATGGGGAACCAGGGTTATTTGTAATCCCACCAGTAAGTAAGCCATTTTTCTTGGCATCTGCTATGCCTCCTAAAACATAAGGGGTAGTTCCGGAAGCGGCAATACCCACAACAACATCCAAATCATTAATTTCATGGGCCATTAAATCTGCCCAAGCCTGCGCCCTATCATCCTCTGCGTGTTCAACCGATTTACGAATGGCCGTATCGCCACCTGCAATCAATCCTACCACCCGTTCATGAGGCATTCCATAAGTCGGAGGAATTTCTGAAGCATCCAAAATTCCCAAACGACCACTGGTTCCTGCGCCAATGTAAAATAATCGTCCACCTTTTTCAAATCGCTCGGTCAGTGCATTCACCAGTTTTGTGATTTGAGGAATACAAAGTGCCACAGCATCTGCCACTTTTTTGTCTTCCTCATTCATTTTTTGAAGAATTGAGGCAGTATCCAACTGCTCTAAATTATCGTGATTGGAAGGAGTTTCAGTGATTTTGATATAGTTCATAGGTTTATAAAATTCGAATGTCGTGGTTCTTAAAGGAATTCAGAAGTTGGTTTTCAGGAGGTAGCTCGGTAATCATCGTGTTAATCGCATTGATATCACAAGTTTTATAACGATGCTGTGAATTCAATTTCTCAGATATACATAGAAGTACCGTTTTCTTGGCCGCTTTTATTACTGCTTTTTTCAACTGTACAATATCCCAATCGAATTCCGTCAATCCATACGTAGAATCAACATAACCTGTACCGATGAAACTATAATCCACCTTAATTTCAGATAAATTATGAATAGCATTGGCACCAATGGATATTTGAGCATCTTTCGAAATCTGACCTCCGATAAAAATCACCGTTACTTTAGATTTTGAAGTAAGCTGCATAGCTACTGGAAGGCTCAACGTAAAACAAGTGATTTCGAGATTTTCTGGAATCATCCTCGCAAGCTCTAAACAAGTTGTTCCTCCGTCAATGAAAATTACACTTCCATCCTTTAAAAGGGTGCTTGCTTTTTCGGCAATCTTTATTTTTTCGTCAAGGGCGTAAATATTGGTATTCCGAGTACTATTTGTGGTAAACCCCAAAGAGATTGCACCACCATGAACTTTACGCAACTTATGCTCGGCATCGAGTTCCTTAACGTCACGTCGAATCGTGTCAATAGAAACGTCAAGGGTCTCTGCAATATCGGTTAATAACACTCGATTATGCAACTCCACTTCATTTAGAATCGTCTGCTGTCGTTCTTCTTTTAACATAAATCTTCCTTAGAGGATACAAATATAATCAATATTTTGATTTGCCGTTTTTTTCTACTTTAAACGATTTAATTATTTAAAAATGCACAAAACGGCATATTTTATTGCAAAAAACAGCATTTATTAATTTTATTGCATACATTTGCCGTGTTTTAATTCCATCTTAAACACATATGATAGCAACTTTGACCATGAAATCTAAAGAAGAAAGAACAGTAAAAAGTATCAGCTTCAAACCCGTAGGTCAGTTTGAAGAAACGCGATTTGAAAAAATCCATAATGTGATTTTTGAAGATTCCAATGAAGCCTCTATAAAAGTAGCTCAAGAAATCGCGGCATTGATTAGAAAAAAACAAGCTTCGAATAAAAACTGTGTTCTGGGGTTGGCAACGGGCTCCTCTCCTATTCGCGTCTACGAGGAATTGGTTCGGATGCACCAAGAAGAGGGATTAAGTTTCTCGAATGTGGTGACTTTTAACCTTGACGAATATTTGCCAATGGACAGCGACAACCATCAGAGTTATTGGTATTTCATGCATGAGCATTTATTCAATCATATTGACATCCCGAGGGAAAACATCCACATTCCTGATGGAACAATTGCGAGCGAGTTCGCTATTGATTATTGTCTCGCCTATGAAAAAGCAATTAAACAATTCGGTGGATTGGATTTTCAACTCTTAGGAATTGGTCGTACAGGGCATGTTGGTTTCAATGAACCCGGCTCACATTACAATTCAGGTACGCGTGTGATTACTCTTGATCATATTACTCGTATCGATGCTGCTCCAGCCTTTCTAGGAATTGATAATGTACCAAGAAAAGCAATCACCATGGGTATTGCATCCGTAATGAGTGCCAAGAGAATCGTTTTGCTTGGATGGGGGCAAAACAAAGCGGACATCATTAAGAAAACAGTCGAAGGTGAGATTTCGTCTCACGTACCTGCTACCTATTTACAGCATCACAAAAACTGTACGTTTGTTCTAGATACAGGTGCAGGAATCGAATTGACCAGAAATAAGACACCATGGCTGGTTGATGAATCATTGGAATGGAACGAAAGTCTAACAGCTAAGGCAATGGTCTGGTTATGCGGGGAAACCAATAAATCAATTTTGAGTCTTACTGATAAGGATTATAATGACAATGGCATGTCAGGGTTGTTGAGAGCGCAAGATTCCTATGACTTGAACATCAAAATGTTCAATCGCCTACAACATACCATTACGGGTTGGCCAGGCGGCAAACCTAATGCGGATGACACTTATAGGCCAGAAAGGGCCAAACCCGCCAAAAAACGTGTAATTATTTTCAGTCCCCACCCCGACGACGATGTTATTTCCATGGGCGGGACCTTTGACCGATTAGTTGAACAGGGCCACGAAGTTCATGTAGCCTATCAGACTTCGGGCAATATAGCAGTTTCAGACACCGATGCCCTTCGTTACGCAGAAATTTCGAAACGAATCAGTCCTTCAAAAGAAGCTCAAAAAATCATCGATGCCATAAAAGAAAAAAAGGAAAGTAGCTTCGATTCCCTTGAAGTACGGAAACTGAAAGGCAACATCAGAAGAGGTGAATCATATGCCGCAACCCGTTACCTCGGGCTACAAGATGAGAACGTACATTTCTTAGATCTTCCATTCTATGAAACGGGAACCATCAAAAAGAATAATTTATCGGAGGATGATATCCAAATCGTAATGAAAATCATCAAAGAGATACAACCGCATCAAATTTATGCCGCTGGTGACCTTGCCGATCCGCACGGTACTCACAAAGTATGTTTGGATGCTGTATTTGAAGCAATTAAACGTTTGAAAACAGAACCCTTCATGAATGATTGCTGGTTGTGGTTGTATCGTGGAGCTTGGCACGAATGGGATGTCAACGAAATTGAAATGGCCGTACCAATGAGCCCAAGTCAGGTACTCAAAAAGCGTAACGCCATTTTTGCGCATCAATCTCAAAAAGACGGTGTGATGTTTCAAGGTGAGGATTCAAGAGAATTTTGGATGCGGGCCGAAGAACGCAATAAAAATACTGCCGCAAGATACCGCGCATTAGGACTTTCGGACTACGCGGCTATGGAGGCGTTTGTTCGACACAGGTTTGATTAATTTTAATTGTTATCCACAAGGGCTTATTTTTAATCAAATAAGCCTTTTTCACTATCAAGATGCTCAAAAACAGTTGCATTCTCCTCCTTCTTCTTATATTTTTTAACGCATGTACGGTTTTTAAAACTATACCTCAGCCGGAAACTGAATTTCGCGGTTTTTGGGTAGCTACGGTCGTTAATATTGATTGGCCTAAAAATGGTAATGATGCCATAGAGAAGAAAAAAGCTGATTATGTTAAAATCTTAAATTTTTATCAAGACCTAAATTTTAATGCGGCAATTGTTCAGGTCAGAACAGCAGGGGACGCATTTTACGAGTCTGACTTTGCACCTTGGTCTCGATTTTTAACAGGTCAAGAAGGCAAAAGCCCCAATACGGAAGAAGATCTTTTACGATGGATGATTCATGAGACACATGCCCATGGAATGGAATTTCATGCCTGGCTCAACCCCTATCGCGCAACATTTGATTTAAAAACGGAAATACTAAGCCCAGACCATGATTTCAATACTCATCCAGAATGGATGTTGAAATACGGAAAGAAATACTACTACGACCCGGGATTACCTGAAGTACAACAACATTTGGTTTCCGTCATAGACGAGATTGTGGCGAACTACGATATCGATGCCATTCATTATGATGACTATTTTTATCCCTATACGATCAAGGACGAAGTATTTCAAGATACAATTACCTATTATAACTGCGGATTACCCAATCAATCGCTGGGAGATTGGAGGCGAAGTAATATCGATTCGTTGATAAGAAAGAGCTATGATGTCATAAAAAAAAGAAAACCTTGGGTACAATTTGGAGTAAGTCCGTTTGGAGTTTGGAAGAACAAATCTACAGACCCCAAAGGTTCGGATACCAAAGCTGGACAAACCACTTATGAAAACCTATACGCCGACCCCCTACTCTGGATGGAAAAAGGATGGCTTGATTATCTGATTCCACAAGTATACTGGAGCATGGATTTACCGGTAGCTTCACATCGTAAAATTGTGGATTGGTGGTCGAACAATACCACGAATACCAATCTCTACATTGGCAATGGTCCTTATAAAATTAGAAATAACAGTGATTCAGCTTGGGAAAACAAAAAAGAGCTCCCGAATCAAATCAGCTATGCTAGAACTAAAAGTGACATAAGTGGTAATGCATTTTTTAGTGCAAAAAGTTTAATGACCAATAATCAAGACGTAGTTAAATATCTGAAGAGGCGACTTTACAAGAGACCCGCCTTACCTCCTAACACTTACGAATCATCGGTTTCTAAAAATCATTGGACTCGATTACATTCCATAGAAAAAACCAAAGATTACACCTTGTTAAGATTCGATAACTTGGAGAACACCCACTATGCTTTGGTGTATAAATCCGGAAAAATCAACGATAAAATCTATCCTCCCAAAAAATTTTTGACAAGAGCTTTTATTAATATCAACAACCAATTAGTACTGCCAACGGAATTAATTAAGCGAAAAAAACAAATCGCTCTGCTTTTTGTTGATAAAAATGGAAATCAAAGTGAACCGAAAATCATACATTTAAAACAAACCAACCGATATGATTCAAAAAAATAAATGGGCTTGGGCGTGGGTGCCAACGCTCTATTTTGCACAAGGCCTGCCCTATGCCCTAGTGGTTACTGTATCGGTTATTATGTACAAGAAGCTAGGTGTCAGCAACGCTGATATTGGCCTGTATACTAGTTTCTTATATATACCTTGGGTAATTAAACCATTATGGAGTCCCTTTGTGGATTTAAAAAGCACCAAACGCAATTGGTTTCTAGGGATGCAACTGCTTGCATCGATTGCACTATTGGCAATAGGTCTAACCCTCCCGACGAACATTTTTTTTATTACTAGTCTTGCCTGTTTTTGGATGGTCGCTTTTGCCTCTGCAACCAATGATATTGCAACAGATGGTTATTACATGATAGGTCTCACAGAGGAGAAGCAATCGTTTTTTGTTGGTATGCGAAGTGTATTTTATAAATTGGCCAATGTAACGGGACAGGGCTTGCTGGTGGTCTTGGCCGGATTTTTAGAAAACCATTATGGTGATAATACCAAAGCTTGGTCGTATACCATGATCTGTGCCGCATTGCTTATGCTGCTGCTGACTATTTCGAACTTCTTTGTTGCTCCTAAATTTGAAAGCTCAGAGGCAATAACACTAGAAAAACCCAAAGGGTTTATAGAAGTATTTGTCTCCTTTTTCAGCAAACCAGGTATGGGTATGGCCTTAGCTTTTATCCTATTTTTTAGACTTGGAGAATCGCAGTTGGTGAAAATGGCTTCGCCCTTCTTACTCGATCCAACTTCTGTTGGAGGGTTAGGTTATACCACCTCTGAAGTAGGTACTATTTATGGAACTATCGGGGTCATATTTTTGACGATAGGAGGAATACTAGGTGGAATATTAATTTCTAAACAAGGTCTCAAAAAATGGATGCTACCAATGCTTATTTCGCTCAACGCTCCCAATGCACTTTATGCTTTATTAGCCATCACGGAAACAACCAACGTATATGCAGTTACCGGAACGGTAATCGTTGAGCAATTCGGTTACGGATTTGGCATTGCAGGCTTTATGGTCTACTTGATCTATATTGCAGAAGGCGCATCTAAAACTTCGCATTATGCCCTTGCCACTGGGTTCATGGCCCTAGGCATGATGCTTCCTGGTCTGATAAGTGGTTTTATGCAAGAATGGTTAGGTTATGACGGTTTCTTTATTTGGGTGGTAATTGCCGCACTTCCCGCTTTTATCCTATTGAAATATATTGATTACCCCCCTGATTTTGGCAAAGCAAAAGCTTAACATGAATAAACTATTGAAATATAATAATGCTAGTAAAACGCTAAGGGTAGCTGAAAAAGTTGGGCAATTATTCATGCCCGCGGCCTTTGTTAACGATTCGGAAGAAGAGATTCAACGACTGGAAGACTTGATCCAACAATATGCCATTGGAGGGTTATGTTTTTTTCACAGCCGAGCCAGTGCAGCTACCAATTATGAAGGTAGGAAGAAGGTCATTTTCAATGCCGATAGTTTTCAAACGCTTCAAAAGCTGATTAGACGCTATCAAAGCGGTTCGAAATATCCATTACTAATAGCAATCGACGCAGAATGGGGTTTGGCAATGCGTATTGAAAATACGCCGCAATATCCATATGCCATTACTTTAGGCGCAATTCAACATAATGATAATTTAATTTTTGAAGTAGGAAAAAATATCGCAAAAGACTGTAAATCGGCAGGAATCCATTGGAACCTTGCACCTTGTGTTGACATTAATAACAATCCGAACAATCCTGTAATCGGGTATCGTTCTTTTGGTGAAAATAAAATACAAGTCGCAAACAAAGCGCTTGCGTTTGTAAAAGGTACTCAAAGTGAGGGTATTTTAACCAGCATAAAGCATTTCCCAGGACATGGAGATACGGAAACGGATTCCCATTTGGGACTACCGCTGATTGAAAAGTCCAAGAGAGAATTAATTCAAAATGAACTCTATCCCTTTCAAAAATTAATTGATGAAGGTGTCGATTCCGTTATGGTCGGGCATTTATCCGTTCCGTCTTTAGCAAATGGGGAAACAATATCTTCAAGTATTTCCAAGAAAATCATCAAAGGTCTTCTTCGAAAGGAAATGGGTTTTGATGGAGTAGTTATCTCCGATGCATTGAATATGCATGCAGTATCTAAAAATTACCCTACAAAAGGTGAACTAGAGTGGCTAGCTTTCGACGCTGGAAATGATATTCTGTGTTTTGCTGAACATATTTCCGAAGGAATTGAGAAGATTCTTAAAAATGCCTCCGAACAACAGATACAAGAAAGTTTTGAACGTATTTGGAAACTTAAAAAAAAGGCTATAACTACTAAACTAAAGGGTTCAATCGAATTAATAAACCCCCAAGAACTCAATCGAATACTGGCAGAAAACAGTTTGACATTGCTGAAAGGAAACGAAACTGAAATAACAACTTTCAGAAATACGAACTTTTGTACGCTAACCATTAAACGTTCATCGCTTGAATCAGACCACAAGAACCTCCTTTTAGAAAGTCTCAAAGAAATGAAATCTGAGGTAGCGGCAGAAAAAGAAATTCTTATTTTATTGACACCTCCACAAGTTAAGCCAACAAACAATTTCGGATTATTACAGGAGGAAATCGATTTTATAAATGAACTGATACAAACGAAAAACGTGGTTTTATATCTTTTTGGTAATCCGTATGTTTTGAATCATTTGAATATTGACGACGCACTTGCTGTTATTATTGCATATCAGTCATTTGTTGAATTTCAAGACGTGGCAACCAAGCATTTTTTGGGTAAAATCGAGGCGAAGGGTAAATTGCCCATAACCATAAATTAAAGCTGATGAAGACATTTAAAATCATAGGCTTGATGTCAGGTACATCTTTAGACGGTCTTGATCTTTGTTGTTGCCATATTTCCAAAGACAAAGATAAATGGTCTTTCGAAATACAGGATACCAAAAGCATTTCCTATACCGATGAGATGCAATCGGAACTAAAAGATTCCATTTATTTAAAGGCAGATGCGTTGTTGCAATTTCACAATACTTACGGAACATGGTTGGGTAAACAAGCAAAACAGTTTATTTCTGAAAAAAAACTTGACGTTGACTTTATAGCCAGTCATGGTCATACCACACATCACCAACCGGAAAATGGACTTACATTTCAAATTGGTTCGGGTCAGCATTTGGCTAATGAAAGTGGTTACAAAGTTGTCTGCGACTTTAGAACCAATGATGTTGCACTAGGTGGACAAGGTGCCCCGTTGGTACCTATTGGCGATCACTTGTTTTTTGGGGAGTATGATTTTTGTTTGAACCTAGGAGGAATCAGTAACATTTCATTGGAACAAAAAGGAAAGCGAATTGCTTATGACATTGGCCTAGCGAATATGATTCTGAATTACATCACAAGAAGAATCGATTTAGCATATGATAAGGGAGGGGAATTGGCACGTTCCGGAAGAATCAATCTAAATATGTTGGATAGACTAAATGGATTAAAATACTATCTGTTGCCGCATCCAAAATCCATTGGATATGAGTGGTTCGTTGAAGAAGTGGTTCCAATTGTTGACAATACCAATGATACGACCGAAAATCTGTTGCATACCGCCATCCATCATATTTGTGAAAAAGTGGCCCAACAAGTGAAACTTAATAGCTCTAAAAGTTCATCCTCACTATTTATTACAGGCGGAGGGGCCTTAAATCATTTTCTGGTCGAAGTTCTACAAGAAAAATTGGGGGAACGGACCGAGGTTGTTGTTCCAAAAAAAGAACTTATTGAATTTAAAGAAGCCATTGTTTTCGCTTTAATGGGTGCATTGCGTATGGAACACGAAATCAACGTTTTAAAATCGGTCACTGGAGCAAAAAGAGATTCTTCAAGTGGTGTCCTTTTTCTACCATCATAAAGCTGAACCGAAATCGCTATCTTAGAAAACTATTCCAAAAACTTAAAACATGAGTGGCAAACAGCAAAAAGCAACGGCATACTGGAAAGAAAATGTGAGATATTTATTTATACTTCTAGCCATTTGGTTCGTGGTTTCCTATGGCGCGGGAATTCTCTTTAAAGATGCTTTGGACGCCATTCAAATCGGAGGTTTTAAACTCGGCTTTTGGTTCGCTCAGCAAGGTTCTATTTATGTCTTTGTGATTCTGATATTCGTCTATGTAAGATTAATGAACAAACTGGATAAGAAGTATGGATATAATGAATAAGATAAGAGCTTTAAAGACAAAAAACATCAACCGATAAACATCAACCAACATCACGTATGACAGTTCAAACTTGGACCTATATTTTAGTCGGAATCACCTTTGCTCTATACATCGGTATTGCC
The DNA here is from genome assembly GCA_947503005.1 of uncultured Flavobacteriaceae bacterium. Taxonomy (GTDB): domain Bacteria; phylum Bacteroidota; class Bacteroidia; order Flavobacteriales; family Flavobacteriaceae; genus Maribacter_C. The sequence continues at coordinate 101,294 of CANNCA010000007.1, read as the reverse complement.
ATATGGTCTAGAGCTGGCTCTACCAAAGAGTTTTATGTGGCCGGTGGAGGCGTTTCTCCCCTGGCGAACGGTATGGCCACGGCGGCGGATTGGATGTCCGCAGCATCCTTTATTTCCATGGCGGGTATTATTGCCTTTGCAGGGTATGATGGATCGGTATATTTAATGGGCTGGACAGGTGGCTATGTGCTCTTAGCCTTATTACTGGCTCCCTATCTAAGGAAATTCGGAAAGTTTACGGTTCCTGATTTTATTGGAGACCGATACTATTCGAATACGGCTCGGATTGCGGCTGTAATTTGTGCCCTCTTAGTTTCCTTCACTTATGTTGCAGGACAAATGCGTGGTGTTGGTTTGGTGTTCTCGCGTTTCTTGGAAGTTGATATTAACACGGGAGTTATCATCGGGATGATTATCGTATTGTTTTATGCCGTCTTGGGAGGTATGAAAGGAATAACTTATACGCAAGTTGCCCAGTACTGTGTTTTGATTTTTGCCTTTATGGTACCTGCAATTTTTATCTCCATTCAAATGACAGGAAATCCAATTCCGCAGCTAGGTATGGGTTCCACTTTGAATGACGGTTCCGGCATGTACCTTTTGGATAAGTTGGATGGATTATCTACAGAACTCGGGTTCAACGAATACACGAATGGTTCAAAATCAATGACCGATGTATTCATGATAACTTTGGCCTTGATGGTCGGTACAGCTGGCCTACCCCATGTTATAGTTCGCTTTTTTACGGTTAAACGTGTTAAAGATGCTCGTAAATCAGCTGGATGGGCCTTGCTTTTAATAGCCATTTTATACACCACCGCTCCCGCTGTTTCAGTTTTTGCGCGCACCAACATGATAAATACAGTGAGCAATAAGGAATATTCTAGTATGCCGGATTGGTTCAAGACTTGGGAAAAAACAAAATTAATAGCTTTTGATGATAAAAATGGAGACGGGAAAATTCAATATGTCGCAGACCCTAACAAAAACGAATTAACAGTCGACCGCGATATTATGGTTTTGGCCAATCCTGAAATTGCGAATTTACCGGCCTGGGTCATTGCCTTGGTAGCAGCTGGGGCCCTAGCGGCTGCACTTTCTACCGCAGCAGGTTTGTTATTGGTCATCTCTTCGTCCGTATCGCATGATTTGATTAAAAAAGTTTTTAATCCTGGTATTACCGAAAAAGGGGAGTTATTGACAGCGCGTTTGTCCGCGGTCGTTGCAGTTGTTATTGCCGGGTATTTTGGAATAAATCCACCTGGTTTCGTAGCAGCAGTGGTCGCATTGGCATTCGGACTCGCAGCAGCTTCCTTCTTTCCGGCCATTGTTTTGGGAATATTCTACAAAAAAATGAACAAAGAAGGCGCCATTGCTGGAATGGTCATCGGTATTTCACTAATGCTTTTTTATATGCTAAAATTCAAATTCGGAATTTTCGATGGTGGAAAAGCCGCTGTGACAGAATTACAAAAAGATTGGTGGTTCGGTATTTCTCCAGAAGGTTTTGGCAGTGTAGCGATGATCGTGAATTTTGTTGTATCAATTATTATCATGCAATTCACGCCGGACCCTCCTAAAAACGTTCAAGAAATTGTAGAGGATATCCGTATTCCCAGCGGTGCCGGAGAGGCAACAGGTCATTAAAATTTTAATTATTTTTAAAGGAAAGAAGTAGGGCATGAGCAATTACCACATCAAACATTTAGAAGAATATTATCAGGTTTATCGGAAATCAGTAAGAAATCCAGAAGCTTTTTGGGAGGAAATAGCAGAAGAACATTTCGTATGGCGCAAAAAGTGGAATAATGTACTTAGTTGGGATTTCACTAAACCCGAGGTAAAATGGTTCGAGGGTGCAAAACTGAATATCACCGAAAATTGTCTAGACCGACATTTACCTACAAGGGGCGATAAAACGGCCATTTTATTCGAACCCAATAACCCTAAAGAAGAAGCTGAGCATATTACCTATCGTAAATTGCATGAAAGGGTTTGCCGTTTAGCCAATGTGTTGCTGGAACATGGTATCAAAAAAGGCGATCGTGTTTGTATATATCTGCCTATGATTCCTGAATTGGCCGTTTCACTATTAGCTTGCGCCAGAATTGGAGCCATCCATTCCGTCGTCTTTGCAGGTTTTTCGGCAAATGCACTTGCTACTCGCATCAACGATTCAGACTGTAAAATGGTGATTACTTCAGACGGTTCATATCGGGGAGCAAAGACAATTGACTTAAAAGGAATTGTTGACAAAGCACTAGATGAATGTCCAGGTGTTGAAACTGTTTTCGTTGTCAAAAGAACCAATAGCAAGATTGAAATGAAGGAAGGTCGTGATAAATGGTTGCAGCCGCTACTTGATGATGCCTATGCAGATTTAGTAGCCGAAATTATGGATGCCGAAGATCCGTTGTTCATTCTTTATACTTCCGGCTCAACAGGAAAACCGAAAGGAATGGTTCATACCACCGCAGGCTATATGGTATATACAGCTTATACCTTCAAAAATGCTTTCCAATACCGAGAGGAAGATGTGTATTGGTGTACCGCCGATATCGGTTGGATCACAGGGCATTCCTATATTGTCTATGGTCCGCTGGCCAATGGTGCAACAACCGTGATGTTCGAGGGCGTTCCCTCCTATCCTGATTTCGGGCGTTTTTGGGAAATTGTTGAAAAACACAAAGTAAACCAGTTTTACACCGCCCCAACAGCCATTAGGGCATTGGCAAAGGAAAATTTGGAATTCGTAGAAAAACATGATCTTTCAAGCCTAAAGGTCATCGGTTCTGTCGGAGAACCTATTAACGAGGAGGCCTGGCATTGGTACAATAACAATGTAGGTAAAAGACACAGTCCCATTATCGATACTTGGTGGCAAACGGAAACAGGGGGTATCATGATAACTCCAATTCCCTATGTAACACCCACTACCCCGACCTATGCTACCCTGCCTTTCATTGGTATACAACCCGCATTGATGGATGAGGAGGGCAAAGAAATCAAGGGTAATCAAGTGGATGGTCGTTTGTGCATCAAATTTCCATGGCCATCGATAGCTCGGACCATATGGGGAAATCACGAACGCTATCGTGACACCTATTTCTCTGCCTATAAAAACATGTACTTTACGGGTGATGGTGCACTGAGAGATGCCGTCGGATATTATCGAATAACAGGCCGTGTAGATGACGTAATCATCGTTTCCGGCCATAATTTAGGAACCGCTCCTATTGAAGATTCCATCAACGAACATCCAGCCGTAGCAGAAAGTGCCATCGTAGGTTTTCCGCATGATGTAAAAGGAAATGCCCTTTATGGTTATGTTATTCTAAAAGAAGTTGGTGAAACTCGCGATCGGGAAAACCTCAAAAAAGAAATCAACCAACAAATAACCGAGCAGATAGGTCCTATCGCCAAATTGGATAAGATTCAATTCGTTTCAGGATTACCAAAAACTAGAAGTGGCAAAATCATGCGGCGAATTCTTAGAAAAATTGCTTCGAAAGACACTTCCAATTTAGGGGATACCAGCACTTTACTCAATCCTGAAGTGGTGAAGGATATCATGGATAATGCGCTGTAACCATAATTGTTTTCTATTTTTGTACTAAACAAAATCGGAAAATGCTTGTTATTGGAATTGCGGGGGGCACAGGCTGCGGTAAAACAACGGTAGTCAATCAGATTATCAATGAATTGCCTGATGAAGAGGTGGGCGTAATCTCTCAAGATTCCTATTACCATGACCTTTCCCATTTGACTCTTCCTTCAAGGCGTGAAACGAATTTCGACCACCCGAATTCCATAGATTTCAAGCTTCTCGCGGAGCATTTGAAATTGCTGAAAGAGGGGAAATCAATTCAGCAACCTGTCTACTCCTTTTTAGAATGCAATCGGACCGATGAGACGATTACCACCCGCCCAACTAAAGTATTGATCGTAGAGGGTATTCTCATTTTGACCAATCCAGAAATTCGTGAAATGTGCGATATTAAGATTTTCGTTCATGCCGATTCTGACGAACGCCTTATAAGAAGGCTTAAAAGAGATGTCAACGAACGTGGTTGGAATTTAGATGAAACCATTGAAAAGTACCAGACCATTTTAAAGCCTATGCACGATCAGTTCATTGAACCTACAAAGGAATATGCTGATATTATTATCCCTAACAACAGATATAATACGGTTGCTGTTGATATTGTGCGTAGTATTGTGAACGAAAAACTAGGTCAAAAGTAATGGGTTGGAAGAAATTCAAAAAAAGCAAATGGTTTCGCGTTGCTACTCTGTTCAGTAGTATTTATGTTTTAGTACTGACCGCATTTGTTGTATGGATGCTTTTTTTCGACACCAACTCTTTGCTCATCCATTTAGAACTTAAAAAGGAAATCGACAAACTCGAAAAACAAAAAGAATTTTTGCAGGAAGAGATATCCAAGGACAAAAAAATTATTGAAAAACTGTCCGATCCAAAGGAGCTGGAGAAATTCGCCAGAGAGCAATATTACCTCAAAAAAAAGAACGAAGAAATCTATCTGATTGAATATGAAGATAGTTTAAAATTGAAGGAAAAAGAGTAGGCAGTTTTCAGGGGCAGTTGGCAGAAATAAAAGTTCTGGTTTCCTTGAACTTTAAGCAAAGTCAGCCTTGGCAGATTTGAACTTTTAACTAGGCCTAACTTGAAATCAAAAATTGACTCAAACCCTCTAACAGTTCAATCCCAATTCACCAACTCCCAGAACTTTAACTCAATTTAACGCAAGCCTTCCTACTTATTCACTTTGTGTTAACAAAATTCGTTCTGTAGCATTGTAAATAATTGTATTTTTACCCCCTAACTTGATAGATGAATGGGCAAGATTATTGCTATTGCAAATCAAAAAGGCGGAGTAGGTAAAACTACCACTACGGTGAACTTGGCCGCTTCTCTTGGTGTACTTGAGAAAAAGGTACTTTTGATCGATGCGGATCCCCAGGCAAATGCCACCTCTGGTTTAGGTATTGATGTAGACGGCGTTGAACTAGGAACGTATCAACTTTTGGAACATACAAAAACCGCAAAAGAAACCATTGTTGAGACCACAAGCCCCAATGTTGATTTGATTCCCTCGCATATCGATCTCGTTGCTATTGAAATCGAATTGGTGGACAAAGATGAGCGGGAATACATGATGAAAAAAGCCATTTCGGAGCTTAGAAATAAATACGATTATATTCTAATCGATTGCGCTCCTTCTCTTGGCTTATTGACCTTGAATGCCTTGACCGCAGCGGACTCGGTTATTATACCGATTCAATGTGAGTACTTTGCTTTAGAAGGACTTGGTAAATTATTGAACACCATAAAAAGCGTTCAGAAAATACATAATCCCGATTTAGATATCGAGGGAATGCTGCTCACGATGTACGATTCGCGACTTCGACTTTCAAATCAAGTAGTCGAGGAAGTCAGAAAACACTTCACCGATATGGTTTTCGATACCATTATTCAACGCAATGTGCGTTTGAGTGAAGCTCCCAGTTATGGTGAAAGTATTATTAAGTACGATGCCAGTAGCAAGGGTGCGGCAAATTATCTGAATATGGCCCATGAACTGGTCAAAAAAAATAAGCAGACTGTATAAATGGCGAAGGCAACAAGAAAACAAGCCCTAGGGCGTGGGTTATCTGCACTTTTAAAAGACCCGGAAAACGATATTCAATCGGCTTCGGATAAGAATGCCGATAAGGTTGTTGGGAATATTGTTGAGTTGGAGTTGGATGTTATCGAAGAGAACCCGTTTCAACCCAGGTCGAACTTTAATGATGAGGCACTACAAGAATTAGCCACCTCCATTAGGGAATTGGGCATCATTCAACCAATTACCGTTCGTAAACTTGATTTTAACAAGTACCAGCTGGTTTCCGGTGAGCGTAGATACAGGGCATCAAAATTGGCCGGTCTAGCGACAATTCCAGCTTATATCCGAATCGCAAATGATCAAGAATCTCTCGAAATGGCATTGGTCGAAAACATTCAGCGCCAAGATCTTGACCCAATTGAAATTGCATTATCGTATCAAAGATTGATCGATGAGATTCAATTGACCCAAGAAAAATTAAGCGATAGGGTCGGCAAGAAACGTTCTACGATTGCCAATTATCTTCGTTTATTAAAATTAAATCCGATTATTCAGACTGGAATTCGTGATGGCTTTGTAAGCATGGGTCATGGTAGGGCACTGGTCAATGTCGACAATAAAGAAGACCAAATTGCAATTTATGAGAAAATCGTAGGGCAAAACTTATCCGTTCGAGATACAGAACGAATTGTGAAGGCCTTTCACGACACAAGTACGGGTTCCGGAAGCACAAGTAAAGCCAAAAACCCTGATTTTGTAGTCCTGTCGAAAAAAGAACTTTCCGACCATTTGAATTCCAAAGTTATGGTCAGTTCGACTGAAAAAGGAAAAGGCAAGATTACCATTCCATTCGCATCGGAAGAAGAATTACTTCGAATAAAAAATCGCATCCTTGGTAAGTAAATCGCTTTATGTAGCTTTTGTTTTTGGGCTGTTCTCGGTAATGCTATCCGCACAGGAAGAAAATCCCGGAGAAAGTGAAATCGATTCTGTTCAAACTGCGTTACAGAAAGATGGTATTATAGTGCAAGATTCTATCCTTAAAAAAGAAAGGTATATTAATCCTTTAGCACCAAGCAAAGCTGCTTTTTACTCCGCTGTTTTGCCCGGACTGGGCCAAGTGTATAACAAAAAATACTGGAAGGTACCTATCGTGTGGGGAGCTCTTGGGGCAGGCATTTATGCCTATACCTTCTATGATAACCAATATAATGAGTTCAGGACTGCTTTCAAAAGAAGAAGGGCGGGTTTCGTGGATGATCAGTTTATTGATGTAATCCCGCTTCCTGGGGATGACAGACTTGAACGGCTCCAAAACGCAAAACAAAATGAGCGTGATTTGGCCTTATTAGTGACCATTATCATTTATGCGTTGAACATAATAGACGCCAATGTAGATGCGCATCTTAAACAATTCAACATTAGCGATGATTTAAGCTGGGACCTGAACCTTCAGCCCTATTTAGAAACCAATCCCATCAATTCCGATCCCAATTATGGGATGGCCCTGACAATTACCTTTTAAACATGAAGATAGCATTATTTGGATATGGTAGAATGGGTAAAATGATAGAGCAGACTGCTTTAGAAAGAGGCCATACGATTGTCGCCAAAGTCGACATCGATACTAAGGATATTGATTTTTCCAATATGGATGTTGCTATTGATTTTAGCATGCCCAATGCCGCTTTTGATAATATTGTAAGTTGTCTCAATAATAATGTGCCTATTATTTCCGGAACTACAGGATGGTTAGATAAGTATGCTGCCGCCGTTGACCTTTGCAAAGAGAAAAATGGCGCTTTTATCTATGCCTCGAACTTTAGTCTTGGGGTAAATGTTTTTTTCGAATTGAATAACCATCTGGCGGAAATGATGAAGAACCTGAAGCAATATCGGGTTTCTATAGAAGAAATACATCATACCCAAAAATTGGATGCACCCAGTGGCACTGCTATTACATTGGCTGAGGGAATTTTAAAACATACGAATTACACGAATTGGAAACTCGATGAAGCTTCTGAAAGTGAAATTCCGATAGTGTCGAAAAGAATTGATCAGGTACCAGGTACACATACCATAAACTATGATAGTACTATAGATAGTATTGAATTAAAACACACCGCTCATAATCGTGAAGGCTTTGCTCTGGGAGCAGTTGTGGCCGCAGAATGGATTCATGGTAAAGCTGGTGTGTTCACAATGAAAGATGTATTAGGATTTTAAAAAAATAGTTCATGTAGCTCCTAAGAGTTATATTATTTTGTTAAAAAATGTAACAGTCGATCAGGAACCGAACTAATAAGAGAAATTGAATTAAAAAACCATGAGCACAACACAATGGATTATATTCATACTAGTAGTACAGGTCATTCATTTTTTAGGGACTTGGAAATTGTATGTCAAAGCAGGTAGAAAAGCCTGGGAAGCAGCAATACCTATTTACAATGCCATCGTTTTGATGCAAATTATTAACCGACCGAAATGGTGGGTCATCTTATTGTTCATTCCTATCATTAATCTATTGATGTTCCCGGTAATATGGGTAGAGACTATCCGAAGTTTTGGAAGAAATACCCTGTGGGAAAGTTGGGCAGTTGTTTTAACCTTAGGATTTTATATCTATTACGTCAACTACGGATTGGATGTGAGCTATGTTGAAAACCGAGATTTACGTCCTCAAACGGCTCTAGGCGAATGGGTAAGTTCTATTGTCTTTGCCGTAGTAGCGGCTACTTTGGTGCATACCTATTTTATTCAACCCTACGTCATTCCAACCGGTTCGTTGGAGCGAACACTTCGTGTGGGTGATTTATTGTTCGTCAGCAAGTTTCATTATGGAGCGCGGACGCCCATGACCGCAATTGCCGCACCCATGGTACACGATACGCTACCAATAATCGGAACACCCTCTTATCTGAACAAACCCCAAATTCCCTATTTCAGATTACCGGGATTCAAGGATATTAAACGCAAAGAAATTGTAGTTTTTAGTTGGCCGGCCGATACGGTTCGTCAGTTCTTTGTTGCTGAAAAAGGAGTCAGAAAGCCAATTGACAAAAAATCGAATTATGTAAAACGTTGTGTAGGGATTCCAGGGGATAGTATTGAAGTCAAGGATGGTTATGTTTTTGCGAATGGAAAGCAATTGGAGCTACCAGACCGCGCTAAACCACAATTTGATTATATAGCTTATTCCAACAAGGGCGTTTCTTCCAAAATGCTCTTGGAATCTGGAGTCGCTGACTTCAACAGAATATATATTGCACAGTCGCTCAATCGAAATCAACAAATTGCGTTGGCGAATAATGGGTTTCGGGCATTTCAACAAGGTCAAGCCTTCCAGATTCTTGCCGATATGAATGGAATACCTCCAGAATTCGTACGTCAACATCGTCTTGCGCTTCAAGAGGTAACGGAAAGGCAACGCCTTGTGACATTGACCCAAGAAATGAAGGAAAAGCTGGAGAAGAACCTCGGTATTGATTCTTTGGTTCGCAGGATTGAACCTAACGGAAAAAGGGATACAAGATTGTTCCCTCAGCATAAGGATTACCCTTGGAATTATAGCAATATGGGGCCGATTTATATTCCTGAAAAAGGTAAAACTGTTGAATTGGACTTAAAAGTATTACCGCTTTACAAAAAAATCATACGTGAATACGAGGGCAATACACTTAGTGTTTTAGGGAACGAAATCAGTATTAACGGCCAAGTAGTAGATTCATATACTTTTAAACAAGATTACTACTGGATGATGGGTGATAATCGGGATCATTCCGAGGATAGTCGGGCTTGGGGCTATGTGCCTGAAAATCATATTGTAGGCACCCCCATTTTTATCTGGATGAGTTTCGACAACTTCACCGATGCCGCAGGCAGGGTCAACAAAATCTGGAAATGGAAACCACGATGGGAAAGAATTTTCACCACCGTAAACGGAACAGGTGAACCCGTATCCTATTTCAAATGGTTCTTAATCGTTCTTGCAGGATATTTTGCTTTTGACTATTTCTGGAAGAAACGAAGAGCAAATAAGGGTTGATTCGTGGGTTCGTGAATTTGTTGATCTAATACTTTCATCCATTATCAAAAAACGAATCAACACATAACCAAATAACCACATCAACGAATCAACACATTGAAAACCCTCCTTCATCCGGCATATATACCCAATATCTTGACTTTCGCGACCATAGCGCAAAGTGAAGTACATTGGGAAGTCGAGGATAATTTTCAGAAACAAACCTTTCGCAATCGGGCCCATATCTGCACCGATAGAGGCAAATTGATGTTGAACATCCCCATAAAGCATGTCGGTAAAAACCAAGGGCGGCAAAAATATAAGGAAGTTAAAATCGAAAACGATTACAATTGGCAACGCCAGCATTGGCGAACGCTTCAAACTGCTTATAGAACCTCTCCTTTTTTTGAGTACTATGAAGATGATATAGCTCCACTATATGGGGAAGCCTACGATTTTTTATTGGACTACAATCTAAAAACCATAGCCGTACTTTGCGATTGTATGCAAATTGATATGCCTTTTTTTAAAACCGAAAAATATAGGTCTAATCCAACTGATATAATCGACGCTCGTTTTTTAATTAATGCGAAAAAAGAGGCTGCCCTTGATTTCCCGGAATACAATCAGGTTTTCGGCGACCGCCATGGCTTCATAAAAAATTGTAGCATTCTTGATTTACTGTTTAATGAGGGTACCAATGCCATGACCTATCTCAAAAACATTAGCCTAGACCAACTAGATGCTTAGATTACTGATACATTACGGAATCCATTTTCTAGCGCCCATTGCCATCGGGCTTCTATTTTTTAAAACATATCAAAAACGTGTAATATTGATTTTACTTGCTGCTATCGTTATTGATTTAGATCACTTTTTGGCAAATCCAATTTTTGACCCAAACCGATGTAGTATTGATTTTCATCCATTACACTCCTATTGGGCGCTCGGTGTTTACGGGGCTTTATTATTTTTCAGGAAATCAAGAATATTCGGTATTGCACTGCTCTTACATATTATGGCAGATGCAGTGGACTGTTATTTAATCACTACGCAATTTAAATGATGCCATTATCGGAAAGTGATCGGAATACCTTACGTCATAATTGATATGGGAGGTTACTTCCAATGCCTCGCTAGCAAAAATAAAATCAATTCGAAAGGGAATCCCATGAAAGATGTAGGTACGCCCATAGCCCGTTCCTGCTTCTAAAAAAGTATCCTGAAGATTTCCTTTTATACTTCGATACACGTTTGAATATTGCCCGTTGTTGAAATCACCACATAAAATGGTTTTATATGGAGATGATTCTAAATGTTTTTCGATAACTTCGGCCTGCTCGTATTGCTTGTGAAAGGCATGGCTAACTTGTATAAAAAGCTTGTCCGTGGGTTCTTTGGTTAAAACGCCTTGCCCGGGTGTTATTCCCAAAGATTCCAAATGAACATTGTAGATTCGTATGGTGTCTTTTCTATATTGAACGTCTGCAAAGACAGCATTACTATTCGTTCTAGGTAGATTAAGCATTCCCGTTTTCAAAATCGGGTATTTCGAAAATATGGCTAATAGCCCGATCCCTTCTAAATGAATATGTTTTAAAAAACGATACGGATAGTCTGTGAATTCATCGCTTGAATTAAATTCAGGACCATAATAAGGTTCTTGAAGACAAATAATATCAGGATTCTCTTTTTTTACAAAGTCCTTAATATCGCTCAAAACTGTTTTACTCGGCAGTTCTTCATATTTATTAAAAGACCTCACATTATAACTCATCACTTTGAGGTCACCAAAGGGAACCTGTTCGCCAACTCCGATTAAATAAAAAGGATCTAGAATAAAATAACTAAGGAGCACTGCAAGAAGGGACACGTAGAACAATTTCTTACGTTTTAAAGCCCAATACAGAACAAAAAGGATATTGGCTAACACTAAAACTGGCAAACCAAGACTTAAAAAAGAAAGGAAAGCAAAATTCTCACCGTGAATGTGAGGCACAAAATAGCATACTATAAGAAGTGCTATAACCAAAAAATTCAAAGCAGTAATAAATTTGTTGAATCTTGAGAATCGTTTCACAGCTTAGTCTTCCTTACCTGCTTTGAATAAAAAATCTTTCTCAGCCTTTGACAAACTCTCATACCCAGATTTACTGATTTTGTCAAGTATGCTATCTATTTTACGTTGGTGGGTATCTTTACTATATTCCGCCGATGATTTGGACCCAGGTTTTTGTTTTTTGTAGACCGTTTTGAGTGGTGCTTTTTTTTCCTTTGTTTTAAATGCGTTGGCGAGGCCGTCCAAGAATTTCGCAAAGCCAGCTCCTATATCACGGCCTTGCAAAAGTTGCCTTGCATATATATAACCTAAAAAGGCACCGCCCAAGTGGGCAATACGCCCACCAATATTATCTCCACCGGAGCTGATTTGCAGTAAATCTATGAGTACGACGAAAACGCCAACATGCCAGAGTTTTACATTAAAGAAAATAATACGTACCTCCTGATTGGGTATATAAGTGCAAACGAATATTAAGACTGCCATAACTCCTGCCGAAGCACCTAATAAAACACCACCGTCACTTGAAAATAAGGAGTCAGTAAGCATATAGAACATTCCTCCCAGAATGACACCCAAAAAGTAAACATTTAGAAAACGCCTTCCATCAAAGAGGTTTAAGAGGATACGACCCGCGATGTAAAGAACGTACATATTCCAAAGTAGATGCAGAATACCTCCATGCAAGAAAGAATAGGTTATGATTGACCATGGTTGGCTAAGAAAATCAATGAAATCAGCGGGTAGTACGAACCATCCTTCCAACGCTGGAAAGGCTATATTTCCTAACAAACCAATGGCAATGAAGACAACGATATTTATCGCTATCAATTTCTCGGAAACACTCAATCGTGCATATTGATATTTTAATCCTCCTGACATAATCTAGTTCCAACGATTTTTATTGAATGAATTATTTTTCCAGTACCACATCACGAAAAATCCGAAAATCGCTCCTCCAACATGCGCCAAATAAGCCGTATTACTTGGGCTAAAGAAAGATTGACCCGTTACAGCGGAAATAACATCAAGTAAGATGATTCCCGGAATAAAATACTTGGCTTTTATGGGTATCGGTAAGAAAATTAACATTAATTCGGCATTTGGGTTCATCAATCCAAAAGCAGCTAAAACCCCCATAATACAACCCGAAGCCCCAACCATCGAAGAAAAATAAGTGTCTCGATAAACAGGAAACGCTTGCTGTAATTTTTCAAATTGCAAATCGGTTAGACCTTCAATGGTTTTATTATCGGTCATCATTTGAATTATCTGATCGCTAGTTAACCCCATATTCAACAATTCATTATGAATCGGAGAATAATTGAAGTAATATCCTCCCAATTGAAAAAGTACGGCGCCTAGCCCAGCAGAAAAATATAAAAATAGAAATTTGTTCTTTCCCAAATATTGTTCTACCGGCCCACCGAACATCCACAAGGCGAACATATTAAAACCGATATGTGCGAACCCACCATGCATGAACATATGTGAGACTACTTGCCATATTTGAAAATTAGGATTCTCAGGAAACCACAACGCAAACCATGCAAACATTTGATCACCATAAACTTGAGTGGCAATAAAAAAGAGGACATTGATGATCAATAAGTGCTTAACAGCTTCGGTCAGTCTGTTCATTTATATAAATTTTTTATCGATATCGTTTTCTGTAATGGTGATATAAACTGGTTTATTAAATGGGCTTACCCTTGTTTCTTTACATGCAAATAGGTCGTTCACTAAGGCAATTTGAGAAGTTGATTCCAAAACCTCGCCTGTTTTTACGGAAAGTGTTTTTGCCAGGGTCTTAGCTAAAATATCGGTTTGAGAAAAACTATCTTCGGAAATCTCCATTTGGTAATCGGATATCAATTGATCCAAAACAATACCAACCTCACTCTCCATAACCAAAAGGGGTACTCCGGTTACTTCTATTTGTTCCTCCTCTAGCTTACCAAAAACAAAACCTATCGTGGACAAGCTGTCCTTAATTTCATTTAAAATTTGCATATCGCTCTTTGAAAAAGTAAGCACCAAGGGAAAAAGCAACTGCTGACTTACAGCTTCCTTTATGGTGATATTCTTCAAAAATTTCTCATAAAGAACCCGTTGGTGGGCCCTACTTTGATCAATAACTACCATTCCGGATTTAATTGTTGTAACTATATATTTTCTTCGCAACTGAAACGTAGTAGCCATTGTTTCCTCAGGTGCATGCTTTCCTTCAAAAATAGATCCGGTAATCGTTTCGGATTCAAATTTTAAACTTCGGTACTCATTTTTTGATTCGAGTTCAGAATCCAGACCTACATATAGACTATCCCAACTTTTTGAATTGCCTGAAGAAACTCTACTAGCAAAACCGCCTCCGGTAGCTCCTTTTTTTTGTAAAACCTCCTGAAATGGATTAAATCCAGCATCAACGGTCACTTGCGGCTGCGAGGCATCTCGATTTTTATAAGCATATGGCGTTTCCAAATTCTGATCTTGTTCGAAATCAAGTGCGGGAATTACATTGAATTGACCTAGACCATGCTTGATTGTTGAACGTAAAATGGCATACAGCGTATGTTCATCATCGAACTTTACCTCTGTCTTAGTAGGGTGTATATTAATATCAATGGAACCTGGGTCTACCTCCAAATACAAAAAATAGCCAGGATAGGAATCAGGGCGAATAAGTCCCTCAAAAGCGGCTACCACTGCATGGTGTAAATAAGGACTCTTAATAAAACGATGGTTCACAAAGAAAAACTGCTCTCCCCTGCTCTTTTTAGCAAATTCGGGTTTGTTGATGAAACCGGAAATTTTTACGACCTGTGTATCTTCAACAACCGGCACCAATTTCTGATTGGTTTTGGTTCCGAAAACATGCACGATTCGCTGACGGTAGTTTGCAACCGGCAAATTGAACAATTCACTGCCGTTATTATAAAAATGAAATGCTATCGAAGGATGTGCCAAGGCAACACGATGAAATTCATCAGTGATGTGGCGTAGTTCTACTTGATTTGATTTTAAAAAATTGCGTCTTGCCGGAATATTAAAAAAAAGATTCTTCACGGCAATCGACGTACCTTTTGGCACGGCTGCTACTTCTTGAAAAATGATTTTACTGCCCTCAATCTTAAGGTGCGTGCCCAGTTCGGCACCTTCGGGTTTGGTTTGCATATCAACATGGGCAATAGCTGCAATCGATGCTAAAGCCTCACCACGAAAGCCTTTGGTATCAAGGTTAAAAAGGTCTTCTGCCTTTTTAATTTTTGAAGTAGCGTGACGTTCAAAACTTAGGCGTGCGTCCGTTACACTCATCCCGCTGCCATCGTCTACAATTTGGATGAGGGCTTTGCCACCATCTTTTACAATAAGCTTTATGGTATTTGCACCTGCATCAATGGCATTTTCAAGTAATTCTTTGACGACCGAAGCGGGCCGTTGCACTACTTCACCAGCTGCTATCTGGTTGGCAACATGGTCCGGAAGGAGTTGAATAATATCCGCCATTACTTGCCTAAGAATATAGAAAGGTCAAAATCGAATATCCAAAGTACTACGAAAATAAGAATGGCAATAATAATAATCAGTCGGGTGTTAATTTCGCGATTGCTACGATTTCTACTAGCTGCTCTGGCATCACCCCATCGGCCCCTAAGCCCATACCCCTTGGCGGATTCGCGATACTTCGAAAACTTGGAATCAACCGTAAAACTGTTGTCCTTGTCTTCGTCTTTCGAGTATCTGGGCACATAGACGAATGTATTGTTTTTCTTAAGCTTGAAACCTTTTAATCTCAAATCATGGATATTTTTGCAATGTTATCAAAGTTACTTAAAATCAAAAAACATGCCGTTGTTCAAATGCCAATTTTTGTTAACAGATTTGAATTGAAGTGCAAAGCTTGAAATACATCTTACAAAGCAAAAAACCTGCCTACCGTTAATTCTTAATAAGAAGTAATCGATTGTTAATGAAATTGGTAAATAACCTCGGGGCAAGCCCACGAGGCATTAGAAAGAAAATTAACATTGATTTCTAGGCAAGCCTCGGACCATTTTAAATCTCGATTATCGAGTAAAGCCCTAAATATCACTAAATACCTATCGAAGCCATTTTTATAGCTGCAATGGCAGCCTCAACACCTTTATTGCCATGTTTACCGCCGCTTCGATCTTGAGCCTGCTCCATGGTATCATCCGTAAGCACGCAGAATATCACAGGTACGTCCGTTTGAAGATTTAAACTCATTATTCCTTGTGCGGTAGCACTGCAAACGAAGTCGAAATGTTTGGTCTCCCCTTGAATTACACTACCAATGGCAATTACCGCATCTAAATTTTTCGAGGCTATTATTTTTTTACATCCGAAGGGCAACTCAAAACTTCCCGGCACATTCCAGCGTATAATGTTTTCTTTGGATGCTCCACAATCGATTAGAGCATCTTCAGCCCCGGAATAAAGTCCTTCCGTGATTTCCGAATTCCATTCAGAAACAACAATCCCAAATCGAAGGTCTTTCGGATTTGGGATTGTTGCTTTATCGTAAGTCGATAAATTTTTATTTGACGTAGCCATTACTTTCCACTTTTCGCCATACCAATGAAAGCATCTATAGTTCGTGCCTCATCCGAAGAAGAGAAATCATTTTTGATACGCTCAAAATATTGAAGTGCTTTCTCATTTTGATTCAACTCCATTGCCGTAACCCCTGCTTTATATAAGAACTTAGGTGTAGTGTAATCGTTATCACTATGTGCCATTGCTTTTTCATAGTATCCCAATGCATCTTCAGGTTGACCCAATTGCATAAAAGCATCGCCTAATCCTCCTTTGCCCAATGCGCCAAGAACAGCATCTTCTGAAGAAAAATTCTCTAGATAACCAATGGCCTCTTGATACTTATTCATATTGAGGTAAGCCATACCTGCCGAATAATTGGCCAAATTAGCGGCTTTTGTACCACTATATTCCTCGATAATATCAAGAAATCCATATTTGCCCTCGGCACCGTTCAGTGCAAGATTGAAAAGTGAATCTTTTGCTGTTTGATTCGTCAATGCCTCATCGAAATATTGCTGAGGGTAGTACATTTCATTTGCTGCACTAATCTCTTTCGGGTTCTGCACAAACTGCATATAGGCCAAGTAGCCTAAAACTCCTACCGCAATCACGCCAATAACGCCCAAAATATAATTTTGGTTCTTAGATACCCACTCTTCACTTTTGGAGGCACTCTCGTCCAAAGTGCTAAACACCTCGGCAGTTGTACTCCCCTGCTCGTCTAAAAGTTGTTCTTCTACCTTGTTTTTTGGTTTGAAACCTCTCTTTTTATATGTAGCCATCACTATTTTTATTGGTCGCGCAAAAATAAAGTTTTTATTGAAATCGAGAGGGGTATTTATTCGTTATTTTTCGATATTTTGCGAGTCTTCTATCATAAAAATTAAAATCCCGTAGTTTTCGGAATGCTTTTAAAGAACCTGTCCCTTATCAACTACAAGAATTTTGAATCTCAAGATTTTGAATTCGATAGTAAAATCAACTGTTTTGTTGGGGCCAACGGTATTGGCAAAACCAATGTTTTAGATGCTATATACCATCTTTCATTGGGCAAGAGTTATTTTAATCCCGTGACCACTCAGAATATTAGACATGAACAAGACTTTTTCGTTATTGATGGCACTTTTGAAAAGGCGACCCGGGAAGAAAAAATAGTATGTAGTTTTAAAAAAGGAGCTAAGAAAATTATCAAAAGAAATGGCAAGGCTTATGATCGCCTATCCGACCATATAGGTTTGTTGCCTTTGGTGATAATTTCACCGGCAGATCGAGATTTGATTATCGAAGGAAGCGAAACGCGACGAAAATTTATGGATGGTGTTATTTCACAATCCGACAAAAAATACCTACAAAGCCTGATCAAATACAACAAGGTACTAACGCAGCGCAATTCCCTATTAAAGTATTTCGCTGTTAACCAAACCTTTGACGCGACTACCTTATCCATATACAACGAACAACTGGCGGAATTCGGAACGCCCATTTTTGAAAAACGCGCCCAGTTTATGGAAGCGTTCATTCCTATTTTTAAAAAACAATATGCCGTTATTTCTGGGAATACCGAAGAAGTTGCCTTGACTTATGAAAGTAAGTTGTTCGATGACGACTTGCTTACTCTTTTAGAAAAAAGCTTAGATAAGGATAGAGCATTACAGTACTCAAGTGTAGGTATTCATAAAGATGATTTAAGTTTCTCCATCGCTGGGCATCCTATTAAAAAATTCGGTAGTCAAGGTCAGCAGAAATCATTCTTAATCGCATTGAAGTTTGCCCAATTCCATTTTATGAAAGTACAGGCCGATACAACTCCCATCCTTTTGTTAGATGACATTTTCGACAAACTTGACGAAAATAGGGTCGCCCATATTGTAGGCCTCGTGGATAGGCAGGAATTCGGACAGATTTTCATCAGCGATACCCATGCGGAGCGGACCGAAAATGTCGTTAAAACCATCCACCAAACCTATAAAATCTTTAAATTGTAAAATGAAGTTTTTAATAGTAGTTTTATCTATTTTCTTTCTCTTGGGATGCGTAAATAGCATATCCGAAGAAGACTTGAAATACCTCAACGGCTATTGGGAAATCGAAAAGGTAACCTTTCCCAACGGCCAGACCAAAGAATTCAAAGTCAGTACAACAATAGACTATTTTGAGATGGAAGGTTTGAAAGGTTTCCGTAAAAAAGTGCAGCCCAAATTCAACGGTACTTACGAAACTTCTAACGATGCTGAACTTTTTACCCTTTTACAGAAAGATAATGAGTTTGAATTCCAATACAAAAATGCGGAAAATGAGTGGCGCGAACGTATTCTTGAAATCTCGGACAACCATTTTTCAGTCGTTAACAGCGATACAATTACCTATACCTACAAAAGGTTTCAACCCATAAACGCGACCGAATAATGGCAAAGCGAAAAAATGAAAGTCTGAACATGGGAGAAGCCCTCAACGAGTTCATAAAGACCAATAAACTTGAAAAGGGAATGGACAAGGTCAATGCCAAAGAGGCATGGGCTACTCTTATGGGTAACGGAGTCGCCAATTATACTACAGCGGTGGAATTACGAAACGAAACTCTTTTCGTGTCACTATCCTCGTCTGTATTACGGGAAGAACTTAGTCATGGCAAATCAAAAATCATTGCAATGCTCAATGAGGAATTAGGGAAGGAGTTAGTAAAGAAGTTGGTGCTGCGATAGAATTTCGTAGAAGATCCGAACAAAAAAAACCCAATGGAAGGTATCCATTGGGTTTTTAATTGAAAATATATTGAGTTAGTAAATTTCTCTTCCTGAAAAGTGAAAAGCGCCTTCAATAGCTGCATTGGCGTCACTATCTGATCCATGAACGGCATTTTCCGCGATATCAGTAGCGTACATTTTTCGAATAGTGCCTTCAGCAGCTTCTGCAGGATTGGTAGCGCCGATGAGCGCCCGAAAATCATCAACCGCGTTATCTTTTTCCAAAATTGCCGAAACAATGGGGCCTCTGGTCATAAATTGTACCAACTCACCAAAGAAGGGACGCTCTTTGTGAATTGCGTAAAACTCCTGTGCATCTCTGCGGCTTAGTTGCGTATATTTCATTGCTACGATCTTAAAGCCGGCCGATGTGATTTTGTCTAAAATTCCACCGATATGCCCGTTTTCAACCGCATCGGGCTTAATCATCGTAAAAGTTCTATTTGTCGTCATCTTTAAAAATTTGTGCAAAAATAGGCTTTATTTGAAAACCCACAATGATTAGCATGTTGTTAGTACTTCTGTTCCAGTTTTGACAAAACCACTCCGTCATCGCCTAGAATGGAAAAATCGACTTTTTTGGTAAGGAAATTAAATTGTACCAAGCCAAAACTTTCTGTACTTATCACAGCACCAATCCGAAAAGGATTAGGTTCTCCACTAAACTTTGAATAGGCGTGAGTGAGTCCGCTACTGGTGAAATCGATTAAAGGATAATCAATTCCGTCTATGCTGGCTTTTGAAAATTCAGAAATATGACGATCTCCGGACAACACCAACACTCCCTTAGCTTTTGAAACCGAAATAAGGTTTTTAAGCTTATCGACTTCATGAGGGAAATTGCCCCAACATTCAAATCCATGTTCATTGGATAAAAACTGAATACTGCTTACAATAACATTGAAATCGGCCTCTGAGGTCTGCAAAGTAGTTGCCAACCATTTCCATTGGGTTTCACCTAAAACGGTACCTTCTCCATAGGTATTAGGTTTTGTTCGCTTTTCGGTTTCCTTGTCTAGGGTAAGTGCTGTACGAAAATATCGGGTATCTAGAACAATCACTTTAATTTTTCCGAAAGGCAGCTTATAATCGTGAGTGGTATAAACCCCTTCGCGAAGTCTCCTAGGGTTATCTTTGGTTACCCCCATAAAATCGAGGAATTCCTGTTGACTTTCTTTCTTCGCCTTGAATTCAGTGCCGCCATCATTTAGTCCATAATCATGGTCATCCCAAGTACCGATAATCGGTACACTTTTCTTCAACTTTTTGTACCCCTTAATCTCGTTTTGCCTATGATATTCAGTACGGAGTTTCTGCATGTTATCCGTGTCGGCATACACATTGTCTCCTCCCCAAATCCAAATGTCGGGTTGGGCGTTTTCAATATCGTCCCAAAGTAAATTATCCAAATCACTTTTGTTACAAGAACCGAAAGCAATAGTGAAATCGGGCTTTTGAGTAGAATTTTGGACCCGAAGTTTAGTGTTCTTACATCCTAATAAAACAAAAAATGCTAAAAATATAGGCATTAACCTCATAATTGAAAGTACTAAGCGTTAAGCAAAAATAGCCTTTTTAGCATTTACGTCTGTGTGATATTATTGTATCTTTGCGCGCATGAATTCAGCGAGCATTAAAGCCGTAAAGGAACTCCTTTCCGTTCCTCAGAAAATTGTTATCGTACCTCACAAAAACCCTGATGGTGATGCAATAGGATCCACTTTGGGTTTGTGGCACTATCTTAAAAATTTAGGACAGGAAGTTGTCGTAATCTCACCAAATGATTTTCCGAAGTTTTTGAAATGGATGCCGGGTCATGAGCATATTCTCAATTTTGAGAAGGAGAATTCACAAGCTCAAGAAGCTATACGCAATGCATCGGTGATATTTACCCTCGACTTTAATCATTTAGGGCGCATTGGTCAAATGAAAAGTGTTTTAGAAGAAAAAGTTGCAACCTTCGTAATGATCGATCACCATCAAGCTCCATCTGACTATGCCGAAATCATGTACTCCGACAGCAATATGAGTTCGACCTGTGAAATGGTTTATAATTTCATCGAAACTTTGGGTGATGTAGAAAAAATAGACAGCAATATTGCCAATTGCTTGTATACTGGAATTGTTACAGATACGGGATCCTTCAAATTCTCGTCAACAACTAGCAGAACACATCGGGTGGTAGCAGATCTTATTGATAAAGGTGCGGAGAACACTAACATCCATAACAGAGTTTTTGACACCAATTCGCCTAGTCGTTTGCACCTATTGGGCTGCGCCTTGAAGAACATGGTAATTTTACCCGAATATAGAACAACATATATAACCCTGACCCAAGAAGAATTGGATAGTTTCGACTACCAAAAGGGCGATACCGAGGGTTTTGTCAACTATGGACTTACCTTGGAAGGTATCCGGTTTGCCGTTATTTTCATTGAAAACAAAGAAGAAGGGATTATAAAGATCTCCTTCCGTTCAGAAGGTGATTTCTCGGTTAACGAATTTGCTAGAAATCACTTTAACGGCGGTGGCCACAATAATGCGGCCGGAGGGCGAAGCGACACTACAATGAAAGAAACCACAGCCTATTTTGTTTCTCTTTTGGTGCAGTACAAAGAAAAATTGAACGCATGAGATATTTAATCGCACTAATCCTATTGGTAGGTCTTTTTAGTTGTCAAGGCCCTGAACCGCGTAAACCGGTAAAAGTAAATTCAGGGAGCTCGTACAAAGCTTCAATTGAACGTACGCGGGCGCTCTTGGCGAAAGAGGAAAAATTGATTCAGGAAATTATTGCCAAAGACTCGGTACATACTTATCTGCAAAGCTCAACCGGTTCATGGTATTACTATAATGTTAAAGACGAATTATCTACCACTAAGCCGGAACCAAATGACATGGTCACCCTGACCTACAACATCGTGAGCATGACTAATGATACAATTTATAAAATGAAAGATATTGGAATCAAGAAGTTCCCGGTTAGCAAATTGAATCTATTTCCTGGGCTTCGAAATAGCGTTCCACTGTTAAAGGAAAACGAAACCGCTACGTTTTTGTTTCCATCGTCGTTGGCTTATGGTTATCACGGGGACAATAATAAAATAGGCACCAATATGCCCTTAAAATCAACATTGACCATTTTAAAAATAGAAAAACAACACGACAGTATTTAAAATTAAAAACATAAGAAATGAGAAAAGCATATCTATTATTATTTACCATAAGCTTCGCTTTGACGAGTTGCAAATCAAGTAAATACCCTGAATTAGGCGATGGAGTTTTTGCCGATATTCAAACAAGCAAGGGAGATATTGTTGTAAAACTGGAATATGATAAAACTCCCGTTACGGTAGCAAATTTTATATCATTGGCTGAAGGCACGAACACTTTTGTAAATGACGAGTACAAAGGCAAAAAGTTTTATGACGGCCTTACCTTTCATAGAGTTATGAAAGATTTTATGATTCAAGGTGGTGACCCAATGGGAACAGGCATGGGGAATCCTGGTTATAAATTCATGGACGAGTTCAATGATTCTCTGGTCCATGATAGAAAAGGAATACTATCTATGGCAAATTCTGGCCCTACTACCAACGGAAGCCAATTTTTTATTACCCACAAAGAAACACCTTGGTTAAATAACAGACATTCTGTATTTGGGGAAGTTGTAATGGGTATGCCCGTTTTAGATTCAATTGCCAATGTTCCTGTAGCAGCTGGTAACAAACCTGTTGAAGAGGTTAAAATGAACACCGTCGAAATAATACGCAATGGTAAGGACGCTAAACAATTCGATGCGGTGGCTGTGATGACGGATTACTTTTCAAAGGAAGGTGAACGTCTGGCAGCACTTGAAAAGGAAAAGGCGGAGAAAGCGGCCGCAGCTCAAAAAGCAGCAGCTGATTTTGCCGCGGTAGTACCTGCCGAAAAACAAAAAGCTGAAAAATTACCATCAGGACTTAAAATTTTAAGTCTGAAAGAAGGCTCTGGAGAAAAACCTAAAATCGGACAAAAAGTATTGGTGATGTATGCAGGATATTTAGAGAATGGTTCCTTATTCGATAGCAATTACAAAGAGATCGCTGAAAAATACAATAGGTACGATTGGAACAACGACCAAAGGGGTGGATATCAAGCCATACCCATGGCATACAGTACAGAAGCGCCTCTAATTGCGGGCTTTAAAGAAGCATTAATGACAATGAAAGTTGGGGATAAAATCCGAGTTTTTATTCCTCCGCATTTGGGGTATGGTGAACAAGGAAGCCGTAATGTTATTCCGCCAAATGCTGATTTAGTTTTCGATTTGGAAATCACAGGTATCGCCCAATAAATAAAAGGTTTTAAAACAAAATTCTAATAAAACCCGCTCTGGCGGGTTTTTTCGTTAAATTGAATCCGATATACGAACCTTCTAGTAGAACGGGTTAATAGTATAAACCTACCTTAATGAAAAAAATGCCCCTCAAGATTTTTTACATCTTAGTCATCATGTTAATGGCCTGTTCAAATTCGGATTCGAATACCGACCCGGTAATAACTATGGAGAACGATGTTGAGTCGCAAGATCCAAAGGAAGAGGAAAATATTGACGTTGAATCTCTTAGTGTTGTCGCCACTTTTGGTCCGCTTAGCGTATCTGGAACAAATTTGGTCGATAAAGATGGAAGTCCCATCCAACTTCGAGGTATGTCCCTTTCCTGGAGCAATTGGTGGCCACAATTTTATACTCCCGAAGTGGTAGCTTGGTTAAAAGAAAATTTTCAAGTGAATATCATACGAGCTTCGATGGGGGTGGAAGACCCTGGCGGATATTTAGAAAACAAGTTTAGGGAGAAGGCCAAAATTTTCACTGTTATCGATGCCGCGATTGCCGAAGGACTTTACGTCATCGTAGACTGGCACAGTCACTATGCACAAGATCATTTAGACGAGGCACTTCTATTTTTTGCAGAAGTTGCCGTAAAATATGGTGATACACCCAATATTATCTATGAAACCTATAATGAACCTGTAGATACAGTTTCTTGGAACGAAATACTTAAACCATATCACGAAACGGTCATCGCGGAAATCAGAAAATATGACCCAGATAACGTAA
This sequence comes from uncultured Flavobacteriaceae bacterium, assembly GCA_947503005.1. Classification (GTDB taxonomy): domain Bacteria; phylum Bacteroidota; class Bacteroidia; order Flavobacteriales; family Flavobacteriaceae; genus Maribacter_C. Next base: position 77,176 of record CANNCA010000007.1, on the reverse strand, counting down.
TAATAGCGGGTACCCGTTCGTGGTCTCAGCGCGTAGATGAAGTAATCGGCAATCGACTTTCCGATGCCAATACCATGTATACCTTACACTATTACGCAGCTTCACACAAACAAGAACTACGTGATATTGCAAAAACAGCTCTAGATGCCGGTATTCCCCTGTTTGTTACAGAATACGGAGTAACTGAGTATTCAGGGGATGGTTTTATTGACGTCGCCGAAGCCAGAATTTGGTGGGATTTTCTTGATGAACATAAAATCTCTTGGTGCAACTGGTCCATCGCCGATAAAGAAGAAAGTTCTGCAGCGGTCAAGCCGGGGGCAAGTGGAAGTGGTCGTTGGCCCTTGGATATGCTTACACCATCAGGTCAACTGGTACGTGCCGAAATCAGGGCTAAAAACCCTGAATACGGTAATTAAAACTGGCCCACATACCTCTATAATCTCAAATTACTATTTATGGTATGATACCTTTCAACGATTTTTTGAGATTTCTCATGCAGTTCATCTAAAAAAAATAATAGGTTTTGAATTACCCCGTTAATTGAATTCGTAATCGTAAAACCCCACTTATGAATTGGTACTTAAAAGTAATTAGTCAGTACGCCGACTTTAGCGGAAGAGCAAGAAGAAAAGAATATTGGATGTTTTTTCTATTTAATATGATATTCGCCTATGGGTTGCAAATAGTGGCCCTTGTGGCTGACGTTCCCGCATTATTGTTTTTAGCGGTCATCTATACTTTTGCGGTTTTGATCCCTAGTTTGGCGGTAGGCGTAAGAAGAATGCATGACGTTGGAAAAAGCGGATGGTATCTTCTGATTCCTCTTTACTCATTTATTCTTGCCGTTACCGACAGCGAGCCGGGAGAAAACCAATACGGTCAAAATCCCAAAGAAACCCAAGATGTGAAATTGCAAAAAGTATAATCTCAAATACGCTTTTTTAGGGGGAGCGGTGTCATTCACCGCTCCTTTTTTTGCTTTCTTATTTGGGGCTATCTGCCAAAATCGCTTTTAAAAACTTCCAAAACTTCTGAACGGAAGTAATCTGAACACGCTCGTCTGGGGAGTGTGCACCTAAAATTGTGGGACCAAAACTAATCATTTCCATATCTGGATAATTCTGTCCCAAAATACCACATTCCAATCCTGCATGGCAGGCTACTACCCTTGGTTTTTCATTGAAAAGTTCCACATATTTATTTTCCAAGACTTTCAGAATTTCAGAATTCGGATTCGGGTTCCAACCAGGGTAATCCCCATCGAAAGTGACACTATAACCAGCAAGCTCAAAAGCCGACCTGAGTGCGTGGGCCAAATCTATCTTCGCAGAATTTACCGAAGATCGAGTTAGGCAACCGATTTTTATTTTTCCATCCTTGACCACTACCCTAGCAACGTTATTTGAAGTTTCCACCAAATCGGGAATTGAGGCACTCATCGCATACACACCATTATAGGCCGCATAAATTGCTTTTAGCAGTTTCGCTTGAGTATCAAATCCCATTACCTTATTTGGTAATTTGGAAATGATTAAAGAGATGTTCAAATCAGGTTCGGTTACTTTTAATTCCGTTTTAATAGTAGTTACCGATGAAGCGAACATAGCTTCGAAAGCATCGGTTTGGGTATTGTGAATTACAATATTGGCCACGCTTTCTCGTGGAATGGCATTCCGTAAACTTCCGCCATTTATTTCCGCAATGCGAAATTGAAATTCAGTGGCTACATGATACATGAGGCGGTTCATTATTTTATTTGCATTGCCCAAGCCTTTATGGATATCCATACCACTATGCCCACCTTTCAATCCTTTAACCGTTATATTATACCCTTGATAATCTGGATTTACGGTATCTAGATTATATTCTCCTATGGCGGTCACATCAATTCCACCAGCACATCCAATATCGATTTCATCATCTTCCTCAGTATCCAAGTTCAACAGAATCTCACCTTTTAAAACGCCTCCTTCAAGTCCCATAGCGCCTGTCATGCCGGTCTCCTCATCAATCGTGAACAAAGCCTCTAATGGTGGGTGCGGAATATCGGTACTCTCTAAGAGCGCCATTATCGCCGCTACGCCCATTCCGTTATCGGCCCCAAGGGTAGTACCTTTAGCTTTGACCCAATCTCCATCAACATACATCACGATACCTTCGGATTCGAAATCAAAAATTGTTTCGCTGTTTTTTTGATGCACCATATCCAAATGCGATTGCAGCGTAATCATTTTTCTATCTTCCATGCCCGCCGTGCCCGGCTTTCTTATAATTACATTACCAACGGCATCGGAAAAAGTTTCTAGATTCCAAGATTTTCCAAAATCTAGCATAAACTGAATAACGCGTTCCTCCTTTTTAGAAGGTCGTGGTACGGCATTCAAATCGGCAAATTTATTCCAAACACTCTTGGGTTCTAAGGCCCTTACTTCATTGCTCATATTTGGTCTTTAATTTTTGCTAAAAATACGGCCTCAAAAATTAGTGTGGTAGTTATTTGGTTATTTTTGCCCCCATGCGTGTCTATAATTCTACCCTAAAAAATAAGCTTCGCAATGGTATTGCCCTAAGCCTCATTCCCCAAATCATTTTGGTCAATTGGCTCGCCAATCATCCTGATTGGATCGAACGCTATTACAGCAATGGTCTCTATCCCATTATTAGTAAATTTTTCAGAACACTTTTTGGATGGATTCCTTTCTCCGTCGGAGAAATCGTTTATACTGCCTTAATCGTCCTTTCCATTCGTTATATTATTCGAAACTGGAAAAAAATCAAACAAAACCGACTCGCTTTTTTAAGGGACAATGTCATGTTAGTGGCGGTATTCTATTTTACTTTCCATACGCTTTGGGCACTCAACTATTATCGCGAACCCCTTTCTACAAAACTAGGTGTAGAAAATGCTGCGACATTTGAAGAACTAAAAGCCTTTGCCCAAAATCTTGTAACAAAAACCAATGCCCTTCAGCTAAAGATTACGAATGATAGTACGGCAATGGTACAAGTACCTTATTCAAGGAAAGAGATTTTGGAAAAAACCGTTGGTGCCTATAAAATTTTGGGAGAACAATTGCCCTATTTAGAGTACGAACGACCCAGTATAAAAAAATCAATGTATAGTATTGTTTCAAGCTATATGGGTATTGGGGGTTATTTGAATCCGTTTACAAACGAGGCCCAGGTGAATCGAAAAACGCCTTTATTCCGTTTTCCAGTGGTGAGCGGACATGAAATCGGGCATCAAGTTGGCTATTCAGCGGAAAATGAAACCAATTTCATTGGCTACTTGGTTACCATTAAGAATGAAGATGTATACTTTCAATATTCCGGATATGCCTACGCACTGAATTACTGTCTGAACGCCATTCACCGAACGGATGAAAATGTGGCAAAAGAAATCTACGAACAATTGAATTCGGGAGTCATTAAAAACTACAAAGAGCTTCAAGATTTCCAAGAAGCTTATGAAAATCCTTTTGAACCTGTTTTCAAATCGGTCCTCAGCACTTATTTAAAAGCTAACAACCAAAAAGATGGTATACAAAGCTATGGCAAGGTGGTGAATTTGATGGTGGGGTATCATGAGCGGTATCCTCTATAATGATGAGTTGGGCTGATTTGATTATTTCTTAAGTTGAAAATGCGTCACTAAAATTACATTGAGCCTTCATCAAATAAACTAATTACCCACTTTTTTCGACCTTAAAAAAACCTTTCCATTCTAGCAATTTCCAGATACTTCCCTTACATTTAGGAAGACTAATTAATCAACTTTCTAAATATGAAAATGAGACTTATAGTACTCGCCATACTATGGTGTAGCAGCACCTTGTTTGCACAAGATTACTTTCCTGAGAACAGTGGTGTAAAATCAAAAAACAACAATTACACAGCTTTTACAAATGCCAAAATCTATGTAACTCCAACGCAAATTATTGATGGAGGTACTTTGCTGATTCAAAACGGAAAAGTGAGTCAGGTTGGCAAATCAATAGTGTTACCCAAGAACGTTGTGGTAGTGGACTTGGACGGAAAATCAATTTATCCTTCGTTTATAGACCCATATTCCAAATTCGGGGTTGAGCAACCGAAACGGAAACCCGGAGGTGGTAGAGCATCACAATACGATGCCGAACGCGAAGGGTTTTACTGGAACGACCACGTAATGCCTGAAAACAATGCCATTGCAAAGTTTAAGTACGATGATAAAAAGGCAAAAGAACTGCGTGATGCTGGTTTCGGCGTTGTCAATTCGCACATTCATGATGGTGTCGTTCGTGGTACGGGCGTTTTAGTCGCTTTGAACGGTTCAGGAAATGACGCCAATCGCATTCTCGACGACAAATCAGCACAATACCTTTCCTTTTCTAAAAGTGTAATCAAAAAGCAGGCGTATCCCACCTCATTAATGGGTGCCATGGCATTGTTGCGTCAATTGTATTCAGACGCAAAATGGTACGCAGCAGGGAATTCAGAAACGAAAGACCGTTCGATTGAAGCCTTGAACGATAATAAAGGACTTGTTCAGATTTTTGAAGCAAAAGATAAGGGCAATGCTTTACGCGCGGATAAGATTGGTGATGCTAATGGCATTCAATACGTGATTTTAGGAGGTGGCGATGAATACGAACGAATTGCGGACATCAAAACCACAGGAGCTAAATACATTTTACCATTGAATTTTCCAGATGCTTACGATGTTTCCAACCCCTATGAGGCTACCATGATCGACTTAGCAGACATGCGCCATTGGAATCAGGCACCTTCCAATCCTAGAGTGATGGCTGATAATGGGGTTACCTTTTCGTTCACGGCCTATGATTTAAAGTCACCTTCGAAATTGAAAGAAAAATTGATGAAAGCAATTTCATATGGACTTACAAAAACCAAAGCTTTAGAAGCACTGACAACCGTTCCTGCGGCTATTTTAGGAAAGTCAGCGAGTATTGGCTCCTTGCAAGTCGGACGTCAAGCAAATTTCTTGATTACTTCCGGGGATATTTTTGATAAAGGCACAACGCTTTATGAAAATTGGGTACAGGGCAACCCGAATGTTATAAGTGATAAAAACCTAAAAGATATTCGAGGTAATTATAATCTTACTGCAGGGGGAATGACCTATGAAATGTCCATTTCAGGCGAAGCCGGAAAAGCGAAAGTAGAAATCAAACAAGACACCATCAAACTGAAATCAAAAATCAGCTATAAAGATGATTGGTTGAATCTATCCTTTTCTAAAGATAAAGGCGAAAAGAATTATAGGATGACCGGTTTGATAAACAAGACTTCAGATAATATCAACGGAAAACTAGTGCTACCCAATGGTGACGAGACTACTTTCGCCGCAACGAAGACTGGTGGCCTTTCCGAGGATAAAAAAGAAGAAAAGAAGGAATCGGATACTCCAGAAATTGTCGCAACTACGTTCCCCAATGTCGGTTTTGGATTCTCGGAACATCCTAAACCAGAAATTATGCTCTTTAAAAATGCCACGGTATGGACGAGCGAAGAATCGGGGATTCTCGAAAATACCGACGTATTGATCAAAGACGGTAAAATTTCCAAAATCGGAAAAGATCTCTCCCCAGGTCGTGCTACTATTGTTGATGCCACGGGCAAACATTTAACAGCAGGCGTAATTGATGAACATACACATATTGCTGGGCTGACCATCAATGAAGCAGGTCATAACTCCACAGCCGAAGTAAAAATGGAAGATGTGGTCGATAATGAAGACATCAACATTTACCGCCAACTAGCAGGAGGTGTTACTTCAGCGCAGTTATTACACGGCTCAGCCAATCCCATTGGTGGGCGTTCCGCAATTTTAAAACTAAAGTGGGGTGAATCTCCCGAGAATATGATCTATGATAATTCGCCCAAGTTTATCAAGTTCGCATTGGGCGAAAATGTAAAGCAAAGCAATTGGCAGAGTTTCTCAAGGTTCCCACAAACACGTATGGGGGTTGAGCAGGTTTTTATCAACTACTTCCAAAGAGGGGAAGAATATGATACCAAGAAAAAAAGCGGTCAGCCCTACCGCTATGACGAAGAGCTAGAGGTTATCGCGGAAATTCTGAACGGTGAACGGTTTATCAGTTGTCATTCTTATGTACAAAGCGAAATTAATATGATGATGAAGATCGCCGAAAAGTTCAATTTCAGGGTGAATACTTTTACTCATATTCTGGAAGGCTACAAGGTTGCCGATAAAATGGCCGCACATGGGGTTGGAGCAGGAACGTTTAGCGACTGGTGGGCCTATAAATACGAGGTGAAAGATGCCATACCCTACAACGCAGCCATTATGCAAAAACAAGGGGTTACGGTCGCAATAAACAGTGATGATGGCGAAATGGCACGACGATTGAACCAAGAAGCGGCTAAAACTGTGAAGTACGGCGGTATGACGGAATTAGAAGCGTGGAAAATGGTGACCATCAATCCGGCCAAATTATTGCATATCGATAATCGTGTTGGCAGTATCAAGGAAGGAAAAGATGCCGATTTAGTCTTATGGTCAGACCACCCTTTGTCAGTTTACGCACGAGCGGAAAAAACAATTATCGAAGGCGCAACCTATTTTGACATGGAACAGGATAAAAAATTGCGCGCGTCAGTGAAGACTGAACGCACCAAACTCATTAATATGATGTTAAAGGAAAAAGCAGGCGGTGGAAAGACCCAAGCCCCAAAAATGTCGAAAAAAGAATTAATGACCTGTGAATCATTATAGATTAAGTCAATACAAAATTTAGAATCATGAAAAAAATAACTAAAATATTTATCTCGGTGCTCTTGATCTTCGGATTCACAAGCTGGGCACAACAAACTCCGGCCCCAAAACAAACTGATGCCATAACCATTACGGGGGCAACCGCACATATTGGTGATGGAACGGTTGTCGAAAACTGCACTATTGTTTTTGAGGAAGGTCAAATCACTGCGCTTGGAACAGGCGAGGCAACCAAAGGTACCGTCATTGATGCTTCGGGCAAGCATGTGTATCCTGGTTTTATCGCGCCAAGCAAGCAATTAGGACTTCAAGAAATCAATGCGGTACGAGCGAGTAATGATAGTGATGAAATTGGTGAAATCATTCCCCATGTGAGAAGCTTGATTGCCTATGATGCCGAGTCCAAAGTTGTAGAAAGCATGCGCCCAAATGGAATTTTAATGGGCCAAATCACTCCCAAAGGCGGTCGCATATCAGGAACCTCTTCCATCGTACAATTCGATGCTTGGAACTGGGAAGATGCAGCGGTAAAAGTCGATGATGGCATTCACCTCAACTGGCCGGCCACCTTTAGAAGAGGGCGCTGGTGGATGGGTGAACCGCGAGGTATGCAGCCCAACAAAGATTATCAAAAACAAGTCAATGAAGTAGAAGTATTCATGCAAAATGCAATCGCCTACGGCAAGGGAATTTCTAAAGAATTGAACCCTGCTTTTGCTGCCATGCAAGGTGTTTTTGATGGCTCGCAACACTTATATGTGTATGCGGATGGAGAAAAAGAAATCATTGATGGTATTACCCTGGCCAAGAATTCAGGAGTGAAATCCGTTGTTCTGGTCGGAGGATACCATGCCTACAAAGTAACTGATTTCTTAAAAGAAAACAACGTGCCAGTTTTAGTACAGTACACCCATAATCTGCCCGGTCTTGCTGATGACGATTACGACCTGCCTTATAAATTACCGAAACTTCTAATGGATGCGGGTTTACTGGTCGCATTGCAAAATGGAGATGCCTCCAATTTTCAAACTAGAAATCTACCTTTTTATGCCGGGCAGGTTGTTGGACAAGGTATGGACAAAGAAAAAGCGCTACAAATGCTAACGGGCAACACCGCAAAGATTTTAGGCATTGATGAAACCCATGGTACCTTAGCTGTTGGTAAAAGTGCAACCCTATTCATTTCGGAAGGTGATGCTTTGGATATGCGGACCAATATTCTGAGCCACGCCTTTATCGATGGTAGAAATATTTCGCTAGAAACCCATCAGACCGAACTTTGGAAACGATATTCCGAAAAATACGAAGGAGAGTAAAAGACGAAGCGTTCTTAAACTAATTAAAAGCTCACTGGTATGTGAGCTTTTAATTTTAGTTAAGCCTTTAACTAATGGAAGTGATTTTTCCCCATTAAAATAATAGAACGTCTTAATTGAAAATTAAAACATCATTGTTAAAAAATAAGGCAGAACTAAATACTAAATGATTCAAGCTTCTATCCACATTATACTACCAATAGATCGGAGATCCTTCCCTATCTAGAAAGAGTAGTATAAAATTTGTTCAAAAAAACATTCAAAATATTCGAAAGAATTTAGATTCTAGATATTCGTAGGTAACAATAATTAACAGCTCTAAACTTCTCAGGCAACGTTTCAAAGTATAATTGCGTCTGTTAGACAATCAGACTCGATTTTGAACAAACCAAAAATCCAACCTATGTCCTTACTCACCATTCAGAAATCAAAGTCATCAAAACTCCTTAAAACTTCCATCAATATTTGGTTTGTTGTAGTGGTAATCGGACAACTCATTTTTGCACTGTATATTCTCGGGCTTTACGGTGTAAATGGACTCGCAGGCGACTTTGAACGCTGGAATACTTCAACGCCCCATGGTTATGTAGTAAAAGATATTTGGGGGAATATCTTCTTTGGCATACACATGGCTTTCGCTGCGATTATTACTATTGGTGGACCCTTACAACTAATGAAAGGGGTAAGGACTAATTTTCCCAAATTCCATCGCATTAATGGTAGGGTCTATATTTTCGGAGCTTTTTTAATTAGTATTGCCGGTTTGTATTTGGCCTGGGTGCGGAGTATGGTTGGGGGACTAATAGGTTCGTTGTTTATTAGCACCAACGCCATATTAATTTTAATATGTGCTTTCTATACCATCAAATTCGCTGTTGCAGGGAAATTAAAAGTTCATCGCAAATGGGCAATACGCTTGTTCTTGGCGATGAGCGGGGTTTGGTTTTTTAGGGTCTTTTTAATGCTTTGGCTTACTATTTGGCAAGGTCCCGTAGGTCTTGATTTGGAAAGCTTTCAAGGCCCAGCCCTTAATATGCTGTATTCATTCAGCTATATCTTACCTGTATTTTTCGCTGGGTTATATTTTAAAACAAAGGAACTCGACTCCAGAAGACCAAAGTTAGCACTATCCATCTTTATCTTGCTTTTGACCTGTTGTATTGCTGTAGGCACTTTAACCGCAACTCTGGGAATGTGGTTGCCCAGTCTTTAATACTAAGTAGTAATATACTTACTTGGCTCCTTATCAAAACTAACCTTACAACCATCACAGCAGAAATATACCTTCTCGCCTTGATACTCGACTACATGCTTCGGATTCTTTTTGGAGACCGGAACTTGACAAACGGGGTTAATATAGTATTCTTCGGCAAATGTTGCCGCTGCTGGCATCGAAGCTACTTTTTCCGATGTCGTATCCGGTTGGTGCACGGGCATTTTCTCCGATACATTGCCTTTTCTAAAATGGTCAATAACCTCAGCCAAAATACTGATAGCGACTTCGCTGGCAAGCTTAGCATTAATATCCAACCCTACTGGACTTCTTAATTGGTTAATGCGTTCTTCTGAGATTCCCTCATTTTTCAAATAGGTTTTGATATCCTCGGCCTTCTTTTTACTAGCCACAAAACCAACATATTTCACGGAAGTTTCCAAAGCCTTTTTCACTGAGAGGTCGTCATCTTCGCCTTGGGTAGTTACGATGATGTAGGTATTCGATACCCCTTTGAGAAATGAAAAATCAACGGTCTCGGACACATGGTTAGCCGTGGGAAACATTTGCACATCGGCATTGCTCGCCATAACGGCAACCTTAAAATCGGCGGCCGAGGCCATCTGCACCAATTTTCGTGCAATGTTCGACTTACCGACAACAATTAGTTCTGGTTGAGGGATAACAGGTTCTATCAGAACTTCTAAAGTACCTTTGCTTTGACAGCTCATAACGTATTCTTTATAATTTGCGGTTTCACGGGTTCCGCCTTCCGGGGAAATGCGTACTCTTCGAAATCGTTTCGTTTTGATGACATCGAGGGCCTCTTTGATTACAATACCACGTACACAGCCTCCACCGACCCAGCCGATAAGTTCACCTGTCGCCAATATTAGCGCCTTGTCCCCTACCTTTCCCGAACTTGGGGCAATACGGTCGATGACCTGAGCAATGGCAAAATCTTCACCTTTGGCCAAGTATTTTTCAATCTGTATCGCGAGTTCGTTAAACATCCATCAATAATTTTTCCAATTTCAATAAGCTATCCAAGTTATGGGCCGATTCGAAGGCGTCTAGATGTGGCATTACATTGACCATTCCTTTTTGAATGGGTTGGTAGCCTTCCATTCCTTTTAGCGGATTCAGCCATATCAAGGTTTTACATTTTCTCCGGATAGTGCGTACGGCATCTTGAAGCACTTTTACATTACCGGTTTCGAGTCCGTCACTCAAGATGACCACAATATGTTTTTGACTCAAAAATTTATGGCCGTATGCTGAAAGAAATTCCGTCAACGACTCCCCAATTTTTGTCCCGCTCGACCACGAATGTACATTCTTACCGATTTGATTTAAAACCTGCTGTTCATTGTTCGCTCGCAACAATGGTGTCACATGGGTCAACTGCGTACTAAAGGTAAAAAACTCCAAGCTCTTAAAATACTTCTTTAACACCATCACATACCTGAGCAAATAATAACTGTAGGTATCCATTGAACCACTGACATCCAACAGAAAAACCACCTTGCGTTTTTCTTTACGTTTCCTGCGATATGCGAGATCCAACATCATTCCTCCTTTGGAAACGCCATGGCGAATCGTATTTCGAATATCGATACTACCCCTATTTGCATTTTCGAGTCGCCTTTTAAAACGAATACTCATCTGGTGGAACAGTTCTTCGGCAAGTTCTTCCAATTTTTCCTTATCGGCAACATTGACTTTCGAAAAGTCCGTCATTCGCAAGCGGATGCTATCATTGGCGCCGACAGTTTGCTTAGCTTCCTGTTCTTTAACTTCTTTTTTGGGGACTTTGAATTCTGTTCCCAAAAAAATAATCGTAGCTGTATCCTTTTCCTTTTTAAGCTGCTTGATTTGTTTTTGACGCTGCTCTAATTTTTCCTCATAATAACGACTCCAAAAACGCTGGAACATCTCATCAAATCGGTCGAAATGTTCTTTGCGTTTGCAGTAAATCGCCTTTAGACTGTATTGAAACAATTTCCGATCCAAAGCATAACCGCGTTCGGCAATAGCAAATGCATCACGCGTCTCTTGCGGACCCAAAACAAACTGACGTTCGCGACAATACATAGTAAAGTCGATGAGGCGTTCTTTGAATGTTTTATCTACGGCTTGCACCTTGATTATTAGAATTTTGGATTACTAGATTTTAGAAGCTTTAACATTATAGCCGGTTCTCGACTCCGCTCGAAATGACAGTTCGGTTTTGGATTAAGTGACAGGTATTAAAAACTCCTGCACCGTTTTATTTTTAACAAACTCTACGTCATCTTTGTGTTTCAAGACACTACCAATGGTGTTTTGTACGATTTCGTCAGTGATGTTTTTTTGGTTCATCAACAATAAGGTTTTCGCCCAGTCCAGGGATTCGGCAATTCCAGGGGGTTTATGTAGGCTTGACTTTCGTAAATTATGAATAAAAGTCACTACCTGTGTCGCCAATTCTTCATCGATATTCGGAAGCTTCTTGGCAATGATATCAATCTCTTTGGCCTTGGATGGAAAGTCTACCCAATGATAGAGGCAACGCCTTCTTAGCGCATCACTAAGTTCCCTTGTTCTGTTTGAAGTCAAAATAACAAGCGGTTTTGAGGTTGCCGCTATCGTTCCCAATTCTGGAATACTGATTTGGAAATCGGAAAGAAGCTCCAATAAATAAGCTTCAAATTCTTCATCTGCACGGTCGATTTCATCAATCAAAAGTACCACGGGTTTATCTGAACTTATCGATTGTAACAAGGGGCGCTGGAGCACATAATCCATTCCAAAAATCTGATTTTGGAGCGCTAGTTTATCTTCTTCTTGTTCAAAAAGTTTGATATGGAGCAGTTGTTTTTGGTAATTCCACTCGTAGATGGTGGTACTAACATCAAGACCTTCATAACATTGCAAACGAATTAAATTCGTACCTAAATGTTCCGCTAAAGTCTTGGCAAGCATGGTTTTACCCACTCCTGGATTTCCCTCCAATAATAATGGCTTTTCTAAATTCTTCAATAGAAAAATGGAAGTCGCCAGTTCTTCGCTCAAAATATAGTCGTGCTCATAAAAATCTTTTATCAGCGTATCAATTTCTTTGTTCAATAGCTAAAATTTTAAAAAGCTATGCTCGGGGGAGCATAGCTTCTGATTATAGAATCCGGGACTATCTATGCCGTTGCCGCCTCTGCTGCAGCTAATTTTTTGGAGAAATTGGAAACGAATTGTTTGAACAATTGATTCGAAACCGTGGTAATCAATCGCGAACCAAATTGAGCAATCTTTCCGTTTACAGTAACATCCATAATGGCGTCTAATTTGACTCCTCCTTCATCACGATCTGTAAGGTTGATCGTCATCATCATTTCAGCATTTCCGTTGCCTTTAGAATCTACGCCATCACCAGTAAGAATGATTTTTCTGTTTTCTTTATCAATTTCTTTATAGAAGATATCAGCATCATATTTCACACCCATAGGTCCGAATTTCATACCCACTTTTCCTTTATAGTGATTATCACCAACTTTTTCGTCTACCGATACCCCAGGAACGCAGTCCATTATTTTCTCTGGGTCGATTAAATGTTCCCAGACCAAATCTGTGCTTTGTGGCACCTCGAATGATTTATCTAATTGTGTTTTCATTGCAATCGTGTTTTGTCATTCCGGCAAAGGCCGAAATCAATTTAATATTAGTTCTGTACTTTCTTTTCGGGGTTGGGCTTTCAACCTCTTCACTTTTCCACAGAAAAGTGGAATAACACTTTTGCCCGCTGCGCTTTCCTATGCTTCCGCCTTTGCTTTTCGAATTGCATCCCAAACCTTATCAGGCGTAATCGGAATATCTAAATGTTTTATTCCCAATGGATATAACGCATCGATAATTGCATTCGCGATTGCCGGTGGAGCCCCAACCGTTGGCGATTCTGCAACACCTTTTGCTCCAAGAGGGTGATGTGGTGATGGCGTAATCGTATGACCTGTTTCCCAATGAGGGGATTCTACCGCGGTTGGCACAAGATAATCCATTAAAGTTCCGTTCAACACATTCCCTTCATCATCATATACAATGCCCTCATACATTGCGGGTGCAATACCCTGAGTCAATCCACCGTGCACTTGTCCTTCTACGATCATCGGATTAATAATATTTCCACAGTCATCAATGGCAACAAAACGTTTAACATCGATGGCACCCGTTTCTTCGTCAACCTCAACCACGCAGATATAAGCACCGTTAGGGAACGTTAAATTTGGTGGGTCATAGTAATGTGTTGCTTCAAATCCCGGTTCCATTCCTTGTGGAAAGTTTGTGTATGCCGCAAAGGCCACATCTTGAATTGTTTTAGATTTTTCAGGAGCTCCTTTTACAAAGTATTTACCAACTTCCCATTCGATGTCGTCCTCACTCACTTCTAATAGGTGTGCTGCAATTTTCTTGCCTTTATCACGTAGTTTTCGGGCTGCAATTGCTGCTGCAGCTCCAGCAGTTGGTGTACTACGACTTGCATAAGTACCTAATCCATAAGGAGCGGTATCGGTATCACCCTCGTCGATTTCAATATCCGTATAGGGAATTCCCAATTCTTCTGCTAAAATCTGAGCATACGTCGTTTCGTGACCTTGTCCTTGTGATTTTGTTCCAAACCGCGCTAAAGCTTTCCCTGTAGGATGCACTCGAATCTCAGCACTATCGAACATTGCTATTCCTAAAATATCAAAATCCTTGGATGGTCCTGCCCCCACTACTTCCGTGAAGGTACAGATTCCAATACCCATCAACTTGCCTTGGGCACGTTTTTCAGCCTGTTCTTTTTTATAATCATCATAACCGACCATTTCCATGGCCTTTTCCAATGTAGCCTTGTAATCTCCACTATCGTAGCTCCACCCTAAAGGAGAAGCATACGGAAATTGTTCTTTCTTGATGAAGTTTTTAAACCTAATTTCGGCCGGATCCATCTTTATCTCTGCAGCAAGTTTATCTACCATACGTTCAATGGCATGAACTGCTTCCGTCACACGGAAAGAGCATCGGTAGGCAACTCCACCTGGGGCTTTGTTGGTATACACCGCATCCAATTCTGCGAAAGCATGTTCATAATCATATGAACCCGTGCAAATAGAGAACATTCCCGTAGGATATTTTGAAGGGTTCGCTGAAGAATCGGTATATCCATGGTCGGCCAGGGTCGAAACTTTGAACGCCTGAATTTTACCATCCTTTGTTGCAGCTAATTCGCAGTCCATATGATAATCTCTTGCAAATCCGTTTACTAAATTTTCTGAACGGTCTTCAATCCACTTAACCGGTTTTCCGATTAAGAAAGAAGCTGCAATTGCAACAACATACCCAGGATAAACAGGTACTTTTCCTCCAAAACCACCCCCAATATCCGGAGCGATAATTCGAATCTTTTCTTCAGATAATCCAACATGACCTGCAACCAAAGCTAGAATAGTACGAATCGCATGAGGTGCTTGGGATGTCAAATAAATCAACATCTTTTCGGTATCCTTATCATATGACGCCACAACACCACAGGTTTCTATAGATGCCACATGAATTCTTGGTAAATGAATACGCTCTTTTACAACCACATCTGCCGCCGCAATGGCAGCATCTGTTTTCGCCTTATCTCCACGCTCCCAGTGATAAATATGGTTGTCTTTTTGGCCTTCTTTATCAGGCCTTAACAAGGGTGCATTTTCATCAAGGGCCTTGAACGGATTTACAATGGCTTGCATCGGTTCATATTGCACATCAACAGCTTCTGCACCATCAACGGCAACATATCTGTCCGTTGCAATGACAGCGCAAACCTCCTGTGATTGATGCATTACCGTGTCTGTTGGTAAAACCATTTGTGAATCGGAAAGCAAGGTTGGCATCCAATGCAGATTGTATTGCGCCAAATCTTCTCCGGTAATGACAGCTAAAACCCCATCAATGGCCAATGCTTTTTCTTTATCGATACTTAATATTTTGGCATAGGCATACGGACTACGTACCATAACCATATGCAGCATGCCTGGTAATTTTACGTCATCGGTATAATTACCTTTGCCGTGTAAAAAACGGGCATCTTCTTTTCGTTTTACAGAGTGGCCCATTCCGCCAACCTCTGGTGATGTTTTACATGAGAACATATTTCTATTATTTAGAGGTTAGACTGTGGCTTCTTTTTCCTTAGACATTTCTTGGGCAGCCTGTTGTACAGACTTTACGATATTGTTATAGCCTGTACATCGACAAAGGTTTCCTGAAATTCCCCATCGTATTTCCTCTTCTGTTGGGTTGGGGTTTGTTTCCAATAGCTCAATAGACCTCATAATCATACCCGGAGTACAGAATCCACAATGAAGACCATGTTGGTCATGAAATGCCTTTTGCAGCGGGTGATTGGTGCCATCTGCAGCAATACCCTCTATTGTAGTGATGTTTGCGCCATCAGCCCGAACGGCTAAATAAGTACATGACTTGACCGATTTACCATCGATCAGAATGGTGCAAGCACCACAACTTGATGTATCGCAACCGATATGGGTGCCTGTCATGTCTAGATTTTCTCGTATAAAATGTACCAAGAGCAAACGAGAATCCACCTCGGCGGAAACGCTTGCCCCATTTATTGTCATTGTTACCTTATGTTTTGCCATAGCGATTTTTATTGTTTTGCTCTTTCAAGAGCCTTGTTCAACATTCTTTTTGTAATCGTGTTCACGATAGATCTTTTATATGCCTCCGAGCCCCTTAAATCAGATTCGGGTTCACAATCTTCGCTTGCAATCTGACCAACTTGTTCAATAAGGTCCTCGGTAATCTTTTTACCTCTAAGTACTTCCTCACCTCTTTCCAATCGCATTGGTACTGCGCTGACATTGGTCAAGCCTATCCCGATTTCTTGACAAACGCCATCATCATCTATTTCAACATGAACAGCTACTCCAGCAGTCGCGTAATCCCCAACTTTTCGTTCTACTTTGTGATAGGCTCCACCATTACCTTTTTTGGCTTTCGGAATTTGAATTTCCGTGAGTATATCTCCAGGTTCCAAAGCTGTCATATAAAATCCGTGGAAAAACTCATCTATGGGTATAGTCTTTTTTCCATCAGCACCTTCTGCAATAATTGTTGCCCTCATGGCCAACATTAAAGCTGGTTGATCGTTGGCCGCATCACCGTGCGCGATGTTACCGCCAATGGTGCCGCAGTTTCGGACTGAAGGATCGGCCGTCAACCAGATGGCATCTCCCATGATTGGATAATTCTCCTTTATGAGGCTGTTATGCTCCATCTCGCTTTGTGTGGTCAAAGCACCGATTTTCAGAATATCACCGTCTTCCTTAATATAGGATAGACCTTCGATCTTACTGATATCTATAATGTGTTCGGGAGTGGCGAATCGAAGTTTCATCATCGGTAGCAGGCTATGGCCGCCAGACATATATTTCGCTTCTTCACCAAGTTCTTGTGATAAGGCTATAGCTTCTTGAATCGAAGTCGCCTTGTGATAATTGAAATTAGCAGGAATCATAATTTTTTAGGAATTTATTTAAGGGGTAAGCAATAAATATAGTTCTAATTGATTAAAATCACAATGATATTAATCAGTCGTTAACTAATTAATAATTTATAATTGTATAGATAAATCTTATTGTAATCCGAAGAAGAAGAAAATAAATATTTTGGGATAATCCTTACCTTTAACTAATGGGTAAATCGATATCGAGAATGTACTCCCAACTCTATTTTGACTATAACGCCACCACTCCCTGCGCAAAGCAAGTAGTCGACGTAATGCTGCCCTATTTTCATGAGGATTTTGGTAATCCCTCGAGCAGTCATCATCCTTATGGTTGGTTGGCAAAGAGTGCGGTGGAAGATGCCTCATCCGGAATTGCAAAGCATTTGGGAGTTTCCCCTAGCGATTTAATCTATACCTCCGGGTCCACCGAAAGCATCAACATGGTGTTGAAAGGTGTTTGTAGAAAATATCGCAACAAAGGAAATCACATCATTACTACCAAAGCAGAGCATAAAGCTGTTCTGGACACATGCGCCTTTTTAGATGAAGATGGTTTTGAGGTTACCTATTTGGATGTGGATTCCGAAGGGTTAATTCAGATAGAACAATTCAAGGCGGCGCTGCGACCCGAAACCATTTTGGTTTGCATTATGTACGCGAACAATGAAACTGGAGTCATTCAACCTTTGGAAGAAATTGCAGTATTAACTCATGAAAATGGCAGCCTTCTTTTTTCGGATACCACTCAGGCTTTGGGAAAAGTCCGATTAGATACGGTTTTGCAGATAGTTGATTTCGCCTGTTTTTCGGGTCATAAGGTTTATGGTCCAAAAGGAATCGGGCTTACCTATATAAAAGGTAATGAAGATTATAGTCAGTTGCCCAGTTTCATCCAAGGGGGTGGACAACAAAAAGGACAACGCGGAGGAACAATTAATACGCCTTTAATAGTAGGCTTTGCAAAAGCGATTGACTTGGCTTACGAAAATCAAGATTCAGAAAAAAAACGATTGGAAAACTTACGGGATCAACTGGAGGCAGGTCTGCTAGAAATTGAACTTGTGGTCTCCAATAGTAATACTGCCCAGCGCTTACCGAATACAGTACATGTTTCTTTTCCTTTTGTGGATGGGGCAAATTTGTTAGTTGCACTCAGTAGACAAATTGCTGTTTCCAATGGATCCGCTTGTAATTCTGCTTCTGTGGAACCGTCACATGTCTTGACGGCAATGGGTATTGAACGTAGTTTGGCCTATGCTTCGTTACGGTTGAGTATTGGCAGATATACTTCTGAAAACGATATTGAAAAGGCAATTGCAATTATTACCTCAGCAGTTTCAAAGCAAAGGGAGAATAATATTCTTTGGGAGAGGAGATGAATATAATAACTACACACTACAAAGTTATAATCGTAAGATTGACAGCTATAGGTACACAGGTAAAAACTATTTCTGGTTTTGAAAAAAATTACTTGATATTTTACATTGTAATTTTTCTTTTACCTTTTTATACTCTCAGTCAGGATACAACTAGTGAAAAGGAAACCACCCTAATAAACACAGTAAATGGAACTATTGACGCGGACAATCTAGGATTGGTTTTATCGCATGAGCACATCATGTCGAATTTTGGAAGTAACGTCGATAGTACTTCCATTTATAAAGAAAAGGAACTTTTCGAACAAGTAATTCCTTATCTAAAGAAGCTTAAAGCCGTTGGCGTTCAATCAATCTTTGATTGCACTACCGCATATTTTGGCAGACGTGTAGACCTTTTAAAAAAGATATCCGATGCAACTGGCATTCATATAATTACCAATACCGGGATTTATGGAGCGGCAAACGACCGATATATTCCTCCCTTGGCCTACGAAGCAGACCTAGAAACTTTATCAAAAATATGGATAGAAGAATTTGAAAATGGAATTGACGGAACAAAGATAAAGCCTGGTTTTATTAAGCTTGCTTTTGACTCGGGAACGCCTTCCGAAATTGACAAGAAACTTTTCGAAGCCGGAATACGCACGCATTTGAAAACAGGACTAACACTCGCTGTACATACTGGAAATAATAAAGAAGCAGCCCAAAAGCAATTGGCACTGCTTGAGAAATACAATGTCCATCCTAGCGCTTGGGTATGGGTACATGCAAATGCATTTGAAGACGACGCCTTTTTAATGGAGGTCGCCAAAAAAGGCGCTTGGATTTCCTTAGATGGTGTTAATAAGAATGAAAGCCTTCTATATTTAGAAAGAATAAAACGATTCCGAAAAAAAGGTATACTACATAAAATATTGCTTTCACACGATGGTAACGGTTTTCCGAGAGGAGGCGAAATACGCAAATTTGATGCAATAACTCAAAATCTAGTTCCGGTTCTTCTTTCCAACGGTTTTACTGAAAAGGAAGTACGTCAGCTTCTGGTCGAAAATCCAAAAGGAGCTTATGGCCTCATTGCGCCTTACAATTAATCAGCTTATACCCTTTCATGTATAGGTCCAACCTTCTCCCGTAACATCCCACCAGTATTCCCAGAAAAAACACTTAGAAGTTCACTAAACAAGCTCATTGCAATTTCTTCAGGAGTATTCGCTCCAATCTCTAGTCCGCAAGGAGCATAAACACGTTTTAATTCTTCTTCAGAAAATTCGACTCCGTTTGCTTTGAATTCTCCAATCATTTTATCAAAACGCTTGCGAGGCCCCAAAGAGGCAATATAAGGAGCTGGACTCTTTATCAATTGCTGCAAATTCGCATAATCTGTTTTGTAATCGTGCGCCATTAAAATGATGGCGGTACGTTCATCTATAGTTGGTCGTTCTTCGCTATCTTTTGGATATAGGTGCTTAACAGATTGTAGTTTCTCCTTTTTCAGTTTTTGGATGTTTCCTGTTAGGCTAATATCCCAGTCCAATACCCTTGCCATTTCGAGCATAGGGTACACATCGTAGTTATCCCCATAAATCGCCAAATGAAATTGTGGCGGAATTAGTTCAATAAAGACACTTGCCTTTATCCCTTCTTCCTCAAAATGATATGTCCTTGATTTTTTGTTTTCTAAAACATCCTGAATTTTATCCTGAAGAAAATTTCGTAATCCGTTATGCTGACAATCTTCCAAGGATGCTGCATCTTTATCATAGTAGAAACTTCTTCCCAAGGGAATAGTATCAATATCAGCATTTAGGGCTGTTACCGTTGCAATAATATGTTCTCCTCTATCGGAAACACATTTCTGCAGCATTTCCAGCGTAGCTGAATTTTCAGAAATGGGAGAAATCAAAACATCGATAACCCCGTTACAGCCCAAGCCTACCCCAATCTCATTTTCCTTTGAAGTATCATAAGTAACGATTGATGGCTGTTGCTTAAGTATTGCGATTTGTGAGCGTTGCAACGCATCTCCCTCTAAACATCCTCCACTAATTCCTCCTTCAAAAACACCGGATTCAAAAACAAGCATTCTTGCCCCTTCCCTCCGATATGAAGATTCTTCCACACGAACCACCTGCGCAATTGCACATTTTTCTCCTGAAGTTTTTAAAGAGTTGTAAAGTTGAAGTATAGATTTGATTTCTTTCATTTCCGTAGCAGTTCTTATTTCTTTCTTAATTATGCCCTCTAATATATCCAAAAATAGCTATCTTGAATCTTCTTATCACTGATTTAAATCATGAAGGATTCATTCGACAGAACTATAGATTATGTGCGTATTGCGGTAACCGACCGTTGTAATCTTAGGTGCTTTTATTGTATGCCCGCGGAGGGCATTCCGTATGAACCTAAAGCACATTTGCTTAGCTATGAAGAGATTACACGTTTACTTCAGGTATTGGGAAATCTCGGATTTCAGAAGGTCAGGTTTACCGGTGGCGAGCCTTTTTTGCGAAAAGATTTTATAAAACTGTTGGAAAATGCAGCCAGATTAAATGATTATAAATCCATTCATATAACTTCGAACGGCACCTTATTGCAAAGGCATATTCCAAAATTGAAGGAATTGGGCATTACTCAAATCAACCTTAGCATCGATTCGTTAGACCGTGAGCGTTTTCATAAAATTACACGTAGGGATGATTATGAAAAGGTGATTCAGACCTTTCATATGTTGCTGGAAAACGATTTTAAGGTCAAACTAAATGCAGTTATTATGCATGGGATCAATACCCAAGATATTGTTCCATTGGCAGAATTGGCAAAAGTACATCAAGTTGATGTCCGTTTTATAGAAGAAATGCCGTTTAACGGTGGATACAAGGAAAACACCAAAATGTATAGTGCGAAAAACATTCTTCGCGATTTGAAGGAAGCGTATCCTAACCTCAACGAACTAAAAGGCAAACACGGCGATACAGCAACCCTTTATCAAGTGCCCGAATACAAAGGAAACATTGGTGTCATCGCCGCTTTTTCCAGAACATTCTGTAATACGTGCAATCGACTTCGCATTTCGTCAAAAGGCGAAATCAAGACCTGCCTCTACGACGGTGGCGTCTTTAATATCAGGGATTACATGCGTTCTGGAGTTTCCGATGAAGCACTCGGATTAAAATTTCAAGAACTCATCAAGCGAAAACCTAAAGACGGATTCGTAGCTGAAAAAATGCATAAGAAAACGTCGAACGTGATGGACAGCATGAGTGTTATCGGTGGCTAAAATGAACAATACTTTCATTCCGTACGAGCAAGCCCTTTCCATTTTAGCGGAACACACTGGTGATTTTCCCATAGTTTCGAAACCCTTGGAGCAATGCGTCGGCGCGTATTTGGCGGAAGATTTGTCGGCCGATAGAGACTTCCCTCCTTTCGACCGCGTAACCATGGATGGTATTGCCATTGATTTCTCAGTCTTTGAAAAAGGACAACGTAATTTCAAAATTGAAGCCGTTGCTCCGGCGGGCACTTCACAAAAGACAGTAGAAAATACACAAAACTGTATTGAAGTAATGACAGGTGCCATCATGCCTAACGGAGTCGATACCGTTATTCGTTATGAGGATTTGCAGATTGAAAATGGTGTAGCCACCATAAATTTAGATTCCTTGAAATTCAAGCAAAATGTGCATTTCAAAGGAATGGACATTGCAAAAGGAACTTGCATTGTAGCAAAAGGGAATCAGTTGTCGAGTGCAGAAATCAATATTGCCGCGGCAGTCGGGAAAGCCGAATTGAAAGTGGTGCAACTACCGAAAGCTATTATTATCTCGACGGGAGACGAACTTGTGCCCGTTTCCGAAACACCTGAATTACACCAAATTCGTCGTTCGAATATTTACGGCATTAAAAATTCATTGAATGAATGGGGATTGGAGGCGGATCTGGAGCACTTGCCCGATGACAAAGAGCAAATGCTGACCATTATCTCACAGCTGCTAGTGGATTATGAACTTTTAATCTTTACAGGAGGAGTCTCAAAAGGGAAATTCGATTACCTACCCGATGTACTAGAGGAATTGGAAGTCAAAAAACACTTCCACAAGATACAGCAACGACCAGGGAAACCTTTTTGGTTCGGCACCAGTACGAACAACAATAAGATTTTTGCCTTGCCGGGAAATCCTGTTTCCTCTTTTGTTTGTGTGTACATGTACTTACAGTATTGGCTAAGGAAATCTTTGAATATAGAACCCGAAACCTTGTATGTGCAGCTAAAGAAAGATGTGCAGTTCAATCCCGATCTGATATTTTTTTTGGAAGCGGCTTTGGAAAGTCGAGAAGATGGCACACTAGTGGCGGACCCCATTGCAGGCAATGGTTCGGGAGATTTCGCTAATCTCGTAAAAACGGACGGATTTTTAGTTTTACCTCAAAATAAGAGCCAATTTTTTGCGAATGAGGTTTATCCTTTTGTACCTTACAGAATGAAATGGTAATTTCTTGCTATGGAAATCACAAAGACAGGTTGTTGTAAAAACAAGTCACACATTCCTAAAAAAGTGGAAGCGGCCAATGGCTCCATGTCTTTTCTTTCTACCATCTTATTGATTCTTATTCCCAAATGCCCACTTTGTATGACGGCATATATGAGTGCCATGGTTCTCTTTTTTGATATTGAATACACGACTCTAGTACCTCTACTACTACATACAAAACCGGTAATGGGACTCTTGATCATCACCATGATTTTGTTGAATCGAAAGGATAAACGCACTGTTATCTCTTTGGCAATTGCAGCAGTAGCCTTAACCATTTTAGTTTTGAAAACCTATTACGGTTTAGCACTTTTGATGCCCGATTGGGTTATCTATATCGCCTTTATCTTTTCGATTTGGTACAATGGCAACTTCAAGTATTTCTATCGGTTCATTCGTTTTGGGCGAAGAGGACAAATTGCTTCCTAACAATTACTAACTATTTTAATTCTTTTTTATATTCTTGTGCGAACCGTCACAGGTAGGAAGTCTTTTAGACAAGCCGCAGACGCAATCATGAAACCCTTTACCATCCAGAATTCGCGCCTCGTAATTCTCAATTCTTGCCTCTCGGGTTTTCGATTGTTTGGCTGCGGAAAAATAAAGTAGGTATCCTTTTTGACGGCCAGGGGTCAATGCCTCAAAAGCTTTTTTGAAAGCTAGGTCCTCCGCGAGCTTGTTTTTCAATTCTTTGGGAACAGTATACGCTGAGGTCTTTTTTAGATTTACTTTTAGACCTGCCTTTTCCACCTCTATGGCTTCAAAAATATAGGCTCTTAAAGTGGTCTCCATTTCTAAGATTTCTTGAAAATTTGTAAAGCGGATCTGACGACTAGATTGTGAGTTTTCGCCTGGTGCTTTTAGAATGTTGTGTGTATCTTTTAATAATACTCCTTTGAAAAACATAAGTGCGCAATATTCTTTAAACCCTCCAATTATTGCGATATTTTTTCCATTGAAAGTATAGCAAGGTTGACGCCATTTAAAATCTTCAGTCAACGTACAGTCGAGCACTATTCTGCGCAATTGTTCATATTCTTTTTGCCAGCTCTGGGCGTTTTCAAAGTATTCGTCTACTTTAGGGTCCATTTTATGATTTTATGAAAACTTATACTAAAATATCAAAAACTATTGCAGGTTTTAAAATGATAACTGAAGGCCGTTGACCAACAAAACCCGAACCCCCACGAACAATACCAATACTGCAGTAATCATTTTGATGCTTTTTCCAGTAAACTTGCTCAAGCTAATCCGAATGCCCAACTGACCTCCAACAAAAACAGCAATGACCAAACCGATAGCCTCACGCCATGGCAGTTCGAAGGTACCATTGCTGATATATCCACCAATACTCGATGCAGAATTGACCAAAATAAAGAAACTCGCCAAAGCTGCAATTTTAACCGATTTATCCCATCGCATATGATTGAGAACAGGCGCTAGAAAAATGCCGCCACCAATACCAACAAGTCCGGAAAGCAACCCTATGGCCCCACCTAATACATATGTCAAAAAGGGAGGATAATCAGTATTTATTTCTTCCGCTTTTTTAGTTACAAATGTTTGATAAATCAAGGCCAGCGCGGAAATTATTAGAGCTACTCCAAGAATAATAAAAAAGATGTTCTCCTTCAATCGAAATGATGCGCCAATAAAGGCCAGCGGGATACTGGTAATTATGAAAGGTAAGAACTTCTTAAAATCAAGATGACCTTTTTTGAAGTACAGATAACTACTACCGGATACCACAACTAAATTACAAATCAAGGCCATACTTCGTATGGCGAAAAAACTCGCGAAAACCAAGGTCAACACCGCTAAATAACTAGATCCACCACCAAAACCTACGGAAGAATACAACATAGCAATCACAAAAAAGCCAAGCATCAACAACAAGAGTTCTGGGATGGTTAAGAGCATTCGGCCAAATACTGGTTTAGACCTCCTAAAATACTAAAAAGTGAACTCTCAGGGTGTTTCTCTTGCAGTTGTCTTAAAGCGGTTACGCTTCTTTTGCCAGATTGACAAAGTAAATACACGGGTAGCGCAAAATTGATTTTACTGGAATTCGCATCCAAGGCATTCAGAGGAACATGAATTGACTCGGGAAGGTGATAATTAATATATTCCTCATGCGTTCGTACATCAACGATTTGCGCATTTGCTATTAACAACTTTTGCAGCTCATCTACTGAAACAGTAGGAACAATTTCACAAGGGTCATTCCATTCATAAAAATCTTGAAGCTTCTTGATTTCAAGGTTTTCTGGATGTGACTTGAATTTTATTTTTTGATAGGATTGTTGGAGTCCGTTAAAGATTAATAGTTTTCCTGAAAGTACATCACCTATTCCTGTTATGACTTTAATCGCCTCTAAAGTTTGGAGGTTTCCTACAATTCCCGGAATGATTCCTAGTACTCCATGTTCATTACAATTTGGCACTTCGTTTTCTTTCGGCATATTTGGAAAAAGACAACGATACGTTGGCCCACCCTTATAATTAAAAACGCATACCTGTCCTTCATATCCGTGCAAAGCACCATAGATAAAAGGCTTATTTAGGATTACACAAGCATCATTTACCAAATAACGCGTTGGAAAATTATCGGAAGCATCAACTACAAGGTCATAGTCCGCAATGATTTTTAAAGCATTTTTAGTGTCTAGAAATGTATTGTAAATGACAATCTTACTACTTGGATTTTGAGCTTTAAGTTTCTCAAGAGCCGTAATCACTTTGGATTCTCCAACATCACCTTCGCCATATAGTACTTGACGATGTAAATTCGTTATGGAAACAACATCATTGTCCACAATGCCTATTTTTCCCACTCCCATAGCGTTCAAGTAGGTTAATACGGGAACTCCAAGACCACCAGCGCCAATGACCAGAACCTTGGCATCAGCTATTTTTTTTTGGCCTTCAATGCCAAATCCTTTTAGGATTGTCTGTCTTATATAGCGCTCTTGGTTCATTTGTCTAATATAGTAAAAAGAGAGGTGGTCTTTAGCCCATAATTTACTAAACTAAAATCGACTGTAATTTGATAACTTCGTGCTATGGGGCACATTCTCAAAAACCAAAATCTGGAACTTCAAATCGATTTTCCCCTCGAAAATTATAGCTTTTCACGATTTGACTGGACAGGAAAAATTGTATCCGTAAAAGTTAAAAATATTCAGTTTGCAAGTGTCGAAGACCCTAATTGCCAAAATCAAAACCTCTTTGGTAAAGGATTTTATAATGAATTCGGAATTGATTCTGCAGTAGGTTTTGACGAAACGGAAATTGGTGGTTGGTTTCATAAAATTGGTGTGGGATTATTAAAAAAAGAAGATGCTTACTATGCGTTTACTAAACCATATAAGATTAAACCTGCGGAATTTCAAACTAGGGCGGGTGCAAATCACGTTAAAATAACATGTATTTCAGCCCGTGCTAATGGGTACGCTTACGAATTGCGAAAGGAAATTAAACTACAAGAAACTGGTTTTTCAATCAACTATTATTTAAAGAACACTGGTGAAAAGACGATTCATACGGATGAATATGTCCATAATTTCACGGCTATACATAATGACTTTGTTGGAGAGAATTATAGCCTAAATTTTCAATTTGTCTTAAAGCCTGAACTGTTTGGAGAGACCGTTAATCCTGAATTGGCTGTTTCAATAGGTGAAAAAGGAGTTTCATTTAATGGTTCGCCAACTAAGCAATTCTTCTTTAGTAACCTATCGGGAGGAAAAAGTGTTCCCGCAGCCTGGGAGCTCATTCAACTAAAATCTAAAGTCGGAATTCGAGAATCCGCAAGTTTTCAAACTAGTAAGATAAATCTTTGGGGTTGGAAGCATGTGATTAGTCCTGAATTATTTTTTGATATTCATATCTCACCAAACGAGACAAAAGAATGGTCTCGAACCTACGAAGTTTTCGAAATTTAATAAGTAGTCTTTAATTAACCTATCGCTAATTTTTCAAGTGCCTGCTTATATTCCTCTTCCGAATTAGCATTCAGTAAAACATTCTCATTCTTTGGAAACACCAACTTCGTATCATGATTGATTAAGAACTTTCTGGGGCAGGTACCTACCCCACTTTCTAAATACGCAAGGGAATCTTCGAATGCATGCGGTTCCCAAATAGCACATAGAGGTTCAGGTAAAGGATTTTCTTTAAGCGCGAAAGCTGTTGCTTGTTTGCTATTATCCCTTTGTAAAATCAATTCTTTCAATGCCTCCAAATCCATCAGTGGGAGGTCACAGGCTAAAACCAACCAAGCAACTTCTGAATGTTTTTTATGAGCAGATAAAAGTCCATTATAAGGTCCTTTAAACTCATTTAAATCCACTATCGTTTCCATTCTTAATGGTAACTCTGCTTCCTGCTCTTCTCGCAAGCTAATAAATGTTTTTTCGCAAACATGACTCAACAAATCATATAAATATTCACGTTGTGGAACACCATGATATTTTATTAATCCCTTGTCAGTACCCATTCGGGTGCTCTTTCCTCCAGATAAAACGAGTCCGTAAAGCTTAGCGGTTGAAGTCATTCTTCCCTCCTGTTTTTTGTTCAAGTTGTATTTCAGAAATTTGAATGTCGTGTGAAAGCGCTTTGCACATATCGTAGATGGTCAATGCACTAACCGAAACTCCGGTTAAAGCTTCCATCTCAACTCCTGTCTGCTCGTTGCACTTTACTTTACATGAAATTTGAAGCGCATTATTCCCAGGAACGATATCTATCTGTATTTTAGAAAGATTGAGCTGATGACAAAGCGGAATCAATTCTGAAGTTTTTTTCACCGCTTGTATTCCCGCAATAACCGCCGTTTGGATAATACTTCCTTTGTGACCCAAAAAATCTAGAGAAGCCAGTTTATCAAATACATCAGAAGGAAAAACAACTTTGCCTGAAGCTACCGCAGTTCTTACACTTGCTTGCTTGCCTGATACATCTACCATTGAAGCATTTCCAGTTTCGTCTATATGTGAGAGTTCTTTTGACATTTCTAAGTTAGATCAATTTGATAATACCGTGCTTAAAGCGAATTCCACAGCTTTTTCAGCATGAATTTGAGTAGTATCAAATGTTTGAATAGGCACATCAGTAGGCTGAATTAATAAAGGAATCTCCGTACAACCTAATATGACACCTTCCGCTCCATTTTTAACAGCCTCATATATTATTCGCATATACTCTCCTTTAGATCCTGTATTTATTTTGCCTTGAACCAATTCTTCATAAATAACGTTGTGAACCGTCTCTCTATCTTCATCATTCGGAATCAGTACTTCAATACCAAAATCATTGGTTATAATGTCTTTGTAAAAATCTTTTTCCATGGTAAATTTAGTACCTAATAGAAGTACCTTTTTGAGTCCTGCTTTCTTTATTGCTTCCCCTGTTGCTTCAGCTATATGAAGTAACGGCAAGTCTACATTTTGTGCTATGGCTCCACTACATAAATGCATTGTATTGGCACAAATAAGGATTACTTCAGCCTTGGCATTCTTTAAATTAGTAGCCGCCTCAACAATCTTTTCATTCAGAGCATCCCAATCATTTTCAGATTGTAGTCGATGTATTTCCGAAAAATCAACCGATTCAATGATACATTTGGCGGAATGAAAACCACCTAAAATCTCACGTACTTTTTGGTTAATGATTTTATAATAAATTTGAGTTGATTCCCAACTCATACCACCTATCAATCCTATTTTTTGCATTTTATTTTTTTAAGGATGAGCGGATACCCAAACCGTTTTGTTTTCAAACATTTCTTTTTTCCAAATGGGAACGGTTTCCTTTAAGGTATCAATTAAATAGCGACAAGCTTCAAAACACGCATCACGGTGTGCAGAAGATGCTCCAACTACCACAACAGGTTCCTCAACTTTTTTTAGTCCTACAGCATGTCTTATTATTACTATGTTCAGATTCCACTTTTTGGCCGCATCCAAAGCAATTTTATCCATTTCTTTGAGCGCCATTTTTTGATAGGTTTCAAACTCTAGAGAAACCACTTCCTCGCCTTGTGTAAACTCACGCACCGTACCTACGAAAACACAAATACCTCCGCTTTGTGCATCGGATAATTCCGTGAACACTTGAGAGGTATCTATCCTATCTACTATTGCAACTATCTTTTTGCTCATCAGCCACCACTTACAGGGGGAATAATGGCTATTTCATCATTCCTGTTTAAAGGTACATCATCTTGCGCATACTCACTATTCACGGCGACCGCAAAAGAAGAAAGCTTCCCAAAATCGGGAAACTTTCGTATCAAATAATCCTTAAGCTCCTGTACTGAATTAGGAATCTTTTCTTTTGATGTGATTTGGATTTCCGAATTACCTACTATATCCTTTGCAATTCCAAATAGTAAAACATCCATAGGCGATTATCCAAGTATTGGTTTTGAATTCATATTACTAACGAACGGTTGCTTGTAAACACGATTACCAGTTGCCTTTTTCATGGCAATAGCTACCGCTGCCCCGGCAGGTGGCAAAGTGGGTTCTCCAAGACCTGTAGGACTCAAGGTGTTTTTTACGAAATGTGTTTCAACAATTGGAGATTCGTTCATTCTTATCAAGCGATACTTGTCATAATTATTACTTGTCGGCATTCCGTTTTCAAAGACAAAATCACCGTACATGGAATGACCCACACCATCTATAGCACCACCTTCAATTTGGTTCTTCGCACCTAACGGGTTTATAACAATTCCACAATCAACGGCAACCGTTATCTTCTTGACTACAGGTTGTTCACCTTCCATAACCACATCGGCAACCTCCGCAACATGGGTATTGTGGCAATAATAGGCACAAACACCTTGATAAACTCCGTCTTTGGGAGTTCGATAGCCTGACTTTTCAACTGCTAACTTCAACACATCTTGCAAGCGCTCAGCAGAATACTGAATTCTATCATCGTTTGTTCCTTTAACTTTTTCCAGCAAATCCAATCGCATTTGCACCGGGTCTTTTTCCATTACTTCGGCAAGTTCATCTAAAAAGCTTTGCTCGGCATAGGAAAGGAAATTGGTATACGGGGCACGCCAAGCACCGGTTGAAATATTACTGTCATATTTTGCAACGTCAACTTGATAATTCTCAATGGCACCCGCAGGGAAGAAATTCGGAATCAATCCATACATATTCCCGTTAACAGCTGCTTCTTTCAAGTGATACCCGGTAACTTCGCCGTCTTTAATAGATGCAGCGATACGATATTTAATTGCTGGGCGGTACACCCCGGTCATCATATCATCCTCACGAGTTGAGAACATTTTAACCGGTTTACGTATTTTATCTGAAATTTCAGCAGCTTCATAAACAAAATCCCCATAAAGTCGTCTTCCGAAACCACCACCCATGCGAGTCATTTCCAATCGGATATCTTTTTCATCGCGACCTAACATCTCTGCAACTGTGGCTGCAGCATCCGCAGGAGTCTGCACAGGACCTACCAAAAGAATTTTCGAATCCGTTACATCAGCAAAGAAATTCATCGGCTCCATAGTATTGTGTGGAAGAAAAGGAGATTCATAAGTGCGTTCGACGACTTTGTCCGCTTGTTTAAAAGCCTTCTTTACATCACCATCTTTACGCATATTCTGAAACTCATTACCATCCAAAAGATCGGTCAAAATCTTGTCGTGTGCCTTTGTATTTTCCAATGGAGAATTATCAGACCATTCTGCCTTCAAAGCCTTTTTTCCCTTGATAGCGGCCCAAGAATTCTCAGCAATGACAACAACTTTTTCCGTTGGCGCGAGTATAGCGGTCCAATTGACTTCATCTTTCGCCAATAGGGCTTTCGCTTTTTCTCCAATTTTTATCACATCAATTACTCCGGTAACTGCTTTCGCCGCAGTATCATCATACGACTCTAAGACTTGCCCGAAAGCTGGTGGACGCAACACAGATGCGTAAACCATGCCCTCAACTTTATAATCTAAGCCGAAAAGTGGTTTTCCAGTAATGATTTCATCGATATCCACGTTACCAACGTCCGTTCCGATTAAAGTATAATCTTTCGGGTCTTTCAAGGTCACATTGCCAGCAATTCCTTCTGTTTTTTCATCCTTGAATTCGGGGTTTTCCGATTTGGATTCTTCTTCAATCGCCGAATCTTCAGATTCGGGAACCTGCAATAATGCAGCTTCCTTAACTACCTCACCATAACCTAAAGTCTCGCCATTTGCATTAGTAATGACTCCCTGTTTCGCTGAACATTCTGAAGCATCTACACCCCATCTTGCCGCTGCGGCATTTACCAATAACTGTCGTGCCGTTGCCCCGGTTTGCCTTAATGCATCCCATCCGAAACGAATGGACTGGCTTCCTCCTGCAACTTGGCGCGTATAGTTTTGGGTGTCCAAAATACCCTGAACCACATTCACGTTTTCCCAAGGCACATCAAGTTCTTCGGCAATAATCATTGGCATAGATGTTTTCACACCTTGACCAATTTCCGGATTGGGTGAAAATATGGTAACCATGCCCTCATCGGATATCTTGATAAAAGCATTGAAGTCGTTATAATTAAGTTCGGCGATATCGACCGGCATTTTCGCTGTGTCTTTACAAGCAGTAAAAAAGTTGAAACCGATAAGCATTCCGCCACTGGCAAGAGAAGAAGTTCTTAAAAAAGACCTTCTGCTAAATTTCGTTGATATTGTACTTGACATGATTTTCGATTTTTAGGTTAGGCCATTTTTTTCTCTGCAGCCATTGCAACTGCATTTTCAATTCGGTTATAAGATGCGCATCGGCATATATTGCCGTGCATCGCGTTTCGAATTTCTTCCCTTGAAGGGTTCGGGTTCTTTTCCAAAAAAGCCGAAGCCGTCATGATTTGACCAGCTTGACAATATCCACATTGTGGAACATCGATTGCTTTCCAAGCTTCTTGAACAGGGTGGGAACCGTCTTCAGACAATCCTTCAATCGTTGTGATTTCCTTACCATCCAATTGTGAAATTTGTAATTGACAACTGCGTATGGCGTTGCCATCAACATGAACGGTACACGATCCACATTGTCCAATTCCACATCCGTACTTTGTACCTACCATATCCAATTGGTCACGTAAGGCCCAAAGTAAGGGAGTGTCTTCAGCAGCTTCAATGGATTGAACACTGCCATTAATTTTTAAGTTGTACGTCGGCATTTTCTTATTGTGTTGGGTTCGTAAATTATATTTGCATACTCTCGAGAAATCTCGGGATGAAAAGTTCAAAAAACAAAGGTCATTGCCAAATAGCAAGAGCTTCTAAATTACGGAAAATTAGGCACCTTCTAAATCCAGTTGTACTTTTTTTAACCTTTTTTTAAGTTAAAGGTCATTCCATTTTAACATTCATAATTTTAGCTCCTTCTGGTTGGGTGAAAAAGTCCGTAGCTTGCGTAGTTTCGTTTAGAGTTACATTTTCAAAATATAAAGGTTCTCTAGCTTCTCTGATAGTCCTGCCTTCGTACTCATGCCAGGTTATCGATTTAGGCAATGTGAGACCATCGACGTTTATCCAATCATTGTATCGAATCCATTTGATATTATCGGATTTTTCACCACTTCTAAAGGTCACGGTATACCCTAACCACTCCATTTGAAATGATTTTGGGTTATAATGAATGAAGTATTCATCCTTTGCGGACAAGCCCACCCCCTCATTATAGCTGATTCTAATTCCGGGATAAGAAGTTCCCTCAAATTCTAAGGCTTCCGCCTCTGAATAGTTGATTCCATTGTCGGATAGCACGAAAGGCATGGCATAGAAATAGAACATGAGGTTATGATAAAAAACAGGGTCGCCCTGATATCTGTTCGCCTTATCAAACAACCAGATTTCCGCTCCATCAGAGCCCATAGAAAAATCTGGCATTTCTATTTTTTCATTTCTAGTATACAAATCAATGGTATGCTTTTCTGCATAATCAGGCTTCGGAATTTCAAAGGAAAGAACTCTTTTATTTTTCCAGGTGGGGAGTCCACCGTGTGCTTCAAAAACCTTGCGCATCGCTTCAGGAAACTTGGAATCATCAATTTTCGAAGGTATTTCAGGTTCTGCCGATTCATTTTTTATTTCTTTCGGATTTTCTTTGCAAGATAAAATTACGAAGCAAAAGAGTGATACTATAACTAGTTTCATGGTTATTTTTTAAAGTTTCCTCCTTTGTCGAGGATGTTGTAATTGAATTACTTTTGTAACAATGAACGAAATTAAACAAATAAGCAGTCTTCAAAACCCTATAGTTAAAAAGGTATTGTTGCTCAAGGATAAATCCCGAGAACGGAAAAAGGAAAACCTATTTATTGTAGAGGGGCAACGAGAATTGGAGCTCGCCATTAAAGGTGGTTACGAAATTCAGAAAACGTTTTTTGATGACTCTATTATTTCTGAACAAGAAGCCATGAAGACCTTAGCCGGATTGACCATTCAACCCGATATAATTTCTGTTGCAAAGGAGGTTTACCAAAAAATCGCCTACCGAAAAACTACAGAAGGCTTATTGGCGATTGTAAAATCAAAACCGCATGATTTGGAAGCATTGCAGTTTAAAAATGAAAGACCGTTGATCGTAGTAGCTGAAGCACCTGAAAAACCAGGAAATATAGGCGCTCTATTACGAACTGCCGACGCAGCCAATTTAGATGCGGTCATTATTGCCAATCCTAAAGGAGATATATACAACCCCAATATTATTCGTTCAAGTGTTGGTTGTGTCTTTACCAATCAAATTGCAACCGGAAGTACCTCAGAAGTCATTGAATTTTTAAAAAGGAAAAATATCGATTTATATTGCGCCGCACTGTCAGCTTCAAAAAACTACACTACAATAGATTTCAAAAAGGGGTCCGCAATTATTGTAGGTACCGAATCCACTGGGCTATCTACCGATTGGCTAAACAACTCTACCGAAAACATTATTATTCCCATGCATGGTGAAATTGATTCCCTGAACGTATCGGTATCTGCCGCAATCGTTATCTTTGAAGCCTTACGTCAAAGAGGGTTTTAACCACAATTACCCATACGCGAAGACACCAAACCATAAATACCGAATAATTTGAATATTCTATTTTACATTATTATTTCAATTCTTTTAATCCAGTTTATGGTCGAAACCATTTTAGATTATCTGAATGCAAAACATTACGGAGACCCAATTCCTGAAGCTCTAGAAGATGTTTTCGACAAGGAGGATTATCAAAAATCGCAAGAGTATCAAAAAACAAATTATCGTTTCGGGTTACTTAGTTCAAGCTTCTCAATTATACTGACACTAGTTTTTTTAGTATTTGGCGGATTTGAATGGGCGGATCAATTGGCACGAAGTTTTAGTGGAAATGAAATCATTATTACCTTGATTTTCTTCGGAGTTCTAACCATAGGGAGTGATATACTTTCAACTCCGTTTTCGTATTATCAAACCTTTGTAATCGAAGAACGTTTTGGTTTTAACAAGTCGACCAAAAAACTCTTTTTTACTGATAAACTTAAAGGGTGGCTTTTAATGGCCATGCTTGGTGGTGGGGTTATTACCCTTGCTATGTTGTTTTATCAATGGGCCGGGCCTAAATTTTGGCTTTATGTTTGGGGATTGGTTACGGTCATCATTGTCTTTATGAACCTGTTTTACAGTAAATTGATAGTTCCGCTCTTCAATAAACAAATTCCCTTAGATGAAGGAAGCCTCAAAAGCAAAATTGAAAACTATGCTTCTAAAGTCGGTTTTGAACTGAAGAACATTTTTGTCATTGATGGTTCGAAAAGGTCAACCAAAGCAAACGCATACTTTTCGGGTTTTGGAAGGGAAAAAAGGGTCACCCTTTTTGACACGCTAATCAAAGACTTGGACGAAGATGAAGTTGTTGCCGTGCTTGCGCATGAAGTCGGTCATTACAAGCGCAAACACATTATTTTCAATTTAGTAGCTTCCGTTCTAATACTTGGGTTGACGCTTTTCATTCTATCTTTGTTCATCAACAACCCCGAAGTTTCCAAAGCAATAGGAGTTTCGCAACCCAGTTTTCATGCCGCATTAATCGGATTTGGGATCTTGTACAGCCCCATATCTGAATTGACGTCATTGGTCATGAATTTTCTTTCTAGAAAATTCGAATTTCAGGCTGATGATTACGCCAAAAATACGTTTGCTGCAATGCCTTTGGTAACTTCTTTAAAAAAGCTTTCAAAGAAAAATCTGAGTAACTTGACACCCCATCCGGCGTACGTTTTCATGCACTACTCGCACCCTCCCCTAGTTCAACGAATAAAGAACCTAATGGCCTAATTTTTGTTGTATAGTCTATTGGTTTGTGGTAATTTTAATATACAATGACTGAGATTGCAATAGAAAAGGAAAACAAAGAGATTGCCAAGCAGTACAAGGAGTTGCTTCGCATTAGCTATCAGACTTTGTCGGATGATGACAAAAAACTGATACGCTCTGCTTTTGAGGTCGCCGTTGACGCACACAAAGACCAACGACGAAAATCTGGCGAAGCTTATATTTTCCACCCCATTGCGGTTGCAAAAATTGTTGCATCAGAAATTGGCCTCGATGCGATTTCAATTGCTTCGGCTCTTCTTCATGATGTAGTCGAAGATTCCGAGTACACCTTAGATGATATTGAACGTATGTTTGGTGAGACGGTAGCTCGTATAGTTGATGGACTTACCAAAATAGCACATCTAAAGAAAGACATGAATATCTCGCAGCAAGCAGAGAATTTCAGAAAGATGTTGCTCACTTTGAATGATGATGTTAGGGTAATCATCATTAAGATTGCAGATCGGTATCATAATATGTTGACGATGGATGCGATGCCTGAACACAAACAGGTTCGGATTGCGTCGGAAACGCTTTACATCTATGCACCTTTGGCACATAGAATAGGGCTTTACAATATCAAAACAGAGCTTGAGGACTTAAGTTTGAAATATACCGAACCTAACGTATACCAAGATATTAGAGATAAAATTGACGACTCTAAAGAAGAACAACAAGCTTATATTGATGCGTTTTCGGAAGTAATAGACAACTCCTTAAAAAAAGAAGGGCTTAACTATGTCATCAAGGGAAGAATGAAATCAATCTTCTCAATGCGACGTAAAATGAAGTCGCAAAATGTCAGTTTTGACGAGATATATGACAAATTCGCCATCCGGATTATCTACAAGTCAGACCCTAAAAATGAGAAGTTTTTGGCTTGGAAAATATACTCGATTGTTACGGATCACTTTACACCTAACCCGGTCAGACTACGCGATTGGATTTCTTCCCCGAAATCTACGGGGTACGAAGCCCTTCACATCACTGTTATGGGCCCTAAAGGAAGATGGGTCGAAGTACAAATTAGAAGTGAACGCATGCATGAGATAGCCGAAAAAGGTTACGCGGCGCATTTCAAGTACAAACACGGAGATCAAAAAGAACAGGGCATTGATATTTGGCTTAATAAATTGCAAGAGGCTTTGGAGAATTCAACAGCCAATGCCGTTGATTTTGTAGAAGAATTCAAACTTAATTTATACGCCAAAGAAATTTTTGTGTTTACCCCCCAAGGAGAATTGAAATCTTTGCCCAAGGGCGCGACACCACTTGATTTTGCCTTTAACATTCATACAGAAGTGGGAATGCGAACCAGGGGAGCCAAAGTCAATGGAAAACTTGTGCCATTGAACACTACTTTGCATAGTGGTGATCAAGTCGAAATTATCACTTCTGAACAGGCCAAACCCAATCAAAACTGGTTGGACTATGCAACTACAGCAAGGGCACGAGCCAAAATAAAATCCTCCCTACGCGAAGAAAAGAAAGAAATCGGACTCGAAGGAAAAGAAATACTACGCCGAAAACTGAAATCACAAAAAATTACGCTTAACGAAGACACGGTTAACAAAATGGTCGTTTTCTTTAAGTTGAAAACAAGTTTAGACCTTTTTTATCGTGTAGGCATCGGCTCCATTGACAATCAAATGATAAAAGATTTTGCTTCTTCCTATAGCAATGCCTTTATCAGTTTCTTTAAAAATAAAATACGCCGTAGTCCCACACCTGAAGATATAGATAAGGATGAGATTACTTCTAAGTATGATATGCTTGTCTTTGGGAAAGAAGAAGAAAAACTTGAATATACCCTATCAAAATGCTGTAAACCTATACCCGGAGACGAGGTCTTTGGATTTATAAGTGTTTCAGAAGGCATAAAAGTACATAGCAAGAACTGCCCCAATGCGATTCAGTTGCAGTCAAATTATGGGTATCGCATAATATCAGCAAAGTGGATTGACTCTACCCAAGAGGAGTTTCAATCTGAGATAAAATTGGCAGGTATAGACAATTTGGGCTTGATTAGCGAAATTACTGAGGTCATTTCAGGCAATATGCACGTTAATATGCGTAACCTTAATTTTAATACGGATGGGGGCACCTTTAAAGGTACTATTACCGTTGTGGTCAAGAATAAATCAATACTAAAGAAATTAATTAGTAGACTACAGCAAATCAACGGTATTGAAAAAGTCACACGTGTTTAAGTAACCTTGATTCTTTTCTTCTTGTTGTTCAGTATTAAGATGTTCATTTTGTGTTGATAAAACACACTTCCGGCAGAAAGAATTTAGATGTACCTTTGTAAATTGTCAGTCGAAAACTGCATATATGGCCACTAATAAAGATCAGGAAATCGTAAAAAATGTCTTTACTACCTTTTTAGAGGAGAACGGGCATCGAAAGACTCCTGAACGTTATGCCATTCTTCAAGAAATCTACGATAGTGATGATCACTTTGATATCGAATCATTGTACATCAAGATGAAAAATAAGAACTATCGCGTCAGCAGGGCAACATTGTATAACACCATAGAACTTTTGTTGGATTGTAAATTGGTACGCAAACATCAATTTGGTAAAAATCAGGCGCAATATGAAAAATCGTATTTTGATCGTCAACATGATCATGTGATTTTAACGGATACCGGTGAAGTAATGGAATTTTGCGACCCTCGTATTCAATCCATCAAAAAAACAATCGAAGAGGTTTTCGATATAAAAATCAGTAATCATTCGCTCTATTTTTACGGAACAAAAAACGTATCGGAAGACAAGAGGGATAAAGCAGAAAATACAAACAACTAACCAAACATATTAATGGCAGTAGATTTATTGTTAGGCCTTCAATGGGGTGACGAAGGGAAAGGAAAAATAGTTGACGTACTAACCAAAAATTACGATATAATAGCGCGTTTTCAAGGCGGTCCCAATGCAGGACATACATTAGAGTTTGACGGCATTAAACATGTTTTACATACCATTCCTTCAGGAATTTTTCATAAAAATGCCATCAATGTTGTCGGCAATGGAGTTGTCATCGATCCTGTGATTTTCAAGAAAGAGCTTGATGCTTTAAAAAAATTCGACCTTGATATCAAATCGATTTTATTGATATCGCGCAAAGCACATTTGATTCTACCCACACACCGACTATTGGATGCCGCATCCGAAGCCTCCAAAGGCAAGGCAAAGATTGGTTCTACGTTAAAGGGAATTGGTCCGACCTATATGGATAAGACCGGTAGAAACGGAATGCGCGTTGGCGATCTCGAATTATCAAATTGGAAAGAAAAATACAGGGCTCTCGCGGACAAACACGAGGCCATGATCGATTTCTACGACGTTGATATCCAATATGATCTTAGGGATTTGGAAGAGCAATTTTGCGCTGCAGTGGAGGAACTCAAAGAGTTGACATTCATAGATAGCGAAGAATATTTGTATCAAGCCCAAAAACAAGGCAAAAAGATTTTGGCGGAAGGTGCTCAAGGTTCGCTTTTAGATATCGACTTTGGCACTTATCCTTATGTAACTTCTTCAAATACCACGGCTGCGGGAGCATGCACCGGTTTGGGTGTTGCGCCCAATCAAATAGGTGAAGTAAAAGGCATCTTCAAAGCCTATGCAACGCGAGTTGGCAGTGGTCCCTTCCCTACCGAACTTTTTGATGCAGATGGCGAAACTATGGGTCGTGTAGGAAATGAATTCGGTGCCACGACGGGTAGACCAAGAAGATGCGGCTGGCTTGATCTAGTGGCGCTGAAATATGCGGTTCAAATAAATGGAGTGACAGAATTGATGATGATGAAGGGTGATGTTCTAAGCGGTTTCAAAAAATTGAAAGTTGCTACTGCCTATACTTATAAAGGAAAGCAAATTACCCACCTACCCTATAACATTGAGCAGGAAAATGTAACACCCATTTATAAAGAAATGAATGGTTGGGCCGAAGACCTCACTAAAATGACCAAAGTAGAGCAATTTCCGAAGGCGTTGAACGAATACATCGATTTTCTCGAAAAGGAATTGGAAGTGCCAATAAAGATTGTTTCGGTCGGGCCAGATAGGACCCAGACCATACACCGATAAAAAAAGCCACTTTCCCGAGTGGCTTTTTAAGGAATATCGGGTCTTAAATCTATGCCAATAATCGGACAGCCGTTTTAAAAAATCCTATTTTTGGAAAAATTTATAGCCTTGCGCAACGTATTTGAATTCATACTTTTCTTATTTATAACAGGCTTTACTGTTGGACAGGACACCATTCCGCAAAAGAAACAAATCAACATTGTTCATGGCGCCAATTTCACAAAAGATGAGATAAACTTCCCTGGTGCTGCTATTTTTAGCAAAGATGAACGTCAAGTGCAATTTGAACACGAAGGTGCAGATCTATGGTGCGACATAGCCATTCATTATTTAAAAGAAAACAGATTACGCGCTATCGGAAACGTAAGAATGCAACAAGGTGATTCCGTCACTATGACCAGTGGCAAGATCAATTATGATGGCAATACTAAGCTGGCCAAAGCATTCGAAAATGTTGTTTTAGATAGCAAAACAACCGAAACGGGAAACATGACCCTCACCACAGATACACTTCGTTTTGACCGTGAAAAACAGGAAGCCTATTATCAAGACTCAGGTACAATTGTCGATTCCGCCAATACACTTACGAGCAAGATCGGTCGCTATTTTATGGAAATGAAAAAGTTTCGGTTTTTAGACAGTGTGCATATTGATAACCCCCAATACGTTTTAGACTCCAAACAATTGGATTACTACACCACGTCTGACAACGCATACATGTACGGGCCTTCTACCATTACTGGTCAGACCTATAAAATATATTGTGAACGGGGTTTTTATCAAACTAAAATCGAACAGGGATACGGAATAAAGAATACCCGCATCGACTATAACAATCGAATTATTAAAGGTGATAGCGTCTATTTTGACAAGGCTACTGAATTTGCCTCGGCCACCAACAATATAACGGTAACAGATACTATAAACAAAGTATTGACGCGTGCTCATTACGCAGAAGTTTTTAAGGCAAAAGATTCTGTTTTCGCCACCAAAAGAGCGGTAACAATAAGTTTAGTGGAACAAGATTCGCTGTATGTTCACGGAGACACTTTAATGGTCACAGGGCCACCTGATGACCGAATTGTAAGAGCGTTTAGAAATGCCAAGTTCTATAAGACAGATATGAGCGGGAAATGTGATTCTATTCACTCCGCAGAAAAAACAGGACTTATCCAACTAGTGCGGAAGCCCGTTCTTTGGA
The DNA here is from genome assembly GCA_947503005.1 of uncultured Flavobacteriaceae bacterium. Classification (GTDB taxonomy): domain Bacteria; phylum Bacteroidota; class Bacteroidia; order Flavobacteriales; family Flavobacteriaceae; genus Maribacter_C. Next base: position 36,814 of record CANNCA010000007.1, on the reverse strand, counting down.
ACGGTGAAAATCAAATGACTGGTGATAGTATCCATATCATATCCAATACCAAAACCGAGCAATTAGACTCTCTTAAAGTACTGGATAATGCATTCTTGGTATCCTTGGATAGTATTAGCAAAACAGGTTACAATCAGGCCAAAGGAGTCAATTTATATGGAAAGTTCATAGAAAATGAGTTGAAGATTATCGACTTGGTAAAAAATACTGAAGTCATCTATTACATGTATAATGACGATCAAGAGCTGATAGGAATCAACAAGACCATCTGCAGTTCCATCCGAATTACAATGGCCAACAATGACGTGGAAGACTTGATTTTCCGTACACAACCTGATGGTGATATTTTTCCTGAAAAAGATCTGCCATCAGATAGTCGAAAACTAAAAGGCTTCATTTGGCGAGGTGATGAGCGTATTTTGACTAAAGATGACATCTTTGATGAAGACGATAATAATATTGAACTGGTAATAATTCGTGGTATCGACAACCCCATTGATATCGATGCTGAAGAGGAGGAACGAACCAAGAACGCTGGAGACCCAGTCAATAATCTACCCTTACCCAATGACGCTGCACAAGAACCGAACAAAAGGCAAAAAGTGCAGAAAGTGAAAGCGGCCAAATTTCAATGAAAGCTGATTTTCTAAAATATCAAGCCCAAACCACATCCCATCCCCTTGCGATGGAAGTCTCACACGCCAAGGGAAGCTACATTTATGATACTTCAGGAAAAGCATATCTTGATTTTGTAGCAGGTGTATCCGCTTGCGGCCTCGGACATTGCCATCCCCGGGTTGTTGAAGCAATCAAAAATCAGACTGAGCAATACATGCATGTCATGGTATATGGTGAATATGTACAAAAGCCAGCTGTAGAGTATACAAAATTACTGGCCTCCCTGCTTCCTGCACCCTTGGAAACCACCTACTTGGTGAATTCCGGTACCGAGGCTATCGAGGGAGCGATTAAATTGGCCAGAAGAGCTACTGGGCGAACAGAAATCGTAGCAGCCCATCATGGGTATCACGGAAATACCATGGGAAGTCTCAGCATTATGGGCTATGAAGAAAGAAAAAGTGCCTTTAGACCACTATTGCCCGATGTTTCATTTATCCACTTCAATGCTGCACTCGATCTCGACAGAATTACGGAAAAAACGGCAGCTGTAGTTTTAGAAACCATACAAGGTGGCGCTGGTTTTATACTTCCCAAAAATAATTTTTTGAAAAAAGTTCGTAAACGTTGCGACGAGGTAGGTGCTCTATTGATTTTGGATGAAATTCAACCTGGTTTTGGTAGAACTGGAAAACTTTTCGCCTTTGAACATTTTGAGTGTATCCCTGACATATTAGTACTAGGTAAGGCAATGGCATCCGGGCTGCCGGTGGGTGCATTTACTACTTCGAAGAATTTGATGTCCGAACTTCAGCACAGTCCGAAATTGGGTAACATTACCACATTCGGTGGTAATGCTGTTATTGCCGCCGCTAGTTTGGCTACCTTGAAAGAGTTGACCCAAAGCAATCTTATACCGTTGACTTTGGAAAAAGAAAAATTATTCAGGAGCCATTTGAAACACTATAAAATCAAGGGAATTCGCGGAAAAGGTTTAATGCTTGCTCTAATCATGGAGTCAGCCGATTTGGCCAATAAACTAATACTCGCCTGTAGTAGAAAAGGATTGATTTTATTTTGGTTATTGTTTGAACCCAAAGCGGTTCGAATTTCGCCACCACTGACAATTTCCGAGGAAGAAATTAAGAAGGGTTGCGCTATCATTCTTAGTGAATTGAACCGCCTTGAACAATAACATGTTAACTAATTTGTTAATAATATAGACCGCCTTAAGAATTTTAAGCAGTACCAAACCACTACTTTTAATTCCATAGTTTAACCAAAAAGTTCCTATGGCGTTAGAATCTAACGAAAGACCAGGCCGACCCATAGCCAAGTTCGAATCCATGCTGAAGACAGATGACGTCTATTTCTTTGATGCTGAGGATTTTGAAGACATTATTCACCATTATTTAAATAACGGAAAAATAGCATTGGCCAAAAAAGCCATTAAAATTGGTTTGCAACAACATCCTGACTCAACTGAGTTGAAATTGCTCGATGTTGAGGTTTTAGTGTTCGAAAACAATCTTGATCAAGCAGAAGAGCTCTTAGACAAGTTACAGCTGCTAGATGCGAACAATGAGGAAATATATATACAACGTGCCAATATCTATTCTAAAAAAGACAATCACGAGGCGGCCATAGTACTTTTACAAAAAGCCCTTTTACTATCCGACAATGCATTTGACATACACTCGTTAATGGGCATGGAATATCTTTTTATGGATGATTTCAAACTTGCCAAGGAAAATTTCATGAAATGTGTCTCTTTTGATGAACAAGATTATTCTTCTTTGTATAACGTTATCTATTGCTTTGAATTCTTGGAAGACTTTGACGGCGCGATTCTATATCTAAATGATTACTTAGATAGAAATCCATATTGTGAAGTGGCTTGGCATCAATTAGGCAAACAATATTTTGAAAAACGGCTTTTTAAAGAAGCGCTAGCTGCCTTCGATTTTGCGATTATTTCCGATGATACTTTCATCGGGGCTTACTTCGAAAAAGGCAAGGTCTTAGAAAAATTGGGCAAATATGAAGATGCCATAGAGAATTACGAAACCACCATCAACATTGAAGACCCAACTTCACATGCCTATCTGCGTATTGGTAAGTGCCATGAAAAATTGAACAATGACGATATGGCCAAGTACTATTATTATCAAACAGTTCATGAAGATCCGCTTTTAGATAAAGGTTGGTTGGCCATAACCGATTTCTATTTTCAAAAAAGAGATGCAAAAAAGGCTTTGTATTACATCAACAAAGCTTTGAATATTGATGGAGAAAACCCGCTCTATTGGAAAAAATGTGCCCAAATCAATGCCACTCTTAAAGATTTTCATAAGGCGGATTACGCCTATAAACAAGCTGTTGATTTAGGTAACTATGAATTGGACACTTGGTTAAAATGGTCAAAAGTGACCTATAAGAACAAGGATCTGGGTGCCAGTATTCAAATTTTGACCCAGGGCAAAGAGTTTTATCCCGAAAATGCGAAACTTCAATACCTGCTCGCCGGTTATCAACTTCTAGCGGAAGATCCTATCAATGCCCGGATAACCTTAATGGATGCACTAAAATTGGATATCGAAAAACTGTTCATCTTTGAAGAGGAATTTCCTCAGTTTGCCGAAACTGAATGGGCGTTGAACATAATCTCCCATATCAAAAAGACTTCAAGATAAAAGAGCTATTTTTGAAGTTTTATCCATGGAAAATCGCAACTTTCTTCAGTATTTTTTTATTACCCTTAAGGGTATGGCAATGGGTATTGCCGAACTAGTTCCTGGGGTTTCTGGAGGTACTATCGCATTTATTTCGGGTATATATGAAGAGTTTATTACGGCAATAAACAATGTGAATCTTTCTACTTTTAAAACACTTCAAAAAGAAGGTTTCAATGCATTTTGGACCCGATTGAACGGAAATTTTTTGTTGGCCCTTTTTTCGGGAATGCTTATAAGTATAGTTTCATTTTCAAAACTGATCAAATGGTTACTTGAGTTTCATCCCATTCCGATTTGGTCTTTCTTTTTTGGACTAGTGCTAGCCAGTATTCTGTTCGTCGCCAAAGGCGTGAAAAAATGGACTCTTGCCTCACTCATACTTCTGACTGTCAGTGCGATTGTGGCCTATTTTATTACTACGCTTCCACCTTCTGAAAGTGCCGATAGTTTGCCCTACCTATTCATGTCGGGAGCCATAGCGATTTGTGCGATGATACTTCCGGGTATATCAGGTGCCTTTATTTTGGTGCTTTTGGGCTCATACAAAACAGTTATCGATGCTGTAGATGAAAAGGACTTCAAAATCTTGATTACCGTTGCTTTAGGATGTCTTGTTGGCTTATTAAGTTTTGCTCGATTGTTAAAATGGATGTTCAATCATCATAAAAATATAACATTGGCTATACTCACCGGATTTATCGCAGGTTCTTTAAATAAAATATGGCCTTGGAAAGAAGTTCTCAGTACAAAAACCATCGGAAAAAAAGTCATTATTATAGACGAAAGCATATCCCCGTTCACTTTTGATGGAGACCCACAACTAACAATGGCAATTATTGCCGCCATCATCGGTTTTTCGCTTATTTTTATACTTGAAAAAGTAGCTTCAAAATAATAGGCACTACCATATATGAATGAAACAAGGTCATTTTCTGACAAGTTTTTTTTGGTCGTAAAAGGCTTATGCATGGGTGCCGCAAATAAAGTTCCCGGAGTTTCCGGAGGAATAGTGGCATTTGTTGGTGGATTTTATGAAGAATTCATTTATTCCCTCCAAAAAATCAATGGTAAAGCCTTCAAACTACTCTTTAGCGGAAGATTCAAAAGTTTTTACCGCTACGTCAACGGTACTTTTTTATCGCTTTTGATTTTCGGTATGCTGGTCAGTTATTTTAGCGTATCTAAAATTTTAGACTATTTTTTAGAACGGAAAGAATTGTTCGTCTGGGCCGCCTTTTTCGGAATGATCTTGGGGTCTATTTATTACATTGGCAAAGATTTTAAACATTGGGGTAAACGCACTATACCAGCCGGGATTATTGGATTGGCCGTAGGTATCTCCATCAGCTTCTTGAGTCCCGCTACCCAAAATGACAACCTGTTGTTCATTTTTCTCTGTGGAATGATAAGCGTTTCTGGGATGACTTTGCCGGGACTTTCAGGTTCATTTATCTTAATACTATTGGGCAATTATGTATTGCTCCTTGTGGATTCGGTCAATGCACTCTATGATACCATGGCAGAAGTCATAAAAGGTGATTTTAGTTTCATCGATAATTCAGACCGCCTTAAAACCTTAAAAATATTGGCCGTTTTCACGACAGGTTCAGCAGCGGGTTTAGTCACCCTTTCCCATATTCTAAGTTATGTACTCAAACACTACAGACATCTTACGACATCAGTAATACTTGGTTTCATCACTGGTTCTTTAGGGGTGGTTTGGCCCTGGAAAAATACCATTTTCAAAACCGATAGCAATGGTAATATGTTGTTGGATTCAAATGGTAAAGCAATAATAGAAAACTACGAACGGTTTTTTCCTGATTTTGGCGCTTCCGAAACATGGTGGGCCTTATTTTTTGTTTTGGTAGGAATCGGAATTTTACTCGGATTGGATTGGTATGGAAAAAATAGAAAAAAATAGATTTAGATTCGGTCTTGTAGGTCGTGACATTTCTTATTCCTTTTCACAAGGATATTTCACCAATAAGTTTTCAAAACTTCAATTGGAAAACCACTCCTATGAAAACTTTGATATAAATAAGATAGAAGCATTTGAAGATATTATACGCCTAAACAAAGACCTCAAGGGCCTAAACGTAACCATACCCTATAAAGAAGCGGTTATTCCATATCTGAACGATTTAGATTCCCAAGCGAAACAAATAGGTGCGGTAAATACTATTAAGTTTACACCTCAGGGCTTAAAAGGTTATAATACCGATGCCTATGGTTTTCGTAAATCGTTAGAGCCTCACTTAAAAAAACATCATAAAAAAGCATTGATTTTAGGTACTGGTGGCGCATCAAAAGCCATTGCCTTTGTGTTTGAAGAGATGGGGCTCGATTTCTCATTCGTTTCAAGAAATCCGTCAAAAGACCAATTTAGCTATGCTAATTTGACCTCACAGATACTTCAAGAATACTTGGTGATCGTCAACTGCACTCCGTTGGGGACTTACCCTGAAGTAGAAAAAAAGCCAGATATTCCTTATCAGTATCTTAGCTCGAAACATTTTCTTTTTGATTTGATTTACAATCCTGAGAAATCCGCTTTCTTAAAGAAAGGAGAATTGCGAAATGCCAGTATCTGTAATGGATTTACAATGTTAGAACTTCAAGCGGAAAAGGCTTGGGAAATTTGGAATAGTTCGGAGTAATGAATAAACTTTTTATCCCAAATAAATCCTCAATTTAAACCTTAAATACTTTTTCCAAACTATAACTCCTTTACCAAAGAAAACCTTCATAATTTTTGAACTTCGATAGGTTGTCACTATCTTACAATACAATCTTTTGTATAACCTTACAATGTCAATGCTAGAGGAGAAAGAACAAAAAATAGAGGAAAACACCGCAGAAGGTGAGACTTTGGAAACAAGTGAGCAGGAACAAAATTCCAATTCAAAAGTCAAAGTTTCTAAGGATTCTGATGTTGTATCTCAAAAAGAGGACACAAAAGAGGCTTCTAATGCGAATGAAGGAGCTCAATCAACAGAAGGTTCAGTGAATACAAAGTCCGAAGACTCGCATGAATCAGAAGAAGTCTTGGAAGAAATTGATGACAATAACGCTGAAGATGCCGAAGATTCAGATAACCATCATCGACATCACATTCCTTTTTTGGATTACCATGAGATGAATATTGAGAACCTAACCGGTGAGTTGCAGAAATTGGTTCGGAACGAAAAAGTTCAGGCGATTAAAAAGCATGTGGATAGTATCAAACATGAGTTCGATTTAAAATTCCAAGAGTTCATTGAGGGCAAAAAAGAAGATTTTATAGCGAATGGAGGGAATGAAATAGATTTTAGATATAATTCGGTCACAAAGAAACAATTTAACGAGGTCTACGGCGAATACCGTGAAAAGCGCAATCAATACTATAAGAATCTTGAGAAATCTCTAAAGGACAACTTGACGAAACGTCTTGAAATCATTGAAGAACTTAAAAGTTTGGTCAATGTAGAAGAGGATATGAACACCACTTACAAAAGTTTCAAAGATGTTCAAGAACGATGGCGTAATGCTGGCCCAGTTCCCCGTACTCATTATAATAATGTATGGAAAACTTATCATCACCATATAGAGATTTTCTATGATTTTTTGAGTCTCAACAGAGAACTTCGTGATTTAGACTTCAAGCATAACTTAGAAGAAAAACAGAAAATTGCTGCCCAGGCGGAAGCATTGGCCAACGAACCAGATTTAGGGAAAGCCTTTCGGGAACTTCAGACCTTGCATAAAATTTGGAAGGAAGATATCGGTCCTGTCGGAAAAGAGCATCGTGAAGAAATCTGGGAACGTTTTAGTAATGCTACAAAAGTCTTGCACCAAAGACGTCAAGACCATTACAAAGATCTAGAGGCAAAATATGAAGAAAATCTAGCTCGAAAAAAGGAAATAATTGCCAAAATTTTAGAGATTTCGAGCAATGTAGCCGATAACCACAAGCTACTCCAACAACAAATAAAACAAATAGAAGAACAGCGGAATGCCTTTTTCAAAGCTGGAAAAGTTCCGCAAAAAGTGAATGAAAAAACTTGGGCGGAATTCAAAGAGGCAGTAAGAGCGTTCAATAGAAATAAGAATGCCTATTACAAGAATCTCAAAAAAGACCAACAAGAAAATCTCGATAAGAAAAGAGCCTTGTTAGATTTGGCAATTTCATTGAAAGATAGCGAAGAAGGTGAATCGGTCACTCAAGAAATGAAACGTATTCAGAGTGAATGGAAGAAAATAGGTCATGTGCCAAGAAAGTATTCTGATAAAATATGGAAAGAATTCAAGGCCGCTTGCAACCATTATTTTGACCGTTTACATTCTAAGAAGAACGAAGCCCAAAAACATGAAATAGAAAATTTAAAAAAGAAAGAAGCTTGTTTAGAAGAGCTACGTGCTTTTGAATTGTCAGGTGACAAAGAAAAAGACTTGGCGGCAATAAAAGATTTCATTCAAGTTTGGAAAACATTTGGTCGTGTTCCTTTCAATAAAAAAAGTATCGACCAAAAGTTCAATAAAATCATTGATGCTATTTTCAATAAACTTGATGTTAGTAGGCAGGAGTCTGAACTTTTGAAATATGGAAATAAGATTCAGCAACTCGCTAAGGAAGATAATGAAAGAGCCATACAGAACGAAAGGACCTTCATTCGTAGAAAGATCGAGGAAAGTAAAACCGAAATTCGACAACTAGAAACCAATTTGCAATTTTTTTCGAACGCTTCTGAAGACAATCCCTTGGTAAAAGATGTTGTAAAAAGAGTTAGTAACCACAAGGAAGCTTTGGCCACATGGAAAGAGAAGTTGAAGAAAATCAATATTATGGAAAACAACTTTAACAAAGAGGTCGAGGAAACCATGCCCGATGCGAATGATACTTCCGAGGAGGAATAACTACAAAGTGCTGGTAAAGCACAACTATTCTTATGAGAGCTTAAAGTCCACCAAATACCATTTTTGAAGCTTCACTTTTAGTCCAATGAAATTTGCTATTTTCCTCCTTGTAATCCTTTTAGTTATTTCAAACAAAAATAATGATGAGGCTTTAGGTGCTATCATTCAAAAAGACTACAAATCCATAGCTTTTGAAGTGCTACAAGAAAAATGCAATTTCTGTCACGCCGCGAAAAAAAGAACGGATATATTTACATTGAATAACATGGATTCACTTGCATTTGAAGTCAATAAACAAGTATTTGTAAAGAAAAAAATGCCCAAGGGAAAAAAAACAAAACTCAGCGAAGAAGAGTCGAAAGCACTAAAAGACTGGTTGGACAAAACTCTAGAAACTGATTAATAAAAAAGGCAGGTTTTAGCACCTGCCCTTTTTATTATAAATTCTCACTAGTTTTATTTCGCCACATTAACCGCCCTTGTTTCCCGTATCACCGTTACTTTAACTTGACCAGGATATGTCATATCGGTCTGTATTTTTTGAGAAATTTCGAAGGATAGTTCGGCTGCTTTATCATCGCTTACTTTTTCACTCTCTACGATAACACGAAGCTCTCTACCTGCCTGTATGGCATAGGCCTTCTGCACCCCACCAAAACCGAATGCGATTTCTTCCAAGTCTTTCAAACGCTGAATGTAAGAATCCATTACCTGTCTTCTTGCACCGGGTCTTGCTCCACTAATCGCGTCACAAACCTGTACGATAGGTGATATCAAGGTCTTCATTTCAATCTCGTCATGGTGTGCTCCAATGGCATTACATACATCGGGTTTTTCGCCATATTTTTCTGCCCACTGCATCCCCAAAATCGCATGGGGTGTTTCTACTTCAGCTTCGGTATTTGGAACTTTGCCGATATCGTGAAGCAAACCTGCGCGCTTGGCGACCTTGGCATTCAGTCCCATTTCAGAAGCCATTACACCGCAAAGTTTTGCGACTTCCCTGGAATGCTGCAACAGATTTTGTCCGTAAGAAGAACGGTATTTCATTCGACCAACTGCCTTGATCAATTCAGGATGCAACCCGTGAATACCCAAATCGATAATGGTGCGTTTCCCTATCTCAACTATTTCTGCTTCAATTTGCTTTTCGGTCTTTTTAACGATTTCTTCTATGCGCGCGGGATGTATTCTTCCATCCGTCACCAATTTATGCAAAGACAATCGTGCAACCTCTCGACGGACTGAATCAAAACAAGAAAGTATAATTGCATCGGGAGTATCATCCACAATAATTTCCACCCCAGTAGCAGATTCAAGTGCCCGTATGTTTCGTCCTTCTCTACCAATAATACGTCCTTTGACATCATCCGATTCCAAATTAAAGACCGACACACAGTTCTCAACTGCCTCTTCGGTTCCTATACGTTGAATGGTATTGATAACGATTTTACGAGCTTCTTGCTGAGCAGTAAGCTTTGCTTCTTCAATTGTGGTTTGTAGGTAAGCCATGGCGTCAGACTTGGCGGTCTCTTTTAAGGATTCCATCAACTGGGCCTTTGCTTCATCAGCGGACAGGCCTGAAATAACCTCTAACTGTTGTACTTGGCTCTTATGCAGTTTTTCCAACTCTGACTGTTTCTTTTCATAGAACTCAGCTCTATGCTCAACATCTTTCAATTTGTTTGCTAGTTGACTGTTTAAATTTTTACTTTTTGCCAACTCACTACTGATTTGTGATTCTTTATCACGTGTACGCTTTTCAGCTTCAGCCATCTTTTTGTCCTTGGAAATGATGACCTTTTCGTGTTCCGCCTTAAGTTCTAAGAACTTTTCCTTGGCCTGAAAAATCTTATCTTTTTTGATATTCTCTCCATCGATCTTCGCGCTCTTCAAAATGCCATCAGCCTCTTTCTTAGCATTTGCGATAGTTTTAGATGCCTTGCCCTTCTCTAAGAATTTAGCAACTACAAAGCCTATTATGAGTGCTACGACGCCTACTATTATTGTGGTGATGTTATCCATAGTTTGTTTTTAAATATTATCAGGATTTGTTTCGAAAACAAACCCTTCCCATTAACGAGGTTGGCTCAACTAGCTATTTTAGCAATCGGCTTTGCAAATTGCAAGCTGGAGTTTCACCAATAAAAAACCCACATCGGAGAAGTTTTGTACAAACTCCTTTAAACAGGTTTAGGGCTAACAGACTGATCAAGGATCCTTGTACGAGCAAGGCTTGCTTTTACAATCTAAACTCACCCTTTTTAAACAAATTAGTGTTGAGTTTGTCAAAAATTAGTACCAATGTGGGCAGTAACTTTATTTATTTTAAAGAACGTACTATATGCTTAATTTAGAGTTTACCAGATTTTCCAACGCTTTTAAACGTTCATAGGATTCTTTGGTATCCTCTGATTGATCGATGCCTTTTTGCTCTATTTTCGAGGCAAACTGCAAGGCACACATGGCCAATACATCTTGTTTATCTCGAACGGCATAACTCTGTTCGAATTTTTTTGCCAACTGCTCTATATTCTTGGCTGCCTTACGCAACCCTTCTTCCTGCGCCGGGTCAATCGTTAAAGGATAAACCCTATCTGCAATGGAAAGCTTTATTTTGAGCTTTTCTGACATAGTATTTCGAACATTATTCTGCAAGTTGGGCTATACAATGATCCAACTCACGTATCAATGTGTTTATCTTAAGCTTAGCTTCAGTTTTGCTTGTATTACTACCCAGCATTGAATTTGCGAGCTTTAGCGCCTTGTATTTTTCCTCCCAGTCAGAAACTGCCTGATGTGTATTATCAAAACGGTTCCGGGTTGCTTGAAGTTCATTCTCTAAAGTTAAATTGGATCTTTGTAAAACCTCTAGTTTGTGTAATAACTTACTGATTTTATTTTCTAGTGAATCAACTATTTGAACCAATTCGCTCATGTGCAAATTTCAATGCGTTTTACACAAAGTTAACATACATGTACCTACTTAGCAATACTTTTTTGAATTATTCTTGAAGTAATACTTTAATCGTTTAAAAATCGTTGAATACATGGTGAATAGCAATTAAACTTATAGCATTTTTATGGATTGACGGCTATTAAGTACCTTAGCAACCAACTTGTTTTGTGTTAATGTTTGAAACCGTCCCAATAGCCATCAGGAGAAAGCTTTTGCGTACCGAAGAAGTTGTTTTTTGATTTAATTGCCGTGGCTGTGACAACCGAAAATTTTAAAATCAAGACTTAAACTGTAATATTTGCAATTGAAGGATTTACCCAAGACGAGTTCAAAAACTTACTTTTTACTATGAATAGAGTACTTTGCGCATTACTACTATGTTTTTCCCTACTGGTTAAAGCACAAGACAAATATCCTCAAGATACGTTTAGGTCTCCCTTGGACATTCCGCTTATTTTGGCTGGTACTTTTGGTGAATTGCGGTCCAACCACTTTCATTCGGGCATTGACATCAAAACTCAACAGCGCCAAGGACTTCCTATTTACGCGATAGCCGACGGCAGTGTAACCCGTATCAAAATCTCACTTTGGGGCTACGGGAAGGCCATGTATGTTGCCCACCCAAATGGGTACACCTCAGTATATGCGCATCTCCAAAAATTTTCGCCTGAAATTGAAGCGTATATCAAGAACGTGCAGTACAAAAAACAATCTTATGAGGTGGAGGTTTTTCCTGATTATGGGGAAGTAAAGGTTGAAAAAGGTGATGTCATAGCATACACCGGAAATACCGGTGGTTCTTCTGGGCCGCATTTACACTTTGAAATAAGAAGTAGCGTAACCGAAAAACCTACCAATCCCCTATTATACGGTTTAGAGGTTAGAGATGCAACAAATCCCATTTTAAGCCAACTATTCGCATATCCGTTATCAAAAAATGCAACGGTCAATCAAAGCAACAAGAAGAGTCAAATCAATTTTTCAAAACAAAAGGATGGTACTTTTTTAGCTGATAAAATAATCGCGCTCGGAACCGTGGGACTTGGATTTATCGGCTTTGATAGACAAGATATGGCCGCCAATAAAAATGGTGTTTATTCTGTACAACAAATAGTGAATGGTCAGGTCTACACCGATTATGATTTTGAAACTTTTTCGTTTGGTGAAACCAGATATATCAATACCCTCATCGATTACGACCATTATGGAAAAAGTCGACAGCGAATTCAACGATTGTTCAAAGACCCAAGTAATCGCTTAAGTATTTACAATACCTTAAAAAATGACGGGAAAATAAATATAAAAGAAGGGTTGAGTTATACTGTTGAGCTTCTCCTAAAAGATATAGAAGGCAACTTAACCAAAGTAATCATTCCTATCGAAGGTAAAAAAGAAAGTCCGAAAATAGTTGACAAAGTTGAAAAGACCGATGACTACCTCATCGCAAAAAAACCGAACAACTATGATCTAGGAGCAGCCAAAGTTTACTTTCCTGCCAATACGTTTTACAATGATTTTTATATCGATTTGGAAAAAGGTTCGGACACGGTAAAAATTCATAACAGTCGTATTCCAGCACATCGAAATTTCACAATCACATTTGATGTTTCGAAATTTAAAAAGGAAGAACGCGATAAAATGTTCATTGCTCGTTTAAATAAAAAGAATGAGGCAAATTATGCCTCCACTTATAAAAGGGGAAATACATTTACGACCAGGACTAGAAATCTAGGTACGTACACGCTAGCAAGAGATACCATTGCCCCGAAAATCCGTTCCAAGAACTTTAAGGAAAAGCAGTGGTTGAACAATTACAGTTATTTAAGTTTAATGATATCCGATGATTTGAGCGGTATCGATACCTATAGCGCCACATTGAACGGAGAGTGGATTCTAATGGAATATGAACCAAAGAAAAAGACCATTACTTATAATTTCGATGATAAAATTCTGGACCAAACGAAATGCGAGCTCAAGGTAGTAGTCACCGATAATGTTGGAAACAGCACTACCTTTACAAGTACATTCTACAGAAAATAAGCAGTTTGAAGCTTTGCACGTACATCTTTTTCATTTTGACTTTGTGCCAAAGCATCCTCGTGGCTCAAACCGCTACCATTACTGGTGTGATTTTTGACGAATATAATAATCCATTGAGCGATGTGAACGTTGCTTCCACCTCAGAAGGTACTTTTTCAGATTCAGATGGGTACTACACCCTGCTGATAACCGCTGATAAGGAAACCAAAATTACCTTTTCGCATATTGGTCATAAAGACGTCATTTTGGAGAATCTAATTCTTACTACTAATGAGACGTACGAGTTCAATCCGGTCATGAAGACCGACGTCACTCAAGTCGACGGTGTAACGGTAACACCAACAGGTGAAAAAAGTGTATCGGGAATCACAACGATACCTCGGGATGTTGTGCTCCAAATACCCGGGGCCAACGCAGGTGTCGAAAACATTTTAAAGCTCTTACCTGGAGTTTCGTCTAACAATGAATTAAGCACGCAATATTCTGTCCGCGGGGGCAACTACGATGAAAATCTGGTTTATGTCAATGAGATAGAAGTATACCGTCCTTTTCTTATACGCTCTGCCCAGCAAGAAGGTCTTAGTTTCATCAATAGTGATTTAATTCAGAACATCAAGTTTTCCGCAGGAGGGTTTCAGGCGAAATATGGGGATAGGCTTTCATCGGTATTGGATATTACTTATAAGAATCCTACCTCTTTTGGAGCTTCATTGGATTTAAGTTTTCTTGGAGCCAGTGCATCGGTAGAAACGGTATCGCACGATAAAAGTTTTACCAGTGTCTCGGGAATACGCTATCGAAACAATTCGCTATTGGTTAATAGTCAACAGACAAACACCAACTTCAATCCCACTTTTTTTGATGTCCAAACCTATTCTACCTATCGCTTTTCGAAAGAATTTCGTTTGAGTTTCTTGGGAAGTTTGGCCATAAACGACTACCAGAACGAACCTTTGAACCGTCAAACCAATTTTGGCACTTTGGATCGGCCTCGAGCTTTGGTTGTTGCATATGAAGGTGAAGAAAAGAATAGATACAACACTGCCTTGGGTGCTTTGAAAGGTGAATATTCACTAAATGAAAACACAACGCTCAAGATAATTTCATCGATTTATCACACGGTTGAAGACGAACGATCTGATGTTATCGCTGAATATGCCTTGGGCGAAGTAGATACTAACCTAGGAAGCGAAACCCTGGGAGAGGTCACTTCATCTAAGGGAATAGGTTCACAGTTCAACAGAGCAAGAAACAAATTGGATGCCTTAATTTTTAATTTTGCCCATAAGGGAAAATATACCAAAGGCGAAAAGACCTATGAATGGGGGGCAAAATACACCCATGAAGATATTCGAGACCAACTGCGGGAATCCGAGTTCATCGATTCCGCAGGGTTTTCAGTTCGCCCACCACTTTCCGAGTTTGTAAACAACCAGCCAGAAGAACCTTTTGATGGAGATTTGGTTCCGTTTGAAAGTCTGATCGCCAAAAATTTTGTCAAAACCAATCGCTTTTCAGCTTTTGCACAATTCAGTGAAAGAAAAAGTTTAAATGGAAATACGCTCTACTATAATTTCGGTCTACGTGCGCATCATTGGACGGTCAGTGGTACCGGTGTGTCAAAAGTATCTCAGACAGTAATCAGCCCGAGAGCGCAACTTGCCATTAAACCCGACTGGAAAAGGGACATTCTTTTTCGATTTTCAATGGGCGTCTACCAACAACCTCCTTTTTATAGGGAGTTAAGGGATCTGAACGGCGCAATTCAACTCGACGTAAAGGCACAACGAGCCACTCATTTCGTACTTGGTAGCGAATATAGTTTTTCCCTTTGGGAAAGGCCTTTTAACCTCACCAGTGAAGCCTATTATAAGTTATTGGACAACGTAAACCCGTACACACTTGAAGATGTGCGCATCCGATACGCTGCGAACAATAACGCGAATGCATATGTTTATGGTGCCGAGCTTAGACTGAACGGTGCATTTGTACCTGGCACCGAATCTTGGGTGAGCATTGGATATTTAAAAACCGAGGAAAATATTAATAGTAGAGGTTATATTTCAAGACCTACCGACCAACGATTGAAATTCGGAATTTTATTTCAAGATTATGTACCGGAGATTCCCGATTTGAAAATGTACCTTAACCTGGTTTATCAAACAGGAGTTCCGGGTGGCTCGCCAAGTTATGCAGATCCTTATATTTTTCAGAATAGATTAAGAGATTACAAGCGTGCTGATTTAGGTATTTCCTATATTTTTGCAAATGAAGGAAAGAAACATCCTAGAGGTCATTGGTTAAATGAGTTGAAACACCTGAGCGGCGGGATTGAGGTTTTCAATCTTTTCAACAATCAAAATTCGATAACCAATACTTGGGTACGCGACGCGGACAGCAAGCAGCAATTTGCAATTCCTAATTTTATGACCAGTCGTGTGCTGAACCTACGCTTGAAGATACGCCTTTAGTTGGCATAACTATTGAATAAACATTGAGCGGTACAGTACTTTCAAATTATAACTCTAATGAAGAACACCTTATTTTATATTTTTTTGTTTATAGGTATTGCACTAAGTGCACAGAAGAACATTTATGAAAGTTCAAAATTCGATGATTTGAGCGAAGGTCATGAAGTGCTTGCGATAATGCCTTTTCTTACAAATCTCGATTTGAAAGACGAGGTGACAAAAGAAGAATTAGAGCAACGGGAAGAGATGGAAGGTTACGCGGTTCAAAACGCTCTGGAGACCTACTTTTCAAAACGAAAAAGAAAAAAGCGATTTTCCGTAGATTTTCAGAACATCAAGAACACCAATGCTATTCTAGCTAAGAACAACATTACCTACGAAAATATTGATATCTACACCATAAAAGAGTTAAGCGATATTTTAGATGTCGATGGTATCATTAGTGGGAACCTTGACCTGAACGTTCTGCTTTCAAAGGGAATTCCCGATGATTTCAGTTTTTTAGATTATTTTTTGGGCGATGCCAATTATGGTAGAATCGGAATAAAAATTAGCGATGGTATCACGGGTAAACTGCTTTGGAAGTATGAAAAGGAAATCAACAAAAAGTCAGGAAAAAATACAGACGACCTTATTGATCGAATGATGAAACTAGCGACAAGAAAATTTCCGTATGACCGGGAAAAACGCAAGAATCGCAAGAAAGATAAAAGGTCTAACGGCTAAATCGTTATTGGGCTATAAATTCCTTCAATACACTGATTGAATAGTCCAATTCTTCTTTGGTGTTGTATTTGGAAAACGAAAAACGAATGGAAGGTTTTTGCTGTTCTTCCTCATCCAAAATTTCAGTAAGTACGTGAGATCCCTTATTGCTTCCCGATTGACAGGCACTTCCTTTCGAACAGGCAATTCCTTTAATATCCAAATGAAATAATAGCATCAAGGCCTTTTGTGCATCCATCGGCAAACGAACATTGACCAAAGTGTACGTACTTTTCTCTAAATCACCTGAATAACCATTGAATTTTGCATCCGGAATTTCTTGGTTTACCTTTTCGATAAAATAACGTTTCAATTCGGTGACATAGGCTTTTTCTTCCTCCAAATTATCATAGGCAGCGGTAAAAGCTTCCTCAAGTCCAACAATATTGTGAAAGGATTCTGTACCTGCTCGATGACCACGTTCTTGGGCGCCGCCTGAAATCATACAGCCCATGCCAGAATTCCTTTTGATATAGGCAAAGCCAACGCCCTTGGGTCCATGAAACTTATGGGCCGCAGCAGTTAAAAAATCTACAGGGGTTTGCTGAACATCCCATAGAAAATGACCTACAGATTGAACAGTATCCGAATGAAATAAAGCATTGTGTTCGGCACATAAAGCACACACAGGGTCTAACTCGATTATATTTCCTACCTCATTGTTTACGTGCATCAGACTGACCAACTTTTTAGTAGTATCCGCTTTCAGCAAAGATTCCAAATGAGAGAGCTTAGGATTTCCATATTCATCTAAATCCACAAAATGCAATGCTACGCCCCACTTTTCGTGCAGTTCTTCAACGGTATGAAGTACGGCGTGATGTTCAATTTTGGTTGTAATAATCGTCTGCACCCCTAAATCCCGTAGTGCACAACGCAGTATCATATTATCGGCCTCGGTACCTCCTGAAGTAAATATGATTTCAGACGGATGTGCGTTCATATACTTGGCTATCGTCTTTCTCGCACTTTCAACAGCTGTCTTTGCTGAACGACCAAAACTATGAGTTGAAGACGGATTACCATATATACCAAGAGCTTCTTGCATTTTCGCAATTACAGTGTCCCTTACACGGGTGGTTGCGGCGTTGTCGAGGTAAACGTTTTCCATAGCTCCTTAAAATTTAAACTTGCCAAAATTAACCGAAATAAAGTTAATTTCTAGTGAATACAGGCTAAACTTACAGTTTATTTCGATTAAATTTGGGTCATGAAAAAAATCTTGGTATTCGCGCTTCTTGCAACATTTCTGGCTTGTGATGACGGTGATCTTCAAATAGAAACATTAGATTTTGACAGTGCGAGTATAGAAGTTTGCGATAATAATCCTATCGAAGCGAACAGTACCAATGTACTCTTCAAATTAAATGATACCGAAGCACTTATTTTAGAATTGCCTGCCGACGCCATTTTGAACGAAGTTTCTGAAGCGGAAATTGAAAAAAGCGTAAGTGCATCAGGATCTACTAAAATTACCTACCGAACCTTCTCGGACAACGTATCAAAGAACTATTTCTGCAGTGAAATTCCGTTGACAGAACCAACAGTTGTTGAAGAGATTATTGCGGAAGGAGGCTCTGTTTTCATCAATACTGTCATCAGTACGGACTCCACAAATTATGAACATACAATTACCCTTAGTGGTATTTCATTGGTTACCTCTGACAATAGTCGAATCACTGACTTAAGCATCAATAATTTCGGTACGGTCACAACTGCGGTCCCGACCGAAGAGGGCCAATAGAATTACGTGTTCTGAAAAATATAAACTTCAGTGGCGCCCAGACCGTATTTTTGATAATCGGCATCGTAGTATTTTACGTTCTCGTACCTGCCGAAAAGGTATTTTAATTCTTCTTTAAGTACACCTTCACCTACCCCATGAATAAAAACCACCTTTTGAATACGTTTTCGTATGGCGAATTCTAATTGCCGCTTTGCAGTTTCAAGTTGTAAGTTGAGCATATCATAATTACTCATTCCCTTATCGGATTCTGTCAGTTGGTGAATATGAAGATCTACTTCCATTTTTGGGGCAGTCCGCTCTTTTGGCCTTATGGAATGGGATTTCTTCTTCTTAGGAATCTCCTTTTCGGATTTTATTTGCGCCACTTCATAATTGCTGACCGAGATTTCACCAACGATTTTAACCAACTCGGAAGCATCAAATGTCATTTGAAAACCATCATCGGTTTCTATGTAAACGGTGTTTTCTTGCACAGTGATAATTCGACCCGTTATCGTATCATCCAATGTCTCGACTGCATCCCCGATTTGAAAATCTGACATAAAATTGTTTTATAACCACAAAAATAATGGTAATTTTCGGAGGACAAATTTGATTTCCTGTGAAAATACTTCCATTTCATATAGAAGATTACATGCTACCGTGCTTCACCAAAAAGCTATTCGGTTTTGACTGCCCAGGTTGTGGTCTTCAACGATCTGTGACGTATTTATTTCAAGGGGAATTTGTCGCGGCTTTTGAAATGTACCCGGCCATCTATACCATTTTACCCTTATTCGCATTTTTATTGGCGGATGTATTTTTTAAAATCAAATATGCCAATAAGATTATCATAACTCTAATGAGCAGTAGTGTTGCCCTTATATTAATCAACTATATTTTAAAATTCTTTTAAAACAAACCTAAAATTATGGAACAACAAAAATTACCCAATGTCACAATTGCCTTGGTGCTAGGCATCATCTCTTTCTTATGCTGCTTCTGTAGTTCTGGACTAGGTGGCGTAATCATGTCAGGTATAGCGCTTTTCTTAACTTCAAAAGATGCGAAAACATATCAACAAAATCCGGAAAATTATTCAAATTTCAGTCAGCTAAAGACAGCGAAGACCGTCGCCATTATAGGGCTGGTAATCGGCGCCTTGACCTTATTATATACAATCTACCAGATACAACAAATGGGAGGTATCGATGGTTATATGGAAAAAGTTCAAGAAGCAATGGAAGAATTTGGCTTAGAAGCGGAATAATATGAATCAACCACTACCGGGCGCCAGTAACGCCTTGACTTTCGGAATTATTTCAATTGTTGGTTCTTTATTTTGTTGCGGACCTTTTGGAGCTATATTCAGCATCATAGGACTCTCAAATGCCAAGAAAGCAGAACAGATTTACAATGAAAACCCCGGGGAATACTCAGGATTTGAAAATGTAAAAACTGGCAGGATACTTTCGTATATAGGCATCGCTTTGTCAGCAATCATACTGATTTTGACCATTATTTATTTTGGTGTAATCATTGCAATTTTCGCGACCGCGGCCAATGCCAATTGATTTCTAAAAGTTGTAAAAAAAATCCCCGATCGCTCGGGGATTTTTTTATTTCTCGAATTGTGAGAGGGTTTTTGTTATTATTGATATACAATCTAATAATTGTTCTTTGGTCATCACCAATGGCGGAGCGAACCTAATAATGTTTCCATGCGTCGGTTTCGCCAAGAGTCCGTTTTCCTTTAGGGCCATACAAATATCCCAGGCAGTGGAACTATCTTCTGAATCATTGATAACAATAGCATTTAAAAGTCCTTTTCCGCGAACTAATCGCACGATATTCGAAGTATCAACCAGTTTTTGCATTTCTTCTCTAAAGAGCTCTCCAAGCTGATATGCATTTACCGCCAAATCCTCTTCTCTAACGACTTCTAGTGCTGCAATTGCCACAGCGCAGGCCAAGGGGTTTCCTCCAAATGTAGACCCGTGGTTCCCTGGCCGAATCACCTCCATAATCTCATTATTGGCCAAAACAGCGGACACAGGAAAAACCCCACCTGATATCGCCTTTCCAAGTATCAGTACATCCGGCTTGACCTCGGGTGTCCCACTACAGTTTTTATCATCGCAGGAGCAATTACCACAAGTGGCTAGTAATCTTCCTGTCCTTGCGATACCGGTCTGTACTTCATCGGCCATAAAGAGTACATTTTTGTCCTTGCAAAGCTGCCACGCTTCTTTGATATAATTTTCATCGGGCACGTAAACCCCCGCTTCACCCTGAATAGGTTCAACCAAAAAAGCGGCCACATTCTCATCGGCAAGCGCTTCCCTCAAGGCATCAATATCATTGTACCTTATTGAAATCATGCCAGGTGTGAAAGGTCCGAAATTCTCGGTGGCCACCGGGTCGTTCGATGCTGAAATAATAGTCACGGTTCGACCATGAAAATTATTCTGACAGACTATTATTTTAGCCTGGTTGGCATGGATACCTTTTTTTTCATAACCCCATTTACGGGCCAACTTAATGGCAGTCTCTACTGCTTCGGCGCCCGTATTCATAGGCAATACCTTGTCAAAGCCAAAATACTCGGTTACATATTTTTCATATCGACCGAGCCTATCGTTATAAAATGCCCTTGACGTCAGGGTCAAGTTCTGAGCCTGTGATGTTAGGGCATTGATGATTTTTGGATGACAATGCCCTTGATTAACTGCAGAATAGGCTGAAAGAAAATCGTAATACTTTTTTCCTTCCACGTCCCAAACATAAACACCTTCCCCGCGACTTAACACTACCGGTAACGGATAATAATTTTGTGCACCATACTTTTCTTCCAATGCGATTGCATCTTTAGAAGTGATTCTTTCTAAAACTGACATGATTGTAAATTACTTTTAAATAAACTTCAGTAATTCCTTCTATACCTTTATCCTTTCGAAAGTTCGAAAATTCAGCGTAGGAGAGAAATCATCCTTGTAGAATGGCTAAATTACAAAAAAGGATAAAGAAACTAGAAAAGAGGTGAAAGACTTCGTTCATATGCCTCTTATTAATTTAATTTACAGCGCGATTACCCTATTAATCTACCTTGTTTGATAAAGTAGCTACTTGAAGTTCTAGCCTTTTTAGCTCTCTCAAAATATCGTATTTATCCATTTGCATCCAAAAATAAAGCTTCAACATGCCCATAAAAATCATACAAAGAAAGCCAGCAGAAGCCCATTTAATGAGTTCATTGGTTACTGCGGTATCAAAAAACCGAACGATACAATAAACGAACAAGCCAAATATAATTAGGTATACTATGTTCATGATAATGGCAAGCCACCCCATTTTTCCTCGATAAACCTCCCCCATCTTTCCAAAAATATTCTGCTCTTCTAGCTCATCATAAAACTTAGCTTCTTCGTGGTTCAAAGCCTCTTTGATCAATTCGTCAATTCTTTCTTTTTCCTTACTCATGGTATTTTTATTTAATTAATGTTTTTAATTTTTCGCGTGCATGAAATAATCTGGACTTTACGGTTCCTACTGAAATGTCTAAAATCGTGCTTATTTCCTTTAATGTATAATCTTCTGTATAGAACAGTTGCAGTACAATTTGCTGTTTTTTAGGTAATAATTTCAAGGCCGAACGCAGTTTTTTTATTTCTGGTTCTTGGTTTACGTTGTCATTTTCATCTTCTGAAAACCTGGTTTTATGAAATTCTTGCAGCCTTTCTAGCTCACGTTTATTTCGTTTCTCAAAATCCAATGACTTTCGGGTGACAATACGCATCGCCCAACTTGCAAAAAGATTTGGTTCTTTCAAACTGTCGATCTTGTTGATAATGATTTTCCAGCAGTCTTGCACAATATCTTTTGAAGCATCGATGTCGCGAGTATACCAGTAAGAATGCTTACACAACTTTAAATGATATTTAGACACCAAAAGATTAAAAGCCCTTTTACTTCCCGCTCTATACTCCAGTACTAGCAAACCATCGAATATTTTATCTGGGTCGGTCATTTTAGATTTCTATTGTAAAGACATTCCATTAGCGAAAAAGTTCAATTGTTTTTAACTTTTTTTAGGAATATCCTTTTAAATATAGCTGTTATTACTTCGGCGGTTTTGATACTTTTGTCCTCATGCGAAAAAACAATAGGCGTCAGATTTTTGAGAAAGTTGAGGTTATCGATGCTGGCGCTAAAGGAAAGACGGTAGGTAAGGCTCCCGACGGAAGGGTCATATTTATGACCAACACCGTACCAGGAGATATCGTAGATGTGCAGACCCACAAAAAACGGAAGAATTATTTTGAAGGAAACGCCATCAACTTTCATAGTCTATCCGCTAAACGTACTGAACCTGTCTGTGAACATTTTGGTACCTGTGGGGGTTGTAAGTGGCAGCATATGGGTTATCAACATCAATTGTTCTATAAACAAAAGGAGGTAGAGAACAATTTAAGACGAATCGGGCATTTAGAACTTCCTGAAGTTAGCCCTATAGTTGGTTCTCAGAAGCAATACTTCTATCGCAATAAGATGGAATTCTCCTTTTCCGACAGTCGTTGGTTGACGTTGGAGGAACTACAATCGGATACCGTTTTTACTGATAAAAAGGCATTAGGGTTTCACATTCCCGGCATGTGGGATAAAATTTTGGATATTAAAAAATGCCACCTTCAAGAAGACCCATCAAACGCTATTCGTCTGGAAACCAAAAAATTCGCTACAAAAAATGACATTTCATTTTTTAACCCGAGAAACCAATATGGTATGTTGCGCACCTTGATGATACGTACATCCTCAACGGGCGAAATCATGGTAGTCATTCAGTTTTTTGAGGATGGTTTGCATAAAAGGGAACTTCTATTAGATCATTTGAAGAAAACCTTTCCTGAAATTACCTCGTTACAATATGTGATCAATCCAAAACAGAACGACACCATTTATGATCAAGAAGTTATCTGCTACTCGGGCCGTGATCATATTTTTGATGAAATGGAAGGGTTGCAATTCAAAATCAATGCGAAATCTTTTTATCAGACAAATTCAGAACAAGCCTACAAATTATATAAACTAACACGAGACTTCGCCGGTCTAACAGGTAAAGAATTGGTCTATGACCTTTACACAGGAACAGGAACCATCGCACAATTCGTTGCTAAAAAAGCGAAAAAGGTAGTTGGTATCGAATCTGTACCCGAGGCAATCTTCGACGCTAGGTCGAACGCCGCGAATAACCATATTGAAAACGCGGAATTCTATGTCGGTGACATGAAAAAGGTTTTTAATGCAGAATTCATTGCTACTCATGGTAAACCAGATGTTATCATAACAGACCCACCTAGAGATGGCATGCATAAGGATGTTGTTCAACAAATCTTAAATATCGCCCCGGAAAAGTTGGTCTACGTGAGTTGTAACAGTGCAACACAGGCACGTGACTTGGAAATGATGAAAGCCGATTATAAAGTGATCAAAGTGCAGCCGGTGGATATGTTTCCGCAGACGTATCACGTTGAAAATATTGTACTTTTGGAAAAGCTATAATCGAATGCTCAAGAAAATTATCCCCATTGTAATCTTATTGCTAGCGCTAGCATTCTCTGCTTGTGAGAAAGATGATATTTGTGT
This sequence comes from uncultured Flavobacteriaceae bacterium, assembly GCA_947503005.1. Classification (GTDB taxonomy): domain Bacteria; phylum Bacteroidota; class Bacteroidia; order Flavobacteriales; family Flavobacteriaceae; genus Maribacter_C. The sequence goes on along the minus strand of CANNCA010000007.1, from coordinate 12,961 downwards.
CGAAGGTGATACGCCACAATTAGTCATTCGCTTTTACGATGCAGTAAATACTACCGAATTTAAGGCAGTACCAAGCATTAGAGTCGTGGGTGTGGGTAAAGATGTTACAGTAAATACCATTACCGATAGGGGCACTTTGGATTCAATTGCGATTCCCTTGAATCCTGGCGAGACCATTTCCGAGTTTTTGTTCATTATTGATTCGGCCGATGACGAAGATGGCTTTGAAGCAGGAAATATCGATGGAATTAACTTTAATTATGAAGTTGAAGAAGAATTCATTGGACGAGCCTGTGGTTTCATTGGCAACTATAACAATCTGAATGCCACCCTATCTCCAGATGCCGACAATTGGATACAAAACATTGAAATTACCAAAGCCTTGGTAAAAACAGAAGATACTTTATCAGCCCATGTCAAGATATTTCATTAGCCTATTAATGCTTTTATCTTCCCTTGGTACCAAGGCTCAGGATAAGCCCATAAATTTACAACCCAAGGATACTTTGGTTTATACGGAAGCCTATGGCCTTCGTTTGGGTATTGACCTGAGCAGACCCACCATTACCTTTTTTGAACCGGAATATACGGGGTTTGAAATTGTTGGTGATTATCGTATAACCCAAAGTCTGTATTTAGCTGCCGAACTGGGGAACGAAAAAAGAGACCGACAAGAAGATTTGTACAACTTTACCACCTCAGGAAGTTATCTTAAAGTAGGTGTCGATTACAACACTTATGGCAATTGGTATGGCGAGCAAAATCTCATTTATATAGGTGGCCGTTTGGCCTACAGCAATTTTAGCCAGACATTGAACAATTATCAGATTTTCGATACCAACCGCTATTGGAATCCAGATAGCTTCGTGAATGGTTCTTCTGACCCAAGGGAATTTACCGGGCTGAGTGCTTTATGGTTAGAATTCGTAGTGGGAGTCAAGGCCGAGTTGTTCGCCAATATCTATTTAGGAGGAAGTGTTCGGTTGGGAGCTTACATCAAAAACGACGAACCTGAAAACTTTAGCAACCTCTTTATACCGGGTTTCAATAAAGTAACTGATGGAGCCCGATTCGGAATCGGTTATAATTTTACACTAACTTATTTCATCCCACTTTATAGAAAGGCAAGAGTGAACAAAAAGAAAAAAGTGGCACCGCAACAATTAGAGGAAAATCAAGAATAGCTCTTATTCGCTGGGTAAATTCTTCTTCGTTTTTTTGCTTCCTTCATACATAACATATTTAACCAGCCGAGATTCCAAATGACTATTGAATACTTTAATTTTACGAGAAGGTCGTAGCCCAACATATTTCAAAGCTTCTAAATTCGAAGTGATAAACCAAGCATCGGTTCCTGGATATTCTTGTTTTAAGGTGTCTCCAATATCTGAATAAAAAGCTTCTACATCAAAATCAGAATCCAAATCACCACGGTCCAATCGTTCTCCATACGGCGGATTGAACACCATGTGAAGGTGATTTTCCGTAAACTTGCCCGTCTCGAAAAAATTCTTTCGTTCTACGGTAATGTATTCTGATAAATTGGCATTTTCTGCATTAGCAATAGCCTTTCTAACCGCTGAAGGTGCTTTGTCATAACCAATAATCTTATGATGGAACTCGCGGGTCTTGTTCAAACTGGAGTCGACTATCTTTTCAAAAAGAGTTTCATCAAAATCGTCCCATTTTTCAAAAGCGAATTCCTTTCGATTTATATTTACAGGAATGTTACAGGCAATCATAGCGGCTTCGGTCAACAACGTACCACTACCGCACATGGGATCTAAGAAATCACTCTGGCCGTCCCAACCACTTAATAACAATAACCCTGCGGCTAAAACTTCGTTTATGGGAGCGATATTGGTTGCTGAACGATATCCTCTTTGATGTAAAGAGCGCCCAGAACTATCCAAAGAGATATTACAGTGTTCTTTTTGGATATGAATGTTCAAACGGATATCGGGGTGTTTCACATCAACATTGGGTCGCTTACCCTCCGTATCCCGAAACTTGTCTACTATAGCGTCTTTAGCTTTTTGTGATACATACAACGAGTGGGTAAAGTTTTCCGAATTGACAGTGGTGTCTATAGAAAAAGTAGTGTCGACGGTTAGATATTCGTTCCAATCCATCGCGTAAATGTTGCGATAGAGCTCATTTTCATTTCGTACCGAAAACGAATAAATGGGCTTGATGATCTTAATGGCCGTACGTAAGCAAAGATTTGCTTTGTACATAAACCCGGTATCTCCTTCAAAAGAAACGCTGCGCACCCCCTCCTCCACATTTCCGGCGCCGAGATTTCGAAGTTCTTTAGCCAATAATTCTTCAAAACCGAATAGGGTCTTGGCGACCATTTTAAAATTAGTATTCATACTTTCAATTAAGATTGCGACAAAAATACTGTATTTTTAGCCCTTAGAATTAAGCTGAATCAGAAATCGAACAACCAACTAACCGAGTCTGAATGACCTATCTGCTTCCCATTCTGGGAGTTTTGTTAAGTTTTGCATTTGTTTTCATTACAAAACCGAAACACAAAGAAAACTTTAAACTTTTATTGGCTTTTAGTGGAGCTTTTTTGTTGGCCTTGACCATTTTCGAACTCTTTCCTTCAGTTTATGAAAATTCAGATGCCAAGACCATCGGAATCTTTGTACTTCTAGGTATTTTGCTTCAGATTTTTCTAGAATTCTTCTCAAAGGGAGCTGAGCACGGTCATGTTCATCTGAGCAAAGAGAAAAGTGATTTTCCGTGGCTATTGTTTCTCAGTCTTTCTTTACATGCGCTTTTAGAGGGATTTCCCATTGAAAAACACGACACTATCATTTATGGAATTCTAATTCATAAATTACCCATTGCCATAATTTTAAGTATTTTCTTATTGGAGTCAAAAGTGAAACTTATACATTCTGTTTTCTTCATTCTTCTCTTTGCATCGATGACACCCTTAGGCAGTTATATTGCAGCAAATTTTGATTTCGTAAAGGACTATTACGCACCAATAACCGCTTTAGTGATTGGGGTTTTTCTACATATATCAACAGTCATTCTTTTTGAAAGCTCGGAGGGTCACAAATTTAATCTTCGTAAACTTATCGTAATCATTCTGGCTATTGTCATTGCTTATTACCTCTAGCCAATGAAAATAAATGACTTACAAAAGCGTTTCATTAGAATATTCAGAATACTCATAAGTGTTAAGTTTCAAATTAACCATTTCTCAGGCCATGAAAAATTCAATTCTGTTTTTATTCCTAATTACAACACTTCTTTTTCAATCTTGTTCAAAAGACTCAAATTCTGAAGAAACCAAGCCCGATGTTGTGGCACCTACAATAAGTTTTTCTATAGCAGGATTTTCCAATACTACCTCTTCTGAACCTATAGTTGTCAGTAACCAAATTGAAGTTACCATTGATGCGCAAGATGCTGGCGGTATCGCAAAAATTGAAGCGTTCATCGACAATCAAAAAGTTGGTGAAGACACTAGTGCACCATATTCGATAATCATTGATGTCTCGACATTGAGCTCAAAAACGGGTAAAATAAGTACTTTTAAAAACTATACTTTAAAAATAACTGCGACCGACATTGCCGGAAATTCCCAATCAACGGAGCAAATCATCAACGTGGACAATGAGAAACCTTCAATTACGGCCGTGACCCTTTCTGATGGGTCAATCATTAACGGAGATACTAACGTAGTATCATTTGAAGTAATGGATAATGAAGAATTGGTTTCGGTAAAGGCATTCTTAAATGATGAACTATTATTGGATGTTCCTCTGGACGACTTATCGATAAATATCAATTCGAATAATTTGACAGACGGGCAAAACACATTGAAATTAGAGGCAAAAGATTCCGGTGACAACACAGGAGTTTTTGAAGTTAACTTTGTTTCCGATAATACGGGGCCGGAAATTACTTTAGAGTCGCTTGTAGCAAACCAAATTCTAGATGCTGAAATTTTACTTTCACCCGCAATTTCCGACACCTATTCAACCGTAGCTTTTGCAGAAATAGTATTGGATGGAAACAGTTTGCAATCCTTTCCAAACCCGGAGACCATAAACCTTGATTTTGATCCAGAAAATTATAGTGTCGGCGAACATCAATTGCAGATTACAGCACAGGATAATCTAGGAAATACAAGTTCTATTGAAATACCTTTTGACATTTATAGACGGATGATTACCATTAATATTCCCGAAGGCCGTCTTAATCCCGCGATAGTGCTCCCAGTTGTGTTTTTATCCAGGATGGATGGTTCTCTTCTTGTTCACCAAGAAATTTTAAAGGAAGACAGACAGATTATTCTTCGAATTGCAGAAGAGTTTGATATGAATACAGAATTCATGGTCTCATTCTATTTACAGGATAATGGTAGTGCTTCAGGCATATCTACACACCAGAATATAACCCGGAGTAATCTAGGAGTCATCAACCTTGCAGAAGCGAAAAGGTTAGAAGCGGAATTGGGAATGAATATTCAAGTACCCACAGCGAATTTTTTCTCCCAAGACTTTCTACTGGGCGGTAGTGCTAGTTCGTTCGATTCATTTGTTTGGAATTCAGCAGAATCAGCATACTTCGTTTATTTAAATACAAGTGTGGGTAATTTGGAAATCAATACCGCAGAACTTGCTTCCAACGCTAAACCCTTTGATTCTTATTATGTTTACGAAACGGGAGCCAGTTACACTTATGCACTCCTAGATAGTCCGATAGACGCTAATTTTATTTTGGATAAAGCCAATATGAGAACCGATAATGTGACAGATAACAATTTTACGATTGCAACGTCGCATACGCCAACGAACCCAGTTGCAAATCTTCAACTTTATGGGGCATTGACTCAAGAGGATGACATGACCAACCGTTATCATAGAATTTATAATTTTAATTTAGGAGCCAATGCTGGAGATATCTTAAACTATAAATTGAACACGCTATTTTCTCACTATAGGCATTCATTAAATTATGATAATTACCATACTGAACGTAATGGTACTCCGCCAAGCACATATTCAATTCCAAATGTATCTGTTGATTATACCACTTCGAACAATGTTGTTAATCTAAATATTCAAGGTACTGAACATGTTCTCGGAAGAGTTGAATTCGTCGATGACACTGGGCCGGTTTATGTCTGGAATATCGCTTTTAATAGCCAAACAACAACAAGTGTAGTTATTCCCGAATTACCTCCTGGAATAAACCACCCCGTGAAAACCGCTTACGAGAATAATACCATTCAAGCTGAATCAGTTCATTTATATTCTTACGAATCAATCAACAGCTATTCTGAGTATTTACAGAATGTTGTCAAAGACCATAAAAACGTACTAGATGTCACGGACTGGTTTCAACTCATTTATGCCTCAGACTCCGGTTTCCACAAAGGTCCCATCGATGAGTTTGGATTTCAATAGCACTATTCGTACAAAATTTTAAAATGTTCAGCAAAGAAGAATCCAAACAATTACGACAAGATTTCTGGATTGCTTTTGGGAAATCATTTCCTAGAAAATGGATACTTTACAATACAAAAATTAAGGGGCTAACATTTCGATTTCATTTCGATTTGCAAAAGGCAATGGTTTCAATGGACGTTGACCATCCAGATTTGGAAAGGCGCATCGCATTGTGGGAGAAGCTAATTTCTCTAAAATCAATTTTGAAGGATGACTTTTTACCTGAAATCGAGTATGAAGATTATTTTATACTGGATAACGGAAAGGAAATTTCAAGAACGTACGTTGAATTAAAAAAAGTTTCAATTCACAGCAAAAGTACTTGGCAAGAGACAATGGTTTTCTTTAATGAAAACATGAGTTTATTCGAGCAATTCTTTGAGGTTTATCAAGACATTCTACGCAGCTAACTCTTTATAGAATTTTCTTATTTGTCAGAATAGTTCAAAAGCTCTTCCTCGGTATATTCCGCACCACTCTTTGGCTTGGCCATCCGAAATTTGGACACTTCTTCTGTTTTTAACCATTTGGGCTCGTCTGAGAACGCATTGGTCACATAAGCGATGATACCGGCAATATCTTCATCTGTAATCTCATCATTTCGAATAAGCCCGGGCATTGCCAAGTTCAAATCGTATTTCTCTCCTTTGACAGTAATAGGTCCTTCAAGACCATGTAAAATTATTAGTCCCAACCTCTGGGCATCTGCGACATGTTCGGAATTCATCAAAGGTGGCGCCAGACCTTCTATACCATTACCATTCAGTCCATGACAAGAAGCACAAATTTCATAGTATAATTTCGCTCCACGGGTACGGTTATCCTCGACAAGGAATTTTCTCGAGTAAATGGAGTTTTCAATACCCGCTTCCTTTTGTGCTATCACTTTGGAAATTTGTTCTGTAAACACCCCGTCATCGTAATAGGACAAAGCAGCCAAAGATTCTTTTACAAAAACTTCGTTGCCCTGTAGACCGCTCAAAGCCGCTTCCCTGAAAATTGGCTTTCTTTGATGTCGATTCAACACCTTCACCATTGTACTGAGGAACTTTTGCTGATCAACGGCTAACCAACTTCCCAAGGTGGACAAAAGATATAAGTCAGTTTGGGCGTCTTTTCTATTTATTAATTCCTTAAAAAGTCCATCTGCCTTATCCGTATTATCTTTTGAAATAAATCGCTCCAAAAGGACAATTGCATGCGCGGTCAAGTCTAAATTATCCGATTTTGAGACTTCAGCAAGAAAGTCAAAGTCCAATGCCGTCAATCCTTCCAATACATAGAGGGCATGAATCTTTGCTATTGTCTCATCACTTTCGAGTACAATGGTCTTCAAATCGTCGATAATCTCTTTTGCATCTTGTAAAATGAGCCGTTGTTGTGCTTTATCTCTCATCCAGCCGTTTTCGTGGCTCAGTAAATTCAGTAGTTCTTGGTTTCCCAGAGCCCTAAAATCTACCTTCAATTTAGGTGTGGTTCCGGTTTTTCTAACTTTTAATATACGCCCGAAATTGGTCAAGGTATCCAATCGATTTACCTTTACTTTTTCTTTAAGATATGGACTTAAATATGCATGATGCCCAATCATGCCACGATGCATGTCAACAATAAACATATTTCCGTCAGGGCCATTATTTAAGTTTACCGGGCGAAATCCTTCGTCCGTAGAGGCTAAGAACTCCTTTCCCTCGTACGCTTGTATTGCAATGGTTGAATCGCCTGTAAAGCTCAAGATATTCCGTTTTATCAAATTGCCTTCAGGAATACATACAAAAGCGTTCTCGGCGTATTTCTCAGGAAACATTCCTCCTCGATAAACCAATGGGCTGCAAGCCGCTGTAGCATTCACTAGAATGCTGTCTTGGTTCAAAACACCCTTGGCATAGCCTCGATTTACAGTGGTGGCGTGAAGCGGATACACACGCTGGTCTTTGGTAAGCATTTGACCCACTCCTTTAGCAGGCGTGAAGTTTTTGTTTCTTATCAAAAGATTGGGCAAAATGTGGTCTCCCAATAATTGTCGCGAATTATCATTGTAATAAAGTCTTCCGAAATTATCCTTGCTTATACCCCATTGACCGCGAAAGGTTGTAGGTTCTTTTTCCCAAACTCCATTTTTACGACGATATCTGAAATTCGATTTTGCACTATATATCCAATTATCAATATTCAGTAGCAAACCATTTGGTTGATGTTCAGGATTACCCTCGGCCGCATATAGTGAATCTACAAGTACCTTGTTAACAGGCTGGTCATCCTGTATCTCAACAAACCATAAATTGGGAGGCTCTGCATATAATAGCCCTCCATAAACATGGGCCAGTGCTCTGGGCATCACCAAACTATCCAAAAAAATCTTTGAATGGTCAACTTTACCATCTTCATCCAAATCTTCCAAAATCTTGATACTTCCCACGGGCTTGGTTTCATCCGTACCCCTCATATCATTCATATACCCCGGCATTTCAGCAACCCAGATTCTTCCTTCGTCGTCAAAATCAATTGCAACCGGAGCAATCAAATGTGGCTCCGAAGCAACTACTTCCAAAGAAAAACCCTCTTCCAAAACATAACTCTCCAGGGAAATTACAGGCTCCTCGTAAGATTTCTTACATCCCATAATAATAAGGAAAGAGCACAATAATAAAACATTACCCAACTTCTGCATAAATTTTCTTTTTGTAGCAACTTTCTCTCCGTTCCAAGAAAAGTTCAAACCACATTAAGGTAAATCATCAACCAATGACAGAACGCTCCGCCAAGAACAAAAACATGCCAAATAAAATGATTATATGGAATCTTTTCCAAAGCATAAAAGAGAATACCAAAGGTATAAAAGGCACCTCCGAGAAACAACAGTCTAAGACCAAAAGAGGAGGTATAATCCATCAGATTATCAAAATCGAGGATGATTAACCATCCCATGGCCACGTATAGAAGCAGTGATAGAAATTCAAGTTTACCTGTGTAAAATAATTTGAACAAGGTTCCCAAACCAGCAATAATCCATACCGAATAAAAAATGGTCCAACCATTTCCATTGATTAGTTCAATTAATGCAACAGGGGTATAGGTACCAGCAATCAAAAAATAGATGTTCATATGGTCTAAAACCCTGAACTTCTTTTTCAGCTGTGGATTCTTAGTAAAATGATATGCTGTGGATACAACGAACATCGAAATCAAGGAAACCCCGTAAATAGTTATACTTAAAGTAGCGTATTCCGATTTATTGGAATTATTATCTAATAAAAGAAATAGACCGATTAGGGAAGCAACGGCCCCTATTCCGTGGGAAATTGTATTGAGCCTTTCTTCTTTTTTATAGCTGTAAGTATGTTGCATTCAATACACAAAGATACAGTAATCAAGTACTTTCCCTTACAGTGAGCTTGATACGCATAGAGGCCGCATGGCCGGGAAATGTACATACAATCCAATACTCACCAGCATTCCAAGGTATTTGAAAAAAGATTTTCTCTGAAGTACCTGGCGCTACAATACCGGTGTGTACTAGTACCAAATCAGACTCAGGTACGTAATTCAGATCCGCACCATCCAACCCAAGTTTCAGGGCTTCATCACCGACCTTATCCACCGCAGCCTTTCCCTTTTGGGTCACAACAAGATTATGCAACATATCGTCATTGTTATTAAACGTCAGCTCGATTTTCTTGCCTCGTTCGAGAACCAATTCTTCTATATCATATTTAAGGCCCGGTTTTGTGCCAATAACTACTTGTTGGTCCGCGCCATTAGTCCAGGTCAAAGGCATTTCATTGACCCGTTTCTCTTGTACAATGCCTTTTGCATTCATCCTTTCGGTTGGTTCAGATTTCAAAACACCACCAGGAACTTCATTTAATGTATAATATCCGGTATCATGTAACAACGCTTCGCCTCTCATTGATTTTAATGTTGCAGCTTTTATTTGATGTATGAAACCTAGACGCATTCCATCAACCGTTAAGCGGGCGGTTAGACCATCTTCGGATACTTCAACATTTTTCACTAAACCTTTTTGCTGATCTACGATCGGACTGCCATATTTAAAATGGTACCTATAGTTAAAACTTGTAATTTGATAGGTTTCTGGTTTTGAAGCAATTGCCTTGTTGGTGGGTTTCGTGAACTCCAATTCAAAACCATCATCTTTTGCCTTTATGGTCTTGATTTCAAAAGGTATTTTTCCGTTCCAAACAAGTCTTTGCAGTCCATATTCTTTTTTTCCTGTGGACGACCAACCCCGGCTCGTCATACCAACGAACATACTGTTGTCGCTACCCCAAATCATTCTTAATATTCCTGAAGAAAATCCTTCTACAAAATTGAAACTGGCTCCTTGGTATACCCCGTTTACTTTTTCCATAAAAACACGCATTACCTTACTATGTCCTTGATCACCGATGAACATTTGCCCCTCAAAAGGTCCGAAACTTCCAGCGGTAGTATCGTATAAAATATCGGAAGTGGAAATACCTTGTATCGTATGTGGAAACCAAATAGCCGGCGCTTTCATTTCAGGTACTTTCTTAGCGTATTCATATAAGCTCAAACCAGAGTCTTTTTCGATGTCCTCCATTTTTAACTTCAATGGAGAATTTGGTTCACCCGTCCAAACCAATCCTTCGGGATTTCCCGCGAAATCACCTTTTTCCAAATGGGTCATTCTACCAGAACCTACCCAATCTCCTTGATTTTCGGTATAGAATATAGCTTCATTTTCATTCAACTCAAACCCGGATGGAGAACGTAACCCTGTCGCTATTGGAGTCATTTCACCGTCAGGGGTAATCTCCAATAACCATCCCCGCCATTTTGACAAACTTGCTCCATGACCGATCCAAGAAAGATTTAGAGTAACTAGCATATTGCCATTTTTCTTGAATTTAGGGCCATAAGAATAGTCATGATAGTTGCCGGACAATGGCCAAGAATAAATAGTTTTATAAACATCTGCCTTTCCATCATTGTTTTTGTCTTGCAATCGTGTGAGTTCACCTCGCTGTGACAGATAAAAATCTTTATCGCGATAGGCGAGACCCAGGGATTCATGAAGTCCATGGGCATAGCGCCTGTAAATCGGATTCTTACCATAAGGCTTATCAATAAGCCATACTTCGCCTCTTCTCGTGGATACACCCAATTTATCCTCATTAGTCAAGGCAAGACCACCAACTTCCAACTTCACATGGTCAGGTATTGGTACATCAACTATTGTATAGAAAGCAGCTTCCCTTTTAGCCATCTCAGAGGGAGATTGGCAAAAAGCAAGTTGTCCTATTCCAAAAATAACTAGTGCTGCTATGAATTTATGAAAGTTCTTCATCGTCAAAAGAATTTACCAGATAATGTTATAGTTGATATTTTGTGTGCCTGCTGGAACCTGAACCAGTAATTCATCTCTTCCACCATTGTTCCGAATCATAGGTTTCAAGTTCGAATTTTTATCAAATTCAACATAATAGCTTTCGTCATTAACGATAAAAGTGCCATCGGGAAGCTTCTGAATATGCTCGCCATCTGCAACCTTATACCAGAGCCCACTGCTACCATCTATAGTCACTATGCGCGTTAAACTTCGCTCAGTATTGGATGGAACCATCTTATTAGTTACATTGCTACCATTAATTTGATATAAAAAAATGGGAATGCCCTGGGCGTCGAATTCATAGCCCTGTTGCCTAAATTCACGATTTTCAATCAAATGATCTGGCCACTGGGAGTCCTTATTTTCCAGCAAAGCAAATTCTGGGTCGCCATGAAGTGAAACGATAAACCCGATGGGTTCACCTAATTGTTTTTCACCCCTTCCTTGCCACATTTTTGTAGCATCCATAAAATCGCCACTCCATACTTGTAGTAATGACCCGGTGTTTAAATCATAGGTATAGTGGATTCTCTGAGGCATTCCTACCGAAATACAATGGGTTCTTTTCTCCCCTTCATGCATCCAAAAACTTCTTTGAGTAATTGGTTCGCTATCCACTTTTATGGAATAATCCTGTTTGATTTCTTGATTACCTTCCTTCTTAACCACTTTTTGAAGGGAATACTTCTGAATCCCGGGACCTTCTGCATAGATATCAAAATTTCTGCGCCATGGGGTATGTTTGTTGTAAATCAATGTAAATGGTACATCGCCTTTTTCTAAGTATATTTTTCCCAAACCAAGCGAATCTACATTATAATCACCGTTCATACTGATTAAGGTGTCGGAGCTAATCAACATAGCGGCTCCACCGTTTACTTTTATATCAAAAAGATATTCTCCCGTATTGGGAATGACCATTTCACCAGCGTATTTAAAGATTTTTTGCGTATTGTTATTGGCCAAAGTCCTTAAATTAATAGATTCAACGGCAGTTTCATTTAGTATCTCCAAACTATCCAAATTGGGAAATTGTTTGTCGACATTCTCATACGTTGTCAGTTGAAGGTCTTTGAAACCTATTGATTTATTGGAATACAATTTATATTGAATGTTTTTAAACGCGACCGGACCATGATCCCCCTGTAACATCAGCGGTGCTAATGGTTTCTCATCTTCCAAGCCACCTCGAGTGGGTCCGGTCATCATAACATTTTCTTGCACTAAAACCCCATTTAGCCAAACTTCTTCAAACCAAGCATTTTTGATTTTGTTTCCTGAATCATCGAATTGGGGAGCATGAAATATCACCTTCATATGTTGCCATAGTCCTGGTGTTTTTGCAGCGTTAATCTTCGGAGAATGCCCCTCATAACCTTCGAGGCCTTTTTCTTTGGAAGCATCCCATCGTTGATAAACACCACCCATATCACCATGACCAGCTTTTACTACGCCCCAGCTATCCAAAAGCTGAATCTCATATCGACTTTGAAAGTAGATACCTGAATTTGAACCTTTTGGTATCATTACATCCAGTTCCAACTCAATGTCTCCGTGTTCGAATGTTGTGAAAAGATTTTCCTTTGCTCCTTCACTTGGGATATTTATTAAAACACCTGAACCTGCGTTTGTTTGAAGTATATGGTTTTGAGACCTATCCGCATAAGCTCCACCTGCTATCGTCCAATTATTAGATACAGTAGTAAAATCCGTCATATCTGACAAAGAAACAGAAGAAAAAGGTAAAGCTGTCTCAACTTTTTTTTCTACTACATCTGGCACTGTTGTTTTATTTTCTGCACAAGATGAAGAAGAGAAAAGTACGAGCGTCGAAAAAGAGAAATACACTATTTGGTTTTTCATTCTTAAAATAGTTTTACTAAGTAGAAAGATAACCAGTAGTTCACAAATTCGGAAATCAGACAAGCCAAATCATTCAACAAATGAACTTTTGTCTAATATATTTAAAGCATTTTCAAGTTATTCGGAAGATTGGTTAAAAGAACCTGGCTCGAGAGAACCAACTTAGGGACAGGCCATAAAAAAACCCCTTCACTTTTGGTGAAGGGGTTCTGTAATGCGGGGACTTTCCCTGCACAAAGAAGGCGGC
>CANNCA010000006.1 GCA_947503005.1 uncultured Flavobacteriaceae bacterium | reverse complement strand
GCCGCCTTCTTTGTGCAGGGAAAGTCCCCGCATTACAGAACCCCTTCACCAAAAGTGAAGGGGTTTTTTTATGGCCTAAAATGAAACTCTCTTTTTAGTATATTTAGATAAAACTGATACAATGCTGAAAAAGGCCGCTGCAGTACTTACACTTCTCATGATAATATTTCAATTAGCTTGTAAAGAACAAGAGGAACTAATTGAAAAAAAACCGAATGTTGTATTTATACTAGTTGATGATTTGGGGTTAATTGATTTAGGAGTGACCGGAAGTAATTATTATGAAACCCCGAATATCGATGCTTTAGCAAAACAAGCAATGATATTCACGCAAGGTTATGCGGCAAGTAGGGTTTGTAGTCCTTCTAGAGCCAGTATAATGACTGGAAAATTCACAGCCCGGCATGGTATTACCGATTGGATTGGTGCAAAATCGGGCGAAGAATGGCGTGCGCTCGAAAGACATGATAAACTACTTCCTGCACAATATATACATAATTTGCCCGAACAGGATATCAGTTTAGCAGAGGCTATGCAAAATGGAGGGTATCAAACTTTTTTTACCGGAAAATGGCACCTTGGGGGTGAAGGTTCTTATCCTGAAAATCACGGATTTGATATAAATGTAGGCGGATGGGACAAAGGTAGTCCGATTGGTGGATATTTTTCGCCCTGGAAAAATCCAAAACTAGAAAACAAAGTTAATGGTGAAAATTTATCAATGAGACTTGCCAATGAAACAGCATCTTTTATAAAGGAAACCAAAGACGCTCCTTTTTTTGCATTTCTATCGTTTTATGCTGTACATGGACCAATTCAGACTACGAAATCGAAATGGGTAAAGTATCGAGATAAAGCACATAACAAGGGAATTGCAAAAGAAGGATATAAGATGGAAAGCGTACTGCCCATTAGACAAGTACAAGATAATCCAATTTATGCCGGACTTGTTGAAAGTATGGATGATGCAGTTGGTGTAGTTTTATCTGCCCTAAAAGAACACGGAATTGAAGATGAAACCATTGTAATTTTTACTTCTGACAATGGCGGAGTAGCCTCAGGAGATTCTTTTTCCACTTCAAATCTTCCGCTTCGCGGAGGCAAAGGATATCAATGGGAAGGAGGAATTCGAGAGCCTTACTTCATTAAAGTGCCATGGTTAAAGCATCGAGGTGCAGAAAGCGATTATCCAGTAACGGGAACTGATTTTTACCCTACCATTTTAGATTTGGTAGGTTTGGATGCTTTACCAAAACAACATGTAGACGGTATCAGTCTTAGACCGCTTTTGGAAGGTAAGGCCATGAAGCTAAAAAGACCTATATACTGGCATTATCCTCACTATGGAAATCAAGGGGGAGAACCTTCTTCTATACTACAAGAAGACGGTTGGAAACTGATACACTATTGGGAGGATGACCGAGATGAGCTTTATAAATTGCAAACCGATATCGGTGAACAGTTTAATTTGGCCGAAGAGAACCCCGAAATTAAAATTCAAATGCGAAAGAAATTGTTGGATTGGCTCCATGAGGTCGGCGCGAACCTACCCGAAAAAGATACTGAATTCAATGCCGAACTCGCCGCTAGACGACATCAGCACATTGTGGAAGAGCAACTACCGTTATTAGAAAAGCAACGCATTGAATTTCTTTTGAAAGACTTTGAGCCTAACGATGATTGGTGGGGAAGTAAGCTAACCAAAGATTAATTATCGAGTTATAATCTAGGCAAATCTCCTTCTCCTTTTAATGGTAAAGCGGATTCTCCCATCAAATAGGTGTCAACATGATATGCGGCTTGCCTTCCTTCAGAAATGGCCCACACTATTAATGATTGTCCTCGGCGCTGATCTCCAGCGGCAAAAACTCCTGGAACATTTGTCTTATAGTCTTCCTCGGAAGCTTTGATGTTAGATCTCGGGTCGGTTTCAAGTCCTAATTGTTCAGCAATGTTCATTTCTGAACCTGTGAAACCCAGTGCTAATAACGCAAGGTCGCATTTCCATTCTTTTTCCGTACCCTCAATTTCCTTCAATTGGGGTCGCTGACCGGGTACTTTTATCCATTCAACTTCAGAGGTGACCAGACCTTTTAGGTTTCCATTTTTATCTCCAACAAAACGTTTTGTAGAGATACAAAAGAAACGTTCTGCTCCTTCTTTATGTGAAGAGCTTGTTCGCAAACGCATTGGCCAAAAAGGCCAAGGTTGATCTTCGGTTCTTTCCGTGGAGGCCATGGGCATAATCTCAAAATTCGAGACTGACTTTGCTCCTTGCCGAAATGAAGTGCCGATACAATCCGATCCCGTATCTCCACCACCGATAACAATAACGTTTTTATCTGTAGCCTTAATCTCATCGCCCAGATCTTTGATTCCGTCTACCCTCCTATTGTTTTGGGTAAGAAAATCCATAGCCTGTACTACTCCATTTAGATCAGCACCTTCAATGGGTAAATTTCTTCTGACGGTTGCTCCCCCTGATAAGACAATGGCATCAAAATCATTTTTTAAATCATCTGCCTTGATATCTTTACCAACGTGTACGTTACATTTAAAAATAATTCCTTCTTCTACCAAGACTTTTAATCTTCTGTCGATTACTTGTTTTTCCATTTTGAAATCTGGAATACCGTAGCGTAATAATCCGCCAGGTTTTTCATCCCTTTCAAAAACAGTGACCAAATGACCAGCTCGATTCAATTGTTGTGCAGCGGCAAGACCGGCAGGGCCGGATCCGACTACTGCTACTTTTTTACCTGTTCTGTTGGTTGGGGCTTCCGCAACGATCCATCCTTTTTCAAAAGCGGTTTCAACAATATTCTTTTCAATGTTTTCTATGGATACGGGGTCTTCATTGATTCCTAGTACACACGCTTCCTCACAAGGAGCTGGGCATAACCTACCTGTAAACTCTGGGAAATTATTGGTAGAATGTAATATGCTAGCTGCTTTTTCCCACTTCCCACGATACACGGCATCGTTAAAATCAGGAATTAAGTTTCCTAACGGACATCCACTATGGCAAAAAGGAATGCCGCAGTCCATGCAACGTGCACCTTGATCTTTGAGTTCTTTTTCCTTCATCGGAATTGTAAACTCCTTGTAATTTTTCACCCGTTCTTCAACAGGGGCATACGCCTCTACTTTTCTATCGAACTCCAAAAATCCTGTAATCTTACCCATGTCTCGATTTAAATAGTTTCCATTTTTTCTTTTTCCAGTCGAATCAATGCTTGTTTGTATTCTTCAGGAAATACTTTGATGAATTTGGGTAAACAAGTTTCCCAATTTTCTAAAATTCTCTGGGCTAATGGGCTCATCGTGTAATTATAATGACTTTCAATTAAATCTTTTAATTGTTCGATATCCTTATCTTCCTCCACTTTCAATAAGTTTAAGGAATCTGAATTGCATTTCCTTTTAAAGCTGTTTTTCTCATCAAAAATATAGGCAATTCCACCGCTCATACCTGCTCCGAAATTCCGTCCTACTTCTCCAAGAATTACAGCTACACCTCCGGTCATGTACTCACAACCATGATCGCCAATACCTTCTACAACAGCTTTTGCGCCTGAATTTCTCACACAAAAACGCTCTCCTGCTTTGCCATTAATATAAGCACGACCGGCCGTTGCACCATATAGAGTGACGTTACCGGTGATTACATTTTCCTCAGGAACGATTGTAGAACCTTCTGGAACTTTAATAACCAACTTAGCACCTGACAAACCTTTTCCAAGATAATCGTTGGTATTTCCATTCACCGTTAAAGTCAATCCTCTAGTTGCAAAAGCTCCAAAACTTTGACCAGCGGAACCTGTAAAATTCAACCGTAATGTATTGATCGGAAGGCCTTGTGCCCCGTAAACTTTTGAAATTTCATTGCTGATAATCGCTCCTACTGCCCGGTCTGTATTTTTTATAGGATAATCCAAGGATAATTTTTCTTTTCTGAACAAAGACGGATTTGCTTTTCCGATAATATCGAATTCAATGGATTTGTCAACATCATGCTGTTGCGGTTGTGTGTTGTAAAACTTCGTACCTACAGGCATATCAACTTGATGGAGGATGGGTGTAAGATCGATGCCCGCTGCCTTATAATGGTCGACAGCTTTTTTTCGATCTAGTTTTTGTACTTGCCCAACCATTTCATTAACCGTTCGGAAGCCTAATTGTGCCATAATCTCACGTAATTCTTGCGCTACGAAATACATGTAATTGACAACATGTTCGGGTTTTCCTTCAAACTTCTTTCGAAGTTCTGGGTTTTGTGTAGCAATACCCACGGGACAGGTATTTAAATGACAAACGCGCATCATAATACAGCCAGATGCAACCAACGGTGCAGTTGCAAAACCGAATTCCTCAGCCCCTAAAAGACATGCAATGGCTACGTCACGACCAGTTTTCAATTGACCGTCGCACTCTAAAACAATCCTATTACGAAGGTCGTTCATTACCAACGTTTGCTGTGCTTCCGCAATTCCTAGTTCCCAAGGTAATCCGGCATGTTTCAATGATGTCAAAGGAGATGCCCCGGTACCACCATCAAAGCCGGAAATTAACACAACGTCTGCCTTAGCTTTGGCAACACCTGCAGCAACGGTACCTACACCAATTTCTGAAACTAGCTTGACGTTGATTCTTGCTTCTCGATTCGCCGACTTCAAATCATAGATCAATTGTGACAAGTCTTCTATGGAGTAGATATCATGATGCGGTGGAGGTGAAATCAAACCAACATATGGTGTAGAATTTCGAGTTTTGGCAATAGCTGGGTTTACTTTGGGACCAGGTAATTGGCCTCCTTCGCCAGGTTTGGCCCCTTGAGCCATTTTAATTTGAATCTCCTTTGCATTGGTAAGATAGTTCGAGGTTACCCCAAAACGTCCAGATGCGACTTGTTTTATTGCACTATTTCGCCAGTCGCCTGTCGCATTTTTATAGAAACGCTCTTCCTCTTCGCCACCTTCTCCAGAATTACTCTTTCCTCCAATACGGTTCATTGCGATAGCTAGATTCTCATGTGCTTCTTTACTAATAGAACCATAAGACATGGCTCCGGTTTTGAAACGTTTTACGATTTCTGTCCATGGTTCTACTTCTTCAAGCGGAATAGGATCATATTTCGAGAATTCGAACAAACCACGAATGGTCATTAAGTTTTTAGATTGTTCGTTCACCATATCAGCAAACTCCTTATAACTTTCAGGTTCATTGCTGCGAACCGCTTTTTGGAGTTTCGCTATAGATAGTGGGTTGAACATATGCTTTTCCCCATCACGTCTCCAACGATACTCTCCACCCATTTCCAAATCAAGATTTGCCGCAACTTCTTTTTTCGTAAATGCTTTTGCATGGCGTTTGGCAATTTCCTTTTCGATTTCATAAAGCCCTATACCTTGTATTCTAGTTGGGGTATTTGGAAAATATTTTTCAACAACCTTAGTATTAATTCCGATGCATTCGAACAATTGAGAACCTCGATAGGAATTCAAAGTTGAAATTCCGATTTTGTTCATTACTTTGAGAATGCCTTTGCCTACCGCTTTATTATAATTCTCAATGGCCTGGTCGAAAGTGTATTCCGTGATATCTAATTCCTCTATTTGTTCCCCGATGATTTCGTTGACCAAGTATGGGTTAACTGCACTAGCGCCAAACCCAAAAAGCAAGGCAAAATGATGTACTTCCCGAGGCTCCGCAGATTCAATGATAATGCTTAGTTTCGAGCGTTTTCCTAATTTTTGAAGACCACTATTCACATAAGATAATGCCAACAAAGGGGGGATAGGGGCTTCTTTGTTATTTACATTTCTATCTGAAAGTATAATGATATTGGTTTCTTCATCAACAGCTTTTGAAGCTTGTTTTAATATACTTTCTAATGCTTCTTCCAATCCATTGTGACCTCTTTCGATTTCATATAGTGTTGAAATGGAAACTACCTTATAGTCAGGGCTGACATCATAGTTTTTAATTTTGTCCAAATCTTCTTTCGAAATGACCGGATTCCGAATCTTTAATTTTCTGCAATGCAGCTCATTGGTATCGAAAATATTCTGGTCACTACCTAGTGTTAGACTAATATCCGTTATCAATTCTTCACGTATACCATCTAAGGGAGGGTTGGTGACTTGAGCAAATAGTTGTTTGAAATAGTTATAAATGAGTTGCGGTCTTTCGGACAAAACTGCAATTGGGGTGTCAGAACCCATCGATCCAATAGGTTCCTTCGCATTCTTACCCATTGGAAGAATGATGGTATTGATGTCTTCCAAGGTATATCCAAAGACCGACTTCCTTTTTTCCAAACTCGCTTCACCTAGAAACAGCGGGCAGTCATTGTAAGGAATATCTTTTAGGTGGACCAAGTTCTTGTCCAGCCATTTTTTATAGGGATGCCGTTTCGCAATTTCATCTTTAATTTCCTCGTCATTGATAATCCTTCCTTCCTCCATATTGACCAAGAACATTTTGCCGGGTTCTAGTCTGCCGTGAAACTCTACATTTTCAGGGGCAATATCAACAACACCTGTTTCTGAAGACATAATGACATAGTCGTCTTTCGTAACAGTGTATCGAGAAGGGCGAAGTCCATTTCTGTCTAGAACCGCTCCTATATAGTTTCCGTCGGTAAAAGGTACTGAAGCAGGTCCGTCCCACGGTTCCATCATACAGGAATGATATTCATAAAAAGCGCGTTTGGCTTCTGACATATCAGGGTTCTTCTCCCAAGCTTCTGGAACTAAGATCATCATCACTTCCGGTAAAGAACGACCCGTCATTAAAAGTAGTTCAACGACCATGTCCATGGTTGCAGAATCTGATTTTCCTGGGAGGATAATCGGAAGAATGTTTTTTATTTCGTCACCGAACCAATCACTTTTTAATAATTCTTCCCGTGAACGCATTCTTGATACATTGCCTCTCAGCGTATTAATTTCGCCATTATGGCACATATATCGGAAAGGCTGGGCCAGATCCCAGGTGGGGAAGGTATTGGTTGAAAATCGTTGATGTACCAACGAAAGTCGTGTCACTACCCTTGGATCCATCAAATCTTTGTAGTAAAGACTGATATCTTTTGGCATCAACAGGCCCTTGAAAATGACAATTTTAGTGGAAAGGCTGGGGATGTAGAAAAATTGACTCTCAGAAAGTTTTGAGTTGATTATGGAGTGTTCGGTAACTTTTCTGGCAATGAACAGTTTTAGATTGAATTGAAATTCATCTTGCTTATCATTTTCCTTTGCGATGAATATTTGTTTCACGAAAGGTTCCGTCTCCATTGCGATTCGACCTGGAACAGAGCGGTTGACGGGAACGTCACGCCACCCCAAGAGTTGAAGGCCTTGTTTTTTAATGTTCTCTTCGAAAACAGAAACACAAAAATCACGCTGATTCTCCTTCTGAGGTAGAAACACGTTACTTACCGCATAATTTCCGGGTTCGGGTAATTCAAAATCACAAACCGCTTTGAAAAAGTCATGAGGAATGTCTATTAGAATACCCGCTCCATCACCTGTTTTTCCATCGGCACTTACTGCGCCGCGATGCTCGAGTTTGTCTAATATCTCTAACGCCTTATGAATAATGTCATTTGATTTTTTCCCTTTTAAACTGCAAATGAAACCTGCACCACAGTTATCGTGTTCGAATTCGGGAAGGTATAATCCTTGTTTTTTCAATGTCATGTTTCAATTTTTATATCTAAGAGGTCGTTTTTCAGGTGACCAAGGCCTATAAAAATATCATTTTCGTTGAATTATCCATGAAGATTAACAGCTAATTCAACAAAAATCACAACGATTGTAATAAAACATAAGAAAATCCTCAAATTCGAAATTTTACCCCTCTAAATTTGAGATTTTGATAATGGGAATTTGGCCATTTTACACCAACTAAAAGAACTAGTTCTTTAAGATACTTCTGGAAATGACGATTTTCTGAATTTCAGAGGTGCCCTCGTAGATTTGGGTGATTTTAGCATCACGCATGAGGCGCTCTACATGGTAGTCCTTCACGAATCCGTTTCCGCCATGAATTTGCACAGCTTCAACCGTTGTGTCCATGGCCACTTGTGAAGCATATAGTTTGGCCATGGCACTAGAAAGATCGTAGTTGTTGCCATTATCTTTATCCCACGCTGCCTTGTAAACTAAATGTCTCGCCGCTTCAATTTGCGTGTGCATATCTGCTAACTTGAATGCGATAGCCTGATGATTGCTGATTTCAGTGCCGAAGGCTTTTCTTTCTTTGGAATATTTTAAGGCAAGTTCATAGGCTCCGGCTGCAATTCCTAAGGCTTGTGCGGCAATTCCAATTCGGCCTCCGGAAAGTGTTTTCATAGCAAATTTAAAACCGAATCCATCTTCACCGATTCTATTCTCTTTTGGAACCTTAACATCGTTGAAAATTAAGGAATGCGTATCACTTCCTCGAATACCCAATTTGTTTTCCTTGGGGCCTATTTCGAAGCCTTCTGCTCCTTTTTCGACGATTAGAGCATTAATGCCTTTATGTCCTTTTTCCTTGTCAGTTTGGGCTATTACTAAATAGACTTCAGCACTACTTCCATTGGTTATCCAATTTTTGGTGCCATTAAGAATGTAATGATCGCCCTTGTCTATAGCGGTTGTTTTTTGGGAAGTGGCATCACTGCCTGCTTCGGGTTCCGATAAACAGAAGGCTCCAATAACTTCACCTGAAGCCAGCCTTGTCAAATATTTTTGTTTTTGTGCTTCAGTTCCGTAAGCTTCGAGACCATAACACACTAGGGAATTATTTACGGATACTACTACTGATGCCGAAGCATCCACTTTAGAGATTTCTTCCATAGCAATGACATAGGATAAAGTGTCCATTCCACTGCCGTTGTACTTTTGGTCGACCATCATACCCATGAAACCTAGCTCTCCAAGTTTTTTAATTTGTACCGAAGGAAATCGTTGAGCATCATCTCTTTCGATGACTTCTGGAAGCAATTCTTGCTGGGCAAAATCTCGCGCAGCTTGTTGTATCATTAGGTGTTCTTCCGAAAGTGAGAAATCCATAGTATGCTTCTTTTAGAGTAGATACAAAGATACATTTATGGTCTATAAACCGAGAAATAATAAAGAAAGTTTTTATATCGAATTTTTCCATGTGACAGTTAAATTATTGTCAAAACCCATCCTAACTTCTATATTTGTTCAGCACTGTATGATTAAATTGATATAACCAATAGATATGAGGCAACATTAACCCCGAAAGGGGAACATAAAATGATTTCTTGAGCGACTGTTTTTACGGTCAAAGTTGATTATTGGAATTAAATCAATTTATTTAATGAAAGAACTACTAAGTGCATACGAAAACAAACCACCTGAAATAGTATTCAATTGGAAAGATCCAAAAACCGAAGCCGAAGGTTGGACCGTAATTAATTCCTTGAGAGGTGGGGCCGCAGGAGGTGGAACACGAATGAGGGAAGGTCTAGATTTGAACGAAGTACTTTCACTAGCCAAGACTATGGAAGTTAAATTCACTGTTTCCGGCCCTCCTATAGGTGGTGCAAAATCTGGAATAAACTTTAACCCAAACGACCCACGTAAAAAAGGAGTTTTGGAACGATGGTATCATGCTGTCTCACCTTTGCTCAAAAGTTATTATGGCACCGGTGGAGATTTGAACGTGGATGAAATACACGAAGTTATCCCCATAACCGAAGACGCAGGTGTTTGGCATCCGCAAGAAGGTGTTTTTAATGGTCATTTTAAACCGAGTGAGGCAGACAAAATTAATCGGATTGGCCAATTGAGGCTCGGTGTAATCAAAGCTTTGGAGAGTCCTAAACTTTCACCTGACATTTCACGGAAATATACCGTTGCCGACATGATAACTGGTTATGGTGTTGCCGAAGCGGTTCGTCATTACTATGATATTTATGGCGGTAACGTCATGGGCAAGAAGGCAGTGGTGCAAGGTTTTGGAAATGTCGGAAGTGCAGCTGCATTTTACCTCTCAATGATGGGTGCCAAGGTTGTTGGTATTATAGATAGAGCAGGAGGAGTGATTAACGAGGAAGGATTTACTGCTGATGAAATCAAAGAATTTTTCTTGAATAAAAAGGGTAATAGTCTTATGGCTAGTGCTGATGAGATGATTCCATTCGATGAAATTAAAGAACGTATTTGGACCCTTGAAACACATATTTTTGCTCCATGTGCCGCTTCACGACTAATTACAAAAGAACAGATAACTCAAATGATTGATACGGGTTTAGAGGTGATTTCTTGTGGTGCGAATGTTCCCTTTGCGGATAAAGAAATATTTTTTGGACCTGTAATGGAATACACCGATGGCCGCGTCAGCTTGATACCTGATTTTGTTTCAAACTGTGGAATGGCCCGTGTTTTTGCCTATTTTATGGAAAAAAGAGTAGGTATTGATGACGAATTGATATTTAAAGATACCTCTGATACCATTAGAAAGGCAATTTTAAATATCTTTAGGCAAAATCCTTCAAGGACCAACTTGAGTGAAACCGGATTTGAAATTGCATTGAAACAACTAATATAAAACCAACCGAACATGGAGACCATAATCATCATTGTATTTCTGGCAGGATACCTTGCCATTACCCTTGAACACAACCTGAAAATTGATAAGCTGATTCCAGCTTTGGCTATGATGGCCATTTTATGGGCGATTATCGCACTTGCACATATGGACGTTTTTGAGGTGAATGCTCAGTTAAGGGAACTCGAACCAACCCATATTGATGAAATTCTATTGCATCATTTGGGCAAAACAGCGGAGATACTGGTCTTTTTGTTGGGTGCAATGACAATCGTAGAAATCATCGATTATTTTGATGGGTTCGCAACGATAAAAGGATTCATTCGAACGACAAGTAAGCGCAAATTGTTATGGTTGTTTTCTATTTTAGCCTTTATTCTCTCCGCTATAATTGATAATCTAACTGCAACCATTGTATTGATAACTATACTGCAAAAGGTTATCAAGGATCGTGACGCTAGATTGTGGTTCGCCGGTATGATAATAATTGCGGCAAATGCTGGAGGCGCTTGGTCACCGATCGGCGATGTGACTACAACAATGTTGTGGATTGCCAATAAAGTGTCAGCACTTCAATTGATTGAACATGTTTTAGTTCCATCAATTGTATGTATGGTTGTGCCAGTCCTTGTTGCTAGTAAGTTTAAAGCATTCAGTGGCCATATCGAAAGCGATGTTTCAAAGTTGGAAAAGCCAAAATCTAAATATGGTGCGACTATGCTATATCTGGGTTTGGGTGCTATAGTTTTTGTGCCCTTTTTCAAAACCGTTACTCATCTACCACCATATGTAGGGATGATGCTATCACTTGCCTTAGTAGCTACATTTGCTGAGATTTATAGTAACTCAAAGTTCAGTATTTCAAATATTGAAGGAGAAGGTGATGATACTACAGGTCATCATAGCCCTGTTCATTCTTCCTTATCAAAAATCGAGTTGCCAAGTATTTTATTCTTTTTAGGAATATTATTGGCGGTGGCCGCCTTGGAATCATTGGGAATGTTGTTCCACTACGCTGGTAGCCTTAATGAAGCGATACCCAATACTGATATTGTGGTAATGTTATTTGGTGTTGGATCTGCGGTAATTGATAATGTGCCATTGGTAGCAGCAAGTATGGGAATGTTTCCTGAAAGTATGGATGATCCCCTTTGGCATTTCATTGCCTATTCTGCAGGAACTGGAGGGAGTATGCTCATAATCGGTTCCGCTGCCGGAGTCGTTGCGATGGGTATGGAAAAGATTGATTTCTTTTGGTATTTAAAAAAAATCGCATGGCTGGCATTGATCGGTTTTGTTGCGGGTGCCGCTTGTTTTGTTTTAATCCGTGATTTTATTCTCCACGCATAATTTAATCCATAAACTACCGTTATAAAGGCAACACTAATAAGCAAAATTTATGTCGTTATTTCAAGACCCTGAAATGGGAGATGTACTATCTGAGGAAAAGACACTTTCAGTTATCGATCTGATTTTTAATGGAGGCACAGGTAGTGTTGTTATTATTTCAGTGCTATTCATTATGCTTTTTGTTGCAATGTATATTTATTTTGAAAGAATCTTCGCCATCAAAGCGGCTTCGAAAATAGATAGTAATTTCATGAATCAAATTCGAGATCATGTGACTAATGGAAAATTAGAGGCTGCACAAATGCTTTGTGCTCAAACTGATTCTCCGGTAGCTCGACTGACGGCAAAAGGAGTTTCTAGAATTGGAAAACCACTTGATGATATCAATACCGCAATTGAAAATGCGGGTACATTAGAAGTCTATAAACTAGAGAAGAATGTCAGTATTTTGGCAACCGTAGCAGGTGCCGCGCCAATGATTGGTTTCCTAGGAACCGTGATTGGTATGATTTTAGCATTCCATGAAATGGCTACAAGTGGTGGTCAGGCAGAAATGGGGTCGTTAGCATCAGGTATTTATACTGCAATGACAACAACAGTTGCGGGTTTGATAGTGGGTATTATAGCATATATTGGCTACAACCACTTGGTGAACAGAACAGATAAGGTCGTCCATAAGATGGAAGCTAACGCTGTTGAATTTTTGGATCTCTTGAACGAACCACTTTAACTTTCGAAAATGAAATTGAAAGGAAGAAATAAAGTAAGTCCAGACTTCAGCATGTCGTCGATGACAGATATTGTATTTCTATTGTTGATTTTTTTCATGTTAACGGCCAATTCACCAAATGCTTTGGATTTACTTTTGCCTAAGGCTAAAGGCAAGTCAACCAATACGCAAAATGTATCGGTAAGCATTGATAAAAATTTGCAATATTTTGTGAACAATGAAAGAATCAACGGAGAATATATAGAAATTGAATTGAAAAAAGCACTACAAGGGCAAGATAAACCCACAATTATTCTAAGGGCTGAAGAAAGCGTCGCTATTAAAGAAGCGGTCAATGTGATGGACATTGCGAATAGGAACAATTACAAAGTTATTTTGGCTGTGCGACCCAATTAAAGCATGTCCTTTTTAGACACGAGACACAAGAAAAAATCCTTTACACTTACAACACTATTGTTAAGTGTGCTCCTTCTTGTTTTATTTTATATAGGTCTGACCTATATGGATCCACCTATTGAAAACGGTATCTCCGTGAATTTTGGTACTACTGATTTTGGAAGCGGTCGTGTACAGCCAAAGGAAAAAATAAGATCGGAACCAGTTGAAACCCCACCTGTAGAACCTGCCAAACAAGAAATTCAAGAAGAAATCGTTGAAGAAGAAGTAGTGGAAGAAGTTCCTGACGAGGTTGTTGCTGAACAAACTCCATCTGAAAAGGTATTGACCGCAGAGAATGAGGAGGCCATCAAAATAAAACAAGCCGAAGAAGCCAAGAAGAGAGCTGAAGATGCTGCAAGAGCAGAACAGAAAAGAAAAGAGGATGCTATTAAAAGAGAAAAAGCAAAAGCGGCAAAAATAGCACAGCAGAAAAGGGATGCTGAAGAAAAGGCCAGACTAGAACAAGAAGCTAAAAAGAAGAAGTTGGATGAAATGATGGGCGGCCTGAACAAATCGGACGGTACAGCATCAGGTTCTGAAGGAGACGACAATAAAGCTGGGGACAAAGGTCAGCCAGATGGCGACCCTTATGCCACGAGTTATTACGGTAGTCCAGGTTCCGGAAGTGGTACGGGTGGCTATGGACTTAACGGACGGTCTTTGGTCAGTAAAGGCAAAGTTCCTCAAGAATGCAATGAATCTGGTAGAGTTGTTGTCAAGATTATCGTTGATAAGAACGGCCGCGTGGTAAGTGCAACACCCGGAGTAAAAGGTACTACCAATAACAACCCTTGTTTATTGGAGCCGGCAAAGAAAACGGCCTTTATGCACAAATGGAACCTAGATTCTAACGCGCCTAGTCAACAAGTAGGTTTTGTCGTGGTCAACTTCAAATTGGGAGAATAAGTGACCTATAAAGAGACCCTGGATTGGATGTTTTCGCAACTTCCGATGTACCAACAAAAAGGTAAGCGTGCATTTAATGGTAAGTTGGACAAGATTAAGAAATTTGCATCCCACCTAAATCATCCCGAAAATAAGTTCAAAAGTATTCATGTAGCGGGTACCAACGGAAAGGGCTCTAGTAGTCATATGTTGGCATCAATACTTCAAGAAGCTGGTTATAAAGTTGGTCTTTATACTTCTCCTCATTTGAAAGATTATCGTGAACGAATCAAGATCAACGGCAAGATAATTCCAAAAAAAACTGTTGTTGATTTTATCGTAGGTAACAAGGTTTTCTTAGAAAAAAATAAACTTTCCTTTTTTGAAATGAGCGTTGGGCTCGCCTTTGATTATTTTGCCAACAAAAAAGTAGATATTGCTATAATAGAAGTCGGATTGGGTGGTAGGCTGGATTCTACAAATATAATAACGCCAGAAGTTTCATTAATCACCAATATAGGATTTGATCACATCGATTTTTTAGGAAATACTTTAGAAGAGATAGCCTTAGAGAAAGCTGGTATCATAAAGGAGAACGTGCCGGTGGTAATAAGTGAGACCCAAGCTGAACTTATTGAAACGTTTAATGCAGTCGCAAGGGAAAGAAGTTCTAAAATTATTTTTGCCGAAAACAGGGTAGTAGCGAGTTATAAATCCTCCCTTCACGGAAACTATCAGGCGAAAAATATAAAAGGTGTTGTTGTTACCCTATCAGAATTAAAGGGATATCGGATTTTTGAAAGACATATCAGAGATGGACTATTAAATGTCACTAAGAATACTGGGCTATTGGGGCGGTGGCAAATACTTCAAAAAAGGCCATTGGTGATATGTGATACGGCCCACAATACGGAAGGCTTGAGCATGGTTCTGAACCAGTTACAGCAACAACGATTCGAAAACCTACATCTAGTGCTCGGGTTTGTCAAAGAGAAGAACCTAGAGGCAATACTTCCTCTTTTTCCTAGGGATGCGAAGTACTATTTTGCAAAACCAGATATTCCTAGAGGATTAAATGCGGAAATTCTTTGTGAAAAAGCAGAAGTACTTGGGCTCAACGGAGTCGCATATCAATCCGTGAAAGGCGCTGTCAAGGCAGCTATCAACGACGCTTTACCATCCGATTTAATATTTATTGGAGGCAGTACCTTTACGGTCGCCGAAGTAGTGTGATTTTTCTGTTTTTTTCTTTTGGTCAAAGAAAAAACAATTCTATATTTGCAATCCCTTTTTAGGGCTCTTAGCTCAGTTGGTTCAGAGCACCTGCCTTACAAGCAGGGGGTCACTGGTTCGAATCCAGTAGGGCCCACTTTTCTAAAAAAGCCATTCAATCGACTGAATGGCTTTTTTTATTTTTGCCCGCACATATGAAAAGTTGATATTAAGTTGTTTGCTAATCAGCCTAAGATAAACGATATCTACTCTAAAGAGATGAACTTTACCTTTTTACAGGAAATTCCACTATCCAAAATCTAAAAGAAATCTTAACGTTTTTGACCGTTCATCGATCTTTTTGTTTTTTTTACGCATTTCGTAGTCCAAAATGATACTTTCGTCGTATAAATAGAGATATGGAGATTTAACATCTCTTTAACCAACGAATTATACATCAAAAATAGCGTATTATCTTGATTTGTTAAATTTTGCTTTTCGGAAAATTGCACGATAAAGCTTTTTTTGGCAGATCATTTATTTTATAAAATAATTTTAACTCCACTAAACATTTTACTATGAGATTAAAAACTACTTTTTTATCATTATTCTTAATTGCTTGCTTTCAGCAAATCTACGCCCAAGGCTGTGGTGCTGATTTCCAAGATGTAAATGGCATCGCAGTGATTGAGCTGGATTCTAAAACTGCCGGAGCTTGGGAGCGAAGAAGTGATGCTGGCTCTTCAGGAGGCCAAGCCCTTTATTATAACGGTGGTAACACTTTTAATAGCCCCCCGGGTAACTCCGTAATCAATTATACGGTACGAATTAATACGGCGGGTGAATATCGCATCATGGTGCGAAATAGAATTGGGATTACCAATGCCGGAACTACAGAACACAATGACATGTGGTTGAAGGTCAGTGGTGGAAATTCTACATTTTTCGGTCGTCTTGGTAGTGGGGTAGTTTGGCCCATAGGTTCAGGTCGAACACCAAATCCAGAAGGAGCGAGTGGGAATGGTTATTTAAAGGTGTACACCAACACCTTTGGTTGGAATTGGACAAGTTTCACTGATGATAGTGGCGGGCATAATATATTTGCAAATTTTCCTAGTCCAGGGGTATACACCATTCAAGTGGGTGGTAGGTCAAATGGCTTTTTGGTTGATAAACTAGCTATGTTCAGAACAGGGGCAGGTATTGCCGCAAGCACTGCACAAAATGCGGGCTCAACTGCATGTGATGGTAGTACGCCACCACCGCCACCACCACCGCCACCAGCTGATAATGTTGCTCCTACAGTAAACATTACGAGCCCTGGTAACGGTCAAAATTTTGCTGCAGGTAGTAATATCGAGGTTAACCTATCTTCCAATGATTCTGATGGTAGTATTGTAACTCATCAAATATCGATAAACGGTACCGTTGTGGATACTGATGGCGGGACTTATACACCTCATCAAATAAACAATGCACAGCCGGGATCGTATACGATATTAGCGACGGTAACTGACAATTCGGGTGCGACCGCGACCTCTACAGTGAGCATTACGGTTGACGAGGGTGATGATACGACCGATGATGACGATGATGATATGCCACCGCCACCACCGCCACCAGCTGGAAATAATGCTCCAACTGTAAGTATCACTAGTCCTAGTAGCGGGCAGAACTTTTCGTCTGGTAGCAATGTTTCTGTTGCGCTTGCCACAAGTGACTCAGATGGTAGCGTTGTAAAACATGAGATTTTCGTTAATGGAGCATTGGTAGACACCGATGGACCATCCTATACACCACATATAATTGGTAATATTGCGGCAGGTTCTTATACTATTATGGCGACTGTTACTGACAATGGAGGTGCAACTGCTTCATCTTCAGTGAGTATAACGGTTGATGGGAGTGATGATGATACTACACCGCCACCGCCACCGCCAACACCTACGGACAATGCGGTACCCACGGTAAGTTTTACCGAACTTTCAAACGGAGACCAGGTAGCTCCCGGAAGTACAGTTTTCGTTAAGATAGCTGCGAGCGATAGTGATGGTACCATTGTAAAATATCAAGTCTGGGTCAATGGACTATTGGTAGATACTGATGGAGCAAATTACACACCACACCCAATCACCGGCATCACTAGTGGTGATTATGAAATCAAGGTGGAGGTTACCGATAATGTTGGTGCAACGGCATCCACTACAGTAAACATAACTGCTGGAACAGGCACACCTCCTCCTACAGGGTCGGATATCACCTTTGATTTGATTAACGCAGTATCCGATGGAGTTATTGGCGAACTCGTTGACGGAGCCACTATCAGTTCATCAAAAACTCAAAAGGTCAATATTAGGGTAAATGCCCCGTCTAACACTGTTAGACTTGGTGCTGAGATTTACAGAGATGGAACTCTTGACGATCAACGATTCGAATCTTTCTTGCCTTATGCAGTTTATGGAGATACAGAAGGTGATTATAATGAAACAAATTTACTAAATGGATCT
Organism: uncultured Flavobacteriaceae bacterium; assembly: GCA_947503005.1. Lineage (GTDB taxonomy): Bacteria > Bacteroidota > Bacteroidia > Flavobacteriales > Flavobacteriaceae > Maribacter_C. The sequence goes on along the minus strand of CANNCA010000006.1, from coordinate 313,249 downwards.
TATAGATTGGTTGCAGCGGCCTACTCCAGTACGGGACAGATTATTGCTATTAAAACTATAATGTTCACCGTAGGATCGGAATCTGGAAAGTCTGCCTTTTTATTTCCGAACCCAGTGCTATCAGATGGTAAGGTATCTGTAAGGTTGCCTGAAGGTTCTTCAGGTAAATTTCAGTACAGTATCAGTAACTCACTTGGAATACAGGTTGAACGTGGTACTTTTGATGCTAAATCTTCTCAAAGAGATGTGCAGCTGAGTTTGCCTAATATCGGTAGACAGGTACAAGGAGTTTATTATATGACGCTTAGATCTAATGGCTCCAGAGAAACCATTCCTCTGATTAGAGAATAGAGATAAGTTCAGAGATATATTGAAATCGGCTCCTTTAATTGGGAGCCGATTTTTTATTTAATAACATCGTTATAGTTATACTTGTACTAAATGTCTTGGAAAGTCCTTAGTGTTTTGGCAGCAAATCTGCTCCATTACTTGCTGTAGCTGTGTTTTTAAAACTGAAATAGTATGGTCGCCTCCCTTGTTCCCTAATGCGGATACACCATACATGAAAGAGCGGCCCATAAAAGTGAATTCAGCACCGCTAGCCAGTGTACGGGCAATGTCAGGACCAGAGCGAAGACCACTATCCATCATTACTTTTATTTGGTCGCCGTAAGTTTTGGCAATCCGACTTAGTGGTTTAATGGTTGATTCGCCAGCATCTAGTTGACGTCCGCCATGATTGGAAACGATTACACCGTCTAGGCCCAATTGAACGGCCTTTTCTACATCGGCCTCATTAGCAACTCCTTTTAGTACCAATTTTCCTTTCCAGAGCTCCCGAATAGGTTTTATGCGCTCTTCATTTAATCGACCTGAGAAAGTCTGGTCCATGAATTGCCCTAGTTGTTTTAAATCCAGGTTTTTTGGCATATATGGTCTAAGGGTTTCAAAATTGGGCTGACCGTGTCGAAGTGTATGCAATGCCCAATGGGGTTTTCCCAATATCTGGAGTATATTTTTAATTGACATACTCGGTGGCATCGCTAGTCCGTTGCGAATATCCCTAGGTCTGAATCCAAAAGTTGGTACATCGGATAGGATTACCAGTACGGGGCACTCCGCCGCTCCCGCTCGTTTGATGATATCATCTCTTACCTCTGTTTTTGCCGGATGGTATAGTTGAAACCATGCTTGTCCTTCAGTGATTTCTGAGATGCGCTCAATGCTACTTGTAGATACAGTGCTCAGAACAAATGGAATATTGTGCTCAAAGGCCGCTTTTGCTAGTATTTCAGGTGCATTTGGCCACATAAGGCCTTGTAGCCCTACAGGAGCAATTCCAAAGGGGGCGTCATAGGTATGGCCAAAGAGCTTAGTTTGCATTTTTGATTCGGAATGCTCACTGAGATAATACGGAAGGAGTTCAACCTTACGAATTTCAGCAGTATTTTTGTGCAGATTGATGTCTTCGTTACAACCTCCATCTAAATATTCAAACGCAAATTTTGGAATCCTTTTCTTAGCCCTTGCCCTTAGGTCTTCCACTGAAGGATAGCGATAATCGAAGCTAAGTTTTTTATTTTTGGTCATTTCCTTTATCCCTGGCCGATGATTATTTCAAGGTTCTTATTGCTTTCTTCCAATGTTTTTGCATCAGTAGGTGTGACACCGGTTTGCCATAGATACACGCGCTTTAGGCTTTCCATCTTTTTGATTTCTGAAAGGCAGTCATTGGTGACCTTGGTGCCGTACAGATTAAGGGCTTCTAAATGTTTTAAAGATGACAGATTGGCGATACCGATATCCGAAATGTTCGTCTTTTCCAATTGTAAACGCGTAAGGTTTTTGAATTTGGCTATAGTTGCCAGTCCTTCATCTGTTATGTTTGATTGTGCGAGAGAAAGCCAAGTGATATGCTCCGCTGCGGCTTCAAGACTTTTCAGTTGTTCAGTAGTAAAAGCATCACCGGTAAATTTTACATCCAATAGAGGGTTAGAAGCTCCTAACATCTTTACCATAAAACCGTTCTTCTCCAGATTTGTAAATGCAATACTATCCAGAGGGGCTATACTGACCATTTCATAGTATGGTTTCGGGTTGGTATCTAAGCCGTAGCGTCTAAGCAAAGTTGGTTTAACACTTTCGGTCACAGCTATATCTGTTATTTTTTTGTCCGATTCGGCTCCTTCCGCTATCCACCACTCCACGATTTTGATTTCATCATAGGTCAATATATCACCCACAGGAGGCATAAATTTTATATTTTTCTGAGGAAGGGTTACACGTTTGAACAATTCGCTTTCAATAACATTACCTGCTAAAAATGCCGGACCTTCATCACCGCCAACCAACATGGAATCTATTGATGCCATATTCAGTCCACCTCTTTGTACTTCATCGTTATGGCATGCAAAGCACTTCTGTTCAAAAATTGGTTTTACTAAATCATTGTAAACCAAAACGGAATCTGATTTGGAAAGATCAACAATATCCGATTTTTCATCTACCATGAAATTTCGCAAAGCGTCAGGAGCGTATTCAAATAAATAAGATGCGCCATGCGTGAGGTTTCCTCCTAAATGTCCTTCAAAAATCAACAAGCCAAGAATCAAAAAGTTCGCAACGTGGTGTTTTACTCTGGAATATTTCTCAGGATTCTTTTTTATCTGCCATCCTATAAAAGAAATGATGACAATCAGAATACCGGCCCAACGATGTAGAAACAGGTCGTCTTCAAAATAAAGACCAGTTTCACCTAGCCACCATCCGCAGAAAGCCGCAAATGCCCCGCCAATAGCCCCGAGCAGCCATGCGTAAGCTATAAGATTGCTCAGTTTTTCGGTTTTACTAGTTCTTTGGTGCCATTCCATTAGAATGCCTAAGAGCAGAAAGCCAATGGGTAGATGAACTAGTATAGGGTGAAAACGACCGACGAAATTGGTAAACTCAAAAGCAAGGAATAAATTCATGCGAAGAATGTACTTTTTAAATTCTATTAAGTTTTATCGGATATGTTTTATTCGATGCCCATTGTGGAACATATAGATTGCCATCATCATCAACAAGAACGTCATGGGGGTTTTTAAAGGTGTCTCCATCATAAAGAGGTTCGTCTAAAACACCATTACTATAGTTTGGTGAACTGCCCCCGGGAAAGGAGATTACCTTGTTGTTTTTGTCCAGTATGGCCAACATGCCATCCCAGGTGTCCCAAGTTTTGGTAACAATTACGGCGAAATATATGTTTTCGCCATGAATAACCGGTCTGCAGATGGAACATCCGGGAAGGGGTATGGTTTCCAAATGCTCACCATCCAGAGAAAAACGTTTGAATTCTTGACTGGCACGAGACGTAATCAATAGTGTTGGATTTGCTTCATCCCTAGTATCTAAGGTAATCCCGTGGCAACAATTGAACTTGTCATCCCCTTTTCCTTTCCCGCCAAAATGAGAAAGATACTCTCCTTTGGCATTGTACCTTATGATGAAGTTTTCGCCATATCCATCCGCAACGTAAAAATCTCCATTTGGTAGTATAGCAGTTTCTGTCGGTTTGAATTGCTCATTGCTGGTATAACCAGTAACCTCTTTTGGTCTTTCAAGAGTCATCAGAATTTTTCCATTAAGAGTAGTTTTGCATACTTTGTGTGAATCAGGATCGGTGATGAAAAGAAATTGGTCGCTACCCTCGCCCATTATGGACAGACCATGTGCCCCCGGAAATTCGGTTCCCCAAGATTCCAGTACTTTGCCCGATTTATCGTAAACCAAAATATTATCATTATCCGCCCCAGTTGTTGTCATTAAAATTCGACCTTGATCGTCAAGCACCATTTCATGGCAATCGTTCACAGGAATTTTAGAAGGATCCTGTACGCCCCATTCTTTGTCAACGGTAAACTGAAAATCACCATGCCCTACAATCTCGTTTGAACCACTTCTTTTCGTGATAATGCCAAAGGTATAGTTGGGCACAATAATACCAGCAGCACTTGCGGCCAGCGTTTTCTTGATAAATATTCTTCTTGTATTGGATTTCATAATCACTATATTTTTGTCAATTTTTAGGATAATATTTCTTTTACTACTTCCCCATGAACATCCGTAAGACGATAGCGTCTACCTTGAAACTTAAAGTTTAGTCTTTCATGATCAACGCCAAGAAGATGCATCAAGGTAGCTTGAAAATCATGCACATGTACTGGTCTTTGAACAACATTGTAGCCAAAATCGTCAGTTGCGCCTAGCGTAAATCCCTTTTTGATACCAGCACCCGCCATGAAGATTGTAAAACATTTTGGGTGGTGGTCACGTCCGAAATTGGTGTCGGTCAATTGTCCTTGTGAATAGTTGGTACGACCAAATTCCCCTCCCCAAATGACCAGGGTATCTTCAAGCATACCGCGTTGTTTTAGGTCTGTAATTAAAGCTGCGGTAGCTTGGTCGGTTTCTTTACATTGCACTTTTATCGCATTGGGTAAATTTCCATGCTGATCCCAACCTTGATGGTAGAGTTGAATGAACTTCACGTCACGCTCGGCAAGACGCCTTGCAAGTATGCAATTGGCGGCAAAAGTACCTGGTTTTCTACTGTCTTCCCCATACATGTCATAAATGTATTCAGACTCGTCCGAAGTATCCATAATTTCTGGAACTGAGGTCTGCATACGGAAGGCCATTTCATATTGCGCCATCCTAGCTAAAATCTCCGGGTCGCCTAAATCATCATGGTTGATTTTTTCTAGACGTTGTAATTGATCCAATTGTGCGCGCCTGCTTTTACCATCTATTCCCGGCGGATTGGTCAAATAGAGAACTGGGTCTTTTCCGGCCCTGAACTGCACTCCTTGATGTTGTGAAGGAAGAAATCCGTTGCCCCAGCTTCTAGAATATAACGGTTGCCCGAATTTGTCTTTGGTAACCAAGACCACAAATTCAGGAAGGTTTTTATTGTCCGTGCCCAATCCGTAACTTACCCAAGACCCGATAGAAGGCCTTCCGGGAAGTTGCGAACCCGTCTGAAAAAATGTAACGGCAGGATCATGGTTGATGGCTTCGGTATACATGGATTTGATGAAGCAGAGGTCATCGACTATTTTCGCAGTATGTGGCATGAGGTCACTCATTAGGGCACCGCTATCTCCATGTTGTTTGAAGGTAAATGGTGAGCCGGCAATAGGGAGGGTGGCTTGCCCTGATGACATTCCTGTAAGTCGTTGTCCTTGCTGAACGCTTTCGGGTAGGTCTTGGCCGTTTAATTTGTTAAGAAGTGGCTTATGGTCAAATAAATCTATTTGTGAAGGTGCACCACTCTGAAACAAATAGATAACCCGCTTAACTTTTGCAGGGAAATGAGGTTGCCCTAAAACGCCACCTTTACCAAGTTTTGGCATGCCGCCAATTGCTTGGTCCTTTCCAAAAAGACTCATTGGGTCTATCATTGAACCCATGGTAAGAGCACCCATGCCCAGAGTGGTCTTGGTTAAGAAATCTCTTCTTGTGTAATTCTTTTTATGGTTGTGGGTACACATAGTCTATCGTTTCATATAAGCTTCGTCATGGTTCAGCATCGTATTGGCGACCATTGTCAAAGCTGCCATTTTAACTTTGTTCAAACCACTGTCTATCTGTTTTTTTCCTACGGATAACAATTCATTGGCCTCCTTAGGATCTTCATTAAATCGATTTTGTTGTTGCTGAAAAATTTTCCTAAAAATGGCCTTTTCTTCTTCTCTAGGATGACGACTTATTGAAAGGCGAAACCCGTAAGCAATTTGGTCGTCAAGAGTGTCACCACCTTCTTTTTGCATTCGTTCCGCTAGAACTTTTGAGGCCTCTACGAATTCGGTATCGTTCATTAAGACTAATGCTTGCATTGGGGTATTCGTATTTTCACGGGTAACTGTACAAATCTCCCTATTGGGAGCGTCAAAGGCGGTCATGGCCGGATGGGGCGAGTTGCGTCTTACAAAGGTATAAAGACCTCGTCGGTAAAGACCATCACCTTTTGATTCTTTATAAGACAATAATTGATGGGAAAAGGTATTTTTTTCTTCCCATAAATTACCCGGTTGATAGGGTTTTACACTTTCTCCACCCAATTTTTGAACCAAAAGTCCGCTTGCCGCTAAGGCATTGTCACGGATCATTTCTGCCGGTAGACGGTAGCTGTTACTTCTTGCCAAATAAATATTGTTCGGGTCTTTCTCACGGAGTTCAGATGAAACTTGTGAAGATTGACGGTAGGTATGTGACATGACCATGGTTTTGAGAAGTGTTTTCACGTCCCAACCCGATTCCATAAAATCAACGGCCAGCCAATCAATTAGTTCGGGATGACTAGGCAAAGAACCTTGTACGCCAAAATCGTGCGGAGTACTTACCAAACCCTTTCCAAAGAGCATTTGCCAATAGCGGTTCACGGTAACCCTTGCGGTTAACGGGTTGTCTTTGGAAAAAAGCCATTTGGCCAATCCTAATCTGTTTCTCGGATATTCTTTTGGAAAATCAGGAAGTACCTCTGGCGTATTTGCACCAACCTCGTATAGTGGTTGTGTGTAGTCACCTCGATTGTAGGCATAAGCTTGTCTGTTTTTAGGCATTTCTTCCATAACCATGACTTCCATGACAGGTAGCATCAATTCAAGCCAATTTGCTCTAAGTTCTTTTAGTTCCTTTTCTATTTTCCGAACCTCGGGTGACTGATTGATTTGATAATTGACAATCAATTCTTTTTCAGGTAGTTCCTTAGATTTTTCAGGTTCAGCGATTAGTGAAACTTCCAATGGGGTCAGTTTTTTGGAATACATCCGAACATCATCAATAGCTCCTTTGAATATGCCGTATTCTCCTGTAAAAGCTCTATAACTCTTTGCAACCTTTACTGGCTGTGTATACACTGTGTGAATTGCGGAACGCACTGTTTTAATGGACTTATAGAGATTATCGAAGCCTACTTCGGTGTCTACTTCCTTTCCGTCAATATATAACGATATCCCTTTTGCCTTACCAGAACCATCGTATGCAAAAGCCACATGTCTCCATTCATTTGTTTTGATGGAATCTTTAGATTTCACATGGATGTAATTATGGGGTAATGAATGTATCAATCGAGCATTTAAATAATTTAGGCTGTCCAGATAAAAATCCCATCCCCTCCAAAAGCTATTTTTTTCTCCAGAAGTACCCAATAACGTTTGGGTTTTCAGTTTTTCACGTTTGGATGTATTCATCCAGAGGCTAGCAGAAAAAGCATCCGTCCATTCGAAATTGGGAATGTTGTTTAAATAGACCTCGTCATATTCACCAGTAAAAACAAGGGCATTTCCTTTTTTGCCTTCTACGATATCTGGGGCTTTGAAAGACGTTGCATTGGCGGTATTGTCCACAAAGTATTTATTACCTCGTTGAACTGCTTTCTCAAAAGGATAGTGACCCAATAGTCCTTTCTTAATAGCTTCTGAGGGTAGCCTGGCAATATACGTCTCTAAATCTGCCAACTCCTTTTTTGTCAGCTGTAACTGCCTTTCCTTTTCGTTGATGGATTTTTCAACACCTTTTAATTTGCCCTTGGTCTCGTCATCGGGTAATGCTAGCATCGGACCGTAGTTACCATCGTCTCCGGTCATGCCTAACTCCTTTACATTATTGAAGAAGGCGGTCAATTGGTAATAATCTTTTTGAGAAATAGGGTCGAATTTGTGGTCGTGGCATCTCGCACAGGCTACGGTTAGTCCCATTAAGGCCGTGCCTACGGTTTCTGCCCGGTCCCATACATAATTCAGGCGAAACTCTTCCTCAATCGCTCCGCCTTCAGCCGTCATAGGGTGGTTTCGATTAAATGCCGTGGCCAGTTTTTGTTCCTTAGTTGCATCGGGAAACAGATCACCGGCCAATTGCCAAGTCACGAACTGGTCGTAAGGCATATTGTTTTTGAAAGCATTGATGACCCAATCACGCCATGGCCACATGAGACGCCAACCATCTGCGTGCAGCCCATGTGAATCGGCGTAGCGCGCAATGTCCATCCAATCAACTGCAAGGCGTTCTGCAATGGCATCTGACTCAAGTAATCGATCAACAACTTTTTCGTAAGCATTAGGATTTTTATCATTCAAAAACGAATCAAGCTCATGTATTGTTGGGGGTAGACCTGTTAAATCCATGGAAACCCTCCTTAGTAGTCGCTCTTTATCCGCCTCTGGTGAAGGTTCAAAACCATTCTGTGTAAGTTTTTGTTGTACAAAACTATCAACCTCGTTGTAGCTAACCCATGATTCCTTTAAAGGATTTTGGGGTTTGAGTTTCTCCGGTTTTACAAAAGCCCAATGCCTTTTCCATTCTGCGCCTTGTTCTATCCATTTAATAATCATTGCCTTTTCTGTGGCGGATAGTGACAAATTTGCTTCGGGCGGCGGCATTTGAATTTCGGGATCCTCGCTCAAAATTCGATGAACACTGGCACTACTGCCTGGTTTATTGGAAACAAAGGCACGTGCGCCACTTTCCAATTTTGCAAATGCCTCTTTCTCTCGATCAAGGCGAAGTCCTGCCTTTCTAGTATTTTCATCGGGTCCGTGACAGTTAAAACAACGATCTGATAGAATTGGTTTTACATGTAAGTTGAAGTCAATCGTTTCAGGAAGATTACTGTAGGCAACTTCTACTTCGTCCGGCATGTTTGGTCCGCACGAAAGAGCCAGTATGCAAGTAATAAAAGCGATAGTTCTTGAAATTCTCATCATCCTGTTAGCAAACATCCTTAAAAATACATTTTTTTCCCGTATTACTTTAGAATTAAGAAGTGTTGGGCCATATCTGCCGTCTCTATACCCATTTGACCTATTATTTCAGGGACTTTTCTAAAATAGACGAGTCTTTTGGAATAACAAAGTTTAAGTCGTGATTGCTTATAAGTTATAAGTATATCAAAATATGTTTTACATTTGCTGGCTACTTCATGGGATATTAGCTCAGTTGGTTTAGAGCGCTGCCTTGACAGGGCAGAGGTCACTGGTTCGAATCCAGTATATCCCACTTTCTAGTTTAGAGATGGTCTAGCAATCGCTCCAATGCCATTCCGCGAGATCCTTTAATAAGTAAATTGCTTTTTTCTCCCAAAGGGTGATCTTTAAGGTAGTCTGCAATAGCTTCAAAAGATTTGAAAGTTTTAAGAGAGGTGCTAACGGCATTAAAGTTTTCGCCAATCAAAAAAACATTTGTGAATCCCATTTGGTCTGCTAAATCTGCAATATTCTGGTGCTCTATGGAAGCGGTATTACCAAGCTCGAACATATCACCCAAAAAAGCAATTTTTTTTGCACCATTCATAGTTTTGAAATTTTCAAGTGCTGCTTTCATGCTTGTTGGGTTGGCATTGTAAGCGTCAAGAATTATATGATGACCGTTCTTTTTGATAATTTGAGAGCGATTGTTCTTCGGTAAATAGCCTTCAATAGCACTTTTGATATCCATTATCGGTACATTGAAATATTTCCCCATTACTATGGCCGCTGCGCAGTTAGTGAAATTATAACTTCCTACAAGTTGAGAGTTTATGATGTTGTCTTCTACTTTGATTTCTACATAGGGATTTGCACCAACAAATTCGATTTGATAGTATTGGGGGTTATGCGTGCTAAACCCGAACTTCTTAATATATCCTCCGAGTTTCTTCAATTGAACCGGGTCATCGGCGTTCAAAAAAACAGATTTTTTGTTAGCTAGCAGATAGTTATATAATTCGCTTTTCCCTTTGATAACCCCTTCCACACCACCAAACCCTTCTAAATGCGCCTTGCCAAAATTGGTGATATAGCCAAAATCAGGTTGTGCAATTGAACATAGAAATGCGATTTCTTTTTGATGATTTGCGCCCATTTCCACAATCGCTATTTCCGTATCTTCTTTTATCGATAGGAGTGTCAATGGAACTCCGATATGGTTGTTGAGATTACCTTGTGTTGCAATTGTCTTGTATTTTTTTGACAGCACCTCGTTGATAAGTTCTTTGGTAGTGGTCTTGCCATTGCTACCAGTCAAGCCAATCACTTTGGCCTTGCAATGATTTCGATGATAGGTGGACAATTGCTGTAGCGTGGACAAGACATTATCAACCAAAATATGATTGTCCGAAGAATTGAATTCCGCCTGATCGATAACCGAATACGAAGCTCCTTTTTCGATCGCTTCCAAAGCATAGGTATTGCCATTGAAATTATCTCCTTTCAGGGCAAAAAAGATACAGTTTTTAGTAATTTTTCGTGTGTCGGTTGAGACCTTTGGGTGCGCTAAAAATAACTGATGCAGTTGTGCTATATCCATAAGAGCAAAAGTATAAAAAAAGCCCCGACAGTATTGTCAGGGCTTATTGATCTTTGTATAGCAATTAATTATTTTGCTTTCTTACCTCTAGGAGTCTTGTTCTTTGTTTTTGACTTAGAACCAACTCTAGACATCGCACATCTGAAACCGATATAGTCGGTTGCCATATATTGTGGCAAATATCTACGTTGAGCAGGGTCTAACCAGTAGGCTCTGTCTCTCCATGAACCACCTTTGAAGACTCGAACTTCATCATTGATTAAGGTCGTTCTATTGTTTGATTTGTCGTATTGACGGCTAATTTTGCCAGCAGAATCTCGCTCTACTTTATGCTTTGGTGAATCATACATTTTTCTTGCACTCTCTGGGTCGTCTTCATCACTGAACTGGTTGAAGAATCTTGAAGAGCCAGCATCACCATCTCTGTAACCTCTATTATCACTTGAGTCGAAGTTGGTTCTTAGATAGGTTTCGTTTTCATCAACCGGAACCATTTTAATCTCTCCTGGAAGGTTTACGGCCACTACTTTGCCATTTGGCAAGGTGTCATAAACTACTGAATCTCTTAGTATGTTTACTTTGCCATCTTCACCAATTGCAGTTTTCATGTAAATGTTACCTCTATAATAGTTGAAATCACTTACTTCGTCATCAACTATGGGGCGATATACATCGGCTACCCATTCGGCAACATTACCGGCCATATCATATAGACCAAGATCGTTTGGCTTGTATGACATTACTTGAGCCGTAATATCAGCACCATCATCGGACCATCCGGCAATTCCGCCGTAATCACCTTTTCCTTGTTTGAAGTTGGCCAGTTGATCTCCACGTCCAACGCGTTGTCCGTTTCTTGTATAATCACCTTCCCAAGGGTATTTTTTTCTACCTCTGTAGTTATTGTACTCACGACTGCCTTGGTTGGCTTGAGCGGCATATTCCCACTCGGTTTCTGTTGGTAACCTATATTCAGGCATTATGACACCGCTACTTCTTTTTGCAAAGGTGTTGACACTATCTTTTTTAGCTTTTCCTTGTAATGAATCGATTTGACCATTATATACTGATTCTGGTCTGTTCAAATAGGCTTCGGTACTGAAAGTACCTGCAACTTCACCACTTGCCGCTTGGTATTTCGCATCTTGTGATAAGTACCCTTCTCTTTCCAACATTACCTCGTTCACGCGATCGGTTCTCCATTCGGCAAATTGAGTCGCTTGAATCCAATTTACACCGACGACCGGATATTCGGCATAGGCCGGATGACGTAAATAGTTGTTGGTCATTGTTTCATTGAATCCCAATCGATTTCTCCAAACTAATGTATCCGGCAAAGCACCTGTGTAAATGTTTGAGTATTGTGGATTCTCTGGAGGATATACACTCTTCAAGTAGTCAAGGTATTCTAAATACATCACATTGGTTACTTCAGTTTCGTCCATATAAAACGACTGAACATGCTGCGAAGTCGGGGTGTTGTTCCAATCATGCATCACATCATCTTGCACCTTACCCTTTGTGAAAGTTCCACCTTCAACAAATACCAGACCGGGAGCGGTTTCTTGCTCCTTAAAATCGGTATTGTATTGAAAGCCACCTTCTTTGGCATTTATTTTCCAGCCTGTAGCTCTCGAGACATTTTTGGAACCAGAAGAAGAATTTTTACAGCTGGTAACCGTAAAACCTCCCGCTATAACTGCACAAGAAAGTACAACTTTTATAAACTGTTTTTTCATAATTAGGACTTGAGTTCAAATGGTTAAACTACATTTTTGTGTAGTTCGAAAATTGTATTTTGATTAAATTTAGTACGCATTCGGCATATAAAACGACGATTTGCATATTATATTTCATTGTATTTGAAAATATTTACAAGATCGTTCGAACATAAAACCTGAGCCATACATTCTAAAAGTCATAACGGGATAAAATCCATAATAGTATGGATGGTTTAGCATTTCTTTTTTACTGAAATTTGCCAATTAAGTAGGCTGTTCTTTGTAATAAATGGTCGATATCGGTCAAGTTGTTGATTTTTCCAAAGTTTTGGAATATAAAGGTATGCTTGCCAAAAAATAATCACTTTATTGCACAAGATATTTTTAAAATACCCGTTTACGTGTCATACGTCCAATATATTTTATCTTTCGGATGTATTTTTAAATATTTGCCAATTCAACTTAGCTATCTAGAAATGAAAAAATTATCAATACTTTTTGCGCTTGTTTTAGTAGGTAAACTTTCCGCTCAAAACAACGATAGGGTCATTACAACAGCTGTACCTTTCTTAACGATTGCCGCCGATGCAAGATCAGCGGGTATGGGGGATATGGGTGTGGCCACCTCGACAGATGCCTTTTCACAACAATGGAATCCGGCAAAATTTGCATTTGCCGATAGAAAAATGGGAATAGGTGTTAGCTACACACCTTATTTAGAAAGTATCATAACTGATATTTCACTTTTGAATGCCAGTTACTATAACAAAATAGATGACCAGAGTGCATTTGCCCTTAGTTTGAGATACTTCACTTTAGGTGAAATCGAATTACGACAGTTCGCAAATGACCCAGGTACCTTGGCCAAGCCCAATGAACTTGCTTTTGACGGTTCGTATAGCCGGAAGCTAAGCCCAACTTTTTCAATGTCTGTAGGTGGTCGATATATTCGATCTAATTTAAAACTGCCACAAAACGGTGATGTAGATTCACAAGCTGCTAGTTCTTTTGCCGTTGACGTATCTGGTTTCTATAGATCGCGTGAGATAGCTTACAATAGTTTTGACGGCCGTTGGAGGGCTGGTTTTAATTTTGCCAATTTAGGTGGAAAGATTCAATATGATGAAGGTGGTCAAGAAAACTTCTTGCCGACCAATCTAAAAGCAGGTGTCGGTTTTGATTTTATTTTAGATCAAGACAATGTAATCGGTTTGACAACGGAATTTAATAAGTTGTTGGTGCCTACCCCTCAAGATTTTGATGGCGACGGTGATATTGATGCTGATGATAATGACGAATACCAACAAACTGGATTTTTCAGTGGTATTTTTAGTTCTTTTGGGGATGCCCCGGATGGATTTGGTGAAGAATTGAAAGAATTCACTTGGGCTCTAGGTGCTGAATATACCTATCAAGATTCGTTCATGATTCGAACCGGTTATTTTAACGAAAGTGAAGAAAAGGGGTCACGTAAGTTTTTCACTTTGGGTGCGGGCTTCAAGTTTAAGGCCGCTCAAATAGATCTTTCCTATTTGTTCTCTACATCACAGGTTAGAAATCCATTAGAAAATACGTTGCGTTTTTCACTTACCTTTAGTTTAGGTGAGGAATACTTCAACGACTAATTATAGAAAATATATTATACAAAAACCCGCCATAGAGCGGGTTTTGTTATTTTTAAATGATATTGTTGAAAATAATCCAATGAAGAAAAAGACAATTTCTTTTGATATGTCAGTTTATGATACGGTGAACGACCTTCCCGTCGACGAACTTAAGTTGATGCATATTGCGGTGAAGGCAAGAAAGAATGCCTATGCCCCATATTCGAATTTTCTGGTTGGTGCAGCTGTACTTTTGGAAAATGGCGAGATAGTCATCGGAAATAATCAAGAAAATGCTTCTTTCCCTGCTGGGCTCTGTGCAGAGGGCGTAGCCGTATTTCAGGCAGGAGCAAGATTTCCGGGCGTTGCTATAAAACTAATTGCGATTTCCGCTGCTTCCGAAAACTACCAAGTGGATACCCCTGTCGCTCCTTGCGGTATTTGTAGGCAGTCTATTTCTGAATATGAGATGCGACAAAAATCTCCGATTACTTTGCTGATGATGGGTGAGAAAGGAAAAGTCTTTAGGTGTGAATCTATCAGTGATATACTTCCGTTGGGTTTTGATAATTCTTATTTGTAAAAGTATTTTTTTTGATTAAGCTATTTTTACTTCGGGAATTTGGAATTATGATATCCTCAGAAAACAGGTTTTATTTTCATCAAACCTTTTTTTTCCACTATTGATTTAATACGTATTTTTGTTTTCCATTTTTAATGGAAATACTACAAAAACTAAGTAATCGATGGAAAAAATCACCAAAGAGGTGTACCTGAAGTGGTACGAAGACATGCTGTTTTGGAGAAAGTTTGAAGACAAGCTTGCTGCAGTCTACATCCAACAAAAGGTCAGAGGATTTTTGCACTTATATAATGGACAGGAGGCTGTCTTGGCAGGTGCTTTGCATGCTATGGATTTGAGCAAAGACCGTATGATTACCGCATATAGAAATCATGTTCAGCCCATTGGCATGGGTGTTGACCCTAAAAGAGTAATGGCAGAATTGTATGGCAAGGTGACAGGAACGTCCATGGGAATGGGTGGCTCTATGCACATCTTTTCAAAGGAACATCGTTTTCACGGCGGTCATGGTATTGTAGGTGGCCAAATACCTCTTGGTGCAGGAATGGCATTTGGAGATAAGTATTTTGGACGAGATAATGTAACGCTTTGCTATATGGGTGATGGAGCAGTTCGACAAGGTGCTTTTCATGAAGCATTGAATTTGGCAATGCTCTGGCAATTACCTGTGGTTTTCGTTTGTGAGAACAACGGGTATGCTATGGGAACTTCTGTAGCACGTACGGCGCACTCCACGGAAATCTGGAAATTAGGTTTAGGGTATGAAATGCCATGTGGTCCCGTTGATGGTATGAATCCTGTTACCGTAGCTGAAGAAATGAGTAAGGCCATTGAGCGCGCTCGTAGTGGTGGTGGACCCACTTTCTTGGAAATGAAAACATATCGGTACAGAGGTCATTCCATGTCCGATGCGCAGCATTATAGAACCAAGGACGAAGTTGAGGAATATAAGAAAATCGACCCCATAACCCAAGTTTTGGAAATAATCAAAGAAGAGGGGTACGCCACAGATGATGAGATTAAAGCAATAGACAAAGGAGTTAAAGCAAGGGTTGCGGAATGTGAGAAATTCGCTGAAGATTCCGATTATCCTCCAGTACAACAATTGTACGATATGGTTTACGAGCAAGAAGATTTTCCTTTTGTACAACATAAAGTATAAGTAAATGGCGATAGTAGTGAATATGCCCCGTTTGAGTGATACCATGGAAGAAGGTACCGTTGCCGCCTGGTTGAAGAAAGTGGGCGATAAGGTAGAAGAGGGAGATATCTTGGCCGAAATAGAGACGGACAAGGCAACCATGGAGTTTGAATCCTTCAACGAAGGTACGTTGTTGCACATTGGTGTTGCCGAGGGCGATACGGCTCCGGTAGATGTTTTGTTGGCCATTATCGGTGAAGAGGGAGAAGATATTTCCGGATTGTTAAATGGAAGTTCCGCAGCTGGGGAAGAAACAGAGGACAAGCAATCGGCAAAATCGGAATCTGAAGGTAGCTCAAAACCTAAGGAAGAAGTCACCTCAGATAAAGGTTCGCAATCTGGCGAAATTCCTGAAGGTGTTGAAGTTATTAAAATGCCCCGTTTGAGCGATACCATGGAAGAAGGCACAGTTGCCGCCTGGTTAAAGAAAGTAGGTGATACCGTTGAGGAAGGCGATATTTTGGCCGAAATCGAAACCGATAAGGCAACCATGGAGTTCGAGTCTTTTTATTCGGGAACGCTATTATACATCGGTATTCAAGAAGGTGAATCATCGCCAGTTGACGAGGTGTTGGCGGTCATAGGTCCTGCTGGTACAGATGTCGAGGCTGTACTGAATGCCAAACCGTCTGCTGGAAAAAAGGAAGCCGATACATCAAAAGAACCCAAAAAGGAATCAACAAGTGAAACTACGGATACTGTTTCTGAAGCAAAAGTGGTTCATGATGGAAAGCGAATCTTCGCGTCACCGTTGGCGAAGAAAATAGCGGCTGAAAAAGGTATCGACCTAGCGGCTGTTAGTGGTTCCGGTGACCATGGTAGAATCGTCAAAAAAGACATTGAGAATTATACGCCTTCAGCTAAAGCTGTTGAAAAACCAGTTGTTTCGACCACGACCTCTACTGCGACTGCTAAAGTTGAAGGAAGTGCCATCGCACCAATTCAACTTCCTGTTGGAGAAGAAAGCAATGAGCAAGTGAAAAATTCGCAAATGCGCAAGACTATTGCTAAGCGTTTGGCGGAATCGAAATTTACGGCACCCCATTATTATTTGACCATTGAGGTGGACATGGATAATGCTATGGCTTCCCGAGTGCAAATCAATAATTTGCCCGATACCAAAGTATCCTTTAACGATATGGTTGTAAAGGCCTGTGCGAATGCATTGAAAAAACATCCTCAAGTCAATACCACTTGGAAAGGTGATACCACGCAATATAACCATCATATCAGTGTGGGTGTTGCCGTTGCCGTTGACGATGGTTTGGTGGTGCCTGTTCTAAAGTTCACCGATCAGATGAGTCTAACTCAAATCGGTTCGGCAGTTAAAGATTTGGCCGGTCGTGCGAGAACTAAAAAGTTGACTCCAGCAGAAATGGATGGCAGTACTTTTACAGTTTCCAATTTGGGAATGTTCGGTATTTTGGAGTTTACGTCAATCATCAATCAACCGAATTCCGCAATACTTTCGGTTGGGACGATTGTTCAAAAACCAGTTGTGAAAAATGGTGAGATCGTAGTAGGTAACACTATGAAACTATGTCTGGCCTGTGACCATAGAACAGTCGATGGGGCTACAGGAGCTCAGTTCTTACAAACATTGCGCGCTTACTTAGAGAACCCAGTCACAATGCTGGCGTAATCGTGACAATGATATAAATCTAAATAGTAGAAAGCATCCACGATTTCGCGGATGCTTTTTTATCTTTAAAACCTAAATGAAAATACGTCATGAAAAGACTCGCTTATATATTGATTGCGATACATTTGGTAGGTTGCAGCTCAACAAAAATGAAGGAGACCAATGTTGAGAATATTAAACCTATTTCTGAAGAAGTAAAAAGCGTAGCCGTAAATTCTGAAAAGATAAACGAGCAAAAGTCAACTGAGATTCTAAAAGAAACAAAGGTAATCGCAAAAACACCAAGTTTTTCTGATAGCCAAGGAATAGGATCGATTATGAATTTTCTGGCATCGGACGAACTTCAAGGTAGGGACTCAGGTAGTGAAGGGATTGCAAAAGCTGCAGATTTCATAGAAGGAATATTCAATACGAACGGAATCAAACCCTATTTCGAAAGTTTCAGGGATACCCTTTCAAATTTCACCGAGCCAGCTTACAATATGGTTGGTTTCATCGAAGGAACGGACCCTGAACTAAAAAATGAGTTCATTATACTTGGTGCGCACTATGACCATATAGGTCGTATTAAACCCAAAGATGGAGATGAAATAGCCAATGGAGCAAACGATAATGCATCTGGAACAACTACTGTGTTAGAGTTAGCGCGTTATTTTGGTAATTCGAAAACCAATAAAAGAAGCATTCTTTTTACACTTTTTAGTGCCGAGGAAAAAGGACTCTTAGGATCCAAACATCTCGCTAAAAAATTAAAAGATAATGGGCTAAACCTATATGCAATGCTGAATTTTGAGATGGTCGGTGTCCCCTTAAAGGACAAAGATTACCTAATGTACCTAACAGGATATAATTTGTCGAATTTGGCCGATGTAAGTAACGGGTATTCAAATCAAAAAGTAGCGGGATTTTTACCAAAGGCTAGAGAATTCAATTTATTCAATAGATCCGATAATGCCCCATTCCATGAAATATATAATGTGCCTTCACACACTTATAGCACATTTGATTTTACAAATTTTAGTCACTATCACCAAGTTGGCGACGAGGCGGACAAAATGGATTTTGACCATATGGCTAACGTTGTGAACACCCTTATACCGGTTATGGAGGGCATAATTAATTCTCCCGAACAAGAAATCAAGTACAACTAAATGGCAAATGTAATTATCACGGGCGCGAGTAGGGGAATAGGTTTTGAACTGGCAAAATTATTTGGTGATGCCGGACATCGGGTTTTAGCACTATCACGGAACGAAAAACCAATTTCTGGTTTGAAACATCCAAATATTTCTTCTTTTCCCTTTGACTTGTCTAAGAGCTCTGATTTGCAAAAACTTGAGCAAGCCATACAAAATTGGAAAGCTGTTGATATTCTCATCAACAATGCGGGTAGGCTTTTGAACAAACCCTTTCTTGAAACCACTGCGGATGACTTTGAGGAGGTTTACCAAGTGAATGTCTTTGGTGTTACGAGTGTGACAAAAGCGGTGCTTCCCAAGATGCCAAAAGAGGGTCATGTAGTTACGATTAGCTCAATGGGTGGCGTTCAGGGCAGTATGAAATTTCCTGGGCTATCAGCCTATAGCTCAAGTAAAGCTGCAGTGATTACGCTGACCGAGCTTTGGGCCGAAGAATTCAAAGAAACCGGACCTTCTTTCAATGTTTTGGCTTTGGGTGCCGTACAAACTGAAATGTTAGAAGAAGCTTTTCCTGGGTATCAAGCACCTGTTACAGCCTTGGAAATGGCGACCTATATCAAAGAATTTGCCCTGACAGGTAATAAGTTATACAATGGGAAACTACTGCAGGTTAGTAGTAG
Source organism: uncultured Flavobacteriaceae bacterium (assembly GCA_947503005.1). Classification (GTDB taxonomy): domain Bacteria; phylum Bacteroidota; class Bacteroidia; order Flavobacteriales; family Flavobacteriaceae; genus Maribacter_C. Next base: position 294,356 of record CANNCA010000006.1, on the reverse strand, counting down.
TACACCTTAATTTGAAATCGTTTTCTCCGGTGCTATGAGATTCACTTTTTCGATTAAATCAAGTTTGGGGAATTTCTTTAAAAATCCTGTCCTATTTGTATACATTAAATCCGAATGTTGCATCGTGGTATCAGAATAACCGGAGTATAAAGCATCGACCACATCCATTCCACTGATCACTTTACCAAAGGATGGAAAACCTCTCACCTCATTGTAGTAAAGGGTATCTAATCGAGAATTATCTCGAAGATTGATGAATAAATCTGTTCCGCGTGTATTTTTACCCCCTCTGGCAAAGCTCAATGTACCCCTGTCATTACTTTGTACCACCTTTTCATCGGGCAATTTTATAGAACTCCAATTCGTATATGCGGTTGAATCACTACTACCGAATTGTGCAACAAACCCGGGATTTACACGATAAAAAAGAACATCGTCGAAATAGCGGTGTTTCACCAATTGGTAAAACCGATCCGCTGCCTTTGGTGATAGTCTCCTTGTGACTTCAATATCGAAATCGCCTTTCGAAGTTTCAAATCGGGTCACAAAGGTTTCAGGTGCTATTTCCTTAGCCCATTTTGATTTGAAAATAGTGGGACTGCATCCAATAAGCAAAAGAACCAAACAAGCAAGACCTATTTTTTGCATATATATTTCTTTGGGAAGTATCAATATTCTTAAAAGTAAGCAGAGAATTACTATTATCCTATTATAGGCAATAATTAGAATCCCTTCACAGATAGATGGTAAATCAAAAAATCAACGCTAAAACTTATTGGCAATCCTCTATACAGGTGCTGGTATTTATGCAATTGACTATATTGGCCTCGATGGTAAACTCCTCTTGTTTTGGTTCACCACAAATAATTTGATTTTTTATCCAATCGCGTATTTTTTCCCTTAGCATCTCATTGATTTCGTTGGGATAATCATGTCCAAGACCTTTTATACTGTGAAGGCTATATGATTTGCCCAATTCATCCGCTCTATGAGCAATTTCATACCCACCGTGGACAAGTTCACTATTCGGACAATTAAAATATGTTCCTGATTTGTACGGAACGGTCGAATCACACACCCCGTGGGCCAAAAAAAGGGGAATATCATCCTCTGAACCAAAAAGGTCAAGATCATATAAAGGACCTGCTATCGAGATGATTCCCCTTATTGGGCGTCGCGGCATCCAAGGCCCAAGTTCATCCTTCAAATTGTGATATTCACCTGGGAAAGTAGCTAACCATTCTTCTTCATCTGTTGACAACATCCCATTAAGGATTGTCATCGCACCTTGACTATTCCCCAACAAGAAAAGATTATTAGTATCAATACCAAATACTTCGGGACTCTCATATAGCTTATGAATCGCTTTTCTAAGGTCTTGAATACTTCTATAATGTGTTCGAATAACCTCTTCAGCAGAAATATCGCAAACTGGATCCGAGAAACCCTTTATGTCTTGTCGGTATTCCAGGGTAGCTATGGTATACCCATATTTGCAAAAACTATTCCTCATAGAGGGTAGAAAAAGACCGGCGTAGGGGTCTTTGGGTGCTGAAGAATTTGGTGCGTATCCGTGTACAGCTAGTATTGTAGGCCGTAAAGGCACGACTTCTAAGTAAGAATCATCGGGTTGATCGATCAATATATTATACGTGCCCAATTGACCATCTTCATCTGGGCAATTTATACAATAGGGAACCTCATCAAAATCAAAACCACAAAAACCAATGGGCTGATTGAGAAAAGCATACTCGCAATCTCCCAATGATGGATCAAGTTGTTCCATTTCAGAAATACATGAAATTAACAAGAGAAGAGATAGAGTGGTTGCAAAAATGTACTTTTTCATACCATTCGATTTATTGAAACTTGTATAGTATCCGTACTTCGTAAACTTATCCAAAGTTGGGTATTAAAAATATGGGGTACAAGGACATTTGTCTATTTCGATTCTTCAAACAATTGTCTACGTATTCTGCTAAGGTGTCGTGGATTCATACCTAATATGCTGGCGATATACTTCTGAGGCACTTCACGCACCATCTGAGGGTAGCGCTCTTGAAATTTCAAATAGCGCTCTTTTCCTTTGGTAGTAATTAGTAAGTCGGTGAGATGTTGGTATTTTACAACTTCTTGAGCAATGGCCCTAACTATAAATTGGTTCATTTCTGGAAAATCACGTGCCAATTTATCAAATTCGGCTTTTGAAAATACTTCCATTGTAGAATCGGTTAAGAATGATATCCCATAAATATGAGGTACCTCATTGATGAAACTGTTGAAGGAGGTAACAAAGGTGTGTTGAAGTCCGATCCATCGTGTAAATTCATTGCTATCGGTCAAATAATGCAATGCTGCCTGACCTTCGACCATAAAACCCAACAGTCTGCACACATGACCCTGCTCACAAAAGAAATCACCTTTCTTATATGTTATCAATTTCAAAGAACGAAGTAAACAGTCTTCCAATTCCTCGGATACAGAAACCCCGGCCTGTTTTAGAAATTCAATAAGTACCATTTAATTAATTGTAGCTACGAATATGTTTTGAGTACCTATAAAGTACATAATTTCATCAATATGGAAATGTTTAATTCCTATTTTTGCCGTAGATGGATGACATCTTAAAAAAATATCTGCCAGAACGTGCTGTAACTTCCTGTTTAGAACTCATTCAAAATACAGGGGTGCATCTTAAAATTGTAAATGAGCGAATTACCAGGCATGGTGACTATCGTCGAATGCCTGATGGCAGGCACCAAATTACAGTAAATGCCACCTTGAACAAATATCGGTTTTTGGTTACTTTGATTCACGAGATTGCCCATCTGGTGGCGTTTGAAAAGTATGGTAGAAGAATAAAACCACACGGTAGAGAATGGAAAATTACTTTTCAGAAGCTGATGCTTCCTTTTATTCGACCTGAAATTTTTCCGTCGAAACTCTTGCCACTTTTAGCGAATCATTTTAGAAACCCTAAAGCGAGTAGCAATACCGATGCACAGTTATCGGTTGCTTTAAAAAGTTACGACAAACAACATAGCGATAAATCCTACGTTTTTGAATTACCTTTGGGAAGTGTTTTTCGTCTGTACAACGGTAAACTATATAAGAAAGGAAACCGACGTATAAAACGCTATGAATGTGTTGAGGTGACCTCAGGTAAAATATATTTATTTCAACCTAACGCCGAGGTAGAATTAATAAAAACTTAGATTAATGAACAAAAATTATTATGCCGTTTTAATGGCGGGTGGAGTTGGATCTAGATTCTGGCCTATAAGTATCTCTGGGTACCCCAAGCAATTTCATGACATGTTGGGTACTGGCGATACATTAATACAAAAAACGTTTAAAAGACTGAACAAATTTGTTCCGACTGAAAATATTCTCATATTAACCAATGAGCGCTATAACGATCTTGTGTTGGAACAATTGCCCTTGGTAAAACAGGAGCAAGTGGTTTTGGAGCCTGCAATGAGAAATACCGCTCCTTGCATTTTATATGCTGCCATGAAGATTCAAAAGATGAACCCTGATGGGGTCATGATAGTTGCGCCCAGCGATCATTGGATTGAGGATGAAGATGCTTTTGCCAAAGATGTCACCACCTGTTTTGAAAAATGTGAAAAGGAAGAAGTGCTCTGTACCTTGGGAATAAAGCCAACTTTTCCCAATACTGGTTTTGGATATATCGAGTTTGAAAAGGGTCAAGAAGTTGAACTCAAAAAAGTGCATCAGTTTAGAGAGAAACCAGATTACGAAACTGCGAAAGAATTTTTGGCCCAAGGCAATTTTCTATGGAATGCTGGAATATTTATGTGGAGCGTAAAAACAATCATTAAGTCATTTGCAGACTACCAGAAGGAGCAGTTCGATTTGTTCGACTCTGGAATGTCTTGCTATAATACAAGTGATGAAGCCGCATTTATTAAGGAGAACTATCCGAAGGCGGAGAATATATCCATTGATTACGCAATTTTGGAAAATTCCAAATCTATATACGTACTCCCCGCTACTTTTGACTGGAATGATTTAGGAACATGGGGTTCGTTGTACGATAAATTAGATAAAGACGAAAACAACAACGCAGTAGTGAATAGCAAAGTTATTGCACATGACGCTTCTGGAAATATGATACGTTCACCCAAAGACAAAATAGTCGTTATTGATGGGTTGAACGATTATATTATTGTGGACAAAGAGGACGTGCTTTTAATCTATCCAAAATCGAAAGAACAAGATATCAAACAAGTTCTGAATAAGGTAAAAGCCAAGTTCGGAGACGAATACGCCTAGATATGAGCGAAGATTTGAATCAAGATAATATCACCCCGACCGAAGAACCGGTTCAAAGTACCGAAGAAATAAAGAAAGAATTTCAAGGTCTTTTAGGAAGTATAAAGAAGTTTCTTTCCGAACTTTTGGATATTCGAACCAATACTGATCAAGAAGCCACTAAAGAGGCCATTATTGCGGATATTCCTTTCAAAGGCCATACTTCCTGGATTTTGATTTGCTCCATTTTCATAGCATCGGTAGGGTTGAATGCAAACTCGACCGCTGTAGTAATCGGCGCGATGCTAATTTCTCCATTGATGGGTCCTATTTTAGGGTTGGGTATGTCATTGGCCATCAATGATATTGATACTTTAAGAAGATCTCTAAAGAATTTTACGGTCATGGTCGTTCTTAGCGTGTTGACGGCATTTCTATTCTTTTATCTGTTTCCGTTACGGGATGAATCCTCAGAACTATTGGCTCGTACGGCACCAGATATCCGTGATGTGCTGATTGCATTTTTTGGTGGTTTGGCCTTGGTGATTGCTAGGGCGAAAAAGGGAACCATAGCGAGTGTTATTTTCGGTGTTGCCATAGCAACGGCCTTGATGCCACCCTTATGTACGGTAGGTTTCGGGCTGGCCATCGGCAATTATAACTATGCCGCGGGTGCTATGTATTTATTCATTATTAATACCATTTTCATTGCATTAGCAACATTTTTGGTTTTAAAGTTGCTTCGTTTTCCCATGGTACGTTATGCGAATTCAAAACGGAGAAGGCTGATTGGTAGGGTCGCTTCTGGATTGGCGATTTTGGTAATGATTCCCGCAAGTTTGACTTTTTGGGATGCTTTGCAAGAATCGTTGTTCAGAAAACAAGCTAGGCAGTTCGTTGAGGAAAAGATAGCACCTTACAAATTTTCTGGTTCAGGTAGGTTCATGGAAGATTTCACCGATATCGAATTCAATAAGGGTGAGGGTGCTGTAATTGAATTGGTGTTTATGGGTAACGAGACCATACCAGAAAGTGTTATTGCTACTTGGAAGGCGCAAAAAGATGAAGACGAAAATTTCAAACGCTTGAGGAATGCGGATTTGCAAATAATACAAGGTTCCCAAGGCGAACAAGGCGACCAACTGAAATATGTCGAAGAATTATATCAATCACAAAAAAATCAGTTGTTGGGAAAAGATGAAAAAATTCGCCTTTTGGAATCTGAGTTAAAGCGTTTAAATAAGCTGAACGCACGTCAGATTCCGTTTCAAGATATTAGTGCCGAAGCCCAGACCAATTATGAAAATTTGGAATACCTGGCTTTCTCCAACGCCATTCGAACCGATTTTAAAAAATTGGATACGGTAAGTGTTTTCGAAGCTAAATGGAAACGTGATGCAAGGCGAGTTGACATTGTCAAAGACGCTAAAAAATTACATAATTGGTTAAAAGTGCGCTTGAAGGATAGCACTATTCTTTTAACCGAGATAATTCAGGATTAATTTGCCTTAGAGACAAGAGACAAGAGACAAGAGACAAGAGACAAGAGACAAGAAAGAGCAGTGCGTTAAGAATTCAATTCCGTTCTTCAAGATACATCTGCCGCACTTTTTTAAATAGTTCCGATGAATAGACAAAACTGGTTACTGCCTGATTGTCCGTTTTGAAGATTTCGTGTTTTGTACCTTCCCATTCTTTTAGACCATCTTTTAGGAAAATGATTTTTTCTCCAATTTCCATTACGGAGTTCATATCATGGGTGTTGATTACGGTGGTAATGTTATACTCTTCCGTAATCTCTTTAATAAGGTTGTCAATTATAATTGCTGTTTTTGGGTCAAGGCCTGAATTCGGTTCGTCACAAAACAAGTACTGTGGGTTCATCACAATAGCTCTTGCTATAGCAACTCTTTTCTGCATTCCCCCTGATATTTCTGAAGGATATTTATGATCTGCATCGACCAAGTTCACACGCTTTAAAACAATATTGACCCTGTCTTCCATTTCAGATTTTGCCAATTTGGTAAACATTTCAAGAGGGAACATGACGTTACCTGCGACGGTCATACCATCGAAAAGGGCGCTTCCTTGAAAGACCATCCCCATATCTTGTCTAAGGTTTCGCTGGTCTTTGCTTGATAGTTCACTATATTTTTGACCGTCATATACAATGCTTCCTTCCTCTGGAGAAAATAGTCCTAATAAACATTTTAAGAGAACGGTTTTTCCGGAGCCACTTTGACCGATGATGAGGTTCGTCTTACCGGTTTCGAAGACAGTAGATATTCCCTTTAAAATATGGGCATCACCAAAAGATTTGTGTATGTTGTTTACTTCAATCATCAGGTAAGCAATAATTGTGTTAATACGTAATTGGTAATTACAATGATAATACTAGTCCATACGAATGAGGTGGTACTGGCCTTTCCCACTTCCAGTGCTCCACCTTTCATATAAAAGCCATGATAAGAGGGTATAGTGGCCAGTAGAAACGCAAAAACGAACGTCTTTATAAAAGAATAGGTTACGTGAAAAGGAATAAAATCCATTGTAACTCCTTCTACAAAATCCGCACTTGTAATAAATCCACCGAAAACCCCTGCGAACCATCCTCCAAAAATACCGACGTACATGGCTATGGCTATAATAAAAGGGTACATCATCATAGCGATAATCTTTGGAAAAACCAGATAATTCAGAGCGTTCACACCCATCACCTCTAAGGCGTCAATTTGTTCGGTCACTCGCATTGTACCAATACTTGAAGTGATGAACGATCCAACCTTACCTGCCATTATAATTGAACAGAAAGTTGGTGCAAACTCCAGAATTATCGACTGCCGGGTTGCAAACCCAATTAAATTCTTGGGAATAAAATCACTAGTAAGGTTCATCGCGGTTTGTATCGAAACCACCGCCCCGATAAAAAAGGATATGAAGATCAATATGCCCAACGAACCATAAATAAGTTCATCGATTTCTTTTAAAATCAAAGTCTTCATTATCCTCCATTTGGTAGGCTTTTTGAATACTTCGACAATCATTATTCCATAGCCACCAATATCAGCTAGATACTTCATCAAACATATTTACATGTGTTGCCGTAAAAATAACAATAAAGGATTTGGAATTCACCTTCATTTAAAAGATTAAGGTTTTATTTATCTATTTTTGTTTTAAAACCCAAACGATGTTAGGAACAAAATCGACACCTTTTTTTTTACTACTTCTAATAGCTATTTGCCCTTTATTGGTGGTAGCTCAGAAAAAATCAAAAGATTCAAAATTAAGTGAAATAAAGACTGCTCCAAAATTGGTTGTTGGTATTGTCGTTGACCAAATGCGTTATGACTATTTGACGCGCTTTTGGAATCACTATGAAGAAGGCGGGTTCAAAAGATTTGTGAACGAGGGCTTTAATTGCAAGAACAACCATTTCAACTATGCACCTACGAGTACCGGCCCTGGGCATGCTTCCGTGTATACAGGTACTACACCTGCAAGGCATGGCGTAATTGGCAACAATTGGTATGACAAAGTAAATGAGGAGGATGTATATTGTGCTTCCGACAATTCATTTGAATCTGTAGGAACAACTACTGACGCTGGTAAAATGTCCCCCCACAGAATGATTGTCACAACGATTACGGACGAGCTTCGTCTGCATACACAAATGCGAGGGAAGACAATCGCAATAGCATTAAAAGATAGGGGAGCTGTACTACCAGGGGGGCATACCGCAAATGCTGCCTATTGGTTTCATGGTGCAAATGTGGGGCATTGGGTCAGTAGTTCCTATTACATGAAAGAATTACCAAAATGGGTGACCGATTTTAATACTTCAAATAAAATTAAAGACTATAAAAAGTCATGGACCACTTTAAAGGATATAAACACCTATTTGGAAAGCGGATTGGATAATAACAAGTACGAGGGACTATTTGAAACAGAGATTGCTCCAACATTTCCACATAACACAGCAAACATGTTGAATAAAAATGCTGATTTTGAAATCATAAAAGCTACTCCTTATGGAAATAGTATAACAACCGATTTTGCTATTGAAGCCATAGAAAAGGAGCTCCTAGGGGCTGATATGATTACCGACTTTTTAGCGATTAGTTTTTCCAGCACCGACTACGTTGGTCATAAATACGGCGTGAACTCCAAGGAAGTTCAAGATACATATCTTCGGTTAGATAAAGATTTAGAACGCCTCTTTAAGGAACTTGATAAAAGAGTTGGTGAAGGTGAGTATACTGTATTTTTAACTGCGGATCATGGTGCAGTCGATGTACCTGCATATTTGAAGGATAATAAAATACCAGGCGGCTATATCGATTTTACTGCGATAGAAGCAAAGTTCAGTGAGTTTTTAAAATATACTTTTGGTACTACAGATATAATCAAGAACTTTTCAAACTACCAGTATTTTTTAGACCATAAGATTATCAAGAATCTAGATATGGACTTAGAAGAGGCACAAGAAATAATGGCAAAAGAATTATTGACTTATGAAGGAATAGACCAAGTGTTCACTGGGCATCAGATGTGGAAGAATCACTATACATCGGGAATTCCATATATTTTGCAGAACGGTTATAATCAAAAACGTTCAGGTGATATTCTAGTTGTGCTAAATCCAGGGGTCATCAGCTATTCAAAAACGGGTTCTACACATGGGTCTCCTCAAGTTTATGATACCCATGTGCCATTGCTTTTTTATGGAAAAGGTATTAAAAATGGAAGCACCGTAGAGCGAACAGAAATACCCGATATTGCTCCGACCATATCTGCACTTTTAGGTATTGCCTTTCCGAGCGGAACAACTGGAAAACCCATTGCCCAGGTGTTAGAATAACCCTTTCTAAAATGAACGACGGTCCTATTGGTATTTTTGATTCTGGTGTTGGTGGAACATCCATCTGGAAAGAAATTACAATGCTACTGCCCAAAGAGGATACAATTTATCTGGCCGATAGTGTGAATGCACCTTATGGGGAAAAGTCTCAAGAAGAGATTTTAAAGTTGAGCATTAAGAATACGGATTTGTTGCTGTCAAAGGGCTGTAAAATGATTGTTGTGGCTTGTAATACAGCCACTACCAATGCAATAAATTACCTTCGTGAAAACTACCAAGTACCATTTATAGGTATAGAGCCTGCCATCAAACCTGCTGCACTGAAGTCCAAGACAAAAACAATTGGCGTTTTGGCGACCAAGGGTACCCTTTCAAGTAGTCTTTTCAATAGCACTTCAGAAATGCATGCCAGTGGTATCACTATTATCGAACAAGAAGGAACAGGTTTGGTGCCTTTGGTAGAAGGGGGCAAAATGCAAGATGCCCAAACAAGAAGGTTACTCGAAGAATTTGTGAACCCCATGTTGGAACAAGGAATTGACTATTTGGTCTTGGGATGCACACACTACCCTTATTTGATTCCATTGCTAAGGGAAATACTTCCTGAACATATTACAATCATCGATTCTGGTGAGGCAGTCGCTCGCCAGACGAAGACTGTTTTAGAATCGCAAGAATTAAGTAAAATTAATGGATCAAAAACCAAGCATCAGTTTTATACCAATGCCGATGTGTCGTTATTGAAAAGTTTTCTAACCGCTGTGGTTGAGCCTGTTCAAATAAACGTTTTAGATTTTTAAGGCTATTTTCTGACATAGGTTAAATAGGTGAATGCATATTTGTGATTTTCATCTTTTGGATGATAAACTTCATCTACAAGTACCCAATTTTTTAAATCGATTTCTGGAAAAAACGTATCCGCGTCAAAGGTTGCGTGTACGCGTGTCAATTCAATTTTGGTAGCGAATTTTTCGGCTTGCTTGTAGATTTCTCCACCTCCGATAATGAATGAAATAGTGTCGTTTTTAACTGCTAGTAGCGAATCGTCCAACGAATGTACAACCCTGCAAGATTCAAAGCGTGGTTTATAGGTTTTATCCCTCGTGATAATAATGTGTTCTCTATTTGGCAAAGGCTTTGGAAAACTTTCAAAGGTCTTTCTCCCCATGATAATTTTATGTCCAGTGGTCAGTTTTTTAAATCGCTTAAAATCATCGGGTAAGTGCCATAACAAGTCGTTGTCTTTCCCAAGGGCATTGTTCTCTGCCGCGGCGGCAATAAGTATGAGTTGGTTCAAACTTTTTTTTTATTGATATTCGATAATGGAAAGTCAGTTTCAATTTCCTTTTGAAGTTCTGCTATGCGTAGCTTTTGTTTGGCAACTAATTTCTCGCGTTGTGCTCGTTCCCAATCTTTCCCCATGAATTTTGAAGTAATGAAAACATTGAAAGAATGAATAAGGAATAAAAAAGCCCATGCGGTAATTGCCCAAATAAACCAATCGTATGTCTCTCCGTATTTTAGAATCTTATTTATCAAGATTAAAAAGACACTACCTATCAAGAAAATAACAAAATGAGCGAATAAGTTCTTCTTTTGTTTGATTCGCCTTTGTGCATTTTCGAGCAGTTCGTGCTGTTCCAAATCTAATATTTGACCGTCCTTTTTCTTGGAAAACATGGCAATACCTATCTTTACCGTAAAGATACTGTAATTCACTTTTACCCCAGAATTTAATGGAAAATGTCCGAAAACAATTCCCAGCTCTAAGGAATCAAATTTACGCGAACACACCGGTCTATGGGCCAATGTATGACAACTTACTCGACTGGAGACAAGAACACGATTTAGATTTTTTGTTGAAAGCAAGTGATATGCGCGGGAAGAGTTTAAAAACTATTTCGGACACGAGAACAACAGTAGGTACTTTTTTTAATTGCAACAGTGAAAACGTAGCACTGATCAACAACTTCTCAACAGGATTGAATATGCTTTTAGAGGGGCTTGACAAATCTCAAAAGGTGCTTTTGCTCAAGAATGACTACCCCTCGGTCGAATGGCCTTTTGCTAGTAGGGGATTTCCGGTCTCCTATGTTAACATGGATGACGAGCTTGAGCAGCATATAGCAGATGTGGTAAAAAAAGAAAATATAGCCATTCTTGCTCTAAGTATTGTTCAATGGCAAAACGGACTTAAGATTGATTTGGATTTTCTCAAAGATTTAAAGAGAGAACACCCTGATTTGCTAATAATCGCTGATGGCACTCAATTTTTAGGGACTACAAATTTTGATTTTGAGGCATCGGCAATCGATGCAATAGGGGCAAGTGCCTATAAATGGTTGTTAGCTGGCTATGGAAATGGTTTCATGCTTTTTAAGGATGAAGTTAAGGATAGGTGTGCGCTAAAAACTATTGGTTTCAATGCGGCCAATGCCAGACCCGAAATGCAAAATGATATTCGATTCGCAAGACGTTTTGAGGCGGGTCATCTTTCTTGTCTAAATTTCGGAAGTTTAAAATTCTCGTTGGATTTTTTATCAGGTATCGGAATGGAACAGATTGAACAGAAGAACATGAAATTGGCAGAAAGAGCGAGACTAGAATTTACCCAATTGGGATTGCTGCAAGATGCTGTGGTTGAAAGACAGGAGCATAGTACAATTTTCAATATTAAAGGAGATGAAAGTCTTTTTCAGCTTCTAAGCGAAAAAGAAGTCATTTGTGCAAGGCGTGGTGATGGAATTCGGTTCGGTTTTCACTTTTATAATACTGAAAATGACATAGACTACATTGTAAGAATCTTAAAAACAGGAAGGTAGCAGTTACTAATCATGTAAAATATTGTGGTTTTTATTTAAAAGGACGTTAAATGTTATTAAAATTTTACGAAAATCATAAAAATGACTTTAGTCATTGTAAATGAGCATTTTAATGCTGTAATTTTGCTCCTCATTTTGAAAAGGAATAAACAACATTAATTTATAAATCTAAAAGTATTTTATCATGGCAATTGCAAAACAGTATTTAAAAACAAAGCCAGTTTGTAAAGTAACCTTTACCGTACCGGCCGAAGATGCAAAAAAAGTAGCCGTTGTGGGTGACTTTAACAATTGGAAGGCGAACAAAGCTAGTGCTCTGAAGAAATTGAAAAATGGAAACTTCAAAGGAACCTTAGAACTTCCCAAAGAGTCTACTTTTGAATTCAAGTACATCATCGACGGTAACTACGTTAATGATGATAGTGCCGATCGTTACCAGTGGAACGAGTATGCTGGATCTGAGAACGCAGTTCTTGAATTATAGTATTTAGCAGAATTGATTAGAAAACCCGAAGCAGATTAACTGTTTCGGGTTTTTTTGTTACGTCTTTGATTTACTTTTCAACGCTAACGCCCTTCCAAAAGGCTATCCTGCCTTTGATGCCCTTGGCCAATTCACTGACTTCAGGGTAATACCAAGCCGCATCCGGATTTTGTTTGCCATCAACTTCCAAAGTGTAATAGGAAGCAACTCCTTTCCACGGACAAGTGGTATGAGTATCAGAGCTTTTAAAAAATTCTTTTTTCATACTTTCTGCTGGAAAATAATGATTGTTTTCAACCATCAGGGTATCCTCGCTTTCAGCGATTACGGTATTGTTCCAAATAGCCTTCATTCTTATAAATTAGGTGAATAGAATAATAAATTTGTTTACTGTTTCACAAAGACATAATTCTTATAAAGCTTTTTTTCATCGCTAAACTGGTCTATGATTTCCAATCCGGCTTGTTCGGCAAGCCAGTTAACTATTTGGTCATCGTATTTTTGCGATATTTCGGTATGTATGGTTTCCCAAGGTTCAAAATCCACTTTTAGTCCGAGTTTCTCCAATGATACCGATTGTTTTTCTTGAGATACCAAGTAGCTTTTGGCCGTTCCCGATTCAGGGTTGTAGACCTCCCAATGTAGAAAACCGTCGAGATTAAAATTGGCGCCTAATTCATTATTGATTCGCGTCAAAACATTTTTGTTGAAAGCGGCTGTGATTCCAGATTTGTCATTATAGGCATCTAGAATGGTTTGCGGATTTTTCTTCATATCGAAACCCACGAAGAACAGGTCACCTTCGTGCATCAATTGTTGTACGCTTTTCAAAAACTCAATGGCCTGCGGATGCAGAAGATTGCCAATATTAGAACCTAAGAATAGGATTATGTGCCTTGCCCCGTTTTCCATGTTAATACGCTTCAAGGTTTCAAAATAGGTGCCCTGCATAGTTTGGATTTTGACCTTCGGTAGTTCTTCATTTACCGATTTTTCGAGCCCGTTGAGTATATTTTGACTGATATCGATGGGCAGGTACTTGAAATCAAAATCGTTTTCCGATAAATATTTTAGTAGAATTTTTGTCTTCTTACCATCACCAGCACCCAACTCTATAAGGTTGAATTTGTAGTTTCCCGCTCCGAAAAGTTCGGCGATTTCGGCCTTGTGGTTTTCTAAAATATCGAATTCACAATCTGTCAGATAATATTCAGGCATGTGCATGATATCTTGAAAAAGCTTGTCACCTTTGGCATCATAAAAATACTTGGAGGAAATGTGCTTCGGAAAATCGGTCAGGCCCTTATAAACGTCTTCTTCGAATTGTGTCTCGAATATGGTCTGGGTGTGTTCTTGCATAAAAACTATGTCGTAATTATTTGGCCAACCTTAATCCGGTAAACTGCCACCTTAAATTAGTTTGAAAGAAATTGCGGTAGGTTGGTCGGGTATGTTTTTCAGGGGTTGCCACTGAACCACCTCGAAGTACTTTCTGGTTCACCATAAACTTGCCATTGTATTCGCCTAGAGCACCATCGGCCTTTTGGTAGTTAGGGTATGGCAGGTAGGCGCTTTCGGTCCATTCCCAACGTTTTCCCCATGGAAAATACTGCTGGGCAGCTTCCCATTCGAATTCAGTAGGCAATCTTTGACCTTTCCATTGGGTGAAAGCAAATGCTTCAAAATAGGAGATATGTGTGACCGGTGAATTGGCATCTACTTTTTTTAATCCCGCAAGGGAATAGTAGTGCCATTCATCATCGATAAGATGCCAGTATAAAGGAGCTTTGATTTGGTTCGTGTTGACCCAATCCCAACCTTCGGCGTGCCAAAGGTTGAAATTTTGGTATCCGCCAGCTTCGATAAATTCGAAATATTCCGCATTTGTTACGAGTTTGTTAGAAATCCCATAGGAATGAAGATATACCTTATGTTTGCCCAATTCATTATCATAACAGAAATCATCACTAGCATGCCCAATTTCATAAACACCTTCATCAACTGAAATCCATTCTTGTTGGTGTTTTTCCGACGGATGCTCTTCTAAAATCTCCGAGTATTTTGGAAGCAACGGATTGTTTCCTAAAATATACTTGATATCGGTCAATAGCAATTCTTGATGCTGTTTTTCATGGTGTATACCGATTTCAAGCAAATCAAAAAGCTCTTTTCCTTGATGTCTTCCAAACAAATTTTTAATGGCAGAAGTAACATGTGCTCGATATTCATATACTTTTTGAACCGAGGGTCTTGAGAGATTTCCCCGGTCTGACCGTACTACTCTTTTGCCTACCGTTTCATAGTAGCTATTGAATACAAAAGAAAAATCGGCATCAAAGATTTTATAGTTGTTTACATGGGGTTTCAAGATAAACTCTTCAAAGAACCAAGTTGTGTGTCCCAAATGCCATTTTGGCGGCGAAACATCCACTATAGGCTGTACGACGTAGTCTTCAATTTCTAAAGGTTCACAAATGGTTTCGGTGTGTTTTCGTGTCTCCAGAAAGAAATCCAGGAGAGAATCGGTAAGAATCATAGCAACGTGTTTCTTTCTTTAAAGATACGTAATTATGAAAAAAAGATTTTAACTCAAAAGCGTTTTAACTTAACCCTAAACGGCTACCATGCCCTTGATATGTGGATGCGGATTATAATCTACCAAAGTGAAGTCTTCGAATTTGAAGTCAAATATATTTTTCACTTCAGGATTGATTTTCATTTTAGGAAGCGGCCTACAATCACGACTTAATTGCAACTCAACCTGTTCCATATGATTGTTATAAATATGAGCATCACCAAAAGTATGAATGAATTCGCCCACCTCAAAACCACAGACTTGTGCCATCATCATGGTGAACAAAGCATAAGAAGCAATATTGAAGGGCACGCCCAAGAAGATATCCGCACTTCGTTGATACAACTGACAAGATAATTTGCCGTCCGCAACATAGAATTGAAAAAACGCATGACAAGGCGGAAGAGCCGCCTTTCCATTTGCAACATTTTCAGAAAATGATTTGGATGTATCTGGCAAAACACTAGGGTTCCAAGCCGAAACCAACATTCTTCTGCTGTTCGGATTAGTTTTCAGGGAATGTATTATGTCTTTTATCTGATCAATTTCATCGTTATTCCAATTACGCCATTGATGTCCGTAAACAGGGCCTAAATCTCCGTTTTCATCAGCCCATTCGTTCCAAATACGAACTCCGTTTTCTTGTAGATAGCTAACATTAGTGTCGCCCTTTAAAAACCATAACAGCTCATATACAATTGATTTTAGGTGCAATTTCTTGGTAGTAACCATTGGAAATCCGTCGCTAAGGTCAAATCGCATTTGATGCCCAAAAACACTCATGGTGCCTGTGCCTGTGCGGTCACCTTTCTGATTGCCGTTTTCTAGAACGTGTTTGAGGAGGTCGTGGTATTGCTGCATGAAATAAATTTATCGGAAAGCTAAAGTAGAAAAAGTGTTCTTTTGATTAGAGATTTTGAACTGATTTTATCCAAATGTTATTAACTGCCGTTACCCCAATATCATTCCTGCAATAGTAGCTGAAAGTAGAGAGGCTAGAGAACCGCCAAGAACTGCTTTCATTCCGAATTCAGAAAGGGTTTTTCGTTGACCTGGAGCTAAAGAACCGATACCTCCGATTTGAATTCCTATTGAGGCGAAGTTCGCAAATCCACAGAGCATGTAGGTGGCCATAATGACCGATTTATTATAGGTGAAATGAGCGGAACTTGCAACATCTTTAAGATCTGCCAATTGTATGTAACCTACAAATTCGCTAGCAGCAAGTTTAATTCCCAACAGTTGACCCATGAGCATAATGTCTTCGTTGGCTACACCGATGAGCCACATTAATGGAGCGAATATAGTTCCTAGAATGGCTTCCAGAGAAAGTTTATCGTACATGCTATTGGCTGCAATTATTGAATTGAGACCTGTAGCATCACCTATCCATCCAAAAATGCCGTTGAACATGGCAATAAAGGCCACAAAAACCAATAACATGGCGCCGACATTGACAGCTAGTTTTAAGCCTTCAGTAGTGCCATTTGCGACCGCGTCAAGAAAATTCTCTCCGATTTTTTCAGAAGCGACTTGTACATCGGTAGTGATGGACTCGGTTTGTGGAAACAACATTTTGGAAACTACAATAGCACCGGGAGCCGCCATAACCGAAGCCGCCAAAAGATGTTTGGCAAACTGTAAACGTAAAATTGGATCATCACCGCCTAGAAAACCAATATAGGCCGCCAGAACTGCTCCAGCGACGGTTGCCATACCACCTACCATTACCAATAGTATTTCAGAGCGGTTCATTTTTTCTAGATAGGGTTTGATCAAAAGTGGCGCTTCGGTCTGACCTAAGAAGATATTACCAGCAATACTGAGACTTTCTGCACCAGAAATTTGTAAGGCTTTAGATAGCAACCAGGCAAGGGCTTTTACAACTTTTTGAATTATCCCAAGATAAAAAAGTACCGAGGTTAATGCGGAGAAGAATATGATGGTAGGTAGTACTTGAAAGGCAAAAATGTAACCGAAAGTATTCATATCGGCCACTAGGCCCTCAAAGAGAAATTGACTTCCTGCACGAGTGAAGTCTAGAATACTAACAAACACTTTTCCTATACTTTCAAAAATAGCTTGAATAAAGGGGACCTTCAGTACTCCTATTGCAATCAGTAATTGAATGGATAGACCAATACCAACTGTTTTCCAATTGATGGCCTTACGATTCGAGCTAAAGAGAAAAGCGATCAAAATTAATGCGGCCATCCCTAAAATACCGCGCCAAAGGCTATTGATAGAAAAACCTTCATTTGGGATAATTACTTCCGCAGTATTCACCTGAGCTGCATCAACTACTTGAGCTATGGTTGATGTATCTGGAATTTCTTGCGAAATGCTCGGGAAACAAACAAAAAAAGCAAACAAAAGAATCCACAACCTGGCTTTCATATGCTTTAAGTTCAGTAAGTTAGTTGCGTTTGGAGATTTCATCTCGGAGTTTGGCCGCCTTTTCGTAATCTTCATTGGCCACGGCCTTGTCGAGCTCCTTATTTAATTCTTCGATGGTCAATTCAGTGTAGCCATCGGAAGCTCCTTGCTCGATTTCTACGGTCTCACCTTCCTGCAAAATCTCGTCGACCATGATACTGTCATCGTTCTCGTCCTTCTCTTTGTCTTTCGATGAGAACTTAAGAAAAATACCTGCTTTGTCCAAAATAGTTTTGTAAGTAAAAATTGGAGCATTGAAGCGTAGGGCAAGAGCAATGGCATCACTGGTTCGAGCATCTATTATTTCTTCAATTTTGTCACGTTCACAAATGATACTGGAATAAAATACTCCATCAACCAATTTATGTATGATGACCTGTTTAATGACGATTTCAAAACGATCTGAAAAATTTTTGAACAGATCGTGAGTCAAAGGCCTTGGGGGCTTAATTTCCTTTTCCAAGGCAATGGCTATGGACTGTGCTTCGAAGGCACCGATGACGATAGGTAGTTTTCTGTCACCATCAACTTCGTTTAAAATCAATGCATAGGCGCCATTCTGTGTTTGGCTATAGGAAATTCCCTTTATTTTCAAACGTACTAAACTCATAGATTTTGGAACTAAAAAAGACTGTTTAAATAAGAGGTTCGACCTTTTATTTAAACAGCCCCTTACGAAGGCAAATTAACAAAATTTAAGCGTTCTGGGCTTTAAATGCCTTTAATTTTTCGATAAGTTGCGGTACAACTTCGAAAGCATCACCCACAATACCGTAGTCGGCCGCCTTGAAAAATGGGGCTTCTGGGTCGGTATTGATGACCACTTTTACTTTTGAAGAACTAACTCCGGCCAGATGTTGAATTGCTCCTGAAATTCCTATGGCAATGTACAAATTACTCGCAACAGGCTTGCCTGTTTGACCAACGTGTTCACCATGTGGTCGCCAGCCAAGATCGGAGACTGGCTTGGAACAGGCCGTGGCCGCGCCAAGTACATCGGCCAATTCTTCAATCATGCCCCAGTTTTCAGGGCCTTTAAGCCCTCTTCCTCCCGAAACTACAATATCGGCATCAGCGATTGTTGCCTTGCCTACTACTTTGTCTATGTCTACTGATTTAGTTGAGAAATCTCCATCGTTTAGCAACGGATTGAAGTCCTCTACTGAAGCGGTGGCGGGGTTTTCGTGCGCCCCGAAGGAGTTATTGGAAACTCCGATAATTTTCATTTCGGTTGCGATTTCCGTATGTGCAAATCCCTTATTACTGAAGGCAGTGCGCTTTACGGAAAACGGACTTGTACTATCCGGCGCACCAACAACATTCGGAACATAGCCGGCACCTAGTTTTCCCGCAAGAAGCGGCGCTAAAAATTTCGTATCCGCACTACTACTGAGTATAATGACTTGCGCACCTTCTTTTTGCGCTGCTTCAGCAATGGCGTTGGCAAAGGCCTTTGCATTAAAAGTCTTCAACTGGTCATTTGAAATATTCAAAACTTTTGAAACACCATAATTACCGAGCTGCGCATTTTCATCTGCATTGAACGATATCGCCGTTGCAGAAGTTCCCATTTGCTGGGCTACCTCATGGGCATAAGAAGCTACTTCAAAAGCGTTCTTTTTGAACTTTCCGTTTTCTGATTCTGTATATACTAATACTGACATAATTCTTTTTTAGATTGCTTTTGCTTCGTTATGAAGAAGGCTAATTAAATCATCAACATTATCAACTAATTTAACAGCTCCTTTTGCTGCTGGTTTTTCGAACTTAGTATCTTGTGTGGCTTTCTTGGCATCAACGGGTTCCACTACATTAAGTGTCTTTTTTCTTGCCATCATGATACCGCGCATGTTGGGAATTCTTAAATCACTTTCTTCTACAAGACCTTTTTGGCCTCCTATAACCAATGGAAGTGTAGTCGAAATTTTCTCTTTACCACCATCGATTTCACGCATCGCCGTTGCATTGTTTCCATCAACCTCTAAGCCAATACAGGTGTTGACAAAGTTCATATCTAAAAGGGCTGCAAGAATACCGGGCACCATCCCTCCATTGTAATCAATAGACTCCCTACCGCCGATAACCAAGTCGTACTCCCCGTTTTTGACAACTTCTGCAAGCTGTTGCGCTACGAAAAAACCGTCGGTTGGTTCTGCGTTAACCCTAATGGCCTCATCGGCACCAATAGCCAAGGCTTTTCTGATAGTTGGCTCGGTTGACGGGCTACCCACCGTAGCTACATGAACGCTAGCGCCTTGTTTTTCTTTGAACCACATGGCTCTAGTTAATCCGAATTCATCGTTAGGATTAATTACAAATTGCACCCCGTTGGTGTCAAATTTGGTATCGCCTTCCGTGAAATTTATCTTGGAAGTGGTATCGGGAACATTGCTTATGCACACTAATATTTTCATTATAATAAAGCCTTTAAAAATGCTGCGCTAAGATAAGTATTAATTTCTGAAAATACTATGCATGCATAGTAAAATTTATTTTCTTTTTTGAATCTTAGTCGGAAATTTTTGAGATATAATTTCCTATTTTTGCATGCGTTTTTAACGCAAACTGTAAACTTGAATATATGAAGACACTACAATTCCGTGAGGCCGTTTGTGAGGCGATGTCCGAAGAGATGAGAAGAGATGAATCTGTCTATTTGATGGGCGAAGAAGTTGCCGAATACAACGGTGCCTACAAGGCGTCCAAAGGAATGTTAGATGAATTCGGAGCCAAAAGGGTCATCGATACCCCCATTTCCGAATTAGGTTTTGCAGGCATTGGTGTCGGTTCGACCATGACAGGTAATAGGCCCATTATTGAATTCATGACCTTCAATTTTGCTTTGGTCGGTATTGATCAAATCATTAACAATGCTGCAAAGATTCGTCAGATGTCAGGTGGTCAATTTCCATGTCCGATTGTTTTTAGAGGACCCACTGCCTCTGCAGGTCAGTTGGCCGCAACCCACTCCCAGGCTTTTGAGAGCTGGTACGCAAATTGTCCAGGTCTGAAAGTTGTAGTTCCTTCAAATCCGGCAGATGCGAAAGGATTATTAAAATCGGCTATCCGCGATGACGATCCGGTAATTTTTATGGAATCTGAGCAGATGTATGGTGATAAAGGTGAAGTGCCAGAAGGGGAATATACCATTCCCATCGGCGTGGCCGATATCAGAAGAGCCGGAACGGATGTGACAATCGTGTCCTTTGGAAAAATTATAAAAGAAGCTGATAAGGCTGCCGATGAATTGGAAAAAGAGGGTATCAGCTGTGAAATTATTGATTTGCGTACGGTTAAGCCAATGGATTATGAGGCGATTTTGACATCAGTGAAGAAAACCAACAGATTGGTAATACTAGAAGAGGCTTGGCCTTTTGGTAATGTAGCCACCGAGATTACCTTTCATGTACAAGCCCATGCTTTTGACTATTTGGATGCTCCGATTCAGAAAATCAATACAGCCGATACGCCCGCGCCCTATTCGCCAGTGCTTTTAGCGGAATGGTTGCCGAACCACGAAGATGTGATTACAGCTGTTAAGAAAGTATTATATAAATAGGGTATACCATTTTGTAACGATACATTTGCTTTGTCGACTTAGGTTGGCGAAGCAATTTTTTTATGGTATGTTATTTGCTATTGAAGCGTGAAGCTACTTTTCGAATGAAAAAAATCATCTTTCTTTTACTTTTTATTCTTCCCTATTTTGCTATCTCCCAGACTAAGGTAGGTGGTATTGTCGCAGATGAAAGCGGCGAACCCGTAGCCTTTGCTAATGTGCTTTTTAAGAATTCTTCGGAGGGTACGATCACCAATGACAACGGGCGTTTCTATTTTGAAACCGATAATACGTATCCCACTTTAATAGTTTCGTTTATCGGCTATAAAACGAAGGAAATCGAACTTACTGCTAAAGTCAATTATGACATGAAGATTGTTCTGGAAGAGGAAACCGAACAACTGAATGAAGTGGTCTTGATTTCAGGGAAACAATCTAAAAAAAATAATCCTGCTGTAGAGCTTTTAAAGAAGATTTGGGCGAAGAAACGCGAGAATGGAGTGCGCAAGTTTAGGCAATATGCCTACGATAAATACGAAAAAGTTGAATTTGACCTGAATACTATTGACAGTGCATTGATGAAGAAAAAGGTGTTCAAGGGTCTTGAATTCATATTTCAAGATTTGGATACTTCTCGGGTTACCGGAAAAACCTATTTGCCCATATTCTTGAATGAAACCTTTTCAAAGGTTCATGGTGATAATATTTTAAACGAGGAGAAGGAGGAAATCCTAGGAAACAAGAATTCGGGTTTCGATAATAACCAGGCGATAATAGCTTTCGTCGCGGATCTATATCAAGACTATGATATCTATAATAACTACCTGAAATTCTTTGACAAAAGTTTTACAAGCCCGCTTTCGAGAACAGGGGTCGATACCTATAATTATGCCCTAAGGGATAGTGCTTTTATTGATAACAAATGGTGCTATAACATTGTATACTATCCCAGAAGAAAAAATGAGCTAACGTTCAAAGGTGATTTTTGGGTGAATGATTCAACCTATGCGATTAAAAATATCAATCTAGAGGTGACCAAAAGCGCCAATATAAACTGGGTAAAAGAAATATATATCGAACAGGAATTCGATGTGGTCAATGACTCGGTTTTTCTGTTGAAGCGCGATTACATGTTGAGTGATTTTAGCTTTCAGAAAAAGGAAAAATCGAGGGGAGTGTATGGAAAACGGACCACTGTTTTTGACAATTATGAATTCGACGTTGAAAAACCTAAAGAATTTTATAAAGCGGATAAGAACCCTTATGACCCCAGCGCAGTTGTACAGGATGATTCGTTTTGGGAAAAGAATCGATTGGAATCACTGAATAAAGATGAATCAGGAATTTATCAACTACTCGATACGTTAAAAACCGTTCCAAAATTCAAGTCTTATTATAATTTGGTAAGCATTCTCGGCTCAGGTTATGTTGAGATCGACAAGTGGAATATGGATATTGGTTCTGTTTACGACGTATTTGGATATAATGACGCAGAAGGGCCACGGATACGATTGGGGGCTCGAACCTATTTTGGAGAAAATGACCTTTGGCGCTTAGAAGGGTATGCAGCTTATGGTTTTACCGACAAAAAAGTTAAACATGGTGCCTCAGGAAAGTTTTTGTTAGACAAAAAGAACAGGTTGATCCTTTCTGGGGGAAATCGGCGTGATATAGAGCAACTAGGGGTCAGTCTCACCGCAACTAACGACGTCCTAGGCAGAAGTATTGCTTCTTCATCGATATTGACCGTAGGTGCCAACAATCGTTTGACCAATATCAACCTGAGTGCAATGAGCTTAGAAATAGAACCGATTACTAATTTAAGAATTGGAGCAGGAGCTACTTTTCGCACTTTGAGTTCAGCATTGCCCAATGACTTTAGTTTGGATTATATTAATGCTACCTCACCTACTGGAATTTCCTCCGAGGTAAGGCAATTTGATTTTAACGCCTTGTTGATTTATACCCCGGGAAAACGCACCATTGGGTATGGGGTAGAACGTCGTGATATCAATGATGAATACAGCACACTTTTATTAAAATATACTAAGGGTATTGATGGCATTTGGGATAGTGATTTCAACTACAGCAAGTTGCAATTTTCATATAGTCAACCTTGGCAAGTGGGCGGTTTTGGTCGACTTTTCAGTACCGTTGAGGTAG
Organism: uncultured Flavobacteriaceae bacterium; assembly: GCA_947503005.1. GTDB lineage: Bacteria > Bacteroidota > Bacteroidia > Flavobacteriales > Flavobacteriaceae > Maribacter_C. The sequence continues at coordinate 271,178 of CANNCA010000006.1, read as the reverse complement.
GAAAGACTTTTGGTGATGTCCCTTTGGGGTTATTGAATGTCGTGCCCGGCAACCAAACATTTTTCACGAACTATGGCACTTTCCCTAATCTTGATTTCTACGAGTTTGTGACCGACACCTATGCATCTGTACATTTAGAACATAATTTCAACGGACGGCTTTTTTCACGGATTCCGTTTCTAAGAAAATTCAATTTACGAGAAATAATAGGTCTTCGGGGGGTATGGGGCGAGCTGTCCGATTCGAATATTGCATTAAGTGCACCAGCCACAATTAATACGCCATTACAAGCTCCTGATAGTAGAATATATTATGAATACTCCGTGGGCGTTGGAAATATTTTTAGAATTCTAAGAATTGATTTCAACTTTAGAGGGAACTATCTGGATAGACCCGATGCAAGACCGTTTGCGATAACAGGTACCTTTGGGTTTAGTTTTTGAGTTTTTGCATAACTGCCAGCGCTACAAACCTGATGAACTGAGAATATGATTAGGATATAACCGTTTGAATGCAAAATTTAACCAAACCATTTTAGATCCTTTCATCTGCTTTCACTACGATAAACAAGTTATTTCAAGTACCTTTGCCCTCCTAAATATGGCCTATGAGCAAGACAGATATTACCTTCGATGTGTTAATTGAAATTCCCAAGGGAAGCAGAAATAAATACGAGTACGACTTTACATTACATAAAATTAGATTTGACCGAACCCTCTTTTCGTCCATGATGTATCCTGGTGATTATGGTTTTGTACCGGAGACTTTGGCGCTTGACAAAGATCCGTTGGATGTTTTGGTACTTGGTACTGAGCCAACGTATCCCATGGTGGTTATGGAGGTAAAGCCCATTGGGGTATTTCATATGGCGGATGAAAAGGGTCCGGATGAGAAAATAATTTGCGTTCCGGTGTCTGATCCGGTTTGGAGCAAAAGAGAAGATATTACTGATCTTAACCCACATCGTTTGAAGGAAATCGAACATTTCTTTCAGGTGTATAAAGATCTTGAAAAAAAGAAGGTTGATGTTGGTGGATGGGGAAATGCAGAGGAAGCCAAAAAGATATATAGCGAATGTGTAACACGTTACGATGAGAGTGAACACAAAAAGAAAAGAACCTTTACGATATAACGATATTTAGTTAAAATAAAAGCCACTTTTATCGATAAAAGCGGCTTTTTTTATTCTATTTGATTTTAGTACTTTAGCAGCCGTTAAAAAAAACTAAAAATAACTCAACAAAAAATGGAATTAATCGTAAAATTTTTACCTGCATTTGGAGTATTGGCCCTTCTTTTTGTGGCTTGGAAGAATGTCTGGGTGGGCAAGCAAGAAGTTGGTAACGACAAAATGGCCCGGATTGCCAAAAACATTGCAGATGGGGCGATGTCGTTCTTGAAGGCGGAATACAAAATTTTGTCAATTTTTGTAATCGCGGTGGCGATTCTTTTGTTTTTCAAAGGAAGCAATGAAACTGGTTCGAATGGAATGGTTGCGCTTTCTTTTGTAGTAGGTGCTATTTGCTCCGCTTTAGCCGGATTTATTGGAATGAAAGTCGCGACTAAAGCAAATGTTAGAACAACCCAAGCTGCAAAAACTTCTTTAGGCAAAGCACTTGAAGTTGCTTTTGCAGGAGGTGCGGTAATGGGATTAGGCGTAGTTGGTCTTGGAGTTTTAGGATTGAGCGGATTGTTCATGGTTTATCAAAACATTTGGCCAGGTGCTGAAAACCTCGGTTTAGTACTGAATGTGCTTTCAGGTTTTTCTTTAGGGGCATCTTCTATTGCACTTTTCGCCAGAGTGGGTGGAGGTATTTATACCAAAGCTGCTGATGTTGGTGCGGATTTGGTAGGAAAGGTAGAAGCCGGTATTCCTGAAGATCATCCATTGAACCCTGCAACTATTGCAGATAACGTAGGTGATAATGTAGGTGATGTGGCTGGTATGGGTGCTGATTTATTTGAGTCTTATGTAGGTTCGATTATAGGTACCATGGTATTGGGTGCATTCATTATCACGCCTGATTTTGCAGGTTTGGGCGCAGTATACCTTCCTTTGGTATTGGCTGCGGTAGGAATCATTATGTCTATTATCGGAACTTTCTTTGTGCGAGTTAAGGATGGAGGTAACCCGCAAACGGCGTTGAATATTGGTGAATTTGGTTCTGCTGGTTTAATGGTAGTGGCTTCATGGTTTATTATTAACGCTTTGATTCCTGAAAGCGTTGAAGGTTTACCTGCCGGAGCGAACGGAATTTTCTTTGCGACATTAGCTGGTCTTGTTGCTGGATTAGGTGTTGGAAAGATAACAGAATATTACACTGGTACGGGTACAAAACCTGTAAACTCAATTGTACGTCAGTCTGAAACAGGTGCTGCAACAAATATTATTGCTGGTTTGGGCGTAGGTATGATGTCTACTATGATTCCTATCTTATTAATCGCAGCTGCTATTTTGATATCACATCATTTTGCTGGTTTATACGGAATTGCGATTGCTGCAGTAGGTATGCTAGCAAATACAGGAATTCAATTGGCCGTTGATGCATACGGACCAATTTCCGATAATGCAGGCGGTATTGCCGAAATGGCTGAATTGGAACCGGAAGTACGTGAGCGTACCGATAAATTGGATGCTGTCGGTAATACAACTGCCGCCATTGGTAAAGGTTTTGCAATCGCTTCAGCTGCTTTGACGGCTTTGGCCTTGTTCTCCGCTTTTATGAAAGTGGCCAACGTGTCATCCATTGACGTTTCTAAGCCAACGGTTATGGCAGGACTTTTAGTAGGTGCAATGTTACCTTTCGTATTTTCTGCACTTTCTATGAATGCAGTTGGTCGTGCTGCCATGGCCATGATTGAAGAGGTGCGTCGCCAGTTTAGGGATATTCCTCAATTGAAAGCTGCGCTTGAAGTAATGCGAGCTGTTGATTCAGACATGTCCAAAGCGACACCGGCACAAAGAGAAATTTTCGACGCTGCGGATGGATATGCCGAATATGATAAATGCGTTGATATTTCTACAAAAGCATCGATAAAGGAAATGGTGTTGCCCGGACTTTTGGCAATTGCGGTTCCCGTTGCTGTTGGGTTTATTGGTGGTGCTGAAATGCTTGGCGGTTTGTTAGCAGGTGTTACCTCGGCAGGTGTTTTGATGGCAATTTTCCAGTCAAACGCTGGTGGTGCCTGGGATAATGCCAAAAAGATGATTGAATCTGACGGACGTAAAGGTACCGATGCACATAAAGCTGCCGTTGTCGGCGATACCGTAGGTGATCCTTTTAAGGATACTTCAGGACCTTCATTGAACATTTTGTTGAAATTAATGTCGGTTGTGGCGTTGGTTATCGCTCCAAGTATTGCAATGGGTGGAGATAGCGGAGTGGCAACAACTACTGAAGAAGTTTCGAAAACCATTACAATGAATGTCGAAAACGACGATATGGCGAAAGCTACCGTTGCTTACACAACAATCGTCAATGGAGAAGAAGTGACTAAGGAGAAAACCTTTACAGGTACTAAAGCCGAGGTGGAAGCGCAGTTAAAAGACTTCGAAAATGCTGAGGTAAAGGTCAAAGGCACTAAAACTGAAATTAAGGTTGAAAAAGAAGTGTTGCAGCAGTAGCATTCTTAATAATCTATAGAATTGAAAAACCATCCCGTTTCGGGATGGTTTTTTCATTTAGATTATTTTTTGCCTGCAACAGTTTCCCTCCTAATAGGGAGGGATTAAGGGAGGTTTTTTTATTACAGTGTGCAAACCTGAAAAGGCACCCCCCCAACCCAAATCATACCCGCCATTATCCTCGGAAGTCTTCCATTCCAAGGCAATATAAATCAGAAGTAAGATTAGCAACAAACCTAGTACAAAGTAGATTCCCCGCTTTAAATTCAAGTCTTTCTTCGGATTCTTTTTCGGTTTCATATTTCTGGTAAAACAAAAACCATTCCGTTAGTGGGAATGGTTTTGTGTTAAAAAAGTTATTGTAGTTTAAAAGTAATCGGAATACTAAAAGGTACCCTCACAGGATTTCCTCTTTGTTTGCCTGGAGTCATTTTAGGAAGTTTGTCAATAATTCTGGCGGCCTCTTTTTCTAAATTCTTATTAGGACCTCTCATTCTTACATTTCCTATACTTCCATCTTCTTGAATCTCGAACATGATATTGACCTTTCCTTGAATGCCCATTTCTTTTTCAAGCTCAGGGTATCGAAAGTTTTTGACAATGTGTTTTTGCATCATTTTATTAAAGCAAGCTCTTTTGTCCGACTCGTTTTCGCAGCCTGGGAAAACGGGTACATGTTCAATCACAGAAAAAGGCACGCTAACATCATCAGGTTCTTCGATTACTGGAATATCATTCACTTCAATAACTTCAACGTCCTCACCACCTTCTGTTGACTCCATCATAGTTTCAATTATTTCGGTGTCATCTGGAGCAATTTCAATGATTGTTGGAGCAACGGGCGGTGGTGGAGGCGGGGGAGGTGTAATGAAAGTTAGTGGAGGTGCTTCTTCAGTCAGTTCCGACAATATTGTCCCATCGGCTACATGGGTATATCCGTAAAACGATTTCCATTCCAATGCTATAAAGGTTAGCATCAGTACTAGAAACAGTCCCATGACAAAATACATGCCACTGTTTCGGTTCAGGTCTTTTTTTGGATTCTTTTTAAGTTCCATTTGTCTTGATTTTTTTGAGCTCAGCTCGATTAATAAAATAATTTAAACATCAGTAGTCTTTTAGGAAATGATGGATTGTTTATAGTCCTAAAGCTAGGTAGGAGCTTTTCCCTAAAAAATCGGGAATGAGTGAAGCACGTTTTAGACTGCGTGAACTGGCCTTTTTAGTGAGGGAAGATTTTGAAAGAACCATGTTCCTAATCTTCTCCCCTTAATCCCAATAGTCGTCCGGACCAAATTGGGCGACAAAATCTTTTTACAATTGCTTATTTTCTATATTTGACCCAATGGCACTCTTCGATAAAAAAGACAAACTTCAAATCATCAATTTTCAGAGTTACGGTACCGACGAACATTTATATGTCAGGGGAAGGGCTTTAGAAGATGAAAATATTGATTTGGCCCATAAGGGCTTGTTTCGCCTGTTCTGGAATTCTTTTAAAAGATTCGAGACGGATGAAGTGAAGTATACAAAAATTCGATTGAAGTTGCCTGACGATACTGTGTATTACACAGAAACAGATAATGATGGATATTACAAATTCGATGTCAAAACTTCCGGTTTGTTGCAGCTCACAAATTCTGAAGATTGGTTGCCATTTGAATTGGCATTTGAACCGACCAATCTTAAGCCGGAAATTTCCAGAGAGAATCGTTTTCCTGGTGAAATATTAATTCCTGCTAATGAGGTAGACTTTGGGGTAATCAGTGATATCGATGATACTATATTGCAAACGGGAGTGGTATCACTTTTGAAATGGCGTGTAATCATTAACACGTTTTTTAAGAATGCCGCCAAACGCGTTCCGTTGAAAGGTGCGGCGGAGTTTTATCATATGTTACACCGGGGTAGTTCAGGTGCGAATGCCAACCCGATTTTCTATGTGAGCCACAGCCCGTGGAACCTGTATCGCTATCTCGATTTTTTCCTGACGGAAAATAAGTTCCCCAAAGGTCCTATATTGTTACGTAGCATGGCGAGTTTCAGACCGGGTTCTTCCAAAAAACCCCACAAACAAAATGAGATTTTAGATATTCTCAGAGCTTACCCTTCCATGAAGTTTATTCTAATCGGAGACAGTGGTGAAAAAGATGCGGATATTTATAAAGACATCGCAGAAAAACATCCAGAACGAATTTTGGCAATTTACCTACGTACCGTCAACCACAGAAAAAAAATACGTCGTATTCAGGGCTTAATAGATAATTTTAAAACAACCCCAATGCTATTGGTGAAGACTAGCGAGCAGGCAATTGCCCATGCAAAAGAAAGTGGATTTATTTAAGCTCAAAAAGTCCGTTTATTTCAGCGTCGATTTTGTTGATGACCTGTCCCAAATCTTCAGGATTGTCAACAAAATCAAGATTGTCAACGTCGACGACCAAAAGATTTCCTTTTTCATATCCATGAACCCATGCCTCATAGCGTTCGTTCAAACGACTGAGGTAATCAATTGAAATTGTATTTTCATAATCACGCCCTCGTTTGTGAATTTGTTTTACTAAATTGGGGATGGAACTACGCAGGTAAATCAATAAATCGGGTGGTTGTACCAGACTCTCCATTAGCTCGAACAGGCTTGAGTAATTGGTGAAATCACGATTGGTCATTAAGCCCATGGCGTGCAAGTTAGGAGCGAATATGTAGGCATCCTCATAAATGGTTCTATCTTGAATGATACTTTTTCCTGACTCGCGAATTTTCAGGATTTGACGGTAGCGGTGGTTCAAAAAATAGATTTGGAGATTAAAACTCCAGCGTTCCATTTGATTATAAAAGTCATCCAGGTATGGGTTGTCAACAACATCTTCAAAATGCGCTTCCCATTTATAATGTTTGGCAAGCAATTTGGTCAATGTGGTTTTTCCGGCTCCGATGTTTCCCGCAACTGCAATATGCATACTGAATAGCTGTATTTATGGTTAGTTCTTCTTTGAAAAAGAATAGCATACAATATACAAAGTATATCGAGTTTGCGAAAAAATTGTAGATGAAATAAGGCTATATATTCGTTAAAGGTCAATATTCTTGTAATATGTCTATTTGAAAGGCGAATTGCTTTGATCAAACTCTTTTGGGGTTCAACTTTTTAATCATAATTTTTTACTGAATATCCTTTCCAACAAAACTATTTTCATATTTTTGTACCTGAACAAAGAGGAAGGATTTGACTGATTGCAACCTCGTAAAAAATGCTAAAGCAGTTTATTCCAAATTGAGTTTGGAATCTCTTCCGAGAAAATGAACTACTTTATCTGAATTTCGTCAAATTCCTCTCAAAATAATTTTACAAACATGTCATATCTATTTACCTCCGAATCTGTTAGTGAAGGCCATCCAGATAAGGTTGCCGACCAAATAAGTGACGCCTTATTGGATAGTTTCTTGGCTTTTGATCCTGAAAGTAAAGTTGCTTGTGAGACCTTAGTGACGACTGGGCAGGTAGTGCTGGCCGGTGAAGTGAAAAGTGATACTTATCTTGATGTTCAAAATATTGCCAGAACGGTCATCAATAAGATTGGTTACACTAAAGGAGAGTACCAATTCAGTGGAGATTCTTGTGGGGTCATTTCACTGATTCATGAACAGTCTCAAGAAATCAATCAAGGTGTTGATCGCGGAAAAAAAGAGGAGCAAGGCGCAGGAGATCAAGGAATGATGTTTGGTTATGCCACAAAAGAAACCTCCAATTACATGCCCTTGGCTCTTGATATTTCACATAAAATATTAGAGGTTTTGGCCGATTTGCGTCGAAAAGGAAAGGAGATTAGCTACTTAAGACCTGACGCCAAATCTCAAGTTACCATAGAATATTCGGACGACAACGTGCCACAGCGAATTGATACTATCGTGGTTTCGACCCAACACGATCCTTTTCACAAGAATGATGAAAAGATGTTGGCGAAGATCAAGAAAGATATTATCGGGATTTTGATTCCGAAGGTGAAAAAGAAACTCCCGAAGAAAATACAGAACTTGTTCGATGATCAGATTAAATATCATATCAATCCTACGGGAAAATTCGTCATAGGTGGGCCTCATGGTGATTCAGGCTTAACGGGAAGAAAGATAATTGTTGATACTTATGGAGGCAAAGGCGCACATGGTGGTGGGGCTTTTAGTGGAAAAGACCCAAGTAAAGTGGATAGGAGCGCTGCCTATGCAGCCCGTCATGCCGCAAAGAATTTGGTTGCCGCCGGTGTTGCTGATGAAATTTTGGTTCAGGTTAGTTATGCCATAGGAGTTGTTGAGCCTACTTCTATTTTCGTTGATACCTACGGAACTGCCAATGTTCAAATGACCGACGGGGAGATTGCCAAAAAGGTTGAAAAGTTGTTTGATATGAGACCCTTTGCCATCGAAAAAAGACTAAAATTGCGTAACCCCATTTATTTAGAAACAGCGGCCTATGGTCATATGGGTAGAGAATCCAAAACTATAACAAAGGTTTTTGAGTCCCCCTATAATGGAAGGGTCGAAATGCAAGTTGAACTTTTTACATGGGAGAAATTGGATAAGGTGCAGGAAATTAAGAAGGTGTTCAAAATCTAGATTTTAGCAGGGGTCTCCTTCCTTTGAATTAATTATAGATAAATAACAGAATTCGATGAAAATCTGTTTTTTACATATTTCATTAGGTTTTTAGACAATTCTGACTTTAATTTGTTTTTTCAAAGTTCAAACACGTATTGAATAGTTATCAAGAAAGGTGGAGGGATTAGACCCTATGAAGCCTTAGCAACCCTTAGTTCCCATAACTAAGAAGGTGCTAAATTCTATCTTGATGCTGAACATGTTTCAGCAACTTTTTTAGTATAATCAAGAATAGATAACGAAAAGAATTACATTACGGTAATTCTCTCTTTCTTATAACTTTTTGATTTAACCTTGCTGCAATGTCGGTATCAAGGGTTTGACTTTAAATAAGTATTTATTGTCATTTTGGCGATGGCTGGAATCTTTAAACATGAACTAATAATTTATTTAAATCAAAAATCATGAGTACACAAAAATTAGCAACAAACGCTTTACATGCAGGTCACGACACTGCGCAAACTGGTGGAACAAGAGCAGTGCCCATTTATCAAACAACATCGTACGTTTTTAATGACACCGATCACGCCGCCAACTTATTCTCTTTAGCGGAATTAGGATTTATTTACACACGCTTGAACAATCCTACCAACCAGATATTGCAGGATCGTCTGGCTGCGGTGGAAGGTGGTGTTGGAGCAGTAGTATTTGCCTCGGGCACCGCGGCTATTTCCACAGGATTATTGACACTTTTAAAAGCAGGTGATCACATTGTTGCCTCTAGCAGTTTATATGGGGGGACCTTCAATCTGTTAAATGTTACCTTACCGAGACTGGGCATTACCACGTCTTTCGTAGATGCTTCAAATCCAGAAAGTTTCGGAGAAGCGGTTCAAGAAAACACAAGGGCCTTTTTTGTAGAATCTTTGGGGAATCCGAAGTTGGATGTTTTAGACTTAAAAGCAATTTCAAAAGAGGCCAAAGCAGCTAAAGTTCCATTTATAGTTGACAATACGGTCGCTACTCCGGGCCTTTTGAACCCAATTGAACATGGCGCGAACCTTGTAGTTCATTCACTAACAAAGTATATTGGCGGTCAAGGAAACTCTCTTGGAGGAGCCATAATAGATGCAGGTACTTTTGATTGGACCAACGGAAAATTTCCAGAATTCACGGAGCCATCTGCTGGTTATCATGGTTTGGTTTATAGCGAAGCTTTAGGTGCCGCTGCGTTCACCTTCAAACTTATCTTAGAAGGATTACGGGATTTTGGAGGAGCCTTGAGTCCGTTTAACGCCTTTCAGATTCTACAAGGTTTAGAAACACTTCCAGTTAGGATAAAGCAACACAGCGCAAATGCTTTAGAATTGGCAACCTGGTTAGAAGGTAGGGAAGAAGTAGCATGGGTAAACTATCCGGGATTAAAAGGTAATAAATATTACGATTTGGCGAAAGAGTATTTACCAAACGGACAGAGCGGATTGGTGACCTTTGGCGTAAAAGGTGGTTTTGAAGCAGCTAAAAAATTGACCGATGCGACTAAAGTATTTTCTCTACTTGCAAATATCGGAGATACCAAATCCCTAATTATTCACCCGGCAAGTACTACACATCAGCAATTAACAGCTGAACAACAAGAAGCTGCAGGTGTAGGCCAAGATTTAATTCGCCTTTCTGTAGGATTAGAGGATATCGAAGATTTAAAAGCGGATCTGGAAAATGCTTTTACCACCATTGATAAAACTGTTTTGGCGTAACATCATATTTGTTAACTGTGAGTTCGAGCGGAGTCAATAAGGGCTTTCTGAAAACATCTCGATTCCGCTCGAACTGACAGAATTATACTTTTAAAAGTTAGTCAATGCTCCATCATCTCAAAATAAAAAACTACACAGCCATAAGTGGGGTAACCCAAGATATAGCTTTGTCGTACCAACTTTTTGGCAAAAAGCTGCAATCGGCACCAATAGTTTTGGTTAATCATGCCTTAACTGGAAATTCAAATGTTACTGGAAAAGAAGGTTGGTGGTCTGCGTTAATAGGAGATGGTAAGTGCATCGATACAAAAAAATATACCATATTAAGTTTCAATATACCTGGTAACGGATATGATAAATTTGTCATTGATAATTATAAGGATTTTGTAGCGGGTGATATTGCACACATCTTTCTAAATGGACTGCAACAGCTTAAAATAGATTCTTTATACGCTGTAATCGGAGGTTCTTTAGGAGGTGGTATCGCATGGGAAATGGCAGCTCTAAATCCTAATCTGATCAAGCACTTAATTCCAGTTGCTTCAGATTGGAAGTCTACGGATTGGTTGATAGCCAATTGCCAGATTCAGGAACAATTTTTGGTGAATTCGAAAAAACCTGTACATGATGCAAGAATGCACGCCATGTTGTGTTATCGAACTCCCGAATCATTCAAAGAACGTTTTAAAAGAAGTACAAACGAAGCACTGCAGGTTTTTAATGTAGAAAGTTGGTTGATGCACCATGGCGAAAAGCTCCAAGAACGTTTTCAGCTTTCAGCCTATAAGCTAATGAATCAGTTACTAAAAACTATTGATGTAACTAGAGATGGAAATGAGAATTTCATAAACCTGCAAAACAGTGATACCAACATACATATAGTTGGTGTAGATTCTGATCTGTTCTTTACCGCGGATGAAAACAAAGAGACGTTCAAACAGATTGCCCAAGCCAACAGCAATGTAACTTATGGAGAGATTCAATCCCTTCATGGTCACGATGCATTTTTGATAGAGTTTGAACAGTTGGAAAATCTCCTCAATGGAATTTTTCATAAAAATGGAAAATCCAAAAAAGTGAAGATCCTTAAGTTTGGAGGAAAATCGTTGAGCAATGGGGAGGGTATAGGTCTTGTACTAGAGGTAATTACTTCAAAGGTGAGCGAGGGTGAGAACATTGCCGTGGTACTTTCGGCACGCGAAAAGGCCACGGACCAATTGGAGGCGATGCTAGAAAAAGCGGCTAAGGGGAAAAATTACACCAAAGATTTCGAAGCTTTCGAAAAATACCAGCAGCATACTTTCGGAAATGTAAATCTTTCAGAGGAGTTTAAAAATCTAGCAAAGCTTTTTGAGGGTGTTTCTTTGCTAGGAGATTACAGCGCTAAAATTAAAGATGAAGTTTTGGCCTATGGAGAATTGATTTCTGGAAAATTACTGACCAAATTATTGATAGGAAAAGGTGTCAATGCACAATTTATTGATGCGCGAACACTATTCAAAACGGATGATTCTTTCGGCGATGCCAAATTACTTGAAGATGTTTCAAAGGAGAACGTGCTAATGAAATTCTCAAAACTTTCTTCTGATGTTGTTCCCGTTTTTACAGGTTTTATTGCTTCTACCTTAGATGGGCAAACTACTACCTTAGGGAGGAATGGCAGTAATTATTCAGCGGCCCTTTTAGCGAATTTTCTAGATGCGGAAGAATTACAGAACTATACCCATGTAGATGGTATTTTTACTGCCAACCCTGACTTTGTACAAGAGGCGAGACGATTAGCTAATCTTTCTTATGCTGAAGCAAATGAATTGGCAAACTTCGGGGCGACCATTCTTCATGCTAAAACTATTATTCCGTTAATTGAGAAAAATATCCCCTTACGAATTCTCAATACCTTTAATAATGATAATGAGGGTACACTGATTAGTGCGAAATCAAGCAAAGATGGCATTAAATCATTGTCGGTCATTGAAGATGTTTCTTTGGTAAATCTTGAAGGTAGGGGTTTACTGGGCAAAGTGGGAATAGACGCTAGAATTTTTAGAGCGCTGGAAGAAAAAAACATTAATGTTAGTATTATATCGCAAGGTTCATCAGAACGAGGTATTGGTCTTGTCGTAAATGAAAGTAACGCCAAAAAGGCAAAACATGCCCTTGAAAATGAGTTTTCGGTTGATTTCAAGTCCAAGGATATTAACATGATTACAGTAGTCAATGATGTCTCTGTAGTTTCAATTGTTGGGCAAGATCTAAGTACGTTTCACAAACCTTACAATGCCCTAATAAAGAATCAGATTGTACCATTGCTCTTCAACAATACGGTATCTGGAAAGAATGTGAGTTTGGTTCTTAAAAAGACAGACCTTCATAAAGCTTTGAACGTAATGCACGGGCAAATCTTTGGAATTAGTAAAAAGGTGAACTTGGCCATATTCGGTCACGGAAATGTTGGAGGAACATTAATAGACCAGATATTAAAATCATCGGAAACTATTGCCAAAAGAAAGGGAATCGATTTGAATGTATTTGCCGTAGCAAATTCTCGGAAGCTATTGCTTAATAAAAAAGGAATTCCGAAGTCTTGGAAATCTGTGATTAAGGCAAAAGGTATTGCATATAAAGTAGATGATATTTTTGAATATGCTAAGGAAAACCATTTAGAGAATTTGATAGTGGTCGATAATACTGCTAGTCAAGATTTCGTAGCACATTATTTTGATTTCGTTGAGAATGGCTTTGATTTGGTCTCCTCCAATAAAATTGCAAATACCTTGGGTTATGACTATTACCAATTGTTACGGGAAGAGCTGGCAAAAAATCAAAAGCAGTATCTGTACGAAACCAATGTGGGCGCAGGTTTACCTCTAATCGATACGATTAAATTATTACACCTTTCCGGGGAGAATATCACTAGGATCAAAGGTGTGTTTTCAGGATCACTAAGCTATATTTTTAATACTTTTTCTGAGGTAAATGCTCCTTTTTCGCAGATTTTAAAAGATGCTATGCACCAAGGATTTACCGAACCGGATCCAAGAGAAGATTTATCAGGTAACGATGTCGGTAGGAAACTATTGATTTTGGCACGCGAACTTGATTTAGGCAATGAATTCTCTGATATTAAAATCCAGAATTTGATTCCTGAACAATTGCAAAAGGGAAAACCCGAGTATTTTCTTAAAAACCTGGGAATGCTTGACGACAAGTTTAATGAAATCAAGAAGAACCAAAAGGATGGTCATGTACTTCGTTATGTTGGAGATTTGCATGGTAATCTTCAAAAAGAAAAAGGTCTTCTTGATGTGAAACTGATTTCAGTGCCAAAAGAAAGTGCCTTGGGCCAAGTTAAAGGCTCTGATTCTATTATCGAAATCTATACCGAGTCATACGGAGAAAACCCTTTGGTCATTCAAGGTGCAGGGGCAGGAGCTGCGGTTACCGCGCGCGGAGTTTTTGGAGATATTTTGAGAATTGCTGAGAAAGGATGATGGAAGTGCGAGGCACGAAATTAGAAGTACGAACTGCGAACGTTTGAATCGTAAGTCTTTGCGAGGAGCTAACGATTTGATTTAAACAACGAAAATTTCAATGCGACGAAGCAATCCTATGAAAGTTAGTACTAAGATGAAAAAGGTTGCCGCGCTTCGCTCGCAATGACTGACACATTAAAGATTTTTACATTCAATATGAGCAAACAATTCGAAACCAACGCCATACGAACGCAACTCGATCGAACTGAAAACCTGGAGCATTCCGTACCCATGTACTTGACGTCAAGCTTTGTATTTGAGGACGCTGAAGATATGAGGGCATCCTTTGCGGAAGAAAAAGAGCGTAATATTTATTCGCGATACTCAAACCCCAATTCGTCCGAATTTGTGGACAAAGTTTGTCAAATGGAAGGAGCTGAAGCAGGTTTTGCTTTTGCTTCGGGAATGTCTGCGGTTTTCTCAACATTCGCCTCATTGTTAGAAAGTGGGGACCATATCCTTTCGGCACGAAGTATTTTTGGTTCAACACACTCTTTGTTGAATAACTTCTTTCCGAAATGGAATATTTCACATTCCTATTTCAAGATTGATGATTTAGATTCGATTGAGAAATTGATTACACCAAAAACTAAAATTATTTATGCGGAGTCACCAACAAACCCTGGTGTTGATATCCTGGATTTGGAAGCACTAGGCAAGATTGCAAAAAAACACAATTTGATTCTTGTAATTGACAATTGCTTCGCTTCCCCATATTTACAACAACCTATAAAATTCGGAGCGGATTTGGTCATCCATTCCGGCACTAAATTGATGGATGGGCAAGGGCGCGTTTTAGCGGGAATCACAGTTGGTAATACAGTACTAATAGATAAAATCTACCGTTTTTCAAGAATTACAGGCCCCGCACTTTCGCCATTTAATGCTTGGGTGATTTCTAAAAGCTTAGAGACGTTGGCAGTTCGTGTTGACCGTCATTGTGAGAATGCCTTGAAATTAGCTGAATTCTTGGAAGGACATGAAAAGATAGAATGGGTAAGGTATCCTTTTTTAAAATCGCACCCTAAATATGAAATCGCCAAAAAACAAATGAAAGCCGGGGGCAGTGTTGTCGCTTTCGAGGTCAAAGGCGGATTAGAAGCAGGTCAGAAATTCTTTGATTCCATTAAATTATTATCCCTTTCGGCCAACTTGGGAGATTCTAGAAGTATTGTTACACACCCTGCGTCAACAACTCACAGCAAACTATCTTCAGAGGAAAGAGCCGAAACCGGTATTACTGATGGTATGGTTCGTGTATCGGTAGGGCTTGAACATATCGATGATATTATTGGCGATATTCAACAGGCACTCCGATAGTATTATTTAAAACCGATTTTTTGAATTCCTTCGCGACTTACTTTTATGGCCTCTATCGGTTCCATAGTGAAGGTCTTGTCTTGCTCCACCATGTAATACTGCATTCCTGACATTTCTTTTTCCGCCAGAATTCGCCCAAAATCTATGGTGCCTTTACCAACAGGGGCAAATTTCCCTTCTTCATCCATGTCTTTCACATGCCATATTTTAAAACGACCTGGATATTTTTCGAAATACGCCACGGGATCCGCTCCGGCCTTGGTGACCCAAAACAAATCCATTTGAAAATTGACCAATTCAGGATTACAGTTTTCCAATAAATAATCAATGGGTACAATGCCATCTGCGTCTACCTTGAATTCAAAATCGTGATTGTGATATAATAATTGGAGTCCTGCCGCCTGTGCTTTTTCACCCAAGCTATCCAAAATCTCGGCCAAATTCTTTGCTCCGCCCGTCATGCTCATTGAACTTGTGGCATTGTCATACTTGAACAAACCCATAGGAGGAACAGGAACTACAAAATACTCAAAACCAGCTTCTTTGGCATCTGCCATTTCTTTTTCCGCATTTTCCATTGTTATGCTGCTTTGATGAGTACTTATGGGAATAAGGTTAAGCTCAGACAAATAAGCTTTAAAATCCCTAGGCGACATACCGTAATAAGCACCATCGGAATAACCCGCGGCTTCGATATTCTGATATCCTGTCTCAGCTACGGTTTTCAAGGTCGCTTTGGCGTCTTCACCCATGGCGTCGCGTACAGTGTATAAAGCGAGTCCTCCGAGCTGTTGAGCGCTTATTTTTTCAGATGCGACTTCATTAGTATTTTCGGATTCGGCAGCGGATTTATCTTTGCAGGCAATACTCCCTAAAAAAAGAACGGTTAAGAGATAGTACTTAATCATCTGAATATAATTTTTAGTTTTCATGTTCGTTATTTTTCGTGAGAAAAAATTTGATGAGGTAAATTATAAAGAAATGGGTTTCTTGCCAAAATTGAACTGATAAACGATTAATTTTTTGGAAGTTCATTCTTGTAGATTTTTCCATCTTTCATAATCAATTTCAGATTTTTTTTGGGATGTGCTATTATCTCTAGGTCTTCGAGTGGGTTGCCTTCATAAATCAATAAATCAGCATAGGCTCCCGCAGCAATAACCCCTAATTTTCCTTCCATGTAAGGATTAATTTTCCCAGAAAGTGATAGCAACCGCGCGTTTTCGGAGGTGGCTTGCTTCAAAATATCCAATGGCGAATACCATTTAGTACGTGTTGTGAATTCTTTTAACGCATATGATTCGTAACCCAAATCTCCATAAGCATCTGAGCCAAAAGCTACATTGATATCATATTTACGGGCGAGTTTGAAAACCGTATCAGTTCCTTCTAAGACCGGTTGTATTTTTTTGTTCAATGCCTCAGGAATCTTATCCTGCCCGGGTACCCAAAAACTTGCAGGTGTTTCGGTCCAAAAAGCTTGAGGTACCAGCCAAGCATCTTTTTCTTTGATCAATTTAATTGTTTCCTCGTTGAGAAGATGCCCGTGGTCAAGACACTTCACACCAGCATTCAAAGCGCGTATCGCTCCTTTAGATTCATAAATATGAACTGCTACATAGGTGTCCCAATCGGCAGCAGCCTGAACAGCTGCTTCTAGTTCTTCTGCTGTGAACTGTACGGAATGAATAGGGTCAAAATCGGAAGCAATTCCTCCACCTGCCATCACTTTAAGTTGGGTGGCTCCTTGTCGAAGGTTCTCGCGAGCTGCTTTCAGTACTTCGGGAACTCCATCAACAACAAATGACCAACCGAGGACATCCGCTGGGTGCATTTGACCTCCTGATAGTTCAACACTTGGTTCGTTGGCGCTACGAAAATCACCATGCCCAGAAGTTTGACTAATATATGCTCCAGAGGGATAAATTCGTGGGCCAGGTATTAATCCTTCATCTACGGCTCTTTTAATTCCAAAAACAGGACCGCCTAAATCACGAACTGTTGTAAAACCTAGCATTAAAAAATTCTCTGCAGCTTTAGCAGTTCTTATGGAGGTGTACATCCAATGAGCCTCATTTCGGGTTTCTTTGTCACTCATTGTAGCAGATAAATGTACGTGTACATCTGACAACCCGGGGATAAGTGTATGCCCTTTACCATCAATCACAACAGCTCCTTCTGGTGCGGTTAAATTTTCACCAAGGTTAAGAATCAAATTGTCCGCAATAAGTACCCGTACGTTTTTTTGTAGTCGGTCACTTGTGCCATCCCAAACATTGACATTGTCAATTAAAGTATGGTTTTGAGCACATAGTACAGTGCCAAAGCAGAGTAAAAAAAGAACAATAAAAGACTTTTTCATAGAATCAGTATAGTTAGTCTTAGAAGGAAAACCTAAGATACAACCTTTAGGAGAAGTTGGTAAGTCGTAAACTAGTAACTTAGTTTTTGCTTTTTCATCGCTCTTCTGTAGTTCATAGCTACGGCATCGAATTTTAGATGTAGCTCTTCGGTAAAATCAAAAGGTACCTGTTCGGGGCGTTGTGATTCAACAATCCTTTTATCTTGATCAAAAATGACCCGCTCAAAATCTTGTAAAATCGTATCTGGCTCGTCGTGATCATAATTGCGACCTATGATACAAAATCCTCGACATTTGTTAGTTGAGATGGGCTGCGATGTAAAAAGGTAAACCATACCTTTTTCGCCGCCCCAACCTAAACGCAAAACAATGGTATAGGGTAAATGCAATTCATATATACTTCTACGCTCGGGCTTCACGACATCGTCATTCGCAAAAATCGGAAAGTCTTCGCTGTTCGTGGCTTCGGGTCGCACTACGGAATAGTGCAAAACAGAATCATTTACGGTTACTTTGCATTCAGGTACTTTGGGCCGTTCAGGGTCGCCCAAAAGTCCGGGATGTACCCAAGGGAAATGTCCGAAATCTGTAAAATTCTCTACTTGTCTAGAACTATCGCTTTTCCAATTAAAGGGACCGGTATTGACCAGCTTCCACTCATCACTTTCGTATTCCGGTACGTCAGGAAGGTCATAAACCGGATCCTTTAGAGCAACCCATACCAAACCGAACTTTTCTTGACAATGGTAGGTCGGAGTTTTTGCTTTCGCTGGAATTTCCGCTTCGGGTGCCTGCGGAATCAAAACACAATCACCTTTCTTGTCAAATTGCCATGCGTGATAGGGGCAGACAAGGCAATCATCTTTTATCCATCCCAAAGACAAGGCGGTGCCACGGTGTATACATACGTCCCGCATGGCATGAACTTCTCCTTCGGAAGTTCTCCAAACTACGACAGCTTCATCCAAAAGAAAAGTACCATAAGGAGCATCCGCTTTTATTTCATGGCTATAACCTACTGGGTGCCAACAGGCAAAAAGTTTTTCGGGGAAAGTATCGTGACTGAATTCCATCCAAATAAAATTTTGAGTAATTAATTATTCTTGTAAATATATAGGAATGTTATCGAAGTTAATCGAAACGGAGAAGTGATTAAATTCACTTTCCCTAATTTAACTATCTTAGCAATATGCTCTCCAAAAAGACAAAATACGGATTAAAAGCACTGACCTATCTGGCCTCCCAAAAGGACAAGAAACCCGTTCAGATCGCTGAAATAGCCAAACAGGAAAACATTTCTCAAAAGTTTTTGGAAAGTATTTTACTATCCCTAAGAAAGACCGGATTTCTTGGCTCTAAGAAGGGAAAGGGTGGAGGTTACTATTTGATTAAGAATCCGAACGAGGTTTTGATGACTGATATCATGCGTGTTTTGGAAGGACCAATAGCAATGGTGCCCTGTGTCAGTTTAAATTTCTACGAAAAATGCGATGACTGTCCGAGCGAGGATACATGTTCGGTACATATGCTCATGCTAAAGGTAAGAGATAGCACATTGGAAGTGTATCGCAACAATACTTTGGCAGATTTAATCATATAAATTCGAATTCCAGATACATTTTCATTGAATTATCGTTAACATTTAACAGTAAAAATTTATAATCTACTAAATCTATAGGTTAATTATATATTTATTATTGTTTTAACGTTACTGATTCATAAATAGTTTTAGTTTTGTAATTCCTATAAAATCTATAGGGTAAATTATAAAAATGATTTTAGATCAGGTCTTACAGCAAAAAGAGGTTAGGGGCAAGAAGTATTCTGAGGATAAAAATTCCGAGAAACCAATTCGAAGTATAGCAAAAGCTGTGAGTTGGAGGGTAATCGGAACTTTAGATACCTTATTAATATCTTACATTCTAACGGGAGAGGTAGTCATTGCAGCCTCAATTGCTTCAATAGATTTTATCACGAAAATGTTTCTCTATTTCTTCCACGAACGTCTTTGGAACAAAATAAACTGGGGAAAATGAATTCTTGCTTATGGCTTTTACAAAAGAACAAATCGAAAAACTGAACACTCAATTTAAGGGCATTCCACCTGGGGAAATCATTTCTTGGGCAATCAAAAAGGCCGTTACTCCGATTGTAACGACCAATTTTCGCCCTTATGAGGTAGCAATTTTGAACGCTGTGGTCGGAGTTAAAAAAGATATACCCATCATATGGTGCGATACGGGTTATAATACCCCCAACACATACTATCATGCGGAAGAATTAATTGAACGCTTGGGATTAAATATTGATTTGTACGTACCAAAGCAAACAGCTTCACATAGAGATGCGGTAATGGGAATTCCTAAAATCGATGACCCAAGGCATACGAAGTTTACCGAGCAGGTAAAATTGGAGCCTTTTAGAAGGGCTATGGCCGCTCACAAACCCGACGTTTGGTTCACAAACTTGAGAAAAGGACAAACGGCTCATCGTGATTCATTGGATATTCTCAGTCTTAGTAAAGACAATGTCTTAAAAGTGAGTCCTTTTTACCACTGGAGCGATACACAATTGGATGTTTATTTAAAGCAAAGAGATTTACCCAACGAACATAAATATTTTGATCCAACAAAGGTCTTGGAGAATCGTGAATGCGGATTGCACACATAAAATAGAATATAGACCCCTGCGCTATTAGATTCAAGAACCAATACTAAAGTTCTAATATTCAAAGCAATATAAAAATGATTTGTTAGACTCTTGGCTCTAGTTTCTGTAAATAGAGTAAATACTCAAGAATCAAAATAGTTAATTGAAGCGATAAAGAATTATCAAATTATGAACTGTAGCACATCACATATTAACGCCTTAGAAAACGAAGCTATCTATATCTTTCGGGAAGTAGCGGCGCAATTCGAGAAACCAGTTTTACTTTTCTCCGGTGGAAAAGATTCCATAACCTTGGTACGATTGGCACAAAAAGCCTTTTGGCCGGCAAAGATTCCGTTTCCTTTAATGCACATCGATACGGGGCACAACTTTCCCGAAACCATTGAATTCCGTGATAGACTTGTTGAGGAATTAGGATTGGAACTTATTGTTCGCAATGTACAAGATTCCATCGACCAAGGAAAAGTAAAGGAAGAATCAGGGAAGTATTCCAGTAGAAATTCGCTGCAAACAACAACTCTTCTAGATGCTATTGAAGAATTTAAGTTCGATGCCTGTATTGGTGGTGCCAGAAGGGATGAGGAGAAAGCACGTGCCAAAGAACGCATTTTTTCGGTTCGTGATGATTTCGGCCAATGGGATGAAAGGAATCAACGACCCGAATTATTTGATATGCTAAATGGTCAAATCGAATTGGGTCAGAATGTTCGGGTTTTTCCTATTTCAAACTGGACGGAATTGGATGTATGGTTATATATTGAAAAGGAGCAAATTGAAATCCCATCCATCTATTTTGCACACAAAAGAAAAGTCTTTTTAAGAGACGGCTTGATTTGGTCGCATTCCGAATACGTATTCCAAGAAGAAGATGAAGAAGTGTTGGAAAGAATGGTACGCTTTAGAACGGTAGGGGATATGAGCTGTACGGCTGCCGTATTTTCGGAGGCGGCAGATATAGAATCCGTGGTACAAGAAATTCGAAATTCTACAATTTCCGAAAGAGGAGCTCGTATTGATGACAAGCGTTCAGAAGCGGCCATGGAAAAAAGAAAACAACAAGGATATTTCTAATGCCATAATCATTCTAGCGAAAGTGAGAATACATTGAATCAATCTAAGAAACTTAAATAGAAATCGAAATTGGAAGTACTAAAAATAGCAACGGCAGGTAGCGTAGACGACGGCAAAAGTACCTTGATCGGGAGACTGCTTTACGATACAAAATCATTGACCACTGATAAATTGGAGGCCATCGAAAAAACCAGCAAGAAAAACGGGTATGACTACCTAGATTTTTCCTTGGCTACCGACGGATTGGTAGCGGAACGCGAGCAGGGCATTACCATTGATGTGGCCCACATCTATTTCTCAACGACCACCAAAAGTTATATCATAGCCGATACTCCAGGTCATGTCGAGTATACCCGGAATATGGTAACCGGAGCCTCTACGAGTCAAGCAGCGATTATTTTAATCGATGCTCGAAAGGGCGTTATAGAACAGACCAATCGACATTTTTTCATAAACAATTTACTTCGGATTAAAGAAGTTATCGTCGCAATCAATAAAATGGATCTGGTCAATTTTTCCGAGCAAAGGTACAACGAGATTAAAGCTGATTTCACTGAATTGATGAGCAAGCGCGATTACGAAGATCAGAAGATTACTTTTATTCCGGTTAGCGCTTTGAAGGGAGATAATGTAGTCAATAGATCTGAGCATACGCCTTGGTATAATGGTGAAACTTTGTTGCAACATTTAGAAGCATTGGATTTGGCGGCTGTTTCGAACGTGGGTACGCCTAGGTTTCCCGTACAATATGTCATACGTCCAAAAACGGATGAACACCATGATTTCCGGGGATTTGCAGGAAAGGTTTATGGTGGCGAATTAAGTATAGGAGATGAAGTAGTTGCCTTACCTTCACAAACAAAGTCAAAAATCAAGGAAATCTATTTTTACGATAAGAAATACAAGACAGCTGCAAGAAGGTCGTCGGTAACTATAACATTGGAAGATGAAATCAACCTAAGCAGGGGCGATATGTTAGTAAAGGCAGGAGATTTGCCGACCATAGATAAGCAGTTCACAGCGACCATTTCTTGGATGGATTCGGAAAAATTGATCACTGGAAAAAAATATGTCGTACAACATGGTGTCAATAAAGTTTTGGCGAAAGTTGATACTATCCATCACAGGATAAATCCAGATTACTCAGGCATAGAAGAAAATGTAACCGGACTCGGTATGAACGATATTGCCCAGGTAACGTTTAAGTTGAACAAACCAATATTTTACGATGAGTTCAAAAACCATAGAACCAACGGCTCATTTATTTTAATAGATACCCAATCCAATAGTACAGTAGGGGCAGGGTTTGTTCAATAGTTGAACTATTGTCATATCTGCCAAGGCGGATATCTTTAAGTGAATGATTTGATAATTCCTATATAACCTATAGGATAGAAATATAAATTTAATTTGAATGCAAAGCTTTAGAACAGAAATAGAAAATCCAGTGGTTGAGAAAGACATTCTGGAGTTGGAACGTAAGATAAACGAGTTCCATAATGGAAAACTGGACGAAGAGAAATTCAGAAGCCTCCGTTTAGCACGTGGGGTTTACGGACAGCGACAACAGGGTGTTCAAATGATCCGCATCAAGTTACCCTATGGTAAAGTGACATCTAGGCAATTACATGGTATTTGCGATGTTTCCGATGAATATTCCACAG
Organism: uncultured Flavobacteriaceae bacterium; assembly: GCA_947503005.1. GTDB lineage: Bacteria > Bacteroidota > Bacteroidia > Flavobacteriales > Flavobacteriaceae > Maribacter_C. The sequence goes on along the minus strand of CANNCA010000006.1, from coordinate 248,583 downwards.
GGCGTTTGCATATTACAACGCGACAAGATATTCAAATCCATTATGTTGATTTGGATAGAACTCCCGCGCTTTGGGCGCAACTGGAAAAAGATGAGGTTACCCTTCGGGAAGCCTGCGGAAATACCGTGCGTAATGTTACGGCAAGCGAAACCGCGGGTATCGATATCGATGAACCGTTTGATGTTTCCCCTTATGCCGAAGCCTTGTTCAAATATTTTCTTCGGAATCCCATCAGCCAAGAAATGGGCCGTAAATTCAAAGTTTCTTTTTCCGCAAGCGATGCCGATACGGGACTTTCCTATATGCATGATCTCGGATTTATCGCCAAAATTCAGAATGGAGTAATAGGCTTTAAAGTAATGCTGGGTGGCGGATTAGGTTCGCAACCGCGTCATGCCGATGTGCTTTTCGAATTTCTTCCTTCCGATAAGATAATCCCGCTCATGGATGGTGTTGTTCGTGTTTTTGACCGTTATGGCGAGCGAAAAAGTAGAGCCAAGGCGCGAATGAAATTCCTGTTGAAGGATATTGGACTTGACGGATTCAAGAAATTATTAGAAGAGGAACAAAAAGCCGTTCCGCACAAAGTATTTCCGATTGATTCGGAGAGCTATCCAAAGATAAAAGTGGCCGAAGCGGAAATTCCGAATGTGGAGATAACCGATAAAGAAACTTTCGAAAAATGGAAGTCGACAAATATCGTTCCTCAAAAACAGGAAGATTTTGTCGCTATAGGTATCAAGGTGCTGTTGGGCGATTTCTATACAGATAAGGCAAGATTATTGGCAGACCTGGTTCAAAATTATGCTGCCGGGGAAATAAGATTATCCCTAAGGCAAAATATTTTGATTCCTAATATAAAGAAGGAATTGGTTCCTTTCTTTTATCAAGAACTCGAAAAGTTGGGCTTTGTAGAAGTGGGCTACAATAAGGCTTTGGACATTACAGCCTGCCCAGGTACGGACACCTGTAATTTAGGCATCGCTAGTAGTACCGGAATCGCCGAAGAATTAGAGCGGTTGATCAAAGCCGAATATCCGCAATATATCAGCAATCCTGATGTGGTCATCAAAATCAGTGGATGCATGAACGCTTGTGGCCAGCACAACATGGCGAACATTGGTTTTCAGGGGATGAGCATTCGTACTAAAGATAAATTGGTGGCACCTGCACTTCAGGTTTTATTGGGTGGAGGAAACGACGGAAATGGCAATGGCCGCTTCGCGGACAAGGTCGTAAAAGTTCCCAGTAAGAGAGGTCCGCAAGCGTTGCGGTTGATTTTAGATGATTTTGAAGCAAATGGTAAAGGAAAATCCTTTGCTGATTATTATGCCGAAAAAGGAGAGCATTATTTCTATGATTTTCTAAAGCCGCTGACCGATATCGAAAACTTGACCCAAGAAGATTTTATCGATTGGGGCAATACCGAAAAATATAAAAAGGAGATTGGCATTGGCGAATGTGCCGGGGTCGTGATTGACTTGATTGCTACCTTATTATTGGAAAGTCAAGAGAAAATACAAAATGCAGAAGAAACTTTGGCAGATGGTAAATGGGCTGCAAGTATTTACCATTCATATTCCTCGATGGTCAATTCCGCAAAGGCATTATTGACCGCTGAAAAGACAAAGGTCAACACCCATTCGAGCATCATCAAAGATTTTAATGAAATTTTTGTTCAGTCAGGTTTATTTACCCTGAATCAAGTTTCTTCCCTCCGTGGAGACAGAAGAGGGGACTTTGAAGAATTGGTATTGCAATTGAACAAAAATGAACCCACAGAGGCCTTCGCCAAAAGTTATCTAGAAGACGCCAAAGCGTTTCTTCAAAAAGTGGAATTATTCAGAAAATTGGAACTAGCACATGTATAAGCAACCAAAATTAACAGTTGTAGGAGCAGGGCCGGGTGATGTAGAACTCATCACATTAAAAGCTATAAAGGCCTTGCAGAATGCCGATGCGGTTCTATACGATGCTTTGGTTGATACGGATTTATTGGAGTATGCACCTCAGGCTGAATTAATATTTGTGGGGAAACGCCGGGGGTGCTATTCTTATCAACAAGAGCAAATCAATGAACTTATCGTCAGTCGAGCAAAAAGTCAAGGACATGTAGTGCGATTAAAAGGTGGAGACCCCTTTGTATTCGGAAGGGGTGCCGAAGAAATGGAATATGCTTCAAATTTTGGATTGGAAGTGGCTATGGTTCCTGGAATTTCGTCTTGTCTTTCCGTACCATCGGCTCAAAATATTCCCGTTACGAAGAGGGGTTCTTCGGAAAGCTTTTGGGTGATTACAGGAACAACCAAGGAGCACAAATTGTCGAATGATGTAAGATTGGCAGCTAAGTCAAGTGCTACGGCCGTCATTTTAATGGGAATGTCAAAGCTTACTCAAATTATTGCCCTTTTTAAAAAAGAAGGAAAATCGGAAACACCGATTGCCATTATTCAAAACGGAACCCGAGAAAATGAAAAAGTAGGTGTTGGTACCATTGCTTCAATTGAAAGAGAGGTAGAAAGACAAGAATTGGCGAACCCCGCAATAATAATTATTGGAGCAGTAGTAAGGCACCGAGAGCAAATTTTAAATATACAAAAGCAATACTTTCAAACGGAATTAGTCTATTAACAATGGAAAGGAATAATCTATATCCAATTTTTTTAAAAACTTCGAATCTTCATATTTTAGTTGTTGGGGGAGGTAATGTAGCCGAAGAAAAACTTAATTTTTTGACCAAGTCAAGTCCAAATGCGAAGGTGACGATGGTGGCGCCAATGTTTAGAGAGGCTACAAAAGAATTGGCCGCTAAGCATCATGTCGACTTAATAGTGGATGCATACAATGCCAATTATTTATATGGTAAACATATGGTAATCGCGACCACTGATGTACCAGAGGTAAATATTCAAATCTATAGAGACTGTCGTAAATTAAATATTCTGGTTAATGTCGCCGACAATCCTCCATATTGTGATTTTTACATGGGAGGAATTGTAACGAAAGGAAATGTAAAGATTGCAATTTCAACGAACGGACAATCGCCAACTACGGCAAAACGATTGCGGCAATATTTCGAAGATGTCATTCCAGAGAATATCAATCAAATGGTAAAAAACCTTAATGATTATAGAAAAACTATTAAGGGCGATTTTGGACAAAAAGTGGATAAAATGAACGAAATCACGCAAAAATTAGTCGAAAAAGTATAAATAATATTAAAAAATGATAAAAACAGATATATTAATCATAGGCGCAGGCCCAACAGGCTTATTCACTGTTTTTGAAGCGGGTTTATTGAAATTGAAATGCCATTTGATAGATGCATTGCCCCAACCTGGGGGTCAATGTTCGGAAATCTATCCGAAGAAACCGATATATGATATTCCCGCTTTTACGGAAATTCTAGCCGGAGATTTAGTTGATAACCTTATAGATCAAATAAAGCCCTTTCAACCGAGATTCACTTTAGGCGAACGTGCCGAAACTTTAGACAAACAAGATGATGGTTCTTATATAATTACCACGAACAAAGGAACGCAGCATCAAGCTCCGGTTGTTGTTATTGCTGGAGGATTAGGTTCGTTCGAACCGAGAAAACCACCAATAGTAAACATTCAGGATTTTGAGGATAAAGGTGTCGCCTATATCATTAAAGACCCAGAGGTCTATCGCGATAAGAAAGTGGTCATCGCAGGCGGTGGAGATTCTGCCTTGGACTGGGCCATATATTTGGCTGAGGTAGCTTCCGAAGTTTCATTGGTACATCGAAGAAATGAATTCCGCGGTGCTCTGGATTCTGTGGAAAAAGCGTCCGAATTAGCAAAACTTGGAAAGATAAAACTGTACACGGAAGCTGAGGTAAGAAAATTGTATGGCGATGAACATTTAGAGGCGGTAGTTATAAAGCACAACAATAATGAAAAAGGCGAAACTTATCTTGAAGTCGATAATTTCATTCCGTTGTTTGGTTTGGCCCCTAAATTGGGCCCTATAGGAAATTGGGGATTGGAAATCGAAAGAAATGCAATCAAGGTCAACAATTCAAAAGACTATCAAACCAACATTCCTGGCGTATTTGCTATTGGTGATGTGAATACCTATGAGGGAAAACTAAAACTCATACTTTCCGGTTTTCATGAAGCGGCTGTCATGTGTCAATACGCATATCAAATCATTAATCCAGGAAAACGTTATGTGATGAAATATACTACCGTTGGTGGTGTCGAAGGCTTTGACGGCAGTAAAAAAGAGGCAAAAAAAGAAGTGGTGCAGAGTATTTTATAGTGCATCCCATTTTTAGCGAATTGAAAGCCCTTCATTTTTGGCGAGTGAAGGGCTTTCTTTTTTGGATTTAAGTATGATTAATAATGACCCTAGAATTTGGTTTTAATTAACCTGTGCCGTTTCTTTGTGGTCAGTTCATTAATACATTGAAATTGTTATCAAGAAAGGTGGAGGGATTAGACCCTATGAAACCTTAGCAACCCTTTATCTTTAAAGAAGGTGCTACATTCTATTTGCCAGTTGGCAGGCAGATAACTAAAGAAAGACAGATTGTCTATACTTTTTCCTTACTTGATATTTTACATTACCATTTCACTGTTTTTGACTACTATTTATGGCAGATATTAAGAACATTTTACAAGAGCGTATTTTAGTGTTAGACGGTGCCATGGGTACGATGTTGCAACGCTACAAATTTCAAGAGGAAGACTTCAGGGGGGAACGGTTCAAAGACTGGGAGCATCCTTTACAGGGTAACAATGATTTATTATCATTGACCCAACCGGAAGCCATTGCAGAAGTCCATCGCAAATATTTTGCGGCAGGTGCCGATATCGTTGAGACGAATACCTTCTCCGGTACGACAATCGCAATGGCCGATTATTATATGGAAGAATTAGTCTATGAATTGAACTATGAGTCCGCAAAAATTGCTAAGAAAGTTGCGGATGAATTCACAACAGTGGAACCTGACAAACCAAGGTTTGTCGCAGGCAGTATGGGCCCGACCAATAAAACGGCGAGTATGTCTCCCGATGTCAATGACCCTGGGTTTCGCGCGGTTTCATTTGATGAACTCCGAATAGCTTATAAACAGCAGGCAGAAGCCCTATTAGATGGTGGTGCAGATTTACTTTTAGTGGAAACCATCTTTGATACGCTTAATGCAAAAGCAGCACTTTTTGCCATCGAGCAAGTCAAGGAAGAACGAAATATTGATGTACCTATTATGGTCAGCGGTACAATAACCGATGCTTCTGGTAGAACCTTATCCGGGCAAACCGCAGAAGCATTTTTGATTTCAATTTCCCATATTCCGATTCTTTCCGTGGGTTTTAATTGTGCTTTAGGTGCCAGTCACTTGGTGCCTCATTTGGAGGTACTGGCCAAAAAATCTGAGCATTTTATTTCAGCCCACCCCAATGCAGGGTTGCCAAATGCTTTTGGAGAATATGACGAATCCCCGGAGCAAATGGCGGCACAGATAAAAGAATATGTTGAAAAAGGATTGGTCAATATTGTGGGCGGATGTTGTGGTACAACTCCGGATCACATTTCGGCAATTGCAGAATTAGTGAATCAATACGACCCAAGAGCGTTGATGGTTGAAAACGTATAAATGGTAGAAAAGAAACCAAAATATTTAAAGTTAAGTGGCCTCGAACCACTTGTGGTAACTCCAGAAAGCAATTTCATCAATGTTGGAGAGCGCACCAATGTAGCCGGTTCAAAGAAGTTTTTGAGACTCATCAAGGAGGAGAAGTTCGAAGAAGCCTTAGATGTTGCTAGAGACCAGGTAGAAGGTGGCGCCCAAATCATTGATATAAATATGGATGATGGCTTGATTGATGGCAAAGAAGCTATGATCAAGTTCTTAAACTTGGTCATTGCAGAACCGGATATTGCCAGAGTGCCCATTATGATAGACAGCTCCAAATGGGAAATCATTGAAGCCGGTTTGCAAGTGGTCCAAGGCAAGTGTGTGGTAAATTCCATTAGTCTGAAAGAAGGTGAAGATGAATTTATTCAACATGCGAAACTTATAAAAAGATACGGTGCTGCAGTAATTGTTATGGCCTTTGATGAGGTTGGCCAAGCAGATAATTATGATCGGCGTATAGAAATCTCAAAACGTTCTTATGAAGTCTTGGTCAAAAAAGTTGGTTTTCCTCCAGAGGATATCATTTTCGATTTGAATATTTTTCCCGTTGCCACGGGAATGGAAGAGCATAGGCGGAATGCACTTGATTTCATCGAAGCAACGAAATGGGTGCGTGAAAATTTGCCATATGCTAGTGTGAGCGGAGGAGTCAGTAATGTTTCATTTTCATTCCGGGGAAATAATCCGGTTCGGGAAGCCATGCATTCCGTTTTCTTGTATCATGCAATCAAAGCGGGAATGAACATGGGTATCGTAAACCCGACAATGTTGGAGGTATATGACGATATTCCGAAAGACTTATTGGAACGCGTTGAAGACGTTATGCTCAACCGTCGAGACGATGCTACAGAAAGATTGCTCGATTTCGCGGAATCGGTTGTTGGGAAGGCCAAAGAAAGCAAAGTAGATCTGTCTTGGCGTGAGGAACCACTGCAAAACCGAATTACAAGAGCTTTGGTCAAAGGAATAGATCAATATATCGTTGAAGATGTAGAGGAAGCAAGACAAGCTGCGAACAAACCTATTGAAGTGATCGAAGGTAATTTGATGACTGGTATGAACGTTGTCGGCGACCTTTTCGGAAGTGGAAAAATGTTCTTACCTCAAGTGGTAAAGTCGGCTCGTGTGATGAAAAAGGCAGTGGCGCATCTACTACCCTATATCGAGGAGGAGAAATTACTGAATCCACAGGTAGGAGATTCAGAGGGTGCCGGAAAAATACTAATGGCAACGGTCAAAGGAGATGTTCATGACATCGGAAAAAACATCGTTAGTGTTGTTTTGGCTTGTAACAATTATGAGATAATAGATTTAGGGGTAATGGTTCCACCTGAAAAAATAATTGCTGCCGCCATAGAACACAACGTAGATGTAATAGGCCTAAGTGGATTGATAACTCCCTCGTTGGACGAAATGGTACATTTGGCCAAAGAGATGGAACGTAAAAACTTTACAGTTCCTTTGTTGATCGGCGGGGCAACTACTAGTAAGGCCCATACTGCCGTTAAGATAGACCCACAATATAGCCAAGCGGTTGTACATGTAAATGATGCTTCACGTGCGGTCACGGTAGTTGGTGACTTGTTACAAAAAGATACGGCCGATGGTTATAAAAGGTCAATTAAGGAAGACTATGATGTCTTTCGGGACAAATTTTTGAAACGTTCCGTTCAAAAAAAATATAAATCCATAGAAAAAGCGCGAGAAAATAAATTTCTAATCGATTGGAACACTTCTGAAATCAAAGAACCAAATCAGCTCGGCGTTCAAGTTATTGAAGATTTGAATTTGGAAAAATTGGTAGATTTTATTGACTGGACGCCTTTTTTCAGAAGCTGGGAACTACACGGAAAATTTCCTGATATACTAACCGATGATATTGTCGGTATGCAAGCATCTGAACTTTTTAACGATGCTCAAAAGATGCTTAAGAAAATAGTAAAAGAAAAACAGTTAAAGGCTAAGGGAATATTTGGACTTTTTCCTGCTAATTCTATTAATGATGATGTTGAGGTTCAAACGGGTGAGAACAATTTTGTCTTTAGAACCCTCCGACAACAACTGCAACGAAGAGAAGGAGTGCCCGATTATGCCTTATCCGATTTTATCGCTCCCAAAGAAAGTGGAAAGCAAGATTATATAGGCTGTTTTTGTGTCTCGACAGGTTTTGGAACCGCGGAATTAGCAGCACAATATGAAAAGGATTTAGACGACTATAGTTCAATTATGATTAAAGCGTTGGCAGATCGTTTGGCAGAGGCTTTTGCTGAATATTTACATAAGGAAGTACGAATAAAACATTGGGGATATGCTGCGAACGAAGATTTGAGCAATGAAGATTTAATTAATGAATCGTATAAAGGGATTCGACCTGCACCAGGTTATCCTGCCTGTCCGGACCATTTGGAAAAATTGACGATTTGGGAGATACTTAAAGTAGAAGAAAGGATAGGCGTTAAGCTTACAGAGAGTCTGGCTATGTGGCCAGCAGCCTCAGTATCGGGTTACTATTTCGGAAACCCCGAAGCCAGGTATTTCGGATTAGGAAAAATAAAGGAAGATCAAGTAAATGACTTTGCTGAGCGCAAGGGAATTTCAATTGAGGATGCTACCAAGTGGTTGGCACCCAATATTGCTGACGACTAATAGTTTAAAAATATGAGAGTAACTGACCATATAAAAGAAGCAGAAGGAAAGACCTTATTTTCTTTTGAAATAATTCCTCCGGTGAAAGGAAGGAATATTCAAGAACTCTACGATAATATTGATCCCTTGATGGAATTCAAACCGCCATTCATAGACGTTACCACATCGCGTGAAGAGTACATCTATATTGACCGAGATGGTTTACTTGATAAAAAGCTGACTCGAATGCGACCAGGTACCGTAGGTATCTGTGCCTCTATAAAACATAAGTATGATGTTGACACTGTACCCCATGTTCTTTGTGGTGGATTTACCAAAGAAGAAACCGAATATCTTTTAGTCGATTGTCATTATTTGGGAATTGATAACGTTATGGCACTACGTGGTGATGCAATGCGTGAGGAAAAGTATTTTGAGCCTACCAAGGGTGGACACAATTTTGCACTAGGGCTCGTAGAGCAAATTCAAAATCTCAATTGTGGCAAATATTTGCATGAAGTAATCGAAACCGAGGATTGCTCTCATTTTTGTATTGGGGTTGCCGGCTATCCAGAAAAGCACATGGAGGCACCATCTATGAAAACAGATTTAAAAAGACTAAAGGAAAAAGTGGATGCGGGAGCAGATTATGTGGTTACACAAATGTTTTTTGACAATAAAAAATATTTTGATTTTGTCAAAGCCGCAAACGATATTGGTATCGATGTTCCCATAATACCTGGAATTAAGCCGATAGCGGTGAAACGGCACCTGAATCTGTTGCCACAGGTCTTTAAAATAGATTTGCCCGAAGATTTAGTAGATGCTGTGGAGAGATGTAAAGACAACAAGGCCGTTCGACAGGTTGGGGTCGAATGGTGTGTACAACAATCAAAAGAGTTATTGGCAGCCGGTGCTCCAGTCTTACATTACTATTCAATGGGCAAGTCGGATAATATAAGGGCGATTGCAAAAGAGATATTTTGAACTTTCGCTTCATGTTCAGAGAAAATCAGCTATAAATTAGAAGCATGAAATTTTATCTGATTAACTTTGAACCCCATGAACCCAAAAGTTCTTTTCTGTATCGTTTTTTCGGTCATGGTCGGTTTCTCCCAAGAAAAAGAGGAAGAAACGTATACCCTCGATGTAAGCTCATTTTACGGGTCTGTATTTCTTCATAACCCTGATATTTCTCATTTAATTACGGAACATCCGTCAGGGTTGATTTTGGGCTATAGCCGCACTACATACGGCAAAGAAGAATGGCAGCAATGGTACAATTATCCCGATTTAGGTGCGTCGTTTATATATCAGGATATGGTCAATCCAACCTTAGGTAAGAACTTTGGAATGTATGCCCATTTCAATTTTTACTTTTTGAAACGTAATCTTCAACTACGAATTGGACAGGGTTTGGCATACAACACCAATCCTTATGATAAAAATTTAAATTTTCGAAATAATGCCTACGGGTCGCACATATTAAGTTCGACTTATTTGATGTTGAATTTCCATAAAGCAAACATTTTTAAAAACTTGGGATTTCAGGCCGGAATCTCGGTCATACATTATTCTAATGCGAACGTAAAAGCTCCCAACACCTCTACGAATAGCTTAGCCATCAATGCTGGCTTATTATATACCCTGAATAATGACAATGAGCCCGATTATATCCGCAGGGAAAAAGAGAAAATCACTGAACCGGTGCGATACAATTTGGTTCTCCGAGGAGGAGTAAACGAAAGTGATGTCATCGATTCAGGTCAATACGGATTTGTTGTTCTTTCAGGATATGCAGATAAAAGGCTTGGAAGAAAAAGTGCCATACAGCTTGGAACAGATATCTTTTTTTCCAATTTTTTAAAGGAGTTGATTCGATTTCAATCTATTTCATTTCCGGAGAATAATATAGCTGCGGATACCGATTTTAAACGAGTAGGGATATTTGTTGGGCATGAACTATTTATCAATAAATTGAGTATTACCAGTCAATTGGGATATTACGTCTATTACCCTTATGACTTTGAAGGGAAGGTCTACAATCGCATGGGTTTAAAACGTTATTTTGGAAATGAGTGGTTTGGAGAAATTTCCCTTAAGTCACATGGGGCAGCGGCCGAAGCCGTTGAGTTTGGTGTAGGGATTAGGTTTTAAAGTTATGAATTACGAGTTATGAGATTATCGAATAGGTTTTTTTATACGTATTCGCCCTTTGTGGGGTGTAGGAAGGTGTTTTCCATTACTGGAAAAATATTCCTAGCCGCCCTATGTTTTCTCATGTTCATTTCCTGCAACTCCGACTCCGCCTCAGACTGTTTTCAAAATTCGGGAAAACTAGTTCGAGAAGAAGTAGCGGTTGCTGATTTCACTAAAATTACCGTTTTCGAGAATGTAAGTTTAGTTCTAGTTCAAGGAACCGAACAGAAGGTTGAAATAGAAACAGGAGAATTCCTCAGAAATGATGTAACGGCTGAAGTTGAAAGTGACCGTCTTCTACTTAGGGATACGAACGGGTGCAACTATGTTCGTGATTATGGGCTTACAACCGTTTATGTAACATCGCCAAATATCGAAGAGATACGAAGCAGTACTGGGTTATCCATTCGGAGTGACGGAGTTCTAAATTATACGGAATTGACCTTGATTTCAGAAAGTTTTCTAAATCCGGAAAGCGAAACTACTGATGGGGAATTTGACTTGGAACTGAATTCGGAGAATATCAATATTATCGTTAATGGCATTACCTATTTTAAATTGAGTGGAAGCACAACAAATTTAGATGTACAGGTCGCCGCTGGAGATTCGCGTATTGAAGCACAAAACTTGATTGCCGGATCCATAGAAATAAATCATCGCGGCACAAATGATATTTTCATCAATCCACAGCAATCGCTCGAGGGCGTGATTCGTGGCACAGGAGATGTCATAAGTAGTAATCGTCCTCCAGAAGTCAATGTGCAAGAGCTCTTCAACGGACGGTTGATATTCAAAGAATGAATCCCATCAAGAAATATTTGCAAAATCTTTTCTCCTCCAGAAGAATCCTAGGGGAAGATGCTGCTTTGGTTGGTTTGGCGAAAGCTGATAAAGTACTGAGTCGACTTGTCGATGAAAAGAAAGTTCCCGGTATTTCAATTACAGTTCTGCAAAAAGGAAAAACAGTACTACAAAAAGGCTATGGCTATGCCGATTTGGAGAATAAAACTCCGATTGATCCAAGAAAAAGTATTTTCCGAATAGCCAGTGTTTCTAAAAACATTGCTGCAACCGCCTTGGCGCATATGGTCAATGACGGTTTGATTGATCTGGACAGTTCTTTTTATACTTACGTTCCTTATTATCCAAAAAAGAAATGGGATTTCACTATTCGGCAACTTGCTAGCCACACCGCGGGAATCCGTGGTTATCGCGGCACGGAATACGGACTGAACAGGCCATACACCATTAAAGAAAGTATAGAAATCTTTAAAGGTGACGAACTGCTTTTTGAGCCTGGATCGGATTATCTGTACAACAGTTTCGATTGGGTCTTGATTTCATTGGCAATGCAAGAGGTGAGCGGAATTCCTTTTGAAGAATACGTTCAGGACACCGTTTTAAAGCCTTTGGAGATGGGCAATACTATTGCGCCCAATGTTGCGAAGAGCACCGTCGAGATCCCTAGGTTAACAAAATTTTACTCCAAAAACCGTCTCGGTGGATTCCGAACTGCCATTCCTGTAGACAATTATTTCAAGCTTGCAGGTGGAGGCTACCTTTCCACATCGGAAGATATTGCGAAATTCGGTCAGGCTTATTTAGATGAAGAGGTCTTAACAAAAGATATACTTTCTCCCTTTTTGACCTCCGAAATTAGCAATGGAAAGAAAACCTACTACGGGCTAGGTTGGCAGGTGAGTGAAGATAAAAAGGGAAGACCTTATTACGGACACGTCGGAAATGGCGTTGGAGGCTATTCAAACTTTTTTGTGTATCCAGAAAAGCAAATGGTTTTTTCAATTTTGACGAATTGTACAAATCCGGGTATTCAGGATGAACTAGACCAAGTAATTGATGTTCTAATATCTCGAGTAATATCTTAAGTCATTTGATGTCAGAGATATAATCTTTGGAAACGTCCACTTCAATTCTTCAAATAAAGTTTTGATGAAAAGTACGTCAAGATAGAAGATATCTTAGAAAATTTGCAAGGATATCGAAGATTAATCGACATAATAATGGATGGTAACGAAAAGGAATTTACCGAGCAAGAGATGCGGCACTTTAATAGGTATGTAGAAGCATTTCAAAATGTGTTAGATCAAGGTTAATTCTATTTTTGTTTAATAAAAATTAAGTATCTTTAAACAAAAATTAAAGTCATGAAGAAATTAGTAATAGCAATAGTATTTTTAGGAATGTGTACAACAGGTCTAAAAGCACAAGAAATCACTTCATTCCCCGGCATGTGGGGAGAATCGTTTTATCAAGATAAAACAAAGTTGTCCTGGAAAGAAATCGATGCCATCATGAAGGAAAGTCAAGTGGCGGAAATGCATTGGCAAAAGTCTAAAAAACAAGCTCTTGGTGGGTTAGTATTTGGTGCAGCTAATTTTGGTGCGTCAATTTGGTTATTGTCGAATCTTGACAAAAACGAGCCGCTAACAGCACCCGCAATTGCGGCGGCTGGAAGTGGACTAATTGGTGCCATATTCTTTCACGCTTCTGCAAAGAACAAGAAAACGGCTATTTTAGAGTACAATGATGCCTTAGGTAAAAAAACTTCATATCGCCTAGTTCCTACAAGTAATCAAAATGGCATTGGGTTGGCTTTAAAATTCTAGGATTGTTCCTCAGTTATACGTAGTTTCCCCTTAAAGGGATAAGTACTATTTTAGTAGTTGTAAATACTACTATGATGAAGTACCTTATCCTTTTTTTATGGTTTCCTTTTTTACTGTTTTCCCAAAATACATCGCAGCTAGATATGCTTTCAAGCAGCTACGCCAAGAAGTCTTTTCCGATGCTGAAAGAGTTATTGAGTATCCCTAATGATGCATTCTATCCCGATGACATTGAAAAAAATGTACGCTGGTGTGAAACGAGTTTTGCTGAAAGAGGCTTCACTACAAATAGAATCAAGACTGAAACAGCACCGCTTCTGCTGGCGGAACGCAAACTCAATAAGTCAAAAAAGACCGTTCTGATTTATTTGCAAATTGACGGTCAACCGGTAGATAGTACACGTTGGTTTCAAGAGAGTCCGTATTCACCGACCTTGAAGAAGAAAAACTCCAATGGAGATTGGGAAAAACTTGCATGGGAAAAAATCACTGACTATGAAGATGACTGGCGAGTTTTTGCACGTTCGGCCAGTGATGCCAAAGGGCCTGTGGCAATGTTCTTAACCGCTCTCGATGCAGCAGCAGATGCCAAAATCATCCCCAATTACAATATCAAGGTCATTATGGACTTTGAGGAAGAGCTTGGCTCACCGAGATTACCGCAAGCTGTGACTGACAATGCTGAATTGCTCAAGGCTGATATGCTAATCATTTATGATGGCCCACGTCACATTACGAACAGGCCTACCCTAACATTTGGCGCACGAGGTATAGCTACCATCACTTTGACCACTTATGGGCCCGTAGTGCCACAACACAGCGGTCATTTTGGAAATTACGCTCCCAATCCGGCATTGCGATTATCAAAATTATTGGCTTCTATGAAAGATGATGATAGCAAGGTAACCATTCCAGGTTTTTATGATGGAATCCAAATTGATGCACAAACCGAAATGATTTTGAAGGCAGTGCCAGATAACGAGAATCAAATCAAAAACAGACTTCAAATTGCAGAAACCGATAAAGTGGGAAGTTATTATCAAGAAGCCATTCAGTATCCTTCTTTAAACATTCGTGGAATGCAATCGGGATGGATCGATGAGAAAGTACGTACTATAATTCCCGGTTGGGCACGTGCAGAAATTGATGTTCGGCTGGTTTTGGAATCAGACCCTGAACGTCTTTTAGATTTAATAAAGGGCCACATTGAAGACCAGGGGTATATTATAGTCGATAGGGAACCAACTGAAGAAGAACGTTTGGCTCATAGCAAGATAGCAACTTTTACTTCTGAGATTTCGTATCAATCGTTTCGCACTTCTTTTGATTCCGAAGTTGGGCTATGGTTGCGTAGTGCTTTGAAAAATGCATTTGGTGAGGAACCCATTATGATTCGAATGAGTGGAGGCTCCATCCCGATTTCTCCTTTTGTGACTACTTTGGGCATTCCAGCGGTTACTGTTCCAACGGTCAATCGAGATAACAATCAACATAGTCCGAATGAGAACATCCGATTGGGAAATTATAGAGAGGGAATTAAAACCATGTTAGCTATTTTACAAGAAAAACTTTGAATTTAAAATTTAATTCATACATTAGCCCAAGTTTAAGTGTATCATGATTAAGCAATATTTCTTTAACGGTTACTTTTTTTACTTCTTTAAAAGAGGTGAGGGACTGTTATAATATATTGCAACAAGATATAGTATGGAAGTCCCGCAAAAGCGGGACTTTTTTCGTTCATAGTTGACTATAATGGGTTTAAGAATAGCAATACAAGGAATTAAAGGATCAAACCATCATCAGGTAGCAAAGGACTACTATGGTGATGATATCGAACTTGTGGAATGCATGTCCTTTCACGGGTTGGTGGATGAGCTTTTAGAAGGCAAGGCCGACAAAGGTATTATGGCTATCGAAAATTCGATTGCAGGATCGATTATTCCAAATTATGCGCTCGTCTATGACAATGGTCTTCACATTATTGGTGAGCATTATTTAAACATTCATCATAATCTTATGGTCCTTAAAGGACAAAGCTTAACTGATATTCATGAAGTGCGTTCACATCCGATGGCCCTTTTACAGTGTAGGGAATATTTAAAGACCCGACCACATATTAAAATGGTCGAAGATGTAGATACGGCCGAGACTGCCAAACAAATTGAAGAACATAGTTTGAAAGGAATCGCGGCAATTGCACCCAAGGTAGCCGCTGAATTATATAATCTGGACATCGTAGCATCGGACATACAGACGATAAAGAATAACGCCACTCGATTTATCATTGTAAAAACAAAGAATAAAGAGCTTCCGAAGGAGGATATCAATAAGGCATCGGTACGTTTCATTACTGACCACAAACGGGGCAGTTTAGCCGCTATGCTTAATGTAATGAGTGATTGTAATTTGAATTTAACAAAGATTCAAAGCCTCCCTATTATAGAAACTCCTTGGAAATATGCCTTCTTTGTTGATGTGACTTTTGATGGTTATGCCAATTTTGAAAAGGCAAAAGCATTGCTGAACATCATGTCTGAAAACTTTAAAGTATTGGGCGAATATAAAAATGCCATGGTATGATACAAACGGCTGATAGATTGGAAACGGTTCAAGAATACTACTTCTCAAAAAAGTTGCGAGAAGTGCGTGGACTTATGGCTGAAGGTCGTCCGATTATCAATATGGGTATTGGTAGTCCTGATTTAGCTCCATCTCAAGCTGTTATAGATACAGTTAAAGATGCGGTTACCGATACCGGTGCACATCAATACCAAAGTTATCAGGGCTTGCCGACACTTCGCGAGGCGATTGCTGATTTTTATGCATCGAAATTCTCGGTAAAGGTGAATCCTCTTGATGAGGTTTTGCCTTTAATGGGGTCCAAAGAAGGTATCATGCATATTAGTATGGCTTTTTTAAACCCAGGAGATGAGGTTTTGATTCCGAATCCTGGGTATCCCACCTATAATTCGGTTACGAAATTAGTCGGTGGCGTTTGTAGAAGTTATAATTTAAATGGCACCGATGGTTGGTTTCCTGATTTGGAAGCTCTAGGTAATGAAAATCTTTCCAAAGTGAAATTGATGTGGGTGAGTTATCCTCATATGCCTACGGGGGCAACTGTTACAAAAATTCAGTTTAAACAGCTCGTTGATTTCGCCAAGAAGAAAAATATATTATTGATTAATGACAATCCGTATAGTTTTGTGTTAAGTAAGAATCCGACTAGTATTCTAAATATCGAAGGGGCCAAGGATGTAGCCCTTGAGTTGAATTCACTGAGCAAGACATTTAATATGGCAGGATGGCGTGTTGGTATGGTTTTGGGTAAAGCGGAGCACATTCAATCTATTTTGAAAGTAAAAAGCAACATGGATTCAGGCATGTTCTATGGTATTCAAAAAGGAGCGATTGCCGCCTTGCAAAGCGGTAAAGAATGGTTTGAACATTTGGATGAAGTTTATTCCTCTAGAAGGGAATTAATGTTCCGTCTGGCCGACAAAATAGGATGTACTTATGACAAGGATGCTGTTGGCATGTTCGTTTGGTCCAAGCTACCGGAAGGAAGTAAACCTGCTGAGGAGTTTATTGATGAAATCTTATATGATAAAAACATATTTATAGCACCAGGAACGATTTTTGGAACTAATGGTGAAGGGTATATTCGGTTTTCACTTTGTGTTACCAAGGAAAAGATTCAAGAAGCAATAGACAGATTTTGATATGAACGTATTTATAATCGGTATCGGATTGATCGGAGGTTCTTTTGCAAAAGACATCAGAAGCATTCATCCTAATGCGAAAATTTATGGAATTGATGCAAATGAGGCTCATGTAGAAGAAGCTTTAGCGTTAAATTTAATTGATACGAAATCTAGCTACGACGATTTAGGTTTAGCAGATATGGTAATCGTATCTATTCCTGTGGATGTTTTGGTAACCGAGCTTCCTGAAATTTTAAATGGAGTGAACGATGATTGTGTGGTTTTCGATGGAGGGTCTACCAAAAGCTTAATATGCAAGTCACTGGAAGACCATTCTAAGCGAAGAAATTATTTAGCTGCGCATCCTATTGCGGGTACGGAGTTCTCAGGTCCTACCGCGGCTATTTCTGGATTATACGATGGCAAAACGAATATTATCTGTGAAGTGGAAAAAACAGCTTTCAAATTACAAGAGAGAGCGTTGGAACTCTTTCAGAAAATGGGAATGCGCATCCGATATATGAATCCCGAAGCTCATGATAAGCATATTGCATATGTTTCCCATTTGTCGCATATCAGTTCTTTTATGTTAGGAAAGACCGTTATCGAAAAAGAGAAAAACGAACGTGATATTTTTGATATGGCCGGGTCGGGTTTCGAAAGCACGGTACGACTTGCAAAAAGCTCTCCGGCGATGTGGACACCCATATTTGAGCAGAATAGGGAAAATGTAGTTGAAACACTGGATGAATACATTCAGAATCTTGAAGAATTCAAACAGATGTTATTGCGAAATGACTATCAGGGTATTTATGAGCAAATGGACAATACCAATAAGATAAAAGAGATTTTAAACGGAATACCTTTGAACAAAAAATAGTTTAAAAGACAAGAGACAAAGTATGTCATCCTGAACACAGTCGAAGGGCCTCAACGCTATAAAGGAATCAAAATATTAATTCAAAAAGTTAGAACTAAACATTAAGTAATGGAGAATACAAAAGAAATGAGAACATGGCTGGATGATATGGGTTTAGACCATCCACTAGTGATAGCAGGGCCATGTAGTGCTGAAACGGAAGAGCAAGTCTTAGGTATAGCACATAGTCTGAAAGATACCGATGTCAATTATTACCGTGCGGGCATTTGGAAACCAAGAACACGTCCAGGTAATTTTGAGGGTGTTGGGGCACTAGGTCTCAAATGGCTCCAGAAAGTTAAAGCGGAAACCGGATTGAAAACGGCTACTGAGGTTGCCAATCGTGCACACGTTGAATTGGCTTTGGAACACGATATCGATTTACTTTGGATTGGAGCACGTTCAACGGTGAGCCCGTTTATCATGCAAGAATTGGCCGATGCGTTGGAAGGAACGGATAAAATTGTTTTGGTAAAGAACCCAGTAAACCCTGATTTAGCCTTATGGTTGGGCGGAATCGAACGTTTGCATACCGCAGGAATAAATAAACTAGGAGCAATTCATAGAGGGTTTTCGACCTATGAAAAATCGAAATATAGAAACATTCCTGAATGGCAATTAGCTATCGAGTTTCAAAATAGATTTCCTGATTTGCCATTGATCAATGACCCGTCACACATTACAGGTAAACGTGATATGATCTTTGACGTTTCACAAACGGCATTGGATTTGAATTTTGACGGATTGATGATCGAAACACATCACGATCCTGATAATGCGTGGAGCGATGCTGCGCAGCAAGTAACACCCAAAAGATTGGTCCAAATTATGAACGATTTGAAAATCAGAAAAGAAGACGACCCAGAAGCAGAGTATAATAGTCAATTGAGCAACTTAAGGGCTCAAATAGATGTTATCGATAATCAGTTGATTGATACCTTGGGAAAAAGAATGAAAATTTCCGATGGAATTGGTGAATTGAAAAAGTCAAGAAACGTTGCCGTTTTACAATCAAATCGTTGGAACCAGATTTTGGGTGCCATGATTCTAGAAGGTGAGTCGAAAGGCCTGAGTGAAGAGTTTGTTTTGAAAATGTTCAAGGCAATCCACCAAGAATCGATCAACCATCAAGAGAAGGTAATTAATTCTTAATACTACTGGATGTCACATTGAGCGCACCTGCCCGCATAGGTGCGCTAATGATGACGTATGGACTTCTCTTCTTTGTGGGTAGAACTTATGACAGATTTTACTCTTTCTTAAAAATGTATCGCGTAATGAATATGCCCTGCCCGTCATCGCCACCGGCGTCGGCCTCTACGCCACTAGTAACAAACATTAATTCCCATCCATCCTTAATCATGTCTGTTAGTTTTGATGAAATTACCGCATCGTTAGCAGCTATGTTCTGAAACCGAATACCGGCTATATTATAAAAGTTCAGCAATTTAGTTTCTTCAAAATTCTTTATACGAATATCACCACGTTTCGATTTGTTTCGGGTATTGTCCTCTTCGGTTTGCTCCGAAGTGAACTCCCCAAAATCTTTTTCTTCTTGGGCATCGATAATCCTTGAACGACCTAGCCCGCTAGGCACAATCGATTCTACACTGGTAATGACTTTTATTTGTTGGGCATTGGCATCTAATGACGCGACCAGTAATAAGCTTGCAATTAGTACAATTTTTCTCATGATTTTATTTTTATTATGTATTGATTAAAGACAATACTTGAACTTTAAGGTTGTATGAAACTAAGAATAAAATGTCGCATTTAAATTATGGGCGATTATTGATTTAGACTTTATAAAAAAGCTATTTTCATAAGAAACACTGAAAAGTTAGGTTGTTTTTCTATGAAAATCCAGCACGGATTTCATTAAGTTAGAGCCAATATATTGATATGAAAACACAGTAGGTTCATACAAAAACCTTTATTTTGCAGCTATGGTTAAGAACAACAATGTAGCATGACGGGCACCGTTTACAAATCCACAGGTAGTTGGTATACTGTAAAATCTACGGAGGGCACGTTTTATGAATGCCGTATTAAAGGCAAATTTCGAATCAAGGGAATTAAAAGCACCAATCCCATTGCGGTTGGTGACGTTGTGGAGTTCGAAATAGAAGAAATTGGAGATGAGGTTGTAGGGGTCATTTCGGTCATTAAAGAGCGCCAGAATTACATCATCAGAAAATCGGTCAACCTTTCAAAACAGACCCATATAATTGCTGCCAATCTGGATCAAGTTTTCTTGTTGGTGACATTGAATAATCCAAAGACATATCCAATATTTATAGATCGGTTTTTGGCGACAGCTGAGGCTTATGACATTCCAGCGGTTTTGCTTTTCAACAAAATAGACACTTATGAAATCGAGGAGTTGGATGAAGTTAAATATTTGGCCAAATTATATAGAGATATAGGATACACCTGTATTGGAATCTCTGCGAAAACAGGTAAAAATGTGGGTCAGGTAAAAGAATTGATGAATGGTAAAACCAGTATGTTCGCTGGTAATTCGGGTGCTGGCAAGTCTACTTTGATTAATTCAATTGAACCTACTTTAGATATAAAAACCGCTGAAATTTCAGAACAACACTTGCAAGGACAACATACGACTACCTTCGCCGAGATGTTCGATTTAGGTTTCGATGGGAGAATTATAGACACTCCGGGCATCAAAGGATTTGGTGTTGTAGATATGAAAAAAGAAGAAATAGGGGACTATTTTCGGGAGTTCTTTAAACTGAAAGCCGGGTGTAAATTCAATAATTGCTTGCATTTGGACGAACCCAGTTGCGCGGTAAAAGCGGCCTTAGATAATGATGCGGTTTCTTGGAGCCGCTATAAAAGCTATGCGCAAATGTTGACGGGGGAAGAAGATAACTATCGTACCGATTCATTTGGAGAGAAAAAATGAGGGCGGTACTACAACGAGTTTCAAAGGCTAGTGTTACGGTTGAAGGAAAGAAAATTTCCGAAATCAAGAATGGGTTGCTCGTTTTATTGGGAATCGAAAATGCCGACACCCAAGAGGATATTAAATGGCTCTCTCGAAAAATTGTCAATCTTCGAATTTTCAATGACCGCGAAGGAGTGATGAATAGATCACTTTTGAATACGAATGGCGAGGTGATTGTAGTCAGTCAGTTTACCTTGCATGCATCCACGAAAAAGGGAAATCGGCCATCTTACTTAAAAGCGGCAAAGCCAGAAGTATCAATTCCGCTTTATGAAAAATTCATCTTACAAATCGAAGCCGATTTAGACATGAAAGTAGGGACTGGAATTTTCGGGGCTGATATGCAGATTGAATTACTCAATGACGGTCCGGTAACCATTGTCATTGATACCAAAAATCGAGAATAATCCATTCTTGTCGATATATTTCACCATCTATGTAAGAAATTCAGTTGCTTCGCGTTGTAGTACTACGACCAAACCATACCAATGCGCCTACTTTTTATACTGAGTTCCCTACTCATTTATTTTATTTCTTCGGCCCAAGCTCAATATCAAACCTCTTTACTTGATGCAGCATTGACAAAAAATGCCAATGCCGTTGTGCGTTTCGATGAACTACATGTGTCTTTGAATTCAAAAAACTCGATGTCTATACAACGGAGTAGAGTAGTTACTGTTTTAAATGAATCAGGTAATAAATATGCTATGCCTTATGTTGGCTATGATAATGGAAGAAAGGTCAAGGATATTAGCCTGATTATTTACGATAAAGAAGGCAAAGTTGTTGATAAGTTTAGGAAGAAAGACTTTAAGGATGCCAGCGCAGTTGACGGAAGCACGCTTTACTCTGACTCAAGGGTGAAATACTATCCATATATGCCAATTGACTATCCTTATTCAATGGAGTTGGTATATGAACTTAGCACCTCAAATACCGGTGAAATACCAGCTGTTTGGCCTCTACTTGAAGACTTCATGATAAGTACTGAAAAGAGTAGGTTGGTCATTGAATATGCTTCCCCACAATTGAAACCCATAATCAAAGAGAAAAATTTTGATGGAATCGATTTTAAGAATTTATCTACAGATACTAGTTTAGTATATCTAGCCGAGAATATCGCTGCTTTTAAGAACGAAAGTTATAGCCCTTCTTTTGGTAAAATTGCACCTCAACTACTGATTCGTCCTGTAAACTTTCACTATGAGGGATACGATGCAACCATAAATGACTGGAATGACCTTGGCATTTGGATGCACAAAAACTTATTGTCTAAAAGGGATGAGCTTCCTGTAGGCACTAAAGAAATCGTCAAAAATCTGGTTAAGAACGAAACTGATGACCTTGAAAAAGCCAAAATAGTCTACAAATATGTTCAAGAAAATACAAGATATATTAGCGTTCAGGTGGGTATTGGTGGTATTCAACCTATAAGCGCCATAGAGGTAGACCGTGTTAAATATGGCGATTGTAAAGGATTGTCAAATTATACCAAAGCTTTACTAAAGGCTGTAGGGGTTGACGCCTATTATGTGCACGTAGAAGCTGGTAGTGATAAAATAGGCTTTGAAGAGGATTTTCCGAATTTGGCACAGGGTAATCATGTGATTTTGGCCATACCATATCAAGGAAAATACTTTTGGATAGATTGCACATCACAGATACATCCTTTTGGTTTTATTGGTGATTTTACTGATGATAGAACGGTTTTTGTTATAAAACCCGATGGTGGTGAATTGGTGAAAACCACTTCCTATTTAAACAATGAAAACTATCAAAAATCAAAAGCGAATTGTGACTTGGATTCAGATGGTGGTATCACCGGAGAAATTATAATCCAAAGTAAAGGAATTCAATATGACAACAAATTTGGTATAGAGACACAATCCGATGATACCATAAAGAAATACTACAAAAACTACTGGGGTACAATCAATAATCTAGATATCGAAACCTACCAATTCTCTAATGAAATGGAAACGGTTGAATTTATCGAAGATGTACAGATTAATGCTAGAAAATATGCTTCTAAGAACGGTGAACGAATCTTATTCGCCCCAAATATCTTCAATAGGTTAAAAAATGTGCCTCCTCGATACCAAAATCGCAAACTACCTTTTGAGATTCAACGCGGGTTTTTAGACGAAGATGAGTATTTCATTGCAATACCTCAGGGTTATGTCTTAGAGTCCATTCCAGAACCGATAGACATTCAGAATCAATTCGGATCTTACAGAATAAGCATTGAAGAATTTGACGGTAAGGTTAAATTGACTAGAAAACTAGCGATAAACCAAGGACATTATCCCAAAGAAAACTATAAGGAATATCGAAGCTTCTTAAAACAGATAACTAAGTATGATGCTTCCAAAGTTGTATTAAAATCAAATATATGATAAACCTGAAAATCAACCTATTGGCCTTATTATTAATGTGTTCGACTTTTTATGGTCAAGATTACGAGTTTGGCGAAGTTTCGGTCGAAGAGTTAAAAGAAAATAAGTATCCGTTAGATGAAGATGCTGATGCGGCTGTTTTGTTTAGATATCAGAATACCTACTATCTCTCAGGTAATTTGGTAACCGAAATTCGTGAAAGAATAAAGATCTATTCGAAAGAAGGTTTCCAGCATGCCACAGAGTATATCAACTTGTTTGACGGTAGGTCTAGTGAAGAAACTGTGGGTAGAATAAAGGCTATTACCTACAATCTAGATAATAACAAAATTGTTACTTCCGAATTGGATAAAGAGCAAATATTCAAATCACAATTAAGCTATAACTACAAGCAAGTTAAATTTACCATGCCGAATGTAAAAGAGGGTTCTGTCGTGGAGTTTTCCTATAAAATAACTTCTCCGTTCATTTGGAATCTTGATGATTTCCGTTTTCAGAGAGATATTCCTGTGAAGGAAATAGAGGCCGAGATAAGAACACCTAAAGGGTTTAATTTTAAAAAAACCCATAGGGGATATTTTGCGTTTCGACCTACGATTGAGACAAAAAGAGATGCTCGGATGGGCATGGATATGGTGGTCAATACGTATAAACTTTCCAATATTCCCGCACTAAAAGATGAGCCATTGGTAGATAACATGAATAATTATAGGGCCGGCGTAATGTTCGAATTGGTTTCGATTGACATACCCGGTGTATTGACTAAAAGTTATTCTCACAGCTGGGAAGATGTAGCAAAGAATATTGGGAGTTCAACTGATTATAAAAAGGAATTGGATAAAACAAAATCATTTGATGATGATTTAGACATTTTAATTGCTGGAGAATCTGATAAATTGAAAAAAGCGAAAATCCTTTTTAAACATGTTAAGGAACGTACGGAGTGGAACGGTGTTGATGGTAAGTATTTTCAACATGGATTAAAGAAAACCTTAAAGGAGAAAAAAGGTAATGCCGCTGACATAAATTTGCTTTTGGTTGCAATGTTGCGATATGCTGGTATAAATGCAAACCCCATAGTGCTTAGTACGAAAGATAATTCGATACCCTTTTTTCCAACCTTAGAACGATTGAATTACGTGATCGCACACGCAAAAATTGATGATAAGGATTATTATATGGATGCTACTGATGAGTTTAGCAATATCAATGTACTTCCTATAAAAGACTATAATTGGGGAGGACTATTGATCGATAATAACAATAAGGTTTGGAAGCATATTTATTCCATCAAACCTCAAAAGGCTCTAAACAGATATTCATTAAAGGCCAATCTAACGGCAGACGGCTCAATGAGTGGAAAATACATGGCGCGTTATACAAATCATAGTGCCTATGTTTTCAGAAACAAAGCCAAGGATAAAGATGATGAAACACAGATTACAAACCGAGAAAGTACATTTTCAGGTGTTGAAATCGACGAATATCTGGTGAAAAATATAGATACCCATGAAGGACCAGTGGTAGAATCATTTGATTATGAGTTTGAGGAGGGTGTTGATATAATTGGAGATAAAATGTACTTGACTCCTACATTGTTTCTAAAGACAGATGAAAATCCTTTTAAATTGGAGAAAAGGGAGTTCCCTGTCGATTTTGGTTTTCCTGTTATCGATAAATATCGATTCGAAATATCAATTCCTGAGGGATATGTTGTGGAGTCTCTTCCAAAACCAATCGCTATGGCATTACCTGAAGAATTGGGTAAATTCAAATATGTTATCGATAATAAGAATGGAAAAATCACATTATCGATTACCTTTGACCTAAATAAAGCAATCGTTTCTTCTTTGCATTATGGTGCGCTCAAAGAATATTTCAACCAGATAATTACCAAAGAAACCGAACAGGTTGTACTATCAAAAAACACTGATGGAACTGCAAACAGCACAGGAAAAGGTAGATAAGTGGATTAAAGAACATGGTGTCCGCTATTTTGATGAACTCACAAATATGGCCCAACTTACCGAAGAAGTAGGTGAAGTGGCCCGTATTATCGTTCGACGTTATGGAGAGCAGAGTGAAAAGGAGTCGGATAAATCTAAAGATTTAGGTGAGGAATTGGCCGATGTTTTGTTCGTAGTACTCTGTTTGGCCAACCAAACGGGCGTAGATTTGCAAGAAGCCTTCGATAAAAAATTGGACATCAAAGCCGAGCGCGATCACGACAGACATCACAGCAATCAAAAGTTGAAATAATACTATCTTTGGGGCTCGTTTTTAATACACCCAACCTTGAAGTTAAAAATATCCGCACCTGATAGCACCCTGTTAAATTCAAATATTCAAATTACCGGCTCAAAAAGTGAGTCGAACCGATCCTTGTTGCTGCAAGCACTATACCCCTCTATTTCCATTGCTAATATTTCGAATTCCGATGATGCCGATGTTATGCAAAAAGGATTACAAATTACTAAGGGGATTGTTGATATTCATCATGCGGGTACTGCAATGCGTTTTTTGACGAGTTATTTTGCTTCTCAAGAGGGAAAAGAAGTAATCCTGACAGGTTCAAAGCGAATGACAGAACGACCAATACAGGTATTAGTTGATGCTTTACGCAAATTAGGGGCTGAGATTGAGTATGAACAAAATGAAGGATACCCGCCTTTAAAAATAAAGGGTAAGAAACTCACGAAAAACAAAGTGAGTCTACCAGCGGATATTAGCAGTCAGTACATCTCGTCGCTGCTGTTGACCGCTCCAAGTTTGGAAAACGGCTTGGAATTGGAATTGATAGGTAAAATCACCTCCATACCCTACATTAAGATGACATTGGCTTTATTGGAGCAGATTGGGGTCGCTAGTACCTTTAACGGAAATCTAATTAAGGTAACGCCCAAAAAGTCGGTTGTAGCAACCAATTTGGTTGTTGAGTCGGATTGGAGCTCTGCTTCCTATTTTTATAGTATTGTGGCACTATGTGAAGTAGGTACTGAAATTACTCTTTCGGCCTATAAAAAGAACAGTTTACAAGGTGATAGCGTTTTGTCGGAAATCTACTCAGATTTCGGTGTGGAAACAGCTTTTAATCAAAACAAGATTACACTTAAGAAAATTGACAATCCCAAGCTACCAACTGTCAACCTAGATCTTGCGAATGCTCCCGATACTGCCCAGACTATTGCCGTTACTTGTTTCGGACTGGGTATGGGCTGTCATTTGACCGGCTTACATACCTTAAAAATAAAAGAAACGGATCGTCTCGAAGCATTATATCAAGAACTGTCAAAATTGGGCGCGTCTATTTCGGTAACTGATAAAGCATTAATATTAGAGCCTTTGGCGAATATAAAATCAGGTATAGCAATAGACACTTATAATGATCATAGAATGGCTATGGCTTTCGCCCCGCTGGCCGTTAAGACAGTAATCTTTATTAATGATGCAGAGGTGGTTTCGAAATCATATCCCGATTTTTGGAACGATTTAGAATCACTTCAATTTCAGGTAACGGAATTATAATTCCCCTTTTACTTGACATCCCCTATCCGCACATCGTATATTTGCAGCCGCAAAAAATAGTAACCTAAGCACCAAAAAAATAGCATATGAATTGAGCCACTAGGACTCTGGATACAAACAGAGAATTTAAATGGCGAATTACATCTGACCTATTATAATTAAATAAACATAAACAGATGAAACTATCACATTTCAGTTTTGAGCTTCCTGATAATTTATTGGCCGAGTATCCCGCAGAGAATAGAGATGAATCCAAATTAATGGTCGTTCATAGGGAAACTGGTAAAATAGAGCATAAAATGTTCAAAGACCTTATCGACTATTTTGATGAAGATGATATTATGGTCATCAATAATACTAAGGTTTTTCCTGCCAGGCTCTATGGAAATAAAGAAAAAACCGGGGCTCGAATCGAAGTGTTTTTACTTCGAGAATTGAACGAAGAACAGCGTCTTTGGGATGTTTTGGTCGATCCGGCACGTAAAATACGAATTGGTAATAAACTGTACTTCGGTGATGACGAAACTTTGGTTGCTGAAGTAATCGACAATACAACCTCCAGAGGTAGAACCTTACGTTTTCTTTATGATGGGTCTTATCTTGATTTCAGAAGAAAATTAAGGGAATTGGGTGAAACACCACTACCAAAATACATCAAAAGAGATGTCGAGCCAGAAGATGAGGATAGGTACCAAACCATTTATGCAAAACATGAAGGAGCAGTAGCCGCACCTACCGCAGGATTGCATTTCTCAAAACACCTTTTAAAACGATTGGAAATCAAAGGCATCAAATTTGCCGAACTTACCCTACATGTTGGTTTGGGGACTTTCAATCCGGTGGAGGTAGAAGATCTTTCGAAGCACAAGATGGATAGTGAGGAACTTATTATCGATGAAAGGGCTACCGAAATTGTAAATGATGCAAAGAAGAGAAAGAAAAGGGTATGTGCTGTAGGGACCACAGCAATGCGTGGATTAGAAAGCGCGGTTTCATCACAGCAAACACTCAATACGTTTGATGGGTGGACGAATAAGTTCGTTTTTCCTCCATATGAATTTAGCATAGCAAATGCAATGGTTACGAATTTTCACTTGCCAAAATCTACTTTGCTCATGATGGTTTCCGCCTTTATGGGTCATGATTTGATGAAGAAGGCCTACAAGGAAGCTATTCTAGAGCAATACAAGTTCTATTCCTATGGTGATGCGATGTTGATCATTTAATGTATATATATTCATTCCCCCTATGGGGTAGCTTTTAAAACACTTTGAATCCCTCTTTATATTTAAAATAGCGTAGAGAGGGATTTTTTTATCCGGTATTTGTGGAAACAAAAAAGAAAGATATTCGAGCTTTGACCAAAGACCAATTGCGTGATTTCTTTGTTGCCAATGGGGATAAAGCGTTCCGTGGCAATCAGGTTTACGAATGGCTTTGGCAAAAATCGGCCCATTCTTTTGATGTAATGACCAATCTCTCAAAGAAGACCCGCGAAATACTGGAACTCAATTTTGTCATCAATCATATCAAAGTGGATTTGATGCAAAGAAGTAGTG
The DNA here is from genome assembly GCA_947503005.1 of uncultured Flavobacteriaceae bacterium. GTDB lineage: Bacteria > Bacteroidota > Bacteroidia > Flavobacteriales > Flavobacteriaceae > Maribacter_C. Next base: position 220,393 of record CANNCA010000006.1, on the reverse strand, counting down.
ATGGTACTATTAAGAATGCAGTTCGTCTGCATGATGATTTGATAGTTGAATCGGTTTTGATTCCTACCAGTACGAGAACCACGGCATGTGTTTCAAGTCAGGTCGGTTGTAGTTTGGATTGTAGGTTTTGCGCAACGGCCAAGCTAAAAAGAATGCGGAACCTGAATCCTGATGAGATATATGATCAAGTGGTGGCCATAGATAACGAAAGTCGATTGTATTTTGATCGCCCTTTGAGCAATATTGTTTTTATGGGTATGGGTGAACCTCTGATGAATTATAATAATGTGCTTAAGGCTATTGATAAAATTACGAGTCCTGAAGGGTTAGGTATGTCCCCAAGACGAATTATAGTATCGACTTCAGGTGTACCCAAGATGATTAGGAAAATGGCCGATGATGAAGTGAAGTTTAAATTGGCCGTGTCATTGCATTCTGCTATTGATGATATTCGCACTTCCATTATGCCTTTTAATGTAACTTTCCCCCTTTCAGATTTACGAGAAGCGCTGCAGTATTGGTATGAGAAGACCAACAGCAGAATCACCTATGAATATGTGGTATGGCGGGGAATTAACGACACTCAAAAAGACGTAGACGCTTTGGTCGATTTTTGCCGTTTTGCACCCTCAAAAGTAAATCTGATTGAGTACAATCCTATTGACGATGGCGAATTTCAACAAGCTACTAAAAAAGCCATCGATATGTACATTAATACCCTTGAACGCAATAACATCGTCGTCACGGTTCGGCGTTCAAGAGGAAAGGATATCGATGCAGCCTGTGGACAGTTAGCGAATAAACAGTAAATGGGTTTCAAGTTTCACTTGTTTTGAATTTCAAATTAAATAATGGATAACCCGTAACAATGGAAACAATAAAATCAGAAACAACTTTTATTGTCTAATTTTATAATTACAAACCCGAGGCCCCCACGAAAAAAATAGCTGTTGAAAGTCGTATCTCAAATAAAAGAACCGATTCGTTCGGAAATGGAACTTTTTGAAACAAAGTTTCGTGATTCCATGTCCTCACAGGTGGCTTTGTTGAATCGAATTACCTACTACATCGTAAATAGAAAAGGTAAACAAATGCGACCTATGTTTGTTTTTCTTTGTGCGAAATTGCTGAACAATGGCGAAGTCACTGAGCGTACCTACCGCGGAGCATCGGTTATCGAGTTGATACATACCGCCTCCTTGGTGCATGATGACGTGGTAGATGAAAGTAATAAGAGAAGAGGCTTCTTTTCAATAAATGCTCTTTGGAAGAATAAAATCGCCGTTTTAGTGGGCGATTACTTACTTTCGAAAGGAATGCTGTTATGCATTCAGCACGAAGATTTTGATTTGCTCAAAATTATCTCAGTAGCGGTTAGGGAAATTGTGGAAGGTGAGTTGCTGCAAATTGAAAAAGCGCGCCGACTTGATATTACGGAAGAAGTTTACTATGAAATAATACGTCAAAAAACGGCGACTTTAATTGCCTCTTGTTGCAGTTTAGGTGCCTGTTCAGTGAAACCTGATTCGCAAGATGTAGAGACCTTTCGAAAATTCGGCGAACTCTGTGGAATGGCGTTTCAAATCAAAGATGACCTTTTTGATTACGGTGAGGAGCAAATCGGAAAACCCACTGGTATCGATATAAAAGAACAGAAAATGACCTTGCCACTAATTCATGTCTTGAACAACTGTTCAAATAAGGAAAAAAGGTGGTTGATCAATTCCGTCAAAAATCATAATAAAGATAAAAAGCGCGTGAAAGAGGTCATTACATTTGTGAAAAATCGTGGTGGTTTAGACTATGCCGTTTCAAAAATGCTTTTGTTTAAAGAAGAGGCACTACATTTATTAGAGGCTTACCCCAAATCAGCATATAAAGACTCGCTAGAGTTGATGGTTAATTATGTAGTGGAGCGAAAAAAATAATTTTTTTTTCTATTGTAGGCAACGTAACAAAAGCTTTGAACGTCTAGGTAGTAGAAGTTAACTTTAAAAGCCTTGAAAATCATTTCATTTTATAGTAACGAGAAGCAGCTCATCAAGAAATCCATAGCCGGAGATCGGGAGGCGCAAAAACGACTTTATGAACAGCACGCTCCTAAGATGTTAAGCATTTGCAGGCAATACGTTAAAGACCTTCATTTTGCTGAAGATGTTATGATCAATGGTTTTGTAAAGGTCTTTAAGTACTTGGATAGTTTTAGATTCGAGGGCAGCTTTGAAGGCTGGATTCGTAGAATCATGGTACGAGAAAGCATAACACATTTGCGAAAACAGCAATTTGTGGTGTTCGATGAAGGTATATTTGAAAAAACGGCGGCACCAAGTATAACAACATCCATTGATTTGGATATTGCCCATATACAAAGCTTAATTGATGGTCTGCCCGAAGGATATCGCGCTGTTTTTGTAATGTTCGCTGTTGAAGGGTATTCCCATACTGAAATTGCCGAGATGTTGAATATTTCGGAAGGAACGTCAAGATCACAACTGTTCAAGGCAAGAAAAATGTTAAAGGAAAAATTAAAGCAACAAAATATTATTGGTTATGGTACCGAATAAATTTGAAAACCATATTAAAAAGCAATTTGAAGAGCGAGAGATTCAGCCTTCATCCGATGCTTGGTTGAAGCTGAGTGATCGCCTTGATGAAACTGTAATCGAACAGCCGAAAAGGCGAGGCTATTTTTGGTATGTTGTAGCGGCATGCCTAGTAGGGTTGCTAATAGTTTCAGTGGTTGTTTTCAATACAAACAATACAATTTCAAAATCGAACATTCAAGTTGTTGAAGATGAAACCAAGGCAAGTGATGAGGTTGATGATTTTGAAAAAGTTGATGATTTTGAAAAAATCGAAATTCAACAAAATGAGGTTGAGGTAGTTACTACGGAGAAAGTTCCTAATGAAAAAAAGAGAATAGTGGTCGAGACAATTGAGGAAGTTCCTGAAAAAGAAGCCGCTATAGAGCAACTTTCCGACGCTTCCAAGAATGTTCACATTCTTTTCGATGATACTGCTGAAGAGGTTCTTAATATTAAAATAGGAGAAGTAATTGCTCAAGTTGATGCCCTGGAACAAAACCAAGAGCAACTAACTGAAGCTGAGGTTGATTCTCTACTGAGGAAGGCCCAAAGTGAGATTTTGACAAATAAGTTGCTTCGAGATGGTCATTCGGTAGACGCTATGGCCTTACTTAGTGAAGCAGAAGATGAACTTGATAAGTCTTTTCGAGATCAAATCTTTGAATCGTTAAAAAGTGGATTCTTAAAAGTACGTACAGCCGTTGCGGATCGCAACAATTAATATTTCATCAATCAATAATTTTTGACTTCATTCACCCCCTTCATAAGGAGGGGTTGGGTGAGGGTTGAACAAATCAAAATCATTATGAGAACTATTACACTTTATTTTTTACTACTATCAATTGCGTTACTTTCTCAGAATATGAACGCACAGGAAGAACAATTTCAAAAGAAAATCGAGATACTTCAAAATTTGAAAGACGATGTGGTTGAGCAAGAAAAGGAAGCTTTGAAGTTTGAGATTGAAAAAATCAATAAGCGACTAAGGAATGAAGATATTACCGATGAAGAGGCTAAAAACCAGAAAGAAAATGCGGCTAAAAAACGTGCTTTGAATATTGAAAACAGCATTGCTATTATCGATAATAAGATTGCACTATTAGAACGTAATGAGGGAGAAACTTTTATTTTATCCGATTCTGAGGAATATGATGACGGTATGTTTAAAATAGATATTAATGGAGAACGGGTGTTGTCCTTTAATTCAAATGATTGGAAAAAAGATGTCAAGTACGATCGTCGCACTTATGTAGATCCAGTAATCGCTATTGGGTTGAACAATGCGATAATTGACGGCCAATCTTTGGACGATTCTCCCTATCAACTTGGCGGAAGTCGTTTTTTTGAATTGGGTTGGGCATGGAGAACCCGTGTTTTCAAGAACTCGAATGCAGTTCGATTCAGTTATGGATTGTCATTTCAATTCAACGGATTGAAAATGAAAGACAATCAATACTTTGTAGTAGAGGATGGGCAAACTACTCTTCAGGATTTTGAATTCGATTTGAGAAAATCTAAGTTCAGAATGGACAACCTGGTTTTTCCCATTCATTTTGAAATTGGTCCCTCACGGTTTATTGAGACCGATGAGAAGATTCGCTATTCCATTCGAAATAAGTTTCGATTTGGCATTGGAGGCTATGGTGGATTCAATATTGGCGCACGACAAAAATTGAAGTACACCCGAGAGGGCGAAAATGTAAAGGATAAATTAAAAAGAGGCTACAACACATCCAGTTTTGTCTACGGTTTGAGTGCTTACATGGGTTTCGATGGCATACAGCTCTATGCCAAATACGATTTGAATCCTATTTTTAAAGATGCCGTGGTTGAACAGCGAAATGTTTCCTTGGGCGTTAGATTTGATTTGGATTGATAACAATTCTGAAATTCTTCAAAATACAAGGGAAACATGAGAAACATCAAGATAATTTTAGGCGCTTTACTGTTAACATTTATTCTCTTTAATTGTAAGGAAGAAGAACAAACAAATTTGGCAAACGATAAAATTACCTCGAAGAAAAATCAAAAAGAGGTACTCCTCATCGGAACTTTTCACTACAACAACCCAGGAGCAGATGTGGCCAAGACCAAATCTTTTGATATTCTGAAGGACGAATCCCAGAAAGAGTTAGATTTTATTACGGACAAGATTGCCGCGTTCAAGCCAACTAAAATATTTGTGGAATGGGATTATGACGAGCAAATCGAGTTAGATTCACTTTACCAACAATATCTGAAGGGTACTTATTTTGCCAACGACAGCTTAAGTGACTTCTATAAAAAGAATGAAATATTTCAATTGGCATTTCGGGTAGCAAAAAAAAGAGGTGTAAGCCAAGTCAATGGTATTGACTACAAAACTGAATTCCCATTCGATAGTCTTATGGTTGTGCTTGAGAGTAACAGGCAAGTGGATATTCAATCACGAATTGGAGAAATGATAGAAGTTTTTACAGCAGATTTTGACAGCAAAATTGAAAAAGGAGCGTCGTTATTAGAATTGACATACCATTTAAATACTCTTGAGTTGAGAGAAATGAGTAACGAACTTCACAACAAAATCCCACTGGTTGCAGGACCAAGGGATAATTTCATCGGGCCTTATCTCACCGCTGAATGGTACAAGCGCAATTTGTACATGTGGTCATTGATTCAGAAGGGTACAGACAGCGAGGATGAACGAATAATGGTTTTGGTCGGTGCAAGTCACGCGGCAATACTAAAAGACTTTATTGATCAAAATGATGCTTGGAGTGTTGTTGAACTCAAATCCATTATAAATAACTAAAAAGAAAGATTTGATTTTTGGGAAAGAGAAACCGAGCTAGTTACTGTGTTCAATGAGATTTCGGCGCATATCATCCGAAAATTCCTTCTCAAAATAGGCCCTTTTGCAGTGTGAACATTCAGCGTGTACTTGAGTAGATAATCTAAAAAGCTTAATCCAAAATAAGTGGAACCAATTATCGGTTCGTGTCACGATAAGTGTATTGAATTGTTCGCAGTAGGGGCAGGCAACTCCTTCAAGTTGCTGAACCTCCGTTTTTCCTGTCCGTGTGCCGAAGAAGAGAATCATTTTTTCGCGGTACGAATCTAAAGATAGTTAATTTGAAAATCGTTTCAAATCAGATTTTTTGAAAGTCCATTCGGGAGTTTTAAGTTCACTTGTAATATTAGTTGAATACCACGGACTTAATTCGGCATCGTTTGGATTTTTAAGAAGCTGAATATCCTGTGCTGGCATATAACTTTGTGCCAAAAGAAAGATTTTTTCCTTTGAGGTTTTGTGCTCGGCCATATCGATAACGATTACGGCATGGCCCGGAAATCCGCCTTTGATGAATACATCACCTATTTGCATTTCTTCTAAGATAATAGGCTCCATTTCCTTTTCTAATGAAGCTGTACCTGCATAGCTGAATACCATTTCTAAATAGTTCCAAAAATCTTTGTACGAAGTTGATGGTGTTGCATTTGATTTCCAGCGTACCGTATTACCCGAAACTGAAATACGTTTTCCATTCTTCCAATTCGTATAATCTGCTTGAAAGCCATTGGTAAAATTAAAATGAATGCTATCGTACTTTTCTTCTGCATATAGATATTCCGCTCTTAATCGCATGACAGCATCGGCGCACTGATGAAGATCTCGCTTCCCTATTGGCAAGTCGATTACGGCATCATAAACGTTTCGGTTGGGTTTGGTAGCGCCATTGAAATACTTGACGCTTGAACCGGCTTTCTTCAACGGAAGATTTCTAAGATAGTTTGCAAATGAACTACTGTTCACATCAACTCTTTGATATCCCAACGGAGGTGAAAATCTAGTTTCGACCGTATTTCCCACAGGATCTATTAATTCCACTGATGAAGCGGCTAAAACCTTTCCTTCTTTTGTATCTATCTGTTTTTCGGCAGGGCGGTTTTGTCCACAGGCCTGAAAAAGTAGCATTAAAAAGCACAGAAAGAGTACATTTTTATCCATCCTTGGAAATCTATTTCATTTCAAAACCGACCGTTACGCGATACTCCCGAGTATCTAACATGTCAGTATAGTAGAAACCTTCCATAAACTTTTGCATTTGAAGGTCTTCGATTAAGACGACGTCACCAATTTTTTTTCCAAGATTGGTTGCAATACCTTCTGCTTTGTCCTTAGCATTTTCAAATGCCTTTTTGGAGTAGTCCGCCATTTCAACAGCTGAAAGCTCCACCCAAAAAGTAGCCTCTGATTTTACAACTCCATCAGATCTCACAGAAAGAAACTTTTGTACCATTTCTAAAGATGTAGTTTTGTATTGGATCACGGTACCTTCCTTTTCGTAGCCCATCATGCCGTATGCTAAGTCATCTTCAGTGATGCTGCCATTGCCCAAGCCCATAACACCTTCGTCAACGAGTTTCCCCATGTATTCATCTTTGAGCTCTTCAAAACTTCTAGGCAGACTATCATAATCAGCATTGACCAAACTAACTATCATTTTAAGATAATAAGTAGGCCGTATGGAATATTCATAAACGCCATTGACTAAAATTCCATTAAATCCGTTATTGATTGTTTTCATCCGATTGTTATTTGTTGTTCAGAAGGTCTTTAAAGGTAAGTCCTGCTCACCGAAACTAGAAACATGGACAGATGTGCTAGGGCGAACAGGACTCTTCAATAAACAACCAACTAATTCTTATTGCAGTTCAAAAGAAACGGATATATAATAATCACGGTCTTGATTCGTATTACCATAGTACATCGACTCTGATATTTTTTTGTAATTGGTGTCGCTAACGTAAATTGCCTGGCCAATTTCTCTTCCAATTTTAGCGGCAAGGCCTTGCGCTTTTTTCTTCGCATTGTCAAAAGCGGCTTTCGCATAGTCTGCCATTTGAGCATCTGTCAATTCAGCCTCTAGGGTAGTATCTGAACGGGTTACTCCGATAGACTTCACGGCAAGAAATTTCTGCATTTCTTCCAATGAATTTGTTTTAAATTCTAAAATAAGTCCTTCTTTTTCGTAGCCAAGTAATGCATAGTGCAGCGGATCTTCTTTCAAACGGTCGCTGCTGATACCAACTTTACCTAATTTGTCAAGGTAGCCAGATTTAACTTCGGACAAACTCATTGTTTGGGCGTCGTAATAGACATTGTTGAGACTTACAATCATTTTACTACTATATTCAGGAGCAATGGAATATTTGTGATTGCCATTCACCGTTATGTTGTTTTGAAAGTTTTGGGCGAAGACACCAACTGTCATTAATAACATTGCCATACTAAGAACTACTTTTTTCATAATTATTTTGGTTTAATGTATTTCCTTAATGAGGAAAAAAATGTTTAAGAATATATTTAGTTAACTATTTAACGAATTTTGAATGATAAACTTATGCTACTGCAAAGAAAAAGGAAGCAGCGATCATCCATATTCCGACTATGATTCCCAGGATACCCAACTTCCCTTGTTTAGGGGCTATTTTGGCACGGAGTTCTTCGGCTTTGACTTTTGCCGTATCATTTTTGGATAAAAAGTACTTGTTGATCAGACCAAAGCCCAGCATAAAACCTAGGACTGCCGAAACGATGTTTCCGGCCAAAAAGGTTATCCACCATATGGGTGAAGTTGTTAGCCAACCAATATTCAAGATGGCCGTAATGATTCCCCAGACTCCCCAGAAACAGAATACAATACCTAACCAGCCTTGGTAAGGTTCGATTTTTTCAAGTAATTCTTTGGCGTTTGGTTTTTTTGCGAGTATCAAAGAGGGTACCGCGATGATGCTCAACAAGATTAATGTAATTCCCCAGATCATAATTTTTGTTTTTTAAGGTTATTATTGGGTTTTTAAATTCTATGGTACAAAGTTGCTGTGTTCACTGCTCGATTTTTACCCCTTGTCTAGTGAAATCGTACTCCCTGAAAATGGGGATACCCTCTTTTACAAGGATTCATTTTAGCTTATATTTACCGATACGGACAATTGTAAAAAAGAATTAAAATTGATTGCAAAAACAACCATAGACCAAGTATATGAAACCGCCCGGTTAGAGGAGGTCATTGGTGATTTTGTACAATTGAAAAAATCGGGATCTAATTTCAAAGGATTGAGCCCTTTTAGTGACGAACGTACGCCTAGTTTTATGGTGAGTCCGGTCAAACAGATTTGGAAGGATTTCAGTAGTGGCAAAGGTGGAAATGTTGTCGCTTTTTTGATGGAACATGAACATTTCACCTATCCAGAAGCCATCAAATATTTGGCTAAAAAGTATAATATCGAGGTAGAGGAAACCGAACGTACCGATGAAGAAAAGCAGGAGGCCAATGAGCGCGAAAGTATGTATCTGGTTTCTGAATATGCACAACAGCATTTTTCTGAAATGTTATGGAAAAGTGAACTGGGCAAAGCCATAGGACTTACCTATTTCAAAGAACGCGGTTTTACCGATGATACGATTAAAAAGTTTAGTCTAGGCTATTGTTTGGACCAATGGGATGGATTCACAACAGCCGCCCTCGAAAGTGGTTATCAGCTCAAATATCTTGAAAAAACGGGGTTGACGATTGTTAAGGAAGACTCCGCCAACCCTCAAAATACCAAGAAGTTCGATCGCTTTAAAGGACGTGTGATGTTTCCAATTCACTCCATGAGCGGTCGCGTATTGGGTTTTGGGGGACGAATTTTGACCAATGATAAAAAAGCTGCGAAGTATCTGAATTCCCCAGAAAGTGATATTTACCATAAAAGTAAGGTGCTATATGGCATCTATTTTGCCAAGCAAGCCATCGCCAAAGAAAACAATTGTTATTTGGTGGAAGGATACACTGATGTTATTCAATTTTATCAAAGGGGAATTCAAAATGTAGTTTCTTCGAGCGGAACAGCCTTAACTCCCGAACAGATTCGTTTGATCAACCGGTTGACAAAAAATATCACCGTCCTTTTCGATGGTGATGCCGCAGGATTGAGGGCATCTATACGAGGCATCGATTTGATTTTGGAACAAGGTATGAACGTCAAGGTCTGTACGTTTCCAGAAGGGGAGGATCCCGATAGTTTTTCGAAGAATAATGAATTAGAAGAGGTTTTAGATTACCTCAAATCAAATTCAAAGGATTTCATTCAGTTTAAGGCCAGTCTATTGGCCGAAGAAGCAGCCGATGACCCTATCAAACGAGCCGAAACTGTTCGTGATATCGTCAATAGCATTGCGAAGATTCCAGATGCCATTAAACGCGAAATCTATGTGCAAGAATGTGCTCAGATCATGAACGTTTCTGAAGGTGTACTCTTCAGCACTCTAGCGCAAATAGGCAAGAAAAACCAAACTGACGCTTCGAAGCATGTAAAGAAAGAGCAAAAGGCGTTCGATGTTGTCAAGAATGAGATAAAGGTAGAGAAAGTAGACCTACAGTATGAATTAGAACGTAAGATTATTGGAATTTTACTGTTATATGGGTACGAAACAAGAGAATTTGAAGATTTGATTTTAAAGGAAAATGAAGAAGGTGAACTAGAGCTTAAATCTGAAAATACAGAGCTAAGAGTATATGAAAATGTATATCTGAATCTGCAAGAGGATGAAATTGAATTTTCAAACGAGGATTTTAAAAGTATATATCAAACTTTGATAGAAGGAATGAATTTAAAAGATGATTTTAAATTAAAATCATTTATTACAGAGTTAAATCAGCGTTTTGTTCCTGAGATATCTTCAATTATAATGGAGGATGAAAAAGATGTTATCCATAATTGGGAAAGAAAAGATATTTACCCTAAAAAGAAAGAAGACAAAGTAGTTCAACTAGTTAGTGAAACTATATTGACATTAAGATCTTTTCTAATACAAAAATTAATTTCCTCACTTCATATTCAAACTGAAAATAATGATGAAAATGAAGAGCTTGTTAAAGAGATAATGGACTATTTAGAACTTAAAAAATTACTAAGTGAGAAACTTGGGAGAGTCCTTTCCTTTGATTTTTAAAAAGTTGTTTTAGCAAAATTGCGATACCATGAACAATTTATTGAACAAAAAATTGAACAGAGTACTTTCCTGAAATGAATACCAAAAAAATTTAAATACCCCAAAAGTCTAAACCTTTGGGGTATTGAAAATAAAATAACCTCTGGTTGGCAGAGCCTTTACGAATTTAGTAAAGTTCTAAAGCCTTTGCTTGTTGCAACAAATCTACCATATTGTCAACGTTCAACTTTTTCATCAAACGTGCTTTGTAGGTGCTGACCGTTTTCTCATTGAGATTGAGGCCCTGTGCAACATCTTTATTTCTTTTGCCACTGGCGAGCAACTTCAAAACCTCTACTTCTCGAGAAGAAAGCTTTCTGAAGAACCTTCGTGGTTTTTGGGTTCCTTCATCAAATGCCAATCGCTGTGCAAGCTCATTGGTAATGAACATATTACCTTCACTTACTTTTTTGACCGCAGAAATTATGTAGTCGATATCAGAAGCTTTTGACAAATAGCCAAAGGCACCAGCTCTTATTGTACTTAAAGCGTACACATCTTCTGATTGTCCACTGTACATCAAAACTTTTACATCCGGATACTCCTTTTTGATTTTACGCAAAGTGGCTATTCCGTTAATTTCAGGAATATCCATTTCTAACATAACAACATCCGGAGTTACTTTTTCCAATTTTTCGAAAAGTTCGTCTGTTGTCGAGGCTGAGTCTACTACTTTAAAACCTGCAGCAGAATCTAAAACGTGCTTCACTCCCATACGAATGATAGGGTGATTGTCCGCAATTAAAACTTTAATCATTTTTGATTTTTTTCTAGATTAGGAGACGTTGGTTTGGTTGTCTATAAATACTGACACGCAATGTAAGGTTTAATTATATAATTCATTAACAAAAATCATGTTTTTTTCACAAAAACGATGAATTTTATGATTTTATTCGACTAGCGTACAACATTTTAGGTCAAATTGCTATAAAAACGCTTCTGGAATCTTACAAACGGGTATTGGAAGCATTTTATGTTGATTGGCGGCGTTGAGCCTGCTAAATATACTAAAAACTTCCTTTTCACGGCCATTAAAGTTATCAACGGTCTTGCCCATATCCTTCATTTTCATGGCCCACTCCAATTCTGGGTATGATGCACCTATTTGGTCTTCGTCCGTGCGGTTATCGCCCCAGAGCCCATCTGTAGGGGCCGCTTTGATAATTTCATCGTTTATTCCTAAGAATTTGGCTATTTCATAAACCTCCGTCTTTAATAAATCTGCAATCGGACTCAAATCAACCCCTCCGTCACCATATTTGGTATAAAATCCTACACCGAAGTCCTCCACTTTGTTTCCTGTTCCAGCAACCAAATACCCCTTTAAAGCAGCAAAATAGTATAGTGTGGTCATTCGTAAACGCGCCCTGGTGTTGGCCAATGACATAAATCGATCCTCTTCATTTGCTACCGGGGGCAGGTTTGCTATCAAACTATCGAAAACCGGGGTTAGCTGCACTTCAAGTCTGGAAATAGAATTAAAATTCGATTTTAACCATTCAATATGTCTTGAAGCTCTACCGACTTGATTGGCTGCTTGATGAATGGGCATTTCTAGACATAGAAGCTCGAGTCCGGTTCTGGCACAAAGGGTAGAGGTAACAGCGGAATCAATTCCTCCCGAAATACCGATTGTAAAGCCTTTCATGTTCGCGTTCGTGGCATAATCTCTAAGCCAATTAACGATGTGGTCAACTACTTTTTCCGTCTGCATAGGATGAGGTATTATTTAAAACGATTAACTTTGCCGCTAAAAATAAAACGGAAGTACTTAATAATAAAATTTACCGAAGACTACTTTTTATGAAACGACCTATTTTTATGGTATTCTTAGTTTTAAGCGTACTTTATGCGTGCAATGAGAATGACAAAATAGAAGAGGATATTTCAAAAATAGAGGTAGATCTTACTGTTTCAAGGTTTGATCTTTCGTTTGCGGAGGCCTCACCTCAAGATTTGCCAAAGCTAAAAACCGAGTACCCCTACCTTTTTCCGCAACAATATCCCGATAGTATTTGGGTGGCGAAGTTGAATGATACCATTCAAAAAGAGTTGTCTTTTGAAGTGCAAAAAGGATTTCCGGATTTCTCGGAACAGGAAACTGACCTGACAACGCTCTTTCAGCATATCAAATACTATTTTCCGGAAGCATCTTTGCCGAAAGTAGTTACGTTGACCTCTGATGTACAATACGATACAAGAATAGTTTTGACAGATACACTATTACTTTTAGGTTTGGATAATTATTTAGGTCCTGAACATCATTTCTACGAGCAAATACCTAAATATATCGTGAAAGGTTTAGACAAGAAATACCTTGTGAGCGATGTCGCCAGTGCTTTTGCGAACAAAGTAGTGCCGCGACCTAAGGATCGTAGCTTTTTGGCGCAGCTAATTTATTACGGAAAACAATTGTACCTGAAAGACAAGCTCATGCCCAACGCGTCCGATGCCGATAAATTGGGATATACCCAAGAAGAGCTCGAATGGGCCATCGCCAATGAAGAACCCATCTGGCGTAACTTTATCGAGCAAGAGCACCTATATAGTACTGATAGGGAGTTGGCGCCACGCTTCCTAGATCCCGCCCCCTTTTCAAAGTTTGGATTGGAACTGATTGATAATGAATCGCCAGGACGTGTAGGTCGCTATATTGGTTGGCAGATTGTTCGTGCCTTTATGGAGAGGAATGAAGTTTCGGTACAGGAACTACTTGGATTACCAGCAGAAGAAATCTTTAAAAAATCAAACTTCAAACCCCGAAAATAAAATGGCCGAGCTACATACTTCAGAAATTACCTTAACAGTTGGTTTAGATGAAAACCGTGTGCCGGAAACCTTGAACTGGTCCGCTCAAGATGGTAGTGTTGACAATGAAGAAGCAAAAGCGATGCTTCTTTCAGTTTGGGATAGTAAGAACAAAGAATCGTTAAAAATCGATTTGTGGACCAAAGACATGCCCGTTGATGAGATGAAAATCTTTTTTCATCAAACTTTAGTATCGCTTTCCGATACTTTTATGAAGGCTACTCAAGATGAAAAGATGACCGCCCAGATGAAGGACTTTTGCGATTATTTTGCCGAGAAGTTGGAGTTGAAGAGGTAATTCGATTCGCTATGCTTGTCGACGGGGTTTACCTTAAAAATAGCTTTCCAAAAAGGATCAGAGCTTTTAGTAGGAGGTGTCGTTAGGCACCGCTTTTTTTATCTTGGTAATTGAATTCAAAATCTTGTCTTTAGAAGTAGCTATGTTCATTCGCATAAATAATGCTCCTTCACGCCCAAACCAATGTCCAGCATTAAGCCCAATACCCGAACCTTCGGATACTTTGGCAAACATTTCATTAGTGTCCTCAAAAACTTCTCTAAAATCCAGCCAAAGTTGATAGGTTCCTTCCGGTTTTATCAACTGAATATTAGAATTCTCTATTTCTTGCGCTATGCTTACGACATTATCTTCTATCGTTTCTATTAGGTTATTTAGCCAAGTACCTCCGCTCGTATATGATGTTTCCAAAGCAACTCTAGTGAGGGCGTTTGTTCTACCTAAGTTGTATTTTTTAAAAGTACGGGATACAACCTTTCTCAGTTCATCACTTGAAATAATCGCCATTGAGTCTGTAATGCCACAAAGGTTAAAAGTCTTGGCTTCAGACGTACAAACAACTATTTTTTCATAATCTTTGATGAATTGTAGGGCCGAGGTAAATTTATTTTCGAAAAGGATAATGTCTTTATGTATTTCATCCGAAATGAGAAGTATATCATTTTCTTTACAAATACGAACAACTTGGTTTAACTCCTCTTTAGTCCAAACTCTACCTACTGGATTGTGAGGGTTGCAAATAATCAGAACTTTATTGGTTTCCAATTTCGCTTTTTCTTCTAAATCTTGAAAATCAATTTGATAATGTTTATCAATTAATTTAAGAGGGTTTTTCGTTATTCTACGTTTAGTGTTTCTTATCACATCTCTGAATTCCATAAACACAGGGGGTTGTATTATTATTCCGTCACTTACCGATGTGAAATTTTCAATTAGAACCGAGATTGTTGTAGTGATACTCGGACTATATAAAATGTGCTTTTTGTTCAGATCGACCTGATAGTTTTGTTCATACCATTTCTTTTGTGCTATGAAAAAAGATTCGGGCTTATATTCATAACCAAATCCGGAATTAGAAATTCTTTCAATTAGAGCATCTTGGATGGGTTTTGCTATTTGAAACTCCATATCTGCAACCCACATTGGTGTAATATAACCATTTCCAAAAAGAGATTCCAATGCACTGGGATTAGATTTGGTTAACGGTAATTCCTTTAATTTTTTATCGATTTTCATGAAGTTTTTAAGTTTTCCACAACATTTAGTAGATGGCAATTAGCGTGGTAATAAGTTAGAAAGGAGAACAAAGTGCTAGCTTTCGATAGAAATCGTCGAGATATTTTTATGTGACCACATATTAAACTATTTATGTTAGGCCTTGTTATTTTTGTTCGTGTTATATCGTTAGGTCATCGTTAGAACTATAATTTATAATAATTACAGTAATTCTATATTATCTAACAATGTATAAAAGAACCCGATTGATTTACCATATTCCTCAACCAATATGCGTTCATTCACACCATGAAAACCTTTGAACTCTTCGTTTGACTCTAATTGTAATGCTGTAAACGTATAGACATCTGGCGCAAAATCCCTTGCTTGAAAATGTTTTGCGTCCGAGCCTCCCATAACGAAGAAAGGAGATACGATTAAATCATTTCCCCAAGTCTGACGAATAGTTTTTTCAAGCAATTTGTATCCTTGACCATGGGGATTAGCTATATTGGTTGCAGGGGTGGAAGCAGAAATATCCCGAATCGTGATACGTTCATCATCTATGGCTTTCTTAACATGTCCAATTATTACTTCGGGTGTGTCTCCCGGCATAGGCCTAAAGTTTACCACAGCCGTCGCCGAAGGCGGGAGTACATTATCCTTGATTCCTGCATTGAACATGGTTACCGCAATAGTCGTGTGAAGCATTGATCTTGTTACCTCATTAGTTGCCATGATATCAATGAATTGCTGCTCTAAATCGGTGATCACATCATCTTTGCCAAATGCCACGGCTGCATATAACGGTTTTTTGTCTTCGTCTAATTCAGGTCCTATAAATCGGAATTGATGACGAACAGCAGGATGAATTTTGTAGGGGAATTGGGCAGCTTCCAATTTTGTTATCGCTTCAGCCAAAATACCGATATTGGACTCCTCCAATGGCATGGAGGAGTGTCCTCCCTGGCCATTTATGGTAAGTTCCAAACTTATAAAACCTTTTTGGGCAATACCAATAAGGGCGGTATTTTGCTTGATACCTGGGAAGATACCTGGCGTTAGTGGAGCAGATTCATCCATCACATAGGCAAACTTTTCTATACCACGCTGTTCCAACACGTCAGCAATATGTTTGGCACCCTCTGGGCCTCCCACCTCTTCATCATGTCCGAATGCAAGGTAAATGGTACGTGATGGTTGCCAACCCTGCTTGATTTTCATTTCTACTGCTTCGAGAATTGCATGAATCTGATTTTTGTCATCCAAAACACCGCGCCCCCAGATATATCCATCTTTAACGATGCCTGAAAAGGGCTCTGCCCTCCATTGGTTTCTGGAGTCTTCAAGAACGGGAACCACGTCTTGATGCGCATAAAATAATGCAGGCGTTAAGTTGAGGTCTTTGCCTTCCCAAGTATAAAGCAAACTATAAGGGCGAGGTTCACCTAATACCTCTCTTTTTAATTTCTTGTGAATTTCCGGGTACGAGTTCACCAAGAATTCATGATAAGCACTGAATGCCTCTGTGTCAAAATCATTTCTATCTTGATTACTTATAGTTTTAAATTGTATGGCCTTGGATAGTCTTTCTACGGCTCCTTCAAGATCAACTTCAACTGAGATTTGCTCTACATCTTTCATCTGCATAGAAGTAAATTCTTCTAGATTAATAGAATTTGAAGATTTCTCTTTTTGTTTGTCTTGTTCTATTTTTTGATTGCAGTTGACAAAGAACAAGACAATCAGCAGTCCTATAAATACATTTGTCATTTTTAACATTGAATTAGATTTCAATACGTTATCATTTTGTAGTTATTTTTTTATTGCAAAACTCCAAAGATTTGGTGGACTTGGTAAATAAACACCGGCCAATAAATTTAGCTCTTTTACTCCAATTGTTATCTACATCATATTGCGCAGAACTTATTAGTGCTACTCTATAGAAACGGTCATCGGCCACCCTTCAAATTGCACAGCGTCTTCTTTAGTAACGTCAACATAGCGGGGCCAACACTCAAAAGTTGCTTCTTTGGTATTTTTGTTCAAACGAATAAGTCCGTAACCGCTTCCTTTCGAAGGACTTTCTGGGTTCACGTAGGCCATCATGGTAATTTTGTTGTTGAAGCCGTCATGGTAATCACCCGTCCACGGGAGTGTGGTGTTCTTGTTCGGATGTGCACCCATTTTTTCATCTTCGGGCCACCACCAACGGCTGTAATAGTCGTTTACGATGGCAGGTACAACAAAGGCCCAGGGGCCGTCACCGAATTCATTAATCCCCTGTTTGATGACCGTAGCCAAGTGTTGATCACCAGCAATATGAATAGCTCCGGCTTTTTGAATCAGTTCCAAGGCTTTTTTTCGACCCGTCTGCGGCCAACCATTACTATCAAGATCGGCATGTAGGCGATTCGTCTTTTGACCATGAATATGGGCTCCGCCGCAAAAACCGGTTTGGGAGAGCACTACTTTTAGGGCCTCGGAGTTTTTGTCTCCCCAAGAATCCAAAAAATTCAATTGGCGTTCTCCCAAAAGTTTTAGTCCAGGTAGATCAATCGAGGCCGGATCATAATCCGGATTACGAATATGGTCGGGTCGTGGCCCTTGTTGTGGAATCTTTCCTTCAGGGCCTGATTTGAACTTTCGATCTTCTAGAATGGCAAAATCAACTCCCCCTAAAACCAAATTTGTATAATACACTCCAATACCTTGTTGAACAGGTGTAGGGTCATAAGGGTCAGGTAGGTGAGCGGTCTGGCAGCGTTCTACCATTTTTACATATTCCGGATGATAGGTGTAGCCACCGTCAGGGCTACCTGGCGAGGTAGAAACTTTTCCGTTTTCGCCCCAAAGATTACCTTGCCCGATATCATGGTCATCGGGTATGGTAATGGCCGGTCGGTCGCGAAAGGTCTCTTTAAATTGGAGTCCAAATTTCAACCACGCCGCCGTATGTTCGGTATGGTCATACGACTGGTCTCCCGCAAAGAATATCAAATCAGGATTTTGGTGATTGATATTGCGTACATAGTTTTCACGCATACCGCGATCTTTATTTGAATTGCACGACAATGCTGCCATAGAGATTTCCGATTTGTCAGTTGGGTCTTTTCGAACTAGTCCTTCGTAATGCGCTTTTTCTCCATGACGAATACGGTATTTGGTGTCTTGTGAAGTGTCCCAATTTTCAACTCGGAAGAGTGCGGACCAACCCAAGTCATTGATTTTTTGTTTTTGTATTTCCTTCCACCGTCCATTTTCCTGAATTTCCAGACGGACTTCCCGAGTTTCTTCCGGATAAAGTGGATACAATTGTGCACTTAACTTTAGAGTGTTGTTCGATACCGTATAAATTCCAAAGGCGACTACACTATCGCGGCCTACTTTTAAATTGACAATGGGATTGTCGCCCCTGTTCCACCAATCATTAATAGCCAAGGTGTCTAATTCGGAAAAAGGTGCAGATACAGGCGATATTCTTTCTTTTTCGGTTTTTTCATTACATCCTAAAAATAAAAGTAGTGCGATTGTAAAAGTCAAGGTCAATGCTCTTTTCATGTTAATTAAGTTTAAAAAGGGAAATCGTGTAATCCAGTAATTCCGTATCCCCATGACTACCATGGCCCGGTACGACTGTTTTTAGATTGGGGAATTCTTCTTTGATTTTTTCAACGGTCTTGCTCCAATCTTTTACATTGGCATCTTCAAGGTTTCCTTTTGTAGCCTGTAGCGATTTGATCATGCAACCTCCATAAAGTAATTCTTCATCCGGAATATAGCTCACAATATTATCCACCGTATGTGCCTCTCCAAAAAACCGATTGTGAACTTCCGATTGTCCAACCCTAAGGGTCAGTGCTTCTTCAAAAACTTGACTTGGTCGTTTATCCAAAGAAGTGATAAGGTTCTCGGTATTTTTATTGCCGTAGGTGGGAATACCTTTTAACGAAAACTCTTCTATTCCGCCCATAGCATCAATGTGAAAATGATTGATTACCAAGCCTTTGATTTTCTGATGTTGGGTTTCACTCAGCCAATTGATCAATTCTAGAGTTGCCTTTCGATCTGAGGGCGTATCAAAAACGGCCGCCTCACCATCATTCAAATAGATAAGACCATTACAGGCTACTTTTCCAAAAGTCTCCGTTTGTAGATAAGAAACATGGATAAAACTATTTTCGGATAGCGGAATGATTTTTAAGGTTTCTGATTCGTAAGCTTTAACGGTATCTTTAGACTTACATTCAGTAAGTATGACTATGGAGAAAAGACCAAAAAAAAGTACAAGTGCTTTTGACATGTAATCGTAATAAGGTGTTTAAATATATCATTTTTTAGATGGATAGAAGAGGTCTTAAAAAACTAATTTTCGTTTACAATGCCGATTCTGGCTTACGAAATATGGTAATGGACAGTGCTCATAAAATATTCAGTCCTGCAACCTATGAATGCAGCCTATGTAACATTACTTACGGCGTATTTTCAGAAAATTCAATTTGGAAAAAGTTTAGGAACGAAACCGATATCGAAATGGAATTTCTGCATAAGGATGAATTTGCCAAGACCTATAAATCGAAGTTTGGACATAAGTTCACCTTTCCGATAGTTTTAATAGAAAGCACGGAAGAGTTAGAATTATTCGTAAAAACAGAAGAGCTCAATAAGTTTGAAAATGCCACTGAGCTTGTAGATTTAATAAAAGAAAGAGTAAACATACTGTGAGCAGCTTCTTCATCTGTATGGCTCTATGAAATAACTTTTTCTCAAAATGCCAACCGCTAAGGTTGCTTGTTTTCTAAGAAGAATTGCTCGTTCACCCTGTCGATAAAACCCAGTAGCTCATCCCGCCCGATATTTTTACTTGAAGAGGTCACAAAATACTGCGGTACTTCTTCCCAAACCCCTGCTAATAAAGTTTGTAGGTAGGTATCTACGTTTTTTTCAATGATTTTAGGCTTTAGCTTATCAGCCTTGGTGAAGACGATACAAAAGGGAATTCCGTTTTCGCCGAGCCATTCCATAAACTCCATATCGATGGGTTGTGGCTCATGACGTATATCGACCAGGACAAAAGAACAGACCAATTGTTGGCGCTGCATAAAATAGTTGGTAATATACTTTTGAAAGGTCTTTTTGTCTTTTTTAGACACGCGAGCATATCCGTAACCCGGCAAATCGACCAAAAACCAATTACCGTTGACCTTAAAATGATTGATGAGCTGGGTCTTTCCAGGCCGGCCCGAGGTTTTGGCCAAATTTTTTCGCTCCATCAACATGTTTATCAAAGACGATTTACCAACGTTCGAGCGACCGATAAATGCATATTCGGGCAACGAATCTTTCGGACATTTTGAAACTTCAGAATTACTGATTACAAAGTTGGCGGATTTTATTTTCAAGGAAATATCGATTTAAGAAGTATAAAGTTATAAAAGGTATTCTATCTTTAGGGAGAGATTTGGAGCTAAAGATTCTCTTCGAAATAAAAGGGTCAAAGTTAAAAACAACTTTCTAGGGTTCATTTCAAAGCTCAAGGTTGAAAGAAACGTACTTTGAACCTGCAATCGGGCAAGTCTAAACTTTGATGAATTATCAACTGACTAAAATCCTCTTTTTACAAGCCATGCGTTAAGTAAGGTATTGAATTCCTTTGGATGTTCCATCATCGGCGCGTGCCCACACTTTTTTATCCAGAATAAATCGGAATCAGGCAAAAGTTCATGAAAGAGTTCAGCGACATCAGGTGGTGTGACCCCATCGTTTTCTCCCCAAATAATACAAGTTGGCGTGCGCATTTTAGGTAGGTCTTGCGCCATATTATGACGTATGGCACTTTTAGCTATGGCGAGGGTTTTGACCAATTTGATACGGTCATTGACCGTCGCGAAAACTTCATCAACGATTTCTTTCGTGGCTACCGCAGGGTCGTAAAAAACATCTTGAGCCTTTTTCTTGATAAATTCATAATCACCTCTTTTGGGGTAGCCGTCGCCCATGGCACTCTCGTACAAGCCTGAACTACCAGTTATGACCAAAGCTTTGACCCTTTTAGGATACATTTTAGAATGTAACAAACCTATGTGGCCACCTAAAGAATTGCCCAAAAGAATAACATCTTCGAGTCCCTTGAACTCAATGAATTTTTCCACATATTTAGCGAATTGCTTCACGTTGGTTTTCAACATGGGCATATCGTAAATGGGTAGTTCGGGAATCAAGATTTTGTATCCCTTCTTTGGAAAATAATCCATGACACCCTCAAAGTTACTGAGTCCGCCCATAAGCCCATGTAAAATAATGATGGGGGTACCTTCCCCCTTCTCCATGTACTTGTACTTACCTTCCGTAACCATCTTTTCATTCATGTTTTAGCCAAATCTGATACTGGGCAAATATAGACATTTCCGCATAATACATTTAATCTCATTTGACGTATGAAAAAAACCAAAGAAGTACTTCACTCAACTATTTTTCAATGCGATGTGACATCTTTTGAACTTAATCTTTACGACCCGTCACCACATGATTCGTCAAAAAAATGGAAAATTTATCCATAAAGTGGTAAAATGTGGTAAGAAGTGGTAATAATATTTATATATTTGAGTTATTAAAAGCAAAACCAACCATTTAGGTGATCAATTTCAACGGTTCATACGATTGCAAGGCTGATGCCAAAGGTAGGGTAATGTTACCTGTTGCGCTAAAAAACCGCCTGTTGCCAGTGCTTAAAGATGGTTTTGTCATTAAGAGATCGGTCAGTGGAGCGTGTTTGGAGCTTTGGCCCATGGGCGAATGGAATGTCATGATGAAAAAAATCAACAAGCTCAACCGATTCGTGAAAAAGAACAATGACTTCATCCGAATATTTATGGCTGGAGTGAAAGAAGTGGAGATTGATAGTACGGGTAGGTTATTGATTCCGAAGAATTTGGTTGCAGTCGCAGGCATAACAAAAGAAATCACTTTGAGCCCTGCAGTGAACATTATTGAGATTTGGGATAAAGCTAGCTATGAAAAAGCAATTGACGTTACGGCCGATGATTTTGCTGCTTTGGCGGAAGACGTGATGGGTAATGAAGGAGAGGATATACCAGATGTATCATAATCCCGTCTTATTGAAAGAGTCCGTTGATGGACTCGCGATTAAAGAGAATGGAATTTACGTGGATGTAACCTTTGGTGGTGGAGGACATTCCAAAGAAATATTGAAACGACTCGGGGAAAGGGGTAAACTGTTAGCTTTTGATCAAGATGAAGATGCTTTGGAAAATGCATTAGATGATTCAAGATTTACCCTCATCAACGAGAATTTCAGATATATCAAGCAGTTTTTAAAGTTCTATGGCATTCGGAAGGTGGATGGAATCTTGGCAGATTTCGGTGTTTCTTCTCATCAGTTCGATGTAGCGGAGCGTGGTTTTTCAACTCGCTTCGATGCGGATTTGGACATGCGCATGAGCAAGAAGAATACGATTTCAGCGTATGATGTGGTCAACAAATATACTTATGAAGAGCTCCGAAAAGTGTTGTTCAATTATGGAGACCTCAGAAATGCGAACGCGATGGCTAATACTATTATCACTAGTAGAACTGAAAGCCCGATTAAAACAACCGATCAATTGAAAGCGGTGTTGCAACAGTTTTTGCCAAAGTCGAAAGAGCATAAGATCCTTGCGCAGATTTATCAGGCGATTCGCATCGAAGTGAATCAAGAGATAGCAGTGATCGAAGAGTTTTTGATGCAAACGCCAGATTTATTGGATAAGGGAGGAAGATTAAGTGTAATCAGTTATCACTCCTTAGAAGATCGTTTGGTGAAAAGATTTATCAGAGCCGGTCAATTTGAAGGTGAGCCGGAAAAAGATTTTTACGGGAACATTGACGTCCCCTTTAAAAAAGTAGGAGGACTGATCGTTCCTTCGAAAGAAGAGATTCGGGAAAACAATAGGGCAAGAAGTGCGAAGTTGCGGATTGCAGAACGAATTTGACATAATAGCTTTCCTCCTAATAAGGAGGGATTGAGTGAGGTGTAAAACTGATATTGAAATGCCCAATTCAACCGTAGAAGGGGGTTAGAGAGATATAAACTGGGTGTTTTAAAGTAGTGCGATAAGATTCCCGCCATCGCGGGAATGACAATAAAAGGACATAATTGATGAAAAACGGATTATTAGACATATTAAAAGGAAAGTTTTTGGTCAGTGGCGATGCGCCCAAAAATTGGTTGTTCATTCTATTCGCCTCTTTTTTAGCAACCGTAATGATCGGAAGCTCACATAGTGCAGATAGAAAGGTGCATCAGATTGCAGCTTTGAACGAGCAGGTAAAAGAGCTGCGTAGTGAGTTCGTAGACGTGCGATCTGATGTTCAAAAATTACGCTTAGAATCAAAAATTACTGAAATAGTTGAGGAAGATGAATTGTACCCATCTGAAGATCCTCCAAAGAAAATTAAAGTAAAGTCCAACAAACAAGAATAGTGGCCGTAACCGATAAGAACATATTGAAACGATTGTATTTTGTGGCAGGCTGTCTGTTCCTGTTCGCTTGTGCGGTGCTTTTTAAATTGGTAAGCATACAGATGGTCGATGGTGAAAAATATCGCGATCTAGCAGAAGAACGTACCTCTAAAATGTTCACGATTGCTCCCAATCGTGGTGACCTTATCTCCGATGATGGAAGTTTATTGGCGACATCAGTGTCACGGTATACCATCCGTTTTGATGCGGTGACCGTTAGTGAAAAGGACTTTCAGGAGAACCTAAAGCCACTTTCTGAAGCACTTTCCAAGCTTACTGGTAAACCTTCTGCAGAATATGTTCAACTTTTTAGAAAGGCTAAGGCGAACAAGAATCGGTACACATTGGTTGCCCGTAACCTTGATTATTCTGAATATGTCGAAGTCAAAACATTTCCCTTGTTTAAAATGGGTCCCTACAAAGGGGGACTTATTGTAGAACAGAAGACGATTAGAGAACATCCTTTAGGAAAAATCGCTGAACGTAGTGTGGGTTACGAACGTGTCGATGAAAACGGGTATCGCACTAGAGTTGGTCTTGAAGGTGCTTTTGGGGAATACCTAAGAGGTAAAGAAGGTAAAAGATTAAAACAAAAAATCGCCAAAGGTCAATGGAAGCCTTTAGGGCAAGAAAATATCATTGAGCCAAAAGATGGTTATGATGTTATCTCCACCATCGACATCAATATTCAGGACATCGCACATCATGCGTTGTTGGGTCAGCTTGAAAAATACAATGCCGACCACGGTTGTGTCATTGTGATGGAGACGAAGACAGGTGAGATAAAAGCAATCTCTAATTTGGGTAAAACCAAGGAAGGAAAATACTATGAAAGGCTGAATTATGCCATCGGAGAATCGCACGAACCGGGTTCAACCTTTAAGCTAATGAATCTCGTGGCCGCTTTGGAAGACGGTGTCATCGATACAAGCACCGTTAAGGATACCGGAAAAGGGTATTGGAAAATTTACCGCCATCGGGTCAAAGATTCCAAGCATGGTGGATATGGGAAAATTTCGATGGCCAAGGCTTTTGAAGTTTCTTCTAATACGGCTTTCGCGCAAATGGTTCATGATGGGTACAAACAAGAACCTTCTAAATATGTAAATCGGTTGATGAGTATGAACCTCGGAAAGGAAATCGGACTTCCTATAAAAGGAGAAGGTAAACCGGTATTGCGTTTTCCGGGCGATAAAGGGTGGTCCGGTCTCTCGTTGGCGCAGATGGCTTATGGGTATGAAGTTTCAATGACTCCATTGCAAATACTAACTTTTTATAACGCCATTGCCAATGATGGTGAAATGGTGAAACCGCGCTTGATTAAAGAAGTCAAAGAACTGAACCGCACGATTTTCAAATTTGACAAAGAAATAATAAACCCTTCGATATGTTCCGCGAAGACAGTGAAGCAGGTACAACACCTTTTGAAAAATGTAGTCGAGAAAAAACACGGTACAGGTCATAAAATGTATTCCCCAAATTTTTCCATGGCAGGAAAAACGGGTACGGCCCAGAAAAACTATGTAAGCAAGGATCCTGATGTGATGAAATATATCTCATCATTTGCGGGATATTTTCCGGCTGACAATCCGAAATACTCGTGTATCGTGGTCATACATGAACCAGATAAAAGTGTGGGATATTACGGGGCTGATGTTTCCGGACCTGTATTCAAATCAATTGCTCAAAAAGTTTATGCAAATAATCCGTTGATCGATGAGGTCGAAACATTGGAGAATACCAATGATAATCTGGAAAAAGAGTACCAAAGATATTACGCTGAATCTCAGAAAAAATACAATCAAGTACCTAATGTGAAGGGCATGAGCGGAATGGATGCAGTATCCATTTTAGAGAATCTTGGGCTTGAAGTAGAAGTAAAGGGAAATGGTACGGTAAAAAAACAGTCTGTCTCACACGGAACGGATATTAAAAAAGCCGCTAAAATTATATTGGAACTTTCATGATGCTCCTAAAGGACATATTATATGGAGTTGGCCTTACCGCAGTAAGTGGGTCTACCAATGTTATGGTGAATTCGGTGCAATTCGATTCGCGTAAAGTTGCCATGGACGATGTTTTTGTGGCCGTCCGCGGTTTGGTCACTGATGGGCATGGATACATTGAAAAAGCAGTTAATTCCGGTGCCAAGGCGATTATTTGTGAAGAGCTGCCTCAACAAATGGTCAACGAGATTACCTATGTGGAGGTGCGTAACGGTAATTCCGCTTTGGCAATAATGGCTTCCAATTTTTATAATAATCCGTCTAAAAATTTAAAACTCGTTGGAGTCACTGGTACGAACGGAAAAACCACGGTTAGCAGCTTACTATATCAATTGTTCAAAAAGTCGGGGTATAAGGTAGGTCTGATATCAACTATCAAAATAATGGTGGATGAAACTGAGTACAAAACAAGCCATACAACACCCGATGCATTAACGATCAATGAACATTTGAAGTTGATGAACGATGCAGGCGTGGAGTTTTGTTTTATGGAGGTCAGCTCTCACGGTATCCATCAAAAAAGAACAGAAGGTTTGGTTTTTGAAGGAGCGATTTTTACCAATCTCTCCCATGATCACTTGGATTACCACAAGACGTTCGCCGAGTATCGCGATACCAAGAAAATTTTGTTCGACAACCTTACCAAAGCTGCTTTCGCGTTGACCAATATTGATGATAAGAACGGTCTGGTCATGTTACAGAATACAAAGGCCAGAAAATATACTTATGCTTTAAAAACCTACGCGGACTATCGCGCCCAAATATTGGAAAATCAATTTGATGGACAATTATTGAAAATCAATGACAACGAGCTTTGGTCGAAATTGATCGGTCATTTCAATGCTTACAATATGCTGGCGATTTACGCCACTGCGGACTTATTAGGTTTGGAAAAATTTGAAACATTACGTCTTTTAAGTGAACTCGAAAATGTAGATGGGCGCTTTCAATATTATATATCAAAACAGAAAATTACAGCTATAGTCGATTATGCCCATACACCGGATGCGCTAAAAAACGTGCTTGATACTATCAACACGTTGAGAACTGGAAATGAAAACGTCATCACCGTTGTGGGGTGTGGTGGCGATAGAGACAGATCTAAGCGCCCGGTTATGGGTCATATCGCTTCAGAGATGAGCAATAAAGCCATCTTTACTTCCGATAACCCCCGATCGGAAGAGCCAGCTGCAATAATTGAGGAAATGGTTGGAGGTGTTCAACCACAGAATACTAAAAAAATCCTATCTATTGAGAACCGAGAACAGGCGATTAAGACAGCCTGTCAATTGGCGCTTGCCAACGATATTATACTTGTAGCCGGCAAAGGCCATGAAACATATCAAGAAACAAACGGAAAACGAATTGATTTCGATGATTTTGAAATCATCAAAGAACTATTGTTAGAACTGGAAAAATAAATGCTGTACTATTTATTTGAATATTTAGAAAAACAATACCAAGTGCCTGGCGCGAGCTTATTTCAGTTCAGCACCTTCCGCGCGGGCATGGCTATCTTGTTTTCTTTGATAATAGCGACATCTTATGGTAAGCGTATAATTCTTATCCTTCAAAAAAAGCAAGTGGGTGAGTCCATTCGAGATTTGGGTCTCGATGGTCAAAAACAAAAAGCGGGTACACCTACCATGGGCGGTATCATTATCATCTTGGCAACTTTGATTCCGGTTTTGTTATTTGCCAAGCTCGATAATATTTATATAATCTTATTGATCTTTACTACGGTATGGATGGGTATCATCGGATTCGTTGATGATTATATCAAAGTTTTCAAGAAAAATAAAGAAGGTCTAAAAGGGCGTTTTAAAGTGATTGGTCAAGTAGTTCTGGGCCTAATCGTCGGGGCGGTACTTTACTTTCACCCTGAGGTCACAATGCGTGACCATAATCGGACTACGATAACAGAACAATTTACGGTTCAAGAAGTACGTGGAAAAGAGGTAAAATCTACGATGACTACCGTTCCATTCCTGAAAAATAACGAATTTGATTATGGAGATTTTATTGGTTGGGCTGGTGATGGTGCCAAAGAATATGCATGGTTGATATTCATTCCAATTATCATTCTTATTGTAACCGCTGTTTCGAATGGAGCAAATCTGACTGATGGTATTGATGGATTAGCTGCTGGCTCTTCGGCAATAATAGGATTTAGCCTTGGTGTTTTCGCCTTGGTTTCGGGTAATGTGATTTTCTCTGACTACTTGGATATTATGTACATACCTGGTTCCGATGAACTGCTAGTGTTCATTACGGCATTTGTGGGAGCCCTTGTTGGTTTCCTTTGGTATAATGCTTTTCCTGCTCAGGTTTTTATGGGCGATACTGGAAGTTTGACTATTGGAGGTGTAATAGCCGTAATCGCGATAATAGTACGAAAAGAATTACTCATCCCCTTGTTATGCGGAATCTTTTTTGCCGAGTCGATTTCTGTGATGCTGCAAGTGGGCTACTTCAAATACACTAAGAAAAAATTAGGAGAGGGAAAACGCATTTTTTTAATGTCGCCCTTACATCATCACTATCAAAAGAAAGGCTATCACGAAAGTAAAATCGTGACCCGTTTCTGGATTGTAGGAATCATGTTGGCAATTGCGACCATTGTGACTTTGAAAATACGCTAGAATGAAGCGATTGGTGATTCTTGGAGGAGGCGAAAGTGGCGTGGGGACCGCCATCCTGGGGAAGAAAAAAGGATACGAAGTTTTTGTATCCGATAAAGGAGAGATTAAAGAAAAGTATAAAAAAGTTCTTGAACATTTTGGGATTGATTGGGAAGAGGAACAGCATACCGAGGTCAAGATTTTGAATGCCGACGTGGTCATGAAAAGTCCGGGTATACCCGATAACGTGTCGTTGGTAAAGGCATTGGTCGCGGAAGGAATTCCGGTAATCTCCGAAATCGAGTTCGCATCAAAATATACCGATGCGAAAATTATCGGAATTACGGGCAGCAACGGAAAGACCACTACAACCATGCTAACGAACCACATTTTAAAAGAAGGGGGGGTCAATGTTGGCATGGCAGGTAACATTGGTGATAGCTATGCAAAGATGGTCGCTGAAGAGAATTTCGATTACTACGTTTTGGAAATCAGCAGTTTTCAACTGGACGGCATCAAAGAATTCAAACCGCATATCGCGATTTTGACCAATATCACACCAGATCATTTGGATCGGTACGATTACAAATTTGAAAATTATATCGCCTCCAAATTTCGGATAGCGCTGAACCAAACGGAATCGGATTATTTCATTTACGAT
This sequence comes from uncultured Flavobacteriaceae bacterium, assembly GCA_947503005.1. Classification (GTDB taxonomy): domain Bacteria; phylum Bacteroidota; class Bacteroidia; order Flavobacteriales; family Flavobacteriaceae; genus Maribacter_C. The sequence continues at coordinate 191,658 of CANNCA010000006.1, read as the reverse complement.
GCAGATGATGAAGTGATTACGAAATGGCTTGAAAAGCATCCTATTAAATCCCAGTTATTGCCTTTTTCCATCCGAAAGGAAATCGAGGAAGGTGCATGTCTCAAGAACCAAGAAATAAAAATAACGACGCAAAATAACACCATAACAATGCAAACTGATAACCTAGCACTTGAAGGAAAACACAATTTGAAGAATACTATGGCTGCCTCAACCGCTTCCAAATTAATCGGTATTCGTAAAGAAACCATTCGCCAAAGTATCGCGAATTTTCATGGTGCGGCACATCGATTGGAGAAGGTTTTGAAAATTGGTCATGTTCAATACATAAATGATTCAAAGGCAACCAATGTCAATGCGACTTATTTTGCACTTGACAGTATGAGCGCACCCACCATATGGATTGTTGGAGGAGTGGATAAAGGCAATGATTACAAACCTTTGATGCCACTAGTACACGAAAAAGTAAAGGCTATTATTTGTTTAGGACTTGACAATGAAAAAATTAAGGATGCCTTTGGCAACGTTGTCGATTTAATGGTCGAAACTTTTGCAATGTCAGAGGCTATAAAGGTGGCCTACAAAATTGCGGAGCGCGGTGATACAGTGTTGTTGTCACCGGCCTGTGCAAGTTTTGATTTGTTTGAAAACTACGAGGATAGGGGTAATCAGTTTAAAGAAGCTATAAAGAATTTGTAGAGTGCTAGATTTTTTTAAGAACATACAAGGTGATAAGGCGATTTGGGCGGTAGTTGCCCTTTTGGCCCTATTTTCATTTTTACCGGTGTATAGTGCTAGCAGTAATTTGGTATATGTGATGGATAATGGAACGACCTTAGGGCATTTGGTCAAACATGCCATGTTACTGGTCCTTGGTTTCGGCATTATCTATGGGGTACATAAAATACCAACACACTATTTTAAAGGGCTCTCGTTGATTGCGATGCCGATTGTATTGTTGCTGTTGATGTTTACATTGGCTCAAGGCGCTACCATTGAAGGGGCAAATGCCAGTCGATGGATCAGCGTGCCCCTAGTAGGCTCTTTTCAGCCTTCTAACTTAGCGGCCGTAGTTCTAATGATTTATGTGGCTCGGTATCTTACTAAAATTAAGGATAAGACAATTACATTTAAAGAGAGCATACTTCCGTTATGGATTCCTGTTTTCTTAGTGATTATTTTGATCCTGCCCGCTAACTTTTCAACGGCAGGCATCATTTTTTCAATGGTGTTGTTACTGGCTTTTATCGGAGGTTACCCAACTAAATATCTTCTGGCTATAGTAGGAGCAGGTGTCCTCTCTTTGGTCATGTTCATATTGGCCGCAAAAGCAGTACCGGATGCTTTTTCGAATCGGGTGGATACCTGGGAAGCTCGAATCGAGAGTTTTATGAGTGGTGAAGATACCGAAGATGCCTACCAAATTGAAAAAGCTAAGATTGCAATTGCTTCTGGCGGACTCATAGGCAAAGGTGCCGGCAAAAGCGTACAGAAGAACTTCTTGCCGCAAAGTGAGTCTGACTTTATCTATGCGATAATTATTGAGGAATATGGTCTGATAGGCGGTTTTGCCATCATGTTCTTTTACCTTTTGTTGCTCTTCAGAATTGTAGTGGTAGCTAATGGAAGTGAGACAATTTTTGGAAAATTATTGGTGTTGGGCGTTGGGATTCCCATTGTATTCCAAGCGTTGATTAATATGGCCGTTGCTGTGGAGCTATTTCCGGTAACGGGACAAAACCTGCCCTTAATAAGTCGTGGAGGAACTTCAAGTTGGATGACTTGTTTAGCAATTGGTATCATCTTGAGTGCAAGTAATAAAAGTCACGCCAAGAAGAGGGCTGGTAAAAAAGTGAATGAGAATAATCCTTTAGAAATTTTAAGTGGACAATTATAGGTTCATTCTTTCTGGGGGAGGTACAGGCGGACATATTTATCCCGCCATAGCGATAGCGAACGAATTAAAAAAGAGGTATCCTGAAGCCAAATTTTTATTTGTGGGAGCGAAGGACCGCATGGAGATGGAAAAAGTACCGCAAGCAGGATACCAGATAGAAGGATTGTGGATTACCGGGTTACAACGGAAACTGACTTTGAAAAATTTAATGTTTCCCTTTAAACTGATAAGTAGTTTGATAAAAGCAGGTAACATAGTGTCGCATTATAAACCTCATGCCGTAATAGGTACCGGGGGCTTCGCTAGTGGTCCACTTTTGAGAGTGGCCTCCGGTCGCGGTATTCCATGTGTTTTACAGGAACAGAATTCATACGCCGGTATAACCAACAAATTGTTGAAAGATAGGGTAGCCAAAATTTGCGTTGCCTATGATGGAATGGAGCAATTTTTTCCGAAGGACAAAATCGTAAAAACAGGTAATCCCGTGCGAGGTGATTTGGTCGAGGCGAAAAGTGATTCGAGAGAAGCTTTAAGTTTTTTCGGATTAAACCCCGATAAGCCAACGGTCTTTGTACTTGGTGGAAGTCTAGGTGCCAGACGCATCAACCAATTGATAGAAAATAAACTGAGCTATTTTAAAGAATTAGGTATTCAGTTACTCTGGCAGTGTGGTAAATTATATTATGAGGAATATACAAAGTATGAGAGTGAGTGGGTAAAAGTTTTGGATTATGTTTCTCGAATGGATTTAGCTTATGCAGCAGGGGATATCATGATTTCTCGTGCCGGGGCAGGTTCCGTTTCGGAGTTGTGCATTGTAGGTAAGCCAGTCATTTTTATTCCCTCTCCGAATGTAGCGGAAGATCATCAGACCAAGAACGCCATGGCATTGGCCAATGAAAATGCAGCAGTATTGATACGCGAAAAAGACTTGGAGACGGATTTTGAAACCGTCTTTTCAGAAATTTTTAAATCCGAAGAAAGACAGCAAGAGCTAAAAACCAATATTAAAAAACTAGCGATGCCGAATGCCACCAAGGACATTGTTGATGAGATAGAAAAATTATTGAAGTAATGAATTTGAATAGCATACATAACGTCTACTTTATCGGTATCGGAGGTATCGGTATGTCGGCTTTGGCGCGTTATTTCAAGTTCGTAAATAAAAATGTGGCCGGGTACGACAAGACCGCCTCCCCCTTGACCGCCGAGTTAGCTACTTTAGGAATTGACATCCACTATGATGACAACCCTGATTTGGTCAAAAGTTACGAATACGATCCAACCGATACGTTAATCGTTTATACTCCTGCCGTACCCAATGACCACAATGAGTATCAGTATTTCTTGAACGCAGGATTTGAAATTAAAAAACGTTCAGAAGTTTTGGGAATTATTACCAATGATACTTTTTGTATAGCTGTTGCGGGAACGCATGGTAAAACCACAACTTCAAGTATTCTAGCACATTTGTTAAAAGAAACGAAAACTCCTTTTACCGCTTTTCTTGGAGGAATATCCGAAGATTTCAACAGTAACTTTTTCTTTAGTGGAGTTGATCATTCTGTGGTGGAGGCGGATGAGTTTGATCGCTCATTTTTACGACTGACGCCGAATGTGGCGTGCATTACCTCAATGGATGCTGATCATTTGGATATCTATGGTAGTAGTGAAGCCTTAAAAGAATCTTTCAGGGATTTTGTAAGTCTTATTAAACCTAATGGAAAACTATTTGTTAGAAATGGGTTGCCTTTAAAAGGAGTGACTTATGGTATAGAAGATGATTCGGATTACTGTATCCGAAATATAAAAGTAGAACATGGCACCTACATATTCGATTTGAACACACCGGAAAAGACCCTATCAGGTGTTAAGTTCAACAAACCGGGCAGGCACAACCTGCTCAATGGTCTAGTAGCTTTTGCGATGGCGGTGGAAACAGGTTCCCCCATGCACCGCCTAGCTGAAGCATTAGAAACATTTAAGGGAGTACAGCGCAGGTTTTCCTACAAGATCAAAGAAGATGAGTTTGTTTATATCGATGATTATGCGCACCATCCTACGGAAATCAACGCAGTTTATGATGCCATTTCAGAAATGCACCCGGATAAGAAAGTCTTGGCCGTTTTTCAACCGCATCTTTTTTCGAGAACAAAAGATTTTATAGATGAATTTGCAACAAGTCTGTCAAAATTCGACGCGATATTATTATTGGATATTTATCCAGCAAGGGAAAAACCAATGGCAGGTGTCACTTCAGAATGGTTATTGGAAAAGATAGAAAATCCACATAAAAAAGTAATTAAAAAGGAGAATTTATTGCAAGAAATTAAACTTCAAAATCCTGATGTTCTGGTGACTATGGGTGCTGGAGATATAGGATTGGAAGTCGAAAAAATAAAAAAAGAATTTGAGTATGCAAGTTAATTGGAATTATATCAAGGTACTAGCGCTTTTAATAACGGTGACAGGGCTTTACGCTTTTTCAAATCAAAGGAGCGCCACCAAAAAAATCAACGAAATTGAGATCGAATTCGTTGGGGATCAGAACCTTTACATTACCGAAGGCATGGTTAATAAATTGTTAATACAAAATTATGGCAACCTCAACAATGTGCCCAAAGAAAAATTAGTTTTGAATACTATAGAGAAGGTCATTGAAGCCAATAAAATGGTGAAAAGCGCACAAGTTTATCTGACCGTCAACGGTAAACTGGCAACTAAGATTGTGCAGCGCAAACCAATCGGACGTATTGAGGGGAGTTCTAAGTTTTATCTCGATGATGAGGGTAAACGTATGCCTTTGTCAATGAGCCATTCTGCGCGTGTGCCAATTATTACGGGCAATATCACGGGTAAGAGTTTAGAAGATGTTTATGAGATTCTGAAGTATATAAACGAAGATGAATTTCTTCGTAAGAACGTTGTCGGTATTCATGTTGAGGCAGAAGATGATTACCAGTTAAAATTTAGAATGGAGCAGTTTGTAGTGAATTTGGGTGGTGTTGATGGTCTTGATGAGAAGTTTAATAATTTCAAGGCATTTTATGCCAAAGCGAACAAAGACAAAACTTTAGAAGAATACAACGTCGTTAGTTTGGAGTTTAACAATCAAGTAGTGTGCACTAAAATTTAAAATCGATCATCAAAATGGAACAGGGTAAATATTCAGTAGGTCTTGACATAGGAACAACCAAAATTGTGGCCATAATTGGTAAGGAAAACGAGTATGGCAAGATTGAGGTTTTAGGTATAGGTAAGTCAAAAAGTTTAGGAGTTCATCGAGGGGTGGTGAATAACATTACCCAGACCATTAAATCAATTCAACAGGCTGTTGAAGAAGCTGAGGTCAATTCAGGTTTGAAGATCGGATCGGTAGTTGTTGGTATTGCCGGTCAACATATCAGAAGTCTACACCACAGCGATTACATTACCCGTGTTGATTCTGAAGAGGTAATCAACGAAGATGATTTGGACAAGCTTTGCAATCAAGTGTACAAATTGGTGATGCTTCCCGGTGAGGAAATCATCCATGTCTTGCCACAAGAATATAAAGTAGATGGTCAAGCTGAGATTAAACAACCCATCGGTATGTATGGGGGTCGTCTAGAAGCTAATTTTCATGTTGTAGTAGGTCAAGTATCTTCCATAAAAAATGTAGGACGCTGCATTAAAAGTGCAGGGTTGGATTTAGGAAATATAACTCTCGAACCTCTAGCTTCATCTGATGCGGTATTAAGTCAAGAAGAGAAAGAAGCCGGTGTTGCCTTAATTGATATAGGAGGAGGTACAACAGACTTGGCCATATTCAAAGACGGAATCATTCGTCACACTGCAGTCATACCTTTTGGAGGTGGAGTCATTACGGAGGACATCAAAGAAGGTTGTTCTATCATAGAAAAACAAGCTGAATTATTAAAGATAAAATTCGGTTCTGCCTGGCCAGGAGAAAACAAGGATAATGAGATTGTTTCCATTCCTGGTCTCCGAGGGCGGGAGCCAAAGGAAATTACGCTAAAAAATCTTTCTAAAATCATTCATGCCAGAGTGGTCGAGATAATCGAGCAGGTTTATGTCGAAATCAAGAACTATGGTCATGAAGAGCAAAAGAAAAAGCTTATAGCGGGTATCGTTTTGACCGGTGGTGGAAGCCAATTGAAACATTTGAAACAATTGGTAGAATACATTACCGGAATGGATACAAGAATCGGTTACCCGAATGAACACCTGGCAGGTGATTCGGATGCCGAAGTTGCCAGTCCGTTATACGCAACGGCTGTAGGATTGCTTATGAATGCTATAAGTAACGAAACTAAAATCAAAGACGATGAAATGGAGCCTGAATTGCTAGAGTCTGAACCAGTTTTGGCCGGCCATGAAGAAGAAAGAACCGCGAATTTGGTAGCAAAAAGAGAACGCAAATCAGTTTTCGACAAATGGTCCGAAAAGCTGAAGGACTTTTTAGACAATGCAGAGTAAAGCATACAATCAAAGAATAGAATATCATAAACCAGTAATAAATTAAGTATGAGCAACAACACGGAATTTGAAGGAATCGCTTTTGATTTACCAAAAAATCAAAGCAACGTCATAAAGGTTATCGGAGTAGGTGGTGGTGGTAGCAATGCCATTAACCATATGTTTCAGGCAGGCATCAATGGAGTAGATTTTGTCATCTTGAATACTGATTCACAGGCACTCACGAATAGTTCTGTACCTAATAAAATACAACTTGGGGTTTCTTTGACTGAAGGATTAGGTGCTGGTGCGAATCCTGAGGTAGGTGAACAAGCAGCGATCGAGAGTATGGAAGATATCAAGAGTATGCTCGATACCACTACGAAAATGGTCTTTATTACTGCTGGAATGGGTGGTGGAACCGGTACTGGTGCTGCTCCGGTCATCGCGAAACTGGCCAAAGAAATGGATATTCTAACTGTGGGTATTGTTACCATGCCTTTTGAATTTGAAGGAAAAATGCGATGCAAGCAGGCACAATTGGGTATCGAAAAGTTGCGTTCCAATGTCGACTCATTAATTGTCATCAACAATAATAAACTGAGGGAGGTTTATGGAAACTTGGGCTTCAAAGCCGGTTTTTCCAAAGCCGATGAGGTTTTAGCAACAGCTGCCCGTGGTATAGCAGAGGTGATAACACATCACTATACTCAAAATATTGACCTTCGCGATGCAAAAACAGTGCTTTCAAACAGTGGAACGGCCATTATGGGCTCTTCAATAGCTTCTGGGTCTTCCCGTGCAGGGGAAGCGATTATGAAGGCTTTGGATTCACCACTTTTAAACGATAATAAAATAACCGGGGCGAAGAATGTATTGTTGCTCATAGTTTCCGGTTCTCAAGAAATCACCATCGATGAAATCGGGGAAATCAATGATCATATACAGAACGAGGCAGGTCACGGAGCAAATATAATCATGGGGGTAGGAGAAGATGAAGATTTGGGAGAGGCAGTTGCGGTAACTGTCATCGCAACAGGATTCAATATTGATCAACAAGACGATATTGTAAATAGTGAGGCAAAAAAAATTATACACACGCTCAATGATGAGCAGCGCGCCATTCAAGATCTAACACCCAAAAACGTTGTACACCAATTGGTAGAAGAGGATGAGGAAGTTGAAGAACCGGTTCTTAAACATACCTTAACTGATGAATTTGATGATCTTGATTTAATTCCCACGACTAATTATATCAAGAATTTCAATGTTTTTTATGAGGAGGTTATAGCGGAGAATGTTTCTGAAGATGATTTCATAATTATCGATTCAAGCGATACTTTAAATGCAATTGAGGTTGTTGATCCAGAAGTGGTTTCTACAAAGGAAATAGAAGAAGATCAATTCGCGATGAGCTTTGACCTTCCTTTAGTGACCGACAGTGAGGAAGAAGAAAATGTAATCACTTTTGATTTGGATGAAGAAGTCCAAGAAATGGACGTGAAAGATCATATCGAAGTCATTCCGGTGTTAGAATATAACAAGGATGGTGAAACCCGATACAGCCTTGATGATTATATGGAATTGGAGAATCAATTGACCGGGGCCAAATCAAAGGCGGAAGAATTCGAACCTAAGATCATAGAAGATGAATTGGTATTCGAAAGAAAAACGATTCCGACCGATGAAGTGGAAAGCGTCAATGACGAGGCGGAAATCGATCCGATGGAAACACCATTAGAAGAACTTTTAAAGGAAAGAGCGGACGAACGAAGAAGAAAATTGAAAGACTTCAATTACAAGTTTCAGAATAGTTTAAGTAATATTGATGAAATTGAAAAAGAACCTGCCTACAAAAGGCAAGGTGTTGATTTAACGGAGACATCAAGTGAAAACAAGGCCTCTAGAACCTCCTTGAGCGAAGATAGCAATGACGAGATTCAACTAAGGTCTAACAATTCTTTTCTACATGATAATGTAGACTAACTCAAAGTTTGATTACCAAGTTAAACCCGAAAACAGAAGCTGTTTTCGGGTTTATTTTTTATCTTCACTCTCCTTAAAATCAATACAAAATGGGATTACAACAACAAGTAATGGAACAAATGAAAGCGGCCATGAAATCGAAGGATAAAGTTGCTTTGGAGTCACTGAGAGCTATTAAATCAGCTTTGTTACTAGCACAAACAGAGACAGGTTCTACAGGTGAAATGAGTGAGGAGAACGAAGTGAAATTGGTGCAAAAATTAGTGAAGCAGCGCAAAGACAGTGCAGCCATTTTTATCCAACAAGGTAGACAAGATTTAGCCGATCCCGAATTGGCCCAGATAGCAGTAATCGAACAATTTTTACCAGAGCAACTGTCAGCGGAGGAAATTGAAAAAGTTGTGATTCAGGTAATCGAAACTACAGGAGCTGTGGGCATGAAAGATATGGGTAAGGTTATGGGTATGGTTTCCAAACAACTGGCGGGCCAAGCAGATGGAAAGACTATTTCTACCATAGTCAAAGCCAAATTAGTCTAGCCCCAATCAAGTAACCGATGGACGTCGAAAAAATTCGAACGCTTTTAGAACAGTAAATACTCAAGACCGAAAAGAGTGTTTTAAGATATGAAGATATGGCTCATCCCATTTCACCCGACAATGCAATTGGACGAATTTCAAGAATGGACGCCATCAATAATAAAAGTGTTCTTGACGCAGCTTTACGAAAGGCCAAAGAACGTTTGACGGCTCTAAAATTAAATTTGGACAAGCTCGAAACCAAAGATTTTGGTGTTTGCTCAAAATGTAAAAATGAGATACGAATTGAACGTATTTTATTAGCACCGGAAAGTTCTTTTTGTGTAAATTGCCCTCGCTAAAGAATCGGCCGCGTGGCGCAACTGAATAGCGCATCAGATTTCGGCTCTGAGGGTTGGGGGTTTGAATCCCTCCGCGGTCACTACAAGCAGAGAACCACGCCTTTTTTGGTGTGGTTCTTTGTTTTTGGAGAAATTAAAGCTATAGCTTCAAAATTTCGGTAAAAGCAAAGAATTAGGGCAATAGCCCGTGGTTTTCTATTTGCAAAGGGGAGCTCATTTGGGATATGCAATCCCTCCGCGGTCACTGAATGAGAAAACCACATCAGAAGGATGTGGTTTTTTGTTTATAAAGTTTCGAGGTTTCGTTAATCGCGATTAATATCCAGAATATCTCCATCAGCTTTCATACCTAGTAAGTCTTGTCGAGAAACGCCATATACTTCATCAGGATAGTTCTCTTCCTTATCGATTTTGTAGATACGTGATGATTTGGAGATTTCATAGTCGTTGAATGACATATACAAGCTATCTTGAGTTACCTGCATTACTTTCATTGTGGAATAGCTTCCCGTTTCAATACGATATTCATAAATATCACCGATTGCGGGTTCTGACAGATACTGTTCAGTGTTCTTTTTGTCTTTACTACCAGAGTAACCGGCAAACCCAATCAAGCACACTATTAAAAACAAACCAGCAAATTGCCAAATAGGTCCTTTTGCATCGCTTTTGAAGTTTTGATATTCCATTTTCAGCCGTTCTGGCATCTGCTTCGGTTTCAGTACTTGCTGACAATGACTGCATTGTGAGGCGCCTGTTTTGTTCATCGGAAAAACGGGAATCCAAAAAATATGGGCGTGTTTTCTGAATATGCTAAAGGAAATGGTGTTTTGATTATTGCAATTGTCACAAGTAACATTTCTGACGGGTGCTGTTTTTATGTGGGCCGAACCACTACCGAATATAATCATTATCAGCGCTTTTAAAAGTTGGAGGTTTTGAATTTATATAACTAAAAGAAATGAAGATTATTGCTACAAACCAGCGTAGGACCCTTTCTGTTTCACAAGGGTTATTTGGTCCTCCACAAAAAAACCTTTGACCACATCGCGAAGGTGTGCCTCCTGTAGAACGGAATTCGCAGTTCTATAATCGGCTTGAATAAGGTCTTTTGACGGAAATGTCTCGCAGTGAATTTCTTCTCCCTTTTCATTGACCACTTTAAATGTTGCGGTGGCCTTAAGAAGAGATGGGCCTGAAATGGTCAATGAAACAAGGTCATTTGAACTGGGTCTCGCAAAAGGTTGATTGACCACACTTTGCATCAACATATCGGATCTTAAAGCGGAAACCTGTCTAGAAACCTCGGCAGTCTTTTTGTCATTAGAACAAGAAATGAAAAATACTGCTGTTGCGAATAAAAGGACTTTTAATTTCATAGTTGTAGGTGTTGATTTGTTTACACTACAAAGATGAAATAATGACAAGGGAGCTAGTACGCCTGAATTGGTGAAAATGTGCACCCTGTTTTCAGGGGTTATTCATCTAAAAGGCCCATTTTTATGGCATGTTTGGTGAGTCCCGCTAAATTTTTGACTTGTAATTTCGAAATCAAGTTTTTACGATAACTTTCTATGGTATGTTTACTCAAAAAGAGGATATCCGCAATTTCTTGAGTGGTATTTTCTTCCGCAATTAATTTTAAAACCTCTTTTTCACGATCGGTTAACGATACTTCTTCTTGCTTTTTTTGCTCGAACATTGCATCGGTATACGCCCGCTTGATTTCGTTGGAAAAATATTTTTCACCTTTGACAATGGTTCGTATCGCTTCTAATAGTTCCTCCTTTTCAGCATTTTTTGGCACATAGCCATCCACATTGTTTCTGATAAGTTTATCGATCATACTACCGTCAATGTGCATGCTCACCACAAGGGTCTTCAATTTTGGATATTTTTCTTTTACGATTTTGTTGAGTTCTATTCCGTCCATTTCGGGCATCGTCAAATCAGTAATCAAAAGATGTAGATCATCTACGCCATTGATATCTAAATACTTGACGACCTGAGCACCATTTTTTGCAGTAGTAGTCACTGTAAACTCGGGAGCATCCTTAAGAATACTCATTAGTCCATCAATAAACATTTTGTGGTCGTCAGCGATAATTAGATTATAGTTCATTTTTTTGTTTTAAGTGTTCGGTATTGTTATGGATATTACGGTACCTCGATTTTCAGCGGAATCAATATTTAAGGTTCCTGATAGTTCGTCGACTCGGTTTTTTATACTCTCAAAGCCTATTCCATCTGAAACTTCAGTTATAATAAAACCTATTCCATCATCTTCAAAAAGTAGTGAAAGCTCATCTTCAATGAGGCTTAAATGAATATCCACCTTGCTCGCTTTGGCATGTTTGAGCGTATTGGTCATTAATTCTTGAATAATTTTGAATAGTTCCATCTGTACGTTCTCAAGCAGTCCGTTAATTGCCTTTTCAGGATGGGGATGAAAACCTACTCGCAAATCGCCTGTGCTTGAAATCGATTTAGCATACTCTCCAATCAATTCCGTAAAGGCATTTTGCTTGAATTTCTTTGGAATCAAGGTGTGTGATATGTCACGAACCAGTTGATAGGTCTCATCGATTTGACTACTAATTGTTTCGTACTTTTTAGCTCCTTTGGTCAAGCTTGAAAGTTGTAGTTTGATGCCGGCAAGGTTTCCGCCTATACTATCATGCAATTCTTGTGCGATTCGCCTTCGTTCTTCGTCTTGACCTTCTATGGAGGCCTTTATCAGATTAAGTTCTTGTTCTTGCTTTAGGGCCGTTACCTTTTGTTCGTTTATTTCCCCTTGCTTTTTTGTTAACTCGCTTTGCGTTTGTATTTTTTGATAATAAACATATAACAGTGCTAAAACTGGAATAAGAATTATAAGGAAACCGATTAAAAAGGCATTTCTTATCGTTTTTTGCCGATCTAATTCTGCGACTTTTAATATTTGATCCTCTTGCAATGATGTAATCGCTTTTTCTTTTTGCAAGGTTTCGTACTCAATTTCAAGCTCTTTGTTAATACGTAATTGCTGTTGGGCACGAATCTGTTCTGTTACACCATCTAATTGTGTCATTACGGCGTATGCATTCTGATAATCCCCAGTAGCTGCAAAAGTTTTTCTCTGGGTATCTAAAACCTCTTTTTGATAGTTTAGATTTTCACGTTCAATGGCATTCACATAGGCTATCGAAAGGGCCGCAGTAGCAGCTTCATAATTTTTCTCTTTGTAGAAAAGGTGAGCTATACGTATGGTTCCTTCAAAATAAAATACAGTAATACCCGAATCAAGCCCCTTCTCCTTGGTCTCGTTGTAAAAATTGAACGCTAGGTCATAATCGCCTTCAGTTTCGGCCAATTGCCCAAGTTTGAGATTGATTTCTAGTTCTTGTGTAAGGTCTCCGAATTTTTTGGCTCCTTCAAAGGCTTTTTCATAGTTGGATTTAGCCTCAACGTATTCTTCTAGGTTAAAATTGGCATCGCCTAAACAAATAAGAGCATCATTCGTAATCGTTGGCAACTCGTCTTCATAAGCCGATAAGCCTTCTTCTAATACTAAAATGGCTTTATCGTGCTCTTCTTTTAAGATATAGATTTTTGCCAAACCTATCTTGTTTTGATAAACTCCTTCTGAACTATTTCCCTCTTCCCCACTGGTAATGCCACTGATATGCCATTTAATGCTGTTATCGAGTAACCCATTATATCTGTTGCCTACGCCTAAAATGTAGTAGGCTTTTGTGTAGTACATTTTTTTGGCATCGTCTGGTGAATCCCAAAGTTCAAGTTCTTTTCTATATAGATTTCCATAGTATAATATAGAATCTGTATTCGCTTGATCTATATGGTAAGCGGCCAATTGATCTATTACAGAAAAGCGTTGCGTCCCATAATCTGCATCCTTTAAAGCCTTATAATAGGGTTCAAGGGATTTTTGTTTATCATTAGGTATAGTGGAAAAGGTGATGCGTTTCGTTTTTTGAACAGTATCTTTTTCGATTTCTTGAGAGAATACGATTGTCGTACATAGCCAAAGTAAAGCTACCAAGCCTTTTTTATGACTTAGCATTTTGGGAAACGAAAAATGTTGTTCCTTTCGCAATAGCTTATTTTTTGGTTTGAGATGATTTTACACTGGCTTTTATCAATGTACAAAATTCAGGTTTTATTTATAACGCAAATACGCGCATTATAGTGAATGTATACTCCCTGAAAACCGTGATAAATGAAATTAGGAACTTTTTTCTTCGGATTATTTACTAAGGATGTGTTTCACAATGATCTCTGCATGGATCCGGGAATTCTCGATGAACCATTTGTGAGTTTCCATGCCCCCGCATATTACCCCTGCTAAGTATAACCCTGGAATATTAGTTTCCATGGTTTCTTGGTTATAGTTGGGAAGCCTTTTTTCATCATTGGATAATTCAATTCCCAAATTTTCCAAGAATTTGAAGTTGGGCATGTAGCCCGTTAACGCTAGAACAAAATCATTTTTAATGGAAATTTCTCCTTCTGGAGTATTGACGATGACAGAATCTTCTTGAATCTCCTTTACTTTCGAGTTGTAGTAAGCTTTGATACTTCCTTCCTCTATGCGGTTAATGATATCGGGTCGTACCCAATACTTAACCCGTTGGCCTACCTCGGAGCCTCTGATTATCAAGCTTACTTCTGAGCCTTTACGCCAGCATTCCAAAGCGGCATCAATGGCTGAATTACTAGCGCCAACGATAGCTAGTTTTTGACTTGCATAAAAATGTGGGTCCTTATAGTAGTGGGACACTTTAGGAAGATCTTCCCCAGGAACGTTCAAAAGATTGGGTAAGTCATAAAAGCCTGTGGCCACAATGACATTTTCAGCTTCATAAACAGCTTTGTTGGTAGTTACGGAAAAGGCATCCCCATCTTTTTTTACTCCTGTGACCTTTTCAAAAAGATGAATATTCAACTTGTTTGAGGTGACGATTCTCCGATAGTATTCCAACGCCTCATTCCTTTTTGGTTTGGCTTCTTTACTAATAAAGGGAATTTCATCGATTTCCAATTTTTCGGAAGAAGAAAAAAATTGCATGTTCGATGGGTAGTTGAAAAGGGAATTGACAATCGGTCCTTTTTCAATGATGAGGTACTCAAGGTCATTTTTTTTGGCTTCCAATCCACATGCAATCCCAATCGGACCACCACCAATAATTGCAATATTCAGTTTCTTCATTTCCTTTAGCAAGCTTCTTTTTATAGGAGTCTGTAAGGATGTAAAGCTACTTATTTTATCGCTAACATTTTTGCTCAGGGGGGTAACAGTGTATTTTGATTCTATTGATATGTATCTACTTATATGACATTTGTCATTCTTTTGCCCACTATAGATACCGTTCTTTATGTAATAATCAAAAACACTGTAATTATGAGCTTAAGACATAGAGTACCCATTTCTACGATAATGACAAAGAATATTATCACTTTGAAAAGTAATGATGAGCTAGATACCGCGGAACGACTATTTAAGGAACATCACATTCGACACATTCCTGTTGTTGAAGGAGACCATATTATCGGAATGTTAAGCTTGACCGATTTGCTTCGCATCAGTTTTGCCGATGGGGCATACGAGGATGAAAGTGACGTGGAAACCACTGTTTACAACATGTTCACTATTTCACAGGTTATGGCTAAAAACTTAAAAAGCGTTTCGCCAGATACGACTATCAAAGAAGTAGCTGAGATTTTAGCTGAAAATGAATTTCATGCCTTACCTGTCGTTGAAGGCGATAAATTGGTTGGGATAGTAACTACCACCGACTTGATTAAGTATTTATTGGAACAATATTGATAAAGTTGCTTGTTTAAAACATTAGATGGTACAATTGCATTGATTCTTCAGAGTAGTTTTGCCATCTTATTTTTAGAATATTTAAAAGTGCCTAACTAACCGCTATGGTTTTGAGGTCTGATATGGTCTGAGCAGGGTTTTCGCTATTGAAAACAAAACTACCAGCTACTAAAATGTCGGCGCCTGCGTCTGATAACGCTTTCGCATTTTTAGAAGTAACTCCACCATCTATTTCTATAAGTGTACTGGCTCCTTTTCTTTCAATTAGTAATTTCAGGGCTCTAACTTTTTCATAGGTGTTCTCGATAAACGATTGCCCCCCAAAACCTGGATTCACGCTCATCATGCACACAATGTCAATGTCTTGAATTGTATCTTCCAATAATTGAACACTCGTATGTGGATTCAGAGCTACTCCGGCCTGCATGCCCTCGGTTTTTATTGCTTGCAAAGTTCTATGGAGGTGCGTACATGCTTCATAATGAACGCTAAGTATATTTGCTCCCAATTCGGCGAAAGTTTTAATATAGCGGTCGGGGTCTACGATCATCAAATGCACGTCCAATGGTTTTGTAGCATGTTTCGCAATAGCCTTTACAACAGGCATTCCGTAAGAGATATTCGGTACGAAGACGCCATCCATCACATCAATATGATGCCAATCAGCTTCGCTTTCGTTGACCATTTCCACATCACGCTGTAGATTGCCAAAATCTGCGGCTAGTAGTGAGGGGGCTATTTTTAATTTTTGCATTTTTTCTAACTAAAATATCGTTGCAAAAGTAGTGATTTGAGTTTTTGCAGGAACAAACGCAATGCCTTACTGATTCCCTTTTCCAAAATAGTGTATTAGGTCACTTTCGGCGGCAATATAACCAAAGGAACTCCATGACTTACTTTCAACCAACTCGTTCATTAGTTCTTTTGCCTTGTCGCGCTCATCATTGTAGAAATACCAATTGGCAAGTCCGTACCGTACCGCATCGTTAGAAGGGCTACCCGTTTCGGTTTGTAAAAGGGAATCTACGGGAATAAGTCCTTTATATAGTTTACAAAGCTCATGGTAACTTTGGTTTTCGATGACATTCATATCTGCTGTTATCGGTTTTAGTAGCTCATCTGCTAATTCTTTGTTTTCAAGTCGGCGTTGAATCATATAAAGCCAATGAGTGCTAGAAACGATATTGTCCGGTAATTCTCCTGACGCTCTGCATTTGACATAGGCGGTATAGGCTTTTTCATAATCATGTTTTAGGTAATATGCCAAGCCTAAATGATACCAAATATTACCATGTAATGTGCTTACTGGAATGTTTTGGGCATTGGGCATACCATCTGGTTCTATTTCATTCACGGTGCCCTGAATCAATTGTCCGGCTTTTTGCAAATCCGAGATTGCGGCATCGAATTTACGTATAGAAATATAGCGATGACCTCGATGCCTATACAGACGCGGCTCATCGGGATATTTTTTAATTCCCTCAGAGTAAATTGAAATCGCATCATCATAATGGCCCAAATAAGCTGTTCTTCTTCCGTACCAAATGATGGCATCTATGTCATCAGGATTCACATTATATGTTTTCTTAGCTTCTTCGTATTGAACCAAAAGTTTTTCTGAAGGTTCTGAAATCGCAAATTCCTTGCCCAAAGGTGTGGTAAATGTCAGTGGTTTTTTTACGGCTATCTCTTGGGGAGCAGGTTCTATTTTTTTATCAGTTTTACAATTAATAAAAAGAAATACGACAGCGCAAAAAAACAGCCAAATACGAGATGAACGTTTCATAGTCCTATTTTTAAATTATTCCGAAGCGGAGATTTCTTCAGCTCCAATGTTCTTTAATGTATTGTTGACCTTTGGCAATTGTGTTTGTAAAGCTGATTCTAAATCCCCTAAATGTTTTTCTAATTCTAGCGATAGTTCTTTGAAGACTTTATAGGCTCCGTCCGTAGGTTTGGCTTCACCCGATTCCACACTTCTTCGTAATGAAGCTAATCTGTTGTTCAATTTAATTGGAAAGTTCAGAGGGTCCTGATTCGATTGATTTTTAACTTGATACAATTCTTGCTCAATAGCAGATAGCTTATCCAAAAAGGGCGTTACCGTACGCTTTACATCCGATGCGGAGAGTTTCTCTTTGTTGGAGTCGATATGCGATTTGATTTTCCGTATTCGGATTACCGCCTCGTTCGCTGCACTGGTTTTTTGCATAATCTGATTGGCCAAATCGAATTGCTCGTCCAAGTCCTCTTTTGTAATTCCTTTTAAGTTGGGGTCCATTTTTACCTCAAAGGATTGTGTTTTCTCAGAGTCTTCAGTCTTCATACGCACTTTATAGGAACCAATCGGGGCTTTAGGCCCACGTTGCGGTCTGGCACTCCATATAATCATACCCTCGAATTCAGTTGCCCCCGGGTATCTTAAATCCCAGGTGAATGTATTGAGCCCTTTTGCGGTGGTTGGTTTTGACGAACCTCCTTTTTGCCACCAAGGCAGGTCAGGATCTACTTCGTATTTCGGTTTGCTGCCCGTAAAGATGTTGATCAGTTTGTCGTTCGCGTCCAAAACCTCGAATGTTATCGTGTCTTGTTGCTCTTTTAAATAGTATTGAACGGATGCTTCGGAAATACCACGAATGGCATCCGCGGGTTCGAAAAGGACTGCGGACAGGTTTTTCATTTCCGGTTGATACTGACGAAGTGGCTGAATGTCATCCAAAATCCAAAAACCTCTGCCGTGCGAGCCTATAACAACATCGTTGTCTTTTATGACCAAATCGCGTATGGGTGTATCTGGAAGTTTGAGTTGTAGACTTTGCCACAGCTCACCATCGTTCATGGAAAAATAGACGCCATGTTCCGTGGCTAAAAATAATAAGCCTTGACGGACAGGGTCTTCTCGAACAGCACGTGCAAAATGACCATCTTCGATTCCGTCGATGATTTTCGTCCAAGTTTTTCCGTAGTCATGTGTTTTGAAAACATAGGGTTGGCGGTCATCTACTTGGTAGCGGTTTGCCGCGATAAATAGTGTTCCAGGTCGATGTTGCGATTCATCGATAATACTTACACGCGAGAATTTTGGAAGGTTTTTCGGAGTAATATCTTCCCAGTTTTTTCCACCATCACGGGTAATGTGAATTTTGCCATCGTCAGAACCTGCCCAAATGGTATCGATGTCATGATAGGAGGGTGCCAAAGCAAAAACCGTAGCATAAATCTCGGGTCCGTTCATATCCATGGTAATAACTCCGCCAGTTTTACCTAAAGTTTCTGGGTCGGCATAGGTCAAATCGGGACTGATTTTTTCCCAAGACTGTCCATCGTCCGTTGTTTTCCATACATGCTGCGAACAGGTGTACATTACTTTTGAATCTTGTGGAGCGAACATGATGGGGAACGTCCATTGCCATCTTTCCGGAAGGGCACTTGCGGGTTCGCCAGAAAAAAATCTGGGATACACTTGAATATCTCTAGACTGACCGTTACTTCGGTCATATCTCGTCAATAAAGCTCCCTGACTTCCCGCATAAAAAATATCCTTGTTCTCAGGATGTTGGGTAATCCATCCGCTTTCACCACCACCAACGGCATAATACCATCCGTGATTTGGTCCACGTGCTTGCATATGATCCCAACCATCGCTGGGCATGGCCAGCGTGCTGTTGTCCTGTTGGGCTCCAGCCACATGATAAGGTACATCGCTGGTGGTCATAACATGGTAAAACTGTGTAGTCACATAATCTTGTTCGGTCCAACTTTTTCCTCCATTGATACTAACGTTACCGCCACCATCGTTGGAGTTGATCATACGGTCGGGGTTGTTCGGGTCGATCCACAGATCATGATTATCGCCATGTGGAACTTTAATCGTAGTATCAAATGTTTTTCCGCCATCGGTCGATTTATAAAAACCCGTATTTAAACAATAGACCGTTTCTTTATCCCAAGGGTCCGCATAAATTCTAGAATAATAAAAGGCACGCTGACGTAGTTTACGCTCATCATTGGTACGCTCCCAAGTTTTTCCACCATCATCGGAACGAAAAACACCACCTTCATTGGCTTCGACAATGGCCCAAACACGATTGGAATCTGCGGGAGAAACGGTAACCCCTATTTTTCCTATCGGAGGGGCTGGCATTCCGGTGTTACTTGTTAAGTCGGTCCATGTATCACCGCCATCAGTGGATTTCCAAAGTTTGGAGTCACCACCGCCACCCCACATGTTCCAGGCTTTGCGCTGTACTTCCCAAGTACTGGCATACAATACTTTTGGATTGTTTCTATCGATGATGAGATCAACGGCTCCTGCTTTTGGACTCACATATAAAATCTTATCCCAAGTATTACCACCATTCGTACTTCGAAAAACGCCACGTTGTTCATTATCACCATACGGATGTCCCAAAGCCGCGACATAAACAATATCAGGATTCGTAGGATGAATTCGAATACGAGCTACGGCCTGTGTTTCTTTCAGTCCCAAATGCCGCCAGGTTTTTCCACCGTCTTTGGTTTTATAAACACCATCACCTTGAGTGATACTACCACGCAATTGTACTTCGCCCATACCGATATAGACAATATCAGGATTGGTCTCCGCCACGCCTACTGCACCAACTGAAGAGCTGGTCACTTGACCGTCTGTTACGGCTTCCCATTCTGTTCCTCCATCAACGGTTTTCCAAAGTCCACCGCCTGTAGCACCGAAATAATATTCGTTCGGTCTACCCGGACTGCCGGCACAACCTAAAGAACGACCACCTCGATTGGGTCCGATATTTCGCCATTCCAATCCCTCGTAAAAAGATTTTTCCAATGCTCCGGGCGAACTATTTGTGGTTTTGGATTTTTTTTGGGAAAAAGCAAAAGGGGCACTACAGGTTATTAATAAAACTAATATGCATTTGATGGAATGACTCATAGTGTATTCTTTTAGGTTGGGTAAAAAACGAATTTGTTCTATAAATGTAATAAAATGAAACAGCCTATTTACAAGCTTTTCATAAAACCTATGTTATCGATTGCAACAACCCCATTCTTACTTTTATCGAAAATGAACTCGATATTTTCAATGCTCGAAGGATTGAAATTGGGATTAATTTCTCGCATAGCATAGAAAGGAAAATAGAATAATTGAAATACTTGCTCCGAGGAGGTGTCACCGGTCAGGAAATCCATCTTCCAGAGTACCGGCTCTATTTCACGCTGTAGCGCAGAGAAGTTACTTAGGGGGAAACGAACCACTTGACCGGTGCTGTCTTTCAATGAAATGGTAAAATCGAGTGGTTTCTTTGGTTCGTCATCTTCATTTTCTTCCGTTTCAGTATCCTCTTCCTCCGTTTCCCCTTCATCAAATTGCTTTTCTTCCTCTTCTTCCTCATTATTGTTATTGACCCATTTTCCTTCTGCCTTAGGATTAGAACTTTCTGTAGATTCGGCCATGCTGAATACGAACACCGTGGTGGAGTCGATATCCTTGATTGGCATTGGTGAATGAATTGAATAGCTGGCCAGTAATGAATCGCTTAAGGTATCCATCATCTCATCTTCCTCCTCTAGGTCATAGTCCCATCCCAGAAAAACAGCACGGCTACCTTTTTTCTTCCACTTGAGTTGTATTTCCTGTTCACGCCATACGGTTAGATTTTCTGAAGAAATTATGCCCTTATCGTCAGTTGTACTTGTGACATCAAAGTCTTCGTCGAAGGTACAGAGTAGTTCGGTGTTCGAATCTTGGAATTGGTTGAGGTAAATGGTTTCGGGAAGCCAATTTTGGGCTTTTCTTGCATCGGTGAACATCGGAAGGTATTCATGTCTATTTCTTAAGGTGGCTTCTAGAAAAGCACTGATATAAACTTCTGCGATTTTCCGTTGGTCATCACCATCAAGCAACTGCTTTAAATTTAAAAGACCGGTAAATGGATTGCCCACGTCGTTATTACCCCAACTGGTATTGAATTGGCCATG
Organism: uncultured Flavobacteriaceae bacterium; assembly: GCA_947503005.1. GTDB lineage: Bacteria > Bacteroidota > Bacteroidia > Flavobacteriales > Flavobacteriaceae > Maribacter_C. The sequence goes on along the minus strand of CANNCA010000006.1, from coordinate 170,640 downwards.
ATTAGCTCCGTAAATGTATAGACCCGATTTAAAGCGGTACAGACTATCCCTAAAGGTGATTCTTTCATATTGCTGCGATCCCGCAAAGGAAGTAACATCGGAATCTTGCGCACCATGTAGTACAAAATAATTAACATCCTGGATCTCGGTGCCACTTTCGCCAGGTTCATACTGGCCATCGACAGGTGCAATGGCGACGATAGATTGAATGTCATAGTTATAGTCAAATTTAATCGAGGCATCATCGGGATAAAAAGGCAATGTATTGAACATAGCCGCATGACCTACGGCTTCTCCACCTCTCGAATGCCCTATGAGGGCTAACTTTGAGGTGTCGATTTTATTTTGGAATTGATGCCCTTCTTCTTCATTCCACTGATGCCAAAGTTTTAAGTGCTCCAGTAACAGCCATCCTCTCGCATCATTTTCTTCATCAAGGCCGCCAAAAATATCAGACCAAGAGGAATTGATAAAATTCTCGTCCACAGAGGCGAGAATGATTCCTTTCGAGGCCAAAAGTTCGCCCAGATAGGCATAGCCGACATCAGAATAATCTTGCATGCTATGATTTCCGTGAACGATGAGTGCTACAGGAAATGGCCCATCTCCTTCAGGATACCATACTCGTGCATTGAGTGGCAGTGATTTGGCATCAAACCCCCAATACTTTTCGCGCCACCAGCCACCAAAACCATCCCAATCGTCAATAAATGCCAACCCATTTACAGCATTGGTTTTAAGTGTAACAAAATCACCATATTCAGGCCGATGACGGTCTTCACCGCTACCGTAGGTTAAGGTTTGAACTTTATGATTCCCTTTTTTAGCTGGTGACTCAGCCCTAATATGTTCGCTTTTCGAGGCGGATTCCAATGCGGCATTGGCAATAGGGTCCACGTCAAAACCTTTGGGAATATAGGTTGCGATACTATAGATGATACCTCCGAGACCAAGAACCAGGCCTAAAATCGCGACTATTTTTTTTGGTATCGATAAGTTTTTGAAACCCGTTTTCTTTAATACAAATACAGCGGCTCCAAAAAGGGAGGCAACAAGCACAACGAACAATGGGAGTAGATTATCGAAAGTCATCATAATTAAAAAGGGTACAGCAATCAAGAGCGCAATTTTGTACCCTCTTGGAATCTTATATACCAACTTGATTAGCCATATACTTATAAGTCCGCCGAGGAGCACCGCTAGCGTAAAACCGAGAAATAAAAGTAAAACCCATATGTCGTTTATACTTTTTGCTACCAAGATGGCATAAAGTACCCAAAGAAATACCGTAATCGATAGTAACCCTAGAGCAGCACCTTTTACTGCATTTTTACCAGGAGTAACGGTCTTAATTTTGGTCTTGCACCATTGGATAAGTCGGTGGAATTTTTTTTTCATAAAGTTGGTTTTGAAAATCCAAGTAGACTATCGGGGAAGAATAAGGAACTTTTGGATTCTTTATAAATGTACTAAAATGGTTTCGCAGTTGAAGAGAAGCTCTTATTGATGTAAATTAGGAATATCCAACTCACATCTTTTCTGCAATAACTTCTATCATTAAGCAGGTACAAATCGAAGCTCCATCGATTTTTTCTAAATCCTCTAATTCAATGAGAGCCGCTTTCACTTCCTCCCGTGTAAGGTATTTTTGGGTTTCCAGTCTCGGAAAGTAACTTTGAAAAAAAGTCTTTGGCCATTGCCAGATTCCGTTATATGGAGTTGCAATTTTTGTCATCGGCCGATAACTTGTTACCCTCATTCCTATTTCAGGAAGAATCGTAGGCAAATGCCTTCCGATATCCATTTCATTATCCGTATCCTTGAAGCTTTTGAGCGCCATGGCAATTGCTTTGGAGAGTGCTTCTTTTTTTGGTTCGGTCTGAAGTAGTGACCAATCATAATATTCTTGAATGACCATTTTACCTCCTGGTTTTAAAGCTTCTGCAATTTTTTGGAGCACTTCCTTTGGATTGGGTATCCATGCCAAAGCCCATCGACAATACATCCCATCCAGACTGTCAGGTTCCAACTGCATCGCATCAAAGTCAGTATTTACCGCTTCGATATTCAGGTTATATTTAGAAGCAATCTCATTGAGAAAGGAAATAAATTTTAGTGATTTATCGATGCCGATTACTTTGCCTTTACTTCCCACAAGAAATGCAAGTTCCTTTGTGCAATATCCAGGTCCACAACCCAAGTCTAAAAGTGTTTGACCGGTTTTGAAATTTGCCAGTCTCCACCCGTGTTGTGCTTCTTCGGCCCATACTTGATGTTGTACCCCAAGTCTAAAAAGTTCTTCGGTATCCGTTCCTAAAATATATGTCTGGGCCTCTTCCAACTCTAAAGCTCTTTTTTCGCCGTATAAACCTCATGATTTTCGTCGCCACCAGCTTGCAAATAGGCAAAAAGGTCTTTGATTTCTTTTGGATTCAATCGATTCAGTAGCCCTGAGGGCATAGGAGATAGAGGTGATAATTCTTTTTTTGTAATCTCCGACTTTGCGACTTCTACCGTATAACTTTCGTTGAAAGGGTTGGGCATCAAAATGACTTTATCATCAGTTTCCGATTTAATACGACCAGAAATCTTTTTACCGTCTTTGAGATAAAGTAGCGTATTCGCATACTGGTCTGAGATTTCATCATTAGGACTATATGTCGCAAAAAGCATTTCATAATTGTTGAATTTAGTGTGCGCCTGGGTCAAATCAGGCCCAACCCCGGCACCTTCTCCTCGCATGCGATGGCACAGCACACACATGCCCGAGTGAAAGGCTCGTTTACCTTTTTCATAATCAACGTTATAATCCGCTAATTCATCGCCCCAGACCATCTGACCAATTTCTCTACCTCCATATTCGTTTCCAGGTCCTATGGGTTGTGGAAGGTCTGCTACTGCGGTCTCAGGAGAATAAACCCCCGACATTTCTTGAAAATATTCTTGCTCACTTTCAGGAACATGTTTCATAGCTGCCAGACGAATGTTTTCCATTCCAGGTTTAAAACTAAGTCCTCCTTTGGCATTTAACACATCATAAAACCAGTTAAAGTATTTTTCACGAGCTTCCTTGGTCCAACCTTTATCAGCATGACTGAGCAATACCCCATAAAAAATGGCCTCGCTTGGGGGCATCTTATCTAAAATTTCACGAATTAATGGCCCGTATTGTTCGCTTCGCTCCGTGATTTCTTCTGATAAGAAATCCTTTGAGAGTGTGGTGCCTTTTTTAGTATGCTTATCGAGTAGTGCAACCAATCCTTCTGTGATACCTTCGGCCTCTAAATACAATAATAGTTGACCTAATTCACGGTTCATTTCATCACTTGCATGTGGAAAATAGGCCTTTAGTTTTCTAGCGGTAGTTATTTTGTCCGCTGTACTAGGTTCACCCATTCGGATAAACAGAAGCTCGTAACTACGGAGCATATTCAATTGTTGTTCGGCCAACTGAGTTTCAAGTGTTATCGGTTGTAGCTTCTTCAGAATTTTAGATTGCATTGACTTTTCACCTTGTCTGGCCAAAGCGATACTTGCAGCAATGATTTTTTTGGATCCTTGTTCTGCTAAGAATTTATTGAACCATTGTTCAACAGGTTGATGTTCCAAAGCGATACGCGCGGCATATCGAATAAAACGGTCTTCGTGATCTAAATTAGACCAGGCCAATGAAATGGCTTCCGGCGATTTCTTAGAATGATAGTTTTCCAAACTCCGACGCAATTTCCTGAGTTCTTCGGCATTTGTATTCACAAGGGGTTGAGGCACTTTGGAGTCAGAACCAACATACCGAAGGCGGAACAAATGTGAATCTATTCTTCTGCCTCCTGAAGCGAAATATAAATGGCCATCTGCTCCGGCAATCATATCGGTTAGTGGTAGAGGAGTGCCCGACAGAAATTCTTCTCGTTCGGCTATATAACTACTTCCTTTGGCTTTGAGATCCGCAAAATAGAGTGTTCCGAAGCTCCAGTCCATGACGAAGAGACCATTTTTATAACTTCCAGGAAAATCTAATTTGGCCCCGGACAGGACCGCAGTTGGCGAACCTTGTTCTAAATTATGAACTGCAGGTAGAGCGTCGGGATAGTAGTCGGGCCACTTCCCCGAACCTGTACGCCAGCCATATTCGCTTCCGCTGGTGACATGACATATTCTTGTTGGTCTATACCATGGCATTCCGATATCCCATTCCATATCAGCATCATAGGTGAATAGTTCGCCGTCTTCATTAAAGGCTATATCGAAGGGGTTCCGATATCCTGCGGAAATTAATTCCCATTCCGTTCCCTCCGGGTTGAATTTGCAGACCCATCCGCCAGGGGCCTTGATATCATTGGCGTGGCCTCGGGCATCTAAATAGGGTTCGAACAAATTATCTTCTCCCCAATTGGTAGGTAATCGACTATTTTCTTTTACAATTTCAGGCACGAGTGTATGATTTCCCGCAATGAAATAGATTTCGTTTCCATCAGGAGACGATATAAAACTATGTGGTCCATGTTCACCGGCACCATCCAGTTTCAAGAGCATCTCGACCTTATCTAACATGCCGTCATGATTGTTATCGGTTATGCGGTAAATACCACTTCCTGCTTCTTGTTCATCCGGAACATCGTCCTGCCATCTTTTATTCACTGCCACATAAAGACTATTATGCGCCCAATGCAGCCCATGAGCTTCGCCAATTTCTAAATCTAGCGGCATTACATCTTTAGGCTTTAAGGCTTGGTCTATTTCAGGAGCAGTGAAGTAATATATTTTTCCGTATTGATCACAGGCATAAATGATATTTTTTGGCCCCTGAGCCATCGCCACCCAGGATCCCTGATCGTTCTCACTAGGTTGGTATAGGTCTTCTAAGACAAAACCTTCAGGAAGATTGAAGCTGATTTCTTGATTTTTTTCTTCAGAATCGGTTGATGGGTTATCTGGTTTGCATGAAACAAGAATGAAATTGAAAGCTAATAGGACAACGAAGATTTTTTGCATACTGCCAGGAAATATGTGGTTCCCTATAAAAATACTAAAAAACCTAGGTATAACGGTAACGTTAACAATCGATTGAAGAGTTACTGTAAATCATTTGCTTAGATGTGCCGTAAACCTTCATAAACGACGATACTTACGGCATTCGCCAAATTGAGGCTTCTGATGTGTTCGCTATAAAGTGGAATCTGATACAGGTTGTTCGAATTACTTTCTCTGATTTCTTTGGATAGACCCACCGATTCTTTCCCAAAAATTAGAAATAGATCATCTTGATATTCAATCGACCAATGGTTATTCTTTCCATGACTGGAAAAAAAGACCATGTTTTTTCCTTGATTGGTATTAAAAAAAGAATCTATGTTTTCATAAATGGTTAGTGATAGATATTTCCAATAATCCAATCCGGCTCGTTTCAGTCTTTTATCACTTAATTCAAACCCAAAAGGTTTAACCAAATGAAGGTTTGAACCGGTTGCCAAGGCCAATCTGCCAATATTACCGGTATTGTTCGGAATTTCAGGCTCGATGAGGACAATGTTGAATGCCATTTATTTTTTTATGGATTGTAAATACAAATGTTCTACTTTTTCTCGGGCCCATGGTGTTCTTCGCAAGAATTTTAAACTCGATTTTATTGAAGGATTACTTTTAAAGCAATTGATATTTACTTGTCCGGCAAGATCTTCCCAGGTATAGTTCTGGGTAAGATATTCTAAAATCTCCACCAATTTCACGCCATGAAGCGGATTATTAGGCTGTTCTTTTTTGTTTTCATCCATATCAATGAATTACTTTGTTTAAATCAAGCAGGACTACCAATTTTGTCTTAAAGATGTCTACTTTTTTGACAATCATAAGAAAATAGATTAAATGAAAAACTCCGGTAATCAGCCGGAGTTTATTCATCAATCAAAAAACGAACAGTCATGATAAACTGTTGTTACCTATAAAATTACAATATATATGCCAAATTTCCAATTTAAGGATAATTTAACAACAATAATATTGCATCCCGATAGTTATCGGGACCTATCCAAGATAGGTTTTCAAAATTTTACTTCTTGAAGTATGCTTTAATCGTCGAATCGCTTTTTCCTTAATCTGACGAACACGTTCGCGTGTCAAATCAAAAGTTTCGCCGATTTCTTCCAAAGTCATTGAATGTTGACCCGCCAAACCAAAGTACAAACGAATTACGTCTGCTTCCCTTGGTGTCAAGGTTTCCAAAGCTCTTTCTATTTCAGTGCGTAAAGATTCATGCAGTAATTCTTTGTCCGGATTCGGAGATTCACCACTACGAAGTACATCATATAGGTTAGAATCCTCACCGTCGATCAAGGGTGCATCCATCGATACGTGACGACCTGAGTTTTTCAAGGATTGTTTAACATCCTCCACGGTCATATCCAATTCTTTTGCGATTTCTTCTGCAGAAGGCATACGTTCATGCGCTTGCTCCAAAAAGGCAAAGGTTTTGTTGATCTTGTTAATTGAACCAATTTTGTTCAATGGCAAACGAACAATACGCGATTGTTCTGCCAACGCTTGCAAAATTGATTGACGAATCCACCATACGGCGTAGGAGATAAATTTAAATCCACGTGTTTCGTCAAAACGCTGTGCCGCTTTGATCAACCCAAGGTTTCCCTCGTTGATTAAGTCCGGCAGTGTAAGGCCTTGGTTTTGGTACTGTTTGGCGACCGATACTACGAATCGAAGATTGGCTTTTGTCAGTTTTTCAAGAGCGATCTGGTCGCCTGCCTTGATGCGTTGTGCCAATTCTACTTCTTCATCTGCAGTAATCAAGTCTACTTTGCCAATTTCTTGCAAGTACTTGTCCAAAGATGCGGTCTCTCTATTAGTGACCTGTTTTGTAATCTTAAGCTGTCTCATGTAAGGGGATTAAATTCATATTGCATAGACTGCATATACTTATACGTAAATATCTTCGAAATGTTACAAAAGGATTGAAAAAAGTCGCTTTTTCGGTTAAACTGCATGAAAAAACCCCATCCGACAGATGGCGGATGAGGTTTTCAATATTAAATTAAAAAGATACTAATCTAATCTCTTCTCGGCTTACGATCACGATTGTCCCTTCCACGGCGATCATCTCGTCTTTTGTTATCACGTGGTGGTCTTTCTTTATACCCTTCAGGTTTGTCCAATAACGCTTTACGAGATACTTTCTCCTTTCGGGTTCTTGGATCTGTACCTAAATACTTCACCTCGAATTCGTCACCCATATTTACTACATCAGAAACATTTTCAGTTCGTTCCCATGCCAATTCAGAAACGTGCAATAAGGTCTCATTGCCAGGAGCATCAAGATACTCAACTACAGCGCCGAAATCTAACATCTTAATGACCTTCACTTTATAAGTTCCGTTCATTTCAGGCTTGAACATTAATGAATCGATTTTTGCCAATACGGCATCGATTCCATTTTGATCCGTACCTAAGATTTCAACAATACCTTCTTCGGTAACAGGATCCTCATTGATGACAATGGTGGTGCCGGTTTCTTTCTGAAGTTCTTGAATCACTTTTCCACCGGGCCCGATCAAGGCGCCAATGAATTCGTTAGGAATGGTGCGCGTAACCATTTTTGGAGCATGTGGTTTCACATCATCGGCAGGTGCAGCAATAGTATCCGTCAATTTTTCAAGGATGTGTAACCGACCTTCCCGTGCTTGCTTTAATGCATTTACCAAGATTTCGTATGACAATCCTTTTACTTTAATATCCATCTGACAAGCAGTGATTCCGTCTTCGGTACCTGTTACTTTGAAGTCCATATCACCCAAGTGGTCTTCATCACCCAATATATCGGAAAGAACTGCATATTTTCCAGAATCGGCATCAGAAATTAATCCCATTGCGATACCAGAAACTGGTTTTTTCAATTGAACGCCTGCATCCATCATTGCCATTGTACCAGAACAAACTGTTGCCATGGAAGAAGAACCGTTAGATTCCAATACTTCAGAAACTACACGAACTGTGTAAGGACAATCATCAGGAACCATTCCTTTTAAAGCGCGTTGAGCCAAGTTACCATGACCAACCTCTCTACGCGATGTACCACGTATAGGTCGTGCTTCCCCAGTACAAAATGGAGGGAAGTTGTAATGTAAATAGAAATTCTCTTCACCTTCATGTGAAGGCATATCAATTTTGTTTGCATCACGTGACGTACCCAAAGTTACGGTAGCCAATGCCTGTGTTTCTCCACGGGTGAAGATTGCTGAGCCGTGTGTTGACGGTAAATAATCAATTTCACACCAAATTGGTCGAATCTCGTCAGTCTTACGACCGTCTAAACGTAAACCTTCATTTAGGGTTAGGTCACGAATCGCCGCTTTTTCTGCTTTGCGATAATATTTGGAAACTAAATCTCCAAAGTCTTCTAATTCCTCTTCAGTAAAAGTGGCCTTTATTTCTTCTTTGATAGCTGAAAATGCGTCACTTCTTTCATGCTTCGCAGAACCAGCTTTTGCAATCGCATATACTTTGTCATATGCCATATCGTGAACCTTCTTTGCAAGTTCTTCATCTTCCCGCTCTTCAGGATATTCACGTGCTTCTTTCTTGCCAAAGGCTTCTGCTAAACGTAACTGGGCAGCACATTGTACCTTAATGGCTTCGTGTGCGAATTTGATGGCATCAGCCATTTCTTCTTCTGAAATCTCATCCATCTCACCTTCGACCATCATCACAGAATCAGCAGAAGCACCGATCATCATATCGATATCGGATTCTGCTAACTGAGCTCTTGTAGGGTTGATAACGAACTCACCATTTACACGGCCAACTCTTGCTTCTGAAATGGCACATTCAAATGGAAAATCAGACAATTGAATTGCTGCTGATGCGGCCAGACCGGCCATTGCATCTGGCATCACATCATCATCATGTGACATTAATTGAATCATCACCTGGGTTTCAGAGTGATAGTCTTTCGGGAATAATGGACGTAAAACACGATCCACTAGTCGCATGGTCAATACTTCACCATCACTCGGTCTTGCTTCTCTTTTAAAGAAACCACCTGGGTAACGACCCGCAGCTGCAAATTTTTCACGATAGTCTACTGTTAGTGGAAGAAAATCCAAATCTTTTTGTTCGTAGTTGGAAACTACTGTACACAACAGCATACATTTTCCTGATTGTACAACCACAGAACCGTGTGCCTGTTTAGCCAATTTTCCGGTTTCGATGGAAATTTCCCTTCCATCACCAAGGTCGATGACCTCTCTAAATACTTTTGGAATCATAAATTTGATTTTTACCCGAATATCAACTCTCGGGATTTTTGTTAAACAATGGTCACTCCGCCATGCTTATTTCTCTGGTCGGAGTTGTTGTGTGTGTTGTGTTGACCAATGAAAAACTGTGTGCAGCTTTTAGTTCGCCTTAAGCTAATAAGGACTTTGCAAATATATCAAGTACTGTAACCCCCGAACCTTCGGGGCAGCATATAAAAAATGGGCTGAAAAATTTTCAGCCCATAAAAATATTACTTTCTAATACCTAGTTCTTTGATGAGTTCACGATATTTTACAATATCCTTTCTCATCATATAATCTAGAAGACTTCTTCTTTTACCTACGAGTTTCACAAGTGAACGCTCAGTATTGAAGTCTTTGTGGTTTTTTTTCAAGTGACCCGTCAAATGATTGATACGGTGTGTGAACAAAGCGATTTGTCCTTCGGTAGAACCTGTGTTCTCCGCTTTTCCGCCGTGTTTCTTAAAGATGTCGGCTTTTATTTCCTTTGTTAAATACATTCCAATATTATTTTAAATGATTTTTATGTATCTGACTGTACTTCAATCAGGCGGCAAAGATAAAAATATTTTTGGGATGAGCCTATTTTAGGCGGATTTTAAATAGGATATTAAACCTTTTTGTTTTGATGAAGTCATAGACCCATAACCTTATAAATTAATTGTTATGAAAAAAAGCCTCACAAAGACTGGCCTTTTAGGTTGGTCGCTAATGTCAATTGCGTTACTAGTTTCATGTGAAAAAAATGAAGAAACGCAAAATCTTGAAAGCGCTGAAGTTATTACAGCCACAGAACTCAAAATAAGTGATGAAGCGGAGCTCATTTCAGATGAGATAAGTAGTATCGCGGAAGACTTATATACTGCCGATGAGATCCGTACGACCTCTAAAAGCACCTACTTATCCGATCATTTGCCAGATTGTGCAACGGTCACTACGGTAGTTACGGATACCACAAAAGAAAAAACAATAGATTTTGGAGATGGTTGCGAATTGCGAAATGGCAATGTGCTTAGTGGAATTATCTATCTGAGTTATTTAAAAGATATGGATGCCACGACAAAAACTCTTAACCTCTCATTGGAAAATTTCACCTACAATGAGGTTGAAGTAGCTGGTAGCGCAACTATTGAACGTTCTCGAGCGAATGATAATGGCAACCCACAATCAAATGCAGTCTCTCAGTTTAACGGCGTTTGGCCCGATGAGACCACTGCAAGTTTCAGTGCGAACAGAACTCGCGAATGGATCGAGGGTTATGGTTCCGGTTTTTGGGGAGATAATGTTTTTCTAATTTCAGGAAATGCCGTTTATACGAATAAATTGGGCAATGTATTCCAAAAAGAGATTACTGTTCCGTTACGAAGAGAATGGTCTTGTAGGTTTATTGTAAGCGGTGTACTTGCCATTACAAGAAACGATGCAACGGCTACTGTTGATTTTGGAGATGGTACGTGCGATTCAACGGGAACATTAACTACTCCCAATGGCGAATCTAAAGAAGTACAACTAAGACGCTTTTTCAAGAAATAAGAAAGACACTTGGTAAATAAGTAGAGCCGTTGAAAACTAATTGTTTCAGCGGCTTTTTTTTTGCTTTAAAAAGCACATGTATCTGGCAGGGGCTCCACTTTTTCCAACTCTTTTGCAAAGTCGATTTCTAAACTCGAGGAGGAGAATCCATTAACAACTGAACCTTTAAAAATTTTGTTTCCATAACCAGTTGTATTCATATGTGCCCTGATGTAGACCTCCCTATTCTCGGATATATCAATGGGCCCTCCTGAACGGGTAAAGGGTTGCTCGTTCACATGACTATGGGCCAAAATTCTGCGATACAAAAGGTTTCCGTCAAGATCAACGACTTCCCACCAATCGGCATACTACTGGCATCCTAAATCAGGACTTGAAACAGTAATACTAAAAGTATATTGATTTTCTTCTCCTGAAATAGATACGTCGGTTACGCTCGCGAGCCCTTCGGTTGTTTCTTGTAGTTCTTGCTCCTCAGTGGTTTTGTCTTGTGCTATGTCTTTTTCATTAGACGAACAACAAGTTACCCAAAGTACGAGTAGAAAAAATAAAGGTATTATCGCAGTTCGCATGGGAAATCGCATTAGACAAGTATATTCCCAATCTATGTCGGACTTAGGCTTCCGTCCTTATCGGGATGTTTTGAATTAAATCAATGTAGAGATTGATTTTCTTTTTCAAATCTTTTCTATGACTGATGAAATCTAAAAAACCGTGTTCCTTAACAAATTCAGCAGACTGGAATCCTTCTGGTAGTTCTTTGCCTGTCGTGTCTTTAACTACCCGTGGCCCTGCGAAACCGATTAAAGCTCCTGGTTCAGATATGTTAATATCACCCAGCATGGCGTAAGATGCTGTTGTGCCACCTGTGGTGGGGTCCGTACATAATGAGATATATGGGAGTTTCGCTTCGGCCAGTTGAGCTAATTTTGCAGAAGTTTTTGCCAGTTGCATCAGCGAAAGTGCAGCTTCCATCATTCTAGCACCTCCGGATTTTGAAATCATCACGAAGGGTGTTTTCTTCTTAATGGCATGGTCAATGGCTCGGGCGATTTTTTCACCAACGACACTTCCCATTGAACCGCCAATAAAAGCAAAATCCATACAGGCTACAGTTAAATCTTTGCCATATGATTTCCCCATAGCCGTTCTAACGGCGTCTTTTAATCCGGTCTTTTTTTGAGCAGCTTTCAAGCGATCCGCATATTTTTTAGTATCCTCGAATTTCAAAGGATCTTTCGAGGTCAGCTTGGCATCAAGTTCATTGAATTTGTTTTCATCAAAAAGAATCTCAAAATACTCTTTGCTACCGATACGGACATGATAATCGTCTTCAGGGCTAACATAAAAATTCTTTGCCAACTCATCTGACTCCACAATTTTGCCAGTAGGTGATTTATACCAAAGGCCCCTTGGGGTATCTTTCTTTTGTTCTGTGGCTGTCTGAATTCCTTTTTCAGTTCTTTTAAACCAAGCTGTCATACATCAGGATTTTAAGTTTGGGCAACTTTAATTTGTACTTAAAGCGTATTTACATTGTTCAGGTCTTCAAAAGCCTTTTTAAGTCTTTCAACAAATGTCTTTTCGCCTTCACGTAACCAAACCCGTGGGTCGTACGATTTTTTATTCGGCTCGTCCGGACCAGTTGGGTTACCAATCTGCGATTGAAGATAATCCTTTTTTTCTTGAATATAATCACGTACACCTGAAAGAAAAGCGTATTGCAAATCAGTATCGATGTTCATTTTAATAACACCATAACTTATGCCCTCACGAATTTCTTCAACCGTAGATCCTGAACCACCATGGAAAACAAAATCAATATGATTGTGCTCTACACCGAATTTTTCAGAAACATATTCCTGTGAATTTTTTAAGATTTTTGGAGTCAATTTAACGTTTCCGGGCTTGTAAACGCCATGTACGTTTCCGAAAGCAGCGGCAATGGTAAACCTTGGACTCACTTTAGATAACTCCTCATATGCATAGGCTACTTCCTCAGGCTGGGTGTATAGTTTTGAATCGTCAACATCAGAATTGTCCACACCGTCTTCCTCACCACCTGTGATGCCTAATTCGATTTCCAAGGTCATATCCATTTTGGCCATTCTTTCTAAATAACCTTTACAGATTTCAATATTCTCTTCAATTGGTTCTTCAGATAAATCGATCATATGACTACTGAACAATGATTTTCCAGTTTCAGCATAGTGCTTTTCACTGGCATCCAACATTCCGTCAATCCACGGCAACAATTTCTTCGCACAATGATCAGTATGCAAGATAACCGTCGCTCCATATGCTTCGGCCAATTGATGCACATGTTTTGCGCCGGCAACAGCACCTTGAATTGCAGCTTTTTGACCTTCGTTTGAAAGGCCTTTGCCCGCATTGAATTGCGCGCCTCCATTTGAGAATTGAATGATAACAGGCGCATTCAGGGCCGCGGCTGTTTCCAACACTCCGTTGATCGTATTAGAACCTATTACGTTAACGGCAGGAAGGGCAAACCCTTTTTCCTTCGCGTAGTTGAAAATTTCTTGAACTTCATCACCAGTGGCTACGCCAGGTTTGATATTGTGGGCCATAAGAATAGTGTCTTTAATTGTTAATTAAATCGATGAGCAAAAGTAATAAAATAAACAAGGCTTAAAAAAGTAGTTTTATAAAAACAATCTATTCTGCCCGTATAGTTTTAGAAATTAAATGGCCTTGGTTTGAAAAACCCTGTATAACAAAGAACAGGCTATCAATTTTATGGTTTCTTGCGATTTTAAAATAGACCTCTCCTTTCTTATTTGTTGTTAAATGTGGTTTCCAATCGATTTCCCTGATATTAATCGGTTTTGGCCGTTCAAATGCATATAAAGGGGTATAGTATTTTTTGGGGTGGTCAAAACCGTCTGTAATAACAAACTTGTCAAAAAGTTCAGTGGTTTTCTCCGAGGTAAATACATGAAAATAGCTAAGGTTTACACGGCGTCTGGGGCGGAGAACGCTGGTATTATGGACCATAATATTTGCGATGTCTTTCATCTGCAATTGAACACTACTAGGCAATTCTTCAGGTTGGATGAACCTACCATTGATAAATAAGAGACCGATGCTTTTGGTGCCTTGTAGATAGTTTCGAAAAGAATCATACGTTTGAAGTCTAAAACCTTGGTGGGTGAGAAAGGCCATCAAATTATGATTGTATTTTATCAATACTTCCGGGATGGGGATATCACGATATTTTCCGATGTCACGTACCAAAGGTTTATACTTTTCGATGACTTTTCTTCTTTCTAAATAGCGTTCACTGCGTTTTTTTTCTGATACGATTGCTTCATCTAGGATAATCGTTCCGTCGAAGTTTCTGGGTTGAAGGTTAGTGTTGACCAAATTTACCTCATCAGGTAAGATTTTATTGGAAGTATCAGCAGTATTTATTTCAGTCTTTGGTAGTTTATTAGTGTTCGGAATTAAAAACTTGGGAACACTTTTGCTTTCAATGGTATCATAGACTATTTTCATGGGTTTGATGATTTTACCCAGCCAATTCTGATAAGCTACCCTAACGGTATCATATTTGAAAACGTTCAGGTTTTGAAAGGTAAAGTCAGACTGACCATTCAGGGAAACTTTATCGATAATGCGAAAGTTGTTAGGAATTAGCACTATATTTTTATGCCTTGCCTCGTCTTTTAGTGTGCCTTTTAATTCAAAACCAGTTTCAAATTTATAGTTTTCTTCGGGGTTAATTCTCCGGATAATTTCAGTTAAAGTATATCCTGTCCAACCCTGTGTGAGCAATAGCAGGTCTAAATGTTCTTTTCTTTTATCGTTTTCAGTATTGAAGTAGTACGCAGGGTTTTCCACATAGCCTTTCACATACGGAGTAAGCAAAAAGTCACTTTCAATTGTATTTTTAACGTCAATTGTCCCATTTTTTTTCTGGAGAACCGAAACGCTTAATTTTATTTCTGGATTTTTTCTTTTTCCTTTTGCCAAAAGACGATAGGCAATCGAGTCGTTTTCGATTTTCGATTTTTCTAAAGTAATAAACGATTTCTTTCGGTCTGTTTCAATAAAGAATTTACGTTCGGCTATAGGTTTGTTATCTGCAAATAGCGTTACCGTATGTACCCCTTCAAGGAATATTTTTTTGTTGGTTTCAATTAATGCAGTAAGTGAATCCAGCCTTGCCACTGAAATTAGGTTGAATATTTGACGATCTTGATAATAAAGAAGGGAATAGTTCGAATAAACTTGATTAAAGAATGTGGCCTCATTGGTTTTGAGGTGAATTTTAAGGTTATTCTCGTCAGTATTATCCACTTGTAATGCTATTCCTTGGGCCAACACAGGTGGCAACGTCAGTACTAAAGTTGTATCTTGAAGTCTGATCCTAGCATTATATTTTTCTCCTTTTTCATAAATGAACTTACAGCTGCTCAGACCGGCATGTTCACTTTTGAATTTGGCAACTAGCTCCTCTTGTTGGTTAAAAATACCTCCTGTAAAGTCAATACTTTGGCCATTTTTCGTTGCCTTTATACCAAGAACATTCTCAATACTTTCAATTAGATGCCCACCTTCAGGAAGCAGTTGAACATCGTATTTATCGTCTTTTTCTGAGTTTTCGATTAATTCTTGACCAAGAATTTTGATTTCCTGTAAATACTGATAATCCTCACCGAAATTGCGCATGTAGTTAGTTCTTGCTTGCAGATAGTATGTTCCCGAACCGATTGCTTCGTTAAGTTCGAGTTGCCCTGAACCAACGCCATCTTCTATTAATATGTTTCTTGAAAAAATGACATTGCCTTCTAAATCAATAAGGTTTACATTCAATTTGCGAGTTTGAACCGATGGGTAGTTGATAGAATCGCCTACATAGGCCTTGAACCAAATAACATCATCAGGAAAATAAGATGTCTTGTTGGTGTGGACGTAAACTTTCTCTTTCAGTCTTGGGTTTTTTTGCATTGTATGCAATCGATCTATCAACGAGGACTGGGCAATTGAGGCAGTGCAGCAAAACAGAAATATGGACAGGAAAAAGTATTTCATTGTCTGGAATACTTAAGATTTAAATAATCCGTAAAATACTAAAACGGATAGTTGATACCAATTTGAAGCAATGAATTGCCAAAATTGTATTCTCTAAACCACCTTTTTGACATTTCCTCGGCCGGGTTATAGGTCTTGAAGCCTAAATCACCTCTTAGTACAAAATACGTGAAATCATAACGGATTCCGAAGCCGGAGCCCAAAGCGATATCTTTTAGGGAACTAAGGCCATTGAAGGTCAAATCTGGGTCGTCTACGTTGTCAAAAACGTTCCAAATGTTTCCGGCATCGACAAATAGGGCGCCTTTAAAATTGCCTGCTATAGGGAAACGGTATTCTAAATTCACAGCCAATTTGAGATTGGCTTCATTAAAATCATTGACAGCGCTGCTTCTCCCTGGGCCAAGCGAATAGGGTCTCCACCCACGGTTGTCATTTGACCCCCCCGCAAAATAACTACGAACAAAAGGTATATTATCTGCATTACCGTAAGGTATCGCGATACCGAAAAAGCTACGCATGGCCAAAACGTTGGCACGCGAGAGGTCCCAATACTTTACATAATCGAATTCGGTTTTTATATATTGTGAGTACGCTACGTCTAAAACTTCTAAATTATCATTTTCTTCATTTTGATTAAATGGTATGAGGTATGAAATAGCCGAGAGTAAATTGCCCGCACTTTCCGCTTTAAACCGAAACTGATAAAACTGATTGTCAGTTGGTCCTTGTCGGTTATTGATGTTAAACGTATAATTCGTTGCAAAAATGAGGTTGTTTTCAGTCAACCTTTGTCGCCGCTCTTCAATGCTATTGACATCGTTAAAGTTTTCTTGGGTAAGACCATTATTGGAAACCGGAATCGTACCCCCGATAACATCATCAATAAATCCATCTGTGCCCGGGATTTGAGTTTCATCAACTGTTTCACTAGGTGTTGTCAAATTACCATCTTCGTTAAAATAAATAGGGTTAACCAAGCCAACAACATTGTCGTCAATTGCTATGGTATTTAGTTGTGCGTAGCTGTTTTGGTATACATTAAAAAAACGAGTGGTGTTCAGGTTATTTACAAATTGAACGTTCAATAATTCAACGTTATGTTTTTTGAAATCATCAGGCGTCCAATTATAACCGAGAACGGTATTCAAGGTACGTTTGTCCAGTCCTATGTTCTTCTGTGAACTAATACCAACGCTTGCCCTTGTTTTGGGAAGCATATAATTCGGAATCCACTTTTTAGTGTTGATAAATGGAAATATAATTCTGGGGATATCAAGATTCAGGTCCGTTCCCCATTCGTAAAGGTTGAAAAAACGATTGTCATTGATGCTTTCGTCGTTTGAGGAACCGACATTAAGTCTCCCCGAAAGACTAAGGTTTTCACCACCTCTAAAAATATTTCGTGCTTGTAGCGACGGACTGAAACCTAAACCAATTTGTTGATAACTTGAATGTGTGGCATCAAGATTCACCCTAAAAGAATATTTTGGCTTTGGTGTTAAATATATGTTTGAGGTCAGACGTGTACGTGTACTATCTTCCTCAATGGTTATTGAAGGATATTTAAAGACATTGAGACTATTGATCTGTCTTAGGGTTCGTATTCGGTCAATATCACGAAAGATGCTATCTTTTTTGAAAAATATAGCATCGGTCAAGGCACTTGGTTTAAAACGGAGTTTGTTCTTGTAGAATACGGTATAATCGCCAAAACGTTCAAACTGCATTGCATCATCTCCTTCGTTTAAGAAATCGGTATAAATATTGATTTTATCAAATGATGCCACCTTGTATTCTTGTGTGGTAACTGAATTTTCACTCCTCTTCTTAAGGTCATCGATATTTAATTTGATGTCCATTTCTTGATCATCGGCCAGTCTCGTAGTATCGGTAACCACGTCATAGCTAATAGCACTTTCTTGAAAATTCCATACACCGTTGTTTCTAAAAACTGTGGTTAGCCTTTCGCGTTCTTTATTGAAATCATCAATATCGAATTGCTTGCCCTGTTTTACAAAAGACTTCGCCTTATTTATTTGATATAGGGAATCAATGGCTTTTGAGGAGATGTCATTATAGACCGTATCCAACATAAAAGGCTTTCCTAAATCAATATCATAATTCACTGCTACTCGCTGCTTTTTTTTAAGGCTATCAATGGTGTAACTGGTGCTATTATTGAAATACCCTTTGCTGCTGTAATACGCGCTCAAACGTTCCAGTGATTTTTGTGTTAAGGTAGTGTCTAGTACTGCAGGGGGTTCGCCGATATCTTTTAACCATTCACTTAAACCTTTCACTAAAAACGATTCACCTAGTCTATTGACCTGCTTTTCCGAAAAGAAATTATCAAGACGTTTTTTTCTTTTTTCTTTTCGATATAACCAATCATTGAAGGAGGAATCAGGATTTACCTTAGCCAAATTGTAGAGGTTCAATCGTAGGGGATAACCCAGTAAGGTGGTATTCGGTTCTTGGATGATCAAAGTTTCTATTGACTCATCCGCAATTTTCTCACCATCCGTGGATATAGTGTTTTTGGTAATCAGAAGTTCGTTATCATCTACTCTTCGCAGTGAGTTGCAAGACGTGATCGCAATAACTATAAATAATACACTTATTTTAGCTGTGCAGTTTGTAAAGTGCAATACACTCCTCATAGAAATCAAAAATACAGCGAACTCGTTTAAACTTTTTACTTTGAAGCGAAAATTAATCATTTTGTGCCCAATTGAAGACTTTTTTAAGTTCCGTAGCAGGGTTACCGAAAGATAAAAAGTCGAAAAGTAGTTACAAAAGCATATTTTGCAGCCAATGGAAAAGTTGAAACGGGATCATTAAACAAACACATTTATCGAATGGTCGGTAAAAGCCAAATAAAACTAATACGAAGCTTACATCAAAAAAAGTACCGAAATGAAAACGGACTATTTATTGTTGAAGGAGTAAAGGCTGTAAAAGAGGTTTTAGCCTCGGCAATTAAACCATATGAGGTTTTTAGTACAGCCCCTGATATTTTTGGTTATACGGATGCTGATATCACTATTATTTCAGAAGCTGAACTAAAACAAATGAGCACTTTGAAAAACCCGAATTCTGTGTTGGGGGTTTTTCATATTCCGGAGCCACAGCAGGTTGATTTCAAGGATTGGATCGTAGTTTTAGATGATGTTCGAGATCCTGGAAATTTGGGTACGATAATTCGACTTTGCGATTGGTTCGGTGTGCAACATTTGGTGTGTTCGAAACAGACGGTCGATTGTTACAATCCTAAGGTATTGCAAGCCACTATGGGGTCGATAACGAGGGTTAATATTGTTTATAAGGATCTCAAAGAATTTTTAGAGGAATGCCCATTAGCTATTTATGGAGCTTTTATGGATGGCACTACAGTATATTCTGAAAACCTTCCCGATGCGGCAATTTTAATTGTGGGAAATGAAGCCAACGGAATTTCAGCTGAAATGAACAATCTGATATCCCAAAAAATCACTATCCCCCAATTTGGAAAAAAGACCACGGAAAGTTTGAATGTTGCTACCGCAACGGGAATATTATTGAACGAGATAAGAAGAACCTAGGCCCTATTCGAAGGTAAAATTGATAAAAAGACCACGGGTACGCAATGCTCCAATATTAGACGTCCACGGGCTATTGGGATCGTTGTCGGGCACTAATTCGTCAGTAATGGCAAAAACCCCTCGAATGGAAGGAGAGAATTTAAAATACTCGAGATAAAAATCAATTCCGAATCCAAGTTCGTAGTTGTAGACCCATTTGGTCATTCTAAATGTTCCGGAGGCATTATCGTCGAGGGCCGTTTCATTGCTTCCCAAGTTTAGAGATGCTGAAGCACCCCCTATGAGAAACGGTTTGAAATTACCCAAACGTCTCGTACTTGCCTTTAAAAGCACGGGAAAGTTGATATAAGTCGATTTCACCTCGCGAATGGCATCACGTTCTTCCGTGAATCCGGGAAAACCAAGTGTTCTGGCATTGTAGGCGAGACCGGGCTCTATCCGTACGTCCAAAAACTCGTTGATTCGCATTTCGCCAATGAGACCCACTGTGAACCCCAAGGATTTGTCGACTAGAATATCCTCGGTATTATTGTTGTAATCGAATTTGAAATCGTATTGATTGAACCCTAAATAATACCCGTAGTTCAAAAACTTTTTGTCTTTGTTCTCAATATTCAGTACCGGTTTTTCATTGAATTGCGCTCGTAAGGCCGGGCATATAAACAGTAAACCAACAATAAGAATTAGAATATTCCGCATAGTTTATTTAGTAGCTACATAAATACTGGCAACCCCAAAGGTTTGGGGTTTATTCGTTACCTCTATAAACCCGATTTTACGCAAAATATTGTTGAAGTCCTCGCCATGCGGAAAAACTGCTGCAGACTCTGACAAATAGCTATAGGCGGAGCGGTCTTTCGAGAAAAGACGACCTACCATGGGTAATATGTAGTTACAATGGAATCGATAACCTTGTTTGAAAGGTGTTCTTGTAGGTACCGAAGTCTCTAAAACAACAAAGGTACCCTTGGGTTTTAAGACCCTAAAAATCTCCGCTAACCCCTTGTCCAAAGTCTCAAAATTTCGAACACCGAAAGCGACGGTTACGGCATCGAATGAATTCGTTTCAAAAGGAAGATTTTCACTGTCTCCGACAATCATTTCGATGGTCTTATCCAATTTCTTATCGGCTATCTTGGTTTTTCCGACTTC
The DNA here is from genome assembly GCA_947503005.1 of uncultured Flavobacteriaceae bacterium. Classification (GTDB taxonomy): domain Bacteria; phylum Bacteroidota; class Bacteroidia; order Flavobacteriales; family Flavobacteriaceae; genus Maribacter_C. Next base: position 150,035 of record CANNCA010000006.1, on the reverse strand, counting down.
CAGCATTCCAGGGGAAATATCGAGGCCTACGATTTTTTCCGCTCCTGTATCGACCATATTAATGGCCAAATCTCCTGTGCCTGTAGCGATATCTAGAATGGATCTTGGTTCTTTTTTCTTTAGAATAGCTACCACACGTTTTCTCCATTTGATATCGATTCCGAAGGAAATGACACGATTGAGCCCATCATAATTGCCCGAAATGGAATCGAACATTTGGGTCACCTGCTCTTTTTTCCCCAATTCGGAATCTTTATAGGGAGTTACTTTTTTTGCCATTCCAGAAATTTTCGGCAAAGATACAACATCGTGCTTGCTTTAACGGCCAGGAGTATACAATAAAGCCTTCATGGAAATGTTATAACTATGGTAATTTTAGTAGCGGAGTATAAATTTGCTTAATTTTGCGCTGCAATATTTGCAAACCTTTTATAAATGAGCTGTAAAATAGCTTTTGTGTCGACAATGGCACTTCTCTCTCAAAGTGGATTCGGATGTTTAATCCAACCCCTTACAACAATAGACGACAATAGATGAAAATCATAATTGCTGGAGCCGGCGAGGTGGGTTTCCATTTGGCAAAACTACTCTCTTACGAGTCGCAGGATATTACTTTGATCGATACGAACAAAGAAAGTCTGTCCTATGCGGACAGTCATTTGGATATCCGTGTTTTAAAGGGGGATGCGACCTCTATTTCTGTCCTTCGAGATGCAAAAGTAGAGCAGTCGAATTTGGTCATTGGTGTTACCTCTTCTGAAACTACCAATATTACGCTTTGTATGTTGGCCAAGCAATTGGGTTGTGAACGCACCATTGCTAGAATTTCGAACACTGAATTTGTTGATAACAGAGATGTGCTCAAATTCGAAGAATTGGGTATTGATGAGTTGATATCTCCCGAAGAATTGGCCGCTACTGAAATTCAATTATTATTGAATAAATCTGCATTCAATGATACCTATGAATTTGAGGATGGTATGTTGATTATGGTCGGTGTTTCGCTACCTAAATCGGCTCCGTTTGTGGGTAAAATGGTCAAAGAGGCTGCCAATATATTCCCTGAATTACACTTTATGCCTATCGCTTTACAACGTCTGGGCACCCAATATACCGTAATTCCAAGAGGTGATACGGTATTCAAAGAGGGGGATCAGGTATATTTCATTACCGTTAAAGAAGGTGTCGATGAACTCTATAAATTAACCGGAAAGAAGAAAGAAGAAATCAAGAATGTAATGATTCTGGGTGGAAGTAAAGTGGGGTATAAGGCCGCACGTGATCTATGTGCCAAGAAGTTCAACGTGAAACTTATTGAAAAGGATAAAGAAAAGGCCTTTGACCTCTCCGATGATCTACCGAACGCCCTTGTCATCAATGGTGATGGCCGTAATGTGGAGTTATTGGAGGAAGAAAGTCTAGAGTCCATGGATGCCTTTATCGCCGTAACTGGAAACTCTGAAACCAATATCATGTCATGTTTGGTGGCAAAATCAAAGCACATCAAAAAGACCATCGCTTTGGTTGAGAATATGGATTATTTTCAATTGTCGCACTCTATAGGTATTGATACGTTAATCAATAAAAAACTGTTGGCCGCCAATAATATCTTCCGGTATATCAGAAAGGGAGAGGTCGTAGCCTTGATGCGCATCAATAATCTAAATGCCGAGATTTTGGAGTTTGTGGTAAAACCAGATTCTAAAGTTACGGGAAGTGTCATCCGTGAGCTTGATTTTCCTAAAATGGCGACTATTGGTGGTGTTGTACGCGATGGGGAAGGTATTATTGCCCTTGGGGGCTTTAGAATACAAGCGGGTGACCGTGTTGTAGTGTGTTGCTTGCCTGAAGCGATAGCGAAAATTGAAAGACTATTTCTGTAGTTGATGGGCCTGAATCAAAAAATAATATTTCACATTATGGGGCTTTTACTCTTCTTTAATGGAGGGTTTATGCTCATTGCCGCTGTGGTTAGTGGTATCTATAAAGACGGTGCGACCTTGGATATCTTTTTGGCCTCCATGGTCTCGGTGTTCATTGGAGTTTTCGCCATGTTCACAACACGAGGACATAAGAAAGAGGTAAAACGAAAAGAAGGCTATCTCATCGTCACATTTGGTTGGTTGGTAATGTCCGTCTCCGGAATGTTGCCGTATTTGTTTTCAGGTGCCATACCGGGAGTGACCAACGCATTTTTCGAAACCATTTCAGGCTATACGACTACCGGTGCTTCAATTTTGGATGATATTGAGGTCTTGCCAAAGGGAATTCTTTTTTGGCGTAGCCTTACCCATTGGATAGGAGGAATGGGAATCATTGTGCTCGCCATTGCCATACTGCCCTTATTGGGTATTGGGGGCATGCAACTTTTTGCTGCGGAAGCTCCCGGACCAAGTGCGGATAAATTGCATCCAAGAATCACAGATACGGCTAAACGCCTTTGGTATATCTATGTGGGGTATACCGCTGCGGAAACCTTGCTTCTGAAGTTGGCGGGTATGAGCTTTTTCGATGCGATCAACCATTCACTCGCTACTTTATCTACTGGAGGGTTTTCCACAAAAAATGCAAGTTTGGCCTTTTGGAACGATCAACCCTTAATTCAGTATATCGTCATTTTATTCATGTTTTTAGCGGGAATGAATTTTGTATTGAGCTACTTCGCTTTTAAAGGGAAAGTGCAACGTATTCTCAAAGATGAGGAGTTTAAATATTATGGCATTTTCATCCTGCTTTTCACTGTTCTGGTAGCTTTGGTAATTTATTTTAAGGCAAATGTACCTATTTCAGACTACCATCCTATGGTGCTAGGCGAAGGCGAAAGTTCATTCAGGCATGCACTTTTTCAAGTAATCGCAGTAGTAACCACAACTGGTTTTGTTACTGCCGATTTCACAAGTTGGACGCCCTTTTTGACCATATTCTTCTTCGGATTGTTTTTTATTGGAGGTTCAGCGGGTTCGACCGCTGGGGGAATTAAAGTGATGCGTCATTTGTTAATTATCAAAAATGGTTTGTTGGAATTTAAACGAACCTTGCACCCTAATGCGATTATTCCTGTTCGTTATAATGATAAGACCATCAAAGAGCATATTGTATATAACATCATCGCGTTTTTTGTGCTCTACATGCTACTTTTCATTATCGGGGCGTTGGGTCTTGGGGCCATGGGTCTTGATTTTGTTTCCGCAATTGGTGGTGCCGCATCTTCCTTAGGCAATGTGGGTCCGGCGCTGGGGAGTTTGAATCCCGTGAGTAATTTTAACGGCTTACCTGATATCGGTAAATGGTGGTGTGGCTTTCTGATGCTTGCTGGTCGTTTGGAGCTTTTTACCGTATTGATTTTGCTTACCCCTTACTTCTGGAAACGGACTTGATTTGGAATGATGTTCGAAGCTTGAAGCTTGATGTTCAATGTTTATCCAGTTCTGAATCCACTTATCATTGCATAAACAATCAACCTTTATTCAGTTAAACCAAACAGCATACCCCTTTCGCCGCAATTCCAAAGCCAGTATTTTTTCCATTTTTAGGGCATCCGCTCTTGAATGGATGGGGTCAATATGATTATATAAACTAGGGCGCAAATAAGAACCGTATTTCTTCACAATACTGGAGGAAAGATTATGTCCCTTTTTATTTCGATATCCCGTTTTGTGCTGTGCTAAACGTTCTTTGGGAGTTTTGCTGGTCATTCCCACATACAAACACTCCAAAACCCCATTGAATTGGGGATTGGCCGCTCGAAATCGAGCATTTTCGGTAAACACTTTTTTACGAAGTTCGATGACGTAGATGCGATATTCAGTTTTGGGCATTGCAATGCAAGCTATTCTTTATTTACGATAATCTAGCGCAGGTTTTCGATCTCCTAATAAGGCTATATACTTAAAATCGGCACCTCTTCTTTCTTGAAACTCCGCCTTTATGGCGTCTAATAATTTTGGGGATTTATAAATATCAATGGCGGTCAGCGCCATGGTTTTAGCGGCGACCAACATCCCTTTTGAACCAATTGATGTTCCGCCAGCGGCTACGGCCTGCCAACTGTGGGGCGGAGTACCCGGTACCCATGTAGCCGCTCTGACCGCGGCAAGGGGTGCGTTCCAGCTGACATCTCCGGTATCTGCGGATGCCTTTCCGTAGGTAAACTTCATCGGTTGTACCGTATTGGCACTGGTCAATGGTTTCTTCACTTTAAGAGTTTTTTGTATTTCTTCCGCAAATTTTAATTCTTCACTATCATAATCAACCCCACCGACCATGCTCATATTGGCATGCATCAAGGTAGCAAGCGCCTCATTGGGCAAGCGTTCGTAGGTGCCCCCAATAATTTCATAGGTCATCGTAGTTTCGGTACCGATTGCAGCACCTTCTGCAGCTTTTACCACACGGTCCCAAACTGCTTTTACTTCTTCCCGGTTGGAATGCCGTACAATATAGTAGACTTCGGCTTCCGCTGGCACGATATTCGGTGCGTCGCCCCCTTTGGTAATGGCATAATGAATACGTGTTGATTCGGTGGTATGTTCACGCAGCATGTTCACCAAGTCGTTCATGCCTTCAACCCCGTCCAAGGCAGAACGTCCCAATTCAGGGGCTGCGGCGGCATGTGAGGAATTACCTTTAAACCGGAACTTTCCAGAGATTGTTGCGAGATTGGTACTGGGGTTCGAAGCGTTGGCATCACCCGGATGCCATGAAACAATGGCATCGACATCATCGAACAGGCCTGCACGGACCATATATACTTTGCCGGAACCGCCTTCTTCCGCAGGAGTACCATAAAACCGAACCGTTCCTGATTTGCCTGAATTTTTCAACCAATCTTTAACGGCAATGGCCGCGGCCATAGATCCTGTTCCAAAAAGATGGTGTCCGCAGGCTTGACCCGGAGCTCCGTCAACTCGAGCTTTCATAGCAGGTTCCGCAGCTTGTGACATTCCCGGAAGGGCATCATATTCGCCTAGAATGCCAATAATAGGGCTACCTGAGCCGTAGGTAGCGGTAAAAGCAGTCGGAATGTCCGCCACCCCTTTGACAACGGTAAACCCTTCTTTTTTAAGTTCATTTTGCAGTAAAGCAACACTTTTTTCTTCAAGATACCCCAGTTCGGGGTTTGTCCAAAGTTCCATGGCGATTTTGGCATAGTGCTCTTTTTTTGCATCGATTTCGGAAATGACTTTTGTTTTGTCTTTTTGGGCGAGGAGGGTTGCTGTTGCTAAAAGTATTGTCAGGGTTAGCAGTAGTAGTTTTTTCATGTTGTGATTTTGAAGTGAGTTCCTAGTGAGCATAGCTAAATCTTTATGTTTTGATTTATTTTTTCCTGTCCAAAGAAAAATCCCATCCCGATAGCTATCGAGATTTCGGACATCTTAAAAATAAGCAAACCCAGCGATTAAGCCCAAACCAGTATTGTTTGTATGTTGTGTTGTAACATTCTTATTATTTTAGATACGCTCATTGATCTTTAGTAAGCCTGTTTGATAGAATTCCAAAGAATGAGCTTATCGAAAGAATTATTCCACCAACAATAAATAAATAGCGTAAAGAAGAGCCACCAGATAGTCCAAATCCAATTCCCGTTAATATTAGTCAAATAATTATCTGTCTAACACTTTTTTTATATGTCTTGTATTTAATCTTCAACAGAATATCCTCGTCCCGAATTTTTTCGAACTGCTTTTCGTCAATCAATCCTTCAACCTTTAATTGCTCCAACCTGTTTTTAACTTCTGAGTGTCCTAATTCAAATCGTTCATTAGTCAATAATTTAGAGATGTTTTCAGAAAGATGAACTGGTTTATCAATTTGCAATTAGTTTCTTCAAATTGTTTTTACAACGCCTGGGCAAAGGTTTGCTGCTGGAATTCGTTCTAAGCCCCGAAACTTCGGGGCAGCTGAACCTAAAGATAGCTTTTTGCGCGTGATTTCCGTGTAGGAAATCTGCAAGCAATGAATTTTAGGCTTTGTAACGGCACGTATTTATTCCCTCATAAAATCTTCAATTTCATCAATAACCCATTCATCATTAAGTTCTTTTATATACACCCTTGAATGCACTCCACATTGTTGACCGCAGGTCAAACTACATATCAGGAATCCATATTTTCGCTCATTATCAAATCTAATACGTGAGAAGCTGGTAATTCCCGCTAGAAAAAAGTCCGCAGTCTTTTTCCATCTGCTAGGTCCAGTTGGAATTTGTGACAATTTCTCAAATTTGAAAATATCACTTGATCGGATTCTCGAAAGTTCTAACTTAATCTTTTTGTCAGTATTGGAAGTGTCCAAGTGTATATTTTCCGTTTCAAAATGGTTTAAAAACTTAGAATCTTCGGATTTGTCCAATTCGTAAATGGAGTCCGCAATTCCCACCACAATAAATGGAAGATTTTCCTTTTTGTTGAAATTTAAATTGTCTGTCGAGAATTCTTGAATAAGTCTAGGATGTATATCTCTGACTTCTTGATATTGGAAATCAATTATTTCTGGTGCAATATCATAAAAGACATTTTGTTCGAATGATAATTGCGATTGTTTCTCCTTGCAGCCCAAAAGAACTATGAAAATTAAAAGTCCAACTAAAATTCGTTCTAATTTCATATGTGCTGTAACGGTTAGGCATATAGTCAATATCCTAAAAATCCCACAAAAAATCAAGAATTGCAATTACAATGGGTAAATTGCCCTGCGTAAATGTTTAGCATGATTTACAATCGTTTTTAAACGTTTTATTTTTTCAAAACGGTTTGGCTGTAAAAACCAAAAACCCCGCTATCAAAAAGACAACGGGGCATTTAAAATAACAATTTTAATTAGCTTAAAGCCGCTTTGATTCGTGATACCGCTTCTCGAATTTCTTTTTCAGAAGCCGCATACGAGATACGAATACAGTTTCCATTGCCAAAAGCATCACCCGTTACGGTAGCCACATTGGCAGCCTCCAACAAATACATCGCAAAATCAGAGGCATTGTTGATGGTGGTACCATTAAAGGTCTTACCAAAATAGGCGGTGACATCAGGGTATACATAAAAAGCACCTTCGGGTTCATTACATACAAAGCCATCAATACCGTTAAGCAACTCCAAAATAATTTTACGGCGCTCTTTAAATTCATCGACCATATAGTGAATACGCGTTGGCGATTCCAGCAAAGCGGTAATAACGGCACGTTGAGCGATACAATTGGCTCCACTGGTGACTTGACCTTGTAGTTTATTGCAGGCACGGGCGATGTACGCCGGTGCTCCAATGTAGCCAATACGCCATCCGGTCATGGCAAAAGCTTTGGCTACGCCGTTTACGGTTACCGTGCGATCGTACATGTCTTCAAACCCAGCCATGGAAGCATGCGCTGTTACCCCGTAGTTGATATGCTCATAAATTTCGTCACTGACCACTATGATTTGTGGGTGCTTTTGAAGCACGTCGGCCAAACCACGCAATTCTTCTTTGCTATAGATAGAACCGCTCGGGTTACAGGGTGAACTGTACCACAACATTTTTGTCTTTGGTGTGATGGCGGCTTCCAATTGTTCAGGCGTCATTTTAAAATCGTTTTCAATTGAAGTGGGCACCTCCACGGGTACGCCATCCGCTAGTTTTACGATATCACTATAACTGACCCAATAGGGGCAGGGAAGAATCACTTCGTCCCCTTGGTTCAAAATTACTTGGGCGACATTGTACAAGGCCTGTTTCGCCCCTGTGGAAACCACCAATTGGGGTCGTTCATAGCTCAAGTTATTATCCCTTTTGAACTTGGTAATGATGGCATCTTTCAATTCAACATAACCGTCTACGGGTGTATACGAATTATAACCATCTTTCACCGCTTGTATGGCTGCTTCTTTGATGTAGTCAGGTGTATTGAAATCGGGTTCGCCCAGGCTGAGACCGATAATGTCTTTTCCTGCCGCCCTTAATTCTCGGGCCTTAGCGGCCATTTCAAGGGTTGCCGAAGGTGTGACGCTGTTGATTCTGTCTGAAAGTTGGTTGCTCATTGTTCCAAATTAGGTTTGTAAAAAGACAAGTGTAAAATTATGATTTTTGTTATTCTTTCAAGCAAGAAAAGAAGGTATTCTACAATATTTGAGAATATTGTTTTGAAACCTCAATTGATAATGGAAGTACCGAACTAAAAAACCGTCAACAAAAAGCTGACGGTTTTTAATTTTTTAAGCTGCAAAGGGCAATAGCCTAGTATTGCAAAGAAGGCTGTTTGCCCAATTCTTTCAAATGCATAAAGTGCGAAATAATCGCCTTTCGCGTGGTCTTGTATTCGTTATAAGGAAGGTTGAATTCCTTAGCCGTCTGCTTTACAATTTTCGAAATATCGGTGTAATGTACATGACTGATGTTCGGAAAAATGTGGTGTTCTACCTGGTGGTTCAATCCACCTGTGAACCAATTGACAATTTTGTTTTTGGTTCCAAAATTTACCGTAGTGAACAGTTGGTGAATGGCCCAAGTGTTTTTCATGGTGCCACTTTCATCTGGTAGGGGTGTTTCGGCCTCTTCAACGATATGCGCCAACTGAAAGGTGACACTCAAAATGACTCCTGCAACATAATGCATGATAAAGAAACCTATCAGAATCATCCACCATGCCATATCGACAAAAATCAAAGGGAGTACGATCCAAATGGTGATATAAAGCAATTTGGTGATGACCAAAGTACTCCAGTTCAAGGCTGGGCTAGGTAATTTTCCATAGCTCAACTTTCGCTTCATATAGCGGTACATTTGTTGAAAATCAGTAGTGATGGCCCAGTTGAACGTCAATAATCCGTAAAGAAAAACAGAATAGTAATGTTGGAACTTGTGGTGTTTTTTCCATTCGGTATGTTTTGAGAAACGCAGGATCCGACCGGCTTCCATATCCTCATCATGTTCGTGAATGTTTGTATACGTATGGTGTAGTACATTGTGCTGCACTTGCCAGTTGTAGACATTGCCAGCCAAAATATAAATACTGCTACCCATCAACTTATTGATCCATTTTTTGTTGGAATACGAACCGTGATTTCCATCATGCATAACGTTCATGCCAACCCCTGCCATACCAACGCCCATGACGATGGTCAACAACAAATTCGCCCATATCGGAAGGCCTAATGTCAAAATCAAAAAGTAAGGGGCCAAAAACAGCGTGAACATGATAACGGTTTTCAAGTGCAGCCTCCAGTTTCCCGTTTTCTTGATTTGATTATCCTTAAAATAATCGTTTACCCTTTTATTGAGAGTTTTAAAAAATTGAGCGGAATCTTTTCTTGAAAATCGGATGTTGGTAGTATCCATAGAAATGTAATTTTGGTAAAGATAAGGCCAATGGCCTCAAATGGTTTGAAAGCTTTCTTAAAAAGCAAAATTTTAACAGCATCTAATATACTATTTTTGTCGAATATTTAGAGGTGGAATGAACGCAGAATTAATTTTCAAATATTTTCCAGATTTAACAGAGGAGCAACGAAGTCAATTTGTAGACTTAGAAGCCTTGTATCAAGATTGGAATCAAAAGATAAATGTGGTTTCCCGGAAAGATATTGATGAATTGTACCTCAGGCATGTATTGCATTCCCTTGGAATCGCAAAAATTCAACAATTTCAAGCAGGTAGTGCAGTTTTAGATGTAGGTACCGGAGGGGGATTTCCTGGGATTCCCTTGGCGATACTATTTCCCGAAACCCATTTTACACTGGTTGATTCTATAGGAAAGAAAATAAAAGTGGTCGAAGAAGTTGTGGAAGGATTGGGATTAACAAACGTCACCCCTGTCAATTCAAGGGTCGAGGAAATTAAGGACAAATTCGATTTTATCGTCAGTAGGGCAGTAGCGGCCATGCCTACATTTACTTTTTGGATCAAGGGGAAAATCAAAAAGGATTCGGTGCACGAAAGACGCAACGGAATTCTGTATTTAAAAGGAGGAGACCTCTCGGAAGAGCTCAAAGACTACCGAACCGCGCAGGTTTTTGATTTACAGGATTATTTTGAAGAAGACTTCTTCGAGACAAAAAAGGTCGTATACCTTCCTCTGAAGTTCAAGGGTTGATTTATATACTAAGCATGGTATTAAAGGAATATCGGCAGTTTTTCGCGTAGTTCTTTACATAACTCGCAACGCCTTTTATAGACCAATTTTGCTTTTTCTTCTGGATGCTATTGTTCTTTCTTTCTTTCATTATGCTTTGTTTTGAACGTATGAACACTAAAAATTCACATAGAATTTACAATTACTTAACGTTAAATTTACATTGAAATTGTGTGCGATTCAAGTTTTTTAACTTTAAATATTTGATTCTCAGATTATTTCGAAGCAAATATCTCTAAACTAAGCAAGATGGAGTGCCAGTCATTAAAGGTTGTGTATTTATTAGTTTAAGATTTAGGCTGTGGCTTGTTCTTCCTTTTACCCTCTCGAAATGGGCCGTCTTTGTCTCCTACACCACCTTCTTCAAGAATACCAAAACTTGTTACATCGGCGTCTTTAACGATTTGCCCCTTAAAAAAAACATGATTTTTGTCTTTGCCATAATGATGGCGTACTACTTCAAAACTTTCTGCGTCGGCATTGTTCACCTGTTCTCCCCAGTGATAGATATTCGTTCCTATCCGAAGATAAATATCATTTAAGTTAGCAACGGTATCGCCGGAGCTATAGGGTATGTTTAAAAGTTTGTTTTTGGTGTTCCCCTTGAAAGACATGCAATAGACGTGTGACTTGTCCTTGGCTACCGGACCTTTGCCCAAAATTTCAAAAGTAGCAAGGTCCGCCCCTATAGGGGTTATGTCGCTGCTATACTGATGGAAAATCTTATTTTTATCTTTACTGAAACTTTTGTTTATAATTTCGAAAGTCTCATAGTCGGCAGGAATCATTTTAAACTTATAAAAATGGTGCTTACCATCATGGGCCCAATCCCAATCGGTATGGGTGTATGTTTTTGGATCTGCTTCCTCAATGATGTATGCTTTGACACTTTTTTTGGACTTCCCATAGACTTTTTCAAGGGTGAAGGCATGGTTTTTATCTAACCCAACAAACGGCATAAACTCATTATCCTTTACATGAAAACTAGCTAAATCCACGGCGCCTTTTTCTATCGAATTAGCTTCATAGTATACATAATTTTTATCCTTACTAAAATATCCGTTAAGGACTTCGAAGCTTTCTACATTGGCATGCATCGGAGAATTACCAAGTTCGAACCAATTGCCCATTCGGCTATATCTGATATCGGTCTTCTTCTTGTCGAAGTAATGATTGTTTGATTTTACTTCGTCCACCGGATCACCTAAGGGGCTGCACGAATGCACCAACCATAACAATGGCGCAAAAAGAATTTTAAAAATTGTTTTCATGGTTAGTCTTGGTAACATAAATCTCCTTTGAGATATAAACCTATTGAATTTTTAACGGCTTAATGCACAATAGATTGCATAAAAAACCTCCTATCAATTTAATGTAGGAGGTTTTTAAATCATTTCAAATCTTATTTACTCCAAGGTGGAACGACACCGTTTGAGCGTGCGTAGGCGATCAATTGCCCTTTGTGCTCACCGTTGTGCTCCATCATGGCCAACAGTCCGCCAAGCTTGTTCATTTTGGCAAAACCAAAATCAACTTCCTCGTTTAAAGAGGCGGTCTCGACTTCCATAATTTTTTCCAAAACAAATTCGTTGGATTTTTTCAAAGCCTCGATGATATTCTCCTTGCCCTTTATTTCGCCCAATTTCATCATGTCCACGTCTTCAGGTGGAGCAAAACCCATCTTCGACGCCAGGAAGTAATTTCCCCCGGCTACGTGCATTAGGGCTTCACCCACTGAGTTTACGCCTTCCATGGGTCGCCAGTCGTATTGATCTTCAGAAAAAGCTTCCGCTAGTTGAACCACCTGAGCTTGATTGCCAGTTAAAACCGCCTGAATCGTACTTTGCGCTAAATTGTCTTGAGCTTGGGTTGTAAAAGCGAAACCCATTGCCATTAACGCTACTAAAAACTTCATTTTCATTGTGTTAGGATTTAAATTGATATTTCACCGTGTTTCTAACGGTATCAGTAAATGTAATGAAATTCTGAGAATGTAAATGATGGGAGGAACAGAAAATCAAGCTGTTAAAAAAAATCAGCCATTATTGGACTGAACAGGCAAAATTAGCCGGTTTGTATATAATGGTTGTGCCCGTAATTTCTTCTCTTTTAATCATGTCATCCATTTGGCCTAAAGAATTTCCCTCACAATCAAATATAGGCACTATCGTAGTGCAATTAGGGCAACAGTTGTTGAAAACAAATACTGTTTCTCTATTGTATGTCCCTTGCGCAACAAAAAAATATTGCGATAAATCTTGAGAACTGTTCTTTAGTTCTTCAATATAATCCTTTAACCATGCTAAGTCTTCAATAGGATTATCGACCCCACAGGCTGCTGTGATAGTGTTACCTTTGCCTGAACAAGAAAGGAAGAGTACGCTTATAAAGAGAATTGTTACAATCTTTTTCATAACACAATTTAATATATAGATAGGGCGCAGCCTTATTGGTTGCGCCCAAATTCTAAATATAATGCCTACTTAGCCTTATCCTAAAAATGGATACCTGTAGTCTTCAGGTGTCACAAAAGTCTCTTTGATCAACCGTGGTGAAACCCAACGCAATAGGTTTTGAGCAGAACCTGCTTTGTCATTGGTTCCCGAAGCTCTAGCGCCTCCGAAAGGTTGCTGACCAACCACAGCTCCTGTTGGCTTGTCGTTGATATAGAAATTACCCGCACAGTTTTGCAATGCTTTGGTCGCTTCATCGATGGCATATCTATCGGTAGAAAGAACAGCTCCTGTTAAAGCATATTCTGAAGTTGAATCGACCAATTGCAAGGTTTTGGACCAATCTTTGTCATCATAAACATAAATAGTTACTACGGGACCGAACAGCTCGGTCTCCATCGTGGTATATTTTGGGTCTGTTGTTACGATAACCGTAGGTTCGATAAAATATCCTTTTGATTTATCATAATTTCCACCTGCAAAAACTTTTGCCTTCTTATCTTTTTTAGCTTGGTCAATGTACTTTGCCAGTTTGTCAAAAGAACCTTCGTGAATTACCGCCGTGATAAAGTTCGACATATCTTCAGGTGAGCCAGGAGGATTGAACGATTCGATGTCCTTTTTTACCAAATCTAGAATACGGTCCGCTTTTGACTTCGGAAGATAAACCCGGGAAGCAGCACTACACTTTTGGCCTTGAAATTCAAATGCCCCACGTGTAATGGCGGTTGCCACTTGTTTCGGATTGGCCGATGGGTGCGCTATAATGAAATCTTTTCCTCCCGTTTCTCCAACAATTCTCGGGTAGGTTTTATAATTATGGATATTGTTTCCGATTTGTTTCCATAATTCTTTAAAAACATGAGTAGAACCGGTGAAGTGAATTCCAGAAAAATCGGGGCTATCCAAAACGGTTTTTGTAATCATAACTGGGTCGCCATACACTACATTGATGACTCCGTCGGGAAGACCTGCTTCTTTGAAAACGTCAACGATTACTTTGGCAGAAAAAATCTGACTATCACTAGGTTTCCAGACTACAACATTGCCCATCATCGCGGCACTGGCAGGAAGGTTACCGGCAATGGCCGTAAAATTAAAAGGAGTTATGGCGTAAACGAATCCTTCAAGAGGTCGATATTCGACACGGTTCCAGATACCCTCCGCGGAATCGGGTTGCTCCTCATAAATCTGTGACATGTATTCCACATTGAAACGCAAGAAATCAATGAATTCACAAGCTGCATCTATTTCGGCTTGATGAATGGTCTTCGATTGGGCGATCATGGTCGATGCATTGATTTTTGCACGATAGGGCCCTGCAATTAGCTCCGCTGCTTTTAGGAAGATGGCGGCACGTTGCTCCCAAGTCAAATCTGCCCATGCATCCCTGGCTTTCAAAGCTGTATTAATTGCATCGGTTACATGCGCCTTATTGGCAATATGATACTTGCCCACCTTGTGCTTATGATCGTGGGGGGGCGACATAGGTTTGGTCTTTCCTGACTTGACTTTTTTCTTACCAATGTACATAGGTACCTCTACCGTACCGTTGTAGTAAGCTTTATACTGTTTAAGTACTTCTTCCCGCTCAGGAGAGCCGGGAGCATAGCTTTTAATCGGTTCATTGATTGCAGTCGGTACTTGAAAAAAACCTTTACCCATAGTGCTGTTTTTTAGGTGTTGAAAATTTGCACAAAGGTACTAAAACGGAATGCGAATAAAAACTAAACGAAGTGCTAAATAAATGGCTAGTTCAACGCAAAAGGCGCACTGAACTTAAAGGTCGGAATATAGACCCTGAATTTCTCTGTAGTTGTGAAATTGACCATGCTGTAATAGCCTTTCATCGCTCCAATAGGAGAAGCTAATAAACAACCTGAAGTATAGGTGTGTGATTCCCCAGGTCTCAAAACTGGTTTTTTACCAATAACACCTTCACCATCAACGATTTCCATTTCGTTCAAGGCATCATAAATTTGCCAATGACGAGCCGTCAGCTGAACGGAGTCTTGGCTTTGATTTTCAATAGTGATGGTGTAACCGAATGCGAAATGCACTTTGTAGTTCTTGAAGAAGGTGCCTTCAAAAGTGGTATTCACGGAAACTTTGATGCCTTTGGTAACTTGTGTAATCATGATTTGGTGCGATCTAATAGGTAAATACTCCTCCTGCGAATAAAACAACTATTGTCAATAATGCTAAATTAAAGAAAACAAAATTTAAAAACAGGTATTTAACAAGAGTTTTAAATATGCCTTGTTCGTAGAATTTTCTCATGGCCTGAAAAAGGTAGATTCCAAAAATAATGAGGAAGATCCACCAGCTCAAAACATTGAAAATAGAGTCTACTAAAAAGCTTACAATGAGCAAGATAAACAACAATGAGGTAATGTGAAAACCAAAGATCAAATGATCGGTGTACGTATATTTTTTTCTGATGTATACCAGCCATATAAAAATCGCAAAAGCTGGAAGGAAGAAAAACACGGCAAACGGTAGCTTAGATATCATGCTGCTCATAAAGCTTCCGGGTTCTTTTTTGAACCGGTTGAAACTGGTTGCCGCCCTAAAAGCGTTTCGATTCATTCGCGAATCTTCTATGCTATACTTTTCGATAATTGCATCAAAATCGTACAATTTATCTTCGCTGAAGACTGCGTTGAAGAATTCGCGTTTACCGAAAAAATGACTCATGAAACCTTCGGATTCAATTTTTTCGAAGTGTTTTTCAGGATTACTTAAAAGTATAGAATCTGCTTTTGTAATAGATTCAGAAACCTTTAAGGAATCCAAAGCAGTTTCTAGGTTTTTCTGATCTTCTGCACTCATGGCCCCGAAATCAGTATTAAAACTAAAACCTCCATCTTCTTTGATCCAATCGCCGTCTTGATCGGCTCCGTATCGATCCCATTCTTCAAAATTCCCTGTAAAATTGAGCATCAAGAAATAGACAATGGCCAAACTAAGCAGAAACCGAAACGGGTTGGTATATGAAACTCTTCGTCCATTAATATAATCCCGCGTAATTTTACCGGGTCTTATCAATAGGGCCGAAAGTGTTTTAAGTAGTTTCGAATCGTATGAAATCAGGCTCGAGAAAAACTCGTCAAAAAAGTCTTTTAAAGTAAGCTTTTTGGTGCTGTTGGCTTGGGAACAATTGGGGCAATAACGGTCACTAATATCTAATGGATGACCGCAGTTATTGCATTCCGTTCCTCTGTATTGAAGTCGGTATCTTCCTGTTTGTTTTAAGGCCGGTTTGTTGTCCATCTTAAGGCAATGATGGTCAAATATAATCTAATTGCTAATATCCCGAGAGTTCGTAGAACCTATCCCGATGATACTGTCATAAATTTCACCAAAATCGCGATAGTAAACTAAAATCAAATAAGTGTTTTCCGTAAAATGAAAACTTCCTGAAATCAGATTGTAGTCGATTTCCCCTTCTTCTGTTTTGACCACGTACTTATAGTTGTAAAATCCCTGCTTTAGCTTAATGGCCGTTTCCATCATTCCGTTCTCCTCGTTATAGGTCATTTTGTTCTCGTCGGTGAAGGCATAATTGTTGAACTTTCCGAAGACATAGACATCGTCAAGATTCAATTCTTCTGAATAGGGTAAGCTGAAATGGAGATTGGTGTACTCCGCCTCGCGAGATTCGTCATCGCCCTGTAATGTGCGTACCACAAAATCTCCGTTAATATCAGGAAAATAGGTATACTCGCGAACACTTCTAAAACGGTCTGCGAATAAATAATGCTGGTAGATATCAGTTAATTCAATATGTGAGATCACGGAGCTTGGTGCCCGCAAATCTTTGGTGTCAAAATTCAAGAATTCGTTACCGCCGTAAAAACTGGTTTCTTGATCGTATTTATAAACCAACTCATTTCCCAAGGTGAACTGAGGTTTGATATTATAGATTGCCGTTGGCCAATAATAATTCTGTACGATGGCTATTTTAACCTCCTTCTTAGGGTTCACTAATCTGAAATTACCTGCATTTATGGTGAACTGAACAACCTGTTTTTCATTTAGAAACTTAAAATCACGCGAGCGCTTCACAACGGCACCAACATTTACAACATCTTTAAAGACCACAAACCGTCTTGAGAACTGAAGCTCATAGCTTGAATTGTAAATTTCCAGCACATAGTTACCACTTACTTTCAGACGTACATTGTCATTAGGTATTGTCAGGCGATAATTGCTGTAAGGCTGAAGTGTTGTGTAGCTGTTTTCGTAGTCAATAATTCGTTGGTTATCAACCCCTGTCAAGTATTGAGATTTGAGCAGTTGCGAGGGTGTCCAATCGTAATCGCAATGAATGATTTTATAATAGTAGTCCTGTTCGCTTGCTGTAGTGTCGTCGAACTCGAGATAAATAGGTTCGTTGAGTTGAACTACTGGAAATTGATCTCCAGTTGGCCCCTCAAAAATGACAGATCTGATATTTTCTGGCGGATTTACTTCTTCCTGGACTTGTGCAAATAGCAATGGTGTGACGAACAGAAATGCAATTTGTTTAAGATTTAAACGCATTTAAAACCTATTTTTTGAACAAAGGTAAACAAAAAGCATACCTAAAAAATTAAGCTCGTTGTAATGCCCAAATTTCTAGGTAATTATTATGAAAACTATGCTTTTAGTATTATTTTTGCACCACAAAATTGTTAACTAAGGTCTACGATATATGTCAAAAGACATCCGGATTAAAAAGGGTTTGAATATCAACCTGGTCGGCGAGGCGGAAAAGACTACTTCCAAAGCCGTTTTAAGTAACGTTTACGCAATAAAACTCGAAGATTTTCACGGAATAACACCAAAAATGTTGGTAAAACAGGGCGCTGAGGTAAAAGCAGGTGAAGCGCTGTTTTACAACAAGAATGTTGAAGACATGTTGTTTGTCTCTCCCGTAAGTGGAGAGCTGATTGAGATTGAACGTGGGGCTCGTAGGCGTATATTGACCTTGAAAATTTTGGCCGATAAAGAACAGCAGACTTTGGAGCATTCCAAATTAGATGTTGAAGCAGCCAATTCACAGGAAATCAAGAAGTATTTATTGAACGGAGGGTGTTGGCCTTTTATCAAACAAAGGCCCTATGATGTCGTGGCCGACCCTGATACGAACCCGAAATCCATTTTTATTTCAGGTTATGTCACCGCTCCTTTAGCAGCCGACTTGGACTATGTGCTACAAGGTAAAGAAGCAGAATTACAAGCAGCGATTTCGACACTAGGCAAGTTGACCGTCGGTAAAGTTCATGTTTCTGTTGGAAAATCAAGTAATTCTCCTTTGGCAGGATTAAATGGAATCGAATTGCACAAATTTTCAGGTCCGCATCCTGCGGGATTGGTCGGTACCCAGATTAACAAAATCGACCCTATCAATAAAGGTGAGTTAGTTTGGACAGTTACTCCGCAAGACTTAGTGATCATTGGTGAATATTTATTGACCGGAAAATTTAATGCGGAGCGAACCATAGCTTTGGTCGGTTCTTCAGTTAAGGCTCCTAAATATTATAAAACTAAAATAGGAACCGAAGTTTCTACCTTTTTGTACGGTAGTGGGGTTCACTCCGAAAACATACGGGTAATCAATGGAGATGTGCTAACTGGTTCAAAAAGTAGTCCTGATGGTTATTTGGGCTATTATAACAATACGGTTACAGCTATTCCTGAGGGAGACGACTACGAATTTTTTGGATGGAACAAGCCTATCTTCAACAAGATTTCAAATACCAGGGCATTGACTTTTTCATGGATGATGCCGAAAAAGAAATTCGATTTGACAACCAATACCAATGGCGAACATCGCGCATTTGTATTAACGGGACAATACGAGCAGGTTTTTCCATTGGATATTTATCCGATGCAATTACTAAAAGCATGTATGGTGAAAGATTTGGATGAGATGGAGCAACTAGGATTATATGAAGTAGCTCCAGAAGATTTTTCATTGACTGAATTCATTTGTGTTTCCAAACAACCCCATCAGCAAATTATTCGCGAAGGATTGGATTTATTACAACAAGAAATAGGATAGAGATGAGCATAAAAAGTAAAATGCACGAGTTGAAGATGAAGTATCAGGGCAAGAAAATGGCTCCGGCCTTCAATGCCTTTCATACCTTTCTTTTCGCACCGAATGAAACCACACATGCCGGTGGTACCCATGTAAAGTCTGCGGATGACTTGAAACGTACAATGAATACGGTGATTATGGCGCTAGTGCCTGTGCTATTGTTCTCAATGTTCAATGCGGGGTATCAACATTTTTCGGCAATCAACGGTTTTCCTGAGAATTTTTCCCTTACGGAGCATTTCTTGACCTGGGATAACTTCTGGATCGGAATAATCAAAGTACTTCCTTTATTGGCCGTTTCATATGGTGTAGGATTATTGGTAGAGTTTATTTTTGCCGTTATTAAGGGGCATGAAGTAGAGGAGGGGTACTTGGTTACCGGTATTTTGGTTCCACTAATCGTTCCAATTGATACGCCATTATGGATGCTTGCCGTAGCTGTAGTCTTCGGTGTAGTAATTGGAAAGGAAGTTTTCGGTGGTACAGGAATGAACATTTTAAATCCTGCTTTGACGATTCGAGCATTTTTGTTTTTTGCGTATCCTACCTGGATGAGCGGTGACAAGGTTTGGGTGCATGAAGCGCGTGAACGGGCGGATCAAATTGCTGAAGGTGCTACAGGTGTTGATGCTATTTCAGGAGAAACTATTTTGGGTTATTTGGCTCAAAACAATGAAGCTGCAATGTCAGCCAAGTATTCGGTAGCTGATATGTTCTACGGATTCATTCCAGGTTCTGTGGGTGAAACTCCAACACTCTTGATACTGCTGGGCGGCTTATTCTTGATTTTTACAAAAATTGCCAGTTGGAGAATCATGGTAAGTGCCGTCATCGGTTCTTTGGTGATGGGCTTAATTTTCAATCAAGTAGTGGCACTCGAATGGGTAACAGAATCAAGTGGTTTTTATGGTTTGATGAGTTTTGACTACTGGAAACATTTAATTGTTGGCGGACTCGCTTTCGGAATCGTCTACATGGCAACGGACCCTGTAACGGGGGCACAAACGAATCGTGGGAAATGGATATACGGATTTTTAATAGGATTTATCTCCGTGATGATCCGAGTGTTCAATCCCGCATACCCGGAGGGTGTATTCTTAGCTATTCTACTGATGAATGTTTTTGCACCTACTATAGATCATTATGTCATCCGTGGAAACGTAAAAAGAAGATTAAAACGTTTAAGTAACGCTACTATTCTTCCGAAAGATTCAGATAGCAAAGCACAAGAACTTCAAGCAGAAACAGTATAGTCATGGCAGTAGATACGGATAAAAATAGTTATACGGTTATTTTCGCAGGGATAATGGTGGTCATTGTAGGATCTGTTTTGGCTTTTTTAGCCTCAGGTTTGAGACCCAATATCGAGGAGAACGAACGTTTTGAAAAGCAGCAGAACATCTTGTATGCCATGGGCATTAACGAAAATGGCGATGATGCCGGTAGCGTAAATTTCATTCCAACGGATGAAGTAGAAGCTGAATTCACTACCTATATAAAAGAACAATTAGTAATCGAAGGTGGTAAAATCACCCAGGACAATGAAGCTTTTTTAATTGACCTGAAGAAACAGCTGGCAGCAAAGAAAAAAGGAGAATCATTTAAACTTCCTGTTTTTATTGGGGAGAAAGAGGGTGAAAAATTCTATATCATACCAATGTACGGCAAAGGACTTTGGGATGCTATCTGGGGTTTTGTTGCTTTAGATGATACGATGACCGTACAAGGCGTTTATTTCGATCATAAAGGAGAGACCCCTGGCTTGGGTGCCAACATCAAGCAACGTTACTTCATGGATGATTTCAGTGGAGAAAGTATACTAGATGGTACGCAATACGCCGGCATTGCGGTTGCAAAAGGTAATAGCGACCCTTTGAACAATATTAAAGATGACAATGAGGTCGATGCGCTTGCTGGAGCCACGATTACGGGTAACGGAGTCGCAGCCATGATCAAAGAGAGTGTCAATTTGTACAAAGACTATTTAGAAACGATTAGAGTCAAATAACTATGGGATTATTAACAAAAAAAGACGCCAGTCTTATTCTAGACCCACTTGCGGATAACAATCCGATTACCATACAGGTTTTGGGTATTTGTTCAGCACTGGCAATTACAGCAGAACTTGAAGCGTCTATTGTGATGGCAATTGCAGTTATATTCGTTTTAGGGGTTGGTAACGTAGTTATTTCGTTGATGCGAAACATCATTCCGTCAAAAATTAGGATTATCGTTCAATTGATAGTCGTTGCGACCTTGGTAATTGTCGTAGACCAAGTTCTAAAGGCCTATGCCTACCAACTTAGTAAGACATTAGGTGCCTTTGTTGGATTGATTATTACGAACTGTATCATTATGGGACGTTTTGAAGCATTCGCTTTGGGTAACGGTCCATGGAAATCATTTTTAGATGGTATTGGCAATGCATTAGGCTACGGTGTTATTTTGATAATTGTCGGTTTCTTTAGAGAACTTCTCGGTTCGGGTACGTTGTTAGGTTTTCCTGTATTGGGTGATCCAATAGCGAAAACCGGACTTTATGCATTTGGATATGAAAACAATGGATTTATGATTATCCCGCCAGCGGCCTTGATTGTAGTTGGTATTATTATTTGGGTACAACGTTCAAAAAATCCTGCACTCGTAGAAGAAAATTAATTAGGCTTTTAAGCATCAAATTATGTTAGAACATATAGAGTTATTTTTTAAGTCCATTTTCATCGATAACATGGTTTTCGCCGTATTCTTGGGAATGTGTTCTTATTTGGCAGTTTCAAAAAAAGTAGCAACGGCAGTTGGTCTGGGTGCTGCCGTAATCTTTGTCTTGGCGGTCACGGTTCCGTTGAACTGGTTGTTGGATAAATATTTGTTGCAGGACGGTGCTTTGGCTTGGCTAGGACCTGAATATGCAGAATACAATTTAAGCTTTTTATCCTTTATCTTATTTATAGCGACAATAGCCACCATGGTACAATTGGTTGAAATTGTGGTTGAAAAATTCTCACCTTCATTGTACAACTCCCTTGGTATATTCTTGCCATTGATTGCCGTGAACTGCGCAATTTTAGGGGGATCATTATTTATGCAGGCTAGGGAAATCGAAACCTTAGGATTGGCGTTGAACTATGGTGTCAGTTCAGGTATCGGTTGGTTCTTGGCCATCTTGGCGATTGCAGCAATACGTGAAAAAATAAGATATTCCAACGTTCCTGCTCCCTTAAGAGGATTGGGAATAACCTTTATCATTACTGGTTTGATGGGTATCGGATTTCAAAGTTTTGGTGGTATGTTAACTGGTGGAGGTGACGAAGCACCTGTAGTAGATGAAAATACTACGGTTCAAGAACTGGAAGAAGAAAAAAAGATTCAAGAGGAGCTTGACGAAAAGGAAGTTTCTTATAACGACGCAATAAATAAATAAGTATGATTTTAGTTGCAAGCACTGGCGGAACCATAATGATTACGGTTGTAGCGTTTTTGATAATACTCATGTTGTTGGTAGCAGGGTTGTTGTTTACCAAACAAAAATTATCACCTTCAGGTCCGGTAACCCTGACTATAAACGGGGAAAGAAAAATAGAGGTAGCTTCTGGTAATACGCTTTTAACAACTTTGGGTAATCAGAAGGTCTTTTTGCCTTCCGCTTGTGGTGGCGGTGGAACATGTATTCAATGTGAATGTCACGTCCTTTCAGGTGGTGGAGAAGCTTTGCCTACCGAAACACCGCATTTTTCAAAAAAGGAATTGAACCACGGTGCACGTTTAGCATGTCAGGTTAAGGTAAAGCAGGATATGGAGATAACCATTCCTGAAGAAGTTTTCGGAATTAAAAAATGGCCTGCAAAAGTAGTCCGTAATTATAATGTGGCCTCATTTATCAAGGAATTCGTTGTGGAGATTCCTGAAGATATGGGGTATAAAGCTGGCGGGTATATTCAAATTGAAATTCCGCCTTGTGAGGTAAAATATTCGGAAATGGACATTACTGCCCATCCGGAAGAGCATGAAACACCGGATAAATTTCAAGCAGAATGGGATAAGTTCAACCTGTGGCCATTGGTTATGAAAAATCCTGAAACTGTAGAAAGAGCCTATTCGATGGCTTCTTTTCCCGCAGAAGGAAGGGAGATTATGTTGAACGTACGTATTGCAACTCCACCGTGGGACCGATCTAAAAATGGTTGGATGGATGTAAACCCTGGCGTTGCTTCTTCTTATATTTTTAATTTAAAAGAGGGTGATGATGTAGTCATTTCAGGGCCTTACGGCGAATTCTTCATTAACGAATCTGACTCTGAAATGTTATATGTAGGTGGTGGTGCCGGAATGGCCCCAATGCGCTCACATTTATATCATTTGTTCAAAACCTTAAAAACTGATCGTAAAGTTACCTATTGGTACGGTGGTCGTTCAAAACGTGAACTTTTCTATATCGACCATTTTAAGAAATTAGAAGAGGAGTTTCCCAACTTCAAATTCTACATGGCATTATCGGAACCATTAGAAGAAGATAATTGGAAGGTCAAAGAGAATATTGATGCTCCTGGTGATGGTTTCGTCGGTTTTATACATAATTGCGTGATCGATAACTATTTGAACCACCACGAGTCACCGGAAGATATTGAGTTGTATTTCTGCGGACCTCCTTTGATGAACAAAGCTGTTCAGAAAATGGGTGAGGATTTCGGTATACCTGATGAGCATATCAGATTCGATGATTTCGGAGGCTAAGTCCTAAAGGTTATTATATTATTTCTAACTAAGACGTTTATATATTATAAATAAAACCGATAGCTTGCTATCGGTTTTTTAATCTCCCTCAAAATAAGAAGGGATTAAAGTAGGTATGCAAATGCAACCACTGACTGAACAAGAACTTCATAACTTGGCAATGAACATCGTTGGCAAACAACTCGAAGCTGATGGCTTTGAGTTTATGGCGGTAAATAGTAAGCTCAAAAAGAATCCCCAGTTCGTTTGTTTGAAGGAGAAGAAACTACATTTTATTGTAGTAAAAAGTATCGAATATCCTGGTGATCCAAAGGATGTCGACTTTTACCAAGCCGATTTGAACAAGATGAAAGAACATGCACTAAAGTTCGAGGCGGATACCTACTATGCAGCGGTTGGCTTGGTCAATGCTTCAGATTATAACCTTCCAGTATATTTGAACGAAGAATACATTGTGGATTATGAAGGACTTATCAAAATCTAAAGTGTCATTTTGCACAAGACGAAGGAATCGTGTGAAAAGAATGGCATTCTTAAAATGTAGTAACTCTATATTTGTCTTATTCACAGCATGTATACTTTTCTCATGTACACAACCGCATGAAGTATTTATTCAAAACCAAAATTCTGGAGGAGCCTTAGGCACGTCTTATAACATTATTTACCAATCTGAGAAAGAACTAGATTTTCAAAGTGAAATTGATTCAGTATTTTCAGTGGTAAATAAATCTTTGTCAACATATATTCCTGACTCCGACATTTCTAGAATTAATGATGGAGATTCCATGGTTGTGGTCGATAAAATGTTCAAAGATGTTTTTAATCTATCCAAAGAAATACATCAAAAGACTGAAGGCTATTTTGACCCTACTGTTGGCGTTTTGGTAAACGCATGGGGTTTTGGACCCGGGGAGCAACTTCAATTAGACAGTACCCTTGTAGATAGCCTTTTGAGCTTTGTCGGTTTCGATAAGGTATCGTTGACCGATGCGAATACCATCCAAAAAAAGAACCCGGCCATACGTTTTGATTTCAACGCAATTGCCAAAGGATATGCCATCGACCGTCTTGCTGTTCTTATGGACAAAAAAGGAATTCAGAACTATTTAATTGAGGTTGGAGGGGAAATTGTTGCTAAAGGAGAGAATAGAATTAAAAAGAAACCGTGGGCAACCGGAATTGAGGACCCGCAAGCCGAACAGGGTAGAGGATTGAAAATTATTATCAATTTAAAAGATAGGGCCTTGGCTTCTTCCGGGAATTACAGAAAGTTCAGAATCGATTCGATTAAAGGTGAGAAATATGTTCACACCGTGGATCCCAAAACCGGTTTTACTAAGAATTCTAAAACTTTGGGAGCAAACGTTTTGGCGAAAACCTGTGCAGAAGCAGACGCCTATGCGACCGCTTTTATGGCGATGGAATTAAATAAAGTTCTTGACCTTTTAGCTACCCAAAAAGAGCTAGAAGCCTATATAGTTTACTTAGATGAAAATGGTGATACCCAAGAATTTATGACGGAGGGTTTTAGCGCAGTAGTTGTGAAATAATTATTTTCTCACCAAAGGGATAATTTCGCCTTTCGCCAAACGATAGCGCTCCACTTCATCTGTTGATATCATAGCGGTATAGTCGACCTCGTCAACTTCGAAACCAATACCGCGAAGCTTGTCAAAATAATCTCGACCATAAACACGAACATGGTCATATTGGCCAAAAATTTTTGCCCTTTCTTTTTTGTCTGTTATGGAGTTGTCTTCAAAAGTAGTCGCTCTTTTCAATTCTTGTGGAATCTGAAAAATACCCCAACCACCCGGTTTGAGTATGCGATATAACTCTTTCATTGCCTTTGTGTCATTGGGTATATGTTCCAAGACATGGTTGCATAAAATAACATCATAGCTATTGTCTTCAAAAGGTAGGTTGCAAATATCCGCCTTTACATCGGCTAGGGGTGAATTCAAATCCGTTGTTGTGTATTCAAGATTTTTTAGTTTTCGGAAACGTTTATAAAATGCTTGTTCTGGAGCAAAGTGTAATACCTTAAGATTTGAAGTAAAGAAATCGGTCTCGTTTTTTAGGTATAACCACAGCAGTCGGTGACGCTCTAATGATAAGGTGGCTGGTGCGAGTACATTTTCTCGAGGATTTTCATAACCGTAGGGCAAAAAGCTTTTGAATGTTTTACCATCGATGGGATCCATGTACGTATCACCCCGCATTGAAAATGCGAGGAAAGGTCGTGCATAATAGCTCAGTTTAATTAGCAGGGGTCTGGGAATAGTATTTAGGATGTATTTGAACAATTTTTTCATCCTGAAAATTACTATTGCTGAAGTTTTTTCTGGCGAAATTCTTCCTCCTCATCACTATTTATACCTAAGGCGTCATAAACATATTTGAAGGTAGAAAGTAGTTCCGGTTTTCCATCAACTAGTGCGACGTTGTGCTCGAAATGCGCACTTGGTTTGCCGTCGGCTGTTAGAATGGTCCAACCGTCACTTAATTGCTTTATGCGTCTTGTGCCCAAATTTATCATTGGTTCAATGGCGACTACCATACCCTCAATGAACTTTTTACCTCGACCTCTTTTGCCATAATTGGGCATTTCCGGGTCTTCGTGCATTTTGCGGCCTAATCCGTGACCTACCAATTCGCGTACAACCCCATACCCTCTATCTTCAGTATATTTTTGAATGGCATAGCCGACGTCGCCTACACGATTACCTATTTTAAATTCTCGGATGCCTACATAAAGGGATTCTTTGGTTGCTTCCAAGAGCTCTTTGGTTTCTTGTGCTACTTCTCCTACTTCAAAAGTATAAGCGTGATCACCGTAGAATTCATTTTTCAAAACACCACAGTCAATCGAAATGATATCTCCGTCTTCCAATGGCGTATCATTAGGAATTCCGTGGACGACTTGTGCATTAGGACTCATACATAAGGAATTAGGGAAGTCATATAAACCTAGAAACCCAGGTACCCCACCATGATCGCGAATAAAGGTTTCGGCCAGTGTATCTAGTTTAAGGGTAGTGACTCCTGGTTTCACTTCCGCAGCTAACATTCCTAAAGTCTTAGAAACGATTAGGGCACTTTCGCGCATTAATTCAATTTCTTCTGCTGTCTTTACAATAATCATAGCCCGCAAAGGTAAAACATTTGTAATAAGTTGATCAGATCAATGGCTTGCAGGTCATTGCCTTGGGTTGTTCAATTCCCATGAGCTTAAGTATGGTGGGTGCGATATCTCCTAATACACCATCTTGAATATGTTTAATTTCGTTATCAACTAAAATTAATGGAACAGGATTCGTGGTATGTGCGGTATTAGGTGACCCATCGGGATTAATCATGGTTTCACAATTACCATGATCTGCAATGACAATAGTACTATACCCATTTTTTAATGCCGTCGTAATTACCGATTCTGCACAACTATCCACTGTTTCACACGCTTTAATGGCAGCATCCATATCACCCGTATGCCCAACCATATCAGGATTTGCGAAATTTAGACAAACAAAATCTACATCCCCTTTTTCAAGTTCTGGAATAATGGCATCCCGAATTTCAAAAGCACTCATCTCCGGTTTCAAATCATAGGTCGCAACTTTTGGAGAAGGACATAGAATGCGTTCTTCACCCTCAAAAGGAATTTCCCTTCCACCGTTGAAAAAGAAAGTGACATGTGGGTACTTCTCCGTCTCAGCGATTCGAATCTGTTTCTTTCCGCTTTCAGCAAGAACTTCGCCTAGCGTATCTTCAATATTGTCCTTATCATAGACCACATGGACCGCTTCAAAAGAATCGTCATAATTGGTAAGCGTCACGTAGTGTAGTTTTAACTTGTGGGTGTTCTGTTCTTGAAAATCTGCTTGGCTCAGCATTTGTGTCAATTCTCGCCCTCTATCCGTTCTGAAATTGAAAAAAATGACTACATCTCCATCTTTGATTTTTGCTATTGCTTCTCCCGAAGTATTCGTTAAAACAACAGGCTTGATGAATTCATCGGTTACTCCATCTTCATAACTCTGTTGAACGATTTCAGAAATAGAATTTGATTTTACCCCCTTGCTATGCACCAGAAGGTCATAAGCCAGTTTGACTCGCTCCCAACGTTTGTCCCTGTCCATCGCGTAATACCTTCCTATAACAGTAGCTATGGCCGCATTTTTATCGGTACAGAAATCCTCAAGGTCTTCCAGGTAGCCTTTTCCACTTTTTGGATCAACATCCCTACCATCGGTAAAGGCATGTACGTACATATTTTTAACTCCCGCGGACTGTCCTGCTTCTATGAGTCCCCTTAAATGCGAAGAATGACTATGAACACCTCCATCACTTAACAAACCTAAAAAATGAACAGGTCTGTTATGCTCGTTGGCGTATTTAAAGGCATCCTGTAGCACTTTTTCATTCTTTAGCGTATTCTCTTTTACGGCCAAGTTTATTTTCGCTAAGTCCTGATAAACGATTCTACCGGCCCCTAAATTCATATGTCCAACTTCACTATTTCCCATTTGGCCCTCTGGTAATCCAACATTCATTCCATCGGTCAATAAATTTGAGTTTGGGTATTTAAGGTATAGGGAATCCACAAACGGTGTATTTGCATTGTCGATTGCAGATACTTTGGGATCAGGTGATTTACCCCATCCATCTAATATCATCAGGATAACTTTTTTGTTCATTTCGATAATTTTACGACTTCAAAAGTAGCATGAATTGTCAAGTAACACTAGAAATAGAGAGGTCTTTTTTAGTATACCATAAAACAACTTCAATCTGTTAAATATTTTAAGTTAAAATTCCGGAGGCTGTTAAACTTTAGTTATTTAACTGTTAATCGTGAAACAAAACACTATCAGGACAGTCTATATTTATATAAGCAAAATCTATTCATCAATCTACCGGTCTTAGGCAGGTATTAAATCATTCATCATGAAAAAAACAGTTCTAACCGTGGCTGCAGCTCTGCTGCTGATGGCCACTTCCTCCGCCGAGGCAAACAACAATCAAAAGTTTAACGAGAATATTGCCACAACCAGTGTCCGGACTGGTGAGCTCAGTTCATTTTGCAAGGCGATTATGAAAGGTGATATCGAGACCGTCAAAAAACTCATAAATTTGGGAGAAGACGTGAACAAAAAATCCTTGGGGATGACCCCGGCTATTTTTGCAGCACGCTACAATAAGGCAAAGATACTTGAAGTACTTATTGCCAACGGAGCGGATTTAAATATTCGTTGTAATAAGGGATGGAGCGTTGAAAAGCATGCTAGACTTTCAAGTGCAAGTGCGGTATTAGCTGTACTCAACACTCAAACTTGAATTTAAAATTCATCAATCAAGCCACTTGTCATAAACACAAGTATCAAAAAACCCATCAGCCGACTGGCTGATGGGTTTTTCATATTGAATTTTCACTCCATATAGTGTTCAAGTATAAGAGCAAAAAAGGTAATTTTTAAAAATCCCAACCGTTCAAAGCCCTATCAGATAAGGCATAAATTGCCATAAAAATCATAAGAGCACAAAACACCGAATATACTTTTAATAGAATAACCAATATCTCAGGCTTACAGTTCTCAAATGCCTGAATGTATAGATTTTTGAAATGTAGTAGCGTTCCCATATAGTTCTATTTAATGGTGAATTGAAAGCTATAAGGGGTTAAATCTAGGGCGAAAAAAGATATCGGGAATTATAAAATTACGAAAAAAAGCCTGATTCACAAGCTTTTGAGCTTAATTAACACTATTGTTGACCTCGATATTTGGCAATAGCCTCTCTGATTTTTTCAATGCGATTTTCTGGATCCGGATGGGTGCTTTGAAATTCTGGGACACGATTTGGTCCAGCAGCAGCCTTAAGAATTTCCATGACCCTTATCATTTCATTTGGGTCATAACCTGATTGAATCATAAACAGTACGCCTAGGTCATCGCTTTCAAGTTCATCTCCCCTTCCGTTTTTAAGTAATGTGTTCTGCCCAATTCCGCCTACTACATTGCCAATATCTCCTGCCCCGACTGTCGCCCCCATAGTAGCGGTTCTCCAAAATTCACTAGAGGCTATTCTTTCAGCGGAATGTCTGCCAATTACGTGACCAATTTCATGGCCTAAAACTCCTGCAAGTTGAGCTTCGTTTAATTGAGAGAATAGGGCATAGGTAATAAAGCACTGACCACCTGGTAATGCAAATGCGTTGATGGTTTTGTCATCCGCTAGTAAATGAAAATCGTATTTATAAGGAGTTTCTCTGGCGATGCTGTTTTGAACAAGTTTGTTGCCCACGGCATCGACGAAGGATTGTAATCTTTCATCTGGGTAGAGTCCACCATGTTGTTGTGCCATCTGTGGTGCACTCTGAAGACCAATCGCAATCTCCTGCTCCGCATTCATAGTAATATGCTGTGACCTTCCGGTATACGGATTTTCCTCGGTATTATTACATTTTCGGATAAAGGCGAAAGCTACAATGGCCAAGCCGATAAAAATTCGAATTTTCCAACTATTTCTTCGCATCTCATGTAGTGTTTAGTTACCGATGGAAGATACGAAAAGAAGCAGAAATGATAAGAAATATTACAAAAGTTCTTTGTTGATGTCTAAAATATTGTTCTGAACATAATTCTTGATAAACCCGTTGGTGAAGTGTTCACAACCCAAAAAATCTTCTTTTTGTAAAAGCTGCATGATATTTTTTCTTCGAAACTCAGTCAGCATTGGTACCGATATCGGGGCAAAACTATAGTGCCACGGTTCATATTTAAACCCTTTTCTTTTAGGGTCATCTGTATAAACAAGATAAAAATCGAATGTGTTCGCATTTTCATCCATCCATTTTTTGAAATCTTCATATGGGCCACCAGATTCAAATTTTGAGGGAACGAGAACATCGCCTTCTACTTTTCGGTATCCGTCAACTATATCAACATCGGTACCCCAGTGGTGACGACTGGTACCTGGAACAGTGGAGTATTCAATAATTTTATCAATGGCTTGTAGTGGCTCCATCCCATCTTCTTCGGTATAGCGTGCATACTTCCTTTCCCAAATAGCCTCTTGTCTACTGAAGTTACGATAACTTGAAACTATTTTCAATTCGATACCATCGCTATAGGCGGCTTTTTTCATTTCTACAAAAGCGTCGTGAGCCAAAGGTCTAAGATTGATTCCTTTGCCTACCAGTTCGATATCGGTTTTTCCCATTAGCTCCAAAATGGAGTATTCAAAATCTTTCTCTTTGGAGAAGGAAAGACTGGGAACCAATGTTAGGGCTAAACTAGAAGTACTCGCTTTCTTGATGAATGATCTACGTTTCATATACTATGAATCTGGTTTACGTACTACCTAAACTAAAAACGCCGCTAAATATAAAGTATTGTCTAGCGCATACTAAAGGTAATTAATATTCACCTAAGGGATACTAAAAATCCTAATATTGATTTACTCGTTGATATAGAGATATCCCTGATGTACTTTGTCAAGGTCTTTCAATTCTATAACATAAAAGTAGAGTCCGACAGGAAGAATCTTGCCTTTTCGAAAAACCACTCCTGTGTTGCTCTTTCCACTAAAATCATTCCGGTAGTTTTCCTCTATATAGACAGCCCGACCCCATCTGTTGAATATTTTAAGAAGGTTATTAGGAGATTTTTCAATGCCATTGAGAACCAAATAGTCATTGATGCCATCATTGTTTAGTGTCAACAGATAGTTAGTTAAAAGTACATTATTATTACCGTTACGACTTCCGAAAGTTATGATTTGAAAATCCGATATATTGAAATAGTCGGAAACCATTCTACCGAAATTCAAATCCCCTTTTCGGGCCGCAACACCAAGGTCATGCCATTCTTTTTCCTGTGCATGCCAGCCTACGATGGTCAGATCTTCAATGGTTTCGATAAAGTTTTTAACTTCGCTTCTGTCATCCCAAAGAAGTTCAACCCGCCCGGTAGTTATACCTTCTAAATGCCAGAATTCCGAGTTACTTACCGAACGCACATTTTCACCAAAACTAGTGGTATCAAAACTTTCCCCAAAAGTTGAGGGGGTATTGGGGTTTTCAAAAAAATAAGCACTTTTAGCTGATATGGTATCGCTTTCGGTCTCTAGAAGCAGTGGCCGAATTCTATTAGCATCTCCAATGGGAAATCTGAATTTCTGCTTCTCGGTCATTTTCGCATAACCATTCACTTTGGCTTCTTGATTTTCTCCCGAATAATAGGCTTCAGTTATGAAATCTGTATTAATATCCGTCAGCGTACGCGGAGTGAGAATTGTACCATCGATAAAATTAAAATGCCTTGTTACGCCCACACCTACTTCTAAGAAAAGGTTTTCCTCAACCATGACTTCCATATCATTAAAAATAGGCCGAAATGCTCCGGAAATATTTAAATCCGTCGAATTGAAAAAACCAGCTAGCCCTAGATTTTCATCAAATGAGCCATTGTTGATGAGATTATGATGAAAGCCAATAGAACCGCTATCATGTATTTTTAGGTTTCCAAAATTGTGAAGAGCCTCTTGGCTCCAACCTTTAAGATGAAATATGAAAATAAATAGTAAAAGGCTAAGTTTTTTCATCTTAAATTCTGCTTATGAGATGCCAGTTTGTACCATCACTTTGTAACCAATAAACGCGCTCTCTTCTTACAGAGGTACGTGGGTTTCCCCTATGGTCGATAAAGCTGCTAATCGACACGTCGTTACTATTATCTCCTGTATTGGGTAGTGGGTTTTTGATTACGTAGATTCTACCTGTACAAGAATTTGCAGCGGGTAACGTTATGGAGTGATTATTTGCAGCTAAAATAATGGTATGATGATCTTCGGTAAGGGTTAGGCTACCAGTGGTAATCAGTATCGATTTAGAAATTGAACCATTGACTTGAAATGTTGAGTTGGCAATATTGAACCCAGCTGACGAATCATCGTAACCCGTGTCAACAGCAACCTGTTGCGGATTGATATTGATTCCAAATCGCGGTTTGGCATTTTGGGTATTATCACTTCCTTGCACACGAAACAGTTCGGTGTGAAATTGACCAAGGCGATAATCGTATCTCTTAAAAATTATAGGTTCTGCGCCGTCATCCCCGATAATGAACTCAAGCCTTCCATCGTTGGCAGGACCCCCAGAGCCCAATTCAAAGAGGTCAGTACCACCAGCGCTTCCCTTTAATCTAAAACTACCATTGGTCGTGGTGAAGAAAATCGGTTTATAGAAACTTGCTCCTGATGCTGCAAATTGCAATGCGGCCGTATTTGTATCACCATTTACGTATACCATAGGCTGATCGTTATTTGTGTAATCTGGAAAGTTTTGTGTTAGACCTAGTGTTTGCCTGCGACCAAACTGAAGCATGGGTAAATTGTTCGAACGTATTTCCATTTTGATATCATTCGTCGTTCCGAGAAAATCTCCAGTGGGGTTTACATTATCATTTCCGTCTTTTCGCCAAGCCGTTCCTGGAGTAAGTACTTCTTGCCAATTAGTACCGCTATAACTAAATATGGCCTGTTGGGTTGTATTATAGAAGACCGAACCGATAGGAGGGTTTTGAATAGTACTTACTTCTGAATCTGTAACCATTGTTAAGCCAAGTAACAGATTGCCATCAATCTGGGCGTTTACCATAGCATATTTGAATAAAATGAAAATCAACAAAAGTAATCGCTTCATAAATTTTCAATTTGATATTGACACTACTACATCTATTTTTTCTACAGCAACCAATGAGATTGGTGAAAGGCTCGTTATTGTAGGGTTGTTCATAGTTCTATTATCATCTTCCAAGGTGGTAAATGAATATACCGGATTGGTTCCGGGGTTCGCATCTACCATGTTCAGATTTGTTGTCATTCTACCAGAGTATGAATTACTGTTATCAAGGTGGTAGGCACCACCCTCACCAATCTCTTGTCCATTTCTAAATACTTTAATGTGAGGTGCGGCGTAATGACTTCCGGTATTATTTGCAACGGCCATAAGGTCAATTTTGATATGGTCAGGGGAACCGGAATAGCTTATTGTACTCGGGCCGGCAAAAGACCACCCTGTATCAGCCCGATTTTGATTGACAGTTAAAGTTCCGTTCGAATGAATGTCAGTGTCATTTACCACACCGGCCCAAACGTATGATTGATCTACCTGTACCGTTGTTGTAGTGATATTTTGCTCGAGAAATGCTCCTCCATCGGATCCGACCGATATTGAATTGTTGGCATCTGTAGAAATAATGTTTGCAGTAGAAATACCTCCAGATTCTCTGGTGTAAGTGATAATACCTGAGGTGTTATTTTGGGCCATAGAGGTTTCGGTTTCCGTAATAGAACCTCCTCCCGAGCTCAATGAAATGCTATTTCCAGTTTTAGATATTACTTGAATTTCGTTAGTATCACTAAGGTCTAGATTAATAGGAATGTTTGTTATATTGCTCCAAGTTGGAGCAATAGTAGCGTTGTTCACTGAAAATGTTGTGCCGTTCAAAAGAAGCCCTGAACCTGCCGAATAGGTTGTGTCATCATCTCCATCCAATAAATCGGGAGGCAAGTCTGCAGCCTCCACCCAACCACTTCCATTGAATAGCATTATTTTTTTTAGGGTACTATTGTACATAATCGAGCCTTCATACAAATTGGTTATGGTTGCCGTTTCTGCTGTTGTGACGTGTGTCAAACCCAATAAAAGGTTGCCGTCAATCTGTGCTGAGCATACTATGGGAAGTATTAGAAATGTGATGAACGCTAATTGTTTCATGAGTCTTTATAAATCTAAAACTGTAAACATAAATTCTGAGTTGAAACGTGCGCGATCCGTACCTCCATTGTCATTATCTCCGATGATGACATCAAAACCTGTTGCATCTTGATTCGCATATGAAATTCCTGGGTCATCATTTCCTCCTCCTCCAATTAGGCCTGTACCTCCTCTGCCTGGCTGTGTTAATTGAATGATATAGTCGCCGTCAGTTACTATGCCTGTTAATGTTACTCTATATCGACCGGTCGATGTTCTTGCAGCCGTTACCCCGGTAGTGGCTCTAACGACTCCTCCAGCCGATGAAATTTTCCCAAAAGCTTTAATGGGCTGATGTGCCCAAGCCGTTCCTGTAGCAGTGGCCGTTAAAACTTGTCCAGCTGTTCCGGCCGAATTGGTTTCATCCAATACTTGACCATCTAGTTCTAATGTCTCATTTATCGTAACCGTAGTGCTACTTGAAGTTTCATCAATATTCATGGCTTCTATTCCTCCCACGCTAAATCCTATTTCATCTGCAGCAGGTCTGAACATGCCCGTATTTGAATCACTATTAAATCGATAGGAAGGTTCATTGACCGTACCGTCGGAGTTCAATACCCCTTCTGAGCGAATCGCTCCTGTTACTTCTAATTTATTATTAGGAGAATTGGTTCCAATTCCCAAGCGATTATTCGCGTCGTCCCAGAATAACTGGGCATTATCTTCGGTAGGTCTACCATCTGAGGCCGCAAAGAAAAGCGATCCACTGGTTCCTTCATGAATGATTTCTTGCCAAGCTGTACCATCCCAAACTGATGTTATACGATTACTAGGATCCGTGTCGTCAAACCACACATCTCCTTCTACCGGTGTTATTGGTGCAGAAGTGCTTATGGTCACCACGTTATTTCGAACGGTGACGATATTACCCTTATTGTCAATAACGGTTTCCTCCTGAGCTTTCGCACCTATTTGTAAAAACAAGGCAAATAAAGCAATTAGAAATTTTTTTGAAATCTGGATATGTTCGGGTTTGGACATTTTTTTACATTATCTCATCGTTCCATAGGCTTCAAAAGCCTAGAACATGGATATTAAAGAATACGCTTGGTTTCTATGAACCCTTTTAAAATCTGGAATATATTTTGGTTTTAAATGCCAAAATATATTCCTTCAAATAAAGTTTCGCCGTTTATAGTTTTTCGTTTTTTACTTGACGTATTGTACTTCGATTACGTCATTGGCGTATACGGCCCAATCGTTTGGAACTACCGCATTTGGCACCAAAGTGACTGTAGAGCCTGCAATGGTATAGTCAACGTTCGCAATAAGTTTTGCGCCGTTTCTATAGACCCAGACTTGGCTGAAAGTTGGTAATACAGGACTTCCTGTTAACGGATAAGCAACTTGAGCCGCAGCGGCCGTAAAGCTTTCCTGTCCGCTTTGCATCAAATCCGTCGCCAAAAGTTTTTTAGTGGCGCCGGTAGCTTCATCCCTTACTAATAGGGTATAACCTGTTCCGGTTCCATGGTCTGATTCAGTGGTAGCATCTGTGGAAGCAACTTCAGTAGTTACCAATTCGATGCCATCAAGACCAAATACATTACCGTTTGCATCGATAAACGTATCGTCGGTAAGTGTTCCACCTAATTGCCAAGTGGTTGTTGTAACATCAGCTGTCGTATTCGATAACATCGTGATACCATTTTTTGATTGCAGGTATTTAATGGTACCCTTATTGTCAATTACTCTGACAGATCCGCCCAGATTAGTGGTTCCGGGCTGAATATCTGCTTCTTTGGCGGTGTCTCCCGAGGTCTGTTGGGCGCTTGCAATACCAAAGGCCATCATGGCCATGGCAAAGATGCCCGATTTTACTAGTTTTTGATAATTTAAGATTCTCATGATAAAGGGGTTTGATTTAATTATTACTGTTTCTATTGTTTACTACTATTTAATAAAATTGTACAATCCTGATTTCATCATTTTGATAGCATGCCACTGGGGTTTCCAGTTCTATGGTGCTGTCGTCAATTACTGTAAAACCCAGTTTTACCCCATTCCGATATACGTCTAGTTTTTTCGAACTGGTAATCGATAGTGGCGGGTTAAATTGAGTTTGTGCGTCATTTGCTATAATTACTACTTCTTCCTGTTGCAGAAAAGAGGAAATTGGAGCTTTCCGTAATACACCGGTTGTTTCTTCTATAGTAACTATCGAATTTGTATTGTCGATAACTTCTTCTAATCCATTTATTGCCAAAGTGTTCGAAGCATCGGTAGTAATTTCCGTCGCTTGGGTTAGGGCTCCTCCCAGTTCAATGTTGTTGCTAGGGGTCTTAAGGACTCCGTTGGATGCAGTAATGGTTTGATCTATCCAATCGGTACCGTTATAGGTAAAAACATTTCCGGTAGTATTATCGACATAAATGTCTCCTGCAATAGGAGTTGGTACCGTTGCAACGCTAGGTGCTCCATTTCCCGTCCATGTACTTTTAGGTATGGGTGTCCAAGTTGCTCCATCCCATATATTTACAGTGTTATCGGTTGCGTTGAACCAAATATCACCCGGAACGGGATTTATAGGAGGAGTGGTGGATGTGCTGACAGAAATTTCTGAATCACATAGGCTTTTCCAAATAGTTCCTTCAAAAACGAACAGACATCTTTCATCAGTGTTGTACACCAATGCTCCATTTAAGGGAGTAATGACATTCATTTGGGCAGCGTTCATTCTCGTTAGCACAAAAACCTTATCC
Source organism: uncultured Flavobacteriaceae bacterium (assembly GCA_947503005.1). Lineage (GTDB taxonomy): Bacteria > Bacteroidota > Bacteroidia > Flavobacteriales > Flavobacteriaceae > Maribacter_C. The sequence goes on along the minus strand of CANNCA010000006.1, from coordinate 113,143 downwards.
AAACTTTCAAGTTCTAGAATGGAAGCGGCGTCTATCGTATTTATATTATCACCAACTTTCACCTGTGACCAGATTGTATTGGCACAAAGAAAAAGTAGTATCCATAATAATTTTCGCATAGTTATAGGTCAATGGTGATGGCGAAATTAGAACGGAATGATTCAATTACACAGAAATTGTTGTGTAACTGTAAGAAAAGTATGTAACAATTATAAAAATTGTTGTAGGAAAATAATTACAAATTGAAATAAATACCTTTTGCCGACGAACGGCAAAGGCTTTATCTGGCTAAATAGAGAAATCCTTGAAAGTCAAGATTCAAATCTCTCATTTCAACAATAAAGAAGTATACGCCTATGGGAAGCCCCTTCTCTTTTCCCATGAGTATGGTGCCCGTATTGGCAAAACCTCGAAATTCATCGGTATAGTTTTCCATTTCGAAAACTTTTAAACCGAAGCGGTCAAAGATTTGAAGGGAGTTATTGGGTGACTGTGACAATTCAGGAATGATAAAGGAATCATTATTGCCATCACCATTTGGGGTTACCAGAAAATTATCGACTGAAATAAATTCGAGTGGCTCGCCTAAAGAACTTGCCAAGGTCAACACCTCATAGTCATCAGGTATAAAACTTTGGGAGGCAACGAAGCCTTGGGTAGCATCACCCATTGCGGGCGCACCCACTAACGATTCCCATTGATTGGTCACTTTGCTCCAACCTACTACGGTTATAGTCGCCGGGTCATCTGTTAGTAAACTGATAGCGCTTCTTTCGTTCCAGCTTAACTGAACCGTTGACGGAACACTGCCCTCCAAACGCCAAAATTCTACAGTACTGACAGGACCAAGTGATTCCGCTTTGACTCCTGTACTAAAAGAGGTTGCAAAAGTGGAAGGACTATTCGGGTCTTCAAAAAAGTAGGCGCATTTGGCAAAGCTGTTGACCGCATCTGAGTTGAGTACCAATGGGCGAAGTTGTACCGCGTCCCCTACGGGAAAGGTAAAATTTTGTTGATTCGTTACCGCAGCATACCCATCGACTTTTGAAATATCACCTGTATTGGTCGAAAAGGCATTCGTGACAAAATTCAAATAATTGTCCGTAGCATTTCTGGGCGTTTCAAAATTACCCAAGATAAAGTTGGTTGTATTCAAGGTGTTGATACCTGTGGTTAAGAATACATGATCAGGATTCGCAATTTCCAAATTAAAGAAGGTGGGTGCAAACGCTCCTGAAACGGTTAAAGGCAAATCTCCATAAAAACCGGCCAAGCCAAGATTATCATCTAAAATACCATCATTGATTAGATTGATATGCAAGCCCAATTGCCCCTCAGGGTGAATTTGCAGGTTGCCCGAATTGTACAGGGCGGATTGGGCTGTCGCCCATGATCCCACAAATAATAGAATGTAACCAACTTTTTTTATCACAATGATGGGGTTTAATTGTTCTGTAAGAGCGCTTTAATTTCTTTTAAATCTTTTTGTAAAGACTTGAGCTCATCGGACAAGGCCTGATTATCTGTCTCTAATTTTTTGATTTTATGTTCTTGTTCGATTGTATGCAAGAACAATTCTTCTATTTTTTCAAGGTTCTTTATCGCACCTTCTGTAAGGTTCCATTGATTGTTATTATTTTGAACTTCCGAGGCTGACTTGATGCCAGGTAGATGATGATTCTCTTTAATGAAGTCTTCAACTTCATTCAAAGGAGCGAGTTTATAGTTTCTATCGAGAGATGATTCACCATTATAATAGTATTGAAAAACATAATCGGGATATGTTGTAGTGCCTGAAATAAAGCTACCATCTGCTCTTATATTCCCTGCAACATGCAATTTTGCCAGAGGAGCAGTCAAGCCAATCCCTACACTTTGCGCTGCATCTATTCTCATGGCTTCTGTGCCGGTGGTAGCAAAATTCAAAACATCAAAACCTGACGAATACATTCCGGTTCCTAAATCGTTCTCAAAAGTATAGCTTGGAGCTCCTGCTGAGCCATTTTGAGTTTTGATTACGCCTTCGGTTCTGATATTGCCAAAAACATGTAATTTTTCGCTGATAGCATTATTTCCATCGCCAATGCCAAGATTTCCAGATGCGTTGATTTCTATTGCCTCAGTAGAGTTTGTGGTGAAAGCTAAACGATTTTCACCGGCTCTAAACATTCCTGTATCAGTATCGCCGTTAGTAAAAAACCCATACCCTGGATTTCCTTGGGTCCCTTCAGTTGCAGCGAAACCATTTGATGCAGTAATCTGGCCATCAACATCGAATTTACTTCTTATACTAGCAGGACCAGAACCACCAAAATCTCCAATACCAATGCTACCACCTGCACTACCACCTAAAATAATGTTATTTCCATTTAGATTGTGCGTTCTATTGGCGGGTAGAATGAGACCGTTTGCACTAAAGAGATTATCGCCTCCACTTATGGAAGCCAATGCCAACAGCGCTTCGCTTACGGTGGTTTCGTCCGTGGTGTCGCCGTCGAAATCGAAGGGCGTGGCCAGGGGCACCTCCGTATCGTTCTGGTTGTCGGACCCCGCGATTCCCTGCAACGCCAACAGCGCTTCGCTTACGGTGGTTTCGTCCGTGGTGTCCCCGTCGAAATCGAAGGGCGTGGCCAGGGGCACCTCCGTATCGTTCTGGTCGTCGGACCCCGCGATTCCCTGCAACGCCAACAGTGCTTCGCTTACCGTTGTTTCGTTTGTGGTGTCGCCGTCGTAATCGAAGGGCGTGGCCAGGGGCACCTCCGTATCGTTCTGGTCGTCGGATCCCGTAATCCCTTGCAATGCCAGTAGTGCTTCGCTTACGGTGGTTTCGTCCGTGGTGTCCCCGTCGAAATCGAAAGGCGTGGCCAAGGGCACCTCCGTGTCGTTCTGGTCGTCGGATCCCGTAATTCCTTGCAATGCCAACAGTGCTTCGCTTACGGTGGTTTCGTTTGTGGTGTCCCCGTCGAAATCGAAGGGCGTGGCCAAGGGCACCTCCGTGTCGTTCTGGTCGTCGGATCCCGTAATTCCTTGCAATGCCAACAGCGCTTCGCTTACCGTTGTTTCGTTTGTGGTGTCCCCGTCGAAATCGAAGGGCGTGGCCAGGGGCACCTCCGTATCGTTCTGGTCGTCGGATCCACCACCGCTGACAGGGGCCCAAACCGTTCCCCCCGGCGTATTTGTCAACACATAACCATCTTCGGTTGCACCCACCGCTGGAGGGGTAGCACCAATATTGTTTTTGTCGACAAGATTGCCCATAAGCACTACATCCCCATCATTTTCAACAGTGAGTACTTTATCATTCTCGTCAGGTACGGAACTCACGCCGGCTGCACTGGCTAAAAAATGAAAATCGCCCTGACCAACTGCACCGACTCTTTCAAATACTAAGCCGCCTCCACCTGGAAGGCCAGTGTCATCCACGGTAAAGAGAATACCTGCGGCAGCCCCAAAACCACTTAAACCGTATTCATTTACTACTTGAAGTGGAAATGCGAAATCACCCGGTAATCGCTCAGCAACTGCCAATTTAGAGTGGTCTCCGAATACACTTGTACCTCCCGAATTACCATTTGCCTTGTACCCTACATATAGTGCCCCTGAACCAAAACGTTTTGATGGGTCCCAGATAAGACCCCCATTGTCCCCAGCAGTGGGGGTGTCCTCCGTATCAATGGGAACTCCGCCTGGTCCAGCAAAAAAGATATTATTTTCAAAGTTGCCAAGGTGGCCTGCGTTGACACCAACTTCCCAACCTGCATTTCCAAGGCCATCGACATCGGTGTTCCATTTCATAATGTCCCCGTCATTGGTGGCACCGTTCGGGGCTATTTTAGGCAAGGTTACCGCCTCATCAGCTAAAGTCAGTGCAGTTAAAAGACTAGAGCCATCGCCATCTATGGTATCAGAGTCTGTAAACACCGCTCCTCCCGTGGGTAATGGTACCCATGCTACGGCATCTCCTGCACTATTTGTTCTTAGAATCTCATCAGGACCACCGGGCGCTATTTTTGCTTCTGTCACATTTGCATCCTGTATTTTTACCGTTGTGACCGCATCATCTGCAAGGCTCAGCGCTGTCGCTGCACTGCTTCCGTCACCGTCGATGGTGGCATCTGTAATTGCCGCTCCTCCTGTGGGTAAGGGTACCCATGCTACAGCATCTCCAGCTGCATTGGTCCTTAAAATCTGATCCGCTGCTCCGGGAGCAATCTTGTCAATGGTGACCGCATCGTCGGCAAGGCCTAATGCCGTTGCAGCACTACTTCCGTCCCCATCAATGGTAGCATCGGTAATAGCTGCTGCTCCCGTAGGTAAAGGCACCCAAGCTACCGCATCGCCCGCTGCATTGGTCCTTAAAATCTGGTCGGCTGCCCCTGGTGCTATGGTAAAAGGATTTGCAGCGGTTCCAAGGCCAGTTAATAGTGTACCATCAACAACTTCTGTAGTGCCACCTCCACCACCAACAGCAGTAAGTTCGTAAGGGTCACCTGTAGTACCGGTTCCAGCAACGGTCACTGTGGTAGTTGAATTGATGACCGTTGCTCCACCGCCACCTCCGGCAAGTGCTCCCAGGTTTACTGTTCCAGGGTTTCCGTTTTGTATACCGATACTAAGCTCATTCGTAACTGCATCAAAAGTTACGGGGCCTATGTTCTGGTTGTCATTGGTATCTACATATGCTTTGTTCGTTGCATCAGCCGGATCTACCGGAGATCCCAGACCGGCAATTTTAAGCCCAAAGGCGTTATTGCCTTCCTGTAGTACCTCATTTATATTAGGTATACCAATGTTGTTAATTGCGATCGTGTTATCTTGAATGGCACTTATCAACGGTGTCTCGTCAAAAAAGGCACCTTCGTCGGTTCCTATTTGTAAGGCGTTATTTGCATCTACACTAACAATATTCGCACTAGTTATGTAGCCTATATCATTATTGAAGGCGCTGACACCAATATTGTCATTGTCCAGTGCAAAAGCACCTACTGAATTTTCGGATAGCTTTTCTTGGGTTACTGATTGGTCTTGAAGTTTTCCAGAACCGATGGAATTATCCTGAATATCGTCTGTTCCATTAACACCACCATTTGTAATTTGTAAGGTTCCGATACTGTTTTCCGCAACTTCAAGGTTATCACTTGTCCCTGTTGGGGTAATCACAATTGTGGGAACATCGTTAACAATGGGATCCGCTGTCAGAGCACCACCTGAGCCTCCTCCTCCTCCTCCAATATTGACCCATTGTGCACCGTCAAAGTAATGCACACTTTGCAAGTCGGTATTGTAGACCATTGCGCCTTGTAACGGTACGATGGCGTTCATTTGGGCCGTAGTCACACGAGTGATGACCAAAACCTTATCGGTGCTTTCCAATTCTAAAACGGAAGCCGCGTCAATAGTTTGAGGATTGTCTCCTATTTTTACTTGCGCCCTGGAAGAATGAGCTATACAAAAACCGAAAAGCAGTAGGAAAAGTAATCGTTTCATAACAAAGAGTCGGTGTTAAGGGTTACCGAACCAACAAAATTAAAACTATCGCGCCACATACCTAATTTTAATAGCTAAAATACAGGTTCGCTAGACGAAGGGAGATAATATTCGGTAAACACCCGTTTTTAGTTGAAAATTCGCTTCGTAGTACCTACGTCTATAGGAATCAAACGGATTTCCTCCTACAAATTAACAAAAGTTTAGTGGCTGCTTTTTTTTTTAGAGCCAAAGTTATATTTTCTTTATGAGCGATATCAAGAAGCTATACCATCTTAAATCTATCATAAGCTTCCGTAACTTAATAACATATGAAGTTAATTTTACCCTTCTTTTTTACCGTCCTTTTTATTGTTGTAGGCCATGCCCAAGATGATGAACGTCAACTATTAAGAGGTCAAGTGCTTTATCGAAACACGCTTGTACCCAATGAGAACGTTATCAACGCGACCAACGAGACCGCAACAATTACGAATAATCGTGGGGAATTTGCTATTCGCGTCAAAAAGGATGACGAATTGGTATTTACGGCAGTTAACTATCAACTTATGGTGGTTAAGATTACCGATTCAATCTTAAAAAACAATCGGCTGGTGGTCGAGGTGAACGAAAAAATTACCGAATTGGATGAGGTCATTGTTACACCCGAGGACCAAGAACGTTTTATTGAAATGAAAAACGAACAATTAAAGGAATTTGAATATGAGATAGATCGTTCTACCGAGGTTCAAAATATCGCATTGTCGCAAACAGAACAGGGAATGCAAGATGGACTCAATTTTGCCAATATTTTTAGGGCTTTGTTGAAATCAAACAAAGAAAAGGAAGACAAAAGACCACCGTTAAAGGTAAGTGAGGTACTTCGACAGGTTTATGATGATCAATTTTTTGTACTCGACTTACAAATTCCACAAGATAAAATAGATGCTTTTCTGTTTTATTGCGATACGCAGATGCCAGCACAATCACTCTTAAGAAAAGACAATGAATTTCAGTTGATCGACTTTTTGGTGACCCATAGCAAAACGTTCCTTCAATCACTAGATTCTGAGAAATAAGCTACTTTTCATACTACTTGTTTCTTTTACCGCTTTTTCAAGCGCACAAACTTTTTTTTCAAAAAAAATTCAAGGAAAAGTTTACAGCGTTGACGGCGATGTGGCGGCCACTCATGTATTGAACACTACAACCAAACGAGCTACGATTACTGATCTCGACGGTTTTTTTTCCATTGAAGCCAATCTCAATGATACCCTCGTTTTTTCTGCAGTTCAATACAAGAAAAAAGAACTGATTATTACAGCAGAAGTTTTAGCCCAAAAAACATTGAATATTCCTTTGGAAGAATCACTGACCGTACTTGACGAGGTAATTGTAACCCCATATAATTTATCAGGTGACATTTTTAAGGACTTGCAAATAATCAAAACTGAACAAGTGGTGACTGCACAAACAGTGGGGCTACCCAATGCGTATGTTAGAGTTCCTTCGAAAGCGGAAAGAGAATTGTTTGCCGCTACGGCCAATCCTTTTATGAGTTTTGACCCTTTAATTAATGCAATAACGGGACGTACAAAAATGTTGAAAAAACGCTTGGAACGTGACAAATTATATTCACGAACAGAACGCGTGAAAGAGTATTATCCTGATTCCATATTTAGAATCGATTTAAAAATACCCGAAAATAAAATTGATGACCTTCTGTATTTCTGCGAGGTCGATTCCGCTTTTCAATCCGTTGTTGATTCGCATGATAAATTGAAAATATGGGATTTCATTCGAAGGAAAAGTATCGTTTATCGGAAGAATAATACTAATTCCTTAGAAATTACGGAGCAGTAGTTTTATCTGGATGCTTCTATATTATTCAACATAAAGTTCGTCACTATCACTTTGTTATAGCATGATGTCAAAAGTAACGCAGCTATTTCCTTTTTTCTTTTTCGTTGTTGGTTCTGTTTGTGCCCAAGATTTCACCCAACAAATAGAGGGGCGTGTATATAGCAACGATGGAGATGTCGCGGCCGTTCATGTTTCGAATGTTTCCCTCAACCGCGGCACCATAACGGATATTTCGGGTTATTTTAAAATAAGTGGTCGTTTGAACGATACTTTGGTTTTTTCTGCGGTTCAATATCAACGAGTGGAACTCATATTAACTTCCGATGTTTTAGAAAATGATATGTTACACATTCCGCTTAGGGAATCCCTGACGAAATTGGATGAGGTGGTGGTCATGCCCTATAGCTTAACGGGAGATTTAAATCGAGATATGGGGAATTTAAAAATTGAGCCAGTTGTTTCCGCTTCCACCTTGGGCTTGCCCAATGCCTATGTGAAGGTCAAGACCCAAAATGAGCGAAAACTTTTTGAGGCCGACAACGGTAAGTTCATTTACTTGGGCAACTATAGTTTGGATTCTACCTTTAACCCAACGGTGATGGTCAATTTCAACAAGATTTTAAATAGGATTACGGGTCGAACTAAAAAGTTGAAAAAATATGTTACTCTAGATAGGGAAATAGCCTTGCTGCGGAGTGTGAAAAGAGCTTATCCTGATTCGATTTATGTTCAAGAATTCAATATCTCTAAGGAGCGTTTGGATGAATTTTTCTATTTCTGTGAGGCTGATACAACATTTACTACAGTAGCGGAAACGGGAGATAAACTGAAGGTTTGGGAATTTCTTCAAGGCAAAAGTGAAGAATATCATTTGAACAACAAGCCAAAAACTTTGAAAGATTAGTGAATCGTATTAAGAAATCACATACCATTTTTTCATTGGCATTTTTGTCCTTTACCTTTATGTTCGGTCAAAAAACGGGAAAGAAATTAGAGGGGCGTGTTTTTAGTGCTTCCAATGATGTTCGCGCAGTGCATGTTTCAAACGTGACCAAAAACCGAGGAACTATTACGGATGAGTCGGGATATTTTGAAATAGCGGTCAGTATGATGGATACACTTGTTTTTTCTGCAGTACAATTCAAGAAAAAAGGGGTTGTTGTAACTCAAAAAGTTTTAGATAGTCCATTGTTTTTGGTCGCTATGGAAGATGTACTAACTGAGCTCAATGAAGTGGTTGTTATGCCGTATAACCTTTCTGGAGTATTGGAAAAAGATATGGGAAAACTTGTCATCGGCCCCATCATAACATCATCTACAGAAGGGCTGCCTAATGCCGATGTAAAAACTCCTACCCAATCGCAACGACATCTATATACAGCAAGAACGTGGGATTTCCAAATTGGATTTGGATTTAAGGTAGATACAGATCCACTGATCAATTATTTTTCTGGTAGAACAAAACGGTTAAAAAAACGGATAGCTCAAGAAGCACGTTCAAAATGGATAGAAGAAGTCAGGGGCTATTATCCTGATTCTCTTTATGTGCATGAGTTGAAAATCCCAGAAAATAATATTGGTGATTTTATCTACGCTTGTGAACAAGATTCACTTTTTGAAGCTACGATGAAAGGCGGAAACCGATTAGAGATTTGGGAGGTGCTAAAAATGAAAAGCGTTAAATATCTGAATGAAAATGATATTACTAAGAAATGATGTTTGGCACGTGATTTGTTTATTTTTGACGATTCAAAGAAAACTATTATGTATCATCTGAAAAAAGGCGTATTTCTTCTGTTACTCCCCTTTTTTGCGTTTACCGTTGCCCATAAATTCTATGTTAGCGTAACCAATGTGAATTACTCTGAAAAAGATGAGGCTTTGCAGATTACTTCCCGCGTCTTTATCGATGATCTTGAAAAGGTTTTGAAAGAACGCTATGACATTGAAGCTCATCTGGCAACAGACGAAGAATCGGAGTTGACCCAAGAATATTTAGAGAAATACCTTCGTGCAAAATTCGTGGTTGAGGTGAATGGTAACACTACTTCTTACCAGTACATTGGTAAGAAATATGATAATGACGTGGTTATCTTTTATATGGAAGTGCCAAAGGTGAAGCTTGCCGAAGTGAACTCTATTCAAATCCAAAATGAGATGCTAACCGATCTGTTCGATGAACAGCAGAATATCGTTCACTTTAAAATCAGCGGTAAAAAGAAGAGCTTTGTTCTCATGAAAGAAAATACTAAAGGAGTGTTAAATTTGTAACATTTCTCAACCTTTTCTTAAAAAAACTCTACATTTCAAAATTGTACTAATTAAATAAAAAGATGACTAAAATCAAGTATTGTTTTGCATCACTGCTGTTTCTTTTCGCTGCGGTAGTGACTGCTCAGGAAGAAGAAAAAGTAAAAGAACCAGGCCACACCAATCAGAGCAAGTTCAAACAGTTGTACGAAGAATTCGCAACTCCGAATACCTACCGTTCGGCATCGGGAGCACCAGGCCCCGATTACTATCAGCAACAAGCCGATTATGTAATGAACATAGAGCTTGATGACGCCAATCATAGAATTTTTGGTGAAGAAACCATTACGTATTTCAATAATTCGCCCGATGACCTTGAATACCTTTGGGTACAATTGGATCAAAATATCAGAACAAAAGACTCCAAAGCCAGATTAAAGAATGGTGGAGGAGTGCCGTTGGCAGAGCAACCAGGTGCTTTCGCAGGTAAATATATGGGAGAACCTTTTGACGGTGGTTTTATCATTGAATCTGTAAAAGATGCTGCAGGTAAACCCTTATCACATACGATCAACTTTACGATGATGCGTATTAATTTGCCGCAACCTTTGAAGAGCAAAGAAAAGGTTTCTTTTTCCATTAAATGGAATTTCAACATTCCCGATCATACGGTCGATAGGGCACGTTCCGGTTATGAGGAATTCGCAGATGGCAATCGTGCTTATGTAATTGCACAGTTTTTTCCAAGAATGGCAGTTTATAACGATGTGGAAGGATGGCAAAATCATCAATTCTGGGGTAATGGGGAGTTCGCTTTGACCTTTGGGAACTATGATGTAAACATTACCGTTCCTGCAGATCACATTTTGGATGCAACTGGCACTCTTCAAAATAGAGAAGAGGTCTTCTCCAAAGAGATGATGAAACGGTACAAGCAAGCTAAAAAATCGTATGACAAGCCAGTAGTTATTGTTACGCAAGAAGAAGTAGAAGAAGCCTCTAAAGGTTTTTCCAAAGAAAAGAAAACATGGAAGTTCCGTGCCGAGAATGTTCGTGACTATGGTTTTGCGACTTCCAGAAGATTTATTTGGGATATGCAGGCGGTGAAAATGGGGAATCGCGATGTGATGGCGGTTTCCATGTATCCAAAAGAAGGGAACCCACTTTGGGAGGAGTATTCCACAAAAGCGGTAGCCCATACCTTGAAATCCTATTCAAGTCATACGTTTGATTATCCATATCCCAAGGCAATTTCCGTGCATGCTAAAAATCAGGGAATGGAATACCCTATGATCTGCTGGAATTACGGCCGACCAAATGAAGACGGCACGTATTCCGATCGCGTGAAGTATGGTATGATCAGTGTGATCATTCATGAAGTTGGGCATAATTTTTTCCCGATGATCGTGAACTCGGATGAACGTCAATGGGGTTGGATGGACGAAGGTCTTGATACATTTATGCAGTACATGGCAGAACAAGAATTTGGAGAAGCTTATCCTGAAGCAGTTGCCCCGAATGATGCATATCCTTCAAGAAGAGGAGCTCCATCCAAAATTGTTCCATATATGAGTGGAGATCAAAGCACTATTTCTCCAATTATGTCGAATCCTGAAAACGTATATCAGTTGGGTCCAAATGCTTACGGAAAACCGGCAACGGCTTTAAATATTCTTAGAGAAACGGTTATGGGTCGAGAATTGTTCGACCATGCATTTAAAACATATTCTCAACGGTGGAAATTTAAACATCCGACCCCCGAAGATTTCTTTAGAACAATGGAAGATGCCTCGGCAGTCGATTTGGATTGGTACTGGAGAGGTTGGTTCTACACAACGGATTATGTTGATATAGGAGTGAAAGACATCAAAAAATATTATGTCTCTAACAAACCCACCAAGAAAATGCAAGAGTACATGGCCGCTCGAAATTTGACAGAGGCCGATTTACCACCTTTAGTTTATTTGGCCGAAGAGGGTAGTGAAGATTTTGACCCCGAAATGAAGGGAAAGGCGCCCTCTGAAAGTTCGCAAACTTTGAAAGAATTTTTGATGGATAATATGACCGAGGCCGAACGCGCAAAAGTCAAAGAGCCTAAATATTTTTATGAGGTGACCTATGATAAACCAGGTGGTATTCCGATGCCTTTGATAGTAGAGTACACCTATGCAGACGGTTCAAAAGAAAACATTACGTATCCACCTGAAATTTGGAGAAAGAATGATAAGGAAGTAAGTGTGGTTTTGTCCTCTGAAAAGGAGCTAACGGGAGTAATCGTAGATCCAAAAGCAGAAACTGCTGATATCGATACCACTAATAACGGGTGGCCAAGAAAAGAAGAAAAATCTGATTTTGACCAAATGAAGGAAAAGATCAAAGGTTAGAATTTGCTTTTTTGTAAATCAAAGCCCTGTTATTCGCAGGGCTTTTTTCTTAGCGTATCTAAACTTCATTATATTTGTAGCTATGGTTGCAATGCAGTTTTTATTCATCAGCGGAGCGGAGATTTTCTTCATCATGTTCATCGTGGTCATGGTGTTCGGTGCTGATAAAATTCCAGGAATCGCTAAGGGTTTGGGCAAAGGTATGCGACAGCTGAAAGATGCTACCGAAGACATCAAACAAGAAATCCAAAAAAGTGCCGATAAGCAGGGTATCGATACCAGTTTTGTCTCGGATATCAAAAAAGATATTGACGAAGTAAAGGAGAATATGACTTCAGGCCTTACCAAGGAAATCGGTGAAGTCAAAGATGGTATAGAGAAAATAAAGGGTACCGTCAAAAGAGATTGACATGCTTAAAAAAATATTGGAATGGGATAGAGATACCTTTGTATATCTTAACAATCTTGGCATCGAAGAATACGATCTCTTTTGGACTACTGTTACTGATTTTTACACATGGATTCCTCTATTCTTGCTTTTTATCGTTCTGGTTTTTGTAAAATACCCAAAGCGTGAAGCCTTTTATGTACTACTCACCATAGCATTAATGATTGTTTTCGTTACAAAGGCTACCGATGTGACAAAAGATTATGTGGCACGACTTAGACCAAATAATGCCGAAGAAATCAATACGCTGATTCGAATATTGAAGAGCCCGACAACGTATAGTTTTTTCTCTGGACATTCTGCAAGTTCTTTTTCCATTACTACGGTTTTCGTTTTGTTTTTGAGAAAAAAATTTAAATGGTCTTGGATTTTTTACCTCTGGCCTGTCGTCTTTGCCACGAGTAGAATATTCGTGGGTGTACACTATCCTGTTGATATTATCGTAGGTACGATTGTAGGTATTCTTTCTGCAGTTGCGTTTTACAAGATGTATACGAATTTTATCGTACCCTACAGAAAGTTAGGCCATCCCTAATAGGCAATAAAACGGTTTCCACTCTCGGGTCTTCTTTTAGTTTTTTGTTGAAATCTTGTAACACTTTGGTGGCTTTGTCTTTCGGATTCAAAGGTTCAACGACCTTTCCTGACCACAAGACATTATCGGACAGAATAATACTTCCGGGTCTTGTTTTTTTTAGCGCAGCTTCAAAATAGGCATCATAACTTACCTTTTCGGCGTCGATGAAAACAAGGTCGAAACAGATGTCTAATTCAGGAATAATATCAAGGGCATCTCCGGTATGTTGAATAATTTGTGGTCCAAATCCGCTTTTATCAAAATAGCTACGTTGCATAGTTGTCAATTCAGGATTGATATCTATAGTGTGTAGTTGACCCACTTTTTGGAGTCCCTCCGCCAAGCAAATGGCAGAATAACCAGTGTAGGTTCCAATTTCCAAAATATATTTTGGATTGATGACTTTGGAAAGCATACTGAGAACCCTACCCTGAAAATGACCTGTTATCATTCGGGGTTGTATGACCTTTAGATGTGTCTCGCGCGTGAGCTTCTGTAGTAATTCAGGTTCATCTTCAGAATGGTCTTGAATGTACCTTTCCAAAGCATCGGATAAGAAATGCATTGCTATATATTTTTGTAAATATATAGTACTTTAGACTTATGAACCATCGGAGAAAATCAAGTAATATTGTGGAAAAATTTATAGTAAGACCTGCCGGGCTTGATGATTTAAGTGTTCTGTTGGAGTTTGAACAGGGTATCATACTGGCAGAACGCCCAATGGATCCAACTTTGGCCCCAGACCCTATCTCATACTACGATATAGCTGAATTGATAAATTCCGATGATGCCGAAGTACTAGTCGTTGAGCATGACTTTGAGGTAATTGCCTCCGGATACGCCAAAATTAAAAAGGCCCGTCACTATTTAGACCATGAATTCTATTCGTATTTAGGCTTTATGTATACGCGACCAGATTTTCGGGGAAGGGGAGTTAATCGATTGATTGTTGAAGAACTTCGAAATTGGTCTATTTCTAAAGGACTTAAAGAAATTCGCCTAACCGTATATGACGACAACATAGCTGCTATAAAAGCCTACGAAAGGACAGGATTCAAAAAACATCTCATCGAGATGCGAATTGAATAAAGTCTCTGATTTAATCATTGCCTTTGTCGTATTTTTGAATAAAATCAGGCTATGGATTTTCAGAACAATTTGCAATTTGCCCAAGAATTAGATGCAGCAGATGCATTGCGCAATTATCGCGATGCTTTTCACTTTCCCAAGGTGAACGGAAAGCAGGTCATTTATTTCACAGGAAATTCATTGGGTCTACAGCCCAAGAAGACGAAAAAATACGTTGATGAGGTCATGACCGATTGGGCCGAATTGGCCGTTGAAGGTCATTTTCATGCCGAAAAATCATGGTGGGATTATCACGAACGACTTGCCGAACCATTGGCCAAGGTAGTTGGAGCCAAAACTAAAGAAGTATCCGTGATGAATACCTTAACGGTAAATCTTCACTTTTTGATGGTTTCATTCTATAAACCCACTGCGGATAGGTATAAGATCATCTGTGAAGAAAAGGCCTTCCCGTCTGACCAGTATATGTTTCAAAGTCAGGTGAAATTTCATGGGTTAAATCCAGAAGATGCCATTGTAGAAGTCAAAAAGCGAGAAGGCGAACAACATTGGAGAACAGAAGATATTGTAGCCAAAATTAATGAAGTGGGAGATGAATTGGCTTTGGTCTTAATTGGCGGTGTAAATTATTACAACGGTCAGGTTTTTGATATGGAAACCATTACCAAAGCCGGTAAAAAAGTAGGTGCCAATGTCGGATGGGATTTGGCCCATGCCGTTGGCAATATCGAATTGAAACTACACGATTGGGGTGTAGATTTTGCAGCCTGGTGCAGTTATAAATACATGAATAGCGGACCTGGGAACGCTTCCGGTATTTTCGTGAATGAAAAATATCTTGGAAAGAAGGATATATCACGTTTTGAGGGATGGTGGGGTACTAAAAAGGAAACCCGCTTTTTAATGAAACCGAAATTCGAACCCATGGAAAATGCCGATGCTTGGCAAGTTAGTAATCCACCTGTTTTGTCTTTAGCGCCTTATCTGGCCTCTTTGAAAATGTTCGAAGAGGTAGGAATGGAAGCCTTGATAAAAAAACGAAATAAAATAGTAGACTATCTAGAGTTCATCCTTCACGAAATCGACAAGGAAGTTGATAGTACCTTTGAGATTATTACGCCCACAGAGCGGGGATGCCAACTTTCGGTTTTCCTCCACGGACAAGGGAAATCACTCTTCAACTACTTGATGGACAACGGAGTGATTACCGATTGGCGGGAGCCCAATGTCATTCGGTTGGCACCCGCGCCTTTCTATTGTTCCTATGAAGATATGTATCGCTTTGGGCAGATTTTAAAAGATGGAATTCTTGAAAATTAAATTACTTTAGCAGCCTGCAAAACGTAGGCGAATGATATCCCTTCAATTAATTCTATCAAACCCAAGATATTTTGCTCCGGCATGGGTTTTTGCAAGTCTGAATATCCTTTTTGGTACTTGGGCGATTTATATTCCCTCGGTTAAGGAAAGTCTTTCGATTGACAAGTCTCAATTAGGGATTGCCATTTTTTTCCTTTCCCTTGGTGTTTTTACAGTTTTTCCGATTGCCGCGAGGATCATTAATAAGTATGGGGTTGGGAAGGTAACTTGGTATGGCATTCTCTTCAACAGCTTGGTGGCCCTTTTACCCCTTTTAGCTCCCAATTATTACACCTTAATGATTGCATTGTATCTTTTTGGGGCAACTCAAGGCTTGACCGATATCGCCATGAATACATTGGTTACGGAAATTGAGAAAGAGGATAAAAAAAGTTTCATGTCGGCCGCACATGGTTTTTTTAGTTTGGGTGGGGTTTTGGCCGGCCTTGGAAGTTTTTTTATTATCTCGCTTGGAAATCCGGCATTGCATATGGGCATTGTGATGCTATTGGTATTGGCAATCAATTTCATCTTGTATAAAAACTATTTCCATATTGTGGCCGCTCCCGTAGAGAAAGAACCCTTTAGCTTGAAATTGTTCAAACCACTTTTAGTTATCGGTATTGTTTCTTTTATTGTGATGGGAGGCGAAGGGGCCATTGTTGATTGGAGCGGACTCTATCTTCAGGAAATCAGTTTGGCTCCGGAAGCGTTGTGGGGAGCTGGGTTTTTGGCTTTTTCAGCCTTGATGACAACGGGAAGGTTTTTAGGCGATAGCATCAGTCAACGAATCGGGTCGGTGAAAATGGTGTCCTTGGGAATTTCTATTGCGATTTTTGGCTATCTCGCTGTGTTATCCACACATACGTATTTAGCGATTATCGGATTTGGATTGGTCGGTTTGGGTTTTTCTGTAATTATTCCTGAACTGTTTCGTATTGGTGGCAATGTAAAAGGGATTCAATCTTCTCAAGGAGTTGCTTTTATTGCCGGTGCAGGTTATGCCGGGTTTTTATCCGCCCCTCCGGTTCTCGGTTTTTTAGCAGAAAGGTCTTCCTTAATTACGACTTTTATTGTTTTGTTGTGTTGTGCTTTTTTGGTTTTGGTGGCTACTTTTGTTTTGGGAAAGAGAAAAACTTAATTACTCGATACTTCTATTCCGGTAAAATATAACTTAAAATTACCCTCTCCCATTTTGTGCATGGTTGCGATTTTCATGCCTTGGGTGTCCAGATAGTCCTCAAAAGTGGTAATCATCGAAGGTTCTTCTTGATTGGCTTTTCTAAAGACCCATTCCTTGATGATAAAATCATCTCCAAAATAGAAATCATAGGCGTCCCCGGGCGTATAACCTCCTTCAGAACCATATACAATAGTCAATTTTTGCATTGGTTCTTTGCTAATGGGTGCTTCTTCCAAAAGTAGATGTTCATGGGTAATATTCTCTGCATCCCATTTTAGTTGGAAAGGAGCGAGTAGCCAGTACTTATCATTAATAAATCCCCCATTTGTTTTGTAGGCAACGCTGTCCATATCGGCCCAGTTGTATTCCAAGGTTTCATCTGCTGTTATTGCCGTAATGTCATTGGTCTTTGGCTTCCAGATCCAAGTACGTTCAAAATGACTGGTATCGCGATCTACATTGAAGGTAAATTTGATTTCTTTAACCTTTGACCAATTTTGAAGGCCGTGGGCATTGGCCACTTGTTCGAGAATGTTTTCTTCTTGTGAAGCGTTACGTGTAGCTCTTTTGGTTAGGATAAAACTGGTAGTAGTTACGAAAACTACAATGGCGAAGGGTAAGATTCTTTTCATGGTTATTGAATTTATCCAAATATATATTCTTTTGCTCACCTATTTTTAAAATGTCGGCTTTTATTGGAATAGTATTATCCGATTAATTCATTAATTTTGAAGCTTAACAAGAAATCTAAAAATGAGCTCTAAAAAAGGAAAAGTACAAGAAGCGATAGATGAAAAATTACTTGAAGAACGAAAAGTATTTCTTTGGGGAATGGTAGACGATGACTCTGCAAAGCACGTCATTGATCGCTTGTTATATCTAGATATGCAAAATAACAAGGAGATTCAGTTGTTCATCAATAGCCCCGGAGGGTATGTTACTTCTGGTTTTGCTATGTACGACACAATAAAATCTCTAAAAAGTCCTGTTTCAACTATTTGTACGGGATTGGCCGCCTCTATGGGAAGTATTCTCCTTTCCGTAGGAAAAAAGGGAAGACGGTTTATACAACCACATGCGCAAGTGATGATCCACCAACCCAGCGGTGGTGCTAGGGGACAAGCATCTAACATTGAAATTCAAGCACGGGAAATTATTAAGACCAAAGAATTGAGCGCGAAACTATTAGCTGATAACTGTGGTCAGAAATTCGAAAAGGTATTGAGGGATTTTGATCGTGATTATTGGATGGGTGCTCAAGAATCTGTTGATTATGGAATAGTTGATGGAATACTAGAGTAGATTTAATTTTTTAAATTATTGGGAAAATTGCTTTCAAAAACACAAGCCCCTCACAATAAAACTGTGAGGGGCTTTTTTAAAACACACATTTGAAAAAACTAATTCGATGCTAGAATACCTTTTTTAATTTGAATAATGGGGAATTCAGTTCTTCTGTTCAATTCCAATTCTTCTGGTGAACAGTCTTTTTTACTTGTACATTTATTTATGGGCATTCGCTTTCCAAAGCCTTTATAAGATACTATATGATCAACAGGAACCCCATTTGCAATAAGATAATCGTAAGTTGATTTTGCTCTCCTTTCAGAAAGTGCATCATTATAACTATGGCTACCCACAGGGTCGGTATGTGCTTCGAGCTTGATAATCATATCTGGATAGGTTTCTGTCATCACTTTTACCACTTTATCCAATTCTCGAGCCGCATCAGGTCGAATGTTACTTTTGTTAAAATCAAAGTAGATTTTATTGAGATTGGCCAAAAGTTTCAAGTCAAGTACTGGATTTAGTACAATATCTCTTCGTAACATTTTTGTTTTCGGTGATGTTTCGAAGGTATTGAAGAACTGTGTCTCAGTTGGATGCGTTCTTCTTGATGCCTCCACTCTGTAGTTGGTTTTTCTGTTGATGGGTAATCTATAATACCCATTCTCATCGGTCATGGTCTCCATGGTCAGCGTTTTAGTGTTCTGATCAAAAAGTTTAATGATGACACTATCCAATGGTTGGTTATTGATTCCATCTGTAACAATTCCCTCGATATCTAATGCGGGTGTGAACTTAAACTTATAAATATCATCACTACCTACGCCACCTTCTCTGTTAGAGCTTACATAGCCGGTGATTCCATTGTCATGACCGTAAAACCCGAAATCATCTGCAGAACTATTTAAGGGATAGCCCAAATTGATGACATCTATGATTTCCCCTTTTTCATTGGATATAGTGGTAAAAACATCCAATTGACCGAAGCCCACATGACCATCCGATGAAAAGAAGAGTTTATCCTCTGCATTGATGAACGGAAACATTTCATTGCCTTCCGTGTTTACGATGGGTCCCGCGTTTATTGGTGCTCCTATACCCCCGCGTTCATGAATTTCAGAATAATAGATATCCGTACCTCCATAACCTCCAGGCCGATCTGAAGTAAAGTACATTCTTTTTCTGTCCGGTGTTATTGTGGGATGTCCAGTAGAATAAAAGTCACTGTTAATCCGAACACTGCGATTTTCTTTCCATTCCCCATCTTCCTGAATTGCCGTATAAATTTTTAAATTGATTTCATTTTCCGCTCCATAAGCTTCCTTCTTTTTAAAATAGTTGTTTCGAGTGAAGTAAATGACGGTATCATTTTTGTAATCCGTTGAAAACACCATATTGCTTTCATGGAACTTTGTGTTGACATTTCCCTTTATTTTCTTAGGTTTCGATAGTGGATCATCTTCTCGAACAACAAATATATCGAGCCATGGTTGGTCGTTCCATCCATACGTTCCTCCGTCTACTTCGTCCTTTCTTGCGGATGCAAAAAACAAATCACCTCCTCTGGTATAAGATCCGAAATCACTTTGTTCTGAATTGAAGGAAACCGGTTCTACTTCATAGCGTTGCCTACTATTGAAAACGACAGATGCCATATTACCGTCTTTAAGAAAGCGCTTCAATCGAGAATCGTTTTTATTATATTTTTTATACATCTTGAGCCATTTTTCCGACTCTTTTTTCTGACCGTTCGCATACAAAGCCATGCCAAATTTGAACAAGTAATCCGTAGGTAAGCTTGCATCGTTTATTATCATCTCAAAATGCGGGATTGACTTTTTAAACTCCCGAATTAAAAGATAACACTCCGCCAATTGCCTATGTGCGTGTTCGGGGTTCAAATTGCCCTTTAGCATTTTTTCATATTCTGGAATGGCCTTGGCATAAGCAAATTGCCCGAAATAGTAATCCCCTTTCTTTTGCGCATTATATTGTGCCTGCCCTAGCTGAATACCACTAAGTAATACAATAAGAAACGTGTATGTCTTGATATTTTTCATGGTTATGTGTTTTATGATTCTTAGAAGTATCTAGGTGACTTTACAGGTCCCATTTTTCTCTTGAATAATTCGTAAATCAGAATAATTTCGTGCGTACCTCCGGTATAGGGTCGAATAGTAGAGGTAGGAAGGTCATAAGCGTAACCGATTCTAAAATCCCGTGCCACTTGATAGTCCATCATGGCCCCAAAGTTTGAGGCGTCGTTGAAGCGATAGGATGCTCCTATCCAGAATTTCTCATTAAAGAGAAAACTGGCAGTTACATCATAGGTAGCGGGTGCACCATTGGTAAATTTCGCGATCATTGTAGGTTTAAATTTCACGGTTTCGGATACGTCAATTACTACGCCACCAATTGCGTAATAACTATTTCGTTCCAATGCTTCAAATTCCCCTTCGTTTAAATCGGTATTGAAAATTCGGGGTACCGAAGCACCTATATACCATCTGTTCGAACCAATAAAGGCACCTGCACCGAAATTCGGATTCCAACTATTAAAATTTGTATTAAAAAAAGGGTCGTTAAAATCTGGATTGTCCAATCTGTAGTTGGTGAAACCTGCTTTCAATCCCAATGACAGTTTTATTTCCTGACTTACCGGAACAGAATAAGAGAAATCACCATAAACATAGTTGGTCTTTTCAAATCCGAGCTGGTCACCGATATAAGAAATACCCAAACCAATTCTATCGTTTCGCAATGGTGTATGCACCGATAGCGTGCTAGTGGTGGGGTTGCCTTCAAGACCTGCCCACTGATTTCTATGAAGGGCGGTCACATTCAGAGTCTCTCGGCTACCTGCGTAGGCAGGGTTTACTGAAATCGTGTTGTACATGTATTGTGTAAACTGGGGCAACTGCTGAGCAGAAGCAACCGAGCCTAGGGCAAAAATCAATACGGCCGTAATTTTGATTAGAATTTTCATTCGGGGTGTGTTTTAAATGTGTTAATGTGTATTATTTTGTACCTAAATAGATGTAACCGTTTATAGGTTTAAGGTCCAGTCTATTACTGATATTAATGATATAGTAGTACGTACCTGAAGGTAGATTTCCATTCGAGCCAAATGAGCCGTCTGGTGAAATACCTCCCCAATCATTCTGATAGTCCTGCTCCTCAAAGACTTTATTGCCCCATCGGTTGAATATCATGACATCAAAAGTGAAAAAACAGTTTTCCGCACCGGCAATGGCAAATACATCATTGAAACCATCTCCATTGGGTGTTATCGCTGTTGATACAATGACATCTTCTTCACTACATTCAACACAGTCAGCATTCACATTGATTGTGTATTCTGCCAAATAGGTACAAGAACCAACTGTTGAACTATATCCGATGATGTACTCGCCTAATTCTAAATTTGTTGGATCAAAGAAGTTTCCGTCTAAAAGGGCAACACCTTGAGTAACCGTGAATGTTCCGTTGGTATCAAAGTTCTCCGGAAGATAGGTAGTCAAATCGATTGGCTCATCTTCAACACAAATGTCTATTGTGATAAGTGCTTCTTCCAATTGCATTACCATAATCACTTGTTCGAATGATGCCATATTACCGCAGGCATCGGTTACATTCCAAGTTCTGATAATCATGTAGTCATCAGAGGTGTCAGACGACTCCTCGACCTCCGTAAACTCGACTTGATAATCACCGCAACCACCAGAGAAAGTCAATTCAGGTATTTCAGGAATTTCCTCACCGCATAGAATCATATATTCGGCTTCAAATTGACTTGAGGTTATCATCCTCATGTCATCATCTAAAATGGTGCCGTTCGCTTCAGGTGTATTTATGGGGACCACGGGGTTCGACACACCTGTAAGAAGTACGGTATACGATTCTGATGATTCAATAATCAAATCATTGAGGATTGTAACTGTAATCGTCTCGACCTGTCCATCTGTTCCATCAAATGCAAGAACACCTGTTTGTGCTTCAAAATCAGTGGCAGTAGCCGTTCCAAATGCGGTTTCGAAAGAAACCTCAAACTCATCTTGATAGTTTCCTGTTAGTCTCACTTCAAATGTGGCCACCACAGTATCACTGGGATTACCTTCAGTTACCGTGATCTCCGTTTGTACAAAACTGATACCATCTATTCCGGGCATGTCGTCGTTATCGTTTATGCCACCGTTGGCCTGTGACGTGTTTATGTTGATAAGCGCTGTACTCAAATTAGAAAGATTGACAGCGTACCCTTCGGTAGCTTCTATGAACAGGTCGTCGACAATCGGAACGACAATATCGTAAAATTCATTATCGTTGCCCGCGAAGGTCAACTGACCTGAAACGGCGCTATAATCATCGGGAGCAACGGCGGAACCGTCAGCAGAAGCATAGTCCAAGGTGAAACCACCTGGAACGTTACCCGTCAAACGCACGGTGAAGGTAGCCGTACCAGCATCCTCATTTACGATTACATCCGTGTTGTCGAAAGCGATACCCGTACCTGCAACACCATCGTTGTCGATGATGCCACCGTTTGCCTGTGGCGTGTTGATGGCAATAAGTGTAGTAGAAAGGTTCGAAAGGTTCACAACGTAACCTTCGGTAGCTTCTATGAAAAGGTCGTCGATGATGGGAACTACGATGTCGTAGGACTCGTTGTCGTTGCCCAAGAAGGTCAACTGACCTGAAACGGCGCTATAATCATCGGGAGCAACGGCGGAACCGTCAGCAGAAGCATAGTCCAAGGTGAAACCACCTGGAACGTTACCCGTCAAACGCACGGTGAAGGTAGCCGTACCGGCATCCTCGTTTACGGTTACATCCGTGTTGTCGAAAGCGATACCCGTACCTGCGCCACCATCGTTATCGTTTATGCCACCGTTGGCCTGTGGCGTGTTGATGGCAATAAGTGTTGTAGAAAGGTTCGAAAGATTGACAACGTACCCTTCGGTAGCCTCTATCAAAAGGTCATCGACAATCGGAACGACAATATCGTAAGATTCATTATCGTTGCCCGCGAAGGTCAACTGACCTGAAATGGCGCTATAATCATCGGGAGCAACGGCGGAACCATCGGCGGAAGCATAGTCCAAGGTGAACCCACCTGGAACGTTACCCGTCAAACGCACGGTGAAGGTAGCCGTACCGGCATCCTCATTTACGATTACATCCGTGTTGTCGAAAGCGATACCCGTACCTGCACCACCATCGTTGTCGATGATGCCTCCGTTCGCTTGTGGCGTATTGATATTTATTAGGCCAGCACTAATATTGAAAAGATTTACATTGTAATCCTCTGTTGGCTCTATGTCATTGTCGTCGATAATGGTTATCGTTATTGGAAGGACTTCATTATTTAACCCGCTGAATGTAAGAACATTAGATGTTGATGTATAATCAAGTCCGTTGGTGGCGGTACCATCCGTACTATTAAATTCAACCGTGAAAGGAACAGGGAAACTACCCACAAACCTAACGTTAAAAGTTGCCGTACCTGCATCCTCGTTGACTGTTACATCGGTGCTGTCAAAAGAGATACCCGTACCCGTGCCACCATCGTTATCGTTGATACCACCGTTTGCCTGTGGCGTGTTGATGGCAATAAGTGTAGTAGAAAGGTTCGAAAGATTGACAACATACCCTTCGGTTGCTTCGATGAACAAATCGTCAATGATAGGAACGATTATATCGTAAGATTCGTTATCGTTGCCCAAGAAAGTCAACTGACCTGAAACGGCACTATAATCATCGGGATTAACGGCTGAACCGTCAGCAGAAGCATAGTCCAAGGTGAAACCACCTGGAACGTTACCCGTCAAACGCACGGTGAAGGTAGCCGTACCCGCATCTTCGTCAACGACCACATCTGTGCTGTCAAAAGAGATACCCGTACCTGCACCACCATCGTTGTCGATGATGCCACCGTTGGCCTGTGGCGTGTTTATATTGATAAGTGCTGTACTCAAATTAAAAAGGTTCACGACATACCCTTCGGTAGCCTCTATCAAAAGGTCGTCGACAATCGGAACAACGATGTCGTAAGATTCGTTGTCGTTGCCCAAGAAGGTCAACTGACCCGAAACGACGGTGTAGTCACCGGGAGCAACGGCTGAACCGTCCGCTGTGGTGTAATCCAATGTGAAACCACCTGGAACATTTCCGGTAAGCCTTACGGTGAAGGTTGCCGTACCGGCATCCTCGTTGACGGTTACATCGGTAGCATCGAAATCGATACCCGTACCCGTACCGCCGTCGTTATCGTTGATACCACCGTTGGCCTGTGGTGTATTGATTGAAATCAAAGTAGTAGAAAGGTTCGAAAGGTTCACAACGTACCCTTCCGTAGCTTCGATGAACAAATCGTCAATGATAGGAACGATGATATCGTAAGATTCATTATCGTTGCCCGCGAAGGTCAACTGACCTGAAACAGCGTAATAATCATCGGGATTAACGGCTGAACCGTCAGCGGAAGCATAGTCCAAGGTGAAACCACCTGGAACGTTACCCGTCAAACGCACGGTGAAGGTCGCAGTACCGGCATCCTCATTGACGATTACATCGGTGCTGTCAAAAGAGATACCCGTACCTGCACCACCATCGTTGTCGATGATGCCACCGTTGGCCTGTGGCGTGTTTATATTGATAAGTGCTGTACTCAAATTAGAAAGATTCACAACGTACCCTTCGGTAGCCTCAATCAAAAGGTCGTCGATGATGGGAACTACGATGTCGTAGGACTCGTTATCGTTTCCCAAGAAGGTCAACTGACCCGAAACGGCGGTGTAGTCACCGGGAGCAACGGCTGAACCGTCAGCGGAAGCATAGTCCAAGGTGAAACCACCTGGAACGTTACCGGTAAGCCTTACGGTGAAGGTCGCAGTACCGGCATCCTCGTTCACGATTACATCCGTGTTGTCGAACGAGATGCCCGTACCTGAACCACCGTCGTTATCGTTGATACCACCGTTGGCCTGTGGCGTGTTGATGGCAATAAGTGTCGTACTCAAATTAGAAAGATTCACAACGTACCCTTCGGTAGCCTCAATCAAAAGGTCGTCGATGATGGGAACTACGATGTCGTAGGACTCGTTATCGTTGCCCAAGAAGGTCAACTGACCCGAAACGGCGGTGTAGTCACCGGGAGCAACGGCTGAACCGTCAGCGGAAGCATAGTCCAAGGTGAAACCACCTGGAACGTTACCGGTAAGCCTTACGGTGAAGGTTGCCGTACCGGCATCCTCGTTGACGGTTACATCGGTGCTATCGAACGAGATTCCCGTACCAACACCACCATCGTTGTCGTTGATACCACCGTTGGCCTGTGGCGTGTTGATGGCAATAAGTGTCGTACTCAAATTAGAAAGATTCACAACGTACCCTTCGGTAGCCTCAATCAAAAGGTCGTCGATGATGGGAACTACGATGTCGTAGGACTCGTTATCGTTGCCCAAGAAGGTCAACTGACCCGAAACGGCGGTGTAGTCACCGGGAGCAACGGCTGAACCGTCCGCTGAGGCGTAATCCAATGTGAACCCACCTGCGACGTTACCGGTAAGCCTTACGGTGAAGGTCGCCGTACCGGCATCCTCGTTCACGGTTACATCGGTGCTGTCGAACGAGATTCCCGTACCAACACCACCATCGTTGTCGTTGATACCACCGTTTGCCTGTGGCGTGTTGATGGCAATAAGTGTAGTAGAAAGGTTTGAAAGATTCACAACGTACCCTTCGGTAGCCTCTATGAACAGGTCGTCAATGATGGGAACTACGATGTCGTAGGACTCGTTGTCGTTGCCCAAGAAGGTCAACTGACCCGAAATGGCGGTGTAGTCACCGGGAGCAACGGCTGAACCGTCGGCGGAAGCATAGTCCAAGGTGAACCCACCTGCGACGTTACCGGTAAGCCTTACGGTGAAGGTTGCCGTACCGGCATCCTCGTTCACGGTTACATCGGTAGCGTCGTAAGAAATACCTGTGCCAGTAATAGCATCATCGTCATGGATAATTCCATTTGCATTATTGGTAGTGTTTCCATCGGTAAAACCTAATCCTAGGTTTGACTGCACATTTGAAAGAACTACTGTGAAATCTTCTGTAGGTTCGATAATCGCGTCGTCGGTAATTGGTACTTGAATATTGAAACTATTGTTCGTAGGGGTGAATGTTATTGTACCCGTTTCAGTGTTGTAATCACTCGTGTTTAGAGCGGTACCATCATTAGTTGTGTAATCTACAGTTACGTTTTCTGAAATATTTCCTGTTAAGATAACATTGAAAATAGCGTAAGTATCAGTTCCTTCTGTAACGATTATATCTGTGTTTGAAAAAGAAACTCCAGTCCCTACAACCGCATCATTGTCGATTATAGTCCCGGTTTCTGTTGCTGTAATCACATTGACATTGGCTGTGGTGGAAATAATTGCTTCGAAGGTCTCTGTAGGCTCAATAATATTGTCATCCAAAGTTGGTACATTTAACGTTGTACTGCTACTGTTGGCTGGAAAAGTTACTGAAGTGGTAGCTGTATAGTCGCCATTAGTTGTTGAGATGTTCGTATATGATATATTGAAAAGAGCGTCATTTGGTAGCAAATGCGAAGATGCAATGTTAAAGGCTACAGGACTACCCTCAGTAGCAGTTGCAGAATCAATGGAAACATTGGGTATGATAGTAAGATAGGTAGGGTCATGGTTTCCTATACCACATGCATCCATCGTTCCAGAACTCAATGTTGAGACTGAATTGGTATTTGTCTGACCCGTAAAACTTGCAACTGCCTGTAACTCAACTTGCGTGCTGCAAGAAGTGCAACTGGCATTTGCAATTAAGTTAAAATTTAAAGTGTAAAGTGGGTCGTTGACATCGGTATTTCCATCCGCAACATAAAACCGTAATTCTCTTGTACCTGCATTGAAATTAAAGGTAACCCCTGGTGGCAAGGGATCCGTATCAACAAAATCAACCTGAGGTGGAAGTATTGTTGATATTTCGAGATTTTCAATATTATCATTACCAACGTTCTTAACACTGATTTCAAGGGGTACCGTATCACCAGGATTAAAAGTAGTTCCTCCAACACTGGTTGTGAAATTAAGGGCCCCTAAGCTGGGCTCATATACTTCAATAGAGAAGCCAATCAAAAAGAGGCCGTAGGTTTCATTACCTGAACTAGCTCGCAGACTGGTACTGGTTTGACTATTGTCAATTAACTTGTTACCGCTATTTTTAAGTTCAAAAATACTGGCATCAAATCCTAGCGTATTGGTACTTGCGGGGTTTCGATCTAAGAAATGAGTACCGTTTCTACTAATACTACTATTAAAGAAGTTATCCTCATCTCTAAGACTAGTGCTAATGGCTTCCCAATTACCATCAGGTTTAAGAATTTCCAGTTGATCTTGATCAAGAACCCGGTCCCCTTCAATAGCTCCAAGAACAATATCGGCTTTTACTTGTCCGTTGGGCACTGCAAGAAATCCATTTACATCAAATGTCGTTGATTCGTTATTAACAACATGGGCATACCCATCAAATAGGGTAATGTTTCTTCTTAGTAATTCTTGAGACTCATATACAAAAACAATTTGCCATCCTCCTGAAACTCCGACATCACCTGCATTATGTGATTGCAATTCACCATATGAGGCTTGAATGTTCGCCGCTTGATATTTACCGTATGGAGTGGGTAAAGCCGAGATTTCATCAGTAATATCCTTAACACAGATATATGGATCGTTATAGAAATGGCTAGAACGACCCTGAAAAATAACGTCGTCCGCTGTCATGGTAGTATACGAAGAGGAGCCAGGAAGCATTAGCTTAATGTTTCTATAATCCCACGAGTCGGCATTAAAGGTGCCGTCACCTTGTTCTTTATTAGCAGCTGACCAATACAAAAACACTTTTTTGTAGTCTAAACAGGTCACACCCGGTTCTGGGTTTGCTAGATTAGCACTACTTGAATTAAAAGTGCTGCCATCACTATCGATATCTACATAAACGCGATGGTCCCATTGATTATCTTCGTCCCCGCTAAAATTATTAGTTGGGTGATCGGAAAGTACGTTGTTTGCGATAATTGTAAGATCACCATTTATGGTTTCCGAATATCTGGGCGTAAATGGTGTCTGCACTTGTGCTGTTGCGCTAAGTGTAAAAAATAAAAAAGCTGCAAATAGGTACTTTACGAGTTTGGGTTTTGAAGTAGAATTATGCATAGGCGCGTAATTAGGTTTGAACAGCAGGTCAAGAAAATTTGCTTGTATTTGCGGTCCGTGTTTTGGGATCTTGGTTTCTAAATTCTATATCAAATTACGCCTAATGTCCTGTGAGGGAGGATTTTACTAGCTTAAATGAAGTTTTTTTCGATTACAGACTTCAAAATCGTTAAAGTGTTAATATTCAAGGATAAGGGTTGCCAAGAGAGAAACGAAAAACCTCGGTCAATGGTCGAAAACCATCTACGAATGAGATAGTTACGATTTCTAGAAAAGTTAAAAAACACTTCAAATCCCGATTTGGAAGAAGTGTTTTTTATTAGGATTTGGTGAGAAGAGTATTAAAAAAGTCCTTCACAATTATTATGTGAAGGACTTTTTGAGATATATATAGACGCTCTCGCGGAATGTTCAATATATTTACGGAGCAAAGGTATTTGATGGATGTTCATCTATCGTTAAAAAAGTATTAAATGCGTTTTTAGGTTGGGGAACTAGTTCTCATATCCATATATGAACAGCCAATTCAAAAAAACTAATTGGTTCTTCGAAAACCTACAGCTGTAAACAGCATATTTATGACACAAACACCAAAGAACATTGCCATAATTGGTTCTGGATTAGTTGGTTCGTTATTAGCTATTTATCTCAGAAAACTAGGACATGCCATTACGGTTTTTGATAGAAGACCGGATATTCGGAACATTGAGTTTTCAGGGCGTTCAATAAACTTGGCGATGAGCAATAGAGGTTGGAACGCATTACGGGAAGTGGGAATTGAGTCGGAAATTAAAAAAATTGCTATTCCACTTTATAAAAGGGCGATGCACGTAATTGGTCAAGAAGAATATTACCAAAAATATGGAAAAGATGGGGAGGCCATTTGGTCCATTTCAAGAGGAGTATTGAACCGAAAGATGATTAACTTGGCGGAAGAATTGGGTGTGAAATTCAGGTTTGAGGAAAAGGTTTGGGATGTTGACCTTCCGGAAGCCAAATTGTTCACCGGAGAAACCGAAAAAGGGGAGTGGCAAGAATATCAGTACGAGATTATTTTTGGATGTGATGGTGCTTTTTCACGTGTACGACATAAGATGCAAAGGCGAAGTCGATTCGATTATTCCCAGGATTTTATCGATGTTGGTTATAAGGAATTAACCATTCCCCCAAATGCGGATGGAACCCACAAGTTGGAAAAGAATTCCTTTCATATTTGGCCTAGGGGCGAGTTTATGTTCATTGCAATGCCCAATTTGGACGGCAGTTTTACATGCACGCTATTTATGCCTTTCGAGGGAGATGTTTCTTTTGAAAATATCAAAACTGAGGAAGAGGCCAAAACGTTTTTCAAAACCTATTTTCCGAATGTAAGGAAGGATATAGAAAATCTTACCAAAGATTTTTTTAAAAACCCGACCAGTGCCATGGTTACCATGAAATGCTACCCTTGGACATATTGGGACAAGATTGCCCTTGTTGGGGATTCTGCACATGCCATAGTTCCTTTCTATGGGCAGGGAATGAATGCCGGATTCGAGGATATTTTTGTCCTCAACGAAATGATAAAGCGATACGGAGATGATTGGGAAACTATTTTTCAAGAATATCAAAAGTCGCGTAAACCCAATGCAGATGCGATTGCAGAACTGAGTTACCGTAATTTTGTTGAAATGAGCAGCAAAACGGCCGACCCTAAATTTTTATTACAGAAAAAAATAGAAAAACATTTTGCTGCAAAACATCCTGAGAAATGGATTCCCGCATATTCGAGAGTGACATTTTCAGAACGGCCATATTCCGAAGCGCTGGCTGTTGGTGATCGTCAAGAAAAAATTATGCAAGAGGTGATGAAAATACCCAGTATTGAATTGAAATGGGACAGTTCAGAAGTTGAAAAAATGATTCTCGATATGCTTTAAAGACTATTGATTTTTAATTTCAACCTGACGCATGGGCATGCTATCAATAAGTTCGAAAATGGTCTTTGGATTCACAATAAAGGCCTCTTTCAGTTTTACTCCACCATCTTTTCCTATAAGTGCTAATCCCTTAAAATTAGTTAGCCCGTACTGCTCAATAATCTTCGCTGCGTCCAAGTCCGTCGTGTTTTGTTCCATATCGTAGACCACATTATTGGAAATGATGAATACAACCAGTTGTCTTTCATTTAATTCGCCGATATCCGATTTTAGTCTTTTGACTTGCGCTTTTAGCCAATCAGAATCTAAATTAGATTCTTTTAGTAAGATAATGCGGTTTTTTGATTGGTAAGTGTCCAAATCTTGTCCAACAACGTTGACGCTTAGGAGCAACAAAAAAATAATCATTATAGACTTTAACAGGCGCATCGAACAGACTTTGGTTAAAAGTAAAAAAAAAGCCATCCGTTAACAACAGATGGCTTTCAATAATTAAAATTAGTTGCTATAATTTCGCGAACATCTTGGACATTTTTTCTTGCTCCTCTTCGGCCAATACTGGATCTACCAGTATTCTTCCACTGTGTTCGTCCGTAATGATTTTTTTGCGCGATGCAATCTCTACTTGTACCTGGGGTGGTATCGTAAAGAAAGAACCGCCCGAAGCACCTCTCTCGATGGGTACCACAGCTAGACCGTTTTTTACATTTTTACGAATCCGATTATAGGCTTTTACCAAACGCTCCTCGATATCTTTTTGAAATTTTTCGGATTTGGTCAGTAGTGCTTTTTCTTCCTTTTCCGTCTCGGCCAAAATAGCATCCAACTCACTTTTTTTGTGCTTTAGATGTGTTTCCCTTTCGGTCAAACGCTCCTTCGTTTCAGCAATTACTATTTTCTTTTGCTCGATTTGAGCTTTAAATTCCTTAATATTTTTTTCTGCCAATTGAATTTCCAATTCTTGAAACTCAAGTTCTTTCGTTATCGAATTGAATTCTCGACTGTTGCGAACATTCTTCTGCTGCTCAGTATACTTCTTTATGAGCGCCTTTGATTCGTCGATTAAGTTCTTTTTGGCCGTAATTTCGAAATTGATGGTCTCTACATCTGTTTTCAACTTGTCCATTCTTGTTTTTAGTCCAAGAACATCGTCTTCAAGGTCTTCTACTTCTAAAGGAAGTTCACCGCGAACACTTCGAATCTCATCAACTCGAGAATCAATTAATTGTAAATCGTACAGTGCCCTTAATTTCTCTTCTACCGTAGCTTCCGCTTTTTTTGCCATATCTATAAATACTTGATTGGATTGGTTTTACTATCCGATAATCGGATGGCAAAATTAGGAATTTTTTTCGTAAGATAATCAACTAAAAGGTTTTTTGTAAACTGCTCAGTTTCAAAGTGTCCGATATCTGCCAGTACCATTTTACCTTCTGCCTCATAAAACTGATGGTATTTGATGTCGGCTGTTACAAAAATGTCCGCTCCTGCTTCTCTAGCTGTTGCAATTGCGAAAGCACCACTACCACCCAAAACCGCAATCTTTTTCACAGGTTTATCTCTCAATTCGGAATGTCGAACATTATCCGCATTCATTTTTACTTTGATATACTTTAGACAGTTTAGTTCTTCCATTGGTTTTTCAAGTTCACCAATCATACCCATGCCAATATTTTGATTGGTGTTTTCCAACGTAAAAGTCTCATAAGCCACTTCTTCGTAGGAATGATTCTCAAAAAGAGCTTTTAAAACCTGTCTTTCCCTTGATTTTGGGTAGGTCATATGTATTTGCGCCTCTTTTTCATAATGTCTTTCGCCAATCTTCCCTATCGCGGGATTTGCCTTGTCACTGGCTTTATAACTACCTGTACCATCATTGGTGAAGCTACAATCGCTATAGTTGCCAATACTTCCTGCACCGGCCTCAAAGAGTTTGTTTTTAAGGGCATCGGCCTCCGCAAGCGGAATGTAGGTGGTTAGCTTTTTAATGGTTCCTTTTTGTGGAATTAGAATTCTATTGTTTATGAGCCCCAAGACCTCACATATTTTCGCATTCACGCCAAACGGGCTATTGTCCAGAGCGGTATGCATGCTATAAATTGCAATATTATGCTGTATGGCTTTGATAACAACCCGCTCGACATAGGTACTCCCGGTCAGTTTTTTTAATCCTCCAAAAATAATAGGGTGAAAACTGACGATAAGATTACACTTTCTGTAAATTGCCTCTTCAACAACGTTTTCCAAGGTATCCAAGGTCACTAATATTCCCGATACTGCCGTATTTTCGTCACCTACAAGTAGACCTACGTTATCAAATTCCTCGGCATATGCCAGGGGAGCCAACTCTTCCAGAATATCTAGAACTTCTTTTACTATCATAAGATGATTTATAAGGTCTTCAAAGATAAATTATTATATTTTCGTTCTCGTGTCACTCCTTAGAAAAATAGCGTTTCCCTTTTCCTTGCTTTACGGTTTTGTGGTTTACGTACGCAATACATTGTACGATGTAGGCCTCTTTTCTTCAAAGCAGTTTCAAACGCCCACGATTTGCATCGGCAACCTCAGCGTTGGGGGAACGGGTAAAACTCCAATGGTAGAATTTCTCATCCGCCTTTTAGAGGAAGATTACAAGCTGGCTGTGCTGAGCAGAGGTTACAAACGAAAGTCGAAGGGACACATTTTAGCATCGTCAGGAAGCACTTTTGAGGATTTAGGCGATGAACCCTATCAAATTCATTCTAAGTTTCCCAAATTATCCGTAGCGGTCAATTCGAATAGGCGAAATGGTATCTTGCAACTTGAAAAGGCGGTTGCCCCCGATGTTATTTTGTTAGATGATGCCTTTCAACACCGGAAAGTGAAGGCTGATTTAAATATACTTTTGACTACATATGGTAATCTTTATGTCGATGACTGGTATTTGCCCACAGGAAATCTGCGGGACAGTAAATCGCAAGCAAATAGGGCCGATTTAATTATAGTAACTAAATGCCCCGGTGATATTTCAATTCAGGAACGTCAGGAAATCAAAGAAAAATTGGGATTGAAAAAAGGTCAAGAAATCTTGTTCAGTTATTTAAAGTATGATCAAGAACTCAGTCCTCATTCAAATAATATGCTTTTGAATTCCTTGGCGGATAATCATTTTATATTGGTTACAGGAATTGCCAATCCTAAACCGTTAGTTCAATATCTTACTGATGCAAACCTCAATTTTGAGCACTTGGCCTTTAAAGATCATCATTTTTTCACGGCAAAGGAAATTGAAGAGTTTAAGTCTAAAAAGCTAATCGTTACAACTGAAAAAGACTATATGCGTCTAAAGGGGAAAGTGAAAAACATGGTTTACATTAGGGTAAGGCATGCTTTTATCGGTGATGGGGAAGAGCAACTACAAAGGGGTCTCGGAAATGTTATGAAGCGGAATTCTTGACCGTTTTGTTAAATATGTTTTCTCCTATTTTTTGATAGAATACTTCAGGTTTGAATGGTTTTGTGACCACATCATTACATCCTGCGGCATAAAAACTTTCTAAACTGTCATCCAAAGAGATTGCTGTCAAAGCAATAATAGGGGTTTCCGAATCAAATTCACGAATTTGAATAGTGGCCTCTTCACCACTTATACCGGGCATATGAATATCCATTAAAATTGCATCGTACTTGTTCGTACGGGCCAATTCTACAGCTTCCATACCATTATTGGCAATATCGCTGGTTATCTCTTTCTTGGTCAGCATTTTCTTCGTAATGACCTGATTTATTTTATTGTCTTCTACAATCATAATGTGCAACCCTTTGTAATCGAAGTCTTGTTGGGTGATTTCAAAAGGTATATCATCGACCAAGCTGTCCTTACATTTCAACTCAAGTTCAAAAAAGAAAGTACTTCCTTTGCCTGGTTCACTTTCCAACTGAATTTTACTATCGAATAGGCCCAATAGGCTTTTGACAATGGTCAACCCTAATCCAGTTCCACCATATTCACGGTTGATTTGGATTGACCCTTGTTCAAAACCTTCAAATATACTCTGTTGCTTTTCTTTTGAAATTCCAATACCTGTATCTGATACTTCAAAATATAGAGTTACATCTTCTTCTTCTTTATTCAATAACTGCGCAATAACTTTTACTTCACCGTTTTTAGTAAATTTTAGGGCATTGCCTATCAAATTCATAAAAATCTGGGACAATTTTATGGGGTCGCTCATCAAATGACTCGGAATTTCCTTGTCATATTCAAGAATAATTTTGGTGTTATTTGCGCTTGCGCTTTGTTGAAGTGAGTCGATAACCTCTTGTATCGTTCTTTTCAGATTAAAATCAACATTCAGCGGTTCTAACTTATCAGCATCAATTTTATTGATCTGTAAAATGTCATTAATGAAGTTTAAGAGATAATCACCTGAAAATTTTAGTGCTTTTAAATGTTCTTTTTGATTCTCACTAGGATTCTCTTCTAAAAGTAAGTGGGTAAGACCGGTTACGGCATAGAGCGGTGTTCTTAGCTCATGACTTACGGTTGATAAGAAGTTTGTTTTTGCATCCATGGCACTGATGGCAGCATCCCTAGCAGCTTGAAGTTCATTGTTCTTTGTCTGTAATAGGTCGTTAGTTTTCAACTTGATTTGGTTATTACGGTACAATGAAACAGCTAAAAGTGAAATAATGATTAAGAAAGCGGATGTCAAAATCACAGCTACCTCGGATCTATTTTCGGATTCGGTCAGTTCTTCGATTTTCTGATCTTGCTGTTTGATTTGACCTTCCATGAATTCAAATTGAATTTTTTCGGCGGTTTTCGTCTCGGTCTTAATTTTTTCGATATTAAAAATCGAGTCCTTGATTACAAGAAGTTCTCTATTTCTGGAAAGGGCAAGCTCGTAGTTTCCTAATTTTTCGTAGCTCTCGGTGAGCTGAACATTTGCATCATAAATTTCTTTAAAAAAACTGTTGGCCTTGGCCAATTTTAGGGCTTCTTCTGCATTTGTAACGCTTAAATCAAATTCTTCGGTCTTGTAATGTAACGCTGCGAGCCCCAAATAAGCTCTGGTGGCGAGATATTCCTTTTCGTGGATGTCCGTATTAATTATTAGCGAATTGTAGTTCTTCGAGGCAACATCGTATTTTTCAAGGCTGGTATAAATGTCACCCTCTACCAATAATATCCTATTGAAAAAATTTCGATCGTTGTTCAATTGTTTCGCCTGCTCCAACATTAGAAGCGCCTGAAAGCTCTTTTCATTTTTAAAGAGCACAAGGGCATCAACATATCTGTAAATAGCATTGCCATAAGGATATTCAACGTCTTTAAGCAATGTTTTAGCCCGATCTAGAAAAAAAAGTGCCCGATCTTGATCTTTACCCAATTCCAAATAAAGCAATGCAAATTTATTGTAACTATCAATAAGTGCCTTAACGTCGTCATTTATCTCGGCCAATTCAGCCGCTTTTTCTATTGACTTGATTGCGAGATCTAATTTGTTTTGATTCTTTAATATTCGCGCTTGATCAAAATAGAAGTTCAAATCTCTACCAAGAGAATCTACTGTTTGAGCTGTAGAATCTATAGTCTGCCCTTGCGATAGTTGAAAGCACGCCAAAAACACCCATATTAAAAGGGTAGTTTTACTTTTTATATGTTGATAAGTGAATTTCAAATGTATTTTTTACTGACCAGTAAATTGATAAGATCTATGATTCTACTACTATATCCGGTTTCGTTGTCATACCAGCCTATTATTTTAACCATTTTTCCTATAACGGAAGTCATCTGTGAATCAAACGTACAAGAATGACAACTATTGTTTATATCGATTGATACTATGGGGTCTTCAGTATAAAAAAGCACATTTTTCAGTTCATTTTTTGAAACACTCTCAAAAGTATCATTTATTTCCTGAATGGTTGCTGGTTTTTTAACATTGAAGGTGATGTCTGTCAACGAACCGTTGGGCACGGGAACGCGTATACCGCAGCCTCCGATGACATCCGAAAGTTCTGGAAAAATACGAGTCAACGCCTTTGCGGCACCAGTCGTAGTTGGCACAATCGATAGTGATGCTGCCCTTGCTCTTCTTAAATCGTGATGTGGCTGATCGTGAAGACTTTGGTCCGATGTAAAAGAGTGAATAGTGGTGATATAGGCCTGTTCAATACCACAGAGATCTTGGATCACCTTTATCATAGGGGCTGCATTGTTCGTGGTACAGGAAGCATTAGAGATGATGTCATCGGTTGCTTCTAGCGTATTTTCGTTAATACCGATAACGATCATTTTAATGTCATCTTCAATTGGCGGAACGGAAAGTAGCACTTTTTTCGCCCCATTTTTAAGATGGTGGGCTAATTCTTCTCGTTTTTTAAATTTTCCCGTTGCCTCAACTACTATATCTACCTCATGTAACGACCAATCGATTTTCTCTGGATGTCTGTGATTCAACAGGGCAACGGATGTTTCTTCAACTTCAATCGTATCTTTTGTATGGCTGATTTTACTATCCAAAACTCCATGAATGCTGTCGTATTTTAATAAATGAGCCAAAGTTTTTGCATCAGCAAGGTCATTGATGGCAACCACTTGTAAGTGTTCATGCTTTTGTAACAATCTGAAAAGTGTTCGTCCAATTCTTCCAAAACCATTGATACCGATCTTCGTTGTTTTCATAATGTAAAGATAAATCCAGGTATTTAGAAGGGATAGGGTAAGTTCTGCTTTTGGAACTTAAAGGATGTGTTTGTGAGCTTTGTACGAGGATCTTACCAATGCTCCGCTTTCTACATGTCTAAAACCCATTTTCAATCCGGTTTCTTCATATTTTTTGAACTGTTCGGGTAGAATGAATTCTTTAACGGGCAAATGTTTTTTCGAAGGTTGAAGATATTGCCCTATAGTTACTACATCTACATTGGCCTTTCTCAAATCTTCCATGGTTTCCAGTACTTCTTCTTCGAGTTCACCTAGACCAAGCATAATACCGGATTTGGTTCTATTTAAGCCCTCCTCCTTCAAATATCGCAAGACGTCTAGACTTCTTTCGTATTTCGCTTGAATACGAACCTCTCTTGTAAGTCTTTTTACCGTTTCCATGTTATGGGAAACAACTTCAGGTTTTACCTCGATAATTCGGTCTAAATGCCTTTCTATTCCTTGAAAATCAGGAATTAAAGTCTCTAAAGTAGTTTTCGGATTCATTCTTCGAATCGCCTGCACGGTTTCGGCCCAAATAATGGAGCCCATATCCTTTAAGTCATCGCGGTCTACCGAAGTGATTACCGCATGTTTTATGCCCATGATATGAATAGAACGTGCCACTTTTTCTGGTTCGGCCCAATCAACGGTTTCAGGTCGTCCGGTTTTTACACCACAAAAACCACAAGACCGTGTGCATATGTTTCCAAGAATCATGAAGGTGGCGGTGCCTTCTCCCCAGCATTCACCCATGTTGGGACAGCTGCCTGAGGTGCAAATTGTATGTAAATCGTACTTTTCAACCAAGCCTCTAAGTTGCGTGTATTTCTTACCGGTAGGTAATTTAACACGTAGCCATTTTGGTTTTCCTTTAGGTGGAGCTACACTTTTTAACACTTCTGTACTCATACAAAACTTTTATGCAAATATACGAACAAATCAGGGGACGATACTTTTTAGCTAAGTCTCGTGTTTTTATTGAATTTCCGTTTTTTTTCAAGCCTATTGGGTAAAGATTTTGAAGATTTGTGCTCCTGGAAAATCATTGTCTAGTACCCTTGATAATTTCTGCCAAAAGCTTTTTGGCCCGCAATAACTTCACCTTCACATTATTGATAGGCTCATTTAATTCGGTCGCAATATCGGCATAACTAAGCTCATTGAAATACCTTAGATTGATGACTTCTTGGTAATGGGGCTTCAATTTCTTGATATGCTGTAGTAAGTTGGCTAGATTTTGTTCGGTAATGAGTTGATCTTCAGCAGAGGGAGAGGCGTCTAGTACCCTTTTAACATCTTCGTATTTTCCGGCGGTATCAAGTGTACGTTTTCGCTTTCTAATCAAATCGACATGAATGTTTTTGGAGATTGTGATCAGCCACGTCTTAAACTCATAATTTGCATCGTAGGTTGCTATTTTGTCAAAGGCTTTTGAAAAAGTCTGGATGGTGATGTCTTCGGCATCATTTTCATTCTCCGTGCGCTTTAATTGAAATCCATAGACATCGTTCCAGAAAATATCCAACAGGGTGCTGAAAGCAATTTGGCTGCCTTTCCTGGCCTTGCTGATAATATTTGGAATGTCCTTTTCTTTAGAATCCAAAGGAATTGTTAAGCGGGATGAATGAATAGTTAATGTAATTGACTATTGCAGATCAGCAGTGATATCTTTTCGGCAATCTTGTTCAGAGGGAAGTTTTCCGCACATACCGCATGCTTCACCTTCTTTATTCAAAAACGGACTTTGACTAGCACAGGTACCTGCAAATTCACCATCTTTTTTTGACCAGATCTTTATGGCAATTCCAGCGAAACTAAGGGCTAAAATACCTATGGTCAACAACATCAGTTTCATAATAGAACTTTTGGCAAAGATATAAAAATAAAGCCCTGACATTTGGGTCAGGGCTTTAAAAATATCTTGTGTATCTATAAATCAGTATTTGATGTTCGCGACTATATTTTCAACGGTTGGTGTCATATTGCCACCTTCTGGTTCGATGGTGATATACCCCACCGCAGTATCAGAATAGGGGAGTGCCAATAGATTATCTTGAGCCATGGACTCTTTGATAATACCCAAATTGACCATTTCACCGTTTACTTCCGCCCACATTTGAAAACATTGATTTTCAGGTAGATTAGGAAGGTTGCTTACGTTGATATAAGACAATTTTTTTACCGGGTTGATATACGCTACAGCTTTAAGTTCCTTCGCCTTTTGATTACCCTTGACATTCAACCGTTTTGTTCTTGGATTGTTCAACACGATAAATTGATTTCGAACATCTTCCAATTGGTCTTTCATATCTTGCTCCAACAACTTTATTTGGTTGGATACCATATCATTCTCTTCCTGTAGACTTTGATTTTGCGAATAGAAGAAAAAGGCAGCGGCAGCAAATAAGAGCGCAGCAAAACTGGCGGCGATTGCATATTGAAAGAAACGCTTTCTTCCAGCTTTCTCACCTCTTATGCGTGCAATTATGCGTTCTTTCAACCCTTCTGGAGTTTTGACGGCATGCATTTTGGCAAAGGTCTCCAGATTCATCTGAAGTTCATCGTAAGTTTCCTTAACTTCAGGATACATGGCAATATAACGCTCCACCTGAAAAGCCTCCTCATCGGTGGTCGTACCTAGAAGATATTTCTCCAAAAGATCCGTATCTAAAAATATTTTTATTTTTTCTTTCATTACAATAAACTTAAAAGCAATGTTATAATCATTGTTGGTCCGTAAATTTTTCTTAGCTCACGAAGTCCGATTTTCAACCTTGATTTGATTGTTCCCAACGGAATGTCAAGTTCATCACTTGCTTCTTGCTGGGTCATCCCCTGAAAAAACAGTGCGTCAAGTACAATTTGGTACTTTTCTTCTATCTTTCCAAGGTTCTCACGAACATCCATGAACTCAGGTTTGATACTATCGACACCTAAATTATATACGTCTGAAACGTCCATTTGGATTTCTTTGTCCGTTTTTGTGTTGACGCTCCTTAATTTGTCAA
Source organism: uncultured Flavobacteriaceae bacterium (assembly GCA_947503005.1). Lineage (GTDB taxonomy): Bacteria > Bacteroidota > Bacteroidia > Flavobacteriales > Flavobacteriaceae > Maribacter_C. The sequence continues at coordinate 73,381 of CANNCA010000006.1, read as the reverse complement.
TTGCGGTATTTCTTGTAATACGAAAAAGCCATGTGAACAATTTAGCCTTAGATGAATCATACGTATCCGATTTTTTCCAGATTTTCACAAAACTTTCCTGTAAAACATCTTGAGCCAATTCTTCATTTCGAACCACTTTATGTGCAACCCCATACAGTGTGTCACCATAATGTTCGTACAAAAGGGAAATGGCTTTTTCATTCCGCTCTTGCAAGAGTTCAACAATATGTTTTTCAAGAAGTGTGCTCATCTATTTTAATAGGGTTTGAAAAAAATATCAGCCTTAGGCATCCAAATTAATCATCTCGACCGTATATATGTTGATTAACGCTAATTTATCAATTTGATTGTTAATTTGCCTTAATCTCAATTTTTTAATTAAATAAATGTACAACTGGTAATTGTACATTTAGTTTTTGGTTAGTTTGGTTTGGTATAATCCCTTCAAGTGTAAATTTGAAGGGATTATTTTTATTCGGATATTACCCAATAATGTTTACCTCTGGGCTTATCTTGATTCCAAATTTCTCATGGACACTTTTGATGATGCGATGGGCTAGATTTAGAATTTCCGAACCTGTGGCGTTTGCATAATTCACTAATACCAAAGCCTGGTTTTTATGAACTCCGGCGTCACCAAAACGTTTTCCCTTATAACCACATTGTTCTATAAGCCATCCGGCAGGTATTTTATAAAATTCTTCAGAGACTTTATAGTACGGAGCTTCAGGATACGAGGCAGAAAATTTTTCGAATTCAGGTTTCGTGACCATAGGGTTTTTAAAAAAACTACCACTATTACCCAACTCCGCCGGGTCCGGAAGTTTGCTTTTTCGAATGGCGATTACGGCATTCGAGATATCTCTTATAGTCGGATCGGTAATACCATCTTTTTCAAGTTGCGTTTCAATCGCCCCATAAGAAGTATTTATAATATGGTCATTTGTCGTCAAACAAAAAGTCACTGCAGTGATGATGTATTTCCCCTTTCCCTCATTCTTAAAATAGGAATCACGATACCCGAATTGGCATTCTTCCTTGGTGAATGTTCGAATATGTTGCGTTGTTATTTCCATGGCTTCACAACTTATAAAGGTGTCTTTGAGTTCCACTCCATAGGCTCCGATGTTCTGAATTGGTGCAGTACCGGTATTTCCGGGAATCAATGACATATTTTCAAGTCCACCGTAGTTTCGTTTTAATGTCCATAAGACCATTTGGTGCCAATTTTCCCCGGCCATGACCTTTAAGATCACGTTATTTTCTTCTTCAGCTATAACCGTTATGCCCTTTATGTTTAGATAAAGCACCAAAGCATCTATATCTTTGGTAATAAGCATGTTACTGCCTCCACTTAAAATAAATTTATCTGGATACTCCTCTAATTGAAGTGCTTTGGCCAAGTCTTCCACCGAATTGATTTCACAGAAATAGGTGGCCTTTGCCGCAATACCAAAAGTATTGTACTTTTTTAAGGATATATTTTCTTGAACCTGCATCAACCTATATAACTGTTGAGGGCCTCCTTTAGTATGTAAACTGCCCTTTTAAGACTTTCTTTGTCTAGTACGTAGGCGATGCGAATTTGATTCTTGCCCAAACCTTGTGTGGCATAGAAGCCTGCTGCCGGGGCGACCATTACAGTTTCATTATTTACCCTAAAATCTTCTAAAAGCCATTGTGCAAAATCATCTGCATCTTCGATGGGAAGCTCCGCGATACAATAAAAAGCTCCTTTAGGGATGCCAACTTTAACCCCATCGATTTTCTTCAGTTCTTCAATGAGTAGATTTCTTCTTCCCACATATTCCTCCTTAACGTCATCAAAATAATCTTGGGTCGTTTCAAGTGCCGCTTCCGCCGCGATTTGTGCATAGGTAGGAGGGGAGAGTCTAGCCTGTGCAAATTTCATAGCCGTTTGAATGACACTTCTATTTTTTGATACCAAGCATCCAATTCGTGCTCCGCACATGCTGTATCTCTTAGAAACAGAATCCACGATAATCGCATGTTCTTCCAGTCCATCTTCTTGTAAAATGGAATAATGTTCCGCACCATCATAAGTAAATTCACGATACACTTCATCGGCAATCAAAAACAAATTGTGTTGCTTTACAATAGCCGCTAATTTTTTAATTTCTTCTTTGCTGTATAAGTAGCCTGTAGGGTTTCCCGGGTTACAGATTAATATCGCTTTGGTTTTGGGTGTAACCAATTTTTCAAATTCTTCAATTGGAGGTAAAGCAAAGTTGGTTTCAATACCCGAAACAACAGGAACAACTTTTACTCCTGATGCGGTTGCGAATCCATTATAGTTGGCATAAAAAGGCTCAGGAATAATAATTTCATCTTCGGTATCGGCAATTGTGCCCATCACAAAAGAAAGGGCTTCGGAACCCCCGGTGGTAACGATAATGTCTTTTGATGTGACGATAATATCATTTTTGGCATAATAGGCCGCAAGTTTTTCCCTGTACCTCTCTGAACCTTCGGTGATGCTATAAGCTAGAACGTCAATCGTATTATTTTTAACGGCTTGAAGAGCAACTTCCGGGGTCTTGATATCCGGTTGTCCAATGTTTAGATGAATCACCTTAGCGCCTCTTTTTTTGGCATCTTCGGCAAAGGGTACCAACTTTCTAATAGGCGATTCGGGCATCGCCGATCCTTTTTGTGATATGGATGGCATTTGTATTGTTTTAGGCAAAAATCGGTAATAGAAATGGACAAACCAATAATCGATCATTTTATTTAATCCATCCCAAACTTTGTTAAATTAATGTGGATTACAGTCAAAAATTGTAACTTATTGTAGCTGTTTTATGCTTAAGCTGTTACCAATGATTAAAAAACAATTCGTTATAGTCTTTTTTCTACTGGTTTTGCCGCTATTCGGGTTGGGGCAGACTTTTGGTTTGCCACATGGTCAAAAGCATGAAAAAGTAAAATTTCAGCTCATTAACAATTTGGTCATAGTTCCAATTGAAGTTAACGGTACACCCTTGTCTTTTGTTTTGGATACTGGGGTAAGCACCCCTATACTCTTTAATTTATCGGATAAAGATTCTATTCAAATAAATGAAGTATCCGAAATAACCATACAAGGCCTTGGAGAAGGTGAGCCGATTCAAGCACTGCGATCAAGGAATAACTCTTTTAAACTAGGAAGTATCCAAAACAAATCACAGCGCTTGTATGTTGTTTTGGATAAATCCTTGAATTTTTCTCCATCTTTGGGAATCCCTATACACGGAATTATCGGCTATGACGTTTTTCGCGATTTTGTGGTAGAAATGAATTATTCCTCTCGAAACATTAAGTTTCATGACCCCGAGTTTTATAGGTATAAAAAAAACAACAAAAACCAAGAATTACCACTGACCTTAATTCGAAAGAAGGCCTATGTGGATGGGGAAGTCTTTTTGAAAGATGATGAAAGTGTTTCCGTCAGAATGTTATTGGATACGGGCAGTAGCGATGCCATATGGCTTCTGGAAAATGAGGATATTCAGATTCCGGAAAATTTTTATGTGGATTTTCTAGGAAGGGGATTAGGTGGTGACGTATATGGTAAACGTACACGCGTCAAAAGTATGAAGCTTGGTGATTTCGCCCTAAAAAATGCAAAAGCTGCATTTCCTGACAAGGTATCGTTCAATGCCATCAAAAATTTAGGAAATAGAAATGGAAGTCTGGGAGGGGAGGTTCTTAAACGTTTTAATATAATCTTCGATTATCGCAATCAAATAATCACGTTGCGAAAGAATGGAAATTTCAAGGCCCCATTTCAATATAATTTCAGCGGCATCGATTTGCAGCATGATGGGGTGCGCTATGTGGCTGAAAGACTTGCAAACCCTAGCGGACTGGTAACGGAAAAGGAAGATACCTTCGGCAACGTGCAAATTTTAATGGAAAACACAACTCGGTTGAGTCTGGTGCCTGAAATTATAGTTTCTGGAATTCGCGCCGGTAGCCCTGCTGAGGAGGCGGGTTTGAAAGAAGGTGATGTGATATTAGCGGTGAATGGCAAAAGTATTCATAGTTATAAACTTCAAGAAGTATTTCAAATGCTTAATGAGAAGAAAGGCAAGCGTATACGCGTGGTAATAGAGCGCTTCGATTCAGATCTAGCCTTTACCTTTGTTTTGAAAGATATGTTTGAAAAACCTTAAAGTCCCCTCTCTAATCCTCCCCAAAGGGGAGGGAATTCTTTTTTGACTTTTTTATGGGTGGCGGTAAGCCTCGAATTCTTATTTTTTCGATAATCAATTGAATTCACCTAGAAATAAGTCTCCCTCCCTCAGAGGCGCTAGGGGAGGACTTCCTACCAACAAAAAACCCTGACAGTTGCCTATCAGGGTTTCTATTATTTCGCTGAATAAGGTTTTACTTACCCTCGGCAGCTTTGATTTCTCCTTTAATTTTCAAAACCTTCGTAGGTGTATCTGCGTTAGATATTACCGTGATGGCTTTTCTGATCGGACCAACTCTGTTGGTATCGTATTTTACCTGAATTTCTCCAGTTTTACCAGGCATAATAGGCTCTTCAGGCTTCTTGGGGATAGTACATCCACAGCTAGAACTTACTTTACTAATAATTAGTGGCGCATTGCCCGTATTTGTAAACTCAAAAACACGAACGCCGTCTGCACCTTTCTCGATTTCTCCGTAGTCTACGGTTTCTGTTTTGAATTCGATTTTTGCAGCCGTCTCCTGTGCGGTTAAGCTCATGCCCATAAGGCCTACAAATAATACAAGTACTATTTTCTTCATGATTTTTAGTTTTGGGTGAATTTCAAAAGTAAATGTTTTTAATGAACCTCCAAAATTCTTTTGTTATCTACTAACGTTACTTATTTTTGTTTCGTATTCGTATTCCGTTGAAAAATCAAAGAAATCCGATTATTTAACATTCATTTTTGGGTGGTTTTATGTACACCCGCCTTGCTTAACCAAAAACTGTTCCAAAAACATGGAAATTCCTTCTAAATATGACCCCCAAATAGCGGAGAACCGCTGGTACGACTACTGGATGGAGCATAAATACTTTCATTCCGAACCGGATGAAAGAGAACCCTATACCATTGTCATTCCACCTCCAAACGTGACGGGAGTACTGCATATGGGCCATATGCTAAATAATACTATTCAGGATTTATTAACTCGAAGGGCCCGTATGATGGGTAAAAATGCCTGTTGGGTACCTGGAATGGACCACGCATCGATTGCCACTGAGGCCAAAGTTGTTGCCAAATTAAAGGAAGAGGGTGTCAATAAGTCAGATTTGACCCGAGATGAGTTTTTAAAGCATGCCTGGGAATGGACCGATAAGTATGGTGGAGTAATCCTAGAACAGCTAAAAAAATTGGGCTGTTCTTGTGATTGGGACCGTACTGCTTTTACCATGGATGACGAACGCTATGCTAGCGTTATCAAAGTTTTTGTCGATTTGTTCAACAAAGGATTGATTTATAGGGGCCACCGTATGGTAAATTGGGATCCAGAAGCCCAAACCACTTTGTCGGATGAGGAAGTAGTTTATGAGGAAAAACAGGGTCTTTTATACTATTTATCATATCAAATAGAGGATTCTGATGAAAAAGTAATCATTGCCACAACCCGGCCGGAAACAATTTTGGGCGATACCGCTATCTGTATCAACCCAAATGATGAGCGTTTTCGCCACTTGAAGGGTAAAAAAGCGATTGTTCCTATTTGTAATCGCGTCATTCCTATTATTGAAGATGAGTATGTAGATATTGAATTCGGTACGGGGTGTTTGAAAGTTACGCCTGCCCATGATATCAATGACAAGGCGTTGGGAGATAAACACCTGTTGGAGACCATTGATATTTTTAATGCGGATGCGACTTTGAATTCCTTCGGAATACACTATGAAGGAAAAGATCGTTTTGTGGTTCGAAAGGAGATTTCCAAGGAACTAGAAGAAAAAGGTTTTTTGGTCAAAACGGAACAGTATATGAACAAAGTCGGTACCTCGGAACGTACCAAAGCAGTTATCGAACCACGATTGTCCGATCAGTGGTTCTTAAAGATGGAAGACTTGGTGAAACCGGCCATAAAGGGAGTTTTGAAAACCGATGACATCAAGTTTTTTCCAAAAAAATTCGAAAACACCTATCGCCATTGGATGGAAAACATTCGCGATTGGAATATCTCGAGGCAACTATGGTGGGGGCAACAAATTCCTGCCTACTATTTCGGTGACGGCCAAGACGATTTTGTAGTTGCTGAAAGTTTAGTAGAAGCGTTGACTTTAGCCAAAGAAAAGTCAAACAACCAACAACTGACAACGGACAACTTGAGTCAAGACGAAGATGTCCTAGACACCTGGTTCTCGTCATGGCTGTGGCCGATGAGCGTTTTTAATGGCGTTTTAAATCCGGATAATGAAGAAGTAAATTATTATTACCCAACCAATGATTTGGTTACGGGTCCGGATATTATTTTCTTTTGGGTGGCCCGAATGATTATTGCGGGATATGAGTTACGTGATGAAAGACCTTTTGAACATGTCTATTTTACAGGTTTGGTGCGCGACAAGCAACGTCGAAAAATGTCAAAGTCATTGGGCAATTCCCCTGATGCCCTAGAATTGATAGAACAATATGGGGCTGACGGAGTTCGAGTCGGATTGTTGTTGAGTTCCGCTGCTGGAAACGATTTGATGTTCGATGAAGATTTATGTCAACAAGGCAAGAATTTCGCCAATAAAATATGGAACGGCTTCCGTTTGGTAAAAGGGTGGGAGGTAGCTGATTTGCCCCAACCTGAAGCGTCGAAATTGGGAATTGCGTGGTATCAGTCCAAATTCAACCAAACCTTGGCCGAAATTGAAGACCATTTTAGTAAATATCGAATTTCAGACGCTTTAATGGCAATTTATAAATTGGTTTGGGATGATTATAGTTCTTCATTGTTGGAAATAATCAAACCAGCATACCAGCAGCCTATTGACAAAATAACATTCGATGCTGTAATACATCAATTGGAGCAAAATTTGAAACTACTTCACCCTTTCATGCCTTTCTTAACTGAAGAGGTTTGGCAGCACATTGCAGAAAGGGCTCCAGAAGAAGCGTTGATAATTGCCAAATGGCCAGAGGTCGGCACGACGAATACCGAATTGATTTCAGGTTTTGAATTTGCGGACAGTGTGATTTCGGGTATTAGGACCATACGCAAAGAAAAGAATATTCCGATGAAAGAGGCTTTGGAAGTTTCGGTCTTGAATGAAGAAAAGGTCTCTAAAGATTGGGATACCGTGATTCAAAAATTGACTAATGTTTCCGAAGTCTCTTATGTTAATGAAAAAGTGGATGGTGCTTTATCTTTTCGTGTAAAATCGAACGAATACTTTATTCCCATAAGTGGAGCAATAGATATAGAAGCTGAAATTGCCAAAATTCAGGAAGAGTTAAAATACACCAAAGGCTTTTTGACTTCGGTACAAAAGAAGCTTTCCAACGAGCGTTTCGTAAATAATGCACCTGAAAAGGTAATCGAGATGGAACGAAAAAAGCAATCGGATGCCGAGGCGAAGATTGAAACTTTAGAGAAGAGTTTGGCTAGTTTGTCCTGAAATATTCTTTTTTGGAATACCGAATTAGGAATTAATTTATAATAGCCATGATTTAGTGTTATAGCTTTAGTATTTTTAAATATGGCATCACCACTTCAGAGACTAACCTCCAACCCCAAACAACTTTTTTTTGTTGATGGTTTGGGTGCCTGGGTTTCCGCATTTTTCTTGAGTATGGTTTTGGCTAAGTTTGAACCTATTTTTGGAATGCCTTTGAACGTACTGATCATTTTAGCTTTGGTACCAGGCTTCTTTATACTTTATTCTTTTGGATGTTACTTTTTTTTGAAGGATAATTGGAGTCCCTACCTTAAAGGTATCGCGATTGCCAATTCGTTATATTGCTTGGTGACCCTCGGTTTGGTAATGTATCATTATGAAAAACTAACTTTTTTTGGTGTGGGTTATTTTGTAGTTGAAATTCTGATTGTTGGTGTTGTAATTTTTCTTGAATTCAAGGCAAGCTTGAAACGGACATAACTATCACAGGGGATATTGCCATTTGATAAAGCAAAAAAATGTTTATTTTAGACCCATGGATATTAAAAAAATACTCGGTTTAGTTCTTACTCTATTAGGCATTGGAGGCCTTATCTATACGGCGATTTTATATGTAAATGGTTCGGGCGAATTTAAGATTCTTGCGGTCTACGGCATTTTAGGAGCTATTTTCTTCTTCTCCGGTATGGGCCTGATTAAACGCCTAGGAAGTTCGAACGACTAAAATTTTCCTAGATTAGCTCTCAAATATTGAGGTTTTGAAAATCCGTAATAGTGCTTCAAAAGATATTGATGAAATCTTCCGTCTATATGGTTTGGCGACCGAATTCCAAAAAATAACGTTTCCTGAAAATACCTGGCCAACATTTGAACAGCATTTGGTCGAAACCGAAATTCAAGAACAACGACAGTTTAAAATAGTCATTGATAATCAAATAGCCTGTGTTTGGGCTATTACTTTTACAGACCCACAAATCTGGGAAGAACGGAATAAAGACCCATCCATCTACATCCATAGAATAGCAACAAATCCTGATTTTCGTGGGCGATACTTTGTAACTGAAATTGTAAAGTGGGCTAGGGGATATGCAAAATCCAACCAAAAGAAATTCATCCGTATGGATACTTGTGGTAATAATCAAAAACTAATCAAGCATTATTCGAAATGCGGATTTGATTTCTTGGGTATCGTGCGATTGCAAAACTCAGATAAGCTCCCCATTCATTATAATGATGCTGATGTATGCCTTTTTGAAATAAAACTTGACCAAGAATGATGAATGAAATCATAGATTCTATAGTCGCTCAATATGGCATACTATCTGCTGAAGCAAGAAACGATGTTAAAAAGCTGGGGCAAATACGTAAAGTCAATAAGGGTGATATTTTGGTTAAAGAAGGAGACTATTCGTATGAATTATACTTCGTAGCTCATGGCGGTGCAAGGGCTTACTATCTAATGGATGGAAAAACCATTACCGATTGGTTTGCATTTGAGAACGATTTCATCTCTTCAATTGTCAGTTTTTTTCTTGGTGTTCCTAGTCAACATTACATAGAAATTTTAGAGGACTCGACCTTTATGGTTTTGCAACTTAAAGATATTGAAATGCTCTGCGATAAATATCATGATTTTGAAAGATTGGCTCGAATGAGCACCACGAAAACAATGCTTCAACTACAACAACGTATTGTATCCTTACAATTTAAAACATCAAAAGAGCGCTATCATAGCCTGCTTGAAAAATATCCTCAAATCGAATTACGGGCACCTCTTGGCGATATTGCATCCTATTTAGGTATTACACAAGAGACCTTGAGCCGAATTCGAAATTCCAATAACGGAATTTGATTTATATCAAAGGAAATCTTCTTCCGCCAAGTTAACTTTGGTAAAAAAGAAGATGAATACAATACTAATTATAGCCAACGTCATAGTCTTATTCACTTTTGTCATCCACACATTTGGTGGCGACCAAAATCTTCGGGAGATAGAACCAGAAGCCGACAATCCAAAAAGGCTTCGAATATTCTGGACGATGAGTCGTGGGGCATTTCACATTGTTTCCGTTGACTTCTTATTTGCTTCAATAGGTTTGACTTTAATTAATTTTACAGATTATGTTAAGGACACCAAGCTTCTACTTAACCTTCTTGCACTTTATTTTTTGGGCTACGGAATTGCATTTTTGGTGAGCCTAATCATTTCTAAAAAGTTTCAGAATATCTATTTCAAGATGTGGCAATGGTTGTTGATGCTAGCTATTTCGGGACTTATTTTTTGGGGCAACTCTTGATTTTAAAACACAATTCTTATGAAGATATTACTTATCAATGGTCATCCTGATAAAGAAAGCTACAACTACGCATTAGCCGCATCCTATAAAAAGGGAGCTGTTAATTCTGGTGCTGAGGTTAAGGAAATAAATATTGGCGAACTATACTTTAATCCCAACTTGCAATACGGTTATCGAAAACGCACTGAACTTGAAGCCGATTTATTAAAAGCCCAAGAAAGTATCAAATGGGCAGATCATATTGTTTGGATTTATCCTGTATGGTGGGGTTCGGTTCCTGCATTGATGAAGGGCTTTTTAGATAGAGTGTTGCTTCCGGGTTTTGCATTCGAAAAAAGAGAAGGCTCCGTCTGGTGGGATAAAAACTTGACCGGAAAAACCTCTCGTATCATCTGTACAATGGATCAACCTACTTGGTATTACCGATGGATTAACAATAGACCAAGTCATGTCGCGATGAAACGATTGACCCTTAATTTTGTAGGTGTCAAGAAAGTACGCATCACATCCATTGGTCCCATACGGTTATCAAAGGAAAGTTTTAGGAACAAATGGCTGCAAAAAGTGGAGAAGTTAGGTTTTCAAAATCGATAAATCTTCTTTTTCCGGAATTTGCTATCTTTAGAAAAAGAACTCGAACATGAAAAATCTATTGCTAGCCACATTGGTGTTATCTATATTTTCCGGTTGTGCTCAGGAAAAAAAACCTGAAATCATGTCCAAGGACATACAGATTAAAACAGCGTTATTGCCAGCTCCTGACGACAAAAAGGAAGGGGCGATGGTTTATGGTTTTAATGAGGATGGTGAAATCGTGGTATTACGTGAGGGAACCAATGATTTGGTTTGTCTTGCTGACAATCCGTATAATGACGGAATCAGTGTTTCCTGCTATTTCAAAGAATTAGACCCGTTTATGAAACGAGGTCGTGAATTAAAGAAGGAGGTAAAAGAAACCATGGAAATCAGAAAAATTCGTGGAGAAGAAGTAGCCTCCGGAAAATTAAAAATGCCCGAAGCACCAAGCATGATGTATATTTTCTACGGTACTGAAGAAACTTACGACAAAACAAAAGGTACTTTAGGTGATGGTCAGTTCAGGTATGTTATCTATACACCATTTGCTACCTCAGAATCTACAGGTCTTCCATTGAAGCCCCATGCTAAGGGAATGCCATGGTTGATGGACCCCGGCACGCACCGTGCACATATCATGGTAGGTCCGAATTAATAAGACAGTTGTAAAATGGAGACCTATGCTAAAGCACTTTTGTATGCAATTCCGTTTTTTATACTGCTTTTGGTAGTTGAAATTGTTTATGGGTATTTTGTCAAGAATCAGAAATATAAGGTGATGGATACAGTCTCGAGCATTAGCTCAGGCTTTACCAATATTTTAAAGGATTCTTTGGGGTTGGGTCTTATTCTCGTCTCCTACCCCTATTTAGTCGAAAAACTTGCCTTAACGGAAATAAAAGCTACTTGGTTAGTTTGGGTAGTTGCCTTTTTGGTCATTGATTTTGCGGGGTATTGGAACCACCGCTTAAGCCATAAAGTAAATTTTTTCTGGAACCAACATGTCATTCATCATAGCAGTGAAGAATTTAACCTGGCTTGTGCACTGAGACAATCAATTTCTAATTTGATTGGTTATTTTCCCTTGTTTTTGCTACCAGCTGCCTTGGTTGGTGTACCATATAAGGTCATCGCAATTTTAGCTCCTATTCATTTGTTTGCCCAATTCTGGTACCATACGCAGCATATCGGTAAGATGGGCTGGCTCGAATATATCATCATTACTCCCTCGCAACATCGCGTGCATCATGCAATTAATCCCGAATATATCGACAAGAATTTAGGCCAGATTTTATGTGTTTGGGACCGCTGGTTCGGCACATTTCAAGAAGAATTGGAAGATGTGCCACCACAGTACGGAGTACTAAAGCCAGCAAACACATGGAATCCTGTACTTATAAATTTTCAGCATCTTTGGCGTTTGATAAAAGATGCATGGCGTACTAGAAGTTATTGGGACAAGCTTCGTATTTGGTTTATGCCTACAGGTTGGCGGCCAGCTGATGTGAAGGAAAAATATCCGATTGCTATAATTGAGAATGTCTACGGTTTTGAACGTTTTAATACTCCATCTACAAAGGCATTGAACGGCTATGCTATTTTTCAATTGTTTTTTACGCTCTTCTTTTTGCTTTTTATGTTTTACAATTATTCCGACATAGGATTTAACGGATTGCTGCTTTTCGGAGCTTTTGTTTTTGTTGGGATTTATGGATACACCACACTTATGGATCGTTCGAAATACGCAGTTTATATTGAAGTATTTAGGGGCTTGGCCGGAATAGTTTTTATTTGGTTGACCAAAGATTGGTTTGGTATCGATGGCTTTGTTTCATGGGGAAGCTTGCTAGTTGCTTTATATTTCTTCATTACCATTTTAGGTGGTATCTACTTCACCTATTTTGAGAAAACCAATGCGGTTGCTGATCTAGTTTAGACCTATTTCACCGGTTTTTTTAGAAAAAATCTCCCTTTCATCGAATATTTATATGAAAAGGAGCCGCTTCACGTTAGCTAATTCCAACTGAACATTAAATCTAACCATTATGAACAGAGAGGAACAACTAGCATTTTGCAAGGTTTGCGTCAATCAAAAGAAAGATTTTCAGCGAGGTATTCTCTGTAGTCTTACCGATGAAATCGCCGATTTTGAAACTTCTTGCGAATCGTTTGAAAGAGATACTGCCAAAGAAGAAAGACTACAAGAAAGAAATATAGCCTATGCTTTAGAAGGTAAAATTGCTTCTCAGGGTCAACGCTTTGCTAATTACATTATTGACTATCTATTTCTTATTGGTCTGGGCGCTCTTGTAGGAGCGGCCTTAGGACTTTTACTAGGTCATTTTGCTCCTGAACATTTGAGCATATTCGATGAAGAGAATCGATTATTGGATTACTTCTACGGCTTTATTATCGGCACCATTTATTATAGTTTTTTTGAAGGCTTTACAGGAAGGTCTATCGGTAAATTCTTCACGAGGACCAAGGTGGTAACTGAAGATGGTGAAGACCCTGACTTTGGTACTATTTTCGTTAGGTCAATGTGCAGATATATTCCTTTTGATGCACTGTCATTCTTAGGTTCCGATGCTTCAGGTTGGCATGATAAGTTTTCCAAAACCCGAGTTGTCACCATTGATTGAACTTAGATTTCCAAGATGAAAATAACGAAAATACTTTTGTTCATTTTATTTTACAGTATTTCCCTTTTTGGATTTGCGCAACATTCTAAATTTAAAACTTCATTGATTGGTCAACATGAATTTGGGGTGCAGTTCATATGGGATGGTTATGGTACAGCCGAAATTTCGAAAGATGAACAAGGAGTACTAAATATCAAAGGAGAACAATATTCAACTAATAAGGAAGAATATGTACTGTTGGAGGGTGTAATAACCGTAGTCGACGAACGAAATTTCAAGATAAAAGGAAATCTCAAACTCTTTACTGAAGGTTGTTGTGGTTTGTTGGATCGAGAAGTTGACTACACTTTTAGAAAGACAGGAAGTAGGAAATACTGGCGGTTAAAGGAACGCAACGACCTTTGTGACCAATATACCTGCGCCTATTATTTAGATATTTTTGAATAGTTAGCGTAAATTTCATAGTGGCTTGCTAAGTTTGTATAATAAATCATGCTTATGCGACCATATATTCTTGCCGAGACCAATTGGGAAGCCCTGAAAGATGCTAACTTCGAACTGGCGATTCTACCTTGGGGCGCGACCGAAGCGCACAATTATCATTTACCATATGCAACCGATAATATTCAAGCGGATTATCTGGTGGCAGAATCTGCAAGGATTGCCCATGAAAAGGGAGGAAAAGTCATTGTTTTACCCACGATTCCTTTTGGAGTAAATACAGGTCAATCCGATATTTATCTTGATTTAAATTTGAATCCCAGTACGCAACTGGCCATTTTGAATGATATTGTTACTGTGCTCAACCGGCAGGGCATTTACAAACTACTTATTTTTAACGGCCATGGGGGTAACAATTTTAAACCACTAGTTCGTGAATTAGGCTTGCGGTTTCCAAAAATGTTCATCAGTTTTTGTTTTTTCCCACAAGCACTAGATAAAACAAATTATTTTGAGGAAAAGGGAGATCATGCTGATGAGATGGAAACCAGTCTGATGATGTACCTGAGACCTGATTTGGTACTTCCCAAAGAAAAATGGGGCGATGGTAGTGCTAAGAAATTCAAGATTAACGCCTTTTCAGAAGGTTGGGCTTGGGCAGAACGTGAATGGTCAAAGATTAGTGCCGATACAGGAGTAGGCAATCCTCATAAATCTTCTGCGGAAAAAGGAGAACGTTTTTTCAAAGATGTCACGGTGAAAATGGGCGCTATGATCTTTGAACTTTGCCAAGCTGATTTGGAAAATCTTTATGAGTGAATCCTCCTAAGAAAAGGTAGTGCGTCGTAAATTCTCATTTCGTTGAAGCCTTCAGTTCTTTTTGAACGAGCTTTATGTACCGTCGCATAGCTTCGGTACGGCCAACATTTTTGGCTTGAATCAGAGCGTTCGCCTTAAATGCGTTGATAAGTGGAGTTGTACTACCAGGGTGGTTCTGATTCTCATTCGCTATTTTGTAGTAGGCATATAGTTTTAATAGCAAATCAGCAGGCAAAGGCTTTGAGTAGGCGTTTACATATGCAACGGCATTTGAAAAATCAATATGTAGTTTTTCATTCTTCATTATCTTTTTTCTCTACCGTACTGGCGATACATGTTTTTGCTCCGATAACTTTTTGATTCAATTTGACTGTTACTGCACAATCCAGGGGTAGAAATAAGTCAACTCTTGAACCAAACTTAATGAAACCGGCGTCATCACCTTGCTGAACACTCTCTCCTTCTTCAGCATAATTCACGATACGCCTAGCCAACGCCCCAGCAATTTGGCGGTAAAGGACCTCACCAAATTTAGGAGTTCTTATAACTACGGTCGTGCGTTCATTTTCCGTGCTTGATTTTGGATGCCAAGCAACCAGATACTTACCTGGATGATATTTCGAGAAAGTAATAATACCGCTTGCCGGATAACGAGTTACATGCACATTGGTGGGAGACATAAATATGGAGACCTGCCTTCTACGGTCCTTAAAATATTCGGTTTCTTCTACTTCTTCGATTACGACAACTTTACCGTCAACCGGCGCCAGGATCTCATCAAAGTCTTTTCTTACTATTCTTTTCGGGTTTCGGAAAAACTGAAGAATCAACACCAATAGCAAAAGGCCGATTATCTGCAAGAGTAAACGTAACCAAGGAACGTTTATATAAAACTGTGCAACGAGAACGGTAACTATTACTATAAAAAAGGTGATCAATATGATGTTTTGCCCCTCTCTATGAAACATAGGTAAAAATATTTAAAGTTAGGTATGCAAACGGTGCTGCAAATATAAGACTGTCTAAGCGATCTAGCATACCACCGTGGCCCGGTAAAATAGCTCCGCTATCTTTGACTCCGGCAGACCTTTTTAGTTTTGACTCCACTAAATCGCCAAAACTACCTGCAATAACAATTACCACGGCCATAATAACCCATTGAAATGGACTTAGAATGGGTTCGTACTTTGACATTAAATAGGCTGCTCCCATGCTAAAGACCAAACCTCCAATGGTGCCTTCCCAGGTTTTCTTCGGAGAAACTGCGGGAAACAACTTGGTTCTGCCTATACTTTTGCCTACCAAATAAGCAAATGAATCGTTTATCCATATCAATAAGAAAATACCAACGATCAAATATTTTGCGAATGCATCATTTTTATAGGGAATCATTGTTAAAAAAATACAACCTCCTCCGATATAAAAAAGCCCGACCACAAATTTCTTGAACTTATTAAATGACTTTTCTTTTTTGGAGAATAGATAGAAGAGCAATAAGGCTATGTTAACCATTATAGTTATCGACATTAGGATAATTATCGGTATTCGGTCGTATTCTTTGAGTAGGTAGATAAAAATCCACCAAAGGGTGAGATATGCCAAGAAGATGTGGTAGCCACGCAGACCTGTCAAACGCTTATACTCGTAGATACAGGCAAGGCCAAAAATCATGAAAAGAAAATCAAAGGCATCCGAACTTAAAAAAACAGCAGATAATATCAAAAAAACATATAATGCTCCGGTTATCGCACGCCTTAAAATTTCACTCATATTATAGATCTTCCAAAAATAAAAGATACAAATTTTTGGAGCTGCTTCCGTACGTCAAGAAATCATCGGAATTTTCCTCGTTTGCCTGAAAATGTTTAAGGGTGGTAATATTTGCTGGTATACTATGACCGTATTTTTTCTTTATTTTCTTCAAACCTTCCCCAATTGATTCAACTAATTGGCTAGTTGTGGCAAAGACGATAACATTGGGAGGGAGTTCATTCAACTTCTTTTCTTGCAGTTGGTTTGAGCAAACTAAAATGGACCCATTCTGGGCAATCAAATGTTCGCATGTGGTGAAAAAAACATCACTTTGTTTGGCCTCTTTGGTAAAACTGATGCCTTCTTTTGAGAATTTATCCTCAAGGCGCTGGTCTAGGATGAAGAAAGGATGGTCTTGCCAACTGTTTTCATCAACGATATTTTTTAAAGCCTGAGAAATTTCGGAGAAGGAATCACAGTAAAGAAACTTACCTCCGTTCTTTTTGAAGTGAATTGTAAATTTCTCGTCTATAGGAATATTGAGGTCGGGCATATGAACCCCTCGGGTTTCCGCAGTCTCTTTGGAAACCTTCTTTTTACCGCCTCCAAAAATTTTGTCAAACAGCCCCATTTACCACTATAAAACTTCAATTTGTGCCCTCTTTTGTACTAAAGACAACGCTAAATGTAATTAATTATTTTCTTTTGGAATTTCTTCTTTGATGATGTCTTCATCCCTATCTTCCGCCGTTCTCTCGGTTTCGGTTATTTCCTGTCCCTTTTCGTCAAACTGCTGGTCAAAGGGTCTTTTGCCAAAAATCTTTTCCAAATCTTCTTTGAAAATAACTTCTTTTTCAAGAAGTCTTTCCGCGAGGGTAGTAAGTTTGTCCTTGTGTTCGGTCAAAACCTCAATGGCCCTTTTGTACTGCGCTTCAATAATTTTCGAAATCTCCTTATCGATTGTTTGAGCGGTCTCTTCGCTATATGGCTTGGAGAATCCATAGGAGTCCTGACCAGAGGAATCATAGTAAGTGAGATTGCCTATCTCATCATTGAGTCCGTAAACGGTGACCATAGCTCTTGCTTGTTTGGTCACTTTTTCCAAGTCACTCAGTGCACCAGTAGATATCTTGTTGAAAATGACTTTTTCGGCTGCTCTGCCTCCCAAAGTGGCGCACATTTCGTCCAACATCTGTTCCGGGCGTACAATCAGTCTTTCTTCGGGCAGATACCACGCGGCACCTAGTGACTGTCCCCTTGGTACGATCGTAACTTTTACCAGAGGAGCGGCATGTTCAAGCATCCAACTCGTGGTTGCATGACCAGCTTCATGATATGCAATGGTTCTTTTTTCACCGGGAGTGATAATCTTATTTTTCTTTTCGAGCCCTCCAACAATTCTATCCACAGCATCCAAAAAGTCTTGTTTGGTAACTGCTTTCTTTTCTTTACGGGCGGCTATCAATGCGGCTTCATTACAAACATTTGCAATATCGGCACCAGAAAATCCAGGGGTTTGACGTGCTAGAAAATCAAGATCTAGTTTTTCGGATGTTTTAATAGGTCTTAAATGGACTTCGAAAATTTCTTTACGTTCTCTGATGTCCGGTAAATCAACATATATCTGTCTGTCAAAACGACCTGCACGCATCAATGCTTTATCCAATACATCGGCACGGTTTGTTGCCGCTAAAACGATTACGTTGGTATTTGTGCCAAAACCATCCATCTCAGTAAGTAACTGGTTCAGTGTGTTTTCACGTTCATCGTTCGAACCGGTAAAATTGTTTTTCCCCCTCGCTCGACCAATCGCATCAATCTCATCGATGAAAATGATTGCAGGGGATTTGTCTTTTGCCTGTTTGAACAAATCACGTACTCTAGAAGCCCCAACACCAACAAACATCTCTACGAAATCGGAACCTGATAGCGAGAAGAAAGGTACTTTGGCTTCACCTGCAACCGCCTTCGCTAGAAGGGTCTTGCCAGTACCTGGAGGGCCTACCAATAGAGCACCTTTCGGAATTTTACCACCAAGGGAAGTATATTTATCCGGGTTTCTTAGAAATTCAACAATCTCTTCAACTTCTTCTTTGGCCCCTTCAAGTCCTGCTACGTCTTTAAAAGAAGTACGAGTATCAGTTTTTTCGTCAAAGAGTTTAGCTTTTGATTTTCCGATATTGAAAATCTGGCCGCCTGCGCCACCACCTCCACCACCTGACATTCTACGCATGAGATAAATCCATATTCCGATTAACAAAGCAAACGGAAGGATACCCAACAACAAATCCATAAGGTAGTTGTTATCTGTATCGTAATCTACGATGGTGTCAAGATTATTATCGGTTTTACTCTTTTTTATTTCGTTTTCGAAATTTTGAAGATCCCCATAATCCAAAACATATTGCGGAGTAGCAGCCGTTGAGGGAAACATGGGTTTCTCGGAAACTGATTTATGAACATCTTTTTTTAATGCTTCATCGGTCAAATAAACTTTGGCCTGTCTGGCATTGGTAATGATCATTATTTTTTCGACATCACCGTTCCTCAAGTACTCTTGAAGTTCTGATGTTGTCGTTTTCTCTTGATTCGATAGGTTTCCACTTCCAATAAATTGAAAACCTATAAGTACAACTGCAATTAAACCGTATATCCACCAAGAACTGAACTTCGGTTTTTTAGGATTTGTATTATTATCTTTTGCCATTATTTTTTTTTTAACCCTGAATTTATTTTAGGGTACTATTTATACTGCTACCTAGTTCGGTAAACTTTGCATCTCCCCAAAGTCCTTCAATATCATAGAATTCTCTAATATGTTTTTGGAAGACATGAACTACCACATTTACATAGTCCATCAACACCCATTCGGCGTTTTCTTGGCCTTCTACGTGCCAAGGTTTGTCATGAATAGCTTTGCTTACTGTTTTTTGAATGGAGCCTACTATGGCGTTTACCTGTGTATTTGAAGTACCATTACAAATAATGAAGTAGTCACAAACGGTATTTTCAATTTCTCTTAAGTCGAGTAAAAGAATGTTATGTCCTTTTACATCTTCAATGCCTTGTAAAATTAATGCAATCAACTCATCTGTGCTTGCTTTTCCTTTCTGCATTCAAAAATTTTAGTTTCTACAAAGTTATTATTTTTTTGTTCTTTTAACCCTTGTTTTCAATAATAGATTCTACTTTGATTTTAGGTCTGCCCATGCACATAATCAAACTTGATGCCACTGATTCTACAAATACCTATTTGAAAAATATGGCAAAGCGAACCGAGGTCGATGATTTTACGACGGTTGTGACCCGCCATCAGACAAATGGCAAAGGCCAAATGGGTGCTGCTTGGGAGTCGGAGCCAGGTAAAAACCTCACCTTTAGCACATTGAAAAAATTTAATCATCTTTCTATTACCAACGGTTTTCTTTTAAATATTTGTGCCTCCTTGGCAATCTTAAATGCACTAAAGCATTTTTCAATACCAAATTTACATGTCAAATGGCCAAACGACATTCTGTCAGGCAATGCAAAAATTTGCGGTATTTTGGTCGAAAATGTGTTAGTTGGCAAACAAATTAAGTACGCTATAGTTGGCATTGGCCTGAATGTCAATCAAACCACCTTTCATACTGTGTCAAACGCGACCTCAATGAAATTGTTGTTAGGCCAGTCTTTTAATTTGGATGAGGTTCACAAAACTATTATGTTGAAGTATCGCGAGTTATTTTCTCTTTTGAAGCAAAAGAGTTTTGAGTCATTGCGAACTACATACGAAAATGAACTGTTTCGAAAAGATAAACCATCTACTTTTAAAAATAGAGAAGGAGCATTTCTCACAGGTTTTATCAGGGGTGTTTCTGAGCAGGGAAAGCTTCGGGTTGAACTCGAAGATGCTGTTTTGATGGAGTTTGATTTGAAAGAAGTTCAGTTACTATATTAAGCTGCAAATCTCAAATTTTCGATAAATTCTGTGATAATGTACCCATAAAATTCGTAATAGGGGATTTAATCATCATGGCCATCATTGCATTGAATTCTCCATTAAAACTCAATTTAACATTCGTTTCTGAATCGCCCTTTTTTGAAATATCCGCAGTAAGCGTAAACGGTAGTTTCTCGCTTGCGGCTCCTAAAACCAGTTGGCTAAATTCAGTTTGACTTTTTCGTTCCAAAACAATTTCTGGCATTCCCTTAAGTGCAAACAAAAAACGATCTTCAGACAATACTTCGAATTTATCAATGTTATCGGGCATTAATACTTCAAAGTTTTTTAGTTCTGATAAGAACTCGAAAACTTCTTTGTCACCTTTTGCTACCTTTTTTTCGGGGGTTTCTATATACATAAATTATGGTTTCCATACAGATGGATTTTCTCTCCACTGCATTAATGTTTCTAATTGTTCTTCTCGAATGTAGCCCGTTTCAGATGCTAAATTGGCTAAATACTGGTAATCGCTTAAAGTATGCAAGTCAATATTTTGCTTTTTAAAATTTTCTTCAGCGACTTCAAAACCATAAGTGAATATGGCCACCATTCCTTTGATATTGGCACCACCGGCCTTTAGGGCTTCAACAGCATTTAGGCTGCTTTTTCCGGTACTGATCAAATCTTCGATGACAACAACACTTTGATTTGGTTCTAATATTCCCTCAATTTGGTTTTGTCTACCGTGCGATTTCGCCTCCGGTCTCACATAAATGAATGGAAGACCTAAATATTCGGCAACCAGCATTCCGATTCCTATGGCACCGGTAGCAACACCGGCTATGATATCAGGTTTGCCGTACAGCGATTCTACCTGTTTCCCCATCTGCTCGCGAACATAGGTTCTTATGGTCGGGTATGATAAAATAATCCGGTTGTCACAATAAATGGGTGATTTCCATCCGGAGGCCCAAGTAAAAGGATTTTCCGGTTCCAATTTTATTGCATTAATTTGCAGCAGAAGCTCGGCTGTTTTTTTGGCAGTGTCTTTGTTCAAAATCATGACGCAAATGTATAAAGTTTTTGTCAATGAACGGCTGTTGATCTTGACGAATAAACTGTCGGAAGCAGGTAACGGTGACTATTTTCCATTGAACAAAAAATCGATAGAACAAGTGGTCAAATCGTTGGCCAAGGGAAAACTGAAAGGTGCCTATATTTACCACCCGAACCATGAGGAAATTCTAAAAACCTTTACAAAAACCATTCCGCTGGTTGTTGCTGCTGGGGGTGTGGTAACAAATGATGCGGGCAAGGTACTTTTCATTTTTAGAAAGGATAAATGGGATTTGCCGAAGGGAAGACTTGATAAAGGTGAATCGATACGTGATTGCGCCATTAGAGAGGTCATGGAAGAAACCGGGGTTCAGGACTTGAAAATCGAAAACTTTTTAAGAACTACCTATCACATCTTTAAGAATAGCGGAAGCTATAAACTAAAAGAAGTACACTGGTTCGCTATGAAGACCCATTATGAAGGGCCTCTGGTGGGTGAAGCGAAAGAAGGTATCATGAAGGTAAAATGGAAAGGTCCTAGGAAAATCAAAAAAGCGTTGGAGAACTCATATGCTAATATCAAAATCCTATTCTAAAATTAGGCGGAACTGGGCTACTTTTTCAATACACGATAAACAGGATACTGCATATGGGCCGGTTCATAGTTTTCCGATTTTTTGAACAACCAATCCAACTGCGCATACCAGTTACCGGCGAATACCGAATCGGTAGCTTTCTTAAGTTCGAAATATTCTTTTAACTCCGAATCTTTTACTAACATTTCCAAAGCTTGGTCCTCAAAGACGTATGGGGAGAAGCCTTCCTTTTGCTGAAGAATGGTATCGAAGAAATTCCAATTGAAAAAAGAATCTATAGCGGATGGTTCTAAAACTTCCAAAATATATCGAATGCCAGGTTGATCTGTTGGTATGACGATATCACCCTCTGAAAATTTAAGACGCTCTATGTTGCTTTCTAATTTGGTATCATAGTGCGGGTAGTGCCCTTCGTAGGGTCGGGTTCGGGTTTTGAAATCCTTGATTTTATACGACTCTACGGTCAAAGTAGTATCGCTATCCAGCGGAATGTAATTAATTTTGTTGAGCTCTAACAGGTTGATCACTCGTGCCCATCCTTTTTTTAAGATGTAAAATTCAGGTACTAAAACGGAATCGGACGGAACATAATAATTCTGATAAACCACTTCTTTGGTAAAGGGTCGCGAACGGTCATACTTTAATCGAGACAGGTCTGTAACCGAGCTGATAATAGTATCTGCCTCAAAACCTTTGAAGTTTAAGGTCGATAATCGTGTACTATCGATTGCCCATTTTACGGGATAATATTGCCAACTCAAATGACGCGTCATGGCATTATCTCTTAGCGTTTTTATTTTTTTACCATCTTTTTCTGAAATGGCTATTATTTTATTCATCAATTGATAAGTACCTTCAACTCTTTGTTTATAAGGTTTCAGCATATGCGTTTCCACCATCATGCCTAGAGAATTCCAGAGCGTGGTATACCCAGTAGAGAATCTCGGATGGTCCATAAATTGCGAAAATCCATCTTCAGGTACTTGGTTGAAAACATTTACGTATGGAGTGATATCCCAACCGTTTTCTTCCAAAGATTTTTCCAATGAAGGCATCATTTCGGTATGTAAATAATTGCCTAACTCATCACCAAGTTTATTGTGTTGGGTGAAAAGATGGGTAAGGGTATATTGGTAGTCGGCCCCGTTACTTACATGGTTGTCAATAAATATATCAGGATTCACCAAATGGAATATCTCTGAAAAGGTCTTTGCATTTTTGGTGTCTGCCTTTATAAAATCACGGTTGAGGTCATAGTTTTGGGCATTCCCTCTAAAACCATATGATTTAGGTCCGTTTTGATTTGCCCTGGTAGTACTGTTTCGATTTAAGGCGCCCCCCACATTATAGATTGGAATCGTTACTAAAACCGTATTATCAGGACGCCCCAATTTACCGACCGCCAAGTCTCTATAGAGTAACATAGTGGCATCGATACCATCACTTTCACCGGGATGTATTCCGTTGTTTATGAGAATAATCGTCTTTTCCTTTACGATTTTTTGGAAGTTAAAATCTCCATCACTATTGTAGGTTACCACATGAAGGGGGTATCCACAGTCTGTATCGCCGATCGTTTGGATATTTATTTCAGGAAATTCTTTCGCCAAATGAATGTAGAAGTCGACCACTTGAAGATAAGTAGCGGTTTCCGTTCCCTCAGAAAGCTCAAAGTGTGTTGGAAAACTAACCGTTTTATTTTCTTTCACCGACTCGCAACCCAACAAAAACAGTGTGAGTAAAACCCCGATAATTGCTCTCATGACTTTATATGTGTCTTTATAAAGACACAAAACTAGTCAAAAACCAAATGTCTTTCTCGCTTAAGCCGCAGTTGTTATTTCTGCTAGATTTTCTTTACGCAATGGTTTGTTGTTAAAAGTAATGGTATGATGGGTTTTGCTCTCGAAGTATTTCCATTTATCATGGTCCGCCGTATCTATCGATGAAGTCACAACGTTGATACGAATACTTTTTTT
This sequence comes from uncultured Flavobacteriaceae bacterium, assembly GCA_947503005.1. Taxonomy (GTDB): domain Bacteria; phylum Bacteroidota; class Bacteroidia; order Flavobacteriales; family Flavobacteriaceae; genus Maribacter_C. The sequence goes on along the minus strand of CANNCA010000006.1, from coordinate 49,692 downwards.
AATAGGAAGATCTATAAACTCTTGTAAGAACTGCCAACCGTCCATGATGGGCATGTTAATATCTAAAAAGATTACTTCAGGAATCGGTTTGTTATCAGCGACACGATTATTCATGTCGTCAATCGCTAGTTTACCGTTTGCGAAGGTGTCTATGGCGTCGCATTCCACAACAGATTCCAATATTTTACGCATTCCAAATACCGTAATTGGATCGTCGTCAATGATGCAAATAGATTTAATCGTTTTCATTGAAGTATATTTTAAAAGTTGTACCATGACCAACCCTGCTTTCAACGGATACTTTACCGTTCATGGCTTCAATTTGGTTTTTTGTGATGTAAAGGCCGATACCACGGGAATCTGCGCTGTCGTGAAATGTTTTATACATACCAAATAGTTTATCTCCATATTTTTCTAAGTCAATACCAAGGCCGTTATCTTTAATACTTAATACGGTGTACCCATTTTCAAAAGTAGTACTCAGTTCGATAATTGGCTTTCGTTGAGGCGACCTGTATTTTATGGCGTTTGTCAAGAAGTTCATCAGAATACTTTCTAGGTATGCCGGTATTGCTTTTACGTAAACCTTGGGGTTGATTCTGTTGATTATTTTTACCTGATGTTCCGATAAATTTGCGGTGAGGTTTTGCTTGGCACTTCTTATTTCTTTGTTCAGATTTATCGATTTTTTTTCGAGTCCGGTTTTTGAGTTGATATCGACTACTTCGTTCAAATTGTCTAGTGTCTCTAGCAAATTGTCGGAGGCGGTGGTCAACATTCCCATTATTTTTTGTTTTTCGTTTTCGTTCTTTTCGTTTGTTAGAAAATCTAGCAACATTGAAAAATTCGCCGTGTGTGATCTTAGGTTGTGAGAGACAATATGTGCGAAATTGAGTAATTTTTCATTTTGAAGCGAGGTTACTGAAATAAGGGCTTTAAGTTCTTCTTCTTTTTGTTTTAACTCGCTGATATCCATGCTGATGCCGACGAGCCCGTAAGCGCTTCCATCTCTATTTACCAATGGAATTTTTGAAGTCAAGAAGACTGTTTTTGAACCATCATTTTTGAAATGGACCATCTCTTTACCAAGAACAGGTTTGAGATCTTGCATGACCTTTAGATCATCTTTTCTTGATTTTTTTGCGGTTTCTGGATCTAGAAATTCGAAGTCATCTTTTCCGAGTATTTCAGATTCTTTTTGAACCCCACAGTATTTCATTTCAGACTTATTGACCAAGATTTTTCTAGAATCAAGGTCTTTGATAAACACGTTCAATGGTAAATTGTCAACAAGCGTTCTCAGGTGATATTCATTTTCCCTTGTTTTTATTTCTGAAAGGGTGAGGGAGTTAATATTTTGAATGGTGCCGATCAAACCGGTAAATTCGTCATTCTCGTAAATCGGCTTCCCTGAGATAATTACCCAAATTTCATTTCCTTGGGCGGTAAGCAGTTGTAGTTTTTCACTCCATGGGGTCTGATTAATAATTGCCCTTTGTACCATCATTGCAATAGTATTTCTACTATGCCCTGATTTGTAAAAATTCGTCGCCTTTTCTAAATTGGGAACATAATCTAATGGTACTTCATGAATGATTTTAGTCATTTCAGACCAGTTTAACTCATCATCGGCCAAATTATATTCCCAGAGACCGATTTTGGCAATGTCGGACATTTCAGTAGATAGTATATGTAGCTTGTCGAGTTGCACTTCATTATGCATTCTCTGGCTCGCTTTTTCGCCCTGCACAATCCATCCTATTACATTCTCATCTTCATCATGCCAGGCGGTCTTTAGCAATTCAAACCACTTTTCGTTTCCGCTTTCATCCTGGTATCGTCCAACTCTTGGCTGTCCAGGTTCCCCATTCATACACTCTTTTAGAACTTTTTGCCAGTTTTTGTTCTGTTGACTAAAAAGATGTGTCAGAGACATTCCGATACAGGAGCCACTCAACGGTGTAAATTCTTTTACCCATTTGTCAGAAGCAATCATGATTTCTTCCTCCATATTTATAAAGGCTGTTGCTTGTGGTAACTGCTTAATTAGAAAGCTATCTGTATGAAAGGTACTCCTTTGAAGCATTTATATAAGTAATTTCTTACAAAATACCTATAATTCAAAGGCAAACCGAAAAAATTGTTGTGAATAGGTTAATTATAGTGGTGACAGATGATAAAGCTATTGGGAAATCTGAATATTTAGATATAATAAGGTGTAATTTCCTACAAATGAATATTATTTGACCTTTACGGAGTTAGGTACAAGCCCAGTATAGTCTCCCCCGTTCCTAATTACATCTCTCACAATTGATGAACTGATATATGACTTGCCCGAGGAGGTCAATAAAAACACCGTTTCAATTTCAGAAAGTTTGCGATTAGTATGCGCTATGGCTTTCTCAAACTCAAAATCCGCCGGATTTCGTAACCCTCTAAGGATAAAATTTGCATCAACTTCCTTACAGAAATCTACAGTGAGCCCTTTGTAGGTAAGCACACTAATCTTGGGTTCATCTTTGAAAGTATCTTTTACGAACTGCATGCGTTCTTCTAATGGGAACATGTACTTTTTCTCTGCATTGATTCCTATTGCGATAATCAATTCGTCGAATAGGGTAATTCCTCTTCTGATGATATCGTCATGGCCAAGGGTCAATGGATCGAACGAACCGGGAAAAACTGCTCTTCTCATGGTGTAAAGTTATAGGTTTTGGTTCAAAGCCCCTTCAATGGCACTTTCAAATAATCTTGCTAGCGAAATGCCTGCCACACCTGCCTGCTGTGGTAGAATACTCTGCTCGGTCAAACCAGGGGTGGTATTCATCTCGAGCATATATGGTTCTTCACCAACAAAAATGAACTCACTTCGAGAATATCCCGTCATTTTCAAAATATCATAAGCACGTTTTGCGACTTCGGCAACTTTTTTTTCTTGCACTTCGGTTATTCTGGCTGGGGTGATTTCTTTCGATTTACCTTCATATTTGGCTTCATAATCAAAGAAATCATTTTCCGTGATAATTTCAGTAATGGGAAGCACTTTGGTTTCTCCTTCATATTTGATGACCCCGACCGACACTTCGGTTCCGTCTAAAAAGGCCTCGATGATGATTTCGTCATCCTCTTTATAGGCGTTCTTGATAGCCGTTATCAATTTGTCTTTTTCGTACACCTTCGATATACCAAAGCTGCTACCGGCCTTGTTGGCCTTCACAAAACAAGGGAGGCCTACCTTGGCAACTATTTCATCCAAATTAATTTCATCACCCAAATTGAGATAATAGGAAACCGCTGATTTTATGCCATATGGTTTCAATACGCTCAGTAAATCACGTTTATTAAAGGTGAGCGCAGATTGGTAATATTCACAAGATGTTTGCGGAATACTCAATAATTTAAAATACGCTTGCATCAAACCATCTTCGCCAGGGGTACCATGAATTGCATTGAAAACGCAATCGAATTGCACGGTTTCTGATTCCAACGGCACTGAAAAATCAGCTCTATTTACAGGGTGCTCATGTTCATCCGCATCGACATACACCCATTTATCCTTTAAAACATGAATGCGATATCTGTCATATTTTTCGCTATTCAAATATTGATACACCACATTGCCGCTTTTGAGCGATATCTCATATTCACTTGAATAACCACCCATAATAATGGCAATCTTTTTTTTCATCTTAAAGTGTTAATTAACAATGGCCGGTTCAAAGTAAAGAAAAAAGAATAGGGAATGTTTCTACCAAGGAATTATTTTTTTTATGAGAAGTTTTGTAAACCAATATTTATTGGAGTACTAGCGTTAGTAATAGGGCATTTCCTATATTTGCTTTGATAAGTTGAAACAATGCGTAATTTTCTTAAATTTCTTATTAGTAAAACTTTTTTGATCCAACTTGGATTGGCACTCTTAGCCTCTATTATTTTGGTTTTCGTGCTTCTAAGCTGGTTAAAAAGTACCACCAATCACGGTAAATTTGTTGAAGTACCGGATTTTTCGAAAATGTCGGTGATGGATATGCGTAAGGCAATCGATGAGGCCGATTTACGCTATGAGGTATTGGATTCTGCAAATTACAATCCAGATTACCCCAGATTTTCGATTATAGATCAAGACCCAAAAGCTGGCAACAAAGTCAAGCAAAATCGAAAAATTTATTTTACGGTAAATCCGTCAGGTTATAAAACGGTTACCGTACCCAATGTCATCCAGGTTACTCAACGTAATGCGGCTTCAATGCTTCGCGCTGTCGGTTTAGATGTGCAACGTACCACCTATATCGACCAAATCGGTAAAGATATGGTCTACTACATCAAGTATAAGGGCAAACAGATTAAGCCTGGCGATAAATTACCTAAAACCTCTAAAGTAGAATTGGTCTGTGGTAACGGCAATATTGGTCAACGCGACCAAGTCAAGGCAGATTCGGAGTAATTATGGAGCCTGATAATAGTCCAGAACTTCAAGAAGACGAACTTTTTGAACACCATCGGTTTGTTGCTTCCAAAGGACAAGAACCGCTGCGCGTGGATAAGTTTTTGATGAACTTTATCGAAAACGCGACACGCAACAAGATTCAGAAAGCCGCGAAAGATGGGAATATTTGGGTGAATGGAGTAATCGTCAAACAAAATTACAAGGTAAAGGCGGGGGATGAGGTAAAGGTGCTTTTTGAGCACCCGCCCCATGAATTTCTTCTAGTGCCTGAAAATATACCTTTGGATATCGTTTATGAAGATGACGTTCTGTTGGTGGTCAATAAGCCTGCGGGGATGGTCGTACATCCCGGTCACGGCAATTATTCGGGAACGCTCATCAATGCTTTGATTTATCATATAGATAACCTCCCATCAAATAGTAATGAACGGCCGGGTCTTGTACACCGTATTGATAAAGATACTTCGGGACTACTATTAGTAGCAAAAACGGAGGCAGCAATGACGCACTTGGCAAAACAATTTTTTGATAAGACTTCTGAGCGTGAATACGTAGCCCTAGTTTGGGGAAATATGGAAGATGATGAGGGAACCATTGAAGGTCACATTGGCAGGCATCCGAAGAACAGACTGCAAATGCACGTTTTTCCAGACGGTGAAACGGGCAAAGATGCCCTAACCCATTTCAAGGTAATTGAAAGACTAGGGTACCTCACTTTGGTATCGTGTAAGTTGGAGACCGGTAGAACCCACCAGATTCGAGCTCATATGAAGTACATTGGGCATACACTTTTTAATGATGAGCGTTATGGCGGGGACAAAATATTAAAAGGAACCACATTCACCAAATACAAACAGTTTGTTGAGAATGCCTTTAAAATACTCCCCAGACAGGCTTTGCATGCAAAAACTTTAGGTTTTGTACACCCCGTTACGGGTAAGATGATGCGTTTTGATTCTGAAATTCCTGAAGATATGGCAAATTGTATTGAGAAGTGGAGGGGGTATTCGCAGCATAGTCAGTGAGGGTATCGATTAAGTTGATAGCCGCATCAAAAACTCCTTTTTGAGGACGTTGCTTTTCCCGAAAATTGCAATTATTTTTACCTTAAAACTTTTGAAGATGAAAATTGTTATTTCTCCAGCAAAGTCGCTTGATTTTGAAACTGCCTTGCCGCTAGAAAAATATTCCCAACCCGAATTTTTAACCCAATCCGAAAAATTGAACAAGGTGCTTCAGAAGAAAAGGCCAAAAGCGCTGTCAAAACTAATGGATATCTCGGATAACTTGGCGCAATTGAACTGGGAGCGCAACCAACAGTTTTTAACTCCTTTCACACCAGAAAATGCCCGCCCCGCGATTTACGCCTTCAATGGTGATGTGTACCAAGGTCTGGACGCGTATACGTTATCGGAAAAGAAAATGGATAAGCTTCAAAACACACTCCGAATACTTTCGGGACTCTACGGGATCTTAAAGCCGCTGGATTTAATACAACCCTATCGTCTTGAAATGGGTACACAATTAAAAGTGGGGCGAAAAAAAAATCTGTATGAATTCTGGAAAAAAGACCTAACGGCACATTTGAATTCAGAATTGGAAGATGACGAACTTTTCGTGAATTTAGCTAGTAACGAATATTTTGGGGCGGTTGATCCTAAAACTTTGAAGGTACCCGTAATCACCCCTATTTTCAAGGATTGGAAAAACGATAAACTCAAGGTCATCAGTTTCTTTGCAAAAAAAGCACGTGGTTCAATGGTGCGCTATATTATTGATTCAAATGCCAAAACCTTGGATGATATGAAGGGGTTTGATCTCGATGACTATGTTTACAGTAAAGAACACACGCTGAAAGAGACAGAGCCGGTTTTTATTCGATAATCATTTCTCGATTTATACGCAACCAAGCCGTTTTCAGGCATCTATCTGTAAAGGGTTCAATATGAAAAATACTTTTGTCCTCGTCATTTTCCTAGTTTTCCTATCCCTTGGTTGTCAAAATGATAATGGACCAATTGAACTGACCGACATAAACATTCGGGCAAAGAATACCGATACTATTGTAGTTGAGACCTTTTCGATTAATTTCGAAACTATTGTTTTCGAAGACATCAAACTTGGTGAAACCACGGAATACCAACCATGGCCATACGACTATCGGCCAGATATCTTCGAGCTAAGAACGGAGCGAGGTACTTACGGCCCTGTAATCTATGATTACGTACCTGAGGCCTATTTAATGGAAAAGGGGTTTTATACCATTGAATTGGATGGGTCGAATAGCTTTGATTTTGTTAAAGATAGATAATCAGGAATCCTTTGCGATTGTCCGATTCAAAATACTACATGGTCATTTACAGATAGAATATTTTTTGAAACTATCCGTTTTAAAAGTACTGAACTTTAAAAAGGTGTATCTATGAAAATTTCTGTAGCTGTTTTGATATTTTCTTTGGTTTTGGTGTTTTCTTGTACAGATCGTGATGATAATTTGGAGGGTGTTCAGATACGTGTCGAAAACACGACCGGAAGTACATTTACGGAGGTAGTAATCGATTCTTTGATTTTTTCGGATTTGCAGCCTGATGAACTTGCTTTTTATCAGAAGTATAACGGTCTCTCACTGCCACAAAGCGTAGTTTTGACAGGTGATTCGTTATCAACCACTGTTGCAATTGACAGTATCTTTGAAATCGATTCGACCCAGTTAAATCTCTTTACCTATCGAATAAAAGGCTTAACGGAAGAAATGCCTATAGAAGTGGATATTTTGAAAGATTGACTATTTTTTCTTTCGACCGCTTACTTTTTCTTCGACTGTAGCTCTTTTTTTTATTTTTCGAGGTCTTCTCACGCCAAAGGTACCATTGCATATTTTTCCTCTTCTTGATTTTTTATCACCTTTTCCCATAAATAATTGTTTTTTTCATTCCTGCGAAGGCAGGAACCTGTTTTAATCCATGCTGGATTTCTGTAAGGTACTCAATTGAGGGTAAAAAGTCAATTGCAGTATTGGTACCAGATTTCAATTCGGTTTGACTTTTTCTTGATTTTTAGGATAGATAGTTTTAGCTTTCCGACCACCAGATAATCCAATATTCTTGTTCCTACATACACACCCCTACGAGCCCTTTCTCTTTCCCGAAGCAACAAAACTCATAGTTGGGACTTTGCCGCCTCCTAGATTTACTACAGGAAAACTGAAACCCGAAGATGTTGATTTTTGCTATGGCAGCAAAAATGGGCAGCTCTGGCCCATCTTAGATCGTATTTTCAATTTGAACCTAAAATATGAAACCACTGATTTTGCCGCACAACAACGCAAAGATTTTCTGTTGAAACATAAGATTGGTGTTTGTGATATTGTGGAAAGCGCCAAGCGTGAAAAAGTGGATGCCTCTGATTTGGGAATGCAACACATAACCCTTCGAAATCTTGTGGGTTATCTCAAAGAATATCCAAATATAGAAACCCTTTTATTTACTGGTGGTAATAGCAAAAATGGGCCGGAGTATTTCTTTAGAAAACATGTAAAGGAAAATGGATTGACCTTAAAGGAGGTTTCGGATAAAGTACCAAGAATTCACGAATTTGAATTAAAGTCGAGTTTAAACGAAAGTAGAATCGTAAAAACGGTTTCTTTGACCGCTCCATCCGGTGCTGCTAACCGAGCTGTAGGTAGTATGGAAGCTTATAAAAGGATGAAGAATGAAAATCCTGATTTTACCACATTGGATTTTCGGGTACTACAATATCGAGAGTTCTTTGAATAGGTTTCCCCCTCGAGGTGCCGACAATTATCGAGATTAAAGTTGTTTGGTGGAATCTTTAAATAATTGATTGAGTTTACTCCTCATGCTTATTAAGTAACCTACACTGTTAAATAAAGATTCCCGCCGTCGTGAGAATGACGTATAAAGTCATTATGAACTAAAAAGAGCCCCGTCTTTCGATCGGAGCTCTTTTACGAGAACACTATATGAAAATGAAAAATTTTATTTCTTTATTACACAGTAAATCTACCACCGTTCCACTTCTTTTCGAAAATTTTGTTGTGAACTGTGTTGGTTTTGTGGCGTAGGTAATCTATTTTGTGATTTCCGGTGTTATCTTTCCTTCAAATTCTCATATAATGGCGATATTTATGCCCTTAATGGGTTCAAAAGTAAAGGAAATGATTATAATATTTAGTTCAACCACAAATTCGTATGCAACAAGCTGAAAGACTTGAAGTTTTCAAAAAGTCAGTCAATAATAAATTCAATATATACAACAGTTTATTTCTCAATTTGCCGTATCGCAATATTGAGAACGTGGGTATGCTAATCCCCTTGTTGTTAGATCAATGTCAAAAAGGGCTTAAATCAGGCCAGAATCCCCAGCAGATATTAGACAACTTTTTTCAAAACTACGCACACATTGATTCGGAGCAAGAGCGCATTGATTTTATGTTCAAAATCGTGCAATATGTTGAGCGTCAGGTGGTGTTGTACGATAGTGTTGAAGATGCCGCTTTTCCCGAATTGCACCAACACAGTACTTCTTTGTCTATACGTGATTATATGCAGCTGATCGAGAAGAACAAGAGTTGGGCTACCGTGTCGGAAAAACTATCGAATTTCAGCGCTAGAATTGTCTTGACCGCTCACCCTACCCAGTTTTACACCCCTGCGGTACTCGGTATTATGGGTAATCTTAGATCGTTAATTGTTGAAAACAAGATCAATGATATAGATGTGACACTTCAGCAATTAGGACTAACCTCATTAATCAATGCCAAAAAGCCAACTCCGTTGGATGAGGCAAAGAATATCATTTACATTCTCAGAAATGTATATTATGATGCTGTAGGTGACTTATACGCCTATATCAAAGAGAATATCGATAAAGAAGACTTCTCAAATCATAACATCATGAAATTGGGCTTTTGGCCTGGCGGAGATCGTGACGGTAATCCGTTTGTAACAGCATCAATTACTAAAGATGTCGCCGATGAGTTGCGGTTGACCTTGATGAAATGTTATTATAACGATTTGAAAGAGTTGCACCGTAAACTATCATTTAAAGGATTACAGACACTTTTGTTCGATTTGCGCGGCAAGCTTTACAATACCATGTTCGATGCAAGCAAGGTAATATCCTATGAAGAGATTTTGAGAACCCTATTGGAAATAAGAATCATACTAGTCGAAAAATATCATGGGCTCTATCTTAAAGATTTAGATCATTTAATTGATAAGGTCAAAATTTTTAAAACCCATTTTGCTACACTAGACATAAGGCAGGATCATAGCAAGCATAAGCTGGTTGTTGAGGAAATCCTTAAAAAGAATGGAAAGATTAAAGGCGGACTTGATGAATTGACTGAAAAGCAGTTGATCAATCTACTATTGAAAGAAGAAATAAATGCTCTTGCGGGTGATTACAAAGAAGATATCGTTAAGGATACCATAAAAAATATCCGCCAGTTAAAAACAATTCAAAACAAAAACGGAGAAGAAGGATGCAATAGATATATCATCAGTAATTCAGAGGATATTTTCTCGGTACTTTTTGTTTTCGGATTGTTCAGATGGTGTGGTTGGAATACCGATGAAATCACGTTCGATATTGTTCCACTATTTGAAACTATGAATGGTATGGAGAGCTCTGAAGATACCATGCAACGTCTTTTCGATCTTAAAATTTACCGAGATCATTTGACTAGAAGAAACGATATTCATACAATAATGTTGGGTTTCTCCGATGGAACAAAAGATGGAGGTTACTTAAAAGCCAATTGGAATATTTTAAAAACTAAAGAAACCCTCTCCAAGGTTTGCAAAAAGAACAAAACCAAAGCGATATTTTTCGATGGTAGAGGTGGCCCTCCTGCACGTGGCGGTGGAAAAACACATCGTTTCTATGCGGCTCAAACCAAAGATATTGCCAACAATGAGATTCAGTTGACCATTCAAGGTCAGACGATTACGAGCACGTACGGTACTAAAGAACAGTTTCAATACAATTGTGAGCAGTTGTTAACTGCTGGGCTATCTAATAATTTGTTCGGAAAGGAGAATGTGATTTCTAGGGAAGAGCGAAAACTCATGGAACAACTATCTGATTTGAGCTTTGCGAAATACGATGCGTTAAAGCAGCATAAGAAATTCATGTCATACTTAGAAAACATGAGTACGTTGAAATATTACGGAAAGGCCAATATTGGAAGTAGGCCAGGCAAACGAGGTAATAAGGCGAAATTGGAATTGAGTGATTTAAGGGCCATATCTTTTGTAGGTTCCTGGAGTCAATTGAAACAAAATGTTCCAGGCTATTTCGGGATTGGTACTGCAATTCAAACTTTGAAGGAAAAAGGGAAGTTGAAAGATATTAAAAGAATGTTCAAAGAAGTTCCATTCTTTAAGACTTTGATGTTGAATAGTATGATGTCATTGTCAAAATGTTATTTTGAACTGACCAGCTATATGAAGGAAGACAAAGAGTACGGTGAGTTTTGGCAGATTTTACATGCCGAATACCAATTGTCTATAAAGATGTTGCTCTTAATATCCGATATGGATATTTTGATGGAACGGGAAGCCGTATCTCGTGAGTCGATAAAAATTAGGGAGAACATTGTTTTGCCACTTTTGGTCATTCAACAATATGCATTACAAAAAATAGGTCAAAAGACAGATTTCAAAGAACTGTATGAGAAAATAGTCACACGTTCTTTATACGGAAATATCAACGCTAGTCGCAATTCGGCCTAGTTGACGACTTGCATTCTGGGTTTGTGGTTTGGGTTTTCTTTGAGCCGAAAATGGTACTATTTTTGATGTTTAATTGAGGTTGTTTTGAACAATTTCCAATCATTCTCATTATGAAAACTAGATTTCTATTTTCCATATTGTTTGTTATTTTCCTGACTGTTTCCATGAATGCCCAAAGTGGTAACCACAAGGCAGTCAAGGTCAAGGGAGTTGTCACCGATGCTCAGGGGTTCCCGATTCAGAAGGGTTATATCTTTGTAGACTCCTTAAAAACAGGATTCCGTACCAATAAAAAAGGAGAGTACAAGGTTCGAGTTCCGTCTGAAACAGATGTCATCAGTGTTTTTTCCGAGAAATATGGAATACAAAGTGAGGTTTATAACGGACAGGAAAAAATCGATTTCACTTTTCCTGAAATTATTGAAGTTATTACTGAACAAGAACTTTCTGAACTGGGCTATGTTTTTGATATAGAGGTGTTTCGAGGTTTAAGTAAAAAGAGTTACGCGGAGTATTCAAATATTTTTCAAATCATTAGAGAAAAGTTTACCGGGGTAGAAGTAAATGGCACTTCAGTAGTTATTCGCGGTTCGGGAACGCTAGCAGGTCCCGCCTATGAACCCTTGTATATTATTGACGGTAATTATGTAAATAGTCTTGCGGGCGTTAATCCTGATGAGATAAAAACAATTGAACTGTTAAAAGGCGAAGATACTGCTCTGTATGGAGCCAGGGGTGGAAGTGGGGTCATCATAGTTACTTTGATAAAGTAAGACTCTAGTTTTCGTATACCTTAAATTCTGCACCCATCCCATAGTTACGATGCCCTGTCTGAATGAGTTTTGATTTCGCATTATAGCTTTTATCAAAAATCTGCCATTTCTTTTTGTTCAAGAAGATCCGTCGAACGTAGGTATTCTGCATCGGAAGCTCGTTTGTAAAAGGTAGTAGGGGTCTAAACGAAGTGGATATTTTCTGAATGCCACGGGCCGTTTTGATTTCGCGATATTGCTTGGTCTGAGCTAAACGTCCTTTTGAATTTTCATATCCCAATACTTGAATTGATATAAATAGTCCATTTTCAGGAACGTAAATGAATTTGTCCAAAATATCCAGTTCAAAAACTTTATCCTCCTTTTCATCCATAGAGAACACTACATTTTCGTAACAAATTGACTCACCTGGGGAGCCGTTGTTATTCTTGTAAAAGTTTACCCGGAATATGGTAGCGAACTTTCCTTTTCCTTTCGATTTGTATTTTGATTCTGCATTAATGGGAAGCAACAGCTTGGAAATCTGGGTTGGCATATCTTCATAACGTTTGAATAAAACTGCTACTTCACTTTCAACGGTCGGAAGCCATGAAGCGAACAAATCTGTATTGGTTTTGGGCTTTTGTTTTTTAAATCTAAACTTGCCTTCTTTTGGCGCAGAAACCACAACTTCGTTCAACTGTGCAACGGAAGGTTTTAAAAGGACTTCTTTTGGGAGGGTAGCTGTCAATACGGCTTTTTCAACATATCCCATGGCCGAGATAAATAGCGTATCCACATCACTATATTTTTCTTTGGAAAACGAAAATTTACCATCGTCGTCTGCAAAATTTCCAAGGCCGTTACCAAAAGAAATGGTGGCAAAAGGTATAGACTCTCGATTCAAACCATCCATTATTGATATGGTCTGAGCTACAATAATATTCGTAAAGAACAGTATTAAAACGCACAATAGATATTTCGATGCAATAAGCTTCATATTAATAAAACGAAAGGAAGATAATTAAAGTGTTTTAGTGCAAAAAATGTAGGCCCAGTAAGTATCTGAATAGTTATTCGCTGAACAGTTCAATAAGCGGTCGATACCCGTGCCAACTACAAGTTCCATCGCTCGTTTGAAACATTTGATTTCCAAATCGAAGTACGTAAGTATCAACCGTGCTACAACCTCCCATCTTCAATTTCCGAAGTTCGATTTCGAAAGATTTGAACGTTTGAATGTCCTCATCAGTTAGTAGTTTTGAAATAGCTCCCCAACTTGCGGTAACAACATTTGTCTCCTTAGATATCAGTATTGTTTGGCGTTTACCATGAAAGCAACCTATTGAAGTTATTTCAATCGAAAAGCTTTCGCCATTTTCTAATGATTCGATGAGTGTTAATTCAGGTTCACCAGAACTTAGTTTGTCCTGTTTTGAATCTTTGTTCGCAAACGAGAATATGGGCACTATGCTAAAAGCTATACAAAGTGCAAGAATAAGGCCGGATTTAGTTTTCATATGTGAACTGAATCGCAAAAACCATACCGTTTACTGGGTTTCAAATGTCTAACCGGTACAGGTTTTATGACAAAGGCTGAGAGAAGTCTCTAACGCTTCAAATACTTATTTTTTTGTGCTCAATATGCCATAAAAAACTTTGATCCCGTAGGCAATCTGCCCGATCTTTAAATTTTCGTTGGGGCTGTGTTGATTGTTATCGGGGTTTACCATAGGAACGATAAAAGCAGGAATTTTCAATTCATTAATAAATGGAGCGATAGGTACCGTACCGCCCATTATACGAATTTGGACAACATCTTCACCTAAGGTAGTTTTTAACGTATTCACCAAAAATTCGCCAAAGGGATTGGTCAAGTCGGTACGAAAAGCGTCCGTTACAGGACCTTCTAAAACCGTCATGATTTTGCCATATGCCATGCGTTCCTTCCGCGATGGAATGGTATCCATGATATGGAAACCTTGCTTTTCAATATGTTTTTTGACTAAACCTTTCAGTCGTGTTCCGTCACTTTCTGGTACCAATCGCAAATCGAGTTCAGCGGTTGCTGATTCAGGAACGATTGTTCTGGCCTTTTTACCAATCCAACCAGAACCCATACCTCTAATATTCAAAGATGGGTATTGCAATGCTTCCTGATAAAAAGAACCTACTTTCTCAGGAGTTTTAACAGCTAAATTTGTGTTGATTGTGTTGGCATCATCCGGTACGCTTTTTAAAACGGACATCGCAATTTCATCCAACGAAATGCCATCATAATAGCCGTCAATGGTCACCCTTCCATCCGTATCTTTCATGGTCGCCAATACTTGGGCCAATTGAAATCCGGGATTGGGTGCATAGTTTCCGTAGTGACCACTGTGTTGTGGTTTTATGGGGCCGTGTGTTGTTAGGGAGAGCGTTGTTATTCCCCTACAGCCGTACACCACCGTGGGCTTGCCAGAAACATGAACCGGGCCGTCATTGATAACTAAAAAATCGGCTTCGAGCAATTCTCGATATTGTTTTACTGCTTTCGGCAGGGGTTTGCTGCTTTTTTCCTCTTCACTATCTAAAATGACTTTGATGTTAAAAGGAAGTTCTTTGCCATTTTCTTTCAACAGGTCGATGGCACTCAAAAACATCACAATAGGTCCTTTGTCATCTGAAGTTGAACGCCCGAACAAGCGCCAATCGTAATTGATGTCATCGTCTAAATCTTCAAAGACTTGTTTCTTCCAACCCTCACCATCTGGAGATTTTAAAACTACTTCGTACGGATTGGGTTGATTCCATTTGGAAGGGTCCACGGATTGTCCGTCAAGGTGCATATAGAATAGAATGGTAGGTTTACTATCTTCCATCGGAAGGGAAGCAAAAAACAACGATTCTCCTTCGGTAGGAAGTATTGAGGAGTTAAAACCTCTAGCGTTAAAGTTCTTTTCCAACCAAGTTAAATTTCGATTGATATCGGCATGATCCAGCGCATCATTCGGAATTTTTACAAAACTTCGAATTTCGTTTATTGCTTGCCGGACTTGTCTTTTGAGTTGTGCTTCATCTTGGGCTGAACTTAAAAAAGAGATAAGACAGCATATTGTAAAAAGTAATTTTTTCATTCAGAATTTGATTGTTTGCGAAGGCTAAAAGTAAGGATTATTAGGAGATTACTATTTGCTTTTGAACTTTAAAACCAGAAGGCGCATTAAAAGTAAAAACGGAAAACCATGCAGCAAAACATCGAACCAATCCATAAGTTTCATACCATGAGCACCACCAGCAATCCATTTTAGTTTTCCCCAAAGATGTGGTTCAGGGAAGAAGGGGGCTAGGCCTAAGGCCAAGCACAACAGTAATACCAATTTCCAGTTGTTGATTAAATCGTTCATGTCAACGAATCTTCTTTATAAAATTTGATATAGAATCCACTCCATTAGCCGTCAAATGTTTAATAAACGCAGAACCAATAATTGCTCCATTTGCATTTTTTGTAGCGGTTTGAAAAGTTTTAGCATCTTTAATACCAAAACCTACAATTTGTGGGTTCTTTAAATTCATCTCAGCAATACGCTCAAAATAATCGGTCTGAGTTTTTCCAAAGCCCGAACTTGAACCAGTCACACTTGCTGAACTTACCATATAGATAAATCCGTCAGAAGCTTCATCGATTTGTTTAATTCTTTCATCACTCGTTTGCGGTGTAATCAAGAAAATATTAATTAGGCCGTATTTTTTGAATGTTGCTTCGTATTCTGATTGGTAGACATCTAAGGGTAAATCGGGCATGATAATACCGTCAATACCAATCTCATGACATTTTTTGCAGAAGGCTTCAACGCCATATTGCAGCATGGGGTTGAAATAGCCCATTACTATTAGAGGAATTGAAACGGTTTTGCGAATGTCATGCAGTTGTTCGAAAAGTTTTTCAGTGGTCATTCCGTTTTTCAAAGCGGCCGTAGAACTTTCTTGAATCGTTGGTCCGTCAGCCAATGGGTCGCTGAACGGTAAGCCAATCTCAATCATGTCAACACCATTTTTTTCTAAATCTTGAATGATTTGTACGGTGTCTTCCAATGCCGGATAACCAGCTGTGAAGTATATGGAGAGGAGTTTTTTGTCCTCCTGAAGCTTCTCATTAATTCTATTGCTCATTACGCTAACTTAAAGTAGTCTATATATGTATCCAAATCCTTATCTCCACGCCCAGAGAGACTAATCACAACAATGTCCTCTGGCTTAAATTTCTTATGGGCGAAAATGGCGAAGGCATGGCCTGTTTCGATGGCTGGAATGATTCCTTCCAATTGTGAAAGTTCTACTCCTGCGGTCATGGCTTCATCATCTGTGGCAGAATAAAATTCCGCCCTGCCTGATTTGTGTAAATGCGAATGCATGGGGCCTACACCAGGATAATCTAATCCCGCAGAAATGGAATAGGGCTCTGTTATTTGCCCATCAGCTGTCTGCATTAACATGGTTTTACAACCGTGGATAATTCCGATTTTACCCAATGCTGAGGTTGCTGCGCTTTCGCCAGATTCAACTCCTTTTCCCGCCGCTTCCACAGCAATAATACCCACTTCGGGCTCATCTAAAAAGTGATAGTAAGTTCCGGCGGCGTTGCTTCCACCACCGATACAGGCAACCACATAATCAGGGTTTTCGCGCCCTTCCTTCTCCTTCAGCTGCCATTTGATTTCCTCCGAAATTACTGATTGAAACCGGGTGACCATATCAGGGTAGGGGTGTGGGCCGATGGCAGAACCAATAATATAATGCGTATCAACAGGATTATTTATCCAATCACGAATGGCTTCGTTGGTGGCATCTTTTAGGGTGCGACTTCCTGATAATGCAGGTCGAACGGTAGCCCCCAACATTTTCATTCGGGCTACATTTGGTGCTTGACGTGCAATGTCGATTTCGCCCATATAAACAATACATTCCATACCCATTAGCGCACAAACTGTAGCCGTAGCAACGCCATGTTGTCCAGCACCCGTTTCGGCAATAATTCTAGTTTTTCCTAAGCGTTTGGCCATCAAGATTTGACCAATCGTATTGTTTACTTTATGAGCTCCCGTATGGTTCAAATCTTCTCGCTTTAGGTAGATTTTGCATCTGTGTTTTTCAGAAAGTCGTTTCGCAAAATAAAGTGGAGAAGGCCTGCCGACATAGTCCTTTAATAATTGATTGAATTCCTTTTGAAAAGATTCTTCATACATTATGTCCAAATACTTTTGGCGCAATTCTTCTACATTCGGGTAGAGCATTTCAGGAATAAAAGCTCCACCGAATTCTCCGTAGTATCCTTTTTCGTCTGCGTGGTACATATTCTCTTTATTGTCATTCCCACAAAAGCGGGAATCTGTTTATTTCGTCTTAATGGCTTTTTGGAACTCTTTCAATTTTGCTATATCCTTCAATCCCGGTTCGATTTCGAATTTACTGTTCACATCAAAAACTTCACAATATTTTGATTCCGGTCCTTTTAAAAATTCTTTGATGGATTCTAATTCATCCAAACCTATCCCTCCACTTAGAAAATATGGTTTTGTAGAAGGATATTTTTTTAGAACCTCCCAGTTAAAAGTATATCCGTTGCCACCAGGTAATTTTCCCTTGGTATCGAACAAAAAATAATCACAGCTAGCCTCAAATTGTTTCAATTGACTAAAGTCAAAATCATCCTTTATCGAAAATACTTTAATGATCTTTAGTTGTGGTACGGTTTTTTTGAGTTCATTACAAAATGTGGGAGTTTCTTGGCCATGTAGTTGTGCCAATAATAATCCGTAGGTTTTTACTTTTTCAGCAATTTCCTGTATTGTAGTATCCACAAAAACCCCCACTTTTTTAATGCTGTGCGGAATTGAAGGCATTGTACCGTCAAAGTATCTTTTAGAAGGTTTCCAGAAAATAAAGCCTAAATAGTCAGGCTTTAGAGTGGCTACCTCAGTCGTATTTTTATTCATGCCGCAGACTTTAATCCCCACCCCGACCCTCCTCTGAGGCGAGGGAGTTCTCTTATCGTCTTTATTTGAATAATAATACTCCACTTAGCTTAGTTTTTGAATAAATGTGGCTGCGCTCTTTCCAGGACTCTCGGTTTTCATAAAGTTTTCGCCAATTAAGAACCCTTGATATCCATATTGTTTTAAATCTTTAATGGCTTCAATCGTACTGATGCCACTTTCAGAAACTTTGACAAAGTCATCAGGAATCAAATTTGACAATGTTTTGCTAGTTTCTAAACTCACTTGAAAAGTCTTTAGATTTCGATTATTTACACCCAACATATCCAAACTGGGCATAATGGATTTATTCAATTCGGCTTCATTATGAACTTCCAATAACACTTCTAAATTTAAACTTTTAGCGAGTTCAGAAAATGACTTTATTTCTTCTTTGGAAAGCACTGCTGCAATCAAGAGAATAACATCTGCACCATTAGCTTTGGCCTCCAGAATTTGATATTCGTCAATGATGAATTCTTTGCGCAGTAGCGGCATAGTGACGGAGGCTCTAGCCAAAAGCAAATCTTCTAAAGAACCTCCAAAATATTTGATATCGGTAAGGACACTCATACCACAGGCTCCAGCTTTTTGATAGCTTTTTGCTACCTGTCCCACATTTGTGTCTTGGTTTATTGTTCCTTTTGAAGGGGACCTTCTTTTGTGCTCGGCGATGATTCCGATACTGCTATTTCGTAGGGCAGTTGCCAAAGAAAGCGTTGCTCTTGAAAACAAAACAGATGACTCCAACTGCTTAGTTGTAATAAGCGATTTTTTCAAATCAACTTCTTTGTATTTGTCGGCTACTATTTTAGATAGAATGTCCATCTTAATTTTTACTTAGTTCTTGTAATTTTCTTAATGCTATTAAACCTTTACCACTCAATAAAGATTCTTTTGCCTTTTCAAATCCTTCTTTTACATCCATATTTTCAACTGTTGCAATGGCCACTCCAGCATTGGCGCAAACCACATTATTTTGTGGTTCAGTACCTTTTCCTTGCAAGACATTCAAGAATATTTGAGCGGATTCTTCAATACTATCGCCACCTACAATTTCAGCTTGTTGAATGGCCTTTAATCCAAAGTCGGAAGGTTTTATCATTCCTTCTGAAGTATTTGAAATGGTTTTGGTGTTTCCTGTAAGAGAAATTTCATCGTAGCCATCCAAAGCATGCAAGACTGTAAAATTCTTATCTGTATTTTGATATAAGTATCCATACATACGTGCCAGTTCTAAATTGAAAACTCCCACCATTTGGTTCTTTGGAAAAGCAGGATTTACCATAGGCCCCAACATGTTGAAAAAGGTTTTTACACCCAATTCTCTTCGGATAGGCGCCACATTTTTCATTGCAGGATGGAATAGGGGTGCGTGTAAAACACAAATGCCAGCTTCATCAATCGACCTCTCTAAAAACTCTGCTTCGTTACTAAATTTGATGCCCAGAAACTCCATCACGTTACTACTTCCGCATTTTGAGGAAACTCCATAATTCCCATGTTTGGTGACTTTTACTCCAGCACCTGCAGTAACAAAAGAGGCTAAGGTCGAAATATTAAAGGTGTCTTTTCCATCGCCCCCCGTACCACACAAATCAACAGGATTATAGGCCGATAAATCTATTGCTAAGCATAATTCTAAAAGGGCGTCACGAAAGCCTTCTAGCTCATCAATCGTAACGCTACGCATCATATAAACTGTTAAAAATGCGGCAATCTGACTTGTATTGTAATCACCCTTGGCAATATTGACCAATATCTGTTTTGCATCTTCTTTAGAAAGAATGTCGTGATTGATTAGTTTATTTAGTGTCTCTTTCATTTTTTTAACCAGTTTTCTAGAATCATTTTTCCTTCCGGAGTCAAAACCGATTCAGGGTGAAATTGTACAGCGCAAACATCATAATCTTTATGTCGTAAAGACATTACTTGTCCATTTTCATCAAAGGAAGTAGCTTCCAAAACCTTAGGAAGTTCTGGATTTACCACCCATGAATGGTAACGACCTACTTCTATTTCCTTTGGTAATCCTTCAAAAAGGATATCATCTTTGACGATTCTTATTTTAGTGGCAATGCCATGATATACTTCGTCTAAATTTATCAACGAACCTCCAAAAACTTCCCCAATAGCTTGTTGTCCCAAACAAACGCCAAAAATACTTTTGGTAGGAGCATATTTGGCAATAATTTCTTTTAAAAGTCCAGCCTCTTCGGGTATGCCCGGTCCAGGAGAAAGGACGATTTTATCGAAAACATCGACTTCGTCCAAAGTTAATTGGTCGTTCCGTTTAACGACTACTTCACAATCTAAATCTTCCAAGTAATGAACCAGATTGTAAGTAAAACTGTCGTAGTTGTCTATAACAAGTATCTTCTTCATCTTAAATCGTTTCAGCAATTTCAAGGGCTTTTGTCAAAGCGCCTAGTTTGTTATAGGTTTCTTGTAATTCATCTTCTGCGTCTGAGGCTGCGACTAAACCTGCACCAGCCTGATAATGCAATTCATGGTTTTTACTCAAGAAAGTTCGAATCATAATGGCATGGTTGAAATTCCCATTAAAATCCATAAAACCGATTGCTCCACCATAATACCCTCTGCTTGTTTTTTCGTATTTCTCGATAAGTTGCATTGCCATATGTTTGGGCGCACCACTTAGCGTTCCCGCTGGAAAAGTATCGGCAACCACTTTCATGGTGGGGGTATCTTTTTTCTTTTGCCCGGTTACTTTCGAAACCAAATGAATTACATGTGAGAAAAATTGAACCTCACGATAGTTGGTGACTTTGACCATGCTTCCGTTGCGACTTAAATCGTTTCTTGCCAAATCAACCAACATGACGTGCTCGCTATTTTCTTTATCGTCTTCGGTCAATTCTTTTGCTAAAATGGCATCTTGTTCGTCGTTTCCGGTTCGTTTGAAGGTTCCTGCGATGGGATGTATTTCAGCTGTACCATCTTTGACGATGAGCTGAGCTTCGGGCGAACTTCCGAAGATTTTAAAATCTCCATAGTCAAAATAAAATAAATAAGGAGAAGGGTTCACGGAACGAAGTGCTCGATATACGTTAAATTCATCTCCTTTAAATCCTTGAGAAAATCTTCGAGATAACACAAGTTGAAAGACATCGCCACGTTGACAATGCTTTTTGGCGA
Source organism: uncultured Flavobacteriaceae bacterium (assembly GCA_947503005.1). GTDB lineage: Bacteria > Bacteroidota > Bacteroidia > Flavobacteriales > Flavobacteriaceae > Maribacter_C. The sequence continues at coordinate 28,559 of CANNCA010000006.1, read as the reverse complement.
GTTCAACATGTTCTTTATATTCTTCATCTTTTAAATTGGAAGTTGCATTTCCGTCCAAAGAAAAATTATAGGAAGCAAAATTCTTTACGTTCAGAATTTGTTCAATTTCCGGAACATTATTTTCAGTCTCGTAGCAGTTTGCAAAAATATAGGCCTCGTTCTTAAAATGATTGATGGCGATAATGTTCTGATATACCGAGTAATAGATATCAGGTATTTTAATAGTACCATCCTTTTTTGAAAGTTTTACATCCTCATAGTAACGAACGGCATCATATGCCATGTAACCGAAGAGTCCGTTATAAATGAATTTGAAATCACTTTTGTTAGTTTCGAAACGCCGACTAAAATCGTGAATGATTCCCACCACATCAGTGCGTTCCTCAATTTGAATTTCATCTTTAGAACCGTCAGGAAACTGCTGAATAATATTTTCGTTTTCAACTTTTATCGAGGCAATCGGGTTGCAACAGATATAAGAGAAACTATTATCATTGGCGTGATAATCACTGCTTTCTAAGAGAATGCTGTTCGGAAATCTGTCCCTGATTTTCAAATACACACTCACTGGAGTGATGGTGTCCGCCAAAATTTTCTTGTGATGTGATTGTAATTGGTATTTCATACAATGAAATCTTTATTTTCATTCCCGCGAAGGCGGGAATCTGTTTAATGTTCTCTACATTTTATTCGAAAAAATAAGTCAAATCTTCCCAATTTGAATTGAAATCATTTATGAGGTTGATTTTCCATTGACGTTTCCATTTCTTCAGTTGTTTTTCTCTTTTTATAGCAACATTCGGGAACTTATATTTTTCATAGTAAACTAGTTTATCGAGATTATATCTTTTCGCAAAAACACTTCCATTGCCTGATTTATGTCTTTTCATTCTATCTTTCATATCATTTGCATAACCAATGTAAAGTGTACCGAGCTTTTTGTTGGTTATGATGTATATGTAAAAATCTTTTCCGTCCAAACTAACCTTTCTACTATTTAAACAGGACTCCCATCTTCAATGCGACTTCAACTTTTTACCTTCAAAGGGATTTCGACCTTCGTCGAAATGAAATTAAATGCTTATAAATAAGTAAGGCCTGTCGTGATGACAGGCCTTATATAGTTTTCCTATAATGATGCTCAGCTCACGATAACTGTCGAGAGTTGTTCCACCACCAAATATTTGTTCTAATTTCTTTCATTGAAGGTCAAATATAGAAATCATTTTTAAAAGCACCAATAACCAGTACGAATAAAAATAAAAAACCTGCACTCGTTAAAAAGTGCAGGCTGCTTAACTGTGAGGTCAAGTCTACTAAAATTCTAGATCAACTACCAAGTCAAACTCGTCGTAGATGGTTTTGTCTCCTAGGTTTTCAAAGAAACTTCCTGAACCATATTTTACATCATAGTTGGCTCTATCAACTTTCATGGTGGCAGTAGCCTTACTGCCATATATAGATACATCAAAGGTAACAGGTTTTGTGATACCTTTAATAGTAAGGTCGCCAGTTACTTCATAAGAGTTCTTACCTGAGGCTTCCACATTAGTAAAAACTAATTTTGCAGTGGGGTGTGTTTCAACTCCGAAGAAATCATCAGATTTTAAATGACCCTCTAATTTCCCTTTGTATTCCCCTTCCAAATCCGTAGAAATCAGTGTTGGCATGTCCACAACGAATTCACCACCAGTTAGTTTGTCCCCGTCGAACATCAAAGCTCCTGATTGTAAATCGACGGTACCTGTGTGGGATCCAGTTACCTTGTAAGCCTTCCAAGTTACTTTGCTGGTTTCTGTGTTTACTTCTTTCCTTTCGTCTGCGATTGGCTCTGTTGCTGTTGCAGTTGCTCCGAATATTACGGCTAGTGCTAAACTTAATACTGTCTTTTTCATAAATAATGTGGTTTAACGTCATTCCCGCACATGCGGGAATTTTTTAATTAATAAATTAGTGTGCCTATATTAAAATTTATCGAACAATACGTTCAGTTGTTTCAATTCTTTTTCCGAAATATTTCTTAAGATGGATTTTTCTGCTGTACTCATCGCCGTATCCATCTCTTTCAAAACTTTTTCACCGTCGGAGGTAATATTAATTTCAACTTTTCTTCGGTTTGATGGACAGATTATTCTATCAACAAAACCCTTCAAAATCAATTTATCAACCAATCTTGTTGTGTTGCTCATCTTCGTAACCATTCTTTCGTTCAAGGTCGAAAGATTTGCTGGTTTTCCGTTCTGCCCCCTTAAGATACGCAAGACGTTAAATTGTTGCAACGAAATGTCAAAAGGTTTTAGTGCTTTTGATATGGCCTCGTTTATCTTGTTGTTTACCAACATAAAATGAATAATAGTTCTGCTATAAAGCGGAATTTCTTTATCAGTTTTTATGATTTGTTCAACATTCATGTTGTTACAACAATTGTATATACAAATGTATTTCTATTTTCGAGACCAAAAATTCTTAGGTCTATAAAATTTTGTTAAAAATTTATAGTCAGGTTTTTATGGATACACTATTTTTGAAATCTCAAGATGTCCACGTTCACCACAAAAGCGTGGAAAGCAAATAAAACACAAATGGCTGATTTATCACAAGAAGAGTGGGTAGCGCAATTATTGCAAGACGACAACTCCATTATCCTAGATGTTCGAACTGAGGATGAAATGGCGGAGGGATATATTCCTAACGCGACCCATATTGACATTTATTTGGGTCAAGGTTTTATCGATGAACTCCAGAAATTGGACAAATCAAAGAATTACTATGTGTATTGTCGTAGCGGAAACCGAAGCGGCCAAGCATGTGCCATTATGAACAGTATTGGTTTTGAAAACGCCTATAACTTAGAAGGTGGTTTTATGAATTGGGAAGGCGAAGTTGCTGAATAACAACCCATTTCAATACAGTTTTTTCTTACGTTTTATTTTTTCCTTATATTTTGGCCTGAAACACTAACTAAGGGGTCGTGCGAGAAGATTTGCTCCATTTTATCTGGAAGTATAGAAAGTTACAATTGGTTGATTTGTTAACCTCGAACAATGAACAGGTTACCATAATCAAGGTCGGAACCCATAACCATTTATCCGGTCCGGACTTTTTGAATGCTCAGGCAAAAATAGACGGACAACTTTGGGCCGGTAATGTCGAAATCCATATCAAATCGTCGGATTGGTATGCGCATGGTCACGAAGAAGATTCCAACTACGATAACGTAATTCTTCATGTAGTTTGGGAAGATGATGCCGCAGTTTTTCGAAGGGACGGTTCTCGAATTCCCACCTTGCCGCTACAAGACTACGTCTCTAAAGAAATCCTCACAGCCTATCAAAACCTATTTGACAAAAAGAAATACACTTTTATTAATTGCGAGGCCTCCCTTTCAGAAGTTGATGATTTCGTTGTTCAGAATTGGTTGGAAAGATTATATTTTGAACGATTGGAACGGAAATCTGCATTCGTATTCGAACTGCTTGAAAAATCCAAAAATAATTGGGAGCAGGTTCTGTTCGCACTTCTTTTAAAGAACTTCGGACTCAAAATCAATGGGGACGCTTTCACTAGTCTGGCCGAGGCATTGGAGTTTTCCGTTGTTAGGAAAGTACTGGCGAATACCGCCCAAATTGAGAGTTTATTATATGGCATGTGTCATTTGCTGGAAGATGATAACATTGTTGATGCCTATTATTTGAAACTTAGAGAAGAATATTCATTTGCACAGAAAAAGTTCGGTCTAAATGATGCCGCAGTCTTAATGCCGCAATTTTTTAAATTACGTCCACCTAATTTTCCAACCATAAGACTATCCCAACTTGCGAATGTGTATGGTAAACAACAAGGTTTGTTCGAGCAGGTCATTCATGCATCAAATCTGGAAACTATGTATACGATATTTAATGGTTCTGCAAGCAGTTATTGGAATGACCATTTTACCTTTGGAAAATCATCAAAAAAGAGTACCAAAAAAATTTCAAAAGCGTTTATAGATTTACTCGTTATAAATGCTATTCTACCTTTAAAGTTTTGCTATGCCCGACATATGGGCAAAGATGTCAATAATGAGATACTCAAAATTATATCTCAAATCAACGGGGAGCAAAATGCAGTGATCAAGAATTTTAATGCAAATGGAGTGTCTGCCGCGAATGCTAAGGATAGTCAGGCTATACTTCAATTGTACAATGAGTATTGTACTCAAAATAAATGCTTGCAATGTGCAATCGGAAATCGTTTATTGAATGGAAATGATTAATTTTATTTCATGAACATTTTTTATTCGATACTCTATTATTTTCAAAAACGCGGTTTTGAAGTTTGCAGAAGAATAGCAGAGCGTTTGGGTATTCGGGCTAGGGTGGTTCGAACTTCGTTTATTTATCTTACGTTTGTTACCGTTGGCTTTGGTTTTGCCTTATACTTATTTTTGGCATTTTGGTTGAAAATCAAAGATTTGATATATACCAAGAGAACATCCGTATTTGACCTCTAAATATGATTAAACTCTCCCGTTCTAAGCTTTATTTAGCATTATCTCTTACACTTACCGTAGTTTTAATCGGAACTGTTGGCTATCGTTATATAGCTGACTACAAATGGATTGATGCGCTTTATATGACCATCATAACCATGGCGACGGTTGGTTTTAAAGAAGTTCAACCTTTAGATGACACTGCAAAGATTTTTACGGTATTTTTAATTGTGGCAAGTGTGTTCATACTGGGTTTTGCCATATCCGTACTTACTGAGTATATTTTAGGAAGAAATTCCTTGCAACTTTTAAAAAAAAAGAGGGTGAAAAATAAAATCAAAAACTTGTCGAATCATGTTATTGTGTGCGGTTTCGGAAGAAATGGAATGCAAGCCGCCGAGCGCCTAAAAGCGTATGAAAGACCTTTTGTTGTAATCGAACGTCAACGAGAGATCATAGAACGTTATGAAGAAGAAGTGCTTTTCGTGGAAGGAGACGCCAATGAAGATGAAGTTTTAAAAGAAGCAGGAATTGATCACGCGCAATACCTCATAGTCGCTTTGCCAGATGATGCTGCAAATCTTTTTGTGGTACTCTCGGCACGTCAATTGAACCAAAAACTTTTTATCATAAGCCGTGCGTCTTTGGTAACGTCGCAAAAAAAATTACAATTAGCAGGTGCCAATAAAGTAATCATGCCAGATAAAATTGGCGGTGATCATATGGCCTCATTGGTAGTAATGCCCGATTTGATAACCTTTATGGATAAACTTTCAATGGAAGGAGAACACACGACCAATCTAGAAGAAGTAGCTATCGAAGATTTTGCCGATCAGATCGAGTGTAATTCCCTTCGTGATCTTGACCTCAGAAAAAAAACAGGATGCACCATCATTGGCTACATAGCCCCAGACGGAAGATATATCATCAACCCAGAGGCTGATATGGAATTAGAGCCGAAAAGTAAGGTCATAGTCCTTGGAAGGCCTGAACAGATACGTAAATTGAACAAGATGTTTCATATCGACTAAGTTAATTCATAGTGATTATTTGATTCCATTGATATTTTTTATGATATTGCTGCTTTTACAAACCAAAATATACACCAACTCACTCTAATTATGAAGTATAAACTTCTTACTCTTTTCACACTTTTTTCACCATTATTAACTGTTGCTCAAGAAACCTCGGAGATGGGTTTAGACGAGCGAATTAATGCTTGGTTCGAACCAATTACGGCAGTTTGGGAAGGTATAGTTTTTTGGCAGGTGCCAGGTACGGGAATTCCCCTCGTGGTTATTATACTAGTGTTAGGTGCTACTTTTTTTACTATATACTTTGGATTTATTAATATCAGAAAATTTCCATTGGCGATTAATGTTGTTCGTGGAAAATATGATGATATTGAGCAACCTGAAGGTCATGGAGTCGAAAAAGCTGAGGTGAATATAGTTGACGGTGATTTGCCCGATACCATACGCGATGAAAGTGAGGAAGGTGAAGTAAGTCATTTTCAAGCATTGGCCACAGCAGTCTCTGGTACGGTCGGTCTTGGTAATATTGCCGGTGCAGCCTTAGCAATCGCCATTGGTGGCCCTGGTGCTACTTTTTGGATGATTTTGTGTGGTTTGTTGAGTATGTCGACCAAATTCGTGGAATGTACTCTTGGAGTTCAGTATCGGGATGTTGGTGAAGACGGCACGGTATATGGCGGCCCAATGTATTATCTGTCAAGAGGGTTAAAGGAAAGGGGTTTTACCGGTTTAGGAAAAGCTTTGGCGGCAATTTTCGCCATACTTTGTGTAGGAGCCTCTTTCGGAGGGGGTAATGCAGTGCAGTCGAACCAGGCCGCTGAACAGTTAATAGGTATGATGGGCTTGCAGGGCGGTTCCTCAGGTTTTATCATTGGAATTATATTGGCAATAGTAGTAGGTATAGTTATCATCGGTGGAATAAAACGTATTGCACAGGTTACCGAAAAAATTGTTCCTTTCATGGCCGTCATTTATGCCATTGCTTGTTTGATAGTTATTTTTGCAAACTTCTCTTATATCGACGACGCATTCGGTCTCATTTTCAAAGGTGCATTTACTCCTGAAGCTGGTTTAGGTGGTTTATTCGGCGTTTTAATTGTAGGGTTTCGAAGAGCGGTATTTTCAAATGAGGCAGGGGCAGGTTCTGCAGCAATCGCTCACTCGGCCGTAAAAACAAAGTACTCGGCTAGTGAAGGAATTGTCGCCTTACTAGAACCTTTTATCGATACCGTTGTAATTTGCACAATGACGGCATTAGTTATTATTTTCTATAATAGCGGTGGTGCTTTTGAGTATGGTGGTGATGGTGCTGGCCAGGTTTTAGTTGATGGATCTAATGTCGGGGGCGTTACTTTAACCTCAATGGCGTTTCAGTCCGTGATTCCATGGTTTCCGTATGTGTTGACTTTGGCAGTTCTTTTATTCGCTATTTCTACAATGATTTCTTGGTCGTATTATGGCCTACAATCATGGAAATATTTATTTGGAAGGAGCAAGGCTGCGGATCTTTGTTATAAAGTATTGTTCATTGCATTCATTATAATTGGAGCATCAGCATCCATGGGTGCTGTATTTGCATTCTCTGATGCAATGATACTTGCATTAGTTTTTCCGAATATGATAGGGTTACTGATATTGTTTCCGAAGGTGAAGGAAGAATTGAACAGGTATCTCGCGGCTATCAAATCGATGGGAAATTAAATCTTGGTTTTGAATAATTTTAAATCCCACTTCAAGTTCAACAAACAAGAACGAAGTGGGATTTTCTTTTTACTGCTTATTATACTGCTTCTCCAATTCGGATACTTTATATTTCGTTCTTTTCCGATGGATGCTTCTTCAGAAATGTTTTCGTTGGATGTGGAAACACAAGAACAAATTGATGTGCTCAAGAAAAAAGCCTTGCAAGAAGATTCCATCAAGGTGTACCCCTTCAATCCTAATTTCATTACGGACTATAAGGGCTATACTTTAGGAATGTCGGTAAAAGAAATTGATAGGTTGCATTCATTTAGAAAACAAAACAAGTTTGCCAACTCCGCAGAAGAATTCCAGAAGGTTACGTTGATATCCGATTCGCTACTCGATGCGATTTCGCCTTATTTCAAATTTCCCGAATGGACAAAGAATAGTGAACAGTCGGCCTTGGTCAGTAAGCAGGGTAATTCCTCACCTTCGAAAAGGTTAAGTGAGTTTTTCGCCATAAAGGATTTAAACAAGGTAACTGCAGAAGATTTAAAAGTCGTCAATGGTATTGGGCAGACGCTTAGTGCACGTATTGTGAAATTCCGAGATCGTCTAGGTGGTTTCTTAGTTGAGGAACAATTGTACGATGTTTACGGTCTTGAGGCAGATGTTGCAGAGAGCACATTACAGCGTTTCAAATTACTTTCCAAACCTGAGGTGCCTAAAATAGACATGAACAAAGCAACCGTCGCTGAATTGGCGAAATTGGTTTATTTAAGATATAGTGTAGCTCAGAAGATAGTGTTGTACAGAGAGGCTAATGGAAGAATAACATCTTTTGAAGAGTTACAAGATATTGAAGGTTTTCCGTCCGACAAGATCAATAGATTAGCCTTATATTTGTCCCTTTAAAAAATGTGCTATGACAAGTATGTACTTCACTGAAGAACATCGATTATTTAGAGAAAGTCTTAAAGATTTTTTACAAAAAGAAGTAGTTCCTCACATTGAAGATTGGGAAGCCTCGGGCACCATTGATAGGTCTATATGGGTCAAATTTGGTGAAATGGGCTTTTTGGGTCTGGCAACTCCTGAAGCTTATGGCGGAATGGGTGTGGATTTATTTTACACTGTCATCTTACTAGAAGAACTTCAGAAAATCAATTCCGGCGGTTTTGCCGCAGCCGTTTGGGCGCATGTATATTTGGCAATGACCCATCTGAACAAGAATGCCAATGATTCTCAAAAAGCAAAATATTTAGAGCCTAGTGTTAGGGGCGAATTAATAGGATGTCTCGGGGTGACTGAACCTTTCGGGGGAAGTGATGTAGCAGCCATGCGAACTACTGCAATCAAAAAAGGAGATACCTATGTGGTTAATGGTTCGAAAACCTTTATCACCAACGGAGTTTATGGCGATTACATCATTTTGGCCGCTAAGACGGACCCTTCTGCCGGTAACAAAGGCATCAGTCTTTTTATAGTAGATCTTAAAAGCAAAGGGGTTTCTGCCAATAAATTGAATAAGCTCGGATGGCGGGCATCAGATACGGCAGAATTGGCATTTGACAATGTAATCGTTCCAGCAGCGAATCTAATGGGAGAAGAGGGTAAAGGATTTGGTTTTATTATGGAGGCCTTTTCGCTAGAACGTTTAATTATGGGTGTCAATGCCCATGCGAGAGCCGAATATGCTTTGGAATACGTTCTGAAATATATGTCGGAACGTGAAACCTTCGGTCGGCCTATAAATCAATATCAAGCCTTGCGCCACCGTATTGTTGATTTACATGCCGATATGGATATGTGTAAACAATACAACTATGGTGTTGTTTACAAAATGGATAAGGGTGAATATGTTGTTCGAGAAGCAACTATATCAAAATTGAAGTCCACTAAGATGGCGGACGAAGTAGCCTATGACTGTTTACAGTTTTTAGGAGGCTATGGCTACATAGAAGATTACCCGATGGCACGGCTACTAAGAGATAGTAGATTAGGACCCATAGGAGGTGGAACTTCGGAGATTCTGCGAGAGATAATTGCTAAAATCGTAATTGATAAGAAGGAGTACAAAGCCCCCAGGAACTGAGGGTAAAATGTAAAAGTGAGGTTTTTTTCATATTTATTCATTTTTGGTTGCGAGATGCAAATTAGTTTATATCTTTGCAGCCCTAATCATTAAAGAAAGGAGGTTGTAGCCCATGCTGATAATACCAATTAAAGAAGGAGAAAACATAGACAGAGCTTTGAAACGTTTCAAGCGAAAGTTCGATAAGACAGGTACAATGCGTCAATTGCGCAAGCGACAAGCATTTACAAAACCTTCAGTAGCTCGTAGAGCACAGATTCAAAAAGCACAATACATACAAGGCTTGAGAGATCAAGAGGAAATCTAATTTTCCAATCTTGTATTATAGATTTTAAAATCCCGCTCATGGCGGGATTTTCTCGTTACTGTATTTTCTCATTATAGATGAGTTGCTAATCTTTTTAAATGAGGTGATAGTTTTTTACCTATAAACTTTCCTAACTTTGAGGTATGTCACTCGAAGCATTCCTATCCTATTTATCCCTAGAAAAGAATTATTCTTCCCATACTGTTAAAGCATATAATACCGATATTACTGACTTCAAGGCATTCTGTCTAGAGACATATGAGGTTTTTGATATCGATACCGTTTCCTATAATTTGGTCAGAAGTTGGATAGTGAGTTTGGTAAACACCTCCGTTTCGAACCGAACCATTAATCGTAAGATTGCTTCCTTAAAAGCATATTATAAGTTTTTACAGCGTATTGGAAAAATAGAGGCAAATCCATTGACAAAACATAAAGCCTTGAAAACGTCGAAAAAACTGGAGGTTCCATTTTCGGAGACGGAAATGCATGCCGTATTAAAACAAATTTCTTTTGAGGAAGGATTTGAAGGAAGCAGAGACAAACTAATCATCGAACTACTATACACGACAGGCATCAGAAGAGCGGAGCTTATCAATCTGAGATTATCTGATGTTAATGTCTCTGGCCACACCATCAAGGTACTAGGTAAGCGAAACAAGGAGCGGATTCTGCCCCTGCTGGACACCACCGCTAAAGTCTATGAAACCTATATAGCTGAACGAAGTGGCTTAGAGGTAATTGCCGATGAAATGCACGTTTTTTTGTTGAAAACAGGGCATAAAATATACGAAACCCTTGTCTACAGAGTTATAAATAAGTACCTTAGTGAGGTGTCTTATAAGGTAAAGAAGAGCCCTCATATTCTTAGGCACACCTTTGCAACCCATCTGCTCAATAAAGGAGCGGACTTAAATTCTGTAAAGGAATTGCTGGGCCACTCAAGTTTGGCATCTACCCAGGTGTACACCCACAATAGTATTGCCGAACTAAAGAAAGTACACTTGGCTTCACATCCTAGAAGTAAAAAATAGTACGGCACTGAAAAGTTGTTTAACCTTTTAAATCTTCAATTTATGAAAGTAAATGCTCAATCTGTAAATTTCAATGCGGATGCAACACTAATTCAATTCGTTCAAAATCGATTGGATAAATTGGAAACTTTTTATGATAAGGTGGTTAGTTCTGACGTATATCTCAAGGTTGAGAATACCAGTTCTAAGGAGAATAAAATCGTTGAAATAAAATTACTTGTACCTAAGGATAATTTTGTGGTGAAAAAGCAATGTAAATCTTTTGAGGAAGCGATTGATTCTGCATGCAATTCTTTAGAACGAAAACTTATTAAAAGGAAAGAAAAAATGAGGGTTTACGTCTGATTAAAATTTTCCTTAATTTGTTTTGATTAAACAAATAAATATATACATTTGCAGTCCGTTAGAAATAGCGGACTTTTTTATGCGTAAAAAAGGCTAAAAAGCCGATGTAGCTCAGCTGGCTAGAGCAGCTGATTTGTAATCAGCAGGTCGTGGGTTCGAGTCCCTCTATCGGCTCAATTTAGAAAGAAGTTCATTAAAAATATTGAAGTTTTAAAGAAGGGGAGATACTCAAGCGGCCAACGAGGGCAGACTGTAAATCTGCTGACTACGTCTTCGCAGGTTCGAATCCTGCTCTCCCCACTCTTTAAAGTTTAAAGTTGTGGCTGGTAAGTGAGTGTTTGTCGAGTATTGGGCTCGCAGGTTCTACCGAAATTTTAGGTATCGCCCTCCCCGCATCTTTAAAATAGCATTTCAGAATTATCTGAGTTGTAAAATTGCGGGAGTAGCTCAGTTGGTAGAGCGTCAGCCTTCCAAGCTGAATGTCGCCGGTTCGAACCCGGTCTCCCGCTCTAAATTGACTATTTGGTCATTCCTGCGAAGGCAGGAATCTCTTCCTTGGAATATGAGGAAAGAAGATGCTAAACACTTTACGCCGACGTAGCTCAGGGGTAGAGCGTTTCCTTGGTAAGGAAGAGGTCACGGGTTCAATTCCCGTCGTTGGCTCTATTAGGTTGCAAATTTGTACACACACTAATATAAACATAAGATTAAAATTCATTAAAAATGGCAAAGGAAACTTTTGATCGTTCCAAACCGCACTTAAATATTGGTACAATTGGACATGTCGATCACGGAAAAACTACATTGACTGCAGCTATTACTACAGTACTGGCAAACGCAGGGTTATCAGAACTTAGAAGTTTTGAATCTATTGACAATGCTCCTGAGGAGAAAGAAAGAGGTATTACAATTAATACATCTCATGTAGAGTACTCTACAGCGAATCGTCACTATGCTCATGTTGATTGTCCTGGTCACGCGGATTACGTAAAGAACATGGTTACGGGTGCTGCTCAAATGGACGGTGCTATTCTAGTTGTTGCAGCTACCGATGGTCCTATGCCGCAAACACGCGAGCACATCCTTTTAGGTCGCCAGGTTGGTATTCCTAGAATTGTTGTATTCATGAACAAGGTTGACATGGTTGATGATGAGGAACTTTTAGAGCTTGTTGAAATGGAAATCAGGGAATTGCTTTCGTTCTACGAGTACGATGGTGATAATGGTCCTGTTATTGCAGGTTCTGCTTTAGGAGCTTTGAACGGTGAGCAAAAGTGGGTTGATACCGTCATGGAACTAATGACTGCAGTTGATGAGTGGATCGAGCTTCCTAAAAGAGATATAGATAAAGATTTCTTAATGCCAGTTGAAGACGTATTTACGATTACTGGTCGTGGTACCGTTGCAACGGGTCGAATTGAAACTGGTGTTGCCAATACTGGTGATGCCGTAGATATTATCGGTATGGGTGCTGAGAAATTATCTTCTACAGTTACTGGTGTTGAAATGTTCCGTAAGATTTTGGATCGAGGTGAAGCTGGTGACAATGTTGGTATTCTTTTGAGAGGTATTGAGAAAGCTCAGATCAGCCGTGGAATGGTAATCTGTAAGCCAGGTTCGGTTAAGCCACACGCTAAATTTGAAGCTGAGGTTTATATCCTTAAAAAAGAAGAAGGTGGTCGTCACACACCATTTCACAATAACTACCGTCCACAGTTCTATGTAAGAACTACTGACGTTACAGGTACTATTAATCTTCCTAGCGGAGTTGAGATGGTTATGCCTGGTGATAACCTAACTATTACTGTTGAACTATTATCTCCCATTGCATTGAGCGAAGGGCTTCGTTTTGCGATTCGTGAAGGTGGTAGAACAGTAGGTGCTGGTCAGGTTACTAAGATTTTAGATTAAGATCATATTCTATATTACATTAAGGGTGTCCGCCAACTGGCGGATACCTTTACATGTAAATATAAACAGGTGTGCTCTCCCGATAGTTATGGAGAGGAAGAGTATCGCCAAATACGGGTGTAGCTCAGTTGGTAGAGCACTGGTCTCCAAAACCAGGTGTCGGGAGTTCGAGTCTCTCCTCCCGTGCCAGTGAAATTTTAAACAAATTTTTAAGTCGGTATGAATCCGGTTTTGAGATTTGTAAAAACAATACAACATGTTAACATATATAAAGGAATCAATTGAAGAGTTACGTAATCACGTAACCTTGCCAACAAGGGCGGAATCTTCCAACCTTATGGTTGTTGTTGCCGTATTCTCCATATTATTTGCTTTGGCAACTTGGGGCGTAGATACCGTTTTCAGCGAATTGATTAAATTATATTTTGACAATATTCTTAATTAAGTCGAAACCCTATGTCAGAAGTATTGGAAAAGAAATGGTATGTGGTAAGGGCTGTTAGTGGTCAAGAAAACAAGATTAAAGGTTATATCGAAAGTGAAGTTAACCGACTTGGTTTTGGCGACTATTTAGAAGATGTTCTTGTGCCAACTGAGAAAGTGGTGCAAATTCGTAATGGAAAAAAAATCAATAAGGAAAGAGTTTATTTTCCTGGTTACATTATGATAAAAGCCAATTTGGGTGGAGAAATGATTCACATCATTCGATCCATTACCAATGTCATTGGTTTTTTAGGAGAAACAAAAGGTGGAGATCCTGTTCCTTTACGCAAGTCCGAAGTTAATAGAATGCTCGGTAAAGTAGACGAATTAGCGGTGAATACAGATAGTGTAGCAATACCTTTTGTATATGGTGAAACGGTAAAGGTCATCGACGGCCCATTCAATGGTTTCAACGGTACAGTTGAAAAAATTAATGAAGAGAAGCGGAAGCTTGAGGTTATGGTGAAGATTTTCGGAAGAAAAACGCCATTGGAATTAAGTTACATGCAAGTAGAGAAAATTTAAAGTAATTGTTACATATATAAAAGTTGTGTTGCTTCCATTAACACAATTTCAATTTAATTTTAAACAATGGCAAAAGAAGTAGGTAAAGTAGTTAAACTACAAGTTAGGGGAGGTGCAGCGAATCCATCGCCACCGGTCGGACCCGCCTTAGGTGCTGCCGGAGTTAACATCATGGAGTTCTGTAAGCAGTTCAATGCGCGTACACAGGACAAACCGGGTAAAGTTTTACCAGTTGTTATCACCGTCTATAAAGATAAGTCGTTCGACTTTATCGTAAAAACACCACCGGCGGCCGTTCAATTGATGGAAGCAGCTAAGATTAAAAAAGGATCTGGCGAACCTAACCGAGTGAAATTAGGTAGTGTATCCTGGGATCAAATCAAGACTATTGCGGAAGATAAAATGGTAGACCTAAATGCGTTTACTGTTGAATCAGCAATGAGTATGATCGCTGGTACTGCACGTTCAATGGGTATGAAGGTTGCTGGAAAACGACCTTTTTAAATCTTAAAAAGCAATTTAAATGGCAAAATTAACAAAGAAGCAAAAAGAAGCTCGCTCCAAAATAGAGAAAGATAAACTCTATTCCGTAGATGAAGGTTCTGCTTTGATAAAAGAGATTACCAGTACAAAATTCGATGCATCCATTGAACTAGCGGTTCGTTTGGGTGTAGATCCAAGAAAAGCAAATCAGATGGTTCGTGGGGTAGTTACGCTTCCACACGGAACGGGTAAGGACGTAAAAGTTTTGGCTTTGGTAACTCCGGACAAGGAAGCAGAGGCAACAGAAGCTGGGGCGGATTATGTTGGATTGGATGAGTATTTGGACAAAATAAAAGGCGGTTGGACCGATGTTGATGTTATCATCACCATGCCAAGTGTAATGGGCAAATTAGGTCCTTTAGGCCGTGTTTTAGGTCCAAGAGGTTTAATGCCGAATCCAAAGACGGGTACAGTGACAATGGATGTTGCGAAAGCAGTAACCGATGTCAAAGGTGGTAAAATTGATTTCAAAGTCGATAAAACGGGAATTGTGCATGCTGCAATTGGTAAGGCATCTTTCACAGCCGACAAAATTGCAGGCAATGCAAAAGAATTGTTGGAAACTTTGAACAAGTTGAAACCAACTTCGTCAAAAGGTGTGTACATGAAAAGTGTATTCATGTCAAGTACCATGAGTCCGAGTGTTCAACTAGACCCCAAGACAGTTTAACTAACTGGTAGTAAAAATTTTTAGTATGACAAGAGAAGAAAAAGCAAACGTAATACAAGATTTAACTACGGAGTTAGGGGATAGCTCGACCATTTATTTGGCAGATATTTCTGGATTGGATGCCCAAACAACTTCTGATTTAAGAAGAGCTTGTTTTAAGGCAGACATCAAATTGTCTGTAGTTAAAAACACCTTGCTTGCAAAAGCAATGGAAGCTTCTGAAAGAGAATTTGGTGAACTTCCTGAAGTATTGAAAGGCAATACTTCGTTGATGTTTTCTGAAGTCGGAAATGCACCCGCGAAGCTTATCAAGAACTTCCGAAAAAAGTCTGATAAGCCTTTATTGAAAGGTGCTTTCGTTGAGGAAGCAATTTATATTGGTGATGAAAACTTGGATGCTTTGGTTAGCATTAAGTCCAAAGAGGAAATGATCGGTGAAATTATCGGATTGTTACAATCCCCGGCCAAGAATGTTATTTCCGGACTTAAATCTGGTGGAGGTAAACTCGCTGGAATCCTTAAGACATTATCAGAAAGATAAGTACGCACTAAAAACTAATTATATTTAAAATTTTATTAAACGATAGAAAAATGGCAGATTTAAAAGATTTCGCAGAACAGTTGGTTAACTTAACCGTAAAAGAGGTTAACGAATTAGCTGATATATTAAAAGATGAGTATGGTATCGAGCCTGCAGCCGCTGCAGTTGCTGTTGCCGCTGGTGGTGGTGGAGCTGATGCTGGTGAGGCCGCTGAGGAAAAATCAGAATTCGATGTGATTTTGACCGCTGCTGGTGGTTCTAAGTTGGCAGTTGTTAAGTTGGTTAAGGAATTGACCGGCTTAGGTTTGAAAGATGCTAAGGATATTGTTGATAGCGCACCAAAAGCCGTTAAGGAAGGTGTTGCTAAAGACGAGGCAGAAGGTATCAAAAAATCATTAGAAGAAGCAGGAGCAGAAGTTGAGCTTAAGTAATAGCAGCAACCATAACGCTTTGGGTTTAGGTCTTTTCTCGCTTCTGCGGGGCTAGACCTAAGCCTTTTTATAGATACGTATATAAAGTTATATACGACCCACTTAGTATTCACTATCAAAATACTGTCCATAGATGTTCACAAACACTACTGAAAGAATTAATTTCGCATCCGCTAAGAACACGCCGGAATATCCGGATTTCTTGGACATTCAGATCAAATCTTTTCAAGATTTTTTCCAACTTGAAACAAAATCTGATGAAAGAGGTGATGAAGGTTTATACAATACCTTCCAAGAGAACTTTCCAATAACCGATACGAGAAACCAATTCGTTCTTGAATTTCTCGATTATTTTATTGACCCGCCAAGATATTCCATTCAAGAATGTATCGAACGTGGGCTTACATACAGTGTGCCTTTGAAAGCGCGATTAAAACTGTACTGTACGGATCCAGAACATGAAGATTTCGAAACTATAGTACAAGATGTATACCTAGGCACGATTCCCTATATGACACCTAGTGGTACTTTCGTTATCAATGGTGCAGAACGTGTTGTTGTGTCTCAGCTACACCGTTCTCCTGGTGTTTTCTTCGGACAATCTTTCCATGCAAATGGAACAAAATTATATTCTGCAAGAGTTATCCCTTTTAAAGGTTCTTGGATAGAATTCGCTACCGATATCAATGGGGTTATGTATGCCTATATCGATAGAAAGAAAAAATTACCTGTAACAACCTTGTTCCGTGCCATCGGATTTGAGCGCGATAAAGATATTTTGGAAATTTTCGATTTATCGGAAGAAGTAAAAGTTTCCAATGCAGGATTGAAAAAAGTGCTAGGCCGCAAGTTGGCAGCTAGGGTTTTGAACACCTGGCATGAAGATTTTGTTGATGAGGATACCGGTGAAGTGGTATCTATTGAAAGAAACGAGATTGTATTAGATCGTGACACTATATTAGAAAAAGAACACATTGCCGAAATTATAGAGGCTGATGTAAAAACTATATTGTTGCATAAAGAGAATAACGCACAGTCTGACTATGCGATTATTCACAATACGCTTCAAAAAGATCCAACAAACTCTGAAAAAGAGGCAGTTGAACATATTTATCGTCAATTGCGTAATGCCGAGCCGCCCGATGAGGAAACTGCTCGTGGCATTATCGATAAATTGTTCTTCTCAGACCAACGATACAACTTAGGTGAAGTCGGGCGTTACAGAATGAACAAAAAATTGCAATTGGATATCGGAATGGACAAGCAGGTCTTGACTAAAGAAGATATCATTACTATAATAAAGTATTTGATTGAGTTAATCAATTCAAAGGCTGAGATTGATGATATTGATCACCTTTCTAATCGTCGTGTTCGAACAGTTGGTGAGCAATTGTCTTCTCAATTTGGTGTTGGTTTGGCCCGTATGGCGAGAACTATTCGTGAACGTATGAACGTTCGTGACAATGAAGTATTTACACCGATTGATTTGATTAATGCAAAGACGCTGTCTTCTGTTATTAATTCTTTTTTTGGAACAAACCAGTTATCTCAATTTATGGATCAAACGAATCCATTGGCAGAGATTACACACAAGAGAAGATTATCAGCATTAGGACCTGGTGGACTTTCGAGAGAAAGAGCAGGTTTTGAGGTGCGGGATGTTCACTACACCCACTATGGAAGGCTTTGTCCAATTGAAACACCGGAAGGTCCAAATATTGGTTTGATTTCATCTTTGGCAGTTTTTGCAAAGGTTAATCCAATGGGTTTCTTGGAAACTCCATATCGCAAGGTTGATAAGACAAAGGTAAATACGAAAGAATATGTTTACCTAAGTGCAGAGGAAGAGGAAGGAATGAAAATTGCGCAAGCGAATATTCCAATGAAAGAAAATGGTCAGATTGATGCTGAGAAGGTAATTGCACGTGAGGAAGGAGATTTCCCAGTTGTAGATCCTTCTGAAATCAACTATACGGATGTTGCACCAAATCAAATTGCATCGATATCAGCCTCATTGATTCCATTTTTGGAACATGATGATGCGAACCGTGCTTTGATGGGCTCTAACATGATGCGTCAAGCTGTGCCATTATTAAAACCTCAATCCCCGATTGTGGGTACGGGCCTTGAGCGTCAAGTCGCTTCTGATTCAAGAGTATTAATCAATGCAGAGGGTGATGGAGTAATCGAATATGTCGATGCTCAGAAAATCACGATTAAGTATAAGAGAAGCGATACAGAACGTTTGATCAGTTTCGAAGAGGATTCCAAATCTTACAATTTGGTAAAATTCAGAAAAACGAATCAAGGTACAAGTATCAACTTAAAGCCTATCGTTAAAAAAGGTGATAAAGTAAAAAAGGGTCAGGTTCTTTGTGAAGGTTATGCAACCGAAAAAGGTGAATTGGCACTGGGTAGAAACCTTACCGTTGCCTTTATGCCTTGGAAAGGGTATAATTTTGAGGATGCGATTGTAATCTCTGAAAAAGTCGTTCGAGAAGATATATTTACCTCAATACACGTTGATGAATATTCTTTGGAAGTTCGAGATACTAAATTGGGTGCTGAAGAATTGACCCATGATATCCCTAATGTTTCTGAAGAGGCGACAAAAGACTTGGATGAAAATGGTATGATCCGCATCGGAGCCGAAGTAAAGCCGGGTGATATCCTTATTGGTAAGATTACTCCAAAAGGTGAATCCGATCCAACTCCGGAAGAAAAATTACTTCGTGCAATTTTCGGTGACAAGGCTGGAGATGTTAAAGATGCTTCTTTGAAAGCTTCACCATCACTTCGAGGTGTTGTTATTGAAAAGAAACTATTCTCTCGCTCGATAAAAGATAAACGCAAACGTTCTGAGGATAAAGATGCGATCAATGCTTTGGAATTAGAGTATGAAGTGAAGTTTGAACAATTGAAAGATGTTTTAGTTGAAAAATTGTTCACGTTAATTAACGGGAAAACTTCACAAGGTGTTTTAAATGACTTAGGAGAGGAAGTATTGCCGAAAGGTAAGAAGTATACTATGAAGATGTTGAATGCCGTTGACGATTTCGCCCACTTAGTTGGTGGAAGTTGGACTACGGACAAAGACACCAATTCGATGGTTGCCGATTTACTTCATAACTACAAGATTAAGTTGAACGATCTTCAAGGTAATTTGCGAAGAGATAAGTTCACAATTTCGGTAGGAGATGAATTGCCAGCAGGAATCATGAAATTGGCTAAAGTTTATGTCGCTAAAAAACGTAAACTAAAGGTTGGTGATAAAATGGCTGGCCGTCATGGTAACAAAGGAATCGTCTCAAGAATTGTGCGTCAAGAAGACATGCCATTCTTAGAAGATGGTACTCCGGTTGATATCGTATTGAATCCGTTAGGAGTACCTTCACGTATGAACATTGGTCAGATTTACGAAACCGTTTTGGGTTGGGCAGGTCTGAAATTAGGCAAGAAATTCGGCACACCGATTTTTGATGGTGCCACTCTAGATCAAATTAATGAGTATACCGATGAAGCGGGTATTCCAAGATTTGGGCATACTTATCTTTATGATGGTGGTACCGGTCAGCGTTTTGATCAACCTGCGACCGTAGGTGTAATTTATATGCTGAAGTTAGGTCATATGGTAGACGACAAAATGCATGCACGTTCAATCGGACCATACTCGTTGATAACACAACAACCCTTGGGTGGTAAGGCACAGTTTGGTGGCCAGCGTTTTGGTGAGATGGAGGTATGGGCACTTGAAGCTTATGGTGCATCGGCTACTTTGCGTGAAATATTGACCGTAAAATCCGATGACGTGATTGGTAGAGCAAAAACCTACGAATCTATTGTTAAAGGCGAGACCATGCCAGAACCAGGTTTACCTGAATCTTTCAATGTACTGATGCACGAACTTAAGGGATTAGGTTTGGATATCCGTTTGGAAGAATAGTTTTTAGAACACTTAATAATACAGTAGCATAATATATTATGGCTAGAATACACGATAATACACCACAAAAAAGGTTTGATAAGATTTCAATTGGTTTGGCATCACCAGAAGCAATTTTGGCAGAGTCAAGAGGTGAGGTCTTAAAACCTGAAACCATTAATTATAGAACGCACAAACCTGAGCGTGACGGTCTTTTCTGCGAGCGTATTTTTGGTCCTGTAAAGGATTATGAATGTGCCTGTGGTAAGTACAAACGTATTCGCTATCGCGGAATCGTTTGTGATCGATGTGGGGTAGAGGTAACTGAAAAGAAAGTTCGAAGAGATCGAGTAGGACACATTAACCTAGTGGTTCCGGTTGCGCATATCTGGTACTTCCGTTCGTTACCTAATAAAATAGGATACCTTCTTGGATTACCTTCCAAGAAATTGGATATGATTATTTACTACGAAAGGTACGTAGTAATACAACCTGGGATTGCTAAAGGTCCTGAGGGCGAGGAAATCAACAAAATGGATTTCTTGACCGAGGAGGAATACTTAAACATAATTGAGGAAATTCCACAAGAAAACCAGTATTTAGATGATACGGACCCTAACAAGTTCATTGCCAAAATGGGTGCTGAATGCTTGATTGATCTTTTATCTAGAATAGACCTTAAAGAATTATCTTTCAGTTTAAGACATAAGGCCAATACCGAGACTTCGAAACAAAGAAAAACGGAGGCATTAAAACGTCTTCAGGTTGTTGAGGCACTTCGTGAATCACAAGAGAATCGAGAAAACAATCCGGAGTGGATGATTATGAAAGTAGTTCCGGTTATTCCACCAGAACTTCGTCCGTTAGTTCCGTTGGATGGTGGGCGTTTCGCCACCTCCGATTTGAACGATTTATATAGAAGGGTTATTATTCGTAATAATCGTTTGAAAAGATTGGTCGAAATCAAGGCTCCTGAGGTGATTCTTAGAAATGAGAAACGTATGCTTCAAGAAGCTGTAGATTCCCTTTTCGATAATACACGTAAAGCATCTGCGGTCAAGACAGAGTCGAATAGACCTTTGAAATCACTTTCTGATTCCTTGAAAGGTAAACAAGGTCGTTTCCGTCAAAACCTTTTAGGTAAACGTGTTGACTACTCTGCTCGTTCGGTAATCGTTGTTGGTCCAGAATTGAAATTATTCGAATGTGGACTTCCAAAAGATATGGCAGCTGAATTGTATAAGCCTTTTGTTATCCGTAAGTTGATAGAAAGAGGTATAGTTAAGACCGTTAAGTCAGCCAAGAAAATAATAGATAAGAAAGAGCCGGTAGTTTGGGATATTCTTGAAAATGTACTGAAGGGTCATCCAGTTCTTCTGAACAGGGCTCCAACATTACACCGTTTAGGTATTCAAGCATTCCAACCAAAATTAATTGAGGGTAAAGCAATTCGCTTGCATCCTTTGGTTTGTACTGCATTTAATGCGGATTTTGATGGTGACCAAATGGCGGTGCACCTTCCATTAGGTCCGGAGGCGATTTTGGAAGCCCAGTTGTTAATGTTGGCTTCTCATAATATTTTGAACCCTGCGAATGGATCACCGATTACGGTTCCATCTCAGGATATGGTCTTGGGTCTATACTATATGACCAAAGAAAGAAAGTCTACCCCTGAAGTACCTATTAAAGGTGAAGGCACAACTTTCTATTCCTACGAAGAAGTGGAGATCGCTTTCAACGAAGGCATGGTAGATTTAAATGCCGGTATAAAGGTTAGAGCAAAAGACTTCAATGAGGAAGGTGAGTTGGTCAACCAAATTATACCTACTACAGTTGGTAGAGTGCTGTTCAATATGGAGGTACCAGAAGCTGCAGGATACATTAACGACGTACTAAACAAAAAATCGTTACGAGATATTATCGGCGGAATTTTGGCAGTTACAGATGTGCCAACAACAGCTGATTTCTTGGATAAGATTAAGACTATGGGCTATGATTTCGCCTTTAAAGGTGGTCTATCCTTTAGTTTGGGTGATATCATCATTCCAGAAGAGAAACCGGAGATGATTGCTGAAGCTAATGAGCAGGTTGATGGAATTATGGCTAATTACAACATGGGTCTTATTACCAACAACGAACGATACAATCAGGTAATTGATGTTTGGACGTCCACGAATGCAATGTTGACTGAGCTGGCGATGAAGCGTATTCGAGAAGACCAGCAAGGGTTTAACTCGGTGTATATGATGTTGGATTCAGGAGCAAGGGGCTCTAAGGAACAAATTCGTCAGTTAACCGGTATGCGTGGGTTGATGGCCAAGCCTAAGAAATCTACTGCCGGTGGTGGCGAGATTATCGAAAACCCTATTCTTTCTAACTTTAAAGAAGGTCTTTCGATTTTGGAATACTTCATTTCAACGCACGGTGCACGTAAAGGACTTGCAGATACCGCTTTGAAAACGGCGGATGCAGGATATCTCACAAGACGTTTGGTTGACGTTTCCCAAGATGTAATCGTTAATATTGAGGACTGTGAAACCTTAAGAGGTGTTGAAGTACAGGCGTTGAAGAAGAACGAAGAGATTGTTGAGACTTTAGGAGCACGTATTTTAGGTAGGGTTTCTTTACATGATGTTTACGATCCACTTACTGAAGAATTGTTGCTTTCTGCTGGTCAAGAGATTATGGAAAGTGATGTTAAGAAAATTACTGCTTCTCCAATCGAGAAAATAGAAGTACGTTCTGCATTAACTTGTGAAGCACCAAAGGGTATTTGCGCCCAATGTTATGGAAGAAACCTTTCAACCAACAAAATGGTGCAAAGAGGTGAAGCTGTAGGTGTCGTTGCTGCACAATCAATTGGTGAGCCAGGTACACAGCTGACGCTTCGTACGTTCCACGTAGGAGGTATTGCCGGTAACATTTCTGAAGACAACAAGCTTGAAGTAAAATTCTCGGGTATCGCTGAAATCGAAGATTTGAGAACGGTAAAGGGAGAAGATGGCGATGGCAAAAAAGCAGAAATAGTCATTTCGAGGACTTCTGAACTTAAAGTTGTTGACGCTAAGACCGGAATTACTTTGAGCACAAATAACATTCCTTATGGTTCTCAATTATTCATTAAGAACGGCGCCAAAGTAGCCAAAGGTGATATTATCTGTTCTTGGGATCCATACAACGGTGTAATTGTTTCGGAATTTCCTGGAAAAATTGCCTATGAGAATATTGATCAAGGTGTGACGTATCAGGTTGAAATCGATGAGCAAACTGGTTTTCAAGAAAAAGTAATTTCAGATTCAAGAAACAAGAAGTTGATTCCAACATTATTGATTCAAGACGCGAAAGGGGAAACCTTACGATCTTACAACCTTCCGGTAGGATCACATATTATGGTAGATAATGGTGAGAAAATCAAAGAAGGTAAAATTTTGGTGAAAATACCACGTAAATCTGCGAAAGCAGGCGATATTACTGGTGGTCTTCCAAGGGTAACCGAATTGTTCGAGGCACGTAACCCATCTAATCCGGCGGTTGTATCCGAGATTGATGGTGTTGTTTCTTTTGGAAAAATTAAAAGAGGTAACCGAGAAATTATCATCGAATCTAAATTAGGTGAAATCAAGAAGTACTTGGTGAAGCTTTCGAATCAGATATTGGTTCAAGAGAATGATTATGTTCGTGCTGGAATGCCGTTATCTGATGGTTCAATTACTCCTGAGGATATCTTGGCAATTAAAGGCCCATCCGCAGTACAGCAGTACTTAGTGAACGAAGTTCAAGAGGTATATCGCTTACAGGGGGTGAAAATCAATGACAAACATTTTGAAGTTGTTGTCAGACAGATGATGCGCAAAGTACGTATTCAGGATCCGGGAGATACGATTTTCTTAGAGAACCAGTTGGTTCATAAAGATGATTTCATTCGTGAAAATGATGAAATCTACGGTAAGAAAGTGGTAGTGGATGCTGGTGAATCGGAAAACTTAAGAGCTGGTCAGATTATAACGGCTCGTGAATTAAGAGATGAAAACTCGATTTTGAAACGTTCAGATAAAAACTTGGTCGAAGGTAAAGATGCGGTAGCTGCTACGGCTACGCCTATACTTCAGGGTATAACAAGAGCATCGCTACAGACTAAATCATTTATATCTGCGGCATCTTTCCAAGAAACGACTAAGGTATTGAACGAAGCTGCGGTTAGCGGTAAGGTAGATACTTTGGAAGGTTTGAAAGAGAACGTAATTGTCGGACATAAGATTCCGGCAGGTACAGGTATGCGAGATTATGAAAATATCATTGTAGGCTCCAAAGAAGAATACGATGAAATAATGGCTCGCAAAGAAGCATTAAAATTCTAAGTGAATCCCAAACCCTGATAAGTAATTATCAGGGTTTATTTTTGTTAGTTATATGAGCGAAAAAAAGCAAAAACAAATCAATATTGAGCTGGATGAAAAGATGGCGGAGGGAATCTATTCTAACCTAGCTATAATCAACCATTCAGTTTCTGAATTTGTAGTTGATTTTATCAGTATGATGCCCGGAGCACCAAAAGCGAAAGTCAAGAGTAGAATTGTATTGACGCCGCAACATGCAAAGAAGTTTTTAAAGGCCCTGAACGATAATGTCAGTCGTTTTGAGAAGGCGCACGGTACGATTAAAGATTATGAGCAACCTCCTATACCTTTAAATTTCGGTCCAACAGGAGAGGCATGAAAAAATAAAACCGTTTGTTTCTAACAAACGGTTTTATTTTTTTAATAATCAACCAAGAGGCTTCAGAGGTAATCAGTGATTAAAGCGACTAATTGAACTCAGACACAAAATGAAGTTTTACGGTGGGATACTTTTGCTGCGTCATCTGCAATGAGAATTGTGAGTCTGCCAAAAATACCAACTGCCCTCGTTTATCTTTCGCCAAGAATTTTTGCTTGACACGCTGAAACTCCTTGAACTCATTATTTTTAGGATCTTGAGCTTCTACCCAGCAAGCTTTATGAACAGGAAAATTCTCATAGGAACATTTGGCCCCATATTCGTGCTCTAAACGATATTGAATAACTTCGAATTGAAGTGCTCCAACCGTTCCAATGACCTTACGCCCGTTCATTTCTAAAGTGAACAGTTGGGCTACTCCTTCGTCCATCAACTGGTCTATGCCCTTAAAGAGTTGCTTTGATTTCATTGGGTCTGCATTGTTTATATACCTGAAATGCTCTGGTGAAAAACTGGGTATACCCTTGTAATGTAATATTTCACCCTCGGTCATGGTATCGCCTATTTTGAAGTTTCCAGTATCGTGAAGGCCGACAATATCGCCAGGGTAGGAGGTGTCTACAATTTCTTTTTTTTCGGCAAAAAATGCATTCGGACTTGAGAATTTCAACTTTTTTCCCTGTCTGACATGCAAGTATGGTTTATTTCTTTCAAATGTACCCGAGACGATTTTCACAAACGCCAGACGGTCACGATGTTTAGGGTCCATATTTGCGTGAATCTTGAACACAAAGCCCGTCATTTCTTTTTCATTCGCCTCTACCAAACGTTCTTCGGCCTTTTTTGGTTTAGGTTGTGGTGCGATTTCTATAAAGCAATCCAATAGCTCTCGAACACCAAAATTGTTGAGTGCCGAACCGAAAAAAACAGGTTGCTGTTCTCCTTTCAAATAGGCTTCTTTGTCAAAGGGTGGGTAAACTCCAGAAACTAGTTCTACATTACCTCTAAGCTCTTCAGCTGCCTTCTCACCAATGAATTTCTCTAAATCAGCACTATTAAGATTATCAAAGGCTATAGTTTCTTCTATGTTTTTTTTACTATCTCCACTAAAGAGGTTGATGTTTTTCTCGTAGATATTGTAAATTCCCTTGAAATCATATCCCATTCCAATGGGGAAACTCAATGGAGTTACTGATAGCCCAAGCTTTTGCTCTACTTCGTCCAATAAATCGAAAGCATCTTTTCCTTCCCGGTCCAACTTATTGATAAAGACAATAATAGGAATATTTCGCATACGGCAAACCTCTACCAATTTTTCAGTCTGCTCCTCAACCCCCTTTGCGACATCAATAACTACGATTACGCTATCAACTGCCGTCAAGGTCCTAAAAGTATCCTCTGCAAAATCTTTATGGCCAGGTGTGTCTAAGATGTTTATTTTCTTATTCTTATATAAAAATGCCAAAACTGATGTAGCAACGGATATCCCACGCTGTCTCTCTATTTCCATAAAGTCACTGGTCGCGGTTTTTTTTATTTTATTGTTTTTAACAGCACCCGCCTCTTGAATTGCACCCCCGAACAATAATAACTTTTCCGTCAGGGTTGTTTTTCCTGCATCTGGGTGCGAAATGATACCGAATGTCCGCCGTCTTGCTATTTCCTCTTTAAATCCCATTGAAAAAATTTGTGCAAAAATAAGGCAAATATAACGGTATTAAGAGTTCTCCGTTTTTAAATTGTTCGGCTACTTTTGATGAGTGAATTTGTTGTGAATAAGCAGATGCTAAAGTATTCAATGCAAAAGAGTTGGTCGAGTATATCTGTATTTAATCGATATTTAGGGGTTTGGGATAGTCTTTTGCTCATTGCAAAACGTAGGTAATAAAGCATTGATAGTCAGGAATATCACACTTTGTCGAATAAACCTGTGTTTTGAGGATATTTCATACGTTGGAGTCTCAAAACTATTTGACGTTCAAATTTTTAGATATATCTTGCAGTGTAGAATGTCCCAAACATCTTACTCCGTAACGCCTACAGGCCATGGTGCTTAGTTTAATTGAAAACTGACATCATATGAAAAATTTTACTTTCTTTTCTTTTAGGAAGACAGGTATTTATGGCATTACTACTGTTTTTCTTTTTATAATACTTAGTAGTACTTCTTCATTTATCAATGCCCCCGATTTATCGTTAGCTAAGATTGCTTTTATGGATACTGATGGTGACGGCGTTCAAGATGAGACTGATATCGATGACGATGGTGATGGAATTCTGGATATCGTAGAAGGTACAAGTATAGATAGTGATGGCGATGGTATCATGAACCACCTAGATTTGGATTCCGATAATGACGGAATACTTGATAACGTTGAGGCACAATCGGTTTTTTCGTATACCGCTCCTTCCAATCAAGATACAAATGGCAATGGTTTGGATAATAGTTATGAAGCAACCAACGGTCTTACTCCAATTGATTCTGATGGTGATGAAATACCTGATTATATTGATTTGGATTCTGATGGGGATGGTCTTTTAGATAGTTCTGAATCGAGTGTGCTAAGCACTGACTTTGACTGTGATACTGTACCCAATCTGAGTTTCAGTAATGAGCCGGTTTTGGAATCAGGTGAAGAATTCAGTGAGGGCGCTGTGTATCGATTCCCTGCTATAGCTGATGGCTTGGATGCTTTGGTGACGATATCCACTATAGTAAACGGTCAAATTTTCACTTTAGACCAAAATGCCGTTGACCCTGAATTTTTTAAGCCTGAAATCTTTTTTACTGCATCAAATGATATAAGAAATCCTTACGTAGATTTGAGAATATCCCTAGTTAATTCAGGAACCGATTCTCCTGCGGTTCTAAATGAATTAATTGCTAATTTCATCGACGTTGATGGAAATGCACTTTATCAAGAGTTTAATAGATTTGACACACCGGCTAGTTATACATTTGACGACCCTAAGGATATTACAGTTGAAAATACTGGTGGAGGATTACTAGTCAATGGCGGCACTACCGAATATTCAGCAATTACCAATACCCATCCTGAGGTAAACGTTGCAGTTGAATTCGTTAATATTTCAACCTTCGTTTTTAGGTTCGGTATCAACGCAACCCCTGGATCTGGCAATTTTACTACAGATGTAGCAAGGCAATCCGGTATTCAGTTTTCATGCTTGGACAATTTTGTCAATCCTCAGACAATTACCTTCAACACTGATATAGATTCAGATGGTGATGGGTATCCGAATAGAGTGGATATCGATGCAGACAATGATGGCATTCCTGACAATATTGAGGCGCAGACCACTGATGGTTATATTGCGCCCTTACTTGCCGATGAAGATCAGGATGGTTTGGACAATGCGTATGAAGGTTCAGGTAATGCTGGTCTCACTCCCGTAAATACGGATGAAACAGATGAAGTTGATTATTTGGATTTGGACAGTGACAACGATACGGTTCCCGATAACAACGAGGGTAACGACTTCAACTTCGACGGAATTCCCGATCAAACGTTTTTGGGTACCGATGCCGATGGTGACGGTCTGGACGATGGCTACGAGGGCAGTGATATCAACGACGGATTCGACGTCAACGATGAAATCGACGATCCGGCGAACGATCTTCCCGATACGGATGGTACGGAGGATGTGAACTACCGTGACCTTGACGATGACGGTGACGGTATCGATACTCCCGACGAGGATGCGGATGGCGACGGTGACCCTACCAACGATGATACCGACGGTGACGGCACACCAGATTATCTAGATGCGGATGATGGACCAGATACAGATGGTGATGGTATACCCGATTTGACTGATCTTGATGATGA
>CANNCA010000005.1 GCA_947503005.1 uncultured Flavobacteriaceae bacterium | reverse complement strand
GGTCCGTGTCTCAGTACCAGTGTGGGGGATCCCCCTCTCAGGGCCCCTACCCATCGCGGTCTTGGTAAGCCGTTACCCTACCAACTAACTAATGGGACGCATGGCCATCTTCTACCGGCCGAAGCCTTTAACCAAAATACAATGCTGTATCAAGGTACTACGGGGCATTAATCCAAGTTTCCCTGGGCTATTCCCCTGTAAAAGGTAGGTTCCATACGCGGTGCGCACCCGTGCGCCGGTCGCCGGCAAAGTGCAAGCACTTCCCGCTGCCCCTCGACTTGCATGTGTTAGGCCTGCCGCTAGCGTTCATCCTGAGCCAGGATCAAACTCTTCATCGTTGTTCTTTATATATTATAAGTCAACGACCAAATTGTCCTCCCGGCCCCGTAATCTCGATTCAAATTCTTATGATCCAAAAAAAACTTACATCCCACTCCTTAAAAAAAAGTGGGCGCTGTCTCCACAATATGTCAAATGAACTTCCAAAAAAAACAGAACCCCTTAAGGCTTCCGTTCCACACTTTACCACACATCGCTGTGGGCCAAAGCGGGTGCAAATATAAGATGGTTTTTTAAATTAAAAAGTTTATTTCAATCTTTTTTAATCTTTTTTCTCAACCATAGTTTTAACCTTCTAAAGACTAGAAAATTACACTTTTTAAAACTCTAAAAAAGGGTATTAAATCTAACACATTTTATTGCATATCGCAAGTATTAGCGTAAGAAAAAATTTTAACGCTAGAGCTAAGAACGGCAGCCAGGCAAACAGCAAGAGTTTTAATGGATTGACAAAATCTACATTACAAAAGTCGCGAGTGCCCAACAAACCCCTTATATTATATTGCCTGCATGAATTCAAGATGCTATCTTTGTCCCCTTATTGTTACGAAACAAGCATGATTAAAATAACATTACCAGACGGCACTGTAAAAGAATATTCAAAAGGAAGTACTCCGATGGACGTTGCGTTGAGCATAAGTGAAGGTTTAGCTCGTAATGTCATCTCAGCCAAATTCAATGACATTATCGTTGAAACCAAAACTCCGATGAACGAGGATGGATCTCTAACACTTTACACGTGGAATACAGAAGAAGGCAAAAAAGCCTTTTGGCATTCAACCTCACATATTGTCGCACAGGCACTTGAGGAACTATATCCAGGAATTAAATTGACCATTGGCCCTGCCATCGATAATGGATTTTACTATGATGTAGACTTGCCTAATGGAAGTATTTCAGATAAAGACTTTCCCTTAATAGAGAAAAAGGCATTGGAAATCGCGCGCGGTAAACACGATTTCAAAATGCGGTCGGTTTCAAAGACAGATGCCTTGGCCAAATATAAAACGGAAGGCAATGAATATAAGGTAGAGCTTATAGAGAATTTGGAAGATGGTACCATTACCTTTTGCGACCATGATACTTTCACGGATTTATGTCGGGGCGGACATATACCAAACACCGGAATTGTGAAAGCCATCAAAATATTAAGCGTTGCAGGCGCATATTGGCGCGGAGATGAGAATAAACCTCAACTAACTCGGGTCTACGGAATTTCTTTTCCCAAACAAAAGGAACTTACTGAATACCTCGAGCTGCTGGAAGAAGCCAAAAAACGAGACCATAGAAAATTAGGAAAAGAACTCGAACTATTCACCTTTTCTCAAAAGGTAGGCCAAGGACTTCCTTTATGGCTTCCTAAAGGAGCTGCACTTCGTGAGCGCTTAGAGCAATTCTTGAAAAAAGCTCAGAAAAAAGCAGGTTACCAAATGGTGGTAAGTCCGCATATCGGACAGAAAGAGCTTTATGTAACCTCTGGCCATTATGAAAAATATGGAGCCGATAGTTTTCAACCTATCAATACACCAAAAGATGGTGAAGAGTTTTTGTTGAAACCAATGAACTGCCCGCACCACTGCGAAATATTTAACCATCGCCCCTTTAGTTATAAAGAATTACCCGTAAGATATGCAGAATTCGGTACGGTATATCGTTATGAGCAAAGTGGCGAATTACATGGACTTACTCGTGTTCGTGGTTTTACACAAGACGATGCACATATCTTCTGTACACCAGATCAGATAGATCAAGAGTTTAAAAATGTTATTGACCTTTCATTGTATGTACTTGGCTCATTAGGGTTTGACAATTTCACCGCACAAGTATCTGTTCGTGATTTGGATAAACCTGAAAAATACATCGGGTCTATTGAGAATTGGGAGAAAGCTGAAAATGCGATTATAAATGCAGCCAAAGAAAAAGGATTGGACTATGTAATCGAAAAAGGAGAAGCAGCGTTTTACGGCCCAAAATTGGATTTCATGGTCAAAGATGCACTGGGCCGAAGCTGGCAGCTTGGTACAATTCAAGTCGACTATACCCTGCCCGAACGTTTTGATTTGACCTATAAAGGCTCTGATAATGAATTGCATAGACCTATTATGATACATAGGGCGCCTTTTGGTAGTATGGAGCGTTTTATAGCTTTACTGCTGGAACATACCGGTGGTAATTTTCCATTATGGTTGATTCCTGACCAAGCTATTATTCTACCCGTTAGCGAGAAAAATGAAAAATATGCTGAAAAAGTTTTGAAATCCCTAGAAAATAACGAAATTCGCGCGCTTGTCGACGACAGAAATGAGACGATTGGCAAGAAAATACGCGAGGCAGAAATGAATAAAATTCCATTTATGCTGATTGTTGGGGAAAATGACGAAAAGGCGAATTCGATTTCAGTCCGCCGACATGGAGGCGAAGACCTTGGAGCAATTAGCATTGACGATTTTGCTAACTTGGTGAATAAAGAAATAAATAGTACCTTAAAGTCGTTTTAAAAAATTAGAAGTTTAATTAAAAAATATCAGTCATAGCAATTAGAAAAAGATTTAGGCCCCAACCTAGGAGGGAAAACAAAAACCCTCATAAAATTAATGAAAGAATTATCTCGCCAGAAGTACGTCTGGTAGGAGATAATGTTGAAGTAGGTGTTTATCCATTAGCGAAAGCGATGGAACTAGCCGCCGAAGAAGGATTGGATCTCGTGGAGATTTCACCAAAGGCCGATCCGCCGGTTTGTAAAATAATCGATTATAAAAAGTTCCTTTACGAGCAAAAAAAGCGAGAAAAGGTAATGAAGGCAAAAGCCTCAAAGGTCGTGGTGAAAGAAATCAGGTTCGGACCTAATACCGACGACCATGATTATGAATTTAAAAAGAAGCATGCTGAAAAGTTCCTGGGGGATGGAGCAAAACTAAAAGCCTATGTTTTCTTTAAAGGAAGGTCAATAGTTTATAAAGACCAAGGCGAAATTTTGTTATTACGATTGGCCTCTGAATTGGAGGAGTTAGGAAAAGTAGAACAGATGCCTAGGTTGGAAGGAAAGCGGATGACAATGTTCATCGCCCCTAAGACTAAAGGAAAATAGCGAACACGGGTTCGTTTGATATAAAAAATACTGAACGCTGCTTGCTTTTTGTTAGCAGCGTTTAGCATGATAAGTGAGATAACAAATAAATTAGGAAAATGCCTAAACAGAAAACAAAATCCAGTGCTAAAAAGCGGTTCAAGCTTACCGGAACTGGTAAAATTAAAAGAAAGCACGCTTTCAAGAGTCATATATTGACAAAGAAATCTAAAAAGCGTAAGCTAGCGTTAACACATGACACTTTGGTTCACAAAGCCGATGTTAATAGCATTAAAGAACAATTACGATTGAAGTAAAAATTCTTTAACAGGTAGTTTAATCATTAACCATGGAGTTGGGCTCCTCATAAAAACGCTTTAACGTTTGAGTGAATCATCAAGTGGCGATTATCGCCCGCCTACTACAAAAAATTAAAAATTATGCCAAGATCAGTAAATGCAGTTGCTTCCAGAGCCAGGAGAAAAAAGGTAATGAAGCAAGCA
Source organism: uncultured Flavobacteriaceae bacterium (assembly GCA_947503005.1). Classification (GTDB taxonomy): domain Bacteria; phylum Bacteroidota; class Bacteroidia; order Flavobacteriales; family Flavobacteriaceae; genus Maribacter_C. Next base: position 345,601 of record CANNCA010000005.1, on the reverse strand, counting down.
AAAGGGTATTTCGGAAGACGTAAAAACGTTTGGACGGTTGCCAAAAATGCGGTTGAAAAAGCAATGTTGTATGCTTATAGAGACCGAAGAAACAAGAAAAGAACTTTCCGTTCATTATGGATTACCCGAATCAATGCGGGTGCTCGCATGCACGGCATGTCCTACTCTCAATTTATGGGCAAGGTGAAAGCCAATAACATCGAATTGAACCGGAAGGTTCTTGCCGATTTGGCGATGAATCACCCTGATGCCTTTAAAGCGATTGTAGATCAAGTAAAATAGAATATCAATTTTATCTCACTAAAAAAAATCCGATTCGCCAGCTGGCAGATCGGATTTTTTTATTTTATATTTTTTTAACTCGCCTTTATCTTATCAACGGCAGCTTTAAATTCTTGCCAATCAATTTCCTCATCATCACTTTTATCATATCCTTCAATAAGTTTAGTTCCCACTAGACCTCTTATAAAACCACTAATTTCAGCCTGTTTCAAAAGCTTTACGATTTCGCTTTTTTTGAGTTTTCCGCTGCTATCGGCGTCAAAGAAACTGAAAGCTTCTTCCGGAGTGTCAAAGTGATTGGTAATCAAAATCTGAATTTTGTTTAAAATAGATTCTTCGGTTGTCATCTGTGGCAGTTTAAAGTTTGTTCTATACAAGTTATGAAAACGAATCAAATTCCAAATGCGGATAACACCAAATTTCTGCCTGAAGCATGGTTTCTATGCTCGCATAGATAGATTCCCTGCCAAATTCCTAGGTTCAGTTTGCCATCCGTAATCGGAATTTGAACCGAAGTCCCCATCAGTGAAGCTTTGATATGGGCTGGCATATCATCAGCACCCTCATAGGTATGAATGAAATATGGCGCATCTTCCGGAACCATTTGATTCATATGACTTTCGAAGTCAACTCTTACGGTTGGGTCAGCATTTTCATTGATCGTTAGACTTGCCGATGTGTGCTTAATAAAAACTTGTAACATTCCTGTTTTGATAGATTTTATCTCGGGAATATTCGACAGAACATCATCCATAATTAAATGAAATCCTCTTTTGCGGGCTGCTAAACGTATTTCTTTTTGATACCATTGCATAGTATACAAATATCTAGAAAAAGTAAAACTTATAGTCATGCCAAACTATTTTAATCAAGAAGGAATACCTTTGTACGCTTGAAACAAAACCAAATGGATTTATCTAAGGTGAAAATGATAGTGACTGATATGGATGGTACACTATTGAATTCACACCACGAAGTCAGTGACCTATTTTTTGAACTTTTTGAAGAACTAAAAAGACGGAACATTCTATTCGTCGCGGCTAGTGGAAGGCAGTACAATAGTATTATAGATAAATTACGTACCATTAAAAGCGACATTATTGTCGTTGCCGAAAATGGAGGTTATGTAATGAATAACGAAGTTGAAATACTATCTACTTTACTTCCTAAAGATCAGCAGCGTGCCATTTTGGAAACGCTTTCGGAAGTTGATAACATCAATCCTGTGCTATGCGGGAAACAAGGTGCTTACCTTACTGGAGATTCAGAGACCTTTGCCGATCTACTTAGACAATATTATTCTGCTTTCGAGATTGTTGAGGACCTGAGTCAGGTTGATGCAGAAATCTTAAAAATTGCCATCTATCACTTTGAAAGTTCGGAAAAATACATCTATCCTTCCGTAAAACATTTAGAAGGAGATTTAAAAGTAAAAGTTTCCGGTCCGAATTGGGTGGATATTTCAAGCCCCAATGCTAACAAAGGTTTTGCGCTTCAAAAACTTCAGGAAATGTATGCAATCACTCCTGAAGAGACTATGGTATTTGGTGATTATAACAACGACCTTGAGATGCTGGCCTTGGCTAGTTTCAGTTTTGCTATGGAAAACGCCCATCCAAATGTTAAGAGAGTTGCAAATTTTTCTACCACAAGCAATGATGATTTTGGGGTGGAGCGGGTTTTGGAAAAGCTCTTGACGTAAGATTCAGGATAATATTCAAAGTTCGAAGAGTCATATAACTTTGAAAAATCAACCTCAGCATTAAGTCTTGAACTTATCAAGTTTTCTGCTTCTTCTTCTGCGCTGCTGGAAATAATACATTGTTCAAAATCAGTCGGTACCCGGGAGAAGTTGGGTGCAGTTCCAATTCCGTTTTAGGGTCCCCTACCCTGTGCTGGTAATCTTCGGGGTCATGACCGCCGTAAAAGGTGAAGAAACCTTTTCCTTTGATTCCATGAATGTAGCGCGCTTCTTCATTGAGTTTGTTTTCTCCTAAAACCAAAACCGTTGGTTTTACACTTTTTCTATCGAAAGCCGTTGTTTGGCCCATAAAACCCTTTACCAATGCTGTATGGTTTTGGCATAACATGGTTGGCACAGGATCCCATTTGGCTGAGAAATCCATTAGGGAAAAATAGTCCGATTCTTTGGGAACGTTTCCGCGTTTTTGAGTCATATCAATGGTAGAGAATTCATATTTTAACGGGCTTCGTTCTAAAATGAAGTCCTTAAAAGCAAAAGTTTTATTGAAATCCAATTTGCTTTGATAATTCGCATCAGAAGGATCACCATCGAACATGGGCTCGCAAATATCTATGTCATCGGAGGCTGATAATGCGATGTCAAAACTATCTGTAGCGGAACACATGGCGAACATGAATCCTCCGCCAATTACATAATTTCTGATTTTTAAGGCAACCGCTCTTTTTTCTTCGGATACTTTACCGTAACCTAATTTTGCGGCTAATGCCTCTGCTTCTTTTTTCTGCTCTATATACCAAGGTGCCGCTCTATATGCCCCATAGAATTTTCCGTATTGCCCAGTAAAATCTTCGTGGTGCAGGTGAAGCCAGTCATAAAGGACCAACTTGTCATCTAAGACTTCCTCATCATATACGGTAACGTAGGGAATCTCTGCATAGGTCAAAACCATGGTTACCGCATCATCCCAAGGTTGATTTCCTTTTGGGGAATAGACCGCTACCTTTGGTGCTTTTTCCAAAATCACCGCTTCCTGGTTTTGTGAAGGACTGCTAATGGATTCTATAATCCCTTGTGTTTGTCCATCGGATAAAATCTCAAAAGAAACCCCACGAATCTGACATTCTTTTCGAATATTCTCTCCGTCAGGCAAAAGAAACGAGCCTCCCCTGTAATTCAAGAGCCATTGTACTTTCTGTTGCTTGGTCAAAACCCAATAGGTTATACCGTAAGCCTTTAAATGATTTTTTTGACCTTCGGCATCCATAGGGATTAGGATGGAAGAAGCAGAAATCTCTAATGAAAATAGAACAAAGAAAAGAGATAAAAGAAAACTACGCATAGACTATCTTTAGTAGGAACTACTCAAAGATAAACGAAAAATAACCGAGAAGTATTTTGAAAGGCGTTAAAGAATCTTAAAAAGGAACATCATTATCCTCATCAATATTATCATTCATTGAACTACCAAAAGCTTCATTGGCATCAGGAAGATTTTTGGTGATAAACGGATTGTCTTCATTGGCATTCATCTTGGACTGGAACTCGAATGGAGAATCAAAATCGTCGAGGTTGTCAAATTTACCAAGTTGACCTACAAATTTGAGACGAATATTATCCAAGCCACCGTTACGATGTTTCGCCACAATGAATTCAGCTTGGCCTTGCGTAGGCGTACGCTCCTCGTCGTCCCATTCATCAATCTTGTAATACTCTGGTCGATAGATGAAAGACACAATATCCGCATCTTGCTCAATCGCACCTGATTCTCGCAAATCGGAAAGAATAGGTCGTTTACTACCACCACGCGTTTCAACCGCACGCGATAGCTGAGAAAGCGCAATTACGGGAACATTAAGTTCTTTGGCCAACGCTTTCAAGTTTCTCGAAATGGTCGAGATTTCTTGTTCTCGGTTTCCTCCTTTTTGGCTTCCTCCAGCGGTCATCAATTGCAAGTAATCAATGACGATTAATTTAATACCATGTTGTGAAGCCAAACGTCGTGCTTTGGCACGTAAATCAAAAATCGACAACGATGGTGTATCATCTATGAACAGCGGTGCCTTTTCTAACGCCTTTACCTTGACGTTCAATTGCTCCCATTCATGTTTTTCTAGCTTACCTGTTCGTAGTTTTTCAGATGACAATCCGGTTTCAGAAGAAATTAACCTTGTTATTAGCTGAACAGATGACATCTCACAAGAAAAGAAAGCCACAGGTACATTATTATTTACGGCCATGTTTCTGGCCATGGAAAGCGTCAAGGCGGTTTTACCCATACCGGGTCTGGCGGCAATGATTATTAAATCACTCGGTTGCCATCCGGAAGTCAATTTGTCTACTTTGTCAAAACCAGAAGGAATTCCGCTTAAACCCTCTTTATTAGCAATTTCTTCAATCCGCTTTTTTGCTTGAATTACAAGATTTTGGGCGGTTTCCGCAGAACGCTTTAAATTGCCTTGGGTAACATCGTATAATTTAGATTCCGCATTATCCAATAAGTCGAAAACATCTGTTGCTTCATCATACGCATCTTCAATTATCTCGTTTGAAATTTTAATCAAACTGCGTTGGATGTACTTCTGAAGAATGATTCTTGCATGAAACTCAATATGAGCCGAAGAAGCTACTTTCTGAGTCAATTTTATAAGGTAAAAATCTCCTCCGACCAGTTCTAACTTTCCATCCTTCTTTAATTGGGAAGAAACGGTTAATAAATCCACCGGTTCGGAAGTTTCGAACAGTTTGAAAATAGCTTCGTAAATATAACGGTGGGCATCCTTATAAAAAACATCAGGATGTAGGATATCTATTACCTCATCGACTCCTTTTTTGTCAATCATCATTGCCCCCAGCACAACCTCCTCTAAATCAACTGATTGCGGTGGTATTTTACCGCGCTCCAAGCTGATGATGGTAGATTTGGCAATCTTATGACCAATAACGGGATTCGGTTTCTCCATAGGGACGAAAGTATGCAATTAACCTTAAGTTAAGATGGAATATGCCTCTTGCGATATTCACAGGTGTTCAACAATTAGGTGTTTATAAGTTACGAATTTGTGTTGATAACAAAAAAAATCCGGAGACTGAATTCTCCAGATTTTATCCAGCTTGATAAATACAAGGGTTAGCCATTAAAGACACCCATTTCTGCATATTTATCCATACGTTGTTTCACCAAATCTTTTGGGGATAACTTTTGCAACACTTCAAAATGAGTACTAATTTTATTTTTTACGATTTCGAACGCCTTCTCTCTATTACTGTGGGCACCACCTGCAGGTTCACGTACGATTTCATCAATTAGTTTGAGTTTTTTCATATCATTGGCCGTCAGCTTCAAAGCTTCGGCCGCAATTTCTTTGTACTCCCAACTTCTCCAAAGAATTGAAGAACAAGATTCAGGTGAGATTACGGAGTACCATGTATTTTCCAACATCAAAACACGGTCTCCAACACCAATTCCCAAAGCACCACCAGATGCCCCTTCACCAATAATAACAACTATTATCGGCACCTTCAATCGGGTCATTTCCAAGATGTTTCTTGCTATCGCCTCTCCTTGTCCACGCTCCTCAGCTTCAATACCAGGATAAGCCCCTGGGGTATCGATCAAACACACAACCGGAACACCGAATTTCTCGGCCGACTTCATCAACCGTAGTGCCTTTCGATAACCTTCCGGATTTGCCATACCAAAGTTTCGGTATTGCCTTGTCTTCGTATTGTACCCTTTTTGCTGACCTATGAACATATAACTCTGGTCGCCAATTTTTCCAAGACCACCAATCATGGCTTTGTCATCTTTTACATTTCTGTCTCCGTGAAGTTCTAAAAAAGTATCTCCGCAAATTGCATTGATATAGTCTAAAGTATAGGGTCTATTCGGATGTCTTGAGAGTTGAACTCGCTGCCAAGCCGTTAGGTTCTTGTAGATTTCCTTTCGGGTTTCGGCTAACTTCTTTTCTATCTGTTTACAGGTCTCAGTAACGTCAACATCACTTTCTTCGCCAATAATCTGACATTTATCCAACTGTTCTTCGAGTTCTTTGATAGGGAGTTCAAATTCCAAATATTCCATGAGGTAGGTTTCGTTAGTTTAACTTGACAAATATAAAATATAATAGTGAACTCCCGCTGAGTTTTTCTAATACTCGCCTCCGAGGCTTCATCCTGATAGTAATTTAACGTTTTGCTTTTTGCAGCAAGTAAAAGGCAAGGACACCGAAAAAAGTATTGGGCATGACCACTGCCAATAAGGGATCAAGACCGGCTTGTTCTGCTAAGGTGCTAAAAATTCTATCGAAAAAGATAAACACGAAGGCCACTACGATACCAAAAGCAAGGTTCAAACCCATACCTCCTCTTCGTTTCATAGAGGCCACCGCTACACCAATAATAGTCAAGATGAATACTGAAAGTGGTAGTGCCCAACGTTTATACTTTACCAATATATACGAATTGATGTTCGAAGCTCCTTTTTTGCGTTGATCCGCAATGAATTTATCAAGCTCTAACAAATTTTTGGTTTCCGCTACATACGATACTGGCGTCAAATCATCTATTTTGAAGGCGAAAATCGTATCCAACCGCCGCTTGGTTTCAACAACAGCAATATCGTTTTTCATAGTTCTTTTTCGAAAAGTTGTTAATCGATACGTACTATCCTTTGGCACCCAACGGATATTTGCGGCCGACATTTTGAAATCGAGCGTATTGTCTTCGTTGAATCGTTCAAAGGTAAAATTGTAACCGATTTGACGTGCGGGATCGAAACTGCTGACATAAATAAAATCGTGTTCATTTAATTGGTTGTATATATTGGTCGTAACCCGCTCTTCCCCTCCTCTCTTTAAATATTTGAACTTGAACTCGTTAAACCCCTTGCTTGCTGAAGGTACTATAAACATTCCCATCAATAAGACCACAACAGCAACAATTGAAGCCCCTATCATATATGGCCTAAGAAAGCGGTTGAACGATATACCTGAACTGAGCATCGCTACAATCTCCGTATTGCTGGCGAGCTTGGAAGTGAAAAATATAACGGATAAGAACAAAAAAATGGGCAATAATAAACTGCCAATATAAATGCTGAAATCTCCCAAGTAAGCGAGAACTTCATTCAAGGGTGCCTCCCGTTCTTGAATCTTTCCGATCTGTTCCGCAAGATGCGCCATTATTCCAATAGGAATAAATAGCAATAGCATCACTATAAATGTGAGTAGATACCGCTTGAGTATGTATTTATCAAGAATGCCCAATTCAGAGTCTTTTATCCATTTGTTTGACCATCATGCTTTTCCAATCGACAAAATCTCCCGCTAAAATATGCTTTCGGGCTTCCCTTGTTAACCAAAGGTAAAAACCGAGATTGTGTATTGTTGCGATTTGCTTGCCTAAATATTCGTTTGCAGCGAACAAATGACGTAAATAGGCTTTTGAATACTCTCTGTCCACGAATGTAGTACCCATTTCATCCAAAGCTGAAAAATCATCTTCCCACTTCTTGTTTTTGATATTAATGGTACCATGAGCGGTGAACAACATCCCATTTCTGGCGTTGCGTGTCGGCATTACACAATCGAACATATCAATACCCAGGGCAATATTCTCCAATATATTAATAGGTGTGCCAACACCCATTAAGTATCGCGGTTTGTCTTCAGGTAAAATCTCGGTTACCACTTCGGTCATGGCGTACATTTCTTCGGCCGGTTCTCCTACGGACAAGCCTCCAATTGCATTTCCTTCCGCTCCTGCGTTGGCGATATATTCCGCTGACTGTCTTCGTAAATCTTTATATGTGGAACCCTGAACTATTGGAAAAAACGTCTGTTCATAGTCATAAGTATAAGGGGTTTTCTCCAAATGTGCTATGCAACGATCTAACCATCGATGTGTCATGTGCATCGAACGTTTTGCGTATTGATAATCACAAGGATAAGGCGTACACTCATCAAAGGCCATAATGATATCAGCCCCTATCACACGCTGAATTTCCATCACATTCTCGGGCGTAAAAAAATGCGTTGATCCGTCAATATGTGACTTGAACTTAACCCCTTCCTCTTTAATTTTTCGGTTTGCGGAAAGCGAATATACCTGATAACCTCCACTATCGGTGAGGACATTTCTATCCCATCCCATAAACTTGTGCAAGCCACCGGCTTGTTTTAGAATTTCAATTTTTGGGCGTAGAAATAAATGATACGTATTACCAAGAATAATATCAGGATTGATGTCTTCTTTCAATTCCCTCTGGTGTACCCCTTTTACTGAAGCGACCGTTCCCACAGGCATGAAAATAGGAGTTTCTATAGCCCCATGATCCGTCACCATTGTAGTTGCCCTAGCCCTGCTGTTAGGATCTGTATGTTCTAAAGTAAACTTCATTGGTTCAAGCTAGCGGCAAAGATATAGAACTCAAATTCATATTTTGCTAATGAAAAAATAAAGTTGATTGTTTACGAAAAATGAAATCCGTTGATAAAATATGATAACTACGTCTTGTCTACCCAAAAGATTGCAGCTACTTTTGAAATCACTAAATAAGACAGCTTAAAAATGCCGGAATTAAACAAATTACAGGACATAGTTACTCAAACCAGAAGAGACATTCTACGTATGGTGCACAAGGTAAATTCTGGGCATCCAGGAGGTTCTTTGGGATGCACGGAATTTTTCGTCGCTCTCTATCATGAGCTCATGGAACTGAAAGAAGGATTTGATATGGATGGTGAAGGTGAAGACTTGTTCTTTCTTTCGAACGGTCACATCTCCCCCGTATATTATAGTGTACTGGCGAGAAGAGGTTATTTCCCCGTAGAAGAATTGAATACTTTTCGTTTGATCAACTCACGGCTTCAAGGTCATCCAACAACTCATGAGGGGCTTCCAGGCATTCGTATCGCCTCTGGGTCGCTTGGACAGGGAATGTCTGTTGCCTTAGGTGCCGCTTTGGCAAAAAAGTTGAACAATGACGATCATTTGATATATAGTTTACACGGTGATGGTGAATTGCAGGAAGGACAAAACTGGGAAGCCATCATGTATGCTGCTGGAAATAAAGTCGATAACATCATCTCTACGATCGACCTCAACGGAAAACAGATTGACGGAGCTACCGATGATGTTTTGCCAATGGGTGATTTGAAAGCAAAATTCGAAGCTTTCGGTTGGGACGTTCTTGAAATAAAAGAAGGTAATAATCTTGAAGCCATACTTGCAGGTATGAAAGATGCGAAATCAAGAACCGGAAAAGGAAAACCAGTCTGCGTCTTGTTGCATACCATGATGGGCAATGGAGTTGATTTTATGATGCATACCCATGCTTGGCATGGCAAAGCGCCTAACGACGAACAATTGGAGAACGCATTATCTCAAAATGCTGAAACTTTAGGGGATTATTGATTCCCCTCCCTGGCCCTTGCCCTGAAGGGAGGGAACTTATATTAATATTGAAAAGATTCCCGCCTTCGCGGGAATGAAAATAAAACAAGAATGACGAAGTACATAGACCAAGGTAAAAACGATACTCGAAGCGGCTACGGTGCAGGAATGACCGAACTCGGTAGAACCAACCCAAATGTAGTGGCGCTTTGCGCAGATCTAGTTGGGTCGCTGAAAATTCAACCCTTTATCGATGAAAATCCGGACCGGTTTTTTCAAGTTGGCATTGCTGAAGCGAATATGATGGGACTTGCTGCAGGCTTGACCATCGGAGGTAAAATTCCTTTTGCCAGCACGTTTGCAAATTTTGCTACGGGTAGGGTCTACGACCAAATTCGTCAATCGATCGCCTATTCAGGTAAAAATGTAAAGATTTGTGCCTCTCATGCCGGAGTTACGTTGGGAGAAGATGGAGCAACACACCAAATCTTAGAAGACATCGGACTCATGAAAATGTTGCCCGGTATGGTAGTTATCAATCCGTGTGATTACAATCAGACCAAAGCGGCGACCCTAGCCATCGCTGATTATGAAGGTCCCGTATACTTGCGCTTCGGAAGACCTAAGGTTGCCAATTTTACTCCGGTGGACCAAAAGTTCGAAATTGGAAAAGCCGTTATGCTTTCGGAAGGTACCGATGTTACAATCGTTGCTACAGGACACTTGGTATGGGAATCCTTAATTGCTGCAGAAGCTTTAGAATCACAGGGAATTTCCGCCGAGGTCATCAATATCCACACCATTAAACCTCTTGATAAGGAAGCGATATTAAAGTCAGTTAAAAAAACGGGATGTATCGTATCTGCAGAAGAGCATAACCATTTAGGAGGCCTGGGCGAAAGTATTTCAAGAGTGCTTGCTAAAAATCATCCTACACCGCAAGAGTTCGTTGCTACGAACGACACCTTTGGTGAAAGTGGCACTCCCGAACAACTTATGGAGAAGTATGGCCTGAACAATAAAGCCATCGTAAACGCCGTTTTAAAGGTATTGGAAAGAAAGTAATAGTGGTATCGTTTTTGATATCACTATTGATATTTTAAAACGGAACATTATGAAAAAAGTATTTCTAATCGCCACCATGGCGTTTGCAAGCGTTACTATGTTTGCACAAAAAGATTCCGGCTTCGGAATCAAAGGTGGGCTCAACTACAATCAGAACGGAGATTTAATCGCATCAGTAGGAGATGCGGCGGCAGACATCATCGAAGGTTCAAAAGGAAAGGTGGGCTATCATGTTGGTGTATTCGGCAAAATCGAACTCGCCAAACTCTATATTCGGCCTGAAGTGATTTATACGCGTACTACAAGTAGCTACGATATAGATGGCACTAGTACCGATTTTGATATTGCTAAAATTGACGTACCTGTGTTAGTGGGTATCAATCTAATTGGTCCTTTACATGTTTTTGCAGGACCTGCATTTCAATATCAAGTAGAAAACGATTTAGAAGGTTTCAGTATCAATGAAGCTGAAAAAGATTTCACCGTTGGCCTACATGCCGGTATCGGGGTAAATCTTGGTAGATTTGGTCTCGATGTACGTTATGAAAGAGGTTTCTCCGATAATGAAGCTAACTTTATAGGAAACAACGTAGAAAACATTGATGGCCGAGTAGATTCAAGGCCCTCACAAGTTATTTTTGGACTTTCAGTGAAGCTCTAAAATATTGACAACATAAAAAAGCCCCGATGTCTAGACATCGGGGCTTTTTCATTTATGTGTTTTTCTAGCTATCATTGTCCAAATGATCAGGAGTACCATCGCCATCTGTATCCTTAAAACCAACAAAATTACCGTCAGCATCTAGCTCGATTTCATCAATAGTTAGAATTCCGTCTTGGTCATCATCCGTATCGTTATGATTTGGTAGAAAAATGGAAGCGGGTTCGGTATCCGCATCTGTATTATCATTGTTTAAATTTCCATCGCCGTTAAGATCTTCCAAGATTGAAGGAATTCCGTCTCCGTCAAAATCGGTGTCTTTTTCAAAAGAAAAAACGGATATTTTGAAAATTACCGGTGTATACGCTCCGATAATTGAAGTCTGGGGTGGTCTACTAAAATAGCCTAAGCCTGAAGGTATAAAAATAGCTCCTACACCATAGTTCTCAAAACTAACAGTGCCATCACCATTTTCTATTGGGCCAGTTCCTGCATTGAATTTCTCAACTCCATTTGCATATCCGCGAATCAAACCACCTGACATGTACTGGTTCAATGGAGTATTCTGACCATCAAAGGCGGTACCGTCAAAAAGTGTCCCTTCATACTGCAAAACCACGTTATCTCCTATAGTAGGACTTTCCCCTACTCCCACTCTAGCCTCTAAATAGTATAGGGTATGATCAATTTCTTCACCATCGTCTCTACCAAAGGTGGCCGATTCCTCTCGAATTACCACAGATTTTAATTCTGGCCTATCCAATATTGGAGTCTTATCGGCATTGTCTCCGGCGATGGTATCGAACTTAACTACAAAATCAAAATCAGCGGGCGGGTTCTCAAATGCTTCGTAGTTATAGAAATGTGTTTGTAGAAATTCTCTTATTTCGGCATCATCCTCAATAGCTACCTCGCTCATGGTTCTTGGTGGCACAATCTCGGCATCCAAAAGTCCATCATCATCATTCTTACAAGACCATATACTTATCACCAAAAGAGATAAGACAATAAGTTGATTCATTTTCATGCAACCTGATTTAAGGTCGGCAAGATACAATTTTCCCCTATTTTTGCGAGAGACCTTAACAAAGATTTTTAATTACTTATGCGCATTGATAAGTACTTATGGAGCACCCGATATTTTAAAACCCGTACGATGGGCACAACGGCCTGTAAAAAGGGCCAAGTGAAAATAAATGGTCAGCTTGCTAAGCCGGGACGTGAAGTATATCCTATGGATAAAATTGTCGTACGTAAAAACCAAATTGACTATCAACTCACGGTTTTGGATATACCAAAAAGTAGGGTTGGTGCGAAATTGGTTGATATCTATCGTAAAGATACCACTCCGAAAGAAGCTTTTGAACACGATGAATTGTTACAATATGCAAAAAACTATTATCGAAAAAAAGGGGAAGGCAGGCCAACGAAAAAAGACCGGAGGGAAATCTCGGATTACGTGGAAAACTCCTATGACGATTCAGAGGAAGAATAGTATACTTATGATTTGATGATTGGCTATCTTTGAAAGACATAACTATTTTGATTATGGAACACAAAATATTATCCCACCAACAGATACAACATAAAATAAGGCGTATGGCCTATCAAATATATGAGGCAAATGTCAACGAAAAGGAGATAATTATTGCCGGTATCGATGGGGATGGGCTGAAATTCGCAAAGAAAATCCAACAAGTTCTTGAGGACATAACTGAAGCCAAAATCTCATTGTGCAAAGTGAGCATGGATAAAAAAAATCCGTTAAAAAGTGGGGTGTCCACTTCCATTTCGGAAGATGAATATAAAAACAAATCGGTGGTGTTGGTAGATGATGTTTTGAATTCTGGAACTACCCTAATCTATGGAGTACACCATTTTCTGAAAACCCCTTTGAAGCAGTTGAAGACAGCCGTATTGGTAAATCGAAATCATAAAAAATATCCTGTTAAGGCAGATTATAAAGGTATTTCACTCTCTACTTCGCTGCAAGAGCATGTACATGTGAAATTCCAATCTAAGAATGATGTTGTTTACCTAGACTAAAAGTTGCTCTATTTCAGTACTTATTTCTTCTGCAGATTTATCATCACAAGCGATAGTATGATTGGCCCTTATATAGTAGCTGCTTCTTTCAAATAAATGTTTACCCAAAAACTCGGGCATTTCGTCTTCACTTAAATGTGCAATCAAAGGCCTTGAAGCTTTTTCAGGTGTCAATCGCGTTACCAATTCAGGAATGGTGACCTTTAAATAAAAAACATTCTTGGAGGCCTCTAAAATAGTTTCCATATTACCACTATAACAAGGTGCTCCCCCACCTGTGGCAAGTACCATAGGTTGTGAATTTTTTAAAAGAGCATTTAAATGTTCATGCTCTTTCTTTCGAAAGCCGATTTGGCCTTCGGTATCAAAAAGTTCTGTAATTGTCTTTTTTTCAACGCTTTCTATATAGGTATCCAAATCAATAAAAGGAATGTTTAGATTTCCGGCGAGAACCTTACCTACCGTGGTTTTACCACTCCCCATATAACCCACCAAAATAATTTTCACGTGTTCGATTTTCTGCAAAGTTGCTGTAAAGTAATTAGATGGCAAAGAAATCGGAAAATTCTCTTCAAATGCACTTGTAAAATAAATTAATGCCCTTATATTTGCAGCCGCTAAGACGAAAACTTAGCGTTGAAATTTTGACCTGGTAGCTCAGTTGGTAGAGCATCTCCCTTTTAAGGAGAGGGTCCTGGGTTCGAGCCCCAGCCAGGTCACTTTACGACCTTCATAATTATTCAAAAAGTCTGTAAATCGTTGATTTACAGACTTTTTTATTTTTTCTAGTATTATTTGATATCAAAAATAAGCAAATATCGCGGTGCGCTATTCGGTGCGCACTTATGGTATTCTCAAAGTGCGCACCGCGACCATGTTAAAACCATACAAATCTAGTTGGGTTCGAAAACAATAGAATTAACGGTATAGTACAGGATGCAAATTCACAGAATCTCCATTAAAATTGTTTTATATAGCCAAGATTTCATTCCATTGCAATAAGCGAGGTTGAATGATTAAACCGTTCCCTTAAATTATTAATTTACATGGGAAACTTGTATACGGTACTTTCAATTTTGAATGGCGGTTTAAAACTATAGAATATTCGAGATACGCTCTTATGGAAGATTTAAATTGGATACTTCAGTTTCTAGGTCGACTACATCCCTTGCTGGTCCACTTCCCTATTGGCTTATTGGTCGTTGCGCTTTTTATGGAGCTATCGACCATCGGCGGAAAACGGAAAGGGCTGCGAGAAGGTACCCATTGGGTTGTGAATTTGGGAACCATTTTCGCCGTACTCTCCGCCTTGTTTGGTTGGCTGCTGCGAACGCAGGAAGATTATACTGGGGAGTTGGTTGACAACCACCAATACACTGGTATCGCTACAGCTGTTTTAGCACTACTTACCGCTATTTTGCTCCGATTAACGATTAAGGGAAAATTGCCCGATTTCCGAGTGTACAGAGCTGCACTTTCTACAACGGTAGTACTGTTGACCATCGCAGGTCATCTGGGTGCCTCGCTAACCCACGGTGAAGACTATTTGACCAGTGTTTTACCCGGCAATAAAGAGGTATATGACAATACCAAAGGTTTGGCCTTATTGGCGGAATTGAAAAACTCCGATTCCATTTCGGTGACGCAGCAGGACCAATTGAATCTAGAGGTCAGGGCCATATTTGCTCATAATTGCTACCAATGCCATAGCGAGAACAAATCGAAAGGCGAATTGGTATTGGAGAACAAAAGAGGAGTATTCAAGGGCGGTGAATCAGGAGTCGTAATCGTTCCCGGCATGCCAGGTGAAAGTGAATTGTATAAACGAATTACCCTTTCCCCAAATGAAGAAGGTGTCATGCCCAAAAAAGGAAAGGTCCTTAAGAAAACCGAAATCGAATTAATCCAATTATGGATTCAAAATGGGGCACATTGGTCAGACCAAGCTTTAAAAGTATTTCCTGAAGCAGAGATGGCACTCGTTAAACCGGAGTTACCAGCATCAAATGAAACAAATTCCGTAGACAAAATCATAGCTGCTTATTTTGAAACCAAAGATCTGGATTGGTCACCTATCGTAGAAGACCGCATTTTTATCAGGCGTGCCTATTTGGATATTGTGGGCCTCTTGCCTGAACCTGAGGCTATTTCACAATTTGCAAAGGATGGGAAACCCAATAAAAGGGAAATTCTTATTGACTCCTTGTTGGCGGATACCCATAATTACACCCAGCATTGGTTGAGTTTTTGGAACGATTTACTGCGGAACGACTACAGCGGCACGGGCTTTATTACAGGGGGTAGAAAACAGATTACCGACTGGTTGTACAATTCCTTGGAAGAAAACAAACCCTATAATCAAATGGTTGCGGAATTGATCAATCCGGTCGAAGGCTCGGAAGGTTTTGTAAAAGGAATTCAGTGGAGAGGCGTTGTCAATGCGAGTCAACGTACGGAAATGCAGGCAGCACAAAATATCGGGCAGTCTTTACTAGGAGCCAATGTCAAATGTGCCTCTTGTCATAATAGTTTTGTGAGTAACATGACCTTAGAACAGGCCTACGGGTTTGCGACTGTTTTTGCCGATTCCGTTTTAGAATTGAATCGCTGTGATAAGCCCATCGGCAAAATGGCCACTCCGAATTTTTTGTATCCAGAATTGGGAAGTGTCGAGGGCGAAACCGTTCAAGAGCGCTTATACAATCTTTCAAAATTGATCGTCAAACGTGAGAACGGAAGACTGTATCGAACCCTAACCAATCGTTTTTGGGACCGTTTGATGGGAAGGGGTATTATTGAACCTCTTGATGAAATGGATAATACGCCATGGAACAGTGATTTGCTCGATTGGTTGGCAGTTGACTTCATCGAATCAGGACATGATTTAAAACATTTGATCAAACGGATTATGATATCAAAGGCCTATCAATTGCCTACGATAAAATATGCCAAGCAGGAAGAATTGAAAACAGATTATGTATTTCAAGGGCCTATTACCAGACGCTTGAGTGCTGAACAATTTTCCGATGCGGTAAGCCAAGTCATTTCCCCCGTTTATCATGCTGTTGAATATAGCCCTAGCGAGGCAAAACTTTCGGCCAAACGAATATGGCATCCGGAAATAAAATTCGATCGCAATGTGCTTCCCGAACCTGGCAAGCGTTATTTCAGAAAGTCATTTACACTTCCCAACAAATCCATTCAGGAAGCCAAGGTATTGATTTCCGTAGATCACTCTTATCAATTGTATATCAACGGAATCAAAGTATCGGAAGGTTCCGATTGGAAAAAAGTGGCTAAAATCGATGTAACTGAATTCTTAAAACCTGGAAAAAACAGTATTGCAGTAGAAGGAAGTAATGAAGGAAGCATCGCGAACCCTGCAGGGCTCTTGTTTTCCATGAAAATACGATACGATTCAGAGGAAGTGATTCAAATCGATTCGGACACCAGTTGGAAAAGCGTCGCTGAAGTGCCCGACCAAAGTTGGACTTCAGTGGATTATGATGATATCGCATGGACGGAGGTTCGTAATTATGGCACTTCGAATTGGGGTCGTTTAATCGATTTCACCTTTGAAGACCAAGACGGGGAATTTGCAAGGGCAAGTTTGGTGAAACAGCATCCGTTCATGAAAGCATTGGGAAGACCAAGTCGTGAAAACGTGACCACATCAAGAGATGAACAAGCGACCTTGTTACAGGCTTTGGAATTGACCAATGGTGAATTTTTTAACGGAGTCTTGGAGGAAGGTGCAACCCTGTGGCTGAATCGTTATAATTATGATAGCAAAAAGATAGTGGAAAACCTGTATCTAAAATCATTGGGAAGAAAACCTTCGGATTCGGAAAAGGAGGTTTTGTTGAGCGTTTTGGGAGACCAACCTCAACTAGAAAATGTGCAAGATGTTTTCTGGTCGACTATGATTTTACCGGAGTTTCAGTTTATCAATTAATTCCAATACGATTGATACTTGATTTAAAAAAAAGTAAAAAGTGATGGACAATCAAAACACACGTCGGGAGTTTCTAAAAAAAATGACGGCAGCAAGTCTGGCAGCATCGGCAACAACGATTCCATTGGCCAGCTTTTTGAGTTCTTGCTCGACTTCGGTTCCGAAAATTCCTTCTACGGCCGATACGGTAATTCTGCTTTGGATGGCAGGTGGCATGGCACATACAGAAACCTTTGACCCCAAGGCCTATGTACCGTACGAAAAAGGCGTCGAGAGCAAACGGGTGTTAAGTACATTTCCCAAAGTACCTACTGTGGTCGATGGACTCCAGTTCTCAGAAGGCCTAGAATCGATTGGTAGCGTTATGGACAAAGGGGCTATCATCCGATCGTATAAATCGGCAGATCTCGGACATATTCTCCATACGCGACATCAATACCACTGGCATACCTGTTATGAGCCTCCACAGTCGGTACAGGCGCCACATATTGGCGCTTGGATAGCAAAGGAATTGGGTCCCGTCAATCCTGTTATTCCACCCTTTATCAGTATGGGGCAACGCTTTACAGTCGGTGAAGCGGAAGAGTTAAAAGCTTTTCATTCGGCCGGTTTTTTGGGAACTGAATTCGGACCATTTTTAATCCCGGATCCTTCGGGCGGACTCGAAAGTGTACGTCCCCCACAAGGGATGTCCCTCAAACGCTTCGAAGCGCGTTACAAACTCTATAAAGAATTGGCCAACAAGAGTAAGATCATGGAAGAAGGCAGTGATTATCAACGAGAATCGCTGATGCGCTCTATGGAACAATCGTACCGATTGTTGAATTCCCCAGAGGCCAGGGTTTTTGATTTATCCGAAGAACCCAGAGAAGTGTATGATACCTACAACACTGGACGATTCGGGCTAGGTTGTTTGTTGGCCAAAAGACTCGCTATGAACGGAGGACGCTTTATCAGTGTTTCCACGGAATATGAACCATTTTTAGGATGGGATACCCATGAAAATGGACATACCCGCGCCAAGAAAATGAAAGAATTAATCGATAGACCCATAGCGCAATTGATCAAGGATCTGGATGAAAGTGGCCACTTGGATAGAACCTTGATCATCTTGGCAAGCGAGTTCAGCCGCGATGCCATTATGGAGGGTCGCCCTGGAGAACCTGTAAAAGACCAGGTCGATCAACCCGATATTATCGAAGACGAAAAGTTCTATGGAATGCATCGCCATTTTACCGATGGCAGTTCTATTTTGTTATGGGGCGGGGGCATAAAAAAAGGTTTGGTCTATGGCAAGACTGCAGATGAGCGACCATGCTCATCCATCGAAAACCCTGTAGTGATCGATCAGGTACATCAATCGATTTATCATGCTTTGGGTATGCATCCCGAAACGCAATATACGATTGAAGGGAGACCATTTTATACTACCCCAGATGGGCATGGGAAGCCTATTTTGGATTTGTTTGGTGCGCCATTGACCAAAACAACCTAGCAATAGGTTAATACTTCTCAACAATCCAGCTTTAATCTTTATCACGATTTTTTATGATGCTGAATAGAATTTTTGTGTATCTCAATGCGTACGAATAGGCCGAAATTGGAAGCAAAACAATCACTTAGTAGGAATAAGAATTTGTCTATCATGACAATACAGGATAGTTGTAATTGATATTCGATTTAAATTGGAAATCGTATAAATATCCTAATACTATGTTCCAAAAGAAACTCCTTTATTTTGTTTTGTTTCTTGTAGTTTTAAACCTTTCTTGCGATGATAAGGTAACTTCAGATTCAGCTTCAAAAATCGATTTTGAACTTCTTAGCTGCGATTCAAAGTCTAATCCGAGTACCGTTGAAAACGAACACCCTTTATTGTCATGGATCGTAAATGCGATAGGATTTAATCATAACCAGGCAGCATATCAAATTCTAGTGGCCTCAAATATTGATATTTTGAATGAGCAGGGTGCCGATATCTGGAATTCAGAAAAGGTAAAATCCGCTCAATCAGCACATGTAAAATATCAGGGGAAAGCATTGAAACCCATGCAAAAGTACTTTTGGAAGGTAAGAATATGGGATGAAACCGGACAAGTATCATCTTGGTCGCCTGTCCAAAACTTTAAAATGGGATTGATTGACGAATCGAACTGGGGCGATGCTAAATGGATAAGCTTAAATAAAGATACAAGAACTTCTGAGCATCGTTTTCGTGCATACAAAACCAGTAAAATGGAGCAGGCCACCATGGTTGATGGCTTTGCAGCCGGTTATTTTAGAAACCTAATACATATAGAGAAGGAGATTGCAAGTGCCCAGGCGTACATATGTGGCCTAGGGTATTATGAGTTATTTTTAAATGGCAACAAAGTTGGAGACCACGTTCTAGACCCCGCACCCTCAAATTATGACAAACAAGCCTATTATGTGGATTATGACATTACGTCACTACTAAAAACCGGTAAAAACGCTTTGGGCATTATTTTGGGAAATGGATTTTACGGGCAAAATATTTCATGGAAAAACGATCCTGAATCTGAAAAGGATTTGGCATATGGCGCACCGGCAGTTCGCTTGTTAATTAAATTAAACTATAAAGATGGTTCCAAGGCCGATTTTTATACGGATGAAACTTGGAAAGAAGCAACCGGACCGATAGTTTTCAATAATATTTATGGGGGCGACACTTTTGATGCACGCTATGAACTTAATGATTGGAGTACTACGGGCTATTCAGATGAAAAATGGGGGCAGGTCAAGATAGTTTCGCCCGAACTAAAAAAGGTAAGTGCACAACAAATTCCTGCAATTAAGAAGTTAAAGGTTTTAGACCTTCAAAAAGTATTCAAGGCACCTGACGGGAATTGGATCGTAGATTTTGGTCAAAATATAGCAGGTTGGGTTCAACTAAATGTCAAAGAAAAAGCAGGTCAACTTATAGAAATAACAACTACCGAGGCTTTATTGACCAATGGAAAAGATATTTTTCAGGGCTCCACTGGTGGCGGTGCCAACGGAATGCCACAGCTGTACAAATATATTTGTAAAGGGAATTCGTTAGAGTCGTGGGAGCCTAAATTTAGCTACCATGGCTTTCGATATGCCAAAATAAAAGGGGTTTCAAGTAAACCCGATAAAAACATGATCAAGGCCGTTTTAGTGGCCACTGATATACAAGAAAAAGGAAGTTTTACGTCTTCAGATAGTTTGTTGAATAAAATGCACAACATCAGCAAATGGACCATTGTAGATAATTTACATGGCATTCCTGAAGACTGCCCGCACCGGGAAAAATGCGGTTGGTTGGGTGATGCCCATGCTTTCTGCGAATACGCCTTGTATAACTATGATATGTACGACTTCTATAAAAAATACATGGAAGATATTCGAACACAAATGCGGCCAATGGCCGGTCATAATAATCCGGATATCAAATATAAAGTTCCAACTATGATTGCCCCAGGAAAACGAACTTCGACCTATGCGAAGTTAGATTGGGGTGTAGCCACCATGTATCTGCCGTGGTACAACTATTTATATTATGGAGATGATGCTATTGTAAAAGAGTATTATGACGATATGAAAGACCTAACGAACTTCTATCTTTCCTATAAAGGCAAAAATGGTATTATCCAAGATGGAATGGGCGATTGGTGCCCACCATTATGGGATCGAAGAAAAAATCCAAGTGCCATGGAGTGTGATCCCATAATTTCAGCCAATGCCTATTTTTATGATGTTCTGGGCGTTATGGAAAGGTTCGCTAAAATGAATAACGATGCCCCTTATGAAGAAGCGATGCGTAAGGAAAAACAAGAATTAAAAACTGCTTTCAACAAAGCGTTTTTATTTGATATCCCAAATACCGATTATAAATGGTATGATAGCCAAACGGCCACGGTACAAGCACTACAATTTGGAATGGTACCAGACGAAGAACTAGAAAATGTAGTGGATGGTTTGGTTCATAATATCACAGAGGTGAAAGGTGGACACCATTCGACAGGTATTCATGGCAACAGATATATCTACACTGTTTTAACCAAATATGGAAAAGGAGATTTAGCCCATCAAATACTGACAACACCTGAATTTCCAAGTCAAACCTATGTAATGAATTCTGGTTTTACCACCTGGCCGGAACGCCAATTTGAATGGGAAAAGATGGAAGGCCCGACCAATTCATTAAACCACCCTATGCACAGTGGTTTTTCTGCTTATTTTTATGAATCCCTTGGTGGAATAAAATCTACTTTTGAAACTCCGGGGTACAAAGAATTTTTTGTTAATCCAGAATTTCCAAGTCAAGTAAATAGCACTGAAGTATCGATACCAACACCATATGGAAACATTAAAAACAATTGGTCAATTAATTCTTCAGTATTGACCATGAATCTTAACGTACCATTTAATACAAAAGCAAGACTAGTTTTAACACAAAAAGAGTATGAGTCTTTAAAAATAAATGAAAAGGCGTTTAGTGAATTCCAGAAAGATATCTACTCAGAGGAGCTTGATGACCATACCGTTATTTTAGGTTCAGGAGAATATAAAATTGAATATCTAAAATTTTGATTTGAGATGGCACGCATAACAGTACAGGATGCTTATTTACGAAAACTCTGTTATTATTGTTTAGCTCTGTTATTTCCATTTACTTGACTAAAGAATGGAGAGTCCAATACATACTGATTCATGAATCGAAAAGATTTTATTCAAGGCACGACTTTAGCCGGATTTGGGTTAACGCTTCCTTTGGACGCTTTACTCTTATCATGTTCGGATAAAGCAAAAATTTCGCATTCTTTAGCGTTCAAAAAACTAACCCAAAGCCTCTTAAAAGATTGGTGCGACGGAATGATACGGGTCCAAATCAATAATCCATCTAATTTAGAAGAGCATGGTGCCTTGGGCTGCCCTGCCTGTTCCCACATACATGGGCGTTGTATGGATGCCGTGTACCCATTTTTGTATATGGCAGATGTAACTGGCGATAAGAAATATTTGGATGCGGCTGTTTTGGTCATGGATTGGGCCGAGAACAACGTATCACAAAAAAACGGAAGTTGGACAGTCGTCCCAAATCCGAAATCATGGAAAGGAATTACAGTTTTCGGGGCCATTGCCTTAGCGGAGGCATTGCACTATCACGGTAATGTTTTGGATAAAGAAAAGCGTAAAGCTTGGACCAATCGTTTGGAAAAAGCTGCCAACTATGTATACGACTCTTTTACCATTGATTTTACCAACATTAATTATGGAGGTAGCGCTATTTACGGCTTGAACCTGATAGGACATTTACTTAAAAACGAGAAGTTTCTAACAAAGAGTAATGAGTTGGCCGAAGGTGTGAAATCTTATTTTACGGCCAATGAGCATTTACTCTTCGGTGAATGTAAACCCCATGCAAAAAAATTAAGTGCCAAAGGGCTACATGGGGTGGACTTGGGCTATAATGTTGAAGAAACATTAAACAGTTTGGTCATGTACGCCTTGAAAGAAAAGGATGAGGAGCTGCTTCAAATTCTAACAAAATCTTTACAGAGCCATTTGGAATTTATGCTTCCCGACGGTGCCTGGGATAATAGCTGGGGAACCCGTCAGTACAAATGGAGTTACTGGGGAAGCCGCACCTGTGATGGCAGTCAACCCGCATTTGCAATGATGGCACATATCAATCCGGCTTTTGGAACAGCGGCTATAAAGAATACTGAACTATTGAAACGATGTACTGCACAAGGTTTGATTCATGGTGGTCCGCATTATATCTCCCATGGAATTCCACCTTGTGTGCACCATACATTTACACATGCAAAACCATTAACCGCCTTGCTGGACCATTGGGAACAGCTACCAGAACTGAACACGAACACATTATTACCGAGAGTCACGGCCAATGGGGTCAAAAATTTTGAGGATTTGGATGTCACTCTTTTTGCCAAAGGCGATTGGCGAGGGACTATTTCGGCATATGATGCCATTTACAAAGACGGTGATTATCGCCAAGCTACGGGCGGCGCACTTTCGGTATTGTACCACAACAAAGTGGGACTGTTGTGCACTGCTAGCATGGCAATCTATAAAATGGTCGAGCCCTATAATCAACAACCCAATCCGGGTGAAGATTTTGCGCTGACACCCCGAGTTGAAACCTTTAAAGACGATGTTTGGTACAGCAATATTTTCGATAGAGGGGCAACAATTTATTCCGAAGAGAATGACATTGATATTCAGTTGCTTGCGAAATCCGCACTAAAAAACAAATCGAATGAAATCGTAACGGAAACGGCATCGGATTTTGAGCTATCGTTTCAATGCTCAAAAGATTCGATGCAAATCATTGCCAAGACCGACCAAACCATAAAAGAACCAACGGCATTTGTTCTGCCGATGGTTTCTCCAACCGGAGAAAAAGTCGCGCAACCCAATCCGAATGAAATCACCATTCAAAAGCCTGAGGGTCTGGTAAGCATTACGTCAAACGTACCGCTGCAAATCAAAGAAACCCCAAAGGAAAGAATATTCAATATGGTGCCGGGAGCGGAAGCAGTTCCGATAATAGCCTATTTTAAAGACAAATCCGAAGCCTTGGAGATACGAATAATGGTCTCCTAAAAAACAGGTTTTAAAACAAAAAAGAAATGAAAAATAATATCACCCAATTCATAACTCTAGTGGCAATTATGTCAATTGTCTCGTGTAATGAAACCAAGAAAGAGCGAAAAGAAAAACCGACAGAAGAACAACCGCCTAACATCGTCTTTATACTTTCAGATGATCAGGCATGGACCGATTATGGCTTTATGAATCACGAGGCCATCAAAACGCCAAACCTTGATAAGCTTGCCAATGAAAGTCGAACATTCACGCGCGGCTACGTACCCACTTCCTTATGTGCCCCTTCTTTAGCTTCCATTATTACAGGTGTTTACCCAAGAGACCATGGAGTTTTGGGGAATGATAGGGTTTTACCCGGTGATGATAAGGGAGGGAAACCGGCATGGCAATCCGAATGGAGGGCTAACAATTATGCAAGCGTAATAGAGAATTTCAAAACCCTCAATACACTACCAGAACTGCTCAAAGAAAAAGGATATCTCTCTTTTCAAACGGGTAAATGGTGGTTGGGCAATTATAAGAATGGTGGTTTTGATTACGGTATGACCCATGGAGACCCCAAAAGAGAAGGACGACATGGTGATTATGGACTTGAAATAGGTCGAAAAGGCATGGATACCCTTAACAGCTACATCGATTTGGCTTTAGAAAAGAAAAAGCCATTTTTTATGTGGTATGCACCATTTTTACCACATTCACCCCATAATCCGCCAGATAGTCTTTTGCAAAAATACCTACCCAAGGCACCTACTGAACATGTCGCCAAATATTGGGCCATGTGTGAATGGTTTGACCAAACCTGCGGTGAATTAATTGATTATATTGAGGAGAAAGGACAAACCGAAAACACCATATTCGTTTACGTTTGCGACAATGGTTGGGTGCAAAATGAAAACGATAGCAAGTACAATCCCATTTCAAAACGGGCACCTTATGATTACGGCATGCGTACCCCGATTATGTTCAAATGGAAAGGTAAAATTGACGCCAAGCTCGATGACAAAACCTTGATGAGTAGTCTTGATATGCTTCCTACGGTTTTGGATTTAGTCGGCATTGAACGTCCCAAAGAATTGGATGGTATCAATGTATTGAATGAAACCGAACGTCAAAGCAGGGAAGCCGTTTTTGGCGAAATTTACGCCCACGACTTCAATACCATTGATGAAAGTCTTTTCTATCAAATAGCCATCACAGAACCGTATAAGCTTATTGTTCCCAACAAGGCAAACAAACCGGACGAAAAAATTCAGTTGTTCGATATTTACAAAGACCCTTTTGAGCAGAAGGATTTGGCTGAAGAAAATCCCGAAATTGTAACAAAATTAAAGGGACAGATTCAAGAATCTTGGAACGAATAAACCATACAAACGGAGCATAAAATGAAAAGTTGTACCTATTTAATTCTTTTCCTTGGCCTGTCTATGCTTTTTTGCTGCAAAGAGAAAAAGAAAGCAATAGTGCCGAAAAAAGAACCACGCCCCAATGTGCTGTTTATATCAGTGGATGACCTCAACAATATGCTAGGCATCTTAAAAACCCATCCTAATGCCAAAACCCCGAACATAGATAAACTGGCGTCAAAAGGTGTGCTTTTTTCAAATGCCCATTGCCAAGCACCTTTATGCGGGCCGTCAAGAGCTTCTATAATGAGTGGTTTGCGGCCTTCTACCACAGGCATTTATGGAATGATATCGGATGATAAAATAAGATCCGATAATCCGGCAACCAAAGATATTATTTTCCTTCCCGAATATTTTAGGGAAAACGGTTACCACACTATGGGAATTGGCAAGCTGTTCCATAGTCATTCACCTGAAGGAATGTTTGATGAATCGGGAGGAAGGATAGCACGTTTTGGCCCCTACCCCGAAGAACGCTTTGTATGGGATGGTTTTGGTACATCGGACAGGAAAAACTATGGCCGCACCAATACGGATTGGGGCGCATTTCCTGAAACGGATTCGCTGATGCCAGATCACCAATCTATAGATTGGGCAATTAATCGTTTAAACAAAACTTACGACAAACCTTTTTTTCTAGGGGTAGGTTTTTTAAGACCACATGTTCCTTTATATGTACCTCAAAAGTGGTTTGATTTACATCCTTTGGATAGTATAGAAACCGTTGCCTACCAAGCAGATGACTTAAACGATGTTCCGCCCGTCGCGATGCAAATCAATGATTTGCCCATGATGCCTTCAACGGATTGGGCAATTGAAAGTGGGGAATGGCCCAAAATCATTCAGGCTTATTTGGCCTGTGTCAGTTTTGTGGATTATGAAATTGGTCGCATGTTAGATACCCTTGAAAACAGCGAACATGCGGAAAACACCGTCATTGTATTTTGGTCCGATCATGGGTATCGTTTGGGGGAAAAAGGCACTTTTGCCAAACACGCTCTATGGGAATCGGCTACAAAGGCGCCTTTGTTTTTTGTTGCGCCAAACCTTCCGAACGGAAAGGTTATAGACGAGCCAGTTGAAATGCTTTCTATCTACCCCACACTTTTAGAATTATGTGGATTACCCCCCTATGAAAGAAACGAGGGTAAAAGCTTAGTGCCCAGGATATTCGGAACGGAGAAAGAAGCCTCAGTAGCGATTACAACCTTTGGCATGAACAATCACACGGTTAAGTCGAATCGCTTTCGATACATTCAATATGAAGATGGGGGCGAAGAATTCTACGACCATGTGAATGACCCGAATGAGTTTACCAACCAAGCTAAAAATCCCGAATATGAAGATGAGATAGCTGGGTTAAAAAAGTTGTTGCCTAAAACGAATGCCGCTTGGGATCCAAACTCTTCCTATACTTTTCAGCCTTATTTTGTGGAACAGAAATCCAGAACAAGTGGTGCCAAGAAATAGCCATTACCACTAAACTAGTCCAGAAACAAATAGCTTTCCTGACCTACCACCTCATATCGAACTATAAATTCATTTTCTTCAATTGGTCCGCAGCGTAATTTGCTGCTCGCGCGGTCAACGCCATATAGGTCAATGAAGGGTTTTGGTTGCCTGCCGAGGTCATGCATGCCCCATCGGTGACAAATACGTTGGGCACTTCGTGCAATTGATTGTATTTATTCAACACCGAGGTTCTTGGGTTACGCCCCATTCGAGCAGTTCCCATCTCGTGAATTCCTCCACCCATAAATGACTTTCGATGCGCGGCACGGACATCTTTAAATCCAGACTTTTCCAACATTTCTTGAGCCTGAATTATCCAGTCTTTTTTCATCAATTTTTCATTTTCTTTGAACTCGGCGTCGAAAACTATAGTAGGCAAACCATACTTATCCAATTTGTCATAATTGAGGTACATTCTATTTTCATGGTAGGGTAGCACTTCTCCAAAACCTCCTAGGTTTATGCGCCAAGCACCGGGCTCCAAAATTGCTTTTTTAAGGTCTTTCCCGTAGGCCTCCTCCGCAATCATGGTAGCGTAATGGTTTCGGCCTGCACCGCCTTGATATCCATATCCTCTTATAAAATCTACCTTTTCTGATTTTGAATTTAAATTTCGGAATCTAGGAATATAAAATCCATTCGGCCTTCGTCCACTATAGTAGTTATCTTCATACCCGTCTATTTTAGCGGTTGCACCAGATCCTAGTTGATGATCCATGATGTTATGTCCCAATTCTCCACTTGCATTGCCCATTCCATTCGGAAAAGCTTCCGATTTCGACTGCATTAAAATAGAAGTAGAAGCCATAGAAGAGGCACACAAAAAGACGATTTTCGATTTGAATTCGATGATCTCTTTTGTTTCCGTATCTACAATGCGTACCCCTGTCGCTTTTCTTTTGTCCTTGTTATATACGACTTCAAATACAATGGAATTCGGCCGGAGTGTCATATTCCCAGTAGCCTCTGCCATTGGTAAGGTAGAGGAATTTGAACTGAAATAGGCACCATACGGACATCCTCTTTTGCAACGATTTCTGTATTGGCAAGTTCCCCTACCGGCACCTGGTTTTGATCCCTCGGTGATGTGCGCTACCCTGCCAATGGTCAGGACGCGGTCCTTATAATTTTTTGCAATCCCCTTTTTTAAATGCTCTTCCACGCAATTCAGATCCATCGGTTTTAAAAACACACTATCGGGCAGTTGTGGCAAGCCCAAAGCTTCCCCACTGATGCCCACATGTTTTTCTACGTATTCATACCAAGGTTCAAGGTCTTTGTATCGAATAGGCCAATCGACCCCGATACCATCCTTTGCATTGGCTTCAAAATCAAGATTGGACCAACGATAGGTCTGTTTTCCCCAAATCAATGAGCGCCCGCCAACCTGTGTACCTCTTATCCAGTCGAAACGCTTTACCTCATCATAGTCATAGTCTTCATCCTTATTAAAAAAATGACGTGTAGTTTCATCAAAACCCCATCGTGACTGCTTAGGGTATTTGGCCTTTACGGCTGCGGGTGTCTTTCCTCCATTGGGAATATCCCATGGATCTAGATGCATGGTTGTATAATCCACAGGATGTTGCACCATTCTGCCGCGCTCAAGAACAAGTGTTTTGAGCCCCTTTTCACAAAGCTCTTTAGCAGCCCATCCCCCACTTATGCCAGTTCCAACGACTATCGCGTCAAAAGTCTCTAAAGATGATTTTATTTGCATTTTCCTATGTTTAAGAAGTTACTAAAATACGAACTTGAACTTGGCAGGGTATCCTGCACTGTAAGGCACAAGGTTATCTATAAATCGACCCATCTTCCTCTTGAAAAATCAACTTCATTAAACAGCCGTTACAGCACAGTACAGGATACAATCGGGGATTAATTAAATGACCTTCAAGGCTCCTTCAAAATATTCAAACAACCTAATCGATGCATTTCACAAAACTTAAATTTTTACTGTTATTGTTGGTTTCCGTTTTCTTTTCGTGCCAAGAGAGGCAACCTTCTAAAGAAAAGGAAATCGCAAAAACCGGAAGCTGGGGCGATCAAGGTAATGGCACCTATAAAAACCCGGTCTTAAATGCTGATTACCCCGATGTTGATATAGAACAGCTAGGCGATACCTACTATATGATATCTTCAAAACAACATATGTCTCCGGGGATGGTGATTTTGGAATCAAAGGATATGGTCAATTGGGAAACCATTGGTCACGTTTGGGATAGCCTCTCTTGGGCACCCGAATACAATTGGGACAAAATTAACGGGTACCCTTTCGGGGTCTGGGCCGGGGACCTTGCTTATCATGAGGGCACATGGTATTGCTATCAAATAGATTTTAATCATGGGTTATATGTCAGTACAGCAAAAGATATCAGAGGGCCATGGACCAAACCACAAAATATGCTGCCACCCGATTTGGTGTTGGACGATCCGGCAGTGTATTGGGATGAGGAAACCCATGAAGCTTATTTGATCTGTAATACGGCAGAAAAGCAAAAATCAGCGGAAAATACAACCCCGGGGAACGAAAATCGTATTTATAAAATGAGCTGGGATGGGAAATCCCTATTAGATTCAAGTGAGGTGGTTTACACTGGTCCGGGCGCTGAAGCAGCTAAGATTTATAAGAAGGATGGGCAATGGTATCTCTTCATGGCCGAATGGGTCAGAAACGACCCGTCTTCCCCTCCAGGATATCCGAATCCGAAAAACGATCGAAAACAAATTGTGCTTCGTTCTACAACAAACAGCATTTACGGGCCTTACGAAAAGAAGACCGTTTTAGAAAAGGGAACTGCTTTTGGCAATCGCAGTTGCAGTCAAGGCGCACTCATGCAAGCCCCCGATGAGTCTTGGTGGTATATGCATCAATTGATTCAAAACACAGAGATACCTTTTCAAGGTAGGCCGCAATGTCTTGAGCCGGTGACCTGGATAGATGGTTGGCCTATTATTGGTATTGATGAGGATAATGATGGTATTGGAGAACCAGTGGCACAATACAAAAAGCCTATTGAAGGTTACCCGGTAACGGCGCCGCAGACTGATGACGATTTCTCGGCTACAAAATTAGGTCCACAATGGGAATGGAACCACAACCCCCGAAATTCGCATTGGTCACTTGCAGAAAGACCTGGCTGGCTGCGATTGAAGGCAAGTATTCCCGTATCTGAAGAAATTTCCAAAGGCCCGGGAAATAATATGTGGTCGGAAAACAGTGGAACTTCCTTTCCTTTTTGGCGAGCCCCGAATACCCTAAGCCAACGTATGATGGGAATAACAACCGGCACTGCAATTGCCAAATTTGACATTTCGGGTATGGCACCAGGGCAAATAGCGGGTTTTATCAGGTTTGGTGGTGTTTATAATATGTTGGGGATTCGCGTAAATGAGTCCGGTAAACGATATCTAATTTTTATCAATAACAAGGGCGAAGAAACCCAAGGCCCTGAAATAACCTCCAATGATCTGTTCGTTAGAACTTCGAATAGCTCAAACAAGGCTTTTTATGAATATAGTTCTGATGGGAAAACCTACGAACGATTCGGGCCAGTATTCACGATTAAATTCGGAAACTGGACCGGGGATCGATTAGGCTTTTTCTGTTGGAACGAGAAGGAAGAAAAGGGGTACGTCGATATCGACTATTTTGCTTACGACTATGACGGACCTAAAGCTGCCAAAACAAACTGAAGTTTAGATATCTTCATCCTTATTAAAAAAGTAACAGGTTGCTTCATCAAAACCCATCGGGCTTGTTTTGGATATATTACTCCATATAAAAAACTTCTTCCATAGGTACAGATAAAGGTGAATTATCTGGGTTGACTTCCATGATATCCGCCATAAAATCCCACCACTTTTTCACAATGGGATTATCCGACAAATCCTGGGAGCCGCCTTCGCCAGTGACTTTTTGAAATGCGAAAAGTGTATCAGTGTCTTCATCAAAAAAAATGGAATATTCACAAACTCCTGCATCTTTGAGCAATTGTTTCAAATCTGGCCAGATAGCATTATGTCTTTGGGTATACGCCTCTTTTTGACCGGGATTCAACTTCATTTTAAAGGCTAGTCTTTTCATGCTCTTAGCTTATTGATCCAACTTCAATATTTCACTACCCGCCAACAAAAATGCACCTGTACCAAAATTCTGCCAGCTGTCCACCGTTGCTGGTTCAGGACTAGCTCCTATATTTTGTACCCAACCGACCATACCGGTTTCCTGTTGGCATTTCGCCAGTGCTGACCATGCTTTTGTTACAACTGGAAGGTACTCTGCTTTATCTAACATACCATTATTTATTCCCCAAGTAAGAGCAAAGGTGTAAAAGCCACTTCCACTGACTTCTCCGTGATCAAAGGACTCTGGAGAAAGTAAACTCGTGCGCCATAGGCCATCTTCATGTTGTATTTCCTTGATTTTAAGGGCCATTTCTTTGTACAGGTTCACGTAAAAATCACGGTGTTTATAGTCTTTGGGCATGTCATCAAGTAGTAAGGCCAAACCTCCCAACACCCAACCATTCCCCCTGGACCAAAATATTTTCTTACCGTTTTCTTCCTTCAAATCATCGGCATTCCCTTTCCATAAAAATCGGGCATCACGTGCAAAAAGATGTTCTTCTTTGTCATATAAAAGATTATAGGTTTCCATGTAATACTTATGCATCGTGTCCAAATGTTTCATATCTCCGGTATGGTTCGCATACAGGGTGAGCATAGGTGGCGCCATAAATAGTGCATCACACCACCACCACAGGATATTCTTAACAGGGTCTTTATCCGTACCATCTCTCCATTTATTGGGTTCGTATAAATGTTTTTTGATAAAGGTTTCTGTTGGTTTTAAGTCAACATAGTTTTTACGGGTGTCGTTCATTTCCAAATAGAGATAACCATAGGAAACCGTGACATCATCCGCATGAAAGTAGCGGTCATAGGTATTCCACTTGTTCCGATAACCCGTATTTTTTAGGGCCGCAAGGAAAATCTGATTCTGGGTTGTCTTATGTGCCCGTGCAATCCCAACTTGGTATGCCCCATTGGTCCAGTCAGTAGGGGCAACTGCAAATATCGGATGCGCTTCTTGCCACTCCATGGCCCGCACCATGGACTTTTCAATTTCTTTCTTATCAAATTTTTGTGCTGAAACAGTGTTGGTATATACAATGCCGAAAAGGAAGATTGCAATAATGTTGCGGACAGTTTTAATTTTTTCCATGGTTTTCTTATTAAAAAATTACTTTTTATTTTTCAAGTCTGAATTGGCCCTTGACTCCTTCTTTGGATGAGGTGCCGATTATAATGGTGTAATCTCCAGCTTCCCATATTTTTTCCATAGTAGGTCCAGTAAATTTCAGCATCTCGGGAGCTATGGTAAAAGTTACCGATTTTGTTTGACCTGGATCAAGTTCGATTTTTTCAAATCCTTTCAATTCTTTATCAGGTCGTGTTACGCTACCTATTTCATCTTTTAGGTATAGCTGTACCACTTCCTTGGCTTTCATTTTTCCGGTATTGGTTACTTGAACACTCACCTTTATTTCTGTGGAAGGTGTAATGGTCTTACTTGATAATTGCAATTCGCTATATTCAAATTTCCCGTAGCTCAATCCAAATCCAAAGGGAAACAAGGGTCCATCCTCCAAAAACAAATACCCTTTTTTATTATTGATTTCCTTCATACTATAATGAAAAGGCAACTGCCCGATAGATCTCGGAACGGTCACAGGAGATTTCCCTGAAGGGGAAACCTCGCCAAAAATGATTTTGGCCACAGAAGAATCGCCGAATTCGCTCAGGTCCCATCCATCTAAAATGGCATCCGCTTGTTCGGCGATGGTGTTAATGGCCAGTGTTCTTCTATGCTTTAAAACTACTATTAGTGGTTTTCCAAGAGCCTTTACCCTTTTAACCAATTCATCTTGCGCGCCAACAGGTTCAATAGTCGCTCTATCTCCAACGGCATTATTGAAGTAGGCTTCCTTCGCAGTAAATTCATCCCCACCCAAAAACAGAATGGTCATATCCGACATATTCGCTGCATCGACCAGCTCTTGTATTGTTTTTGCATCAGTAGGCAACAAGCTAGGTGCGCCTTTATCTCCATCGGTCAATTTAAATCCTTTTTCAGCGACAAATGAAATTTTATCGCCTGCTGTTGCTTCAAAAGCCGCTTTAGTTTCTTCATTTACAAGTGGACCTAGGAGAGCAATTTTTTTATTCTCTTTGGTAAGTGGAAGCGTATTATTTTCATTCTTTAAAAGGATGATGGATTCCAAGTCCGCTTGCCGTGCAAGTTCCAAAGAAGGAGTTGCACGAACCTCTTTCTCTACTTTCTTTAAATCGATATAAGGATTGTCAAAGAGACCTAAAATCATTTTTGTCCGCAAGACCCGACCTACCGAACGATCTATCATTTTTTCAATGCTTGGGTCTTTTTTGACCATTTCAGGTAGGTAGGCATAGGAGTCTTCGGCATATAAATCGATATCAATGCCGGCTACCAATCCCATTAAAGCAGCTGCTTCGGGACTTTCAGCGACCTTCATAAAATAGTAGAGTCGCGCAATGTCATTGGAATCGGAAACCACGTACCCATCAAAGCCCCATTGGTCACGTAAAACACCTGTGAGCAATTGCTTATTTCCATGAGTTGCAATTCCATTCAAATCGCCATGTGACGCCATAATACCCAAGCTACGCGCTTCTTTAACGGCGGCTTCAAAGGGCGGGTAAATTTCATCGATTAAGGTTCGCGGTGATATCTCTACGGCCGCAAAATTGGAGCCCCCAAGTACTTGGCCATAACCAGCAAAATGCTTGGCAACGGCACCAATATGGGTTCCATTGCCTAAACCTTCATAATTGCCTTGTACTCCCTTTATGGCATTGACGACCATCTGAGTCGTTAGGTAAGTATCTTCTCCAAACGCTTCGGACATTCGTCCAAAACGTGGATCTCGGACGATATCGGCTTCCGGGGAATGGCACATATGCATACCGCGTAAACGGGCCTCTCGACCGACAACATCCCAAATTCGATTTACCAATTGTGGATTGAAAGACGCCGCCGAGGTAATCGGTCGACCAAATTTGGTACATCCCTCAGCGTCAACACCATTATAGGACTCCGTAACAAACAAAGCTGGAATACCCCATCGGTTACTTTTGATAATATACTTTTGTAATTCGTTGTTTAGCTTGGCAGCAGCTAGAGGGGAAATATGTTCCCCTGGGTTTTTTATACCCGCTATACCCAATTTTAATTTTTCTATGACCTTATCGGAAAGTTTCAGTCTTCCTTTTTCGTCTGCCTCTACTCCAATATTGGCATGAAAAATACGCATCTGTGCCACTTTTTCTTCAAGAGACATTCTGGGCAACAGATCTTCTACCCTTTTATCTATGCTAAGGAATTTATCTTGAAAGGGCATCTTTCCCTTTTGAGCATAACCAGCAACTAAAGAAATTAGCGCCACTATTAGGGTTAAAATTTTGTTCTTCATTTTCAATAATTCATTTGTGGACTAAAATACCACTATGAATAAATTAAGGTATCCTGCTCTGTCGTGTTAGGTATCTCAATTTGAGATGCTATTTATGCTGGTAAATGAGAAATGAAGCCATCCACTAATCATGAGAAATCAGAAAAATTTCACCAAAATTATTAAGTACAGGACAGTACAGGATAGTACAGTACAGTGCAGGATGAACATGTAAACGGACTCCAATATTTTTGACCATATTCAACGATAACTCAATCATTAAATAAACAACTGTATGAAAAAAACAAAATCAACTTCAAACAAACTCTGGACACAGTGCCTGACTTTGTTGCTGGCATTCAGCTGCATGGCTGCATGGTCTCAGCAAACCGTTACGGGTACGGTATCCGATAGTGAAGGGCCATTACCTGGGGCTTCAGTGGTCATAAAAGGTACCACTCAAGGTGTGAGCACAGACTTCGATGGAAATTATACCATTGAAGCGGGAGCAGACGATACCTTACAATTTTCTTACATTGGTTTTGCCACTAAAGAAATAGTAGTAGGCACTCAAAACCAAATCAATGTAGTTTTAGAAACAGACAACGCACTTGATGAAGTGGTTGTCATTGGCTATGGTACCACAACCAAAAAAGATCTTACAGGTTCTGTATCATCCGTAAGTTCCGAAGATATTACTCAAGTACCCGCTTCAAGAGTTGATCAGGTACTTCAAGGTAGAGCCGCGGGTGTTCAGGTGACTCAATCAAGTGGTGCGCCAGGAGCAGGAACCGCCATTCGAGTAAGGGGTGGTAATTCTATTACGGGTAGTAATGAACCATTGTTCGTAATTGATGGTATTGTGGTTGGAACCAATTTCAACTTGAACAATATCAACCCTAGTGATATTCAATCCATTGAAATCTTAAAAGACGCATCTTCCATTGCAATTTATGGTTCTAGAGGTGCCAACGGTGTGGTCTTGGTTACGACCAAAAGTGGTCGCGGTACGGGAACCGGAAAACCTGAAGTGAGTGTCAATGTATTCACCAGTATGCAAATGTTGCCTGAATTGCCTGATGTATTAACTCGAGAAGAACAAATTGCTTTTACGAATGAACATGCTGAATTTAGAGGTGTGGCGTTACCATTCCCAGATGACCCATCTACCTACCCTGATAATGATTGGGTTGACTTAACGACGGGGCCCGCTCCAATTTATAATGCGGATGTATCTATTTCAGGAGCGTCAGAAAATGTGAACTATTACAATTCTATAAACTACTTTAATCAAGAAGGTATTGTAAAAAGTACGGGTATTGAAAAGTTCATTTTTCGATCAAATTTAGATATAAATCTAAGTGATAAATTGAAAGCTGGTTTTCGTATCAATTACTCGAGACTTAAAAATAACCGTGGGCTTACCTCTTTTGGTGGCAATGCCTTTGGAACCTTGAGCACACAACCCGCATTCAATGATGATGGCACATTCAACGGGTTTAATGATGTCGTTGGTTCGCCATTTAGTAATCCGCTTGCCAATTTCGAGCTGAATAAAGGTGGGACCTTTACCAATAATTTATTGGGTACGATATATTTAGAATACAAACCAACACCCGCTTGGACCATTCGTTCTACTTTCAGCCCAGAATTCAATAATGTTAAACGAAACATATTCAATTCCAGTCAGTTACCTGGTAATCTTGCCATAGGAGTAACCGATGGCGGAAACGCAAGTGTTAGAACCGTAGCAGGGGTTGGTTGGAACAATGAAAACACTATTCAGTACAATACTGATTTTGGTGAAAATCATAGCTTGACCGTTCTTGGCGGTGCTTCTTTTCAAAAAGTAGAAACTGAAATTACAGAGGCAGAGGCATTTGGCATTACTAGTGACGCCACTGGTTTTAATAGTTTAGGTAATTCAGATCCAATTCGATCTGTCGTAAGTAGTGACTATAACGGATTTCAAATCGCTTCGTTTTTTGGAAGGATTAATTACGACTATAAAGACAAATATCTATTGACCTTGGTAGGTCGAACAGATGGTAGTTCTGTCTTTGCA
Source organism: uncultured Flavobacteriaceae bacterium (assembly GCA_947503005.1). GTDB lineage: Bacteria > Bacteroidota > Bacteroidia > Flavobacteriales > Flavobacteriaceae > Maribacter_C. The sequence goes on along the minus strand of CANNCA010000005.1, from coordinate 309,401 downwards.
CCAGGAAATAAGTATGAATTCTATCCTTCGGTAGCAGCGGCCTGGAAAATCAGCGAAGAAAACTTTATGCAAGATCAGAGTTTATTCTCAGATCTAAAGTTAAGGGCCAGTTGGGGTAAGTCTGGTAATCAGGCTATCGGGCCTTATAGAACGTTTGGGGTACTAACGGATGCGAACACGACACTTAATGGTGCCGAGGTGCCTGGAAGAACATTGGGTAGACCTTCAAATCCAAACCTACAATGGGAAACCACAACCTCATTGGATATCGCTTTGGAAGCATCACTGTTCGGTGGCAGGCTCTTCACGGAATTTAACTATTATCAAAAAGAGACCAATGATTTACTTTTAGATGTAACCATACCCAGACAGACCGGTTTTACAAGCCAATTGCAAAATGTGGGCGCACTTGAAAACAAAGGATGGGAATTATTGGTTAATTCAACCAACATATCCAATGAAAACTTTAATTGGAATACCACCTTGACATTGGCAGCAAATAAGAATAAAATATTAGATCTAGGTGGTCAAGAATTCATAGATGTTGTTGTAGACCCTATTATAGGTTCGGGCAATACGCGATTGATCGTCGGTGAATCGGTTCCTGTTTATACGGGAGTAAATTATTTAGGTACTTGGAAGAGTCAAGCGGAAATCGATGCTTCTGGTTTAACATCTCAAACCGTTGGTGGGTCAAGATTTGAGGATTTGAACGGCGATGGTATTATCTCGACCGAAGACAATGTTGTATTAGGTAGTCCCTTTCCTGATTTGATTTTCGGGTTCGAAAACTCATTTTCGTACAAGAATCTTGATTTTTCTTTTTTCTTTCAAGGTACGACTGGCAATGAGGTGTTTAACTTAAGAATGCGAAATCACTATTTCAATCGTGGCGAGACCATAAAATTCGGGGATTTACGAGATCGTTGGACTCCAGATAATCCTACCTCTAATATACCAAGGGCAGGAAGTGATTCTGTAACCAATACACCTATTAATTCAGAATATGTAGAGGATGGTTCACACATCCGTCTTAAGGCGGTACGATTGGCTTATAACTTTCCTACCGACAAAATGGGCTTGGACGGAGTCAAAAATGTGACTATATATTTAAACGGTAGTAACTTGTTGTTGTTCTCCAAAACAAGATTGATCGAACCTGAGGCCAATAACTTTAACGAAGGTAATAATCAATTTGGCAATATAGCGCTTGGATTTTTAGATGCGAACTATCCTAATCCTCGGATTATTACAATTGGTCTAAACCTAACTTTTTAAAAAAAATTAGATATGAAAACAAAGAATATATTTTTATACATCTTCGTAGTATTCTCCTTTTTTGGATGCGAAAAGTTTTTAGAAGAAGACCCAAGAGCAATTGTTGCTCCTGAAACGTTTTTTGCATCGGATAATGATGCAAGACAAGCCATACAGGGTACGTATGCCATTTTAAAGAACAATTCTATTTATGGTCAGGTAGGCCTTGATCATTTTTATGACAATGGTGCCGATATCATAGAACCGAACCGTCCTGCAAATTTTGTGCAACCTATTGGCGCTTATACATTGGATGAAGCCTTGGCCGATGTATCCGTACAAAAAATGAGTGTGTCTGATACTTGGAAAGATTTGTACAGAGTAGTCTTTAACTCAAATTTTATTATAGATAGAGTAACGGATAATGAAGCCATACTTGAAGAAGTACGTACAGAGGTTATTGCAGAAGCCACATTTTTACGTGCCTTATGTTATTGGCATATTACCAATCTTTGGAGTGATGCGCCTTACTACACAGAAGCATTGTCTCTTGAAGAAGTTGGGGCCTTAGGAAGAACAGATGAAGCTATAATCTTAGATGGTGTAATAGCTGATTTGCAATTTGCCCAAGCTAATTTGCCAGATTCATATGCTGACGATCAAAGAGGGCGCGCGACCAAATGGGCAGCCGCCATAATTGAGGCGAAAATTTATATGAAGCAACAAAATTGGCAGGCCGGTTTGAGCAAATGCTTGCAAATTATGAATGAGTCACCTCATACTTTATTGCCTACCTATGCGGAAGTTTTTGATCCGTTAAATGAATATAATGCTGAAATTATTTGGTCTTTAGATTTTGCAAGGGATATAAATAGTCAATTTGACCCTGCATTTCCAGGCAGGGCCTTTGCTGGTAATAACAGTTGGAGACCAAGTATGTTTAACCCACGGTTAAGGGATGAGCCGAAAAACTCCGATGAAAGGGGTGCCCTTAGGGATTCATTGAGCTCACTGGGCCAAGCTTTTAACGGCACTGGCTTACAAGTAGCATCAAAAGATTTTGCCGAAAAATTCCCATTGAATGATTTAAGAAGACCATTGAACATTGCAGACACTTATTTGGGTTTCGAATTGAATTTTCCCTATATGCCGAAATTTTGGAATTTGGATTTGGATACCTCACCTCGCTTCAATCATGAAGACAATCGACTGGTTTTTCGCATGGGCGATGTGTATTTGATGGCCGCTGAGTGTGAAAATGAACTGAACGGCCCGGCTAACGCTTATCAGTATATTCACCCGATACGACAGCGCGCCTATGAAACCCAAGCCGAATGGGAACTTGTAGGATTAAGCCAACAAGAGTTCAGGGAAGCTATTTACGATGAGCGAAAGTGGGAATTAGCTGCGGAAGCCCATAGACGATATGATTTGATTCGTTGGGGTATTTTATTGGACGTGGTTCAAAATTTAGAATATCGCTTCTGGGAACCCAATGTTAATATTAGACCCTATCATGTATTGTTACCGATTCCGTTACGAGAATTGGAACAAAACCCGGCGTTGTTGGAGTCAGACCCAACCAATAATGGGTATAGATAAGGCGTAAAAAAAATCTTGAAGGTTATATTCCTCTTTGGAATTTAAGCTCTTGAGTTTGTTGAGTTAGTTTTGAAAATGGGGTAAACGATATGTTTACCCCATTTTTATTTTATTGATGTTGCCAGATCTTTGGAAAGCAGTATGGTACAGGACACATTAACTAATCTCGAAGGCTATTTTTAGGCAAGGTAATGAGCATATGAATAAATATTTCATGAAAAAAGCAATACAATTCGGATTTCTACTATTGGGCCTGACACTAACAACATCTTTCTCCTTGAAAAAAGATGAAGTCGTCAAGCTTGTCTGTGAATATCATGAAAACCCCATCGGCATCGATGTCGAAAAACCTCGATTAAGCTGGCAAATTCAAACCGATAGCCAAAATTGGATGCAATCGGCCTATGAAATACGTGTGGCCGATTCAAAGAAGAAACTACAGATCGGACAAGATCTTATCTGGTCTTCAGGCAAGATAGAAAGTGATGAATCTGTAAATATAGTTTATGGTGGACCTGCCCTCAAATCTATGCAACGGGTGTATTGGCAAGTCCGAGTTTGGAACAATAAGAACAGAGCCTCTTCATGGAGTGCTCCTGCTTTTTGGGAAATGGGTATTTTGGACAACTCCCTTTGGACGGCCTCTTATATTGCCATGGATGACATTACGACCGAAAAGAAATCACACCCGGCCCAATATTTCAGAACCGAATTCCAAACTAAAAAATCGATAAAATCTGCTGAAGTGCAGGTTACCGCATTAGGCCTCTATGAATTATACCTGAATGGAAAAAAGGTTGGTAACGACCTTTTTACTCCGGGCTATACGACCTATAACAAAAGACTGCAATATCAGACCTACGATGTAACGAATATGCTTCAAACGAACAATGCCATCGGGGCTATCGTTGGCGATGGTTGGTACCGCGGCAATATCGGTTGGAAGGGAGACTATGCCTTTTACGGGAAGCAATTGGCGCTTTTGGTACAATTGAAAATCAACTATGCCGATGGCACAAGCGAAACTATTGTAAGCAATGGAGATTGGAAAGCTTCTTATGGACCTATTTTGGAATCCGACATGTACAATGGCGAAATATATGATGCCCGTTTGGAGATGGACGGCTGGGCCGAAAGCGGATTTCTGGACGACCAATGGACAAAGGTCGAAATCTTAGAACATTCGAAAGAAATTCTTGTAGCTCCACAAGGGCCACCCGTTAAAGCCATTGAAGAAATCAAGCCTAAGGAATTGATTACGACACCAAAAGGGGAGATCGTTTTGGATCTAGGTCAGAATATCGTAGGCTTGGCACGTATGAGAATAAATGGAAAAGCCGGAGATAAAGTCACTTTAAAATTTGCTGAAGTTTTGGATAAAGAGGGTAACTTTTATACTACCAATCTTCGCGCGGCAAAAGCTACGGACACCTACATCTTAAAAGGTGGAGGCGAAGAAATCTTTGAGCCCCATTTCACTAATCATGGCTTTCGGTACATTCAGGTTATCGATTATCCGGGCGAGTTGAGTCTTGATGACATTACTGGAATCGTCATCCATTCCGATATAAAACCTACTGGAAATTTTACCACATCAGACCCTATGATAAATCAATTGCAAAGCAATATTCAATGGGGACAAAAGGATAATTTTTTGGATATTCCTACCGATTGTCCGCAACGTGACGAACGCGCCGGATGGACAGGTGATGCCCAAGTGTTTAGCATGACAGCGGCCTATAATTTCGACGTCGCTGCCTTCTATACCAAATGGTTAAAAGATTTGGCGGCAGACCAGCATGAGAATGGGTTGGTCCCTAATGTGATTCCAGATATTCTAACGGGAGCGCAAGGGGTTGCGGCCAAGGGAGGTGCCACAGGTTGGGCCGATGCAGCGGTAATCATACCTTGGACGGTATACCAGTCTTATGGAGACAAGCGAATTTTAGAAGAACAATATAGCAGCATGAAGGGCTGGGTCGACTATATGGCCAAAGAGTCGGGCAATGATTATTTATGGAACAATAACAAGCATTGGCATTGGGGCGACTGGCTCGCCTTTGATGCCAACAATCCTGCGTACAATGGTTCTGTTACCGAAAAAGACCTCATTGCTACGGCTTACGCCTACTATTCTACAACACTGTTGGGGAAAATAGCAGGTATTCTAGGGAAGGCAGAAGATGTTGAAAAATATAAAGCCTTAGCCAAAAATATCAAGGAAGCCTTTATAAAGGAATATATTACGCCAAACGGAAGGTTGGTATCACACACCCAAACGGCCTATGCCTTGGCACTTTCATTTGATTTAATTCCTGAAAACCTCATCGAAAAAACAGGCTCATATTTTGCACAAGATGTGGAGAAATTCGGACATCTGACCACAGGTTTCTTGGGTACTCCCCTACTCTGTACCACCTTATCCAAAATAGGTCGTGATGATTTGGCCTTTATGTTGCTAAACCGAAAGGAATTTCCCTCATGGCTCTATCCGATTACTATGGGCGCTACCACCATTTGGGAGCGCTGGGATACTCAAAAACCAGACGGTACCATCATTGAAGGTATGAACAGTTTCAACCACTATTCGTACGGTGCCGTTGGTGAATGGATGTATAATTATATCGGAGGATTGAACATTGATCCTGAAAACCCAGGTTACAAGCATATTATTTTTGACCCACATCCTGGAGGGGGATTAACTTCTGCCAAAGCGGAATTTTTATCCGGTTACGGGAAAATAAAATCCAGCTGGGAAATCAAGGACGATATGTTTCACTACGAAGTTGTTATTCCTGCTAATACGACGGGCACGGTTACGTTACCTGAAACTAAGCTGGAAAATGTTATGTTAAACGGTAGAAAGCCAAAATCTGAGATGCAACAAACCGCTGACGGAGTACAATTGGAATTGGGGTCGGGCACCTATAAATTTAGCTATCCTGCAGGCAATTTAAAGTCATAAAAATAATTTAATTTCCTTCAACGATTGCACTAGGTTCAAATCCTATTCGATGTGCTTGTGCCAATACGATGTATCCCTCGGGAAGCTCAAAGGGTTCTTGGTAAACGGACCAGGCTTTTGGAGGAGTTCCATTTTTTGGAAGGATTTTATACCCCAAAGAAGCCCCTGCAGTTTTTGAACGAATCGAAATTTTTCCTTCGGAAGAAGAGATTGTGGGTTTTAAGGTTAAGGGCTTGGTTTTTTTACCGTTCCATAATTTTGCAATGAGTTCTTTTTCCGGGAGGTTGGGTTCGTCGCCGATGTCTAAAAGCCATCGGTCCATCTCCGTTCGCAATTCATTTAATTTTTCTGAATGTTTGGGATCCTTGGCCAAATTGTGAAGTTCAAAGGGGTCGGCCTCACAATCAAATAATTCCTCAGCGTCTTTACTGCTTCTAAACCATTGCGCCTGGATGCTATCCAGTTTTCCTTCTTTACGCAAGCGCAATAATTCTTGCATAGCAGGTATGCGTTCCCGATATTCAACTGGCAAATAGTAGCCTTGTTCAGGTCTATAATTGCGAATGTATTTATAATGTTTATCCCGTACCGCTCGAATAACATCCGTAAAACCATCAAAGCGGTCCGCCGCCGCGTGGATGTACTTTCTCCCTTTCTGCGCTTTATAATCTCCTAAAAAAGCCTGTCCCTGCATATACTCTGGAGGGGTTATTCCAATAAGAGAAAGTAAGGTGGGTACAAAATCAACAAAGCTGACCAATTGTTCATCTCGCGTACCGGCATGTAATTGATTCGGAAAACGAACAATCATTGGCGTGTTTAGGCCTGAATCATAAATCAAACGTTTTTCCCTAGGTAAAGGTCCCCCGTGATCTCCATAAAAAAAGATAATGGTGTTTTCTAAGAGTCCGTCGTCTTTCAACTGCTTTAAAACGGCCCCGACTTGCCTATCCATTTCAGCGATATTGTTGTACAACTTCCACATATCACGGCGAACGACTTCGGTGTCAGGCAAATACGGCGGAATGTTAAACTCGGTGTCTTTAGAAAGATGAATCGGTGTGTCTTCTTCGGCCATTCTGTTTTGAGCGTGCGAGGCTCCATAATTCTTCCATTTATACTTGGGATCGCCCGATTGGTAATGCCTTGTTTCAATTTCCCGAAAGCCATAGGGTTCGAACAATCCCGATTCGTGCGTCTCTGTAAAGTTCATAACCGAAAAGAAGGGCTGATCCTTAGCGCGATTTCTCCAATGTGCATAGGGGCTACTTTCATCCCAAGCCGTTACAGGTGCCTTGAATTGGTAATCTTCTTTGTAGTTATTAGAACAATAATAACCCTTCATACGAAGAATTTCACTAAGCATGCGGGCTTGCAGGGGCGGAATCGCTTCATATTTAGGTAGGCCGGTCTCCTCGGTATTTGAAGTGGTACGCATGTGATTCGCACCGATGCAGGAAGGATACATTCCTGTGGTAATGGCAGCTCTACTGGGTGCGCATACTCCTGAGGTCGAAAATAAATTAGGATACACCACGCCCTCCTTAGCCAAACGACTCAAGTTGGGCGTTACGATGGTAGAATCACCAAAAGGGGGAATGTAAGGTCCCATGTCTTCGGTAACCAGCCATAAAATATTGGGGTGTTTCGGCAATTCTGCCTTCACAACGGTTGTTGCATCGGGCTTGACATCTTGGTTCTTTGTTTGACAGCTTACCAGCACAAAAGCCATTAAAAAGAGTACGCCCGTCAGAGGCTCAAAAATTTTCTTCACCAATTTCATATGAATACAATTAATTTTCGATTTTGAAATAGCACAATTTAGATTCTGGTTCGCAAGGTTTTAAATTCTAATTACCCTCTACATAATTTAAAAGTAAATGTTTGACATCATCAATCGTTCCTTGCATAAGCCCACCGTTAGCGGCGCCCGTAATCCAATACAATACCATACCGGCATCGGAGCAGTCCCACTTTCCTTTTTGAAAAGTGACCACGTCATCGACCTCTGCGATTTTTCCTAGCAACCATACCCATTGTATTCTTGGGTCTGAATGATTTTTGGCCCAATCCCATTTTTCAAGGGACACTTTTAGGTTGACGTTTTGATCTGGAATACGGATTTCCTCCACCCCAAAATCCAATATCTGCTGCCAGGTATAAAAATCACCAGCATCATCATTGGCCGGATGATGTGTGACTACTTTGACATATTTATGTTTTGCTTTTTTAGAAGCATCCAAGGCGAAACCTATGATATCCGGTTCACCTGCTTCGACAATCCATAAGGGGTCTTCTACCGTTGAGGCATTTATTGCTGCGGCCAAATCTTTGACGGTTTCATCTTGTTGCCATTTGGCATCAAAAAAAGTCAAGGCGTCAAACCCACCCCACCGCCTGGCGGTCACATCACATGCCGTCTGCATTAAAGCGTGCCTTTCTTTCTCTGCCCTTTCAGAAATCCGTTCGACCCTTTCTAGGTCACAGCTATGGGAGTAGTGCACCAAACGATCTTCAAGTCCTGTAGCTCGAAGTAAGGAAATAGAAACTGCCGTGCCACCAAGGTCATCAGGGTCTGGGGAATTCCCATCGGCAACAATCGCAATACGCCCTGCAGGTGGATTTATCGAGGGCATTCCTGTGGTATCAGACGTGGAAGAATCATCTAAAACGGCATTTTTAACTGCTTCACCTTTACCCACCGGAGTAAAGATGAGTCCGGCCCAACGCGCCCTCGCCCACTCTTTCCCATCGGCACTTCCGATTTCAGCGGTTACTTTAATAGTATCGCCCTTATTCAGTTGGACGTTCTTCCAAAAGGCATTGAAATTACTTCCTTCATCAAACATTTTAAGAGTTGTCGTAGGGGAAAAAGAACCCAATTCCGTATCGTTAATGGCAACGGTAAATTTGGATTGCCCATCGTTTTCACCGACACCTACGAACACCACATCATACGCACCGCTTTTAAAATTGAAGCTTGTCGCGGTCTTGGCCTCCTTATGTTTATTTGGATTAATGGCAAGCCATCTTCTTCCGGCATCTCTATAAAATCCCGTTCCCGCTACAGGAAAATCATCTACTGGTAAGGTTTTGTTTTCAACTACAGAAGTGCCTATTCGCTGAAAGTACGAAGGTTCTGGCCAATTGATTACCACCCTCGGCCCATTATCCTTGGGAACATAATTCTTGTCCTTTGTCAAAACGAATTTGTCAAATTCAAATCCATCTTCACGCATGCTGAATTGAATGTCATGAATACCGCTTTCTGCGATATTCAAAAAGATTTCGTGAGGTACACCACAATGCACTTCTTTTGTTCTTTGTTTGCTTGCCCATGTCCATTCGTTTTTTCCATCGCACCATTGCATGCGCTGGCCATTTTCCGGCCATTTACCGTTCAATCCCACATGAATACCGTTATCTTCACCGCCAGTGCTGAATGCCCGTACCCAAACATAATAACGACCTGGATCATTGATTTTTACCCTGTAATGGAGAAAGGCCATTTTGCCCGGTTCATTGGAAAAATTCTCACCTCGAATCAAAGAATCGGCATGCGTGACCCGGGTATCTGGCAAAATTTCCAAATACGTATAATTACTTGCACTACTCCCATGATTTTCGTCTTCATCACGACCAACTTCAGGTGTTTCATGCCTAGTAGTCCGATACCATTGGCGTATTTCAGATTTACTTTGTTTGTAGAAGTATTCTGCCTCTATCGCAACTTGGCCATTCTTTTCTTCAAAGACATTGTTTTTGTCAATTATCGGAGCTGTGAATTTTGATTCCTGGGAATAGGACTTCAAACCAAATAAGGTCAAGGCAATCGTTACAAAGACTAGTAGCTTAGTGTTCATTTTCATTTCGTTTTAATTCCGTCTTTCTATACAGTTCTTAGCGTATAGCAATTTTATATTACCAATGCCCAATCACAAAATAATCTTCTTCCTTTAATGTATTAAGCAAAGAATCAGGAATAGTTCTAACAGTTTTGTTTTGGTCTAGCTTAAACCCTGTGGCAGTTAGTATTGGCATGTTCCCCAATTCATCGTTCAAGAAATCACCTTGTTCCTCCATCCAACGGAACATTTCCTTTCGCAGCCTATTTTTTATTTCCTGAAACTCCGAATCCTCGATTAGATTCTTTTGCTCAAAGGGATCGTTTTGCACGTCAAATAATTCCTCAAAAGGTTCATCTTTAAATTTTTCCGCACCCCTTCGAATAAAAACATTTACGTTTTCCTTATCTCCTAAATTTTTATCCAGGATTTCAATTGAATTAAAATTTCTGATGTATTTGTAGCGTTTATCGCGAATCATTCTTGAAGGAAAAACTTCTGCATTCAGGATGTTCTGATTTGTTCTGACCCCATACACATATTGATGAATTTCAACATCCTGCCCTTTTAGCAGTGGTAAAAAGCTTTTGCCATCTAGGTTAGATGGGGGGTTTCCTCCAGCCATTTCAATAAAAGTGGGAAGGACATCTGTGTAGTGAATCAATTGATTCGACATTGATCCCGGTTTTATTACATCTGGCCATCGGACTACCAATGGAACTTTTAAACCAATGTCTTTTACCGTGAACTTTCCGGATACCCCATGATCTGCACTATAAATAAATAGTGTATTTCTATCCAGATGATTATCTACTAAATCTAGAACCAATTCGAGCTGTCGATTATCTTCCTCAATACTTCGATAATACCCTGCTTTCATTTTAACGAAGGACTCATCATTTTTTTTATGTTCATTAAAGGGATAGAACTTGATATTTTCAGCTTTTGCGTCAGGGACATCAAAATACTTTCCGTGGGGATATTTTGACGTAATGAACATACAAAAGGGCTTTTTCGCATGTTTAAAATAATGGGCAATGCTGTCTACGGGAATATAGTCTCTTGGAACTCCTTCTTTTGGAACAGGCTCCCATTCCCTATTCCAATCGTAAACACTTGAAGGTTTGACATGGCTTTTTCCGGCAAGTATTACTTCGTAACCTAATTTTTGCATGTGCGATGTGACACTTGTTATATCAGGCTTTGTTTTGGTATGATTGGCAAAACAGCCATTTTTGAGCGGGTATTTACCGGTGAAAAGTTGTGCCCTGCTAGGGGCACATATTGCTTGTGCCGTAAAGGCGTTTTCGAATAGCATACCTTCTTTGGCAAGCCGGTCTACTGCCGGAGTATGAACTTTCTCATTCCCATAGCATCCGTAATCGTATTTATCTTGGTCATCGGCTAAATAGAAAATGATGTTCGGGCGTTTAACTTGACCAGTCGTACTAGATTGCTTGGCCACTACATCTTTGTTGGTATTCTCTTTGCAACCTACCAAAACGGAGGTGCCAATAAGAAGCAACAATAGTATTCCGATAACCTTTTTCATTTTATACTAAGGATAGTTTTTGCCATCACAGGTTTATTATTGATTCAGGAAATCTTTGCCCCATTTTTCTCGTAGTTCACTGGCTAATTGAGAGACGAGTTCTTCGTATTCTTTTTTTTCAGCCAAGTTGTCCAACTCCAACGGATCCGTTTTATGGTCAAACAACATCCGCTCATAGCCAATGCCTTCGTCATTGGTCCATTCCGTGTAGAAGTAATCTCCTTTTATCAAGGTTACAGCATCCTTAAATTTGGATATCGCATAGTTTTTTGTTCGCTCCTTTCCATTTAGAAGTGGCACAAAACTCTCACCCTCAAGTTGGTTCTCAGGCATTTTTAATCCTGCTAATTCAACAAGACTGGGGTATATATCAACAAACTCTGTGATATTGGGTACATGCCGTCCATTCGTTTTTCCCGGAACTTTGATTAGTAAAGGGCTACGTAGCGAAGATTCAAATGTGCAATGTTTACACCATAATTGGTGCTCTCCTAAATTCCAACCGTGATCTCCCCAAAGTACCACGATGGTATTCTCGGCCAATCCCTCGTTTTCAAGTTCATCTAACAGTTTACCGATTTGCACATCAACGAAGCTTACACAGGCGTAATATCCTTGTATCAATTCTTTGGCCATCTCAGTAGGCAATTCCCCTTTTTCGGGAACGTTGGAATAGGTTCTAAGTTCGCCAAAATTATGAAACGCTTCTAATGGTGTTGTCTTGGGTTGTTGATAGCTTTCTGGAAGGCTTACATTTTCTATGGGATACATATCCCAATACTTTTGCGGTGCATTAAAAGGCAAGTGTGGCTTCATAAAACCCACGGCCATAAAAAAGGGCTTGCCGGCTTCCTTCAGTTTCTTGAGGTCCGCAATGCCTTTAGCAGCAATTTTACCATCCATATACTCGCTATCATCGATACGAGCCGCTTCAAAAGGATTGCCACGCTGTTTCCGGGAAATCAGTTCTTTATTATCCTTGTTGAAATAATTCAAGGTTTCTTCACTAGGTCTCCAAACCTCATCCCAGTCGCTGGCGCTGTCATCGGCGACATGCAAGACCTTCCCATTGGAAATTGTTGTATAGCCGTTGGCCTTGAAAAGTTTAGGCAATGTGATGGCCTCAGGAACCTGTTCATCTATCCGAGTATCGAAAGTCAAAAATCGATTTCTCGTAGGTCTTTTACCTGTTAAGATACTAGCCCTAGATGCGCCACAAGTGGGGACGCTGCAATAGGCCCTATCAAAAACCAAGCTTTGGGAGGCAAGTTTATCTAGGTTGGGGGAATGTATATGAGTCGCACCATAAAAGTTGAGTTCTGGTCGTAAATCGTCTACTGCAATAAACAGAATGTTGGGCTTTTGTTGAACTTTTTCTTCCTTTTGCTTCTTCGGTTCGGCTTTACAAGCCAGAAGAAAGATACTTGCCAGAACGATAAGGGTTGCACATCTCATATCTAGTCATCTTCTAAAACGAATTGATTTTTAACTGTATGGTATGCTTCCCCGGTGAGAGTCTGATGGACTCAAAAGCAGGCGGCACTTTTTCTCCATTGTGGATGAAATCTTTTCCTTCAAGATTGTTTAAGGAAAATTCCGCCACCATGTTACCCGGTATCTCAATTTCATAAGTCTGAAGCCTAGGACCGTTATGGGTATATTTTCCTTTAATCTTTCCCCTAACTGTAGGTACCTCAATTGTGCTCGATTTCAGTTTGCTCATCTGTGGCTTAATCGAAGCTATTCCGAATCCGGGAGTTTTTGGTTTTATTCCCCATAAACCTCTCGGAATTACATTTGCAGGTACGGCGCCCCATGCATGGTTCCAATCGAGGTTGTTTTTGTATTTATTATCCCATGCTTCCAAGGTAATGGTAGAACCGATACGAATCATATTGTACCAGCTTCGATCACTGGTATCGATCAATAAATCTAGCGCATAATCAGCTTCACCGGCATTGTACAGTCCATCCATTAAAAACTGGGATCCGTAAACACTACAAGCCATGCCCCTGGATTTCACGAAGTCAACTACAGATTCAAAATGTTCTTCAGGAACTAAGCCAAAAGCCAGGGGCATCATATTGGCGTGCAACGATGCATGGTCCGTTCCTATGCCATCGACATAAACGCCCCGTTCTTTATCGAACATTTGTTCATTGACCGCTTTCTTAGCTTTTGCAGCTCGTAGCTCAAAGTCCAAAACTTCTTGTGTTTTACCAAGTATGCGGGCAAACTCGGCCATGATTTTCATATTCTCATAAAAGAAAGCGTTGATTACCGTACTGTACGGTTGGAAAACAAATCCATCACGTTCTCCGGGTGTCGTACTGCCGTTAAAATTTGCAGGAGGCCAATCAACAATGTCGGTCAATGGTTTTTTGTATCCATCGGGAAAACCAAGTTTGCGCATAAAATCCCGATCCACTTTTGTCGAAGTAATCAAACCATCTTCATTGGACAATTCGTAAAGTGATTTATGTTTTAAGGCTTCATAGTAGCGTTCAATCAATTCAGTATTACCCGTATACATGTAATCCGCATGGATCAACAAAGGCACGTGTTGCTGCCATTCGGTAGGCCATGTCGGATTCTTCATAAAATACTCTATCGTACGTCTTCCTATGGCAAATTCTCGATCGGTGGTGTAGTGGCTCAATTGATTTAAATACGCATCGGCTTCATAGGGTATACGCTCTCTATCCCCGTCAACATACAAGCCATTAAATGTGGTCGCTTTTATGGAATATTTACATAAGTCCCATACCTGATTTAAAATGTCATTATCACTTTCAAAACTACTAGCACTTTCATCCCAATAGGTATGGAAAGCCAATTGTTCAACACTTTCGGCAGTCAAAGTTTCCTGTGCGCCTTCAATCTCCGCATATCGAAAGGGTACCAATGGTGGAAAACCATCTGGAAGGGGAATGGCTTGATTGGCCCTGGTATTTCGCTCATTCTTTTGTACTTCTATTTGGTATTTCGTTTGACCAGGTTTTACATCGACTTTTAATTCTTGATACCGGATATTACTTTTTGCCGGTGAGGTTCTGTTTACATTTCCATCCTCGTTTACCATTTCACCAACCCTTATTGTCAATATATGCCGTGTTTTTGCCTCGTATATAAAATTCATTGTGGCAAAGGCGGCCTTCCCAAAATCGATAAAATAAAAATCGCCTCTTTTTTCGAACAATACCGGCTTTACCTTCGTAGTTACAAACTTGTTTTCGGTGGATACAATGTAGCTATCACTTTTTCCTGTAGTAAAGGTTTGTGCTTCGGAATAGTCGACCAGACGATTTTCTTCATCCCAAATTCTCACCTTCCAGTAATAGGTCTTTCCAACTTCAAGGGATTCGCCAGCGTATTCCACATCTGTGGATGCACTTGAGGCCACGCGCTTGCTGTCCCAAATGTCGCCATTGTTACTGTCGATAATCGATTGACTTGACGCTACCAAAATTTGATAGGCCGATTGGAATTTTGAACCTAAGGGTACCGTCCATCCAAACTCGGGCTGCAAGTCGAATATTTTAACTTCGGATTCCGGAGAACGAATTAGCTCTACGGTCAAATCTGTTGGAGCCGCTCGATAGGCATCGCTGTTTTTTTCTATCAAAGCATCCGTAGACTTTCTGAAGGCATTGAGTTTTTGTGCAAAAGCCGGATCTTTTGCGAGGTTATTGATTTCTTGCGGATCTTTCTTTAAATCGTACAGTTCTTCAATGGTTTTATCGTTTACGTAGCGGAAATATTTCCAGTCTTTTGTTCGAACCCCTTCGCTGGGTGGAATATTTTCAAAATCCCAAATATGTTCAATCAATACGGTGTCACGCTTAAAGTCTTTTGTCTTATTACTAGCAATTGGCATTAAACTTTTCCCTTGCCAAGTATTCGGTTGTTCAATACCTGCCAAATCTAAAATGGTTGAGGGCACATCAATGTTCAGGGCTAGGGCGTCGCTATCTTTCTGTTTCTTTTGTCTTGGGTCAAAAACGATAAGGGGCACCCGAACAGAGTTGTCGTACATCAACCATTTACCCGCAAATTGTCGTTCTCCCAAAAAGTAACCGTTATCACCCATTAGGATGATGACCGTGTTTTTATCTATCCCCTTTTTTTTGAGTTCTGCTCTAATTTTTGCGATTTCACGATCAATTCCGGAAATCATTCGGTAATACCCTTTTACACTATGCTGATATTTTTCGGGGGTGTCATAACGCCATGTCCAACGTAAACGATTAAAACCATCGCGTACAATTTTGGGTTGCGCCTCAAAGTACTTGTCTTCACCTAGCTCCGGGCCTGGCATATTCATGTTCTGTAATAATGCATCGGATTCTTCTTGCCAAAAATATTGGTCCTCAGCGGGGTCGTGGGCGTGGGGCGCACTAAAACTCAATGAGAGACAAAAGGGCTTATTCGCATCGGCCTTTGAAATATAATCAAGCGCCTTTTGACCTGTGTACCGTGTCAGGTGAACAGAGTCTTTGCCCAATGTCTTGTAATAATACCCTCTTCGATCAGGATAGGCATTGTTGCGATCATACGATTCGTATTCGTCAAATTGTTTCTCCAGATCATTATATCGTACACCGTACTTACCGTAGAATGCAGTCTTATAACCATTCTCCTTTAGGATTCTCGGATAAGAGTTGGTCATATATTCCTCACGAATATTTCCTGTCTGGAAATTAAAGTTATGCGTCCGTTCATATAGCCCTGTTAATATACTGGCCCTACTTGCTGCGCATATTGGTGTAGTGACCATCGCATTTTCAAAATAGGTCCCTTCTTTGGCCAGTTTATCCATTTCCGGAGTGGAAATAAGTTCATTACCTGCATAACCCAAGGCGCTGTAGCGCTGATCATCGGTAAGAATGAAGATGATGTTGGGTTTTTGGCTTTGCTGCTGGGCTCCTTTTTGAGCTTTTAGCGAAATTGTGCAAACACAAAATAGTATTATAAATATAATTCTCATTCTGATAAATATGTTATTTGATAAGTTAGTTCAAATTAGTCTTCCAATCTAAAAAATCTGAGTGTTACAGATTGAAACATACTAATCAAACTTAAATTTTACAGTGAAGTAAGCCATCCTGTGCTGTCCTGAAAATAATATAAGCGGCTTCCAACTATTTTGACCCATTCTTCCTTCATTTTACTTGAACAATCAATGGGTTTTTTAGGCATTCAGCAAATTGATTCAAGTAATCATCCCATTGCGCTTTGTTAGAAAACTGCCCGCTTTTCTTCCATCCAAAACCTGCATAATAGATAACTTTATCACTTTTGGATTTGATGTGGGCGAACAGATTACTTTCATCTTTTCTATCAGCTACAAAATGTTCATGACCTGTCATCCCATTTTCCGGTACAACTATTCCCGTCCCCAATTCCGAATCACCGTGAGGCTCCCAATAACGTATCCAACCGTTTTCTTGATTAACTGCTATTTCACCATCTTTTTCATGAAGGGTAAGTCCCGCAGAAATGGTATCCGTTCCCGTTAAGGTAATCTCAAATTTGGATAGGTTACTTCCATAATCCAATGAAATGGTTTTCTCCTCGGATATTGTATTGCCTGCCGCATCCCAGTCTCCGTAGGTTAAGATAAAACTTGTTCTAATCGGGCCCGTAGCCAAAGTTTTCCAAGAGGTGAAATTCTTGGATATGTGATAGGTTGTATCTACTTTCTTGGCAATACCTCCTACCCCTCGGCTGATGCCCACATGAAAATTGTCAAGTCCTTCACCATCATCCTTATGATAGCTGCCATCGGTCTCCAATTCTTTTTTGTACCATTTATTGATAATGGGATAATCCACGCGTTTCAACCAAGCATCGATACCACTTGAAAGTGTACCTCCCTTTACACCATCTTCTTTCATTTTTTGGGCGGTAGGGCCATAGGTTCTAAAAGCTACACGATTGTTTTCCCAGGCATAATCATCTGTTCGTTCAGGTACAAATCGTGAATAGCAAGGCGGGATACTATCAATTTTAGCCGGTTCTTGGGAAAAGGTCACTTCAAAAATCTTTTCACCATTTGCAGGAATTTCAGGCTGAAAGAGAAGTGCATCTAGTTGCCCATCACCATCCGAATCTATTTGTTGTGAAAGAACCTCGGTTTGGGTTTCTGTATCTATTAATACAATATGACCTTCGTTTTCCAAAAGTTTAAGAGAAGCCAGATTTACTGAAACTGTTTCTAATGAACGATGGGAATCCATTGTATTCTTGACAACGATTTGTGTATTAGATGCCGTTTTTTCCGTACAGGATAAAACCATCACCGATACGGAAATAGCCAAAATAAATACGAATATTCTCATGACTTTATCTTAAGTCGGTAATTTTAGCGACATCCATATCGCTGTAGTCCAAATTTTCACCGGCCATACCCCAAATAAAAGTGTAGTTTGATGTACCCGAACCACAGTGTATGGACCAAGGTGGTGAAATTACCGCTTGATGATTTTGCATCCAGATATGTCGTGTTTCTTGGGGCTGCCCCATAAAATGGCAGACGGCCTGTCCCTCAGGTACATCCAAATAAAAATAAACCTCCATTCTGCGGTCATGGACATGGGCGGGCATGGTGTTCCAAACGCTTCCGGTCTTGAGCTCGGTCATTCCCATCTGCAGTTGGCAGGTGGTTACAACGCCTCCAATAATCATTTGACTGACCGTACGGTGGTTGGCTGTTTCTAAAGAACCCAACGCTATTTTATTTGCTTGTTCAAGACTAACTTTTTTAGTGGGATACGAAGTATGTGCCGGTGCGGAATTCAAATAGAATTTTGCAGGTTTACTGGCATTGTCACTTTTGAAAATTACTTCTTTGGCGCCGCTACCGATATACAAGGCATCCTTATGTCCGAGGTCATAAGTTGTTCCATCTACCTCAACGGAACCGTCATCGCCAACATTGATAATACCCAATTCTCGTCTTTCTAAAAAGAACTCGGCCTTTAACGGATCAATGGTTTCCAATTTCAACGGGCTTTCCGGAACCACTGATCCGGCAATATAACGGTCATAGTGCGTGTAAGTCAGATTGATTTTTCCTTTTTGCATGAGATTGTCAATGAGGAACTCATTTCGTAGTTGGGTGGTGTCATATTTTTTTACCGCCTCTGGACTTGAGGCATATCTTGTCTCATATGAAGTTGCCATGTCGTTTTTTTGTATTTAGTATTTATATGTTTTGGACTGTTTCCTTAACAGGTTGAATTCTCATTTAGATAATCATATATCGTTGATCTCTAAAAGTAATTGGCCCCAGTAGAATGTCCATCCTGTGCTATCTTGTATTGCTTCTTTGACAGGATAGTGCATGACAATTTAATTGAAAGTTTCGGATACATTTAAACCCTTGAAAATAACTAGTCAAATAACTTTAATCAATATGAAACTTGCCGCTATAGATATTGGATCGAATGCCATCAGGCTTCAGGTCGTAAAGGTTTATGAAGATGAGGACCTGGTCAGTTTTAAGAATCTACAATTATTGCGATTTCCGTTGCGATTGGGGCATGATGTGTTTTCTCGTGGGGAAATCTCCCCCTTGACCAAGGAGAAATTCATAAAACTGATGCGCACCTTTAAACATCTGATCGACCTTTATGAAGTAGAAGATTATTTTGCGGTCGCCACATCGGCGATGCGGGAGGCAGTTAATGGAAAAGAGATAAGCCGTCAAATTCTGGAAGAAGTAGGTTTGAAGATCAATATCATAACCGGCAAGAAGGAAGCCAGCATATTGAACAAGGCAATAATACCTACTTTAAAAAATCGAAGATATGTACACATTGATGTTGGGGGTGGCAGTACCGAGCTAAATTTAATAGAAGGCGGCCAATTGGTGCAGGGGCGTTCCTTTAAAATCGGATCCGTTCGCGAATTGACCTCAAAAGAACGGAGTGCAGTTTTTACTTCAATGAAGAAGTGGATCAACTCCACGTCCTTTCACAAATCAAAAAATATCGTTGGAATAGGTACTGGTGGGAATATTAACCGGCTTTATGGATTGGCGAACAAAGCTTCGAATATGGCCATATCGTATGCCGAACTAAAGGCATTACGTGCCTATGTGAAAGCGTTTACCTATGAAGAGCGAATGTCAATACTAAAGATGAATCCCGATAGGGCCGATGTCATTGTTCCAGCATCTGAAATATATTTAAGAGTACTTAAAGAAATGGGCAGTGATCAAATCTTGGTACCCAAGGTTGGGCTAAAAGATGGTCTGGCCTATGAGCTTTATGAACGGACAACTCGTAAAAATCTAGATAGAATTGAATATCTAGGCTACCAATAAATATCTGGTATAATTAAACAACATATAACGCTCAAATATTTCAAAACGGTCTCTATTAGATCGAATTTCTATCTATAAAATTAAAAGGGTTTTTGACTTTCCCATCCTCTTTCTCCATAATCATGCGTGCTGCAGTTTCGCCCATAGTTTTAAAGTCGGTAGAAATACAGGTGATACCCAATAGCTGCTTTAAAGGAGTGTCATTGTATGATATTACCCCTATATCACTGCCCAATTCAAATTCTTGAATACGTATCTGATTGACCAGGTTGACCAGATCCGATTCAGTGATAATAATGAATAAATCTCCCTTTTTCAGAATCATATCATCATAAATTTCATCGAGCACTTCAAAATCAATGTTGTGCTCAACACAAAATTTTCGGAACCCATGTAAAATTCTCTTGGGATAAGGATACACGGAATTTGCGGGATAAGCCATAAATAACTTTTCGTATTTTGAAATCTTGGCCAATCCTTCTTGAAGTGAATTATATATGTCGTTCTCAAAATCCTGGTAGATTTCAATAAACGCCCCTTTTATTTCGGCAATGGGGTTATCCATTATAACCAGTTTGTTCTTCGGTATCTCATTTATTGCTTTGACCACTTCGGGGGTAAAACTGGCATGTTTTAATTTCTCCGTTTTAAAATGAGGCATAATGACATAATAGTCATAAGCATTTTTGTTCTTTTCCAGAAGGTTCAGAAAGAGATCTTCCTCACAATGGTATATATGAAGATCCGTATGTGATGTGCTGCCAATACTGTTGACGAAAGAATTATAAATCCGCATCTTGTACGAACTCAACTTATTTATAAGGAAAAGAATATTGACCTTGGAAATCAATTTTGTTCTGGCTATGTAATATCCTTTTCCCCTTATAGATATGATTACCTTACGTTCTTTCAATATGTTATATGCTTTTTCAACGGTATCCCTTGAAAGTAGATATTCCTCGCTGAACATGTTTATTGACGGAATCTTCTCGTCCATCTTTAGATTTCCGGCCGAAATATTATAAATAATGGCATCAACAATCTGCTTGTACTTCGGTATCCTTGAATTCTCTTCAATTTTGATGTATCGAAACATTTCCATTATAAGATATTTTAGGTTCTTGGTATTCTCTCCGCTAGCAACAAATAAAAAGGATTTAAGCGAACATTAGTGCAAAGCTGGTAAAAATATTTTTCTATCTTGAAAACCTGTGTACGGTACAGTACAGGATACAAAGATTTCTGACATCTTTTATTTTCGCTAGCAAATGCAATAACCTTATCAATGAAAAATACTATACAGCAATTTAAACATGTCGACTACCTTTGGGACGAAAAGAAAGCTACTGCGCTTGGTAATAATCAAGTGAAACTATTTTTATACCGGTCAAATATACTTGGCGCCGATCTTAGAATAACCAACTACGGTGGTGGCAATACGAGTTGTAAAACCATTGAAAAAGACCCATTGACCAATGAGGAGGTAGAGGTAATGTGGATCAAAGGCTCCGGTGGTGATATTGGCACTTTGACAAAGGCAGGAATTGCAGGTCTTTACACCGATAGACTGAGAAATCTTAAAAATGTTTATGGTGGTTTAGAAGATGAAGACCGTATGGTAGGCCTCTTCAACCATTGTATTTATGATTTGGATAGTAAGGCGCCTTCAATAGATACCCCCTTGCACGGGTTACTTCCGTTTAAACATATCGATCATTTGCATCCAGATGCTCTTATCGCAGTAGCTGCTGCAAAGGATAGTGAAAAAGTTACTAAAGAAATCTGGGGTGATACCATGGGATGGGTTCCTTGGCAACGACCAGGTTTCGACTTGGGACTTCAATTAGAAAAATGCCTTAACGATAATCCCGGAATACGGGGAATCGTTTTGGGCAGTCATGGCCTTTTCACTTGGGGCGATACTTCATACGAATGTTATATGAACAGTCTCGAAGTTATTGAAATGGCTTCAGACTACATCGAAAATAAAATCAAAGAAAATGGTAGTGTATTTGGTGGGCAAAAAGTAGAGAGCCTTCCCGCTGAAGATCGACGCGAAAAAGCAGCTCAGTTGATGCCACTGTTAAGGGGCCTTTGTTCTTCAGAAAATCGAATGATAGGTCATTTCAATGATAGTGAAGTAGTACTGGAATATATCAACAGTCACGACTTAGAGCGATTAGCCCCGATGGGTACGTCATGCCCAGACCACTTTTTAAGAACAAAGATACAACCGCTGGTGTTGAACCTTG
This sequence comes from uncultured Flavobacteriaceae bacterium, assembly GCA_947503005.1. GTDB lineage: Bacteria > Bacteroidota > Bacteroidia > Flavobacteriales > Flavobacteriaceae > Maribacter_C. The sequence goes on along the minus strand of CANNCA010000005.1, from coordinate 287,599 downwards.
ATGCTAAGGAAGACCTTTCGGCCACCCAAAATGTTATCGACAAGTTAAAGCCGGCATTTGAACAGTACAAAAAGGAATATCAACAATATTATGATAAGCATAAAAGAGATAATAGTCCCGCAGTTCGAGATGCCAGTCCTGTAATAATTATTTATCCAGGAGTGGGAATGTTCAGCTTCGCAAAAAATAAGCAGACCACTCGAGTTGCAAATGAATTTTACGTCAACGCAATCAATGTGATGCGCGGGGCGGAGGCCATTTCGGAATACACTTCGTTGCCGAGGCAAGAAGCTTTCGATATCGAATATTGGTTATTGGAGGAAGCCAAATTACAGCGCATGCCCAAAGAAAAACCATTATCTAGAAAAGTGGCTTTGGTCACAGGTGCAGGAGGTGGTATTGGCAAAGCTATCGCAGATAAATTGGCCGAAGAAGGGGCCAACGTAATATTGACGGATATTGCCGAAGAAAGACTCAAGGAGGGCCTGGAAACATACCCAAGAGATACAGCCAGTTATGCGGTTTGCGATGTTACAAAAAGTGATTCAATTGCAGACGCTTACAAAAAAGCGTGTTTGGAATTTGGCGGGGTTGATATTGTGGTCCACAGTGCTGGATTAGCGATTTCAAAACCGTTGGAAGAGACCACGGAAAAAGATTGGGACATTCTTCAAAATGTGCTCGTAAAAGGGCAATTTGAACTTGCGAAACAAGTAGTTGCCATTATGCGCAAACAAGGCCTAGGAGGTGACTTTATCAGTATTGCGAGTAAAAACGGTCTTGTTTCTGGTCCAAATAATGTAGGCTACGGAACTTCAAAAGCAGCCCAACAGCATATGGCGCGTCTATTGGCCGCGGAGTTGGGCGGTGATAAAATACGAGTGAACACGGTCAACCCTGATGGGGTTATCGTCGGTAGTAAAATATGGGAAGGCGATTGGGCCGAGGGCCGTGCCAAAGCCTATGGAATAACAGTCGAGGAACTTCCCGCCCATTATGCAAAACGCAATTTGCTAAACGAAATAATTTATCCCGAAGATATTGCCAACGGAGTTTTTGCCTGCGTCGGTATTTTGGATAAAACTACAGGAAATATAATCAATGTTGATGGCGGAATGGCCAATGCATTTGTACGATAGATTGTTAAGTTAGTTTTTTAAAGCTTCCATGGGTCCTACTATACCCATGGAAGTTTATTTTCAACTTTAATTTCATAAAACCACATGAGAATAGATAAAAGTCAACTTGACGATATCAATAAAAAAAGTGAAGTGAATCACCGCGAACACTTCGAATTTTTGGCTGACCGTTTGGCCAAAAATGGAAATGATGTTGAAGGTACTCTGAAAAAACTATCCGATTTTCAGGTGGCTATACCAAGTTGGGCGTTGGGTGCCGGAGGAACACGATTTGGGCGCTTCGGATTTCAGGGTGAGCCCTCAAATCTAGAACAGAAAATAGATGATGTAGGTGTCTTACATGCACTAACCCAGACAGCAGGGGCAATCTCATTACATATTCCTTGGGATGTTCCAAATGATTATAATGCCATCAAGGAGTTGGCAAATTCTCATGACGTCATTTTCGATGCGGTTAACTCCAATACTTTTCAAGACCAAAAAAATGCGAAGGAAAGTTACAAGTTTGGATCGTTGAGCAATATCAAAAAGGCAGTTCGCGAACAAGCCATTGAGCACAACATTGATGTTATAAAAATAGGTGACAAACTAGGTTCAAAAAGTCTGACTGTCTGGTTGGCCGATGGCTCTAATTTCCCTGGGCAGAGTAACTTTCAAGCCGCACTACAACATACGGAAGATAGTTTAAAGGATATCTACAAAGCACTACCCAATGATTGGAAACTTTTGATCGAGTACAAACCCTATGAGCCTAATTTCTATAGCACCGTAATTCAAGATTGGGGCACATCTTTTATGTTGGCCAATGCCTGTGGCGACAAAGCATATACGCTGGTCGATTTGGGACACCACTTGCCCAACACTAATATCGAACAGATTGTTTCCACTTTGATGCTAAAAGGAAAATTGGGCGGTTTCCATTTCAATGACAGCAAGTATGGCGATGATGATTTGACTGTAGGGAGTGTAAAACCTTATGCGCTTTTCTTGATTTTCAATGCCTTGATATATGGCATGGAAAACAATCAGCAGAACCCCTACCCGGCTTGGATGATCGATGCCAGTCACAATATCAAGGATCCCTTGGAAGATCTGATTCAATCTTTGGAATCCATTCAAGAAGCTTATGCAAAAGCCTTGCTTGTTGACCAAAAATTACTGACTGAAGCACAGCAGAATCATGATGTGGTCAAATGTCAAGAAATTCTTCAAGATGCCTATCGAACCGATGTTAGGCCGTTGCTAGAAAAAGCAAGGCTAAACAGGGGCGGTGCAATTAGCCCTATCAATGCCTATCGTTCTTTAAAGGTCAGGAAACATCTAATCGATGAAAGAGGAGCCGATTCGGTAGCTACAGGCCTATAAAAAAACCATTATGAAAACCAAAGTAACAGCTGTTTTCGATATTGGCAGGACCAACAAAAAGTTCTTTCTGTTTGATAGGGATTTCCAAGAAGTCTATCGTGAATATATCCGTTTTGATGAAATAGAAGATGAAGATGGGTATCCGACCGAAAATCTTGAAGCTCTGGAAAACTGGGCAAAAGAAGTATTCAATAGAATGTTGGATGCTGAAGAGTATGATATTGAGGCCCTTAATTTCTCTTGTTATGGGGCCAGTCTTGTACACATTGACCAAAACGGTAAACCACTCACTCCGCTCTATAATTATATGAAGCCTTTAACGAATGAGATTTATGATTCATTCTATACCAAATATGGCCGGGAAAATGAAATTTCAAGAGTTACCGGCTCTCCGAAATTGGGAATGTTGAATACGGGTATGCATTTGTATTGGCTCAAATATGACAAACCCGAGGTTTTTAAAAAAATAAAATATTCATTACATCTTCCGCAATACCTCAGTTATCTATTTACCGGCATTCCCGTAAGTGAATACACAAGTATAGGTTGCCATACGTTACTTTGGGATTTTGAGAAGAAAGATTATCATTCATGGGTATTTGAGGAAGGAGTACAGGAAAAATTGCCGCCTATCGCTTCGTCCAGAGAAACAATTCCTGTAAAATATAAGGGTAAAACGATTCACATGGGGGCCGGTATTCACGATAGCTCTTCAGCTCTATTACCTTATGTCAGAAGCATTACCAAGTCCTTTATATTGGTTTCTACCGGTACTTGGAGCATCTCCATTAACCCCTTCAACAAAGGGATGCTCACGTTGAACGATATTGAGAACGACTCTCTTTTCAATATGCGAATCGATGGTAACCCCGTCAAAGTTTCCAGATTGTTTCTTGGCAATGAATACAAGCTTCAGGTCAAGGCGCTGTCTGAACACTTCAATGTTCCGGGGGATTATCACAAAACTGTGAAATTTGATAAGGATACTTTTTTTGAAATCAATAAGGACTTCGTTCATATGTTCAAATGGTCGAGTATTTCTTCAGAGGATATGCCGCAAGAGACCAGAATTCCGTATGATAAATTCGAACATGCCTATCACCAACTAATGTTGGAACTCGTATTATTGCAAGAGAAAAGTATTAGAGCCGCTATTGGCAACCAAAAAATAGAAAGACTTTATGTAGATGGTGGTTTTACCGACAATGAAGTCTACATTCAACTACTTTCACAATACTTAAGAAATATGAAACTAAGAACCACGGATTCGTCCTTAGGTTCAGCCTTGGGTGCGGCCATTGTTATTTCAGATGTAACTTTGGAACCCAAATTCTTGAAAAAGAACTATGCCGTAAAAAAACAGAAGTCATTAATTTTGAAATAAACTATTCAAATGGCTAAGGAATTCAATCCCGCCTACCCTTCAATGGACGATTTGAGAAACAAGGCCATGCAACGCATTCCCAAATTTGCCTTTGAATATTTAGATGGGGGTTGCAATGAAGATGTCAGTATTTCTCGCAACACCGCTGAGATACGAGAAGTACAGCTACAGCCAAGATACCTTCGGAACAACGGTATCAGTTCTACGAAAACCAAAGTGTTGGGCATGGAATTCGACGCACCATTCGGCATCGCCCCTGTTGGCCTTCAAGGTCTTATGTGGCCGAATTCTCCAGAGATTTTAGCGAAGGCTGCATTTAAGCACAACATCCCGTTTATTCTCAGTACGGTCACTACGATGAACATTGAGAGGGCAAGTGAACTGACTGAGGGCAAGGCATGGTTTCAACTATACAACCCCGCAGAAGATGAATTACGGGACGATATAATCAATCGTGCCGAGGCAGCTGGTTGCCCTGTTCTAGTATTACTATGCGATGTACCCACCTTCGGATATCGCCCGAGAGACATACGCAATGGTTTGGCCCTGCCCCCAAAAATGTCATTGACTAATATTATTCAAATTTTAGGAAAACCTACTTGGGCCATGAATACGCTGAAACATGGTCAACCTACTTTCGAAACCTTAAGGCCTTATACGCCAGAGGGACTTAATTTAAAACAGTTGGGTCAGTTTATGGATAAGACATTTTCAGGTCGTTTGAACGAAGAGCGCATAAAACCCATACGTGATAAATGGAAAGGAAAATTGGTGCTCAAAGGTGTGGCATCGGAACAAGATACCCAAGATGCAATACGTATGGGGTTTGACGGCATCATCGTTTCCAACCATGGGGGCAGACAGCTTGATGCTGCCCAATCAACGATCAACTCACTTTCAGAAATCGCTACTAAATATCGCGACCAGGTAGAAATTATGATGGATAGCGGACTTCGATCAGGACCTGATATTGCCAGAACTCTGGCTAGTGGTGCGAAGTTCACATTTATGGGTAGGTCTTTTCTCTATGGATGTGGAGCTTTGGGCAATAAAGGTGGAGACCATACCATATCTATGCTGAAAACACAGTTTAAACAGGTAATGGACCAACTCTGCTGCGAACGTGTGGAAGATTTGCCAAAACATCTCATAACCAACTAAACCCAAACGAAAATGAGTCAATACAACATTGAGGAAGAAATTGAAGAAATCGCTGGTGGTGAATTCGAAAGGGAACCTGTTCCACAATCGAAATTAAAAAGTTGGAAAAGTTTTTTAGGCATGTATGCAGGAGAGCATGCCGCCGGGACGGAATTTATGATTGGCCCCTTATTTTTAACAGCGGGTGTTAGCACTTTCGATTTGATTGTCGGACTCTTATTGGGAAATCTTTTGGCAGTATTGAGTTGGCGCTTTCTAACTGCTAAAATTGCGGTAGAGAATAGATTGACGCTGTATTATCAGCTTGAGAAAATCTGCGGAAAAAAATTAGTGATCGGCTATAATCTTGCCAATGGAATTTTGTTCTGTTTCCTTGCCGGTGCAATGATTACCGTTTCAGCCACCGCGGTTGGGATTCCATTTGATATGGAAATGCCAAAACTGACCGATACTACACCGAACGGTGCCACATGGGTCATCATCGTTATTCTTATTGGAGCTGTAATTTCCTTGATTGCTTCAAAAGGGTATGACACCGTTTCCAAAGCTGCCAATTGGATGTCTCCGGTCATTGTTCTCGCATTTATTGCCTGTGGGATCGTGGCGCTTAACCAATTGGGTGTTAAAAGTTTTAACGATTTCTGGAATATTTGGGGGGAAGGCTCCGAGCCCTTTCCCGGACAACTGAAGTATACATTTTGGCATGTAGTCATCTGGTCATGGTTCGCCAATGCAGCAATGCATGTGGGCATGTCCGATTTATCTGTTTTCCGTTTTGCAAAAAAGGAAAGTGCGGGTTGGACGACAGCTGCTGGAATGTACGTAGGGCATTATATGGCTTGGATAGCCGCTGCCCTACTCTACGCGGTATACCTTAAATCTCCGGAGGCACAGGCATTTTTATCAAGTGGGGAGGCGCCACCTGTAGCACCAGGTCCCTTGGCCAACAATGCAATAGGTATTTTTGGGATCATCGCCGTGGTTTTGGCAGGATGGACCACAGCCAACCCAACCATTTATAGAGCAGGATTGGCCTTTCAGGCCATCATGCCCAAAGTATCTACTTTTTGGGTGACCATTATAGCCGGTACGGTCGCGACGATTGCCGGATTATTTCCAGCATTCGCGATGAAGCTTTTAGGATTCGTGGCCTTATACGGATTCATTTTGGCTCCTTTTGGGGCAATTATCGTTTTCGAACACTTCTTCCATAAACAAGCAGGAATCGTAAAGAACTATGCTGAAGTGGCCAACCTTAAATTCAACAAGTCGGTATTTTTGGCTTGGGCCATCAGTTTTGGGCTGTTCTATTTTATTTCGTTACAATTCGATGTTTTTCTTTCGTTTGTGACTTTACCCGCCTGGTTGCTTTGTGGTGCTCTATTTTTAGTCTTTAGTAAATCATTCCAGAAGAAAACCATTTAGAAAGCTTGAGGCTTAATCGAGTCGATTTAAATCATATAAATGAATCCGAGACTTTTTTGTTTCATAGGAATACTTCTATTCTTCAGTTGTTCTGAAAAACAGAAGAATATAATCACAACACCGAACATCATTTATATTTATGTCGATCAACTCAGTGCCAATATGATGAGTTGCGCTGGTAATCAATGGCTAAAAACCCCTGCCATGGATTATATCGCCAATAATGGCATACGATTAACTCGCGCCTATACGACCAATCCTGTTTGTTCTCCTGCACGGGTTAGTTTAATGACCGGGCGCTTTCCAGGTTATTTTAAGGATGACCAAGGAAAAGAGGTTCGCGAGAACAGGGGTTCCATAAAAATACCTCAAGTATCTCAAGAGGTTCTGAATACTACACTTCCGTCCTATCTTAAAAAGGCGAATTACGGTTTGTATTATGGAGGGAAAGAGCACCTTCCTGCATCCTTATCGCCGTCAACATTGGGTTTTACATACTTCAGCGACGATGAAAGGCAAGAACTAGCGGCAGAGGCGGCCAAAATTATTAGAGCCGATCATGACAACCCTTATTTTATGATGGTCTCGCTAATCAACCCTCATGATATTTGTTATATGGCACTTCGAGAAAAGGCCACTAGCGAACAAGATGCTGTTATCCTCAAAAGGGCCTCTGTAGAGTTGACCACTCTCGATAGTGCTATGAAAATACCCGAAGGTGTAAGCTCCGATGAATTTTTTAATTCATACTGCCCACCTCTTCCACCGAACTATGAACCGCAAATCGATGAACCGAAGGCGTTAAAAAAACTCATCAATCTTAGACCTTTTCGACAAAATGCGAGAGAGAATTTCACTGATGACCAATGGCGCCACCACCGCTATGCGTATCATCGATTGACAGAAGTTGTTGATGAAAAAATTCAAACCATTCTGGATGCCGTTAAAGAAAGTGGACAAGAAGAAAACACACTCATTCTTTTCTCAAGTGACCATGGGGATATGAGTGCAAGCCATCGTATGGAGCATAAATCGACCCTGTATGAAGAGTCCGCGAATATTCCATTTATGGCCATGTGGAAAGGGCATATACCAGCTGGTAAAGTAGATACCGTAAATTTAGTTTCGAATGGTTTGGATCTGCTTCCGACAGTCTGCGATTATGCTGGAATTAAAGGTGCGTCCGACCCACGGGGTAAAAGTCTGCGACCTCTTTTTGAAGGTACTGCAGTAAATTGGCGGGAAACACTTGGGGTAGAAAGTGAAATTGGCAAAATGGTCGTAGATAAAAATGGTTTAAAATACCTTCGGTATGATTTTGCCGGATTTGAAGAACAGTTATTAGACTTAAAAGGAGACCCATTTGAAACCACCCACTTTACCAATGATTCAAATTATAACGAGTCTCTAGAAAAATTGCGCACGATTTATGAAAATGAATGGTTTCCAGAATAGTACCCCTCTTATAGATTTATCGGCAACCCAATCTCATCGGACTCGTATACTTTTTCCAATACTTCAATGTTTCTCAGATAAGTGGTAACATCCGTTTCAAAAGGGCTTCCTGACAGCATACATTCCACAAAATGTTGCTGGGTATTAAATACGCAATCTCCAGCGAAATTAATTTTTTTGAAAGTATACTCATGGGTCCGCTCCTTTTCTCCTAATGGCTGGAGGGTAATTTTTCCATCCTCATACAGTCGAATAGTGCCTTTGTTTCCTTCCAATACCGTCGAACCAAAAGTCAATCGGGCATCTTCAGCCGTACTTTCATTGTAGCGGTTGGCATCGATAAAGCCTAGTCCGCCATTGGCAAAGTCTACCTGTACCCAACCAAAATCTTCTCCTTTAATATTGGTATTCAATCGTTTTAATCGGGCGTACACCTTAGAAATATCTCCACCCAGGTAACGGAATACATCAATGAAATGAACTCCGGTCTCGTACATCAGCAACTGTTTCATTTCCCTGAAATAAGGCTGACGGTTCATATAGGCGTCCTCTTGCCAACCATCTCCCATACGCATTCTTAGGTTTAGGGAATGCATCAGATTACCAATAGCATTTTTTTCCAGAAGCTTTTTGATTTCCCTGTACCAGGGCATGAACCTGAAATTTTCGTGCACCATCATCCGTACATTCGATTTCTCGATCAAGTCAGCAATTTGCTCGGCTTCTCTCAAGGTGGGTGCCAAAGGTTTTTGGCAGATGATATGTATACCTTGGTCAGCGGCCATTTCACACATTTGCAAATGGGTATTCGGAGGCGTAATAATATCAATAAAATCCGGTTCCTCGGCAAGCAACATTTCGTTTAAATCGGCATAGGCGTTTTTAAATCCGTACTGATCGCATATCTTTTGTGCCTTTTCCACTGAAGTACCGCAAACCGCCAGAATTTCTACTTCGTCAATTCGTTTCCAGGCCTCAAACTGAAAATGGCTGAAATATCCCGTTCCAATGCAAACTCCTTTTAATTTTCCCATTTTAATATGTTGAAAAATGTCGTTGTGGCTTCATGTTGTACCATAGCACTATGGCAATGATATTCAATATTGCGCCGACTACAAAAAATGGTGTGGTCGATTCCGTCCAAGCTTGCAGATAAGGAAATGCCAACGCGGTTAAAAATGCACCGATATTTCCGGCCATGTTCATGGTTCCTGAAACCGCACCGGAATTTTCTTTACCGATATCCACGCAGAAAGACCATGAAGGCGGCAAGGTCATGTCAGCCCCAAAAATGGCAAGACTCAAGAAAACTATGGCACCAACAACATTATCCATATAAATACTTCCGACCAATCCAATAGCAGCCAAAAGAAATCCAAGGGATGCCGGAAAAATACGCGATCGATCCCAATTTCCGTTCTTAAAAATACGGTCACTCAATCCGCCAGCGAACCAATTGCCGAATGCACCAAAAATTAGCGGTATCGAAGTGTAGAAACCTGCTTCGATCGTATCTAAATTATATTCACTTTTTACATGTGGAAAAAGCCAAGTCAAGGCAAAGAAGAAAGTGAAATTGCTACAGAAGTATTGCCCCATGGCCAGCCACATATTCTTCGATCGGAGCAAAGTGGCTATACTGATCTTTTCGGATGTTTTTTCAGCATCCTTTTGTTGTCTTGTTGCCAAGATAAACTCTTTCTCCTTTGTTGGGATACCACTATGTTCTTCAGGATTGTCCCTAAATAGAAGATACCAAACCCCTGCCCAAAGTACACCGATACAACCTAAAACAATAAAGGAAGTACGCCATCCGAATTCTTCGATCATCCAAGCGACCAACGGCAAGGCAAATGCGGCCCCTAGACGAGAACCTGAGAAATTAATTCCGGTAACTAGGCCTCTTTCTTGAAGGGGAATCCAACTGTAAATGGCCCTTGACATCCCGGGAAAGGCGCCAGCCTCGCCCGCACCGAATAAAAACCGAACGACTAAAAGTGAAATAAAATTCCATGCTACTCCCGTCAAGGCAGTAAATGCAGACCAGATGGTTACAATGACGGAAAGTACCTTGCGCGGCCCAAACCTATCGGACAACATACCGGCGGGAGTTTGAAATAGTGCATAGCCCAAAGAAAAGGCGGCCAATACCCAACCCATTTGTTTATCGTTTAAGTCGAGCGCACCGGAAATAGGTTCCTTGGCAACCGAGATACAGACACGATCAATGTATAGCAAGAGAGCCAACAAAAAAGTACCTAAAACCATGAAATACCTTCTGGGAAAATACTTTTTTTCGCTCATGATAGTTTTCGGATTACGTTAAAAAGGGCATCGTTCTCACCTACATTGCCTGGAAAAACAATATAAGGTAATTCGGGAAATTTCGCATCTTGACCCAAGCGCCAAACAGGAACACCGTTAATAACCTGTCCCATAATATCGGCCCGGGTAACCTTCAACCCTTTTACGGCAATATCACTCGAAGTAATACCCCCCTTGGCCAAAATATACTTAGGCCTATTCTTGATTTTTTTGACAATTGCAATCAGGTTTTGGGATACTTGATTTACGATTTTCAGGCTTTCTTCCTTGGTGTCGCCTTTTATGACTTCCCTAGCCGTATATAATACTACAGTCTTTTGTTGACCGATTTCATCATCTATTTGATCTGTAATCTGCCCTAATTCTTTTTCAACCGATGTGCTTTTTATCATTTTTGCAACATCAAATTCCATAAAAACCGCATCTGAATGCTTTCTCAAATGGGCTAATTGCGCTGTTGTTTTTGGAACATAGGAACCAACTATGACCAAGCCGCCTTTGGATTCGTTCCCCGTCAAAAGTTCTTCTTTTTGAAGAAGCGTTCTTAATTCGATGTTCGCTATGGCATTGATAAATGATGCCGCTGTTCTAAAGATAAAAGGGCCTTTAGCTTGTAAGCTTGCCAGGGCAATTGCCCCGAGGTCATTGTAAGTAGTGGCGTTTACTATAAAATGACGCTGGTTTCCGTTCAAGATATCGCTCACTTCTTCTACGTGATGATTTCGAATAAGGTCAAGGCCCAAACTTTTTACGGCTGTTGCATTTATTCTACCCTCGGTTTTTTCGGCTATCCATTCTTTTAAATCAGAGGAATCATAGCCAAAAGTATTATCCTTGGCAAAAGGGGTTTCGGCCGCAGGAATAAATTCCTCGCCTTCTTTTACGTAATGGATATCATTGAAGGTATATCTTCCGCCTTCAAAAAAAGCGGGAATCAATAATTCTTTCACATGCTCCCAACCCAATCCTTCCGCTAGCGCATTTACCTCATTAGGATAGTGGCCTCGTAGGGTAGAATCGCTGCGACTGATTACCATTAATTTTTTGTTGTGCTTGGCCGCGGCTTTTTTAAGTCTTCGCCCTATCAATGCACCTAATTCATCTGCATCTTCGGCTTGGAGACTTCTGGAATTTGTCAAAATAAAAAATACCGGACTGGTCAAGATTTCCCTTTTGATCACTTCCTCCGACCATTGGGTAATTACAGGAACATTGTGAACGGTCTGTGTCCCGGTGGGATCATCGTCCAGAATGACGATTGTCCTCGGATTTTTAAGAAGTTCTTTACGGATTTCATCTCGATAGTCTGCACCGTGTTCCCCTTCCCGTATTGATTTTATAATTGCTTCGTCGGTCATTCGATTCTATTCTAACACTATGACCCTTGCTGGGGCACCATCGCCTTTTTCTACCTTTAATGGCAAGGCTATCAAGGTTATCTTTTCCTTCGATATTTCTTCCAAGTTGGTTAGCCCTTCAATGATAACAATATCGTTTTGCATCAAAATGGTGTGAACTTCCGTAACCTCTTTTAGATTATTGACATCGGCAACGGATGGCGGTTCCACCCCCAACATATTTACTCCTTTTTCGCCCAACCAATGGGCCAATTCAGGACTGATTCGGGGAAGTTCGTCTCGGTATACTTTGGTTCCCAATCTCTTGCTCCATCCTGTATGCAAGAGAATGCTTTGTCCTTTTTGAATTTTGTTTTCAATGGCTTTTAAGTGGGCAATCGTAATCGACTCACTAGGTTGAATATGTTTCAAATCGACAACCCAAGCTTGCGAAATAAGTCGATTCACCGGAATCGTATCCATCGTTTGGTCATTGACCTCAAAATGCATTGGGGCGTCCATATGGGTTCCGCTATGCGAATACAAATGTAAGGTCGTGGCGTTCCAACCGTCCCGGTCCAAAGTTTTGGCCTGCTCAATTGATACGCCTGCCACATTTTCATTAATCGGTAGGGTAAGATCAATTACTTTCTTATCGGTCATAATGAACTATGCTGTTGCCATTTTGGTCGCACGAATAAATCCGACTACGCTATCCGCTACTTCGGCGGTGGTTGCCGTGCCCCCGAGGTCTTTGGTCAGATTGCCTTTTGCGGTTGTATGTTCAATGCCCGCCATGATATCTTTTGCCGCTTCTATTTCTCCCAAATGCTCCAACATGATGGCCGCTGACCAAATTTGTCCGATAGGGTTCGCAATATTTTGTCCTGCAATATCAGGTGCAGATCCATGTATAGGTTCAAACATAGACGGAAACTCCTTTTCCGGATTGATATTCCCGCTTCCACCAAGGCCCAAACTACCCATGATCGCACCACCCAAATCAGAAAGTATATCGCCAAATAGATTTGTGGTCAAAATAACATCAAAAATTTCCGGACGTAGTACAAAACTGGCGGATGCATTGTCGATGTACATTTTACTATACTCAACATCCGGGTATTCCTGAGCAACCTCAGCAATTACTTGATCCCAAAAGGCAAGACTACTTATCAAAGTGTTCGATTTGGTCACGTTAGTGACTTTCTTGTTTCTTTTGCGCGCCAGTTTGAAGGAGTAATGAGCAACGCGTTCAATACCGAATCTCGTAAAAATACTGGTATCAATGGCCACGCCTGCAGGCTTATCGCCGTGCAGAATTTTTCCACTTTGTACAAACTCACCTTCATTGTTTTCTCGAATCACGACAAAATCGATATCCTCTTCGGTTTTGTATCGTAAAGGACTATCCACACCTGAGAACAATTTCACAGGACGATAATTAATGTATTGCTGGAACGAGGTACGCACCTTAAAAGTATAATCCCTTGCGGGCAAGGTATCATCTATTTCAGGCAAGCCGACGGCACCAAAAAAGATGGCATCAAATTTCCGTAAGGTTTCCAAAGCATCGTCGTTCATGAATTTTCCATGCTCCTTGTAATATCCGGCGCCGAAAGGAAACTCCTCTTTTTCTAATTGAAATCCGAATTTCTCCGCTGCGGCATCAAGTACCGAAACACCCGCGGGAACGATCTCGGCCCCGACACCATCTCCATTTACAACTGCAATTTTGTACGTTTTTCCCATAACCTAAACTATCGATTTAAAGTTTTGCGCATTTTTGCACAATTATTCCATTTTATATTCTATCAAATATATTTATTAATCAGAACGAAGCATAGCAATTTTTGCATTAATTTGCGCAAATATTTGCACAACCTTATTTCCTGTAACATGAAAAAAAACAAAGCAACATTAGCCGATATTGCGAATACTTTGGATGTTTCGATTTCAACAGTATCAAGAGCCCTAAAGGGGCATCCTAGAATTGGCCCGATAACAAAGGCAAAAGTGCTCGAGGTGGCTAGAGATTTAGGGTACATGTCCCCTAGCATGTTGGAATTGGAAGTAAGAAAGCAAAGTAAGTTTATCGGCGTTATCGTGCCCAAAATAAGCTACCACCTGTACGCAATGGCGATAAGCGGTATCGAAAAAGTAGCCGAAACAAGGGGAATGCATATTATTGTGAGCCAATCGAACGAATCACAGGAAAGGGAGCAAAGCCTTGTACATGAATTAATGGACTTGGGTGTAGCGGGAGTTATTGCTTCCTTAGCCAGCGAGACCACCGATTTTAGTCATTTCGAAGCATTGAAACGCAGAAAAATTCCACTGGTTTTTTTCAACCGACAATGTGACGAGGTTGAAACGGACAAGGTAGTAATCGATAATTACAAAGCTGCCTGTGACGCGACGGAACATCTCATTGCCATAGGCTGTAAAAAAATTGCCTACTTAGGCGGACCAGAAATACTTCAAATCAATAATGTGAGAGCAGCAGGATACCTTTCTACCTTGCAAAAAAATAATTTGAAACCCAACTCTGATTATATGGTCTATACTAGTTTCGATAGGGAAAGTACATTGAGCGCGGCCCGAAAATTACTGTACTCCCCCAACACTCCAGATGGTGTCTTGGCCTATAGCGATCAAATGGCAATTGGATTAATGGTGGCGGCAAAGGAACGAGGATTAAAGATACCGGAAGACATTGCCATTATCGGCTTTAACAACGAACCTGTCGACGAACTTTTGGAGCCCTCTCTGACCAGTATAGACCAACCGGCCTATAAAATGGGAGAGGAATCCGCCAACTTGGTATTTAAACAAATCGATAACTACGAAGGAGACTATAAAAAAAAGATTTTGAAGTCCTATCTGGTAGTTCGCAATTCAACGAATCGGAATAGGGTTTAATATAAGGAGAACTCTTGTAATAATTAGATTAAACAAACAAGTTAAAAGGCATTTCCATCAGATTTACCACTACCGTCTGACCAGCATTGTTTCCGCTGCCATGTGAGCTAGTACTCTTCCAGATCGGTTTTGGACATACTCCCGTACCGACACCTTTTCCCTTTTTTTAGATGGCAAAATAACAACATCCGTTCTTGGACAGCGGCATAAACCGCTGCGCTATTTATACGCCTTACCAAGCCCGGATATTGTAGTGAAGTACAGCATCAAAAAAAGGGTAACAGCGGATGGCACTATGGGAAGTACATCAAAAACAAAAAAGATGAAATCGTACAGAATCAACAAAAAGGGAGCGGAACAAAATTTAAACCTGCCTGCCGGTGAGGCAGGAATCAAAAAAAAGGGAAAACGCTCTGGATATAATAAGTAACTCATTCAAAAATAACTCGAAGGGTTCAGGTGGTTCAATTATAATCCTTTAAAAATTTCAATTATGAGTACGCTAAGAAACAAAGTCCAATTGATTGGTAATGTGGGTAACAATCCCATAATGATTGTTTTGGAAAGCGGTAAAAAAGTAATCCGTTTTTCATTGGCGACCAATGAGAACCATAAGAACGCCAAGGTCAAACAAATTACCTTTAAGGGAAAGGTATTTTTTTTGACTCCATCGGGGGAAAAAGGAATAGCAAAAGGACAACACGCTAAAGCGATGTTGCTAGTTTTGATGTTTTGTACATGTAACTGATAATGAGGGTTTTACTGGCTTGTCTTACGGATTTTAAATCTTACCATAGGAAAAAGTTTGCTGTAAAACACTCTGCAACCCCTGAAAACATTGAAAAAGTTTACTGTAAAATGAAAGAAAAGAGGAAATAAGAGTATCCATATTCGGCAATAAGTATACGGCCTAACGCTGCCCTTCGATTTCGGATATTCTCCAAAAATATTGCTAAATCGCATACCGATACCCTCGCACTGTTATGGATTTTTTTTTAATGTAATTACTACCCTTTTAACCAAAATTTTGAATAAATAGTGGCGAGCAGGTAACAGTTCTTGACTTTCAAATTGAATTTACCGACATTTTAATACAAACAAGTTCATTTAAAATAAAAGTGTAATCCGGTGCACTATTCGGTGCGCACTTTGAAAATATTTATTTTATCTTATTGAAGCTAAAATAGTTACCAAATAGTTTTGTGCTCAACTATGGCAGTAAGAAAGCTAAAACTATCCTTTTGCAATAGGTTATTTTATATAATTGACGACGAGAAGTCTACTTTGTGTGGAGTCATAGAGACCCCTCAGCCAGATTTACCAGTGAAAAAAATTATTGTTCCATTTTGGTAAACCTAACCTTCGCATTCATTGTACCTAAACCACATTCACCGTCCCATCCTTGATAGCCTTCTGAAATAGATAGTTCAAAGAAACTGTCGTCATTTTCGGAGATAATTCCCGTTTCTTCTCCGGGGCCCAAAAGAATGGGCGATCCGCCAAAAGTAATTCCTCCGGCAAGATTTCCTTCAGGACACCATGTGAAAAAGCTTGAGATTTGATTTTTGCGAAACACAACCTCACAACAGGTGAATATAAATCTAAACTTGCGAGAGGGTTCATTAGATCTTGATGCAATATAATCTCCCTCAAAATAGCGGTCATTAGCTGAATTTCCCCTTTTCAATTCAACAACTTTTGGGGAACCGAATGTTGGTCCTAGAAGGCCATCAGCTATTGATTCATAGGTATATAATCCGATAAATTGCTCGTCAGGTAAAGAATCTACAATGTGTAAGGTATAACTAAAGGGCGAGCTGATAGTAGTGTCAAATCCTATTACCGCTGGAGTATTACCCCTTGCAGTTGAAAAAGATTCTCCATTGGTTAAATTAAGTTTTAGTCTAATTAAAAATTGATCCCCACATAGGGAGTTATTGATGCCTGTTGCAGCATTTAATTCCGCGTGGGTTAGGCTTAACAATACTCTTGGCAAACCATCGGGTCCAGCTGAAAATTCAGTTTGTCCCAGTGTTTTAACTAATACTTCTTGACTAGAGCTATTTATGCTCCCAGCGGTATTGTCATTAAACTGGGCGAAAACCTCAATACTCTCTAGCAAGCCTCCACCATTGCCGTCTTCTACTTCTAAATTTACCCCAAAAGTGCTGTCTAGATCATTTAAATCTATGTCTGAATTGACAAAATTCAAAGTTCTGATAAAAGCACTATTCTTTGGTTGGACTATTTCAACTTCGTTAGTATTATTCGAACAGGAGATTATTGAAAGAAGTATATTGAAAAAAATAAATTGTCCTGCAGCTTTTGTACCCATAATTGTTGTTTTAAAAACCCCTGTCTCTAAAAATATGTGTCAACACCTTATTAGTGGGTACAGTTGGAGAAAAATTACAAGAGGTGCCCTTTTTTATTCATCTACGTATTTATAAGCATAAATCAACCTTATGAAGTAACCATATTACCATCTGAAAAGGTTCACCCACATTGCGAATTTCAGGAAAGTTTTAGCAACTCAGTTTTAAGATTTACCGTATTAAAAGCATTTTCTGAGTAACTTTAAGCGTTACATTTTAAATGTAACAATGGTTACCAAATTTAACAGATATAAAGATTAGGTTTAAACCGTAAAAATCACCAAGTCAAATGAAAAGAAGAAAATTCGTCAAAAAAGCTACCCTCGGATCATTGGCATCGCTCTTAGGTGCTGAGATTGTTTTTGGCAACTTTTTGCCCGAAGGATATGGCCTTTTGGGACTGCAAGACCCCGATCCTTTTAAGATGTTCAACAAAGACAGCCAAATGGTTCTTTTGAACGATAAGCCTTGGAATATGGAGGCGCAGGCGCATTTGCTCAACGATGATGTTACCCCCAACAAATTCATGTTCATTCGTAACAACGGTAAAATTCCAGAAGGTATCGACGTAGCAAATTGGTCGCTGACTTTCGATGGAGAATCTGTAAAACAAGAAAAAACATATTCACTAAACGAACTAAAATCAAAATTTAAACGCCACACTTATCAACTTACCCTAGAATGTGGTGGAAATGGAAGGAGCGAATTCGACCCACCGGCCAAAGGTAATCAGTGGACGATCGGGGCGGTATCTTGTGCGAAGTGGACGGGGGTGCGGTTAAGGGATGTACTGGCAGATGTCGGCTTAAAAGATGATGCCGTTTACATCGGTTACCATGCAGAGGACACCCACCTCAGTGGAGACCCGACAAAGGAGCCTATCTCACGTGGAGTACCAATTGCCAAAGCAATGCAAGATGAAACTTTGATTGCTTTTCAAATGAACGGTGAAGACATCCCTTTAGCGCATGGTTACCCATTACGCTTGATTGCTGGAGGTTACCCTGCCTCGGCTTCAGGAAAATGGCTAAGCGGAATCAGCGTTCGAAACAAAGTACATGACGGCACTAAAATGACAGGAACAGCTTATCGCGTTCCTTGTAAACCGGTTGCCCCAGGAGAAAAGGTCTTAGACGAAGATATGTGCATTATAGAGTCAATGCCAGTAAAATCATTGATTACCTACCCAAAAACAGGAGCAGTACTGACAAAAGGAAAATCACTGAATATTAGAGGTCATGCTTGGGCAGGAGAACTTGAAGTCTCCACAGTTGAATATTCCGTTGATTTTGGTAGCACCTGGCAAAACTGTACGCTTCAATCGCCTACCAATAGATTAGCATGGCAACATTTTAGTGCTTCCATTAATTTCCCAGAAGAAGGGTATTATGAAATATGGGCACGAGCTACGGATAGTAAGGGTAAGGCACAACCGATGTTATTACCCGGGTGGAATCCGAAAGGGTATTTGAACAATGCCTGTCATAGAATCGCAATCAAAGTCAGCTAATGGACAATTCAGAAAAAGTAAGAGAAATTGCCAAAAAGCTTTATAGACTAATGCTTTCAATATTCATCCTTTTCGGTATTATTGCCGCGATGTTAATTTATCTGATGGCGGACCCTACCCTATCTGCATTTAAATCAGATGATTCCGTTGAAGGCTACGTTACCGTTCCTGAAAAAAATCAAATAGATCCAAGTAATCAAGATTTTGATAAAATCGAGAATGGTGTACATGTACGAACTGGTTTTGTTGAAGGTGAGGGTTTGATGCTCGTTGTCAACAATTGTACAAATTGCCATTCCGCCAAGTTGGTGACCCAGAACAGAATGTCAAAAGAACGCTGGTTGGCCACCATTCGCTGGATGCAAGAAACACAAAATTTATGGGACCTTGGTAACAATGAGGAGACCATTGTAAGTTATCTGGCTGAGCATTATGCCCCTGTGCAGAAAGGAAGACGTCAAAACCTGGCCAATATAGAATGGTATGAACTTGAAAAGTAGTTTGATATTTACTCTTTTTACTCTGGTAATCTCATGTAAAGATTATCAGCAAACAAAAACCGCGGATAGCACCACTCCCCTTTTAGGTAATTATAGCAGTACGGCACACCTTATAGAGGCGGAGGATTTGTTGACTAAAACGGATAGACGATATCAAAAGATAATCGATTTTAGAAAAAAAGAGGACTATCAGAAAGGTCATATTCCAGGGGCGCTTCAAATGCACCGCCCAGATATTGAAGACAACAGTTACCCGTACAAAGGAATGATGGCCTCTAAAAAAGCAATAGAGGTATTGTTCTCTAAATTAGGCATAAGTACAATTGATACCCTAGTTGTATATGATGACAAAGGCGGTTCTGATGCCGCGAGGTTATGGTGGTTACTTCAAAATTACGACTACAACAAGGTAAAACTTTTAAACGGTGGATTTCGCGCCTGGAAAGCCCTAAACGGTGCTCAGGAAAGTAAGCAGGTTTCACTTGAACCGACCAATTTTATGCTGCCTAATGAAGGTAGCATGTCTTATTTGGTACATAGGGAAGAGTTACAAAATCTATTGTCGACTGATAACAAACTACTGATTTTGGATGTAAGAAGTGAGGATGAGCATTCAGGGAAGCGACAAAAATCAGGAGCTTTACGCGCGGGCAGGATTCCAAAAAGTGAATTAATTGATTGGTCCAGAGCGATAGATTACCATGGTACACACAAGTTTCTTCCATATGACGAACTGGAAGTTATATACGGGAATTTGGGGGCAGAAAAAGAGGACACCATTATTACTTACTGCCATACGGGCGTACGATCGGCCCATACTACTTTTGTACTATCAGAATTACTGGGATACTCGAATGTAAAAAATTACGATGGTTCATGGTCAGAATGGAGTTATTATAAAGATTTACCATCGGAAAAGGACAGTACAACGATAATTTTGCAATAATTATGGAAAAATATATAGATGCTTTTGCGAATTCGTTCATTGGAACTTTAAATTGGACATGGAAATCCATTGTCTTTGAAGTACCATGGTACAATAACTATTTTTGGGGGCTTATTGTCATCTCTCTTTTGGTCTGGTTACTTGAAATCGCATTTCCATGGCGAAAAGAACAATCCATTTTCAGAAAGGATTTTTGGTTGGATGCGTTTTATATGTTCTTCAACTTCTTCCTTTTTTCTATAGTTATCAGTGGGGTTTATGAACTTTTAGGTGTAGCCTTCAAAGATATTGGCATAACGGCACAAAGTTTGGCGATTATCGACATAGCTTCTTGGCCCATGTGGATGCAATTGGTAGTATTCTTTATTGTGCTCGATTTTGTGCAGTGGTTTACCCATACCCTTCTCCACCGATATTCATTCCTATGGAAATTCCACAAAGTACATCATAGTGTAAAAGAAATGGGCTTTGCCGCTCATCTACGGTACCATTGGATGGAAAATGTATTGTACAAGCCCCTAAAAACATTTGGAGTAATGATTTTGGGTGGTTTTGAACCGGAGCAGGCCTATATTGTTCACTTTCTCGCTATCGCCATAGGTCACTTGAACCATGCCAATATTAAGCTTACTTGGGGACCATTGAAATATCTTTTGAATAATCCGGTAATGCACCTGTACCACCATGCCCATGAACTTCCGGAGGGCAAGTACGGTGTTAACTTCGGTATCAGTCTCAGTTTGTGGGACTATATTTTCAGAACAAACTATATTCCTGAAGATAGCGGTACAATTGAGTTAGGTTTTCCTGGTGACGAAGAATTCCCCAAAGACTTTGTACACCAGAATATTTACGGTTTCAAAAAAGGACAAAAGTAACGGCAACAAAAAGCAAAAGCCGGATAGGTATTTTTAATAGTTCCACTATATTTGCAATCCATAAATTCAGGCGCACGTGGCGGAATTGGTAGACGCGCCAGCTTGAGGGGCTGGTGGCCACTAGGCCGTGGAAGTTCGAGTCTTCTCGTGCGCACTAAAAGCTAAGCTAAATGCTTGGCTTTTTTGTTTATCAAATTCTTCTTAGAGGTATTTATATAAAAGTTAGTGCGATGCTTCATGGTTCTAGTGCCTTAAAATTAAAATCTCAGATAAAAAAATAGTATCAGTATATCCGCAGAATAGCCCAATGAACATCTATTATTTGACTAAATTTTAACTTTAATTCTGAGAATGGAACATAATTAATTGTAAATTTGTTTAATAATTACATAGAAAAGATGAACAATGTAAAAAAGTTTTTTAGCATTCGAGATTTAGAAAATCTTTCTGGTATCAAAGCACATACTATACGTATTTGGGAAAAGCGTTACGGACTTTTATCGCCTGAAAGAACCACTACCAATATTAGAACCTATAATCTCAAAAATCTTCAAAAACTTTTAAATGTAACATTACTCTATAATACCGGGTATAAAATTTCGAAAATTGCTAAAATCCCAGAGGAGAACATCCCCTTGATGGTGCGTGAAATTGTTGCCAAAAGTAGTATTGAAAATCATGCCATCAATGCCTTCAAGCTATCTATGGTGAATTTTGATCAAACCATGTTTACAAACACCTACAACAGTCTGTTGGCAGACAAATCGTTCCGTGAAATTTTTAAGGATGTTTTTATACCCCTACTTAACGAATTAGGTTTGTTATGGCAGACCGATACAATCAGTCCTGCGCACGAGCATTTTATTACAGCATTGATTAAGCAGAAAATACTCATCAATACCGAAAAACTTCAAGATCGTCAGCCTACTAAAAAAGACAAGATTTTTGTTCCGTTCTTACCCGAAAACGAGATTCACGAAATTGGACTTTTATATATCAATTACGAAATTACGCTTAGAGGTTATAAATCAATCTATCTAGGGCAGACCGTTCCCTTGGATACACTAAAAGATGTAATGAATTATTTTGACAATCTTTATTTCCTGTCTTACTTTACGGTGGTACCCTCCAAGGATAAAATTGCGAACTATATTCAAGATTTTTCCAAAATGGTTCAGGATTATAAAGATTCAAAATTTTGGGTTCTTGGCCATCAGACCCAGCATTTGGACAAAGAAAATCTTCCTCCCTATATAAAAACTTTCAACTCTATCGAGCAGGTTATAGCCGAATTATAACAAATTTTATTTGTACTCTTTATGGATAAAAAGGTTTCTGTTATTGGTTCCGGATTTTCATCACTTTCTGCTTCTTGCTATTTAGCAAAAATGGGGTTTGAGGTTTCAGTGTATGAAAAAAATCATACGGTTGGTGGAAGGGCAAGACAACTGATGAAAGAAGGATTTACCTTTGACATAGGGCCAAGTTGGTACTGGATGCCGGATATTTTCGACAAGTTTTTCGCTGACTTCGGCAAGAAAACCAGTGATTACTACGCGCTTGACAAATTGAGCCCTGCCTACCGAATTTTCTTCTCGGATGACATCATAACGATTGGTGACTCCATGGACAAGATATGTACTGAGTTCGAACGCATTGAAGAAGGAAGCTCTAAACACCTGCGAAAATTCATTGCCGATGCTCAGGAGAACTATGACATTGCAATAAATAAGGTAGTATTAAGACCTGGGCTTTCACCTTTTGAATTGGTTACGAAAGAAACTGTTCTGAAGGTAGATCAATTCTTTAAATCAATTAGCGGACAAGTACGCAAAAAGTTTAAAAACCCCAAGCTCATTTCAACCCTTGAATTTCCTGTTTTGTTTCTAGGGGCAAAACCAAGTAAAACCCCTTCTTTTTACAGCTTCATGAATTTCGCAGATTTCGGCTTGGGAACATGGCATCCAAGAGGTGGTATGTACGAAGTGATTAAAGCGATGCATTCGCTTGCACTGGAATTGGGTGTTATTTTTCATACAGATAGTGCAGTAGAAAAAATTAGGGTGACGAAAGGTAAAGCCATTGGAATTATCGTTGATGGAAAAAGTATCGATAGTGATTTCGTTCTAACCGGCGCGGATTACCATCATTCTGAAACCCTGTTGGATAAGCAGTACCGTCAATATAGTGAGGCCTTTTGGTCTAAAAAGACCTTCGCACCATCTTCGCTACTTTTTTACGTGGGGTTTGATAAAAAATTAGAAAATGTAGAGCATCATAATTTGTTTTTCGACACCGACTTTGAACTACATGCCGAAGAGATATACGATAAGCCGCAATGGCCCTCTGACCCACTGTTTTATGTCAATTTTCCCTCCATAACAGATGCTACCATGGCACCGGATGGCTGTGAAACCGGATTTTTTCTTATTCCGATTGCCCCTGGGTTGGAGGATACTCCTGAACTTAGGAAACAATATTTTGACCTCTTATTAGCAAGGTTTCAAGAAAGAACCGGTCAAGAGGTAGAAAATAATATTATATTTAAGGAGTCCTTTTGTGTGAACGATTTTGTTGAAGAATACAACTCATACAAAGGAAATGCGTATGGTATGGCTAACACGCTATTACAAACAGCGTTCCTACGGCCCAAATTGCAAAGTAAGAAGGTCAAAAATCTATTTTTTACAGGACAGCTAACTGTACCGGGGCCAGGAGTTCCACCAGCGCTAATCTCTGGAAAATTGGTTTCTGAATTAATTGCTAAAGCCAACTGATATGAAAAGTATATTTGATAAAGTTTCATATGATTGCAGTAAAATCGTAACAGAGTCTTACAGCACTTCATTTTCGCTTGCCACTAAAATGCTAGCCCCCTCAATTCGCTCACATATCTATAATATTTATGGCTTTGTTCGTTTTGCTGATGAAATTGTAGACACATTTCATGACTACGACAAAAAAGAGTTATTTGATGATTTCGAACTGCAATTAAAGTCAGCTTTGGAAAGTAAAATTAGTTTAAATCCTATTTTGAACTCCTTTCAGCATACCTATCATACATACAAAATACCCTATCACCTAGTGGATTCCTTTATGAAAAGTATGCGAATGGACCTCACGAAAAATGAATATAGAACCGAAGAAGAATATAGGGCTTATATTTATGGTTCTGCAGATGTTGTTGGCCTTATGTGCTTAAAAGTTTTCGTAAAGGGAAATGACCCCCAATATGAAGCCTTAAAAGAATCGGCAATGTCTCTTGGATCCGCATTTCAAAAGGTGAATTTTTTAAGGGATTTAAAAGCTGATTTCGAAGAATTGAATCGGGCCTACTTTCCGCATGCCAATTTGAAAGAACTCGATGAAACTTCAAAAGAAAAAATTATTCAAGAAATCAAAGCTGACTTTGCAAAAGGTTATGGCGGTATATTAAATTTGCCGACGGAAGCCAAATTTGGGGTATACACGGCGTATAAATATTACTATAAGTTGTTGAATAAATTGCAGAATACCCCTTCACTTGAAATCAAAAATGCCCGAATTAGAGTGCCTAATTATCAAAAATTCGGACTTTTGGCGAAATCATACGTTAACTACAAATTACACTTAGTATAGTATGCAAATTTTTCTTTGGATCGTTATTTTTTTAGCAACTTTCTCCGTGATGGAATTTATGGCTTGGTTTACCCATAAATATGTCATGCACGGATTCTTGTGGAGTCTACACAAAGACCATCATCATAAAGATCATGATTCTTGGTTTGAACGCAATGACGCATTTTTTATTTTTTATGCCGTTGTCAGTATGTCGCTATTTTATGCTGGTTCAACTGGATGGTGGTATGGTTGGGCCCTAGGGTTCGGAATCTTAGCTTATGGCATTGCCTATTTTCTAGTTCATGATATTTTTATCCACCAGCGTTTTAAAATGTTCAGGAAGGCGAATAATTGGTATGCCAAGGGAGTGCGTAGAGCACATAAGATTCATCATAAGCATTTAGGGAAAAAAGATGGCGAGTGTTTTGGAATGCTCTTTGTTCCCTTTAAATACTTCAAAAAATCATAGTCATTCTGCAATTAGACTATCCAGCAAGTTGTATATGGTCTCATTGTCCCAGTCGGCAATAGCTGTCTGGTGAACGACAATATTTCCTTTCTTATCGAGGATGTAGGAACCTCCTTCCTTTAAAATTTTTATTGGACTCGGTTCACCAATAATCTGATAAGTAATTGGAAAGCTATAACCTTTTCTCCCCATCATTTCTTCAGGATTCTCACGTTCCTCATTGGTTATAATGTAGAATTTCATCCTTTCACCGTACCTGTCGTAAAGTAGTTGTATGTCATCCAATTGTGCTCTCGAAGGAAGATCCCATGTAGCCCAAAAATTAATGAATACTACCTTTTCCTTTGCTTCGTTAAAATTAAAAAAACTCCAATCCGCACGTTTTAACTTCCAATCGTAGGTCAATACCCTACCTTGATTTTCCTTACTAATCACGGTTGGCGTCGTGGCGAACAATTTGTTCAACAGTTCTTTACTAAAATCTCCGAGAGGAGTGACAAAAAAAGATAATACGAGAATTATGATTGTTAGGGTATATACCGTACTCTTTTTCATAGGGAACTTTATGGTTCTTTTCAAAGCTAAAAAACTCCTAATAAACATTAGGAGTTTTCAGTATCTAAAAATAAACATTTCGTTAAATGTAACCACTAAAACCTAGGCCGCGTTCTCCCTTTTGATAACATTAAGGGCGGAACCTTCTCTAAACCAACCTATTTGGGCTTCATTGTAGGTATGGTTCGCTTTGATAGTGTCTTTACTTCCATCGGCATGAACCACCTCTATTATCAAAGGTTTGTCTGGGGCGAACTCTGCAATATCAACCATGTTGAAGGTGTCATCTTCCTGTATCAAATCATAATCATTTTCATTAGCAAAAGTCAAACCAAGCATGCCTTGTTTTTTAAGGTTGGTCTCATGAATTCTCGCAAATGATTTCACAAGAACAACGGCAACACCCAAATGTCTTGGTTGCATGGCCGCATGTTCTCTTGAAGATCCCTCACCGTAATTGTGATCGCCCACTACCACAGATTTAATTTCTTTGGCTTTGTAAGCACGTTGCGTATCAGGTACCCCACCGTACTCACCGGTCAATTGATTTTTGACAAAATTAGTTTTCTTGTTAAAAGCATTTACGGCGCCAATTAGTGTATTATTGGCAATGTTATCCAAATGCCCTCTATAGCGCAACCATGGGCCGGCCATAGAGATGTGATCGGTAGTACATTTGCCAAAAGCTTTAATTAATAATTTCATCCCTTGTAATTGCTCATTGGTCATAGGTAAGAACGGCTCCAACAATTGCAAACGCTCTGAAGTAGTACTCACTTTCACCTCAACTCCTGAACCATCCGCATCCGGTTCTAGATAACCTGCATCTTCCACTTCAAAACCTTTTGGCGGTAATTCCCATCCTGTTGGTTCTTCGAATTTCACTTCTTCTCCGCTTTCGTTGATTAGCTTATCAGTAATCGGATTAAAATCCAATCGACCTGAGAAGGCGATTGCAGCCGTTAATTCGGGAGAGGCCACAAAGGCATGTGTGTTCGGGTTACCGTCGGCACGCTTCGCAAAATTTCTGTTGAAAGAATGCACAATACTATTTTTTGGTGCATTCTTGGGATCACTGTATCTAGCCCATTGACCAATACAAGGTCCGCAAGCATTGGTAAATATTTTAGCACCTAATTTTTCGAAAGTATCTAAGATTCCATCACGTTCTGCTGTATAACGCACCTGCTCAGAACCAGGATTGATTCCCAATTCCGCCTTCATTTTCAAACCTTTTTCCAATCCCTGTTCTGCAATAGAGGCAGCCCTTGACAGATCTTCATATGAAGAGTTGGTGCAAGAACCTATAAGACTCCACTCAACTTGTATAGGCCAATCATTTTTCTTTGCTTTTTCGGTCATTTCTGCACCAACACTGGTAGATAAATCCGGTGTAAAAGGTCCATTCAATAAGGGTCCTAACTTTGATAAATCGATATCTATTACTTGATCAAAGTATTTTTCAGGATTGGCATAGACTTCGGCATCAGCAGTCAAATGTTCTTTTACCGCATTGGCAGCTTCGGCAACATCAGCTCTATCCGTAGCTCGCAGATACCGTTCCATGGATTCATCATAACCGAAAGTCGAAGTGGTAGCTCCAATCTCGGCACCCATATTACAAATGGTACCTTTACCTGTACAGGAAAGTGATATGGCTCCTGGACCAAAATATTCCACAATTGCACCTGTACCCCCTTTTACCGTAAGTATTTCGGCAACTTTCAAGATGACATCTTTAGGTGCGGTCCAACCAGAAATTTTACCGGTCAATCGGACACCAATCAATTTGGGAAATTTCAACTCCCAAGCCATTCCGGCCATAACATCGACGGCATCCGCTCCACCAACACCAATCGCTACCATTCCAAGGCCACCGGCATTTACGGTATGAGAATCCGTTCCAATCATCATTCCTCCTGGAAAAGCATAATTCTCTAATACCACTTGGTGAATAATTCCTGCTCCAGGCTTCCAAAAACCGATGCCATACTTATTGGAAACCGATTCCAAGAAATCGAAAACCTCAGCACTAGTACTGTTCGCCATTTTTAAATCGGCAGCTGCACCACTTTTTGCCTGAATCAAGTGATCGCAATGAACGGTCGTGGGTACTGCGACTTTTTTCTTGCCTGCCTGCATGAACTGTAATAAGGCCATTTGGGCTGTCGCATCTTGACAAGCAATACGATCAGGAGCAAAATCGACATAATCTTTTCCTCGTACAAAGGCTTTGTTAGGAGTACCATCCCACAAGTGGGAGTATAATATTTTTTCAGAAAGAGTAAGTGGTTTACCAACTATCTCTCTAGCCTTGTTAACGCGTTCGGCCATATTGGCGTAAACACTTTTTATCATGTCGATATCGAATGCCATTTCTTGTTTTTTTGGATTAACGTAATTTTACGAAATTACTAAAATAGAAGGGGCAAATAAAATTTTTAGTCGATGATTACAGCTTCGTTGCCGAAACCCTAATTAGAGTATAATTAATTAAATGGATTGGTAATTTTTTGGGAGAAAATTCATCAAAATAATATGGCTATAATAGCTTATCAATTATATCTTCCTCAGAAATTCCCTCCGCTTCAGCTTTGTAGTTCTTGATGATTCGATGCCGAAGTATGCCCATGGCGATGGCCTTAACGTCTTCAATGTCCGGTGAAAACTTACCATTTATAGCAGCATGTGCTTTTGCACCCAAAACCAGATTTTGTGATGCTCGAGGCCCAGCACCCCAATCAATATACTGTTTTACAAAATCCGATGCGGAGTCTAGATTCGGTCTGGTACTGTTGACAAGTTTTACAGCGTAATCCACTACATTATCCGGCACGGGAATTCTTCTAACTAAATGCTGAACCGCTAAAATCTCCTCAGCACTTAAAATAGCATTAACCATAGGTGTACTGTCATCTGTGGTAGCCTTCACAACTTGAATTTCTTCTGTAATTGAGGGGTATTTCAGTTCAATAGCGAACATAAAGCGATCCAGTTGCGCCTCAGGTAAAGGATAAGTTCCTTCTTGTTCAATCGGATTTTGTGTGGCCAATACGTAATAAGGCGCTTCTAACTTATGTTGTTGTCCAGCAATGGTGACCGCCCGCTCTTGCATGGCCTCTAAAAGTGCAGCCTGTGTCTTTGGTGGCGTACGATTGATTTCATCGGCCAAGATGATATTCGAGAAAATAGGGCCTTTGATGAACTTGAAATTGCGGTTTTGGTCTAATATTTCGCTACCTAAGATGTCACTAGGCATCAAATCAGGGGTAAATTGAATTCTTTTAAAAGCAAGCCCTAGCGTCTGCGCAATGGTATTCACCATTAAAGTTTTTGCCAAGCCTGGCACACCAATAAGTAAGGAATGCCCCCCTGTATAAATAGATAACAAGATTTGCTCGATTACATCGTCTTGCCCAACTATGATTTTGGCTATTTCTCGCTTAAGGTCTTGGTGTTTGGCAACTAGGTTTTGAACCGCGGTAACGTCTGACATGCATTTATTCCTTTACCCAATTATTAGCGAACTCACAATCTCTGTTCTCCTCATTAATGGTAATGTAGGTATTCTCGATATGTTCATCCATCCACTTTTTGATAGCCTTGTATTGTTTTTCGGTCTTTGCCAATTCTTGAATTTTTATATAATCTTTGGAGAAATCAGCGGTATGCTCGTCATACCGATTCGTAATCTTGTAGATTTTATATTTTGGTCCGCCTCCCCTGGGATCTTCCTCTAAAAGCGGATTTGATATTTCATCGTCCTTCAGATTTCGTACTTGATTGTACAACTGTGGATCCATTCGTGTCAGTTCAAAGCGAGAGTCTAAAGTAACCGGATTTCTAAGTAAACCGCCATCGAACTTGGTCTCTTTTTCGTCAGAAAAATTTTGGGCGGCCTCGGCAAAAGTAAATTTACCTTCCATTACCTTTTTTCTAATGCTATCCAATTCTGATTTTGCATTATCCAAAGCCTCCTGCGAAATTTTGGGTTGAATCAAAATGTGGCGTAAATCTAATTCCTGACCTCTAATTTTCTCGATGTAGATGATATGAAAACCGAATGGGGTTTCGAAAGGTTCGGATATTTCACCTTCCTTTAAGCTGAACGCCACATCTTTAAAAGTTTTGTCGAAGCCTGTGTCTTTGGTAATGCTATAAAACCCTCCCTTGGACTTGGAACCTGGGTCTTCGGAATATAATATCGCTTTCACATTAAAACTAGCGTCATTGTCCTCTACATCTTCTTTTATTGCATTTAACTGGTCGATTACCTTTTGCTTTTCAACATCCGTTGGTTTTGGTTCCTTGACAATTTGGGCAATCTCCATTTCCGACCCGAACACGGGTCTTTCATCCTCTGGAATCTTACTGAAAAACTGTCTTACTTCTTCTGGTGTAATTTCGATTTCAGAAACGATTTTTTGTTGCATCCGCTCAGAAAGCATTCGCAGTTTGTTGATTTTATAAAGTTCCTCTCTAAAATCGGCCTCGTTCTCTTTTTTATAATAGGCAAGTACCTTTTCCATAGAGCCAATCTGTTGAACCAACGATTGCAATTGTCTATCTCCAGTAGCATTCACCTCGTCATCAGAGACCAAAATACTATCTTGTACGGCTTGATGCGCATACAAACGGTCTTCCATTAATTTTCCTAATAGTCCGCATCGGGTAATATCCTCCGTTGAAGCACCTTGATTCTTCAAATCGATCAATGTTTTTTCAATGTCGGATTCAAGGATAACATAATCACCAATAACGGCCGAAATGCCATCAAGTTTTATTCGCTTAAAACTGATTGTGGAATCTTTTTTAGCACCGACTTCCGCTTCCGATAACAATTCTACAGGTTCTGTTTGGGTATCTGGAATGGAATCGGTTACCTGTGCAGAAACAATTGATACACATCCCACAAAGGATGCCACGAGCATTACTTTATTCATCTTGTACATAAACCTCAAATTCTTTGTCTTTAATTGCCTCATCGATAACTTCTGTTTCAAGTTTTCGAATGTAATCCAACTTGCGTCGGTTCAGAAGTACTTGTTTTATGGTTGGCTCTATGTAAGACAGGGGTGCCACGTCATTTACACGCAAAACTCCTGTAACCTTGGCCAAATATACCCCTAATGCATCCTCCAATTCAAAAAATTGTGAATTTTTTAAGTACTTATCCTGGTTTTCAAAAGTCACAGGAGGTATTTCGTCGATCACACGGGAGACCGGAACCCAAATTGAATCATTGAAGTTCAACTTCTTGAATTGTACCCCAATGGAATCCAAATAGGCCACATCTTCATTTCTAAACCGCTGTAACTTTTGAATTACCGTCTCCTTGTTCAAAAACTGCTTTGGAAGCTGAATAAAACGAATTTTTACCAGAGGTTCTTTAAGTCTAAAATTGTTCTTTTCCTTTTCATAAAAGGAGCGCATTTGGTCTTTGGTAACGATAGTGTCGTTGATCTGCTGCACCAAAGCCTCTTTATAGGCCCTGGTATATAAATCATTGCGGTAATCATTTACCAATGCGTCAAACTCCGTAAGTTTTTCCTCGGGTAGATTAATCTTGGCTTTGGAGAGTAAAAGCTGCTTTGATGCCCAATTGTTGATATAGGTGGTCACAAAAGAAATACTGTCCTCTTTCGAGATACCGTTGCCCAATAAAGGGGCAATGTCTTTTTTGAATAGGTAATTCTCCCCAACGCGGGCAAGTGGTTCTTCTTCCACAGTATCCTTCCAAATCGAATCACAGGAAACGACCGAAAGCATCAAAAGGAAAAAGAGTATGTAGCGGGAGTTCAACTTTTTAGTCAATGGAAACATCCGGCAAAAATAACAAATATCGTAGGCTGCACAAATTAAGCATGGAATCATTAACAGTTTTTTGGCGACCGTGTATTATTTGCTACATTAGTATGTGCTTGCTTATCAAAAACCACAACACTATATCGTATCGAAATGAAAAGACGTATCAAACTCATTTGGGATTTTAGAGGTCCAGCGGCTCAGAAAACTGCAAGCCACCATGAGAAGCATTTGAAGGAGTATATTACACTGGAGGAAATCGAATTGAACATCACTGGACATCAAGATATCAACGACATGCATAGCCTGGCCTTTATGGTGGTCGAGGAAGAACAGATGCTTAAATTTCGTGATGCCTTAAAACCACACCGTGCCGAAGTATATGACAAATAATAGTTGCCGGAAATCAAACACTATGTTCAGAAAACTAAACTTAATTCTACTCACCTTGGTTTTGCTAGTCGGATGCAAAGAAACGGCCCCGGCGAAAAATCCGTTAGAAAGCGTGCTTGCTTCTAAGAATCCAAATATCAAACGTGTAATGGATAGTGTGGATCAATACGAGGTTCAAATTCGCTATACGCAGATTGACCGAAAAGGTGACAGTGTAAATTTCACGGATTATGATTTTCAAGTAGATGAAAATAATTATTTCTATCCGGCCAGCACGGTTAAATTTCCTATTGCCGTTTTAGCATTGGAAAAACTGAATTCAGTGGACACTTTGAATATGCAGACCCGATTTTATGTAGAGGGAGATTCCGTAGAAACGACTTTTGCCAAAGCTATTTCGGAAATATTTTCGGTCAGTGACAACCAGGCCAATAATCGATTGGTCGAGCTGCTCGGGCAAGATGCCATCAACGAAGGGTTACGTTCAAAGGGCATTAATCCCGTACGTATTGCCCACCGGTTAGGCTACCACAGTGATGACCTGGCCACCAAACCGCTGATTATCTATTTGAACGACAGTACCACTGCTACCTATGAGGGTACTGTAAACACCTCTGCCAAACCCCTTGAATTAAATCGAGTTCTTAAAGGTAACGGGTTTTACGAGGATGGGGAATTGATTGAGGAACCTTTTGATTTTAGCCTAAAAAACTATTACCCCATTGCTGCCCAGCATGGGGTTTTAAAACGGGTACTGTTTCCGCAAAAATTTGACGAATCACAGCGATTTAATCTTAGTGAAGCGCAACGGAACTATTTGCTTGAGACGATGCACACGGTTCCGAAAGCAGTTGGTTATGACCCTGTGGAATTTTACGATGGCTATTGTAAATTCTTTATGTATGGTGATACCAAGGCCAACATTCCCGCGAACATCAAAATCTATAACAAAGTAGGCTTTGCCTACGGCACCCTTACCGATTGCGCCTATATTACCGATACGAAAAACGACCTGGAGTTTTTGTTGACCGCGACTATTCTGGTCAACAAAGATGGCATCTTTAATGATGACAACTATGAATACGACAACGTTGGAATTCCTTTTTTGGCGGAATTAGGACGGGAACTTTACCAATATGAATTGAACCGAAAAAAGTAATAAAATGGCCGCATTGACTTTCGATTCGTTTACCAAAAAAATATACATCAAAGCACCCATCGAAAAATTATATTGGTGCTGGGCCACAAAAGAAGGCATTGAATCTTGGTTCTTGCGGAAAGCCGAATATGTAACACCTGACGGAAGCCTTCGGAATGATGAACTCATTCAGGTAGGTGATATTTATACATGGGAATGGCACAATTGGAACGGACAAGAAAAAGGAAGCATTCTTAAGGCAAATGGCAAAGATTTATTGGAATTCTCCTTTGCCGAGGTCTGCAAGGTCTCGGTCTCTTTAGAAGATAAGGGAAATGCAGTACTCGTTACCTTAAAACAGTACGAAATTCCTACCGATGAAAAAACCAAAATGCAAGTCTATAACGGCTGTAGTTGCGGTTGGACCTTCTGGTTGGCCAACCTTAAGGCTTTCCTTGAACATGGTATTCTGCTTAATGAAAAAGAATTTGATTTGACGGAAATTCCACAGGCGGGGCATGTTTTTGTGAATATGTAGGATCTTCTAAAAAAGCACCTAAAAGTTGCTTTAACGTATCTTAAAGTTCGTTAAGCACCACCAATAGTAACCCTATAATACGCTTAGCCCAAATTGAAAAATGACATTAACCAACGACATATTAAATAGAATTGACCTTTTCACAGAACCGAAACTTCGGGAAGAAATTCTGGAACATTGTCAGCTGCAAACTTTTATTAAAGGAGACGTAATCGTTCGGGAAGGACAATTTGTCAAAGTTGTACCAATCGTAATTTCAGGAGTAATTCGAGTATTCCAAACAAAGGAGGATAGAGAAATACTTTTGTACTATGTCGAACCCAAACAGACTTGTATGATGTCCTTATCAGCCTGCTTTTTCAATAATGAAAGCCCTTCGCAGGCAGTTGCAGTTGAAAAAACTGAAGTTTTAATTGTACCGACAAGGTTGATAACCCAATGGCAAAAGGAATATTCATCTTGGAATCAATTTGTAATTCGAACATTCAGAAATCGGTATGACGAACTATTGAACACTTTTGAAAGTGTCGCATTCGACCATATCGACAAAAGGGTTTTGGAATATCTTGAATCTAGGGTTTCAAGACAAAATGATAACAAAGTCAAAATATCACATCAAGAATTGGCCAACGAATTGGGAACGACAAGAGTGGTCATTTCAAGAATCCTCAAACAATTTGAACTCGATAAAAAAGTCCACCTTTATCGTGGCCTAATAGAATTTCTGTAAAAGTTCTTCCTGTGTATCTTTTGATACCGTTCTGAGCAAACCGCTCGAACTTACTTTGTACCGTAATTTAAAATATATACAAAATGAGTTCAAAAAATCTAATTACGGAGATAGAGTTTGAAAAAATAGCGACCCAAAAACTTTTGGAACGCCTTCCAGAAAATAAGCTCGGTTGGCGACCACATCCTAAGGCAATGACTTTAGGTCAGCTAGCCATCCACGTAGCCACCATTCCGGGAAGAATCGCAACATTTGCAAACGACGGCAAAACCACGGCAGAAATACTCGTGGCACACCCTTTGTCAGAAAACAAGCAGGAAATTCTAAACGGTTTTGGCGAAAGCATAAAGACTGCTATCAGAATACTGAATGCTTCCGATTCAGACTGGGATTCTAATAATTGGACTTGTACACTTGATGGGCAAGAAATTATTAACTGGCCAAGACCGACCTTGTTACGATTTTTAATGCTCAATCATTGGTGCCATCATCGAGGACAATTGAGCACCTACCTAAAAATGCTCAATGTAGCCATTCCATCTATATATGGGCCATCGGCAGATGAGAATCCTTTTGTCTAACCTTAAATTAGAAATTATGCCAAATGCATATTTAGAAATTACTCTAAAAGTGGAAAATGTGGACAGAGCGTCCGCCTCTGGAGTTTATTCAAAGTACAAACAACCTTTTCTGAACAAAATTAAAGGTGCAAAATCAAAACAACTTCTTGTTAGAGTCGAAGACGTGCAAGTCATCCACGGATTTGACAATACGGAAAATGCCAATGCCTACCTTTCGAGCGACTTGTTTATTAAAGATGTTGTAGAGGGCTTAAAACCTTATCTTAAGGCTACTCCCGATGTACGAGTATATTCCGTTGCATAAACCAAAAAAAAAGGGATTTAAAATCCCTCTTTTTTAATATTATGATTAAAATTCATTCCATCATTTTAATGGCTTGCAGTACTTTTGGATTTGTTGGCCATTATATCCAATTTGGAATATTTAGGGTAACACCTTGGATACCTGCAATTGTAGGAGTTGTAATTTTGATTCTAGCGACCAAGAAAAAACCGTTTTATTATAAATTTCTTCCACTCATATTAATTGTCTTATTTGGACTATTGACTACTTTTATGTGCATAGAATTCTTACTGCAAGCGCATCAACCAATTAGAAAAAAAGTTATTTTCAGCCTAATGTCGATATCTGCTTGGCCAACTATTTTCTACGAAATTCGTGGACCGAAAAAATATGTTCAAGAAAGATTGAGCTTATTGTACTTCACGAAGAAAATGTATAATGCGGGCTTGCGGCTTTTTAGCAGAGTCTACATATTTTTTAAAAGGCTTAAGATATTATTTGGATTTTGATACCTGCATGGCGGAAGGTATTTACCTATTTGATCCCCCTACAGTAAATAGCTAAACCGATACTCACAAATCAAGATAGCATTCCAATGAAGAATCCCCTAAATTTGTATCTCAAACAAGCAAAGTGCAAGAACCTAAGCAAACCCGAATCAATAAATACCTCAGTGAAGTTGGCTATTGCTCACGTCGAGCGGCGGACAAATTAATTGAACAGGGTCGGGTAACAATCAACGGCATAGTGCCTGAAATGGGAACGAAAATAATTGAAGGCGACGAGGTGCGAGTTGACGGTGAACCTATTTCAGAACCCAAAGAAAAACCTGTTTACCTTGCTTTCAACAAACCTATTGGCATTGTTTGCACTACCGATACTCGGGTCGAGAAGGATAACATCATCGATTTCATCAACTACCCCAAACGTATTTTCCCCATCGGAAGATTGGATAAACCTAGTGAGGGACTCATATTCTTGACTAATGATGGGGATATCGTAAATAAGATTCTACGCGCCAGAAATCACCACGAAAAAGAATATCTCGTGACGGTCGATAGACCCATTACCCAAAGCTTCCTTGAAAAAATGAGGGATGGTGTGCCTATTTTAGATACTGTCACCCGTAAGTGTGAGGTAGAGGAAATTGGCAAATACCAGTTTAAAATTATTCTGACACAAGGTTTGAACCGACAAATTCGCCGCATGTGCGAACACCTTGGGTACAATGTCAAAAAATTGAAACGCATTCGCATCATGAACGTCAATTTGGATATGCCCGTTGGCAAATGGCGTGATTTAACACCTGAAGAATTAAAGGAAATCAATCGCTTGGTTTCAACTTCGTCAAAAACTCCCAATTAGTTTACCACTCATTTCTACGACTCTTTTTAACTTCTCCTTATACAAAGAGACAGGATAAAAGACAGTGATTATTATCTTTAACAGTAAAGGTGTTCTTATGAATGCAGTTGTACTTTTATTTCTCTTCTTTGCCTTCTTGGGGATTTTGCTTTCTATTCTCTTCCTTTTTAAAAAGAAGGGAGACCGCATGGCAAATATCCTACTAAGCGTTTATACGTTTTTGTTCTCCTTCGAGCTTTTGAACAATTGCTTGCGATGGTCCGGCAAGCTGTATACGGAGGGATTTATTCATATTGACCTGACCCATTTTCCACTTTGGGTCGTTTATGGGCCATTGGTGTATGTCTACGCACGGAGGGTTCTAAAAGGTTCGGGGTTCCAAAAAACCGATTTGTTATTTCTTGTTCCACCACTTGTAATAATTGCGCTTTTGAGTCCATTTTATGTTTTGGGAGCAGAAAAGAAACTTCAGGTAGTTACGGAAGGCCAAACATGGGCATATGCAACGTTTCCTAACTATGCGATTTGGATTGTTATTGCTTTCATGTTCTTCTATGCCTTTTTGACCTATTTCAATTTCGCGCATCAAAAACGCATTGGTTTTCGTCAGAACAAATGGTTGAACTGGTTTGTCGGTTCTTATTTCGGATTCGCGTTTGTATTTGCCCTATATATTTTTCTAGTTCGTTTTGGGATAATGGAACCTTCCTACGATTACCTCATCGACTTGGGTATTGTTTTCTTCATCGGAATGTTGGCCTTCTTCGGATTTGTACAACCCGAAATCTTCGAAGGAAAAACAATAAAAGAAGTCATTCCTTTCATCAAATACAAGAAAACAGGGCTCTCCCCTGCGCTTTCCTTGGAAATGAAACAGAAACTTTTAGATATCATGCAGCGAGAAAAACCCCACTTGAACAATGAACTACGCCTTGACGATATTTCGCGTTTGATGAACCTATCAAGAAACCATACCTCACAAATCATCAACGAGCATTTTAACCTGTCTTTTTTTGATTTTGTGAACCGCTATCGCATTAAGGAGGCGAAAAATCTTTTGATGAAAAATGCGGATAATAAACTGACCATGACCCAAATTGCCTATGATGTAGGCTTTAATAATCGGGCATCTTTTTACAAAGCCTTTAAGAAGTTTACCGACTTCAACCCTTCTGATTACATTAAGCATATTGCCGCTTCATAGTCAAATTGTCAATGTTTTCAAGGAGAGACAGTATATAAAGCGAATTTAATTAACTTGAAAGTGCTAGTAAACAACCTCGGGGCAAGCCCGCGAGGCATTAGAAGGAAAATTAACATTGATTTCGACGCAAGCGTCGGAGCATTTTAAATCTCGATTATCGAGTAAAATTGCTATGAGAAAGAAAAATATGGTTTTACTTTTGTTAATTCTTTTTGGGCTCTCAGGATGTTTGAAGGATGTGCCACCGAGATCTCCAACGGAGGTTGATGAACAAGTTAGAGCAAACCTAAATGACTGCAGTGAAACAACTTATGAAGAATGGGAAACATCGCCATACGTTTTACCCTACCCGGTGGGCGAAAGTTATACGGTGAGTCTATCGCATTGCGGGGGTTCGTACCATAGTTTTGGACAGCCTGACCAGTTCGCCGTCGATTTTGTAATGAATATAGGAACTGTTATTTCCGCCTCAAGATCAGGCAAAGTAGTTCATGTTGAGGAATCGGGATTCGACGGTAGTTTTCCTAACAATCTAGTGGTTATTCAGCACTCAGATGGTACCTATGCCCAGTATATGCATCTCACTCAAAATGGCGCCCGGGTTGAAGTAGGTCAAAATGTTCAGCAAGGTGAGGTCATCGGTTTTAGCGGAAACACAGGTCTCGCCGGTTTTCCACACCTTCATTTTGTAGCGACTAAATCAGGCACATGGGAATATCCATACCAATCATTTCCCACAACTTTTAGCAATACAACTGCCAACCCAAGGAGTTTGGAGGGAGGAAAGACCTACAAAGCCAAACAGTATTAAGAAGATTTTAACTCAAATTTTAACAATATAGCATCCTAAAAATGAGTAACTTAAATCAGTAATAAGAATTCAGTACAAAAAATAATTTTCAAGCTATGATACACTACAATATATATTATCTAAAGAAGTCCATATCCTTATCAGTGATGGTGATCTTACTATTTGGTATTGGCGGAATTCATAACGCATCTGCATTTTTTCAAGATGAGGAACAAGAAATATCGTCATTCAAACAATACAAGGGTGAAGTTTTGGACGATGATACGCAAAAACCCTTAGTTTTCGCAACACTTACTATAGAGGGCTCCAACATCAGTACCATAACTAATACTGAGGGTCAATTTGCCTTGAAAGTGCCCGATGCAATGTCAGAAGGGAATGTATTGGTCTCTTTTTTAGGCTATAAAAGCAGGATCATCCCATTAAGTCAGTTTTCAGACGGGAACAATGAAATCAAACTCAAGGTTAGCATAACTGAATTAGCGGAAGTGAATTTGAGTATTCCAAAGAACGCGGCGGCCTTGGTTCGTGAAACCCTTAAAAGAAAAGGGCAGAACTATTTTGATGACCCTACACTAATGACCGCATTTTATAGGGAGACCATAAAAAAAAGAAGAAAAAATGTATCGCTTTCAGAAGCCGTAGTCAACATTTACAAGACCCCGTATACTTCGGAAAGAAAAGACGCGGTGAAGTTATACAAAGCTCGAAAGAGCACTGACTACAGTAAACTGGATACGGTTGCATTGAAACTTCAAGGAGGACCATTCAACGCACTCTTCGTTGATATCATGAAGTATCCGGAATACATTTTCACAGATGAGAGTATGCAGAACTATTCTTTTTCCTTTGACCGTTCTACACGGGTCAATGATCAACTCATTTATATCATTGATTTTAAACAAAGACCGGGAGTTGCAGAACAGCTCTATCAGGGCAAGTTATACATTGACGCAGAAAATAAGATATTGACCAGTGCCATCTTTTCATTGAATATTACGGACAAAGAGGAGGCCTCTAAATTGTTCGTTCGTCGAAAACCTAAAAATGCAAGGGTCTGGCCCACAGAAGTTGCCTATCGTGTGGATTATCGTGAGAAAAATGGTAGATGGTATTATGGCTACAGTAATGTGCTGTTGGAATTCAAAATCAATTGGGATAAAAAACTATTCAATTCCGTTTATAGCATGTCATGTGAAATGGCCATTACGGATTGGGAGAAGAATTTAGAAAGTACTTTTCCAAAGGCGAGAGATCGCATGAAATCATCCATAATTCTAAATGATGAGGCTCTTGGGTTCGCCGATCCTGATTTTTGGGGAGAATATAACATCATCGAACCTGAAAAATCAATTGAATCTGCTATAAAAAAAATACAGAGGCAGTTACGAAGAGCGAAGAACAACAGCGGAACTTCAGCTCCTTAAACGAAAAAATGCCACCATTTCAAACATGGTGGCATTTTCCTTAGAGGGAAACTTTGCTTTTTAATTTGGCATTACAACCGTATCTATTGCATGAATAACCCCATTACTGGCGGCTACATCTGCAATGACTACAGTAGACATACCTCCTTTGGCATCTGTCAACATCACTTTTCCGTCTTTTAAAGAAAGTCCGATTTCATCTCCCTGAACCGTTTTTACTTTGAACATTCCATTGTTAGATTTTATTGCATCGATAACGGCCGCTGCTTCGAATTTTCCAGCAACAACATGATACGTTAAAATACCGGTTAAATCGGCTTTACTAGCAGGCATCAATAAACTTGACACGGTACCATCAGGCAATTTTGCAAAAGCATCGTTAGTTGGTGCGAAAACCGTAAATGGTCCTTCTGAGTTCAGGGTTTCTACCAAACCTGCAGTCTTAACTGCTGTAACCAAGGTTGAAAAATTCTCATTACCGGCTGCAACACCAACAATAGTTTCAGTTTGAGCAAACGAAAATGCCCCTGCGAAAAGTAGCGCTGACGCTAGAATAGTTTTAATCTTTTTCATAGTATATATGTTTTAAATTTCTTCAAAAGTAGGTGGAAAGTTTACGACACTATCACAATTTTTGTTTAAATTTTT
The DNA here is from genome assembly GCA_947503005.1 of uncultured Flavobacteriaceae bacterium. Classification (GTDB taxonomy): domain Bacteria; phylum Bacteroidota; class Bacteroidia; order Flavobacteriales; family Flavobacteriaceae; genus Maribacter_C. Next base: position 247,333 of record CANNCA010000005.1, on the reverse strand, counting down.
TAATAAAACGTTAAACAAATAATAAAATCTGCTACTCCCTGTTTTCAGGGAAGCACAATTCACCGAAATCTGGATTTACTAAAATGGACAACCATCCGATATTTGTAACATATTCAATCTAGGGGAGGTTTAAGAAAAAATAAATCGTTGAAATGCCCGTTGTATTTTTAATGATTTCTGACCATCCTAATAAACAATCATATTTATGAAAAACGTACTACCAAAATTCCAAAGGCCCATTCAGGGGATAGATGAGCCTCGCACCGAAGTTTCACATTGGGACAAGGCCATGGATGCCTACGATGCCAAAGACTATCGAAAAGCACTGATCGAGACAATTAACTATATGAACCCAGAATTACTTTCGGGCAAAGAAAGCGATAATCGTATTTCATTAATCAAAGGTCAAGGTTCTGCAGAAATTCATGTTGAGGTCAATGGACAAATCTTTTCGGTCAAGGCTCCTTTTCTTAAGGTCACCGACGCCACAAATAAGGTAGCACTCTTCCGAAAAATAGCAGAAGTAAATTTCAACCCGTTAACACTTTCACAAATACATCTTAAAGAAGACACCTTATGGTTTGAATATGAAATGCCCGTTGAGTTGTGCCAACCTTATAAGGTCTACGATGTTTTACGCGAAATATGTGTGTATGCCGATGATTATGATGACGAGTTTGTTGAAAAATACAAAGCCGATTTTTATAAAGAGGCCCATGTACAACCAATGGCGGGTGAGGAAATTGAACAAGTTTGGGGTCAACTCACTGATATACTGAATGATTACAAAAACTATAGTGCCTTTTTCAAAGAGAAAAGATGGGATGCCTTTCAATGGGATATTACCGTTATCTCCATTTTAAAAATTGTTAACATGCCCTACGTTCATGGTACGTTACGCACAAAATTACAAGAGTATGTGCATAACATGTTCAATGGTCAAATCGATTTTCAGCATCGAATAGACAAAGGCACCAACTTCATGCAAAAGCTTTGTGCAAAGTCGAAAGACGAATTCATGAAGGATATTTACCACGCTGATGCTTTTATTTCGTTAAAATGGAGAAGCTCTGTGCAGATATTGCAAGACGATGCCAAAAATCTTGAAAAAACAGTGACCAAATACGTTAATGACGGTGATAATTTTTCACTCTGTTATTTTCTACAATATAATTTTTTATACATGCTGTATAACTTCAATGTAGAAGAATTGCATAAAAATGCCATTTATGATGTCCTGGAAAAAGTATCCGGACTTGAACCACAAAAAGCGGCCCCAAAACTTTTGGATACCTATTACAGCTTTTTGAACGGTAGCACCAAAGCAACTTCAAGTAGCGGAAAGGGACTTTTCGCAAAACTTTTCGGATAAACCGAATTCAATTTAAACACATCAAAAAAACATGGAAAATATAAGAAAATCAGTATTTAAAATAATTACGGCTTCAGGAACCGGAAGTGGTTTCACAGTAAGTGGCAAAAACCATGTGATTACAAATTATCATGTGGTGGCAGGTGCTAAAACCGTTGCGGTCGAAGATTACAAAAAGGATAGATACGTGGCAAATGTAGTCATGGTAAACCCAGAAGTGGACTTGGCCTTTTTACATATTGATGGTTTTGTAAATCAAGAAAACGATATCACGCTCGATGAGAACATACTCATCGCTAACACCAATAAGGTATTTATTCATGGTTATCCTTTCGGAATGCCTTATACGGTAACAGAAGGCATCGTTTCTTCAACCAGCCAACCCATGGGAGCCAGGCACTACTTACAGACCGATGCAGCTGTAAATCCAGGAAACTCGGGTGGCCCCATGTTGAATCAGGCAGGTAACTTAGTCGGTGTAACTACCTCAAAATTTAATGAGGCAGATAACGTCGGGTTTGGCGTCAAACACTCTGACTTGGTCAAAGAGATTGCTGATTTTAGCTATACGGATAACGACTACCGCGTAAAATGTAATTCATGCGATTCGTATACAGAACAAGAAACCGAATTCTGCAACAATTGTGGAAACGATATGGACATTTCCATTTGGGAGGAATTTGAAAAGAGTCATTTTGCCAAATTTGTTGAAGAAGCCTTGACAGAATTAGGAATGAATCCTGTTCTAGGAAGAGCAGGTAGAGACTTTTGGGAATTCCATCAGGGAAGTGCCCTGATTCGAATATTCGTTTTCAAAAGGGATTACTTGGTTGCCACATCGCCTATGAACCAGTTGCCAAAACAAAACTTAGAAGCGTTAATGCAATTTCTCTTGGGAAAAAATGTAGAACCCTATTCCTTGGGCGTTCATGAAAACAAAATTTTCTTGTCGTACCGAACCCATCTATCGGATATTTTCACAGACCATGCTGCGGCAATAAAAGAAAACATCAAAAATCTTGCACTTAAAGCAGATGACCTAGATAATTTCTTTATGGATGAATATGGCTGTAAAATGGCAATTGAGGCCAAGGAGGAATTTTAGAAGTATTTTTTATAATTAAGGAAGCCCCAATAATGGGGCTTTTTTTATGATTTGATTTAAGGTGAACCGGACTAAGGTTTTTCATAGGACATTTTATTGTGAGCAGTCTTTTTCATTCTATTTTTTAATTTTATAGCTGTTATCAAGGTTGTCTATATAGATTTCACAATCCTTAAAAAATCCAATTCCGATTCTAGGTTGTCTTGAAATATTTATAGTTGTATTTACATTTTTAAATTCCATATTCCCTAATTTAATTAGAGGAACTATACCGACTTTTTCTTTAATAGTTTGAATACCTCCAAGTGTATATCTATCTCTTTCATTGTCATCAAAATCGTATTGCTCTAATAATTGTTGTGCAAATTTGGATTCTTTAGGTAAATTAAATTCGGAGGATGAGCCAAAATCTATTATTACCTTTTGTTCAATTCCGTTTATGGTTATGATAGTATATGGTGCACCGTGCTCTCGTTTAATTTGCAATGTTTGAAAGGTGTTGTCTACTAAATTCTTGCTTGATATTTGTAATGTTTTATTTGGATAATCGATGAGCCAATTGGCTTTACTTATTATTGGCTGTCCTATAAGTCCTCCAAAGTTTGGGATTTGTTCTTTCAGCCCTTCTAAATTTCCGTTTCCTGCAAAAGTGTTACGAAATTCGATATCTCCAATCATCATAGATTTTACATATTCAGTTCCAAGTTTCATTTTCCGACTTGATGCTCCGTCAAAATTTTCAGTTTTTCCAGTCGTAGCGTCTCTCTGTATGAGGCTAAAATCTGCTCCTGTATCAAATAGGAAGTTTTTCGAAATTCCATCAATTTCAAAAGGCAAAATGATTACTGATTTAGCAGTAGTAAATTCTGTTTTAAAGTAGAAATTCTGAGGTTGTACTGTTCCTTTTTTTTGATTTTTAGTTACAGAACAACTAAATAAAAACATGTAGATTAAACCAAATAATAATGGTTTTAAGTTTTTCATATTTAGTTTCGATTTGGTACTTTCTTATTAAAATGCAACATGCAGTTTAATAGCTGCCTCATGATTTCAAGTATTGTAGACAACGGTTTAGCTATGAACAGTACGGGGGCAAACTAGCGTTTGCTTTCCGCCACGCACTTAGCGAAATCTTTTTATTTTGATTTATTTTTTCCTGAACAGAGCAAAATCCAAAAGATTTTGCGGACTTTAAAAAATACGCAAACCTTTGCTTTAAGCCCGAAGCCCGTATTGTTTATAGGTTGTGTTGTACACAGTAATTTTTTAGTTCAGTTTATTTAATTCAACTTCTAATTCATCAAGTGTAAACTCTTTAAAGCCTGAAAGCTCAAATGGTTTTTCATTTATTATTGTTTCTGCTACCGCTAATGTCGGCTTACCGTTTGCAAAACTTATTCCAATAACTTTTATTTCTTTACCAAGAGGAACATTTTTAAAAACCAGTTTTCCATTTTCTAATGTTCCAGACAATATACTTTTAATGTCCTTAAAAATTATTTGAATTTTCATGTCTGCTGATTGTTTGTTGTCAACAACAAAATCAGTTTTTTCATCTTCTGCTATATCCCAAAATATGTCGCAATTAATCCAACCCATTTCAGTTGCCGCAAACATATAATATTCTAAAGCACTTGGGTCAATCTTTTGAATTGATGAATTTGTATATTTTGAATACTTTTCTCTGAACCTTTTCTTGAATCTGTTCTGATTTAAAGTTCTAGTTCCTGATATGCTCAATGAAAAATCCCAGTCATTTCTGATTTGTTCGTCGTAAGAATCTAAATCAAAAACTGGTGCGGATTTCAGGAAATCTTCCGCGATTTTTAATGCTTCGCTATTGTATTTTGTTCCCAAAAAGTTATTTGGTCGAAAATTACGCATTACTCCGTTTTTATCGATATTAAATTCAAGATTAGCACTCCAATTGTTTTTGTAGAATTTGTGGGCGATAGCGCTATCAATATTTGATGGAGTATTAATGAAATCTAGTATTGTTTCATCGCTTCCTTTTAATTTTAAATAGTAAAATGTTCCTGTGCCACCTGAATTCCAAAATCTATAGTCGTATAGGTCTTCTGTCATTTCAATTGGATACTCAACTTCATATAGAGCCTCCTCGCCAATTCCTAAAGAATCAAGTTCATTCTCTGTTGTCTCTTCTGGAATTATTGCAGTTGTTTCGAACATTTTATAATCTGGAACCCAAGTTTTTGTGCTATCATTTACTTGAAAATCATAAAACAAGTCCATTTCTTTCTCTAGGTCATTTTTAGGAAAACCAATTACAATTGCTTTGTTATTTTTAATAGAAAGTTTTCTCCCATTAGCCTCTGCATTGATATAAATCATTCCGTTGGTTTCCAATATTCTATCTCCTGAGATAGTTTGAAGATTTTCGAATATCATACTCGAAAGGCTATAACATTCTTTAATTTCTATGTTAATAGGTTCTTTTGGTTCGGTTCCATCTTTAAATTGAAATGTGTTAGCAGGAATATAAATTGATGTTCCTTTTTTACCTTTTAAAATAGTTTCTTCCCCTATTACAATTTCGAAATTTTCGATATTTGGAGAAAGAATTGAATCCATCTCGCCAAGTGAATTAATAGGTATATTTCTATTTTTTAGGTTATCGGATGAGCAATTATAAAATAACAGTATTGTTATAAAAATTCCAAAAAATGGTTTGATGGTTCTTATCATGGTATTATTGTGTGCAACAATGGGCTAACCGTACCAAAGTACGTTTATTTCAATTTTATCCGTAAGTACAATTTTGGAAAATAATATTTTGAAGAACACTTTAATTCGCAACCTCGCTAAAGAATTTCAAGCGATACAAACGCAATTCTTCGTCCTCATAGTCACCATCGAATTCAGTCAAGGCTTCTTCGATGTCATCGGTTTCTGCTTCTAAAAAGTACTCGTGAATTTCCTCTTGTTGATCTTCGTCCAGGACCTCATCGATCCAATATTTTAAATTCAGTTTAGTACCACTGAATACAATTTGCTCCATTTCTTTAATCAATTCCGCAATCTCCAATCCTTTAGCGGAGGCGATATCATCAAGCGGCAACTTACGATCAACATTCTGAATGATGTAGAGTTTTAGGCCGGAATTCGCCCCGGTACTCTTAACGACGAGATCATCAGGCCGCAAAATATCGTTTTCCTCGACGTAGCTATGAATCAACTCTACAAACGGTCGACCATACTTTTTGGCCTTCCCTTCACCAACACCGTTGATGTTCAATATTTCTTCCATTGAAATAGGATACTTCAATGCCATATCGTCCAATGACGGATCTTGAAAAATCACATAGGGTGGCACATCCATTTTCTTCGATTGTGCCTTTCTAAGGTCTTTCAACTGTTTCAAAAGTTTATCGTCTACTACTCCGCCCTTTGATGCGCTCACAATGGCTTCGCTACGTTCCTTATTGTACACGTGATCTTTGGTCATTAGAAATGACTGCGGACTCTTTAAAAACTGTTTGCCTTTTTCGGTGACCCTTAAGATGCCATACTGTTCAATTTCTTTTCTTAAATATCCCGCTACAAGGGTCTGTCTGATAAGTGCCATCCAATAACCCTTATCCCTATCAGCGCCGATACCGAAGAAAGGTTTCTCATTGGTTTTATGCGAAGCTATCAGGGCATTTGATTTTCCTAACAGGGTTTTTACGATTTCCTTCGATTTGAATTTTTCGGCAGTACCCTGAACTACCTGAATTAACTTGATTACATTGTCTTGGGCTTCCTCCTTTGGTTTCGGATTTCGGGTATTATCATCCATATCCGCTCCTTCTCCATTGATTTCATCAAACTCCTCCCCAAAATAATGAAGCATGAACTTTCTTCGCGACATTGAAGTTTCGGCATAGGCCACAACTTCTTGTAAAAGGGCATTACCAATTTCCTGTTCCGCAACAGGTTTGTTCGACATGAACTTTTCCAACTTTTCGATATCCTTGTATGAATAAAAGGCAAGGCAATGTCCTTCTCCCCCATCGCGCCCCGCACGACCGGTTTCTTGATAGTAGCTTTCAATACTTTTTGGAATATCATGATGAATGACAAAACGTACATCGGGTTTATCAATGCCCATTCCGAATGCTATGGTAGCAACTACAACATCAACATCCTCCATCAAGAACATATCTTGGTATTTAGACCTGGTTTTCGCATCAAAGCCCGCGTGGTAGGGCACCGCGCTTACACCATTTACCTGAAGTACTTGTGCCAGTTCTTGAACCCTTTTTCTGCTCAGGCAATAAATAATACCTGACTTACCAGCATTTTGTTTGACAAATCGAATGATATCGGCATCAACATTATCCGTTTTAGTCCGTACCTCATAATATAGATTGGGCCGATTAAACGATGCCTTGAATAATTTGGCGTCGGAAATACCGAGGTTTTTAATAATATCTTCTTGAACCTTGGGGGTCGCGGTAGCCGTCAATCCAATAATTGGTATGTTATCACCAAGGCGATTGACAATATTCTTTAAGTTACGATACTCGGGCCTGAAATCGTGGCCCCATTCAGAAATACAATGCGCCTCGTCAACGGCAACGAACGAAACCTTGACCGTTCTTAAGAATTCAACATACTCATCTTTGGTCAGTGATTCAGGAGCTACATATAATAATTTGGTAATTCCATTGGTAATGTCTTCCTTGACCTGTTTGACTTCGGCCTTGTTCAGGGATGAATTCAGAACATGGGCAATTCCGTTTTCGGAGGAAATTCCCCGAATGGCATCTACCTGATTTTTCATCAAAGCTATTAAGGGCGATACCACTATTGCCGTACCCTCTTGCATCAAAGCAGGAAGTTGATAACATAGCGATTTGCCACCGCCAGTGGGCATGATGACAAAAGTATTCTTGCCTTGAACTATGCTCTTGATAACCTCCTCTTGGAGACCTTTGAATTCTGAAAATCCAAAATATTTTTTTAACGAAGCGTGTAAATCCAGTTCACTCAAAACCAAACCTTGTTTTTCCATTTGGCACTAATTACATCGGGGGTTTAAAATACTATTGCAATATAAGGTACGGATTTCTAAGCTGTTACACCAGTAGATCCATGGAATTTATTTTAAAATATACATAAAGGTTAGATTACGTAAATTTGTAATCTTAAATATATGACATTCTTTTAGTAATGCAATCTCTAATTTAAAATATACCTTGAGCAATAACCAGACCATACTTGATTTAGCGAAAAAAACTATAAAAAAGGAGGCAGATGCGGTTCAAAACTTAGTTTCGTTATTGTCCGAAGATTTTTCCGAAGCGGTCAACTGTATCATCGCATCAAAAGGAAGAGTGGTTATCACAGGTATTGGAAAGAGTGCTATCATCGCTTCTAAGATCGTATCCACTCTAAATTCTACCGGAACACCTGCTATCTTCATGCACGCTGCGGATGCCATTCACGGTGATTTAGGAACGATTCAAGAAAATGATGTAGTTATCTGCATTTCAAAAAGTGGAGGTACCCCAGAAATAAAAATGTTGGTTCCGTTGATCAAAAGAGGTAGCAACATCTTAATTGGCATGACAGGAAATACGCAGTCTTTTTTAGCACAGCAGGCCGACTTTGTTTTGAACACTTTCGTTGATGAAGAAGCCTGTCCTAATAACCTGGCTCCGACCACAAGTACCACGGCACAATTGGTCATGGGCGATGCCTTGGCGATATGCTTACTCGAACTGAAAGGGTTCAGTAGTACCGACTTCGCCAAATATCATCCGGGTGGCTCGTTGGGAAAACGGTTGTATTTAAGAGTAGAGGATATCGCAAATACCAATCAGAAACCGCAAGTCAATACGGAGACCGATATTAAGAAAGTTATTGTCGAAATCTCTGAAAAAATGCTGGGTGTAACCGCCGTTATTGAAAACAATAAAATTGTGGGTGTTGTTACAGATGGAGACATTCGCCGAATGCTCAACAAGTATGATAATATAAACGGGCTTGTGGCAAAAGATATCATGACCTCGAATCCAAAAACCATTGAAACAGATGTATTGGCCGTCAATGCCTTGAAATTAATGCAAGAAAAAGGCATTTCTCAATTAATTGCCGTTGAGGGCAAAAATTACAAGGGTATTGTACATTTGCACAATCTAATCAACGAAGGTATTTTATAATGGCAAAAAAAATCGCCACCCCACACGATGAAATGTCTTTTTTAGACCATCTAGAAGAACTACGATGGCATCTTATACGGTCTACATTAGCTATTGTGATAATAGGGTGTGTAGCTTTTTTAATGAAAGACTTTATTTTTGACACCATTCTTTTCGGTCCTAAAAAAATGGATTTTCCTACTTACAAGTTTTTCTGTAAAATTGGAACCTTTTTCGGTATCGATTCTGATTTTTGTGCCGATGAACTACCATTTACGATTCAAAGTCGTTTAATGTCCGGTCAGTTTTCAGCCCATATTTGGACTTCTATTTGGGCAGGGTTTATTGTCGGATTTCCCTATGTGCTTTATGAAATGTGGAAATTTATCAGTCCCGGACTGCACGAGAACGAACGCAAACATTCAAAGGGATTCATTTTCACGGCCTCTTTGTTGTTCTTTTTAGGCGCTCTGTTCGGCTATTATGTAGTGGCACCTCTTTCAATAAATTTTTTAGGTAGCTATCAAGTAAGTCAAGAAGTGACCAATGAATTCGATTTGGCATCGTATGTAGGCTCCGTTCGGATTTCTGTTATTTCCTGCGGATTGATTTTCGAACTTCCAATTATCGTCTATTTCTTAACTAAGGTTGGTTTAGTAACCCCCGAAATATTAAGGAAATACCGAAAAATATCATTGGTAGTTGTACTTATTTTGGCTGCTGTTATTACACCGCCAGACATCGTAAGCCAAGTTGTGGTTGCCTTACCTATTTTGCTTTTATACCAAGTCAGTATTTATATTTCGAAAGGAGTATTGAAAAGAGAAGCCAAAAAAGAGGCGAAACTGGCCGACCAACGTGCCAAAAAAAGTTAAAAAAAGTGGTGTTTAGACCTACTCCCTAGTTTTATAAGTTAGATTTGAAATTAATGAAGTTACGCGCAGAAAATATCATGAAGGCCTATCGAGGGCGACGTGTTGTCAAAGGCATTTCTCTAGAAGTAAACCAAGGTGAAATCGTTGGCCTATTAGGACCGAACGGGGCTGGAAAAACCACTTCTTTTTATATGATCGTAGGTCTTATCAAGCCCAACGGCGGTAAGATTTTCTTGGATGATATGGAGATTACCAAATTTCCCATGTATAAAAGGGCTCAGAACGGTATCGGGTATTTGGCGCAAGAAGCTTCGGTCTTTCGAAAACTGAGCATTGAGGAAAATATTTTGAGTGTGCTTCAACTCACAAAGTTGAGCAAAAAAGAGCAAGAGTTAAAAATGGAATCGCTTATTGAAGAATTCGGTTTGGGGCATATTCGCAAGAACCGAGGAGATTTACTTTCCGGTGGTGAACGCCGCCGTACCGAAATCGCGAGGGCATTGGCCACTGATCCCAAATTCATACTTTTGGACGAACCGTTTGCAGGAGTCGACCCCGTTGCCGTAGAGGATATTCAACGTATTGTCGCACAATTGAAAAACAAGAATATCGGTATTCTCATCACCGATCACAACGTTCAAGAAACCTTAGCGATCACTGAACGTTCGTATTTGATGTTCGAAGGTGGTATTTTAAAGTCAGGCCATCCTGAAGATTTGGCGGCGGATGAAATGGTTCGTAAGGTCTATTTAGGTCAAAATTTCGAGCTTAGAAAAAAGAAGTTGGATTTTTAAACTTCAACAACTTCCTTTGTTTTATTCTTTTTGAAAATAAGAAATAGTCCCATTAATATAAAAGGTATGCTCAACCATTGCCCCATATTCAGGGTCATTGAATCTTCAAATGCCACCTGATTCTCTTTAAAAAATTCGATGATAAAACGGGCGGCAAAAAGTAATACGAAAAGCGTGCCGACCAAAAGTCCATGACGGGTATGCTCTTTTTTAAGATTATAGAGATACACTAAGATTCCAAAAATCAACAGATAAGCACCTGCTTCGTACAATTGAGTCGGGTGTCGGGGAGTCATATCGTCCCGTTCAAAAACAAAACCCCAACTTCCATCGGTAGGCTTTCCGTAGATTTCGGAGTTCATCAAATTTCCTAAACGGATAAACGCTGCGGTAACCGCGGTACCAATTGCCAATCTATCGGCTATCCACAATACATTGCTTTTTGTTTTATACCAATACACTACTATCGCGATGAATATCCCCAATGTGCCTCCATGGCTTGCCAAACCCTGAAACCCACTAAATTCATAGGAGCCATTTACTTCACGAATTGGAAGTAAAATTTCGATAAGATGCTCTGAATAGTATGCCCAATCGTAAAAAAGACAATGTCCTAATCTAGCCCCTAAAATAGCACCTACAATGATATAGGTGGTCAAACTATCCAGTTTTTCGATTGCGATGCCTTCCTTTTTATAGATTCGCTTTACAATGTAGTAACAAAGTGCAATGCCTATAACCCAAAACAAACCATAATAGCGTAGCGGAAAAGAACCGATTGAGACAATCTCGGGGTCAACATTCCAATGAATTATACCATCATCCATCATACCTAATTATTTAGCACGCTTTTGTAACCCAAAGTCATAACCGCCATGTATTAATCTTTTTAAAGTCGCTATCTGACCGCAATGCCACATGGTGTGCTTAATGTTCCAAGAAACCGCATCGAATTTTGTAATAGCGACGGGATGCTTTTGTTTGATGGGTTGTTCTACGGGACTGTCCAAGGCTGCTAATGTTAAACCACTAACGTTCTTTACGACTTTTTGCTGCATAAAGTGCAACTGTTCTTTCAGTACTTTCGGCGAAACGGAACCGACTTGGTCCAATGGCACACTATCATAGCCATACTTTTGATTGTGTTGCCGTAAATCTATTTTTTCGGTAATCTCTTCATCGAAACCGGTGACCACTAAAATGGCGTGGTAGTACTCGCTGATAATAAGATGGCCCACTTGCCAACTGATATTGGAATCTAGGTTTTCGGGGGTTTCATCCCATAAATTCCGTGGAACGGAATCAATGAGTTTATTCGTCCATGAATGTGCATCTAGCGTTTGTTTGACCAAAACATCGCGTACCGTCATTTCGCGGAGATTTTACTGATAAGCGAACTCAACACATAAAAGGCGATGATGACCGGTACGGCCAAAAACTTGAGCGTAATCAGTAGCACAAAACTTACGATGATAAAAATATAGCGGAGTGCATTGTCTTGAAAACTCCAATTTTTAAATTTCAACGCGAAAAGTTCGATGTTGCTGTTCAGTAAAAAAGCACTCAGAATCGTCAATCCGATTAAGAACCATTGGTTTAAAATAATTCCGTTTAAAAAATCATTATTCTGATATAGCAATATCAACGGTAAGGAAATAATCAATAAAGCATTGGCCGGAGTTGGCAAACCAATAAAAGAGGAATTCTGATTTTCATCGATATTGAATTTCGCCAAGCGATAGGCCGAAGCCATGGTAATCAGAAAACCAAAAAATGGTAAGGGCGCAACTTTCAGTCCTACCCAAAAAGTGGCATCAGAAGCTTGAGAGCCTAAATCAACATTCCATCCTCCTGATAACGACATACCTAATAATTGAAACATAACAATACCCGGTACCAAACCACTGGTAATGACATCGGCCAAAGAATCAAGCTGTAAGCCCATATCGCTCCGCACGTCAAGGGTACGTGCTGCCAACCCGTCAAAAAAGTCGAAAAAGATTCCCAGACAAACGAATAGGGCGGCCAATTCCAGTTGATTGAGTACCGCAAAAACAGCCGCGACACATCCGCAGAAGACGTTCATTAAGGTAATCAGGTTGGGAATGTGCCTTTTCATTTTGCCGTTCAAGATGGTTTGAGTAAAAATAAGACAATTTTTGAGTTATCGTTTTAGTGCATTATTATTCGGATATTTGTTTCCCTAAAGCGTAAAGTGCACAATGTATTCTAAAAGGATTTTCTTTTTTCTTGTCTTATTGATATCGACGACTATTTTTTCACAAGAAAAAGAACTTTCCCCTTTGTCCAAAATCAGTTTGTTGACCGTCGGAATAGCTGATGAACTACATTCTAAATTCGGCCATACGGCAATACGAATACAGGATGCTGCTGATGGAATGGACATTGTTTTCGGTTACGGTGGTTTTGATTTTGACGACCCGCTATTCTATTCCAAATTCACCACCGGAAAGCTCGATTACAGTATGACCGGTCATCGCTACAACAACTTTTTAGAAAGTTATAAAATAGAAAACCGATGGGTGCGTGAGCAGCAATTGAATTTGACACTCGCGCAACGGAATAAATTATTCGCTTTTTTGAAGAACAATTACAAAGAAGAAAATCGATATTACAAATATGATTTCCTATTCGACAATTGTGCTACAAAAATACCTGAGGTTTTCAAAAAAGTTTTTGGAAACGACCTGGAGTTCAAGTACGACCATCTGAAAGAAACATCAACCTTTCGTCAATTAATTCATGAAACATTACAGACTAATTCGTGGGCGACTTTCGGAATCGATTTGGCGCTGGGTTCAGTAATAGACAGAGAGGCAACCCCGTGGGAACATCAATTTTTACCGCTATATGTTAAAGACCAATTTGAAAACGTTCAGGTAAAAGGTGAGAAATTGGTAACAAAGGAAGAATTGGTTTTAGACAATAATCCTAATGAGAAAAATGGTAACTTCTTGCTGTCTCCACTATTTTGGTTGCTCCTATTTTCAGTAGTCGTTTTAGTGGTTACCTACCTTGATCTTAAAAACAATAAACGTTCTAGATGGGCTGATTTCATGTTATTTTTTCTAACTGGGGTAGCCGGATTGATTATCTGCTTTCTATGGTTTGCCACCAATCATTCTGCCACTAAAATAAATTTCAATATGCTTTGGGCATTTCCATTGAATCTTTTTGTTGCCTTTGTCCTTTTAAAAAAGAAAACTACAGCATTGTGGATTTCAAAATACCTATGGGTTCTCATAGGTCTAAACGTTCTGACAATAATTTTATGGGTGCTGAAAATTCAGATTTTTTCGCCGCTTATCATTTTGATTCTCATAGCGTTAGAAGTTCGATATTTATTTTTGATCCAAAACATTAATAAATCCCAAATTACCCTGAATTCGTAACTCCACACTCTCAACTAAAAAAATGAACCTACTCACAGTAGAAAATATTTCAAAAGCATACGGCGAATTAGTCCTTTTTAATGACCTCTCTTTTGGTGTCAACAAAGACCAAAAAATTGCTTTTATCGCTAAAAACGGTACCGGAAAGACTTCGATACTGAACATGTTGTCAGGTAAGGATACTCCCGATACGGGACAAATCAACTACCGAAATGGTATTCGCGTATCATTTTTGGAACAAGAACCGGATCTGGCACCTGATTTGACTATTGAGGAGACCATTTTCGCCTCGGATAATGAAATTCTAAGGGTAATTGAAAATTATGAAAAGGCGCTTGAAAATTCAGAGGATGCGGACACTTACCAATCTGCTTTTGAGGCTATGGAACGCTTCAACGCATGGGATTTTGAAACACAGTACAAACAGATTCTTTTCAAATTAAAATTGGAAGACCTCAACGTAAAAGTTGGTAAACTTTCCGGAGGACAGAAGAAGCGTTTAGCATTGGCAAATGCGCTTATCAACCAACCGGAATTATTGATTCTGGATGAACCCACCAACCATCTCGATCTTGAAATGATCGAATGGCTCGAAGAATACTTCGCAAAGGAGAACATGACCCTATTTATGGTCACTCACGACCGGTATTTTTTAGAACGTGTTTGCACCGAAATCATTGAACTTGAGAATGGTCAACTTTATCCCTACAAAGGCAATTATTCCTATTATCTCGAAAAAAAGGAAGCCCGTATAGAGCAAGAAGCGGTTGAGCAGCACAAGACGAAACGCCTATTTAAAAAAGAATTGACCTGGATGCGACGTCAGCCAAAAGCAAGAACGACCAAATCGAAATCTAGAATAAGTGATTTTCAGGAAATCAAAGAAAAAGCGAGCAAAAGGCGTAACGATCATGAAATCGAACTCGAAATCAATATGCAACGTGTGGGCAGTAAAATTCTTGAAATGCATAAAATTTCAAAATCCTATCCAGACAAACCTATTCTAGATAAGTTTGAATATACCTTCGTAAAAGGGGAACGCGTCGGGATTATCGGTAAAAACGGTACAGGAAAATCTACCTTTCTCAATATTCTCACGGGAATGGATCAACCAGATTCCGGTAAAGTTGTAGTTGGAGATACGATTAAATTCGGTTATTATACCCAAAAGGGAATTCAAATAAAACCGGGTCAAAAGGTTATTGAAGTGATTCGTGAATTCGGTGATTTTATTCCCCTTGCCAAAGGCCGCCAGATATCCGCCCAACAACTATTGGAACGTTTTCTGTTCGACCGCAAAAAACAATATGATTTTGTCGATAAATTAAGCGGGGGCGAACGCAAACGCCTTTATTTATGTACCGTTTTGATTCAAAATCCGAATTTCTTGATTTTAGACGAGCCTACCAATGACCTTGATATTATTACGCTGAACGTTTTGGAAAGTTTTTTGTTGGATTTCCCGGGATGCCTTATCGTTGTGTCACACGACCGCTATTTCATGGATAAGATTGTGGACCATCTTTTTGTATTCAGAGGTAATGCGGTCATAGAAGATTTTCCAGGCAATTATTCTGATTACAGGGCTTATGAAGATAGCACAGCTTTAGAAATCAAAGCCGAAAAGTTAAAAACCAAGGAAGAGACCAAGGAAATCAATAGTAATAAGAATTCTTGGAAAACAGAAAATAAGGGAAAACAGTTATCCTACTTAGAACAAAAAGAGTACAAACAGCTCGAAAAAGACATTCAAAAGTTAGAATTCAAAAAGGGAGAAATTGAACAGCAATTCTTAATTGGCGATCTTTCTGGAGATGATATCGCTAAACTCTCTATAGCCCTAAAGGAAATTGTCGATGGCATAGAAAGCAAGACCGAGCGATGGTTTGCCCTTTCAGCAATTCTCGAAAATTAGTGCCTGCCGAATTAAAGATTTGAATAATTGAGAACTAATTTGAATTGTACCAACTAATCACATACCTAAAGCACCTCATCACAGCTACCAATCAACATGGTATCCACTCCCCTTTCGTTTATGATTACCTCACAAAATGTCTTTATACTTCATCCGATTATGAAGCCTCCAAAAGTTTAAGTGTTTTGCTAAAAAGTATTTCGTACTTTTCAATTGAACGCACAAAAATTATTTCGAAAGAAGACAAAATAGAAAACCGGATTCAAAAAGATTTTGATTTAGACATAAATAAAAGTGGGCCATTTGATTTGATTTATATGGATGGTCCGAAAGCGGATGTAATATCAATCAACCGAAAAAAAATCCATAACGATAGTTTTTGCCTAATAGAAAATATCCATCAAAATAAAGATTCTTTTATTATTTGGGAAGAATTGAAAAAAGACGAAATGGTAACGGTTTCAATTGATTTATACTATTGCGGTTTACTTTTTTTTCGAAAAGAACAGGTGAAAGAACATTTTAAGATTCGGATATAATCCCCTAATTTTAAGTTTCAACTTCGAAGCGCATGGAAAGTAGAACAACATATATTATCATCGGCGTACTTTTCTCCATTTATATTATCATTTCTATGATGAACCGTAGAAAGTCGAAAACTCGTAATTCGCGCAAATTTATGGACGGATACAAACGAAAGGATAAACAGAAAGAAGAATAGTTAGTTCTTTAGAAGTCAATTTACTCTTGAAAGAAATATGAAAATTTATACCAAGACAGGTGACAAGGGTACAACTGCACTTTTTGGAGGTACCCGCGTTGCAAAGCACCATATCAGAATTGAAAGCTACGGCACTATCGACGAGCTTAATTCTTGGCTAGGACTGCTGCGCGATCAAGAAATCGATACCCATTTAAAGAACGCTCTGGTTTCAATTCAAGAGAAACTATTCACGGTCGGTGCCATTCTGGCCACCGATCCTGAAAAATCGATTCTAAAAAGTGGAAAAGAACGGCTCAATATTCCGAAAATATCGGAATCCGATGTTAAATTTCTCGAGAAGGAAATAGATTCGATGAACGAAAACCTTCCCCCAATGACCCATTTTATACTTCCTGGCGGTCATACTACAGTGTCATATTGTCACATAGCCCGAACGGTGTGTAGACGAGCAGAACGCTTAGCTACCCATTTAAATGAAAATGAACCTTTTGACGAACGCTTACTTCACTATATCAATCGACTATCGGACTACCTCTTTGTCTTGGCACGAAAATTGTCCTCAGACGTTCAAGCAGACGAGATAAAATGGATTCCTGAGAAAAAAAACTAATAAATCCGCTATTTCTTCGTTATCAAATTAATAATGCAAAAATAATTCTATAAAAAGCAGCAAATAACTTGGCTGTCTCGTTTTAAAAATTACTTTTGCAAAAAAATTAAAATCAAACTTTTACCATGTATTGGACATTAGAATTAGCATCTTATTTAAGTGATGCGCCATGGCCCGCCACAAAAGACGAATTAATCGATTACTCAATTCGTACAGGTGCGCCTTTGGAGGTTGTTGAAAACCTGCAATCGATGGAAGAGGAAGGTGGAGAAATCTACGAATCGATCGAAGAAATTTGGCCCGACTATCCCACAGAAGAAGACTACCTCTGGAATGAGGATGAATATTGATATATTTAGTTTAAATTAAATTTAAAAGCCTCTTTCGAGGCTTTTTTTTATGGACTTTCCCTAGGTTTCGGTAATTTTGGCAGATTACACGCCAGATTGAGCTATAAAAGTAAACTGGAATGCCTTTTGTTCATCAAAAGGAATTATAACTTAAAACGTAAGGTGCCGTCGTAATGATTAGGAAAACGGTACTTCTATACCAATAAAATATTACTATGAGTTTTTTAAATTCAGTACTAAAGGCTTTCGTAGGTGACAAGTCTCAAAAAGATGTGAAAGGCCTACAGCCGATAGTGGATCAGATTAAGTCATTCGAAGCTTTGCTAGAAGGGCTGTCCCACGATGAGCTCCGGATGAAAACGTTGGAGTTCAAAAAAAGAATCAAGGAAGATCGAAGCGAACTTGATGAAAAAATCGCAAAGTTGGAAGAAGAGGTAAAAGCCTCAACCGACATAGATAAGAACGAAGACATCTATGCTGAAATTGACGGACTCAAAGAAGAGGCCTATAAAATTTCGGAAAATACCTTAAACGATATCCTACCGGAAGCTTTCGCCGTAGTCAAGGAAACAGCAAAACGTTTTGTACATAACACAACCCTAGAGGTAACAGCTTCGGAATATGACAGAGTACTTTCCGGTACTAAAGATTATGTCACTTTGAATGGTGATAACGCTAGTTGGAGTAACTCTTGGGATGCCGCTGGAAAACCAGTGACATGGGATATGATTCATTATGATGTACAGCTCATTGGTGGCATCGCAATGCATCAAGGTAAAATCGCCGAAATGCAAACAGGTGAAGGAAAAACTTTAGTTGCAACACTTCCACTATATCTAAACGCACTAACTGGCAACGGAGCACACTTAGTAACGGTTAACGACTATCTGGCCAAACGTGATAGTGCTTGGATGGCCCCAATTTTTCAATTTCACGGACTTACCATTGATTGTATAGATCATCATAAACCCAACTCTGATGGCCGTAGAGCTGCTTATAATGCAGATATAACTTATGGTACCAATAATGAATTTGGTTTCGATTACCTAAGGGATAATATGGCACATACACCAAAAGATTTGGTGCAACGTCCGCACAACTACGCGATAGTCGATGAGGTCGATTCTGTACTTGTTGATGATGCCCGTACACCTTTGATTATTTCCGGACCGGTACCCGAGGGCGACCGTCACGAATTCAACGAACTAAAACCAAAGATTTCCGATATCGTTCAAAAGCAAAGGCAACATTTAACAGGTGTCTTGGCGGAAGCGAAAAAACTAATTGCGGCAGGAGATACCAAAGAAGGTGGTTTTCTATTACTTCGTGTTCACAGAGGTTTACCCAAAAATAAGGCACTTATCAAATTTTTGAGTGAAGAAGGTATCAAGCAATTATTGCAGAAGACGGAGAACTTCTACATGCAGGATAACAATCGTGAGATGCCCAAGGTTGATGAAGATTTGCTATTCGTTATCGAGGAGAAAAACAATCAAATCGAATTGACCGATAAGGGAATTGAATATATTTCTGGAGTTCAGGACAAAGACTTTTTCGTTATGCCTGATATTGGTAGCGAAATCGCCCAGATAGAAAGTCAAAATCTTGATATTGAAAAAGAGGCAGAGCTCAAAGAAGAACTCTTTAAAGAATTTACGGTAAAAAGCGAGCGCATTCATACCATGAGCCAATTGCTCAAGGCCTACACCCTTTTTGAGAAAGATGTAGAGTATGTAGTAATGGACAATAAAGTAATGATTGTGGATGAGCAGACTGGCCGTATCATGGACGGTCGTCGATATTCCGATGGGTTACACCAAGCCATTGAAGCGAAAGAAAATGTAAAAATCGAGGCATTGACACAAACCTTTGCAACGGTTACGTTGCAGAATTACTTTAGAATGTACCGCAAATTGTCCGGTATGACAGGTACTGCAATTACGGAAGCAGGTGAATTCTGGGAAATTTACAAGTTGGACGTAATGGAAATACCCACCAATCGACCCATCGCCCGCGATGACCGCAATGATTTGATTTATAAGACAAAGCGAGAAAAGTACAATGCAATCATTGATGAAGTAACAAAACTATCCCAAGCGGGAAGACCGGTCTTAATTGGTACTACCTCCGTTGAAATATCTGAGTTGCTATCACGCATGCTCAATATACGGAAAGTACCACACAATGTATTGAACGCGAAATTGCACAAAAAAGAAGCCGATGTTGTTGCTGAAGCGGGTAAATCTGGAATCGTGACCATCGCAACGAACATGGCAGGTCGTGGAACCGATATTAAATTGTCCGACGAGGTAAAAGCTGCTGGAGGGCTTGCAATTGTTGGTACTGAAAGACATGATTCACGTCGTGTAGATAGACAGTTGCGTGGCCGTTCCGGTCGTCAAGGAGATCCGGGAAGTTCGCAATTTTATGTCTCATTAGAGGATAATCTGATGCGTTTATTTGGTTCTGATAGAGTGGCCAAAATGATGGATAAAATGGGCCTTGAAGAAGGTGAAGTTATTCAACATTCGATGATGACCAAATCCATTGAGCGGGCTCAGAAAAAAGTGGAAGAGAACAACTTCGGTGTTCGTAAGCGACTTTTGGAATATGATGATGTTATGAATGCCCAAAGAGAGGTGGTTTACAAAAGAAGACGACATGCACTTCAAGGCGAACGACTTCAGGTAGACATCGCAAATATGGTTTATGACACCTGTGAGGTCGTAACCGATACCAATAAAGCTGCCAACGATTACAAGAATTTTGAATTCGAGTTGATAAAGTACTTTTCAATTACATCGCCGGTTTCAGAAGGCGAGTTCGAGAAAATGTCAGTACAGGATATTTCCAATAAGGTTTATAAACATGCTTACGACCATTACCAAGATAAAATTCAACGGAATGCTGAAACGGCTTTCCCGGTAATCAAACAGGTTTATGAAGATGCAACGAACAAATTCGAACGTATTGTAGTTCCATTTACCGATGGGATAAAAACCTTAAACGTGGTCACCAATTTAAAGGACGCTTATGAAAGTAACGGAAAGCAGCTGGTAACTGACTTCGAGAAAAACATCACATTGGCTATTATAGATGACGCATGGAAAACTCACTTGCGCAAGATGGATGAATTGAAGCAATCCGTTCAGTTGGCTGTTCACGAGCAAAAGGATCCACTATTAATTTATAAGTTCGAAGCTTTTGAACTGTTCAAGGGTATGATCGATAAAGTGAATAAAGAAGTGGTTTCTTTCTTGTTCAAAGGAGAATTGCCCAGTGGTAGTCCGAATGAAATTCAAGAGGAAAGAAATGTTCGTAGACCAAAAGAGAACCTGCAAACATCGAAAGAGGAAATCCCTAATAGCGACGAAAGAGCTGCTCAAAGTAGAGCTATTGGTCAAAATCAAGGTGGAAGACCGGCAGTGACCGAAACCATTGTTCGTGAACAACCGAAAATTGGTAGAAACGATCGTGTTACCATCAAGAATATCATGAGCGGTGAAAGCAAAGTGGTCAAATACAAGCAAGCCGAACCTCTTATCGCAAAGGGTGAATGGGTTTTAACCGAGCATTAAAGATTAAAGTACATCAATGAAAAACGGCGACCAATTGGTTGCCGTTTTTCGTTTCCATAGCTATTGTGTCATTCTTAGCGCAGTTGGGTAAACTTGCCAAAAAATTCAATATCTTTAAAGAAGAACCAATCCCTTTTAAGATGACATCTTCCCGACGAAAATTTCTGACCTCAATTAGTATGCTGGCTGCTTCTACGGCAATGCCGTTACATGCTTTTAGTTTTGGCATTTCAAAAAAATTAAGGGTTGTTTTGGTAGGCACCGGTATTCGAGGAACGACTTTCTGGGGAAAACGTTTAATTGACGAATATTCCGATATCTTGGAATTTGTTGGCCTTAGTGATATCAATCCGAGCAGATTAGAATATGGAAAAAAGTACATTGGTACCAATTGCCCAACGTTCGTCAATTTTGATGAAATGCTAAAGACTACCAAACCTGATTTGGTCATCGTAACCACAAAAGATTCAACCCACCATGAATTCATCATCAAAGGTTTGGAAATGGGATGCGATGTACTCACCGAAAAACCATTGACCATTGACGAGAAAAAATGTCAAGCGATTCTCGATGCAGAGAAAAAATCGGATAAAAACTTGATTGTAGGTTTCAATTATCGCTGGAGTCCGTATGCTACTGAAATCAAAAAATTGCTCAAAGACAAGTCCATAGGAAAACTGGTTTCCGTTGATTTTCATTGGTATTTGAACACATATCATGGTGCTTCCTATTTTAGAAGATGGCATGGTGAAATGAATAGTGGCGGCTCACTATGGGTGCATAAAGCGACACACCATTTTGATTTATTGAACTGGTGGATCAACTCAGAACCGAGCGAAGTTTTTGCATACGGAGATTTGGAGTTCTATGGTAAGAACGGACCTTTCAAAGGTGACAATTGCAGAACATGTGATCATAAATCCAAATGTGATTTTTATTGGGACATTACAAAAGATGAGCGGTCCATGAAACTCTATGTAGACCATGAACATGAAGATGGGTATATACGCGACAACTGTCTCTTCCGTGAGGATATCGATATCTACGATAAAATGTCGGCCCAAATAAAGTATGCCAATAATGTCGTTGTCAACTATTCACTGACCACCTACTCCCCTTTTGAAGGCTGGCGCGTTTCATTCAATGGTACAGAAGGCCGAATAGAAGCTTGGCTGGATATCCCGTATAACGAAAATATCAAGGTTGACCAAGCGGAGATGCACGCAAAAGAAATGGAACAGTCGGGAGAAACAGAATTCGACACTCAACCTATCATCCTTCATAAATTATGGAAAGACCATGAAACCTTAAGTGTCGACGTCGAAAGAAACGGTCACGGGGGTGGTGATGGTAGGCTTCAAGATAAAATATTCAAAACCCCTGACATGGAAGATGAATTCGGTCGAGGAGCGGGTATCAGAGATGGCGCAATGTCCATATTAATAGGAATTGCAGCCAGAAGAAGTATCGAGAGTGGTAATGCGATTAAAATAGATGACCTTACGGAACTTACACCAAAAGCGGAACGCTCATAGAATATACAGCATACAGGTATGCGTAATTGAGTACATCCGAAACACTACTAAATTCGTAAATAACAAAGCATTCAACTTCCCCCACTACATGTTTCAAATTCCAAATAAAATAAAATATACCACTCTAATGTGCTAAAACATATTTAGTTTTACTACGGAATTCGGTTTTGTAGTTCAAAATCGATAGATGCCGAACTCATCTGAAAATCAATCCCTGAATACCAAATAAAACCGCTATGGATTCGAATAAAAAACTGGAAGGGCGTCTTGCAAACAAGGCACGTTTAGTACTCCGAGTCAATTACTTCACCTCTTTCTTTTCAATATTGTTTTGTTGCATCTGCCTGTTTTTCTTGGGCATCAAAGAGGTAATTCCGTGGGTATTTCTTGGGTTTGGTATTCTGAACCTCATCAATACTATTTTGTACTACTACCATAAAAATCTGACTTTGACCTACAACGTAGTTTCGATAATGACATTGGCCGGGGCAAGTGTCATAACACTCTATAGTGGCGGCATTAATAGCCCATTTATTTTCGTTTTGGCATTAATTGTTGTTGCAGGTTATGTTACTACCAAAAAATATGGGACACTTTATTTGAATTTGAACTTACTTATCATCGTTTTGATTTACTCACAAAGCATAGCTGATTTTAGTTTTGTCTCAAACGTAATACCAGAAAAATCAAAGGATATTTTCGCTCTTTTAAGTGTATTGTTCTCAGTTTATCTTCTAGGAGGGGTTTTTGGCAAAAATCTATTACACGCACACCATACCCTTTATAAAACCAAAGATCAGTTAGAGGCGAAAATCAATGAAAAAGAAAATCTGCTGAAAGAAGTACACCACAGAGTGAAAAACAATCTTCAAACTGTGTCCAGTTTACTAAGTCTACAAGCTCGAAATGTGGATGATACCAAGATTAAAACCCTTTTAAAAAACAGTCAAAATAGGGTAATTGCCATGGCCATGGTACACGAAATGCTATATATGCGCGAGGATATTTCAAAAATAGGCTACAAATCCTATGTACAGGAACTTGCAGAATACTTGGTACGCTCTATAAAGGGTACGAGTAAAAATATTACTCTTGATATTGATATCCCAGATGTGAAATTGAATATTGATACCGCTATTCCACTGGGACTTTTGATTAACGAAGCCGTAACCAATGCATTGAAATACGGTATCGTCGATGATAGTCAGGGTGTTATTTTCATCAGATTACGTAAAGGTGATTTTGATGAATATATTTTAAATATCGGAGATACCGGAATTGGCTTTTCGGAAACCATCAATCACAAAACAACTAAGTCTTTAGGGCTTAAGTTAATCCACAATTTGGCAAGACAATTGAGGGGCTCTATAGTTCGGGACATTACTAAAAAAGGAACACATTACATCGTAAAGTTCAAGGAGATTCATCAACAGATTCCCGCAATTGCCTAACTAATTCTTTCATAGAACATAAAAGGATACTTCTATTATACTTATATTTAGTACGACTAATTAATCCACATTTTTATGTTCAAAAAATTACTCCTTTTGGTGCTGTTTGTCAGTACCTCGATTCAAGCACAAGACTATTTTTTAAAGAAATTCCATCCCTTCAATGAATCCGTACCTAGTCCGGAAGAATTTCTAGGTTATGGCATTGGTAAACACCATACCAGGCATGACTTAATCGTGGCTTATTTCACCAAGCTCGCAGAAACATCGGAGCGTGCCTCAATTTATCAGTATGGCAAAACACATGAAGGGCGAAAACTGGTAATGCTGACCATTACCTCACCTGAAAATCTTTCTAATTTAGATAATCTAAAACAACAACATTTAGCATTTACCGACCCTACCAAAACAGTTTCCAATTACGATGATGTACCCATCTTTATCAATTTAGCGTACAACGTACACGGTAATGAGCCCTCAAGTTCTGAGGCGGCACTACTTACCGCCTACACCTTTGCCGCATCGAACAGTCCAGAAATTTTAAAATATATCAAAAATGCGGTCATTATGGTAGATCCTACGATCAATCCCGATGGTAGAGATCGCCATACGCAATGGGCCAATACCTATCAAGGCAAGCCCAATGTTGCCGACCCTCAAGATGCAGAGCATAACGAATATTGGCCAGGAGGGCGCACCAATCACTATTGGTTTGATTTGAACCGTGATTGGCTATTGGCTATAAATCCAGAAAGCCAAGGCAAGTTGAAATGGTTTCATGAATGGTATCCGAATGTGGTTACCGATTTTCACGAAATGGGTTCAAACGCTACATATTTCTTCGAACCCATGAAGACCAACGGTTCATTAGATCCCATTATGCCAAAGGAAAACTATGAAGACTTGAATAATATGTTCGGTGCTGAATTTGCAAAAGCCTTGGACAGTATTGGCTCTTTTTACTTTACGAAAGAGGTTTTTGATGGCACGTATCCAGGGTACGGATCATCCTATCCTGACATTCAAGGTGGCCTTGGACTACTTTTTGAACAAGCAAGTTCAAGAGGTCACGAGCAAAAAACCGCCTTCGGTAAAATAACATTTCCGTTCACCATTCGTAATCAATATACTTCGGGTATCACAACCGTTAAAACTGCGGTGGCCAATAAAGCTTACATGCGCAAGTACCAACAAGACTTTTTCAAAAGTGCGTTGACTAGAGCAGGTAAAAGCAAAATCCGTGGGTATTCCTTTGGAGATGATTACGACGCGAATAGAACCAAAGCTTTTGTTGACAAATTGTTGAAACATCAAATCGATGTATACAAATCAGGAAATCGATATGTTGTCCCTACCAAACAACCACAATATCGAATGGTACAGACCATGTTCGAAACCTATACGAAATATCGTGATAGTGTTTATTATGATGCCTCGGCCTGGTCAGTTGCGAACTTCTATAATATGAAGTACAAACCGGTTACAGCACTGAATCTGGGGGATAAGGTTGACAATTCTGAAAATCTGATTACGTTGGCTCCGGTACAAAAATCGGACTATGCATATATCATTGATTGGGATGATTATAATGCTCCGGCAGCACTTCATTATTTACAGAAAAATGAATTGGTACTCTCCTCTAGTTTCAAGCCTTTTACCGTAAAAGTGGGTAGCAACTCAAAGGGTTTTGGATACGGTTCATTGGTGCTTCCGGTAAGTTTACAAAAGAAAGATGCTGCTGAAATTTTCTCATTGCTACAAAAAGCGCAAGAGAAATATCAAGTCCCCATATTCGGCGTAGATTCGGGTTATAGTTTACAAGGAGTAGATCTGGGCAGTCGTTATGTTCAGCCAGTCAAAAAAGTAAAAGCGGCCATGCTCATTGGAAACGGCACAAGGTCATATGAGGCCGGTGAAGTCTGGCACCTCTTAGATACTAGAGTTCATATGCCGATTACTAAAATACCACTGCGCAATTTCAATCGCACGATTTTCGATAAATACACAACGCTTGTTATGGTATCAGGAAATTATAACTTGACAAAAAAACAACAAGAAAAAATCAAGGCATGGGTCAGCAAAGGTAATACCTTGATAACCATAGGAACAGCTTCTAGTTGGGCTATCAAGAAGAAGATGGTAAAAGAAAAGCTCATTGATGTTGAAAGAGATTCTTTGACCAAAGACTCCACTAAAATTGTCGAACGCAAACCCTATGTTGACGCAGGTGAAAATCTTGGCAAGGAAAGCGTTGGCGGAATCATTCTCAAAGTTGATCTCGATACCACGCATCCGTTAGCTTTTGGATATCATGATAGTTCCATTCCTGTTTACAAAAATAATACGGTTTGGTTGGCGCCTAGTAAGAATGAATACGCCACCGTTGCCCAATATTCGAAAAACCCATTGATCGATGGATTTATCACCAAAAAGAATATGGAAGAAAACGTTAAACATTCCGCCTCTTTGATTGTGAGCAAAGTTGGTGGTGGACGGGTGGTTCTCTTTGCCGATAATCCTAATTTTAGAGGAAGTTGGTATGGTACCAATCGCCTCTTTTTAAATGCATTATTTTTAGGGGATAAGATTTCGGTTCCTTCAAGAGATTAATAAACGTAAAGATTCATCAGACCCTGATGTCAAAAGAAAAGATAGTAGCGGCATATGAAGATTTGGCCGATAGTTACAACGAACTTATTGACCATAAACCTCATAATGCCTATTACGACAGACCAAACACCTTGAAATTGATTCCAGATGTTTTGGGGAAGCATGTGTTAGATGCAGCTTGTGGGTCAGGTAAATATGCTGAAATTTTATTGGAACGGGGAGCGACTATAACCGGATTCGATATCAGCCCTAGGATGATTACACTGGCCAAAGAACGTAATCATGGAAACGGAAATTTCTTTGTTCATGATTTATCAATGCCGATGAAGATGTTAGAAGATGAATCGTTTGATACCGTAGTTTGCGCACTGGCAATGC
This sequence comes from uncultured Flavobacteriaceae bacterium, assembly GCA_947503005.1. GTDB lineage: Bacteria > Bacteroidota > Bacteroidia > Flavobacteriales > Flavobacteriaceae > Maribacter_C. The sequence continues at coordinate 220,477 of CANNCA010000005.1, read as the reverse complement.
ACTACCTTGAAGATTGGAATCTCACCATTCAAGAGTTTTGTCGGGTTTTAAAACCTAATGGAGCTTTTGTACTATCAATAGAACATCCCTTTTTTGAACACCTCTATTTTAAATCAAAAAAATATTTTGAAATCGAGCCAGTCAAGGCTACTTGGTCGGGTTTTGGCAAGCGCATAAAAATGCATAGTTTTAGAAGACCTCTAATGGAATGCATAAAACCCATTACAGATAACGGATTCTATATCGACCAACTGGTTGAACCCAAGCCCGTACCCGAATTTGAAAAATACGATCGTAGGCACTTTAAAGAGCTCAATACATTTCCCAGTTTCATGCATCTTCGCGCAATCAAACGAACTTAAAACTCAATAGTTTAAAAATCCAACCGATGAAAAAACAATCCAATTTATTTACATTGATCCTGCTATTCGTAGGTATTACAATATCTTTTTCTCAATCTGCAGCAGGCGATGGGCCACATTCACAATTGATTATTCGTGGCGTCATGCTTATCAATGGCAACGGTGCGCCACCACAAGGACCCATTGACATAGTAGTTGAGAATAATATCATTAAAAATATTCAGGTTGTGGGATATGATGGCGTACCTATCGACAACTCCAAAAGACCGAAATTAAAAGCGGGCGGAAAAGAACTTGACTGCAACGGTATGTACCTCATGCCCGGTTTTATCGATATGCACGGCCATATCGGAGGCAAAGCACAAGGCGCAGAGCCTGATTACGTGTTCAAACTTTGGATGGCACATGGTGTTACCACCGTTCGCGAACCTAGTGGTAGAGGTGTTGATTTTACGATGGATCTCAAACGAAAGAGTGCCAAAAACGAAATTGTTGCCCCGCGTATTTACGCCTACACCGGATTCGGTCAAACAAGTTCGAGTTTCAACCCATTAAATGATATTCCGATTTCCACGCCTGAACAAGCTCGTGTATGGGTACGGGCAAACGCCAAAAAAGGGGCGGACGGTATCAAATTTTTTGGTGCCGAACCTGAGATTATGGCTGCCGCTTTGGACGAGAATAAAAAATTAGGGCTTGGTTCTGCTTGCCATCATGCGCAATTGAGTGTTGCCAGGTGGAACGTATTACATTCCGCCAGAGCCGGGTTGACATCTATGGAACACTGGTACGGTTTGCCGGAAGCCCTTTTCGATGATAGAACAGTACAAGACTATCCCCTTGATTATAATTACCAAAATGAACAACATCGTTTTGAGAATGCCGGAAAACTTTGGGCACAAGCCGCGGAACCTTATTCTGAACATTGGGAAAAAGTAATGACAGAATTATTGGAACTCGATTTTACTCTTGATCCAACTTTCAATATCTATGAGGCCAGTCGGGACTTGCAACGTGCGCGAAGGGCAGAATGGCATGAAGATTATACTTTACCCAGTTTATGGGAGTTCTACCAACCTAGTAAGATTTCACACGGTAGTTATTGGCATGATTGGGGTACTGAACAAGAGGTCGCATGGAGAGAGAATTATAAACTATGGATGACCTTTATCAATGAATACAAAAATCGTGGGGGACGGGTAACCACAGGTTCCGACTCAGGATTCATCTTCCAATTATATGGCTTTGCCTATGTACGTGAATTAGAGTTGTTACGAGAAGCAGGATTTCATCCTTTGGAAATTATTCGTTCAGCTACCTTGAACGGTGCTGAGGCTTTAGGTGCTGCAGACCAAATAGGAAGTGTGGCTATTGGCAAAATGGCCGACTTTGTTGTAGTCGATGCAAATCCCCTTAAGAATCTAAAAGTATTATACGGTACCGGGGCGGTAAAATTGACCGAGGACAATGAGGTTATTCGTGAAGGCGGGGTTAAATACACCATTAAAGATGGTATTGTCTACGATGCCAAGGCACTACTAAAAGAAGTGAAAGATATGGTCGATACCGAAAAAGCTAAAACAGGTTTTAAAATACTACAACCCGGCATTAAGGATTAAAACAATCAGGTTTCTTATAAATTGAATCGCTAAGGGAAAAGATTAATTCCCGTTTCTGAAAAAAGAAGCCCCGCGATTCCACAGTGGAAAAGCGGGGCAATCATTTTCTAGTAGTATTAAAGCTTACTTACGAACACGAACTTTTATAGGTCGTAATTGGGCTTTTGGTCTTAGGGAGTCGATAATAAATCCTCCGATTAAAATGGCTGGAATAACGATTGTGAATAGTACCATAGCTTTAATATTTTTTAAATGTTAACGATTAGGCCATTTTGGCTTTGTTTCTTTTTGTGGTGAAAGCCAACGCTTTCTTTATTCTTGAGTTCTTGAATTTGTATAAACGCGCAATACTTTTAGTGTTTGCGATTTCAATTTCACTATTATTGGAAGCAACAACAATGCCACTATCCAAAAGAGTATCCATTTTATGGCTTGTAATTTGAACATAGCTTTCGATTTGAGGGTTAATCTCTTTTACAGGTTTACCTGTGTTCGCAAGAGCAGCAGCTCCGGTGATGATAACAAGTACTAAGGTTAAAACAGCTTTCATAACTTACATTTGGGTTACACTAAGATAACCGCAGATTAAGCCTTAGGTGCTTCGTAACTCGTTGAAATTCAATTCTATTCGCTGTTTTGTAAAATCTAGGGTAAAGTGCAAAAAAGCTTCGGTGAACGTTTTGTTCTATGAAAACAGCTTACCGATTAGATGTGTTTTTTATCGTGGTTTCTATCACTATTTTTCTCTTGATTTTTGTATAAATGGGGTACATTTGAACATTCCCCATCGAATTTTATAAATGAACCAACAAAAAGAACATGAACAATAGACAACTGACCATAACCGCCACTATCATAGCCAAACCCGAAAAAAGAGAATTGGTAAAACAATCACTACTAAATTTGATACCTCCAACTCTTAAAGAAAAGGGTTGTCTTAATTATGACCTTCATCAGGACAATAATAATCCCGATTGCTTTTTCTTTTATGAAAATTGGGCAACGCGTGAATTGTGGCTCAATCATAATGCCAGTGCACATATCGCAGCTCACAAGAAAAAAACGGTAGATGCCATAGTTGAAGTTCGCATTAAAGAACTGACAGCATTACCTTGAGCCTTGTTTAAAGAAATGACTAATCCGTCTTTCCATTTCTTTCTGCCCAAAATGATTATTGGTTTTAGTTTATTTAAAATTGCCTATTTTTCAGAAGAAGTAAATGCATACAACAAACTATAGCATTTCTTCATCTTGGCTAATAATGAAAAAAAAACAAGGCTTTCTAATACTGATAATCTTGGCAGTGCTGCTATTCACCTATTGGGGTACTCGAAACAAGGTGGATCCAGAGTGGGTCGGGATGGAAGAAAAATTAGATGCAAGCTACTTGACCTTGGCGGATGCCAAAGATTCTACTGCCCTACTTTTTGAATCGGTGCATGGAAAGAAAGCCAATGAAAAAGATATCCTCAATCGCATTGGAAGGCCTTTTATTCCCTCGGTTGAATTTTCAAAGTTTCGTTACTATACCGAAGAGGTGGTAGAACATAAATTAGCTGTATTTTCAAGTGTCATCGGTAGCGGTACCTCAACGTTTATAGATAGACTCGCAAAATTCGTCGCTACGGATGAAGCACATCTTTTGCGTGTTTTTGGCGCTGTAAACTTTGATATGGAATACCATCGGAAGTATATCGGCGAAGAAGTAAACGGTGAATGGAAGCAAGGGCTTTTACTTGATTTCTTCGACCGTTGTTTGGCCAATCCGGAAGAAAAATACGTTTTGGTTTTCAACGATATCCACAAGGTAGAACCAGAAACTTTTTTTGGTCCTGAGTTATGGTACAAACTATATGACCGTGGAGTAAACACCCAAATTGGCGGTAAAACAATCGCCATTCCTCCCAATTTTCATATGATTTCGGTTGCACACGTCATCCCAAGTGCTAAAGTATTGCTTACGGAAGATCATTATAGAAGAATCGGCAACTTATATCGCATTGAACCTGATGAAACTGAATTGATTTTTTATTTAAGGGGAGAACTGGAAGACAAAGAAAAACCCTTGTCGCAATTACCTCAAGCAAAACCCTTTGTCTACGCATTCAATCGAGCGAATCGTATCATATCCGAGAAGTTTAACAAGAGCTATACTGTAGGCCAATGGAGTACAATGCGTAGATTATACGATAATCGAAACCTTAATGAAATGCTCGACTATTTTGTGAGTCACGTAAATAGTTTTGCACCACGAAATGAAATGACCCGAGACGATTTAAAGCCAGTGGAGTATGCCGTTAAAAATGAAGGGAAACTTTCGGGAAGCAACTTCATAAGTACCCAATTCAGAAATTTAGAAGAAAAAGGGTTTTTAACTGAATTCATAGTGGGTCTTTCTTTCGTGGTCGTATCTGCCTTATCAAGTTACTTTATTTTTAAGCGGAGAGAAAAAATTATATCCGAACAGATTTTAATGGTGAATATGCTTTTTAAGGAGTTTGAATCGAAGACTAAAGACTATGACACCATTTCACTCGAAATAGACCATATCAAAGATAGTGTAGATCAATTGGCACTCAAGAAAAAAATAAGTTATCAAGAAGCTACTTTTTTCTACCAATACTTCTATGACAAAACACGAAAGATTGAGATTGCTAAGGAGGCCCGCAATCACTTTGAAGATCTCATATACGTATCACTTGACGACGGTATCCTATCTGATAAAGAGCATCAAAAGCTATTGGATTTTCTAAATCGTATTAAAACAAGAATTGGCGAAAGTGACTATCGCCATTTCAAAACTGAAATTGACCGAATTCAAAAAGAGTATAGTAAGAATTAGGGCCTTTAAGGGCTCTTTTAAAATTTAACCACCCCTGACAGCTTCTGACAATTGCTAAAATATCTTTGTATCAAGTTTAACCTTTAAAACAAAATACAATGAAAAATGCAATCAGTTGGTTCGAGATTCCAGCAAACGATTATGAAAGAGCAAAATCTTTTTACAACACTATTTTAGAAGCCGAAATTACCGATCATCACATGGATCAAGGTAAGTACGGTATGTTCGCTTATGATAATGACAACAATGGTGTTGGAGGAGGTATCATAGAAATGGAAGGTGTGAAACCATCCGCCGAAGGGGTAACCGTTTATTTGAATGGTGGTGATGACCTTAGTGCTCCCCTAAGTCGAGTCGAAAAAGCCGGGGGTAAAATTATAATGCCAAAAACCGATATTGGAGAAAACGGATTTATGGCACAAATCATGGATACCGAAGGAAACAAGGTCGCACTTCACTCTTGGAACTAAATAGATGCCAACTGCTATGATAGCGAATCGTACGTCGGTTCGCTATCTTTGATTTTGCGTACGTTATGACACAGCTAGCCCGACTTATCAATATTCTCACTCTTTTAAAATCTAAACGGGTTTTAACGGCAACCGAGCTATCTGATAAATACGAAGTCAGCGTACGTACAATTTATAGGGATATTCAAAAATTGATTGAGGCAGGTGTTCCGGTAATTACCCTAGAAGGAAGAGGATACACCTTGATGGATGGCTATACGGTAGCGCCCGTACAATTTACTGAAAAAGAGGCCAATGCCTTGATAACCGCCCACCACATGGTGAAAAGAAGCAATGATTCTTCATTGGTATCCGACTTTGAGGTAGCATTAACAAAAATAAAGTCGGTTTTTCGCTCCTCTATTTTGGAGAAAAGTGAAATGCTAGACAACAAACTTTATATTTTCGATACTCGTAAGGCGAGTATCAGCAGTAATGCCTTGTCTGAACTACAATTGGCCATAACTAATTTTAACTACGTTGAAATCAATTACAGAAAGGCAGACGACCCTAATATTTCCTTCCGTAAAATAGAGCCATGTGCAATATTATCCACCGAAGACAAATGGATTCTTATGGCTTGGTGCCATCTAAGAAAAGACTATCGTGCTTTTAGAATTGACCGTATTCAACATTTCAAAATACTACACGATACTTTTGAAGATCGAAAATTCAGTCTTCGCGACTATTACAAATCACACCCTTATGAGCCTAAAAAGTCTTCTAAATAATAGCTTCATTTTAAAAACATAGCTTCGTTATCTTTGGGCTATGACAAACAAACCAAAACAAATCTTTGCTTACGGAAGCGGAAGATTGACCAAAGAATTCTTGAAGTATACTAAGGAACTGACCGGGAAGCGTAAGCCCAAAATGTGTTTCATCCCTACGGCCTCTGGTGATGATGAAGGCTACATCGAAAGATGGTACGAAGCCTGTGAAGGGTTGGACATTGAACCGTATGTGCTGAGGGTTTGGATCAACTCCATCGACCAGCAAAGTTCTTGGGAAGAAATGATCTTACCTATGGATGCCGTTGTTGTTGGTGGAGGAAATACCCTTAACATGCTTGCCATTTGGAGGGCGCAAGGTATTACTGAACTTCTAAGGCAAGCTTATGAAAATGGTACCGTAATGACAGGGGGAAGCGCCGGTTCACTTTGCTGGTTCAACGCGGGAACTACCGATTCTCGACCAAAAACATACTCCATAGTGGAATGCCTAGGGTTTCTTGATTATAGTCATTGTCCGCATTATCATTCCGAAGCTTCTAGAATTCCTTTGTATCATGAAAATATTAGAACCGGTAAACTTACCGACGGTTACGCTTGCGATGACCGTTCAGGTGTTCACTTTGTGAATGGAAAATTTAAGAAAGCCGTTTCGATGGACACGAAAAACCATTCTTATTTAGTTCATCTTTCGAATGGAAAAGTCGTTGAGGAAAAGCTAAAGGCAGAAATTCTATTGCCAATGGAAGGACTATAACAACAAGCCCTAGGTTTCCAGCTACACCATAAAATCCGCTTTGACCCGTTATACTTTAAATAGAACCAACTTCATGACCAGATTTCCGCTTTACATTATCTTTTCGTTTTTTATTTGTTTAACTTCTTGTAAAGAAAAAGCAAAGGTAATGTCTGATAGTGAAAATGAGTTTTGTGCCTCGGTTCAACGCAATGAAGACATAAGTCTTTCAAAAGAATTATCGGACATCAAGGAACAAATGGAGACCAAAACAGGGGTGTATGTTTTGGAAGATGGCGGAGGTGCCATGATAGCCAGAGCGTGGTTGAGTGAATACTGCGAAAAAAGTATCGATATACAATATTTCATTTTTTCATTGGACAATGTTGGACTGATTGCTATTGATTACCTTGTTCGTGCCGCAGATCGCGGTGTAAAAGTTAGGTTGCTGGTTGATGACTTAATGGTCGATGCAGAAATTAAGGATATACTTACCTTAGATTCTCATGAAAACATCGAAGTGCGCGTGTACAACCCGGGAGTGAACCTTGGGAAGAACATTGTTCAAAAAGTCGCCAAATTCGCTACTGATTTTCGCTCGGCCAACCAACGCATGCACAACAAGACATTTATTGTTGACGGTAAAGTAGTGATTACTGGAGGTAGAAATATCGCCGATGAATATTTTGATTACGACCATGAATATAATTTTAGGGATCGCGACGTACTCTTATTAGGTACTGAGACCTCAAAGGTAAAAGCATCATTCGAACAGTATTGGAACAGTGAACTAAGTGTCTCCATTCTTGAAATGGTTGATGATGTACCAGAAAATGCCAATGACCCCCATAGGTTCGATCGTTTGCACGAGTATGCTTGCAATCCAGAGAACTTTTGGCCTCAAGTGCGCAAAAAAATAGAACGATTGCCAGAGGTTTTCCCAGAGATCAAGAAATCAGACAAGTTAGTTTGGGTCGATGAAGTAAACTTCATTTTCGACGAACCTGGAAAAAACGATGGTAATAGTGGCCTTGGTGGTGGCGGGAAATCTACAGTGACCCTTATGCGGTTGGTGAAGAATGCGGAAAAAAGCATCGATATTCAAAGTCCATATTTAATTACTTCAGAACTAGGTCAAAAACTCTTCAAAGAAGCCACAGACAAAGGTGTTAAAATACGAATACTAACCAACAGTTTAGCGTCTACCGATAATTTAGAAGCATTTGCAGGTTATCAACAAGAACGAGAAGACCTATTGAAAACCGGTGTTCGCATATTTGAATTCAGACCTGATGCAGCTGAGCGAATGAAAATAATGACAGGAGAATTACAGAAAGCCATTGATTATGCCCCTGTCTTTGGTCTTCATGCAAAATCTATGGTCGTAGATGGAAAAATTACGGTTATCGGAACGTTCAATTTAGACCCTAGAAGTGCCAACCTAAACACCGAATGCGTGACCATCATATATTCAGAGCAAGTGGCCAGCAATGTACTTCAAGGCATGGAAGAAGAATTCAAACCTGAAAACGCTTGGGAAACGACTCCTGATTTTAATCCTGATAGTGAAGTGGACACGTATAAACGTGTAAAAACCTGGACACGAAAAATATTGCCAAAAAATATTTTATAAGTACTTCACCGTCAATTTCTTATATTCGAGAAAGCTATTCTTAAAATGACTAAAAAACCACTTCCTTTCGCCAAGGCGGCGATGCTCATACGAAAACCTATTTCTGAAGTTTTCAATGCCTTTATCGATCCTGAAATCACTACAAAAATTTGGTTTACTAAAAGTTCAGGTAAGTTATATGTGGGCGACACTATTTCTTGGACTTGGGAAATGTTCGATCACACCGTTGAAATTCTGGTCAAATCCATCATACCAAATGAGCGGATACAAATACAATGGGGAGAAAACAAAGATGCCTTGGTCAATTGGGAATTTAAAAAAATGGACGATTCCCAAACATTTGTTACAATTACCAATACCGGTTTCATTGGCACTTCCGAAAATTTGATTACCCAAATACGGGATGCAACTGAAGGGTTCACTCTCGTATTGGCCAATTTAAAAGCCTTTTTAGAGTACGGTATTTTACTTGATTTGGTAACTGATCGCTATCCCAAAGGGTAAAAATGGTATTTTGGTCGACCATCTAAATTCATTGTACATGAAACGATTTATCTTTCTATTTCTTTCCGTGTTTTTAATACCTGTTTCTAGTTTGTGCCAAACTCCACAACAATCCTATTTTGAATGGACAGAAATGCCTTTTTCTAAGGAAGAACTTGCACAGCGCAGAAACAGTCTTATTGTAGAACTTCAAAAAGAGGGAAAAACAGGTGTGGTGATTATGCCTGCTAGAGACGGTTTTTCTTATGGAGAGACCTTTCGTCAGCTTGATAACTTCTATTATTTCTCAGGATTGGAGTTACCCAACAGTCTTCTGGTCATCGATTTGCAAACTAAGAGTTCAGTGATATTCGTGCCTAAGGAAGATATGCGGTTTTCAAGTATCTCTAGACCAAATGACTTTCCCAGAAGACCTTTGTTAGAAGACAATGAAATTTCAAAGCAATCTGGGTTGGCACTCATTGATATTGTCGGTTTTTCAACATTTATGGACAATCGATTAGCTGCTGGACTAACAGTCTTACTGGACAATGGCAGGCCCGGTGATTTCATTTTTGCTTCCGATAACTATATTGACAGCCCCTCTCCTACTCAAATTCTAGCGCAATCTTTACAGAAAAAACATAAAGGACTTAAGTTCGAAAACAGTTATACCGCTATTGCTAAAGTACGAATGGTTAAATCGCCAACTGAAATCGAACTGATGCGTAAAGCGACTCAAATCAATGTAAAAGGAATTAAAACTGCGGCCAAAACAATAAAACCGTGTATCGATGAACGCTATCTTGAAGGAATTCTTGAGGGAGATTATAAGGTAAACGGTGCTCACAGACTCGCCTTTGGTTCAATCATCAAATCTGGGCCTAACTCGCTTTGGCCTTGGCGTATTCTGGCAACGCATTACAACCGTCGCAATAGAGTACTGAAAGATGGCGATCTTGTCATCTTCGATGTGGGGTGTGAGTATAAATACTATGTAAGTGACGTGGGGCGTACATTTCCTGTTTCAGGGAAATTCTCAGCGAGACAAAAAGAGATACTCACGATGGAGGTCGGTATTGCAGATTCGATAATAGCATTTATCAAACCTGGAATTCGATTTGCCGATATTCGCGAACTAACTGATAGGGTCATTCCCGAAGACGCCAAAAAATATATGCAGGTAGGTCTTTTCTTTGGTCACCATCTAGGGCTCTCCACGGGGGACCCAAACTTATCCGACGCCGTTCTTCAACCAGGAATGATTTTTACGGTAGAACCATGGTACTATGACCATGATGAGGAAATTTCGGTATTCACCGAAGATGTTATTTTGGTAACGAAAAATGGCTGCGAAATACTAAGTACCGACTTACCACGAACTCCCGATGAATTAGAAAAACTTATGGAGTAAAATTTATATATTGTAGTTATAAATCCCTCGAAAGGAATAGTGAAGAACCTCGGGGCAAGCCCACGAGGCATTAGAAAGAAAATTAACATTGATTTCGAGGCAAGCCTCGGAGCATTTTAAACCTCGATTATCGAGTAAAATAAAAAAATTAGCATGGATAAAGCACTACAAACCATGATTTCCAACATGCCGGAAAAAACGGGTAAATCTTTAGAGGAGTGGAAAAAAATTCTCAAGGCTAAATCGTTCGAAAAGCATGGAGCGGCGATGAAATTTTTAAAAGGGGAACACGGAGTGACCCACGGATTTGCCAATACGATTATCGCACTCTCAAAAGACACCAACGAATCAGCCGGCGATTTGATAAAAGCACAGTATAACGGCAAACAAAATCTATTGCCTATCTACAAAAAATTATTAACCGTGGTAGACGCATTTGGTTCTGACATCGTCAAAACACCTAAAAAAACTTCCGTAAGTATTATAAGAAAAAGACAATTTGCTTTAATAAAACCGGCTACGAAATCAAGAATAGACCTGGGTTTGAAAATAAAAGATAAACCTACAACGGACCGTTTGGAAAATTCTGGACCCTTTGGAACTATGTGTACCCATCGCGTTCAATTGACCGATGTAGAACAAGTGGACCATCAACTTGTGGGCTGGCTGAAAGAGGCCTATGAACAGGCTACCTAAGAAACTACTATCAACTTTCTTTGCGTAAAACCTCTAAAGGTGGGCTGTTAAGTACGCTTCTGCTGTTCGCCAAACCTATTACCAATACGAGAATGGTAATCCCAGGAATCAAAATTGCGAAAGGCACCCAAGATGGGACAAACGAAACATCAAACACCAAACGCGCAAGTAATTGACTGCTAATTACAGAAAGAAGTATTCCGATACCCGTGCCAAGCACTCCCAAATAAAGATATTCCAAGGCGGTGATTTTTAAAATCTGATTGCCCTTGGCACCTAAGGTCCGCAATAATACGCTCTCTTTAATACGTTGATATTTACTAGTTCGGACCGAACCGATTAATACGATGATTCCCGTAAGGATACTGAAAAATGCCATAAAGTTGATGACCCATGAAATTTTGTTCAATATGCCTTGTATGAGCGCTAAAACCTGTCTTAAATCAATGACGGAGACATTAGGAAACTGTCGCACCAATTCGCGTTGCAAGTTGGCCGAGGTCTTAGCGTCTGGGGAATTTGTCGAGAGCACATGAAATTGCGGAGCATTTTCCAATACTCCCTTCGGAAAAATCACATTGAAATTCATACGCATTTGTCCCCAATCAATTTCTCGGATACTACCAACAACTGTTTTCATTAAAACTCCCTGAACATTGAATCCGAGCGTATCACCTACTTTCACCTGAGCATCCCAAGCAACGTTATTCGAAAGGGAAACAGGTATCAAGCCTTCTGTTGGCATTTGCGCTGTAAACTCACCAGCTGTCACATTTTCAGTAGACATAAGTGAATCTCTATAGGTAGCCCTGAATTCGTGATTTAAAATCCAATTTTTAATCCTACTGGTAGTATCCTGGCGAATGCTATTGGCTGAGACACCTTTTATACTTGCGACACGCATAGTTATAATCGGCACGTTATCTAATACTTTTAATCCTCTAGGTTCTATGGTGTTGATTACAGCCTCTTTTTGGTCAGTTTGAACATCCATCAAAATAATATTCGGATTTGTGGTGCTGCTATCCAATTGCGCTTTTGAGAGCAGCATGTCTTTTGTAAAGTATAAGGTGCTGATTAAAAAAGACCCCACTCCAATCGCTAAAACCAGTACAACGGTTTGATTGTTCGGTCTGAACAGATTGAGCAAACTTTGCCGTGAAATAAACCCCCAAGTAGATGGAAAAAATCTTTTGATAGCTTTCATTAAGAGATTTGCAAAACCAGCTAAAATTGAAAATGTTACTAAAATGCCCAAAACAAAACTTGCTGCAAAACGCCAATCACGTAGTAACCAATAGGCAAAACCAAAGATGAATAGAAGAATACCCAAGCCAATGAAAGCTGATACTTTCTTCTTAGTCAAAGGTGTCTCTTGAACCCGTAATACTTCCAAAGGAGATACGTACCAGGTACTCATCAGGGGCAATAAAGCGAACATTACGGACATTGAAATACCAAGGAGCATTCCTGTAAGGATCGGCTTTATGGAAATTGATAACTCAACCGTAAACGGTAAAAAGTCTTGAAGTAACAACGGAAAAGACTGTTGTAGTAGTAAACCTAGAAATGTTCCGATGAGACCCCCGAAGAAACCCATCCCCGCAATCTGAATTAAATAGATTAAAAAAGTCTGTTTACGTGTAGCTCCTATACATTTCAGTACGGCAATGGCGGCAAGCTTTTCTTTTATATATATGTGCACAGAACTTGCAATGCCTACACAACCCAACAACAAAGCAATAAAAGCGACCAGATTCAAAAACCTTCCGAAATTGTCATAGGTGCGCCCAAGCCGTTGACTTGTGCTCAAGTGAGTATCTAAATCAGCATTCTCGGCATCCAAAATTGGATCGAGCGATTTATCAAGCTCCTCAAGGTCAATATTAAAGGTATTTACAAAGTAGTAGTTATAGTCCAAACGACTGCCAACTTGTAACAAACCTGTTCCTTCAATCACTTCGTATGGTAAAAGAACAGTAGGTGCAACCGAAGCAGAGATAGCAGAACTGCCAGGTACCGATTTCAAAACTCCTTCTATCAAAAACGTACTCTTCCCTACCTTTATACTATCCCCTGCTTTGAGTCCATATTGCATCATTAGGGTGCCATCGACTAAGGCAGTTTTATTTTTGTGATAGTTTTGGGCTGCCGATGCTGGTTCGGTTTCAAGCTCCCCATAAAAAGGAAATTCTGATGTAATTCCCCTTACACTTACCAATTTTGACGCATCTGCTTTCGGAAAAGCCGCCATTGACGGAAAACTCACTTCTTGTGCGTCTGAACCGCCCAATGAATCGATAATAGATTTCACCCTATCATTAGGTAGTTGATTGCTATCAATGATAAAATCAGCTCCCATCAATGCTTTCGACTGTAAGGCAATATTATCCTGCAAATTTTCACTGAATGATTGTATTGAAACTACTGCGGCAATTCCTAAAACAATGGAGGCCATGAAAAGGAACAAACGACTGCCACTGGCCCTTCCATCACGCCATGCCATTTTTAATAGCCAATCAACGCCCGCTTTGGATTTAATGGGAATGTCGTTCACGATAAGACTGCTGTTTCATTCGAAAAAACCTTTCCGCCCTTCAAGCGTAAAATATGTTGGGTACGTTTGGCCAAATCCAAATCATGGGTGACTATGACCAAGGTGGTGCCCGCTTCTTTGTTAAGGTCAAAAAGTAGTTGTATGACCTTTTCACCGGTCTCTTCATCTAAATTTCCTGTCGGTTCATCTGCAAAAAGAATGGACGGTTTGTTCGAAAAGGCCCTTGCTAATGCAACACGTTGTTGTTCACCCCCTGACAGTTGCGACGGATAGTGGTTCATTCGATCTGCTAAGCCTACTTTTTCTAACAGTTCTTTAGCGCGTATGACCGCACCCTTATTTCCTTGAAGTTCTAAAGGAACACTGACATTTTCCAACGCGGTAAGCGTGGGCAACAATTGAAAGTTCTGGAAAATGAAACCCACCTGTTTGTTTCTCAATAAGGCCCTTTGGTCTTCGTTCAAAGAACTTAGCTCAGTTCCGCAAAGCTCCACGGCACCAGAATCAGACTTGTCAAGACCTGCACATAAACCTAGCAATGTTGTTTTACCGCTACCCGACGGGCCAACGATAGAAAAGGTCGCACCTGTCTCGATATCAAAGGAAATATCATCGAGAACAGTCAATTTTTTGGAACCGCTTGTGTAAGACTTCCCTAGGTTACTAACGTTTAATATCTTTGTCATAGCAGTCATTTTCAATAGCAACTTGCAAAATAAGGAAATGATTCTGAACTATATACTATCGCCCTATGCGCAACCTCTTAAAGTTTAGTTATTTTTTGATTTTATTACTAGGTATTTCTTGTGGTGATACGAAAACAGAAAAACAAGAACACAAGACCAATCACCAAGAAACTACAACTAGCGTTGAAGCTGAAACTGAAACTGGCACCAAAACCATATTATTCTTTGGAAACAGCCTAACCGCAGGCTATGGCCTAGATGCAGAAGAATCATTTCCATCATTGATTCAAGACAAACTCGATTCGCTTGGTTTGGACTATGAAGTTATCAATGCCGGTTTGAGCGGTGAGACTACTTCAGGAGGTAAAAATCGTTTGGATTGGGTACTCAATCAAAAAGTAGATGTATTTGTTTTGGAATTGGGGGCAAATGATGGCCTTCGTGGTGTGCCCTTATCAGAAACGAAAACGAATCTACAGGAAATCATCGATATGGTTCGGCAAAAAAATAAGGATACAAAAATTATTATAGCGGGAATGATGATTCCTCCGAATATGGGTCAGGATTACTCGACCGAGTTTCGAACTATTTTTCCTGATTTGGCGAATAAAAATGAGATTAAGTTGATACCATTTTTATTAGATGGGGTAGCGGGAAATCCTGATTTGAATCTTGAAGATGGAATCCACCCAACGGCCGAAGGTCAAAAAATTGTGGCTAATAATGTGTGGACTATCTTAAAGGATGTGCTCTAAGTTTTACGTTCTCTTTCCAATTAAGCCATTTTGGACTTGTTTCTTTTTGTGGTAAAAGACAACGCTTTTTTGATTCGCGAATTTTTGAATTTGTACAAACGAACTAATTCGGTTTTACTTTCCGGTTTTACCTGTTCATAAGAAGTAGAAGTGACGATAGTCATTTTTATGGTTTCAACTTTTACTTCAGCATTGTTTTGTGCCTGTGCACTAACCCCGATAATAAGAACAAATAAAAAAGTTAAGATAGCTTTCATGTCTTGCGTTTTGTTATAATAATAACTCGCACAAGTGCATTTCAAAGCGTTGCGATTCGTCGAAAGACCCCTTATTCTAGGTGTCTTGTTAAAGATGGGATGAAGTGCAGAAAAGTCTCGATAAACACCATTGTGTACAAGTTCAGGTGACCGAAACTATTTGTTTTTAATCGAGATTATCAACCACCAATTCCGAGTATAAGATTGGGGTCAGGACAGTTTTTAGAATAATAGGCAAGAGAATCAAAAGTACATACGCCCGGATAGTCTCCTAAATTACCTTCCATATCCTTGATAATTTGAAAGTGTAAATGTGGCGCATAATTAACGTTGATGTCGGTAGTGCCTATAGCCCCTAATATATTTCCTTTTTTCAAAGGCATACCGACATGGATATTTTCAAGGGATTTTAATGATAAATGACCATAAAGCGTATGAAACGTAAAATCTGAAAATTCATGTTTAAGAACTATCGTAGGGCCATAGTCTCCTTTTGTTTTGTTGTTTTGAAAACTATGTATCCATCCATCCAAAGGAACTATAACCTTTGTTCCGGCTACCGTCCAAAAGTCCATGCCTAAATGTATATTCCTGGGTCTTTCTCCAGAAGTAAAACTCAACTTGTCGCCGTAGATATTCCTTTTTTCCAAATACCCTCCGTAGGCAACTTCCGCATTATTTTTTCTTAGTATAGATGTGATATAAAGTTGACATTGGGTAGGGTTTTGTATGTTATAGTTGTTCAACTCAATGTTGGTTGTTGATAGATTGATTGGGCAATAAAGTGAATGGTTTATGGCGCTATCCAAAATTGAAATAGTGCCATTTTGAATAAATTGAAGGTGTTTTGCCAATAAAGTCATAAATATTACAAAGATAAATTAGAATACTGTATTGCCCTTAGAAATGCTTTTATTGAATCTAATTTTTGTAAATAAAATCATACATATTACTGAACATCAAGTATTTATAATTTGTTTGAACAAATAAACTGGCAAACTATAGCTTTATAATCAACTCAATAGCCGATGTATTTTATCGAATAATAATCAATTTCTTTCTATAATTCTCATATAATTAAAAAGTTTTACTTAAAATTTGTAGAGAGAAAATTTACAAATTCTTAAATTTTACAGTTATGAAAAAGCTTTCCTACAGTAGGTTCCTACTTATGTTTCTAGTGATTTCTATTAGCGTTGCATCGGTCGCTTGTAGCAGTGATGACCCCGATCCAGTAGTTACAATTGACCCGGACCCGGACCCGGACCCAGAACCTGATCCTATCGCTGATCCCACCAATGCCAATACTACCATCGAAGCTACTTCATCAGTGGTGGCAAATGGTGTTGCCACGGCTGTTGTGACCGTAACCCTAGCTGACACCCAAGGTAGTCTCTTTACGACTAGTGGTGGCACAGTAGCCTTAACGTCTACAGGAGATGCAACTGTGTCCGCCGTAACCGATAACGGAGATGGCACCTATAACGCAACTGTAACCAACAATACGGCCGAAGCAGTTACAATTTCTGGTACTTTAGGCGGCACCGCCATTACCAACACGACCGAAATTACTTTTACGATAGAAACTACGGGTAACGCAGAAGAATCAACTGAACCTGTAGGGCCTACTATATTGAGGATTAATTCTGGAGGAGAGGAAATCACCATAGATGGTGTTACGTTCTTAGAAGACCAATATGGTGACGGGCCATCATTTAGTTTTGAAAATGAGTTTTTGACGGAAATAGAAAATACGGAATTCGATGAGGTATTTATCACTGAACGTGTAACTAATCATAGCTTTCCATTGGAGCCTTTTTCTTATAGGATACCTGTTTCAAACGGTATATATTCAGTAAAACTATATTGGGCAGAAGTTTACTGGGGCGTACATCCAGAAGGAATCGATGGAGGTGCTGGAAGCAGAATATTCAGTGTTACTATGGAAGGTATGCCTATCGTTACAGATATCGATTTGTTCGCAGACCTCGGCCCAGCGACTGCTGATACTAGAATGTATGATATCGAAGTTACCGATGGTGAGTTGACAATTACATTTCAGTCTACCGTAGATAGACCAAAAATATCGGCTATCGAAATATTCGGGAATAGCCCTGTAAATCCGTAGAAATTAAGATTCTTTTAACCTACTTGTAGTAAGTTGTTGTTAATTTCAACAACTAAAAAGAGAAAATGAAAATCTACAAAAGCATTTTGTTGGTTACGGCCGTTGTATTTTCAACGGCCTGCCAATCAAATAACAAAGCACAAAAAGACAAACCTCAAAATCAAAAAGAGGTAGCCCAAGTGGTTAAATTGTCTCAAGAAGATTTAAGCAAATATGAAACAGCCTACTTTGCCAGTGGTTGTTTTTGGTGCGTTGAGGCCATTTTTGAAAGTGTAAAAGGAATACCTGAAGTGGTTTCAGGATACGCCGGGGGTACAGAGAATAATCCCACTTATGAGCAGGTAGCCCGTGGCCTTACCAGTCATGCCGAGGCGGTCAAAGTGTACTACGACCCAGAAGTAATATCATTTACGGCCTTGGTACAGGTGTTTTTTGGTTCTCATGACCCGACTACGCTCAACCGACAGGGACCAGATCGTGGGCCTCAATACCGTTCCATAGCATTTTATGAAAATGAAGAAGAAAAGAAAATAATTGAAAGTTATATCGGTGCTTTAAAAGATCAGAATGTCTATGACGGAGAACCAATTACCACAGAGGTTGTCAAGCTCATCAAATTCTATGATGCTGAAGATTATCATCAAGACTATGAGAAGAAACATCCGAACAATTCTTACATCACCAATGTTTCAATACCAAGATTGAACCGTTTCAAGGCAAATTTCAGTGACTATTTAAAGGAAGATGTACATTAACTATCTATCCATTCAAATTATCATATAACGAAACGACCGCTACAAGGTCGTTTTTTTTTGTGTAAATTAGAAGCATTCAATACTTAGAACATTTCAATTATGACAACCAGACGAAATTTCATCAAGAAAACCACAGCAGGAACCGCAGCCATGACACTAGGTGGAATTGTTCTACCAGCTTCATCGTATGCCAACATTCTAGGGGCCAATGACCAGATAAATTGCGCCGTAATCGGAGTTCGTAGTCGAGCTAAAGCCCACGTAAAGGCCATACATGCCGATGTCAACGCGAAAATATTATACAGTTGTGATGTTGATGATGTTATTTTGGAAGAGCACAATGCATGGTGCCAAGAAAACATAGGTTATGTTCCAAAAGTTGAAAAAGATTTTCGAAAAGTATTGGAAGATAAAAATGTAGATGCAGTCTTTATCGCCACACCAGAACATTGGCATGCACCTATGGCTATCATGGCCATGCAGGCAGGCAAACATGTCTACGTTGAAAAGCCTTGCAGTCACAATCCACATGAGAATATACTATTGGTGGAAGCGCAAAAGAAGTACGGCAAAAAGGTTCAAATGGGTAATCAACAGCGGTCAGCCAAGACCTCGATAAAGGCGATTGAAGATATTAGAGGCGGTATTATTGGAGATGTTTATAAGGGGGAGGCCTACTACTCTAATAATAGAGGCTCTATAGGAAAAGGTAAGAAAATTGATGTACCAAAAACGCTGGATTGGGAGCTTTGGCAGGGCCCGGCCGTTCGAGAAGATTACCGTGACAATATTCATCCCTATAATTGGCATTGGTTCCGAAATTGGGGTACCGGTGAAATGCATAACAATGGTACCCATGAAGTGGACATTTGCCGTTGGGCATTAGGAGTTGACCTACCCGAAAGTGTCACTTCCTTTGGAGGAAAATATGCTTATGATGATGATTGGGAATTTGTTGATAACCAACAAGTGACGTTCAAATATCCTGACAATAAGTTCATTACCTGGACGGGGCATAGTCGAGGAAAAATCAAACCCGATCAACCCGGTAGAGGCATCACAATATATGGAAGCAAAGGTACCATCATGCTAGACCGTAATTTCTACAAACTTTTTGATCTTGGCGGAGAACTAATAAAAGAAGAAAAAGAAGGTGCAGCGAGTGCTACAACCAATACCCGTGGCGAAGGTGGGCTTGATGTCAATCATGTCGGAAACTTTTTTGACGGTATTCGCAAAGACATTTCGCTACAAGCTGAAATTAAAGATGCCAGTATTTCTACGATGTTATGCCATTTGGGCAATATGGCACAAGATGCCGGCGAAACCTTAAACGTGGATACCGCAACAGGCAAAATTTTGAATAACGAGAAAGCAATGCGGGGTTGGAAACGTGAATATACCGAAGGCTGGGAGCCGAAATTGTAGTTTTTTCGTCGATATAAAACATTTGAGTACAGGATTACGTCGAATACCTTCTCGCTTTTGAACCTAAAATTGTAAGAATTTACTATCTTTAAGTAATAGATTCCCCAAAATCTTTACTTATGCAAAAACAGCTATGCCTATTTTTCATATTAGGTCTACTCTCCTGTTCTCCATCTAAAAAGGTAAAAGAAGACCATCAAATAATCGAGGTCGAGTACACTTTGGAAAGCCCAACACTTGACGGTCGTGGCCTAGAAAACTCGTGGAACAAGACCAAATGGCTGCCTTTAGATCAAAACTGGTTAGGGACTTCTTATGACCACGAAGATTTTAATGGTCGGTATAAACTACTGTGGAACGAAGAAGCACTGTATGTGTTACTTGAAGTAATCGATGATGTTCTATATGATTCACATGAAGATCCCTTCAAACTTTGGTGGAATGACGATAGTGTTCAACTTTTCATAGACGAAGACAATTCAGGAGGGTTGCACCAATACGACCATAATGCCTTTGCCTATAACATTGCCTTGGATGGTAACGTGGTAGATTTCGATTTGGGCAATGAGCCAAAGTTGTACAATGAAAACATTACCACAACAAAAATCACTGAGGACAAACTCACCACATGGGAAATTGAAGTGAAATTATTTAAAAATGACTTTGAGGTAGGCAAAAAAAATGGAAGCGTTTTTCTTTCAAAAGACAAAAAAATTGGCTTTGCCTTAGCCTATTGTGATAATGATGGAAGTACGGAACGGGAAAATTTTATAGGTTCGGTTTTTGTTCCTGGTGAAGATAAAAATGTAGCTTGGATCAATGCGGACGTTTTTGGGACATTGGTACTAAAGGAATGATTATTGCAATTTTACTTCACTATACTTTGAGTTTATCACTATTGACCGCTCCCCATTTTTATTAATATGATAGCCCTTATGAACTATATTGTTATGGTTCTTTGTTCGCTCTAAAGTGATATTTGCAGGACTTGTGAATGTAGAAGAAGTGCCGTTTACATAGATATCAAAAGCTACATTGGGGACATTGAAATCCAACTCCGCGTTTTGTAAGGTGACATCTAGATTTGTAAAATCTTTTGTTACCGAACCAATGGTCAATTGCCCGAAATTATTATTTATAAAAGCTGTTTTTATCAATTTATCAATATTCACATTTGATGATGTCGTATTCAGTTTAATATCGAACACCTCATTTAAGTTAACGTTTTCAGAATAACTCGCCTGTAAATTACCGAGGTACCAACGATCCACATTTATAGGGGAATAAGACGTTTTAATTGTCGTCTTATCCCCATCTATGCTCGCAGCCCACAAACTAGAATGGGAAAGTTGGGCATCCATGTGCCACACATTATCAGCTAATTTAACTTCGCCATGCCGTACATTCATTTTTATTTTCAAGCCTTTGGGCATCTTTATTTTTATGGTCTTCTTCACCTTATAGTTTTTATTCTCACCATCGGAAGAAAAGTAGAAAATATTAGGCTCGTCGGAATCATCCCTTGAAATGAAAAGACTTCTATTTCGATCGTTCTTTCGCGACGCGTTCTCTTCCCTTCTTTTTTGCGCTTCTTCTATTCGTTTTACACGTTCTTCCACCCTTTCCTCCATTTGCTTTTCTCGTTCCGCCGCCCGTATCTCTATTTTTCTTAAATGTTCTTCGCGTTTTTCAGCACGTTCCTTTTGTCGTTCTTCCAGTTTCTTACCCCAATCTTCCATCTTTTTTTGATACTCTTTTCCAAAGCTCTTATCGAATTCTTTCTTCCACTCTTTCATATACGCTTCGCCATTTTCTTTGAAAGCATGATAATCAAAATGAGGAACTAGCCCATCTGGCAATTCTGGCATCTCCGCAATTTCAGGAAGCTCCATTATTTCAAAGGCCATCTCAAAACCCTCCATATTAGGCAGCTCCGGCATCTCAAATTTAAAATTTTGTAAATCTGTCGTTGAGTCACCAAAAAGCCATTTGTTACTTCCTTTGGTCTTAATCACTACTTTTTGGCTATTTCCAAGAATTTCAAAACTTTCCTTTTCAAAATACCGTTTAGCCTCTTCTTCAGTAGCTCCTGCAATTTCGATTACTGCCTCTATGGCAACCTCATTTTTGGCCCAAGTTTCAAATTCGATATCGGCATGGCTCGTATCGATGTTCAATACGGCATCTTTACCAACACTAAAAGTTTCATTATAGGTTTTGGTTTCTTTTTGCCCATAGGCCCACCCCATGCTGATGAGGCATAGAATGGTGACTAGGGTCTTAAATGATGTTTGTCTCGACTTGTTCATTTTTTGATGTTTTTAATTCGTTCAACTTCTTTTTTAATTTCTGTAATAATTGCAATCGCAATTGTAAATTTTGAATAAGTGCGGAAATGGTCTGATCGTTAGGGCCAATTTCATTCAACTCCTCATTCAAATTCTTATATTCTGTATTGAGCATATCCAATTGCTCCATAAAGCTATCTATGAGAGCTTCGTTTTCATCTGAAATTTCCAATTTTGAAAGTTCGAGATTGATATTGGCCACATAATAGGTTTCTACTTTCTTCAAATCGGGTGAAAGATCACCCAGCGAGATACCCTTCTGTTGGTTCAAGTTAGAATCTTTTTCTACGATCTTGGGTGCATCAATATCAGTTTTGCCAAACTTTTGATAGATAAACAACCCCAAACTGACTAGTACCAGTACGGCCGCGGCTATCTTAAAAAAGCCATAGGAAGATTTCTTTTTTACAGGCATTTCTTCTCCCAAGCGCTTTAAGAACCGGTCTTCATGACCTTGTTTCATCAAAGGCTTATCTTTTTTGCGCTGTTCTTCGAATAGTTTTCTAAGATCCTGTGCCATATCCTTTATTTTTTAAAAGTTCTTTTAACTGGGCTTTACCTCTTAACAATCGGGTTCTACAAGCCGAGCCAGTAATATTCAAAACTTGTGAAATCTCGTTGTGGTCAAATCCTTCAACCAAAAACATCATCACTACATATTTATACTTTTCTGGCAATTGGTCAATAGCCAGTTTAACCTCGTCCAATGTTACATGCTCCTGTATCGTCCAATCATCATCGGTTTCCAAGTGCATATAACTTTCATCCAATTCCACCATTTTTTGCTGTTTCGACTTTAAAAAGTCGATACTTTTATTGATTACGATTCGTTTTAGCCAAGCTCCAAATGTGACATCTCCCTTAAATTGATGTATTTTTTGAAAGGCTTTGATGAAAGACTCTTGTAATACATCTTCCGCGTCATCCGCATTCTTCAAAAACCGCATCGCCACACAAAACATACCATCACAGTACTGTTTATAAAGCGCCAACTGTGCTTTACGACTATTGGCTTTGCATTTTTCTATGACATCAATTTGAAACATTTGGCCCGTTTCGCTGGTGGTTGTTATTGTTTTTCTATTCTAAGGACGAAGGAAATATACCGATGTTGCAAAAAACGGTTAATTTTATATCGAATTAAACTTTTCATGTGAAACAAGTTACGATCTCTACTCCTTTTATTACCTTAATTGTACTTGATTATGGTGCATTAATTCAGAAGCTATTAGTTAAGGACAAAGATGGGAATTCAACCAATGTGGTTGTCGGAAAAGTATTTCCAAGCGACTACCCTTTCGATAACAAAGCTTTAGGTGCCTCAATAGGAAGATATGCAGGACGAATTTCAAATGGAGGTTTTGAACTGGACAGAGAGACCTATCCACTCTATGAGCAAAAAGGGATTCATTTGCATGGCGGTAAAAAAGGTTTTCACAAGCGAGATTGGACCATAGAAGAAGTGACTCATGGTCGAGAACCCTATATGAGACTTTCTTATTTAAGTACCCATTTAGAGGAAGGTTACCCAGGTAATTTAAGGGCGGTGGTCACCTATAAATTAGTCAACAACACCTTGTGCATCACTTACGAGGCCACCACCGATCGCACAACAGTGGTAAATTTGACCAATCACGCTTACTTTCGGATGGATAATGCAAGTAAAATCAATGATTATCGGTTGCAACTAAACTGCTCAAAAATGGTGGAAACCTTGGCAGATAAACTTCCGACGGGGAAAAT
This sequence comes from uncultured Flavobacteriaceae bacterium, assembly GCA_947503005.1. Classification (GTDB taxonomy): domain Bacteria; phylum Bacteroidota; class Bacteroidia; order Flavobacteriales; family Flavobacteriaceae; genus Maribacter_C. The sequence goes on along the minus strand of CANNCA010000005.1, from coordinate 196,795 downwards.
AGTCACTGTTTCGGATACTCCTTTTGATTTTTTGCAAGAAAAAGAAATTGATAGTGTTAGACTTGATATACCATTTGTAATCGACCCAAATTCCAAATTTGCAGCGAAACTCTCTTCTGAAAAATCAGGAGTTTCCTTGACTGTAAAAACCAACCAACCGGCCATGGTAGTATATACACCCCTTGAATTTCCGGCAATTTGTTTTGAGGCACAAAATTATCCGGATGCACCTAACCATAAGAATTTTCCTAGTAGCGTGTTACGACCTGGAGAGTTGTATCAGAACATTTCCGAATTCACTTTCGACCTTGTCTAGCCTGATCCTTCTTGAAATGAGAAAGACTAGTTCGCATTTTAGTAACTTAGTGGTGAAAAACTAAAAATCATATCATGAGAATTCCAAAGTGGGTAAAAATTGTTGGCTTACTGATTATTGGCCTTTGGTTACTATTCAAATTCGTAGCGTGGCCCATGCTACAAAAAGAAACCAAAAAAATAAGCGCTGAAAAAACTACTGCCTATACGGAAAAGGGTTATGATTTATCCGTAACCTATTCCAGCCCTTCAAAAAAAGGGCGTGTGATTTTTGGTGAATTGGTGCCTTATGACGTTGTATGGCGTACAGGGGCAAATGAACCTACGACCTTCACTACAAAAACCGATATAAAAATTATGAACAATGAACTCCCCGCCGGCACATATTCACTTTGGACGAAGCCCGGAGTCGAGAAATGGTCCGTAATGTTCAATGAAGAGGTTCCTGAATGGGGTGTTACTTTATTAAGTGGAGGAAAAAAAACTACTCGGGATCCTGAAAAAGATGTGGTACAGGTCGACATACTACCAAAATCACTGGCAAGGACTCAGGAGCAATTTACCATCGCTTTTCAGGATACAGGCTTGCTGCACCTAGCCTTGTCATGGGATGAAACTATTGTTTTAGTTCCTATTAGTAAATAGCTTTGACTTTAAAGAAAAATAGCGGCTCCAAAACTATTTCCAATACAAAGGAAAAAAGGAAGACATCACCATCTACTAATGAATTGATACAAGGAATTTTGAGCGGGGATGCCGCTTCATTGGCCAAGGCCATTACGTTAGTGGAAAGTACACGCAAAGAAAACCTACAAACCGCAAATACCATTATTGAAAAATGTCTTTCCTCCAAAAATGAAAGCATTAGAATCGGTATTACCGGGGTTCCAGGGGTTGGCAAAAGTACCTTTATAGAAGCATTGGGTAAACTGCTGACCTCCCTAAATAAAAAAGTCGCTGTTCTGGCCATTGACCCCACAAGTACCGAAACCAAAGGCAGCATCTTAGGGGACAAAACACGAATGCCCGAACTGGTCAAAGATTCCAATGCCTTTGTTCGACCCTCTCCTTCCGGTACTTCTTTAGGTGGTGTTACGCGCAAAACACGCGAGGCCATCATACTTTGTGAAGCCGCAGGGTATGACGTGATACTGATTGAGACCGTTGGTGTTGGTCAGAGTGAATCCTTGGTACACAGTATGGTCGACTTTTTTCTGCTTTTGAAACTACCAGGAGCAGGTGATGAACTACAGGGAATAAAAAGAGGAATCATTGAAATGGCCGATGCCATTGTGATAAATAAAGCAGACGGAGACAATCAAAAGGCAGCTAGAATCGCCAAGATAGACTTCAACCAAGCCTTGCACTTATACCCACCAAAAGCAGATGGTTGGGTGCCAAAAGTTCTATTGTGTTCCGCTTTGCAAAATGAAGGAGTAAATGCTATTTGGAATCTGATCGAAGACCACAATCTACAAAGCCGTCAAACAGGAAGTTTCATCGCCCGAAGAAAACAACAAAACAAATATTGGCTTCTGCAAACTGTAGAAGATAGATTAAAACGTGACTTTTATGAAAACCCAACTATCAAAGCTGAGCTTGAAAAAATGATGGTTTCAGTCATGGACAATCAGATTTCTCCGTTTGCAGCAGCAGAATCGCTCTTGGCCAGGTATAAGAAAAAATCGAATTAATACATTAAATTTGCGCTTAGAACAACCTCCCATATGCATCCAATTACTTCCGAGCTACTTTCAATCATCGTTCCACTATACAATGAGGAGGACAACGTAGTTCTACTCACCAAAAAAATACACGAAAGCCTCGCCGGATATGCTTATGAAATCATTTACATCGATGACTTTTCTAAGGATAAAACCCGAAAAGTGGTTAAAGAACTGGCCGATGAACGGGTACACCTTATCGAGCTTAAAAAGAACTACGGTCAAAGTTTAGCCTTAGCTGCCGGTATTGACCATGCCTCAGGGGAATATATCATCACCATGGACGGTGATTTGCAAAATGATCCAAGTGACATACCTCAAATGCTCGAGTACGCGATTAGTGGAGAATATGATGTAGTAACAGGAATACGCCAAAAACGAAAGGATTCTTTAGTCAAAAAAATTCCTTCTAAAATTGCCAATTTCTTAGTGAGACGGGTGACCAAACTGGATATTAAGGACAATGGCTGCGCCTTGAAAGTTTTTACCAAGGAAATTGCAAAAGACCTCAATCTTTATGGCGAAATGCACCGTTTTATAACCTTATTAGCACATTTAGAAGGGGCCCAGATCAAACAAGTACCCGTAAAACATCATGCGAGAAATGCCGGTGTATCCAAATACGGATTGGAGCGAGTTTTCAAAGTTGTCGCCGATATGATGTTGTTGTTGTTCATACGTAAATACTTTCAACGACCCATACACCTATTCGGAATCTTGGGTGTTCTTTTGATTATTATAGGAATTTTTATTAATATCTACCTCCTTATTGTGAAGTTCGGATTTGGGCAAGATATCGGTACAAGACCTCTTTTGATTTTTGGGCTCATGTTCATTTTGGCAGGCATTCAATTGTTCACCATCGGTATCGTTATGGAACTCCTGATAAGGACATATTATGAATCACAGCAAAAGAGACCTTACCGAATCAAAAAAATTACCGTAGGTGGCGAAAATGCGTAAAAAAGGCCTGACAGCACTAAAAATCCTCATTAGCGCGGCACTACTCTATTTTATTTTTACCAAAATCAATTTTGAAGATGTCGTTGGAGTTCTAAAAAGAACCAATCCCCTTTATCTTCTCGTCGCACTACTTCTTTTTATCCTTTCAAAAGTTTTGGCCGCCTTAAGGCTCAATTTATATTTCCATGAGTTGAATGTAATGTTGACGCATAAAAGTAATCTTGAAATCTATCTTTTGGGAATGTTCTATAATTTATTCCTCCCAGGGGGTATAGGTGGCGATGCCTACAAGGGCTATCTAATAAATAAAAACTTCGAGGTAGAAACCAAAAAAGTGATATCGGTTCTGGTCTTGGATAGACTTAGCGGCTTACTCCTTCTATTTGTTTACGCCTGCATCCTTGCTCTTTTACTTGAGAACGATTTTTTGGAGGGACATGGTCTATTATTTGCTTTGACGGCGTTAATAAGTATTATTACCTTTTGGTTTTTCAATAAAAAATTCTTCGGTTATGTACTACCGGTTTTCTGGAAGTCCTGTGCTTTTTCTTCATTAGTGCAATTGGCCCAATTGGGAAGTATATTTTTCATCTTAAAAGCACTGGCCATTCAAGTACAGACCATCGCTTATCTTTTTATTTTTCTGCTTTCTTCGATAGTATCAGTGTTGCCAATAACAATCGGTGGTATCGGCAGTCGAGAAGTGACTTTTCTCTACGGTGCCCAATTTTTAGGATTGGATGAAAATACGTCTGTCGGCATTAGCGTAACATTTTTCTTGATTACCGCTTTCGTCTCGCTCTTCGGGATCGTTTTTCATTTCAAAAAACCAAAATTGGAAACTTTGTCGTCTTAATAAATATGAACCAAGTGCATTTTATTTAAAACCTTTTTACGGGTAGAAGGATCTAAAAAGGTTTTCTGTAATCGTGTTATTCGAAATTGGTCTTCGGTAAATTGGCGGTCCCAATCGAAACCAAGGTTTTGTAATTCACTTAATTGCATATCGTTTGCATAAACCCAAAAATTCCGTTCATTCTTGATGTCATCAAAAGAAACGATTTTGACCGGTTTTTGATTATAAAAATCCAAGGCCCAAGTATGATGGGTAGACAATTTATATATATTGTCAACAGGCACATTGTTCTCCTTTATCGTCTGGGCCATCGAAGATCCAGCCTGATATTCCAATAGTGAAGGGTAAAAATGGGTATTCAAAACCACGTTCAACAGTAAGGAGCTATACACTGATAAAGTAATGATTCGAAGATAGTAGGCCTCTTGTTTTAAACTATAATAGACCGCAAGAATGAATGCGAGAACTAAAAGAACGGAAGCATACCAATTCTCGAACTTAAAAACAAAATAGCACAACAAGACCGTAGCAATGAATACCAAGCTTAATATAAAATATTGTGCCCCTAGTAAAAACCTGATAGTTTTCTGTCGTTCCGATTTACAAAAACCTGCTAAATAAGAAGCGGTCAAAACGGAAAATAATGGAATGATGATATTCAGATAGTGGGGCAACTTGAATTGGGCAAAACTGATTAAGATAAAAATCAATACGATTCCTCCGAAGGTCAAGAGCTCCTGATTAGAATCATATTTAAATTTATTTTTGAAAAAAGTTTTTAGTTGACTTCCCATAGCAACTATGGCAATGATGGTCCAAGGCAAGAATACCCATAAAAAAGTATGAAAAAAGAAAAAATAGTCGCTACTGTTCTTGCCCATTCCCGTTCCGCTCATGCGTTCAAAACTCTGCTCCCAAAAAATAAATAGAATACCACTTCGTTCACTTCTACCACGAATAACTTTTTCAGGATGAAGATCAAATTGATGATAGTATGCATATAACATGGGGGCAATAGTGACAGCAAAAACCACTAGTGCAATCAGTACGCGCCAGTTTAAAAGTGATTTCCATTTTCGAGTATATGCCAAATGACAAAGAATCGGAAAACCGATGACCACCAATGCGATTTGACCTTTTGTGGAAAAGGCCATTCCCGCTCCAAATGCTCCGAGGATAATATTAAGAGTGTTCCCTTTTTGAATATATTCCGCTAATTGCCAAATGGCAAAAATGGTGAAACCCGTTAAAACGGCATCGGTACGTACATCGATTACAGACAGCATAATAGATTGCGCCGTCATGAAAATTAAAGCTGCCAACTTGCCCGTATCGGAATTGTAAAGTAGTTTTCCCAAACCATAACAACTATAAGCTCCCAATAGCGTTGCCAAGAGGCCAGGAATTCTGTACGCCCAATCGTAAATACCAAAAATTTTAAAGGAAAGAGCTGCAAGCCAGTAGTGCATATGAGGCTTATCTAAATACTCTTCAGGACCTTTGAAAAGACTTAAGAAATCATTCTCTTGAACCATTCGCATGGCCATTACGGCAAACTGTGCGGAATCGTTTTCGAAGAGCGTCACGAACATTCCTGCGATATACACTAGAATGACCAAAAGCAACAAAAACCAATACCTGATATTAGATATCATAAACGGATTTTGGGGAGAGCAAATATAAACAACTTTGCAAACAACCATCCGAAAAGTAGTCCGATTACCATTCCTGAAAAGACATCTAACGGAAAATGCACTCCAATATAAATCCTACTGTAAGCGATGAGAATCGCCCAGACCAGTAATAAAATTCCTATATGATGAAATTTATCCTTTAACAAAATCGAAAAGAAAGTAGCCACCGCCATGGTATTTCCCGCATGAGCGGAAAAATAACCGAATTTACCTCCGCAACTGTCTTTTACCAACCGCATTAACTCAGTGACACTGGAATCATAACAGGGTCGAAGACGTTGTACGCCGTATTTGAAGAAATCAGCTAACCCGTTCGTAGCCGTAATCATCAAGATCGCGAATAAGATAAGAAGTAGGGTTTTCTTGAGCCCCCATTGCCGGAAGGATAAGTACGCCAAAGACATGTATATGGGAATGGAGCTAAACTTATTGGTCATGAACATCCAGAATCCGTCCCAGGTTTCGGTTCCGAGATTGTTGAGTATAAGAAAGAGCTCTTTATCTTGTTGTAAGAGTTGGTCCAACATTTGAATTAGTCTTCATAGCGGGAAACTTCCCGATCATAGAATTCAGTTGCTTGGGCAATGAGGTTCTCGGTTTCGGACTCCAATTCTTTTTCGTCTTCCCGAGCAAATTCTTCCAGCCATTCGACCTCATCGTTTTCGAGGTTTATCACAAACCGCGGATATTCCGTATGCACAACGAAAATAGCCGTTGGATAATCCGTATTATCTCCCAATAAAAATTTAGGTAGTTCCATTGACAATTAGTTTCTTCGTCAAATAATTAAATCGAATATACAACATAATAGCGGATGCAGTTAGGCCTGCCAACAGACCGATCCAAATACCCATGCTTTTCAAATCGGTATATAGACCTAAATAATAGCATAGGGGAAACCCTATCAACCAATAGGCAATGAACGTTATAAAAGTTGGGATCTTGACATCTTGCAACCCACGCAAAGCACCTAACACAACAACTTGAATTCCGTCTGAAATCTGAAAAAAGGCCGCAACCAGCATTAATTGTCCAGCAAGAAAAATTACTTCGGTATTGTCCACGAGGTTCAGCTCCGAGTCTAGGTCAAGGTATAGCGAAGGAAACCAATTTCTTCCTAATAAAAAAAGCACTGCAAAAACAATTTCAAGCAAGAGGGTCAAAAAGAAAATCGATTGGGCAATACGCCGTAACTCTTTGAAATTACCCAAACCTTTTTGATTTCCTACACGAATCATGGCTGCGACACCTAACCCCATTCCGAACATAAATGTCATGCTACTCAAGTTCAGAGCTATCTGATTCGCTGCCTGCGCATTCTTACCTAAAACGCCACTTAGCCAAATTGCAGCGGTAAAAATGCCTACTTCAAAAAACATTTGCAATGCGGATGGAAACCCCAAACTGATAATTTTGTGCATGACCTTTTTTTCAATCTTTTTAAAATTGAAACCGGTCACATAATCATGAAACTTGGTCTTACTTTTGAGAAGAAACCAGATATAACCCACCATCATAAATCTCGCAACCAGAGTTCCTACAGCTGCACCGACGATTCCCATTTTTGGAAACCCGAACGAACCAAAAATCAATAAATAGTTCAAAGTTATATTTACCACATTCGCGATAATCGTCGCATACATAGGGTATCTTGTCTGTGACAAGCCCTCTGAAAATTGCTTGAACGCCTGAAAAATGACTAACGGAACAAGCGAAAGGGCTACCAAATCAAGATACGGCATGGCAAGTTCCACGACCTCGGGCGGTTGCCTCATATGGTACATCAGCGGCTTACAAAGTAAAATGATGCCGAAAAGAGAAATGCCCAAAAGTGTGCATAGCACCAAACCATGTTTTAAGGCGCTTTTGGCATTTGATTTTATTCCAGCTCCATCGGCTTCGGCTACTAGTGGCGTTATCGCCGTGGAAAATCCTATACCTAATGACATGGCAATGAATACAAAACTATTTCCCAAGGAAACCGCCGCAAGTTCTGCCGTACCCAATTGCCCTACCATGATATTATCAGCAAGCTGTACCAAGGTATGCCCGAGCAAACCCATAATTACGGGAATGGATAGCCTGATGTTGTACTTAAATTCTTTGGTGTAGTTTTCTAACAACTGGTTGTTGGTTGAGAGTTGATGTTTAAGGTCAAGAACAAGCTGATAGCATTAACTCATGTCATCAACTGTTTTAGCTTCTTCCCAAAAAACATCCATTTCGGCTAAGGTCATTTCTTTGAGAGACTTGCCCAATTCTTTTGATTTTCCTTCCAAAAATTGAAAGCGTTTGATAAATTTCTTATTGGTACGTTCTAAGGCGTTCTCGGGGTTGATATTCAAAAATCGGGCGTAATTGACCATAGAGAATAAGACATCGCCAAATTCGGATTCCATTTTGTCCGTATCACCAGTTTTAACTTCGTTAGTGAATTCTTGAAGCTCTTCTTGTAATTTTTCGAAAACCTGTTCCGGTTTTTCCCAATCGAAACCTACGCCTGCAACTTTATCTTGCACGCGGTTGGCCTTTACCAAAGCAGGTAGTCCCATGGGCACGCCTTCCAAAACACTTTTCTTGCCCTCTTTCAATTTGATGTTTTCCCAGTTACGCTTTACGTCTTCCTCATCGTTCACATGAACATCTCCATAAATATGAGGATGTCGGTTGACAAGCTTTTCGCAAATATCATTGCATACATCGGCAATGTCAAAATCATCAGTTTCAGAACCTATTTTGGCATAAAAAACGATATGCAGCAAGACATCACCCAACTCCTTTTTAACTTCCTCCAAATCATTCTCTAAAATGGCGTCCCCCAGTTCGTAAGTCTCTTCAATGGTCAAATGCCGTAGGGATTGCATGGTCTGCTTTTTGTCCCAAGGGCATTGCGCCCTCAGTTCCTCCATAATGGTCAATAAACGGTCGAAGGCTTGAAGTTGTTCTTTTCTGGTATTCATGAAAATCCGTTTTGGCAAAAGTACAAATACCCGAATAGAGAAGGTGTTGTTATATTTAGTATTTTAGGAGATACTTTTTTTCCGGGACTATGATGAGATATGGATTTACTTTGATTTTTGCCTTGTCAACCATGAATAGTATAGCTCAGAAAGTAGAGGTAGCAAGTGCGCTAGAAACGATATCGATTTCGACTTTTAAGCGCGACACCGTTTATCACACACTAGATCACATCGAAGCACCCAACTGGTCACACGATGGGAAGACCTTGATTTTCAATAGCAATGGTTTACTCTACAAAATTCCTGAAAAAGGGGGCAAACCTGACCTGATTCCCACCGATTTTGCAAAACGTATTAATAACGACCATGGTATATCGCCAGATGGAACTCAATTGGTCATCAGTGACCAGACCGAAAGCGGAAAGTCATTGATCTACACTTTGCCCATATCAGGTGGCATTCCAAAAAAAATCACTCCTTTAGGGCCGTCTTACTGGCATGGCTGGTCACCCGATGGAAAAACCTTAGCATATTGCGCAGAGCGAAATGGCAATTATGACATTTATACGATTCCGGTCCAGGGTGGTGAAGAACTTCGATTGACTAGCACGGAAGGATTGGATGATGGTCCTGATTATTCCCCCGATGGTAAATACATTTACTTCAATTCAGTGCGAACGGGATCCATGCAAATTTGGCGGATGAATGCCGATGGTAGTAACCAAGAACAAATCACTACCGATGCACTTAACGATTGGTTCGCACACCCTTCCCCTGACGGAAAATGGATTGTTTATATCTCGTTCGGCACTGATGTTCCAGCAGACAAACATCCGCCAAACAAGAATGTACAACTTCGTTTGATGCATCTAGAAACGCGTGAAGTAAGAATGATGGCAAAACTATTTGGCGGTCAGGGCACCATTAATGTACCTTCATGGTCACCTGATAGTGAGAAGGTAGCCTTTGTAAGTTATCAGCTGAAAAATTAGTTTCTAAAACGCCAATTTAAAACCAACCCATGAAAAATAAATTACTGGTCATTCTATGTTGTTGCCTGTTCTTTTCAATAGAAAGCAATGGCCAAAACCTCACAGAAAAAGCACAAGTATTTTTAGCAACTCTTACGGATGAACTCAAAGAACAAACTGTTTTTTCGTTGGATGATGAAGAACGTTTTAACATGAACTACGTGCCGCTGACTAGAAAAGGCCCGCGATTTCATGATTTCAATGAAGCACAAAAAGTCGCCGCAATCGATTTGCTCAAAGCTTCGTTAAGCGGAGAAGGCTACCGAAAAGCGAAGGAGATTCAATCACTAGAAAAAATACTTCGAGTTATTGAAAATGAAGACGATGATAAAATGCCTGATGGAAGACCAAGACGAGATCCTTTGAACTATCACTTTTCAATTTTCGGAGATCCTTCCAGTGATGCACCTTGGGGCTGGCGTTTCGAAGGACATCATCTTTCATTGAATTTCACCGCTGCTGACAAGGCCATAACCTCTTCTACACCAACTTTTTTTGGAACAAACCCCGGAGTCATTAAAATTAGAGGGCACAAAGAAAAAGAAGTCCTGAAAAAAGAAACAACCTTAAGCTTTGAATTAGTTAATTCGCTTTCACCCGTACAATTGGAAAAAGCTAAGTTTGCCGATATAGCGCCCATAGAAATCATTACAACGACGCAGCGAAAAGTGGAAGGTTTTGAGCAAAAAGGAATATTCTACAATGATTTGACATCGGATCAGCAAAAACAGCTTATCAAACTGATCAATCTGTACCTAAATAATTATGAGAAAGATTTTTCGGTGGGATATCGAGATAAAATTGAAAAAGCTGGCTTGGAAAACCTATCCTTTTCATGGGCAGGAAGTCTGGAACCGGGTGTTCCCAATTATTGGTGCATTCAAGGTCCTGTGTTATTGATTGAATACGACAATACCCAAACCAATGCCAACCATGTACATACTGTAGTACGAGATCCTACCAATGATTATGGGGAGGATACCTTGAAAAAACATTATGAAGAAGATCATTAAACCAATTTCATAAAAGTAAAGAATGACAAACAGAAGAGATTTTATCAAGCAAGCGGGGCTTTTAACGGCAGGAACTTTAATCCTTCCTTCCTGCGGATTTGCTTCAGCCAGCACACAGAAATTCGGGGTACAATTGTATTCATTCCGTGACGAAATGGCGAAGGATGCCTTGGGTACGTTGAAGCAAATTGCATCCATCGGTATTAAGGAAATCGAATCCGCACGAAGCACAAAAGGACATTACTACGGACTTTCACCAGTAGACATGAAGAAAGCCTGTAAGGATCTTGGTATGAGTTTGAAAAGTGGTCATGTTGCCTTAGACGATAATTTTCAAAAAACCATGGAAGAGGCCGTAGCCTCCGGTCAACCTTATCTGATATGTTCTTCTATGCCCAGCAAAGGTCAAACCGTGGATAATTATAAGAAGGTGGCGGAAGCCTTCAATAAAGCAGGTGAAGATTGTAAAAAACTGGGACTGAAATTTGGTTATCACAACCACGAATACGAATTTGAGTCGGATAATGGTGAAGTGCTTTATGATGTGCTGATGGACAATACCAACCCAGAATTAGTCCATATGGAATTAGATCTCGGTTGGGTCATTGTTGGAGGTAAAAATCCTTTAGACTATTTCGAGAAGTATCCTGGTCGTTTTCCACTTTGGCATTTGAAGGATATGGACATGACAAAAAAAGAAAGCACCGAATTCGGAAAGGGCGGACTTGACATAAAAACCATGATGCAAAATCAGGAAGCATCTGGTGTACAACATATTTTCATCGAACAAGAAGAATATGCAAGCACTCCTCTGGAAAGTATGAAGCATAATATGGAATTTTTGGCTGCCTTGTAGCGCTGTTCGACAACAACTAATCATAAATATCGCATTATGAAAAAATCTCGATTCCTCTCCTTAGTAATGAGTGTCATTTTATTGGCTTCATGCGAACCTGAAAAAATACAGTATGACATTCTAATTAAGAATGGACTGATTTTAGACGGGTCGGGAAAACCGGCCTATACGGGAGACATTGCCATCAATTCAGATACGATTGCCGCGGTAGGTACTATTGAAAATGCAATTGGCAAAGGGGAAATCGATGCCACGGGACTCTCCATAGCCCCAGGTTTTATTAATATGTTGAGCTGGGCAAATGTATCATTGCTAGAAGATGGGCGTTCTCAGGGAGATATCCGTCAGGGGGTAACTTTAGAAGTTCTAGGCGAAGGTTCTTCGATGGGTCCGCTGAGCGACAGGATGAAAATGGAAATGAAAGAAAACCAAGGCGATATCAAATATGACATTCCGTGGAGCAGCCTTGGAGAATATCTAAATCATTTAGAGAACAAAGGCATCTCTACCAACGTGGCCTCCTTTGTTGGTAATGCCACCTTGCGGGAACATGTTATCGGCATCGAAAAAAGACCTCCTACGGAAGAAGAACTAGAACAAATGAAATCGCTGCTCCGTCAAGGTATGGAAGAGGGTGCCGTAGGATTATCCACCTCACTCATATACGTACCCAGCGGCCATGCCGAGACCGATGAAATCATTGAATTGGCAAAAGTAGTTGCCCAATACGACGGAATGTACATTTCTCATATTCGCGATGAAGAAGGCAAATTATTGGAGGCCGTTAAAGAATTAATAACCATATCGGAAGAAGCGAAAATTCCCGCAGAAATTTATCATTTCAAAGCTTCCGGAAATGCAAATTGGCATTTATTGGACAGTGCCATTACACTCGTAGAAAATGCGAGAAAAAAAGGACTTGAAATCACAACGGACATGTACATGTACAATGCAAGTTCAACAGGACTGAATGTTGTACTTCCTGCCTGGGCTAAAGAAGGTGGGCATTCTTCAACAATGAAACTCATCGAGAGTCCCGCAAAGCGAAAACAAATGATGGACGAAATCGATTTTCACGTTCCGCCGGAAAAAATACTTTTAGTCGGTTTTCGGAATAAAGAAATGCGCAAGTACATCGGGAAAACCCTTGCCGAAGTAGCGAACGAAAGAAACAAATCTGCCAATGAAACTTTGGTTGATCTAATTTATGAAGATAATAGCAGAATTCAAGTCGTTTACTTCTCGATGTCCGATGAGAACATCAAAAAGAAATTGAAATTGCCTTACATGAGCATCTGTTCCGATGCGGGATCCTATACGAATGAAGGCGTGTTTTTGGAACAAAGCACACATCCTCGTGCTTACGGTTCATTCGCCAGACTATTGGGACATTTCGTTCGAGAGGAAAAAGTTATTCCGCTAGAAGAAGCAATCTTTAAACTGACCTCACTACCCGCAACCAATTTGAAGTTGAAAAAACGAGGTGCTTTAAAAACAGGCTATTTTGCCGATGTAGTGGTCTTTGATGCTTCAGAAATTAAAGACAATGCCACTTTCGAAAAACCACATCAATATGCCACCGGGATGCGGCATGTATTTGTGAACGGGGGGCACGTGCTAAAAGATGGAGAACATACGGGAACCTCTTCAGGCAGGTTTGTCAAAGGGCCTGGATGGAAAAATTAAATTTCAATTCGTACATTGACTTTTCAAAAAACTAATTCAATGAAAAATTCTATTTTACAAATAGCTACATTTTTACTTACTGCTTCCTGTGCATCGCAAAACATCATTGCTGAAGGCGCAGAACTAACACTGGTTGCCGATGAGTATAAGTTTACCGAAGGTCCCGCAGTGGATAAAAATGGTGATGTTTTTTTCACCGACCAACCCAATAATCGAATCGTAAAATGGGATGCCAGTACAAATTCCGTCTCCGATTGGATGAAACCCAGCGGACGTTCTAACGGACTCTATTTTGACCATGATGGCAATTTACTTTCCTGCGCCGATGAAAAAAATGAATTGTGGCGCATTGACATGGAAAAAAATGCAACGGTTTTGGTCAGTGATTTCGAGGATAAACTTTTGGGCGGGCCAAACGATCTTTGGGTAGATCCAAAAGGCGGAATTTATTTTACCGATCCGCTTTACGACAGACCTTGGTGGGAGCCTACGGAAAATCGTATCGAAGAGCGTCGTGTCTATTATGTCACGCCCAGTATCGGTGAGGTAAGTATTGTCGCCGAAGGTGGTTACGAACAACCCAATGGCATTATTGGATCAGCTGATGGACAAACACTGTATATCGCGGATAATGGGGCAAAAAAAACATATTCATTTACCATTGAGGCTAACGGAAACCTATCAAATCGAAAACTATTCGCTGACATGGGTTCTGATGGAATGACCCTGGATAATCAAGGCAATGTATACTTAACCGGAGATGGTGTAACCGTTTTTGACAAAAACGGAACTCAAATAGAACACATAGCCGTTCCAGAAAAATGGACCGCAAACGTCACTTTTGGTGGGCCAAATCAAAATATCCTATTCATCACCGCTATGGATTCTGTATATACCTTGGAAATGGCCGTAAATGGAATTCGCTAAGACAACATTGATTTCATTTGACCAACACATCTATAATGAATGAATCAAAAGAACTTTTAAGAACTGATTCCATAAAAAAGGAAATAAAAAAATGTTTCTCAGACTTGGCATCTTTTAGCGAGGAAGAAATAAATGAGGCGCTAAAGCTTATTTCCATTAAGTCCTATAAAAAAGGAGATCACATTTTAAAGGAGGGAGAAGTTTGCGCTAAAAGTTATTCCATAATTTCTGGATGCGTGCGACAGTATTATCTTGTTGATGGCGAGGAGAAAACCACTTTCTTCTATACTGAGGGCGATTCGATTTTTTCACCAAATAGCACTTCTGAGAAGATTCCATCCAAATATTATCTCTCTTGTGTCGAATATACCAGCTTATCAATCATGACACTTGAAAATAAAAAGGAGATGTACAATCGATTTCCGATACTTGAAGCCCTGAGCCGCAACTCGTTGCAAAAAGAGTTGGTAAACTATCAAGAAATGCTGGCGACTTATATCACTACCAATGCCGAAGAACGTTATCTAAATCTTCTTAAATACAGACCTGAACTATTGAATCGGGTACCCCAATATCAATTGGCAAGTTACTTAGGTGTCACCCCGGAGTCGTTAAGTAGAATTCGAAAACGTATTTTTTTGAAATAAAAGGAATGCGAAGTAGGTAAAGCTTAGTCGGCTCATTTCTTAACAAAAGTCAATGATTCACTAATAGTAGTAAGTATAACTTTGCGTTTTATTAAATATGAAAGCAGTTACAAGAACTAAATACGGTACACCAGATGTCTTGGAGGTAAAGTCCATAGCAAAGCCAATCCCCAATGATGACGAGGTATTAATACGGGTTCATGCAACTACTATCAACAGAACAGATTGTGGAATACTTAGCGGAAAACCATACATCATACGGGCTTTTGTGGGACTCACCAAACCAAAGGACCTTGTGCCCGGAACAGATTTTGCAGGGCAAATCGAAGCAATCGGTAAAAATGTAAAAGCATTCAAAGCCGGAGATCGCGTCTTCGGATTTCATGACGAAGGATTGCAATCTCAAGCGCAATGTATGACCATTAGGGAGGATAAGGCTCTGACCATAATTCCGGATGGAATAACATATGAGGAAGCTGCAGCGAGTGCCGAGGGCGCCCATTATGCCTACAATTTTATTGATAAGGTCGACTTGAAAGAGGGCGACAAAGTTCTTGTAAATGGTGCGACAGGAGCTATCGGATCCGCGGCAGTACCATTACTTAAACATTTTGGCGCGGTTGTAACCGCGGTCGGAAATACGAAAAATATGGAGCTTATCAAATCACTGGGTGCCGACAGGACCTATGATTATTTAAAAGAAGATTTTACAAAGGATACCGAGAAATATCGGTTTGTTTTTGATGCCGTAGGCAAAAGCTCGTTCCCTAAATGCAAACATTTATTGCTTCCCAAAGGGGTTTACATTTCTTCAGAATTGGGGCCTAATGCCCAAAACCTTTATTTGCCATTGATTACGTGGTTCAGAGGGGGTAAAAGAGTCATTTTTCCGCTTCCCCATAGCTGTAAACGAAGCATCCTATTTATGGCTAAATTACTTGACAGTAGAGAATTCAAACCTGTAATCGATACCACCTATCCTCTAGAAAAAGTTGCGGAAGCCTATACCTATGTAGCTTCAGGTCAAAAAACCGGAAATGTGATACTCTCTTTGTCGTAAAAAACAGGATTCAACCGTCATTATGATATCTAAGGTGATTGTCGATATTTGAAAATTCAATATCTTGTAGGCAATCAATAAACAACGACATCATGACCATACGAAATCTGTTCGACCCAAAAGAAACCCAAGAAACTATTGATCGAATCAACAAGTTGACTCCTGAAACCCAACGTTTATGGGGCAAAATGGATGTAGCACAAATGATGGCACATTGCAATGTAGCCTATGAAATTCCATACACCGACAAACACCCTAAACCCAATGCGTTTGCCCGATTCATGGTAAAAATTTTTGCCAAAAACACGGTATTAGGCGATAAACCTTATAAAAAGAACACACCAACTTCTCCCATATTTAAAATGACCGAACCTAAAGACTTTGACGTCGAAAAGAAAAGACTCATCGAATACTTGCATAAAACTCAAGAACTAGGGGCCGCCCATTTCAACGGACTCAACAATCCCGCTTTTGGTAAGTTGACGGATAAACAATGGAATACCCTTTTCTCAAAACATTTGGATCACCATTTGACCCAGTTTGGAGTTTAAGTAAGTGAGGACAAGTTGAAAGATTACTATAAAATCTTGGGTGTTGAACCTGCTGATAGTATGATTACCATAAAGCGGGTTTTTCGAAAACTTGCTCTTAAGCTGCACCCTGACGTCAATAAAACTGCAGATGCCCATGAGAGGTTCATCGAACTAAATGAAGCATTTCAAGTTCTAGGAAATCCCTTAAAAAGAAAAAGGTACGATCAATTATATCATGTACAGGTCTTACAAAAAGAACCGACAAAAGACCATATATATAAAAACAAAAAAGAATTCTGGGAAAATAGCGTACGTAATACCGCAAGGAAAGGAAACACAAAAGGAGAAAGACGTGCGACTAAAAGTCAGAAAAAGAGTAGTAATAGGTTTTGGGGTTCCAACATTTTATTCGACCTAGTAGCAGAACTCGTTTGGGAAATTTTGAGCTTTATATTCAGTTCAATAACGGACTAGAAATTCGAAAGATTTAAAGGCCACTAATATCGATTTTACAAATTCTTGACTCTCACATTCCGAAACCTGACCTCCCCTTTTTCAGCAGCCTGAAGCGCAATTGGGCCGCTCATTAAATCTTGATCTGTCAAATCGATAACCAATATACCATTGATCCAAGCTTGTAGGTGGTCTTTCTGGTTTTTGATTTTATAGGTATTCCACTTATTCAAGGTTTCCACTTTTTCTAAGGGTGAAAATCTTGAAACTACGGCTCCTGTTCGGTTTTCTTGTTTCGGATGTAAATCCCAAATGTTGATTTCGTAGCAATCTTCGAAAGAGAGTTCTCTGTTGGTGCATCGAATAAAAATTCCTGAATTTATAGTGCTGTCGGGATGAAACTCCAATTCCAACTCAAAATCATCATAAGCGGTTTTTGTCATTACGAACCCGGCCCCTTCTGAAAGACTTCCGATCAATTCATCATTTTCAAAACGCCATTCGGCATCACCTTCCATAATCCAATTACTTACGTTTTCTTGGAAAAGGGTTTCGGACTTCGATTCTCTAGCACAAGCAAATCCTAAAGCAATCCATAAAAGAAATACAATAGTTCGTTTCTCCATATCCTCCTATTTCACCAAATCAAATATCCGCGTATACTTGATAATAAAACTGTTGTTCAACGGGTCGCCGTCTTGCAAATTGTAATTCCACACCACGAAAAGACCCGTATTGGCTTGTTGTAACCATCCGAAACGGACGTTCGCCGCCCATAACTTGTCAGTGGTATTATGCTGTATAAGGCCTTGTAGGTAGATATTAGGTTTGAAAGCGTATGATAGTCTAGTGCTCAAGATGTTGGCGGTGAAATCACCATTGGGCAGTTGAAAATTGTTGTAAAGAAACGTTACATCGGCATTGAACTTATCGCCTGCACGATACCTGCCCGTAATACTCTCTTGATAACGCGTACCACCAAAAGACCCACCGATAACAGAACGTATATTCACGGACCAAGGGTTACTTTGGTTCGTGAAAAATACAATTTGAGATTCCGCATGCTTATACACCCCGGGATTCACCATCACAGTTCCTCTTCTTGATATATCAAACGCCTCTACTACCCCTTCGGTCGTGAAATTTACCCCTGTATGCAATTCGTTGCCGCTTTTCCATTCGAAATGATTATCCACGTGTAAAAAGCCTGTTTCTTGAAATCCATCGAAATTCCAGTAGCCACGATATGAAATATGGGGCCTGTATTCCAATATTTTTGCATCTGGGTTTTTAGGCCGTAAATGATACAGCACCAAGCCCTCTGGCTTTCGAAATGCGGATCGCAACAAGAAACCAACTTCCGGATTGAACCCTTCCCCGACTTCGGTATAGGCCGCACGTAGCTCCCAATTGTTCCAATTATAATCAGTTTGAAATTTAAAGGAATGCGCATTGATGGTATCATTCGGATCTTTGGTTTTAGCGTAAAAACCAGACATTCGGGCTTTTCTTCCTAAGCCCAGTTTTCCGTCCAACGCGAAAGTACGGTTGTAATTGTTGTCCGATTGCAAGCCTTCCCGATTAACAAATACCGCACCTAGTGCCGTGCGGCCTTTGAATTCATGATTTACTCTAGCAACGGTGAAATTATTTTCCTCAATACCCTTGTCGCTTACATCTTCCGTCCACATACTTAACAGCCCAACATTTGTTCTATTCAATTTACCCGACAAGCGCGCTCCACCTATAATCGGTACAATATTTCCGTTGTCTCCAATACCAATTCGGCGGCTAAAAAACAAGTCAACTTCCCCAGGACTTCCTACACTAAAGAGCCCAGCATTTTCTAGAAAGAAAGGTCTTTTTTCTGGGAAGAATAGATTAAATCTATCTAGGTTAACTTGTTGGTCATCTACCTCGACCTGTGCAAAATCGGTATTGTAGGTGAGATCAAGCGTCAAACTAGGTGTGACACTGAACTTGATATCTCCGCCGATTTCAGCATCAAAGGTATTTTTGGGGTCGGTGGCAGTGAAATCTTTATCCATTCGACCCAAAACATAGGGAATCAGTTTAAGGTTTCCCGGGCTTGGCAAATCAAGCCCCGTTAGCGTGCCTGCCAGTGATAAACGTTTTAAATCAAGCCCTACGGGCATCGGGGCCCAGTACACGATCTCATTACTTTTTCTAATATTTCTCCTGAAATTGATACCCCAATCCTTGCCCGCTTGAAAACGCAAGGTACGTACGGGAATGGCAAACTCAGCACTCCATCCAAAATCGCCTACTTGGGTCTTTACTTCAAAAGCTGCATCCCAGTTCAGATTGAATCCGCCAATGGTTCCACCTTGTTGCCGATTGGCGTTGAAATTACCCTGCCCTTCGTTATCCACTTGAGCGTCGTACTCTACTGCCAGGGAATTGGTTCCGAAGACAAATCCATTTTGTCCGTCTTTATAGGTGTCCAAAATAAACAGAAAAGCATCGGTATTGTCAAGGTCGGCGTCACGGCGCGCATCGGAAACCACCAATGCTTCTGGTCGCGAATCATAACATACTACCGATAGGTAAAATGTTTCTTTGGTGTAGGCGATACGAATCTCGGTTTTCTCAGTGGCCGGTCGCCCAAAGTTGGGTTGCGCCTGAATCAAATTGCCAAAGGGTTCGATCTCCTTCCAAACAGGATCATTCAAAACCTCTCCATCCATGGTGGGGAGCACTTCTATTGCCACGGCATTAGCCGTTGGCCTTTCACTCGTGTTTACGGTAGGTACATTTTGTGCATTAGCAGCATAGGGCAGCCCTAAAACGAAAAAAAACAAGGCAAGCCTGGTGGTTATATACATGGGTCTGGTCAATTAGAACAGCCTAAATGTACTATTATTTTTGAAATACTTTTACCAAGAAAAAAGCGACCCGAAGATCGCTTTTAATCAAAAAAATAAATTTTACGACTAGCTTAATTCTTGCTGAACCAAGTAATAGAATGCCGGTCTGCTTTTCATACGTATACTTGACATTTTGTTTGCAGCAGAATTTATTGCAGTCATTGCTTTGTCTTTGTCAGAAACACCTAATTTCTTCTCAACGAAATTTCTTCTAACGGTTTCCAATTCAGATTCATCAGAACCTGATACCAAGGTCGCATCTTTATTGTTTACCATCGACTTCAAGCTATTAACGTAACCGTCTAATTTATCATGGTCGATATTGGATACACCACATTCGTTCAATTGGCTTACTGCTGTCGACTTCAATGCTGCTAATTTGTCTGCTAAATCACTCATAATACTATTTTAAGGGTTATATGGATTTCCAAATCCTGTGTTTTAATGTTCCAGAGGTAAGTTATAAATTTCTTCAGCAATTTCGAAACAACCCAATAAGAATTTAGTGATATTTTTAGCTTTTTAACTGTCAAAAATATAAAAACAGTATCTTGGAAGCGCCCAGCTATTTGCAGGCCCAGTACGCTTGAGAATAAATAGTTCTATTACATAGCCTTGAAACTAACCACAAATAACTCTTCCGAAATGAAAACTAAAATCGCCTTAATAATAATCTTCTTATTCACATTCGTTTCTTTAAGTGTACATGCACAACAAAAAGTTGAGAATTATGATGTCTTTTCCGGCATATCTAAAGACAGACTTGAGCGTTATGATACTTTTCTGCAACGACAAATTAAATTTGGCAAAATACCGGGTGCAGTTTCACTTATTGTCCGTAAAAATCAAGTGGTGCATAAAGCAACTTATGGGTATAAAAGTCTTGATGAAAAATCAGCCATGGAAGAAGATGGTATCTTCCATATTATGTCTATGACAAAACCTATTGTCACGGTTGCCTTTATGATGCTGTATGAGGAGGGATATTTTCAACTCACCGATCCCGTTTCAAAATATATTCCACAGTTTATGAATCTAAAGGTTGCCACAGATGTTTCTCAGGGCGTTGAAGGAGAAACAGAAGATATCAAATCGCAAGTTACGATTCATCAACTTCTTTCGCATACTGCGGGTTTTTCTCATGGCCTTGGAGATAACAAACTTGAAAATGATATTGCAAAAGCTTTGTACTACGAACCTCAAAAAGATATTGAAAGTCGGGTAAATACATTGGTTCGACTACCACTCGTAGGTCAGCCTGGCGAGCAGTGGTATTATAGTGCATCACCGGATGTATTATCCTTGTTAATTGAAAAATTTTCAAGCATGACCACTGCCGAATTTTTGCAAGAACGTTTATTTGATCCACTTGGCATGAAGGATACTGGATATAATATCGCCAAAGAAAATCAAAAAAGATGGGTGCCCGTTCATAATTATAATGATCAAGGTATAATGGTCAACTCAGAACAACAATTGCCTGTGGAAGACAATACCGTCTTCGGCGGAACGCATGGATTGTTTTCAACAGTAGCCGACTATATGATTTTTTGTCAAATGCTCTTGAACGATGGTGAGTGGAAAGGCAAACAATATCTGAGTCCAAAAACATTGGAAATTATGACAATGAATCAGGTAGGTGACCTGTATCAAGCACCGGGACAAGGATTTGGTATAGGCTTCGGGGTCACCACAGACTTGGCGACCAGCAAAAGTCTAGGATCTCTTGGGCAATTTTACTGGAGCAGTGCCTATTGCACTTACTTTTTCATAGACCCAAAAGAAGAACTGATCGCCATCTTAATGACTCAGATGCAGCCGTACAATAACTATTATCCGAAAATAATGCGTCAATTAATTTATCAGTCAATCACCGATTAATTAATATATTGGTATTACTATGTCAATATAATTTTTCTATCTTTTATCCCGTAAAATAACCGACAATATGACCACATACATTTTTGAATTTATTGGTACCGCCATGCTCATCCTAATTGGAAACGGAGTTGTGGCCAACCTTGTACTGAAAGATACCAAAGGCTCAGATTTGGGTTGGGTAGGCATCTCAATAGCATGGGGTATAGCCGTATTTACTGGGGTTTTCATAAGTGCCGATACAAGCGGAGCGCACCTAAACCCGGCTGTTACCATTGGTTTGGCCACTGTTGGAAAATTTGAGTGGGGGTTGGCCCCGGGATATATCATATCGCAAGTACTTGGTGCCATGATGGGCAACTTGCTGGTATGGCTTAGTTATAAAAAGCAATATGACCATACTGAAGATCAAAGTGCGATACTGGCTACTTTCTCTACCGGACCTGCTGTAAGAAGTCCTTTTTGGAATTTAGTTTCTGAAGCCATAGGTACTTTTGTGTTGGTCTTTGGGGTGTTCTTTATTGCCGGCGGTTCTTTTGGTGAGGAGACTATTAAACTAGGATCACTAGATGCGCTGCCCGTTGCTTTATTAGTGATTGGTATCGGTTTTGGTCTAGGTGGCGCAACAGGTTATGCCATCAATCCCGCACGTGATTTTGGACCACGTCTTATGCATGCCCTTTTACCTATAAAAGGCAAGGGTAATAGCGATTGGAGTTATTCATGGGTGCCAATTGCCGGGCCAATTTTAGGAGCATTGATGGCCGCAGGCGTTTTTATATTATTAGGAAATTAATTCAACAATCATTTAAAATGAAAAAGTATTCTATTCTATTTGTAACAATGTGTATGACACATCTTGCCGTTGCACAGGAAATAATCGAGGTACCTCATGAAAAAGCGGAAAACGTTTCATGGGAAGGTGATGAAAAAGCCTATTTCTCTGAGATTTGGCAAAATGATGTGGTGACCAATGTCTCGGTACCAACCATGGAAGTTTTCAAACCTGAAAATGCAAATGGTACTGCAGTTGTTGTCGCTCCTGGCGGTGGATTGTATGCGCTCAGTATTACAAGCGAGGGTACTGAAGTTGCGAAATGGCTCAATAATAAAGGCATTACCGTTTTTGTACTAAAATATAGATTGGTACCCACTGGAGAAGATGGTGTCAAAGAAATATCGGACGAGGGCGCGAATGATCCTGCTAAAATCTTAGAGCGAGTGGCGCCGGTCATGCCCTATTCCATAGCGGACGGACTTTCTGCCATTGCCTATGTACGCAAAAATGCCGCGAATTATAAGGTAGACCCTAATAAAATAGGTTTTATGGGATTCTCAGCAGGAGGTGCGGTTACCATGGGCGTAGTTTATAATTATAATAAAGCGAACAGACCCAATTTTATTGTACCAGTATATCCGTGGACATCAGCTTACCCTGTACAAGAAGTTCCTACAGATGCTCCGCCGATGTTGATTGTCTGCTCTAGTGATGATCCTCTTGGCTTAGCAGCAGGCAGCGTTGAGTTGTATTCCTCATGGCATAAAAGTGGAAAAATAGTTGGTCTTCACATGTATGCAAAAGGAGGTCATGGCTACGGAATGAAAAAACAAAACTTACCATCTGACGATTGGATCGCCCGTTTCTATGAATGGTCGGTTGCTGAAGGAATCACATCTCCGTTGGTATCAGAGTAATACATAGAAGTACAAATCCAATGAAAAAATTACTATTCGTACTATCCTTCGTGACCACATTTGCGGTTGCGCAGGATATCGCACGGTTTGCGGAAGAAGTGGAAGCTATTCAAAAAAAGTACGACACGCTATGGGACGCTTCCAAAGAAACCATTGTCTTTACAGGTAGTTCGAGTATCCGCATTTGGCATGATCTGCAAGAACGTTTTCCGGAACATCAAATCGTGAACTCAGGTTTCGGAGGTTCTCAAGCCAGTGATCTGCTTGGGTATTGTGAAGAATTGGTTTTACGGTTCAGGCCCAAAAAAGTGTTTATCTATGAAGGTGACAATGATATTTCAGCCGGTAAGACATCCAAAGAAATTATTAATGATATTACTGCCATTATCTCAAAAATAAGAGCGCAGAACGCTACAACTGAAATCGTACTTATTGCGGCAAAACCCAGTATCGCACGTTGGAAACTAAAACGGCACTATAAACGCTTGAACCGTAAATTCAGAAGACTGAGCCGAAGAGACGTTCAAATGAACTATGCCGATGTTTGGAAACCTATGCTCGATCGTAAAAAAGTAATAGAAGATATCTTTATCGAAGACGGGTTGCATATGAACGCCAAAGGCTACCAAATTTGGTTTGAGGCTTTAAAACATTACGTTAGGTAGTTTACATGAGCTTCAACAAATTATCGAATCAACAATTCATCTATAAACAAAGAAATGAAAAATTCTATTTTAACTAAAAGTCTACTCGTATTGCTAACAATAATGGCTTTTAGCGCTTGCACCGAAGAAAAAAAGAAACGCGTTATCAACTTTCCTACTACCAATTTATCGGAAGAAAATTTAATCCCTAAACCTTTGAAAACAATTCCGACCAATGGTGGTTTCGCCCTAGATCAATTTACGGCGATTTACACTTCCAAAACTTCGGGCTTTGAAGAAGTAGGAACTTTTTTAGCCGAAAAAATAAAAAGTAAAACCGATTTGGACGTACAGGTCAATGTGGCCGAGATCCCTGATATGGAGACCGTAATTTATATCAATCAGTCCGATAGTTTAGAACTGAATGCACCTGAGGCCTATCAGTTGTACATCACCAAAGATTCGGTCATTTTGAACTCGAATACGGCTGAAGGAGCGTTTCGAGGTATACAGACCATTCGACAACTGATTCCCGAAACCAGTAGCGATAGTCTAGCGGCACATCCTATCTGGACCATCCCGACAGGGAAAATTATTGACAGTCCTCAATTCGAATATCGTGGTTCGATGTTAGATGTTGCCCGTCATTTTTTCAGCGTGGAAGATGTCAAAAAATATATCGACCTACTCGCGTATTATAAATACAATGTATTACACCTACACTTAACCGATGATCAGGGCTGGCGTATTGAAATCAAGTCATGGCCCTTGTTAACCGAGGTAGGCGGAAGTACCGAAGTTGGTGGGGAAGCTGGCGGGTTTTATACCCAAGACGAATACAAAGACCTTGTCGCCTATGCGGCAGAAAGACATATTTTGATCGTACCTGAAGTGGATATGCCCGGCCATACAAATGCGGCTTCGGTCTCCTACCCCATTTTTAACGGTAATGGTATCAAACCTGAACTCTATGAAGGCACTCAAGTAGGCAAAAGCACTTTCGCCACAAGAAAAGATACGCTGTATTCCTTTTTAGACGATGTGGTAGGTGAAATTGCCGCCATTACTCCCGGTCCTTATTTTCACATTGGCGGCGATGAAAGCCATGTGACCAAAAAGAAAGATTATATCTATTTTGTCGAGCGTCTTGAAAAAATAGTACAAAAACACGGCAAACGAATGATCGGTTGGGATGAAATAGCACAGGCCGATATCGATTCGACATCGATATCACAGTTCTGGTCGAGCAAAAAAAATGCGTTGGATGCCGTTGCCAAGGGTATGAAAATCATTATGTCGCCCGCCAAAAAAGCCTACCTCGACATGCAGTACGATACACTTTCGAAACACGGGCTGCACTGGGCAGCCTACATTCCTACAGATACGGCCTATGTTTGGACCCCGGAAAGTTATGAAGGTATTCCTTTGGAAAACATTTTAGGTATTGAAGCACCATTATGGTCTGAAACAATTAGTGATATTGGGGAACTGGAATATCTGGCATTCCCTCGTGCCATCGGCTACTCCGAATTAAGTTGGTCAACACCCGAAAACCGGGATTGGGAAAATTATAAAGTACGTTTGGCCAATCAGGCGCCTTTCCTAGATCGTATGAACGTAAAGTACTATCCTTCACCTTTGATCGATTGGAAGAAGAGCAAATATTCTTATAAAGAGATTGAGAAGGATTGAGAACCTAGATTAAATAACGTACATTTTTTTTAGAATTTTTAACCATCAGAAATGAAAGAAAAAGAGATCATACGTAACGGAGAAGGTGAAAACTATAACTATTCGCAAGACCATTGCTTCATCAAACTTTCTTCACACAAAACCAATGGTGAACTTTGTTTTGTTGAAGATGCCTTAAAACCCGGATTTTATTTACCAAGACATCACCACAAAATAATGACGGAGGTTTTTTACATACTTGAAGGAGAAGTAGAATTACTATTTGACGATGAAACGATTACGGCTAAGCCTGGTGATACCGTAACCGTCCCTCCTAATGTGTGGCATGCGGCAAGATGTGCAAAGGGAGGAAAAATGCTTACCATCTTTAAAAATGGCCAATTTGATCTATACCTGAAGAAGTTATCAAAAATGTCGGACAGTGATTTTGCAGATGCACATTTAATGAAATCCACCGCAGCTGAATTTGATATTTATGGGGAATGAACACCTAGAGGACGCAGTATCGTAGAAGTCACGGTACAGTTAGATGCATTAATATTTTTAATGCCATCTGGTAAAACTAGATATATGAACTTGGAAAAAAATAAAATAAACGCCATTGAATTCTATCAAATGGCATACGATGGTAATCCTAGAAAAGCTGTTGAACTTTATGTGGGTGATTTGTATATCCAACACAACCCCTTAGTAGGTGATGGAAAAGTGACCTTTATAGCTTACTTTGAACAAATGGCCGCTGTATATCCTAATAAATCCATAAAATTTGTCCGTGCCATAGCCGAGGGTAACTTGGTAGCACTACATACACATCAGCAATGGCCTGATAATGATGAATATGTGACGATGGATTTTTTTCGGTTTGATGATTCGGGCAAAATCGTGGAACATTGGGATGCCATGCAACAAATTCCACCTACTTCAAAAAATTCAAATACGATGTATTGATTGCATTTAAAAAATAATGCTCTTACCTAGGGGTAAGAAAGCTTTTTTAGGAAATTCAGTCACTTACAATGTATTGATTTGTTCGCTATATTTAACAAATGGATACAACGCCAACCAACCGCAACAGTTTTGAAGGTTCAAGAACATCCCTGAACTATTTTTTTACGGTCATCACTCTCTTTCTAATCGCATTTAGTTCAAGTGGACAACAGACCCAATCTGATTCCTACACTCGATATCAACTATTAGAGCCCAGCAAGGGTAACTTCCGAATTATTTATGATGTAAGTGCAACCACTGCAGCCACCACATACTACTGGAATACCTTGCGAAAAGGTAGCGAACATAAAGTACATTCTGTGTGGGATGCGTTCTCGGGGGAAACTCTTAATTGGAAAATTGTTGATGGAAAAACAGCGAAAGAGAACGGTCACGGTAACGCCGATGACGATGGGGAATATTTACAAATTCAATTGGCGCGTCCCGTACCCTCAAATGGTGAATCGAGAATAAGAATCGATAAAACCTATTCGGATACTAATAGTTATTTCGAAGAAAACGGAAATATTGTTTTCTCCAGAAGTTTGGGAATCAAACGAAATAGCATCATACTACCCGCGGGTTACGAAGTAACACATTGCAATTATCCTTCACAGGTACAATTAACTTCCGAAGGGCATGTAAAATTGAGTTTTATGAACGATGGTCCACAAGCTGTTCCTTTAGAAATAAGAGCAAAACCGCTTCCGGAAAATACCTCTATAAAAAACCCTTCTGAGAACAATTATAAGTTTGATAATTCCGGAAGCGGACGCAACAAATCTAATGTTCGTTTGGGTTGGGAATTTGACGAGCGCGCCTTTCAAAACAGGGAAATCGTTTACTTTTTACAACAGCCTGAAACACATTCTTTTAAACTCTACCACGACTATACCGAAACACGAACTGGCATGGATCGTTACCTCAATATCGTACGTGCCGGTAGTAAAGCCTCCGACCCTTCCGCCATTTTATTAGATACGGGCGAAGCACTTAAGGTCGAAACACTTAAAGGTGCGGAAATCACCGAAAAAGGAATTGATATCGGCGGCCCAATTACCGACGAATCCGAAGTTATTGCAATTTGGTACGATCCGTTGAAGGAGGGCGAATCGAAACGTTTACGAATTACCGAAACCTATACCGACCCCAATCGCTATGTTCTTCATGAAGATGAATTGGTTTGGGACCGTAGTTTTGGAAGAAATCGAAATGTCGTTATTTTGCCTCCAGGATGGTTCTTGACCACGAATTCCATTCCAGCAGTTATCGACCAAACTCAAGACGGACTGACAGCCCTTAATTTTATAAACGGAAGACCAGACAACATCGATGTATTTATTAAGGCACAGCGAAAATAAATAAATGAAAAACCAACAACTATGAGAACACTTGTACTAAGTTTTGCATTGATAATGGTATGCCAAGGCTACACTCAAAACCCAAATGATACCATTCCTAAGGCTGAAGTTGCCACTACCATGCAAAGTGTAAATATCGATGGCAAGTCCATCTATCTGACGGCAAAGGCGGGCACCTTTCAAGTACGTGATGAGAACAATGAGCCTATTGCGCTAATGGGTCACACCTACTATAGAAAAGATTCAAAGATTAGAAATAACAAGAGACCTATTGTTTTTGCCTTTAACGGAGGCCCCGGTTCATCATCTTTTTGGCTCCATATGGGCGTTCTGGGGCCAAAACGGATTGTAGTCAATGATCCGGTTTCAACACCCGCTGCTCCCTATAAATTGGTGAACAATAACTATTCACTCCTTGATGTGGCCGATTTGGTCATGATAGATCCCGTTGGAACTGGTTTGAGCATTCCTATTGGAAAAGCCAAGTTCAAAGACTTTTGGGGCGTTGACCAAGATATTCGTAGTCTATCGTTATTTATCACCCAATTTTTAATTGCCAACAACCGTATGAACAGCCCAAAATATTTATTGGGAGAAAGCTATGGAACTTTTAGAAACGCAGGTTTAATGAACAAGTTATTGAACCAAGGTATCGCTATGAACGGTGTCATCATGGTATCAGCTGTTTTTGACTTGCGTACTTTGATTTTTCCTCCTGGGGACGATATGCCCTACATTTCCCATTTTCCTACTTATGCTGCGACAGCCTGGTATCATGATAAGGTGCAGAACAAACCTGAGGATGTCTATGCTTTTTTAGATGATGTACGAAGTTTTACAGAAGATGAATATGTACCCGCGCTTTACAAAGGTGACCAACTTTCGAATGCCGATAAAAAAGCGGTAGCGGAAAAGTTGGCCAACTACACCGGTACAGCTACTGATTATTGGATGAAAGCTGATTTAAGAGTAACGGCCAGTGAGTTCTTTGCTGAATTGCTTCGGGATGAAGGTGAACTCGTAGGCCGATTAGATTCTCGCTTTACCGGAATCAATCAAGATATGCTTTCGCAAGATGGTAGTCATGACCCTCAGAGTTCAGCCATTTCTCCGGCCTATATCGCTGGGTTTTTAGATTATTTCTATGGTAATCTCAAAGTCAATAAAGAAACTACCTATTCCATTACAGCTGGTCGTCGAGAAGGTTTTAAATGGGATTGGAAACATGAGGGCAACCTTCGTTGGGGAACCCAGGCCGCCATCAATACAGGCATTGATATGGCGGAAGCTCTTTCACGAGACCCTAATATGAAGGTTTTAATATTAAATGGTATTTATGATATCGCAACTGTTTTTTATGGTGTTGAATATTCCATAAACCATTTAGGACTCAAAAAAGAAATCAAGGATAATATCATCATGGAATATTATGAAGCTGGTCACATGATGTATACGCATCAACCATCGCTTGTAAAATTCAAAAAAGATGTGTCGAAATTTATATTGGACACCTCAAATTAACCAGAAAATAAATATCCATCATTTTCAGTACATTTAAAGGTCACTCGAACCACCTAAAGTCAATCAGGCATGAAGAAGAAAAAATCTACAAAACAAAATACCTCAAGAAGATCTTTTATCAAAAAAGGAGCTATTGCTTCTTCTATCTTTATCGTTCCCAGGCACGTTTTGGGAGGGGTAGGCTATTTAGCACCAAGTGATCGTTTGAACCTCGCCGCCATTGGAGCCGGAGGAAAAGGATCAAGTGATATCAAAAATGCTTCTGTAAACGGTCGGGAAAAAGTGAGGGCGCTCTGCGATGTTGATTTTTCAGGTTCTGCAAAACGTTCTGTTGAAAACTTTCCAAAAGCAAAGCTGTACAATGATTACCGCAAAATGCTGGATAAAGAAAGACTAGACGCTGTGACTATTTCAACACCAGATCACATACACGGACCAGCTGCCGCCTATGCCATGGAGCGTGGAATTCATGTCTACGTACAAAAACCGATGACGCATAACATTCGTGAAGCTCGAATTTTAACGGAAATGGCACGTGAGAAAAAAATAGTTACCCAAATGGGAAATCAAGGCGGTTCCAATCCCCTTTTGAACATGGTACAAAAATGGATAGATAACGATGCCATTGGCGCAGTTTCAAAAGTACAAGTTTGGACGAACAGACCGGTATGGCCACAAGGAGGTAAAATGCCCGAACCTGATGCAAGCCTTAAACCAAAAGATTTGTACTGGGATTTATGGCTTGGACCCAACGAGGCAAAACCATTTACCCCCAACCTGCATCCGTTCAACTGGCGTGGTTGGTGGGATTATGGAACTGGAGCTTTAGGTGATGTTGGATGCCACCTTATCGACATCCCCTTCAGAACTCTTGGATTAAAATATCCTACCGATGCCGAATGCAGTGTAGGTTCTGTCTATTCCCAAATGTGGACAGCCGATTATCACCCAGAAGGTTGCCCAGCTTCCTCCTTTATTACTTTGCATTTTGATGCAACTGAAAAAACAAAGACCCCCATTGAATTGACATGGAGTGATGGCGGTATACGTCCGTCACACCCGGATATCATTCCTGCAAATAGCGATATCGGAGGAAAGGATAGCGCGAACGGCGTATTGATCATTGGTGAGAAAGGGATTATCTCAACCAATATCAACGACAGTTCTCCATTAATGCCAAAATTATATTTAAACGATGGAACAACTGATTTTGGACCAGAAGTAGAAGAAATGGACGAGCCCGAATATGGGCATCAACGCAAATGGGTAGACGCCTGTAAAGCAGGTTTTGGAAGCGAAGAACACTTAGGATTGACCTCATCATTTGATTATGCTGGGCCAATGACCGAAACTGTTTTAATGGGCAATCTAGCTATTCGAAGTTATATGCTTCGTCGTGAAAATTCAGAAGGCAAAATGGAATTCTTTGCCCGTAAAAAATTGTTATGGGACGGTGAGAACACAAGAATCACCAATCTTGAGGAAGCCAATCAGTTTGTTGGTAGAACGTATAGAGAAGGCTGGAAGGTTTAAAATAAAAAGTCATTACGAGGACCGTTTTAGCGACGAATCAATCTGTTGAATCAAGGACAGAAATTATTTCAACAGATTGCTTCGCTTCGCTCGCAATGACGTTATTTCTTGATTCCCGGTAAGTTATTAGGTTTCTTGGTCTGCCAATTGAAGGTCTCCGCTTTTTTCACCTCTGGCCATATCTCATTTAAGGTATTGGCATCGTACACCTTTCCATTCTTGATGACATGGGTGAGCGTATTGGTATTGCGAATATTCTCTAACGGATTTTCATCCATAATCAAAATATCTGCCAACTTCCCTTTTTCTAAACTGCCCAAGTCTCCATCCAAACCTAGGGCTTTAGCTCCTAAAATGGTTGCTACTTTAAGGGCATCTGAATTTTTCATTCCGCCGCTGGCAACGGACCAAAGCTCCCAGTGAAAACCAAGGCCTTGTAACTGGCCATGGCTGCCCACACCTGCTAGTCCACCTGCTTCCACCAAATCTTTCATAAACTCCGCATGTTTTTTGAACACATGTTCTTCATCCATAAACCAGCCAGGTCTTCTTCTTGATTTCTGTGCCAATTCTTGATAAGGAGTAAAATATTGGAGTTTTTTATCTCCCCATACATTTTCTCTTGAATAGTAATAATTCTCTGCCCAAGGACCTCCATAAGAAACTAAAAGTGTTGGCGTAACGGCCATTTTGGAATCTGCAATAGTCTTAACCACGTCGTTATAGATTGGATAAATCGGTAACGAATGTTCATGCCCGGGATAACCATCCAGCAACTGCGTCATGTTCAGTTTAAAGTCCAATCCTCCTTCGGTGGTCGGCATCAATTTTAATTCTTTGGCTGCCATAATTACCCATTGCCGTTGCTGGCGATTACCCACCAAATACATTTTGATACTTTTTGTATTATAGTACTCACTGTACTGCTTCAAAACATCTTTGGCGTGATCCAAGCTCTCTATTTGATATTTCCAAAAACCAACTCCAGGTCCCGTACTGTATACCCTAGGACCATGAAGCATTCCCGCCTCTACCATGTCTGCATAGGTCAGCACATCTGTTGTAGCCGTCTGTGGGTCTCTTGTGGTCGTCACTCCATAAGCCAGGTTCGCGGAATAAATCCATACTTGATTTTTATGCACACCCCAATTCGGCCACATGTGGGCATGGGTGTCAATAAAACCTGGTGTAACGGTCTTTCCGGCGATATCGATTACTGTTGCATTTTCAGGAACAATCAAACTACCCGAAGTTCCGATTGAAGAAATCCGATTGTTGGTTATGAGGATATCTCCGTTTTCAATGACCTCGCCTCCCTTCATCGTAATAATACGACCACCTTTTAGAAGAACTGTTCCTTGAGGGATATCTTTTGTGTAAGAAACTTTTATTTTGAACTCCTCTGCTAAGAATTTCGGTTCCTTATTATCCTTTTCCTCTTTCTTTTCTACATCGGTGGTATCGGTTTTCTTTTCTTTTGCTTTTAACTCCTTTTCTTTCTTTTTGGCGGCATCTAAACTATCCTTAAAAGCTCTACCGTCTATTAAATTATATCTGAAATGACTGGCACCCAATGACCAATGAACTTTCTTGCTATCCGACGACCATACGGGAAATTCTCCACCCAAAACTGTCAACTTCAAGGCAGGAAACGCTGCATTGTCTACTTTGGCCAACGAGATTTCAGGTGTTTTACCATACCTTGGAATCGTTACGGTGAAGAGATCGTTATTGATTAACGCCAGCGCCGTTTTTCCATCTGGTGAAATATGAATTTCAGTGGGTTTTGATGCCTTTTTGATATCTCGCCAACCTTCTACTGCAGTGGGCAAGGCCGTATGTAAGTCACCATCATGATCTTTGCCAAAAACATCTTGAGAACCAAAAGTCTCAATACCCGTAAGCTTTAAATGTACCTTCTCATCGGTTCCATCCCACCGAACGGAGAGCAGCCCTTTTTCATTGCTACTTAAATAAACACGATTATCGAATTTGGTGAAATGGGGCATTTGCCTCCCTTTTGATTTATCAATCAGCTTAACAGGGCCTCCATCCGTAGAGACCCAAACCAGATCTTCCTGAGCCCCTCTTGAAGAAGGCCCGATAGCGTCATCATAGGTTTGTGCTGTGCCGCGATGAAAAGCGATTCGATCACTTTGATAGGACCATGCGGGATTGGTATAAATTCCCGGTTCTTGGGTTAGCTGCGAGACCCTAGGTCTACCATCTACATTTATCTTATAGAGGTGACCTCCGCCTTTTTTCCATGTGGTAAAAACTACATACTTACCATCTGGCGACCACGCTGGTTGTGCTTCGGTAAAATCATTTTCAGTCAATCGTCTTGGAGTGCCATTAGGCAGATCCATTACATATAATCGATTGAGGGCAGTATATGCCAATTTAGAGCCATCAGGGGAAGGTTTGGCATCTCGAATCTGTGTCACGAATGCTTCTTTGGTATCTTTAATAGGATACTTGAATTCCAATTGCGGACCTAATTCAAGCTTCACGTCGGCGGTAAACTTAATCTCACTGGCAAGATTGAATTGAACGGAAATAGAATATATTTTACCCCCGTAAGAAACAATTAGGTTTTTGCTATCAGGAGTAAAAGACATTGCAGGTAAAACACCTAACGGAGCTATGGACTCCTGCTCGTCACGCTGAACAGGATATGCCAACCAGCGCTCTTTTCCCGATTTGAGGTTTCGTAACACCAATCCGGTTTCTTCTTCAAAACGGGTTCCGTAGACCATCCAATTTCCATCATTTGACAAGGTCGGGGTAAATGCCGAGCCATAACGAGAGGTTACTACAGCCATATCACCATCCTCCATATCATAAGTACCAATTTGATATTGGGGCAGTTGAGCGTTATAATTCCATGCGTTTTTTCTTTGGGAGAAATATAGCATCTTTCCATCTGGGCTGAATGCCGGATCTATTAGCTTCATATCCTTAGGCTCACTTACCAGCTGGCTTCCAGAACCACCATCTTTATGATAAATATGGGGTTTGATATTTCGACGTCCTTTTACCCCCACGATGTACTCTCCATCAGGTGTCCATTCCGCCGAAAAGAAATTATGCTTTTTATCTTTGGTAATCTGTTTGCTTTTTTTTGTAGTTAAATCGACTGTCCAAATATTATCGGATCCACTTTTATCAGAAATAAATACAAGCGACTTGCCATCGGGACTAAATCTTGGGTGCACATCGTACTGAATACCCGTAGTAAGTGCAGTTGCCCTACCTCCGGAAATGGGTATGGAATAAAGATCACCCATTAAGTCAAAAACTATGGTTTCCCCATCAGGGCTAACATCTAAGGATATCCAAGTACCCATTTTTGTTGTAAAGGATAACTTTCTTTCTGGTTCTAAGGGAAGTTCTTCAGTTGCTTTTTTAGTGGAGTCTTTTTCTTTTTGGGAAAAAATCGAATTGACGATTAACAAGGCAAAGCATAGGGCTAGCCTTCGAAAAATTGGGTAATGCATTAAAATTTGGTTTGTAATTAGCTTCTAAATATAACCAATGTTTTACGCATACGGCATAAAAAAAGCCTCAATAGGGCTGAGGGTAAGATTTTAACAATCATTTCTTACTCTTGTTCAGAAGATGCAGTTTCATCGTCAGATGAGAAATCTACAATTCCGTGTTCATGAAGAAGATTGTACCACTGAATTACTTTCTTAATATCACTGGCGTAAACGCGATCTTCATCATAGTTGGGTAAGACCTCGAAGAAATATTCTTCTAATTGTATTTTCTCTGATTTATGCGAAATAGACGTTTTTCCACCTTTTTCCTTCACCTGTATTTTTTGAAAAACTTCGCGCAAGGGCAGCTCTTCTTCTAAAGTATAGATGGCTATTTCAGATAGTATGCTAACATTACTTCGCAGCCCTACCGTTATTTTTTTTCCATCAAGAAGTGACTCGGCAACGAATCCACTTCTAGTTTGTGTGATCAATTTGAACAATCCGGGCTTTCCTCCTATGGATAAAATTTTATCTAAACTCATCTGTTTTCAAAATTCTAAGCGGCAAATATGGAACTTTTAGTTTAAATGCTACTGCTATTTAACGCCCTTTTTTCATTTCAGGAAATCGCATACGATAGTCAACATCTATTTTTCCCTTTGATATGTTCGCCAATCGACCTTTCAAAAGACGTTTTTTTAAGGGCGACAATTTATCGGTAAACAAAACACCTTCTATATGATCATATTCATGCTGGATTACACGGGCCAATAATCCATTATAAGTCTCTGTCTTTTTCTTGAAATTCTCATCTAGGTAGGTAATGGTAATCGTGTCTTTGCGTTTGACATCTTCTCGAATATCGGGTATGCTCAAACAACCTTCGTTAAAGGCCCATTCTTGCCCAATTTCTTCCTCAAATTGTGCATTTATAAATACTTTTTTAAAGCCATCGAGCGCTTTTTGTTCTTCAAGAGAAAGATCTTCGTCATCTGCAAAAGGAGTGGTATCCACTAAAAAAAGTCGAATAGGCAAACCAACTTGAGGTGCGGCAAGGCCAACGCCGCTCGCCTTGTACATGGTCTCCCACATATTTGATATCAACTCTTTTAAGTTAGGATATTCAGCATCGATTTCCTTTCCTACTTTTCGCAAAACCGGGTCTCCATATGCTACAATGGGTAATGTCATTTTACTGTCTATTTAAATACGCCTGCAATATGATTGTGGCGCTTATTTCATCTATTAAAGCTTTATTTCTTCTTTGCTTTTTTTTAAGCCCACCGTCAATCATAGATTGGAATGCCATTTTTGAGGTAAATCGTTCATCTTGCCTTTCAATGGGCACATTAGGAAATGTTTTTTTTAACCGACTTAAAAAAGGCGCAATGAACATTTCTGACTCTGATGGTGTATTATTCATTTGCTTAGGTTCACCCACCACGAAACGTACCACCTCCTCATTTTCTAAGTATTGTTTCAAAAAACCAAGTAATTCATTTGTGGGTACGGTGGTTAGGCCAGAGGCGATAAGCTGCAAAGGATCTGTAACAGCGATTCCCGTTCTCTTTTTTCCATAATCCAATGCAACAACACGTCCCAAATCAATTTTTTTGCAAAAATAGCCATAATTTGTTACACCTTTAAAATTAAGCAGGCAATTCATAATGCTCCGCTTATATTTGTCAAAATTTAGGAAAATAAGATGAACGAACTACGGACTATTATAGAAAATGCCTGGGAAAACCGCGAACTTCTCAAAGAAAACAAAACCCAAGATGCCATCAGGAAAATTATCGATTTATTGGATACTGGTGAACTGCGTTGTGCCGAACCGTCTGAGAACGGCTGGCAAATCAATGAATGGGTCAAAAAAGGAGTAGTGCTTTACTTTCCCATTCAAAAGATGGAAACTTTGGAAGTAGGCATATTTGAATACCACGATAAAATTCCTTTAAAAAGGGGGTATGCTGAAAAAGGTATTAGAGTAGTACCCCATGCGGTTGCCCGTCACGGTGCTTATATTTCAAAAGGAACTATTTTAATGCCAAGTTATGTCAATATAGGGGCCTATGTGGATGAAGGTACCATGGTCGACACCTGGGCAACTGTAGGTAGTTGCGCACAAATTGGCAAAAACGTACACTTGAGCGGAGGCGTTGGTATCGGAGGGGTTCTGGAACCCTTACAAGCGGCCCCGGTCATTATTGAAGATAACACCTTTATTGGTTCTCGCTGTATTGTTGTTGAAGGTGTTCGGGTTGAAAAAGAAGCCGTTTTAGGGGCCAATGTTGTACTAACGGCTTCTACTAAAATTATCGATGTTACTGGAAATGAACCTATTGAAACCAAAGGTAGGGTTCCTGCCCGCTCAGTTGTTATACCAGGGAGTTACACCAAGACCTTCCCCGCTGGGGATTTTCAAGTGCCTTGTGCGCTCATCATTGGTACCCGAAAAGAAAGTACCAACAAAAAGACCTCTCTAAACGATGCATTGCGTGAATATGACGTAGCGGTTTAAAATTGAAGGAAATTTCGACCCCGAAATATAATTTTTTGCTCTTTTGACAGTTAGTAAAGAAGACCACGCTATGACAAGTAACCTACAGATTAGTATTTATGGTGCTTCAAAAGCAAAAAATATCAGCACTCGTTATCACTTATAACGAAATAGGGTATATCGAAAACTGTATTAAATCCGTTGAATTCGCAGATGAAATTATCGTTGTAGACTCTTATAGTACAGATGGTACTTATGAGTATCTTTTGGCGCACCCAAAGGTAAGGGTAATTCAACATCCATTTAAAAACTATACGGCTCAAAAGGCCTTCACACTTCAGCAGGCCTCCAATGATTGGGTGATTTTTGTTGACGCCGATGAGGTAGTTACAGCAAACCTACAAAACGAAATCATTGATACCGTCAACGGACCAAAGACCCATGTTGCCTATTGGTTTCGAAGAAAATTCATGTTCCAAGAAAAAAGGCTACGTTTCAGCGGCTGGCAAACCGATAAAAATTATAGGCTATTCAGAAAAAGTAAAGTAAAGTTTTCGGAAAAACGAATTGTGCATGAAACTTTAGTTGTAGACGGAACTTCAGGAATTCTGAAGGAAAAATTAACCCATTTTTGCTATCGTAATTTCGACAATTATAAAGGTAAAATGCTTTGCTATGGTCGTCTTAAGGCCAAAGAAGCGATACTAAACAAAAAACGATTCAGTTTAGGCCTTCTCATTATTAAACCCACTTATAGGTTCTTATACAATTATATCGTTCGTTTGGGCGTACTTGATGGACTGAAAGGTATCAAAGTTTGCTATCTAAATGCACTTGGCGATTGGGAAAGATATCTTGAATTGAGAAGATTGCAACAAGAACAAAAAGTGCCAAGCCTCAACACAGCCCCACAGCAAAGCAATTAATTCGATAACAGAAATTGCCGCCTTTTTAGAAAATCTCAAGAAAGTGTGCTATATATTGTCAGCTGTTTAATTTGTGGGAATTTTTTTCCATCTCATTGCCCATTTCCCCATTTTAGTCATAGCTTTGCACTACCCTACTACCTTTAGGTAATTGTTATGAATAACCCCAAAGCAAAAATTTCGGCATTGGTCATTGCCTATAACGAGATGGGATACATTGAAAAATGCATCAAATCCGTTGAGTTTGCTGATGAAATCATCGTTGTTGATTCTTTCAGCACCGATGGTACCTATGAGTACTTGCTCGCCCATCCGAAAGTTAAGGTTATACAACATCCTTTTGCCAACTTCACTTCACAAAAGTCATTTGCCCTACAACAAGCTACCCATGATTGGGTACTGTTTTTGGATGCTGATGAGGTAATTTCGGAAGAACTAAAAACGGAAATCTCTACCGTTGTGAATAATAAAACCGAATTTTCTGCATTTTGGTTTTACAGAAAGTTCATGTTCGCCAATGAAGTACTTCGCTATAGCGGTTGGCAAACTGATAAAAATTATCGTCTTTTCAGAAAGAGTAAAGCAAAGTTCTCTGACCGAAAAATTGTTCACGAAACTTTGGAAGTCAACGGAGCTTCTGGAATTTTCAAGGAAAAATTAATCCATTATTGCTACAAGAATTACGAGGACTATAAATCGAAAATGCAGAAGTACGGAAGATTAAAGGCAAAAGAAGATTTCTTTACCGAGAAAAAATTCAATTATTTGTCCCTTGTCTTAAAGCCTTTATGGAAATTTTTTAACCATTATTTCTTGCGCCTAGGTATTTTTGACGGTCGAAAAGGAATAACCATCTGCTACTTGAACGCCCTGAGTGATTTAGAGCGCTACCGTGAACTGAAAAGGCTTGAAAAGAAAAATGAAATGGCTTATTGTTTGACAATGCCGTGATAGGTCCAGACACTTTTGTTCTGCCTGACTTCTTTACGAATCACCATATTTTTGGCAATTGCCTCAGGCGTACGATAGCTTCGTTCATGGTCTAAATGAATACAAACTGCACTATACCGCAGTTGCTTTGATTTTATTCCGAAGTTTGACAAGCGCTCTCCAAACTCACGATCCTCGCCTCCATATTGCATTCTCTCATCAAATCCGTTTACATTTAGGATATCGACTTTCCATCCGGATGAGTTGTGCCCGTTCCAACTGGCATTAGTAGGTGTGAACGTATTGAAGAGCTTTGATAGAAAACCCGAAGCGGTCAATTTATTATTCTTGAATGTCTTCGGAATTCCCTTTTTTCGCAACCAGTTGATATCAAAGCAATTTTGATTTAGAATGTCTTCTTTGGTAATTGCGTTCGAAATATTCATAGGAAGCATATAGTATCCGCCAGAAATAAAATGGCCAGCTTCCTTGTTTAAATAATGTACTTGCACAAAATCTTCTCTAGGTATACAATCACCATCGGTCATAATAATGTACTCAGAAGTACATGCGGTAATAGCCTTGTTGAGAATTTTACATTTTTGAAATCCGTCATCTTCTTGCCAAACATGCTTGATATCATACGTAACTTCTTCGCGCATAGTCGCAATCAAATCCTTGGTTTCTTGTCCAGAACCATCGTCAGCAATAACCACCTCAAAGTCTTTGTAGGTTTGGCAATCGAATCCCCAAAGCACTTTTTGCAACCAATCTGGTTTTTTATAGGTACTTACGATTACGCTTACAGTGTTCATGAAAAGTATATTGATTCGGTATTTTTACAAATGTAGTTTTTTGCATTTCATCTTCAATAAAGTTTGCTCTTTATCGTGTTCTAAATATCGAAAATTTAAAATAATATATTATGGATACTATTTTGAGATTGCAAGTAGCATTAGTTTTGGCAAAGAGAAATAGTATATTTACTTATGGACGAGATGAAATTTCTGGTTATTCAGCAAAAAATGATAGGTGACGTGCTGGCCAGTACAATTATCTGTGAAAATTTGAAATCTGCATACTCTGGAAGTATTGTGCATTTTGTAGCGAATAAGAATACGTTGGGCGTTTTGGAGAACAATCCATATATAGATAAGGTCATTGTTTTTGAGGAAAAATATCGGTCTAGCAAATCTGAATTTTTCAAATTTTTGAAGTCGATTCAAAAAGAAAATTACCATGCGGTAATCGACGCTTATGGTAAAATCGAAAGTAATTTGATTTCCCTTTTTTCAAAAGCTGAATTCAAGATTTCCCATCCAAAGTGGTATACGAAATGGATTTACACAAATACAGTAGAAGAGAATCTTAATCCGAACGGGCAAATACCTTTGGCAATTCAAAACAGGCTACAGCTTTTAAATCCCATTCTTGGTGAAACCAATGGATTTTCAACCTATCCGAAAATCTACCTCTCCGAGCGAGAAATCAAAAAGGCCCAAACCGAAGTTGGTAAGCTAAAAACCAATAAAGGTCAAAAATTAATCATGATTGGTATTTTGGGTAGTAGTCCTCTAAAAACCTACCCTGCCGAATATATGGCCAAAGTTTTAGATGTTATTTGTTCCTCAACGGATGCTAAACTTTTATTTAATTATATACCCAATCAAAAAAGAGAGGTACTGGCCATTTACGAAAAGTGTAAAAAAGAGACTAAAGAGCGTATAGCCATAGATTTTTATGCGAAATCACTTCGGAGTTTTTTAGCAATTTTAGCACAATGTGATGCTTTGATTGGTAATGAAGGTGGAGCAGTGAATATGGCGAAAGCACTCGATATTTCTACCTTCTGTGTTTTTAGTCCATTCATACTAAGAGGAGCATGGCACAATGAAAATTCGCAAGAACATGTTGGCATTCACTTAAAAGATTACAAACCAGAACTATTTAGTGATTTGAACAAAAAAGAAATCAAAAGAAAGATCGATGAGCTATATGCATCTTTTGAACCCAACTTATTCAGAGAATCACTTTCCAATTTTCTAGCTAAAAACTTTAATTTTCAAAAAGAAGTTTCACAGAGAAAATGACAAAACCAACTTGGGATATCGCCATCATCATCATTAATTACAACTCATCAGAGTTTACGATTAAATGTATCGATTCAGTTTTAAAACATACCTCGAATGAAACTTCCTATCAAATCATAGTTGTTGATAATGCTTCGCAAAAAGAGGATTATGAAACCTTGCAAACCGCAATCAGTGGCTTCGGAAAACAAAATGTCACATTACATCGAAGTCGTTTCAACACCGGCTTTGGTGGCGGCAATATGCACGGTATACAATTTGCCTGCGCTGAGTATTATTTGTTTCTGAACAATGACACCCTGGTGTACAACAACCCCATAAAAACATGTTTTGATTTCATGGAAAAAACGAAAGATGCAGCGGTTTGTGGTCCTCAAATTATTAATGAACATGGGGAGAAACAATTGAGCTTTGACTATTTCACATCTTTCGCAAGGGAAGTTTTTGGAAAAAAATTCGTTGAAATCCTTTATGGAAAACCTAATCGGAGAAAAGAATATTCGGAGCCTATTTCAGTAGATTATGTTAACGGTAGTTTCATGTTTTTCAGGGCGGATGATTTCAATTCCGTTGGTGGCTTTGATACCAATATTTTTCTCTACTTTGAAGAGTGTGATATTTGTTATCGACTAAAGAAAATGGGACGAGAAACCTACTATAACCCATCTGCGACTTACATCCACTACCAAGGCCAAAGTATCAATAAGACCAAAATGCCGATTGCTATAAAAACGGAATTGAAGACATCCATGTTCTATGTAATTAGAAAAAATCGTGGTTATATTGAGTATCAATTCTTGAGGTTGGTCTTCATTCTGCGCTATGGTTTGACCTCCCTCATAAAACCTAAATATTTTAAGCTATTCCACCGTATATTGATTGGCCTTCCGATGGGAAAATCTTTGAAACAAAAACAAGTAATCCAAGATTGAGAATTCCATGATTTCTTGTGATTTACGTTATTTTTACAAATCGTAACAGCAGCACTCGAATATCATGACGGAAGAAATAAATAATGCAATTGAAGTTCTTTCCAAAGGCGGTCTTATTCTGTATCCTACAGATACGGTTTGGGGCATAGGCTGCGATGCTACCAATGAACACGCGGTACAAAGAGTATATGATTTAAAACAGCGTGATGATAGTAAAGCATTGATTTGTATGGTGGCAAATGACGCCATGCTAGAGCGTCATATTGCAAAGGTGCCGGATCTTGCCTTCGACATAATGGATTTATCGACCAAACCCACTACCATTATCTTTGACGAACCTATCGGAATAGCAAAAAACCTTATCGCGAAAGACAATACTTTGGCCGTCAGGGTAGCTTCGGACAAGTTTTGTCAATACCTAATCAATAAATTCAAAAAACCTTTGGTTTCCACATCGGCAAATATTTCTGGAGAACCCACTCCTAAAAACTTTCATGAAATCAGCAACGCTATTTTAAAGGGAGTTGACTATGTGGTAGATTTGCATCGAGATGTACGTAATGGAAGTCCTTCTGCTATAATCAAACTTAGCAATGATGGTACTGTAAAAGTGATTCGAGAATAGTTGCTACGGACCAAGAATTGAGAATTAACGTAGAACCTCATTTTCTAGTACTTTGAATATTAAAATTTGAACCCTTTGAACCACAAACAAGCACTTGTCAATCCGATATTCGAAGTAGTAGCTCAAGCCGCTGAAGAACTTGGGTTTGATTGCTATGTCATAGGGGGATTTGTTAGAGACTATCTTCTAGATAGGGGAACTCCGAAAGATATTGATATTGTTACTGTTGGCAGTGGAATCGCATTGGCAAAAAAAGTAGCCTCGAAACTAAAGGGAAAACCCAAGGTTTCAGTTTTTAAGAACTTTGGCACGGCCATGATAAAAAATGAAACTATCGAGCTTGAATTTGTAGGTGCCCGTAAAGAAAGTTATCATCGTGATAGCCGAAAACCAGTAGTGGAAGATGGCACTTTGGAGGATGACCAAAAACGAAGGGATTTTACAATCAACGCTTTGGCCATCTCCCTGAACAAATCTGATTACGGAAATATTCTCGACCCTTTTGATGGAGTCGCTGATTTGAAGGCTAAAATCATACGAACACCCCTTGAACCAAGTATTACATATTCTGATGATCCATTGCGTATGATGCGGGCTATCAGGTTTGCCACGCAATTGGAGTTTACTATAGATCAAGAATCACTTCAAGCAATTACGAAGAACAAAGAGCGCATTAAGATTATCTCAAAAGAACGCATTGTAGATGAGCTTCACAAAATAATTGAGAGTATTCAACCCTCCATTGGTTTTGCGCTACTGCATAAAACTGGGCTTTTACCTTTCATACTTCCAGAGCTGGTTGCACTTCAGGGCATTGAAGAAATCGAAGGCCAACGCCACAAAGACAACTTTTGGCACACTCTAGAGGTTGTAGATAATATTTGTGAAACCACGGATGACCTCTGGCTGCGATGGGCGGCCCTTTTACATGATATTGGAAAAGCCCCCACTAAGAAGTTCGACAAAAAACTAGGGTGGACCTTTCACGGTCATGAATTTGTGGGCTCAAAAATGGTCTACAAACTTTTCAAGCGTTTGCGCATGCCCTTGAACGATAAAATGAAGTTCGTTCAAAAAATGGTACGCATGAGTTCAAGGCCCATTATTATTTCTGAAGATTTCACTACGGATTCAGCGGTACGTCGCTTGGTTTTTGACGCGGGCGACCATATCGAAGATTTGATGACCTTATGTGAAGCCGACATCACTACAAAAAACCCGAAGAAACAAAAGAAGTATAAAAACAACTTTAAAATTGTTCGTCAAAAAATAAGAGAGGTCGAAGAGCGCGATCATGTTCGTAACTTTCAACCTCCTGTTTCAGGTGAAGAAATCATGAAAACTTTCAACATTAAACCCTCGAAGGAAATTGGCATTATTAAAGAGGCCATTAAAGAAGCTATTTTGGAAGGAGAAATTCCCAATGAGTATGAGGCCGCCAAACTCATTATGTTCGATAAGGGAAAGGAACTTGGTTTAAAAATACGGAAATAGCTACCTCTATATTTTACGGTATCTTTTGACCAGATGAAGAGCCTTAAAATAACGAATTTCAATTTTTGTAGAAATTGTTAGTATGTACAGGTTACGTATTTGTTTTAAAACCAATTTGAAATTCAAACCGGTAGCTTTGTTAAAAGCTTTACGCGGAGTACCGCTATAATTGGATTTTTCAGCTAACTTTATGCTAAATGAAAAATCTACCTTAAGTGCCGTATACCAATAAGTTGGGGCATTAAGGGCTTTAGTTGCTTTTCAAATTGGCGCCCAATTGATGTTGGGGCTTGCCTATGAAAAACAACTGAGTTGGGTAATGCCGTTTTCAATGATGGTCCATTCGAGGTATTGCTGCGTAACGGATTCCGTACCAGATATAAATACAGAATTGCGCCTAGGTACTTTTAAAACACTGATCATGAAAAATAAAACCAATTACTTAGTTTTCGGTCTATTGTTGACCAGCTTGCTCATTTCAGCGCAA
Organism: uncultured Flavobacteriaceae bacterium; assembly: GCA_947503005.1. Classification (GTDB taxonomy): domain Bacteria; phylum Bacteroidota; class Bacteroidia; order Flavobacteriales; family Flavobacteriaceae; genus Maribacter_C. Next base: position 152,409 of record CANNCA010000005.1, on the reverse strand, counting down.
GAAAAACAAACGGAAAAAGCTAAAGAGGCATTTGAAGACTTGGCATATGCCCCGGCAATCGAGAAATATGAAACTTTGGTCGAAAAAGGGTATACCGCAAAACAGATTTACGAAAATCTCGGTGATGCCAACTATCAAAACGCAAAATATAGTGAGGCGGCAACATGGTACAGTAAACTCTTTAGGGATGGTGGAGCGGATGTTAATCCCGATTACATGTACAAATACGCACAATCTTTAAAGAGTACACAAGAATACCAAGCTGCGGACATTTGGATGGAAAAATTCAGAGCGGCAAAAGGTGGTGACGTACGTGCTACTAAAATCGCCGATAATTCTAATTATTTGGAAAAAATAGAAAAACAATCCAATAGATATGAGATCAAAAATTTGGGTATCAATTCTACTGCCTCCGATTTCGCTCCAGCGTATAAGGGGGAACAATTGGTTTTCTCCACGGCAAGGGATAGTGGCAATTTAGCACGTTACATTCATGAATGGAACAACCAACCATTTTTGAATTTGTACAGTGCAAGCCCGGTTTCCGATGATTTCGCAAATGCCGTAAGACTTGACAGAAGTGCAAACAAAAAAACCCACGAGTCCTCTGCAGTATTCACTAAAGACGGGGCAACGGTTTACTTTACACGTAACAATTCTAAAAATGGTAATTTTTCAAGGGATGATGAGGGTGTAAGTCGATTAAAAATATATCGTGCAAAAGTTGAAAATGACATATGGAGTTATATTACGGAACTTCCTTTTAATAGTGATGACTACTCCTGTGCGCATCCAACGCTGAGTCCGGACGAGGGCAAGTTATACTTTGCTTCGGATATGCCGGGTTCTGTTGGCAACTCGGACATTTTTGTCGTAAACCTCAACAGCGACGGAAGTATCGGAGCACCAGTCAATTTGGGTAATGTCATTAACACAGAAGCAAGAGAAACTTTCCCGTATGTTACCACTAAAAATGTGTTGTATTTCGCTTCGGATGGGCATCCCGGTCTTGGAGGTCTTGATGTTTTTGCCACCGCAATAGAGGACATGGGCAATCTGAACATTGTGAATGTGGGAAAACCCGTTAACGGCACACAAGATGACTTCTCCTTTATAATCAATGAAGAAACCAAAAAAGGCTTCTTTGCATCAAACCGTGATGGGGGGCAAGGTAGTGATGATATCTATTCTCTGATTGAAAATAAGGAAATCGACCTTACTTGCAGTACCGTTGTTGATGGTATTGTAAAAGACAAGGAAACCAATGAACCACTTGCTGGAGCTAAAATCACAATATTCAATAGCACCGATGAAATCGTGGCTGAAACTAATTCGGGAGATGATGGAACGTTCACTTTGGATGGAGATTGTAGAGATGTTGATTATAAGATTATAGCCTCAAAAGAAGACTACAATGACGTTGATAAAATGTTCGCGGTTGTTCGCGCCAATGACACCGAGGGTATTGAACTGAAACTTGAAAAAACTATCAAAAGGGCAACAGTAGGTTCTGATTTGGTTAAATACCTAAATTTAGAACCGGTCTATTTTGATTTGGATAAAGCAGAAATTCGCCCTGATGCCTCCGTTACCATATTAAAAGTGTTGGAATACATGAAGGCCTTTCCTGACATGAAGGTTCAGGTACAATCGCATACTGACGTAAAAGCCGGTAAATTATACAACATGAAACTTTCTCAAAAAAGAGCTGAAAACACAGTTGCATATTTGGTTGCGAATGGTATTGATACCTCTAGAATCTCGGGAGAAGGTTTTGGCAAGACCAAACTAACCAATGAATGCAGTACTCGAGAAAGCTGTCCTGATGAGAAACACCAAGAAAACAGAAGGTCTGAATTTATTGTTGTGGAATAGAAATGATTTAAACAACCAACTCAAAGACCGTTCTTATTGAACGGTCTTTTTTTATTAAAATCTTTGACATTCTAGGCTTACTATCTTGGTAAAGTATGGTAATTTTGCAACGAAATTATTTGGAATGGGTACCGAGAAAAACTTCCGTAAAACAGCAAAAACAGCTTTGACCTTGGTGTATTTGGTCATCGTTGCCGGGGCAGTCGTGCGAATGACCGGCAGTGGCATGGGCTGCCCAGATTGGCCAAAATGTTTTGGGTATTACATTCCTCCTACAGAAGCCTCTCAGTTAGAATGGCAGCCTGAAAAAGACTATAAAAAAGGACAGGTGGTAATTATCAATGAAGCATTGCAAGTTGCAATCAAAGACTTTACGACCCCGTCGAACTTTGAACCTCAAAATTGGGAACCGTATACCAAACACAAATATGCTATTTTCAATCCTTGGCATACATGGATTGAATTCATAAATCGTTTACTAGGTGCTTTGGCTGGCTTGGCTACACTGGTATTAGCTTTACTTTCGATACGGTATTGGAAAGAGCGTAAAAAAATCACGATTCTTTCATGGGTGGTGGTAATCGCCATGGGTTTTCAAGCTTGGTTGGGTGCTACAGTGGTCTACTCGGTCCTAAACCCGTTCAAAATAACCATACACATGGTTATGGCACTGCTAATCGTAGCGATGCTGCTTTATCTCATTGCTATTTGCAGCGACAAAAAGAGTATTTTCAAATACGATAAACTTACTCTTAATCTCTTTGTAATTGCATTGGCATTCACTTTGATACAGGTTGTCTTGGGTACACAAGTACGGGAATTTGTGGATACTAAAATTGATTTGGTCGGTGAAAGCGAAAAGGGTCTTTGGTTACAAGACCCGAACATTCAATTTTACATTCATCGTTCTTTTTCGATTTTGGTGACTTTGTTGAATTTGTTCATTGCATATCGAATTTATAAAATCGGTTCTGGCTATTCTAAAATCAATTGGGTCTTATTACTTATTTTGTTCGAAGTAATTTCCGGAATGGCGATGTATTATCTTGATTTTCCTTTCGCAACACAACCGATACATCTGGTTTTGGCTTCCCTCCTATTCGGTGTTCAATTCTATTTGGTCTTGGAAGGATATAAATCTAAAATAAGTCACAAAACTTTGTAACTTTACCCTCCCGCAAAAAAATAGTAATGATTTACAAAATTCGGATCATTTTAGATGCACAAGAAGATATCTTTCGGGATATCGAGATTGACGCTAGCAATTCAATGGAAGAATTCCACAATGCGATTGCCCAGTCTTTCGGGTTTTTGGGTAACGAAATGGCCTCTTTTTATACTTGTGACGACGAATGGGTCCAAGATGAGGAAATTGCCCTTTTTGATATGAGTGAAAACGGTTCAGATGTAAAACTGATGAACGAAACTTTTCTTGAGGATGTGATGACGGAGAAAACGCCAAAACTTATCTATGTATACGATTTCTTAAGTATGTGGACGTTTTTCGTAGAACTTGCGGATATTGTCGAACATGAATCAGGGGTGACCTACCCCAATCTATTGTTCAGTTTTGGAGAACTTCCTGAAACGCCTCCCAAAAAGAATTTCAAATCGGAAACCACTTTCAATTTTGATGAAGACGGCCTTGAAAATTACGAGGATCTTGATTTTGATGAAAATTGGAATTGAGATCAGTAAAAAATCGAAACTCCGCACTCATAACTCATGGCTTTTTTTCTTGAACTTGAACCTGTCAAAAAACTAATTATTCAATGATCAACCTTTATTCAACGCAAATCGAAAGCATTTCCATTCACAGGATAGGAAACAAAAACAAGGGTGAAGGAGCCTTTTTATCGGAAGAGCCGACACAATTAAATGATGAAACTACAGGTATTCTGAAAGAGTATTTCTTCAAACCTTTTCGAGAAAAGGAAGAAAATTATTTTAAACTTTCCAACGAAGTTGATGTAGAATTCAATGAATTGTACCAAATAGTTAGCCAGTTATTTGCGGACCCTTCTTCCGCACATTTAAACTCAAAGAAAATTGCAACACACCTTTTTGAACAATCAAATCATCCACATATTAAAAGCGGGGAAGTATATGTCACCTATCTCACCGGATTAGTTCTTGACAATACTAAAGTAGATGCAGTAGGAATTTTCAAAAGCGAGCTCAAACATGATTTTCTGCAGTTCGCGGAAAAAGGGAGCAACCTTGATATTATCATTCAACAAGGCATCAACATCAATAAACTGGATAAAGGCTGTCTCATTTTCAATGTAAACAAAGAAGAAGGTTACAAAGTACTTTCCGTTGATAGCAACCGTTATGACGCCAAATATTGGTTAGAGAATTTTCTAGGCGTAGATGCCTTGGCCGATGAAAATTTCTATACAAAAAACTACTTGAAATTTTGTCAAAACTTCGCTAAAGACGTCGTATTGCCTGCCGAAGACAAACAACAAGAGGTGCTGTTCATGAATAGGGCGGTAAACCATTTTGCCAAAAACGATGAGTTCGAAGAGAGCAATTTTTTAACGGAGGTTATGGAAAACCCCGAATTAATACCAGAATTCAAACATTACAAGGTTGAGAAAGGTCCAAAGTATAGCATCGAAGATGTCTCCACCTTCGATATTGCAAATAAAGCGGTTTCAGATGCCCGAAGAAAAATAAAAAACGTTATCAATTTGGATACCAATATCCAAATCAAGTTGGATTTCATCAATCCTGAATCGGCAGAAAAATTTGTAGAAAAGGGATGGGACGAAGAGCGTCAAATGTATTATTATCTTGTATATTTCAACAAGGAGCAAAAAAGCTAGGGTTTTAACTTAAGGCAATTTAATCTTTTGCTCTATGATCTGTTTCATACTTACATTTTCATAGTTTCTCTTGACAAAATCCAAGCCTAGTGTCAACACTTCGCCCATAGTCTTGCATTTTTTGAAATTCATGTCCAATGTCAGTTCGTAGATGTGGTCCCGCAAGGCAATAATATTCTCTTCTAGCGAGATATTATCCTCTCTGCAGATATCGACCAATTCTTCAATACGATCTTCAGAACTAATAATTCTTTTGGCAACAATAGAGCGTTCTTCAATTTTATATTGGTCTACAGACGTTTTCTGTAGTTTGGCACGTACTAACTCGACCATAAGGTAATTCTCTTTAAAGAACTGCGGACGATACACTTTTAGTTTTCCTTCAAAACACTGTTGATCGAAATCTATGGCCCTTATCTTATACACCACATGATCAAAATCATGAGTAGGAACAATCACATAGTTGTACGAACGCATATCTCCTAATAACCGAATCATGCAGCGTTCATTGAACTTGACGAATTCTTTAGCCAATTGGGCCTTTTCCGACTCGGTACATTTTGGAAGAAACTCTTTGATAAAAACATCACCAGGTATGCCCGCAATATGCTCTTCGATAAGCGTATCCCTGTAGACTAAAAAATTCAGGTTGTAGGGTGAAAGCATATGCTCTAACTCCAAACCATATACACGTGAGGCATCGGTCTTTTTTACGTAAAAATAGGTGAAGTTATCATTCAATATATTTCTCACTTTGATACGAAAAGGCTTTGAATTTCCGAAAGTACAGTAATCTACTGCATCGATATTCAGGTATTCAATGATATGATTACTGCCATCGGAATGAAGAATTGAGTATACTTTTTTAAGACTCAAGTCGATTTCCGTACGTTCAGAGTCAGAGTAATACACCCTAACCCATAAAGTATCCTCATCATTTGAATCATAAACCACAACTGATCCCGCGAAACGCAAAAGATCTTCATAAAAAATTGGAATCTCAATCTTGCGATTATAATGGTCCAAATAAGCATCCAACCGCTTGCCTACAGGATATGCAGGTTTCTTCTTCGACATTAATTTCTCTTCAGACATATTTGATCATCTAATATCATTGAACCACAAAAAATCACCATGACTTTTGCAGTTTTTGTCGTTTAAAGTAGTTTTTTATAGGCCGTACTACTTCCTACAAACCCCTATTTTAAAGCGAATTCAGCTGCTAATTTACGTAATACTTAGAGTTTCCAACAAGCTACAGGGGTTTTACAACATATTATTGTGTACTTACCAAGATTGAACTTTTTTTGAGGTTGGGCAAAATTTGTCCATCCCAAACAAAGTGACCTATAATGATACGTAAAGTACTATTTTTTTGCTTGCTAATTGTATTTGCAATTTCTGCGAAAGCACAATTGAGTGACCTTCATTATTTACCGCCTTTAAAGCAAGGGCAAAATAATGCTGGTATCCGACAGCAAGCGGTTTATTTATCAACTCCAGAACCTACTCCATTTACAGTAAACGTTTATCGAGGCACGAACAATACTCCCATAGATTCGTATACCATTTCAAATGTCAACCCAGAGGTCTTTGCAATGTCAAATGGTGACAATAATATCATTTTGGTCAACAATGCCAATACTGGCATTGTACTAAACAATAGCGGCCTAAGATTCGAATCACCCAGCGGCAATCGGTTTTATGTGAATTACCGGGGAAGTAGTAATGCACAGTCTGCTTCATTGACTTCGAAAGGTAGGCAGGCATTGGGTACAAAATTCAAGTGGGGCGGTGTACCCAATAGGGGCGCACATCCCTCAAAATCAAATACACTTGGAATCATGGCTACCGAGGATAACACCACCATTAATCTATTTGGCTACGATCCAGGGTGTCAATTTAGAGTAGGCAATAATATTGCAGGTATAACTGCAAATACGCATCAAATTACCCTTGACGCTAATGAATCATTCGTATATGAAACCTACATCGGCAACGCACCCACACAAGCCCATGAAGATGGTTGGATCGGAGCTTCTATTGTTTCTGATAAAGATATTGTGATTAGCAACGGCTCTATGAACTTCGGTCGACAAGTGGGGGCAAGCAATCGTGATGCTGGAATCGACCAACCCGTGCCTGAAAATAGACTGGGAAAAGAATATGTTTTTGTACGAGGAAACGGAAATACCAATGGATGGACCGAATTTCCGCTTCTAATTGCAACGGCCGACAATACTCAAATTTTTATCAACGGTTCCGCAACCCCAATAGCCACAATTAATAATGGAGACTATTTTGAAGTACCAAGCACCATGTATTCTTCAAACACCGTTGGTGCGAATATGTTCGTGCAAACTTCAAAAGATGTCTACGCCTACCAATGTATGGCCGGCGCGACTACACCCTACACACAAGGTCTAAATTTCGTGGCTCCGGTTAACTGTTTGCTCCCTGACGTAATGGACAATATTCCTGATATCAGAAATATGGCAGGCACTGCGGTCACTGGTGGTTTGACCATAATTGCCGCGGTAAATACGCCAGACGCGAACATAATAGTCACCGATGGCAATGGACCTGTTACTCTACCTGCATCGAACCCTGTTACGGGATCAACTGACTGGAAAACATTTTTCATCCCAAATCTCAATGGCGACGTTAGCGTACAATCTACAGGACCTATGGCCGTTGGATTCTTCGGATATAATGGGGCTCGTGGTGTTGCCGGTTATTTTTCAGGATTTGACACTGTACCTGAAGTTTCGTTAGAAATCAGAGGCGGCACTGGTTGTTTTGTAGGTTCTGAAATTTATGAGGCTACAAACAGTAATTTTGATGCTTTTCAATGGTATAGAGATGGTGCTATTATACCTGGGGCCAATAGTCCAAGTTATGCACCAAATGGAGCTGGAGAGTACTTTTTAAGAGGTACGAAGGGTCCATGTACCTATGATAGTAATCCTATTCTGGGCCTTTATTGCGACCCTGACATCCATATTGTTAAGACAGTAGATAAGCCGGAAATTATGGAAGGTGAAACTGCCACTTTCACCATCAGAGTACAAAACTGGGGTGTAGGCCCCTTGACCAATCTACAAATAACAGATAACATTCCTGCTGGACTATCTTTGGTGAATGCCTTTACGATTACCGGAAGTTGGAGTGGAAACATATGGAACATAGGTACTTTGGGCGGTGGCGATATTGCAGAATTGCAACTAGAGGTTCAAGCCGACGAAATTGACACTTTACCATTTTTGAACCTTACAAATACTGCTACACATACGCAAGATCAAGTCGATATCAACTTAACAGAAGATAGTCCTTCGGCCAACATTATTGTTCACAATGATTATGACAATGATGGAGTCATTGATGTAATTGACCTAGATGACGATAATGACGGTATTTACGACGCTGAAGAATGTAGTGGTCTTGCTTTCAACATTAGTAGTGGAGAGACTCATAACAGTGATTTAATAAGCGTTGAAAACTATCTCATTCTAGATATTTTCAGTTTGGACAATTCATTTAATCTTCAGATTAATGGCAACGATTTAGCAGGCGAAATTCAGTTTCAGAATGCACCCGGAAATTTCGCAAGATTTTTGGATGGAACTGGATATGGCGAAAGTGGAAATCCACAGATCTACACCCTAACAGGTTCGCACGGCACCCCATTAATCAGGGTAGTCGTAGACCAATCAGGTCAGTTCATTCTTTTTGGTTCGCGCACCTCAAACGGTCCCTTAGAACCCATGATCCTAACTACCCCAGCAAATGCATTCTCATGGAACGGTGGTGGAGCAAACGCCATCTCTGTTGGCCAAAATGTTGTTGGACCAACTAATATGCAGGGCGTTCTTTTGACTGCTGGTTGCGATACTGATGGTGACGGACTTTCTGACCAACTTGATCTTGATAGTGACGGAGATGGATGTAGCGACGCCAATGAATTCAATAAGGATGAAAATGCCGATGGTGGAGATGGCGGTGAATATGGAACTGGAGTACCTGTAGTAGATGCCAACGATGGAACGGTAAATGCGGCATCCTATATACGAATTTTGGCCCCCGAAATTTTCTTAGGAAATACCACTCAAGATCTGAGCGGTACTGATGTCAATGGGCAACAGCTTAATCTCGGACAATCTTATAAATATGTGTTGAATTTTCAAAACACCGGCGATGACGATGCCACCAACTTTACAATTCGAGATATACTACCAGGCAATATTACGATAGATGACATCATTGTTCCAAATCCAAGCGTTACCGTTACTACAGACCTTGTTGCCGGCACTATCGACTTTGCAATTCCAAATAATTTAGTAGAAGTCGGAGATCCCCTATATGTTATAGAAATAGAATTTACAATAGACTCTAGCTGTTCAAACTTTGTAGACGCCTGTTCGTCTCAATTGGAAAACAGGGCCTTCGTAACGTATCAGGGTGTTCTGAACACTTCAACTTTTACCGATGAAAATGGTTCCAATTCTATAAGTGGATGTCCTAGGACTCCCGAAGTAGCATCGAACTCTGTCTTCGACGCGCTTGCAGGTTGTAACATACCTAGAACTGAAATGCTCTGTGGTGATGATGCAGTTTTAAGAGCCGGTCAAGGTTTCACGACTTACCAATGGTATTTGGACACTAATGGTAACGGACAAGTAGATGGTGGAGATACGCAACTGAATGATGACCCTGACAGTGATCCAAGCACCTATTATATAACAGCGATAGGCACCTATATTGTTGAAAAATCATCCAATGGTAGCTGTCCTGATCTAGTGGAGGTTATTGAAGTAGAAAGGTTTGGTACCACGCAAACAAACCCAATTGTCGACTATTTTAATCAGGTCAATAGTGATGTTGACCCCGATAATGACATTCAAGGTGAAATTAGATTGGATTGCAATGATGGTACTACCCAGTTCGTAGATATCTTTTTATGCGGCGCTACGGATAGTGCTCTTATACAAATGAACATTACGGATGCCTCAGGTGGATTATTCTGGGAAAGACTAGATGAAGCGAGTTGCACAGCCGGACCTGATGGTTGCTTAACAAGAAATCTTAGCTGTACCTGGAATCAAGTTGAAACAGGTAATAATTACAATGTCGACACTGCTGGTAAATATCGGTTATCGGTCACCTACGCCAACGGTTGTTCTAGTAGATTTTACTTTAATGTATTTCAAAACGAACTGAATTTCACAGTTACTCCACCTACGGACATACTTTGTGATACTGACGGTAACATTCGCATTACGGGTGTTGGAGCAGGTTATGGTTTTCAATTGATAAATGCCAATGACAACAATATCGTCGTACCATTTTCATCAAATAATGGGCCTAATTTTGAAATTGCGGTAAGCGGCACCTACAAGGTTCAAATGACTCAATTGAACCCAGCTGACAATACGCCGATTGTTGGGGCTTGTATTTTCGAAACTGAAGATATCGGTATCCAAGAGCAGCTATTCGATGTTTCAGTTGACAGTTCACCTGCGGATTGTAATGACTTGGGCACAATATCCGTTGCAGCATTTAATGCAAGACCCAATTATACATATGAACTATTTGTAGATGACGGAAGTAACGGTGGCCTTGGATCTCCCGCAGGTAATCAAACTGCTGTTAACGATAATACCCATACGTTTTCAAATTTAATTCCTGAGGACTACATAGTTGTTACAAGCACACAAGACGGCTGTTCAATATCACGAAACATTACTGTAGCAGAAATACCCGAACTTACTTTGGGTGCCGTAACCTCTGAAAATATTACATGTACCCCAGGAGTAGTAAATGTGACACCTGCCGGCGGACTTCCTAGTCCTGAGTACGAAATGGCCATCTATAGTATTGATGGTGTACTTCAACATGCCGATGAAACCTCAGTGCCAGATTCAGCATATCAAACCGAAACAACATTTTTGTTCGGAGATACAGGTAACCCGAACCGAGATGGCGATTATGTCTTTATCGTAAAAGATGGTAACGGATGTTACGGACTTTCTCCGTCAGTGCGTGTGGATGATTTAGGTACCATGTCTATTTCAGCATCTAATTCCGATATTATATGTTCCGATTCTTCAACAGCGACCATGACAGTTACGGTTACCGGAGGAACCGCTCCATATCAATATAGCTTGGATGGTGGAACCAATTACCAATCACCCAATACCTTTGCCAACTTATCCGCAGGGATATACACAATTACCGTAATGGACTCCAGTGGAAACACCGGAATGGGTTGTGTAGAAAATTTCGATTATGAAATCGTTCAACCATTTAGGTTATTGGCCTCTGCTGCGATTATTGAGGATGCTTCTTGTAATCCTGCCGGCGCCTTGGTCAAAATAATGAACCCAAGTGGTGGTCAAGCCCCTTATCAATACAGTTTTAACGGCGGTACTTTCAGTAGCCTTGATACCGCAAATCTTTTGCCAGGAAACCATCAGTTTACAGTTCAAGATGCGCTAGGTTGTACCTATGATATGGAATTAACTGTGCCAAGTAGTGCAACCGAACCCACTTTTGCCAATAATGTGACCTATGATTGCGACGGAGTTGGAACAATTACCGTGACCCCATCGAATACAGCCGACTTTACCTACACCCATGATTTAAATGGTACAGCCAACATACCAGCTGACAATAATGTATTTACTAGTGTTGTTAGTGGTACTCAAACTATTAATATTGAATATTCAACTACCCTAGCTGCAAATCAGAGCACACTGTTCTTTGAGAACTTTGGTACGGGATTTTCGACACAAATTGCAGAAATAGGACCGGCATACTGCTATGAACCTCAAGATGGTTCTACTGTAAGCTGTAACCGGGGACCTGCAGGTATTTTAGTGAATGGCGAATATACAGTGACCAATTTAGTAACAAATCCAATTCCTTCTTTGACCAGTCCTCAAGACCATACAGGTCTAACTGACGGTAGGTTCTTAGCAATTGATATAAGTACATTCTCGGACACTGGAAGTGAGGTACTCAATTCTGTTTTGTGGACAAAACAAAATATTGAAGTGTTACCAAATCGTGAAATCACATTAAGTTTTTGGGCATACAACCTTAAAAACATTACGGGAACCGGAAACAATCCTGAAGTTTTAGTGGAAATTCTAGATAGTTCTGGAACATTAATCTATAGTGAAGTTACTAATGAGATTCCGAAAAACAACCATGATCTTGATTGGCACGAACGCACCATAACATTTGACCCAGGTGCGTATACCGATATCGATATTGTTTTCAGGTCTAACGTGAATAGCAACGATGGTAATGACTTGATCTTAGATGACATTCAGGCTAGCCAAATACCTGAAACATGTAGCAAAACTGCGGATATTCAAGTGGTTGTTGAAGATAACAAAGAGTTTTCTGCTAACATATTGGCTACCACAGACCCTAGTTGTCCCTCAGGAACAGATGGTTCTGTACGATTTGAAGTATTGAACTTTCCTGCAACAGGATTCCAATATTCTAGTGATGGTACCAATTGGACGACCTCAATGGTCTCCGAAGTGACAACCGCTACCCCATTTAGTGCTGGCACACATACTATCCAAATAGAAAGTCTTCCGGTATCAACACCAACATCATGTACAACTGATTTTACCTTTACACTTACAGATCCGTCTGTTATCATTCCAGCCCTGTCTCAAACTGCAGAATATACCTGCTTTAATACGGGCGGAACACTAGAAGCATCGGCAACTGGTGGAGCGCCCGGATATGAGTATCGTTTGGAAGATACCTCAGGTACGGAGATTAGACCTTTTCAAACCAACGGTACATTTACCAATGTACCGGATGGGAGTTATTTGATTCGTGTTCGAGACGACAAAAATTGCGAGGTCTTATCAACTACGCCAGTAACCATAAATCGTTATGAAGATATTGATTTTGATGTCAGCACTACATGTTATGATGGAACAAACAACGGCACGATTACAGTCACAGTGAATACAGGCAATGGCGATTATTTATTCCGAAGAGATGGACTTGCTTGGGAATCACCTACGCCATCCAACGCAACGACTTTTACTTTCACAGGTCTTTCTGAAGGAAGTTACGATATTGAAGTAAGTGACGCGTACGGATGCGTTTCTGCTGTTGAGACCATCGTCATTGCACCGACGCTAACAGCTGCAGTAGATGTAGTTGATGTTAGCACCTGCGCTGATGGCAGTATTACGGTAAATGCCAGTGGCGGAGATGGAAATTATGTATATGCTTTTGTAAGTACAAGTAATACTGTCAATCATACTGATTTTGGTGCTTCGAATACTTTCACCGTTACTAGTTTGACAACAGACGATTATAATGTTTATGTTCGCGACAATGGGGGAATTTCCCCTAGATGCGAGTTCCAAAGAACCGTTACAGTGGGTACAGCACCGGCTTTAGCTTTTGATGCGATACCTACGAATGCAGTTTGTTTTGGAGATCCGGGAAGTATTGCCGTAAACATCACCTCAGGTGTCGCACCCTTTACATATGAATTGGTAGATATAGACCATGGTACTGCCGATGAAACCCAAACCGCGGTCATAAGTACGTCAAGAACCTATTTCAATTTAATAGCAGGTAACTATAATATTATTCTTACCGACGTTTATGGTTGTTCGATAACAGAATCACGTACGATTACCGAGCCTGACGAGTTGGCAGCGACGATAACTGGTATTACACCTGCAAACTGTACCGGCGATGTCAATGATTTCGGATTTGCTTTCAGCGCATACCCAACAACGGTGGGAACAATTCAGTTCAGCGCCGATGGAGGCACAACATGGGTTGGTGATAATAGCACACCCGGCACTTCCGACCAACTAACTGGGTATTTATCTGGTGATACCGTAAATCCTTCAATGAGAACAGTTGACGGATCCAACAATACAATTTGCCAAACAGATTTGCCTCCATTTATCATTCCATATCCTTTGGATGACTTGGATATTACCATTCTACCAATTATTGTTAATTGCAATGAGTTACAAGTTACAGTCCGCGGACAAAATGGAACCGCTCCATATTTGTACACTTACACGGACGACCCTGCGAATTTTGACCCAATTGCCCCCGAAAACGGATGGATCGGGCCTTTTGCCGCTGGCGTAACGCATACATTTCCCGGCTTAATTCCTGGAAGAACATATTCTTTTTATGTGCGTGATTCTTCAACGCCGGCACCTGGTTGCGTTCGACAAAGTAGCGTAAATGTAAACAATGTGGTGACCAATCCGATGGAAATCACATCAACTTATGAGCCTTCTTGTAATGGTGCAAATGATGGAGAAATCACATATAACATAACTGACTCCGATGGTTCAACAGAACCTCAAATGAGCTGGATTTTATATGACATCAATGATAATCCAATAACGAATAGTGGAGGAAACATTCCATATTCCGGTACTATCAACATTCCTAACCTAGCTGCCAACGAATATTATATTGTGGTAACTCAGGTAGATGCCGGAGGAACTGTTCAATGTACAAGTGCAAGCGAAAACCTGATTTTAGAAGAATTGGATGCCATCACAGCAAATCTAAATACGTTACAGCAAATAACTTGTGAGCAACCTGGTATAATCGCGATTGAAAACATTCAAGGTGGTGGTGGAACTTTTACATATACCGTAACCGGACCTGCTCCTTTTGCAACTATAACTGGCACAACGGACAACCCTGTTGAAATAACTCCAAATTCCCCAGCTGGTGACTACCATGTGACCATTACTGACCAATTTGGATGTTCCGCCAATTTAGGCTTCGAAACGTTGACCTTGTCACCAAATCCTGTAATAACAAGTTTGAACATAGATAATTGTGGTACCTCAACTACAGTAACCATACTTCCTGGAAACACTTCTTTCCTCTACTCAATAGATGGTGGTTCGTCATTTGTTAGTAACAGCGGAGTCTTTACAAGTGTGGCCGAAGGAAATTATACTGCAGTCTTAAAAGATACTAATGGATGTACCGTTTCCCAGGCTTTTACTGTTGAACCAAGTATACAAGCAACAGCGACCTTATCAAGAGATCTAGGTTGTGGTGTTGGGCAGGAAGCCGAAATACGAATAGAAGTATCTGCCGGATCAGGAAATTACGAATACGAAATTCTGGACTCTTCAAATGCATCAGAGGTTGCAAGACAAGCTCTGGTAGGTACTTCGGTAACAGAACTTATAAATACAACAGATTCGTACAGGGTTTTCGTGTATGACATAACTAGTAATCCCGAATGTCCCCGCGAATTCCCAATTGAGATTCTAACACCGACTGTACCGGATTTTACCGCGAACCCAACAAACGTAAGCTGTTTCGGTAATAATGATGGAACCATTGTATTGACTCAAATAAACAACGGTAATAATCCGCTTACATACACGCTAACCCCTAATAATGGTAATTTTGTAGCAGCGACATCCACTTACGAAAACCTACCTCCCGACACTTATGAAGTAGTCGCCAGTGGGCCAAATGGTTGTGAAACTACCAGAAGTACTATTATCGTTGATGAACCAAATGAAATTATATTTGATTTACCAACAGTAGTACAATTTCAGTGTTCGAGTGACAATAATCCTAACAATGCCACAATATCAATCGACACTGGTAGTATTAATGGTGGAACAAATGTATACAACACTTTCGAATTCGAAGAAGTCACAAGCGGTGCCATTCAAAATAGTACTTCACCTAACTACGTCTTTACTGATTATAATGGTGGTGATGTTATTGTCAGAGTATTTGATAACAAAGGCTGTTCGGGTCAAGTAACCGTATCGGTTCCTGTTTATGACCAACTAAATTCGGCAACAGTGGTGGTTGACGCCCCTATAAGTTGTGATTATATCGGTGAAGACATCCATATTGATATTAGCGCCTATACCCCGACAAATTATGAATATAGAATGCTACCTAGTGGCGCTTTTCAAACATCCCATACCTTTACCGATTTACAACCAGACAACTATACTTTCGAAGTCAAAAACATAAATACAGGCTGTAAACTAATTGTAGAGCATACCGTTGAAGAACCAAATACTTTTGATGTGACCCCTGAAGTATTGGCCGATGTCATTTGTCATGGAGATAATGGAAGTGTCAGATTTAATATCACCGATGTCACCTATGCCGGAAATTTCACGCTGAATATTTATGACACCCAAGGTACACCAATTAATACTGCCGATGATGTTTTAGAATACAATGACAATAATGTTCCCTTGGGTCAAACAGGTACTATTAATATTCCAGCAGGAAGTTATTTGGTTGAAATAATTCAAAACGGTTTCCCGCAATGTACCCAAATCAGGGCATTTACCATAGCTACCCCAATTGATCCAATTACCCTTGATGTTGTTGAAGTCATTCATGCAGGATGTACTGATGATCAAGGTACTGCTCTTGTTAGACCTCTTGGGGGAGAATTACCATTCGATATTACAATAACCAATACATCGACCGGCACGGTTTACCCGATGGCCAGTCAAGTGAGCTCTCATCTTTTCCAAGGTTTAAATTCAGGTATATACAGTATCGAAGTGACCGATAACTTAACATGTACACAGACCTTCCTGAATGCTTTCGAAATATTATTGCCAGATCCAATTTTAGGAAATACTTCGGCAACAATGTTGAATTGTGAAGGAGATTCCGATGCTCAGGTTCAATTTAATTTTGATATGGCGCCAAGAAATGTAACTCCAGGTTATAAATTCATCTTAAACAAGTACAGCGATGCATCTAAAACTATTTTGTTGAGTAGTACCGTATCTCAAACGACGCCGACTTTTGATGACCAAGATGCTGGTTTCTATACGATATTGGTTGAAGATGATATGGGCTGTACGTTTGAAGACGCAATTGCGATAGAAATCTTGAACCCTATTGAAGTCATTGGCATACTTACCATGACACAACCATTAAGTTGTTTGGTTAACGCTGAACTCGAGCTAACCGCAACAGGTGGCACAGGGCCTTACACATGGAGCGTTGACGGCATTAACTTCAATGCAATGAACGGACTCAATGGGCCTAACACCCACGTATTCCAGAATGTAACCGCTGGTACGTACCAGTATTTCATTCAAGATAACTTAAACTGTGATGCAAGATTCCCGACTAATGAAATCACCATAAATCCATTAGAAGACTTGACCCTTCAACCCGTTGATGCAAGTATTACCCCAACCATTAATTGTAACGGAGAATCAACGGCCGTAATTGATTGGGTTGCTGATGGAGGGCTTGGCAACTACCGATACAGCCTATTCTCTGATGCTGCCCTTACGAATCAGGTGAGACCAAATCAAGCGTCAGGTACTTTTGCTGATTTACCGGAAGGGAATTATTATGTACATGTAGAAAGTGGTGACTGTAGAGAGACATCTATAGAAATCAACATAATCGAACCAGAAGAATTGGTTGTAATTCCGGAAATCACCAATATCAGTTGTTATGGCGAAGAGGATGGCCGTGTTGAATTTGATGTACAATTTGGGACTGCCCCTTATCAATTCGCAATTTCTCCTAACCTCGATAAATTCGTTGATGACAATAGTTTTGACGATTTACCTGTTGGGGATTATCAGGTAATTGTTCAAGATGCCAATGGATGCATCGAATTAGTCGAGTTTACAATTACCGAACCTGATCAACTATTAATAACGCTTTCTGCAACTCCCGAGATTTGTGCTGGAGATGAAGACGGTACAATAACGGTGGTCCCTCAAGGTGGCACACCTCCGTACAGTACGGCAATAAACTCAGATAGTGATGCCGATTTTGTCGAGGGCAGATTGACCATAGAAAATCTTTCTGGCGGGGACTATTTCGTATACGTCAGAGATGCCAATGGCTGCTTGGTCGATGATCTTATTCGAGTAGAGTCTGGTGCTAATTTAAATGGCACGGTTGAAGTCATCTATGAATGTTCTGGTGATACACCAACAAATCGTATTGATATTGTTTTCGAAGACCCAGACGTTTCATCAGATGTGCTTTACGCACTCGATTCAACCGATTCGAACGACTTGGTATTGGAGCCCAATTTCGAAAACTTATCTTCAGGTGACCACTTCATTTATATCATACATGCAAACGGTTGCCCGAACACGATTAATTTCGAAGTGGAAGGTTTTGAACCCCTTGAGCTATCACTTGAACAGCTTGATTTAAATGAAATCACAGCGACCGCGACAGGTGGCAAAGAAGGATACACATACTATTTCGATGACCAAAACAATGGGGATGACAACACCTTCTATATCAGAAGAACCGACACATATACCGTTAGGGTTGTGGATGAAAATGGTTGTGAATCGATAGCAACAATTGAAATGGAATTCATTGATATTGAAATACCGAATTTCTTCACGCCTGACGGTGACGGATTGAATGATTTCTGGATTCCGAGAAACATTCAGCAATTCCCAGATATCTTCATTAAAATATATGACCGCTACGGACGAGAAGTATATCGTATTCAAGATACCGAAGAAGGCTGGAATGGGCTTTACCAAGAAGCAGAGTTGCCAACTGGCGATTACTGGTATGTAATTCAATTAAACGGTGAAGATGACGACCGCGAATTCGTTGGTAATTTCACATTGTATCGATAATCTTTTTAACACTTTAGAAAAACCTCCAATGATTATTGGAGGTTATTTGATTCCAACCTAATGCCGTAGTCTAAATGCAAACTATGGCACTCTTATTGACTATTTTTTTTAAATTTTTGTAACAAAAGTTGATGCTTGTCGTCAGATGTATTAAATAGACAAGTCATGTCTATTTTGTATTTTCATCAATCATCAAAAACCTCCCATTTTGGAAAAAATCCTGACCGTCAGTAATCTGACCAAAAAGTTTGGGTATTTGACTGCGGTCAAAGACCTTTCTTTCACCATTGAAAAAGGAAATGTTTACGGAATTCTGGGGCCTAATGGTAGTGGAAAATCCACAACTTTGGGCATCGTCCTTAATGTAGTAAACAAAACTCAAGGCGGTTTTTCTTGGTTCGATGGTAATACCTCAACGCACGATGCACTTAAAAAGGTTGGGGCGATTATTGAACGACCCAATTTTTACCCTTACATGACGGCCGTTCAGAATTTAAAATTGGTTTGTAAAATCAAAGATGTTTCTACTGACAAAATCGAAGAAAAATTGGACCTAGTGGGCTTGCTCGAACGAAAAAACAGCAAGTTTAAAACTTATTCCTTGGGGATGAAACAACGCTTGGCTATTGCTTCTGCCCTGCTGAACGACCCTGAAATATTAATTTTGGATGAACCTACCAACGGTCTTGACCCCCAAGGTATTCATCAAATTCGCCAAATCATAAAAAAAATCGCCTCGCAAGGTACTACCATACTTTTGGCTTCCCATTTATTGGACGAAGTTGAAAAAGTCTGTAGTCATGTAGTCATTCTTAGAAAGGGAGAAAAACTCTATTCAGGCCGTGTTGAAGATATGTTGGCGACTCATGGATTCTTCGAACTAAAAACAACCCAAGCCCAAGAATTGACCACTTACCTAGAAAACAATGCAAGTTTTGGTGAAATCAGAACCGAAGACGGGCTAATCACCGCCTTTTTGAAAGAAGATATCAGCGCTGAAGAATTTAATAAATCCTTATTTGAAAAAGGTATCGTTCTAGCACATCTTGTCAAAAGGAAAGAAAGTTTAGAAGAGCAATTCTTGACCTTGACCAAAAACCAATCAAACTAATCGAACCAACTCATGATACGACTGCTACAAATAGAATTTATCAAACTATGGAACAATAGGGCGAGTAGAATACTAATAATATCCTATTTTGTACTACTGACCTTTATTTCGTTAGTCGCTGCCATTAAATTTGATATTGGTCCAATCAAATTTCATCTAGCCGAATTAGGCATCTTTGATTTTCCCTACATATGGCACTTCAATGCATTTATAGCCGCATTTTTTAAATTGTTCTTGGCCGTGGTCATCGTTTCTATGATGGCGAATGAGTATAGCAATAAGACGATAAAACAGAACCTAATCGACGGCTTGAGCAAATGGGAATTCATCTATTCCAAGTTTCTAACGGTTTTAGCCTTCGCGGCCATCTCTACGGTATTTCTTTTTGTAATTTCCCTAGCCCTGGGGCTGGCATATTCTTCATTTGACGAAATGAGTATTATATTTTCCGATCTCGAATTCATTCTTGGTTATTTTGTAAAACTACTTGGGTTCTTTTCATTCTGCTTGTTCTTGGGCATTTTCGTAAAAAGGTCGGCATTTGCCCTTGGCTTTTTGATATTGTGGTTAATTATAGAACAACTATTGTTTGGGCTAATTGGTTGGAAGTTCACTAGCTGGGAAACCGCACAGAAAATCAAAAATTTCCTTCCTTTAGAATCTATGCAGAATCTTGTTGATGAACCCTTTACAAGACTTTCTGCCGTTAAGAATCTTGGTAATCAAATCGGCGAGGACCTGAATTTTGATTATGCCGTACACTGGTACGAAATTCTAATCGTACTCTGTTGGACAGCGATTTTCATCTATTTGTCTTATACCCTGTTGAAAAAGAGAGATTTATAGTATCTTGTAGCGTTGAGAATACGCTATGATCAAGAAAGCCGCAATTATTCTACTATTGTGTTTGGCTTTCCCTACCTTATTATTTGGGCAGGGAGAAACCTCGAATTGGTATTTTGGTAATGGTGCGGGTATTTCCTTTAATAATGACGGTACCGTAAACGCTGTCAATGATGGCCAATTGGATACCGCGGAAGGCTGCGCGACCATTTCCGATTCCGCTGGAAATCTTCTGTTTTATACTGATGGCATCACCGTCTTCAACCAGGACCATCAAATTATGGAAAATGGAACAGACCTTTATGGAGATCCGTCAAGTACCCAGTCAGCCATTATTGTACCACAACCTGACAACCCAGATGTTTTTTACATTTTTACCGTGGACACTTCATTATCTCAAATTGAAACCGACAATGGTTTAAACTATTCTATAGTCGACCTTTCACGTAATAATGGAAAAGGGGCGGTTTTGGAAAAGAACATTCCCCTTTTGGACCATAGTTCAGAAAAATTAGCCGCTGTGGTAAAAAGCTGTACTGATCAATCCATATGGTTGCTAACGTTTGCATCGGTCGATGGGAAAAAAAGTGGCTTTAATACCTATCATGCATTTGAAATAAATACTTCGGGTGTGGCGACTGCAGCCATAAAATCCACCTTTGAAGATCTGTCCTTCAATGAACAAAGAGGCTATTTGAAAATTTCATCGGACGGAACCCAAATTGCAAGTGCCAATATGGAAAAGGGGCTATTCCTTTATGATTTTGATTTGGATACAGGTGTCGTTTCCAACCAAAAACGCATTTCAATAACAGGTACTAATAAAGCGGCCTATGGAGTGGAATTTTCCCCAAATGGACGCTTCTTGTATGTACACGCCTCAAAAGATTCACGGGAAGAAACAGGGCATTCCTCGACCTTGCTTCAATTCGACTTGGAAGCCTCTAATATTTCAGCTTCCCAAGTGATTTTAGATGAACAAACTATTTTTCGCGGGGCACTTCAACTGGGCGAAAATGGGAAGATCTATAGAACTATTGCAAAAAGTTTTTCTGAAGGAACACCATTTTTGGGCGTTATTAACAGGCCCAACGAGCAAGGGTTAGCTGCCGGATACAAACACAATGCTATTTCATTAGGAACAAAAAACGGAATGCAAGGACTCCCCCCCTTTGTTCAATCATTTTTAAATAGAACAGATTTGATAACTGACGACAATGGAAACAGTTCTAGCACACTTACACTCTGCGTCGGCGAAGGTTTTAAACTTGAGGCAGAAAATATCCCCGGGGCAATTTATACCTGGGAGAAGGACGGTTCGCCCCTCCCCAATTCAGGAAATGTATTTGAACTTCCCGAAACCTCGTTTGTCGATTCTGGCAGATATTTGGTTACAATTACTCCTGCAAATCCATTGGAGTGCCCACTCGTAGGGGAGGCATTGGTTGCTGTTTCACCACTACCCGAAAATACAAATCTTCTATTAGCACAGTGTGATATCGATAGCACCTTAAATTCAGACGGAATAACCACTTTTAATCTTAATCAAGTCATTACAGCTATTGATACAGAAATTACTTTTTATGAAAGTGAAGACGATAGGGATAATGACAATGCCATTTCCAATAGTAATAACTATAGAAACACCCTCCCTTTTAACCAAACCATTTTTTATCGGGCAACTACCGACTTAGGGTGCGCTTATTTTGGAGAAATTGATTTGGAGGTTCATCCCACAACGGTAACCCTTAGTGCATCAAGCCCCATTATGGCCTGTGATGAAGTTGCTGATGATACGGTTTTAGAAAGCACCTTCGACCTTGAGAAGATATCACGAAATGGATATGAAGGTATTGATGTTACTTTTTATTCCAATCTTGATGATTTGGTAATTGAAGAAAGTCCCCTTATTGGAGAATATATTTCGGGAAATACAACTATATATGTACGATTGGAAAATGGTAATCAATGTCTCGGTGTAGAAAAAATAAACTTAGTAGTGAATGCCTTACCGGTGTTTGAATTTGCCGACTCGTATGAAACTTGCACTGATGGCGAGGCATTGGAACTTGAAGGTCCATCTGGTTTTGATTATTATGCATGGTACAAGCTGGATGAAAGTCAAATACAAAAAATCGGAGACACCTCGAATCTTGAAATTACCCAAGGAGGCACGTATAGTATTGAAGTAGGTACGGTTTACAGAGAAGATGGACAACTGATTACCTGTACATCTAGTAGAGATTTTGTAATCATTCCTTCAAATAAAGCAGTATTTCAAGAAATAAAAATTGAGGATGGCTCAAATAACAACACCATTGAGTTATTGGTCTCTGGTGATGGCGATTACGAGTATTCCTTAAATGGATTGGACTATCAAGACAACAATACTTTTAATAACGTTGATGCCGGATTTATTACCGTTTTCGTAAGGGACAGAAGGGGCTGTGGAATTTCAGAAGAGGAAGTCGCGGTAATTGGTTTTCCAAAATTTTTTACGCCCAACGGGGATGGTTTTAACGACCATTGGCAATTAATTGGTTTTGATAAAAATAGATCGACGGCCCGAATCTCGATCTTCAACAAGTTAGGAAAATTAATGGTGCAATTAAACTCAAATGATTCAGGCTGGGATGGTACATTTCAAGGAAAGCGTTTACCCGCATCTGATTACTGGTTTAAAGTAGCCTTTGAAAATGGAAAAGAGTTTAAGGGACATTTTTCTCTGAAGCGATAAATCACATTATATATTGCGGTGAATAAGATATTGGTACATATTATTTTTCTTGTAGGTTTTAGCCTTTGTCAAGCCCAAGTCTGTCCACAACTTATTGGTCCGGTAAATGACGAAGAAAACGTTTCCGTTACAACGGATATTAGCTGGGAAAAACTATCTGGACAATCGATTTACTTAATATCGCTTGGCACTACCCCTGGAGGCACGGATATTATCGACCAAAAAACCTCTGGCACATTTGCAAATTTCACCCCTCCCAAAGGTTTACCCGAAAAAACACGAATATATGTTTCTTTAAGGGTTATTGGTACTGATTTAGGGGGCTTCGATTGTGAGATAGGTAGTTTTGTTACCGAGGATGTACTTGCACCACCTTCCTGTACCATGCTTCGAGACCCTTTACACAATGCTATTTTCGTAAGGGAAGAAGTCAATATTGTTTGGAATTATGCACCATTTGCAACAGGATATAGAGTTACACTAGGTACGACACCAGGTGGAAGCAATATTGTTGAAGACTATAATGTGGGTAATTCTCTTTTCTACGACCCACCGTCCGATTTACCTGTGAATGCCATAATTTATGTAAAAATCATTCCCTACAATGAGAATGGGGCTGCTCCCTCTTGCAGTGAAGAGAGTTTTACGGTACGAACTGTAAGTAGTAGCCTAGGATGCACTCGCCTTACTTACCCATTAGATGGAGCCATTGAGATTCCTAAAACAATTGAGTTGGAATGGGTGCCCGTTGAAGGTGCCAGTGGCTACAAAGTATCAGTTAGTATTTCTCCTTTTCCAATTGACGTATTTTATACTGCCTTTGTTGAAGATACCAACACCGATACCATCGAATTAGAATCCACCCACAAGTACTATGTTACCATTTTACCCTATAACGATGCTGGTGAGGCCCTAGGGTGTACCAGTGAGTCGTTTACAACAGTTGTTGACTGTGGGCCTTTTACCGACGACCTAACAGGTGAAATCGTTATTCTAAATCCCATTGCTACGCTTCAAGATCAAATTTCCCTATGCAACAATCAATTACCAAATATTTTAAAGGCAACCGATAGAGCGGACGGGTACCGATGGTATAAAATCGGTTCTAATGGCGCAACCGATTTAATTTCCGAAAATGAAGTAGTAGAACTTTATGAACCCGGACTGTATTTATACGAACTATACAATAGGGCGGTTCTATTCGAAAAAACAATAGAATGTACAACAACAAGTGAATTTACAGTGTTTTTAGACGAAGGGCCCAATATTACAAAAGCAACTGCTACTGAAATATCAGGTTACCTCAAAATTACGGTTGAAGTAGAGGGTACTGGTACTTTTGAATATAGTCTAAATAATGCCGAAGGACCTTTTCAAAGTAGCAATGTCTTTGAAGACATACCACTCGGGTCCTATACAGTTTTTGTAAGGGACACCGACGGATGTGGAATTTCGGAGAGAATCGTTCAGGAAAATATCGAAATTGAAGATTTTCCAAAATTCTTTACTCCAAATGGTGATGGAATAAACGATTTCTGGAAATTAAGAGAGCGTATTGGTAACAAGAAAACTCAAGCAGGCCCAATTTCAATTTTCGATCGCTATGGTGTTTTTCTACTTCAAATAGAAATTGATTCTCAAGGGTGGGACGGAACCGTGAACGGCAGACCGCTACCTTCCTCAGAATACTGGTTTGAGGTGTTGGTCGACAATGAGAAAGAATTTAACGGCCATTTTTCATTAAAAAGATAGACTTTAAGTATATTGTAATGTTTGATTCTTTTCAAATGCAAAAAAAACTGCTATTTGTTATCGCATTTATCTGCGCAGGCTTCGTATATGCCCAGGTTACCTGCCCTACTTTGACCGGACCCCTAGATGGCGCTGTTAATGTACCCGTAGATGCGACTATCACTTGGAATGATGTGAATGCCCCGGGTTATCGTATTTCAGTTGGAACAACTCTCGGTGGCACCGATATCATAAACGAACAAAACCTTGGTAATGCCACTTCCTTTAAACCGCCATTGGGGCTTCCAGAAGGGGTTACCGTTTACGTGAGGTTGACGATTTTTTTCTTTAACACCCCAGACCCCGATATTGTATGTAACGTTGGCTCTTTTGAAACCGTAAATGTTACAACTCCACCTTCGTGCGCCGTAATAAATTCACCGGCCGATGGCGCAAATAATGTAAATGTTTCAAGTAACATAACATGGGATTATATACCCACAGCCACTGGCTATCGTATTACCATAGGCACAACTCCTGGTGGTATTGAATTACTTAATGATTTTGATGTAGGCAACGTACTCGCCTATAACCCGGCGACTGATTTTCCTTTCAATACGCCCATTTACATTCGTATTATTCCCTATAATTCCAATGGTTCCGCTCCTAGCAATTGTCCACTATTTAGCTTCACCACCGGTTCTATGGCGAGTTTGCCAAGTTGCACACAACTTCTCAATCCATTGAATGGATCCATAAATGTTCCATTAACACCACGTTTGGAGTGGGTCAGTGTATCCGACGCAGATGGTTATCGTGTTACCATAGGCTTGTCTCCCAACACCAGTGAAGTACTTGATAATGTTACTTTTACAACAAACAGTACATTGGTTCTGGATTTTGATCCCAACCGAAACTTCTTTATTACCATCATTCCTTTCAATGATGCAGGTGAAGCTATTGGCTGTGTTCAAGAATCATTTTCAACCGTATTGGGATGTGGCCCCTATTTAGATGCGATAACAGGTGAGCTTGTGGATCTGGCCCCTGAAATCAATTTTCCCGATGAAATATCCTTCTGTGAAAATGAAATACCCTACACCGTTTCGGCAACCGGTACTGCCGAGGGATATCGCTGGTTCAAGGTAGACAACAATGGTAATGAGACCTTAATCTCAAGCGCAGCCGAGATAGGTCTAGTTGAACCAGGGCTTTATCGCTATGAAGTGTACAATACCGTTTCCCAATCGGGCAATACCATTGAGTGCATAAATAGTAAGGAATTTACTGTGGTTGCGTCTGAAATAGCAACGATTACGGCATTATATACAAGCGGTCTAAATGGAAGTTTTCAGATTTCGGCTCAAGTAACCGGTACCGGTGATTACGAGTTCGCATTGGATAATATTGATGGGCCCTATCAAGATAGTAATGAATTTACAGGTCTTACCTCAGGTTCGTATACCGTATATGTTCGGGATAAAAATGGTTGTGGAATAGCAGAGGAAAGCATAGTTCAAGATTTGACTTTGGAAGGTTTTCCAAATTTTTTCTCCCCCAACGGGGATGGTATTAATGATTTTTGGCAGTTCATCCCACCAGTGGAAACAGGGGAAATCAATGTTGGAGCTATACATATTTTCGATCGGTATGGAAACTTTATTAAACAAATTGACCCGCTCGCAGTCGGTTGGGACGGCAACATTAATGGCAGGCCAATGCCATCATCAGACTATTGGTTTACTGCCATTTCATTGACAACCCAGAAAAAAATTAAAGGGCATTTTGCGCTCAAACGTTAAATGAAATCAATGCGTTGTAAATTAATTCTGGTTTTGGTTTTACTATGTGAATTCGTTTCGCACGGGCAACAATGCCCCAGAATATCGACCCCGACTAACGGTGCGGTAGATGTACCGGTTGATACGGACATAAGATGGCCACAAGTCGATAATATTTTTGGTTATGTTGTTTCTTTAGGTACCACACCTGGTGGTGGAGAAATTATTAATCGCAGATCTTCTGGAACAAAAAACTTCTATGTGCCCGAAGTTGGCTTACCAGAGAATACAAAAATCTACGTTACTATTCGACTTTTTGTACTTGGTCAACCGGTTCAAACATGCCCAATTGAAGAATTTACTACTATAAGAGTAAACACCCCGCCGGGTTGTACAACCTTGGCATATCCACTTAACAATGCTACACAGGCTAATGTCAACAGACCCATAACATGGAATTATGCCCCTACAGCAACAGGTTATCGAATAAGTATCGGCACTTCCTCTGGTGCCACAGATGTTGTGAACAATCTGGATGTGGGCAATGTACTTAATTACAAGTCTCCTACTGATTTTCCATTGGACCAAGAGTATTTTGTACGGATCACTCCTTATAATGAAAATGGTGATGCCTCGCTATGCCAAGAAGAGTCGTTCATCACCGGAATCCCTACATTCGACTGCGATGCTGTTCCAAATCCGGCAACGGGTACTGTTTATTCATTGAAGCCAGAAACTAACTTTCCGGACGAAATTGGTTTTTGTGAAGGTGAAAATTCGAAATTGGTACTTAGCGATGACACAGCTCAAGGTTTTAGGTGGTTCAAGTTAAATAATGATGGAACCGAAACGCTAATTTCGGAAACACGAGAAGTAGACCTACAAGCTTTGGGTCGCTATCGTTATGAGGCCTATAATAATGCAGCTTTCCTTGGAAATACTATAGAATGTGCAAATGTCAAAGAATTTACTGTGGTTCCTTCAGGACCTGCGGTCATTGATAAGATTGATGTCTCTAGAGAAGCTGATGGACTCGTTATTGTTACTACGGTAAGTGGACCTGGAAATTATGAATTCGCTTTGGATGATGAAAATGGTCTTTTTCAAGATAGCAACATCTTTATCAATGTACCCATCGGGGAGCATACTGTACATGTACGTGAAAAAAATGGTTGTGGACTAGTGAGCCGAGTAGTGGAACGTCAGCTTTCTTCCAAAGATTTCCCGCGATTTTTTACCCCAAATGGCGATGGTATACATGATTTTTGGCAATTCTCGCCACCGCCTGATATCGAAGCTAGTATCGAACTAATCCGTATCTATGACCGCTATGGAAATTTTTTGGCACAAATTGACCCTAAGCGAATAGGATGGGATGGAAGCTTTAATGGACAACCGCTTCCCGCTACTGATTATTGGTTCAAAGCGATCTCATTCGGTCAGCAAGAAATATATGGGCATTTTACGCTCAAACGATAGCAAGTTATTCATGGATAATAGACCCAGAAGTCTTCATCAAAGTATGAGAGGACTAATCTTCATAGCACTTCAATTATCGTGGTTATTTTCCATGGCCCAGACATGCCCTACCATCAGTTATCCTACCAATGGCAGCCTTGATATCCCTGTTGATGCCACGATTACCTGGCCAGCAGTTCAAGGAATAAATGGTTATGTACTTTCCATAGGAACTACTCCAGGTGGCACGGAGGTGTTGGATAGTCAACCGATTGGAATCGACAATTTCTACACCCCGCCATTAGGCTTGCCTGAAAATACACCTCTTTTCTTAAGTCTGAGTTTAATTCCATTTGATCAACCACCAATAAAATGTAACGAAATCACATTTACGACAATTGATGTGACAACAGCACCTCCCTGCACCCTTTTATTAGCTCCGGACGATAATGCTGCCAATGTCACAATAATCACTGAAATTGTTTGGGCATACGCTTCAACCGCTACTAGCTATAGCCTATCTATGGGAACGGAACCCGGAGGAACGGATTTATTGGACAATTTAAATGTCGGCAATGTATTGAGATATGATCCGCCTGAAGATCTTCCGCAGGATACTGAGATTTTTGTTACCATTATTCCTTCCAACGAAAATGGAAATCTCGGTAACTGTACGGAAGAAAGTTTTATTACGGGGGCTTCGCCCTATGCTTGTGACCCCGTCATCGATGAAATAACGGGCGAAACTATTTATCTTAAACCACAGATTGAATTTCCAAGCCTAGTGGCCATTTGTAGTGATGAATTACCATATAACATTAAGACCAATGACAATGCCGATGGCTTTCGATGGTTTCGCACGAATAGTGGTAGTGCAGAAACACTATTATCTGAAACCAATAGTGTAGATATCACGGAACCGGGACGATATCGCTATGAGGCCTATAATTTTGTAGACGGAGCTAACGGGGTCATTGAGTGTACAAGTTCTAAACTTTTCAATGTTGTTACGTCTGAAGTGGCGGTTATTGAAAAAATTGACGTCCTGAACTTAACGGATGGTAAGGTGATAACTCTTACCATAACTGGCAGTGGTGACTACGAGTTCGCTTTGGACGATGAAAACGGACCGTATCAAGACAGTCCTATTTTTGAAGGAATACCTTCAGGTGATCATATCGCTTTTGTACGGGACAAAAACGGATGCGGTACGGTTAATAGATCAGTCAATCGAGATTTGACTCCTGATGATTTTCCACGGTTTTTTTCTCCAAATGGTGATGGAATCAATGATTTTTGGCAGTTTATAACTCCCGAAGAGAACATCGAAGAAACATTGAAAGTGATTTCTATATTTGA
Organism: uncultured Flavobacteriaceae bacterium; assembly: GCA_947503005.1. GTDB lineage: Bacteria > Bacteroidota > Bacteroidia > Flavobacteriales > Flavobacteriaceae > Maribacter_C. Next base: position 123,022 of record CANNCA010000005.1, on the reverse strand, counting down.
CCGATACGGTAATTTCCTCACACAAATCAATCCAAACCAAATTGGCTGGGATGGAAGCTTCCAAGGGAGGCCTCTTCCCTCATCTGACTATTGGTTTAAAGCAATTTTTTTGAACAGGCAGGAAATTAAGGGACATTTTACCTTGAAACGGTAATTGTTAGAATTTCTTAATCGTACTTTCCCATACCATTGTCTATTCGTATTTTTAAAGGATGAAGTTCAAGGTAGTTTCAGAGTTCAAACCTACAGGAGACCAGCCTCAGGCCATTAAGCAATTGGTCGAAGGAATGGAGACGGGAGAAAAGTATCAGACTCTTTTGGGGGTAACGGGTTCAGGCAAGACCTTCACGGTCGCCAACGTGATTGAAGCGGTTCAGCGCCCGACTTTGGTTTTGGCACATAACAAGACCCTTGCGGCACAGTTGTATTCGGAATTCAAACAATTTTTCCCCGAGAATGCCGTGGAATATTTTGTCTCCTATTATGACTATTATCAACCTGAAGCATTTATTCCCACTTCAGGCCTTTACATCGAAAAAGACTTATCCATCAACGAGGATATCGAAAAACTGCGCCTCAGTACTACCTCGTCTCTACTTTCCGGTCGTCGCGATGTGATAGTGGTAGCCTCGGTTTCTTGTTTGTACGGTATAGGTAATCCTGTAGAGTTTCAGAAGAATGTTATTTCAATTCAAAAAGATCAAGTCATTGCACGCACCAAATTTATGCATCAATTGGTTCAGGGCCTTTATTCGCGTACCACAGCTGATTTTAGGAACGGAAATTTCAGAGTCAAAGGGGATGTTGTAGATGTTTTTCCAAGTTACGCCGACCACGCTTTTCGAATTCATTTTTTTGGGGATGAAATAGAAGAAATCGAATCCTTTGACCCGTTTAATAATACAATTTTGGAAGAATTCGATAGTCTTAGGATTTATCCAGCGAATATGTTCGTGACTTCCCAAGATGTGCTCCAAAACGCGATTCACCAAATCGGGGAAGACATGGTCAAACAGGTAGATTATTTCAAGGAAATAGGGAAACCATTGGAGGCCAAACGCTTGGAAGAACGTACCAGTTTCGATTTAGAAATGATCAGAGAGCTAGGATATTGTTCAGGAATCGAAAATTATTCCAGATATCTGGATGGTCGCGAACCCGGTACAAGGCCATTTTGTTTGTTGGACTATTTTCCTGAGGATTATCTAATGGTGGTCGATGAAAGCCACGTGACCATATCACAAGTACATGCAATGTATGGTGGTGACCGTTCAAGAAAAGTAAACCTGGTCGATTATGGATTTCGTCTTCCCGCAGCAATGGACAATAGACCCTTAAAGTTTGAGGAATTCGAGGCACTTCAAAATCAGGTCATTTACGTTAGCGCTACTCCTGCGGACTACGAACTTCAACTGAGCCAAGGTGTTTTTGTTGAACAAGTGATACGCCCTACGGGTCTATTAGACCCAATAATAGAAGTCAAACCAAGTTTAAATCAAATTGATGATTTGGTAGAGGAGATACAACAACGTGTTGAAAATGACGAACGAACATTAGTCACGACCCTCACAAAAAGAATGGCGGAAGAACTTGCAAAATACCTGGATCGTATAAATGTAAGGTGTAGGTATATTCATAGTGATGTTGATACTTTGGAAAGAGTTGAGATAATGCAAGACCTCAGGAAAGGAATTTTTGATGTCTTAATCGGAGTAAATTTATTACGAGAAGGACTTGATCTGCCCGAAGTTTCGTTAGTCGCCATCTTGGATGCGGACAAAGAAGGCTTCTTGAGAAGCAACCGTTCTTTGACACAAACTGTAGGAAGAGCAGCAAGACATTTGAATGGAAAGGCAATCATGTATGCGGACAAAATCACGGCCAGTATGCAAAAAACTATAGACGAAACCAACTACCGCAGAGAGAAACAAATCGCCTACAATCTAGAGCATAATATCACCCCAAAGGCACTCAACAAAAACCTCGATAGTGCTCTTTCAAAAAACTCTGTTTCCACTTATCATTTTGAAAAAGAAGAGATGCGTGCTGCAGAACCTGACCTTGAATATTTAACCAAAGAACAGATAGAAAAACTGATTCGTGATAAGCGAAAAGCAATGGAAAAAGCGGCCAAAGAATTGGATTTTATGCAGGCGGCAAAACTACGTGATGAGATAAAAATATTGCAAGAACAGGACTAATTTTCCAAAATTTATCGTAAATTTTCACTTTAGTAGAGCATTTTCAATAATATGAACTTTTACATTAAATAAATTAGATTAAATAACTGGCTTATAATTAAATAAATATTATTTTTAGACTTGTCTAAATTCATTAAATTGACTTACAAAATGTTCTACTCTTTTAATTTTTCGAAAAAACGTTTCAATCGAACCGTAAATTTGTGCATTCTTTCGTTTCTTCTTTTCTGTGGATTTTTTTCATTCGCACAATCTTTCTCCGTAGAAAAATTAAATGGAGCTGCTAAGGAAAAATTTCCTGAGGCTATTTTCAATTTGATTGACTTTTTAAAGCTTCCGAATGATGGCCATTTTGAAAATGAAATACTACAAAACCTGAAATGGTGCGACTCTGTTTTTACCGATTTGAAATTCGAAACCCAGATTATCAAAACAGAAGGCGCCCCCCTACTCTTCGCAGAAAAAAAAGTGAACAAAAAACTGAAAACGGTTTTGTTCTATTTACAAATTGATGGGCAACCAGTGGACACCGCAATGTGGACTCAACCAAATCCGTTCTTACCTGTTTTGAAAGAAAAGGATGATACTCAAAATTGGGCGATAATAAATTCTGAAAAACTGAAAACCGAGTACAATCCCGATTGGCGAATTTTTGCAAGATCGGCATCCGATTCAAAAGGTCCCGCAATGTCTTTGATTTCTGCACTTCAGATTTTAAAGGATAAAAAAACAAAAACCGCTTTCAACGTAAAGGTTATTATGGACTTTCAAGAAGAAATGGGTTCGCCATCGCTTCCAAAAGCTGTAACTGAAAATCGAGAATTGCTGAATGCCGATATGCTTTTCATCATGGACGGCACAAGACACCTCTCCAACCTTCCGACCATCACGTTTGGCGCTAGGGGCATCGCTACCGCCACTTTACGGGTTTTTGGCCCTAGATATCCACTGCATAGTGGTCAATATGGCAATTTTGCACCGAATCCGGTATTTGCGACCGCCAAATTGTTAGGCGAACTGAAAGATGAAAACGGTCGTGTTACACTACCAGGTTTCTACGATGGTGTTAAATTATCGGAGAGAGAGAAAATGCTTCTTAACAATGTTCCAGAGAATTTGGATAGCATTAAAAAGCGTTTGGGCGTCGCTATAAAAGATGCGGTTGGTGACACCTACCAAGAAGCTTTGCAATATCCCTCTTTAAATATAAGAGGCCTGAACGCTGGTTGGGTGGGCAACGAAGTACGGACCATTATTCCTTCCGAAGTAATTACGGAAATCGATATGCGTTTGGTGCCCGAATCTGATGGAGAACGGTTAATGCAATCCCTTAAAAAGTACATCTTGGGAAGCGGATATCATTTAGTAGATTCCATACCTTCTGAAAAAGAAAGAATCACCTATTCAAGATTGGCTTCCTTCAAATACAAATTAGGTTCAAAACCCTTCCGCACGGAAATGGACTCCCCCATCGGCGAACTTCTAGAGAAAGTGATGCGCAAGGTTTTTGGAGAAAAATTCGTAAATATGAGAACTACGGGTGGTTCACAGCCTATGGCTCCATTTGTCACAACACTAGGTGTTCCTGCCGTTTCGATACGGATTCCGAACCCTGATAATAACATTCATAGTCCCAATGAAAATCTACGTATTGGTAATTTTTTAGAGGGGATTATTACTTGTTTGGCAATTTTAAACGAGCCAATCAATTAAAAAAACGCCCCGATCTTTCGACCGAGGCGCCTCCTAACCAACCAACTAAACCAACCATTATGAAAGTCGTGTCGAAGGTTGACTCGACCGTTCACAATTATTTTTTATCCGTTAGGATAATTCTATCATTCTTTTAGGCTTGGGTAAAGCCTCTTCTTTCTTTGGAAGGGTAAACTTCAAGATACCATCTACATAGGTCGCATCGATTTTATCACTATCAATGCTTTCGGGTAATGTAAATGCTCTTTTGAATGAATTCAATGAAAATTCCCTTCTCGTGTAATTTTCCGTTTTCTCAGTTTCTTCAGATTTTACTTCTAAGGAAACCGTCAGTACATCTTTATCGACTTCAATATTGAAGTCGTCTTTCTTATGCCCTGGAACCGCAAGCTCCAACTCATAATCCTTTTCGTTCTCTTTGATGTTAACCGCTGGAACGTTACTCGTCAAGTTCTCCATACCGCCGAACCAATCAGGTTTAAAGATTTCGTTCATTAAGCCAGGGAATACCAAATTATTTCTTTTTACGATACTCATGATGTTTTGTTTTTGATTAAACTTTTAATTCGCAGTCAAATAGACAAATTGTATGCCGAGCGCTTTTTGCTGCCTTTTTGACATCTGAATGCTTTGAATTAATGTCAAAATGGCATTATTTTTTACTTTATATGTCACCTCATCCATTATATGAGATGTATTTATAAGCAAATGAGCAAGCTGTTGCGATTCAAATACTATACATTTGAAATCTTATGAAGGTGAAAAGTCTCTACAGTTATTTTCTAAAATCAGCAAAAGGCAAAGCGCAAGAAATTGCAACCATTGAACCCACAGGTTTTTTAAATGACAGGTCCCTTGCTATCATTGACAACAAAAATAACATCATTACCGGTCGTCAATCTCCCAAGTTGGTAATGGTCTCCGCTGATATTGATGAAGGCATGCTACATCTAAATGCCTTTGGTCGGCAATCTCTTGAAACCGTACTACAAGAGAACAGTCTGAAAAAAATCAAAGTAAGACTATTTCGCCATACAGTTGACGGTTTCCCTCTTGAAGACAAGGCTTCTCAATGGATATCGGATTATCTTGGGGAATCGGTCAGACTGGTCTCATTGAACAAAAATTTCAGAGAAATCGACCCCAAAAGAGGAGGCCTTGCCGGGGAGCTCGTAGGGTATGCCGATGCCGCTCCCATACACTTAATCTCTAAGGCTTCATTGAAAGTACTGGAAAAAACTATCGGTAGGCCTTGGGATGAAAAAAGATTCAGACCCAACATTGTTATCGATGGCAATATACCATTCGAAGAGGAAACTTGGGAAAATGTTACGATAGGTCAGTGCAGTTTTCGGGCACAGTTCCCTTGTAAGAGATGCGTGTTCACAACAGTAGACCCTGAAACAGGATTGTTAGATGAACAAGCTCAGCCCTTGTCGGGCCTTTCACGACTAAGAAGGGAAAGAAATGAGGATATTGTATTTGGTATTTATCTAGTACCCTCACAATTAGGACAAATCAAGCTAGGTGAAACGGTTATCGCAGAAAATAAATCTAGCAAAGAATAACGTTATTTGATTAATGAGTAAGTGATAAATGACTAAAAGATACTACAAAGAAAATGGGCACATCACGGTCGCCATTATTGGAACAGGACCAAGAGGTTTGTCAGCTTTGGAAAGCCTTTACCAGGCTTTGGCCAATCAAGAAAGAGATGCTTGTGTGAAAACATTAGTTTTTGAGGCTACCGACCAATTGGGTAATGGACCTGTTTATGATTGCAACCAGGCAGACACCAATTGGATGAACGTGTCGGAACGAGGACTCACGATTCCTGGAAGGAAGGAAATCCAATTCGAGCATTTTGATATTCCTGCTTTTCCTTCTTACCAAGATTGGGCTAATTATGACGAATTAGACAGCGGAAGTGAACCCGACTATTTTCCACTTCGCTCGAAAGTCGGAAACTACTTGCAACAGCGTTTTGAATCGATTTCCCAAGTACTCATGGAACAACAATTGCTGGAAATCGTCAAAGAAAAAGTGGTACATCTTGATTTTGAAGACACAGAATTTACCATTTCGACTCTAAACGGGGACTTTTACAAATCAAATGAAGTGGTCTTGACTATCGGTCACCAGCCAACGCGTAAGGCGAAACAAATTGAACAGTGGGAAGCGCAAATAGAAGAACACCAAGCACTGAAGCTTTTTGTCGAACCCTATCCTGTCAAGGTCATACAAGATAGTGTTGAAAAGAGTGAAACTGTCATGCTAAGAGGTTTCGGGCTTGCGATGATCGATGTAGTCAGAGCACTCACCACCGGTTTGGGAGGTACTTTTGACTTGGTTAACAAGATAACGAGGCAAATGAAATACATTCCCTCTAAAGAACTACCGCTTCTTTTAGTACCATTTTCTTTGGACGGGTTACCAATGACACCCAAACCCCTTAATAAGCACGTTGACAAATGGTTCATGCCGACAAAAACAGAAATAAATGTTTTTAAGGAAAAACTGGAAAAATACGTTTCACTTGAAGATGAAGCAGAAGATGGCACATTTGTCATCGAGGCTATTATGCCTATAATAATCAATAAATTTACAGCACTTGAAGAATATGCTTATCCGACTAAAAATTCAGATCGTGATTTAAGGGAAATTGTAACGGCCTGGCTCTTAGACGGAAAACTTCAAGATGAACTCATAGTCCCCAAAGATATTTCAGCCCACAAAAGCATGAAAAGCTTTACCTCTATGGCCAACGGGACGGGAAAAATAAGCCTTGATTATTGTGCTGGTCAGGTTTGGAGACATTGTCAGCCCACCATGTACGAAGTACTTTCTTTCACAAATCTAGATGATGAAGTAATTGCAGATTTGGTTCAAAGAGACGAGCGGCTCAAGCGTTATACCTATGGCCCACCCGTTGATAGCCTGCAACAAATTATTGCTATAGTAGAGGCTGGGGAAATGACCTTTGATTATATTTCCAATCCAAAAATTAAGGTTACTAGTGAGGGTTGGCTATTTGAAAAAAACAACAAAAAGATAACCGGCACCATAATGGTTGACACTGTTTTAGACTCACCCGATCTACTCAAGGTCGATTCGCCTATAATAGAAACTCTTTTGAAGAATTCCCTAGTTGAGCCAATTCATGGAGCACTGGGCATAGATACTACTAAAAACGCCCTGGTCGAATTGATTCATGGAAAACACCAAGTACCATTAGCCGTGCTTGGAAGATTGGCAAAAGGTACGATTATTGGCGTTGATGCGATCTTGGAGTGTTTTGGCGAACGGTCCAACTATTGGGCCAAAGGTGTTATCCAACGATTATCTAATTATAATGTGCCTTGAAAATAGCAATCAATACATCTGGCGGCACCACATTATTTGGATATTCGTGCATAATAGATAAAACTTGATCAATTGCCGAAGGAGGCAAACCCATACCGAGCCCGATATTATGTAATCGACCAACCTCGGACTCTTCCTGAACTTGATCTACGTTCATTAAGAGTACCAATCTATGAAACTGAAGAATACGGTCACCTTCGGTCTTTGGAATTACATGGTCCGTATGATTTTCGAAAAGAGCATCGAAAGCATCCTTTTCTACCCCTAGCTGTTTAGCAACATTGGATAAGAAAAGATACTCAGGTTCTTTTACAACTCCATCTACCCTTGCAAAGGCAATCATTTCAGAAAGTATGCTCAATTTTTCTTTTTCGGTGTTCATTACACTTCGGGGTTACAGAAATAGGTCAGTATTGCTGTTATTGATAACTGAAAAAGTATCATTTTCGTATAAAAATGCAGGAAAATCAAGGGATAAAGAAATACTAGAACAATTTGTAATACCTTGCGAAAAAAGGACAGGTATGACCAACAATGACGTTTTTAAGAAGCTTCGAGTTGCCCTTATGCTGCGAGATGATGAAATCGTGGAAATTCTTAAGCTGGCGGACTTCAAAATATCGAAAAGCGAACTGAGTGCGTTTTTTAGAAAGGATGACCACCCTAATTATAGGGAATGCGGTGATCAAGTTTTGCGAAACTTCTTGAACGGATTGATTCTTCATTTACGAGGAACAAAAGAAAACCCAAAACATCCCGGAGAGGTGTTATCCATAAAAAAAATTGTGGCACCTACAGCACAGCCTTTGGTAAAGGGCAACACTAAAACAACTGTCAAACGAAAGAAATTTATCAGTGATATCGACCCGATAAAGTATAAAAACAAAAAAAAGTCCTGAAACCATTTTACTGGATTCAGGACTTTTTATAGCTAACTCAAAAATTTAGATCACAACTCGTACTGAGACTGTGTATTTTTTTCCTTCTTCGTAATTCGCTAAATCAACTTCTTGGTAGTTCAACTTGCTTTTGATAAAACCTTCTAATGAGCTATTCTCATCTGCATCCACGGAAAGCACAACAATTTCTTTATCATCATTCAACACGAACAAAACTTGGGCTCTTTGTCCTTCTTCGTTTTCGGTAAAATTATTGTTGTTTAAAATATCACCTATTTGAGCGGTAAGGCTTTTTTCAGGTTTGTCTTTTTTTGTTGGGTTGTCGTTCGCAAATGAACTTCCGGCAGTTAATAACATTGCAGCTACTAGTACAAAACTAATTTTTCTCATGACTCGTTTGTTTTTTAACCCTGATCGATGATTGTCGATTTTTTTCAGGATTTGATTAATAATTGATTGATGATGTATGCTATAAAGACGCCCAATGAATCAAATTGTTACACACATTTCTGATTTTAACAAACTTTTAGGTTAGCCAAACATATCTATCTATTGCAGCATATTAGTTCACCATTTTTGTAATTATCTGTTTATCAACACTTTACTCCACACTTAAAGTGCTTTATATTAGCTTAAAATAGCCACGGATGAAAAGATTGAATAAATATTTTGGTATTCTCAAATGATTCTTGCGTTGCGTGAAAAATATATTGTAGAAGTGAAGAGAGCAAAGTATGAGGCCCAAATTGCCTCTAAATCTAAAAAATAGAAAAAGGGCAATGTTTTCTCAAACATTACCCTTTTCAAATTATGTAAATGGCTTTTTACGCCAGAACTTCTTTCACTTTATCTGCCGCTTCTTGAAATTGAACAGCAGAGTGTACTGCCAAACCGGAGTTATCGATAATCTCTTTTGCAATTTCTGCATTGGTTCCTTGCAAGCGAACGATAATCGGTACTTTAATAGCATCACCCATATTCTTGTAAGCCTCCACAATGCCGTTTGCTACGCGATCACAACGTACAATACCACCAAAAATGTTCACCAGAATCGCTTTTACACCATCATCCTTTAAAATAATTCGAAAAGCTTCTTCCACTCTTTTTGCATCCGCGGTACCACCGACATCCAAAAAGTTAGCAGGTTCACCACCGGCCATTTTAATTAAATCCATAGTAGCCATGGCGAGTCCTGCTCCATTCACCATACATCCGACATTTCCGTCTAAATCAACATAATTTAGACCCAAAGCTCCAGCTTCTACCTCAATAGGATTTTCTTCACGTAGATCTCGCATTTCAGCATATTGCTTTCTTCTGTAAAGGGCATTATCGTCAATAGACACCTTCGCATCCACCGCCATAATCTTATCATCAGAAGTCTTAAGCACCGGGTTTATCTCGAACATATTCGAATCACTCTCCACATATGCTTTGTACAAGGCAGCAACGAATTTTGTCATTTCTTTAAAAGCAGTTCCCGAGAGTCCCAAATTGAAGGCAACCTTTCTAGCTTGAAAAGGAAGTAACCCTACAGCAGGGTCAATTTCCTCAGTAAAGATCAAGTGTTGCGTTTTTTCAGCTACTTCTTCAATGTCCATTCCTCCTTCTGTTGAATACATAATCATATTCTTCCCGGTACCTCTATTCAATAAAACGGACATGTAAAATTCATTCGTCTCGCTGTCTCCTGGATAATAAACATCTTCAGCAATCAATACCTGGTGCACTTTTTTACCCTCCGCCGATGTTTGCGGTGTTATCAAATTCATTCCTATTATTTGACCGGCAATTTCTTCAACCTCTTTAAGGTTTTTGGCCAATTTGACCCCACCTCCTTTACCACGACCACCAGCATGAACCTGAGCTTTGATAACATGCCAACCCGTACCAGTTTCCGCTGTTAATTGCTTTGCGGCATCCACCGCTTCCTTCGCATTATGGGCAACAATACCGCGCTGAATGCGCACACCAAAACTTGCTAATATTTCTTTTCCTTGGTATTCGTGAAGATTCATATTTTATTGGGTATATCAGATTCGGGGCAAAAATAAGTAATAGTTGTCATTTTCCACCAACCTTTGGAATTAAAGTTGATTCGAAAACCTAGCTCAAAAATTCTGTAGATTTTTACTTGCTCTTAGTTTAAAACAGGTAACTAAATTTTAAATTCATCAAAATCCAAGGGGTCAAAGTTCTTGAAATCGCCGTTGAGTTTGATGGTGAGTTTCGTTCGGTCGATTTCTTGCAAAACAGAAATGGTGGTCAAAAGATGATTTTTGATGAACGCAAGTCGCTCACTTTCCTTAGAAATTTGCAAAAGCTCGTACTCCTGTTCATAGGAAAGACCCATCTTATGGGCAAGAACGAAACTGCTATATTTTTCCACTGGAATTGTCGTATAAGGCACCCCCATAAGCCCATAGAGTTCTTCAATCTTGGAAAGTACAAATAGTTTCGTTTTTTCATCCCCATCCATTTCATTGTCAAGAAATTCAACATCACCACCTGCATAGAGCTTACCTTCCATTTGTGTCTCAAAATTCACTAGCCTGAATACCTGACGAGCAACACAGGTCACATCCATTTCACCATTATCATAAGTGTTGACCACTTCAACAAGCTGCACCTCAACACCGTAATGAATACTATCATTGATGTAGACCGGTATGCCGAAGGTAGTGGCCTCATTTCTGCAATCCCATATCAACTGCTTGTATCGTTCTTCAAATATATGTAAAGGTACAGTCTCTCCGGGAAAGAAGATAGACTGCAACGGAAACATGGGTAATTTCATTTGTCTTTTATTTGATTTTTCTCAAGGTTATGATGTTAATTATCACTCATAATTTAGGCACCGCCATCAAAAGTCATTAATCATTTCATCACGCATTCTTTTTTGTTAAAAATACAATTCGAGTGCGGTTGCTACAAATTCTATCTTTGTTTTATTTGTAACAATTTGTTGTATTATTCATTTTTCGTTCGTTTTTTTTTGTAGGCATCATAAAGTAAATTAGATTTGGTAAAAATTAAGATGGACATGAAGCAAACCGACTTGCTCAAAATCGCAAAAACATACGGAGATCCAGTCTACGTTTATGATTCGGAAAAAATTATTTCTCAATTCAATCGATTGACGGCAGCCTTCAGCGGAGTCAAGAAATTGAAATTGAACTATGCTGCGAAAGCATTATCAAATATTGCTATTTTAAAACTGATGAACAGCTTAGGCAGTGGTTTGGACACCGTTTCAATCCAAGAGGTACAGTTAGGGCTTCTGGCAGGCTTCAAGCCTGAGTCTATCATATTTACGCCTAATGGAGTTTCTTTGGAAGAAATTGAGGAGGCCGCAAAATTGGGTGTCCGCATTAATATCGACAACCTTTCCATTTTAGAGCAATTCGGAAGTAAGCATCCCGATATACCGGTTTGTATTCGTATCAACCCGCATGTCATGGCTGGTGGTAATTCCAATATTTCTGTCGGCCATATCGATTCAAAGTTTGGTATCAGTATTCACCAGATACCACATTTGCTACGGATTGTTGATTTGACCAAAATGAATATTAACGGGATTCACATGCATACCGGAAGTGATATTCTCGATATCGATGTGTTTCTATATGCTTCGGAAATACTATTTGAAACAGCGAAGAATTTTGCCAAACTCGAGTTTATTGATTTTGGTAGTGGGTTTAAGGTACCTTACAAAGAGGGAGATATCGAAACCAACATTGAGGAGTTGGGTAAAAAATTGACTTCACGTTTCAATGAATTCTGCGCAGCATATGGTAAAGAACTGACCTTGGCTTTCGAACCGGGGAAATTTTTGGTTAGCGAAGCAGGTCATTTTTTAGCGAAAGTGAACGTGGTCAAGCAAACAACCTCAACCGTTTTCGCAAGTATCGACTCAGGTTTCAATCACCTGATTCGACCTATGCTTTATGGCGCTTCTCATAAAATTGTCAATATTTCCAACCCTCAAGGCAGAGAACGCTTTTATTCCGTTGTGGGTTATATCTGTGAGACGGACACCTTTGCGAGTAACCGCAGAATCAATGAGATTTCAGAGGGAGATATCCTTTGTTTCCATAATGCTGGTGCGTATTGTTTTACTATGGCCAGTAACTACAACTCCCGGTTTAGACCGCCAGAAGTCCTTTGGTATAAAGGTAAGTCCTACTTAATACGTGAACGTGAGAATTTTGACGACCTTTTAAAGAACCAAGTCGATGTGAAAGATTTGTTCACTATTAAAAAGGAAAAGGCCTCGGCAAAATAAAGATGCTGAAATTTCGTTAGTTTTGGTATACTTTTTGGACTAACAAAAGAAAATTTCAGTACATGAAACCATTTCCCATAAAATTTGCAAAAGTTATGCTATTCTTTTTTATAGGAATGGTAGGCTTAACCACTTCTGCCCAGGAAGTATCTTGGTTGTCATGGGAAGAAGCTGCCAACCTAGCTGAAACTGATAAAAATCCAAAGAAAATTTTCGTCGATGTTTATACTGATTGGTGTGGATGGTGTAAAAAAATGGACAAGGATACTTTTCAGAACGCTACCGTAGCGGCCTATATGGAGGAAAATTTTTATATGGTCAAATTGGATGGGGAAGGAAAAGAACCTATTGAATTCAAGGGGAAGACCTATAAATTTGTTCCACAAGGGAGAAAGGGGTATCATGAATTAGCAGCAGCTCTGATGCAGGGTAAATTAAGCTACCCAACTACCATCTTTCTTGATGAAAAAATGAATATGTTGTCTCCGGTGCCAGGTTATCAAAAACCAGAACCTTTCCTGAATATCGCCAAATATTTTGGTGACGATATTTATTTGGAAAAAGATTGGAAAACTTACGTTGGGGAGGGTAAATAAAAATATCAATTTGGCATACTTATACGTTGTAAGCCTCTTCCGAATTTCAAAATCACTTTTTACATTTTAATTATCCTGTATAGACCAACACGTTCGTTGTCGGACTTTATTTGAACAAAATATACTCCTGCTTGTTGATTTGTCAGACTGAGTGTAATCGTATCGGTATTACGTATCGTCTTATCTAGTACCAATTTACTGTCTTGCGTAAATATCCGAATAGAGAACACTTCATAAGTTCTCTCGAGCAAAACAGTTACCTCATTTATCGTTGGATTCGGGTAGATAATGGGGCCATTCTTGGTCAAATCACCCTTTATTGGTAAAACCTTGTTCGTATATCCCGAGCCCGGGTTACCGCAAGAGCTTATTGGTAATTCATCGGCAAGGCCGTCATTATTACTATCAAGATACCAGAGTGTTTCTATGGTCAGTGAGTCATCAAAATCGTCACAATCTGTAGTTGGCAAAACTTCATTTGTATAACCTGTGCCTGGGCTCTGACAACTTTCTACAGTAGTCGGGTGAGCAAAGCCGTCTCCGTCCGAATCCAAATACCATGTGGAAATAGCATTAATCGAGGCATCTGAATCATCACAATCGGTTGTAGGCAAAACTTCGTTTGTATAACCTGTGCCAGGGCTTTGGCAACTCTCAGTTGTAGTTGTTTCGGCAAAGCCGTCACCATCAAAATCCAAGTACCAGGTCAAAGATGCATTTACGGAGGCATCGGAATCATTACAGTCAGTCGTTGGCAAAACTTCATTTGTATAACCTGTGCCTGGGCTCTGACAACTTTCTACAGTAGTCGGGTGAGCAAAGCCGTCTCCGTCCGAATCCAAATACCATGTGGAAATAGCATTAATCGAGGCATCTGAATCATCACAATCGGTTGTAGGCAAAACTTCGTTTGTATAACCTGTGCCAGGGCTTTGGCAACTCTCAGTTGTAGTTGTTTCGGCAAAGCCGTCACCATCAAAATCCAAGTACCAGGTCAAAGATGCATTTACGGAGGCATCGGAGTCATCACAGTCAGTCGTTGCCAAAACTTCATTTGTATAACCTGTGCCAGGACTTTGACAACTTTCTACAGTAGTCGGGTGAGCAAAGCCGTCCCCGTCCGAATCCAAATACCATATGGAAATAGCATTAATTGATGCATCTGAATCATCACAATCAGTTGTAGGCAAAATAACCAGCGTATACCCAATACCAGGACTTTGGCAACTTTTCACGGTTGTCGGGTCCGCGAAACCATCGCCATCAGAATCTAAATACCAAATCGTATCAGGATTAACATTTGGATCATTATCATCACAATCAGTGGTAGGCAATACATCAGTTGTATAACCCAGTCCCGGACTTGTGGGACTGGATACAGTTTCAGTTGCGGCATATCCGTCAGCATCGGCATCGAGGTACCAAATCAAATCTGTAGGTGATTGAAGTGAGATTACCAAGGAAATTGACTTATTGAAGCCGACGGCATTCCCGGCAGCATCAATTTGTGTTGTATTACTATTTCCACTATCCGGATGTTGAATTGACATAAAAAGAAATCGATTGTCAGGAGAAAACGTTATTCCCGTCGGTTCTGAACCAAAAGGAGTTCGCCCAAAGATTTTTATCTTTGGATTGCTTTGAGTATGACCGTTCTCTACGACCCAAATATAATTCTGAAAATTACCTGCATCTTGTAGCACCCAAAGATTTCCAGCATTATCAAAGGCCATATTATCATTACCACCCCCCCAATCGACACTTGAAGTACCATTTTCATGAGTAATTGTATAGGTAGCATTGCCCACATAAGTTTCCATTTGTGTCACTGTCGTTCCTGAAATGGGGTCAGAATCTTGAAAGCGATAGACACGATCTTCGCCCTTAACCGCAAAATAAATCAAGCCGTTCGGGCCAATTTCGACATCTTCTATACCATTAAATACGGTTGCCCCCACGTTCGCACTTTGTGCTACCGTTGAGTTTTGTTCTTCCTGTGTAGTATTATTCAATAATATCCAGTTTCCTGACCCACTCTTGGATCCTTTATACACATAAAGACTGCCACTGCTTAGATTACGGGCACCATTCGCTACGAACTTGTATAGATATCCAACATTAGCATCTGCACCTTGGTATACTGTACGTTCGTTGTTATGAATAGCGGCGTTTTCATGTTTGAAGTTTCCCATAGCCCATAATTTATCCGGCCCATCTAATCCACCAGGTTGATCTATGATTGTTTTTGTAACTGGGTCTATTTCTATGGCCCAACCGAAATCATCGTAGCCATCATTGTTGAAGTCTCTTGACCCCTCAAAGGGAAAGCGAGGGTCGTTCTGTAAATCGGCACTCGTATGTTCTTCACAAGAAATTATGGTGTTCCAAGGTGTAACGGCACCCGAACAATTTGCTGCGCTTGCAAAAACACTATTAAAATCAACTGCTTCAGACCTAGTGACCTGCCAAAGTCTCGTAACCGTATTATATTGGATATCAAGAATTGAAACACCACCGGGAATTCGCTCGGCATTAATGCTCAGATAACCATTTTCACTACTGCCATTAATTGGCACATAAGCGGTAAAATCATTATTCCCCATTAAAGCACCACCCTCCGTCAATGGATCCCCCTCCTCCATTATCTTCTGAAAACGATGTGTAGCTGGTATCAAAAAATCACTAGTCTGAGGACCAGGTGCAATTGATGTGAAGTCACCGATCTGCTGTGCATGAACACAAATCCCAAACAACATAAAGCCTAGAATTCTCAAGAACATACACCTTTTTTAAATGATATTGGTTAATAGATTAACAGAAATGGCAGCGTTTAGTAGCACAATTTCGACGAAATTTAAGAAAAAGGAAATTAGAAGGAATGAATACTCGTCAAAGCGCCCAAATATAGGCTTCAAGTAAAACATTTTAGGCAACTAAGCACGTTTTACCACTGTGGCATACTGTAAATAGAACATATCCATAGCGGTAAATAAGAAAGGTATGTTATAGAGATAGGGTTTTAATGACCGTGTTCTATTGATTCCCTCATGGCTAATAATTTCATATCCTAAATCCGTGTACATTTTTTCTATACTGCTTTTGGTGAAAAAACGCATGTGCGTTTTATCAAAAATACCATGCCCTTCATATTCAAACTTTTTCTGAAGTATGATTTTTTTAAACGCATCATGATACCTGATATTCGGAATCGAACTGATAATAACACCTGACGAGCTCAGCTTCGATTTCAAGTTTTTCAAGAAGGTATATGGGTCTACCAAATGTTCCAATACATCGTTACAATAGATGACATCGAAGAAGTTTTCCGGTAGTTCATCCACAAAATTTTCACAGGGGCCAACAAAGACGTTATCCAAGTGTTTCTTGGCTTCCGTGCCTGGTTCCGACATTAATTCTATACCCCAAACTTCGGCATCGAGCTTATTTTTGATTTGAAGGGCGAACGTGCCTTCTCCGCAGCCTACATCCAACGCTCTTTTGCAGGTAATAGGAAGAAAAGCCAACATCTCTGGACGCTCATGGTTGAAATAGTCATTGGCTTTGTTGTTATAGTCCATATCTGATTATCGACTATAGTTAGGCGACTCTTTGGTAATCGTAACGTCATGTGGGTGGCTTTCATTGATACCGCTGGCGGTAATCTTAACAAAACGACCTGTATTTTGTAAGGCAGCAATATCCTTTGCACCACAATAGCCCATACCGGCTCTCAGGCCACCTACAAATTGATGGATGCTTTCATAAAGATCCCCTTTATACGGTACACGACCCACAATTCCTTCTGGAACCAGTTTTTTGATATCGTCTTCCACATCTTGAAAATAACGGTCTTTTGAGCCTTGTTTCATGGCCTCAACGGAACCCATACCGCGGTATGATTTGAACTTGCGCCCCTCATAAATAATAGTTTCACCTGGAGATTCTTTTGTTCCTGCCAAAAGTGAACCTAACATAACCGTATCCGCACCAGCTGCAATTGCTTTGGGTATGTCACCGGTATAACGTATTCCACCATCGGCAATTACCGGAACCCCGCTTCCTTTGATTGCTGCGGCAACCTGCAATACTGCAGAAAATTGTGGAAAACCTACTCCCGCAACTACTCTTGTTGTGCAAATTGAACCCGGTCCTATCCCGACTTTTACAGCATCCGCTCCCGCTTCCACCAAATATTTTGCCGCTTCTCCAGTAGCGATATTACCAACTATAACTTCCAAGTCAGGAAATTTACCTTTTACCTCTTTCAATACCTTGACGACCCCTTTTGTATGACCGTGAGCTGTATCGATTACCACTGCATCCACTCCTGCATTGACCAAAGCTTCTGCTCTATCCACGGCATCCCCGGTCACTCCTAAAGCTGCCGCAACACGCAATCTACCATATTGGTCTTTATTTGCCATAGGTTTTTGAGTGAGCTTGGTAATATCACGAAAGGTTATCAAACCAACCAACTTATTACCCTTATCGACTACTGGTAGCTTTTCAATTTTGTGCTCTTGCAATATATCCTCGGCCTCAGATAAAGATGTTCCTTCAGCTGCCGTAACCAAATTTTCAGAGGTCATTACTTCAGAAATCGGTCTTTCATTATTCTTTTCAAATCGCAAATCGCGATTGGTAACGATACCGATCAATTTACCCGCATCATCTACAATCGGAATTCCCCCAATACTATGTTCCTTCATATTGGCCTTGGCATCGCCTACTTTAGAATCCAAAGGCATGGTCACTGGATCTAATATCATGCCACTCTCTGCACGTTTGACTTTACGGACCTTTATAGCTTGCTGCTCAATGGTCATGTTTTTGTGCAGCACTCCGATGCCTCCTTCTTGAGCAATGGCAATGGCCATACTAGATTCTGTCACGGTATCCATCGCTGCGGATACAATAGGAACGTTGATGGTAATATTACGCGTGAATTTTGTTTGAATGTTGACTTCTCTAGGAAGGACTTCGGAAAAAGCAGGAACTAGGAGTACGTCATCGTAAGTAAGACCTTCTCCAACAATTTTATCAAGGTGGGCTTGCATGGCAATTAAGGATTAATTGCGTGCAAATGTACGGTTTTTTTGTTAGCCATTCGACGGATGAACAAACACGTAGAAAATAGGTAAATGTTAAACTTCATACTTAACTCACTGATAACAAAAAACTAACGCAATCTTATTTTTATTTATTCTAAATAAGCTTTGTAATTTCCGAACTACGTTTTACATTTGCATTGTTATTTTAAATAAGTCTAAATAAAATGTACGATAAAATTACTTTCGGATTTCTATTGTTTTCATTCCACCTTCTCGCACAACAACCCGCCACAAAACCCATGGATTCAATACACTTGAACGAAGTCGTGCTTTCAGCCAAGATGATTCTGGGCAGTAAGTTCGAGGCGGAGAACAGAACGGGTTCGGCCTATTATATTTCTCCAAAAGAGATAAAAAAATTCAATTATACCGATGTCAATAGAACCCTTCGATCTGTTCCAGGGGTAAACGTCTATGAAGAAGATGGTTACGGACTGCGACCGAACATTAGCCTTCGCGGAACATCACCGGAACGGAGTTCTAAGATATCTTTGATGGAAGACGGCGTGCTTATCGCACCGGCTCCTTACAGCGCACCTTCCGCCTATTACTTTCCCACGATTGCCCGTATGCAATCGGTCGAAATTTTAAAAGGAAGTAGTCAGGTACAATACGGCCCTTATACCACGGGTGGTGCCATCAATATGCTTTCCACCGAAATACCCGACACCTTTGGCATCTTTCTCAACTCGAGTTACGGTAGTTTTCAAAGTGGTCGTTTACACGTACAATTAGGTGATAGTAGGAACAATTTTGGTTATTCCGTAGAATACCTGAACTACAATTCAAATGGCTTCAAACAACTTGACAATGGTGCCGATACTGGGTTCGACAAAAACGACTTTGTAGCTAAATTCAGGGTTAAAACGAATCCCGATGCCCCTATCGGTCAAGAATTCGAACTGAAATTTCAATACTCCGATGAGATTTCAGACGAAACCTATTTGGGGCTAACGGAGTCCGATTTTGAAGCCAGCCCATTTCGTCGATACGCCGGTTCTCAGGCCGACCAGATGAATACTAAACATATACAGTTTATGGGTACGCATACCCTAAAATTCAGCGATTATTTCAGAATCACAACGGTCGGCTACTACAACGGATTTAGTAGAAATTGGTACAAATTAAACGATGTGACCGTTGGTGGTCAGCGTGAAGGTATAGCAGGCATTCTAGAAAACCCAATAGGCCTCTCCTCGTTTTTCAATCTTGTAAACGGGAGTGTTAACAGTACGACTGACGATTTTCTCGCTGTGAAAGCAAACAATAGAGATTACCTTTCTACAGGAGTTCAAACGAAACTTGACTATCATTGGACCGGCGAGAATACCTTTCACGATATAGAGGTAGGCCTTCGTTACCATTTTGACGAAGAAGACCGTTTTCAATGGGTCGACAACTATGGCATTACCAATGGCACCATGGTGCTGACCGAAGCCGGAATACGGGGTACCGATGCCAATAGAATAAGTGACGCTCGTGCATTTTCATCGTATGCCTTGTACAAAATGAAGTATAAAAACCTGACCTTGACACCGGGTATACGTTATGAGAATATTTCCTTAGGAAGGGCCGATTACGGTAGAAACGACGTAACCAGATTAGGAACCGACCTTTCTGAAAGGGAAAACAAGGTCGATGTTTTTATTCCCGGAATAGGTTTTAACTACAATTTTCAAAACATTTCACTTTTCGGTGGAATTCATAAGGGATTTTCCCCTCCAAGCAATCAAATAGGAGAAGAACCTGAGGAAAGCTCAAACTATGAACTAGGTACTCGTTTTTCTTATGGTGGCTTCACTGGGGAAGTCGTAGGATTCTACAATGATTACAGCAATTTACTAGGAAGCGATTTTGCAGCAACAGGTGGTACCGGTTCTTTAGACCAGTTTAATGCCGGCGACGTCAAAGTACAAGGCCTTGAAGTTTTATTGAATTATAATCTTTTACCGAATTCAGAAAAATACATCTTGCCCGTAACTTTCGGTTATACACTCACCGATACCGAATTCTTAAATAGTTTCGGTAGCCAAAATGACATTTGGGGAGAAGTTAATATTGGTGACAAACTACCGTATCTTTCTAAGCACCAGTTAAACGCTGCGGTGTCTTTGGAACACAAAGACTTCGAAATCAATTTTAGCGGTCGTTTTAACGGAGCTTTCCGAACAAAGGCGGGCAATGGAGCGATTCCCGAAAACGAAAAAGTGGCTTCGAACATCGTTCTTGATCTGGGAGGAAAATACCGTTACAATGAACATATCGCCTTAACACTCAATGCGATGAATTTATTAGATGAAAACTACGCAGTGGCAAGAGTGCCGGCCGGACTCAGACCCGGATTGCCCTTTAGCCTCTTTGGGGGAATCGAATTACGGTATTAGGAAAATAGTGCCTTAGTTTGGCTTATGTAAAATGAAAGCGCCCGGCATGTACTTGGTGTTTTTAAAGTGATATTGCATACTATTCTTTCAAAATTTCAGAACTATGAAAAATATTTTAACCCTGGTAGGATTTGGACTATTGATCTTGAACTGCTCAGAAAGAACTGTTGAACCGAATGTGAAATCATTACTTGTACAACAATTAAAATACTCGCATAATGACGAAAATTGGTTCGTTCCCACTAAAATGGCCGTAAATGAACTTTCTGCTCAACAATCGAATTGGAAAGACAGTACGGAAAACCATTCAATAGGAGAACTCGTTTCTCATCTAACCTTTTGGAATGAAATGCAACTAAGAGCTTTTAAAGGAGAGGACTTTTCGAACTTTGAGATGGACAATGACACAACTTTTAAAATATACAACGAAAAGGAATGGAAAAACCTTGTTATTAAATTGGACAGTGTTCAAACTGAATTGGAAATATTCACTGAAAAAGCAAATGAAAAGGATTTGTCCGAATGGGCTTCCGACCTTTTAACTATGTCTTCACATAATGCCTATCATACGGGACAGATAATTTATATTAGAAAACATAAAGGTTGGTGGAAATGAATACCCTACTTTTGAAAGTTTCATGCCTGAAATTATAAAACACTTTAATAAAATGGCCTCTGCAATTTTAGAGAGGGAAAATGTAAATTAATACGCAGAAAACAATTCCGAAGCCTTATTATAAGCTGCCTCAAAAACCAACCAATTGACTCCCGAATCCACTTTTGCCGCATTGAAGTACGAAAGCATTTTCTCCGTAGGCATGTTTCCGGTAAGCTCGTCTTTCGCCATCGGGCAGCCACCAAAACCTTGAACGGCCCCATCGAACCTGCGACAACCCGATTTGTAGGCGGCATCAACCTTCTCATGCCATTTCGTGGGGGTCGTATGTAGGTGAGCCCCAAATTCGATTTCAGGATATTTTGGAATAAGATTAGAAAACAAGTACTCAATCGTTTCAGGATCGGATGTTCCCACCGTATCGGAAAGTGAAAGAATACGCGCTCCCATTTCGGCTAATTTTTCGGTCCACTCCCCCACTACTTCGACACTCCATGGGTCACCGTACGGATTCCCGAATCCCATCGAGATATAGGTGACTACTTGTTTACCATAAGAATCGGCAATATTAAAAATTTCCTGGAGTGTATCTACCGATTCTTCTATGGTCTTATGCGTATTACGCATCTGAAAGTTCTCGGAAATTGAGAAAGGAAATCCCAGATAATTTATTTCCTCGTGGTTCGTTGCATCTTCAGCTCCTCGAACATTGGCAACTATGGCCAATAATTTGCTTTTGGTTTCGGATAGGTCTAATGCGGACAAAACCTCAGCGGTATCAACCATTTGAGGGATGGCTTTAGGAGACACAAAACTTCCGAAGTCTATCGTATCAAAACCACATCCTAACAACGATTGGATGTAACGTACTTTTTCCTCCGTTGGAATGAAAGTCTTAATGCCTTGCATGGCATCTCTTGGACATTCAATGATCTTGACTTTTTCCGACATTCAAATCAACTGTTTTCGAAAATAAAATTACTACTATTTATCGGATAGTAACAGGTACACCGCAATACCAACGAAGACAACTATTTGCATCCATTTTAAATAAACACCGATTTTAGAATTCCCTCGAATATATTCTGAAATCATGCCTGATAGAACTGCAATCAGACTAAAAATAATGGCAGAAACGAACATGAACAACAGCCCCAAAACATAAAATTGTATCACAGTGTTGAGTTCGTTACTAAAGAGAAAGCCTGGAAAGAAAGCCAAAAAAAATATAGTCACCTTCGGATTCAAAACATTCATGATAAATCCTTGTCGAAATAGTTGTCCCAATCCTTTCTTCGGAACTCCTTCTTCCGAAAAGCTTATGTCGCCCGTACTTCTATAAACTTCATACGCCAAAAACAAAAGATAGATGGCTCCAAAAAGTTTTATTATGAAAAACAATCGTTCGTTCTCCTTGATAATTACCGATACCCCAAAGGCTAAAAGCGTCGTATGAACAAGGCATCCAGAGATGAGTCCGGCAACTGTTGCCAAACCATATTTCTTTCCATTTGTGATACTCTGCATGAGCACATAAATGTTGTCGGGCCCGGGGGAAATAGCAAGAGCGGCCGTAGCACCCATAAAAGTAATTAAAATCTCGTACTTCAAATTGAGAAGGCGTTAGATTCGAAAAATACAAATTCCGTTGCAGCTAACCTCATTTTTTATACCTTACCAAAAATTCATTCACTATGAAAACCAAAGTTCTCTCACTAGCTCTCTTTGTCGCATTGGTATCAGTAAGTTTTGTTGCCAAAAACTGGGACTCAAATTCAAAACAGGTTTTACAAACAAATACTATGGAAACTGATAGTCTATTGAGACATGTTGTCCTTTTCAAGTTCAAAGAAGGTACCTCGGAAAAGGATATCACCAAAGTACAGGACGCCTTCTCAGCACTACCGTCTAAAATATCTGAGATAGCTGGTTACGAATGGGGATTGAACAATAGCCCTGAAGGATTAGAAAAAGGGTTCACCCACTGTTTCTTTTTGACCTTCAAAAGTGAGGAAGACAGAGCGGTTTACTTACCTCACCCTGACCACAAGGCATTGGTCCAGGTTTTAGGACCCCATTTAGATGATGTCTTAGTAATCGACTACTGGACGAAGTAAATGCCAGTTTGCAATCAACTATAGTTTTCAAGGTGGTTATACATTAGCAACCCAAACTTTGTACTTAGTACCTTTTTAAAATTGCTTTATTGATATTTTTTACCAGAGAAGGGCCTTCATAAATAAAACCCGTATACAATTGTACCAAGTCAGCGCCTGCCTCCAATTTGTCCAATGCATCTTTTGGAGAGTGAATTCCGCCAACTCCGATAATCGGGAAGGCTTTACCACTCTTTTCGGACAGAAAACGGATGACCTCGGTACTTCTATTGGTCAAAGGTTTTCCACTCAAACCACCCTTCTCTTCAGTATGTACCAAATCAGATTTTAGGTTGTCACGACTAATTGTTGTGTTGGTTGCAATAACACCATTAATACCTGTTGTTTCAACAATCCAAATAATATCCATTAATTGACTATCGGTCAAATCAGGTGCTATCTTTAAAAGTATTGGTTTCTCTTTGACTTCTTTTTTTAGGGCGTATTTTTCGTTTTCTTTTTTTAATTCGGTCAATAACGCGGTGAGTGGTTCCTTGTCCTGTAGTTCTCTGAGTCCCGGCGTGTTGGGCGAACTCACGTTCACGGCAAAATAATCAACATGGTCGAACAGCGCATCGAAACAGATAAGATAGTCCTTGATTGCCTTGTCATTGGGTGTAACCTTATTCTTTCCAATATTACCGCCGATCAATACCCGATGCTCCTTTTTCAGTCGTTCTACAGCATCAAAAACACCTGAGTTATTAAAACCCATACGATTGATAACCGCCTCATCTGACTTCAACCGAAACAAACGTGGTTTAGGATTACCTTCTTGAGGTTTTGGGGTGAGGGTTCCTATTTCAACAAAACCAAAACCAAAATTGGAAAATTCGTTGAAGAGTTGGGCATTTTTGTCAAAACCAGCGGCTAAACCAACTGGATTGTCAAACTTTAATCCGAAAACCTCCCTTTCCAATCTTTTGTCCTTTACAACATACAGAAATCTGAATAGTCCTGAAAAACCAATATTTGACAAAACGCGAACCAATGAGAACGTAAAATAGTGCGCCTTTTCCGCATTTAGTAGAAAAAGCCATGGCCGTACGAGGATTTTATACATGAATTTCAGGAGAATTTCGGTAAATGTACAAACTGAAGTCCCAGTGTATTCCCTAGTTGAGCGTATTTTATTAACAGATTTCGGTTGACAATTATTCCGGGTCGGTAATGCTATCTTTAATGCCCTTTGGAATTACTTTTATAGGTAGTCGAACAGCCTCATTGCAAAGTTGTAAATAACGTTCATACTGACGTTCATTGAAAATCATGAGAAACCTTTTGTCAGCTTCCCAAGAAGCATTGACCATCTTTTGTTGAAGCACTCTATACTTATCGGCCAACATCGTAAGTTCCTCCGTTGTGCTCTGCGGGTGCGAATCGAACAGTTTTTGAATATCATCTTCCAATGCCTTGTTCGTTAAAGCCAAGGTCGAACTCAGGGTTTCCATTTGGGCTATTTGCGCTTCATTAAGTTGAAAGACCTCAATTAAGGTTTCCGTGTTTTTTCCTCCTATATCCAAGGTGCAATCTTGGGCACTTCCTAAAAAAGCGAAAGACGAAAAAAACAAAACCGATACAAAAGCTTTTACATTCATCACAATAGATTCGTATACTTGTTTGTTAATAACAGTTTTTTCAATTAAAAATTATACCAATGCAACAGTTAATGGACCGGTTTTTAAGATACGTCAAAATCGATACTCAAAGTGACCCTAGTTCAGAAACAACTCCAAGTACCGAAAAACAATGGGACCTTGCCTATAAATTGGTAGAGGAACTAAAGGAAATAGGCATGATAGAGGTTACCATAGACGATAACGCCTATATTATGGCCACGTTACCAAGTAACGTAGATAAAGAGGTTCCTGTAATTGGGTTCATATCGCATTTTGACACTACTCCTGATTTCTCAGGAACCAATGTGAAACCAAAAATCGTGGAAAATTATGACGGGGGTGATGTTGTTTTGAATCTGGACAAAAAAATTGTGCTGTCCCCATTTTACTTTGACGACCTAGTACAGTATCAAGGCCAAACCTTGATTACAACCGATGGGACCACCCTATTAGGTGCGGATGACAAAGCGGGTATTGCCGAAATTATTACAGCCATGGAATATCTTATTACTCATCCTGAAATCGAGCATGGTAAAATAAGGGTCGGTTTTACACCTGATGAAGAAATAGGAAGGGGTGCCCATAAATTCGATGTTGAAAAATTTGGGGCCGAATGGGCATATACCATGGACGGAAGCCAAGTGGGAGAGCTGGAATATGAGAATTTTAATGCAGCGAGCGCAAAAGTTATCATTAAGGGCACGAGTGTACATCCAGGTTATGCAAAAGGAAAAATGGTGAATGCCATAAGTATAGCGAACGAATTCGTGTCGATACTTCCACCGGAAGAAACTCCCCAAAACACGTCAGGTCGTGAAGGTTTTTTTCATGTTCATAGCATGAAGGGTGAAATAGAGCATGCCGAGTTTGAGCTGATTATTCGTGATCATGATGAGGTCCAATTTCAGCGTAGAAAAAAACTGCTAAATGATATTGTGTCCAATTTGAATAACACATATGGTGATTGCATTACGATGGAATTAAAAGATCAGTACTTTAACATGCGAGAAAAAGTCGAACCAGTATTTCATATAGTGGAAATTGCAAAACAAGCTATGGAATCACTTGGAATCGACCCGATCATTAAACCCATTCGAGGAGGCACCGATGGTTCACAACTCAGTTTTAAGGGACTCCCCTGCCCAAACATTTTTGCCGGAGGACACAATTTCCATGGAAAATATGAGTACGTACCTGTAGAAAGTATGCAAAAAGCGGTTGAAGTTATCGTAAAAATTTGCGAACTTGTTGGAAATCGAGATTTTTGATTGGAAATTTTTGAAAAATAATCAATTATTCTGGTTTGCTTGATAAGCTAATTCAACTATGGAAAAATCAGAAAAAATAGAACGATATTTCTCAGAAGAACATCACTTCAGGGAAGCTATTTGTATGCTTCGAGATATTGCGCTTAAAACTAAAATGGAAGAAACCTTTAAATGGATGTTTCCTACTTATACTTTAGGTGGTAAAAACGTTATGGCCATTTGTAAATTCAAAAAACATTTTGGAATATGGTTTTTCAATGGGGTATTCCTTAGCGATCCACTTGGTGTTCTTGAAAATGCACAGGAGGGTAAAACACAGGCCATGCGTCATTGGAAGTTTTATACTAAGGAGGAAATTAACAAAACAAAAGTATTAGGCTATATAAACGAAGCAATGGAAAACCAAAAGAGGGGTTTGAAATTGATTCCGAAAAAAACAAGGTCTATTGAAGTTATTGTTCCTAATTTATTAAAAGATGCCTTGAGCAATAACGCCATTGCTAACGAAGCTTTTAAAAAATTATCCCCCTACAACAAAAAGGAATATTCAGAGTACATCACCAATGCCAAACAGGAAAAGACCAAACTTTCAAGACTGGAGAAAATACTTCCTATGATCGTTGATGGAAAAGGGTTAAACGATAAGTACAAAAAATAAAAAGCCTCGAATTTGCATTCGAGGCTACTTCAAAACATTTTTTGGCAACTACTTTTTGGTAACAGCAGGTACGTTCAATTTTTTGCTCATTTCCATAGAAATAGCCGAACGATCAAACTTTAGCTTACCAGCCATAGTTTCGATGACACAAGAATTATCTTTGTCATTGATATCCATGATTTTACCGTGCAGTCCGCTTTTGGTAATCACGCGATCACCACGCTTTAATTCAGCAGCATACTTTTTTTCGTCTTTAGCACGTTTCATTTGTGGCCGTATCATAAAAAAGTACGCAACCACAAAAATCAAAATCATTGGCAAAAACTGCCCCATCTCACCCATATAGTTCTCTTTGTTCTAAAATTAATTACTCGCTGTCGGCCCTAATGGCGCAGCGCCTTTTGGATTTACAAAAGCCTTGATACGAAGAATCTCAGATCCCTTGGCCGTATTTGCTTTAACCGTAATTGTTTTGGTCACTTGATTCTGACCAGTACCATTGAACTTCACCAATAACTCCCCACTTTCACCCGGAGCAACTGGTGTATTTTTTGGATATTCGGGTACTGTGCAACCACAGCTACTTGAAGCATCGGTTATGATCAAAGGCCCATTACCGGTATTGGTGAATTTGAAAATGGTCTCTTGTGGAGTTCCTTGTTCTATAGTTCCAAAATCATGCTCTGCTTTTTCAAAGCTCATTACAGGTACTTGCTTAGCAGCTTCATCCCTTTCAGCGGCAACAGCTACATTTTCAGTTTTTACTTTGTTAGATGCATTTTCCTTACAGGAAACAGAAACGAAAAGGGTCATCACCCCCAAAATTAAAACAGCTCTTTTCATTTTTAATATTTTTATTTGTTACAAAATTAGATAAATAATATATACTAACGACAAAATCGTGTCCGTAGTCTATACCTTAACATATTTTTTGACATGCCGTTCGTCGATGAGCCTACTATAATACCATACTTTACCAAGCATGGCTCCTTCAACCCTATTTATAAGAGTCCTCTACCAATTTTATTCAATTTCCCCTCCGAACGGTACTCCTTGACCAACTTATCCAAGATACCGTTGATAAAAATACTGCTCTTGGGCGTGGAATATTCTTTTGCAATTTCCAAGAACTCGTTAATGGTAACCTTTTCAGGAATTGAGGAAAAATTCAATAATTCACAAATGGCCATTTTTAATAATATGGAATCAATATCGGCGATACGGTCTTTATCCCAATTCGGAGTTTTACCCTCTATTTCTTGTTCCCACTTTTCATTGTTCAACAAAGTTTTGACAAGTAACTGTTGTGCATACTCCCTATCCTGATCATCTTTTAGTAGTCGCGGCAAGAAAAATGAAGGCTTTTGCTTCTCGGTAGCTTTACGTAGCTGCTTTAATACAAAAGTGTTTACAATGGGTATGTCATCTACCCAAGTCAGCTGATCATCCTCGAAATACTCGTAGATCTTTTCATTGGGAGCAATTACATCTTTAAAAAGATCTTGAATCAACTTTTTGTCCTCATCATACGACTGTGAGGCAGAAATCATATATGCCTTGTAATTTTCGTTCTCTACTATTTCTTTGTACACGAGCTTTACATATTCTGCATTGAGGTACCAGTTTTTCAACTTTCTTTTTGAAAGTTCCTCCTTCAAAAGTTCATTGGAAGCCAATTGCAACAGCAATTCATTGTTAGCAAATTTATCCCTAGAGGGGTATTCATCAGAACTATCGGCCAAATATTTATTGGTGGAAAGTTTCACTTGAGAACTTGCATATGACTGAATTTCAACAAGTAAGCTCAACATCAGCAAATATAGCGTGTACATTTTGTCAATGCTATCGTTTAAAAACGCTTGTTGTTTCTCTAGAGAATCGTCTTTGGAATGAATCAAAGCGTAGATACATTGCATGACTTTTACCCTGATGTGCCTTCTTGTGAGCATGTGAAAGAACTTTTTATAGAATTGGGTTCGTTTTCAGCGGGTAAAAGTACTAATCTATTTTCAATGCCATGTTAGCTTAACGCTATTATCTTATGCATTTTATAACATTTGGTTTTGGTGCAATCAACTATCTTTGACAAATTCAAATGAATAGCATCTCGTTGATCGAACCAACCGAATGAAGGAACTCAAGCACCTCAACAAATACTTCAAAAAATACGGACTAAAACTTTTCTTGGGCATTGTAATAACGATCATTGCCAGAATTTTTTCTTTGGTCATGCCTTCCTACGTCAAGAAATCTATCGAAGTGGTCGAAGACTTTACTGCCAACAAATTGGCAAGACCAGAGGCGCAAGATTTGCTCCTAGAGTATATTCTTATCATTGTAGGCACCGCTTTACTCTCCGGACTTTTTACTTTTTTAATGCGCCAGACCATTATCAATGTATCCCGATATATCGAATATGACCTCAAAAACGAAGTCTTTGATCATTATCAGCGGTTGAGTCTTAACTTCTACAAGAAAAATAGAACCGGTGACTTGATGAATAGAATAAGCGAAGACATCAACCAAGTACGCATGTATGCCGGCCCGGCCATTATGTACGGTATCAACGCGCTTACTCTGTTCTGTTGTTTGATTCCCTTGATGTTCATTAAGGCGCCCACACTTGCGGCTTATACCTTACTGCCATTACCGATTCTTTCCGTTCTGATTTATCAAATCAGTAAAATTATTCACAAAAGAAGTACAATTGTACAGGAGTATTTATCGACTCTATCAACTTTTACACAAGAAGTTTTCTCAGGAGTTTCGGTAATAAAAGCGTACGCATTGGAACCAAAGATAAATGCAGACCTACAGACCTTGGCAATCGAAGGAAAAGACAAAAGTATGAGCCTCGCTAAAGTAAATGCATGGTTTTTTCCGTTAATGATTTTATTGATAGGAGTCAGTAACATTCTGGTCATTTACATTGGTGGAAAACAGTATATAAGCGGAGAAATTGAATCGGTTGGGGTTATTGCAGAATTTATACTCTATGTCAACATGTTGACATGGCCCGTTGCTATTGTAGGATGGTTGACTTCGATTGTACAACGTGCGGAAGCCTCGCAAAAAAGAATCAATGAGTTTTTGAAGGAGACACCTGAAATAATAAATAATATCGGAGCGGATACGACACCCATCAAAGGAAAAATAGAGTTTAAAAATGTTTCGTTCACTTATGACGATACAGAAATAACTGCACTAAAAAACCTTTCTTTTACGGTAAACGAAGGAGAGACTGTTGCCATTCTTGGAAAGACAGGCTCTGGCAAATCAACAATTTTAGATTTGGTAGCGCGTCTATATGATGTCAATTCGGGGGAGATTTTGGTCGATGACATTCCTCTAGAAAAGCACGATTTAACAACACTTCGTGAATCGATTGGCGCAGTACCCCAAGACGCATTTCTGTTCTCCGATTCCATAGAAACGAATATAAAGTTTGGAAAACATAATGCGACTAAAGAGGAGGTAATTAAAGTAGCTAAAAATGCCGTAGTACATGAGAACATAATGGGTTTTAGCAAACAGTATGACACGGTACTGGGTGAAAGGGGAATTACCTTGAGTGGTGGACAAAAACAACGTGTTTCCATTGCTAGAGCCCTGTTGAAGGACCCAAAAATATATGCCTTCGATGATTGTCTATCAGCGGTTGACACCGAGACTGAGGAAGAAATCTTGAACAATCTTAAAAAAGCTTCCCAGAATAAAACAACCCTGATTGTGAGCCATAGAGTCTCCTCTGCAAAGAATGCGGATAAAATATTGGTACTCGAAGACGGTAGACTTCTGCAAGAAGGAACACATGTTGAATTGAATGCGGTTGACGGTTACTACAAAGAACTCTATGAGAATCAGTTATCTGCGAAAGAAAACTAGAAAATTGTTGTCGGATTGGCTTTTTTTTTTCATTTTTGAGAGAATATCACCATTATAAACACTAGACACTATACGATGAGCGAAAGAGAATCAATAGATCAAGAAGAGATTCATTCTAAAGTTTTAAGAGCAGGAAGAAGAACCTATTTTTTTGATGTTAGAAGTACAAAAGCGGGAGATTACTATTTGACGATTACGGAAAGTAAAAAGTTCACGCACGATGATGGTTCATTCCATTACAAAAAACATAAGATATATTTGTACAAGGAAGATTTTGACGCGTTCAAGGAAAATTTTACGGAAATGATGGATTTTATCATTGACGAGAAAGGTACCGAGGTTATTTCCGAAAGACACCAAAAAGATTTTAAGAAAGAGGAAGACGAAGCACCTTCTGAAAATGGAGAAATGAAGTCCACAGAAAGCTTTACCGACATCGACTTTGATGATATTTAATTACTTTATACCAAAATAAATAGACAACGGCTCTTTTAATTAAGAGCCGTTTTTTATTTTTAATCTGACTAATTCCAGACACGATATGAAAAAACTAATACTTCTTGTAGTAACCACCCTAACCTTGCAAAGTGTTACCTCACAAGATACCCCTGACCTGAGTTATTACCTTCCTGAAGACATTACTTACAACGAAAATATTCCAACCCCGAAAGAAATTATAGGTCATGAAGTAGGAGAATGGCATGTAACCCATGACAAATTGATGTTCTACATGCAGACTTTGGCCAAGGCCAGTGACCGGATGACCATTGAAAATAGAGGGGCAACCTTTGAAGGAAGGCCTATTCTATTGCTGACTGTTACCTCTCCAAAAAACCACCAGAACATTGAGAAAATCAGGGAAGACCATATTGCCATTACTGAAAATGGCAGTGTAGCGGTTGATAATATGCCCATTGTGGTCTATCAAGGTTTTTCGATTCACGGTAATGAACCCAGTGGCGCCAATGCCGGTTTGGCCTATGCCTATTACCTCGCAGCGGCACAAGGCCCAGAAATAGAAGCTGTACTGGATAATACGATTATTTTAATGGATCCATCGTTCAACCCTGACGGCCTTCAACGTTTTGCTTATTGGGCAAACACAAATAAGGCGCAGAACCTTGTAGCGGACAATAACGATCGAGAATATCATGAAGTCTGGCCAGGAGGCCGTACCAACCACTATTGGTTTGACATGAACCGTGATTGGTTACCGGTTCAACTTCCTGAAAGTCGAGCTAGAATCGAAAGTTTTCATAAATGGATGCCCAATATTTTAACGGACCATCATGAAATGGGAACCAATTCGACTTTCTTTTTTCAACCAGGGGAGCCTACACGGGTTCATCCATTGACACCAAAACTAAATCAAGAGTTAACCGCGGAGATTGGATCGTACCACGCAAAAGCCCTTGACAAAATAGGTTCTTTATACTATTCAGAAGAGAACTATGACGATTATTACTACGGAAAAGGGTCAACTTTCCCTGATGTGAACGGAAGTATCGGTATTCTTTTCGAACAAGGTAGTTCGAGAGGCCACGTTCAAGAAAGTGAAAACGGACTGCTGACGTTTCCCTTCACTATACGAAATCAATTCACCACTGCCCTGTCCACAATTGAAGCAGCAAATAGTATGCGGGCCAAAATCTTGAAATACCAACAAGATTTTTACAATGATGTTAGAACTGAAGCCGCACGTAATAGAACAAAAGCAATTGTTTTTGGGGATAGTAAAGATGCGGCGAAAGCATGGCACTTGGCCGAAATTCTTAATCGGCATAAAATTAAGTTCCATGAGTTGGCGGGCGATGCCAATATTTCAGGAAAAGCCTATAAAAAGGGAGCAAGCTATGTGGTACCGATGAACCAAAAGAATCATCGTCTGATAAAAGCGATGTTCGAAAAACGAACAACTTTTACTGATAGCCTCTTTTATGATATTTCGGCTTGGACGTTTCCTTTGGCATTTAATGTAGACTATTCTGAAATGACTTCTCTAACAAATGCCGGACCCGAAATCACGGACTTTGAATCACTTTCAGGTAGCGTAAGTTCTCAAAGTAACTACGCCTATCTCTTCGAATGGAATGAATACTATACCCCGAAAGCCTTAAATCGAATTGTTGAGAAAGGTCTACGGGCCAAGGTGGCGAAATCGCCATTCTCGCTTGAGGGAAACAAATATGACTACGGAACAATTATGATTCCGGTTCAAAATCAAAAGTTAAATGCTACTGAATTGCATGCATTTTTAAAAGACGTCGCACAAGAAAGTCATATCAACATTACTGCCGTCGGAACAGGACTCACCAAAGGAATAGATTTGGGAAGCAATGACTTCGACCCTGTTAAAAAACAGAAAATTGCAATTTTAGTCGGTGATGGCATTCGATCTTATGACGCAGGTGAAATATGGCATTTGTTCGATACACGCTATAATATTCAACTAACAAAACTTGATGCTTCCTATTTTGGGCGCGTAGATTTGAGTAAATACACTGATATTATAATTCCTAGCTCTTATGGTAGTTTTCAAAATGAAAAGAATGCTGATAAATTGAAAACCTGGGTAAAAAACGGAGGGACTTTAATCGGTTATAGAAGTGCGGCCGAATGGTTTAATAAGAACGAATTCTTGAAATTGAAGTTCAAGAAAGATACATTGGTGGCCAAAAACATCGCTTTTGACAAAAAGGGAGATTTCCGAGGTGCACAAGTTACCGGTGGAGCAATTTTCGAAGCCAGACTAGACCGCTCCCACCCTATTAACTTTGGTTATAAAAACAATACCTTGGCACTCTTTAGGAACTCGAATATTTACATCGAGCCCGATAAGGAAAGTTACAACAATCCAATTCAATATACCTCTAATCCTTTGTTAAGTGGCTATATCTCGGAGGAAAACGAAGCACTTCTCAAAAATTCCGTTCCATTTCAAGTCAGCAGAATGGGTAAGGGCCGTGTCATTGCTTTTACTGATAATACCAACTTTCGGGCCTTTTGGTACGGCACAAATAAATTATTGATGAACGCTATTTTTTTTGGAGAAACGATGTAATTAATTATGCCACACATACATCCAATTAAAAAGAAATAAAAATAGAATTGTGACCAAGGCGCTCGTCAAACTTATAGTCAAAGCTAGAACGACAAATAGTATCAAATAATAAAAAGGATAGGCCAACAAGGCGAAGGTAAAACGCAAAGTTCCTGTAAACTCGGGCTCCCAGACTTTTGGTTTGATGAAGAATCGCCATATCAACATCATTGGAAGGTTCAAAAGCATAAATAAACCACCAACCAATTTTGAACCAATCCCTTCCTTTTTTGTCTTGTGAAATTCTAAATCGCCTTCTGATAACTGGGCAATTGTCTTATTTACTGACATAGGATTTAGATAATCGACTTCTAGAGCATCTAACTCTCTCGAGATTTTTTCGTAGTTGACTTCATCTGCAATATGTGTGGTCAATGACTTGAGCCGCGTCGAAACGATTTCCTTAATTGCTTCAATGGAAGTCCTGAGCTCGGCAGAATCATATAGGGCTCTGGTCTGAATCGGTTTTCCAAAATATAGTGCTACTTTGTCTGGAAAAGAAACACTGTCCCGATAATTGATGCCTATGGGAACAATTTGAACATCTAAATCTTCTTTAGAATCCAAGGCATTAAAAAGAATGCGGGTAAAACCTTTACTCAAGTTACGTACACGTCTTTTTACGTTATGATTTGCCTCCGGAAACATCAAGATAGCCTCATTATTCATCAATAGTTCTGCACATATATCAAACACCGCTTGATTATTTTTCAAAGATTCTCTTCCATCACGAATTCGGTATATCGGAATCATTTGAAAAAAGTCGAAAATTGTTTTCAGAAATTTTCCTTTGAACACATCGGAACGGGTCAAAAAATAAGGTTTTCGGTTACAGTCCACAGCAATCAATAAGACATCCAATAAAGCATTTTGATGGTTGGGTAAGAAAATAACCGGCCCATTCTTGGGAACACTTTCAAGGCCGTGAATTTCTATCTTTCCATAGTAAAGATAAAGTGCAGCCTTAATCCAAGTTTTAAAAAGTTGATATCCTATTTTTTTCAAATCAACTCTTCTTTTATGATAGGTTTATATCCCCAATATGTTGCTAATAATAGGCCCGAAACCAAATGCCAAATACCCCAGAATGCAGCTAACAAAGCCATACCACCCAACCCATCAAAAAAGGTAAATATCAAAAGAAGTCCCAAACCAGAATTTTGAATACCGGTTTCAATGGTAATACTTCTCCTATCCGGCTGTGAAAGCCCGAAGAACTTGGCTAAAGAAAAACCTGTGGAAAAAGCAACCAAATTATGGATAACAACTAGCCAAAAGACGTATGTAACGTATTCTAAAAAGATATCACGATTGTTATAAAGGGCAATAAATATGAGCGAAACAAAAAACAAGAGCGATATTATTTTTAATCCTTTTGCCAACCGCCGTGCTAAATTCGGTTGAAGATGATTTAACCACATACCTAAAATCAATGGAACACCAAGTAGTAATGACACCAATTTTATCATCTCAAGAGGTGATATGGCCACCTCGTTCAAGATGGTTGCTGTAGGCTCGTACCAAGCCCCCCATAACTGCAAATTCAGAGGAGTCATTACTATTGCCAAAAGGGTTGCAATTGCTGTTAGACTTACAGATAATGCAGTATTACCCTTTGCCAAATGAGTAATAAAGTTTGAAATATTTCCGCCCGGGCAAGCAGCTACCATGAACATGCCCAATGCCATGCTCGGTATCGGCTTCATAACCAAAACCAAGATAAAAGTGATGGCAGGTAGCACCAAAAACTGGCTAAAAACTCCAACTAGAATCGGTTTCGGGTTTTTCAACAACCTTTTGAAATCAGCTACTGAAATTTCGAGAGCAATACCGAACATGACAAAGGCAAGCGCAAAATTCAAAACCCATAAGGTCTCAGCGTTAAAATTGATGCGAAGTGTATCTAGAGCTGTATCGGTCAAGGAGCTAGGGTTGGTTATGGTACTTTTGGGATGAAGTTAAAAATAGCACGTCAGATAACAAAGAATCATTGAAATACTTTTAACTTTAAACCTCTTAAAAAACTTCAGAATGGCATTGACACCAAGTAATATGATGGCTTTGGATACCCAAGCTCCCTCCTTTAAATTGTTGGACACCGTAAGCGGTAGCGACAAAACCTTGGAAGAATTAAAAGGAGCGAAAGGTACGGTAATCGCATTTATCTGTAACCACTGCCCTTTTGTGGTTCATGTAAACCCTAAATTGGCGGAGGTAGCAAGGCAGTATCAAGAAAAGGGAATCGGTTTTATAGCCATTTCAAGCAATGATGTGGAAAAGTATCCACAAGATGCGCCACATCTAATGAAAGAAAAAGCGTCGGAAGAAGGTTATACATTTCCTTATCTCTACGATGGAACACAAAAGGTCGCAAAGGCCTATGACGCTGCTTGTACACCAGACTTTTATTTATTCGATGAGAACCTTAAATTGGTCTATCGTGGACAATTTGACGACTCAAGACCTGGTAATGGGATTCCTGTTACCGGAACTGACTTAAAAAACGCCATGGATGCGCTAGTTCATAATAGAGAAATCGATAAGAATCAGAAACCAAGTATAGGTTGTAGTATTAAATGGGTAAACCCCTAAACCCAAAGGCAACTACTTTCTCATAAAATCAAAAAATGAAGATTAATACAACAGAAGCACTGACAAAGCTTGGCAAAATACAATCGCCTTTTTTAACACTATTCGAGCATGGAACCTTATCCGTCGAGATTTACAAACCTGAAAAAGTGGATTTGCAACAACCACATACCCGCGATGAAGTTTACATTGTTATTTCGGGTACGGGAGAATTCTTGAATGACAATGTTCGAACCACTTTTTGTCCAGGTGATTTTCTTTTCGTACCAGCAGGCGTAACGCATCGATTTGAAAACTTCAGCGATGACTTTTCAACTTGGGTACTTTTTTATGGACCTGAAGGTGGGGAGGCACATCAAGCCAAATGAAGAATATCGTCCATTTTGAGCCTTTAACACCCCAAACCTATCAAGAATATATTGAAGTAGGTACTCAAGCCTATGACCAGCACTATCTACACCTCTGGCCCAATGAAGATTCATCACCATATATTGCAACAAGTTTTACCCTTTCAGTTCTTAAAAAAGAGGAACGCGATACAAATACCTTACTATATCTCATTAAAAGGAATGGTACTGTGATAGGCATTCTAAAATTTACACTCGACGCCTGTTTAGGTTCGTATTCTGAAAAAGAAGCACTTTACATTGATAAAATATATATACGAAAAGAATACTCAGGAAAAGGTATTGGCAAAAAAACCCTCCGGTTTGTTCAACTTCGAGCGAAAAAGTTGGGTAAAAAAATGATTTGGTTGGATACGATGCAGAAGGGCCCCGCTCTAAAATTTTACCTAAAAAACGATTTTGAGATTTATGGCACTAGTCAAATTCAACTTCCCACAGTACTTGAAGAGGAAAAAGATATGTATATCGTGGTACAAAAACTATCAGATTGAAATCAGGACCAACCCTCACGTTCCAATAAATTGGCTATTTGTGTATAATGGTGATTTCCGTGCCAAGCATATTTCGCAATATTCTCTTTAACAGTAACCGCTACATTTCCTTCTGGATGTAAGTAATATTTTTGTAAATCGTCATTGGAAATTCCTCGTAGTAAAAACACCAATTTGGTGTGTAGCGCAGCAATATAAGTTAAAGACATTTTGATAGGGGCTGTTTTTGCATCGAACAGATTACTCCAGTCTTTTTCCTCATACGCCTTGATCAAAGGTTTATCCTCCGTTAATGCCCATTTGAAACGGGTATAGCTGTGGTGATGGCTATCGGCTATATGATGCACTACTTGACGTACCGTCCACCCTTCAGACCGATAAGGTGTGTCTAATTGCTCATCGTTCAAAGGCTCTACCAATTCGGTTAATCGTTGTGGAAGTTCTTCTAAACCAGTAATCCATTTTCTCAGCGTTTCTTCATTTGAATCACTGTCGTATTCGAACTTCCCGGTAGGATATTTTAAAAACTCCATGTCATTATTTTCCATGGAATAAATGTAATAAACTTTAAGACATTTTTAGGGTTCGTATGGGTATCAATATCTAATAATCTATTAAATTTGTAGGATAAATAGGTTTATAAACAGAGAGATATTAAAATGGCAACAATACGACTCGGAGATAAGGCACCAAATTTTACCGCAAACAGTTCTCAGGGAACTATTAACCTTTACGATTACCTAGGTGATAGCTGGGGAATACTTTTTTCTCACCCCGCGGATTTTACTCCCGTTTGTACGACAGAATTAGGTACTGCTGCCAAATTCAAAAGTGAATTTGAAAAACGCAACGTAAAAATGATAGCGTTAAGTGTTGATGGTGCGGATTCTCATAACGAATGGATAAAAGACATTAACGAGGTGCAGAATACCACAGTTAATTTCCCGATTATCGCTGATGAAGACAGAAAGGTTTCCGATTTGTATGACATGATCCATCCGAATGCGGATAGTACTTTGACCGTTCGTTCCGTTTTTATAATTGCTCCTGATAAAACCGTTAAACTAACACTCACCTACCCAGCATCCACTGGGCGTAATTTTTACGAACTTTTGCGCGTTATTGATTCGCTTCAGCTAACGGCATATCATAAAGTAGCCACGCCGGCGAATTGGGATAATGGTGAAGATGTAGTAGTAAGTCCAGCAATATCGACCGCAGATGCTAAAGAAATGTTCGTTAAAGGTGTCCAGGAAATAAAACCATATTTACGAATGACGCCGGATCCGACCGTGTAAGTAAACCACAAGTGGGTAAATTCCAAATTCCAGTTAGTTAGCTTCTCTATTCGGCAAGCTTTCTGCTTATTATTATTCAAATAACTATTTGAAATTCAGATTTTTATACTCAATTTACTTCTTTAAAAGAACTATTTTAAGAAAGAAGACCTCTTGGTACAACCTAAGAGGCTTTTTTATCCATCCATACAAAATATACTCCTTTTCGTACAAAATACTGTAATAATTCAGGTTTTGAAATTTACTTTGCGGCGTCCTTAGTTCAAAAATTCCTCTTTCCCCTGAACTAAAAACAGCTAATTTCTTCCTCCACTTTTAGCTTTTCTAAGGCACCAGATGTGTAACCTTAAATCTATTATATTATGAGTAAAAGAAGAGAAAGTGCTTTTGTAACAAGGCAATTGGCGAGCAGTACGGCGAAGAGCAGGCCGCACCCCACACACACTACCAATGATGATGAGCAAAAATTCCGTCGTGAGGTCGGAGGTAAAAACAAGCCATCACATATGATGAATTTCACCAAAGGACTTCCGCATGATTACAATACGGGATTATTGGAAAATCCCGATGATTATCAATACTTTATCCGTGCTATCGATAGTGGCGATTTTAGGGATTTTAGGGACACGCCCTTGGGAGTTTCAGGAAACTGTTTGGGTGAAGTTTGCGAGAACCACGAATTCAACTGGAAATCAGCCAAAGCACAGACCGGAAACGGAGGTAACCACGTACCTGTAAGGGCTTGGGAAAGTCAAAGTGCAGGTAATTCCTTTGACCTAGAAGGCCCTGATGCACAGGCAGTAACCATGCCGCCACACCCTAAATTGGGCAGTGAAGAACTGACCGCAGAAATGGCTGAAGTCTATGCCCAGGCATTGTTAAGGGATGTGCCATTTAACTCCTATACACCGGGCGTTACCGGTATTGGGGTCGGTAAGACCAAAGATGACATTTCTACGCTTACCACTCTTGACGCACTCGATACCGAAAAGGCAAACGTCGAAACGGTCAAAGAATATACCGATATCTTAAGTCAACTGCCCTGGTTCGACCCAAACGTAGCTTTGGGATTGACCAATCAGGAAAAGGTTCGAAGAAGGGATTACACCCAATTACCATCGAACGCTTTTAGGGGAATCACCACTGGCGATGACATCGGCCCGTACCTATCGCAATTCTTACTGGCCGGTAATTCGGGCGTTAATGGAAACGATGCAGAAAGAAGTCCTTCGGATGGTTATATTACCTATGGAGCAGCTTCGGTAGACCAACGCATAAGGGTCGCCACGGAAGGTCAAGATTATATGACTACCTGGGATGAATGGTACGATGTTCAGAACGGAGCGGACCTCCGAGGTTTGGAAACCTATGAAAACAGTCCGAAAAGGCGTTTTATTCATACTCCACGCGATCTTGCTACCTACGTCCATTATGATGCGCTTTACGAAGCCTATTTGAACGCCTGTCTATTGATGCTTGGTTCAGGAGTACCCTTCGATCCGGGAATTCCTTTTCAAGAAGGCGACAACAGGGATCACCAACAAGGTTTTGCGCATTTTGGCGGGCCACATATTCTATCACTGGTGACTGAAGTTGCCACAAGGGCTTTGAAAGCAGTACGTTTTCAAAAGTACAACGTACATCGCAGGTGTAGACCCGAAGTGGTAGCGGCCAGAATTCATAAGGCAGATATGCTTTCGGATTCCGCTCCGGGATTGGCCGAAATGAAAGATGGTTTGAGCACAACTGGCATCTTGCCCAAAGTGGCGGCCAAGAACGGTGCTAACAATTTCTTGTTACCAATGGCTTTCTGCGAAGGTTCGCCTATGCATCCGGCCTATGGCGCAGGCCATGCGACCGTAGCCGGTGCCTGTGTAACCATTCTAAAGGCGTTTTTCGACCATAAACATCCGCTGAACATAGTGCCAGTATCCGATACTCAACAAGAAGTGCTGGATCTATTAAACAGTATCGCCCCAGGAATTACTTTGAAATCATCGAACTTGGCCTATATTTCAAAGCAAGGAGGCTCGAAGTTAGATATTGTACCCGTGCTCGATCAAGATTGTAAACTTGCCACTTTGACCGTTGAAGGAGAGCTAAACAAATTAGCCTCGAATATCGCAATCGGCAGAAACTGGGCAGGAGTACATTATTTTACTGATTATTATGAGTCTTTGTTAATGGGCGAACAGATCGCAATCGGTATTTTGGAAGAGCAAAAACTGACCTACGCCGAGAATTTTTCAATGACACTGGCGAAGTTCAGCGGAGAAACCATTCGTATCTGATGCGATAAAACTTCCCGTAATCCATACTCACCCCTTGCTAAAACAAGGGGTTTTTCATTTTACAATAACTTAAGAGTAAAGTAAATAGATGTCCTTGGGACAAACCAGAAAGGCTTTTAAAATTTCAAAGAGAGAAAAGTTCCACGGGGCAATACTATTGGAGTTAAATCAGATGGCGTTCAATCCACTAGGAACGGACTTCATACTATCATATCAGGATTCTTTTTACATATTGCTGTATCTTGTAGCGGTTTAATTGAATCTCCAATCACGAAACCATTATGATAGCTTTTAACATTTTAGAACTTAACGCCTTACTTCAAGGCGAATTAATAGGAAACACATCACAGGAAATAAGAGGTCCGGAAGAATTAAAAAAAGCGGAAATACACCATGTCAG
The DNA here is from genome assembly GCA_947503005.1 of uncultured Flavobacteriaceae bacterium. Taxonomy (GTDB): domain Bacteria; phylum Bacteroidota; class Bacteroidia; order Flavobacteriales; family Flavobacteriaceae; genus Maribacter_C. Next base: position 81,692 of record CANNCA010000005.1, on the reverse strand, counting down.
TTTTATCGGAAGTAAAAAGTATGTTTCCCTCTGGAAAGACTCCAAAGCAAGTGCGGCCATTATCAACGAAGGAATCGATTTGGAACCTGGCGAGAACCGTGCCTTCATCAAAGTAAAAAATGCGGATCTGGCCATGGCGAAAGTCTTGGAGGCATTTCAACCCGCGACTCCCGTATTCGATATTGATGTTCACCCTACTGCCGTTATACATGAATCCGCGAAAATTGGCCTAGACTGTAAGGTGGGGGCAAACAGTTATGTCGGACAAAATGTAGTTCTTGGCGATGGCGTGATTCTATACCCCAATGTCACTATTTTAGATGAAACTACTATAGGTAAAAATACCGTAGTTTGGCCAGGAACGGTGATTAGAGAGCGCTGTACTATTGGTGATTACTGTATTTTTCATAACAATGTGAGTATTGGGGCCGATGGTTTCGGGTATCGACCAAGTCCCGATGGTAGAGGTCTTGTTAAAATACCGCAAATAGGTACGGTGGTCATTGGTAACGATGTTGAAATTGGTGCCAATTCATGCGTAGATCGTGGTAAATTCAGTGCAACAATCATTGGGGACAATTGTAAAATAGACAACCAGGTACAAATCGCACATAATTGTATTATGGGACGTTCTTGTATTATGGCCGGGCATAGTGGTTTGGCGGGTTCTGTCACTTTAGGCGACGGTGTTATTATTGGCGGTAGCGCGTCAATAAAAGACCATACAACCTTGCACTCTGGAGTTACCGTTGGCGCAGGTTCTGGAGTAGTAGGTGATGTAGAGGCTGGTAAAACGGTACTTGGTTACCCAGCCCAAGATTCACGCGAGATGCTGAAACAGTGGGTAATGATGCGGAAATTGGCAAAAAAATAGTGTATCAAAATCGAAAACCAACATTAACATTCAAACCTATTACATGATATCTGGTATTTTCCATAAAAACATCCTTTTTCCGCGTTGAAATTTATCTAAAAGAGAAATATAGGTTACAAAATATAACTTCCAAAAATTCAGACATTTAAAGATTAAATGCTATATTTGACCTTTAATAATTTTTAATTTTTAGTATTATGAGTAAAGGAACAGTAAAATTCTTCAATGATTCCAAAGGATATGGTTTCATCACAGAAGATGGTTCGAACGAAGATCATTTTGTACACATTTCTGGCTTAATCGACGAGGTTCGTGAAGGTGATGTTGTGGAATTTGAACTACAACAAGGTAAAAAAGGATTGAACGCCGTGAATGTGAAGGTCGTTGACTAGATAAGGTATTAAACTTTTTTATAGTATAAATCCCGATTAAACAATCGGGATTTTTTTGTGCTCGTTTGTTACTATAAGATGGCAACGCATTGACAATTTAATAGAATAATAAAGAATTCCCGCCTGTATTTCAAACAGTGTAATTCCAAATTATTATCTCAAATTTTTCAACAATTGTTAATTAACCCTATTCATTCTTCCTTTTTTATAATTATCGTACAAAGTAAACATACGTTTTCGCATTTTAATACGTTATTTAGTGAATAACTTCCCCCATAATTAAATTTCTTAACCGATATGATAACTTTTTTTATTGTACTTTTTGTTCTAATCGCCTTAAACATAGCCTTCTTGAAATTTAGTGCTATGGAAGTAGAAAACCCTAAAAAGTAGGGTTTTTAAACCACAAGTTGTTATTCATAGGAAAGGTCTTTGGACCATGGAACAACTTTGACCGTGTTTACATTTTTTACAATTTTATTAGTACTGATTATCATAAATATACTATTGCTTCTTCTCAGTACGGATGAAGCATAAAAAACTCCTTCACTGCTAAAGAGAAGGAGTTTTTTTAATGATTTAGGTCGTTGCTCCTAGCCTACTTTCACCAATTCAACATCAAAAATCAAAGTAGCATCTGGAGGAATAACTCCTCCTGCTCCCGCGCTACCGTATGCCAAATCAGATGGAATTACGAAACGTGCTTTATCTCCAACCTGCAATAATGAAATACCTTCGTCCCAACCTTTGATAACTTGACCTACTCCTAATTGAAACCCAATAGGCTCATTACGTTTGTACGAAGAATCAAATACTTGCCCGCTCAACAAGGAACCTTCATAATGCACAGAAACGTTTCTACCTGCTTCTGCCTGTTCTCCTTCGCCCTTTTGAATGATTTTGTATCGTAAGCCTGATGCAGTGGCGTCAAAGCCGGCTGCAACTTTATCGAGTTCAGCCTCTTGCTTCGCTTTTTCGGCTGCAAGTCTTTCAGCTCCAGAATTTTTGAATTTTTCAAAAGCTGCAAGTGCATCCCAGTTTTGAGCCTCAGAACCGGCTCTTACAATTTCTAAGCTTTCAATTTGATCTCCTTGTGCTATCGTATCCACAATATCTTGACCCTCGATCACGTGACCAAATACGGTATGTTTGTTATCCAACCACGGTGTGGCAATATGGGTGATGAAAAATTGGCTGCCGTTGGTTCCTGGACCTGCATTTGCCATGGACAATACGCCAGGGCCTGAATGTGTCAATTCAGAATGAAATTCATCATCGAATTTATATCCGGCATCACCAGTTCCTGTTCCTTGAGGACATCCACCTTGTATCATGAAATCAGGTATGACCCGATGAAATTTCAAACCATTGTAGTAAGGCTCTCCTTCAGCCTTTGCTGTATTTTGTTGTTTTCCTTCTGCCAAAGCCACAAAATTACCAACGGTACCCGGTGTTTTATCATGTGTCAATTTAACTAGTATCCCTCCTTTTGAGGTATTGAATTTTGCGTAAATTCCGTCTTGCATTTTACTCGTTTTTAATGAGCGGCAAAGGTAGGGAAAAGTTAGGAGTTAGATAAAACCTGGCAATAGGACACGTGCGAAAATTTCAATTCTCACCTTCTGATACAATACCATATTTATCAAAAAGATAAACCAAACTTGCCATAGACGCTGCGCCAAGTTCCAGCTCTCTTCGATTTACGTGCTCAAACGTATCATTCTCTGCATGGTGATGGTCGAAATAACGCTGTGAATCTGGGGCTAAACCCGCCATGACCATTCTATCATTCTTCAACGGTCCAATGTCAGCTCCTGCAAAGCCTTTTACGAAAAGGTGCACAAAATAGGGTTCAAACAACTTGGCCCATCCTTGCGCCCGTTTTAAATTTTCATCCGAACAGTCAAAAGAAAATCCTCTTGGTGCGAACCCGCCGGAATCGCTCTCCAATGCAAATACATGGTTTTCTTGTTTGCTTTGTGCTACCTCGGCATATTTGTTTCCGCCTCGTAGTCCGTTTTCTTCGTTCATGAAAAGAACCGCCCGAATCGTTCTTTTTGGTTTGTATCCTGATTCTTTAAGCAAACGCAACACTTCCATGCTCTGAACACAACCCGCACCGTCATCGTGTGAACCATCTCCCAAATCCCAAGAATCTAGATGACCGCCTACGACCATTATTTCATCGGGATTAGTACTTCCTTTAATCTCTCCAATGACATTGAACGATTCTACGTCTTCCAACTGTTTACAGTTCAATTTGAAAAAGAAATTCAAATCAGGATTCAATTTAAGCGTAGTGCTTAAAAAATCAGCGCCGTTAGTACTTATAGCAGCAGCTGGAATACGTTCTTGTACCGGAGTATCCCCATAACCCATTGAACCCGTATGTGGATAGTCATCTTGACGTAAATTCATGGATCTCACTATTACACCCAAAGCTTCATACTTGGCCGCTTCAGCAGCCCCAGAATAGCGTTGATCCACGCATCCGGAATAGGCTTCAAACGTATTAATAAGAGATGCATCCATAGGTCGATTAAAAAATACGATTTTACCCGAAATATTTTCTTTGCCCAAGGTCTTTAACTCTTCTATTCCACTAACCTCTATAACTTTAGCTTTGATACCTCTGCCACCAGTAGCTACCGAACCACCCAATGCACAGATGGGAACGTTGCTAGTAACTCCTGGGGTCGTCTCGATATAAGCAAATTCAGGTGTTCCTCGCACCCATTTTGGCACCATGACAGGCTGGAGCCAAACACGGTCGAGACCAAGAGAATTCATTTGGGTTTTTGTGTAATCTACAGCTTGCTGAGCCTGTACCGAACCCGATAACCTACCTCCTATTTGATTTGATAAATAATTCAACCAATTGTACGCCTTTCCGTCAACAAGTGCCGCATCGTAGATGGCCCTCATTTGAACCTCATCTTCATCTTGAGCTAACGATTGAAGTGTAACAAAAAGTAGTATTACGTAAAATGACTTCATTCTTTCTCTTTTTCCAACTGATTTTTATAAACTTCTAAATTAGCTTTTATTTTGTCCGCAAGCTCAGGTTCTCTAATATCTTCATACTTTTTTAACTCTTCTAACAATATGGAAGCAACAATTACCCGAGCCGCTTTTTTATTATCTGCCGGGATGATATACCATGGTGCACGAGGTTTTGAAGTTTCATTGATAGCTTCTTCGTAACATTTTTGATATTCTTTCCAAAGTGCTCGCTCTTTCAAGTCCCCTGGTGAGAACTTCCAGTTTTTTCGCTTAAGGGCTAATCGCCTTAGCAAACGCTGACGCTGCTCTTCCTTAGATAGATGTAGGAAAAACTTGAAGATAATAGTACCGTTTTCAGCTATATGTTGCTCAAAATTGTTTATCTGTTCAAAACGCTTATCCCAGAATTTTTGATCAATATCGCTAACCTGATGTATACCGGGAATTCTTTCTCCTAATATATATTCAGGATGCACCCTGGTTACCAATACATTTTCGTAATGAGTGCGATTAAAAACCCCAAATTTTCCCTTGGCGGGAAGTGCAATGTAATGGCGCCAAATATAATCATGACCCAACTCAAGTTCAGTGGGCACCTTAAAGCTATGGACAACTACCCCACGGGCATTGAAATCTTTGAACACCTCTCGAATGAGACTGTCTTTTCCGGCAGTATCCATCCCTTGAATACAAATAAGCACACTGTATTGGTCATGTGCATAAAGTGTGTCTTGAAATTCTCCAAGCTCCTGTCGAATGATTTCTAAGCCTTTTTTGAGCCTCTTATTGGAGGCATTCAAACTAGTGACCGTCTTATAATCAGACAGTTTTATCTTTTTTTCGACCCTGTATAGGGCTGATTCTACGTTATCCATAGGCTCAATATAAAATTTTTTATCGGTGAAACGCAGATAATGTTAAAAAAAATGACCGTTCAACTCTCGTTACGGTCAGTTTATCCAAAATACAGCAAACACTGGGTGTTCCATCGAAAAAAATAGGTTTCAAGCGCTTCAATTAGGTAATTTTACCACTGTAATAACCCCAAATATTACGCCATCAATACCTACGTTATGAAAACACTTTACTTTGTGTTGTCCTTATTGACCTTGCAATTATTTTCTTCCTTCAAGACAAGTGACGCATGCGAATATGCAGGTTCAAATATTGGCTATGTCAAAACTCAAACTGAATTGGCCCTAGGAGACAATGACCTGAACAAAGCAAAGTTTATTACCTATAGAGCGATAAAGGCAATTTATAAATTAAGAAAACAACTAAATGAGTGTGGTTGTGAACAAGCTGTCATAAACATTGAAGAAAGCCACTTTCATTTAAAAAAAGCAACTAAGGCGACTTCTCTTCAAGGAGCAAGGATTTTATTAAATGAAGCGTATAGTAAAACAGTTGCAAGTCTAGAAGCCATTGAAAAACACCAATTGCACGAAAATTCAGGATTAAGCGAAGCTATTGCAATGAACAACTTTGAAAATCCTGAAAATGTCATTTTACCTGTTTTTAATCTAGAAAAAGATGACCTACATGTGATGATAGATGATTCATTGATACCTTATGAAGAATCGTTACAAAAAGTGGTTGATTCCGTCGACTGTACGTCTGCCAGGACTTTCGCCCAACGTATCTTCAAGATTTGTGAGCAAGAACTTTTGAAGCCTGATTTATCGGAGGGTAAAAAATACTATAATTTAAAAACACAGGAAATCACGGCAAACGCACTTAAAAAATTGGGCGATTGTGGATCACCCAATACGAGATAGAACATTTGGTTAAAAACCAAAATTACCTATCTCTTACTTGCTGGCAAATAACTTCACGTCTTCTTCCGTAACTTCTTTACCCCCAAGAATTATCAAGCGCTCCACGACATTTCTTAACTCTCTTATGTTTCCGGTCCAGTCATATGCTTTTAGCAGTTTCACGGCTTTATCTGAGAACGTTTTAGGGGCCATGCCCTGTTCAGTAGTAATTTTCGAAGAAAAATGTTCGATTAACATTGGTATGTCATCGCGGCGATCATTCAAAGCTGGTACCTTTATCAATATGACCGCAAGCCTGTGATATAGATCTTCACGAAATTTTCCATCCTCAATTTCCTTTTTTAGGTTTTTATTGGTTGCCGCAATCACTCGAACATCGACCTTGATGTCTTTGTCAGAACCAACTCTGGAAATCTTACTCTCTTGCAGTGCACGCAGTACTTTTGCCTGTGCGGACAAGCTCATGTCTCCAATTTCATCTAAAAATATAGTACCCTTATTGGCCGCTTCGAATTTTCCTGCCCTATCCTTTACTGCGGAGGTAAAAGCACCTTTCACGTGTCCAAAAAGTTCACTCTCAATTAATTCAGAAGGAATGGCCGCACAATTGACCTCAATAAACGGCCCAGAATTCCTTGGACTTTTTTCATGTATCCAATGTGCAACCAGCTCTTTACCGGTACCATTAGACCCTGTAATCAAAACCCGGGCATCTGTTGGGGCCACTTTTTCAATCATGTCTTTGATAGCAATAATCTCATCGCTTTCGCCAACCATTTCATAATTCTTACTTACTTTCTTTTTCAGAATCTTATTCTCAACCACTAATTCTTTCCTATCCAAAGCATTTCGAACGGTAGTTAATAGCCTGTTTAAATCAGGTGGTTTCGAAATGTAATCAAAAGCACCGGCCCGCATAGTATTAACGGCAGTATCAAGATCACCGTGCCCTGATATCATAATAAAAGGAACCTCAGGTTTTATCTTCTTAGCAGCCTCTAAAACCTCAACTCCATCCATTTTAGGCATTTTTATATCGCAAAGTACCAAGTCATAGTCGATACTCTTGATGGCTTCCAAACCTTTTAGACCATCCTCGGCTTCCTCTACCTGATAGGTGTCACTTTCCTCTGAAAGTATTTTGACCAATACTCTTCGAATTGCGGCTTCATCCTCAATGACCAATATTTTTGACATATCCTATAATTTATTTTAATTCTCGCTCTTGTATTGCCTTAGCCTTAACTTGGCGCGAATATTTATTAAAAAATTCCTATTTTAAAACCTGTTCTAAGGTAAATATTTCCTTCATTATTTAAGATAAAAGCTCTGTTGCGACTACCATCTCGAATGAGCCCTTCTTGAACTAATGAATATCCGACTAGCCCATAAATCGATATTTCATTGGTGAACTTGTATTGATAACCCAAAGCGCTAACAAGGGCCGAAAGAGAAATCGAAGTTCCTATGTTATCATTGGGTAGCAAGATATCATTTTGAATGTTCACAAAGTAGCCATCCAAAAATAGTGCCGCTTGTGTTACATGTTTGTTATCAGTGCTGTGGTATTTAAAATCCCACCGTGGAACACCCACAGAATAGGACCAATTTGGATGGAATCTTTTATTGAAATTCAACAGCGGTAACGGAAATGGAAGGCCCGTAGCACTGTTGTAGGAAAGTCCTATTACAAAACGATAAGGTTTATCAATGTCTTTGCGTTCTTTCATAAAAGCTGCCGAAGTATTTAATCTAAAGTCATTGTTCTCAATGCCCAATTCAAAATTTGAAGCGAGTCTTGGGGTAATGGCCGCGATAAATCGCCAATCTTGGTTCCATTTGAAGGTATACCCTAAATTTAAGTCGATAATATGTAGCCTTTCAAGGGTTTTATATTCAAACGGTAGCGGTCGATTTATGTTGAAATCGTATCTGTTGTATTCTGCACCAATTACTAAATAATTACTTTTTTCACTGAGTTTCATAGGTGCATTCAAAACAGCACGATACCGAGAGGTTTGTATTCCCGCATTGTTTTCAGGTATTATAGTATATTCCAGTCGCACTAAATCAGGAGTTTGAGCACCCGCCAAAATAGCATTTAAATAAAGTAGATAACCGAAAAAATGCTTTCTCATTAGGTCTTTACCTTGAATTCGCATCAATTCGACTTTTTCGATGCCGTTTGATACAAGTGAACGTCACGCTGAGGGAACGGAATAGTAACGTTGTTTTCTCGAAACTTAGTATCAATAGCATAGCGAACATTACTTTTAATCTTAGGATCGCTGAAACTGTCGGTTAGATAAAAGTTAACGGAAAATGCCAATGCGGAATCACCAAAATCTTCGAATAATACGAACGGTTTTGGACTTTTTAAAATATTACGCTGCTCCGCAACTGCCTCAAGTAGTAAATTGGTTACCAAGGCAACGTCGCTGCCATAGGCAACCCCAACCTTTACGGATTCTCTAGTGGTCCTATGGTTTTGGGTGTAATTGTATATACTATCGGTCAAAAATTTATGATTGGGAATAACTATGACTTTGTCATCGCGGGTCAGGGCCCTCGTTGTACGTAAACGTATTTCGAAAACACGGCCTACCTTGCTTTCAACTTCGATAATATCCCCTACATGTAAGGACTGGTCTAAAATTATTAAGATACCCGATATAATATCCTGAAATAGGTATTGCAACGCAAAACCTAGTCCCACAAAGAGCGCTGCCGAAGCTGTAAGTAGCACCGTTAGGTTGACCCCAGAGGAATGCAAAATAGTGACTACCACTAAAATGTAGAACAGGTATTTGATAAAGCCGAAAATGCTTTCGAACTTATTCTTATCCTCTTCAGGAAGCTTTCGACTTACCAATTTATTAATAAGTCGCAACAAGTAAGTGACTATGATTATCGCAATGATAATTGTCAAAAAAGTTCCAACGGTGATATGAATCGTCTCGCTATCATAAATTTTCCATCCCAGAAAATCTCTTAAGGACTTCAAAATGCCTTGCACTCTTTCCATATCAATATCGTAACCATTTAAAAAGCTCCTTATAGGTAGGTTTTTTACCATACATCAAAATTCCTACTCGATAAATTTTGGCTGCGAGCCAAACGATCGCCACAAAAGTGGCCAGTAGCAACAAAATAGATAATATAAATTGCCAAAGCGGCACACCATTCTCTCCAATACCTCCGGGTAAACGCATCAACATCACTATCGGCGATGTCAACGGAAACAAAGAAAATCCAACAGCAATCGGCCCATGGGGGTTGCTAAATACCGAGAAGAAACCAACATAAATCGCTAACATCAACGGCATAATAATCGGAAAAATAAATTGCTGTGTATCCGTTTCGTTGTCAACCGCGGCACCTATGGCAGCATAGATAGAACTATAAATAAGGTAACCCAAAATAAAATAAATCACAAAAGAAAACAGTAACAAAGCCAACGGTAATTTAAAAAGCTCTTTCAGATACTCTTCTGCCATCTCATTACCATTTGGAATTTTTGGAGCCATATCCCCGCCCATTGAGGAAGCGAAGTTAGGGTCACTATTTACAACAGTAGGGTCTATGTCAAAAATTGCAAAGGCTATTAGAAATAAAAGGCCGGCAGATACTACCCATATAGCAAATTGTGTTACGCCTGCCAATGCCGTACCGATAATTTTTCCCATCATCAATTGAAATGGTTTGACGGATGATATGATAACTTCTATAATGCGGCTGGTTTTTTCTTCGATTACACTTCGCATCACAAATCCACCATAGATGATTATAAACATCATTATCAAATAACCAAATGCGCCGCCAATAAACGCCTTGATTTCGTTGATCCCTTTCAAATTTTGTTCGCCAGCAAAAGTGGAGATATTGATTTCAAATTGTTCATCGATGGCAGCAAAATCCTCGGTAGTGACTCCCAATTGAACCAACCTTCTTTGACGCAGACGTTCCTCGAAAACAGATTCAAGATAGGAAAGTACAGCAGTGCTTGGAGCATCTTTTGAATAAAAAAAAGATTTTTCGGCCACCTGTTCCAAGTCACTGGCTTTGGGAATATAGAGTAAGCCATAATACCCCAAATTGGATGTCGAATCCTTAGCTGTTTCCAAGTCGATATCCCTAAAGTTGACATAGGAAGTACTCTCCGTAGTCAAGAACTCATTAGAGAAATAGTCACTTTCATTTAATACGGCGATGACTCTTTTCTCGTTATCGTTTAATTTGGTCAAATAAGCTATAAGCACCACCATCGCTACCATCAAGATAGGACTTAAAAAAGTCATAATAACAAAGGATTTGTTACGCACCTTCGCCAAATATTCGCGTCTGATAATCAAGGGAAGTTTATTCATAACCGTTCTTATTTTGAACGGCCCGGATAAATATCTCATTGGCGGAAGGCACCGTCTCTATAAAATTATTGACATTAGCCTTGCTCGTAAGATATGCTAATAGCGGTCCTGAATCGTTAGAAGGAAGTTGTAAGGTAAGGTCTAACTGTTTCTGTAATGCGTCATACGCAGAAGTAGTTATGTCAAACTTTTCGGAAAGTTCTTTCAGCAACGCGTCTCCATTGTGGGTTTCTAGCCCTATATCGAAAATATTGTTCTTATAGGCCTTTTTAATATCTGACAAACGACCATCCAATATTTTTTCTGATTGGTGTAGTAGGGCAATGTATTCGCATAACTCCTCAACCGATTCCATACGATGCGTGGAAAAAATAATGGAAGCCCCCTTATCTCTCAAATGAAGTATTTCATCTTTGATGGCATTTGCATTAATGGGGTCAAATCCACTAAAAGGTTCGTCAAAAATTAGAAGTTTCGGCTCATGTAACACAGTTACAATAAACTGTATTTTTTGAGCCATACCTTTAGAAAGCTCTTGTATTTTTTTATTCCACCAATCGCCAATATCCAATCGTTCAAACCAATATTTCAATCTTTTTTTTGCCTCGGATTTACTCAACCCTTTCAATTGCGCCAAATACAAAACCTGCTCACCAACTTTCATACTTTTATAGAGTCCTCTTTCCTCAGGAAGATAACCGATCATAGCAATATGATGTGGTTTCAAGGCTTCACCGTCAAAAAATACCTCGCCTTTATCAGGGTAAGTAATTTGGTTGATTATTCGTATTAAAGTGGTCTTTCCGGCACCATTTGGTCCTAACAATCCATAAATACTATTTTTTGGAATTTCTAGGGATACATTATTGAGCGCGGTGTGCTTACCAAAGTGCTTGGTAACCCCATTAGTGACCAAAATGTTGTTCATGTAGGCAATTTTGTCAAAGATAGATAAAAGAGTTTGCAGTTTACAGTGGTGGTTGGGTTAAAAAGTGCAAGACAAACCCAAATTCAGATATAAATATTCACATTATTATTCAAAATAAGGTAATCTCATCAACAAAAAATGCTCAATACTGGATATAGCCGCTACGCTCTACGGAGATGTCAGCCTATCTTCAGGATGGGTTAGTTCAACTACTAATTTCAATACGTTGCTATCACAACCTCCGAAAACGGCTGCCACTAAAAACAAAACCCACCCTTGAAAGAATCAAGGATGGGAAAAAAATTGCTATGAAAAAGAAAATTATTATTGGTTTCCCAACAATAAATCAAATATACGTTTTTTATTTAAATCTCTTAATAATATGTGTTAAGAGAACATATCTTTAACTTTTTCGAAGAACGATTTATCAGATTTTTCGGGCCTTGGTTCAAAATTTTCGGTATTCTGCATGCGCTCAAAAAAATCTTTTTGCTCTTTATTAAGCTCTTTTGGGGTCCAAACATTGACATGAACCAATAAATCTCCACTACCATATCCGTTCAAGCTGGAAATTCCCTTGCCTCTAAGTCGCAATATTTTTCCCGATTGAATACCAGGTTCGAGTTTTATACGGACTTTACCACCGACTGCATCTATTTCCTTCGAAGTACCCAAGACAGCATCTGAAACACTTATATAAAGGTCATAGTGCAGGTTGTCCCCTTCTCGTTTCAATGTCTCATGATCCACAGTTTCAATAGCTACCAATAAATCACCGGGAACCCCATTTCCGGGAGCTTCATTACCTTTATTCGGTACTTTTAGTTGCATTCCCTCCTCTACGCCAGCGGGAATATTAATAGAAACTGTTTCCTCTTCAACTTTGAGACCCTGAGCATCTGCATCACTGGGCCGCTTATCAATGATTTGACCACTGCCACTGCAAGTACTGCAAGTTGCAGCAGTTTGCATACGACCCAAGATAGTGTTCTGTATTTTGGTCACTTGACCTTGTCCGTTACACGTTGAACACGTTTTGTAGGTAACACCGGCCGCTTGGACTTTTCTACGAACTTTTACCTTTTTTTCAACGCCATTAGCTACTTCTTCTAAAGTCAATTTAACACGAATGCGCAAGTTGCTTCCTTTAACTCTTCTTTGTCCGCCACCTCCGAAACCACCGAATCCGCTAAAACCTCCTCCACCGCCAAAGGCCCCACCGAAAATATCACCAAATTGACTGAAAATATCCTCCATGTTCATTCCACCTCCGCCGAAACCACCTCCACCTTCGAAAGCGGCGTGACCGAATTGATCATATCGAGACTTTTTATTGGGGTCGCTCAAAACCTCATAGGCTTCTGCAGCCTTTTTGAACATTTCCTCTGCCTTAGGGTCATCCGGATTTTTATCAGGATGGTATTGGATCGCCTTTTTCCGGTATGCCTTTTTAATTTCTGCCGCCGAAGCACTTTTATTTACCCCTAATATGTCATAATAATCTTCCTTCATCACTTTCGTTTAATTTCCGACCACCACTTTTGGGTGACGAATGATTTTATCGCCTAGCTTGAAGCCTTTTTCTATGACATCAACGATCTTACCTTTCAATTTCTTACTGGGAGCTGGTATTTGGGTAACAGCATCATGCATTTCAGCATCGAATTTATCGCCTTGCTTTACGCCTACTTCCTCTAAGCCTTTGTTTTTCAGGGTTTCCCTGAACTTATGACTGATTAACTCAACACCCTTGAACATTTCTGTATCCTCAGATTTGGCCAATTCTTTGAGTGCTCTATCAAAATCGTCAATTATGGGCAGCAAAGAAACAATGACCTCTTGACCAGCCGTTTTGAACAATTCCATACGCTCCTTGGATGTTCTTCTTTTATAGTTTTCGAATTCGGCAAAAAGACGCAGAAACTTATCTTTTTCAAGGGCTAGTTCTTCTTTCAATTTTTCTTCAATTGAAAGTTCCTCAACTTCTTCCGTTACTTCCCCCGTCTCGCTCGCCCCATTCTGTTCTTCTTGAATTTCGTCTTCCATTAGTGTTTCATCCAATTCCTCAGACTTCGTTTTTTCACTCATTTTGGTACTGCTTTTATTCTTTAACTTTTACAGGTGGCAAAAGTACTGCCAATTCTTTAGAAATGTCAAAATGTCACCTAAAAAAGAGGTTAGACCACTTCGCAACAAGTAGTAGCGCTTCATACTATGATTTATTCCATAAAAAAAATCTGCAAAAGCAGATTTTTTATGTTGTATTCTTTGAATGCTTAGGAAGCAAACTCTTTAGGGTCAGGGAGTATATCCGAGGGTGCTAAATTATCTTCTTCCTTATAAATACCCTCTAGGGCGCTACAAATATTCTGATACTGAAAAACGAAGCCCTTCTCCTCAATTTTCTTACTGCTGACTCGTTGGCTTGCAAAGAGAATATATGACATTTCGCCTAAAATAGCTTTCATCAAGAACTGAGGAATATTGGGAAGAAACAAGGGCTTATCCAAAATTTTGGCGATTTCTTTGACCAATTTTGTGTTGGTCACCGGGTTCGGACCAACACCGTTGAAAACGCCGGAAAGCTCATTTTTGACCGCGAACAAAAAAACACGTGCCAAATCGGAAATATGAATCCAACTTTGCCATTGTTGCCCACTGCCAAAGGCAGCACCCACGTAAGCTTTGATAGGTTTCGCCATTTCTGGAAGCGCACCCCCTTTGTTGGACATCACCAAGCCAATTCTAATTTTGGCCAAGGAAAAATCGAACTTTTTAAAAGCATCTGCCTCTTCCTCCCAGATTTTCACTACCTCTCCCAAGAAACTATCATCAACTTCGTTGTGTTCTTCCGTATAGAAATTCGTCAATGAATCTGGATAGATACCCATAGCGGAGGCCGAAACAAAACTCTTTATATCTGTAACATCTATCCTTTCTAATGCTTTATATAAAGTTCTCAAGGTATTGACACGGCTCGATATGACCTTCTTTTTATGGGATTCGGTCCAGCGTTTTGAAATACTTGCACCCGCCAAGTTGATAATCGCCGTAACACCTTCAAAACACTTAAGGTCGATTTCTTCCTTATCAGGATTCCATAGAAACCCTTGATATCCTTTTTCAGAATTTATTTTATGCAGCGAAGTGGTCAAATAGTTTACATCGATGCCTTTTTCTTGGCAAATACGAACAATTTCACTACCAATCAGTCCTGTCGCACCCGTAATCAAAATTTTCATACTTCAAAGATATTTAATTTGAATAGGGCAAAGTGCACCTTTAATTTCGATTTAACAGTATTGTTTAAAGATTTGGCTGGCCTTTAACAGGATAACAAGTAACTAAAATTCAGGCTTTTTTGGTCGCTCTTAGCATCTCACGTTTCCCTGGGGGGCCTGGCAAACGTTCAACAAGGAACCCAACTGCCTGCATTGCTCTTCGTACACTTCCCTTCGCCGCATAGGTAACCAAAACGCCGTTGTTTTTCAAAGCAAGAAACATGCTGGCGAATAGCTGTTCGGTCCATAGATCGGGTTGTACCCGTGCGCCAAATGCATCAAAATAAATGAGATTGAACAGCTTTTGATCCTTTATTTCTATAAAGTCTTTTTGTTGTTTATGTAGTGTAAATTTATCTGAAATGGTTGCTTTTTTTTCCCAAGGAGAATCATGCATGAGAGAGAAATCAGTTGAAAAAGCTTCCGCCTTCAGTTCCGAAATGTAGTTCAATTGCTTAAGTTCTTCGGATTTAATAGGATAAGCCTCCACGCCAACATAATTTACCTTCAACCCCAGTTTTGGCGCTTCTAAATAAGTAATCAATGCATTGAGTCCAGTACCGAAGCCAATTTCTAAAATAGAAAGTTCTTGATTTTTGAAAAGAGAAAGTCCCATGTCAATAAAAACATGGTACGCCTCTTGAATCGCTCCGTGTTTGGAATGGTATTGCTCGTTCCAATCCTTAATTTGGATTGTTGTTGAACCATCCGCAGTTGTAATGATCTCTCGTTGCAAACTACTGTTCTAACAAAACACCGTCCGCCTCAAAGCCGTAGGTTTTTTTCGTTTGGGTAATTTTGGCGATTTCTTCTTCAGATATTCCCGCGTCTTTCGCATAATGTTTTTGGTCTTCCACACTCATTTCTTCAACAAAGGCTTTTCCGTTAACAATTACCTTTTGTCCTTCAATATCCTTTGGCATGAAAAATCCGTAATCTTTGAACTTGACCATAGCCTTACTGCCGTCTTCCATCCGTAGTTTCATCCAGCATCCTTTGGCTTTACATACTTCTGTTACAGTGGCCGTAAATTTTGTTTTCAAGGTATCGGTAACTGCCAGATTCTGATATTTTTTGGTCATTTCTCCGGTAGCCAAAGTACCTTGAGTATCTATTTCAGCACCAAACGAAGCCAAAGTATTATTTTCAGATTGAGAATCTTGCGCGCTAACGGCACATATCGTTAAAATAAATACAAGTAAAATGTTAATTCGTTTCATTACTCTCAAGGTTTTTATAAGTTCTACAAAATTGGGCATTTTAAAACAAAAAAAGAAGGACGGATTGGGATATTTAACTAATTTTATTCTTTTAAAAGTCTGTTTAAATGGAAACTACAACAAAGAACTTCATCACCGTAGAAAAGGTTAAGCAATCAAAAATCGACCAAGTAGATTTTGACAATCTTGCTTTCGGTAGTGTTTTTTCCGACCATATGCTTGTTTGCGATTATAAAAATGGGGCTTGGGAAGCGCCTAAAATTGTCCCCTATGGTCCGATCAGTCTAGAACCTTCCGCCAAGATTTTCCATTACGGACAGTCCATTTTCGAGGGAATGAAAGCCTATAAGGACGAAAACAATGCCATTTGGCTGTTTAGGCCCAAAGACAACCACAAACGATTTAATATTTCAGCCGCTAGGATGTCAATGCCCGAATTACCTGAAGCACACTTTATGGAAGGATTGCAAACCCTTCTAAAATTGGACGAAAAATGGATTCCAACAACGGCCGGAAGCTCTATGTATATTAGGCCCTTTATGTTCGCTTCTGGAAAAGGATTTCATGCCTCCCCGGCAGATGAATACAAATTTATTATCGCCCTAGCACCTTCCGGAGCCTATTTCTCAGGAAAAGTAAGGGTTTTGATCGAAGAGTCTTATTCCCGTTCTGCCAATGGCGGAGTTGGGTATGCCAAAACAGGAGGAAACTATGCAGGTCAGTTCTACCCGACCCAACTTGCTGTCAAAAAGGGGTACAATCAAGTCATCTGGACGGATGACCACGAACACGAAAATATTGAAGAAGCCGGCGCAATGAACATCTTTGTCCGCATCGGTGACACGCTAATAACTGGTCCTACCAGCGATCGCATTCTTGATGGAATTACCCGAAAAAGTGTTATTGCAATTGCAGAAGATTTAGGTATATCTGTTGAAGTTCGTAAAATAACCGTAACCGAAGTGGTAGCCGCTGCCAAAAACGGAACTTTGAAAGAGATGTTCGGTGCTGGTACCGCAGCCGTGATTTCACCGATAGCGGCTTTTGGTTATCGCGATACGGATTATGATCTACCTGAACTGGAGAACAGTTACGGAGCCCGATTCAAAAAAATAATTACTGACATTCAATACAACCGCTCTGAAGATAAGTTTGGTTGGAGGGTCAAGGTTTAGTCTATAACAGGTTCTCCATACAAATCAAAATCCGCCGCTTCGGTTATTTTGATGTCGAAGAATTCACCTTGTTTTAGATAGTTTTTTCTTGCATCAATGAGTACTTCGTTGTCTACGTCCGGGGAATCAAATTCGGTACGGCCTACAAAATAGTTACCTTCTTTTCTATCAATGATACAACGGAAGGTTTGACCAATTTTTTGTTGATTGAGTTCCCATGAAATCTGTGATTGTAACTCCATGATTTGGTTGGCTCGTTCTTGTTTGACATCTTCCGGCACATCATCTTCCAAATTAAAAGCATGTGTATTTTCTTCATGACTATAAGTAAAACAGCCCAAACGTTCGAAACGCATTTCCTCGACCCACTTTTTTAGGGTTTGAAAATCCTCTTCTGTTTCACCAGGATAACCGACAATCAAGGTAGTACGAATAGTCATTTCAGGAACCGTAGCTCTAAAGTCTTGCAATAGCTTAGTAGTTTTTGCTTGCGTAGTTCCGCGCCGCATGCTTTTCAAAATGGAATCTGAGATATGCTGCAACGGAATATCTAAATAATTACAGATTTTAGGTTCGCGTTTCATCACTTCCAAGACATCTATCGGAAAACCCGTTGGGAAGGCATAGTGTAAACGAATCCATTCGATTCCTTCAATTTTGACCAATTTCTCAAGCAGTTCCGCTAAGTTTCGTTTTTTGTAAAGGTCAAGTCCGTAATAGGTCAGGTCTTGCGCGATTAGAATGAGTTCTTTAACCCCTTTCGCCGCTAATTTTTCAGATTCGGTCACCAAATCTTCGATTTTTTTACTGCGATGTTTTCCACGCATAATCGGAATTGCACAAAACGAACAGGGTCGATCGCAACCTTCAGCGATCTTTAAATAAGCATAGTTTTTAGGAGTCGTGGTCAAACGTTCTCCTATCAATTCGTGCTTGTAATCCGCACCTAAGGCTTTTAGCAGGTTCGGAAGTTCACTGGTGCCGAAATATTCATCCACATTGGGGATTTCATTCTGCAAATCGGGTTTGTAGCGTTCGCTTAAACAACCCGTAACAAAGACCTTATCAACCTCACCCGCTTCCTTCTTCTGTACGTATTCCAGAATGGTATTTACGCTCTCCTCCTTGGCATTCGCTATAAAACCGCAAGTATTGATGACTACCACATTACCCTCTTCTTCGTGCACGACATCCTTATTATTGGCACGTAATTGCCCCATCAAAACTTCTGAGTCATAAACATTTTTAGAGCACCCCAAGGTGACCACATTGATTTTGTTCTTTTTAAGTGTTTTAGTACGCATAACTTTTTTCTGGGAGGCAAAAATACAACAAGCCTTTCTAACTAGTTCATTTTCACAAGATTTCTTCTTTTTTTGCGTTAAACCTTTGCAACTATTTGATATCCAATACCAAACATGAAGTCATGAAAGTAAAAATTCTGCACTTTTTCTTTTTGACAGTTCTAATTTGTCTGGGGTGCTCTACGGATGAGAACTCTCCATTGAATCCTGAAATCGAACCGGCACCAACGGGAATGTATTTTCCTCCTATCGATTCCAATGATTGGGAAACCGTTTCGCCAGCACAACTTGAATGGAACGAAGACAAAGTTGATGATCTCTATGAATTCTTGGATACTAAAAAGACAAAGGGCTTTTTAGTGCTACAGAATGGTCGTATCGTCATGGAAAAATACTTTAACGGACACAATCAAAATGCAAAATGGACCTGGTATTCGGCGGCAAAAAGTCTGACCGCTACTTTTGTAGGTGTCGCCCAAGATGAAGGCCTTATCGATATTAACAACAGAACTTCTGATTATTTAGGGACAAATTGGAGCCAATTATCTATGGAACAACAAAATCAAATTACAGTCAAGCACCATTTAAGCATGTCTACTGGATTGACAGACAATGTGGACAAACCGCTTGAATGGATTTGCACCTTACCAATTTGCATGACCTACACCACAGATCCAGGAACACGCTGGGCCTATCATCAAGGGGCTTTTATGTTATTACAGGAAATGATCTCACAAAATTCGGGAATGACGTTTAAGGAATATTGCAAAACAAAGGTAGCTGACAAAATAGGTATGGAAGGAAATTGGACAGGCCAATTGGGTCTCAATGTATATAATACGAATACAAGAGGAATGGCCCGTTTTGGACTTCTCGCTCTGAATAAAGGTTCTTGGAATGAAACTATTATTGTCAACGAAACCTATTTCAATGAAATGATAGAAACCTCACAAAATCAGAATAAATCGTATGGATACCTATGGTGGCTTAATGGGAAAGAAAGCCATATGGGAACAACTTCCCAAGATGTCATTCAAGGTATGTTGATACCTAACGCATCAGCCGACCTTTTTGCGGCCTTAGGAGCTAATGACCAAAAAATATATGTGGTACCTAGTAAAGGTCTGGTGGTAATTCGAACAGGCGAAAGTGCAGGAGCACAACAATTGGGCTTGTCAAGTTTTGATAATGAACTATGGGGAAAGTTGAGCGCCGTGATAAATTGAGTCCTATGTCATTAAATTTGGGGAGCGTTCGTAAGTTCACTCAGCGGCTTAATCCTCAATTAACGTAATACTTAATTTTCCGTACTGTTCTTGTGAATCGTTTGCATCTAGTTTATAGGTATAAAACCCATTCTTGAGCTGGGTCTCTCCGACAAAATCGACCGGTTGAAGGATGTGGGTTCTACCATCGATTTCCTATTCTACAAAAGCATATCGGTAAGCACCTTCAAATATCTTATAATCACTTTTCTGCCCGGCATCTAAATCATTATATGACGTTGACCCAACTACTATGTTCTTATAATCAAATGTACTAGCGTTGAAAAGTCTAATGTTCACCTCATTGATGTCATCGTTGTCATTTGAGCAACCGAGCGGAATGGTAAAAGCTAGAAATAAGACAAGTATTTTCTTCAAAATGTTCTTTTAAATTTAGATACTATCAGTCGTATAGGGTTGCTTTAAATAAAATAACATTACTTAGATTAACAAATAATCACAATGTCGCATACTAGGGAAAGTATACCTAATCATACCCTTTTGGTTCTTTTCTTGCTTGAAACTCCTTTTCAAAGGCTCTACCCATCCGCAATAAATCAGCTTCTGTATAAGGCTTACCGATAAAAGTCAACCCAATGGGTTCGCCACTGCGCTTATAGCCCATCGGAACGGTCAAAGCTGGGTATTTAGCAACAGCTGCAAAACCCGCATGATAATTATTTATGGATAACACTGCATGCAATCGGTGTTCGTCCATGACGATATCGAAATAGTTTCTTCCTTTCTTTTCCAAATCGGCTTTTAGCATTTTCAGAGTTTCATTTGAAGTCGAATCTCTCAAAATACCATCCAGCAAATTTTGTCCATAAGGCATTCGAATCAAGGAGTCCTTTAAATTAAATGCCACAACGTCTGAAATGGAATTTACCTGTACATTTTCAGGCTTCGTATGCATTTTCAAATATTTGGGCAAATCATTCTTCATATCCATATTCAAGACATTCGAAAAACCTTCCAAGTCGGTTTTTGGGGGTTCGAATTCGATGATTTCCGCACCCAAAGTCCTTAGGCTTTCAATCGAATTTTTATAAATAGAATCCCTTTCCAACAACAATTTCATTGCGCCCAAACGCATATTTTTAAAGGACTCAGGATGAAGTCCGGCAGTAATGATGCCTGGAAAGTGATTTTCCACTGACTTGATATCCAATGTATCATGCCCCGTCATCGCGGACAAAAGAATGGCGTTGTCGGTAACGCTTCTAGTCATCGGGCCAGGCGTATCGTATGTGCTCGAAATAGGAACGATTCCTGTTCGGCTCAACAACCCAATAGTAGGTTTTAAACCTACAATAGAACTATGACTACTAGGCGATAATATAGACCCGGAAGTTTCTGTGCCGACTGCAGCTACCGCATAGCTTGCCGCCATTGAAGTTCCACTGCCTGAACTAGATCCGCCAGTATCAAAAATGCGACGCCCATATGGGTTTAAAGTTTGTCCGCCAATAGCACTATAACCAGTCGGGCAGGGTCTCGTCAAATAGTAAGCCCATTCACTAAGATTTACCTTGCCCAATATCAAGGCCCCGTTTTCCCTTAACCGTTTGACAATAAAAGCATCTTCTACTTCATTGTCTTTTAGTGCAACGGTTCCAGCTGTGGTTTTCATTCCGGCCGTATTGATATTGTCCTTTAAGAGAATTGGGAGTCCGTAAATAGGATGTCTATAACTTGGGGCATTTCCAGTGGCACGTTCTTTATCCAATGCCCTGGCCTGTTTTACAACATCTTTATTGAGCGCAATAACCGTATTAAGGGTCTTGGCATTGTTCAGTTCGTATTTGTAGATGCGGTATAAAAAGAACAGTACTATTTCTTCGTAAGTAAGCTGGTTATTTTCAATTTTATCCCTAAAACTAAAAATGGTTTGATTTAATATGAGCGGTTTCAGCCGTTCATATTCAACTTCAGTAATTTTTGAAACCTCGTCATACAGAGGTAGAAATATATCATTCTTGTCAGATACTCTTGACTGAATGAGCTTGTAGCGCATGCGTTCGTTCTCATGGTCTTGGTTTGCTGCGATTTCGGCAGCATCATCGTAAGCCTTCCAAATAACAACTTTCTCTTTCGCAGCACTTGATTCTTCCTTACATGAAAAAATAGTTGTCAGCAAAATCAGTATGAATAGCTTTTTCATTGTCTTAAAAAGTTAATTTTTCAACATGCTATTCCAGAGATCAATGTTCTTTTGATTCATTCGTACAAACTCATCTTTGTCTTGTTCTTGGGCAAGTTCTAAAGATTTCTCCGCAGATGTAATCGCAGATTTATAGTCGCCAAGTTCGGCTTCGGCCAAGGATTTTACACGATGAAAATAATAGGTGTCGCCTCCGAGTTCAATGGCCTTGTTCAAGTAAGTCAAAGCCGTGTTGTACTTCATACCTTGTTCAACATAATATCGAGCCGCTTCGTAATAGGTTTGTGCTTTTGGTTGCTGTGAGAGTCGTTCTTCGATTTGCTGCTCCATAATTTCATGGGTGTCCACAGCTATTGGAATTGAAATTTTTGTCTTCTCCCAATGCAAAACTAAATTCGCACTATTGTGCGATATACTATCAAAAGCAATCAAAAAGTTCTCTTGGTGCGCCTGTTCTTTTTCGGGTTCTATAGAAACTCGAAAGGCGTCTTCTTCGGGATTGTAGTTTTTTCGACCGTCACCCCAATGTTCGGTATTTTTATGGAAAGCAATTTCCCATTCCTCCTCCTCAGGAAACGCATATAGCGCATAGGTGCCGGCGGGAAGTTTATTCCCCAAAACACTAACTTCGCTATCTACTGAAAACTTGGTGGATTCATTCGCCCCGACCCTCCAAATACGGCCATAGGGAACCAGATCCCCGAATATTTTTCGCCCCCTAGTGGCAGGTCTCGAGTAGTCAACCGTAATGGAAGTGAATCCAACTTCTTGCGTTACGGTGGCAGCAGGGCTCGCTTTGGGGTGATCTAATTGAGACAGCAAGAAGGTCGAAAAAAAGAAAAATACCAAATAAGTAACTATTCTCATTCGCTTATGTTAAAAAAAGAATCCACGAACTCGTGCTTGTTAAATACCTGTAAATCTTCAATACCCTCACCTACCCCAATATATTTTACGGGAATTTGAAATTGGTCGGAAATTCCAATAACCACACCTCCTTTTGCGGTGCCATCCAATTTTGTAACTGCTAGTGAAGTTACCTCTGTAGCTTTTGTAAACTGTTTCGCCTGCTCAAATGCATTTTGACCCGTTGAGCCATCCAAAACCAAAAGCACGTCATGTGGCGTATCATCGACCACTTTTTGCATAACCCTTTTAATTTTGCTCAACTCGTTCATTAGGTTGACCTTGTTATGCAATCTTCCAGCGGTATCTATGATGACAATATCGGCATCTTGTGTAATCGCAGAACTCAATGTGTCAAAAGCGACTGAGGCCGGATCACTCCCCATATTCTGTTTTACAAGGGGAACATCCACTCGGTCTGCCCATACTTGCAACTGGTCAATTGCCGCGGCCCTAAAAGTATCACCTGCTCCCAAGACCACTTTTAAGCCTTGCTGTTTAAATTGATGTGCTAATTTACCAATTGTGGTTGTTTTGCCTACTCCGTTAACCCCAACTACCATGATCACGTAGGGTTTTTTGTCTTGGGGAATACCAAACTCGACATCTTCACCAACATTTGTTTCAGAAAGTAGACCGGCAATTTCCTCTCGAAGAATGGCATTAAGTTCGTCTGTACCCACATACTTGTCTTTAGCTACACGAGATTCAATACGTTCTATTATCTTCAGAGTAGTGTCGACACCTACATCGGAAGAAACGAGAACTTCCTCCAAATTGTCCAAAACATCATCATCAACTTTTGATTTGCCTGCAACGGCCTTGGTCATCTTTGAAAAAAAGCTGGTTTTGGTCTTTTCCAAACCTTTATCCAACGTCTCTTTCTTCTTGGAAGAGAATATATTTTTAAATAAACCCATAGTCAATTTCAAATTTCCCCAAAGATAGGAAATGAGGGGTAAACCAAAATAGGTTTAGCGAAATGAACTACCGTCGATTTTAGAAGATAAGACATGCTTCATAATCAAAATTATTAAAGGGTCACTTAGTTAATATAACCCAAGAAGGTGTTTTACGAAAAAAGCCCCTTTCATACGAAAGAGGCTTTTCAAAATTTTTGGTAATTGGTTATTACTTAGACAACCATTCATTTACCATTTCCGGTGGCATAACCGACTCTACAAAAGTATAAGCACCCGATTTAGGTGATTTAACCATTTTGATGGCCTTGGTCAATCTTTTTGAACTTGTTTGTAAACTTGCTACTGTCTTCTTTGCCATGAGTGAAAAATTTATTGAGATTCCTACGAAAGCAGGAATATATATTTCGTTATCTAGATTGCTCTATTTAATTTCTTTGTGAACGGTCATACGCTTCAAGATTGGATTGAATTTCTTTATTTCCATTCTTTCCGGCGTATTCTTTTTATTCTTTGTAGTAATGTATCGACTTGTTCCAGCTAAACCTGATTCCTTATGCTCGGTACACTCCAAAATTACTTGTATTCTATTTCCCTTCTTTGCCATCTTACCTAATTTTTAGGGCTAACTACTTCAACATTCCTTGAGCCTTAGCTTCTTTCAAGACTGCAGAAATACCCTTTTTGTTGATGATTTTCAATGCCTTAGCAGAAACCTTTAGTGTTACCCAACGGTCTTCTTCAGGAATGTAAAAACGTTTCTTAGAAAGATTAACATTAAATCTTCTTCTGGTCTTGTTTACCGAGAACGATACGTTATTCCCAAACATCGCTCTTTTACCCGTAATTTCACAAACTTTTGACATTGTCTGATTTTTTTAAACAGGCTGCAAATTTATATCATTTTTATGGGACGGACAAAATTCTACTTCAGAATTTTAGAATTTCTTTTTGAAGCAATTCAAACGCCTTGTTTACAGACTTTTGCATGATTCTCTCACGATGGTTTCCCATCATGAATTTTTCCGCGAAAACCCCGTTGGGAGAGGCTATGGCAATGAAGACCGTTCCGACGTCGGCGTCCGAATCACCTTTGGTTGGCCCGGCATTACCTGTCGTCGCAACGGCGAAATCAGTTTTTAGAAGTTTTCTCACGTTGGAGGCCATGGCTTCGGCAACCTCTTGGCTTACCACAGAATGCTTTTGGATAAGTGCTTCGTCAACTTTTAATACCTCGATTTTTGTTTTGGTAGCGTAACTAACTATGCTTCCTTTGAAATAGGCCGAAGCACCGGGTAAAGCAGTAATATGCTCCGCAATTTTTCCACCTGTACAACTTTCTGCCGTAGCCAAGGTCATTTTCCTTTCGACAAACAATTGGGCAACAATGGTTTCGATGGTTTCTTCATCTTCGAAACCATACATGATATCTCCTATGAGTTCGGGCAGTTTTTGCAATTCTTTTTCCACTGAATCTACCAAAAATTGCATATCGCGTCCTTTAGCTGTCAGCCGCAGTCTTACTTTTCCCAAATTTGGTAAATAGGCTAATTTTATAAACGCGGGCAAATTGGTTTCCCAAGTTTCTATCTTACTAGCTATTGTGCTCTCGCCCATACCATAGGTCACCAAGGTTTTGTGCACGATGTAGGGTCGTTCGAACTCCGAGATGACCTTTGGAATAACAACATTTTTAATCAAATTTTTCATCTCAAAGGGTACGCCAGGCAAAGAGATAAAAACCGTTTCCCCGTCACGGATCCACATTCCAGGGGCAGTCCCGTAGGCGTTATGCAGCGCTTCTGATTTAGAGGGAATCAAAGCCTGGTTTCGATTAATATCAGAAATAACGGAGGTTGTAATGTACTTTTCGAACAAATGCTCTACGTGGGCCAAGACCCTTTGATCTTGTACCAATTTGTCATCAAAAAATTCACATAATGTATGTTTTGTGATATCATCTTTTGTTGGTCCAAGCCCTCCTGTCATGATAACTAACTGTGCCCTACTTTTTGCCTCGGCAAGAGCATTTAAGATATGCTCTTTTTCATCCTGGACTGAGGTGATTTGATATACAGAAACGCCTATTTTATTAAGCTCCTTAGCAATAAATGCGGAATTGGTATCGACAATCTGACCTATGAGAATCTCATCTCCAATGGTGATAATCTCTGCAAACATTAAAGATCGAAGTCTTTTCGAAGTTCAGCCACCACTTGGTTTATATCCTTCTTAAGATTTGGAAAGATGCTCTTGATTTCAGCCATGTTCGCCTCACTCTTCCCTAAGGTCTCCATCTCCAAGGCAGCGGCACGCGTTTGCTCCATTCCTAACAAATCAACATTAGGTTTGATTTTATGGGCCAGTTGATATACCTGTTGGTAATTCTCATTTTCTAGTGCAGATTCCAAACTATTCAAGTCTTCCGGAACTTCTTCCAAAAACACCGAAATTACAGAATTGATGAAGTCTTCATCACCATCAGCCATTTCATTTATCTTATCTAAACTGTATATCATCATTTTATTTTTACAGAGAACATTTCTTGCCCTTCCAATAGACCCGAAAGATAGTCATTTGCTACTATTTTACCAACGCCAGAAGGGGTGCCAGTAAAAATGATATCACCTTTTTTTAACATAAAATAGGTAGATACATAACTAATCAATTCATCTATTTTCCATAGCATTAGGCTGGTATTGCCCTTTTGTACTACTTCATTATTTTTCAATAACGAAAAATTTAAATCGTTCGTATCTTCAAAACGATCTTTGGACAACCATTTACCAATCACGGCTGCACCATCAAAACCTTTTGCTTTTTCCCAAGGGAGTCCTTTTTCCTTCAATTTTGCCTGTAAATCCCTTGCCGTAAAATCAATTCCTAGACCGATTTCATCGTAATAGGTGTGTGCGAATTTCTGGTCTATATGTTTGCCAACTTTCTTGATTTTGACCAAAACCTCGACTTCATAGTGAATCTCATTGCTAAATTCGGGTATATAAAAGTCTTGATCTTTGGGTAAAATGGCTGAATCGGGTTTAATAAAAACCACCGGCTCCTCAGGCCTTTCATTAGCCAGTTCCTGAATATGAGCTGTGTAATTGCGACCGATACAGATGAGTTTCATTCTTAGGTGTTAAGGGTTAAAGAAAAATGAACTTGTCATTCTATTTAAGTTTTTGTACTGTAGCTCTGGGCCCTGCCTTACGTCTGTTAGTTGCGCTTGGGGTGACCTTCAACCACAACTAACTAGATCTACTCCTTTTTCAGTTTTAAACTGACTGCGGGTATAAAATTCTCATTGTTATTTCTGGATCTCACATTGAAATCCGTCCATTCGCCCATACCGTAAATCATTACCCGATAATTTTGGTTTGGGGAATACACCCCCCGAATGGTAGGTGCAAACCGATCCTCTACTATAAGTTTGTTCGTCAAAGGGTGCCTACTTGTTTCCTTATACCAATTGTATGGAACAAAAAGCCATTCAAGTCCGACATAGATCCCATTTCGGGGCATTTCAATATTGAAAGCGGCAACATCCAGAGAAACAAAATCTTGTTCTACTTGATGTTCTAAAACAATACTTTTTCGTAAAAGGTCCTTACCTGGTTTTTTGGTGTTTTCATCTACATCGTAAATCCGAATACGAAACTTCGCAGATTCTCGATTAAAGTTCTCGTTCTTTTTTAAAAAGACCGTCAGCTTGTCGATATACTTTTTTTGCGCTCCTACGTTCGGAAAATAGAGTGCAACTACCCAAGGTGTAGCTGATGATGAAAAGCCACTAGTAAGGCTGTAACTACTTATCGGATTCAACACATCCGAATTACCAAAATTTTCGGTCACCACCACCTCATCCAGCTCAAAAGACTCTTCCACTAACTCAAAGCGTTTTGCCATATAAATCTGTTTTGCCTGAACAATGGTATCATTATAACCAAGCGACGAAATATGAACTTGCTTTTCAAGAAAGGGTGTGGGTAAATCTATAAAAAAGTGACCTTCTTCGTCGGTCGAAGTCCCCTTCAACGTATTCAAAAAGCTTAAATTCACATAGGGAATGGGTTCTTTTGTACGCTGATCATACACTGTACCCTCAAAAAGTACTTCTTGCGCATTCAATTGAAAGGCGATAAGGAAAAGGAACCAAAGAAACCGCATCTAACCTAATTTAGAATTTAATTTGCTGAGTTTGATTTGGGTCAGTACTTTTTTGGTAAACAATGGAAAATCGGCATTCAACAACCAACTGAAATAGCCTGGTTCTTTTTCAAGTACGTCGTGTACCTTCTTTCCCTTATGCTTACCGAAACCAAAAGTTTCATCGTCATTTTCATCTAAAACTATAAATCCTGCAAAATCAACAGTTCGACGGTGTGACGAAAATTCCGCCAGCTTTTTGATGTTGTTTTCAAGTTCAGGATAGCGATCTAATTGAGAAAGTAATACCTCATAGGTCGCGTTGGTATCCGCAGCGGCACTATGGGCATCGGTCAAATCTTTATTGCAGTAAAATTTATAGGCAGCTTCCAAGGTACGTTTCTCCATTTTATGAAAAATGGTCTGTACATCAACCGCTACTGTATTCTTCATATCAAAGTCGATATCGGCCCTGAGCATTTCTTCTGCTAAAAGCGGAATATCAAAACGGTCTGAATTGAATCCGCCCAAATCACAGTCTTTGATCATCGCGTAGATTTCCTTCGAGAGCATTTTGAAAGTAGGTTCATTGGCAACCTTTTCATTTGTAATACCATGAACGGCCATCGCATCTTCTGGAATTGGCATTTCAGGATTTACCAACCACGTTTTACTTTCTTTATTCCCGTTCGGGAAAATCTTGAGTATCGCGATTTCAACAATCCTATCTTTAGCAACGTTCGTACCTGTGGTTTCCAGATCAAAAAAACAAATAGGTCTTGTCAGCTTTAGTTCCATGCCATGTGTTTGTTTGCACAAAGATAATTAGAAGGATTGTTTATTTGTTTTTAAGTTTGCCTTTATTCAAGAAATTCAGTTTTAATCATGAAATCATTACCCATATATTTTTTCTTAGTTATCCTATTGTCGTGTGGTTCTTCAAGAGATTCGCAACTTAAATATTCTACATCATCGGAAAAAGCACTGGAAGAATTTCGAAAAGGATGGGTTCAAATTATGGATGAAGGTCGCTATGGGGCGGCCGAGGAATCATACCGTAATGCTTTGGCGTTCGATCCCGATTTTTTGGTGGGAAAAAGTGTTTTGGCCCGGTTGACCTTAGATCTTAAAGAACGTTTGGAGCTCGAAAAAGAACTGTTCGAAAAAAAGGATGAAATTCAAGGGGACGAGCGCTTGGTGTTCGATGTTTACAATGCATTGGTGCGTTATACCAATTTAAGGGATCAAAGGGCCCCACAAGCAAATAAAGTACTTAAGGAGACGATAGAAGTTGCCGAAAAAAACTTGAGACAGGTGGTGCATAAATATCCTAAAGAAACCTATTTAAAAGCCGAATATATCGAATTTTTACATTCACGTTACGGTGCAAAACAAACTTTGGACTCGCTTACTTCTTTGTTACTGCCAGAACAGAAAAAGAATCCGTTTTTATTGGGGGTTTCCGCCAGTATGCATGCAGAATTAGACGAATTCGATACTGCCCTGAAACAGGCCGGGGAACTTGAAAAAATAGTTAATGATTCCACACAACCCAAACCTTATGCGGTTTATGCGTATATCTATTTACAAAAAGGAGATTTGCTACTTGCAAAAACAAATGCGGATAAAGCTAACGAACTAGATCCTTTGAATTTGGATGCGAGCAGATTGAAAGAGCGGATCGATGTACTTATCGCTAAGCAACAGGCTGCAGCCCCATCTACGGACAAATAGTGCCTATGGCTCTCGATTGATGTCCCACGCTTCTAGGTAATCGGCAACCGCCTTGGCAAACATACTACCTAAGGCTCCGTTCACCACACGATGATCATAACTGTGGGAAATATACATCTTACTTCGAATGCCTATAAAATCACCCTCACTAGTTTCAATTACCGCAGGTATTTTACGAATTGCTCCCAAGGCTAAAATACCTACTTGAGGCTGATTGATGATAGGGGTACCGAAAACACTTCCGAAGGTACCTACATTGGTTACCGTATAAGTGCCATCTTGCACTTCATCAGGTTTCAATTTATTCTCTCTTGAGCGATTTGCCAAATCATTTACCACCTTCGCCATACCTACCAGATTAAGCTGATCGGCATTTTTTATAACAGGAACTATTAGATTTCCATCAGGCAGAGCAGCGGCCATTCCTATATTGATATTCTTTTTCTTTATTACGGTATCACCGACAACAGAAATATTCATCATCGGATATTTCTTCAGCGCTTTGGCAACAGCTTCCATAAAAATGGGCGTGAATGTCAATTTTTCACCTTCTGTCTTTTCAAAAGTATCTTTCATCTTAGTACGCCAGTTGACTACATTGGTGACGTCTACTTCGATAAAACTCTGAACATGGGCAGAGGTAGAAACGCTATCGACCATGTGTTTTGCAATCAACTTCCCCATACGGGTCATTTCAATGACCTCGTCGGCACCGGAATACTGTACGCGAGAAACCTGAGTGGTATCTTGTGCTGGTTCCGTTTTAGAAACACTCGGCTGGCTTACCTTTGCCTGAGTTTCCAAAACTGGTTCCTTTACTTGTGGTTCGGGAGTAGTTGCCTGGGTTTTATTTCCGTTGGCTACAAAGGCTAAAATATCATTCTTTGTAACTCTGCCTTCTTTACCTGTACCCTTAATCGTATCTAAAGTAGTTATTGAAATACCTTCTTGTTTTGCAATGTTTTTAACCAAAGGGGAATAAAACCTAGTGGAGGTACTGTAATCTTGAACGGGAGCAGCTACTGTTTCTTTAGCTACCGAAACAGTTTCAGTTACCGCGGTGACCGCTTCCTCTGGAACATCTGACCCCTTTTCTACGGTTTCTGTACCATCCGAATCACCTTCGACCTCTATAATCGCAACGGTATCACCTACCTTTATGACATCATCAATATTGAAAAGCTTTTCGACCAATACACCCTCCACCTCACTTGGTACTTCAGAATCTACCTTGTCCGTTGCAATTTCGAAAACTGGGTCATCCATATCGATGGTATCACCAACTTCTTTCAACCATGCGGTCAGCGTCGCTTCGGCGACACTTTCTCCCATTCGAGGTAATTTCAATTCAAATTTTGACATATTCTTATTTTGGATGCTGTTCCGTCCATATATTTTGCAAAAATACGAAGAAAATCAGCTTTTCCTTAAACTTAATGTATAATAGAATTATTCCTAATTCGCCTTAAGCGAACCCTCAAAAGGGATTCGGTTTAAAATACTCCTTCCCAAAGTGATCTCATCGGCATATTCTAATTCATCACCCACGGCAATTCCCCTTGCAATAGTGGAGGTACTGATTTCAAGCCCCTCCAATTGTTTATAAATATAGAAATTGGTGGTGTCACCCTCCATCGTTGAACTTAACGCAAAAATAAGTTCCTTTATTTTTCCCTGCTTCGCTTTGTTCACCAGCGATGCAATCTTAAGATCTTGGGGGCCTACCCCTTCCATGGGAGATATTTTTCCTCCTAAAACATGATACAACCCCTTGAATTGTCCAGTATTTTCAATGGCCATCACATCCCTTATATCTTCCACAACACATACCAGACTTTCGTCACGTTTGGGACTAGCGCAAATTTCACAAAGTTCAACGTCTGAAATGTTATGACAACTCGTGCAGAACTTCACATTATCCCTTAACGTATTTAAGGAGTTGGCCAAATGTCTTGTTTGTTCTTCCGGCTGTTTCAGCAAATGCAATACCAACCGGAGTGCAGTACGCTTACCTATTCCTGGTAATTGTGACATTTCATACACAGCATTTTCAAGCAGTTTTGAAGAAAAATCCATACGATATCTTATACTCACAAAATTACGATTTTAGCTGAATGAACTCCTCAAGATTCAGATGTTTTTATCTTTTCGTAATTTGCCTTTGTAAAACACCTTTATGACACCAACCCACATTCTACTGCTTATCGGCGGTTACTTTTTATTGCTACTACTGATATCTTATTTCACAGGGAAAAACGACTCGAATGTCGATTTTTTTAAGGCGGGAAAATCCTCTCCTTGGTACTTGGTAGCCTTCGGTATGGTGGGAGCA
Organism: uncultured Flavobacteriaceae bacterium; assembly: GCA_947503005.1. GTDB lineage: Bacteria > Bacteroidota > Bacteroidia > Flavobacteriales > Flavobacteriaceae > Maribacter_C. The sequence continues at coordinate 49,903 of CANNCA010000005.1, read as the reverse complement.
TCACTATCGGGCGTTACATTTATTTCTGTTCCGGGTTGGGTACAAGCTTCTGAGTTTAGCTATATGCAGGTGGTATTCGGTTATTTTGTAGGCTATCTTATCACCGCTTTTGTACTACTACCTATTTATTATCGACTCAATGTTACCTCTATCTATGAATATCTCGAACAGCGTTTCGGTTGGCATAGTTACAAACTAGGAGCTGTTTCATTTTTCATTTCTAGGGTACTTGGTGCAGCTTTCCGTTTGTTCTTAGTCGCTATTGTGCTACAACAGTTTGTTTTTGATGCGTGGAATGTGCCTTTTGAGGTAACGGTTACCTTATCCATTCTATTGATTTGGATCTATACATTTAAAGGTGGAATCAAAACCATTGTTTGGACAGATACGTTGCAGACACTTTTCATGTTGGTTTCCGTAGGATTGTCTATCTATTTTATCTTAGGGAAACTAGATTGGAGTTTTTCCGAGTTCTTGGCCTCTAACGAATTCAAGCAATATAGTCGGGTGATATTCGCCGATGATTTTTTTGAGAAACAGCATTTTATCAAATCGTTTTTAGGGGGTATGTTCGTGACCATATGTATGACCGGTCTAGATCAAGACATGATGCAAAAAAACCTCACCTGCCGCAACCTAAAAGATGCCCAAAAGAATATGGTCAGTTTTAGTGTGGTTCTAGTGGCTGTAACCTTCGTTTTTATGCTATTGGGAGCCTTACTTTTCATATATGCGGAAAAATACCAAATTGCAATGCCACTGATGGACGGCAAACCGAAATCGGATTTACTTTTCCCAGAAATTGCTTTGAATAGTGGCTTGGGAATAACCGTTGCGATTACTTTTATGCTCGGTTTAATCGCCGCCGCCTACAGTAGCGCGGATAGTGCGCTCACCTCTTTGACCACCTCATTCTGCGTTGACTTTCTAGGTATTGAAAAGAAGCCTGAAGCGAACAGAAAAAGTATCAGAAAACGGACGCACGTGGGGATGAGTCTTGTGCTGATTTTAGTTGTCATAACCTTCAAACATGTTTTGGATACCAACGTAATCGACGGGCTACTGCAAGTTGCCGGTTATACCTACGGACCCTTACTTGGGCTATTTTCCTTTGGCATATTTACAAAATATATGGTAAAAGACAGATACGTTTGGATTGTTGCTTTGGCATCCGTATTATTCGTATTGTTCTTGGCAAAAATACCCGCCGAAAATCTGGGAGGTTACGCAGTGGGTTATGAACTTTTACCACTAAACGGATTACTTACCTTCATAGGCCTTTGGTTGATTCGAGATAAGCCTAAAAATCGTGAAACAGGTCATTAACAATTGTTGTTAACACCTCATTTTTTTTGGAAAAATTTGCCCGCTCCTTTTGTCATTTTTTGCAGGTATATGGAATATTAATGCAAAATGCTGAAGAGGCAACACCATAATATAAGTCGATAAAAGGTCAAAAAACACCGATTACCGAAAGGCCTATATGTTAAAGTTTCGTAGGTAAAATGAGATAATTAGGTAGGCTTAACTCAATATTGATTAGTGGCCAACAAAACAAGGGTACAGGCCACCTCCACTTCTATACCGTTGTCTTTGAGTATTTTATAAAATTCAGGGTTTTCGGTTCCCGGATTAAATATGACTCTTCTGGGATTAATTTTTAGAATATCCCCGTAATAATCAGGCTGACGTGCCGCACCAATGTATAGCGTAATCGTATCTATATTCCGAAAATTGTCTAAATTGGTCTCGATTTTAGTCCCCTTGATTTTACCTGCTTTTAAACCAAAAGCTTCAGTTTCTATGTTATGGTCCAATAGTCGGTTCACGGCAAGATTACTATAACGATGTATTTTAAGGGATGTTCCAAAAACAAGTGTTTTTTTCATTTGTACGCAGGGGATGTTAAATTTTACGGAATGGTGTAACTAATGATACACACGACCGTCTATAATGAAACAAAGTAATTCAACGTATAATCACGATTAAGTCGTTGAGAAAGCTATATGTTTATAGTTAATGGTTAGTGTTTAGTATAGCGGAATCGACGACACCCCGGCCTTTTGGTCGGGGTTTTGTGTTTCATACCAATTACCAACGAATAATAACACTGCCCCAAGTAAATCCGCTGCCGAAAGCTGCGAGTACGACTAAATCACCTTCTTTCACCTTTCCACTTTCCCAGGCCTCGGTAAGCGCTATCGGAATTGAAGCGGCTGTGGTATTACCATACTTCATAATATTATTGAAAACTTGATCATCACTCAGTCCAAATTTCTTTTGAATGAATTGCGAGATTCTAAGATTTGCCTGATGCGGAACCAATAGGTCAATATCGGTAGGCTTCAAGCTATTTTTTGCCAAACCTTCCATAATAACCTCACTAAAACGAACCACGGCATTTTTGAAAACAAATTGGCCGTTCATAACCGGTAAGTATGATTCGTCATTGGGATCGTTATCGGAAACAATATCGTTTACCCATCTGCCACCCATACCTGGTGCCAATAATGCCAATTCTTCTGCGTGTTGCCCTTCGGAGTGTAAATGGGTTGAAAGAATGCCTTTGTTTTTATTTTCCTCTCGACTTAAAACCGCAGCACCTGCACCATCGCCAAAAATCACCGATACGCTTCGCCCCCGAGTTGTAAAATCCATTCCTTTTGAATGTACTTCAGATCCAATAACTAATACGTTCTTATACATACCACTTTTAATGTACTGATCTGCTACTGAAACCCCATATACAAAACCCGAACACTGATTTCGAACATCCAATGCACCTACGGTCTTAATTCCTAAATCGCGTTGCACCAAGACCCCAGGACCAGGAAAATAATAGTCTGGACTCAAAGTCGCAAAAACGATAAAATCGATGTCGTCTTTGTCTATACCTGAACGTTCAATTGCAATTTTAGCGGCCTTTACACCCATTGAAGTCGTAGTTTCACCTCCTTGACGCTTGACATGCCTGCGTTCTTGTATACCTGTTCGTTCTTGGATCCAATCGTCATTGGTATCCATAATCTTTGACAAATCATCATTGGTGACCACATTTTCAGGAACAAAGTAGCCTAGTCCGGTTATTTTAGAATTATACATGCGCTGTAAATTTGAGTTCTTGTTTTGTTCTTAGCTAACGATTGAAACTTTCGTCAAAAGCAAAATCCCTTTGGATTTCTAACGACCCAAAAGGCGAATTTGGTTTTAACTAGCAAGCTAGCAGTTTTATCTCTAAAATTTAGTACTTTTCATGAAAATCCTTCCATTTATAAAGTCATAATCGACCTTCATAGGATACTAAAACATACTTCTTACCATGAAAAAAATACTTTTAATCGCATTCATCTTTGTATTGGGTAGCATGTTCGCTCAAGAGAACCTCGGCTACCAAAAACCGCCCAAAGACATCTTAGATTTGGTTGATGCTCCTTTGGCTCCTTCTGTACTTATTAACGAAAGTGGGGAACACATGGTGTTGCTTTATCGAGATTACTACAAATCCATTGCAGAATTGTCAGAAACTGAACTGAGACTTGCCGGATTGCGCATCAACCCAAAGACCAATATTGGAAGTCGAACCAACTATTATAAAAACATTAAGGTAAAGAACCCCAAGGATGATAAAGCCATTCAAGTTTCCGGGTTACCCGAAAACCCAAGATTGTCAAATTTCAAGTGGTCACCTGACCAGACTAAGATAGCCATTACCAACACCACACCCGAGGGAGTAGAAATTTTAATCTTTGACCTTGAAAAAGCGAGTGTTAGCAAAATTACCGAAGCTATGGTTAATGCCAACATGCGTGATGTTATCAATTGGTTCAAAGACGGCGAGAGTTTGTTGGTCAAAATGTTACCCACGGATAGAAAGGCATTGATCAACGCAAACGAGACTGTACCAGATGGCCCCACTATATCCTCCAACGACGGTAAAAAGGCACAAAATAGAACTTATCAAGACCTTTTAAAAAATCCTAATGACGAGTTCAATTTTGAGCAGCTGGCGAGATCAGAATTGTATAAGATTGATTTAGACGGAAATAAAACCAAGTGGAAAGATGCGGATTTGTATTCGAACATAAGTTTCTCGCCTAATGGAGCGTATGCCATGGTTACCACTGTGAAAAGACCTTTTTCCTATTTGGTACCGTATTACCGATTTCCATCTAAAACCATCATTTATGACAAAAGTGGTGAACTGATTTCAGAAGTACTCGAAGTACCCCTAATCGAAGACCTTCCTAAAGGGTTTATGGCCGTGCGAATGGGCATGAGATCCCTAAGCTGGCGTAAAGACAAACCCGCATCACTCATTTATGCGCAAGCCTTGGATGGCGGTGATCCCGAAAACGAAGTAGCCTATAGAGATGAAGTATTTCAAATGGAAGCTCCCTTTGACAAGGCTGGAAAAAGTATATTAAAAACAATCAATCGCTTTAGTGGAATGGAATGGGGCGATGACAATAGGGCGATTGCCTATGACTATTGGTGGAACAATCGAAATACGAAAACCTATTTATTCAATCCTTCTGAAAACAGCCAAGAACCTAAAATTCTTTCGGACAGAAATTACCAAGACGTATACAGCGATCCAGGAGAATTCGTCACGACCATGAACAAATTTGGTGAATCTGTTTTAGCTTTTGACAAGAATGAGAACGTCTATTTATTGGGCGATGGTTTCTCGGAAGAAGGGCAATTTCCGTTTGTGGACAAATTTGATTTGAAAACTTTGAAAAAAACGCGTCTGTATACCTCCAAACTAGCAGGAAAGAAAGAAGATTTGATCAAGTATAAACCTGAGAAAGATCAATTATTGGTGCGCATTGAATCACCGAGCGAGTACCCTAATTATTACTACAAAAGTCTCATTAAGCGCAAAGGCAAACAACAATTAACTGATTTTGAGAATCCGTATAAAAGTATACAAAATGTGCAAAAAGAGGTGATTACGTATAAGCGTGAAGATGGTCTTGAACTTACCGGAACCCTGTATCTACCAGTTGGTTATGACAAAGCGAGCAAAGAAAAAAAGCCAATGATTTTATGGGCCTACCCACGAGAATACAAAGACAAGAACAGTGCATCGCAAAACACCCAAAATCCTAATGAATTCACATACCCCTATTGGGGTTCGCCGATCTATTGGGTAACGCAAGGTTATGTAGTTTTAGATGACGCATCGTTTCCGATAATCGGCGAAAAAGACGAGCAGCCCAATGACACTTTTCGTACACAATTAGTTTCGAATGCTAAAGCAGCCATCGATGCGGTAGACGATCTAGGTTATATCGATAGAAAAAAAGTCGCCGTTGGAGGTCATAGCTATGGTGCTTTTATGGTAGCGAACCTACTTTCACATTCCAATCTTTTTGCAGCGGGAATTGCCAGAAGCGGAGCTTACAACAGAACGTTGACTCCTTTTGGTTTTCAAAGTGAAGAACGAAATTATTGGGAAGCACCCGAAGTGTATTATACCATGTCTCCTTTCATGCATGCCGATAAAATGAAAACCCCTTTATTATTGGTTCATGGTGAGGCGGATAATAATTCTGGTACCTACCCCATGCAGAGCGAACGCTATTTCAATGCATTGAAAGGTTTGGGTGCGACGGTACGTTTGGTCATGTTACCAAAAGAAAGTCACGGTTACCGTGCCAAAGAAAGTATTCTACATCTTTTATGGGAACAAGACGAGTGGCTCAATAAATATGTAAAGCAGAAAGGGTTACCCGTTGATTTGAAAAAAGAACCTTTGAATAAGGATTAATCCATATACTTGATATAGTTGTTTACAACCACCTTCGCTTTTAAATCATGAAGTAGGTTGTAGAGTCCAAAAAAGGTTCGATTCATATATAGAAAATGTTTCGATCCACGATTGGCGTTCATTTTTCGGATTTCAGTGTCTTTAGCAAAGCGCTCACTCAGTAGGGCAATTCTTTCCCAAAAGTCACCTGAGCCGAAATCGAATACTTTTTCGTTCATAGGTGCGGTAAAAAGTGACAACAACTCCTTGAACATCGCTTTGAAAAACCTTAACTCACTGGGCGAATCGGTTGGTGTTAGTATTTCCAGCTCGTACATTTTGGCAGTAAATAAATCGTCGTTTTCGATAACCTCTTTTTTTGCCAACTCAAAATACGGATCATAAAATTCATCCGGCACCTCTTTGATACACCCAAAATCAATGGCAACTAGGTTTCCATTTTCTTTGACCAGAAAATTTCCTGGATGCGGGTCGGCATGTACTTTTCGCAGCACGTGAATTTGATACATGAAAAAGTCCCAAAGGGTTTGCCCCAATCGGTTGCCCATTTCGGGAGAAAAATCGGTTTTAGTGAAACTACCAATGGGTGTACCATCCATCCAATCCATAGTGAGTATTCGCCCACAGGATAGGTTCTCATAATATTTTGGAAACTCTAAATTTGGAATAATCGCACAAGACTCGGTAATTTCCCTGCTTTGTTTCATTTCGAGGGTATAGTCGGTTTCCTCGATAAGCTTATCTTCTACTTCCTTAAAATATTTATCGGAATCCTTTCCTGAAATATTGAACATTTTTAAGGCAATAGGCTTGACCAGGGCCAGGTCACTACTGATACTATCGGCCACCCCAGGATATTGAATTTTTACGGCCAGGACTTTTCCATCTTTGATAGCCTTATGCACTTGGCCTATACTTGCCGCATTAATTGAATCTTTTTCGAACGTATCGAAAACCTCTTCCGGATATTTTCCTAAATACTTTTTAAACGTCTTTCGAACTAAGGGTGCCGAAAGGGGCGGAACGGAAAATTGTGAAAGCGAAAATTTTTCTACGTAGGCCCTAGGAAGCATGTTCTTTTCCATGCTGAGCATTTGTGCTACTTTGAGGGCACTGCCTTTGAGCGTTTTGAGTCCATCGTAAATATCTTCGGCATTGTCTTCATCCAATTGGTCACGGCTCAAATCAGGATTCACCAATTTTTTACCGTAGTATTTCGCATAGTTACCCCCGATTTTCACTCCGGTCGTGACCAGTTTACTGGCTCTGCCTATTTTTCCGGTGGGTATTTTATCAAGGGTTTTCATAGCAATTCTTGTATTATGGGAAGTTAGCAATGATTTTAAGGAATTTGCGAATACAACTCCCTATCGTTATAGATTCGGGACTTCCTATTAGAAAGGAAGTTATTAATTATGACATTTTTTCCTTAAAAAGAAATTTCCCAAAATCGATAATATTGTCCAAAGGCGTATTGTCGAAAACATCAAAAATGGTGTTTATCGATTTTTCGATGGCGATATCGGTTTTTTCAAATCCGGCGGAATCATCATCCATCCAGAATTTCAGTATAAATAGAAACTGTAGCCATGCGCCCTCCGAAAACAACTTTGGGCTGTGCTTGGTAATTTTAAGGTTCTTATCCGCATTGCTTTGATTAATCAATTCTGTAGCAAATTGTTTTATATGAAGTCGAAGTCCTTTGAGCTGCTCCATGTTCTTCATCATGGTTTTGTCATTCTGAAGCGCAAATAGCACGTAACTTCGATTGAGTGTCAATAGCTCAAAGAAAGAATAGAAAAAGGTGAGCATCTTGTCTTTATTGGAGAATTGCTCGTACTCCTTATTCTTTTGCATTAAAGTTTCCGTACTAGAATAGAACTTGTTCCAAATGGCTTTCTGAATACCTGTTACCGAGCCAAAATGTTCATAAAAAGCAGCTTCCTCGATTTTACCATCTTTACAAAACTTGTAAATAGATTTTGGTACGGATTCGTGTTCCAAAACATAGTCCATGTACAGTTTGATTATCTCATCATCCGTTATTTTCTTCATTTTTGTTTTTGTTGCCATAATCGTTTTAGATTTTACTGCGTGTACCTTACTCTTTCTACAATTAAAATTTATCAAAAAAACGTGCTCTCAAAGCTGAAAGCACGTTTTTAAACAACCTAACCAATAAATAAACTTGTAAATAAAATTTTCTCTTTCACAGCAATTTTACTCTACAAATATACATTCTGTTTAACTTTTATAACAAATATTTAAACAAAAATATTTGTTAAAGTTTTCTAGTTCATTTCTGACGCAACAATGCCAGTTTGTCATTTTTTGGTAGTGTGGTACTTTTTTTGACTACTCTTGCCATAGCTTAACAGCTAGAAATCGAATCCTGCCTTTATTGAAACTGCCTAATGTAGTGGCTTTATATCGTGGGTTCTTCGAATATTTTAAGAGTTTAACTAATAGTTTCCCGCCTACGCGGGAAAGACAATAAAAATTCAATTTTATGGCAACAGGTAACATTAATGTTTCGGTAGAGAACATTTTTCCACTCATTAAGAAATTTCTTTATAGTGATCACGAGATTTTTCTTCGTGAACTGATTTCAAATGCTACGGATGCAACCCTCAAATTAAAACATTTGGCCTCTATTGGTGAGGCGAAGGTTGAATATGGTAACCCACAAATTGAAATAAAAATTGATAAGAAGGGTAAAAAAATACATGTCATCGATCAGGGTATCGGAATGACGGAAGAAGAAGTAAAAAAATACATCAACGAATTGGCTTTCTCTGGAGCCGAGGAGTTTTTGAACAAATACGACGATTCAAAAGACAGTGGTATCATCGGTCATTTTGGTCTTGGTTTCTATTCTTCTTTCATGGTGGCCGATAAAGTAGAAATCATCACGAAGAGCTATAAAGATGCTCCAGCTGCACATTGGTCATGTGATGGTTCTCCAAAGTTCAGTCTGAAAAAAGGCAAGAAAGAAGACCATGGTACTGAGATTATTCTTCATATCGCCGATGATTCAAAAGAGTTCCTAGAGGAAAACCGAATTACCGGACTCTTACAGAAATACAACAAATTTATGCCGATTCCGATTAAATTCGGAACCAAAACGAATACCCTACCCAAGCCTGAGGGAGCAAAAGAAGAAGATCCTGCCCCAACGGAGGAAGTAGATAATATCATAAACAACCCCAATCCTGCTTGGACAAAACAACCTGCCGACCTTGAGGATGAGGATTATAAGAATTTCTATCGTGAACTGTATCCCATGCAGTTCGAAGAGCCTTTGTTCCACATTCATTTGAATGTTGACTATCCGTTCAATTTGACGGGCATTTTATATTTCCCCAAATTGACCAACGACCTCAATATTCAGAAAGATCGCATTCAACTGTATCAGAATCAGGTTTTTGTAACCGACAATGTAGAGGGTATCGTACCAGAATTTTTAACAATGCTACGAGGGGTTATCGATTCACCTGACATTCCTTTGAATGTGTCACGTTCCTATTTACAGGCAGACGGGGCGGTGAAGAAAATATCTTCCTATATCACTAGAAAGGTTGCGGACAAACTGAATTCTCTCTTCAAAAATAATCGTGAAGATTTCGAGGCCAAATGGAACGATATTAAAATCGTCATTGAATACGGTATGCTTTCCGAAGAAAAATTCTTTGAAAAGGCTGACAAGTTTGCATTGTACCCAACCGTTGATGGCAGTTACTTTACTTTTGAAGAACTTCAAGAGAAGGTGAAAGATTTGCAAACTGACAAAGATGATAAACTGGTCTTGTTATATGCTTCGGATAAAGAGGCGCAACACAGTTATATCGAAGCAGCAAAAGCGAAGGGCTATGAAGTTTTACTGATGGATTCGCCCATAATCGGTCATTTGATGCAAAAGTTGGAAACATCCAAAGAAAAAGTCTCTTTTGCCCGTGTCGATGCTGATCATTTAGATAATTTAATCAAGAAAGAGGATACTACGATTTCAAAACTCTCTGATGAAGAAAAAGAGAAACTTAAAGCCAATTTGGAAGAAGTAATTGAAGACAAAAAATATACTGTTCAATTGGAAGCAATGGACAGTACGGCTTCACCATTTATTATTACTGAGCCTGAATTCATGCGTCGTATGAAAGAAATGCAACAAACCGGCGGTGGCGGAATGTTCGGTATGGGCGGTATGCCCGAAATGTATAACCTCATCGTGAATACCAATCACGAACTAGTGGGTGAAATTTTGAATACCAAGACAGCTAAAAAACGTGAGCGATTGATCAATCAAAGCATTGATTTGGCAAGATTGTCAAAAGGTTTGTTGAAAGGTGAAGAGCTTACTGAATTCATCAAGCGAAGTTATGAGATGGTGAAATAGGCACTAGATTTAAAATGCAGAAACTTAAAACCGCTTCAAAAAATTGAAGCGGTTCATTATTTCTACACTTGTTTTTAATTCTAGAGCTACATTTGCCCTTCTTCATTTTCTTCTTCGGGAAGAATCATCCTTGATTTATAGCGTTCAAAAAATTCCTTTTCCAAGCGTTGCATTCGTTCGTGCATCTTGTCGATATTCATAAAGTCCTTGCCAAAATCACTGCCAAAGAAATCTTCATTGAAGAGTCTTCGACCGAAAAGGGAATCATGTTCAATAAATGGGTCGAAACCGAAGCGGTCCGAGCCTGAAAAGCGTTGGAAAAATTTTGATTGAAATGATTGTAGCAAGCTATCCCTATCTTGCAATTTCAAATCCTCAAACTCATCGGCGGATGACCACGAATAAATAGAATCATATCTAATCAGGTTTCCGTTTTCGTCGAACTCTTTATCGACTTTCCATGTACCCTTAGGCTGTTGCGTTATTTCCTTTTCCGCTTTTTCTTGTTCTATTTGGTCTTTTTTATTTTCTTGGGAATTACAACTTGTAGTCAAAATTGCTGCCAAGAAAAGAAGTGCTATTTTCTTCATTTTTAAACAATTTTAGTTACACATTTAAGCGTAAACCCATATTCAAAAATTTTGCCAAACGAAAATGAAGGTGAATAGTTGTCAGTTAAAAATTGTTAAGAAAATTGTTTTGAAGTGAAATGCATGTTCTGCTTTTTAGGACCCTACCAATAGATAGGGCCACTACCTAAATATTTTTCAGCAATGGGTTGATAGTAGTCCAAGACTTCCTCCAAATCATAAATTTTTTGGCTCTTACTGTAAAGGTCATACTTGTTGAAGTCTTTAATGATTTCTAAATAATCGGCATCTTTTTCATTAAGAAGTTCTTTATAGCTTCCGCCTGTATGCCAAGGATAAAAAGAATGGTAACGTATCATGACCATGGCCTCATCGGGTAATTTATTCTCTTTATGATTGTTCAATACTTGATAAAGATATTCGTCATGGCCCCAAGCTAAATCTACATTGTCAATTCCGCAACCTGCTTCATAAATACCTGTGGTAGTATTGTAACGCTCTTCTTGCATATCAGCGTTAGTTTCATTGAATTCAGGATAAACGCACGAATCTGGCAACGCACAACCGACCACAAAAACATCACCCACCATACCCCACTGTTCGGCTTGGCTTGTACCATCTTCGTCGCTACCCCAAAGAAACATGACTTTCCCTAAATCATGAATGAGTCCGGTCAATTGCATCCAATCGGGTCGACCGTCCGCTCGAATTGCTTCGGCACTTTGTATCAAATGCTGTACGTTCGGAAGATCCAGGTCAGGATCACTGACATCGATCAAACTGTTCAAATGGCGCATAGCTTCCCATAAATCCATAGGCTTATCAAACTTCAGATATTTTTTGTGCATCTTTTGCACATATTCTAAAGTCTGGTTTTTGCGCATTTTCCGGTAGTGTTCTTTCACCGCCGCAGATACATCGGGCGCTTCGTAGTATCTAAAAGTTTTTTCCTCCATACTAAACTGAATTGAACAGTTGATCTTTAGTGTATGTGCTATGACAAGCTCAGTGTTATATACCGCAGGTCAATGGGTTATACGTTTCCTAGTACAAGGTACAAAATAACCGTAAAAACAATCAAAAACCGACTAAACGGCTTGGCATAATTCCAGGGTTTCAAATCTAATACTCCTGCATCTTTCATTTCAAACTTTTCTCCTTTTGGTAGAAAAATGGATACTAGGTGCATTACAGCCATATTTAGAATGAACTCAATGCCCCATATATGTACAAAATGTAGATTTACCTCCAAAACATAGTACATTATCACATAGAAGATGAGTCCAAAGACTAAACCAGCTTTAGCCCCGGCAGCCGATACTTTTGGAAAAAGAAATCCTGCGATGACAACACTTGCAATGGGGATAAAAAAGATTCCGTTGAGCTGTTGCAACAATTGATAAAGTCCTTCAGGGGCGTTGGCTACAAAAGGTGCAATACCAATTGCGAAAATTGCCAGGATTGCCGAAGTCCATTTTCCAATTTTGACGAGCTTATTTTCACTTGCTTCCTTGGATATGTATCTTTTGAAAATCCCTAAACTGAAAACAGTTGCGGCACTGTTCAATGCGCTATTGAATGTACTGAGAATTGCACCCATCATTACGGCAACAAAAAAGCCGGTCAACCACAAGGGCAATACTTTTTTGACCAATAGTGGATATACACTATCAGGATTATCGTATAAACTTTCACCGAAATAATAGAATCCTATTAATCCTGGAAGCACAATAATCAACGGAACAAGAATCTTTAATAATCCTGTGAAAAGCAAACCTTTTTGTGCTTCCTTTAGATTGACCGCACCAAGAACCCGCTGAATAATCGATTGGTGCATTGTCCAGAAATAAATTTGATTGACCATTAGCCCCGTAAAGAGTACTTCAAAAGGAAGAATAGCCGTACGAGCTCCTTCCCCTACTCCCGACTCTCGACTAACGACATTGAATTTTTCGGGGCTATTTTCAAAAACTTTACTCAATCCTTCCAACGGATTTCCATCTCCAATAGCCAGCAAGGCCAAAATAGGTACTAGCAGTCCCGCGACCAACAACCCAAAACCATTAATGGTATCCGTATAGGCTACCATTTTCAATCCTCCAAAAATGGCATAAACGGCACCGATAATTCCGACAATGAGAATAGTAATCCATATGCCATCTTTTTGACTGACGTTCAATAAATCAGAAATTTCAAAAATCGCCTCGATGTTCAAAGCCCCAGTATACAGAACAATGGGTAGCAGCGTCGCGACGAAAGAGATAATCAAAAGAAGGGCGACCAAGGTTCGGGTCAAACCATCGAATCGATTTTCCAGAAACTCTGGAATAGTGGTCAGGCCCATTTTTAAATACTTGGGTGCGAAATACAAAGCCCCGATAACCAATGCCAATGCGGAGGTTACCTCCCATGCAACAATGATTGCACCATTGCGGTAGGCTGAACCGTTCATACCCACCAGATGTTCAGTAGAGATGTTTGTCAACAGTAAAGAGCCTGCGATTACAATACCTGTTAGCGATCGTCCTCCTAAGAAATAACCATCTCTGGTGTTAAGCTTGTCACGACGGAGTTTCCAAGTCGCATAGAAGGCTACAAATCCGGTAAACAGAATAAAAGTGAATAAAGCCATTACCGCTAAAAATAAACAATATTCTTAGTATGCAAATTCGTTGAGCGATGCAAAGTGGCATTGACTAACCCATACCGAGACTTTTAGCATATTTACGGTCAAGCCAAAAGATTTGGACAACCATGAAAAAAGTAAATGCCAATAAGCCGTAAACAACTGTATTCGAAGCGGTCGTGACAGTAAGTCTACCCGTCATATTGAACGCCAGCAATTTTTTTAGCTCCATAAGGTAAGGAAGGTTTGATTCAACAATAGGATTGCCGAAAACAATGTACACAAAAAGCCCGCTAACCATAACGGCCAAAAACCACCATGTCTTTTTAGATATCAATGGTTTATAAACGAACACTGTGTTCATTTTCGAAACAGTTTCAATTTTGTTTAGCACGGTATGGGTAAAATCAGCAGATGGCTCTTCTAACCCCGCTTCGACGACTAGCCTTTTTAAGAAGGCATCGTATTTCTTGTTTTTATTGTCTTCCATAATTGTTTAAAAATTCGGGTTCTAACTTATTCTTTAAAATTTGCGCCAAACGTTTTCGGCTCCTGAACAAACGTACTTTGACCGTATTTGCCTCAATACCCATAATTTTCGCAATTTCCTTTAGAGATAATTCTTCAAAATAATGAAGCGTTATCACAACGTTATCAACTTCGGGCATTTCATTTATTGCTGCCTTGATAGCTTCTTGTCTTTCAGCAACTTCCAGCTTATCAAGTGCATTGTCAATGGTTTCTAAATGGTATTCATTATCTGAATCAATCGAAGTGGTACGCAGACGGCGGCCTTGCTTCTTTACATAATCCAAACTTTTATTATAGGCTATTCTATAAATCCAGGTGGAGAACTTTGAATCTCCCTTAAAGGTATTTAATCGCTCATAGACCTTGACGAAGACATCTTGTGATACTTCTTCGGCCACTTCTCGATTTTTCAGTATTTTCATCGCCAAAGTATAGACCATATGTTTGTACCGATCCACGAGATCGGCAAAAGCTCTGGTATCGCCATTGATGACCGCGTCAATATTTAGTTGGTCTTGGTTTTGGCTCATTTGCTATATATGACGTATAAGTTACAACTCTGGTTACCGAATTCTAAAAAAACTTCAATCTGTGTAACCTTTTTTGAATTAACACCGTCATAATGGTGAACAGAGTTTATTTATCAATCAGGGCTGAACCAGTTTCAGCTTTTAAAACAAATCATTATGGCAGAGGAAATTTTAATCCCCATCAGTTTTTTCATAGCGGTTTTCGGAATCGTTTACTTACATTTTTCAACTAGGAACAAAGAGCGATTGGCACTGATTGAAAAAGGTGCAGATGCCAGTATTTTTGCGAGTGGAGCCAAATCCTCTTCTTGGAAAGTACTTACGCTAAACACCGCGTTGTTACTTATTGGTATAGGCCTTGCAATTTTTATAGCTGCCGTATTAGAAAATATGGGGCTCGATGAAGATGTCGCCTACCCAGGTTCTATCTTCTTCATGGCCGGTATTGGTCTTTTAGTCGGGTTTTTTCTTAACAAAAAAATGGAAAAGGAGGAGTAGCGTAAATAAAGCTAAATCAAATTACAAACCGAGCTATAAACTCGGTTTTTTTTTGTTCAATAAATCATTTATTAAACAAATTTGTGTTTGAATAATGATTCATGTTTATTTACTATCTATGATGTATTATCTTATAAATTCTCAATAATTTTGCTACCTTCATTGTATGAATTATTTCTGGCAATTCAATTATTCACTCCAAACAATTCTTGATATAGTTGGGTTAGTTCAAGGTACCGTTCTGGGGCTACTTCTAGTACTTTTACATAAGAAAAATTACAGGAGTACATTTTACCTTGGCCTGTTTCTCATCTTCTTTTCGTTAAAATTAATCCCGTTCATTTCGATAAGTTTAAACGCTGGCGAAATTTATAACGCTTTATTACTTATACCGCTAAACTTTTCATGGTTACTCTTCCCACTTTTCTATATCTATACCAAACAGGTTTCAATAAAATCGAATAATAAGAATGAATATTGGGTTTTAGTGCCGGGCTGTATTTCAGTTCTATTGCAACTCATTATTTATTTCCTTCCCTATGAACAAAAAATTCAAATTTCGAATAGTATATGGTATCCACTGGTTTTTACTTTTGCAGGAATACTATATTCTTGGGGCATCGGTGTAATGAACCTCAGGCTGTTATCAAAACACACTATTGAAGTTAAGAACACATACTCGTTTATTGTAACTAAGGGGTTAGAATGGGCACGTTATTTTCTTATCTACCGTTTGACTACTTCGGTTATAATTCATGTGATGTTCTTCTTTTCCCCAGAAAATTATTATTTCAAAATTTTCTTTTCAATCATAGACCTAATTGCTATTTATTGGGTTTCCTACCATGGCTTTAAACAACGTAATATCATATCAATTTTGTCGAATGATTGGAACTTTTCTAAAGGTCATGCTAAAACTGAGGCGTCAACCATTCCCATACAAGAGTTATCTAAGCTGATGGAACAAATAGACGAATACATGCAAGCCTCTAAATGTTTTGTCAATGCAGAATTGACCATTGTCGATGTGGCAAAAAATTTGAACGAACATCCAAAACGTGTATCAACTGCTATTAATACCATTATCAAACAAAACTTCAATTCATACGTAAATAAGTTTCGTGTAAATGCGGCAATAAATCTGCTGAAGAATGATGAAAATAAGAATTTGAGTATTGAAGGAATTGGCAATGAAGTTGGTTTTCAAAATAAGAGTACATTCTATGCGGCCTTTAAAAAAGTCACGGGAACAACGCCAACAAAGTTTATACAACAATTGGTCGCTTAGGTGGACGAAAATTTAGAAAGAGAGTTTTGTTTTTTATTAAAAATTAGCATTTTTCTGACATTTAGAGGCAAGAATTACGTTGATTTTAATCATCCATAAATATTACAAATTAATCAACTACAACGTTTTCGTAATTCATTTTTGTATGAATTTCCGAAATCAGGACTATATTAACACCTACATTTTTTGTAAGCTAACTATTTTTAATCATCTTGTCTTCAACGACGAATGATTAGTATAATTGAGAACTGCATATTACTTCTATCGTCAGTGTTAAAATAATTCAATTAACTATTTTACGCACTACAATACTAGTCTGTTTAAAAAACATACCTCTCTTTTGAAGTATACAAATTTTAAGAGACTACGATTAACGGCCTTAAAAGAAAATCATTAACTATAAAAATATGCAAATTGTAGAATTAAATCCCCCCGGAAATTTTGACCCATGGAATCCCGCAAAACTAAAGGAGTTGAAAAAAATTGAAACTTTAATTCCCTTACAGCACGGGTTGCTTTTTGACAATAGTACAATACGATTTTGGGAAATTCGACTTAAACCTCAAGAACGAATTCCTTTTCATAAAAGGGCACAGCGTTACAGTATGACTTGCCTAACTAACGGTCTAGCCATATCAAGAAATGAAGATGGTAGTATACGTATGTTTAGATTTAAAGAAGGTGAGGCGAATTATTGGGACCTTGGTATTGATGGTACAATTGCCGATTTAGAAAACATTGGAGAAGATGAACTTGTATTACATATCATTGAATACTTACCTCAAACAGATAACGTACCACAGAATTTGTTAGCATCATAAAAGCTTAACCACTGCTATTGCTATAGGCGCATGATATCATAAAAGATATTCCCCCTATAATTTTTCTTAATTGGAAGATTATACGCAAAACCATCGTATCTATACGGTGGTTTTTCTATTTTTATAAAATGAAGGTAATCTCAACGAACCTTGGTAAGCCAACCTCATTTCTTTGGAAGGGAAAGGAAGAACAAACGGGTATTTTCAAAATACCAGTTTCCGAATCACTCCACCTAACAATTAACGATGTATCCAATGATACGGTAATAGACCGCGTACATCATGCGGGCCTTAATAAAGCTTGCTATTTATTCGCATCGGATAATTATCCTTATTGGAAGAATAAATACCCTGAATTAGACTGGAATTGGGGTATGTTCGGCGAAAACCTTACTGTCGAAGGCTTGGATGAATCCGTCATGAGAATAGGAGACATCTACAAATTAGGGACTGCTTTAGTTCAGGTTTCACAGCCACGAGAACCATGCTATAAACTTGGCATTCGTTTCGGCACCCAAGAAATACTGAAAGAATTCATAACTCATAACAGACCGGGCACCTATGTTCGCATCTTACAAGAGGGCATGGTAAGCACCGGAGACGAATTGTTATTGCAGGAAAAATCAAAAAACACGCTTACCGTACAACAATTTTATGAGTTAATGTTCCTTAAGAAAAAACCAAAAGAGTTATTGAACTTATTCATGGACAACCCCTCTGTACCCGAGTACAAAAAAGAACGTTACCGAAAATACCTCTAAAAGTGGACTATCCTTGGCATTTGTATTTTATGGCAGCTATATACGTGGGGGCTGGCATCATGCATTTTGTAAAACCAAAAATGTATATGCGCATATTACCAGGTTACTTGCCTGGACACAAGTTCTTGGTAAATTTTAGTGGCCTGGCCGAAATTATTTTGGGAATAGCACTTTGCTTCACCGTGACCAAAGATTTTGCTATTTATTGTATTATTGCCATGCTCACTTTTTTTCTGCCTGTACATATGCACATGCTATTTAATAAAAAAGCAGCGATGGGTTTGCCAAAATGGATGTTGATTTGGCGAATTCCTTTGCAGTTCGCCTTGATGTATTGGGCCTATTGGTACTTGAGAGTGTAAATTGAAAAATCCCCATCCGGCAAAGCCGAATGAGGATTACTTCAAATCAACTCAAACCAACTATTTTACAACTATATCTTCAAAGAAGGTATCAGCTCCGTTTTTTACGATTACCGTATAGGTATCTTCGTAGGCGCTTTCAAAGTTGAAGGCCTTCTCTATCAAGAAAGTGTCCACAACGGTTTCATTGAATACCATTCTGTTCTCACTATCATAGATTGTTATTTTCACGTCCTCCTTATCCGTATTCAACAAATTAAGGAGAACCTTTTGTCCAACTTTCTTGAAAACAGGTTTTGTGTTTTCTTTTCTCTCTACAATACGCACATTTGAATTCTCAATGTCGAAATCGAAAATGGTCAGCTTCAAAGCATCCTCTACTTTCAAGACATAATCACCGTCAGGCAAATTTCTCAAATCAAATTTCTTTGTATATGAATCCACTTCACTGACTTTCTCTGAATATATAATGACACCATCAATATCCATAATGCTTACTATGGTCTCATCTGATGTAGTATCCATCTGGAAAACCAAGCTTTTTGAAGCACTCGGGTTTACGATTAATGTTGGTTCTTTTGCCGCACTTGTTGCTACTGCAAACATAAGGGCTACTGTTGCTATTGATCTTACTATTTTTTTCATAATAAATTTTTTGTGCCAACTTTTAGACTGGCGGTTTTACAATATTTTGTCTTACAATTATCGATGATTTCTATATGTAGTCCATAGGACTCTTTTGCTTGCCTTAAAATTCGAGAAAAAAGAATTTTTTCTGACTTCCGTCGGCATTTTGCTAATTGTTGCTCTCATAGATTTAATTTTTTGGGGTTCATAATTAATTTACAGTACAAATCTATCAACACAGTTAAGGCTTCACTACTACAGTTTTCTCCTATTTATATGCTATTTTAACACGTTGAATCCTCTTTATAATACTTAAAGGTAATTTTGCATAGATTTTAGGTAATTTTGTAGAGATAGTGCTGCAATAGTCAAAGTAACTTTGAGTTATGAATAGTATGAACACCTTAAAGAAGAAACCTGCCTTAGAGACTATTGAACCCAATTTTGGGCATTCCTATAGCTATCAAAAATTCGATGCGCAAAAGTCAAATTCGAATACAGTATGGCATTACCATCCTGAGATAGAATTGGTCTATGTAAATGGCGGAGCGGGTAAGCGTCAAATAGGAAGTCACATTTCGTATTATTGCGATGGAGACCTTATTTTAATAGGAAGCAATCTTCCGCACTGTGGCTTTACAGATAAGTTGACCGGAAACGAAAGTGAGACGGTCATTCAGATGAAACAAGATTTCTTAGGGAACGATTTTTTCAACATTCCCGAAATGAAAAAAATACAGGACCTTTTCGAAATGGCAAAAGGGGGAATTGCATTTTCTGGCCGGGCAAAACAAAAAATTGGCGATAAAATGGAAGTATTGGAATATCAGACCGATTTTCAACGGCTACTCTCCATTCTGAACATTTTGAACGAATTGGCAAACTCAAAGGAGTTCAAAATCTTGAATGCCGAAGGTTTTTCGCTAGAGACCGAAGTAAAAGACAATGACCGAATCAATATCGTCTTCAATCATGTTAAGAGTAATTTCAAAGAAGAAATTACCTTGGATGCAATTGCAGATATGGTAAGCATGACCATACCCTCTTTTTGCAGGTATTTCAAAAAAACAACCAATAAGACCTTTACCCAGTTCGTAAATGAATACCGGTTGGTGCATGCTTCAAAACTTCTAGCAGAACAACCATTGAGTATTACCGAAGTCTGTTTTGAAAGCGGATTCAACAATTTCTCGCATTTCAACAAATCGTTCAAAGCCTTTACGGGGCAAAACCCGTCGCAATATCGCAATGAACTTAAAAACGTTTTGAATTAGTGGAAAGTCTATTCGAAGAGGAACTGAAGTTACAATTGCCGGATAGTACCATTCGATATTTCCCAAGT
Source organism: uncultured Flavobacteriaceae bacterium (assembly GCA_947503005.1). GTDB lineage: Bacteria > Bacteroidota > Bacteroidia > Flavobacteriales > Flavobacteriaceae > Maribacter_C. The sequence continues at coordinate 29,761 of CANNCA010000005.1, read as the reverse complement.
TTTTTTTCAAAGAAAATGTCCGATGGCTATTTTGAAGTACTCCGGAAAACTGTACCTTGGCAACAAGATGATATTACCGTTTTCGGAAAAACCTATGCACAGCCAAGACTTACAGCTTTGTTCGGGAACAATGGAAAGCCATACTCCTACTCCAATATCACCATGCAACCCCATGGATTTACGCCTGAACTATTGGAAATCAAAAATCGAATTGAACAAAAAACTACGGTCATTTTCACCACCTGCCTTCTAAACTTATATCGAGACGGGCAAGATAGCAATGGCTGGCATGCCGACAACGAAAAAGAATTGGGCAAGAATCCTGTTATTGCTTCTATTACCTTGGGGCAAGAACGTCTTTTTCATCTAAAACATAGAACGCGAAAAGAACTGAAACACAAGTTGCTTCTTAAGCATGGTAGTCTTTTGTTGATGGAAGGTGAAACACAACATCATTGGTTACATCAAATTGCAAAGACAAGAAAACCGATTGGGGAACGGATTAACTTGACTTTTCGCGTGATTAAGTAGTGAGAGATACAGGTTCTTTTCACAGAAACTTACGAAAATAAAAAATCGACCTCCCCTGGAAACCGATTTTTTAATACCCTTATATTTTGAGAGGTCACTATCTTTAGTATTCGGGCGAACTTACTAATTTCCTCGCGGCCATCTTCCCTAATATAACTTCAAATCTTATGCCAAGGTATTACCTTTCGTCAAAAGAATTATTTTTGGGTTGAAATACAGTTTAGAATAAGTCGTTCAAGACTTTTGCCAAGCGTAGCCCTCCTTTTTGTAATTGCTTTTCCACCGTAGGCCACCATACATATCCGTAGCGATAATAAAGCTTTTCGCCTACTTCGACAGATTCATATAAGTTATCCGCTATCAAATGAGATTCTTCAACCCAATCCAGAAGATTGCCATCTTGAACTGCTATTTTCTGCTTCTTGTTCAAATGCGGTAAAGAAACTGCCATTTCAGAATAGCTCATACCATTTTGCTCGATAAGGTTTGAATCCCATACGCGATGAAGATTACTTCCATCATTAAACCATTGCACTTGAATGTCATTTCCGCCTTTGTCCACTAATCGCCCCACGTGCATAGGTTGATGTAAATCACCCACTAAATGAACTAACATTTTTAAATAGAAAGCTCGCTCATCTTTTGAATTATTTTCATCTTTGATTTTCGTTATACAGGTATTGACCCCAATGACTAAATCACCATATTTACTGGGCTCGATATCATTATAAGTTTTTCCTTGGGGAATATTCACATAATGCCAAGCACTGAATTTTCTATAAATCGTATCCGCTTTTATTTCATCGCCAAAGTTAGATATTGCGGCCAAACTTTGTCCATCCAACAGTTTTGAAATAGCTCTCTTGGCTTTTCCGGTCAAATGAGCCTGGGCCACATCACCGATTACACGATGGCCGGTTTTAGACCAATAAGGTGGTGTTCCTGCAAAGGTGATATTAAAGGTCAATACAAGAAGGAAAGCGAGTTTATGCATTATGCCGATTTTGTTCAAAAATAGAATTTTGAACTTTAATCTCTTGTTAAGAAATGGTACAATTCAATAAATAATTTGATATTGCAGACACATTTGACAATACATGCGTTTAAAGAAAATAAAATCCCCCTATATAAGGTATGCCTTAATTGGCTTAGGGGCCGCTCTATTGGGTTTATTTCTGTTAGTTTCTTCGGTATATTTTGAAGCATGGGGCGAACTTCCTTCAAAAAAGGAACTTTCAGAGTTTGAGTATCAAAGAGCATCAGAAGTGTATTCATCGGATAGTGTGCTTATTGGAAAATACTATCTCTTCGACAGACAACCGGTCACTTATGAAGATTTTCCTGAACATTTGGTAAATGCCTTGGTCGCAATCGAAGACGAACGTTTTTACGAACATAGCGGTGTGGATTATCCAAGCTTGATACGCGTAGGTATCAAAACGATTCTTATGCAAGACCAATCTTCAGGAGGTGGTAGTACCTTGACGCAACAACTAGCGAAAAATCTATATCCCAGAAGAGAAAGAAATCCAACCAATCTAGCAGTTGATAAAATTAAAGAAATGATTATAGCTTCTCGCCTAGAAGCTATTTTTTCTAAAGAAGAAATTCTGACCCATTATCTAAATACGGTTTCCTTTGGAGATAATACTTTCGGAATCGAAAGCGCATCCCTAAAATTTTTTAACAAACAAGCCAATCAATTAAAAGTAGAGGAAGCTGCGGTTTTAGTGGGAATGCTAAAGGCTACTTATGGTTACAATCCACGCGTATTTCCAGAGAAAAGTAAATCTCGAAGAGACTTGGTGTTACAAGCCATGGTGAACAACTATTTTCTAAAGGAACAGCAAAAAGATAGCCTCCGCACTATTCCATTAAAGCTGGATTACAAGAAATTTGATTATATAGATGGTGTTGCTCCCTACTTTCGAGAGGAAGTCCGAAAACAATTGCTTAAATGGAGCAACGCTGAAAAGGAAAAGGGTAACGAATACAACATCTACACTTCGGGATTAAAGATTTATACCACACTCAACTACAAGATGCAGCTACTTGCAGAAAATACCATGAAGAAACACATGAGTTCACTTCAACAAAGTTTTGAAAAAAGCTATGGAAAGAATGCACCTTGGTTGGTTAAGAAAAGTATCATTGAAAGAGCCGTTAAAAATACACCTCATTTTAAGAAGCTCCTAGGACAAGGGTTAAGTGAAAAAGATGCTTGGGATTCATTGACTAATAAACGTAAAATTCAATTATCTGATTGGAACGGAGAACAGACCGTTGTTGCCAGTCCTATTGATAGCGTAAAACACTATTTGAAATTTTTGAACACTGGGTCGTTGTCGATCAACCCAAAAACAGGTGCTGTTAATACATGGATCGGTGGTATCGATTTCAAGAACTTCAAATTTGATCATGTGGCCCAAAGTAAAAGGCAAGTAGGGTCTACTTTCAAACCTGTTGTGTATACCGCTGCACTTGAAATAGGAATTCCGCCCTGCGCATATTTCTCTGCTCGAGAAATTGAGTATATGAACTTAAAAGGATGGTCGCCAAGTAACTCTGGAAACAAAGACGAGGCCTATTTGAATTACTCTATGGAGGAAGCATTGAGCAAATCAGTCAATACGGTGGCTGTAAAGGTACTTGAGGCCACAGGTATCGAAAATGTACTAACGCAGGCCAAAAAAATGGGGGTTTTTTCTGAGCTTCCGAAACAACCTTCCCTTGCTTTGGGAACTGGTGAAATCTACCTCAATGAATTGGCGGGAATGTATGCCAGCTATGTCAACGATGGCAGAGCAGTTTATCCCTATTTAATTAAAAATATAACAAATCAAAAAGACTCACTTTTGACTCATTTTGAGCCAAAAAGAGCAAAAAATAGCGCATTTTCGAAGGAAACGCGTCAAATTATGGTCGAAATGATGAAATCTACAATCAATTCTGGAACGGCTTCAAGAATTAGAAATACCTATAAACTGAACAACGATATTGCAGGCAAAACTGGAACAACCCAAAATAATAAGGACGCTTGGTTTGTGGCCTTGACACCAAAACTGGTACATGTTACTTGGGTAGGGCTTGATAATCATGAAATAGGATTTAAAAGTACCCGTCTCGGTCAAGGGGCAAATGCAGCCTTACCCTTATTTGCATTGTGGTACAAAGAATTGAACAAGGACAAAAACTTTAATCATATTACCAAAGCTCATTTTGAGCGACCAGGAGTATTCGTTCGCGATCAACTCAATTGTGAGCCTGTCAAAAGAGATGGGTTTTTTAAACGATTGTTCACCAATCCAGATAAGAAGTCAAAGAAATTCAGGAGAAAAAATTAAAATCCGAGTGAAGTCGTAAAAAAATTTTGATTAATAAATTTTATTTTGATATATTTATGATATCATTTTGATATCACTTAAATCAACTAAAGATGAAACACGAAAAAGATCTGAACCCAGCCAACGGCTATACCATACTTGCGCTCTTCGTGGTGTTAGTAGTTTTAGGAATTCTTTTGCTTACAAAAGTGCCCATTTTAGCTATTCCAATTATAATTGTTGCGATTGTAATTATCCCAGGTTTTGTTTTGGTGAACCCTAATAGCTCAAGAGTGCTTTTACTTTTCGGTAAATATGTTGGCACCATAAAGAAAAACGGCTTGTTTTGGGTGAACCCGTTATACCGCATGAAAAAAATATCCCTTCGGGCAAGTAACTTTGATAGTGAACGCTTAAAAGTGAATGACAAATTGGGTAACCCGGTTATGATCAGTACCATTTTAGTATGGCGGGTGACCGATACCTACAAGGCCGCTTTCGATGTTGACGACTATCAGAATTTCGTACGTGTACAGACCGATGCCGCAGTTCGAAAGTTAGCGAGTATGTATCCCTATGATAATTTCGCGGATGAGGGCTTGGATGAAGATATCACCTTGCGCTCTAGCGTCAACGATGTGAGCGATGCATTAGAAAAAGAGGTGCAAGAACGTTTGTCCATGGCAGGCATAGAGGTACTTGAAGCGCGCATAGGTTATTTGGCTTATGCCCAAGAAATTGCTAACGCCATGCTGAAGCGACAACAGGCCACCGCTATCGTGGCAGCACGTCACAAGATTGTCGAGGGAGCGGTAAGTATGGTCGAAATGGCTCTCGAAGAATTGAATAAAAAGGGAGTAGTAGATTTAGACGAAGAGCGTAAAGCTGCTATGGTCAGCAACTTGATGGTGATACTTTGTTCTGATAAGGACGCGTCACCTATTGTCAATACAGGAACCTTAAATCATTGAAAATGCGTGTATTCAACGAAACACAACGTTTTACACAATGGTGGGTTCATTTGATGAACCTCAGTCTGTTAGTCCTTTTGATTTATTTGGTTTACAATTGGTACATTTTGAAAGAGGCCGTAGGTAATGTGTCCGCGCAAGACTCAACGGGTCAGCTAGTAGTTATCATAGTTTTGCTACTTTCCATGGCATTAATATATATGTTCCGATTAATAACGACTATCGACGAAATCGGCATCCACTATCAGTTTTTACCGATAAACATGTCAAAAAAGACAATTCGTTGGAGTACGTTGAAAAATTGTTATGTTCGCACCTATAATCCCATAAAGGAATATGGCGGATGGGGTTACCGCATGTCTTTCGGAAAGGGCAGAGCCTTGAATGTAAAAGGAAACAAGGGTATTCAACTAGAATTCGACAACGGTAAAAAATTACTGATAGGCACTCAAAAAGAAGAAGACGCTCAAAAGGTAATTGAGCGGTATTTCAAAACATATGATGAGTAAAAAAAAGGCATTTGCACTGCGATTGAATGAAGAAATGCTCAAGGCAATTGAAAAATGGGCGGCTGACGAATTTCGCAGTACCAACGGGCAAATTGAGTGGATGCTCATGAAAAGTCTAAAAGAAGCCAAAAGGCAGCCTAAAAATAAGAGCTAAAGTTTTAGGTTTTCTATTACATCCTAAACCCATAAATTTGTGGAGCTAATTCAAGACCATGCCAAAAATTCTACTGGGGTTCCTCCTTTTGTTACCAGTACTATCGCTCTCCCAATCAGACAAATCATTCAAAGTTCAGCTAATTTCAGAAACCGTAACTCTTGACGGCAATCTTGACGAACCTTTTTGGAAAAATGCCGATGGCCCACATGATTTTCAGCAATATTTTCCCTCTGACAGTATTCTCGCCGAAAACCAGACGGATATCAAAATGGTCTACGATAACGAAACTCTTTTTATCGGTATCACGGTAAAATCGATCGGCGATGATTGGGTGATTCCATCTTTACGACGTGATTTTAGGGCCAGTGGTAACGACAACGTGAATTTGGTGTTTGATACCTTCAATGACGGCACAAATGCCTTTATGTTCGGCATAAACCCTTACGGAGTACAGCGTGAGGTATTGATTTCCGGTGGCGGACTGGATCTCCGCGGATTCAACACCGCTTGGGACGTAAAGTGGAAAGGCGAATCAAAAAGGTATGAAGGCTACTATACCGCAGAATTGGCAATACCGCTAACCTCTTTCAAATTCAAGGAGGGCGAAACCAAATGGCGCTTTCAATGCTACCGTTTTGATATGCAGAGCAATGAAAGAAGTGTATGGTACAATGTACCACAGAACCAACTGGTCATTAGTTTGGCATTTATGGGCGATATGCACTTTGAAAAACCATTGGGAAAATCGAGGACCCCCCTTGCACTTATACCCTATATTAATACCATTTCCGAAAAAGATTTTGAAGGCGATGTAGGTGATACACGCCTAAAGGTTGGTGGCGATGCCAAGGTTTCCATAGGCAATGGAATGAACCTCGATGTTACAATTAATCCCGATTTTTCAAATGTAGAGGTCGATGACATCATCACCAACCTTACCCGTTTTGAAATAGGTTTGCCCGAACGCCGACAATTCTTTGTCGATAACAGCGACCTATTCGGAAGTTTTGGCGGCAGCCGTGATGCTAATCCCTTTTTCTCCCGACGTATCGGTATTGCCAGAGATACGGCGGACAACAGTATCGAAAATAGAATTATTGGTGGAGTGCGGTTAAGCGGAAAGCTGAACGAAGATTGGCGCCTAGGCTTCCTGAACATTCAGACTGATGAAGATGTCGTCAATGAAATCGCATCGAACAACAATATGATGTTCGCTTTGCAAAAGAAAGTATTCTCACGCTCAAATATCAGTATGTTCTTGATTAACAAACAGTCTTTTGGTGATTATGATTTTATCGAACGGGAAGATGAATATAATCGTGTAGCGGGCATGGATTATAACTTATCGAGTAAGGATAATTCGTGGTTCGGTAAGTTCTACCTGCACAAATCATTTCAGCCGGATGATAAAGAAGGAAATTTTTCCTCAGGGGCCTTTCTGGGAAGAAATTCGAGACACTTCAACTTTTTCCACGATATGGCCTTTATCGGAGAGGAATTTCGGTCTGATTTAGGTTTCGTCCCAAGGACAGATATTTTTAAGACCGCGACCTCGGCAGAGGCAGTCTTTTGGCCTAAAAGTAAAATTATCAATAATTATAGTTTCGAACTTTTTCCTATCATCACATGGCGCCCAGGCCTAGATTTCAAGCAAACAGATAGAGACATCATGCTCAACTGGAACCTGAACCTACAAGATCAATCTATGGGAGGTATTGGCTTCACAAACTCGTATATTTTTCTCACCGATCCTTTCGATCCCACCAATTCAGACGGTGCAGTCGAACTCCCCGGAAATCAAGGCTATCATTTCAACAGTATTACAGCTGCGTACGAATCGAACAGGGCCAACGTTTTTGCTTATGAGTTGGAAACTTCCGTTGGGCGTTTTTTCAATGGTAATCGTTTTTCGTTTATGGGGCAATTCAATTTAAGGTTACAGCCCAAGGCCTTGATCAGTCTCGCGCTGAATTATGATAAACTAAGTCTTCCGGCACCTTATTCAAGCGCAAACTTATGGCTTGTCAGTCCCCGATTTGAATTCACTTTTAGTAAATCACTATTCTGGACCACGATACTTCAATATAGCAATCAACGCGATAACCTCGGTATCAATTCAAGGTTACAGTGGCGGTTCGCTCCGTTATCAGACCTTTTCATTGTATATAATGACAACTATTTTGTAAATCAATTTTCTCCGCGCTATCGGTCAATCAATTTGAAGTTTACCTATTGGTTGAATATCTAAACTAAATAAGCTCTCTTATCTATTTTTCAACCACACTTATAACAAAAATTTAGGTTTTTTTAATGTTGTAAAGGGGTAAATTTGCGATTCCAGCTAATTCAAAATTAATGATAAGAGCCCTACCAGTTCTCCCCTTGCTCCTTTGTGCTTTCCTATCCTTCGGGCAAGATAACTACAAAAGCTTTACTGTAAAATACCTCACTGGCTCTAATATTATTCCAGATGGCATCTTGGATGAACCCATGTGGGAGAAGGCTGAAAGTGCAAGTGAGTTCTGGGAATACTTCCCATTAGATTCCATTCAAGCTCGTCAGCAATCAGACATCAAAATGTTCTATGATGACAAGAACCTGTATGTAGGCATTACGGTAGATGCTGCTGGAAGGGATTACGCGATTCAATCATTAAAGCGGGACTTCAGGGCTGGCGGAAGTGATAACATCAGTTTGATGTTCGACACCTTTAGCGATGGACAAAATGCTTTTTTATTCGGAACAAATCCCTATGGCGTTCGTCGGGAAGCATTAATATCAGGAGGTGGAACGCAACGAAGCGGATTCACAACCTCTTGGGATGTAAAATGGAAAGGGGATGCTAAAATCTATGATAACTACTATACCGCCGAAATGGTAATTCCTTTAAGCTCATTCAAGTTCAAAGAAGGAACCAAAAAGTGGAGGTTCAACAGCTATCGGTTTGATACCCAATCGAATGAAACTAGTACATGGATTAAAATACCTCAAAATCAATTAGTCTTTGGTACTGCTTTTATGGGTGATATGATTTTTGAAAAACCCCTAGGAAAGTCAAAAACACCCTTGGCCATAATACCGTATGTGAATGCAATTTCACAAAAGAACTTTGAAACCGATGAGGGACTAAACAATATTAAATTCGGAGGAGATGCCAAAGTGGCTATTGGTACTGGCTTAAATTTAGATGTTACAATCAATCCTGATTTTTCCAATGTAGAAGTTGACGATATTGTTACTAATTTGACGCGATTTGAAATCGGGCTACCAGAAAAGCGTCAATTTTTTATCGATAACAGTGATTTATTTTCAAGTTTTGGAGATTCACGTGATGCAAACCCGTTTTTTTCAAGGCGTATAGGTATCGCAAGAGATACAGCCGATAATTCTATAGAAAATTCAATTATTGGAGGCATTCGTCTGAGTGGTAAATTGTCCAACAATCTTAGAGTAGGCCTTTTGAATATTCAAACCGATGAAGACTTGGAAAACGAAATTCCCTCAAACAATAATACAATGTTGGCCATTCAACAAAAGGTGTTTTCCAGGTCGAACGTAGGTATGTTTTTTATCAACAAGCAATCATTTGAAGACTATAATTTTGTAGAACGAGAAGACGAATACAATCGATTATTAGGAGTCGATTACAACCTAGCGTCTGACGACAACACTTGGACGGGAAAATTCTATATGCACAAATCTTTTCGGCCAGATGATAACGTCGGTAATTTCTCTAGCGGCGCCAGACTTTCCTATAATTCAAGAAATTATAACTTCTTCGGAAAAGGCGTTTACATCGATGAAGATTTTTCATCCGACCTTGGTTTTATAAGGCGGACAGGAATTTTTAAAGGCTTAGCGAGCTTTGAGCGAGCTTTTTGGCCAGAGCAAGGAAATATTCAAACACATTCTTTTCGGTTTTCTCCGGTAGCCATTTGGAGCTTAGAAGATGACTTCAAAAATACCGATTACGACCTTAGAACTTCATGGGAAGCCAAATTTAATGACACCTCCGAACTTGGGGTAGGCATGACCAATAGTTTTACATTTTTATTTGACGAATTTGACCCCACAGGCACCGACGGAGGAATTCCAATACCAGGCAACCAAAACTATCATTACAACAGTGTCGAAGCCGGTTATGAGTCCGACCAGAGAAAGGTATTTGCTTACGGACTAGGAACTGAGGTGGGACGTTTTTTCAACGGAAATCGATTTTCCGCTGAGGGAGGTTTGACACTTCGATTTCAACCTAAAGTGTTTATTTCATTATTATTCAACTATGATCAAATCTCACTACCAGACCCCTACCCTAGCGCAGATATTTGGTTAGTAAGTCCGAAAATTGACATCACATTCAGCAAATCCGTGTTTTGGTCTACTTTAGTTCAATATAGCAATCAACGAGATAACTTAGGTATAAATTCAAGGCTGCAATGGCGTTTTGCGCCTCTTTCTGATTTGTTTATAGTATACAATGACAATTACTTTGTCAACAGTTTTCAACCGCGAAATAGGTCAATCAACTTGAAGCTAACCTATTGGTTGAATATTTAGAGGTTATTTTGAAATACGTAATTCGACCTTTATAGTTTTTTCAAGTCGCATAATTTAAGGTTTACTTAACGGAGTAAACCTTTAAATTTGTAAGCCAAGCTAATTCACCACCCATGATTAAAACTTTTTGGGCTTTTCTATTTTTATGCCTTTCGTTACCTCTTAATGCTCAAAAAGAGACCAAATCAGTCACGGTAAAATTCATTTCAGAAACCATAAAACTAGACGGTAATCTTGATGAACCCATTTGGGAAATGGCCGAAAGTGCCGACGAATTCTGGGAGTATTTTCCATTGGATACCATACAGGCAAGAAAACAATCTGAAATTAAACTACTTTATGACGACAAGAATATTTATATAGGAATAAAAGCCTATTCTAGTGGAAGAAATTATGCCACGCAATCGCTTAAACGTGATTTTAGGGGAAGTGGAAGCGATAGCTTTTCGCTGGTGTTCGACACCTTCAATGATGGCACCAACGCTTTTTTGTTCGGAATCAATCCGTATGGAGTTAGACGTGAAGCACTTATCGCAAATGGCGGAACCAGCCGAGATGATTTCAACCTTTCTTGGGATGTCAAATGGAAGGGCGATGCAAAAATACATGGCGATTATTTTACTGCGGAGATGATCATCCCACTTACGTCCTTAAAATTTAAAGAGGGTGCTACAAAATGGCGGTTCAACAGTTATCGCATTGAAACCCAATCTAACGAACGAAGTAGTTGGACCAGAGTTCCACAAAACCAACTTATTTACAACTTGGCATTCATGGGCGATATAGTTTTTGAAAAACCGCTTGGGCAATCAAGAACACCTTTAGCATTGATTCCGTACATCAATGGACTATCACAAAAGAATTATGAAACCGAAGAGAGTCTCAACACCCTCAAATTTGGTGGCGACTCAAAAATATCCATAGGTAATACATTGAATCTAGATGTGACCATTAATCCTGATTTTTCGCAAGTAGAAGCAGATGACCAAGTCACGAATCTGACCCGATTTGAAGTAAACTTACCTGAAAAACGACAGTTTTTTATAGACAACAATGATCTTTTTGCAAGTTTTGGGGATGGTTTCGACGTAAGTCCCTTTTTCTCACGACGCATTGGTATCGCGGAGGACACATTAGGTGAAACCATTGAAAATAAGATTATCGGCGGGGTGCGTCTGAGCGGAAAATTGACCAAAGACCTTCGGGTGGGTTTTCTCAATATTCAAACAGCTGAGGACATAGAGAATCGTATACCTTCAAACAATAACACCATGTTGGCATTTCAACAGCGTGTCTTTTCAAGATCCAACATTGGCGTGTTCTTCATCAATAAAGAGTCGTTTAAAGAATATGAGTTTTTAGCACCTGAAGATGAATATAACCGTGTCGTTGGGGTAGATTATAATCTGGCCTCGAAAGACAATACCTGGAATGGTAAGTTCTTTACCCATAAGTCATTTCAACCTGGCGACAATATTGGCAATTTGGCTTCAGGTGCTACCATACGTTATAACACTCGAAAATTCAATGTTTTTGCCAAAGGTACTTTCATCGATGATGATTTTAGGTCGGATTTAGGGTTTGTACGAAGAACCGATATTTTTAAAACCATTATTAACGTTGAGCGGGTATTTTGGCCAAAAAAAGGTATTGTTCAGAACCATTCTTTTCAATTTTTTCCGAATGTTAGATGGAGTCCTAGTAAAGATTTCTTGAATACCGATTACGATATTCAAACCCGTTACGAAGTGCAATTCAGCAACCAGTCGCAAGCAAGGTTCGAGTATACCAATAGTTACACGTTCTTATTTGACCCATTTGATCCTACGAGCACGGATGGGGCCATCGAACTTCCCGGTGAACAAGGTTATCATTATAATAGTGTCGAGTTGAGTTATCAATCAGATCAACGAAAACTTTTTTCCTATGATATGCAATCATCCGTTGGTCGGTTTTTCAATGGAGACCGATTCTCGGTAGAAGGTGCTATGACCATGCGTTTTCAGCCCAAAGCATTTATTTCACTACTTTTCAACTACGACCAAATTCACTTACCTGACCCCTACCCCAGCGCTAATATCTGGTTGATCAGCCCAAAAATCGATATTACCTTCAGCAAATCTATTTTCTGGTCCACTCTGATTCAATATAGTAACCAACGTGACAACCTTGGTTTCAATTCTAGATTACAATGGCGATTTGCTCCACTGTCCGATTTGTTCATCGTTTATAATGATAACTACTTCGTGAACAGTTTTCAGCCAAAGAACAGGTCGATCAATTTGAAGCTGACGTATTGGTTGAATATCTAACTTTCGTTTATTAGATTCTGGGAAATAACTATTCTTCACGACCTTTGCGTTTAACCTTTTTCAGACCAAGCTTCGATTCAAAAGAATTTCTCTCATTTCTATGGTTTTTAAAATACTCTGCTCAGATTTAGATGGAACATTGCTTTCTACCAAAAGTGATGTGTCTGATTTTACTATTTCAGAAATCGGTAGAATCAAAAAACACCTGAAAGTAATTTTGGTATCCGCCCGTATGCCGCAGGGCATGTATTACCTACAAAAGGATTTGGGAATTACAAATCAACCCATCATTTGCTATAATGGTGCTTTGGTACTAGATGGTAAAAAAAGAAATTGCATCGACCACAATCAATTTTGATGCCATGAATGAGATTTATAAGCTTGCTGAAAGACACAAAATCAAATTAGGATTGTACCACAATCGCGAATGGTGTGTCGAAGAAACTTCAGAACGTGTTCAAAAAGAAATCAACTATACCAAAACCGAACCCACCTTTAGAGATACGGAAGACACCTTGGCCGATTGGTACAATCGCAACATCAGCCCCCATAAAGTAATGTTGATGGGCACGAAAAGTTCATCGGACGCTATCTTTCCAATATTACAAAATCAACTTGGTCAGGCGCTTCAAGTCTATCGCTCAAATGATACTTTGATCGAACTTGCGCCGAAATCCGTTTCAAAATTGTCCGCCATCAAGCTATTATTGACTTTGAATGAATCGTTGGCCGATATAATTTCCTTCGGGGACAATTACAATGATATAGAAATGTTACAATACTCTGGTATTGGGGTTGCCGTTGGTAACGCAAGAGAAGAAGTAAAGGCGATAGCCAATCATATCACATTGAAAAACACCGAGGACGGGGTTGCCCATTATATCAAGCAACATCTAATTTGAGTATATTTGAGAACCAATCAACCTTTTCTTTATGACAGAAAGCATACCTCAACCACTTATTGCAGATGATACAATTGTTTTTGGGTTACTAGCTTTATGCTTAGGTTTTGTTTTCTATACCTCATCAATTAAATCAGGGTTCTGGAAGAGATTCTATGGAATTGTCCCTACCGTTTTGATGTGCTATTTGTTACCTGGCATATTAACCAGTTTAGGAATAATTTCTGACGAAACATCAAATTTATACTTTGTTGCCAGTCGGTACTTACTGCCTGCAGCTTTGGTTTTAATGACCTTGAGCATTGACTTAAAAGCAATCGCCAATTTGGGTTCAAAAGCCCTAATCATGTTCTTCACTGGATCGGTTGGAATTATCATTGGTGGACCCTTGGCAATCCTAATAGTTTCAATTTTCTCTCCAGAAACTGTTGGCGGTGTTGGTCCTGATGCGGTTTGGCGTGGCTTATCGACCATCGCAGGAAGTTGGATCGGTGGCGGTGCCAATCAAGCGGCGATGTTCGAGATATTTGAATACAACCCTGATAAGTTCGGGGGTATGGTTTTGGTCGATATTGTCATCGCCAATATTTGGATGGCAATACTGCTTTTGGGCATTGGTAGGCGAAAACAAATTGACAACTGGTTTAAAGCTGATACTTCGTCCATAGAAATCCTAAAGGAAAAAGTTACCGCTCACACGGCAAAAATTACAAGGATTACAACACTGCCCGACTACATTATTATGCTTGCCCTTGCATTTACCGCTGTGGGTGTTTCGCACCTCTTTGGAAATACCTTTTCAGAATTCTTAAAAGATACTTTTGAAGTCATTCGAGATAAAACTAAAATATTATCTTCACTAGGTTCAACTTTTTTATGGATGGTAGTTTGTGCCACAGCAATCGGAATAGGGTTGTCTTTTACCAAAGCAAAAAACTATGAGGGTGCTGGTGCCAGTAAAATAGGCGGAATGTTCATTTATATTTTGGTAGCCACCATCGGTATGCAAATGGACTTAAGTAAAGTTCTTGAAAATCCTGGACTCATTTTAATCGGTCTCATCTGGATTTCTGTACATGCGGGATTGCTGATTCTTGTTGCCAAACTCATCAAAGCACCATTTTTCTTCTTGGCTGTTGGCAGTCAGGCCAATGTAGGTGGTGCTGCATCGGCGCCGGTTGTTGCTGCTGAATTTCATCCATCATTGACTTCCGTTGGCATTCTACTGGCGGTTTTTGGTTATGTAGTGGGCACGGCCGGAGCCTATCTTTGTGCCATACTCATGGAAATTGCTTCTAAAGTTTAAGATTACCCAAAGATTATCGATATTTGCCGCACTAAAATCATTTCATGAAAAGAGTTCTTTACGTATTTATCTTAATCTTGACGATAATCGGATGTGGAGGTAACGACCCGGCGAAAACCATGAATGTCTCAGGTGTTGTAAAAGGCTTGAAAAAAGGAACCTTGTACCTACAGCATATACCAGATTCCACATTAATTGCTATAGATTCATTGGAAGTGAACGGTGATGGAAGTTTCACATTTCAAACCGAATTAGATGGACCCGAAATTTTTTACCTCTACCTGAACAAAAAAGATAATAATACCATCAATGACCGTATTACCTTTTTTGGCGAGCCAGGTCAAATCACTATTAATACTGCTTGGAATACTTTTGATACCCAAGCTGAAATAAAGGGCTCGGAAACGAATGATAAGTTTCTTCAATATCTAAGAACCATGTCACAGTTCAACAAAAAGAATTTGGAATTGATGCGAGCTTCCATCGACCCACAAAACCAGATTGATTCAATACAATTGGACTCCCTTCAAACGTTAAGTACAAGAAATATCCAAAAAGGTTATGCATTTGCCTTGAATTTCGCATTGAACAATCTTGATTCTCCACTTGCCCCTTATATTGCGGTAAATGAGGTTTCAGATGCGAACATAAAATATCTTGATTCAATTCATAATTCAATGACGCCGGAAGTGGCCAAATCAAAATATGGAGTACGGTTGACAAAACTTTTGCAAGAGCGTAAAAATGTAGAATAAAAAAATCCGCTTAAAGCGGATTTTTTATCTTATCATCTTTTCTGTTCTAGCCAAGCTTGTTCAATTGCTCGACCAAACCTGTTGCTTTCTTATCTAATTCCGCACGTACGCCTTTCAAGTGGGCTTTTCTGTTTTCGACATCACGCCTATTAACTTTAGCAATTAAGTTGTCGAAAGTTGCAATAGCCTCATCGATAATTTTCAAACCCTCTTTTGAATCTTGTTTATTATTCGCCGCTTCAACAATATATACAGCTTCAATTATATCACCGAGTACATTGTTGATATCTTTTTTTAAATCCCTGATATTTGCCATCGTATAATTTTTTTTGCAAAAATAGGGTTTTTAATGACATTGCCTCGTAAGGTTGTCAAATCATTACTTCCAAAAGTTTAGCTCCTGAAGATTTTATATGAATTGTTTTACTGTTAGCGGCAACTAGTGTAGTTTCTCCTTTTTGAAGACTGACAGCACCAAACTCGTTTTCTACAATACACTTTCCTGCCACACACATATAAATAATAAACGAATCTCTTTGGGAAATATCTTGATTCATGTCTTTTGTCAGATGGATGAAGTTTGTTTTGAAATAGGGACAATCGACCATATCATTGGGTCTATCTTTATTTTGAGGATACACAACCTTAAAATCATCCTTATGTTCAAAATCAATTGCGTCTAGGGCTAAATCGGTATGTAACTCACGAAGATTACCATTTTTATCCTTCCGATTGAAATCGAAAACTCTATAAGTTACATCGGAAGTCTGCTGAATTTCAGCAAGCAATACGCCGGCTCCGATAGCATGTATTTTTCCGGTGTTTATAAAGAAGGTATCTCCTTCTTTGACTTGCTCATAGTTCAATAAGTCTAACAAGGTATCGTTCTTGAGACTTTCAGAATATTCTTTTTTTGAAACATCCTTATTAAATCCGACGATTAAATTTGCATCTTTATCGGCATCCATAATATACCACATCTCTGTTTTTCCGAAAGAATCATGTCGTTCTTTGGCCAGTTCATCATTTGGATGTAGTTGGATGGACAAGTCTTGCTTGGCGTCAATAAACTTGATTAAAATGGGAAATTCTTTTCCAAAACGCTCTACCACGCTCTTACCCAAAAGAGCTTCAGCATTGATATCTATTAAATCTTGCAGTGATTTGCCAGTATGTTTTCCATTAGCCACAACGGAAACATCGCCTTTAACAGTAGACAACTCCCAACTCTCACCTGTAATATCGTTCTTGCTAGGCTTCCCTAATACCTCTTTTAACTTAGTACCGCCCCAAAGACGTTCTTTTAGAATAGGCTCAAATTTTAAAGGATACATTGACGTCAAGTTTAGGTTTTAGGTTTAGCCAGAAAAAGTAACGAAGTTTCGTGGTGTTTCATACAGCATCACTTCCAGCTCGTTTGCATTATCGATATGTGGTCTTAATTTATTCCAAATAACAACAGCTATATTTTCAGCAGTCGGATTAAGGTTTTTGAATTCTGGCACCTCAACATTTAAATTTTTATGATCAAAGGCATCTTCTACTTCAGTCTTAATTAAATCTTTTAAAATCTTAACGTCAATAACAAAACCAGTCTCCTGGTCGATTTCTCCTGTGACGCTTACCACAAGTTCATAATTATGACCGTGAAAGTTAGGGTTGTTGCACTTGCCAAAGATTTTGTCGTTTTTTTCAAAACTCCAATCCTTTCTATAAAGCCTGTGGGCAGCGTTGAAATGGGCTTTTCTGCTTACTTTGACTTTCATATCGCGTTGTTGTTTTGATGTATGTAACCGTAAAAACGCTCAAAAATAATCTTGAACCAAGCTGTGTAGTTATCGGCGTTTTCAACAATGTCATTCTTAATAGCTTCGGGCCTCATCCATTTCCAATCTGCAACTTCATCACTATTTACTGAGGGTGCTTTACTGTAATAGCCCATCATGACGTGATCTAGCTCATGTTCGGTGAGTCCGTTATCAAAGGGTGCTTTATAAACAAAAGAGAATAGTTCTTTAAGATCTGTAACGAACCCCATTTCTTCTTGTAACCGTCTTTTTCCGGCTTCAACGTTTGTCTCCCCTACCCGTTGGTGGCTACAACACGTATTCGTCCATAATAACGGGGAGTGGTACTTATGCGCGGCTCGCTGTTGAAGCATAGTTTCGCCTTTGTCGTTCATTACAAAAACTGAAAAAGCCCTATGCAATAATGCTTTTTCGTGTGCTTCCATCTTGGCCATCGTCCCAATTTCCTCATCAGATTCATTTACCAATATTACTTTTTCTTCTTCCAAATCAATACTTTTTTCCATAGCGAAATGCAGTAGTACACACGCAATTCAACAAAAATAACACCTTTAAAATACTTTTTGATCTAAGAGAAGCATAAAACAATGCACTAATAAGCTTCGGGGTGGAAATAACCGTAATCTGATGGTGCCGATTTTAACAGCGTGGTGACTTCTTTAGTGTTCAGTTCTACTTTTTTAATTTGGAATGGATGGGCGCTAAGATTAAGGGAATGAAAGTAAATTGAACTTCCGTCATTTGACCAGCACATGCTTCCCCCATTGGAACCGGTATCATCAACAAGGTCAGATTCTGAATTCATATTTACATTGAAAATTGCAATATCGACATTGGAATAATCGGCATTTCCTGCTGAGAAAACTATCTTAGAACCATCTGGGGAATAAGACGGGTCGTGATCACGTGTGGAATTATCGGTCAAACGTGTAATATTCGTAATTGTGTCGTTGACAGCGTCATAATCGGCTTTGTGGAGTTCCAATTTCGAGAGATCGAACGTCAAACTGTTTTCCGGAAACGCCACAAAAACAATTTCAGAATTGTCAACGGAAAAGTTAGGGTCGATTATCCACCAATCCGACAAATTTTTTGGATTGTTTCCCGCTGCATCGGTAGTAACAAGTCGCCATTGATTGCCTGAAGGTGTAACTTGCTCGGCTCCCATTAGAATTTTCGTTCCGTCTTTGTTCCATCTGCATACCCCTTGGGCCGTCCAATCGTAATCTCCTTTTGCAATCAGCACCTGTTGATTACTACCATCAATATTTGTCACCATTAAGTCGGCTTCCGGGTAGTTATCATGATTCTTGTTAGGGTTGACGGGCGATCTATACAAAAGAATTTTTGTCTTATCTGGAGAAACTTTTGGCCACCAATAATCGTAGTTCGGATCACTCAAAAGAAGGGTCTCTTCGTTAAAGTCATACCTGTACAATTCATTATGCCCTTTTTGGTCTTTCGAAAAAAGAATGAAATCAAAATTTTTATTTTCTTCGGGAAGCGTGACCAACTCTTTATCACTACTACAAGACAAAAAAAGGGTGATCGCAAAAATAAATAGTAGTAGTACTTTCATTACTATAGAACGCTTTAGAAAGTATACTATTGTTTCACTGGTCACTATCAAAAAAAAATTAATTCAAATAAAGATGCCCCGAAAGGTTTACCGTTTGACCATCAACATCAACATAATCAAATAAGTAGAAATAGGTGCCCGTAGGCAAACGTTCATCATCTCCTACGGTTGATCTTGCTTTCGAAGTACCGTCAAAAAAATTGCCCTGAGTATTGTATGATTCCGTGCTAAAGACCAAAATGCCCCAGCGGTTATATATGCTAAGATTATTATCAGGCCGTGTTTCCAGACCTGTAATAGTAAGAATATCATGTACGCCGTCTCCATTGGGTGTTACAACATTGAATATTTCCACATCGTCGATTTCAACTTTAAGATCGGGATCTAAATAATCTGGCACTCCATCATTGTCCCAATCATCATTGATATAGTCCATATCCCCGTTGGTATCTTCATCCATCGTTGGAATACCGTCATTATCATCGTCTAAATCTCGATAATCGGATTCAGAATCTCCATCGGTATTCGGCAAATCGTTTATTGGATCATCGATTTCATCGTTGACGTCAATATCCAATTGTTCAATACCTTCAAAGCTATCATCCAATCCATCATCATCTTTGTCAGACCCTATAAAAATAACATCGGCAATGCCATCTTGGTCATGATCATGACCTTCGATATGATCGGCAATATTGTCATTGTCGCTATCAAGATCTAAGTAATCTGGCAAATCAGCTGCGTCAGTGTTTACTGGAATCAATCCTACCTCTGATGGAGTCTCGTAAGCGTCATCGACCCCATTATCATTAGCATCTATCAAACTTGGCGGAATATACCCAGTGGTTGTTTGGGCCTCGACGTTATCAGGAATACCATCATTGTCACTATCTATATCTAAATAATCAGGGTAAATATCAGTGTCAGAATTGGTTGGATTAGTACTAGGATCATTATCACCATCTGTATTTAAATCTTCTATACTATCAAGTATTCCGTCATTATCACTGTCCAAATCAATGGTGTTGGCATCCAAAATGGTACCAATTGCTGTGTCAGTGCTATTATTCAGATACCCCGAATCTAAGCTCGCAATGGAAATCAAAAAAGTCTCATCGCCTTCAACAAAGGAATCGGTTATTGTAGGCACAATGACCTCGGCATTTGTTGTACCCGCTGGTATGGTTATTTGTATAGGGTTATTCAAATAGTCTGAATCTTCGGTTGTGATATTCGTAAAATCAAAAGTTAGTACAATATCTTCATTAGTACAGCTAACGGTGTTGAGTATTACAGGAAAAATGATATTTCCGCCCTCGATTTCGCTCGCGTCCCCAATGGTAACATCAGGCACAATTGACACTACAAGACCAACAGAATCACTAATTGTCGAACCACATATATAACCAGAATTTGTCAAGATAACTTGATACAACGCTCCGCTGTGCGCTACCTGCGCATTTGTTATGGTCAGCGTGTCAGTATTTGTCCCACTGTGAATGCCTGAATCTATCAAATCGGTCCAACCAGAACCGTTATCAATTTGCCACTGAAAGCCATCTGCATCCGAAGCAACTACAAACGAGACATTTTCCCCTTCACAAATAAAGGCATCTAATGGTTGTACTGTTATCAACGGCACTGCTCCTACTTCCAAAAAGTCTGGTGTTCCGTTGGTATCATTATCAACAGGTGTTTGATATGAAGCCCCGTTCACGGTGCCATCTGAATTAACCGAAGGAACTCCGTCCCCGAACATACCATTGTCGTCTAGATCAGTATTGGAATCTCCGTATGCCTCATCCGCATCGTTGCAACCATCACCATCACTATCTGTATCAAGATTATTATTAATTCCATCACCATCGATATCAAGGCCGTATGTACTCGGGTTTATATAATTAGTAGTACATCTGAAATCAATATTGTGCTCTCTACCCGAAGCCGCTACTGCAGGAACAATAGTTGTAATACCAGCTCGGAATGAAATTTCAGAACGGGAAATATAATTAATACCAAAATTGACCTGCGGGAAGGTATTACCCGCTCCGGGATATTCAGTCGTACCGCCAAAAGCAATCACCCAAGGATTGTTATAGGCAATTGTTAGTTCCGTCGGGTTAGAAATAATATAACTTGTCGGACTGTTAACCCATATTTCTTCACTGTATGAAGGATTGCCGTCGGTATCATTAATGTTCATGAAAAACTTGTCGATAATTACTGGTGTATTGCCTCCAGAATTAACAAATTGCAGACGGTATTCGATGAAACCCTTTTTTCCAACATTTGAGATATCAAATCCTGTTCGTGGTCTAAACGCCTGCGCTTCAGCAGAATTATTGTCAATATCCGAAACATACGCGTTAAATGTCATAAAGATGGTTACCAAAGCGTCGGTTCCGGTGGTCACATTAGGAAAACGATATACGGCCCCCTGTTGTAGCGCCGTACCTGACTCTAAAATCGGTGCGGTACTAAAATCTAAGATGGTCTCGTTCGTGCAGTCGGGTTGCGAATTACTAATAACAACATTAAGTTCCTCACTATCTAAAACACCATCATTGTCATCATCCAAATCAACCGCGTCAACATAACCATCATTATCAGTGTCTGGCCTTTCATCCGATGTATCCCGAAAGTCTACGTCTCCTCCTAGTGTCGCGTCTTCATCGGTATCCGGTAGTTGAATGGCTCCAGAAAGGGGATCGTCGATGGTCCCACCTGAATCCAAGTATCCAGACCCATCCGCATCAGTTGCATCGTCAAGACCATCGTTATCAATATCATTTCCGGTTAATGTGATTACGGCTTCAGCAGTATCGTTGGCTCCCTCATTATCCGAATCGGTATCTAGGTAGTCTGGTAAATCTGCTAAATCTGTATTTGTAGGAACCAAACCTAAGGCATAAGCTGTATCGACCCCATTCGTGTCTACTGCACCTGCTGGTGAACTATAACCGATAGTCGTTTGCGCTTCCACATTATCGGGTATTCCATCACCATCTGAATCCAAATCTAAAAAGTTGGGTAGTAAATCACTATCATCGACACTTTCAGCCACCACATAGGTAGTATTGGCATAAATAGTATCCACGTCCTCGATAGCATTGTATAGGCCGTTCATACCGAAGTCTGTTGGTAGGCCATCAATCAAACCATTGGAATCGGTATCAGAAACTCCAGCTTCATCCAGAACCGCACTCTCCATAATATCATAAATACCATCATTGTCACTATCCAGATCTAAATTATTGATCAATCCGTCTCCATCAGAATCCAGTATACAGTATGTGGGTTGAATAAATCGCGTAGAAGAGTCAGTTGGGTATTCAAAATTCAAAACAATCCTGCTCACCTGTCGTTCGAAATAAAATATTATTGAACCAATAGCATCATCCAAAGGATCGTTGCCATCTGAATCTCCGGAATTAGCCTCAAAAAAGTTTCCAGTCTGGGTGATTTCAGTGCCCAATGCAGCAATTCCTTCAACTGTCAAATCATAAAGAATGTTGTTCTCATCATATACCTCAACAGTACATCGGGTATTATGATCGAAATCCGTCATTTTAAAAAAGACGTTCGAAATTGGTGTGCTATAGGTAGAGGTCAAGCTCCCTGAATCTCCGGCGTCTCCCTGGAGTCGTATTGAGAGTCCACTCAAACCAGCATCGTACCCATAAATCTGAACGTTATCAGGGTTGTTTAAGTTGTAGGTTAAGTCAGTTCCATTCAACCCATATGTAGTATCAGTGACACTATTTCCAATTCCTATGGTACCTGAAATATCAGTGTTTTCGCAACCTTCAATCGTATCTAAAATTCCGTCGTTATCATCATCCAAATCGACCATGTCCAAAATACCATCACCGTCGGTATCCCTTCTGTTATCAATGGCATCCCTGAAGTCAACATCGCCACCAGAATTGGCGTCATTGTCCAAATCAGGCAATCGAAGAGCACCATTGATAGGACTTTCGATACTACCACCGGGACTACTATAATCTACGGATACATCGGTTGTATCATCCAGACCATCATTGTCACTATCGGAATTACTAAGTGCAATGTTCGCCTCGCTGGTATCATCGGTACCTTCATTGTCACTATCGGTATCGAGGTAATCAGTATTGTCGGTACCATCTGTATTTGTCGGCGTCAAACCTCCTAAATAAGCAGAATTCACACCGTTATTAGAAATATAAGTGGCCAAATTATCAGCATTAGGAGCTATATAGTTGGTCGTGATTTGTGCCTCTACATTATCAGGTATGCCATCACCGTCGCTATCAAGATCAAAGTCATTGCCCAATGAATCCCCATCCAGATCCGTTGAACCCTCTGTGGAATCCAAAATACCATCATTGTCATCATCGAGATCGATAAGATCGCCAACTCCATCCGAGTCATTGTCGGTCGCTAGTCCAAGGGTAAAAGACCCTCGATAACTATTGGTATGGGCGTCTACCGAAATATAATACGTATTTCCAGCGATTAATCCGGGTACTCTTAAAACAACATCCTCATTAACAAAACTGTAGATTGTACTGCTGACTTCGGTAACTCCGTCAGCTTCCCACAAGGCAATCAAAGTTCTTGTCTGTGTGCCTTTAACTCCACCAATATCAACAGTAATATTGATTTGGTTCGTGTTAGGAGCAACAAAATGAAACCAACGATTGGCTCTTGGGCCTCCTGGTCCCCAAGCACTACCGGGATTCAAGTCTGGGGAAGCACCCAAGGTATTATATGCCCCATCGGAAGAAAAGGTGTTCACAAGGCTTGTAACATCAATAGCTCCTTCGTACATATCATAATCTACTTGGTCGTTTAGGCATAAAGTAAAAGTACCTTGCCCAGCATACGAATCAACTGAAATATAGTAGGTCGAGCCCGGAGTTAGGCCTAGATAATTTGCGTCAACATGCGACCCTGAAGAATCAAAGTTATCACTTGCGATTTCGGTAGTTCCATCAGCTTCCCAAATTGCCAATTGGGTAAACCTTTGTGTTCCTAGTGGGTCACCAGGACCGCCACCTCTTCTGACAATAACTCTTACTTCACCGGTTGGCGGCGCATCAAATCTAAACCAACGATTGTGTCTTGGTCCACCAGCCGACCATTCACTTGCCATATTGCGGTCAGCCGAGGCACCATATGAGCTATAAACGGCATTTGCTGAACACCCATTCATCAATGGCGTCACGTCGATAGCACCTTCATAAAAATCGTAATCCAAGGTATCCTCCAAACAAAGGGCAAAGGTGCCCGTTGTAGAAGTACCATGGCTATCCACCGATATAAAATAAGTATTTCCAGGTGTAAGGCCTACATGGCCTATGTTTACATTATCATATTGTGTATACCAATTTTCACTTCGTATCTCGGTCGTTCCATCAGATTCCCACAGAGCCATTTGGGCATATCGGATGGCGGCCGGGGATGTGCCCCTAACTAGTCTAATATTAATTTGTCCATTGGTCGGTGCAACAAAACTGAACCATACGTTATTATCAACGAGACCCCCATTCCATTCACTTCCTGCATTGCCGTCGGCGGTTGCATTTACTGTAGTAAATGCACCAGCAGCAGAGCAACCGTTAATGAGCCCTGTAACAACAATGGCATTTGAAAAATCATCGTTCGATGGTTGTGCAAAAGAATATTGAGTACAACATAAAAAGGCAATTAAAAGAATACTTTTAATTGGCCTTCGTAGAAATAATGATTGTAGGTCAGTGCTTTTGGGGAGCATAGTTTTTGTGCAATAGTTAGGTTGATGCTAATTCATAGAATGTGGTTCAAGAGCTTTCTAGAAAAACCTCGGTGATTTCAGCTGTCCTTTTGTCTTGATAAAATCATAACGAAGAATAACCTCAAACGAACCATCATTGAAAGCAGCGCTGCCCAACTCGGTTGTTTCTCGATCATAGGCCATGCCAATCAAGAAGCCTTCGGTTATATTGAAACCTATCATCCCACTTACCGCGGCATCCCATCGATATGCGGCACCTACGATGAACTTTTCGTTCAACATAAAATTGGCGGACAAATCGACCTGCAAAGGAGCCCCTTGCACTAATTTTGTCAACAAAGTAGGTTTGAACTTTAATAATGGAGTTACATCCCAAACGTAACCTGTTATAAAATAAAAATTCATTCGCTCTCTGGCAGTAGATAATGAACTTTCATCAAAATGGGAGGTTTGTAGAAATCTCGGTACGGATAGTCCGGCATAAAAATGTTCATTATGATAGTATACTCCGGCACCAAAGTTTGGAGAAAATCTATTGTCTACATCATTTTGTAAAGTTATATCCGGAGCAAATTGATTTAATTCGGAAAAACGAATATCCAACAAGTGCGCACTAGCTTTGAGTCCAAAACTCAAACGACCCTCCGAAGAGGTGTAAAGTGTGTACGAAAAGTCAATATCAAAATTGGTCTCTGATGTAGGCCCTATTTTATCATTAACTATTGAAAATCCCAAACCTACTCCGCGATAACCTATTGGTGAATGAAGATTCAGCGTTTGCGTCGTTGGCGCACCATCTAATCCGACCCATTGTGATCGATGGAGTGCAGCAATACTCATATGACCCCTAGAACCTGCATAACCTGGATTAACGCTTACGGTATTATACATATATTGGGTATATTGAGCGTCTTGTTGCGCATAAAGAGGGGCACTTGCAACTAACACCATAAAGAGGATCTTTAAAAATGGTAGCTTGTCAAAGTGTTTATGTCGTTCTAAAAATGCCATAGTTTATCTGTTTAAGTACAAGTAACCCGAAAGGGACTTCGTTGTACCCGTTGCGTCTTTGTAATCTAGAATATAGAAGTAGGTTCCTACCGGGAGGTCTCGTTCCTGATTGACCGTCACCCTTCCTTCGGAACTACCGTCAAAGACATTTCCTTCTGTGTTATAAGCGTTCGTCGTATATACTAGAACACCCCATCTATTATAGATTCGAATTGTATTATCAGGGAAATTTTCCAACCCTGCAATGGTCAACACATCATGAGTTCCGTCACCATTGGGTGTAATAACGTTAAATACTTCGATTTCGTCTTCAAGACCATTAGGTTCCAGATATTCTGGTATACCGTTGTCATTACTGTCATCATTCGAATAATCGCCATCTCCGTTCAAATCTTCATCTATAGTTGGAATTCCATCGTTGTCATCGTCTGTATCTCGATAATCAGATTCTTCATCTCCATCTGTATTCGGAAGATCATTGTATGGATCGTTTATCTCATCGTTAACATCAAAGTCGATTTGCGTAGTTCCCTCAAACGCATCATCCAATCCATCAAGGTCTTTATCAGAACCTATTAGAACAACATCGGCAATACCATCTTGATTGTAATCATGTGCTTCGATATTATCGGGAACATTATCATTATCACTATCCTCGTCTAAATAATCAGGTAATAGATCTCCATCAGTATCTACTGGGAATATTCCAAGATTACCGTTTGCTTCGTAGGCATCGTCTAATCCGTTTGCATTTAAATCTTGTCCGTTAGGAGCGATATAGTCCGCTGTAGTTTGAGCTTCCACATTATCTGGAATACCGTCATCATCGCTATCAATATCGAGATAATCCGCAATTCCATCGTTATCAGAATCGGTAGGTTCTGTTGAAGGATCTCCATCACCATCAAGGTTGAGATCTTCAAAACTATCCACGATACCATCATTGTCCGTATCCAAGTCGATCGCATCGGTTACAACGACCGTAACATCGGCAGTACTGCAATTTCCTACATCGTCACAAATGGTATATGTAAATGTATCGGCTCCTACAAAGCCAGTATTCGGGGTATAAGTCACATTATCATCGGAAGGATCGTTCGGTGTACCATTATCATTAATGGTTACTGTTCCGTCGGATGGATTTGTAGTCGTTAAAGTTCCAACGGTTGGTATATCATTGTCATTGGCTAGAATATCGATATCTACAGGAGTATCTTCAGTCGTAGCGACAGCATCATCAATGGCATCAACAATAGGAAGTACATCAACGGTCACGGTTGCCGTACTGCAATCACCAAAGGTATTACACACCGTATACTCAAATGAATCGGGTCCATTGTAATCCGGATTCGGAATATAGGTTACAATGTCATCGGTGGGGTCATTGGGTGTTCCATTATTATCAATGGTCACTGTTCCGTTTGTTGGGTTCGTAGTCGTCAAATTACCTGTCAATGGCAAATCAGTATCGTTCCCATAGATATCGACCACAACGGAAACATCTTCATCGGTCGTAACAACATCATCGACCAAAGTTGCTGCTTCGTATATACAGACCACGGTAAAACTCGGTAAATTAAAACTGTTACCAACTTTGGTTATCGTAGCTTGGTATACTACCGGAGTTTCGGTGGCAACTACAGTTGGTCGCGTCTGGTCTCCCGTAACAGCAGGATTCCAAGTCAAAGTAGCACTTGGCGATACATTGTTGGTATTATCGGTAATATCAAGCGTTACTTCGTTAAATGGCGAGTTACAATTCGTTAGGATGAAATAGCTCGAAGCATTTCTTCCACAAATCGTACCGTCGTACAAGGCAAAATAGACACCGCGATCGGTCACCTCCAAAAAAGGGTCTGTACTCAGAACTGTGCTTGTATCCGAGGCTTCATACCATCGAAAATTAGTTCTGGTCTCTGTAGGTGTATCCGCAGGCACCCGCAAAATATGCTGTGCATTAGATACAGTAATCCCCAGTACTATAAAACATAGACTGAGGATTAATTTCTTATATGTAGGTATGCCTTTCAAATCGATTTGGGTCGGTTTTTTTTAAGTTTTATTACTTGACAACAAAAACAACATTGATTAATGAGTTGTAATCCGCTGGTTGACCAATAATGGTATAGGTCAATTCACCGGCTGAAGTTATACTCATGGTACCCGTATTGAATACTGTAGGATCTGCATAGGTAACGTGATAGTCTAATTCTGTTGCAGTATATGTTGGAATTGTTCCAGCACTACTCACGACCGGGGAACCAAATTGTGCGATATATTGCGCATACAAATCAATTGTAAATGTCCCATTGGAAGAAGCATCTACTGCAATAGATGGTGGATAAAATACACGTGATGCTTTTGCCGACTTAATTCGAACGACATCACCTTGAGCATCAGTCGCTAACAGGTATTCAGCGGTAGAATCCACATAATTTGTAGTTCCGGTATAATCGGAGAATCTTACTGAACCGCCTTCAACATCCAATCTTGCATCAGGAGTAGCATCACCAATACCCACATTACCTTGAGTAAAAATATTATCTCCTATTGCGTTTGGTGGTGTAGTTGTTCCTACTTCATACCAATCATGATCTACTAAACCTGACAGGTTTACAGTTGAAGGAGCTACACCATCTCCATCCAAACTAATACTTAGAACATTACTAGCATTTAGTGTTAATTGATCTATGAATTGATCATCGGTAGCAGGGTCTCCTGCCGGGCCTTGTGGGCCTACCGCACCATCGGCTCCGTCAGCTCCGTCAGCTCCTGCTGGACCTTGGGCTCCTGTTGCACCAGTTGGACCTGCCGGACCTTGCGGGCCTGCCGGACCTACGTTTCCTTGTGGGCCTTGTGCACCGGTTGGGCCGGTTGGGCCTGCGGGACCTTGTGGGCCTACCGCGCCATCAGCTCCGTCAGCACCGTCTGCTCCTGCTGGACCTTGTGGACCTACCGCGCCGTCAGCACCGTCAGCACCGTCTGCTCCTGCCGGACCTTGTGGGCCTGCCGGACCTACTGGACCTTGTGGGCCTACCGCGCCATCAGCTCCGTCTGCACCGTCTGCTCCGTCAGCTCCTGCTGGACCTTGTGGGCCTACCGCGCCGTCTGCTCCGTCTGCTCCGTCTGCTCCGTCAGCTCCTGCTGGACCTTGTGGGCCTACCGCGCCATCCGCGCCGTCCGCTCCTGCCGGACCTTGAGGGCCTGCGGGACCTTGTGGGCCTACCGCGCCGTCTGCTCCGTCAGCTCCGTCTGCTCCGTCAGCTCCTGCTGGACCTTGTGGGCCTACCGCGCCGTCAGCTCCGTCAGCACCGTCTGCTCCTGCTGGACCTTGCGGGCCTGCCGGACCTACTGGACCTTGCGGGCCTACCGCGCCATCCGCTCCGTCAGCGCCGTCCGCTCCGTCCGCTCCTGCTGGACCTTGCGGGCCTGCCGGACCTACTGGACCTTGTGGGCCTACCGCGCCATCCGCGCCGTCAGCACCGTCTGCTCCGTCCGCTCCTGCTGGACCTTGCGGGCCTACCGCGCCGTCAGCTCCGTCAGCACCGTCTGCTCCGTCCGCTCCTGCTGGACCTTGCGGGCCTGCCGGACCTACTGGACCTTGTGGGCCTACCGCGCCGTCAGCACCGTCTGCTCCGTCAGCTCCTGCTGGACCTTGTGGGCCTACCGCGCCGTCAGCTCCGTCCGCTCCTGCCGGACCTTGAGGGCCTGCGGGACCTTGTGGGCCTGTATCGGGATCTATCCATGAATATGTACTGCTACCATCAGTCGACAGTACCTGTCCATTGGTACCACCAGAAGGTAGTTCAATTTCATTCGTCGGGTCTGCATCTGCATCCCTGATATCTATTGTTGTGTTTGTTCCGTTTGAAATTTGAATTTCAACACTTTCATTAGCAGTGACAACTGAACTGCTTAAATTTTGAGCATCAGTCCCTATATTATCCAAGGCACTTAAATCAGCTGTTGCGGTTCCTCCATCCTCCAAAGCGATGGTCAGTTCGTTAGTTCCCGCGTTGAACGATGTACCGGGATCATCCAGTTGTTGGTCGTCGGTACTGCCCGCTGCCAATTCAGCCAATGCACCTTCCACTTCTGTTGATGTGAAGTTACCTGCAGTGTCCGTGATGTTTACTTCGTTGGCAATCTGATCATCGGTACCTGCATTGTCCAGCGCACTTAAATCAGCTGTTGCGGTTCCTCCATCCTCCAAAGCGATGGTCAGTTCGTTAGTTCCCGCGTTGAACGATGTACCGGGATCATCCAGTTGTTGGTCGTCGGTACT
>CANNCA010000004.1 GCA_947503005.1 uncultured Flavobacteriaceae bacterium | reverse complement strand
AAACAAAAAGATTTTGCTATGAGCGTTGCGGAAAGCAAACGCTAGTTTGCTCCCGTACTGTTCATAGCTAAACCGTTGGCATTCATTTTAAAAAAAACCAGTAATGAAAAAAATATTTTTAATAGTATTAATTATTTCAAGTTCAATAATAACTGCTCAAAATGACGGCTGGCATATAAGTACAAATGAAAATTCAGATTATACAGGTATTGCCATTGCAAATGGTAGAATAGGAATGCTTAGCTCTTCTAAGCCTCTTCAAATACAGCACGTTGTACTAAACAATGTCTATGATGTTGACCCAAACTTAAAAGTAAGTCAGATTCTTCATGGTATGAATTTTGGCAATCTTGATATTTACATTGATGGCGAAAAAATTACGGAAGATAATATCTCTAATTGGCAGCAAACAATGGATATGAAAAGTGCTGCCTTAACTACAAATTTTAACTTTAAAGACAAAGCAAAAATTTCATGTACGGTTTATGCCCTTCGCAATTTACAGTATACTGGTTATATAGATATTAGTGTTCGGGCTACTAAAGAAATTGATGTAAAAGTTACTGGCAAAATAATAACACCTAAAGAATATCAAACTCCAAAAAATTCATTTCAAATATTAAAAGATGTTGAAACCACAATGCCAATTTTGCAATCCGTTGCTAAAAGTCCATTTGAAAAACATCTTGTTAGTACATCTGGCACATTCATTTGGCATAAAATAAATTCTTCAAGAGAACATGAACGACCAGAATTAACTCACAACCTTATATCAGACTATGAAAACTCGTTATCATTTGATTATAGTATTAAGAAAAATGAAAGTTTAGATTTTGCATGGACTGGTGCGCAATGCACTACCAAAGATTTTTCTGACCCAAAATCAGAATCGGAAAGAATGGTAATCTTCAATTTATTAAATTCAAAAGAAGTATTACTAGCTCAGCATAAAGCACAATGGAGTAAATTATGGGAAGGAGATATTATTATTGAAGGAGATTTACAATCGCAACAAGACGTTCGTTTAGCATTATATCATTTGTATGCTTTTGGTCGTGGAGATTCGGATTTAAGTATCGCACCAATGGGGCTCTCACTACAAACACCTTATAATGGTCATATCTTTTGGGACACCGAGCTTTGGATGTTTCCACCCTTATTAATGTTTAATCAAGATATTGCCCGCTCTTTGGTTAATTATCGTTCCGACAGACTTGAACCTGCAAAAAAGAGAGCATTGAATTATGGTTACCAAGGTGCAATGTTTCCTTGGGAGAGTGACGATACTGGTGAGGAAGCCACGCCACCTTTTGCACTTACTGGGCCTTTTGAGCATCATATAACGGCAGACATAGCAATTGCATTTTGGAACTATTATCGTGTTACCCAAAATAAAAATTGGCTAACCCAAAAAGGCTATCCTTTAATGAAAGAAGTGGCAGATTTCTGGGTAAGCAGGGTTACTAAAAATAATGACGGTAGTTACTCTATTAATAACGTTGTTGGTGCTAATGAATTCGCACCTAATGTTAATGACAATGCTTTCACAAATGGGGCAGCAATTACTGCTTTAAAATTTACTACCAAAGCAGCTATCGAAATTGGAGAAACGCCAAATCCACAGTGGGAATTGGTATCAGAAAAAATTAAAATCCTAAAACTTAAAGATGGTATTACTAAAGAACATGAAAATTATAATGGGGAAATCATTAAACAAGCGGATGTAAACTTACTCTCTTTTCCTCTAAATATAATTAATGACAAAACGTCTATACTAAAAGACTTGAAATATTACGAACCAAAATTATCAAAAGAAGGTCCTGCAATGGGTAAGTCAATTTTTTCAGTATTATATGCAAGGCAAGGTGATGCAACTAATGCCTACCGCCTTTTTAAGGAAAGCTACGTGCCTAATCAGCAGGCTCCTTTTGGCGCCTTATCCGAGGTGGCAACTTCTAATTTTTCATATTTTGCAACGGGTGCAGGTGGTATGTTACAAAGTGTTCTCTTTGGTTTTGGTGGTTTAGACATTACGGATGAAGGAATTATTCAAAAAAATCCAATTCTTCCAAAAGAATGGAAATCCTTAACCATAAAAGGTGTTGGTATGGAGAAAAAAACATACCGAATTGATAGATAAATTAACCGATAAAAGCAGAAAAACGAAATGCCAACAAAACCTATAAACAATACGGGCTTCGGGCTTAATCGCGATGTTTGTGTATTTTTATAAAGTCCGCAAAATCTTTGGGATTTTGCTTTTTATCGGGACAAAGAAAAAAGAAAACCAAAAGATTTCGCTATGTGCGTGGCGGAAAGCAAACGCTTATTTGCTCCCGTAATGTTCATAGCTCAACCGTTAGGCGCAATGTAACAAAACTGCTATCTCTTCGTCCTCTAAAACACACCAATCATTAAACCAATGTTAGAAAACATATCGGAACGAAAAGAAGCGTGGAAAACAATATTTTTGTTTCTTGTATTAGTTGTTATTCTTACTTCGCCTTTCCATTATGCAATAGTAAATTTATATCCTTCACGAATATATGTTGGGGCTATAATGTGGTGTCCTGCGATAGCTGCGTTTATCACCCTAAAAATAAAAAGGCGTAAAATTTCATCTCTAAATTGGAATTGGGGAGATTGGAAATACATTCGATTGTCTTATTTTATTCCAGCTTTAGCTGGTATAATTACCTATATACTCATCTGGATTTTTGGATTTGGAAATTTAGCAAATACAGAAGTTATTACTGAATGGGCTAAAGAACTTCAATTAATGGGAATAGGAACTTTAGACACCATACCTATTGTAGTAATAGCCATACTCTTGTTAGGAACTGTTGAAGTTATTAGATCAGCCGCAACCACTTTAGGAGAAGAAATTGGATGGAGAGGTTTTTTTATTTATGAATTAAGAAAAGTGCTTTCTTTTACAAGTGTTTCTGTTTTTAGTGGAATTATTTGGGCAGCTTGGCATTGGCCGTTGTTCGTTTACTATAGTAATAATGCAATATTGGAATTTTTAGCATTTTTGACTACTTGTATTTTTATGTCGTTTACTATGACATACTATACTTTTAAATCTAAAAGTCTCTGGCCAGCAGTAATTTTCCACGCAGTAAGTAATGTTTATATACAAAAAATAATGCCTCCTTTAACAACAAAAATTGAAGGAACAGAACATTGGCTTGGAGAAAATGGAATTATGTTTACAATTGTTACTTGTGTTTTTGGAATTTACTTTTGGAGAAAAGCAATTAAAGAAAAAATGTAAATAAAAAACACAGCGCCTAACAACGTATATAATTTATTGCTAGTTCTAGCCTACTTACGAAAATCCTCGAGGATTTTCTATTCGGTTTGTATTTGCTAAATTGGTTGCTGAAACACGCAACGAAATCATACACAAACACGTTGTGCACTATTTGAGAAATGACCGAACTAACAGATAAAATATACTACGCTGATAAAAATATTCTCGAAATTATTGAGTCGGAATTTGAATTAGTTGACCAAAAGAATTGGTACAGGTTATATCGGAATATAAGAGACAATTCCTTTTGGCGACTTGACGAATGGGACAAATATCAAGAGCAGTTTTTTGTTCGACTTGAATCGACTGACAATTGGACTGAATATGACGACCAAAATTTGAGAATAGAACTATTAAAAAAGTATCGTGGAACGACTAACCAAAAATGTACTTGGAAAGGTTGTAATAAAAATGCGCTGACTGAAATGGCGATTTGCGAATTTCACGCATACACGGAAATGGGATTAAGAAAATAATAAATGGAGCAAGCCACTCAACAGACATACAATTTGATTTGCTTTACAGATTTAGCATATGAATTTGACTTTTCGGACAAAAAAGAGGCTGAAAAGAAAATAAAAAGACGTTTAAAATATTACAAACTTGGGGATTATAATCAAGAACGAATAGAATATATAAGAACCTTGAAAAATGACCTTTATGCTGAAATAGCTTTGGGAACTAAATCAAACTACTTTCAAAAGTCAAAAAGTAATTATGCAGATTTAGAAGATTACAAGTTTGAAAAAATGAAATTAGATTATCTCAAAAAATACAATTCGATAAGCGAAAATGATATGAGCGGAATACTAAATTTTGCGATTTATTTATATCATATGCGATAAAAAAACAGTGCACAACAATGGCCATAATTAATACGGGTTTTAGTGCTTAACCCAAAGTTTAGAGCCTTTAACTAAGTCCGCCAAATCTTTTGATTTGGCTTTATAAAGAAAAAGATAAAACAAAATAAAAAGTTTTGGCTAAGTGCTTAATCGAAAGTTCACTACTTTTAATTCCCGTACTAACCATAGCCGAACCGTTGTGCTTCATTATCAGAAAACGCTAACCAATGATAAAATTCTTTAGAAAAATTAGACAACGATTGCTAACTGAAAATAAGTTCAGTAAATATCTAATATATGCATTTGGCGAAATTGTTTTAATTATTATTGGTATTTTCTTTGCATTACAACTTCAAAATTGGAATGAAACACGTAAACAAAAAGCCCAATTTAAAAATACTCTAGAACAGCTTTATACGACAATAAAGTACGATACTGAAATATTTTCAGGGCATTCAAAAACATTTGAAAATGATATTGAATCGGTTGAAGAACTTTTAAATAACGGAGATTCTATTCCCGATAAAGATCTTCCCTTAAAATTGTTCTTATTAAGTTATGGTAATGATAAATTCTTTTCAGAATCTACACTATACGCCAAAGATTTAATTGCACACCCTGAGAACAGGATACAAAAGGATTTAACAAAAGAGGTATTAAATTATTTAAATAATATTTCCAATGATGATTATTTTAATGATGATCGCTTAACTGAATCCTTGGAAAACATTGATCTTGCTTATCCTTCTTTGGAGCCTAGCATGGAGCTACTAGATAGTACGTACTATACATCTATCGACTTTACTTATTGTCGAAACTTATTAAAAACGAGAAAGTTTAAATCTATTTTAAAGACGGTTCGAGCTGTTAAAAAATACAATTACGCTAAAGCCATAAATCATCATAACGATGGTTTATCTATCATGGAATTGATAAAAGATTACTATCCTGAAGTTAAAGTTATTTATAAATATGTAGGCATTATTGGAACTGCTATAAATGGTTATGACGATGTTGGTGCTAAGTCTACACCAATGACACTTAGGGACGCAGATAAAGGTATTTGGGAAATTAAGATGTACCTTAAAAAAGGAACCGTAAAATTTAGGTGTAGAGATAGTTGGTCTCAAAATTGGGGCTTAGCAATGAATGCAGAATTTCCTAAAGGTAGTGCCGGACTTGACGGAGGAAACATATCTATTCCTGAAGAAGGTAATTACAAAGTCATTCTAGATTTAACTGACAACACTTTTGAATTTATAAAACAAGATGAATAATGTTCTTGAAAAAAAATGATTCAACTATAATGATTGATTAAAATAGAAATAACGAAAGCACAACAATGGCTATAGCAAATAGGGCATAAAGTGCTATTTTTACAGGCTTGGGAGTGTTTGCCAAGTCCGCCAAATCTTTTGGATTTGGCTTTTAAAATGAAAAAGATAAAAACAAAACAAAAAGCTCTGGCTTCGAGCGTAGACGGAAACGAAAAGTTTCCTTACTACCGCACTACGCTTAGCCCAACCGTTGGCAACAATATTATAAAAATTTGGAGTTGGTTCGTTTTTGGTGTAAATTAGCATCAAAATATATTTCTCATGGCTAGACAGAGCATATCTTTCACGCGACCAAATGACGAATGGTTAAAAACACAAGTTGATAACCAAGAATACTCAAGTAAAAGCGAACTCGTTAATGACTTAATTCGTCAGGCTAGAAATCAGCAAATCGAAATTGACTGGATTAGAGCTAAATTGGAAAAATCTGAAAATAGCGGATTTACCAATGATAGCAAGGAACAAATCTTAGCACGATCCAAGTCTAAACTTAATGACTAAGTATAGATTAAGTAATGAAGCTAAAGATGACCTGATACGTATTCATCGTTACGGAATCAAAAAATTTGGAGTACGACAAGCGGACATATATTTCGAAACGTTTTTCGAATATTTTGACATTATAGCCAAGGGAGCTAATTCATTTGAATCTGTTGAATACATTAAGAAAGGGTATCGGAGATGTGTTTGCGGTTCGGACAGTATTTACCACAAAATCAATAATGATACGGTGGACATAATGGCGATTGTCGGAAAACAGGATTTGAAAAATATACTCTAAACTGCACGCAAAAATACTGTTGCCAACAAAACCTATAAACAATACGGGTTTCGGGCTTAAACGAAAGGTTTGTGTATTTTTATGTAGTCCGCAAAATCTTTCGGATTTTGCTCTGGACAGAAAAAATAAATCAAAACAAAAAGATTTCGCTATGTGCGTGGCGGAAAGCTGCCAGCGCTCCAACTCGCCCGCTGCTTCGCAGACGGCGTGCCCCTTACTGTTCATAGCTCAACCGTAGCCAATTAGAATAAAACTAAGACATTACATAAGAGAAAGCTAACCAATTCAACAGAGCAACGGCTAACCAAAATGGTGTGAAAACAATCCCAACATTTCTACCGTGCTTTGAAACCCTTCGATGCTTGCCAAAAAATAGTAAAAAACCTGCTTGATTGGCATTGACCAACATCATCAAAACCGCAACAACTCCAAAAAGAAGATGCAAAGGTTGTCGTGCAGTAAGTTCAATTCCCATTCCATAAATAGCACCTACAGCTACTGCTGCAAAACCAATAGCGCCTTGGCGCTGTTCGAAAAGCAAAAGAAAAATATAGTCTTTTGCATTGGTAGATTTTTCCTTTGGAGCTGCCTCAAGTGCAGCATCAAGCATAGTAAGTTGTTCGTCTTGAGTTAAAGCCGTTTTGCCACTTGGACTTTTAAGTCCAAAAAACGGCAGAACCCAGTTAGCTATTAATCGGGCCTGCATTGGGAAAAGAACTTCAATACCGTGAAGTGTAACGGGAATGATGGACAAAATCAGTCCTAGTGTTGAAATTTGAATTTCGCTCATAGTGAAGATATACTAAATGATTATTACTTTTGTTTCCGAAGCGAAAATACTATTTTACTTTTGTTTCCGAAGTAATTGTTAGAGAAATATTTTCTCCAATGAAATCTAAGACCAATGTTTATGAGTCAAGAATTTAGATGTGACTGCCCAGTAACCTCAGCTATAGACATTTTAGGTGACAAGTGGATGCTCATAATTATCAAGCAGATGCTAATCGAAGAGATGCAAACTTTCAAAGAATTCACCGAAAGTGATGAAGCGGTATCTACAAGTATTCTCACATTGAAACTCAAATGCTTGGAGTCATACGGACTTTTAGAGAGAAAAAATCACCCAAGCAATAAAAAGACTAAACTTTATCATTTAACTGACAAAGGATTATCACTTGCACCTGTAGTGGTCGATCTAGCTATTTGGAGCGACCAGAATTTAAGAGAATTCAATCCAATCATGAGACAAACTGATGAGCTTGAATTCATGAAGAGTAATAGAGAAGATGCTATTGAAGCACTTAAAAAGAACTATAAAGAAAAACTGTCTACAACATAACCCATACGCAATGCCCTTCGGGACACGGCGCATAGCAAAACCGTTACACAAATTCAAGTAACATTTCCAAATCTTTATCGTCTTACAAGTAACTAATCAAGGTTATGAAGAAACTTGCTTCAATATTGCTGCTAATTATTCTAATCAGTTGTTATTCTTCTAATAATTTTACTGTTACAGAAGGTATTTTAATTAAGAGCATAACCATAATTTCAACTGACGAAACTGGTACAATAGAAAAGTATTTGGGCTATATCCTTATCGACCGATCTGAAATTGTTTTTTGCGGTAAAAAAGAACCGAATGTAAAAGGAAAGCTTAAAATAATAGATGGACAAGGAAAATATGCCATACCTGGTCTAATAGATAGCCATGTTCATTTAAATAATATTGCTGGAATAAATTTTAGACAACGAAAAGCAAGCGAGAAATTAGTCAATGACTACTTTGATCGACTCCCTAGGAATTTTTTATACTTTGGATATACCTCGCTTATCGATGTTGATAATTATGCGCCAAACACAATAGAAAGGCTTAAAGACTTTCGTATTAGACCTGAAATTTACACCTGTGCCCAAAAAGTACAAGTTATGGATGATTTTGAAATGGTGATGAATGAGTTACCTCAAAATGAACGCTACAAGACGCCTTTCCTTTACGATAGTTACAATAAAAATATTAAAATTCCAGATTCAATAAATCTTGAGCTTCATACGCCTTCTAGTCTTATTTCACAAATTACTCAAGAAGATAATATTTGCATTAAAACATTATACGAAGATGCTGCTTCTGGTCTTCCACAATTCTGGGAAGTACCTACTCTAGAAATAATGAATGAGCTAGTCACAGAAGCACATGCTAAAGATTTACCTGTGATAATGCATGCTACTTCATATGAGGGGCAATTATTTGCAGTTCATGCTGGAGTCGACGTTATAGCTCATGCCATGTGGAATTGGACTTCAAATCCTGAAGATTATTTAAGCACCAAATTTCCCGAAACCCATAAAGAACTATTACTTGATATTTCGAACAAACGTATTGGTTATCAACCAACTTTTCGGGTCATTCTAGCCGAAAAGGATATTCTTGATAATACTTTTAAGGAGGCTCCAATTCTTAAATTACTTTATACTCCCAAATATATAGATTGGCTACAATCAGAAGATGCCCAATGGAGTCGTGACAAAATTTTGGCCAGACCAAAGTTTCTTGAAAAAATGAATCCTGAATTTTTCAATCCAATAAGAAGCCAATTCAATAGTGGTGAAGAAATGTTCGATGAACTTTATAAGTCTTATGAATTAAAGATTCAAAAAGTTGTAAACCTATTGGCAGAAAACAATGCAAATTTATTATTCAGTACAGATAATGGTGCGATGAACATGTATACACATCCACCTGGTTATAATGGTTATCTAGAAATGCAACATTGGTTTGATGCTGGAGTTCCTTTAAAACAAATTTTTAAAGCTGCAACTTTTAATAATGCAAAAGAGTTTGATTTGATTAATTCGGTTGGAACATTAAGCATAGGTAAAACAGCTAATATTTTAATTCTCAATTCTAATCCATTTGAAACAATCGAGGCCTATAACGATATTCAGTTTGTGCTAATAAATGGAGAATTAATTGAAAGAGAAAAGCTAACCTCTAAATATGATGGAACAAATTAGTTCTCAGTTCTGCAAATACTAATCAGTGCATAACAACGTGTATAATTAATTGCTCAAAGTTGCTAAAGAATGTCTTATAAATCCTAGTGGATTTCCTTACTCCTGGGCTTTTTTGTTACCTTAGTTGCTTACGCAACTAACCATACACGAACACGTTAGGCAACATTAAAAACAAACGCTTTGAAAAAAACAAACATTCTTTTCATAATTATAATTTTTGGATTTTTAAGTTGCAACAAAGATCAGAAGAAACCAGAAGTTAAATACTCAACAGAAATAGTTTCAAAACCAATACCATTTGCAAAAGGCATAATTTCTACTGAAGACAATAGCGAATTTGAATTAACTTTTTCTGCTGATGGACTAAAAACCTTTTTTTCTAGAAGAGCATCCGAAGAAAAGCAAATGATTTATGAGAGTGATTTTATTAATGGTCAATGGTCAACACCAAAACTTGCCGAATTCTCTACTGATAGAGACGAAACAGCGATGATAACGCCAAACGGAAAATTTCTTTTTTTTGGTTCAGAGCGTGAAATCCCAAACAAGCCGAATAAAGGAAATTTTGATATGAATATTTGGATGATGGAAAAAACAGACAAAGGCTGGAGTCAACCAAAACCATTACCTGAACCAATTAATGCTGTTCAAATAGAAAAAGAACAATGGCCATCTTCAAACAATAATTTCTTTTTTTCTAATGATAACGAAACTTTTTATTTCACAAC
This sequence comes from uncultured Flavobacteriaceae bacterium, assembly GCA_947503005.1. Taxonomy (GTDB): domain Bacteria; phylum Bacteroidota; class Bacteroidia; order Flavobacteriales; family Flavobacteriaceae; genus Maribacter_C. The sequence continues at coordinate 377,410 of CANNCA010000004.1, read as the reverse complement.
TATGATGCGCGGAACAAAAAGCATAAAACTTTATGAAACGAAATTCGATGGTAAAGTTTTTTCCGAACCGAGAGAAATTGAAGGAATTTGGGATGACGAAAAGTTTTGGGTTTATTCGGCAGTAATTTCACCTGATGGAAATTATTTGGTTTTCAATTCTTACGATGCACCAGGTGGTAAGGGTGGCGAAGATATTTTTGTCTGTAAAAAGACAGAAAATGGATGGAGCAAAGCAAAACCTATCGGACAGTTGGTCAATTCAAAAAATGAAGAAAGTAGTCCAAGGTTTTCAAGAGACGGAAAATATTTCTTTTTTAGCCAATCAGAGAATTTAGGGAACTATGAATATGGAGAATGGAGCATTTTCTTTGTCGAAACTGAATATCTGAATTTGGAAAAAATATTTGAATAAAATACGTGGCCTAACAATGGCTATAAGTAATTGCTTGTTCTCGCCTACTTTGGAAATTCCGCTGGAATTTCCAACTTGGTGTGTACTTGTAAAGTTAAGTACTAATCCACGCTACTACTCATAGCCCAGCCGTTTTGCGTCATTTGAGAAAACAGTATGAAATTAAGCCAAGAAGAATATGATGCTTTAGAAAGTGAAATCATTTTGGAATTTGCTGCAAAACAAACACAGAAAGTTCTTTATCAAATGGTAATGGAGTGGAATTGGGATGGATCGGACAGTTTTCTGAATTGGTTAGTAAATAATGCTTTAACGGATAAAGCGACAGTTTTAATGATTTATTGGAAATCCGCGCCAAGATATTTGAAACAATATAAAGACAGAAAAGAGGTAATGGATATAGAACCCCATTCTGTAAATGATTTTGACTTTATAAAAAGGTTAGAAACCAATTACCAAAATGATTTTTATAAATCAAGTGATTTTGAATTTGAACCAGGTTTTTGGACAGAAGAATACGCTGAAATTAAGATAGTTAGAGAGATTCCGAGAGCTATGTTCAAAAAGGTCAACGGAAAAGTGATTGAGAGCCCAACTGATTTTACAGAAGGTTGTCCTCCAGAATTAGATGCTTTACTAGAAGAACTCTATGAAAAATACCATTGAATAAAAAACGAACGCACAACACGGTGAATAAAACATAGCTAATAGGTGCTTAACCTGAAGGTTTGTGCTAGTTTACAAAAACCGCCAAATTTTTAAATGTGGCTTTTAATATAGAAAAGTTAAAAACAAAACATAAAAATTCGGCTCTGTGTTAATCCGAAAAGTTAGTGTCTTTTAGCACGCTACGTCTCATACACAAACCGTTGTGCTCCTTTATCCAAAACTCGAGTTAATTAATTATCCTACCTTCCCATAAATTAAATTTTTGAGAAAAAAAAGTAATCCTAAAAATAGTAAACAAATGAAATTTAAAACCAACCAAGCATACCTTAAAGACACTTTTAAAACTTTATTGTTATTCATATTAATGTTTTTTACGACTTTAACTTTCAGCCAAATCAACGATTATAGTGAAGTGGTTACTAAAAAAGCAGATAAGATTGAGCAGAAAGTTATCGATTGGCGACACGATATTCACCAAAATCCAGAATTAGGAAATCGTGAATTTCGTACCGCGGCTCTTATAGCCGAACATTTGAAATCACTTGGCATGGAGGTACAAACAGAGGTTGGTGTGACTGGCGTTGTCGGCATTCTCAAAGGGAATACCCCTGGGCCTGTTGTAGCACTTCGAGCAGACATGGATGCCCTACCTGTTGAAGAGAAGAATGACTTAGCATTTGCCTCAAAGGTAAAAACCATGTACAATGGTAATGAAACTTCTGTGATGCATGCCTGTGGTCACGATGGTCACGTAGCTATTTTGATGGGAGTTGCCGAAATACTTTCAGAAATGAAAAGTAATTTAAAGGGCACCGTAAAATTTATTTTTCAACCAGCCGAAGAGGGAGCACCTATAGGAGAAGAAGGTGGGGCCTATTTAATGACAAAAGAAGGTGTCCTTGAAAACCCAAAAGTAGATGTCATTTTTGGGCTACATATGGATGCTTTAAACGAAGTAGGTAAAATATTATATCGGCCAGCAGGCATTATGGCAAGTGTCAATGATATGAAAATTACAGTTAAAGGAAAGCCATCACATGGTGCATATCCTTGGATGGGTATTGATCCTATTGTAGTTTCTGCTCAAATCATCACTAGCCTGCAAACCATTGTAAGTCGTAATGTAACATTGAATAAGAATGCTGCTGTTGTAACAATAGGCGCCATCAATGGTGGAAATCGCAGCAACATCATACCGGAGCAAGTAGAAATGTTGGGCACTATCAGAACATTATCAAATGAAGACGAGGCTTATGTTCTTAAAAGAATCAGAGAGATCGTAGAATTGACAGCGCAAGCCGCAGGAGCAACTGCAACAGTAGAGCTACCCTACTCTATTCGTTTTCCAGTAACCTTCAACAATGAGAAGTTAACTGCAATGATGTTGCCAACTTTGGAGAAAACCGCAGGAAAGGAAAATGTGATTTTAATTCCTGCAGAAACAGGCGCAGAGGATTTTTCATACTTCGCTCAAAAAGTACCCGGACTTTATTTTTTTGTTGGTGCAACGACGATAGGCAGAGATAAAAAAACCGTCGGAGACCATCATACGCCACAATTCCTTATGGACGATAGTTCGTTTAAGATAGGCGTTAATGCCTTGTGTAATTTGGTGTTTGATTATATGGAGTTGAACAGCCAATAAAAGATAAATCATTTAATGTAATTTAAGGAAGAGGTTATCATGCTTTTAGCAAAGATTAGCAAGGAAGTTAAATAACGAAAGCACATCAAAACCTAAATGTAATGCGGACTTTAGGTCAAAATCGAAAGGCCTGTGTATACTTATAGTGTCGCTAAATCTTATGCCCCGACGCTTCGGGGTAGCTTTGGACAAGAAAAATATATCTAAACAATAAGCTATAGCTTCGTGCTAAGACTGAAACTCAACGTTTCCTTACTTCCGCACTGCGCTTAGCTCAAACGTTGTGCTTCATTAAAACCAACCACAAACCAATGATTAAATTCTTTAGAAAAATTAGACAAAATTTGCTCTCTGAAAATAAATTTAGTAAGTATCTGATTTATGCAATCGGAGAGATTTTTCTCGTTGTTATTGGAATACTCATAGCTCTACAAATCAATAATTGGAATGAGAAGAGAAAACAAACCAACAATGAATTAAATCTGTTAGTCAGTCTCAGAGCCGATCTAAAATTTAATCAAATTGAAGTTATCGGACTTAGAGATGATATGAAATCTAAAATAAAATCTGCAAATGTTCTGCTAAACAATCTGAGATTATTGTCAATAAGTGAAGATTCCTTAAAGAGTATTATAGAGGATATTTCCGCAGGAAATATCTTTAACAATGCAAATACAACTTATAAAAGTATTGCAAATAACTCTGGTGTTACAATAAGTAACGCGAATTTAAGAAAGCAAATGATTTTATTATACGAGCGAAGTTTTTCGAATATTCATGTTCGTGAGAGTTATGAAAATCAGCAGTTAAATGACTATTTTACCCCATTGATTTTAAAAAATTTCAAACCTTCGGAATCAATACAAAAAAATCTATTTGGTTATAATAGCAAAGCTATAAATACTCCAATAAACATCGATGAATTAGCTAATAACAACGAATTTATAAATGCTGTTACCCTTATTACAAAACAGCGAGAAACAAGAGAATACTTCTTAAACAGAGTAATTCCTAAAGTCGAACAAGGAATCAATATGATTGATTCAGAGATTAATAATCGAGAATAACGAAAGCCTGCCTGCGGTAGTCAGGCACAACAAAGCACAAAATATCCATGTTCGGCAGTAGCCTCACATGGCATATATGAAAACGTTGTGTTCACCTTTTGAAAACCAAACATCCTTTAAAAAAATGAAATATTCTAGAATATTGCTTCTTTTCATACTCTTTTCCTATTCAAATTTATTTGGTCAAAAATATGATGGTTTTTCGCATAAAGAAATACAGTCCGTATTTAAACAATGGAATTTAGACATTTGGGATGACGGAGGTGAAATTTCTAGATATATATTTTTAAATATGCCTGAATTTTGGACGCATGCCACTATACATAGTGATGGTCACGTCAAGAGTTTGAAGGAGGATTACAGCAAAGAAATTGCAGAGTTTAAAGTCAAAACTGATGCGGGAGAAATGACACTTGAGGACTATGTAGAAACTAGCAACAAAGTGGATGGAATGATAATCTTGCATGGAGATCGAATTGTATATGAAGCCTATCCAAGAATGTTTCCTCACGATAAGCATCTTTCTTGGTCTGTATCCAAGGTATTTGTATCGACGCTCATAGCAATTCTCGAGGACCGTGGGCAAGTAGATGTAACTAAACCAATAGAACATTATATACCTGAATTAATTGGTTCTGGGTGGGAAAATGTAGCCATAATTGATATTTTGGATATGGCTTCAGGAATTGATTGTCTTGAATGGGTGGACGGTGCTTATTCTAACCCTGAAAACTGCTTTTATCAGTACGATGCATCTTTTGGATTACTAAAACAAACCGAAAAAACGGCAGAAAATCCATTCGAACATATTAAAGCTTTATTATCGGCAAAATCCCCTGGAAAAATCTTCGAATATTCTTCTGTAAATACATTCGTTCTCTCATGTCTCATTGAAAGAGTAACGGGCCATTCTTATGCACAAAATATTGAAAGCGAAATTTGGAAGAAAATCGGTGCAGAATCTGATGCATATATTGTTCAATCAAATGGCACTAGTTATGCTTCTGGCGGAATCAGTGCTACACTTCGAGATTTAGCGAGGTTTGGTTATATGTTTCTAGAAAGTGGTCGTTCATCTGAAAATACTATTGTGTCGAATGATTATTTTAATAAAATCCAAAATGGAGGTCGACCTCATTTGATAACTGCATTTAGCGCAGATAAATATAGGCTTGACAACGAGGTTGTTCATCATAATACCTATCAATGGGATATGGTTATGGAAGACGGGGATTTTTTTAAAGATGGTTTTAGTGGACAAGGAATTTTCATATCACCATCCCGTAATTTAATTATTGCCTTTTTTGGAACTGCCGATAATAATGGAGTGTCAAATAAATTGGCAGATATATCTAGGCAGATTTCTAAATCTGGTATTTTACATTAATAAGATTATTAATAAGAAGACAGAATACAACAATGTAAACCCGCAATTATGGCGGATTCGACTACGTCCGAATCCACTCGAAATTGCGTACGTTTATGCTAAGCCGAATATGAGCGCATATTAAACCGTAACTGATAGTTATACGAGACCGATGTTGTAGCATTAGTTCATATCGTTTTGTAAAGTTATTCATATGTTAGTTGCGCTCGGAAGCACCGTACAACTTCATTCCCAATACAATCGAAATCCGAAAAAGGATTTCACTATATTTCCATAATATTACAATGCCAGCACCACATCTCGCCCACTGCTCACGAAGACGCGGTACAGAGCGCTACGATGTGCTTCATTATAACCAACCGTTAGCCAATGATAAAATTCTTCAGACGGATTCGACAAAATTTACTTTCAGAAGGTAAAACTGGAAAGTATCTTAAATATGCTATTGGAGAAATTGTGTTAGTTGTTGTAGGTATTCTTATTGCATTGAGTATTAATAATTGGAATGAAAACCAAAAAAATAATAATGAAGAAACTGCAATTTTGAAAAGTCTTTATGAAGATTTGATTTTAGCAAAAACCCAATCAGAAAGCTTGATTATCGGCGAAAGAGATCTCAGAAATACATTGGCAAATGTACTTGACATTCAATCGAATAATACTGAAGTGGATAAGACTTCTTTAACGGATTCCATTTTTGCAAAAGCAATTTGGACTATGGTGACTAATGTTCCTGTAATTAATTCATATACTAATCTCAAAAACACAGATAGATTAGAACTTATAAAGAGTCAAGAGATTAAAGAAAAATTTACGAGTTTAGAAATCAATCAAGCAGCATTGATTGATATGTTAAAAGACCGCTTAGATGTGCATCAGATTAGAATCGATGATATAGCCGAAAATGATTTAAATTTTGTTCGTTTGGTTAAAACGCAAATACCTTCAGTGAATATAGAAAACGAAGTGCAAAATGATTACAAACAAATATTGAAAAACCAGAGACTTAGAAACCTTTTAGGAATCAAATTGATTCTCACCCATAATTCTCTTAAAGAACGAGAAAATTTCAATAAAGATATAATAGAATTAAAATTGCTTATTGAAACAGAGTTGGATAAGAGAAAATAACGAAAGCCTGCCTTCCGGTGTACCCGTCTCTGGATGGCAGGCAGGCACAACAATGATTAAAATGTCAATAGCCTCCATTCGTCGGCTATTGCATCTAGCCGGGGCGTTCTCGACAATAAAAAGTGAAGAAAATGAAAAATACTAAATCGAATATACTCGGTTCATTACAAAGGTCTTTTCAACTGGCACAACTAAAGAAAAAAGATGAGAAAGTATATTACAACTTCGTCCATCAAAAAACGGGTACATTAGGACGTAGGAAGTTCATTTCAAAAACTGCCATTGCAACAATTGGTCTAAGTATGCCAACATTAATGTTTCAAGGTTGTAAAAAAAATCAACCCATTATATCGATTATTGGGGGCGGAATTGCCGGTTTAAGTTGTGCAAATTCTTTACAGAAGGGCGGAGTTTTTGCTAATGTATATGAAGCTTCATCAAGAATAGGTGGTAGAATACATACACTTTCTGACTATTTCAGCCAAGGTATGGCAACAGAACTGGGAGGTGAATTTATTAATACCGATCATTTTGATATGATTCGACTCGCCAATGAATTTAATCTAAACTTAATAGATAGAGATGAAGACTATTCAATAAATGAAGACATCAATGAAAGTTATTATGTCGATGGTAATCATATTAAAGAAGATGAATTTGTTGAGGCATTCGCAGCAATAGCTGATAAGATTAACAAAGACAGACGTTTATGTGGAAAGGCTTATGATACACCCCATGCAAAATTATTGGATAATACTTCTTTGGAAGAATATGTTGATCAGTTAGCTTGTGAACCCTTTTTAAAGACGTTAATAATAAATGCCTACACTAGTGAATTTGGACTTGACGCTGGGCTTCAATCATCTTTGATTCTTATAAAATTTACGAACACTACCGATATAGAAGGTTCAAAATTCTGGGGAGATGGTAATACTAGATTTAAAATTAAAGGTGGTAATATCCAGTTAATTGACAAGCTAGCCAAATCACTTGAAGACAATATTCATTTGGAATCAAAACTTGTAAGTGTTAATACCAACGGTCACAAATATAATCTAGTGTTTGATAATGGTAAGGAAGTATTATCTGATTTTGTGGTGATGGCTATGCCATTTACAGTACTTAGAAATATCGAATTGAATATCGACGGTATTACCAATGAGAAACTAAAATGCATTAAAGAACTAGGGTATGGACAAAATAATAAGCTCATTTTAGGATATAATGGAAGGCCTTGGAGAGAAAATGGATATAACTCTACTGGTTCTTTAATTGGTGACCCAATTCAAATGGCCTGGGATAGTAGTCACATGTTAAATCATAATAGCGGAGAATCTGGTTATACTATATTCCTAGGAGGGACACCTTCGCTAGAACTTGCAGCAGAAGCTAAAAGATTGGGTTTGAAAAACAAGATATCCCTAGAAACTACAAATTATTTCGTGTCACAATTAAATTCGATTTTCTCTAATTCAAAAGAACAGTTCAACGGAAAACATTATACTGCTATGTGGACAAATAATCCTTTGTCAAAAGGGAGTTATGCTTGCTATAAAACAGGACAATTTACAACAATTGCAGGTCATGAGATGTCCCCTATTAAGAATGTGTTTTTTGCAGGTGAGCACTGTAGTAGAAACTTTCAAGGCTTCATGAACGGAGGTGCAGAAACAGGTAGAAGAGTTGCCGAAGCAATTTATAAGAAAATTTAGATACGACTACTGTCGAGAACCATGTGCTACGGCTATAGTGGCTAAACGCCTATTCATAGTTTGCACGAAGCGTTGTACTTCATCCCGATAGCTATCGGGACCAACCAAAACCAATAGATGGAACTTAAAAAAAATAGCATTCTCTTATTTTTCACAGCATTTCTGATTTTAGGCTGTAAGGACTCTGAAAAAAGTAAACCTGAACAAGAAACTAAAAAATCCGATTCTTATATTTTAGTAAAAGATTGGCCTGATTTACCAGATAATTTCACTTTAGGAAGTCCCACAGGATTAGGAAAAGATACTAATGGAAATATTATTGTTTTTCATCGTTCTGGCAGAACATGGGATTCTATGCCCATTTCACATCTTCCTCTGATTACAAAGAATACAATATCAACAATAGATTCAAAAACTGGGGAAATTCTAAAATCTTGGGGAAAGAATTTATTCATAATGCCTCACGGACTTGAAGTTGATAATCACAATAATATTTGGGTTACCGATTGTGGACTTCATCAAGTCTTTAAATTTGACTCTGATGGAAATTTACTGATGACTTTAGGCGAGGCAAAAGTTTCTGGAAATGATTCATTGCATTTTAATTTACCGACAGATGTCGCTGTCTCAAAAGATGGTTCATTTTATATAAGCGATGGTTATGAAAATAGCAGAGTAGCAAAATTTTCAAAGGAAGGGAAATATTTATTCGAGTGGGGCAAGTTTGGAAATGAAAAAGGAGAGTTTAATATTCCACACGGAATTGATTTAGATAATGAGGGTAATGTTTATGTGGCTGACAGAGAAAACAATAGAATTCAAAAATTTGATGATCAAGGAAATTTTATTGCTTTATGGCAAAATAAAATAACGGAACAACTATATTCAGTTACGATTGACCCCAAAAAAAATCATTTATTTGGAACAGATTATATGACCGTTCATGATACTACTGTAAAAGGTTCCGACATTTTTCGATTTGATTTAGATATGAATCTAGAAATGCAATTCGGTAGAACAGGATTTTATGATGGTCCTATTTCGAGATATCACAATATTCTAATTGACAATGAAGGGAGTATTTACGTTGGAGATATTTTAGGGAATGGTATTCAGAAATTTCAACTAAAGAAAGCTGAATAGAATAAAAACGGTTGTACAACACCGTGTATAAAACATTTTAAGTACGCTCCTACTTACAAACCCAGGGGCGTCGAGGCTCGTAGATTTTTCACCTGCTGGTTTACGTACCGCTGGCATAGAGGCAGGTTCGGTTGGCATTTGTTAAATTAGTTGCTTAAACACGCAACGAAAGCATAAACTAACACGTTGGCAAAATTTGTAAAAACGAAATACTTAACAACTCACAAGCCTATATGAATTTTATCAAACTTATCTTCTTCCCCCTGATATTCATTATAGTTTATTCTTGTAATGTTAGTGATGAGCAAAAACCTACAAATGGAAATTATCAAGAATTTGATGATTTTTTTCAAAAAATTGAAAATTTTAGCGGTAATGTACTAGTTGCTATTGATGGAAAGAGTGTCTATTCCAGATCTTTCGGATACGCAAGTAGAGAACTGTTAGTAGAAAACACTATGGATACCAAATTTAGAATTGGCTCCATTTCCAAACCGATTACTGCAATTGCGGTCATGATTCTTGTTGAGAAAGGTCTTTTAGATGTAAACGACCATCTATCCACATACATCTCCGATATTCCATATACTTGGAAAAATATTACCATACATCAACTTTTGACTCACACATCAGGCCTTGCCTATCAGCCGGAAGATATGGAGACAAATCATAATCTAACAATTGAAGAAATATTTGAAATTTATCAAAACCATCCTTTAGCGAATGTGCCAGGAACGACTATGAATTATAGTAATATGGGATATTTCGTTCTTTCTCTAATCATAGAAAAGGTTAGTAAAATGCCATTTGATTCTTTTGTTCAAGAAGAGGTTTTCAAAAAATTGGGAATGGTCAATTCGGGCGCAGATTATCCTAATCGAATATTAATGCAGAGAGCGCAAGGATACGAAGTTAATAGTGATGGACAGGTAGAGAATGCTGTTTTTGACAATATGCTCATAAAAAGAGGTGCAGGAAACATGTATTCAACAGTGGGTGACCTCATTAAACTGGAAAAAGCCTTAACATCGAATTTAATATTAAAAAAAGAGACATTGGGTGAAATGTTGAAACCTTATACTACGGATATTGATATGGGAATGGACGTTAAATACGGCTATGGTTTGGATATTGTTCAAAATGATTCCATAAATATGATTTTCCATACTGGAGGAGTTCTGGGTTTTGATTCAATGTTTTACGTATTTCCAGAAAGAGGTATTGTTATTGGTGCATGCGCAAATACTACTAAACTAAATCGTGATTGGAGAACTGATTTTTACAAGTTAGTTTATAATACCATTTCCGAAACTGATCAAAAGAAGCTCTGAAAATAAGAAGTATTAATTATCGTAAGCCAAGAGTAATTGAAAAAATAAAAACTATTACCAACAACGTGCATAATTAATTTCGGGTGGATTTCCAACTTAGGAAATCCAGCAATCTATTATCTTTATTGTCGGGCGGACATTTTCCGTTGGAATAGTCAGCAACTATTCATACACAAACCGTTGAGCTTCATCCCGATAGCTATCAGGACCAACCAATAACCAATGATAAAATTCTTTAGAAAAATTCGTCAAAAAATGCTGACTGAAAACAAGTTCAGTAAATATCTAATATATGCTATTGGCGAAATTCTGCTTGTAGTTATTGGAATTTTAATAGCATTATCCATAAATAACAATAATGACAATAAGCGCATTGCCGAGTACGAAGAGGGCCTTTTAACCGAAATGATAGCCAATTTACAAAGGGACTTAGTTGATTTAAAATTTAGCATTAATAAAAACAAGAACATACTTGAAGCCAACAGAATTGTGCTCCATTATTTGGAAGACCCAGCGATTCAAGCGGATTCAATAAATTTTTATTTTGCAAATATTCAAGGTAATGCTGTCTTCGGAAAAAATACTTCTGCCTACGAAAGCCTGAAAACTGTTGGATTTAGGATGACTGAAAATAAGATTTTGAGAGAACAAATCACCAACCACTATACGGATACGTATGACTACATTCGATATTTGGAACAAAATAGAGATGAAAAATATCAGATTGAACAAGTGGTGCCACAAATCAACAAACATATAGTTATAGATTCAATAGGTCATAGCGCTCATCCCATCAACATTGATATTTTATCTCAAAATCAAGAGTTTAAGGAAATACTAAAATTCAATTGTAAAATAAAAACCGAAATCGTTGTTGTTTATGAAATCATTGAAAAGCAAACATATGATCTCTTAAACATGATTGACCTTGAGCTTGACAATTAGGTTTCACTTCTCTAATATTAAATATAAACAGGTTAATTTGGCAATAATAAAACAATAAGCTAACAGTAATAATGGAAGGTTAACAATGTGTATAAAACATAGTTACTAAGTTCTAAGCCGAAATTTTTTTGTATTGGCTATATGTGCCTAACCGAGAAATTAGGGTCTTTTTCAGGCTAAGTTTCATACACAAGACCGTTAGCAAACATACTGAAAAAGCAAAATGCCAAGAATCGAATTACGAACGGAAATCAACGCAGGTAAGGAAATCGTATTCGACTTATCAAGGAGTATTGACTTACATAAAATCTCTACCGAACATACAAACGAAACTGCAATCGCCGGAAAAACTAGCGGACTAATTGGAATGGATGAATGGGTTACATGGAGAGCGAAACACTTTGGGATTTATCAAAAATTGACTTCAAAGATTACGAAATTTGAACGCCCGAATCTGTTTGTTGATGAAATGGTAGAAGGTGCTTTCAAAGGTTTCAGACACGAACATCATTTTGAGGACTTAAATGGCGGGACCTTGATGACGGACTATTTTGAATATGAATCTCCATTTGGAATCTTAGGTAAGTTGGCTGACAAGTTATTCTTGCTAAATTATATGACGGACTTATTAGCAGAACGGAACAAAATCGTGAAGGACTTTGCGGAAACGGACAAGTGGAAAAAAATTGTTGCATAGAAAAAAGTAGGTATGCTAACAAAGTCCATAATTAATGCGGACTTGTGGCTTATACGCCAAGGTCTGTGTATATTTAAAAGATCGCAAAATCTTTTGGATTTTGCTTTCGAACAAAAAAAGAAAAAGCGAAACAATAAGCTTTAGCTACGTGCGCAGACGGAAACGAAAAGTTTCCTTGCCTCCACACTACGCTTAGCCTGACCGTTGGCAACAAGCTGAAAAAAGTCATGTAACAATCATCAAAATAGGGCATCTTTATTACGGACACTTATTCAAAAATAATGCGATTAACAATATTCATTACAAGTATCGTACTATCAACAATATCTTATGGACAGACATCTATAAAAGAAATAAACCTTAAAGCTGGAGAATATAAAGTAGGTTTCAAGCATTATACAATCAATGATAGCACAAGAACCTACCGAATTCATAATGAATTTAACAACCAAATTATCGGGAGGCCAATTCCAATTAGTATTTGGTATCCAATGAAAATTGAAAACAGTAATTCTGAGCAGTTAACAGTTTTAAATTATTTAGAGATTTTAAAAGAAGAGGAAGAATGGAAAAATTTACCAAACTATTTTTTATTGGATTGGTTTCCTTATTTGTGGAACACGCCACAAAACAAGGCTCATCTTTCTGAAAAAGTAAACGCTTTTTCTAATCCAAAATTTTTAGAAGGAAATTTTCCAATTGTAGTTTACGCACCAAGTTATCAAGCATCTTCAATTGAGAATTTTGCGTTATTCGAGTATTTAGCAAGTAACGGTTTTGTAGTGATATCAAGTCCTTCAAGAGGAACTGACACTCGTTGGTTGGAAGGCGGAACTGCAAAAGATATGGAAACACAATCTAGAGACATAGAATTTCTTTTGAAAGAAATTCATAAATACCAAAATATTAAACATGATAAAATTGCACTTATGGGGTTCAGTTTTGGCGGGTTGTCTAATGCTATAACCGTTATGAAAAACAGGAATATAAGTGCAGTTGTAAGTTTAGACGGAGCTGAAAGATACAATTATCCTGTTTTAGAAAAATCACCTTATTTTAATTTAGATAGGTTTAATATTCCCTACATCCATTTTGCTCAAAAAGAAATTCCTGAAGAAGTTTTGAATAGTGATAAAATTCCAGTCGAATTGAACTACAAATTCCAATTGTACGATTCTTTGAAATATAGCAATATTTACAGATATAGATTTCACGACCTGACACATTCCTATTTTAGTTCTTTCGGTGTCTTGTTCGCTAACAGAGATAAAAGGCAAGATAAAAGTGATGATAAAATAATGACCTCGTATAATTTACTTTGCTATCATACTTTGCAGTTCTTAAATGCAACACTGAAGAATGAAAAAAATGCGAGTGATTTCATTGAAAATAGCCCAGTTGAAAATGGTTTTTCGGATACATTGATGTCTAAAAAAACAAAAAAGACTATTAAAAAAGACTTTACCTATAGAGATTTTAATGATTTAGCATATAAACAAGATTATCAAGATTTAGTTCCTTTGTATAAAAGAACTATTGCTAAATATCCAAATCTTGAGCTTCAAGAAGGAATGTTGAATATGTTAGGATTGTGGTTGTCATTCAATCCCGAAAAGAAAGAGCAAGGAGTTAATGTGTTTTCATTGGCTTTACATCTTTATCCAAAATCAGCAAATTTATACGACAGTTTAGCCGAAGCATATTTTTATAATAAGGATTACCAGTACGCTATTTTGAATTATAAAAAGTCGTTGGAATTAAATCCAGGAAATCAAAATGCAATTGACAGATTAAAACAACTTAAGGAATAAAGCCAGCAGGTAACAACGAGAATAACCCATGCCTCTGTTGTATGCACGAACACGTAGTGGCACATTTGAAGAAACATTGAAACTATACAAAAACATATTAGGAAATATTGAAAAATACGTTACTCTGACAGACGAGGAAACAGAAAAATTGATTTCAATAATCCGAACGAAAAAAATCAAGAAACGTGAATTAATTGACCAACCAAGTTACGTTAGTAAATACCGAAATTATATTCAAAAAGGAGCTTTTCGTTCTTATTTTATCGACAATGAAGGAAAAGAACATACGGTACAAATTGCAGTTGAAGACCATTTTACCAGCGATTTTTACAGCTACATAACGCAAACACCTGCCACTCTATTTGTTGAGGCAATCGAAGATTCTGTGATTCTACAAATGACTTATGAAGATATTGAAGGGCTTTGCAAAGAAATCCACGCGTTGAGTGAATATTTCAGAATCACAACAGAAAGAGCGTTTGCCTTTTCCAGAAAAAGAGCATTATCGAATTTAAGTATGACCGCAGAAGAGAGATTTTTAGCATTAGAGCAACGTTATCCAAATATTGTTTATCGAGTTTCACAAAAAGTAATTGCTTCATATTTAGGTATTACGCCTGAATTTATGTCAAAAATCAGAAAAAGCCTTACCTCAAAAACTTAATCTACTTCAAGTTTTAAGTGCCGAATTTAAAAGACTTTTGTAGAGTTAATTTAAAACTTTATAAAAATGAAAAAAGTCGTTTCGGTGTTCACAATTATTTGTGCAGTATTTAACAATCATACAGTTAAAGCACAAACAATGGAAAAAGATGTTACAATTATCGAACTAATTCAGACAGAGGGACAATTTGAAACTCAAGAACTAAACTTGACTTCTGGAAAGTATCAATTTCGAGTAGTAAATAAAAATGTTGAGAAAGATTTAGGCTTTGTAATTCAAAAAGAAGAAGACAAAGATGCTGATGTAATGAAAACGGCACTGCAAAATTCGTTCACAACTGCCTATGTAAAAAAGGGAGAAGTCCAATATACTGGAGTAGTTGAACTTAAAGATGGCAACTACGTTTATTCTTGCCCTTTAAATCCAACGCCACATTATAAAATAATCGTAAAGTAAATCTATGAAGAATTGGATTATAACAGGAATTTCAAGCGGATTAGGCAAAGCACTTGCAGAATCCGTTATTGAAAATGGAGATTTTGTAATTGGAACTTATAGAAATCAATCACAAGTAGATGAATTTAATACTAAATATGCTGGTAAAGCACGTTCCATTCTTTTGGATATTACCAACGAACAGAATATTGAAAAAAGCGTTTCAAAAATTATTTCGGAATTCGGAAAAATTGATGTTTTGGTCAATAACGCAGGAATTGGTTTTGCAGGTGCAGTCGAGGAAACTTCTATGAAAGAAGTCAAAGACGTTTTTGACGCCAATTTTTTTGGTACTTTAAAAATAACACAGGCAGTTTTACCTTTTATGCGCATAGCCAAAAGCGGAAACATTGTTCAAATCTCATCACACGGAGGAATTAAGGCGTTTGCTGGATTTGGAATCTACAATGCAAGTAAGTTTGCTGTTGAGGGATTTAGCGAAGCATTGGCACAAGAAGTTGCACCGCTCGGAATTAAGGTTTCAATAGTTGAACCAGGACCATTCCGAACAAAATTCGCAGGAGACGGACTTGGTCTTGCGAAAATAGAAATTGATGACTATTCTGAAACCGCAGGAGCTTTCAGAACCAAATTAAAAAGCGTGGACGGAAAACAAGAAGGCGACCCAATAAAAGCTTCTAAAGCAATTATTGATTTGGTTAATTCAGAAAATCCTACACTTCGTTTACCACTTGGAAAAGTTGCACTTATGACAATCGGAATGAAATTGGCAAGTGTAAAATCGGACTTGGAAACCAACAGAAGTGTAGCCGAAAACGCTGTGTACGGATAAAACGCACCACAATAACGTATACATCTCATAGCTAATTAGTTACATACTCAAAGTAAGGATTTATTTGCCAATCGCCAAATTTAAAAATTTGGCTTTTTGCGTTAATGAGGAAAAAAGAAAAATTTAAAAATTCGGCTTGTGCTTAACCGAAAAGATAGTACCTTTTTACACGGCTATGAGCCGTATACAAAACCGTAAGCATTAATTACGAAAACTGAAATGAAAATTAGAGAAGTTCATAGAAATGAATATACCATTTCAACTGACAAGGATAAATTAGATATTTTGAGCATTCACAAATTCCTTGCAAACGAAACTGATTGGGCTAACGGAATTCCAATCAATACTGTGAAAACATCAATTGAAAACTCTTTGAATTTTGGGCTTTATTGCGAAAACAAGCAAATTGGCTTTGCTAGAATAATTTCAGACTATTCAACTATTGCATATTTAGGAGATGTTTATATTTTAAAGGAATATAGAGGGAAGGGATTAAGTAAGTGGCTGATAAATGAAATAATGGAACACCCTAATCTTCAAGGATTAAGACGCTGGATTTTATTAACTGATACAGCTGAATGGCTTTATAAAAAGTTTGGGTTTACAGAAATTCCTAATCCTGAATTTTATATGGAGAAACATAACTCGAATGTTTATCACAGAATGAAAAACTAATGCCAACAATGTATAAAAATAATTACGGTTTAGTGCTTAACCAAAGGTAGTTGCGTATTTACTACGTCTGAATTTCCTGTGGAAATTCCTCGCATGAAAACCCGCAACTATTCTTATACTAGACCGTTAGCTGCAATGGGAAAAAAAACATTTTTTCATAGCAACTTTTACTTGATCAGGCTTTACTTTTGAATCTGGCAAAAAAGGAGCTCCTAATCCATGAGAACCATCGTACTAAATAAAAATACACTTAAAGCACTATGGTATACACTTATCAGTAGTTCTGGATGGAGTTGGTTTCAGAAATTAATTGTCTTTATAATTTTCTCTTTAGTCGTAAATCATTTATCAACTCCCGAGAGTTTCCCAGACGGTGCATCGTATAGATTTCCTATAGAAGGTTTTCTATCCACTATTGTTTTGTGTATTCTTATTGGAATCATAGCAGAGCTTAATTTTAAATTTTACAAGAAAAAGTATTTCTCTAAAAAAATAGAAATCATCACTATCGTGAGGTTCATGGTTACTACTCTAGGCTATATTACAATCATGTATATTCCCCTATTTATCCTTTTGAATATAGTTGCAGGAGGAGATACGGAGTTCTATTATTTGTTAATTGGTTTGTTACTCACCCTACTAGTAAGTTTTGTTGCCATTGGACTTGTCTATGCCCAAGACATGTACAAATTATATAAGTTGTCTATAAAAGATGCCGAAATTACGATTGAAAGTGGCGCAAAAACAACCAAACTTACCTATGGCAATATTGCGTGCTTTTATAGCGAGAACAAAATTGTATACGCTGTTCAAAATGATGGTAAAACCATTATCACCGATTTTACGTTAAACGAGCTCGAAGAAAAACTAAACGATCAATTATTTTTAAGAGCCAATCGGCAAATTATCATTCACAAAGATGCCGTAGAACAAATTGAAAAGATTGAAAATGGCAAGTTGCGCGTTCGGTTAAAAGCTTGCGTTGAAAACGATGCGATTGCTGAAATCAATATCAGTCGTTACAAGCGACGAGCATTTATGAATTGGTTTCAATAAAAGATGCCAAAAACTAACGACTATTCAGTTATAAATATAAGACCATTCAGTAAAAACATGAATGTTTAAAGGGGATTTCAGAAATTTTGTTCATTATTTCGTTTTGAATTTAAAATCACAAAACAATGAACATAATAAACTTAAGACAAACATTAATTCCATTAATTACAATTTCAATCATCTGCTTTTTATGGTTTGGACCAATCCGTTTAAGCTACATTGAAAATATCGTTATTGCAATTCTAATCATTATAGCGAACTATATCGAATACAAAGGAAAACCATTTTCAGCACTTGGATTTCAACGTGAAAAAGTTACATTAAAAAACATCCTCCTACTTGCTCCTCTAGTTGCATTAGGACTCTTTGCTCTCTACGTCTTTGTATTAGTTCCTGCACTTACGAAACTCACAGGGGTTCCTATAGATTATTCAAGCTTTGAACAACTAGAAGGAAATCTGCAAGCATGTTTAATTGCTTTATTGTTAGTGTGGGCTACCGCGGGATTTGGAGAAGAAATTATCTTTCGAGGCTATTTTATGAGACAATTTGTAAAATTCTTTGGAGACAGCAAAGTAAGTATTGTGCTTAATATTGTCCTACTTGCTTGTTTTTTTGGCTTTTTGCATAGTTATCAAGGAATTACAGGGCAACTTGTAACTGGTTTTGTCGGGGCGCTCTTAGCCCTGATATTCTACTTGCGTAAATACGATTTGTGGTTTATTATTGCTGTACACGGTTTTTTTGACACCTTTGCATTAATTTGTATTTACTTTGGTTTGGCTTAACCATAAATAGTAATGCCAATTACACCTTGAAATTACTCAATTAAGCGTTCCGTTTTGCACTCTTTATGTAATAAATACGTAGAAAAACACAAAGTTTGGTGCTTACTCGGACAAAATCACAGCAGCTAACAATACCAATAGCAAATAGGGATTATAGTACTATATTTAAAGGCTTGGGCGTGTTTGCTAAGTCCGCCAAATCTTTTGGATTTGGCATTTAAAACGAAAAAGATTAATACAAAACAAAAGGCTTTGGCTACGAGCGCAGACGGAAACGAAAAGGTTTCCTTACCGCCCTACTTGCCATAGCCGAACCGTAAGCAATTTAAGAAAAGATAAAAATTGGTAACATCATCAGACAAAGAATACAAATTAGCCAAACTCGTAAAACAGAAAAAAGCAGGTATAGATTCGAATTTTGGGCAGTTTGCTAAATGGATTTCTGAAAAGTACAAGGTCAATGTTTTGAACATTACTCACGAAATAATGAATCACGACAATAGAATTAGAATCGGAATCGCAGTTGAAAGCAAAACTGATGAAATTAAATTCAAAGTAAGTGACGAAATGTGGGCTATCTTTAATGAAAAGATACAGAATGATATTGCGGAAAAATATCAAGACACTTGCACAACTTTAAAAGCCCCAAACCAAAAGAATGTTTTTGTTTCGGCTTCTGCATTTGAGCCTTTAGCTAAAGAAGAGGCAAACAGTCTTATTCCGGAAATTAGAATCAAAGAATTATTGTCCGAACTGAAAAATAAAAAAGTTTGGACTTTGTCTAGGTGTTTTGGAAGTGTGACATTGTTCGTTTTTAAAGATGAACAAAAGGAGGTATTTACCGAATCTGACTATTTCAACAAACTTGAAAATAGATATTTTGAATTGTTAAAGGAATATGATGAGTTTGATTATTGGAAAAGAAGTGAATTCAAAATTGGAATTGATTCAAAACAAAATTTCGATGAAAATTATGAAAGTAGTTGGTTCTATTATTACAGATAAAAAAATGCTCACAACAAAACCTATAAACAATAAGGGGTTCAGGCTTAATCGCTGGGTTTAGGTATTTTTATGAAGTCCGCAAAATATTTGGGATATGGCTTTTTAAAATGAAAAAGATAAAAACAAAACAAAAAGCTATGGCTACGAGCCACGACGGAAACGAAAAGGTTTCCTCACTGCCCTACTTGCCATAGCCCCACCGTTTTGGAACATTTCTGAAAACAATAAAGATTAAGAAAATGATTTTAAGAATTTGGCATGGATATACCACAAAATCAAATGCGGATATCTATGAAAACTTGTTGAAAACAGAAATTTTTCCTGGAATTGAAGAAAAAAGAATTGCAGGATATAAACGTATTCAATTGTTGCGAAGAGAATTAGAGGATGAAGTGGAATTCACTACAATTATGTGGTTTGAAAAAATTGAATCAGTAATAGCTTTCGTCGGGGAAGACTATGAAACTGTATATGTCCCTGAAAAAGCAAGGAAGGTTTTGTCAAGATTTGACAACAAATCCATTCATTGCGAATTAAAGGAGACGTTGGATTACGAATTTTAAAACAAGAATATCCTAAAAACAAAAAACGTTGCACAACAAAGCCTGAAATTCATTGCTTGCGTCCCGTTAGCTTTCAGGCTTAAATTCAAATTACCTACAAAAAGTTATCTTTAGGTTCGGGCAGGTGTGCAGTGGGCCATCTTACCAAAGTACACGGGCGACCTTAGTTAATAGATAAATTTGTAGTTGAAATGGAAAAAAAGAAACAATTTAAAGACAGAATTCAATTACCTTTTTTGTTCGATGTAGAAAAAATGGTTCTAGAAGCACGCGCTTTAAAACAAGAACATTACGAATATTATAAAGTCATTCCTTTGCGAGCACCTGCTCACCTTGTAGATACATCATTACCCTTTCCTCCTCCAGCAAGTGATTATGCAGATGGTTCTTGGACCGAATGGAAGGATACACCCGCCCTAGAAAAATCCCCTTATTTAACCAGCATAGTTAATGAATTTAGCCAATACACGACGGTTAATTTAGTTCGGCTATTGTTTTTAGCCCCAAAATCCGTTGTGCAAGAGCATAAAGACCCTACATTGGCATTAGAGGAAGAAAAATCGATGATACGGCTTACCGTTCCCATAGATAACAATGAGGGTGTAGAATTCTTTTTAAACGACACATTGGCACCGATGAAAGTTGGAGAATGCTGGTACTTGCGTTTAATGGATCCACATCGTGTTATTAACAATGGAACTACCGACCGCATCAATATGACGATAGATATCATACCGAACGATAAGATTATCAGTATCATTGAAGATGCCATGTAAAGTTTTTGAACATATTCGGTTCAATAACTGGGGTTAAATGCTATAAGGGAAAACGGAAGATAAAGTTTATATTGAATAAAATCTAAAACAGTTCATCCGGTAGCGAACAAAAGCTAGAATTCATTACTTACAGATATCCTGAACGCCGTCCAATGGGCAGTGAAATTTCGTGCTAATGGCTATCTTTAATTCCAGCAGGATTTTACGCTCACCTACGTGGAAGCTTCGGTAAACATAGACGGACGGATTACAGCAACACATCTTGGCCCGGTTTTTAGCCGCAAATCGATAAGTGCCAAACAGGATGTAAAAATTCACAAGTAAGATGAAACTACCCTTAAATTGCGAAGTTGAATATATCAGTGGTTTTCTGGAATTTAGTGAAGCTAATGAGCTATTCGTCGATTTATACGATACCGTTAAAAAAATAAGCTATTGCCCTAAAACAGAAGATGGGAAAACGTATGAAGTAAATTTTGAAAAAATTATGTTTTTAGATCAAAATCTTCTTGATGAAAATATATTCCCCGAAGGACAATGGGGACCAACAAGGGGGTGGACCGATAAATTGAAAAAGCTTAAAGAAAAAATTGAAAATTTTACCAACCAGCAATTCGAAGTTTGTGTTCTAATCTATTATCCGGATGGTAACTCCGGTGTAGATTTCCATTCAGATTATGTTGCCTTTGGAGATACCTCTATTATACCGTCGATAAGTTTAGGTGAAGAAAGAGAATTCAAGTTTAGGGAAAAAGAAAGTAAGGTTGAAGTTTCCCAAACCTTAGAAAATGGAAGCTTAGTACTCATGGGAAAGTACTGTCAGGAGAGATATGAACATAGCCTCACCATAAATCCTAAATATAAAAGACCAAGAATAAATCTAACCTTTAGAAAATACGGATTCAGTGATTAACTGGGCGCGTAACAATATATAAAAGCGTCGCAAATACTTTGTATATCTATCGCTGAGCCCAATAAATACAAACCTCCTAAATATTGATAATGCAAAACATAACGAAATCTTTAAAGCTCCCCTTTCAGTTTGATACCGAAAAGCTTGCTGATGATTTATCGTTGATTGTGGAGGAGAAGTGGCTTCCACATTACAACACTACAGGCTATAGTGGCAATTGGAAGATTCTTTCATTGTATGGTGAAGATGGAGACGATTCCAATATTTTTGCATTATCCAACTCAAATTCCATTAAATCGGAAACACCCATCCTTAAAAAATGTCACTATTTTAAGGAAGTTATTGAGACTTTTAAGTGCCCCATATTAACCGCTCGTATTATGCGACTTGGAGCGGGTGCTGAAATTAAACCACACAGAGATCACGAATTAGGTTATGAGGATGGGAATTTTCGGTTACATATTCCAATAGTTACAAATTCCGATGTTCATTTCATTCTTGACGGTAGCCAAATAACAATGCTACCGGGAGAATGTTGGTATACAAATGTAAATTATGTACATTCTGTTTCGAATAAAGGAGAATCGGACCGTCTTCATCTGGTAATTGACGGCGAAAGAAATGAATGGTCAGATCAGTTATTTTTTTCATTAGCTCCTGAAAAAAGTTTTCGGCCCGCACCAAAAGAAGATTATACTCCCGATACAATCAAACGAATGATTGAAGAACTGAAACGAAGAAATGAACCCGCCACCAATAAATTGATTGAAGAACTAACAACTAAACTAAGCGGAGTCACAACAAAAAATAAAAGTCATTTAAAATGATAGTTTATCCAAACCTTTGGATAAAACTTTAAAAGCACAAACCCCTACTAATCAATGGATATACAAAAAGAACTTATTCGAATTACTTCAGAATATTTTCAGGATAATATTGATTACCGAAAATTAGCTATTGCATCAAAAGAATATAAAGACCTTTTAAATGAAGTTTGTGAGCAGAATATAAATGTTGAAAATGGAAAAAATGATTTAGAATTTGAAAATGGCAAGGCTATAGGCACTTTTTGGGCAGCTAGTTGTATTGATGATTTGATTAGAACCAGGCAATTTATACGGGGGACTAATAAAGCAATTCAAGAAAAAATCAATTCACAAAAACCGCTGCATATTTTTGTGAAGACTGTCGGCAGAGAAGCATTACCAATAGATTTTGCTTAATGTGCAGCGGAAAGCAAACAGTAAACAATAATATTTACCTTTAACTAATCACTAAATCATACTAATATGAAAATTAAATTTATCCTCTTAATCCTTGGTGCCACGGTATTCCTTACTGGTTTTCATGAGGTTGCATCAACAGACAAATCCAAAATTGAAAAAGGCATGGTCAAAGTAACGATTCTCTATCCCAACGGTGACGGGAAAACCTTTGATATGGACTACTATGCCAATAAACACATGCCCATGGTTGCAAGTTTGTTGGGCGACTCCTTAAAATTATTGGAAATTGATAAGGGGGTAGCTGGAAGGACTCCCGATGAG
The DNA here is from genome assembly GCA_947503005.1 of uncultured Flavobacteriaceae bacterium. Taxonomy (GTDB): domain Bacteria; phylum Bacteroidota; class Bacteroidia; order Flavobacteriales; family Flavobacteriaceae; genus Maribacter_C. The sequence continues at coordinate 354,185 of CANNCA010000004.1, read as the reverse complement.
CCAATTCCATATTTGGCCATTGGATATCTATATTTCGACCAGCTTTCAGACTATCGAGATTCTTTCGGACCTAATGCAGAAAAAATTGTTAGTGACATCCCCAACTATACCAATACTCAGCCTGTTATCCAGATAAGTGAGGTTGTGCAATGACGAGATAAAGGTCAAGAACCTTGAGGTCAATTAAGAGCGACTGACTATTTGCCAAATGATAACGGATTCATCAAAGGCAGTTGAAAATCATACATTTATTTTGACACAACGTTATAAATTGTAAAAATCATGAGTACTTCAAATCATCAAGATTAACACTTAAAAGAAACAGAGAGTACATCAACAAAACAAGTAAGTCATTTGAATAAACTAGTAGATAATTTGGCAAGGGGTTGTAACGATTAGAAGGTTTTAAGAAACATCTTAAGCTGAGCTCAACCATAACATTACGCTTCAATTTGTATACAATGAAAAAACACGCACTATTTCTTTTATTTTCATTTTTGATGAGTATTGGATGCACTACAGCTGATACTAAAACCAATAGAGAGAAATGGAAATCTGAAATCATACAGGTTGAAAAAAACTTTAATGATATGGCTCAAGACAAAGGCCTTACAGCCGCTTTCCATCACTTTGCCGCAACCGATGGGGTTATCAAAAGGCAAAATAAAATAGTAAAAGGTAAAGTCGCAATTCAAGAATGGTATAAAAACGATGTTCAGCCTAACGAAACCCTAACTTGGAAACCCACCTTCGTAGAAGTTAGCAGTGCTGGTGACTTAGCCTATACCTACGGTAATTTCATTTTTACCTCCATCGACTCCTCAGGCACCAAGAAAGAGAATAAAGGTATTTTTCATACGGTATGGAAAAGACAGTCTAACGGTGAATGGAAATTTGTTTGGGACTAGTCTTTTCCCACGGCATTTAATTCCTATTTATTTTTAGAGTCTTATTCTCCTTGCTATATTAAATCGTAAATTCAGGTTTCCTAAAAACCAATTTTCATGCGATTTCAAAATTCTCTTTTCTTCAGTCTAATCATTGGATTTCTTTTTTCAACGGCTTGTTCAAGTCCTGAAAAAGAAACCGCTACCCTATTGATTCATGGCGGGCCAATATATACAGTCGATGCTGCCCAAGCCATGGTTGAGGCGGTGGCAACCAAAGACAATAAAATTCTTTTTGCGGGTAGCCTTGCCGAAGCCGAGGTCTATAAAAGCGACCAAACACAGATTATCGATTTAGAAGGTAAAACCATGACCCCAGGTTTGATTGAAGGACATGGACATTTCATGGGATTGGGCTACAACGAATTGAATCTCGACCTGATTAATACAACTAGCTATCAAGAAATCATCGATGCGGTAGCGGAAAAAGTGAAAACTACTGAACCGGGAGAATGGATTACAGGGCGCGGTTGGCACCAAAGTAAATGGGCCGGGTTGCCCGAAGACGCTGTAAATGGTTTTCAAACACATTATAAACTGAGCGAAGTGTCGCCCGACAATCCGGTGTATTTAAGTCATGCCAGTGGCCATGCAGGTTTTGCGAATGCCAAAGCCATGGAAATTGCAGGAATACAGCTATTACCAAAGGATGGTATCGATAAATTCGAAGTCGAAGGCGGCGAGGTCATGCGCGATGCAATCGGAAGACCAACAGGTATTTTCAATGAGCGTGCCCAGAGCTTGATCTGGAAACATATTCCGGCAACAACACCTGAAAAAGATACCCAAGCTTTCGAACTGGCGGTAGTCGCTTGTCATAGAAATGGCATTACCGGTTTTCATGATGCCGGTATCGGTCGCGAGACCATAGCACTTTATGATAATATGAAAGCTGCGGATAAACTTAAAATACGCATGTATGCCATGATTACCGGATGGGACAAAGAGCTGCTGGACGAATGGTATAAAAAAGGTCCTTCTATAGATACAGATCACTTATTTACCGTGCGTTCTATTAAATTGAATTGTGATGGTGCCCTCGGATCCCGAGGCGCTTGGTTATTAGAAGAATATACCGATCGACCCGGACATTTTGGCCATGAGACCTTACCCATGGAATTCGTAAAAGAAACGGCACTGAACGGATTACAAAATGGATTTCAAGTTTGCGCACATGCCATAGGTGATCGTGCAAATCAGGAAATCTTGGACCGCTACGAAGCTGCATTTACCACCTTGCCCGATTTAAGTGTGGACCATCGATTCCGTATCGAACATGCCCAACATTTGCATCCTGACGATATTCCCAGATTTGCGGGGCTTGGGGTTATTCCCGCAATGCAAGCCGTACACATGTCATCCGATAGACCTTGGGCGATTGACCGCTTAGGAGAAAAGCGTATTAAAGAAGGTGCGTATATGTGGCAGGATTTATTGAAAAGTGGTATTCCCATAGTGAACGGAACCGATGTTCCTGTTGAACCCTTGAATCCGATCGCGAGCTTCTATGCCAGCGTAAGTCGTAAAACTTTGAAAGGTACTCCCGAAGGAGGTTACGAGCCGGCGCAAAAAATGACACGTGAGCAAGCCCTACGTTCTTATACGCTAGATGCGGCCTACGGTGCCTTTGAAGAAAATATCAAAGGCTCAATCACTGCAGGAAAACTTGCTGATTTTACGATTTATGATCAAGATTTAATGAAAGTACCGGAAGATCAGATTTTATCTACCATGATAGCAATGACCATTTTTGATGGTGAGGTTGTGTACACAAAAAATCCTTAAGAAAACTCGACGAACCGTAAAAGTGCTTTTTTGTATCTTTAATAAGTTACTATAGCTTGATTATGAAAAGATTACTGACGCTATCGGTTTTGGCTATTTTGCTGGCATGCCAAGAAAAGACGGAGACCACCAAGCCAACGGACTTCCTAACTTTTATTGAGAATTTCAACGCGTCTCGCGGTGCTGAAGACATTCCCGATCTAAGCGTCACCCACTTTACTTCCGAATTGGAACGCGTAACTAGGCAACTTAAAGAATTGAATACCATCGACACCACCCACTTGTCATTTGAGGATAGAATTGATTGGCGCTTTGCCCATAGTATTTTAAAGGGAAGGGAGATTCGACAATCTAAACATCAGACCTGGAAGATGGATCCTAGAAATTACATGTCTTTTCGGGCGTTGGGAAATACTATGGAAAAGCCCGGGGCCCTTTCCGATAAGATTACACAATTAGAAGCTCGCTTAAAAATGGTGCCTGTTCAACTTCAAAATGGGCAAAATCAATTGGAGTACCATGTGCCTAGATTTCAAGAACTTTCATTGTTCATGGCGGAAAATTCAAAATCACTTTTCGAAAAAGACTTGGTGGAATTTGCTTCAAAATCGAAAGGTGCAGAAAAATTAATTCCTTTAATTTCTAAATGTCAAGAAGCACTAGCGTCGTATACTGATTTCATAGCCAATGATTTGCCTAAAAAACCACGGCGAGATTTTGCCATGGGAAAGGAGACCTACAATCATATGCTCGAACAACAATTTCTGTTGGATTACAATGATGAAACTCTTTGGGAGTTCGGTAAAGCACAATTTAACAAAACCGTTTCAGAGCTAGAAGCCTTGGCCAAAGAAATTAACCCCCAGAAAACATGGCAAGAATTGGCGACCGAAATTAAAAATGACTATCCTAAACCACATGAGATGATTGCTGCGCATCAGCTTTGGGTTGATAGTTCAAAAGCACATATACTTAACAAAAACCTTATACCTATTCCATGGAATGAAAGAGTTCAAGTAGTACCCAGAGCCGAATATTTACGGAAAACATCATATTACGGAAATTTTTCTCGTGCCCAAGGCAAAGACAAGGATAGTATTTTCACGGCGCAATGGATGATAAATCCGTTCGAGGACCAATGGGACGACCGAACCAAACAAGAATATCTTGTAGAACACGATTGGGGCGTTATTATCGTAACGGCACCGCACGAAGCGTATGGCGGTCATCATGTTCAGGGCCTTTATCAAATGCATAATCCGAGCAAGCTTAGACGCGAGAATGGACTTTCAATGTTCAGTGAAGGCTGGGGACTTTACAATGAACAGTTAATGAGTGAAACAGGATTTTTTCCTAGTAAGGAAATCCATTTACGACAATTGCAGTTACGCCTTTGGAGAAATGCCAGGGTGGTTTATGATGTTGGTATGCATACCGGAAAAATGACCTATGAAGAGGCTATCAAAATGATGACGGACAAAGTAGGTTTTCTTCGCTGGGCGGCCCAACTTGAAGTAGATTCCGCTTCGGAGAGACCAGGATATTTCATCGGTTACTTTATGGGGATGAGCGAAATTCTAAAAATGAGGACACGCTACCAAGAAAAAATGGGAGACCGATTCACTTTAAGTGATTTTCACGAAAAGCTTTTAAAAATTGGAAATATGCCCCCAAAGCTTATGGAAGCTTCTTTATTTAAAAGTGATTAAACTGACCTAAATCAAAAACAAAGATTATGAAAACAATGACCTGTAACCAACTGGGAGGCGCATGTGACACAAAATTCACCGCCAACACTTTCGAAGAAATCGCCGAAATGAGTAAAAAGCATGGTACTGAAATGTTTCATAAAGGCGATGAAGCACACTTAAAGGCCATGGGTGATATGCAGCAATTGATGAAGTCTCCTGAGGCCATGGCCGCATGGTTCACCAATAAAAGAAAAGAATTTGAAGCGCTTTCCGAAAGCGAATAGGTAGATTTCAGTTTGTACTTACGACTCCAATATCGTTTGAATCTTTGGTTGAAAATAATTAGGTCCCTTTAAAACCTTTCCATCTTCACGGTAAATAGGTTTACCATCAGCACCTAATTTACTCATGTTACTTCGCTGTATTTCTTCGAAGACTTCTTCTATTTTATGCTGCATACCATGTTCCAAGATGGTTCCGCAAAGAATGTAGAGCATATCACCCAGAGCATCCGCAACCTCCACTAGATCATTATTCTGGGCAGCTTCAAAGTATTCTTTGTTCTCTTCATCCATTAAATTGAAGCGAAGCCTGTTCGTAGTCTCACCTAAATCAGCTTTCATGCTTTCAGAAACACCTAAACCAAAGGAGTGGTGAAACAATCGTACTGCCTCTATTTTACTTTTCATCAATTACTATTTATCAGTTATTTTTATAGTTTGTTTTCGATTAGCTTTGCGTAAAAATAGAAAATATGTTCAGTAGCGGGCAAATTGTTTTTGCAATCCTATTTAGCGTCATTTTTGGAATAATCGTCGTTTATTCTTACAAAAAAGATGAAAAACTACATCTGAAGAACTATCAGGGCGTTAAATGGGTAGGCATTTCCTTCTTAATTTTCTTAATTATTCTCTTCTGTATTAAGTATTTACTCAAATATTAACACATTTTCTGAGAGTATCATAAAAATGTGTTAAAGGACAACAATTTTGCATTTTGACCCGTATAATATACCAAACATCGTAATTTTGCGTTGTTTATCGTATAAGGGGCAATAAAATGATTACATTTTTTACAATTCTTTTCATCATTATTGGGGTAAACGCCGTAATGCTATTCATAAATTTGAATGGTGCCGGACGCAATAGGAAGACTTCCGTAGGAAATACCGAAACTTCCGCTTCCAAAATTTTCCCGATGGATGCGACTTCATCAAAATACAAGAAAGCAGTATAGGTTTTGTTGATTGAAACTATTTTTTGAATCAATTCACCACGCAACGCTTCTTTTAATAGCCAAAAGAATTTTGGCTTATTTCGCTTATTTTTTTAGGTTCTATTTTTTTAATATTTAGGTCGGATAAGACGATCGACTAGTATGAACTCGCCATACTGTCGTATAACTTTTTAATGACTATTTCAGTTGGCCTCTACTAAATTGTTTTGGTTCATTTCTTACCTTTGAGTATGCGGCAATTGTTACTTGTTTTTTTAGGAGGAGGCCTTGGCAGTATTCTTAGGTATATTATCTCCAAAAATCTCAACCCGTATTTTCAACATTTTTTTTTAGGTACCTTTTTGGTCAATATTGCCGGTTGCCTGCTTATAGGAATCATCTTGGGTTTATCTTTCAAGAACAATTATCTCTCTGAAAACCAGATACTACTTCTAGGTACAGGTTTTTGCGGTGGGTTTACAACCTTTTCTACTTTTGCCTTTGAAAAACATTCTCTTTTAAGCGAGGGTCAACTTCTAAATTTCTCCCTTTATACAATTTCAAGTGTTGTAGTAGGCATCGTTGCCATTGCTGTTGGGCTATGGATAGCAAAAACTATATAGGCCACGCTCAGCAGAGACTCTTCTAAATATTTAGCAAAACACAGGTCTTTTCCGTTTTTTTTGAACAATTCTTAAAGAATTACTCGAATTGTTACTGTTTTTTAAAATTTATCCAGCCTGGTCAATTTTGAATTATTCAAATTATCATTTTTACAAACCTTTATTTTTCATACCCCTAAAATAATAGGGTATATTTTACAATAAGTATAAAAATTATAAAATGACCCCAATTTTTTATAGGGTCTTAATTATTAAAACATACATTTGGCGCTGTAAATAACAAAAAAGCAAGTGGAGAGAACGAATATGTGAAGCAATTAGCCGATTCTTCCATTTCAGAGCTTGCAACGTATTAAACCAATTAAATAGCAACACAATGAAACAAGTCGAGGCAATTATCAGAAAGTCAAAATTTGATGACGTCAAGAAGGCGCTTCATCAAATTGAAGTTAATTTCTTCAGTTATTGGGATGTAACGGGAGTTGGTAATGAAAAACAAGGTCACGTGTATAGAGGTATCTCTTATAGTACTACTGACATTCAACGTCGCTACCTCTCAGTTGTCGTTTCCGATGAATTTTTGGAAAAAACGGTCAATTGCATTTTAGAATCAGCCTATACCGGTAACGTAGGCGATGGTAAGGTTTTCGTTTCCGAAGTCTTGGAGGCCTACAGAATAAGAACCAAAGAAAACGGTCAAGCAGGAATTAACTAATTAACCACTTACACTAAACTTTAAAAAAATGGACGCAGGATTATTTACAGCAAATAACGTATGGATGATGTTGGCTACCGCATTGGTATTCTTCATGCACACGGGATTTGGATTTTTGGAAATAGGATTAACTAGACAAAAAAATACGATTAACATATTATTCAAGAACATATTCATTATCACCAGTGGACTTCTCCTTTATTATGCATGGGGCTTTAACCTCATGTACCCCGGTTTTGAAGACGGTTCTTCTGGAATATTCGGTTTCGCTGGATTCGGAATTGCCGCACCTGAAAATGGAATGACTCCCGAATACGCAGATGGAGGTTATACTTGGTGGACAGATTTTCTTTTTCAGGGCATGTTCGCAGCTACAGCAGCAACTATAGTTTCTGGAGCAGTTGCAGAACGTATGAAAATAGGAGCCTTTATGATTTTTACCGTATTCTATGTTGGATTGGTATACCCAATAGTCGGGGCTTGGAAATGGGGCGGTGGCTTTTTAGATGCATGGGGCTTCTATGATTTTGCAGGTTCAACATTAGTTCACTCCGTAGGCGGGTGGGCCGCTTTAGTAGCTATTGCCTTATTAGGTTCTAGAATTGGAAAATTCGGAGAAGATGGCAAGCCAAAGGCAATACCGGGTCACAGTATTCCTCTTGCAACAGCTGGGGTATTAATACTATGGTTGGGATGGTTCGGATTCAACGGAGGTTCTGTCCTATCGGCCGATCCAGAACTGACTTCTTTAGTATTGGTTACCACATGTCTTTCAGCTGCAGCAGGTGGTGTTTCGGCAATGATTTTATCATTTGCTCTGTATAAAAACCTAGACTTAACGATGTTCCTGAACGGAATCTTAGGTGGATTAGTAGGAATTACTGCAGGTGCGGACTTGATGTCGCCCAATGAAGCCATAATCATCGGACTAATAGCTGGTATCATTATCGTATTGGGTGTCGCACTTGTTGATAAATTGAAATTAGATGATCCCGTTGGAGCGGTTGCCGTTCATTTGATCTGCGGTATCTGGGGCACTTTAGCAGTAGGTATTTTTGGTTCTATGGCGGGCGGAGGCCAATTCATGACCCAACTGTACGGCGTCTTGATCATCGGGGCTTTCTGTATTGTTACCTCGGGAATAATCTTAGGGTCACTTAAAGCAATCATGGGACTACGAGTTTCCAAAGAAGAAGAAATCGAAGGTCTTGACCTTCATGAACACGGTATGGATGCCTACCCTGACTTTATTAACGACTAATTGAAATAAAAAGAAACGGAGCGTTTTGCAGAACGCTCCGTTTTAAAAAGCTAACACGCAAATCAAATCTTTAAACCCCTCGCAGGGAAATCTAAATTCAATAATTATGAAAGCCATTACAAATATAAAGTACATCAAAAATCTTTTCGTTGTAGCACTACTTCTTTTTTCTACTTCGGCATTGTTTGCACAAGAAGAGGAAGAAGACACAAAACCAAAATTTAGTTTCAGTGGGTCTATTGATGCCTATTATAGGGCCAATTTGAACGCTGCAAATTCGGGCGATAACTATGTTGCTCCCGGTAGTTCCTTTGCACAATTACCCGGTTTTGCTTTGGGAATGGCCAACGTAATCGGAAGTTATGAGGGTGAAAAAGCAGGTTTTGTCGCCGACTTAGTTTTTGGTCCAAGGGGTACCGATGCGATTTTTGCCTCACCGATGTATTCGGCAACAGGAAATATTGTCAATCAGCTATATGCTTACTGGAATGTAAGCGAAAGTGTCACACTGACCTTTGGTAATTTCAATACCTTTTTGGGGTATGAGGTGATATCGCCCGTTGCAAATTTTAATTACAGTACTTCTTATTTGTTTTCGTACGGACCATTTTCCCATACTGGACTAAAGGCCGACTTTGCTTTATCAGATGACTTTAGTTTGATGTTGGCTGTAATGAACCAAACAGATTTGACAGAGTTCAACCCAACGGGTCAATATGCATATGGCGCGCAATTAGGATATAGTGATCAATACCTGAACCTATTGATTGATAACGGTTCGTTTGAAGTTGATTATACGGGTGGTTTTGATTTATCCGATTCCTTTTTCTTGGGAATAAACGCTGCTTATTTCAGTGGAGACGAAGAAGATGGTATCGGAAATTTTGCGGGTATAGCGTTATACCCACAATTAGCAACATCAGAGAATTTCACGATTGGACTCAGAGGTGAGTATTTTGCGGAGACAGATGGTTTTGGAGCGATTGGTACTTCGCCAGACCCCAATTTTGATGGTGACATGAGTGTTTTCGCCTTGACCCTTACAGGAAGCGCTACCATTGGCGACCTTATGATAAAACCTGAATTGCGTTTGGACAGTGCCTCTGAAGATGTATTCGTAAATTCAGATGGTGAAGTGATGGCGGGCCTTTCATCTTTTGTACTAGCTGCCGTCTACTCCTTTTAAAAAAATGAACTTAATTGGTTGAGTTATTTATAGTTTTAAGTTCAAAAGGCCCTGACAGTAATGTTGGGGCTTTTTAGTAGCTAGTCATATCCCTTTTTAAAATCTTTGACTCCAGCCATTACCCTGGTATTCAAATGATTGATACTTGGCACTATGGGACAAGAAAACTTCTTGTTATAAACACAATAGGGATTGTAAGCTTTGTTGAAATCAAGTTGTATCGTATTTCCATTAGGTATTGATAGGTCTAAATAGCGACCACCACCATACGTTTCATCTCCGTTGGTCAAATCGGTAAAGGGTAGGAATAAATAATCTTCATAACCGTCTTCTAATATTAATTCTTCATTTTGATAGATTTCCAATTGGTGTTCTTTTCCATCCAAGGAAAAATGGGCGACTCCATAGACCACTTCTTTTGACTTTCTGTCGGTTGTTGTTGGCATCAAAAAAGGAACTGCATCAGGAGTACGGACAAATCGAGCCTCGATTCTATATGTGGTATCGGCCGGAAAAAACTCCAACGATTCAAAATCCTTTCGAAATCGGTCTGGCAAAGGTGAGGTTTCAGGGTTTTTGAATTCCTCATTTAGATTTGTCTGAAAATTTGCAATATCAACTAAAGCCTGGGGCTTTCCCACAATCGATACTCCTTCAGTTGTGTCGTGGTATTTCTTTTTTTGTTTGCAAGCTACTCCTATGAATAGCAATGAAAAAATCAATACAGCCGAAAATTTCATGGTCCAGTTCATTTAAAGTATAAAAATACAATTAAAAGCCCATCCAACATTTTAAGAATTTGGTCGTAAATTGTTCTAAATTCTGAGTCCATGAAACCAAGTTTTTTCGTTTTACTTTTTCTTCTCCTTTCGTTTTCATGTAACGAGAACAAAAAAGAAATAAAAAATTCATCCGTAGATAACAGAGTTCTGCCACAACTAGAGCCGAACAGATATAACGTTGCTTTCTTGATTATGGATGGCACTTACAATACCGAGTTCACGGCACCCTACGATATTTTTCAACATACGCAATACCGAAAAAACATCAAGGCCATGAACACCTTTACCGTTGCAAACACGCTAGAACCGATTACCACTTTTGAAGGTGTACGTATTCTGCCGGATTATGACTATACCAATGACAGCTTACCCCAAATCGATATTCTTGTAGTACCTAGTGCGGAACATCATTTGGACACTGACTTAAAGGATACCGTGATGCTCAATTTCGTTAAAAAAATAGATGAAGATGCCCTTTTTATGACCAGTCATTGCGATGGTGCCTTTGTATTGGCCAAGGCAGGATTATTGAAAGATGTGGCTTCTACCACCTTCCCCACTGATATTGATACTTACAAAAAAATGTTCCCGAATCTCAATGTGAAAGACAGTGTGCTATTTGTTCATGATGGTAAGTACATAACATCGGCCGGTGGAGCAAAAAGCTTTGAAGCAGCCCTTTATCTATGTGAATATTTATATGGAAAAGAAATCGCCCAATCGTTGGCAGGTGGTTTAGTGATTGACTGGAAGCTTGAAGAAATACCTCGGTTCATTCCTCAATAACGTCATACCTAGCATCTTTTAAGTACTTGGCGACTACCTTATTAAATTCAGGCATAATTCGAAAAAGTGCAGTATGCTCAAGGGAATACAAAGTTGCTTGATCGGTATAACCATTTTTCAAAAGTTCTTCCAAATAGAAAAGTGCGGTGCCGTAGTCCTCGATTTTAGCACTATACGATATAATGTTTAAATACGATTGGTAAGACTTGGCATCGGTAATGGTGTTCACCATCCATAAAAAGTTCAGTGCTTCTTCATCAACTGGGGTTTCGGCTTTTACGATATCAATATTATCGGCTATCAAAGCATTGACAAACCCTTTAAGCCTGCGGCCCATTTGTTTTTCATAAATACTGGGCTTCTTCTCATACTCTTGAAGTTTTTCCATTTGATACTTCCACCAACCTAGGTTGTTATAATTATAGGTCAACACATCTTCCTCCAAATAGTAAACGTAGTCTTCCTTTATCAGGGATTCCCTAAAAAATATGGAGTTGAGCGTACGATTTGCACTTCTGAATTGTTTCGTTTTCCGTAAGGTTTTAGAACTCATTTTAAGCGAATCGACATTTCTCAATAATCGATAATTTTCCATCATCTCTCTTAAGAGTCTATCGGCCAACAAAGGTTTATTTTCCGTTATTAAACTACTGATTTCGCCTAGACTGTTTCGGTAAGTTTTATCAATAAATGCTTCATCCTTGGGTAATTCACCCTTTGCCATCAATCCCAAGTTCAACAACTCCATTGCCTTACTGATGTAGGCTGTTTCTGGCCATTCTTGACCACCTTGAAAAACTAAAAGATTATTTGGAAAGCGTAATTTGTTCAGCACCTTTTCAGTAGCCAACATCGCGGTGTAATTATAGTCCTCCACACCAACAATGCCAATAAAATGAAAAGGATTTTTGCTACTAAGCACTTCGCTGTTTGCCACTGGCGAACCACAAGCAATAACACCTTTGACTTGTTTTATAAAAGTAGGCATCAAAGAAGCCAGACGAGCACCTTCGGTATAACCTCCGGTATACACGCGATTTTTTTGTATGGGTACCATGGCAAAGACCGCATTGAACATTCTACTCGAAACCAAAACGTTTTGTGAAAGCGATAAACTATCATTGATATTGTTGGACGCCGCTAAAATGAAACCCTGTTCTTCTGCTGCCTCTCTGAACATGCTCAAAACTCTCTTGCCCCTACCTTGAGTGTCGTAAACGAATAGTACAGGCCACTTCTTGGTTATTTCAAAAGCCGTAGGCAAGTAAATAGCAAAGGTTTCAGGAATTGTATCTCCTACCTTAATACCATCAATTACAGCGCCCTTTTTTATGACGATTTTTTGTGCAGTACCGAAGAAGGAAAAAAATAATAAGAGAAGGAGTACCGTTTTTTTCATGTGTTCACTTTGGCTCGTTTAGCATGGGATTCATCAAAAATCCGGCCAAAAATTCAATAGACTAAATTTAAGGAAATAATTCGAGCTCCTTTCCATACTAGTTCCAACACATTTATTCACCAATGCGACCCATCTCAACTCCTTCTGAGTAAGCAACCTTAATATCGTGTGCATGAAACGCTGCTTTAATCGCCTTGTGTGATTCAAAGGTAACTTCCCAAAAATCACTGGGCTTCACATAAGGTCGCACCAAAAGTTGTACACTATGCGAATCAAAATTTTGAATACCTATCTCGGGTAGAGGATCCTTCAATACCTTTGGTATCGTGAGCAACGAGTCTATAATGATTTGCTTCACCTTAGGAAAGCTCTCGTCATAGGGCATAGTAACCATCAACTCTAATCTAATCTTTCCCTTTTCTGAGAAATTGGTAACCACTGATTCGGTTACCATAGAATTGGGCACAATAAGAATCTTGTTTCCCGGAGTCAATACATCCGTACTGAAAATACCGATTTCCTCAACTTTTCCAAACTTATCATCAAGCTGTATCCAATCTCCTATCTTGTATGGTTTGAGAGTTAATATTAGAATTCCCGAAGCAAAATTTCCCAAACTACCCTGTAACGCCATTCCGATGGCAAAACCGGCAGCAGCTAGTATTGCAACCAAGCCCGTTAAATCAGCACCAATGAAAGAGGCGATGATAAAAAGCACGGCCCCCTTTAAGATTACACTCGTAGTCGAAGTCAGAAATGGTCTCAAAGTTTCTGAAAAACCCGTCTTCTCAAGTGCAAGACCCACCCATTGCACTAACTTTTTGACAATCTTGAAACCAATCCAAAGAATAAGTCCTGCAGCTATAATTCTAGGTAAGAAAAATACAGTCTTGTCTATGGCAATTTGCAGATACTCGTTGATTTTATCCATTTCCATGAATATAAAATAAGTGATTAAATCCGTTTCCTACAAATAATCATAATCATTTATGATTGATTTTAATCACTAAATTCGAAGCTTACAACCCTTTTTTTATTTGGCAGTAACAGTTTTATACCAATCGCATTGGCAGCCAATAAAATAAACTATTGAAGCACTTCCGAAACGCTGCTCTCTGTTTCCGTTTACATTGATTTTAAACCTCCATTTAAAATCGGCGCATTGGAAACTACGTTAGACAGAATTATATGCGTTCTTGTTTCACCATATTGAATGAGTCTATCAATAAACTTCTCTAGGTGAAATTGATCTTTAAGAACTACCTCCATTACAATGTTTTCATTACCGGTAATACGGTAGCAATTAATTACTTCTTCAAAAGTTACCACCGTTGCCAAAAAAGGTTTTAGCTTTCCCATAAAAGCCCTAAGGGTAATAATCGCTTTTAATTGGTGTCCTGTCAATGCATGAGACACCATTGTTTTGTAGCCATTAATAATTTCAAGGTCTTCCATTTTTTTGACCCTTTCAGCCACGGCCGGCGGAGTAAGGCCTACTTTTCGACCAATATTCGCAAATGATTCTCGCGCATTTTCCTGCAGACATTCGAGAATCTTCCAGTTTAAAGCATCTATCTTAACTTTCAAAATTAAATTGTTTTATTTTCTTTGAATCATTAGCTAAAGTACAAATTTACTAATGATTAAAAAGCAATTGCTACTCATTAGAACGTAACTTTATAGTACTTATTTGCTATTTTAAAGAAAATGTCAACTAAAAATCTTGGGGCTATACCCGTTTATCAAAAAGCACTGGAACTCCGTGAGGTCAGTAAGGCAATTGCATCTTATATTACCTTCAATAAAGATATGCTCAAGCGATACAAATCCAATAGCTTACGTGATATTATTGCCGATTCTTTGGTGAACGACACGGTACTTATTCCGGAGCAGATAGCCCAGGCCGAACATTCAAATTCTTATGCTGAACGTATGCATAGTGCAACATTCATTAACATAATGATTCGCAACATCAACTCGTATTGTTTAGGCCTAGAGAAAGACGGAGTTAAAGAAAAGGAATATCTCAACCTATTACGTACCGAAATCAAAAGTTTCCGCAAGTCTTTTACTAAATGGAGAAGAACCCTCAGAAAAGACTAGTTACTATCTTACATCATTTCAGCTAAATTTATTTTTGAATCTTTTAGGTGCGACCTTCTTTTTAAATACCACAATTTTTAAAAGTTTTGATTCATTTATTGTTCTAATTTTACGATTAAAATAAGAACAATTGCAAACTACCATTCTAATTCATTGCGCTGATCAATCAGGAATTGTTCATGCCGTCACAGGTTTTATTCATGTCAAAGGTGGCAATATCATTTACCTAGACCAACATGTAGACAAACAGGCAAATGTTTTCTTCATGCGTTTAGAAAGTGAGTTTTCCGATGAATTTTCGATATCCGAGTTCAGAAAAAAATTTGAAAAATCAGTCGCTGAACCTTACGGAATGAGCTGGAGTTTGCATACCGATGAAACAATTCCCAAAATGGCTGTATTTGTTTCAAAATACAATCACTGCCTTTACGATTTATTGAGTAGGCATAATTCTGGAGAATTAAAAGTTCAAATTCCGTTCATCATAAGTAACCATCAAGATTTGAAACCAATTGCGCGGCAATTCTCAATTCCTTTCTACCATATTCCTGTCACAAAAGAAACTAAATCCGAAGCTGAAAACGAACAACTGCAGTTACTAAAAGAGAATCATATCGACTTTATAGTTTTAGCACGTTATATGCAAATTGTGAGTAGCAAGGTCATTAATGAATACCCCAATAAAATCATAAATATTCATCATTCTTTCTTACCTGCATTTGCAGGCGCAAAACCTTATCACGCTGCCTTTAAGCGAGGGGTTAAAATTATTGGGGCGACAAGCCACTATGTTACCGAAGAACTTGATGCCGGCCCGATCATAGAGCAAGATGTTACTACGGTCTCTCATACGCATTCCATCAAAGATTTTATCGCGAAGGGTAGAGATCTTGAAAAAATCGTACTTTCCAGAGGCGTACAGTTGCATGTTCAGCGCAAAACGATGGTCTATAACAATAAAACGGTCATTTTTTCCTAGCCATGTAACTCTTTGCCGATTGTCCGTGCTTCTGACCACATGAAATACTATCCATCTAAGAGTTGCGTTCTATTTTCAAGTAAACTTTACCTTTTAAATAATTAGCTATGAAACGAATACTACTAATGCTCCTCGTTATATTCCAAATCTCATCTTGTGGTGAACTACAGCAGGTAGTAAATCAATTACCCCAAGGGCAGCAAGGTATTGGAAACGCTGAAATAGCAAGTGGTCTAAGGCAGGCCTTAGATTTGGGCATAGAAAAGCAGGTGACCAAATTGACCCAACCCGATGGTTTCTTTAAGAATGAATTGGTTAAAATTCTTCTACCAGAAGAACTCCAAAAAGTTGACAAGACCTTACGCGATATTGGATTAGGAAAATTGGCCGACGAAGGTCTAAAAGTATTGAATAGGGCAGCTGAAGATGCCGTTGGCGAAGCCACCCCTATTTTTGTAGACGCAGTAAAAGGCATCACATTCAATGATGCGAAATCGATTTTATTAGGTAATGACAATGCTGCAACCCAATACCTTACTTCTGCGACCCAAAAACAATTATATAATAAATTCAACCCGGTCATCAAGAACTCTTTTGAAAAAGTTGGAGCCGATAAAATCTGGGAAAACCTCATCACGAAATACAACAGCATACCATTGACCAATAACGTGAATCCTGACTTGACCGATTATGTCACCAACGAAGCACTAAGCGGAGTTTATACGATGATTGCGATTGAGGAAAAAGAAATACGAACCAAAGTTTCGTCACGTACCACCGACCTATTGCGTAGGGTTTTTGGATTGCAAGACTAAATTTAAAAATTAGTGTTACAGATCAACAATATTAGAAATAAAACAACGTTGTATTTTTAGAGTACAACTGTAAATGACTGATCTTTGAAAATCGCTCTATTTGCCGTTTTTAGAAATTGTATAAACAGAACTATTTGAGTTAGTAATTTTTTGAGTTAGTTAGTTAGTAAAAAACCGATGGGAGCATCGGTTTTTTTTTGCCCCTTTCCAATCTTTTCATGGCAACTTACACGTCATTAAAGGTAGTCTAAAAACGATACCATTTATTTCTTCACCTTGGTGTATAATCCATCAAATGCCACGTTAACCACTTCTCCATCCTGTACAATTTCCCAAAGTTGGCGTACTGTTCCATCTCCATTAAGAGTCCAGGTAATTCGATTTAAATACTCATTTCCGTCGGAATGGGTAAAAACATCAGAAGAAAGAATCATTTGATTACCCTTGCGATTTCCTTTTAATTTGAGATAAGTACCTTGATTGTCTACCCAAAGCTGTTCCCACTGCTGAGTCTGGAAATTAAAGAAATTCGTGCTTATTCCAGTGCTTCCACTGCTCCCGACCCAATTCTCCTGTAAAACACAATTATCCTGTAGTTTCTCTATACGGTTAGTTCCTACAACCTGACCAACGCTATCTGTAACTTCCCAGGTTCCTATCCAAAAATCAAAAGCTTTATGGTTTTCTGAACAACACGCACAAGTTTCGGTCTGAGCCGAAACATCCCACACGAAAAAACAGCAAATGTAAATCGTAATTATCTTTAAAAGCTTCATACCCCCTTTAAAAGAACTATTTAACAGCTGTCAGTATTGTCTTTTCTTGCTGCAAGGCCTCCTGAACCAAAATGGATTCCCAGCTCAAATCTGAAATGTAATTGATGACAAGCCTATTAAAAATTTCAGGTTGTTCAACATTTACAACATGACCACAATGCTCAATTAACAGAAGGCTCGAATTCTCATGTTTTTGAACTATTTTTTTTACGGAGGGAAGAAAAAGATAATCCTCTCCGCCCATCACATACAAAGTAGGAATGTTGATATCCTTAGATCGGAATAAACGCAACAACGGGTTAATCTCATAGGTCAATTTAAACCACCTCAAAAATTCTTTCTGGCACAATTTCTTAGCTTCTCGAACAAATAGTACTCGCGACTCTCTATGGTTGCTATGAGGCATGATGATAAACGCAAAAAATCGATACAACCACAAATAGGGTACAACCGATTTAAAAACATTTCCTAGACCCATCAACATACGTGACCTAAAGTTCAACTTCATGATGGCACCACCCATGACTAACCCTTCAACTTTATCAGGATAGTTTTCAGCCAGATTTCGTATCAATATCGTACCTAATGAAATGCCTACAAAGTGAGATTTTTTTATTTGAAGATGGTCGATCACTTCAACGATATCATCGGTAATAGCCTCAAATGTATACTTTTCATTAAAGGCTTCCTTTAAACGAGGTTCGGAATTACCATGACCTCTTAAATCACATAAAAGTACATTAAAATGTTTTCGGAATTCACGCAGTTGTTTATGCCAAATAGATGAACTACCACCAGCGCCATGGACGAAAGTTACCCAGACTTTTGAATCGTTGTGAAGATATGTAGTATAGTTCAACAAAGTGTTCTCTTGCACCTATTATGGTAGCGATGCAATGTATTAAATCTTTTTGCAGGTACGTACGGTTTAACGGATTATTTAACACAATGGTCTATTTAAGTCTTATCACATGCTATATGATATCCTTAAGAAATTATTAAAAGAACTGATTTATTGACAAATTCGACGAGTTTAAACATCCAAAAAATCATTTCGAGCGTATATTTACCAGAACTTATTATAAGACTATGGAAAATCAATATTGCAAAGTAGGAAGTGTTACCCCAATAGAGGCGAACAGAAACATGATTCATCTATTGGAATACCAATATCAAAACTTCTTAGATAAAGCGTCTAATATTAATGATGCGAAATTGGTAGAATTTTTTGAGCAAAAAGCCTTTAAAATTCAACGAGTATTAGAGAATTTGGTATAGGTTTCAATTGAGATTTTCTAGCGCCCCTGACATCTTAACTTGAATTCTTTTCGCACTTTCTGCTGCTCCCTCAGCAAAATCAGCACCTTTTGACGCATAGATTATTCCTCTTGAGGAATTGATCAATAAGCCAACATTCGATGTCATTCCATATTGACAGACGTCTTCAAGGCTACCTCCTTGTGCGCCAACACCAGGAACCAACAAAAAATTATTCGGAACGATTTTTCGAATTTCGGTAAGATATTCTGCCTTTGTAGCTCCAACTACATACATCAGATTTTCTGCGTTCTTATAGGTTTGCGATGTTCGTAGCACTTCTTGATACAATTCTTGACCATTTACTTTTTTAGTCTGGAAATCGAAGGCGCCCACATTTGAGGTAAGCGCCAAAAGAATGGTGTGCTTATCTTTAAAAGCCAGAAATGGCTCAACGGAATCTTTGCCCATATAAGGTGCTATAGTAATGGAGTCGAATTCCAAATCTTCAAAAAAGGCTTTTGCATATCTTGTTGAAGTATTTCCGATATCGCCACGTTTTGCATCTGCAATCGTAAAAATCTCAGGGTGCTTTGAATTCAAATAGTTTATGGTCTTTTCCAAAGCTCGCCATCCTTTTAAGCCATACGCTTCATAAAAAGCCATGTTAGGTTTATACGCAACACATAAATGATGCGTAGCATCAATAATGTCTTTATTAAATTCAAAAATGGGATCTTCCTTTTCAAGAAGATGCGGGGGAATTTTCTCCAAATCGGTATCCAGTCCGATACAGAGAAATGATTTTTTTAGAAGAATTTGTGCTACTAATGCTTCTGTAGTCATATGTATTTATTTACCGGGCTCAGTCGAGCTATTTTGAACCAAACTGTCCATGAATTCTCAACTGCGCTCGAACTTACAAGAGGATTATTACTATTTAAAAAGTCTCGGAAGCTTCTTTCAATTTTTCTGTATTCTCGACTAAACTCAACTCATCTATAATTTTTTGAATATCGCCATTGATGATATTCTGCAAATCATAAAGCGTAAGTCCGATTCGGTGGTCGGTAACCCTACCTTGCGCATAGTTATATGTTCTAATCTTTGCGGATCGGTCTCCACTACTTACTTGGGAATTACGCTTGGCGGCATCCTCTTCTTGTTTCTTTGCAAGTTCTAAATCGTATAAACGCGAACGTAGCACTCGAAAAGCCTTATCCTTATTTTTATGTTGTGACTTTTGATCTTGACATTGGGCAACCAATCCTGTTGGTATATGCGTTAATCGCACTGCGGAATATGTCGTATTGACGGACTGACCTCCCGGACCAGATGAACAGAAGAAATCGATACGAACATCTTTGGGGTCGATTTGTACGTCAAAATCTTCCGCTTCGGGAAGTACCATCACCGTAGCTGCACTGGTATGAACCCGACCTTGTGTTTCCGTTTGAGGTACACGTTGTACACGATGTACTCCAGCCTCAAACTTCAACGTTCCATATACATCGGTTCCGCTTACTTCAAACTGAATCTCTTTATAACCACCACTTGTACCTTCACTTAAATCGATGACATTGGTTTTCCATCCTCTAGATTCACAATACTTAGTATACATTCGGAATAAGTCTCCAGCAAATATGCTGGCCTCATCTCCACCTGTACCCGCCCGAATTTCCATCACTACATCTTTGGCATCTTCAGGATCCTTAGGTATCAGCATTAACTTGATTTCCTCTTCCAAAACAGGCAGACCTGCCTTAGCCTCCTCGAGTTGCATTTTGGCCATTTCAAGCATTTCGGCATCACTGCCATCTGAGATGATTTCCTCTGCTTCCTCAATATTATTGGTAAGTTCAAGATACTGGTCACGCTTTTCAACCAAAGCTTTAAGGTCACTATATTCCTTAGTCAATTCTACATAGCGTTTCTGATCTGAGATGACATCAGGTTGAATAATCAGGTCAGAAACCTCATCAAAGCGTTGCTTTACAATATTGAGTTTATCAATCATAATCGGACTTCTGTTCGAGGGACGAATTTACGATAAATTTGTACATTTAAAGATACCAGAACTATTAGATGCGCTCCATATTTAGATTAAAAACACTACAACTAGGATTTCACTTTTATAAAAAGTTTCTTTTTATCAGCTTACTGATCGCACTATATTTCTTGTTCATGAAAATGTCTTTCATGTTCATTATCACTTTAAAATTTTTATTGTTCGGACTTCTATGGTTGTCCTACTTTGAACCAAGTTTAAAGCGAAAATTGATTTTTTATAAAAACTTCGGAATATCTCCGTTACTCTTGCTTCTTACTTCTTTCGTAATCGATTCCATTTTTACTACTATTCTAATGCTAACCATGAATCTATTTTGACAGTAGAAATCGACAGCGTAGAATTGAATTTTGACCAAAAGAGAATTCTTTACGGAGTTTATGTCAAGGGTGAATTAGGAAAAGTCACCGGAGTTCTGGGTAGAAATGGTTCAGGAAAAACATGTTTATTGCGTATTCTGTTCGGAGACCTAAAACCAAAATATAAGAACATTCGTTTGGATGAAAACTACCTGAAAAAGCCATTGTTCGAAACCAATTTAGTGGCATATCTGCCACAACACCAACTGCTACCTACTAATTTAAAGATAAAGCGTGCCTTTAACATTTTTAATGTTGATTGGATGACCTTCACCAACATTTTTGATTCCTTTGGAAAATATGCAAACAGCAAAACCAATGAACTTTCCTCAGGTGAGCTTCGAGTCGTGGAAACCTATCTTATCTTAAATTCTGGCAAGAAGATCATTCTCTTGGATGAACCTTTTTCCTTTGTGGCACCAATATATGTGGAGCAGTTCAAACAATTGATTTTAGAAACGAAAAATGACCGTGCAATAATCATTACAGACCACTTCTATCGAGAAATTTTAGACATTGGCGACTCAATATATCTTCTCAAAGACGGATACTCTAAATTGATTCAGTCAAAAGAAGATTTGGAAAATGAAGGATATATAAACTTTAATCCCCAACAAACGTAGTACCCAAAGTCATAATAAATGCATTCAGACCATCACTACGGTCATATACATTAAAACGTAGGTCGATGGTCTTTAAACCAAAAGTAAATACTCTGGCTTTTGCAAAAATATCTTTGTAACGAGCCCCCACACCGTATTGATGGGCAGTATACTTTGATAAGTCATAATCTGAAGTGTAAAAATCAAAGGTAGAAAGAGCGTTTTCTTTAGCATAAAAGTAATCGGCTGCTGTTTGCGTATAATAGCGATAAGTTGGATATAATGTAAAACTATCCGTCAATTTAATAGGCATTTCTAAGTTTGCCGTGTGTGAGGCAATTCCCCAGTTATCAGTATAGAAACGATAATAACTTCGAAGTACAATGTGGTCACTGGCGTAATAATTTAGGCGTCCACCAACAGGTAATTTAAAACGATTATCAGGAAGCCGTTCCACATCGTCAGCGAGTTGGAAATCTTCAATAAAAAAATCGGTTGCATCCGAAAAATAAACCCTTTGAAAAGGCGTACTTAACAATCCCGTTTGTGAGACAACATCCATAAAAATAGAACCTTGCAGCTTTTTACTTAGAATTTGTGAAAGCCCTAAAGAGACGGAATACGAATTTCTAGTTTCCTTTTCAAAAGCATTGAAATTCGGATTGTAAGTACCAGTCCCCATTGTGCGAGAATCAAAAAAACCATCTCGAAGTTCTATCGGGTATTGCGAGTTCCATTTGTCTAAAAACACTTGGGCATTTATGGAAATTTCTGTATTTTTTTCGTTGAACAAACGGGCATATCCTCCACCGAAGCCCAAAGAAAAATAATCATACTCCATCGAAACGTATGCCTTGACATTCACTACAGAATTTCGATCGTCAGACGCATGTTGATACGAAGGGTTAAAATAAGTAAGCACATCTTGTCTAGAGGCACCCGAGGAGGCACTGAACGGACTTACATTTCTATTCGCATCACCATCTAGCGGATTCACGTTACTCGAAGAAGCGGAGGTGTACGCAGATATGCCGGCATCAACCGTCAATATATCATCTTCGTTCAAAGGTATTTTTACCACAATACTTGATGTGGCATCTGTAAGTTTTTCTGTTCCCTCTCCCCCGGTGACCGCCGCATTTTGACCATCTTGGCCATAATAACTGAACAAGAGCTCAATCTCGGCTGCTTCCAACACTCGCTTTTTATAACTAGTGTCAGCTTGTCCAGAAGATACAAGACAGCCTAAAAAAAATAGTAAAAGAGCTAAAACTTTCAAATGGAAGGGTTTCAAGAGTTTCTAGAAAATTTTGATTTTGTGTTCCCAAGCTCTCGACTGCGCTCGAGATGACAACTTTACCAAACTAAAAAATTAATTACATCCACAACCTCCGCCGGACTTTCCACCATTTGCACCCGCCGAAGCCTCACGATAAATCTGAAAATTGGTCTCAAAACGTTCCATACTTTTCGCCGACAACTGCATTTCTTCATCGTTCAGGTATACTTTTTCATATTCCTTTACGGCTACGCAGGAAGTGGCGAAGTAGGCAAGAAAAGCTAAGATTACTAATTTCTTCATCTTCTAAAGTTATGGATTTCGATCAAACAATATGCCACTACTTTTATGAACTTTGTTATCACTATCGAACAAAATGACTTCGGTTCCCCCTAATTGATTAATGAGAGAAAGTCCGGCATCCCTACCCATAATGAAAACTGCAGTCGCCAAGGCATCACATAATTCGGCGCTTTTAGAAAAAATAGAGACTTGTGTTATACCAGAGGTCGGATACCCAGTTCTAGGATCTATAATATGAGAATAGCGTTTTCCTTTAAAGGTCACATACTTTTCATAATTACCTGAAGTAGCCACAGAGGATTCCACCACGGGTAGCCAAGAAACTATTTTGTCCTTACTCAACGGATTCACAATTCCGATAATCCATTTTTTACCGCTAACATCCGTCCCCCAAGTGGAAAGGTCTCCAGCGGCATTAATGATACCTCCGACCACTTGCTTTGATATCAAAAGCTCTTTGGCCTTATCTGCTGCATACCCTTTTCCTATGGCTCCAAAGGAAATTTTCATACCCCTTTGCTTCAAGAACACTGTCTGGTTTTCACTATCCAAAATGATTTTTTGGTATCCTACTTTCGAGACTGAATTCTTTATCTCAGTTTCACTTGGCATTTTTCTCATTGTACCATCGAACTTCCAAATCTTGTCCATGGACGAATAAGAGATATCAAAAGCGCCATCGGTCAGTTCTGATATCTGCTTTGAACGTTCGATCAGTTTGAAAAGTTCAAGACTTACTTTTATTGGTTTTATTCCCGCATTTCTATTGATCAATGCCGTTTCCGAATCATCATCCCAAGCGGAAATCATTTTTTCGATTCTTGTAATCTCTGCAGCAGCCTCTTCAATATTGATGTAGCCCAACTCTTCGTCTATGGCAAGAACCGTGATATCAAAACGACTTCCCATTAACTTCATCGTTCTTTTTACGGTAACATATTTACTCTCCTGAGAAAAGCCAGTTAGAGTAAGCAATCCGAATAATACCGATACGAAAAATTTCACTTTATCATGGTGTTTAAAAGTGAAATGTATGCAGTTGGAGTAATCTTTTTATATCCCGTAGTACCCAATACCTCTTCGTTCTCGTTCAATACGACCACCAAAGGAAAATGACCTTTTGCATTGAACCTTTCAGCCAGTTGATTGTTCTGAGCGGTTATTTCTTCGGATAATCGATTGTTTTTTTTCCTTGGAAAATCAGCCCGATACAACACGTAATTTTCCTTGGCATAGGATTTAAATTCTTCGGATTGCCAAATTGATTTATCTAGTTTTATGCAAGGTGCACACCAATCTGAACCTGAAAATACAAGAATCATCGGCTTGTTGTTCTCTTTTGCACAGGCCAAGGCCTCACCATAGGTAGGTTGCCAGTTTTGGGAGAACGCTACGGCCGAAAAAAGAAATAGGACGAGGGAAATTATTTTTTTCAATTCGCTTATTTTGAAAACTAAGATTCGAAAACACGAAGCATATCTCCGGTCAACTCGGTATTATAAACTTTTAATTGTTTCGCGGGATTGCCATCAACTTGATTCAATGGTGTTCCATTTTGTGCAAATCTAGAACCATGCACATCACAATAGAAGATACCTCCATCATTGGATACAAACCGCACCTGATCGTAGGCTTCATGACTGCATACTTGACTGGCTGCAACAAATTCTCCTTCAAGGTTTTTTACCACAACCACCAAATTTTTAAGAATGAAGCCTCCGTTGTCTTGCAATTTTGAAGCTTCTGACGAAGTCAAATCAATTGTAAAATCCACGCCAGTAGGCTCTTCTACAATATTTCCGGGGGTTTCCGAATCATCGTTTGAACACCCTTGAAGACATGGGAACGTTAGAGCAAAGGCCGCACCGGCCCCCAAGCTCCTTAAAAACTGCTTTCTTTCCATAGCATTATATTTACTATACAAAACGCAGATTTAAGGGTAATCGTATGCCATATTAGGTTAATAATGATATGTTCCGAATTCGCTCTGAATTGTCAATTTTTTAGAAGGATTCTCTTCTACTCGTCCTATAATTCTACCTTCTACATTGAAACTGCTCGCTATAGCTATCAAATCTTCCGCAACGGCTTCCTCAACATAAAATTCCAATCGATGACCACAGTTAAAAACCTGGTACATTTCTTTCCAATCGGTACCGGATTGTTCTTGGATTAATCTAAACAAAGGAGGAATGGGAAATAAGTTGTCTTTGATGATATGAAATTGGTCGATGAAATGAAGAATTTTGGTTTGCGCGCCTCCACTACAATGCACCATTCCGTGGATGGATCCGGAATCGTATTTTTCTAAAATTCTCTTGACTATCGGCGCATAGGTACGAGTCGGCGAAAGCACCAACTTGCCAGCATCCAATGGGGAATCTTCCACTACATCCGTCAATTTGGTTTTACCGGAATACACTAATTCTTCGGGGACGGAAGCATCAAAACTTTCGGGATATTTCTCGGCCAAATATTTTGAAAAAACATCATGTCGTGCAGAGGTGAGTCCGTTACTACCCATGCCACCATTATATTCATTTTCATAGATGGCTTGGCCAAAAGAGGCAAGCCCCACGATGACATCGCCGGCCTTAATATTTGCATTATCGATAACATCACTTCTTTTCATGCGTGCAGTTACGGTAGAATCCACAATAATAGTGCGGACCAAATCACCCACATCGGCAGTTTCTCCTCCTGTAGAATGTATCGTAATGCCATGTTTTTTCAAATCGGAAATCAGTTGCTCAGTACCATTGATAATTGCAGAAATCACCTCTCCGGGAATCAAGTTCTTATTTCGCCCAATGGTAGAGGATAGCATGATATTGTCCGTTGCTCCGACACAAATCAAATCATCGATGTTCATAATGAGCGCGTCTTGCGCAATACCTTTCCAAACCGAAACATCTCCCGTTTCTTTCCAATACATGTAAGCAAGGGAAGATTTAGTTCCTGCCCCATCAGCATGCATGATTAAACAATGATCATCATCATTGGTCAGATAGTCAGGTACGATCTTACAAAAGGCCTTGGGGAATAACCCTTTGTCAATATTTTTAATAGCGTTGTGAACGTCTTCCTTTGAAGCTGAAACACCTCGTAGGTTATATCTTTCACTGTGTGATGAACTCATTACTTAGGGTTTAGAGCAAAAATAGGTGGATTCACAAAAATATCATCTCATTTAATAAATAAAAGTTCGCGATACTTTGTCAACGGCCAGTCTTCATCACCTACCAATTGTTCTAACTTATCACTGGAATAACGAATCTCATCAAAATGCGATTTCACATCTTTTTCGTAAGCTGTTGCTTTTTTATTGATGTCTTTTAATCCATTAGCATCCTTTCTTGCATGAATCATGGCATCTGTTTTACTTTTAATAATTTCAATATGTTCCGATATTTTTTGAATGATTTCCAATTGGCTTGCGGCTAGCTGCTTATGGCTAGACCCATAGATTTCCTTAAGACCCAGCACATTTTTAATGAGCTTATTTTGATAATTTATGGCCGAGGGAATTATAAAATTGTACATCAGTTCATTCAGCACTCTACCCTCAATTTGAACATGCATAATGTACGAGCCAAGCTCCACTTCTTGGCGGGCCTTGACCTCAACCTCACTCATTACATTCATGGATTTGAAAAGCGATAAGCTTTCTGCAGCGGTAAGCACTTGAAGTGCCTGGGGCGTGGTCTTATTATTGCTCAGTTTTCTTTTTCTTGCCTCTTTTTCCCATTCATCGCTATAACCATCGCCATCAAAACGAATTCGTTTTGAGGTTTTGATGTATTCCCTTAGAACGTTGAAAATCGCCTCATCTTTCTTTAGGTTCTTTTTTTCAATTAGAATGTCGACTTCCTTTTTGAATTCTTGTAATTGCTTTGCGACGATAGTGTTTAAAACAGTCATGGGTTTTGCGCAATTGGTCTGAGAACCAACCCCACGCATTTCAAATTTGTTACCTGTAAAAGCAAAGGGAGAAGTGCGATTACGATCCGTATTATCCAATAAAATCTCAGGAATCTTACCAACCACATTCAGCTTTAATTCCGTCTTTTCTTCTGGTGACAGTTTGCCCATTGAGACCCCCTCCAGTTCGTCAAGTACCTGACTTAATTGTGTACCAATAAATATCGAAAGAATTGCTGGCGGTGCCTCATTGGTCCCCAAACGATGATCGTTTCCCGCTGAAGCAATTGATGACCGTAGCAATTCCTCATACGCATCGACAGCTTTGATCGTATTAATGAAAAAGGTCAAAAACTGTAAGTTCTTCATCGGGGTTGAACCTGGGCTTAATAAGTTAACTCCCGTATCAGTGGCCAAAGACCAATTGTTGTGTTTGCCCGAACCGTTGATACCCGCAAAAGGTTTTTCGTGGAATAACACTTTGAAATTATGTTTATTCGCCATTTTGTCCATTACGTCCATGAGCAATAGATTGTGATCCACGGCTAAATTGGCTTCTTCAAATACGGGTGCCAATTCAAATTGGTTTGGTGCTACTTCATTATGACGTGTCTTTACAGGAATACCCAGTTTAGTACATTCTTGTTCCAAATCGCTCATAAAACTCAAAACCCTAGCAGGAATAACACCAAAGTAATGATCGTCCAGCTGTTGCCCCTTGGCTGCTGAATGACCCACCAGAGTGCGACCAGTTAAAATAATATCAGGTCGAGACTCTGCAAGTGCCTTGTCTACGAGAAAATATTCCTGCTCCCAGCCCAAGGTTGCATTGACCTTGGAAACGTTCTTATCAAAATATTTAGCTACGGCGGTGGCGGCTTCATCAACCGCCCCAAGAGCCCGTAGCAAGGGCGCTTTGTTATCCAAAGCCTCACCTGTATATGAGACAAAAATTGTTGGAATACATAGAGTTGTACCATAGATGAACGCAGGAGATGTAGGATCCCAAGCGGTGTATCCACGTGCTTCAAAGGTATTTCGAATACCACCACTTGGAAAACTCGAAGCATCTGGTTCCTGCTGAACCAATTGTCCGCCTCCAAACTTTTCAAGTGCCCTACCATCAAGTAGCAAATCAAAAAAAGCGTCGTGCTTTTCTGCGGTGGATCCGGTTAATGGTTGAAACCAATGCGTATAGTGCGTTACTCCCATACTAATCGCCCAGCCTTTCATGGCCTCCGCTACCTGATCCGCGATCTTTCTATCGATTTTTGAACCTGAAAAAATAGCACTTTCAACACTTTCCAATGCATCTTTGGTGAGGTATTGTAATCTTCTTTCTGCGTTGAAAACGTTCTTACCGAAAAGTTCGGAACGTCTTCCTTTTTCCTCGATGGTAACCGAATTTCTTTTATGACTTTCGGCAATAGCGGCAAATCTTATTTTTGACATGCGGTTTTCTGTTAATGTCCATTCAATATTTTGCCAAAATTACTATCAATTATTAAATAATTCATAATTATCCCCCTAAAATATAGGGGTATACTGAAAAATAATAACTTTTAATAAAAATACCCCCTCTTTAATTATAATAATTCACCAAAAAACATATTTTTGTCTGTCTTTTAAAATTCTAGAAATTAACGACCAATATTATGAGTAAATCAAAATTAGAGTATATCTGGCTTGACGGACATGAGCCAACACAGAACATGAGAAGCAAAACCAAAGTTGAAAACGACTTTAGTGGAAAGTTAGAAGACTGCCCTATTTGGTCTTTTGACGGCTCATCAACTGAACAAGCATCAGGGGGTTCTTCTGATTGTTTGTTGAAACCCGTAGCTATATTTCCCGATCCTGCAAGAAAGAACGGCTGGTTGGTAATGTCTGAGGTTTTAAGTGCTGATGGTACACCTCATCCTTCTAACGCAAGAGCTAAAATTGATGATGATGATGGTGACTTCTGGTTTGGTTTTGAACAAGAATATTTCTTGATGGATACCAGAACCGATTTGCCACTAGGATTTCCTAGAGGAGGTTTTCCAGGCCCACAGGGTAAGTACTATTGCTCCGTTGGGGGTCGATATACTTGGGGTAGAGATCTAGTTGAAGAACATGCGGATCTTTGTATTGCGGCCGGTTTGAATTTTGAAGGAATCAACCAAGAAGTTGCTCCAGGCCAATGGGAATTTCAATGTTTTGCCAAAGGCGCCAAAAAAGCAGGAGATGAAATTTGGGTTGCGAGATATTTGCTTGATAGGTTGACCGAAAAACATGGGTATTATATCGAATATCATCCAAAACCTGTAAAAGGGGACTGGAACGGTTCTGGTATGCATGCGAACTTCTCGAATACAACTTTAAGAACTTGTGGTTCAAAAGAAGTATACGAGAAAATATGTGAAGCGTTCAGACCAGTTACCAAAGAGCATATTGCGGTATACGGGGCATATAATGATGAACGATTGACAGGTCTTCACGAAACTGCCTCTATCAAAGACTTTAGTTATGGTGTATCTGACAGAGGAGCTTCTATTCGTATTCCAATTATTACAGTAGAAAAAGGATGGAAAGGATGGTTGGAAGATCGTCGCCCAGCTTCGAACGGGGATCCATACAAAATTGCTGGAAGAATCATTGAAACTGTGAAGAGCGCAAAAATATAAGTATATTAGTTGTTGTAAAAAACCGCCTTGAAATTTTATTTCAAGGCGGTTTTTAGTTTTTTAACATGGGCAACGGAGTGTTTTTCCAATACTCCTTTTTCATACCATCTTCATAAATTGGTTGCAATTCACTCTCTAGGGGCAAATCTTTTATCATAAGCTTATTCCCCTTTAGTTTTTCATTAGAAATTGATTTGACTTCTTGTGTGAAAAACTCTCGGTATTGGTGTAGGTATTCCCATTTTCTGTCATCCAACTTATTTCCGAGGTTGTCCTTGATATTTCCATATGCGTACTTTAAGTCAGGAATTCTTAGGCTGTCGTTTTCTTTGAAAATAAGGGCCATGGTTTCTTTTAAACCCTCTTTTCTTAGATATGGGCATACAACAAATGTGCGTTCGTCTTCCAGAAAGTAAAACTCCTTTATAGGCAACTCGGTATTTTTATAGGTAATGTCAAAATCTCGTATTTTAATCTTGTTTCTTTCTGCAGGAATTTTATTCATTCGTATCCTAAATGATTTGTCGTTTAGATTAACAACGAATTTTGACTTGAAAGGCGCCGGACGATGTACCAGCACTTTATTGTAAAACGAAATATAATTCAAGAACATTTTCTTTTTCGCCCCTCGAACATATTCTATTTGAATATGGTAAAGCATTTCGCGGTTCATTTTCTTGAATCCATCAGAAAACCGTTCCTCATCATTTATTGCCCCGCTCACATCGTTTGGCTTCTTGCGTTTGAAAACGGCATAGTCGAGTTTATGAATGGCAAAATCATTGGTATTTATAAAAATTGCTCCATCCGCCACATAATCCTTGTTTCGATAAACCATATCGATTTCATAGACGGATTCTTTCCCATAATTGGTTTTACCTTTCAACCGAAATTTATGGTTATCGGTAAAATCCGATGACAGGTCATCAACGAAGGAAAATGACTCTAATCCATAATTTCGAATAGCATCGTGCATTCGCAACGTAATGAACTCATTACCACCCTCGTTCTTCATTTTTGCGTTGGGTACCACTTTGTTATATTCTTCGTAGTCATAAGGTTGCCTGGCAAACGAATCAATTTCAAAATCTGTGTTTGGATTATACGAGTACAGCTGGTATTGATTGGTTAAAATATTCTTTTTTCCAAAACCCTGGTCTGCCACTTTTATTATCGCCTCGCTCAAATTGGTATAATTTCTGTTTTTCACTTGGTAATCACGGTAATAACCTATGACCCCGAATCTGTCTATCGGGTAGTTTTGTGGAATACTGTTCACCGCAATCCGAACAATCTGTTGGGCACTTAGTTTTTTTATGTTCGCGGAAACTACGGCCTCGGACAATTCGAAGGCACTTGGCTTTAAAACAATATTATTGCCTTGACCCTCGACCATATCCTTTATCAGTATATCTTTGGTGATAAAGCCCAAGCAAGAAATTTCCAATACTTCGCCTATTGTTTTGAACCGCAAAGGAATCTTAAAAGTGCCATCAACATTGGTAATGACTCCCTTGGCCTTATTCTTCACTCTGATGGTAGCAAAAGCGATAGGCTCATTTTGGGTAGAGTCTACCAATTGACCGAAAATAAAGTCATCACCCTGCGCAATGCAGAAATTAGAAATCATCAAAAGAAAACATATCAGGCGCTTCTTATACATGTAACGTGGTTCAATCAATCTTTTCTTGCAAAGGTGTATTCATCCAATATTCTTTAAAATCTTTTGGTTTAGTGGTGGGCTGAGCATCGAATATGGGCCTTCGCTTGTCCATAAAAAGGTCGTCCAAAGGCGCTCTCGAATCAGGTTTGATTCGTTGTGCAAAGAACTCTCTGAATTGTTGGTATTCTTGAATATCAGGTTCGTTAACCAGATTACCATTGATATCTCTGACATTCTTTATTTCCACTTCGAACAGCCGTTCCACTTCATGACTTTGACCCTTTCGAATCAAAGTACTGGTTTCCCCCTTAGAATTAAGCAATGCGTTTCTAAAATTTGAATCCCCGAAGAGTTTGACTGAATCTCTAAATACCTCGATCTTATTAATTTTAAACTTTTCTTGCTTAAATATGATATTGTAATTTCTTTGCTTCACAGCAGATAGAGAATCCACAGGTTTATTAAAATATAATGTGTAATATCCGCCGGGCATGTTAACGAAGGTAGAATCCAGTGCAAACTTGGGTGGCTTTCTAACTTCAAAACTATTGTGAAAAGAGATGTAATTCAAATACATTTTGTCATTAACCCTTCTATACTCGGTAGAAATATCGAAAATTACTTTTTGTCGATGTCCATGTTTGTTTTTTTTACCGCCTTTATACGTTTTTCTGTTATTATACATAGTATACTCTAACTTATGAATGGCGAAATCAGACTTAGAAATGTATATTGTTCCGTGCGCTCTATAATTATGTTTTAACTCCCAGAATTTAATTCCATATAGCGTTTCATTTCCGCTGTTGGTATCGCTACTTCTTAAAAAGTCGTGATTTTTAATCAAATCGGTTTTTAGTGCGCCTATATAATCGTAGGATCCAATATTGTAGTTTCTAATTGCGTCATGAATTCTTAGAATGCGAAATTCATTCCCGCCATAGGCATCCAAATAAGCTTTTCTTATGGTTTTTTTGTAGGTTTCATAATCATAGGCAACTCGAGCCAAGGAGTCTTGTTCGAAATTTTCGTTTAAATCAAAACTAAATATTCTAGCTTCAGATGTATCGTCGTCCAATTGGTCGAACCCTTGATCGAATACCTCTATAATAGCTTCGTTTAAATTGATATATTCTCCATTTTTGAATTGATAATCTCGGTAATAGCCGACAGTTGAAAAAGATGTTGAGGGGAAATTTTTGGGAATGGCATCAATTGCCTTCTGTACTATTTGCTTTGCACTCAACTTTCGTTTCCCTTTCGCTTTTACTACAACTTCTTGCAAACTGATCGCAGCCGGATTTATAGTCAGTATATTCAGCTCCCCTTGACTGAAATCGTCAATCGATACCTCCTTGGTTTCGTAGCCCATGGACGATATTTCTATGATATCACCATACGCTTTGTATTTCAGGGGTATTCTAAAACTACCGTCAACGTTCGTGATAATGCCTACGGCCCTATCTTTGATTCGGATATTGGCAAAAACCACAGGTTCATTCGTCTTGGCATCGAACAATTTTCCAACAATATAGTCTTGTTGCTGCGCAAAAACCCCGAAAGAAACGAGAAAGAACAGCGCAAAAATGATTCGAATTTGGTTTACGTTATTCATATTCAGTTTACTTTTTTTAGTGGGGTATTCATCCAGTACTCATCGAAATTATCGGGCTTGACAATAGGTTGATTCTCAAAAATCGGAAATTGTTTTTTCATGTAAAGAGAGTCTGTTAGTGCAACAGTGTTCGGTTTGATTTTCTGAGGAAAAAATTCTCGAAACTGGTTATAGTCCTTAGAGGTCCATTGGTTAATTACGTTGCCTTCGACATCACTGATATTGATTATTTTTATTTCAAACAACTCATTGGTAATCTTATCTTTACGTGCGGCAATTTCAATCTCCCTCAACATTTCCTCCGCTTTATTTGGATACATCATGGGGTACAAAAAGACTACATCTTGCGAATCTAATAACTCGGCTTTTCGAAATTTAATTGTTTTACCCTTTACCTTAACCACATAATTCTCAACAAGCTGAGCATCTTCAAGTTTCAATTTGTTATTGAAACCTATTACAAAACACTTCAATTCAAAATCAGGGATTATATATTCGGTAACTAACTTAGGAGGGTCCCACAATCGAAAAGTATTATGAAACGAAATATAGTTGAGATACAATTTATCATTACTCTCTCGATACTCGGTGGTGATTTCAAAAATGAGTCTATTTCTGTTTCCATGTTTATTCAAAAGACCGTCTTCTCGCT
Source organism: uncultured Flavobacteriaceae bacterium (assembly GCA_947503005.1). Lineage (GTDB taxonomy): Bacteria > Bacteroidota > Bacteroidia > Flavobacteriales > Flavobacteriaceae > Maribacter_C. The sequence continues at coordinate 320,740 of CANNCA010000004.1, read as the reverse complement.
TTTTTCTCAGGTCATAGACCGAATATTCCGATTTATGAACCGCAAAATTATTTTTGGATATGTAAATCGTGCCATAGGCACTATAGTTTAATAATAGCTTGCTAAACTTAATGGTGTAAAGCGCCTCTTTCTCAAAATAGGTGTCAGGCGCTCTAGAAAACTTATGTTCAGAAAGCAAATCGGACTTTAAACGGTGTACGAAAGAGTATGAATTAATTTTGTAGTTTCTTATGGCGTCGTGCACTCGTAGGATATTAAATTCGTTCCCCCCATGAGCCGATAAGAAAGCATTGGCGATTACCTTACGCCTTTTTTTTGAGTCATAATCGTACGATTGTAGTGCTAGACTATCACGCTTGAAATTAGTATTCTCAACATAGTCGTAAATTTTTACTTTAGTGCTTATAGAATCTGTGGTATCAAAACCTTGATCGAACACTTCTAAAATTGCCTCATTAAGATTTACATATTGAATACTATCTAATTGGTAGTCGCGATAATAACCAACCGTAGAAAAAGGTTCGACCGGGTAATTATCAGGAATAGCCCTTATAGCCTTACGTACAATTTGCCTTGCCGTTAATTCTCTTTTCTTATTAGCGGACACTACGGCCTCAGACAAGTTCAGAATTCCGGGATTCAATTTTAAAATATGCAGTTCAAGCTCAGATAGTTCTTTAATCAATAACTCTTTACTTTCGTAACCCATGGAAGATATCTCCAATGTATCGCCATAGGCCTTGTATTTCAATGGAATTTTAAATCCGCCATCGGCATTGGAGATGACACCAAGCGATCTGCCCTTAATTCTAATACTAGCAAAAACTATAGGTTCATCGGTTTTGGCATCCAACAATTGTCCGCCGATGTATTCGTTTTTTTGCGCGAAACCACTAGTAATTACCAGACCCCAGATCAATAAACAAAAAATAAAAAAAGACTTAGACATATTTTACATCATTCAATTCTTTGCAGTTTTTAATGGCGTATTCATCCAATAGTCACCAATATTCTCAGGTTTGACAATGGGTTGGCCTTTGAAAATAGGTTTTCTTCTGTTCATAAAACTACTTTCCGGGTAAGCTTCCGTTACCCCATTTGGTTTGAGCTTTTGTACAAAAAATTCTCGAAATTGATGAAAGTCTTTTGTTGTCCATTCTCCGATTTTGTTTCCGTTAACATCCTGCAAATTCTTCGCCTCGACCGTTAGTATTTGTTCATTTAGACCTTCATTCTGAGCTATAAATTGAAGCTCTTCAAGCATTTGAATTTGCTTTTTTGAAGTTGCCTTCGGATATAATATTACCTTATTGTCCGAGACCAGTAGTCCTTCCAGGGCAATTTTTTTTCCTTTAAAATAGATGCTAAACTGTTTTACATTTTGTACGTAGTTAGCGTTCAAAAACTCACTGAATGTTAGAATGAACCATCTTTTTTTAAGGTTCGTACTAGACTTGTATAACAAAGTTCTATCAAATCGTAAATCAACATAGTCCAGTTTTAGTTTTGGGGGTTCCCACAGCTTGAACACATTGTTAAATGAAATGTAGTTCAAGTACATCTTGTTATTCTGTTGCCTGTAGGAAGTAGTGACCTCAAAAATGGGTTGCTTGATACTGCCGTTTTTATCAGCTAAACCTGTTGAATTAGTTTTGGTTTCATCATACACTGCGTATTCCATCTTATAAATAGAATAATCAAATTTTGAAATATAGAGTCTTCCGTACGCGCTATGAACGGGAAGTTTTCGCTCGAATCTTATAGTGTAAAGTAATTCCTCGCCAAATGACGAATCATCTTCCCGTGAGAACTTATGTTCTTTTAATAAATCGGTCTCGAAACGGTGTACGAATGAATACGAATTTATTTTGTAGTTACGAATAGCGTTGTGAACGCTTAGAATGGTGAACTCGTTTCCCCCATAAGAGTTCAAATATCCCTTGTCAATTATTTTGGCCTCTCCTTTAAAGCTGTAGTTGTATGGCTTTCTTGCCAGGGTATCCCTTCGAAAATCGCGATTCTCTTTATAATTATAGATTAAAACCTTAGTGGTTGAAGAATCAGTTGCCCTGAAGCCTTGATCGTAAACCTCCAAAATAGCTTCGTTCAGGTTTACGTAATCCCTGTTATCCAATTGATAATCTCTGTAATAGCCGACTTGAGAATAAGGCTCGGTCGGGTAGTTCTCCAAGAGGGCATCAATAGCCTTTTGAACGATTTCTTTTGGCCTTAATTCTTTTCTTTTCCGATTGGCACTTACAATAGTTTCTGGCAATTCGAAAACTGCTGGTTGCAGCCTGATGGTATTTGTAACATAAATGGACAAATCATGAATCAAAACCTCAACGGTCCGGTATCCCATAGATGAAATTTCTATGACATCGCCATAGTCCCTGTATTTTATGGGTATCTTAAAACTCCCATCTAAGTTCGAAATAACGCCTAATGAGCGATCTTTTATTCGAATACTGGCAAAGACTATTGGTTCCAAGGTTTTGGCGTCAAGCAATTGCCCGTGAATGAAGTCTTCATATTGAGAAAATATGGAGTATTGAGTTAGAAAAGCAACGAGAATAAAAAAGTGTTTAGTGAATCTTATCCCATGGTTTGATTTTTGATGTTCAGCTTATCGTAAAATAAATAAATACGATATAAACTCCCACAAGAACTATACCATCTCGCCAACCCAAACGTAGTCCTTTTGGAATAAAAACAAGGGGGAGAATAAGAAACGAAATACCTAACATCCAAAAGATATCATTGCTTAGAAGGCCCTCATCCATCGCCTTAATCGGTGTTATTATAGAAGTAATTCCAAGTACCGCTAACAAATTAAAAATATTAGACCCGACCAGATTTCCTAAAGAGATGGCCTTTTCCTTTTTGATAACGGCAATTACTGAAGCCGCCAATTCAGGAATACTGGTGCCAACCGATACAACGGTGACTGCTATAATACGCTCACTTACACCAAATACCTTGGCCAAACCAACAGCACCATTGATCAATAACTCAGAACCTCCCCAGAGAGCCACACCACCCAAACCAAAGAACAAAACGATCTTGTACAACGGTAGCGGCACATCATCTTCCGGTAGTTCATCGACCACAGCCGGTTTTTGAAAACGCAATAAGTATACTAAGAAGAGAAAAAGAAAAATAACCATGATGATCCCTTCATATTGCTGCAATTCTCCATCAAAATAAATGAACCCAAAAAATAAAAGGGAAGCCAGTATCATTACAGGCCAGTCGGTAGTATAAAAACTTTTATTTACATCGATACTTCCAAGAAGTACCGTGATTCCTAAAACAAAGCCCAAATTGGCGATGTTAGATCCTACCACATTGCCCAGGGCCAAATCAGGAAAGCCTTCTAAAGCGGCTTTGACACTTACAATAAGCTCTGGAGCCGAAGTGGCGAACGAAACCACCGTCATACCGATTACAATTTTTGGGATATTAAGTTTTAAGGATAATGCAACAGCAGATTTCAATAACCAATTTCCCCCTGCTATTAAAAGAACAAGACCAATTAGAATAAAAATAAGATTTTGCATCCACGGGGGTTTTAACAAATATAGACAAGAATTTGTAATGAAAAGTGGGTAGAATTTCTTCTAATTTATGCAATGGAATTGTGGTGCAAAAGAACGAAAAGTCAAAAAAACTTCATTTCATTAATGAAATGCCCCTAGAGAATTCAAAAATTTTCTAAAAAGGCTCTAGATTTCTAACACTCTATAATGTAATATTGATTTTAAGATTACATTTTATAACAAACAGTAAGGCACGATGTGATTTGTTATAACACTTCTCGTTTATATGGTTTCAATAGTGTATTCACTTGTATTGATTTTGATGAAAACGCTTGCAAGTGAACATTTTTTAGATATATCTTATTTGGATAATCGATTATTAAGCAATTATTTATTAACCCTAAAAACCCCCTTTTTATGATTACACTAGCTAAAATTTTATTGTTCTTGATATTATCCTTGATCACGATGATAGCTTAAGTAGAATCATATAGGCCTATATAAAAAAGAGCTGTCGTATGGCAGCTCTTAAATTTACCCAACACATTATCTCAAGTTTATTTCTAATCCTTAATACCGTACGACATGATACTATATATTGGACTTTTAATAGCCCTCATAGGAGTGGCCACACTGATACTCAAACCCATATTGAACACAAATACACTTTTAAATAGATTTTCCTTAAAGCGAAGCTTGCAAGTAATACTCGCAGGAGTTGTGCTAAGCATACTATCCGGGGCATTCTTTTATGCCGACCCGGGTACCGCCTATGCCGTTCAATACCCATGGGGCGGGCAAAAAGCTGTTTTCAAACAGGGAATTCATTCTAAAATGTGGGGTCGCTTGATTCCCATACAGTTTGAACTACCTATAAAGTATGTCATACCCAACACGGCCGGAGAACAAGGCGAGCAAAGTGAATACGCCAATGTAGACGATGCCAAATATTGGGCTTTCAGCGATGCGGTAAAAGCAAGAATAGCTACCTCTGTAGTAATTAGCATAAACACTGACAACGAAACCCAGTTTCTATCCGTCGCGGATCGCAACAAAACAGAGCAGAATATGATTCGGTCAAGGATTATACCGAATATCGACCAATCAATTAAAAACACCTGCAAACTGATGGATGCCCAGGATTACATCTCTGGTCAAGCTTCCGACTTTGATCGTTATTTCAAAGATCAGCTCGAAAACGGTATGTATGTTCTTGAAGAATATGCGGACAATCAAACCCGTGAAATCATTGGGGACAGTAGTACCGTGAGAACTATAGTCAACAAGGACACCAAACATAAGAGGTTCCGTATTCAAATACGAAATGGTGAACCTGTTCGCGAGAAAGGCAACTCCCTAGTAGCCTACGGACTAACTGTGATTCAGGCAGTGGTTACGGAAATCGATTGGGAAGAAACCTTTGACAACCGTTTACAACTGCAAAAGGAAGAGGTTGCCCAAACCCAATTGGAGAAGCAGCAGGCAGAACGTGAATTCTATCGCGCGCAAAAGGAGAAAGCTCGTGGAGAAGCGGACAAAGCTACAGAAAGAGCCCGCTTGGAAAAAGAGCAGATACAGAAGACTATTGCTGCGGAGACCGAAGCTAAAGTGGCCGAATTCAATTTGGTCAAGGAGAAAAAACAATTCGAAGTAGAAAAGTTCAAGGCCTTGAGCAAGAAGGTGGCAGCCGATGCTGAATCATATCAGAACGCTAAACTAGTAAGTGCAGGACTAACCCCTCAAGAGCGTGCCGAATGGGACTATAAGACTTCAGTAGGTGTTGCCCGTGAGCTGAAGGACCTAAGTCTTCCGGAAATCTTCATCGAAGGTAATGGTGGCAAAAACAGCGATGGAAATCTTTTACAATCATTGATCGGAGCCGATTTGGCAAAGAAAATGATGGAATCCAAAGCGCAGCAGTAAATGCTGAAAGTCTATTAAAAAGAACGCGGTATGTGCCGCGTTGTTTATTTTGTATTTTTGAAAAAACCAACATTTTGAAAAAGACCCTATTTAAGATTCTGGCCAAGATAAATAAGGCAGTACTTCCCTCCTATTCAAAAAAAAGATTGGATTTGGCAAAAGCATCCAAATTTCAATTGGCGCTCATCGGGTGGAGGTATTTCGTAACTACAAATGCATTGGATTAATATTGCATTATGGATTTCACCTCATAATCTTGTAACTTCTTTTTTCCATGTAACGCTTCAAGTTCAATCAAAAAATTACACTGGACTATTTCACCTCCTAGCCTTTCAACCAATTTGCATACGGCCCTTGCCGTTCCCCCAGTGGCCAATACATCATCATGTATCAATACCTTCTCTCCTTTTAAGATACTATCATTATGAATTTCCAAACGGTCATCGCCATATTCCAAGGAATAAGATTCTGCTATCGTTTCATAAGGTAATTTTCCTGATTTACACACGGGCACAAAACCGGCATTCAATTTTGAAGCTAAAAGCGGCGCGAAAATAAAGCCTCTGCTTTCCATACCTACTACCTTGTCTACTCTTTGATTTCTCACCAAATCAAAAAGGGCATGTGTAGCTGCTTTCAGGGCCTTACCGTCTTTTAAAAGTGGTGTGATATCCTTAAAAACAATTCCCTCCTTTGGAAAATCTTTAATATCGCGGATATAGGTTTTATAATCCATTTCTTTTGTCAGTTGTTATTTTGCCCTAAAAGTAAAAAGAAATATATTTGCACCCCTTCATGGGAGATACAAAGGCCCTGTGGCGCAACTGGATAGCGCATCTGACTACGAATCAGAAGGTTACAAGTTCGAATCTTGTCAGGGTCACGAATAAATATTTTAACAAGAAAAAACGCCAAGCTCGCTTGAGCGTTTTTTTGTTTAAACTATTTTCAAAGCGGAGCTTTCCAAGATGGTCGTGAGCCAATCTTGTCAGGGTCACTTAGAGCGAAAAGTCTACACTCACGTCCAGTCTTTTTTTTGTTTTCAGAACTGTTAAAAGTAATCAGCTTTTGAAAAGGTTAGGTAATAAAAAAGTGCATTGCCCATTCTGCGATGCGAACTTTTCATTTTAAGGCAGGAGCCCAAAAGGAAAACGAAGGTAATCTTGACTGGGTCACGAATTAATAGTTTAAACAAAAAAGTTCACTTAAAAGGGCTGTTTTTTTAATTTGTGAAACGTCAAAAAGTTTTAATTAAAAGCTGGGCAAGAATTGTGAGAGTATAAAAAGAAATGGAAACAACTAATCAATCAATCCAAAAGCCCTTGGCAACCAAAGCGATAGTTCTGGAAAATAAGTTATGAGAAATAGTACTGCGGTCATTGCAGCTAACAAAGACAACAAGGGCCTAATCACCTTCGTCACAGGAACTTCCGCCACTCCACTACCAACGAACAATAAGGTGCCCACGGGTGGCGTACAAATACCAATACATAAGTTCAAAACGATGACCATTCCAAACTGAACCGGATGCATATCCAAAGCCATCGCGACCGGTAAAAAAATCGGCGTAAAAATGAGAACCGCTGGAGTCATATCCATAAAAGTTCCGACAATCAGTAAAACAATGTTTATGATCAAAAAGATGATGATAGGATTACTCACATTATCCAAAATTGTATCCGTCATCAATTGCGGTATGCCTTCAAAAGAAAACAACCATGACATCACCATTGATGTTGCAATTAAAAACATCACGATTGCAGTGGTTTTCGCACTTTTCAATAGTACGGGCCTAAAATCACTGAATTTCAGTTCTTTGTTAATAAAGCCAAGTAGGACTGCATATACAACTGCGATAGCAGCTGCTTCGGTTGCTGTAAAGATTCCAGCTACAATACCGCCCACAACGATTATTAATAAAGTCAAACTTAAAAAGGCATTCTTAAAATCAATAAACAGTTTCTTGAAACCTACCCTTTTTGCCCTTGGTAATTTTTTTCTTTTTGCGTAGAGAAAGACCATGAACATCAAAGCCAATCCTACTAAGATTCCTGGCACATAACCAGCAATAAACAAGGCAGCAACAGACGCCGTACCACCACTTGCCAAAGCAAAGATGATCAGCACATTACTGGGTGGAATCAACAAACCCGTAGTTGATGAACTAATATTTACCGCTGCACTAAACTCTCGAGGATATCCCTCGGTTTCCATTTTATCAGTGAGGGTACTTCCAATTGCAGAAGCAGCGGCAATCGCCGAACCCGAAATGGCACCGAAAAGCATGGCCGAAATAATATTTACAAATGCAAGCCCCCCAGGCAAACTCCCAATCAAGGACTTCGCAAAATCAATCAACCGTTGCGCAATACCTCCTCTATTCATAAGTTCTCCTGCAAGTACGAAGAAAGGAATCGCTAACAAGGCAAAATTGTCAATGCCTGTTGTCATTCGCTGACTTGCAGTGGTAACAGATGGCAAGAAAGCAATATTCAACAATAAGGTTAGCATGGTGGACATTCCAATGGAATATGCTACTGGCACACCATATGCTAATAGCCCAAAGAAACTAACAAAAAGAACAATGACACTTATAATTTCAATACTCATTTATTGAAAGTTTAGTTTTTTGATATTATAAACGGAAAAGAAAATTATGATTACTCCACAGATTGGCACAATCGAATACACATAACCTAACGGCACGTTGAGTGCCGACGAAATCTGACCTAGACTCAGAGTAGTATATACCAAATTCCCCCCTCCGATCACCATGATAATTAGGGCAAAAATTGCCATGATAACTTGTATCACTTTCTGACGGTTTTGTCTTTTTTGCTCAGGAAGTTTTGACAACAGAAAATCCATCGAAAGATGTCCTTCTTTTTGCCCATTGATATAAGCTGCCCCCAAAACGGTCAGCCATATCAATGCAAATCGAGCAAACTCCTCGGTGAACGAACTTGATTTTCCAACTACATATCGTGAAATCACTTGCCAAACTACATCAAGAACAAGCAATGCGAAAATAGATACCAACATCCATTCTATGGTCTTGTTCAGTAAGCTATAGGTCTTTTCCATTAGTTTGAATTTATCTTGTCAATGATAGCTTTCATTTTTGGGTCTTTCATTAAGTTTTCCATAACCGGTTTTGACTTTTCTTGAAAGGGGCCTTTATCTGGATAAAAGAATTTGACATTGTTTTCCTTTAGCATTTCCATCTGTTCCGCAATTGTTTCTTTCCAAAACTGCTTTTGTTTGACTACGCTTTCTTTGGAAGCCGCCCTTAACCATTCTTTTTCTTGGTCGGATAACTTGTCCCAAAACTTTGTTCCAATAATCACTACATCAGGAATCATCGTATGCTCGTCAAAAGTGTAGTATTTACAAACTTCGAAATGGTTCGAGGTAACAAAAGACGGAATGTTGTTCTCGGCCCCATCAACCACATTTTGCTGTAAGGCGGTATAAAGCTCACTAAATGCCATGGGTGTGGCAGAAGCTCCCAACGTATTTGCCATGGCGACCGACATTTGGTCGTTCTGAACCCTAAGTTTTAACCCTGTTAAGTCCTCGGGTGAATTGATAGCCTTCTCCTTGGTGTAAAAACTGCGTGCACCAGCATCGTAAAAGCAAAGACCACGTAGCAAATATTCACTGCCACTAGACAGCAGTTGTTCTCCAACTTCCCCTTCCAAGTTTTTCCATAAATGAGCTTCATCGCGAAACAAATAGGGAACCACGGTTACCTGATACTCCGGTGCGAAATTGGATAGAGCGGATGCGCTTACTTTAGTTATCGCAATACTTCCAATTTGTAAAAGCTCTAACACTTCCCGTTCAGAACCCAATTGCCCATCAGGAAAAACCTTTATCTGCAGTTTACCAGCAGACTCCTCGTTCAAGATACGCTGCATTTCCAAAATTCCTTTGTGTACGGGGTGCGACGTTGGTAACGAATGTGCAAAATAGAGGACTTTAGTGTCGCTAACTGCTTCGCAAGACGATAATAGCAAACACAAAAAGAGAATTGTGAATCCAATAATTTGCTCTTTAAAAGTTGTTAATTTTACCATATTTTACACTAAGCTTTCCCGGATTCCTTTTTCTAACCCCGATAATTGCGCTAAACCCATCGCTCTTCCGATAAGGGAATAGCCCGAATAAAAATCGTTTTGTCTTTTTTTATCATCCAATAAAACATGACCGTGGTCAGGTCTCATTGGAATGGAAACGATTTCATCGCCCTTCTCATGTCTCCTCTTTTGTTCTTTTATGATAGCCTTCATCACCTTATCAATTGGTACGGAACCGTCTAGATGGTCGGCTTCGTAAAAGCTACCATCTGGACTTCTTGCCACATTCCTCAGGTGGATGAAATGAATTTTATCGCCAAAATCCGCTACCATTTTTACCAAATCATTTTCTGCGGAAGCACCCAAGGAACCCGAACAAAAAGTCAATCCGTTACTTGGAGAAGGACAGCAATCCAACAAAAATTTCAATTCGTCATAATTGGAAACTATTCGAGGCACCCCAAAAACAGAAAATGGTGGGTCATCAGGATGGATGGCCATTTTTACTCCAATTTTTTCTGCTTCCGGAATTATGGCCCTTAAAAAGTACGCTAAATTTTCTTGAAGCTGATCTTTACTGATTTCCAATACGGTAGCGTGATTCTTTTTGAATTCATCCAAGGCAATCAATTTTCTCGAACCTGGCATTCCCGCTAATATGGAGGATTCCAATTTTTTTCTTTCGGCTTCGGATAATCCGTCGAGATAAGATTTTGCTTCTTGATAAACGGCGTCTGTATAGGTTTCCTTTGCGTTTTCGCGCTGTAGGATAAACAAATCGAATGCCGCCGCTGCAATGGGACTGTAACGAAGCGCAGAACCACCGGAAGGCAAAACGTAATCAAGATCCGTTCGTGTCCAATCGATCAATTGCATGAAATTATAGCAAACCGTATAAATGTCGTTTGCCGCAAGGTTCTTTAGCGTTTGAATGTAATTTGCAATATAAACATCTCTTTCTGGGAGCCCGTATTTGATAGCCGTATGAATATTGACGCTTTCCACCACCGACCATTCGAGTCCGTAAGATTCTATTTCATTCTTTAGGGATCTAATTGTTTCTACGGGCCAAACTTCACCGAGCGGAACTTCTTGACAAGCCGCCACGATGCCCTCCACACCAATCTGTTTAATATCATCCAAGGTTACCCCAAAAGAAGGGCCGAACCACCGAAATGTTTTCTTTAAATACTGCATAAACTATACGCCTGAAAATGAACTAAATCCACCGTCAACATCAAAAATACTTCCGGTCACAAAACTGGATGCATCACTTAAAAGGTAATGGACCATGCCATTCAATTCGGAAGCATCTCCAAAGCGACCCATCGGTGTATTCCTGATAATACTATTTCCCCTATCAGTGAACGAGCCATCTTCGTTGGTCAACAGTCTTCTGTTCTGATTCCCAATAAAAAAGCCCGGTGCGATAGCATTCACTCGAATCTTATCGCCATGTTTTGAAGCTAGCTCATTGGCCATCCACTTGGTAAAAATATCGACTGCAGCTTTTGCCATTGAATAGCCCAAAACCCTTGAAATAGTCTGTTTGGCAGCCATCGAAGAAATGTTGACAATGGATCCATGACCTTGTTTAACCATCAATTCACTTAGTACAATTGTTGGAATGACGGTGCCAAAAAGATTAATATCCACAACTTTTCGGGTATCGCCGATTGCAATATCACGAATGGTTTGATCTGGCTTTAAAGTCGCTCCAGGAATATTTCCACCAGCAAGGTTCACCAATCCATCAAGGCGACCAAAATCCTTTTTTATGGTATCTTTCAGCTGTTCCAACGCGACCTCGTTCATCACATCCACCACAAAAATATGGGTGCCGTTCTCGGCTATGGCATTCAGTTCATTTTGTTTTGCCTCAAGCTTGTCTAAAGACCTTCCTAGCAATAGCACCTGAGCACCATTTTCAACAAGGTATTTTGCTATGGAACCTCCTAAAGTACCCGTACCACCGGAAAGGGCATAAATTTTATTTTCTAATGAAAGTAATTTACTCATCTAATCTTTTTTTGCCAATTTGTAGGCCGCTATAGTTGTATAATACTTTGTAATCATGTTGGGAATTTCCCATTCGGGAAGCGTTCCCGCCTCCAAATAATTCAGGTAATTCTCGGTCACCTGCGCAAAATGTGCCTCATGCCCGATTTTAAATGTATCGGGAATATTGATTTTCCAATGTCCATTGGGGAGTTTTTCCGCAGTAGTACCCGGAAATAGTTCTTGCACCTCGCTGTCGATAGCATTTTTGAGCAAATCATCAAATGACTCCTTTATGACGGGTTCAATATAAAGCACCGGTTTGAAATCTTCTTCGGCACCTTGTTTTATAATCAGGTTACATTTTGTGCCGCGCATGATACTATAATGGGTATCGCCAGTTCCTTCGGGAGCTTGGTAATTCCATATTACGGAAACTTTGGCATGTTTTCCATTGATCTTGTATACCATTTCGCCGTTGGAATAGGTGTGGAGTTTACCATCTATCAAATCTTTTTGCAGATACTTGGGATAGTCGGGCAATTTGGTCACCTTAGTAAATTCTTCCCTGGTCAAAATTGTCGGCCAGCGTTTCGCCTTTAGCATTTCCACCTTATTAGAATCGATAATTTGTTCAGGAAAAGCTTCCCATTGCACCAAATCTACCAAATGTGTGGTCACATCTACGATGCCCTCACCTTCTTCATTAACATCAAAAAACCAAGCTGGCCGTACTAAAGGATTTCCTGAAACGTACTTGAAAAAATGATGAACACTTTCTTTACTGATGGCCGGCTCTTCGGGTGTTCCATCCACCAATTTTCCAAAAACAGCGGGAAGCTGAGAGATTCTTTTTTGCATCATGGTGGTCGATTCAAAACGCTCGGTCATGATGTCGTAAATCATCACACCATTTTTTTTGGCCACTTCAAAGGCTTCTTTTAGTTTGACCAATCCTTCAGGGTTAATAACCAAAGGTTTATCGGCGTATACGTTCAATCCCGCTTTTACCGCTTCAAGGATATAATCAATTTTTTTAGAGTTTTTTCCAGCTACTACCATCACGTTTCCCGGTTTTTGGGCAAGCATCTGTTGTAGATAGTCATCACTTATTCGGGTATTTACTTTCCAAGCTGTTGGGTTTTCGGACCTAGAATTATATTGTTCGATTTTACTCAAGAAATCTTGAACCTCCGGTCCCTCTGGTGCGAAAACATGGATTGTAGAATCGACCTGAGGATACATTGTTTTCTGAACAAGGGCAGCATGAAAGTGACCAGGGTCCAAGGTCATCAGTTTTACTTTTTCCATGGTCGGTTGGTCAGTTTTCTTTTGTTCAGCCTTTTCCTCCCCGCAGGAAAAACAAAGACCGAGTATCAAAATTACAATTAGAGACTTCTTCATAAACAGCTATTATACCTCAACGTAATCGGTACCATAAGGTTTGCGTTGCTCTCTGTGCAACAATACATTGGCCACATCATCATTGACGAACAATTCCGTTTCCGGATTCCAGTCGAGCTTTCTGTCGAATTGCATCGCTATATCACTGATTAAGCAGATGGTACAGGCTTTATGTCCTTTTTCTATCGGAGAAATGGGTGCTTTTCTACTTTTGATACAATCCAGCCAATTACCATGTTGATCTTCGATAACCTCGAGATGGGTCTCGTTTGCACCGATAACAGAAGTCAAGATAGATGGGTCAGAGGCATTCAAGGCTTGAGCACTCTTTTCTTTGTCCACGGGATCGGAAGCGGACGCCTGATAATCTCCACGAGAAACAAAGATCCATCCGTCATCGCCGATATATTTAATTCCGTTAGTATAGCCGCCGCTTGTGTAAACCGTCATTCCATTTTCATATTCGTGCTTGACCAAAAAATCACCGTGCACGTTCCAAAATCCAGATTTCGGAAATTCAGCAAGTGCTTCAACCGAAATAGGTCCAGTGAGTTCAGTGTTCATTCCCCAAGCAGCGGAATCGTAATGATGCTGACCCCATCCTGTAATCATTCCGGCACCATAATTTCGATGTCTCAACCAACCGGGCCGACTGTAATCATTCTGTGGATGAACTCCAATTTCATTATAAGGCATTTCGGGAGTTGATCCCAACCACATTTCGTAATTCAGGTTTTTCGGCACTGGCATCTCGGTGACTTCGGGACCTCCAGGATCACCGGGCAGACCGATTTTGACCGTATGCACGTTACCAATCCGTCCGTTTCTTACTAGCTCAGCAGCTACCCGAAACTGAGGCATTGCTCTTTGCTGGGTGCCTACTTGAAGAATAACATTTTTTTGCTTCACAGCCGCCATTAACTGTTGGCCTTCTTTTACCGTTAGTGAAGTAGGTTTTTGAAGGTAGATGTCCTTGCCGGCCAGTGCAGCCTCCATCGCGGGTTGTGAATGCCAATGATCGGGAGTGCTGATCATAACCGCATCAATATCTTTATTCAACAACATTTCGCGGTAATCTGCATAGGTCTTGGTATCCATATACTTCGCTTTTCCCGTCTTTTCTTGATAAGCTTTATCAACAAATGCTTTTGCCTTGTCCACCCGTATCGAATCTAAATCACAGACCGCCATAATCCGCGCCTGATCAAATTTCAAAGTATCATGCATATCATGGGATACTGCGATACGACCACATCCAATCTGTCCAATATTGATTTTATTACTTGGCGCATCTTTGCCCAATACACTTGCCGGCACGATACTGGGAAATCCAATTGCCGCAGCTGTACCCATTGCTGTCTTATTGATAAAATTTCTTCTTTTCATCTGTGTTTTTCTTGGTTATTCATTGTAAAAATTAATTAGAACAGCAAAAAGCTTGGCACTTCATAAATCATCAATTATACTACCATTATATTCCTATTTCACTTATTTCGTTATACATTCCATTACCCCCCATTCTCAGATAATTGAGAAACAATAGTTACATTTGGGACGTAACCTAAAACCTTGGAATTCTGAACAGTCTTGTAATTTACAATTACTTTTAAAACTATCTCGGTTAATGTTGATTTTTCGTTAACGTTAACGAATAAACATAAAAACTCTAAACAATGCAAAAAATATTGGTGTCCTTTTTAGTATTCTTCTTTTTTCAAACGATCTCGGCACAAGGTTTGGAACCTGTAGAATTAAATAAAGAATGGTTAGCATCCATTGAAAAATTGGCCCCTTCAAAGCCTACAATTGCAACCATCATTAAAAAGAAGATACTGGTTTTTTCAAAAGCTACGGGCTTTGACCATTGGACCATTCCACATAATTCTGAAATGTTGAAGATTTTAGCAAAAAAAACGGGAGTCTTTGAAATTCATGTCAAATATGATATTGAACAGTTTGAAAGAAAAAATCTAAAGCAATATGATGCAGTAATTTTCAATAACTGCAATCCGAGTGGTCCGGACAGAGATCTTTTCGCCGATCTGCTTAAACAGAATACCTCTTTATCGGATGTCGAAATAGAACAGATAGCCCCCGAATATGAAACGAACATGATGAATTATGTAAAAAAAGGGGGAGGTCTAATGATTTTACATGGCGCCATAACCGTTCAGAACAATTCTCAGGCATTCAGTCAAATGACCGGAGGAAGCTTTGATTACCACCCCAAACAACAAGAAATTCATGTAAAAGAGGTCGACAATAACCATCCTATGGTAAAAGCATTTAAAGGTAAGGGGCTCACACATGTAGATGAGCCATACTTTTTTAAGAATGCCTATTTCGATTATAATTTCAAACCCTTGTTATACATGGAGGTGGATAAAATTCAAGGCAAAAAAGAAGAGGTCGACGAGAAAATCATATACGTTTCTTGGATAAAGCGCTTTGGAAAAGGAAGGGTTTTTTACAGCTCTCCCTCCCATAACGCTCAAAGCATGGCCAATCCTGAACTGTTACAATACTTTTTAGATGGTATGCAATATGTGGTTGGTGACTTGAAATGTGATGATTCTCCCATGAAAAAACCTTAATCTAATTTTAGGTGTATTAAAAAAACTTGAATTATCTTTCTAGAAAAATTTGCCATATGAAAATGACAATTAACGTGTTCAATAAAGCTTATGCGCTATTCGTTTTCTTGACTTTTATTATGATTTCCTGTTCAGATGACGACGGTCCCGCCGAAGAAAGTGAAATTTCAAAGGCTTCAGGAACTTATGTTTTGACCGAATTGAATGTTAATCCTGCCCAAGATATTGATGGTGATGGTACGGCTTCTACCAATCTTTTAAATGAGCTACCTTGCATTTCGGGTACACTGTCATTGAGGTCAAATGGGACTTACGGCTTCAACCTTACGGGTATTGAAGTTACTGCTATTACCAATGGCCAATTCTTTATCGATTGCGCCCCCGCTAGAAATAGTGACAGCAACTGGAATATTCAAAATGGTTTGGTTACATTATTCGCAGACGTTACTACCACACCCTATTCTTTGGTGGGAGATGAACTCTCCAGAACCCTTGGTGAAGATCTCCCAGGAATTCAGAGTGTCGTATACGTAAAACAGTAATAGTGTAACATTGGTTACCTTTCCTTCATGAGTTTAAAGCTATTTTCGCAAAAATCTTACCTATGGAATTTATACAACAACCATGGCCATGGTATGTTTCGGGGCCTTTAATCGCAATGGTAATGCTAATGTTAGTCTTTTTCGGTAAAACATTTGGCATGTCTTCAAACTTACGTACGCTATGTAGTATTGGAGGTGCAGGAAAATATGCCGACTTTTTCCGTTTTGACTGGAAAGCCCAAAAATGGAATTTGACAGTTGTGCTTGGCGCTATAATTGGCGGCTTTATAGCTGTTCAATTTCTTTCGAACGGATCAGTAATCGAATTGAACCCTCAAACGGTCTCTGATCTTAAGGCATTAGGTTTTGAAAACGCGGGTGCCACATTATTACCAAACGAAATTTATGATTGGGATTCGGTTTTGACACTTAAAGGATTTTCTATCTTAGTAATCGCGGGTTTTCTTGTCGGATTTGGAACACGGTATGGCGGAGGCTGTACATCAGGTCATGCGATTTCCGGATTGAGCAATTTACAATTGCCTTCGCTGATTGCTGTAATCGGATTTTTTATCGGTGGCTTGATAATGACCCATTTCTTATTACCCTTAATATTCAAAATATGAAATTTGTAAAATTTTTATTGGTTGGGATTTTCTTTGGAATTGTTCTTGTAAAATCTGAGGCAGTTTCTTGGTACCGTATTTTCGAGATGTTCAAATTCCAGTCATTTCATATGTATGGAATTATCGGATCTGCGGTTTTTTTAGGTGCACTTGGCATCTGGCTTTTCAAAAAACTAGAGGTTAAGAATATTGAAGGCACTAAAATTAATTTAGTGCCCAAAGAAAAGTCAATTCTTAGATACATTTTAGGCGGTACAATTTTTGGATTTGGCTGGGCTTTAGCTGGTGCTTGCCCTGGACCGATGTACATTCTTCTAGGTACAGGGGTCACCAGTATGCTTTTGGTTATAGCAGCAGCTATATTCGGGACTTTTGTTTACGGGGTTTTGAAAGACAAATTACCTCATTAGGTCTTCTAATTATTAATGCAATTTAGTTTCATCGAGCGTAACAACGATTTTAGCTATTTCTCCTGTTCTCTTAAAAACTTGAGTACTTGTCGTTATATCGAGGCGAAGTGAATCATGAACAACGGAATTGTCTCCATAGAATATTTCTAGACCAGTATGATTTGCAATTTTATAGACTACAGGAACCTGACAGTATGTAAAACAAAGTGAATTTTCTTGAAGTAGTATTTCAGTTTTTTCTTTATTAATACCGTAGCAGTGAAATCGGCGCTCACCCTTCAAAAACTCTTCTTTTTTCAATAGTCCAGGGCCAAATCCAAGTCTTCCATTCTTGACATTAACCCCTAACTCGACCAATCTGCTTAAAATATCCTCTTTTACTTGGCCTGTCATCCCGGGTTGTTGGGCCCCTTTGTTCGATGGGGTATGTGAATAAGGGTCTGTGGTAAAGGCGCCATAAAGTTCCGGTGATTTATGTACTCCGATTCCAGCATTAATCTCATAATAATGGGCCAATAATCTTCCGACTAGCGCATCATTTTCATCATCTTCTATCGCCTTTAAGCAACATTCTTGTACCGCCAACAAAAGTTTGGAAACCATATGCCAGTAAATAGAACCTAAGCCCTCATAACCGAAAAATGTTCCTGACCTTCCTGTGAACGACTTATGGTCGAACATTTCTTCAAAAACATCCAGCAATAGTTTTTCGTCCTTTTTTATCATTTCACCGTATTTCTCCCTGGATAACGTGGACAAAGCATTGACTAAACTTGCGGCATTACTAAAATTGCCATTAAAATGATAATTGCCCTCCACATCTTTTTCAATGATTTGCGTATTTCCATCTTTTACCAATCGTTGTAACAAATCAGATTTTTCAACTGCAGCAGCGGGGATATTATTTTTGTCGATGAATCGCTTGAGTTCTTTGTCCGGGTAAAGTAAATAACTGTATTGATCGCTGCGAAACAAGGTGCTGTTCTTAAGACTATCCAATAACTTTAGGCAAGCCTCGGAAGAAAGATGACCTGAACTTAAAACGGCCACTTGGCCTTCTAGCATTTCATTCAAGTAGGTTAATGAAATTTTCCCTTCGCCGGAAACGGTCATTAAATTGTACGAATGGTATAAGTCGTCATCTCTCCTATTGGTATCGATCGAGTGCTCAAGATATTCTAAGGTGATGTTAAAAAAATGTATGAGTTTAGCTGTGGCAATTTTCCTCTTTAAACCAGTAAACCCATTTTCATAAATAGTTTTCCTGTAAATACTTCCTGCTTGTCCTAGACCATCTAAAACTAATTTACGGTCGGCGTCTGAAAATTTGTTGAATAGCATCTGTTGATTTTGATCTAAGGTGTCCAAGATGCCATCAAAAAAAACAGCTAACTCTTCGGATAATTCGACTTTTTCACTCGACATATTCTGTATAATCCCTTGGAAGAACTTTAAAAATCTTCGGAGGTAACATAAGGTTACCATTGACACACCATTGCCAACCAATGCATTATTGGCGTCGTTCCATTCGGGCCGCTGTGTATTCAGCCAAATACCTCCTTCCGGGATAAAATTGGAACATTTGGCCAAAACCGTTGCCAGCAGTTTTTCTATGAGATTCACTTTGTAAATGGAATGGCTTTTATCATAAAGTAATGCACCATCGGCCCCAAGTCGTTTTTTGTTTGCTATAATTTTCTCTTCAAGTTCATGGTCAAAAACTATCGTATCCTTTGGATTCAAAAGAATGTCCTCATAGGGTTTGATTTTATAGGGCACATTCGCATATACAAATAGGTCTTGATCAAAATATGTAGCCAAATAATTCGGAAAATAGTCTTCAATAAATTCTAAAAACTTTAGTAAATAAATAATCTGATGATCCCCCCAATACCCTATATAGGACCATGGATCGTTCGGTTCGATTACCTCCCAGTCGAAACCGGCTTTAGTCACACGATAAGGATTATAGCCATCGAATGTGGTAGCGTTCAAGAACTTATGAATCATACTTTCAATAAACTCAGGATAAGAATGGGCTAATGCTTCCCAATTTTGAAAAATGTCCCTCCAATTACCTTCGTAATCGAGAACCTTCGACCCATCTAATTCACTTCTTGTGTTAATAGAAAATTTATTCCAAGGCCGGCTCGGATCGCCATGTCTTCTACTGAATTTTAGCGGCATATATTCAAGACAAAGTCTTTTGAAGTCTGTATCGGTGTTCTGTCCAGCAATGCTCCTCAAATGTTCGAGCGAAAATGCTTCTAGCAGTTGCTCCAACAAGGGCTCATTCTTCTTATATACCATTTTATTGGCCTTACCTAGATATTTTATAAAATCACTTTTCAGGATTTCGTAGCTGTTATCAAAAATACCGCCCCGCATGATATTAAATAGCACATTCGAAAAGTGTCTCGAATTTTGAAGTTCATCGGCAGTCAACTGTAATCCGTCCGCCGCTCCTGCCAGTTCAATGAGATTGTGTGTGCCTAGAGCAACATCTTCGAACACCTGCTTACCCAATGAGTTTTTTGAGTTCCTTAAGAGAGTTGAAATGGCCTTCACATCGGAGGGGCCCTGATTTACATTCGATACAATTATCCAGCTCTTTTGTTGATTTGCATCAATTCCAAGATCAGCGCAAACGAAATATGCACATTTCTCAGCCCTAACGTCCACTTCTTCATTGACGTCCTCCCCGCTTCTAAAAACGTTTAGTTGAGTGGAGGAAATTAAATATTTGGTCTTTTCTAGACCAACTGACCACGCTATGGTCGCTTTCAAAGCTTCACTGGGCTCTGCTTTATCAACGATGATCGCACTTAAGGCATAGATACCCATGCCCAAATCCGATTCAAGCTCGCTTTTCTTGTAGGCGTCGGCCAAATTACTTCTGTTGTTCTGCAAGTCAGCATTTATTCCATAAGGCATTATGTTTTGGAGGCCGTCCAAAACAGTGATATTTACCTTATTACCCGAATTGTTGATCAGGGTTGTCTTTTTAACAAATCCGAAACTATTACTTGTACTCCATTGATACCGATAAATAAGACCGAGGTCGTGGTTTACCTCTTCAAAAAGAACCTTGTTACCATATTCATTCTTATACAAGTTTTGCTCTGTGGCATACAGCCCTTTATAGTTTTCGGAAAAAGGTTCCCACAGGTATGTCTTATCGCTTTGATGTATTTGAAGAATAGTCTTATTACCTGTTACACCGACCGATTCCGTTATCTTATCATCCGTATAGTAAGGAAAAAGAGCAATGTCACAATCTTTTCTTCCTGCACTTAAGCCGCCATTACTTGATATAAACATCCAATGATTGGAATCACTTACCACACTCATAAAAAAAGGTCGCATGGCATCAACATTAGAAATTTTGTAAAACCTTTCACCGTCTATCTGAACAAGGCTCCGCGATACTTTTTGACCACGGGTCTTTAATTCAGTATCACCTACATACATTGTATTACCCATGTTACTTTCCGATTTTAATATAGAGACTATTGTAAAAGAGACTAATTTACTGAGGTCGTTTTGAGTAAGTATTTAAATATCTATTAATTGACCATAAAAGGTATGTTGGCTGCTGCAGCTTGATCATGACCATCTGACGCATATACGAAAAGGCGATAGGCTCCCGCGGATGGTGACCTAAATACTACTGTACCCTCATTTTGTGATACGATCAAGCCATTAATAGCTTCTGGGCGTGACTCAGCATCGCCTCCGTCCTTTAGATCTGTACTTTCCGGCATAATCTCCCATGAATAGCTAATGGCATCTCCTTCATAATCCTTCACGATTATTTGAGCAGTATATTGTTTATTTGCCATTAACTGCACATTGTCATAAGCAGTTTTGCCTTCTAATTTATAATCTTCGATAATCGGAGTACGGTTTTCGGGCCAAGTTCCATTCCAGATATAATGCATCACGTCAACGGACTCCGTTTCTTTACCATCTTCTAGAAAAATACCGTACCAAGTGGGCGTCCGTTCTTGTTTATTTCCCCAGAGAAAAACATAAGAACCAATACATTGTAGTGAATCGGCCGCAATTCCGCCATTGTAACGTTTCAGATAGTTAGCTGCTTTTATGGAACTGTGTTCTTCAATGGGAGCTCCCCATTTGGTAGTAGGAACTTCCCAGTGACCTGTTGCCCCCCATTCGGTAACCATATAAGGACCTTCCCAACCAAACTTTTTGATCAAGTTGGGTAAATCGGGTAGGTCTCCATACATCTGCACAGATAAAATATCTAGGTCTGAACAACGCTCCTTGATATAGTTGACCTCCTTTTGTGCCAATCCAGCCAAACTGGTGGTTGTTAGATGATTGAGGTCTACTTCGTGAATCATTTTGGAAATATCGTTTACTGCATCCCATACCTTTGGATTGGTGTAATGCAAATTAAGCTCATTTCCGATTCCCCATATCAATAATGCAGGATGATCTTTCAAGGACAAAACTTGTTTCTTGATATTTTCCAACTGATTTTGTACCATTTCAGGGTTGTCATAATCGAATCCATGTCGTTCTCGACCCACTTCGATACCCATAGTTACCATAAGTCCATTTTCATGAGCTTCATCCAATACTTCTTTGGCTGATTTCATACCATTTTCAGTACGCCAAGTTCTAAAGGAATTTGCCTTGTGTTCAGCTAATGCCGGCACATTTCCAAACTCGAGACCGGCACCTTTGATGTAAAAATCCTCACCATTGACCAGTAATCGATATTTTCCATTTTCTTGTATTATTTCAACCTGTGCGGGGCTTGATTCTTGCTGGATGCCAGTTTCTGGTTTTTTACTTTCTGCATTTTCTTTACAGGATAAAAAAATACAAAGACTAAGAACACTAAATAATCGTAGCATTAGGGATTTTATTTTCGAATTAATAACTCTTCAACTTCCTCCAGGCTTTTTCCTTTGGTCTCGATTACAAATTTATACACAAAAAGTATGGCGCAGAAAGAGAGCAAGGCATATATCGCAAAAGTAACAGTTGGTCCTAAATTGGAAAGCTCCCAAGGAAATACCTGAGTTACGGAAAAACTTACCAAGGAGTTAAAAAAGCCTACCACTGATATCGCTATTCCCTTTATTTTACTGGGGAAAACCTCCGAAAGCAATGTCCACATTACGGGTCCTAACGAAATTGCAAACGATGCCACATATAGCAGTATGGCAATGAGTACCAAGTTCGCATTAATTTGAATAAAATTGGTAATCTGGTTTCGCTTAAAATCCAAAAACTGTGTACTACTCATTTTAGGCTCAACTGCTTCGAACAAAGCTGCCTGACCTGAAAAGGATTCGCCTTTAAGATCATCCAACACAAGCTTAAGTTCTTTATTGTCAATTTTTGAGAGCGTTTTATCGTTAAAGTCATAGGTAGCATTGTTAAATGCAAACGCCGCCATCAAAAGAGCAATTGTCATGAAGGTAGTGCCAATCAGCAATAATGGTTTTCTTCCTAATCGGTCTATAAGCCAAATAGCAACTATAGTGAATACTAGATTTGTAAGACCGACGACGATCGCCTGTAGAAATGAGGAATCTGTACTACCGCCAGCCTGCTCAAAAATGGTAGGTGCATAATAAAAAACTGCATTTATCCCCGTAATCTGCTGAAAAAACGCAATTCCCAATGCAATAATCATAATTGTGGCATATTTGCTTTTGAAGATATCGGAAAGCTTTCCTTTAGTTTCCTTTTTTGCAAGGCCTCTCCGAATTTCTGCGACTGTTGCTTTGGAGTATTCCTCTCCTCCTATTTTCGTCAGTGTTTTTTCTGCGAGTTCTTCCTTGTTCAGTTTTTGAATCAACCATCTCGGGCTCCTAGGAACAATAAACAACGTAAGAAAGTAAATTGCCGCAGGAATTGCCTCAACACCCAGCATCCAGCGCCAGCTTTCCCCTTCCATATTTACCAAAAAATAATTTGAAAAATAGGCAACCGAAATACCGATTACAATATTCAATTGATTAAATGAGACTAAACTGCCCCTTAGTTTCGGTGGTGCAATTTCAGCGATATAAATGGGCGCGATCAAAATCGCTCCCCCAATACCGATACCACCAATTATTCTAGCTATGATAAATTCAGTGTAACCCGTTGCCATTGCAGACCATGTTGCCGATATAGTAAAAAGAGCGGCTACAATAATCAATACTTTTTTTCTTCCAAAACGATCGGCTAGAGGGCCTGCCATTAAATTCCCGGCCATTGCCCCAAACACTACGCAGCCTACTGAAAACCCAAGCATCCATTCCGTCATCTCAAAATAAATAGTAATTCCTTTTACAGCGCCCGAAATTACTGCGCTATCAAAGCCTAATAAAAATCCTCCTAAAGCGACAATTAGACTTATGAGAACAGTGTATGATCTATTCATTTTTATTGTAGTAGCTGGCTTGTCCATTTGTTAGGATTTGTGGTTTTAGAAATTAGAGAGAAAGGGCCAAAGGTTGGGGGAAACCGTTGACCCTTAAGTATAATATTAATTAATCTTATTGATATACTCTAATATAATCCACTTCCATGGTATCCTCTGTGAAGGCAGGATCAATAGCGCCACCGAGTGTACCTCCTACAGCAATATTCATGATGAAAAAGAAATCACTATTGAATGGAGTGTCAGTACTATTTACAAAACTCAGGTGTATGAGTTCTTCATCAACAACGAACTTGATGTAATCTGGGGTCCATTCCACCGTATAGTTATGAAACTCCGAGGTTGCAGTAGGCACTGCCGTAGATGCAGTTACCGCCGTGCCTCCGAAATTTCCTGGATAATGTATTGCACTAGAGGTCGTATTCGAGTTATTACCCACATGCTCCATGATATCGATTTCGCCACAAGCAGGCCATCCTACTTCATCAAAATTGGCACCTAAAGCCCATAATGCCGGCCAAGTTCCGCCTGCAGAAGGAAGCTTCGCCCTTATCTCTACCCTTCCATAGGTAAGCTCATAAAGGTTTTCAGATTTAATTCGTGCCGAAGTATATGCAGCATCACCGGTAGGACTCACTCCAAAATCAAAGAATAGCACTACTCTATCATAGGTGAAAGCAGGAGCACCACTAAGGTCAAAAGTCAATGTCTCCCATGCTTCGGCAACTGTGGTATTCGCATCAACTTCAAAGAATTCTTCGGCATTGGCCTTGTTTTCCAGCTTTAGTCTAACAACTGCTCCCGTAGCAGGAGACCAAGTCTTTACACTCATAGTTGAAAAGGTTGTCAAATCAAGGGGAGCGGTTAAATCAAAGAAAGAACCAGCCCATACTTCTGCACCTACGGGTTTAATAGATTCAGCAACCTTAGTTGACGTATTATCACCCGAGGCATCAGGGTTGTCGATAACAACTGTTGAATTACCGCCAAAACCGGTAAATGTAGGTGCCGTTCCTTCGAAATCTTCAACCGTAGAAGTAGCTCCGCCAGTTGCAACCAATGTTACGTCATCATAGTAGTGAGTAGCACCACTTACGTTTCCATCGTCTGCAGCTTTGGCAGTAATTTTTAGCATACCACCCTCTACTTTGACATTTTCAGGGTCGTCAGTGTAAGACTGCGCCTCACCATTGCCCCAACCACCTGCACCTAAATCGTAAGTCCAATTAGCTGGGTCCGGAGCACCATCAACATCAAATTCATCTGCCCAAACCAAGTTCGTATAAATCGTTTCTAAACTCTCTTCACCAACCTCTTCAGAAGCCTCCGCGGTAAATCTAAGATACCAAGCCAAATCAGGATTTAGGGCATCAATTGTTCTAACGTATAATAGGTCTTCAGTTAGTGCCAATACTTCATAAGAGGAGGAGCCTACATAATAGCTCATGAAACCTCCATCTGAAAGGTCTAATTTCATTCCTGTGGTTTCTGCATCGGGTACGTTCCCACTTACCATAGCGATTGTAACCGCTTTTGAACCAGAGGCATCAAAATCATAACAGAGATCCTCATCACCCATTCCGCCGGCAGCCCCAAGGTGTGCTACGTTGAAAAAGGTTTGACCTTTGTTATCAAGCTCGTAAGATACCTCACCGGCACTATCCACTGAAAAGGTAAGTTCATCATCACAAAAACAGTCGGAGATTTCACTGCCACATTTCTCAAAAGCTGATGCTGAATACCACTTAGGGTACCACCAGTCACCATCAATACCATCTCGCGAGGGTCCAACCCCTAAATGTCCGGGTTGCGATGCTGCTAAGAACCAAGTTTTCGAACTTCCATTTGTGAGCGTATCTACGAAAGCCGAATTTGTTGCAGGCACATCTACAGTTACCTGAACTGTTTCAGTTAAGGTAGTACCATCATCACCAGTTACCGTAATTGTGACCGTATAGCTATTCTGACCAGGTTCTGTGTATGATTTTACAATATATCCAGAAAGTGACTCACCTGTAGACCCATCTCCAAAATCATAGCTGAATAATTTTGCTCCAGACGCCGTAGTTCTGAAAATAACTTGGCCCGGTGACTCATCGTTTACTTCAGGGTTTACGGTCAGGTTTGCGAGCGCCACCGTACCGGGAGTATCGTCTTCATCGCAAGCAACGAAAACCATGAATAATGCGACAATAATGTACTTTACTTTTTGCATAATAAATGTTCTTTAAGGGTATTTTACAATTAGTTTTAGCTTATCAACTTCCAACAGAGAATGAAATTAAATATTTGGAAGAGATATTGTTGCAATTTATAATGTTGTGTGGTAAAAATGACAAAAACAACCCATACAAAAAACATACAATTTAAATATATCATCAATATATTGTGAAATAGTCAATGATTTAGAGGTATATCCGATTATTTCAAAAAAAGAACGATTTGATTTTTACTAGAATGAAAATCAGTGCTGTATGGTTAATGTTGTGGTAAAATATTCAAATGTTGTAGCGTTATATCTGCATAATATAATCGACCAAACCATTTTCATGGGCTAATTCCATCTTTTTGCGCAAACGATAGCGTTTTACCTCAACGCTGCGAACCGATATGTTAAGTAGAGGGGCAATCTCCTTTGACGACAGGTTTAATCTCAAATAGGCACATAAACGTAAATCATTTGCTGTCAACTCTGGATGAACTTTTTTTATCTTCTTTAGAAAATCCTTATCGGCATTATTGAACGCATCTTCAAAGAACTTCCAGTCATCGGCATTATTTATATTACGGTCAATAGTTCGAATAACGGATTTGACCTGAGGATTTTGGGCGCTATCTTTTAGTTGGTCTTTTATCGCATTTAGGAACTCATTCTTTTTAATGATGCTCATTGTAGAAATTGCCAACTCCCTATTCTTACTTTCAACTTCTTCTCTAAGTTTTTCGTTGTTGATCTGAATTATTTTTTTCTGTGCTTTGAGCTCTTTTCGCTTAAGCCTCTTTTTATTTTCCTTCAACAGCTGTTCGCGTTGTTTTCTATAGTAATTTTTGTATAGCTTATGGATTAATAGGGCCAAGAGTACTAACCCAGTAACATATAATATAATTGCCAAATTGGAAAGATACCAGGGTCTTTCTATTTTAAAAGTATACGATGCGATATTCGAGGAGAACTCGTTGCCTACTCTGGCCCTAACGCTGAATATATAATTACCTGATGGTAAATTCTCAAAAGAGGTATTGGATGTGTTCACTAACTCACTCCAATTATTATAAATGCCCTCTAATTTATATTGGTATGCTACTTCGGTATACTTATCGAATTCAGGTACATTATAGGAAAAGGAAAGGTTGTTTTGATCGTATTTAAAAGAAATTGAACTATCCTTCGGAATTTTCTCGAACTCAGAATCTTTTGACTTTCTGGAAATAGAATTGATTCTCACCGAATATTCTCTAGTAGTCGATTTCTTCAAATCTACCGTTAGATATCCGTTGGAAATTCCGATTAAATAACGCTCATTTCCCAAAGGTGTCAAATTCTCGAAGCCTAAAATGCCCAGGTTTTTTCGAACATGGGTTGGAATAGAGACTTTGTTGATTTTGGAGGTAGTATTGAATTTTCCTTCTGACGCATAGAGGATATTAACTCCTGTAAAGCACCAGAGTCGCTCTGACTTCTCATCTGGAATGTAAATGCCTATAGGTTTTTCCTCCTTTCCGTAAAAAACTTCAGTTAGCAATGAATCGTTGACAAATTTTTCTTGTTTGTCATCATACCTATAGATACCATTCGTACAGGTGTATAGTACCTTATCACTATATGTTACCAAACTTGCTCCAAAACCTTTCGATGGTTCATTACGAACATTTATCACCTTTGTATACTCTTCATCTAAGTCGAGTTGAAAAATACCTTTGAATTCTCGATTTACCACGACCTTATTTTCACCGAGAAACTCAAAAAAACGACTGGATATGTCAAAACCATCTATTACATTCCGTAATGACCAATTATCCGCATTCTTTGAAAGAATACTTAAACCATTGAAATTTCCTTGAAGTAACAGGTTATCGTGATTAGGAATCGGCTTTACATCCCAAGTACCGGGAAAATCTGAGATGAGCTGCGCCTTATCTTTCGCTACGACATACGTTCCGTTATTGTGGCCGCAGAACAGGGTATCGTCTATTGTTTTCAACACCCAGACTTGGCCTTGAGAACCATCGATGATTCTAAAATCATCATCTGTATCAGTTTGTTTAAAATAAAGACCTTGATTTGTACCTAGATAGAAATAGCCATCGAAGATTGCCGACGTATATACAACACCCAACTTCCCGTTTTTGTCTATATATTCTTCAAAGGGAGAATTTAGATTGATAACGCTGACCCCATTATCAAGTGCCAACCATAAATTGTGGTCATCATCTTCAAAAATGGAGAGTACCGTGTTGTTATTCAATCCTTTCTCCTGAGTAATTTTTCGAAGTAAATCACCCTCCTCGCTTATATGATAAATTCCGTTTGAAATGGTACCCAAGACAATACTCTTATTTGCTAATTGCAAGCTGCTGTAAACATTTATCAATTCGGATTCGCTCGGAATAGGAATATTCCACTGAATTAAATCCTTTCCTTGTAAAAAATAAAATTCCCCTTTCTCTGTAACTACAACAGGTTTATTTTGGATAGAAAAGATTCCTACAACCGCATAATCTTTGACAGCAGGATGCTCCGAAACCGTAATAGGTTGGCCATTTTCAATCTTAAAAAGTCCTTTGCCAATGCTATGAAAGTATACAGTTCCTTCAAAATTGTACATATGGGCTTTGGTCGATTCTGAATCTATCCATGCAATTGATTCATTCTTAGTATTGTAGATATATATTCGTTCCAGACTCTGGAAAAGCACCCAATCATCTACGCCCAAAATATTCCATATCTCTTCGTCATCAATTATTGGCAAAGTCAATTTGCTGCTAATCGACTGATATACTAAGTCTCCAGTACTATTCTTTTTCCAAAGGCCAAAATCCATATAGCAACCAGTGTATATGGTATTGCCTATAGTCTGTACTGATCTTACTATTGAACCATTTGGTGACCCGTATACTCGCCAAGCAGCGCCGTTAAACTCTAGGAGACCACCGTTATTTGCAACGTAGATGCTTTTTTCTTCGGACTGTGAGATACCCCAGTTTTGGTTTTGAGCACCATATTCTATTGGAGTGAAATTTTGAATGGGAGGAAGCTCTTGAGCAGATAAATCAGAGTGTAAGAGGAAACAGGTTAAAGTAAGAACCCACATGAGATATCCAAGAAAAACGGAACCTGGATTTACGTGGAATCTAATCCCGAAACTAAACGATTTCAGCACTTAATCCTGCTTGAAGCAATCGACTACAACGTGGTTCGAGGTCGCTATACTCTCCAGTTTTTACCGTACATTTTCCATTATGATGAACAATTAGAGAGCATTGTTCGGCCTGTTCTGCAGTATGTTCACAGACATCGATCAAGGTTTCGATGACATGCTCAAATGTATTCACCTCATCGTTAAAGAGGACTATTTCATTCTGATTTACCGTCTCTTCTTCAAGCAGTAATTCTTCCGAAATTTTTTCTTTGATACTCATGGTGCTAATGGTTTAACAGTCTTTATAAGATTTCTAATTTACATATTTTACGGCAACCCAATTATTCTTTTCAAGATTTTTTTCAAACTTTAACGCTGCCTTAAGGCATTTTTTGGAGATGATATCAATATCCTCTTCATAAAAACCACTTAAAAAAAGAACTCCATTTTCATTCAAGCATTTTGAATAAATGGGTATGTCGGCCAAGAGAATATTTCTATTGATATTGGCAATAATCACATCATATTTTCGACCGTTTAAAAGACTCGCGCCTCCCTCGTAAACATTAATATAATCACATTGATTGCGTTCTACATTTTCAAGCGAATTCTGATAACACCAGTTATCAATGTCGATAGCGTCCACGGTTTTCGCCCCCTTCTTGCCGGCTAAAATAGCAAGAACACCGGTACCACAGCCCATATCAAGGACTGATTTGCCTTTGAAATCATGGTCTAAGATATGTTGCAACATCATGTGGGTGGTTTCATGGTGCCCTGTGCCAAAACTCATTTTTGGTTCAATGACGATGTCATAAAGAACATTGGGTTTTTCGTGAAAATGGGCACGAACCACACATGCCTCGCCAATTTGAATAGCATTGAAATTCGACTCCCAAGTAGCATTCCAATTTTCTTGTTCTATTTCTTTGTATTGATATGAAATTTGAAAATTGGGGTTCTTGAGAATTTCTATATCCTTTAGAATCGGTTCGGACCAATCTTTCTCTTGAATATATGCTAAAACTCCGTCTGCTTCCTCCACAAAACTTTCAAACCCAGCTTCTCCCAGTTCTGCGATTAGTATATCAGATGTTGGTTGAAGCGGACTTACTTTGAAATCGTATTCAATGTAAACAGTATTCGCCATAGTATATGACAATTTTTAAAACGGAAAGCTTTCAAGGCAACTTTTCTAAATCGCCTTTATGATGGCTGCAAAATCATCGGCCACTAAAGAAGCTCCACCAATAAGTCCGCCATCAACATCAGGTTTTGAAAAAATCTCTTTGGCATTGGCCGGTTTCACACTACCGCCATATAAGATGGACACCTTGTTGGCAACACCGCTATTATAGGCTTCCGTAATCGTCTTACGGATGAACGCATGCATTTCTTGTGCTTGCTCTGGAGAAGCTGTTTCTCCGGTACCGATCGCCCAGACCGGTTCGTAAGCCAAGATGATTTTGTTCCAATGAGACACATCGAGGGAGAACAGAGCATTTTTGAGTTGGCTTTCAACAATATTGAAATGATTACCCGATTTACGGTCTTCCAATTCTTCGCCAAAACAGAACATGACCCTCATGTTGTTTTCCAGAGCGGCGACCACTTTTTTAACTAAAATTTCGTCAGTTTCTCCAAAATAGGCACGTCTTTCAGAATGACCAATAATAACAGTGTCGACACCAATATTTAATAACATGTCAGCAGAAATTTCTCCGGTATAAGCTCCATTTGGTGCAAAGTGCATATTCTGGGCAATGACTTCAATCCTAGAGGAGTCTAAAGTACGGACTGCGGCGGCCAAATTCACAAAAGTTGGAGCTACCATTACCTCAGCATCCGTATCTGGGAGTTTTGCCGACAGCTGCACCAATAAGGCCTCGGTCTCCGTTAAATTCTTGTTCATTTTCCAATTTCCAGCTACTATTTTACTTCTCATTTTTTAACTCTTTTAATTTCAATCAAATCTCAATTCGTCTAAATCGTTGTAATGTACTTTCTGTGTAATTGTTCCCTTTTTCAAAACTAAAACTCCAGGGTTTGAGCGAACAATTGTTTTCAGGGTTGTCTCATCTGTAAAATAAAACTCGAATCCTAATTTATGTTGTTTTACCAATTCTGAAGTTTGTTCCTCGTTGGAAGCGGACATTCCGATTACCTTATACCCGTTTACCAAAGCTGCATCTGCAACTTTTTTTACTTCACTATAGACATCATGATTTGTTTTGCGCAAATCATAGGCGATAACCATGACCAATTTTGGCTCGTTTAAAAGCGTTAGGGCGAAATCTTCTCCATTCTGTTCAATGGTAAAATCATGAACCGGTGGTTCGTACCCTTTCTGGATTTCAGTTGTTTCAGCTCCGATAAATTCACCAACTACTTGAGGGTAATCCCCATTGGTGACAACCACCTTTTCGCCATCTGCAGTCTTGAATTTCCAAGCGTATTCTATGATCGGTTTTGGGGCGTCTTCCGGCACGTTCATCCCGTCTTCAATGTTAGCCCCTATTTTGTACGGTCGAAAATCGATAACAGGCAAGTGCCGAAGTACATGCACGACATAAATTCCACAGAGCACCAAAGCGACCAAAGTGATGATTCGCTTCATATTAGAACCAAAAATAGAAGTGATGTATCTGCGGCCTATAAACAAAATTAGTATCAGAACGAGAAGTATGATATCTTTTGTAAAGGACTCCCAAGGGGTCAATTTAATGGCATCACCAAAGCAGCCACAATCGGTAACCTTATTGAAATAAGCAGAGTAAAAAGTCAGAAACGTAAAGCCAACAATCATCACTAGTAGACTCCACACTGTAAATTTCACGCGAAACCCAACCAATAGCATCACTCCTACCAAGACCTCGAAAACTACTACTATAATGGAAATGGTTAGTGCGTGAGGTTCAAAAAAAGGTAAATCTAAAACGCCCTGGCTGAAATACTCTTCTAGTTTAAAAGAGAATCCTACCGGGTCGTTCAGTTTAATGAAACCGCTGATGATAAAAAGTATTCCGACAAATATTCTTGAAAATCCTACTAAATATTTCATATCTGGTTTATGGGTTTTCTTGAAGATGAATCATGGCGAAAACAGCGTAATTCACCATATCTTGGTAATTGGCATCAATGCCTTCACTAACCAAAGTTTTTCCTTTGTTATCTTCTATTTGTTTTACACGCAATAATTTCTGCAGTATCAAATCGGTTAATGAACTGACCCTCATTTCACGCCAAGCCTCACCGTAATCATGATTTTTGTTTTCCATAAGCGATTTCGTTTCGGCAACATGCTTATCGAACAATGTTAGCGCTTTGCTTTCGGAAAGGTCAGGTTCATCGGCAATACCCAATTCCAATTGAATTAAGGCCATGATCGAATAATTGATAATTCCAATAAATTCAGAACGTTCACCTTCGTCTACTTTGCGTATGTCGTTTTCTTGAAGACTTCGGATGCGCTGTGCTTTAATATAAATTTGATCAGTCAAAGAAGGAAGTCGCAGAATTCTCCACGCACTGCCATAATCTTTCATTTTTTTCTGGAAAAGGTCACGACAATTATTAATGACATTGTCGTATTGTTCAGAAGTGTTCTGCATGTATATCGTACTAATTTGCGTAAATTTCGCTTAAAATTTCGGGATTGTCAAAGGTCGTGCTTTAAAGCCGATTTTTCAAATGATACCCCTATCAAGTTTTATTGTTACATGACCATCAATTGTAGAGGTGACCTTATCGAATTATCCAAGCCACTGGTAATGGGTATTTTGAACGTTACACCCGATTCTTTCTATGATGGAGGTAAGTACAGGAATGAAAAAGCCATCTTAAACCAAGTCGATAAAATGCTAACAGAGGGAGCTACCTTCGTAGATGTTGGGGCCTATAGTTCCCGACCGGGAGCCGCTGCTATTTCATCTGAAGAGGAACTTCGCCGAATTTTGCCAATTGTACAATTAATAGTCAAAGAATTTCCAGAATCCATCTTATCCATCGATACGTTTCGTAGTGAGATTGTGGTACAATGCCTTGACGCGGGTGCAGCAATGATTAATGATATTTCCGCAGGAAAACTTGATGATCAAATGCTTACCACTATTGCTGAGTACAAAGTACCCTACATCATGATGCATATGAAGGGTACTCCACAATCGATGAAAGAACAAACCGAATATGAAAATCTACTTGAAGATATATTGTATTATTTCTCGGAACGTATTGCCGCAGCCCGCACGTTGGGTATTCATGACATCATTATAGACCCTGGCTTTGGGTTTTCAAAAACGGTAGAACAAAACTATCAGTTGCTCGGTAGTTTGGAACTATTTCAAACGTTCAATGTACCTATATTGGCAGGGCTCAGTAGAAAATCGATGATTTATAAAGTCTTAGAAAGTACTGCTAAACTTGCCTTAAATGGTACCTCAGCACTTAATATGTTGGCACTAACAAAAGGTGCAACCATTTTGCGCGTACACGATGTGAAGGAGGCTATGGAATGTATCAAACTTTACGAGCAGCTAAAGTAGGGGCAATTTTTATCCATCAATTTTCGTTAATTTTACAAAAACACCACTGACTTGGATTCTCTGAATTTCCTGGACTTTAAGATTACAGATATCCTGGATATAATCTTGGTCGCCATTTTACTCTACTACATTTATAAACTGGTTCGTGGTTCGGTTGCTATCAATATTTTTATTGGAATTGTCATCGTATGGGGTTTTTGGAAATTGACCGAGCTTTTGGGCATGGAGATGATCAGCAGCATGGTCGGTGCGTTCATGCAAGTGGGTCTGATTGCTTTGATTATTGTTTTTCAACAAGAAATACGAAAGTTTCTGTTAATGATAGGTTCTACTAATTTTGCGAACAAGCGAAACTTTTTCAAACATTTCAAGTTTTTAAAACAAGAAGGGCTAAGCACGAGTATTGATGTTGATGCGATCCTAAGTGCCTGTAAAAATATGTCATCGACCAAAACTGGGGCCTTAATGGTAATTCAACGAAACAATTCTTTGGACTTTGTTAAATCCTCCGGGGATAAAATGTACATAGAGATTTCACAGCCAATTATCGAAAGTATTTTTTATAAAAACAGCCCTTTGCACGATGGCGCAGCCATCATTGTCAACAACTACATTGTAGCCACCCGGGTCATTCTACCAGTTTCGAACGAGCGCAACATTCCACTACATTATGGATTACGACACCGCGCAGCTGTAGGCATTACAGAAAAAACCGATGCCCTTGCACTTATTGTAAGCGAAGAAACCGGAGATATCGCGTATATCAAAAACGGAGAATTCATTGATTACGATGACTTGATAGAATTATCCGCCATCATAAAAGAAGATTTAGTTTAAGCGAACTCCTCCGCCAAAAACTGTGCTTCGTATAAATCATTATAGTAACCACCTTTCTTGAGAAGTTCTTTGTGTGTACCTAATTCTACTATTTTTCCAGCATCCATGACCAAAATTTTATCTGCCTTCTTAATGGTAGCTAAGCGGTGAGCTATAATGATAGAAGTTCTTCCTTCTGTGATTTTTTCTGTAGCACGCTGAATGAGTTGTTCCGAATAGGTATCCACGGAAGATGTGGCTTCATCCAAAATCAAAATACTTGGGTTGCTGACATAAGCCCTCAAGAAAGCAATTAACTGTCGCTGACCACTCGAAAGCATGGTGCCGCGTTCTTTGACATTGTATTCGTATCCTCCTGGCAAACTCGTAATAAACTCATCGACCCCGATTCGCTTTGCGGCATCATGAATCATGTCAATGGTAACAGCTTCATCCTTCAAGGAAATATTATTTGCAATCGTATCGGCAAAAAGAAAAACATCTTGTAACACTACTGCGATCTGTTGTCTCAGAGATGCCAATTTAAAATCCTTGATACTAACACCATCAATTGAAATGACACCGGAATTTATCTCATAAAAGCGATTCAACAAATTGATAATCGTGGATTTTCCTGCCCCTGTAGAACCAACAATGGCAACGGTCTCGCCAGCTTTTACATTGAAAGAAATACCATGAAGCACCTCTTCATCTTCTAAATAACCAAAACGTACGTTGGTAAACCTAATATTGCCCTTTGCACGTTTCATGGTCACGGTTCCTACATCGGAAATATTACTTTCAGTATCCAATATTCTAAAAACCCGGTTTGCGGCCACCATACCCATTTGCAGGGTATTGAACTTATCGGCAATTTGACGTAACGGGCGGAATAATATTTCAATGAAAAGAATAAAAGCAAAAATGGTCCCTGCCAGCTCTGTCGTGATTCCAGCTATGTTTTGTAGTCCACCATACCAGACCACCAATCCCACCGCTACCGAAGAAACGATTTCGGCAATGGGAAAGAAAATTGAATTGTACCAAACCGTTTTCAACCAAGCATTTTGATGCTTCTCGTTGATTTCCCGAAACTTCTCGCTCTCTATCTTTTCTCGGGTAAAAAGTTGAACGATCTTCATACCTGAAATGCGTTCTTGAACAAACGAATTTAAATTCGAAACCTGAGCACGGACTTCGATAAAAGCAACCTTCATCGCCTTTTGAAACAGACGTGTTGCATACAAAATAATGGGCAGCAAGGCGAAAACGATTAGCGCTAACTTCCAATTCATAATCAACATCACAATGGCAGCCGCTAACATTTTCAACAAATCGGCCACGATAACAAAAAATCCCTGACTGAAAATCTCCCCAATGCGTTGCATATCTGCAACAGCTCTAGTTACCAAAACCCCCAAAGAAGATTCATCGAAGTACTTCATTCTGAAGCCCAGCATGCGACGAAAAAGATTTATTCGAATATCTTTAATTACTGATTCACCTAACCAGTTAGCATAGTAATTAAATAACAATTGACTGATTACCTGACCCAATAAAACAGCGAGCATCGCCGTTGTCCAATACAGCAACTTTTCCGCATTCGGATTGATGATGGCGTCATCAATAATTCTTTGTAAGATGACAGGGGTCAAAACTGCAAAACCGGACAAAAGTATCGCCGCCAAAGCAACACCATAGAAAGTCATTTTATAAGGGCGCGTATGCGCCAACAGTCGCTTGAACAAGCGTGTGTCAAATGCCTTTCCAGTATCTTTATCCATGTGTTGATATAATCGTATCCGGGTAGTTAATCTTGGTCAAATATAATCCTTTTGCAGGTACTGAAACCCCAGCTTTGCTCCTATCCTTACTATTTAAGACAGCTTTAACATCGACCAAAGATCTTTTACCGAGTCCAACATCTAAAAGTGTTCCAACTATGGCTCTTACCATATTTCTCAGAAAGCGATTTGCCGTGATCGTAAAGACCAATAAGTTGTCTTTTTGCGCCCATTCGGCCTGCTTTATATCGCATAAATAGGTATGCACATCGGTATTGGATTTAGAGAAACATTCAAAATCTTTGTAATGCAAGAGAATTGCAGCGGCTTCGTTCATTTTTTCAATATTCAAGGGAAGCTTCACATAATGTGCGGAGTCAAAATAAAAGGGATTTTTTTCTTGATATATGAGATATTCATAGGTTCGATCCGTTGCATCAAAACGGGCATGGGCGTTAGGGGTTACTTCAAAGATTCTCTGAACCGCAATGTCATCTGGAAGCAAAGCATTTAATCGATAGACCAAATCTTTGGCATCTGTAATCTCGGCTGTCTCAAAATGGGCGAACATCATTTTCGCGTGTACTCCAGCATCCGTTCTTCCGGCACCGACCAATTCAATTTTCTCCCTGATCAAAGTTGAAAAAGCTTCTTCCAGAATCTGCTGTACAGTGATTGCGTTCGGTTGGTTTTGCCAGCCGTGATAGGCTTTTCCGTGATATGAAAATTGTACAAAGTATTTCAAGCGAATGATTAGTTTTGCAACTTTCAAAGATATTAAAAGGATAGTTAAGAGTTTTGAGTTCAGAGTGATGAAAACTCTTAACCCATAACCCTGTACTTATAACTTGAACAATGACAAAGATTCTCCTTCTTTCCGACACCCACTCCCACATCGATGAGGCTATTCTGAAATATGCTCGTCAAGCGGATGAAATTTGGCATGCTGGTGATATCGGAACCTTAGCCGTGACAGATGCATTGGCGAAAATCAAACCAGTTCGGGCGGTTTTTGGCAATATCGATGACCATGTCATTCAAAAAGAATTCCCTGAAAATAATCGGTTTTTTTGTGAAGGGGTCGATGTTTTAATAACCCATATTGGTGGGTATCCTCCAAAATACAACAAGCGTACCCGTGATATTGTCAAGAACAATCCACCTAAACTTTTTATTTGCGGGCACTCGCATATTCTTAAAGTCATGTGGGACAAAAAATTAGGACTCCTACATATGAATCCTGGTGCCTGTGGAAAGTACGGGTTTCATAAAGTACGTACCATGCTGCGGTTTGTTATAGATGGGGAGGATATTAAGGATTTGGAAATTGTAGAATTGGGGAATAGATAAAATAATATCTTTAATCACACCTTAATATGCCACCTTAACAATGGAGTATAAACACAATTATTTTATCGCGGTACTTGCCTTGGCCTTAATGTCTATTAACCTAAATCTAGCGCAAGTAAGGATTACACCAGAGCGAACAACCGGAATTTACGAAGTAGGTGAAACTGCACTTTGGATTATAGATTTCGATACCGAAAAGTCGATTGACTCCGTGTCCTATGTGTTAAAAAAAGGAGGGCTTACTATTCTCAAAAAAGGGTTTCTATATAATAGAGGTGAAAAGATTATGGTCAGCCATCTGTTCAATGAACCCGGAGCAGTTCTGTTAGATGTTCGTTGGACAAATGCTAGGAATGAAAGTGGGGGAATTGTTGGTGGGGCGATCGCATCCCCTGAGAAAATCAAGTTGTCCGCGGAGAAACCCGAAGATTTCGACACTTTTTGGAATACTCAATTAGCTGTATTACAAAGCATCCCGAAAAACGAAAAATTAAAGCGGCAAAAAAGTGGCGATAAAGACGTCAACTATTATAAGGTCAAGATGGATAATATTAATGGAACCAAAATACGTGGGCAGCTCGCAAGACCTTCTAAAGGAAAAAAATTCCCGGCACTTCTCATCGTACAATGGGCCGGGGTTTATCCGCTTCAAAAGGATTGGATTATTGACAAAGCCAAAAAAGGATGGTTGGTTCTGAACATCAATCCACATGACCTTCCTATTGATGAAGTAGACTCATTTTATAAGGAACAGGCTAACGGACCTTTACGTAATTATCCCGGTATCGGAAACGAAGATAAAAATACAAGCTACTTTCTTCGAATGTACCTCTCATGTTATAGGGCGGCCCAATACCTAACGGAAAGAAACGATTGGAATGGGGAAACCTTAGTGGTTATGGGTGCGAGCCAAGGAGGATTACAGTCATTGATGACGGCTGGGCTGCATCCGAAAATTACAGCTTCGTTGGCTTTGGTGCCTGCAGGTTTCGATATGATGGGACCTGTTGTGGGCAGAGAACCGGGTTGGCCAAAATGGTACAACAATATTGAAAATAAAGATGTTCAAAAAGTTCGGGAAACAAGCAAATATTTTGATGTCGCGAATTTTATTCCGAAGATTACTTGTCCTGTTTTAGTAGGAATCGGACTGTTGGATGAAGTTTGTCCGCCCGAGGGTATCTATGCCGGGTTGAATCAGTTAAAGACTTCCAAAGAAATCATACTCCTCCCCGAATCAGAACACCAAGATAAAGAGGGTTCTCAACAACCCTACAACAAAAGAGCTGAAGAAGAGTGGCTTCCTAGCTTGTTGAAAGGCGAGCAGCCATCTAGGAAATAATTACTGCTAAACCAAATTACCAGACTAGAATGGAATACCCTGAAACGAGTTCAGGGGAAAAAAAACCCGGGAACAACCCCGGGTTTCACGCACTAATACATACTAAGATGTTAGGTCTAACGCAAACGATCTACAGATTTTACGAGATCTTCATCCTTTTTGATAGCCCTATTGGCAAGGACCAAAAAAACGATAGAAAATACAGGAATGAGCATCCCAATACCCTTCTCAGAAACCAATGTCTCTCCGGATAAGTTTAGCGATCGGTAAACGAAAAATCCTAGTAAAAAAAGATTCATTATCATGTTCAATCTGTTAACCACAAATTGATTTTGTCTGTTTTTATATAAAAAAATCGCCAGCAGTGCCAAAGCGGCAGAAAGATAAAATACGATTGAAATCCAAACTTCGTTTTGGGCAAAAAATGCCAACCCTTTTGCATCTAACCATAGGTAAGCCACAAACGGGCCAATACCACCCAAAAGGGTAACTAGAAGCATGTAGATGGATTGAATTCTTTGTATCACTGCTTTTTAAACGATTTGAAGGACAAAAATACATGTCTTTTTAAAAATTATAAGGCCTTTATTGAAAATAATTTGTAATATTGTTCCGTTATACGTTGTAGCACTTACCCAAGGAGACATCTTTCTCCAGTAATACCCAAATAACAATATACTTCATTATCAATTCGAAAGACTTCTAATTTATACCCTTATTTAATGTTTGAGATTTCAGATTTAAAATCAAAAAAGCTACCTGAGCTTCAGGAAATTGCAAAAGGATTAAACGTACCCAAATACAAAACCCAGAAAAAATTGGATTTGGTTTATCAAATTCTAGACGTTCAGGCATCGAATCCTAAAGCTGCCGTCGCAGCCGCACCATCCGATAAGGTTGAAAAAAAACCAAAGGTTCAACCTGCCCCTAGAGCGAAAATTGAACAGGTTAAGACCGCAGAAACTACTGAAGTAACTAGTAGCGCTGCTGTCAAATCCGAGGCACCGGAAGAAAAAAGACCGAGACCGCGTCCGCGTCCGCAAAACCAGAAAAACGGTCAAGGAAAACGGGAACATCAAAAGAGCAATCCCCAGCATAAAAATTCGAACATTCAAAGCGGAAAGAAACCACATCAAAAACCCTCTTATGACAAGAGTAATTTTGATAAGGACTTAAAGAACCGTTATAAGGAACCGGAATTCGAATTCGATAGTATTATCGAAAGTGAAGGTGTTTTGGATATCATGCAAGACGGTTACGGCTTCTTGCGATCTTCCGATTATAACTACCTATCCTCACCTGATGATATTTATGTTTCTCAATCGCAAATTCGTTTGTTTGGATTGAAAACGGGAGACACGGTTTTAGGTAATGTTCGCCCACCGAAAGAAGGAGAAAAGTATTTTCCATTGATCAAGGTGAACAAAATTAACGGAATCGATCCTCAAATTGTTCGTGATCGTGTTTCTTTTGAACATTTAACACCCTTGTTTCCGCAAGAAAAATTCAATTTGGCCGAACGCCAAAGTACCATTTCAACACGTATCATCGATTTGTTCTCCCCTATCGGGAAAGGGCAAAGAGGTATGATCGTATCGCAACCCAAAACGGGTAAAACGATGTTGTTAAAGGATATAGCGAACGGTATTGCCGCCAATCATCCTGAGGTGTATCAAATCATTCTTTTAATCGATGAACGCCCGGAAGAGGTGACCGATATGCAACGTAATGTTCAAGGTGAAGTTGTCGCTTCTACCTTCGACAAAGAAGCTACGGAGCATGTACGAGTAGCCAATATCGTTCTTGAAAAAGCGAAACGTTTGGTAGAATGTGGTCACGATGTTGTAATTCTTTTAGATTCGATTACACGATTGGCTCGTGCTTACAATACCGTACAACCGGCATCAGGCAAGGTATTGAGTGGTGGTGTTGATGCCAATGCGTTGCACAAACCAAAGCGTTTCTTTGGTGCAGCCCGAAATATCGAAGGTGGTGGATCTTTATCGATTATTGCAACTGCACTTACAGATACAGGCTCTAAAATGGACGAAGTTATTTTCGAGGAATTCAAAGGAACTGGTAACATGGAGCTTCAGTTAGATCGTAAAATATCGAACCGAAGAATCTTCCCGGCGATTGATCTTACTTCTTCAAGTACACGTAGAGACGATTTATTATTGGACAAAGACACTATACAAAGAATGTGGATCATGCGCAAGTATCTTGCAGATATGAACCCTGTGGAAGCCATGGAGTTCATTGAGCAGCGTTTTAAGCAAACAAAGAATAATGAAGAGTTCTTGATGACGATGAACCAGTAATGACCGCTCAGACGGTATTATAATTATATCAATTATTTAAATTCCAATTACCGAGGTAATTGGAATTTTTTTTGCCTTTATACTGCCTAAGGAAATTTAATCGGTCAGATATTTTATTTCCCCGTATTTTAAAATATCTTTATAGGGCAAGAATACCACTTCCCCCCTCTGTTTTTGCTATCGACAGTAACCATAAAAACTACTTATTATGAAAAACGCAAAGCAATTATTGCGAAATGTGGCCCTACCCGCCATTCTTATCTTTTCACTGACCAACTGCAATGAAGCTAAAAAAGAAAAACCGCATCAAGAAGAAGAGGAGCCTAAAGAAATTGATGCCCCTAAGAATATCATTTCAATAAAAGAGGCAAGTGCTATATTTGACAATTATACAAATTTTCGAGTTCCTGCAATAGTTAAATTTGAGACGCAACAACGTGCTCCATCAGAAAAATTTGAAGCGGCCCGTTTTGTAGATTTTGATTATCAAATGATTAAGGATTATATCGCCTATGTAGATAAAGAAGCTGAAGATGCAGGAGTGAAAAAGGTGACCAAACTTCGTATGTATTTTGCCAACTACCCTAACGAGATAAAATTTAAAGATAACAAAGATGTGGTTCACCCAAGACAAAATTCTATTTTCTTATTGCCTACGATGGATGCAGATGGTGGTAATTTTGGCTTTTATATTGGTGATGATGGTAAGGCAAAACTAATAAAAGATAAGACAACCGATCTTAATGAAGGTTCTGACAAGTCTGAAGCAAGCCTATTACCTTCATTTAATTCGATGTTCTATAGCGACAAAAGTTTGATTCTAAATAGAGGAAATAGTGGTCCTCCACCATTTGGAGATTTTTAAAAAATGTCTCAATCTTTAACCGTAATATTAGAGAACAGCTATTTTATCCTTATTTATGGAATAACTTGGATAATTGCTATGGTTACCTATAAAAAATATTTTAACACTGTTCTTAAATATTTACCATTACTTATCGCTTACACATTACTAAATGAACTATTGGCAATGTTCATTCGTCATTCCGATTACTTTTCTTTTTTCTCGCAAAAGGAATATTCCAATGCGAATGATATAGTTTATAATATCTATGACATTTTATTTTTTGGTTTTTTCTATTTCGTTTACTGGAAGTTGGTAAAATCCCGACAAGCCAGAAATTGGGTTCTTATTGGTTCAGGTATCGCACTAACATCTTATATAATTAGTGCTATTATTCAAAACCCTCTTAAGGTAAGTTTGTATTACGCAAATGCTATCTCTTGCTTGATATTGCTATCCTTTGTTCTTATATACTTAAACCAGTTACGGGGTGATTGGAATTGGCAAATACAACGTGGCAATCTTATGCTTTGGATTTCTGTTGGCTTGGGAATATTCCACCTATTCTTCCCTTTTGTATTCACAACAGCTTATCTGAACTACGAAATGTGGCAAACCTATCATTTACAATCCGTACTAAGAATACTGATAATTATAATGTATTCCATATTTTGTATTGGTTTCATAGTTAGCAGAAAAAATTCCGTTAGATAGAAATAATAATGTACTAAAAAAGCCCACTTTGACAAGAGGGCTTTTTAATGAGTTGAGTTAGTTAGTTTTTTTACAATGCTGCAACGTGCTTTGCCAATTTACTTTTTAAATTGGCCGCTTTGTTAGCGTGAATAATATTACGTTTTGCCAAACGGTCGATCATACTCACCACACTTGGCAACAAAGCTTCAGCATCTTTCTTCTTCTCTTCACCACGTAACTTTTTGATCGCGTTACGCGTGGTTTTGTGCTGGTATCTGTTACGTAAACGTACCGCTTCGTTTCTTCTGATTCTCTTTAATGCTGACTTGTGATTTGCCATTTTACTTTCGTTTTATTTTTTCTTCAGGATTTTCATCCTAATTTTTTTGTAGCCCGTAGGGGAATCGAACCCCTGTTACCAGGATGAAAACCTGGCGTCCTAACCCCTAGACGAACGGGCCATCGAACCAATTCAGAATTCTGAATTCAAAATTTTGAATTACTCTGTAGCCCGTAGGGGAATCGAACCCCTGTTACCAGGATGAAAACCTGGCGTCCTAACCCCTAGACGAACGGGCCATGATGTCAAACTCCTTATTCTCCTATAAAAAGGCTATAAAGGCGGGTGCAAAAATACAATTATTTTTTACTACCACAACTCCCTGATATTATTTTTTAATAGGCCTTTGCAAATAGTACACGATAAGGCGATGGCTTACCCGTTACCATACATTTACCTGCTTCTTTTTTCACATCAATAGGAATACAGCGAATTGTCGCCTTAGTTTCTTCCTTGATACGGTCCTCAGTGGCTAAGCTACCGTCCCAATGAGCTGAAATAAATCCGCCTTTTTCTTCCAACACCGATTTAAATTCTTCATATGAATTAACCTCCGTGATATGTTCGGTTCTAAAATCGACAGCTTTCTGATAGATATTCTTTTGAATATCTTCCATCAAAAACTCGATTTTTTCAACCACCTCATCCATCGGTACCGTTTCCTTCTCCAAGGTATCGCGTCGGGCGACTTCATATGTTCCGTTTTCCATATCACGCTGACCAATGGCCAAACGCACGGGAACACCTTTTAATTCATATTCATTGAATTTGAATCCCGGTTTTTGGGTATCGCGATTATCATATTTTACAGAAATACCTTTAGATCTTAATTCCATAACCAAAGGATTTACTTTTTCAGAAATGGCATCCAATTGTTCCAATCCTCTATAAATAGGAACAATGACTACTTGAATTGGTGCTAATTTTGGCGGAAGCACAAGTCCGTTATCGTCACTATGGGTCATGATTAGCGCACCCACCAAACGTGTAGAAACTCCCCATGAGGTAGCCCAAACAAAATCTTTTTTTCCCTCTTTATTGGCAAATTTTACATCGAACGCCTTGGCGAAATTCTGACCTAAAAAATGGGAAGTTCCTGCTTGCAATGCTTTGCCGTCTTGCATCAAAGCCTCGATGCAATACGTCTCCAAAGCACCGGCAAAACGTTCGCTCTCC
This sequence comes from uncultured Flavobacteriaceae bacterium, assembly GCA_947503005.1. Taxonomy (GTDB): domain Bacteria; phylum Bacteroidota; class Bacteroidia; order Flavobacteriales; family Flavobacteriaceae; genus Maribacter_C. Next base: position 276,646 of record CANNCA010000004.1, on the reverse strand, counting down.
GTTTTCGTACCGCGAATCACGGGTACAGCCATATGCTCCTCGGCAAATTCAGCATAAACGCGCATCATTTGCTGCGCTTCTTCAAGGGCCTCTTGTTCGGTAGCATGAGCCGTATGACCTTCTTGCCAGAGAAACTCCGCGGTACGCAAAAACAAGCGTGTTCGCATCTCCCACCGAACTACATTGGCCCATTGATTAATCAGTAGGGGTAAATCGCGATACGATTGAATCCATCTACGGTACGTATCCCAAATGATGGTTTCCGAAGTAGGTCTCACTATTAATTCCTCTTCTAATTTGGCTCCCGGATCCACAATGATTCCAGAGCCATCCTCGGCATTTTTCAGTCTATAATGGGTTACAACCGCACACTCCTTGGCGAAACCTTCCACATGGCTTGCTTCCTTACTTAAGTATGATTTTGGTATGAACAACGGAAAATAGGCGTTCTCGTGCCCCGTCTCCTTGAACATTTTGTCCAATGCCGCTTGCATTTTTTCCCATATGGCGAATCCGTAAGGTTTTATGACCATACAGCCTCTAACACCCGAATTTTCGGCCAAATCAGCCTTTACAACAAGCTCGTTGTACCATTTGGAATAATCCTCACTTCGCTTCGTTAAATTTTTACTCATTATTTATAGTTTGGCACAGAACTTGTGTTAATGTTATCGTAATAGTTCGGTAAAACTAACTATTTTTATAAAGTTCAACAATTTAAATTACAACGATGATACAATCCCTACACCTCCAAAAATTGCGTACTGCAATCTTATTTTCTGCGGTGGGCTTTTTAGCCGTTTCATGTGGTTCATACCAATCAGCATCGTATTATGACAGTGATGGTATTTACGGTAGTGACACTCGTGTTACTGTCGAAAGAGCACCACAAAGAACGGTCCAGGCAAAACAGCAGCAAGCAGACGATGCCTACACCAATTATTTTGGTCAAAAGGCGGATGAAGTTGGAGAAATTCTCGATAGCGAGATTTTTACAGATGTGGATTCGTATTCAAGTACCATTGCAACCGATAGTATCAACGAAGCCCAATTGACCGATTACTATGACAATGGAAACGATTATGTAGGTAATGGCAATTGGGGCGACAACCCAACGAGTGTTAACATCAACATCTATGACAACGGATGGAACAACTGGGGCTGGGGTGGTGTTGGCTTCGGATGGGGATGGAACGACCCTTGGTTATGGAACCGTGGATGGGGATGGAACAACTGGGGCTGGGGTGGCTACGGTTGGGGCTGGAACCGCTGGAATAGATGGAACAACTGGGGTTGGGGTGGCTACTACGGTGGCTGGAACAACTGGGGTTGGGGAGGTTACTACGGTGGCTGGAACAATTGGGGTTGGAACCGTGGCTACTATGGTAACCAAAGATATGCAGTCAACAGGGGAAGACGTGGATATTATAACAACAACAATACTCTTGCAAGTAACAATAATAGAGCTGCACTTAGAGGTAGGTCGAATTTAAACACTTCAAGAGGCGACTCACCAAGATATAGAAGTACAACCGCGCGCTCAAGTGCGAACCGAAGTGCTGTTTCTTCACGAAGTTCAAGAAGCTCTCAAGCCTATAGAAGAGGTACTTCCTCACGAAGAACAGTTGGTGTGGACCAAAACAGGGCTTATAGAACAAGCAGGACTACACGAGCCGTGCCCCGATACAATAGCTCTTCAAGAAGTAGTCAAACTTACAGAGGCACAACACCTCGTAGTGGTGTTTCTAGAAGTGGTACATCTAGTTCAAGATATAGTGGAACACGAAGTAGCACTCCAAGAACCTCGACCTACAGAAGTTCTAGAAGTAGAACCAACAGTGGAACTTATAGAAGTGGCTCAAGAAGTGCTCCGAGCAGAAGTTCTTACCGATCTAGCAGTCCTAGTCGAAGTAGCGGAAGCTACCGTTCATCAGGTGGTTCTTCAAGAAGCTCTAGCAGTGCAAGAAGCTCAGGGGGATCGTCTAGATCATCTTATTCAGGAGGAAGATCTTCTGGAGGTAGTAGATCATCTGGTGGCAGGTCTTCGGGAGGACGATCTGGTGGTAGCAGAGGGCGTCAATAAGTCGTTTAAATTTCAATAAAGATTTATAAAAATTGTAAAGAATGAAAAGGTATTTAACTTTCATAGTGCTATTGCTATGCACTTTTGCAACCGCTCAAAATAGTGATGATGTTTTGCGCTTCAGTAATGAGAATTTACAAGGCACAGCACGATTTCAGGCCATGGGTGGAGCCTTTGGAGCACTGGGTGGTGACTTATCGGCCTTGAATATCAATCCTGCGGGATCAGCCGTATTCAACAATAATTTGTTTACGTTTTCAGCCACCGTCTATAATACTGAAAATTCAGCTAACTATTTCGGCACTAATAGCAATACGACACTTACCGATGTTGATATAAACCAAGCGGGAGGTGTCTTGGTTTTCAAAAGTGCGACTCCCGAATCCGGGTGGAACAAAATTGCCATAGCAGGAAATTATGATGTTGTTCAAAACTTTGACAATCAAGTTGTAATCAATGGAAATAGCAATCAGGGGGTTGATAATTACTTCCTAAATTTTGCAGGAGGTGTGCCCTTCGGTTCTATACTATTGCAAGAAAATGAATTTATTGAGGATGCCTATTTAGATATTGGCGCACAACAAGGTTTCGGAGACCAGCAGGCCTTTCTAGGTTATTACGGCGGCCTTATCGACCCAGTTGCCATGGAAGATGACAACACCGATTATATCAGTAATGCAGGCTATTCCACAGTCAGCCAAGACCTACTTAGAAATACAACAGGTTACAACAGTAAATTCACGGTGAACTTTGCCTCTCAATACAAAGAAAGATTAAGTTTGGGAGCCTCCTTGAATTTTCATACCATCTTGTACGATCGCTATGATGAATTTACGGAAACAGGCTATGATGCCGCCTCTGAGATTCAGCGAACGACCTTTGACAATTTCTTACACACTGAAGGCTCAGGCTTCTCCTTTAGTCTTGGCGCCATAGCGAAATTGAACGAAGTAGTCCGACTTGGTGGAAGTTATCAATCACCTACCTGGTATCGACTGACCGATGACCTTTCACAACGGATCAGTTCTGACTTGGCCGATTCAAACATCAATTTTATCAATCTTGACGTTGTTAACCTTTTTCCGAGATATACGCTGAAAACACCTTCGAAGCTTACGGGAAGCGTTGCATTGATTTTCGGCAAAAACGGATTATTGAGTCTTGATTACAGCTACCAAGATATGTCTCAAGCAGAGTTAGGCCCTACCACCGATGCGAATTTCAGCGTCGTAAATAATGAAGTTGCTAACGCTTTCGGAGCAGTATCAACCATTAGAGTTGGTGGAGAATATCGAATAGAACGTTTTAGCCTTCGAGGAGGATATCGTTTTGAACAAAGTCCTTATGCAAACGCCGACCTGCTTGGTGATTTGAATGGACTATCCGCAGGTATCGGCTATGATTTTGGAGGTAGTAGGTTAGATTTTGCCTTGAGCAGAACGGAGCGTGATATTTCTCATAAACTTTTTGACACGGGTCTAGACACTCCCGCACTCCTCAATGTAATCAATACAAATGCAACACTTAGTTATACCATGAATTTCTAAGAAGGACATAAGAATCTTTGACGAGGCAATCTTTTTTAGTAGTATCCCCACTATAAGATTGCTTCTTTTTTTTGCCAAAGATTTATCGCTTTAAGGTAAAATGGGTTTTTCTTGTCTTTGCCACTACCAAATCAACTTCTGCTTCATTGTATTCAAATCGAAACCAATAGTCTGAAGAAGGCATCAAACTGCCGTTGTAGGTACCGTCCCAAGCGGTATTGGCGTCCAGCTGTTTTAGAAGTTTCCCATAGCGATCAAAAATGAAGACCACCGGACTTCCAAGGGTCTCAATCCCCTTTATATTCCATGTTTCGTTGATTCCATCTCCGTTGGGAGTAAAAAATTTGGGATACGCTACCATTAAAAACTCCTCCTCGGTTAAACCACATCCGTTTTTGTCATTAATCGCGATGGAATTTAATCCCGGCGGAATATCGTTGAAAACTGCTTCGTTTTGAAACTCTCCACCATTTAAGGAATATTCATATTCACTATTACCGTTAACAAGAATTTCAATATTGTTGATGTCCGGGTCAATGGATAAGTTCGTATCTAAAATTTCAACCCCTGCAAACTCTGGAGGACCGAAAAATTCTATCCAAACGCCACCTACATCTGATACAGTGGGAGGAGTTCCTGAAGCCGTCCTGATTTCTGCAAAATATCTCCCCGTGTTTGGGCTTGTAACTATATATTCCGCACCGAAAAGGCCAATACCAGGAAGATTCGTATCATCTACGGTACCATCATCATCATAATCAACCGACCAAATGACCTCGTCAATATCAGAGCCTGCAGGAGAACGTAAGGCACTTAAAATAATATCTGGATCACCCTCACAGGCAGCAATATCCAAACCTAAAAATTCATCCCTTAGCGTACAATCAAGTGCTGTATTTTGGTCTGCTTGAACCGAACTTCCAGTAAAAGTTAGCATAAAATCTTCCGCCTGGTCGTCAAAATTGGTGTTAAAATTGTTAACCAAAATATAGTATATCTCCCCTGCTTGCACCTCAAGGTATTCGTCATATGTATTTTGATTTTGAGGAATTGCCGGAGCACCAGCCTGACCGTTTTCAGGATTTACCCCAAGCCCGGTAAAATTAGTTCCGTTCACTTCATAATTACAACGAATTGGCTGTGCCGTGCCACTGCTAATATCAGCACAATCTACATCGGGGCCATAAACGGCAAAATCCCATTCTGCGGTAACCGTATTACCTGCACTAGGGATGGCTTCAATATCAAATCCCACCTGACCATCTGTACCTGCTCTAAAAACAAGCCATGATGTATTATTTTCGATATTGGCTGATGTAAGACTCCCTTTTTCGAGACAACCAGTTTCCGTGATAACTTCTGGATCAAAATCATCCACTGCGCCTCGACCGTCAACAGTTATGTTTATGGGCGCATCGGCACAGACAGGAATAGCCGTTCTACAATCACCTGAATTGGCGGATTGTGCATTTATTCCCATAGAAAAAAGGAACAAACAGCATGAGGTTATAAGGAGTGTTCGCATAGATTAAGGGACTTGTAGTAAACTCTTAATACTTAGTATAACTCCACCTCTCCCAATTTAGTATATGTTCGTCGGGAATTTCTGCCGTTTATCGATGAATTGCCACGTTCAAAAGCATCATCTTCTCAAAGAAAAGTGATTGTTGATATATTTTGCGGTGGCTATTTGACCATTGGTATCCATATAGGTTAATTTGAACCAATAATCGGAAGATGGCATTTCTTGACCGTTGAACCTACCGTCCCAACCAAAATTTGAAGAATTTAGCTGTTCCATTAGCTTTCCAAATCGGTCATAAATCATAATCACAGGATTACTTAGATTCTCTAGTCCCTCAATCGACCAGTTGTCATTCATACCATCGCCGTTCGGAGTAAAAAATTTGGGGAATCCAACGACAATGATTTCTTCACTTACAGAACCACAACCACGTGGATCAATCACACTAACCGTATGTTCGCCAGGAAGAACATTAGAAAATAAATTCGATGTTTGTGGGTCTTCAGTATCCAATTGATATAACCAATCATCTACAATATCAGTCTCAATAGACACTGTGTTGTCATTCTGCAAGTCATTTATTTCCACATTCGTTATGGTAGGCAATGAAGAAACTACTACAGTTATTGTTTTCGAATCGGAACAACTGAGTCCTGCTTGGGTATTTGTTACCGTAAGGGTATGTATTCCTGCTTGTGAAACTACTATGTTAGGTGTGTTTTCTCCAGAGTCCCATGAGTAGGAATAATTTGGAGTTGTCGAGGGAGCGCCAATGGTAATACTAGAATTGTCTTCACATAAATAAGCTTCTGATGGAAAGTCTAAAACAGGAGTTTCCAAATTGACCAATTCAAATTGTTGAGGAGCATCAAAACAATTAGGATTCTCGGCAGATGTGACGCGCACATAAATGGTATGTGAACCAGATTGTACAGGGTATTGCTTCGGGAGTGCATTCACACCGGCAATGGCATCGCCCAAATCACTGTGATAACTCACCACGACATCCCTTGGATCTTGACTACCCAAAACCTCACTTTCTTTTAACAAAAGATCATAATTTGTCATTCCAGAACAGGATGCATCGTCTGAAACAGGGTTGGCAGTAGGTACGGTTGAAAACGCGACTTGTACTTCACTTATGATGTTACCGGCAGCACGTGCAACTACAACTTGATAGCTTGCAGATCCAGGAACATCATAGGTTGGATTTTTTTCTCCGATAATTTCTTGGAAACCACTGCCGGTATCACTGTACCAAGTATAGTCAAGCGCATCTGATGTGGTCGCGTCCAAGGTAACCGTATCAAATTCACATGCTGAAATAGGTGGTCCCAGTAGATTACTTACAATGGAACAGTCCAATGCATCATAAGGATTTGTCACAAATATATTTCCTGAAAACTGAATGGAAAATCCTGAATTGCTATTGCTAAAATTATTGATGAGCAGATAATAATCTTCTCCTGGAGTTACTTCGAGCCATTCTTCATATTGAATATTGCTGATATCACCCGTTGGGTCCTCTCCTACCCCAACAAAAGTATTTTGATCCTGATTATCATAAAAGTTACATCGAATGGGATCTCCGAGTGAATTACAGTCACTCGTTTTGTAGAGCGCATAGTCCCAGTCTTCGGTTGAATTGATTCCAATATTGAACCCTAATTGTCCTGAAGCCCCTGTTTTAAATCGATACCATGCGGCATTTGATTCGATGGCCCCGCTAATCGTTTTTTCAAGGCATCCACTCATAGCAATACCGTTGAAATCATCGTTTCCAAATCCATCTGTACCGCCATTTACGGGTGTATTGTTGCAAATGGGAATAGCATCGATACAATCTTGTGCGATTTGCCCATAGCTGGTTTGCGTCCCAAGAAAAAACAGCACTCCAAAAATGAAGTAATAACTTCTCATAAGTAGGTAAAACATTGTAATTTATAAAAATAAACCACGCTTCAGGTTAACACTAATTTATGTTGTGTAATGCCCTAAATAGGGTATAAAGTGCCATATAATGTATATCTTTGCCCTTCTTAAAAGTTAGATTCGAATGAAAATCGATAGAACATTGGAAGAGCATTTTGAAGAGATAGGAAATGAGCATGTTTCGGCCGCTGAAGAAACACCCTTACGCGAAGATGCCTTTATTCTTGATGATGAAGAGAAAATTAAAAGAATAAAGGAGAATGTTAGGGAAATCATGCTAACGTTAGGTCTAGACCTAGACGATGATAGTTTGAAAGGCACTCCAAATCGGGTTGCCAAAATGTTCGTCTCCGAAATTTTTGGAGGATTGCACCCAGAAAGAAAACCAAAGTCCTCAACTTTTGAGAACAAATACAAGTATGGTGAAATGCTCGTTGAGAAGAACATTACGCTTTATTCAACCTGCGAACACCATTTGCTGCCCATTGTTGGCAAGGCCCATGTCGCTTATATTTCAAACGGAACCGTCGTCGGCCTTTCAAAAATGAACCGTATTGTCGACTATTTTGCAAGGAGACCCCAAGTTCAGGAGCGTTTAAACATTCAAATTGTTCGTGAACTTCAGAAAGTTTTAGGTACGGATGACGTGGCTTGTGTTATCGATGCCAAACATCTTTGTGTAAATTCTAGAGGAATCAAGGATATTGAGAGTAGCACGGTGACCGCGGAATACGGCGGCAAATTCAAAGAAGAAGCTATTCGGCGCGAATTTTTGGATTATATCAACTTGGATACGAATTTCTAATAGTTTGCCCATATAATGCAGTTGTACCAGAGTCAAGAAATAAAAATCCAAAATTCACTTAGCGGAAAAAAAGATGTCTTCAAGCCCTTAAATGAAGGACACATTGGCATGTATGTTTGTGGCCCTACGGTATACAGCAATGTACATCTCGGTAATTGTAGAACCTTCATGTCATTCGATATGATATTTCGATATTTTAGGCATTTGGGCTACAAGGTTCGCTATGTCCGCAATATTACCGATGCAGGGCATCTGGTTGATGATGCTGAAGATGGCGAAGACAAAATTGCGAAAAAGGCCCGCTTGGAAAAGTTAGAGCCGATGGAAGTTGTACAACGATACACTGTAGACTTTCATAATATTCTTCAAAAGTTCAACTTTTTACCTCCCAGCATTGAGCCTACGGCTACTGGACATATCATTGAACAAATTGAGATTATCAAAGACATTCTTGAAAAAGGCTATGCTTATGTAACCAATGGTTCTGTCTATTTTGACGTAATCAAGTTTAATGAGGATCATGAATATGGTAAACTAAGTGGCCGCAAATTGGAAGATATGATCGCCAATACCCGTGAGCTAACTGCTCAGGATGAAAAAAGGAGTCCTCAAGACTTTGCACTTTGGAAAAAAGCAGAGCCTCAACATATTATGCGTTGGCCTTCACCCTGGGGAGATGGTTTTCCTGGATGGCATTTAGAGTGTACTGCTATGAGCACTAAATATTTGGGAGAAACTTTCGATATTCATGGAGGAGGAATGGATTTAAAATTTCCTCATCACGAATGTGAAATCGCTCAAGCGGAAGCCAGCAATGGCCATTCTCCAGTGAATTATTGGATGCATGCCAATATGTTAACCTTGAACGGCAAGAAAATGGCCAAATCAACGGGGAACAGTATATTGCCCGGAGAGATTTTCTCTGGTGACAATGCCATTCTAAGCAAGTCATTTTCCCCATCAGTCGTACGCTTTTTCATGATGCAAGCACATTATACCAGCATTTTAGATTTAAGTAACGATGCCCTTTTAGCTTCAGAAAAAGGGTTCAACCGACTAATGGATGCACTAAAAATTCTAAAGCAAATAGAAACGTCCAAGATTTCTGATTTTGATGTAGTAGCATGGAAACAAAAATGCTACGATGCGATGAACGATGATTTTAACACCCCAATTCTGATAGCACAATTATTTGAGGCCGTAAAGCATATCAACGCGATTAAAGAAGGGCGTGAAAGTATTTCGGCTGAAGACAAAACATTATTAGAATCGACAATAAATGCTTTTGTTTTTGATGTCTTGGGCTTAGAAGCTAAAAACGAGAATGAAGGCGGCACGGATAAACTTGCAGGTGTTGTTGAGCTTCTGATCGAATTGCGAAAAGAGGCACGTGACAACAAGGATTTTGCCACCTCGGATAAAATCAGGGATCAGTTAGCTGGTATGGGCATTCAATTAAAAGATGGTAAAGAAGGAACGACCTTTAGCGTTCTTTAAAACATACCAATAAAACTGTCCGGTCGACCCGGCCCCGCCAGTAGGCAGGCAATGTCGATACCTAACTTGATGTTTGGTTCAATACTAAATGGTTTCCAACCTTCGTGTGAACGAACTTATAAGATAACATTCGTGAAAAAAATACTGATAGCCCCTTTTGTGTTTTTAGTAAGGTTCTATCAGCTTGCTATCTCTCCATATACCCCATCAACCTGTCGTTACTCACCAACTTGTTCGCAGTACACCCTTGAAGCACTAAAAAAGCACGGACTTTTTAAAGGAGGTTGGCTGGCCATAAAACGAATTTTAAGTTGCAACCCATGGGGTGGTAAGGGTTATGACCCTATTCCTTAACTAGGAAGAAGCCAAATTATCGTCGCAATTTTTTTGAATTTGAGATTTGGGATTTGACATTTTTATCCTCCCTATTTTCTTATCTTAGCCCCTCTAAACAAATCTGCATGTACTTTTTAGGTATTACCTGGAATCCCAGTGAAACGCTTTTCAATATTGGGCCTTTACAAATCAAATATTACAACCTACTCTGGATTGCCGCCTTTGCTATTGGCTGGTTTTTGATGAAACGAATTTTTTTCAATGAAAAAAAGAGTATAGAACAACTTGATTCCCTTTTCATTTATACGGTTTTGGCAACAATGTTAGGAGCACGGTTGGGCCATGTATTTTTTTACGATTGGGCTTACTATTCTACCCATTTATTGGAAATACTCTTGCCCATTCGCGAAAGTCCCGAAGGAAGCTTATTTGGATTTATTAATGGATATGAATTCACCGGCTTTACTGGACTCGCAAGTCACGGAGCTGCAATAGGGATTATTATTGGCATGTTTCTTTACGTTCGTAAATATCCTGAATTCAAGGTACTTTGGATATTAGACCGTATAGTCATCCCGGTCGCCATTGGTGCGTTTTGTGTACGATTGGGTAACTTTTTCAACTCAGAAATCGTAGGAAAGCAAACTGACGAATCTTTCGTTTTTGCTACCCGTTTCATTCGAGATGGTATTTCAAAAGGTCAAGCCATGTCATGGACAAAAGAGAAGACGGTCAATGCCGCTTACAATGCTATTGAAAGCAATCCACAATTTTCTGAATATTTGGCAAAAGTACCGTACAAACATCCGGCTCAATTATACGAGGGAGTAGCGTATATATTTGTCTTTTTGATTTTGTATTACTTCTATTGGAAGACAGATAAAAAAAACAAACCCGGATTCCTTTTCGGTACATTTTTAGTGCTTCTTTGGGGTATCCGATTTTTTGTAGAGTTCGTAAAAGAGCGCCAAAATGAGTTGGATGAATCCTTTACCTTGGCCATAGGTCAGATGTTGAGTATTCCCTTTATTTTAATCGGGTTATACTTTATTTTCAGACCCGTTTCAGCTGCCAACAAGTAGTAATGAAGGGCTGTTGAACGTTGGTAAAACTTTGACACTGTAACCATAAGAGCTATGAAGAATAGAAAATGAATAGAATTAAGTTTTTCAGATTAGGCGTCTATTTTATTGTCGCTTTTTTAACGTTTATCTCTTGTAAGGAGCGGACTAAAAAAGTCGTTAAAACGGAACCCGTTGTTTTTAAGAAAGAGGGTCAATTGAGGATTATCAAACAAAAGGTAGATACCCTAATAGCAACTTTGGATATCGAAATTGCCGAAACCGATTATGAAACACAAACCGGTTTGATGTACCGTGAAAGTATGGCTGATCATCAGGGCATGCTTTTTATTTTTCCTGATGAGCGCATGCATTCGTTTTATATGAAGAATACCGAATTTCCGCTGGACCTTATTTTTGTGAAATCTGATTCTACCATAGCCAGCTTTCACGAAAATGCGGAGCCTTATAACGAAACGGGGCTTTCTTCTCAAGTGCCTGTTAAATTTGTTTTAGAAGTCAATGCTGGTCTTGCTCAAAAATGGTTGTTGGAAATCGGTGACAAGATCCATTTCAAAAAGGACTGAAGTTAATGGGCTTTTTACTAGATGGTGAAGAATCAGACAGATTGCTCTTTCGAAAAATTCGGCAATCTGATTTTAGTGTATGGCTACATTTTCATCAGGATCATAGAACTTCTGAATTTTGGATCGGTTTGCCTAAAGACCCAAAGATTGCTTGTAAAGAAGATTTTGAGCGCACATTTTTCAGATATAAAAATGACCTTGGTGGAAAGATGGCATTGATTTCAAAATCTACAGAAGAGCTAGTAGGCCTTAGTGGCCTATTAGTTCAGAAAGTAGATGGCGTCCAAGAACTCGAAATCGCCTATTCGCTATTGCCGAAATTTTGGAAGAAAGGTTATGCGATAGAGGCCGCAGCACAATGCAAATCGTACGCAAAAGCAAATAAGTTGGCGAAATCATTGATTTCCATAATTCATGTGGATAACATACCGTCACAAAAAGTAGCCCTTAAAAATGGAATGCTGTTGGATTCATCTACCACTTATCATGAGAATCCCGTAAATATTTATAGAATTCTACTGTGATCGCAAAACACTGGGCCATATTCATCGATAACGAATCAAACAAAAGTGAATTCGTACAATCAATCCTTAAAGGTAACCCGCCGCAAGCATTGGACGCGCTAGCAGACTTAAATGGTGCCTTATTTTCGAAATTGACCATAGAACGATTTATGGATGAAGAGGATAGGCATGGTAAAAAAGTTATTACAAAACCTGGTGAGCAATCCCTTCGTTCCATGTCAAGCGGAGAACAGAAAAAAACACTACTTAATTATTTATTTAAAGCAAAACCGGACTATCTCATACTCGATAATCCCTTTGACAATTTGGATACGGATTCTCAAAAAAAATTAGTCAACACTTTAACGGACAATTCACTTCTGATAACTTTCATACAATTCATTAGTCGAAAGGACGATTTACTGCCATTTATAACGAACTATGCTAGTCTGAAAAAATCTAGTCTTATTGTTCAGAAAGATTTGACATTCTTTTCCGGAAGCACAAGTAAAATTCCTTTTTCGGAAAAAATTCCGGAACCTCTTCACAAAATACCTTATTCAAGAAGTATTTTATTGGAGTTAAAAGGTGTTCATGTCAAATACGGAGATAAATCAATACTGCAGAACATCAACTGGATTATAAAACAAGGTGAATTCTGGCAGCTCATAGGTAAAAATGGAAGTGGAAAAACAACCATACTCTCCATGTTAACAGGAGAAAATCCCAAAGGATACGGACAAGAACTTTTTCTTTTTGGCATAAAAAAGGGAAGCGGCGAAAGTATTTGGGACATCAAGCGAAAAATAGGGTACTTTACCCCTGCTATGACCGATAAATTTACTGGTTATCACTCAGTTGAGAACATGCTGATTTCAGGCCTTAACGACTCCATAGGCCTTTATATTAGGCCAACCGAAGCACAATTGCGTTTGGCAAAAGAATGGCTTGCACTAATTGATATGTGGCATATCAGGGCGAAACGTTTTCATGATTTAAGCATGGGTCAAAAACGTTTGGTGATGACCGTTCGTGCAATGATCAAACATCCTCTGTTATTAATTTTAGATGAACCTACGGCCGGACTTGATGATGCATCAGCGAAACTACTTGTGGCATTAGTGAACAAAATGGCTCGAGAAAGCAATGTCACAACAGTTTTTGTTTCTCACCGCAAGGAACCTGGACTTGAACCGGACAAAATCTATGAACTACAAATGACCGAAAATGGTTCGGTCGGGGTCATAAAATAAAAGAGCCGCTGAATAGCGGCTCTTTTATTTCTTCGTTTCACGAATCCATTATTCCTTCTCTTTTACGCCACTCTTGATTTTCTTGCTCAATGAATCGAACATAACCGGTGTAGCAATAAACAAAGAGGAATATGTACCTACAATGATACCTATAATCATTGCGAACATGAACCCTCTGAGGGATTCTCCACCGAAAACGAATATCGCCAGTAGCACTACCAATGTAGTCAAAGATGTATTCAACGTTCGGCTCAATGTACTATTCAAGGCTAAATCTACATTATCTCCGTTCCGCCATCCTTTCTCACTGATAATTTCACGAATACGGTCAAAAACAACCACGGTATCATTCAATGAGTATCCAATTACCGTTAGAATGGCTGCGATGAATGCCTGATCAATCTCCATGTTAAAGGGCATAATCGTTCCGAAAAGTGAAAAGATTCCTAGAACGATCATCACATCATGGAATACAGCAGTAACCGCACCTAATGAGAATTGCCATTTTCTGAAACGCAACAAAATATAAAGGAAGACAACTGCCAATGAACCTAAGATGGCCAAAAAGGCATTTTTCTTGATATCATCCGCAATGGTAGGACCAACTTTGACAGACTGTAAAATTCCTATTGAATTTTCTCCGCTTCCAACTTTAAAATCGGCAAGACTTGTACCATCAGGCAAATACTTCTGCAGTGCTGTATACAATTTATCTTGTATCTCGTTATCAACTTCTATTCCCTCAACATCAACTTTATAAGGTGTGGTTATCTTTATTTGATTGGCTTCGCCAAAACGTTTTACATTGGTACCATTACCAAATACCTCATTCAACTCGGACGAAATCTCAGATGGATTCACCTGTTTTTCGAACCGTACTTGATATGAGCGGCCTCCAATGAAATCAACACCTTGTTGAAGTCCCGTAGTAAACAATGAGAATACACCAACACCTACCAAAATAGCAGACAATACATAAGCTATCTTACGCTTTGCCAAGAACTTGATATTCATTTTTGTGAATAACCCTTTTGTAATTGCGGTAGAAAAGTCCAATGTTCTTCCTTTACCACTTAGGTACCAATCAACAAGAAGTCGCGTTACGAAGATGGCCGTAAACAAAGAAGTTAGAATACCTATCAATAAGGTAGTAGCAAAACCTTTGATTGGTCCGGAACCAAATAAGAAAAGAATCAATGCCGTCAGTCCTGTAGTGACGTTGGCATCTAAAATTGAGGAAAGAGCATTACTAAATCCGTCGGCTACGGCTTGGCTCTTGCCTTTTCCTTTCGCCAATTCTTCCTTAATCCTTTCAAATATCAGTACGTTCGCATCAACCGACATACCAATTGTCAAAACAATACCGGCAATTCCAGGCAAGGTCAAGACAGCTTCCAAACTGGTCAATACTCCGAAAATCAATAAAATGTTCAATAGCAATGCAACATCAGCAAAAAGACCCGCTTTGCCGTAGTAGAAAACCATCCATATTAAAACAATTGCCATTGCAATCAAGAAGGACATCAAACCACTATCAATTGCTTCTTGACCTAAAGACGGACCTACCACTTCAGATTGAATGATTTCTGCGGAAGCTGGAAGCTTACCTGCCCTAAGAACGTTGGCAATATCCTTCGTTTGGGTAATGGAAAATGTACCTGTTATTTCAGTATTTCCACCACTAATACCACCAACTACGGAACAACCCGGAGCGGTATATACTTTATTATCCAATACAACTGCGATACCTGTATTATGTAAATTGGCATCACTAGTCAATTTTTGCCATTCTTTTGCACCTTTGGAGTTCATGTTCATGGTAACTGCCGGTTTGCCAAACTGGTCAAAAGTATCACGCGCATCACTCACTACATCTCCGCTCATTCTAGGAGTACCATCCCTATTGGACTGTAAAGCGAACAAATCGATAATTTCAGTCTCCTCGGTTTCGGGTCTTCCCCAAACAAATTTGGTAAACTGAATATCGGCGGGTAACAAGCGTTGAATCTCAGGCATTCTAAGATACTCCCCAACTTTGGCCGTATCCTTAATGGCTACACCGAACATGGCGTTTCTACCAGGGGTAGGCGGAAGCAACAAATCATATAATGGATTGACCTGATTCGCCAACTCTAGAGAATCAGAACTTACATCGGAAAGCAGTGAATCTATCTCGCTTTCTGGCTTAACTTCTTCTTCGATCGGTGTTTCAACTAAAGTCTTTAATTTCTCATTTGCCTGAATTAAAAAAGTGCTAAAACTGGTATTACTAGGCTCATAGGTTTCCCAGAATTCTAATTGAGCGGTACTTGAAAGTAATTCCTGAGCCCTTGCAATATCGCGGGCACCTGGCAATTCGACCAAAATACGACCCGACGTACCAATTCTTTGAATATTTGGCTGCGTAACACCAAAACCATCGATACGTTCGCGCAATACTTCAAACGCAGATACAATGGACTCATCAATCTTAGTTCTAATTATAGGTTTTACCTCATCATCGCTCATTTGGAAATTAACGGCATCGCTAAGACCTTTGTTTGCAAATATCTCAGGTGATGCCAATTTGGTATCGCCTTTTATTTTATCAAAGGCTTCAAAAAACAGGTCGATATAGGTGTCGTCACTATTTTTAGAGGCTGCATCGGCATCCGCCAAGGCCTTGTTAAAAACCGGATTTTTAGTATTGTTTGCTAGACCTTTTAAGATATCTTTTATAGAAATCTGAAGTGTTACGTTGATACCACCCTTTAAATCAAGCCCTTTATTTAATTCCTTTTTCTTGGCTACGTCATACGTGGTATAGCCGAAGATTTTATTAGATCCAACAGAATCCAAATAGCGAGCAGCCAGTGCTTCTTGTTTTGAAATTGCATCTTCTTCTGAATCGGGAATTTGACTAACAGCATAAGCCTGCGCGTCATCTTCAACCTTACTGGTTATGAAAGTAAATGACAGTTGGTAGATACTTACTAACCCGAACAAGAAAGCAAAAAGCTTTATAAGTCCTTTATTTTGCATGGATTGAGTTGTTTTTTGATGGTTTTTATAACAGCGTGCAAATATAGGATTTACGCTAAGAATTGGCAATTTATTTGTGAGTTATTGTAAGAAACGAAAACATCCCACAGAATTGTGGGATGTTTATGAAATAAAAATGTCGTTTCCCTTATAACTCTAAGAGACCATTTGTTTTCGCCACCCCTTCTGCACTTTCTTTCATTTTTGCTTTTTCAGCATTGCTTAAAGGTACATCTACAATGCGTTCTATTCCATTTTTTCCTAAAATTACAGGAACTCCGATACAGATATCATTTAGGCCGTATTCTCCTTCAAGGAAAGTTGAACAAGGAAACATTTTCTTCTGATCACATGCAATAGCCTGAACCAAACCTGAAACGGCGGCTCCAGGAGCGTACCAAGCACTTGTGCCCAGTAATTTTGTCAAAGTAGCCCCACCGACCTTTGTGTCTTCGGCCACCTGTTGTAATCGATTTTCCGATAAGAACTCAGAAACACGAATGCTATTACGAGTTGCATGCGATGTCAAAGGCACCATACCTTTATCACTATGACCGCCGATTACCATTCCATCTATATCTGAAATTGGAGCTTCCATCGCTTCCGCCAATCGGTATTTGAAACGAGCACTGTCCAAAGCACCACCCATTCCGATAATTTTGTGTTTGGGCAGGTTCGTTGTTTTATGAACCAAATAGGTCATGGTATCCATAGGGTTACTAACTACTATGAGAATAGCATCTGGAGAATGTTCCAGTAGGCTTTGAGATACCGTTTTGACAATTCCAGCATTGATCCCAATGAGTTCCTCGCGGGTCATACCGGGTTTTCTTGGAATACCCGAGGTTATTACTGCAATATGGCTTCCAGCTGTTTTAGAATAATCACTTGTTGTTCCTGTGATTTTAGTATCAAAACCATTGAGCGAGGCAGTCTGCATGAGATCCATAGCCTTACCTTCGGCATATCCTTCCTTGATATCCAATAAAACCACTTCAGATGCGAAATTCTTGATGGCGATATACTCTGCGCAACTCGCACCTACAGCACCTGCGCCTACTACAGTAACTTTCATATATTTTATTTTTTATGTTGTCTTTAAAGTTCAGCGAAATTACGAATTCTTAAAAGAAAATATAGGATGAACTACACATTATTATTGGGCTGACCGCGATAAAAAACATCGATGAAATGCAGCTGTTGTTAAAAAAAATAGCGCTTCAACGAAGAAAAACCGAATATCGTGCCATACATCGAATTTTAGCAATACAAAACGCGGGCATTGCGTTCTGAAAGAAGTAAAAACCCCGAATCAACCTGTTGAAAGGCAGGACAGTAAAAACCTACAAGATGAAAAAGTTATTTTCATTACTGGCCATACTTGGTATCATATTGGCCAGCAACTGTTCTAGAATACCTGAAAACAATGACCCCGTCATTGGTATTTGGACGAATAAAGAAGTCGTCACTAGTCAAAGTGCCAAAAGTACTATCAAAAGAGAATGGATATTTAATGATGCCTATCTTGGTAGATTTCACAGATATAATAACAATAAATTAGAAGCGCTGACCGATTTCAGCTGGAAAAAAGAAGATGATATGTACATCATTTCGTATCCCGGCTTCGAGGCAAGAACTACAGATATGGTCGTTATGGAGGAATCGGACGGGACCGTACACCTAAAGGAGCCCAACGGTGGCACGCTCGCAATCAGAGAATAATAGTAACACTTTCAAATACAAAAAAAACCTGTTCTCAAATGAGAACAGGTTTTTTTATTTATAAATCTAAAGCAAAAACGTTTCAACAATTACCTTAAAAGTTCAAAACGTTTTACGCGTCAATATTTGCATAAACGGCATTCTTCTCAATGAATTCTCTTCTTGGTGGAACTTCATCCCCCATAAGCATAGAAAATATACGATCAGCCTCCGTTGCATTGTCAATGGTAATTCGGCGTAGCGTTCTAAAATCAGGGTTCATCGTAGTATCCCATAGCTGCTCCGCATTCATCTCACCTAGACCTTTATATCGTTGAATGCTGACCCCGCCGCTATAACTGTCTGCAATTGCATCACGTTCTTCATCAGTCCATGCATATCGTTTCTTTTGTCCCTTTTTAACCAAATATAAAGGCGGAGTTGCAATGTAAACATGCCCCCCTTCAATCAATTCACGCATATACCTGAAGAAAAAGGTTAAAATCAAGGTTTCAATGTGGCTACCATCCACATCGGCATCACACATAATAACCACTTTATGGTATCGTAGCTTTTCAATATTCAGAGCCTTACTATCGTCTTCGGTGCCTATTGTCACACCAAGAGCGGTGTAAATATTTTTAATTTCTTCATTGTCAAATACACGGTGAGGCATTGCTTTTTCAACATTCAGTATTTTACCTCTTAGTGGAAGAATCGCTTGAAAATTTCGATCCCTACCTTGTTTGGCCGTACCACCCGCTGAATCACCCTCAACAAGAAAAACTTCACAATTCACTGGATCTTGATCGGAACAATCTGATAATTTTCCCGGAAGCCCCCCAATGCTCATAACGGTCTTGCGCTGAACCATTTCACGTGCCTTAGTAGCCGCATGCCTTGCCTGAGCCGCAAGAATTACCTTTTGCACGATTACTTTTGCATCATCAGGATGCTCCTCCAAATAATTGGTCAACATCTCGGAAACCGCTTGACTTACGGCCGAAGAAACTTCTCGGTTACCCAATTTGGTTTTTGTTTGACCTTCGAACTGCGGCTCCGCAACCTTAACCGAAACAATGGCTGTTAAACCTTCCCTAAAGTCATCACCTTGAATTTCGAATTTGAGCTTGTCTAACATTCCCGAAGAATCAGCGTACTTTTTTAATGTACTGGTCAATCCCCTTCGGAAACCCGATAAATGGGTTCCACCTTCATGGGTATTGATATTATTCACATAGGAATGTAGGTTTTCGGTATACGAAGTGTTGTACGTCATCGCGACCTCTACGGGAATGTCGTTCTTTTCGCCCTCCATTGCTATGACATTTTGAATCAGGTTTTCACGTGTACCGTCCAAAAACCGAACAAATTCTTTCAGGCCTTCATCAGAATAGAACGTTTCGCCAACATAGCCGGTTTCACTATCCTTATCTTTTTGACGCTTATCCATAATCGATATGGTGACCCCTTTGTTCAAAAAAGAAAGTTCACGCATTCGATTGGCAAGCGTTTCGTAACTGTATTCTATAGTTTGTGTGAATATGGTATCATCTGGATGAAAAGTTACGATGGTACCACGATAATCGGTTTCACCAATACTTTTTACAGGATAAAGGGATTTTCCTCTTTCATATTCTTGTTCCCAGATTTTACCATCTCTGTGTACCGTAGCTCTCAAGTGATTTGAAAGCGCGTTCACAACGGATACCCCAACACCGTGTAGTCCACCGGAAACTTTATAAGAATCCTTATCGAATTTACCCCCAGCACCGATTTTGGTCATAACCACCTCAAGGGCAGAAACACCTTCTTTTTTATGAAGATCTACCGGAATACCCCGACCGTTGTCTTTGGTCGTTATCGAGTTATCTTCATTGATTACGACGCTAATGGTATCACAATGCCCGCCCATAGCCTCGTCAATGGAGTTATCGACCACTTCATAAACCAAATGGTGCAGTCCTCTGACGCCGACATCTCCAATATACATCGATGGTCGCATACGTACATGCTCCATACCTTCCAAGGCCTGGATACTATCTGCCGAGTAGGCTCTCTTATTATCTCCTGTAAGGTGTTCTGGATTGGTCTTTTTACCTTCGTTTTTTTTGTTTGCTTCTTCGTCTTTATTCGCTTCTTCGCTCATAAGATATTAAGGTTGTTTTTATTTCAAATTTTGCAATCTTACAAATATAGGCAATACCCTATGGAATATAGCCTTATCACACTTTTTAAAGCTTGAAGTTATCAACAACTATTGTGAAAAAAAACTACCTGAAAAACAGGCTGAAATTGTATCATTTTGATTCTATTTTTTAAGGTTTCATTATATAACATAAAAAAGGAACAATCGGAGCAAAAGTAAAGAGTCCCGCCTTTCGGTGGGACCCATTGACTAATTAAAATAAAAACTGAACGAAAACAGTAATTATTATCGTGAATCGAAGAATAGAAAATTATAGATAGGCATCTTCATGTACATTCGCTACCGCCCTACCAGATGGATCGTTCATGTTTTTGAATGCCTCGTCCCATTCAAGGGCGATTTGTGTGCTACACGCTACAGATGCTTCTTGTGGCACACATAAAGCGGCCGCATCGGAAGGAAAATGACTTTCAAAAATCGAACGATAATAGAACTCCTCTTTTGAAGTGGGCGTTTGAATGGGAAAACGGAATTTCGCATTGGCCAATTGTTCATCAGAAACTTCGGTATTCACCACTTCTTTCAGAGTATCGATCCAGCTGTAACCTACCCCATCGGAAAATTGTTCTTTTTGACGCCAAGCTACACTTTCAGGTAGCATATCCTCAAAAGCCTTTCGCACCACCCATTTTTCCATTCGTTCTCCATTGATCATTTTATCCTTCGGATTGATACGCATTGCGACATCCATGAATTCCTTATCCAAAAACGGCACTCGACCTTCAATGCCCCATGCCGCCAAGGACTTGTTGGCGCGTAAACAATCGTACATGTGAAGCTTGCCCAACTTACGAACCGTCTCCTCATGAAACTCCTTGTCGTTAGGTGCTTTATGGAAATAAAGATATCCTCCAAATAGTTCATCGGCACCTTCACCGGAAAGTACCATTTTGATACCCATCGATTTAATGACCCTCGCCATTAAATACATAGGCGTTGAAGCACGAATAGTTGTTATATCATAAGTCTCTAGATTGTAGACAACATCTTTAATAGCATCCAATCCTTCCTGAATGGTAAATTTGATTTCATGGTGTACAGTACCGATGTGATCCGCTACTTTTTGTGCTGCTGCCAAATCAGGAGAACCTTCCAACCCTACTGAAAAGGAATGTAATTGTGGCCACCAGGCATCAGCGGTATCATCCGATTCTATCCTTTTTTGTGCATATTTTTTAGCAATTGCAGAGGTTACAGAGGAATCCAATCCACCGGAAAGTAAAACCCCATATGGTACATCTGACATCAATTGTCTGTGAACCGCTGCCTCTAAGGCCTCTTTGATTTCCTTGATACTGGTTTCGTTATCCTTTACCGCGTCATATTCCATCCAATCACGGCTATACCATTTTTGCAACACGCCATTGCTACTGTGTAAGTAATGGCCGGGAGGGAATAATTCAATTTTGGTACAGGTACCTTCCAGAGCTTTAAGTTCTGAAGCAACATAGAAAGTTCCATTTTGATCCCATCCCATATATAAAGGAATAATGCCCATATGATCTCTAGCCACAAAATATTCGTCCTTTTCAGAATCATAAATGGCAAAGCCAAAAATGCCGTTCATTTCATCTAAAAATGAGGTGCCTTTTTCCTGATAGAGTGCTAAAATCACCTCACAGTCAGACTCTGTCTGAAAGTTATACCGACCTTCAAATTGCTTTCTTAGTTCCCGATGGTTATAGATTTCTCCATTGGCAGCCAAAATCAATTTACCATCCGGACTTACCAAAGGTTGCTTTCCGGACGCAGGATCTACAATGGCCAAACGCTCATGCGCTAAAATGGCTTTTTCGTCCGCGTAAATACCACTCCAATCCGGGCCACGATGGCGAACCTTTTTCGACATCTCCAACAACTGGGGGCGCAAGACTTCAGTACTTTGCTTCACATCAAACGCACATACAATTCCACACATAACAATTTAATATTTCAGTTTAGACTACAAATATTGCTTTAAAGTTTCGATTATAAAACATATAGGGTCATATTGATTATATATTGAAATATAATTTTCGATTAACTATAATATATGATATTTTTCTATTTGGATATTAGAAGAAAATGAGACATTCTGTAAGTAGAGTGAATTTTAACGACTCTTTAGGAAAGAATGGCTAGAATTCACATTAGTTTTAGCCTTTAAAAACTACACTATTATGAAAAATGTAATTACCATTGCCCTGGTGGCAATTGCTTTGGTTTTTTCCGTAGAAGCCAGTGCACAAGATTTCGCAGGATTGGATAAAAGTCCGATGGATGCCGCAGCTTTTCCGTCGAGCTATAAAGTTTCCGATAAAGCCGTTCGAATTACCTACAGCAGACCTCAACTGAAGGGTCGTTCAATGTCTGAATTGGCCCCGGCCGGAAAAGTTTGGAGAACAGGAGCAAACGAAGCTGCTGAGATTACCTTTTACAAAGATGTTACCTTTGGAGGTACTGCTGTTGCAGCAGGAACCTATTCTTTGTTCACCATTCCTGGAGAAGGCGAATGGACCGTTATCTTAAACAAGAATTTGAACCAATGGGGATCTTATTCTTATGATGAAGGAGCCGATGTTGCAAGAGTTAGCGCAGCCGCCTCATCGGACGGAAAGTCTTTGGAAGAGTTTTCAATTGCTTTCAAAGAAGTAGATGGCGGAGCCCATATGGTTATGGGATGGGACACTACGCGTGTTGCAGTTCCTGTGATGTTTTAAAACTTTTTGCAATGAAATAAAAAAACCGAAGCTATTGGCTTCGGTTTTTTTATGAACCCAAAATGAGTTCAATGAAACATGAATCTCAGGCCCTTTCTAAAGGCTGAAGTTTTTCAGAAAGGGATTTTCCGTTAATGAACTGTGTCTTCAACAGCGAATAATACTGCCGTGGTATTACATTTTTATCTTTAACACCCTCTTTTAAAAACTCACTTAAATTTTCATAGGTAAGGTTCACACATACTCTGGTCGGTACGAAGTTATCCAATCGTTTTAGAAAGTCGCCTTTTACATCTTCAGCTACAACATTCATATAAATTCTTTTTCGCCTATAATCGATATAGACATCCGTAGCTTCATAAGAAATAGCAATGAGCATTTTATGGAATTGCTCAAAAAGTTCTTTCTTTGCCGAAGAAACACAGCTCAGTTCTATGAGTATTCTTAAATCATTCCTAATATCGTTTTTTAGTATTTTCATCACAGTCTTGTTTGGTTGATATGAATTACCCAACAAAGGAGTCGATAAAATACAGAATGCTCAATAAAATGTTGTGAAAACAACTATTTATGTAGTAAAAAACTTACTTATAATACATAAAACGCTTTTAAAAAACAGATAAATGACCCTAAATGAGACATTTACCTATCTGGGAATACCATCAATATAGGTGAGTTCTGCGGTAATGGAAGGGATTTCTGTTGCAGGTACTGTCATCAAATCTTTGTCATAAATGATAAAATCAGCAAACTTTCCCACTTCTATACTTCCTTTTTCATTTTCCTCAAAATTGGAATAGGCCGCCCATATGGTCATTCCCCTTAGTGCTTCTTCCCTGGTCAATGCATTGTTCATTTGAAAACCTCCCGCAGGGTATCCATCAAGGTCTTTTCGGGCAACAGCTGCATAAAAGGTCAATAAAGGACTCACTTGTTCCACGGGAAAATCAGTGCCGAGTGCTACTATTCCTGCTTTATTCAACAGGTCCTTAAATGCATAAGCTCCTTTTACCCTTGCTGAACCAAGACGTTCTTCAGCCCAATACATATCACTTGTGGCATGGGTCGGCTGCACAGATGGAATGATCCCATTTTTAAAATAGTCGAAATCCACATTGTCCAATACCTGGGCGTGCTCAACCTTCCAACGTCTATCCGTTTTTCCTTTTAGCACTTTTTCATAAGCCCTAAGTACCACTGCATTGGCAGAATCGCCAATGGCATGAGTATTCATTTGATATTCGGAGTCGGCAATTCGCTTGGCCAATGCATCTATAGCTGCAACCGGAGTAATCATAGCCCCAAAATGGTCGGCTTTATCAGCGTATGGACTTTTAAGTGCTGCACCCCTTGAGCCTAGCGCACCATCTCCAAATACTTTTACGGAACGTACATTAAGCCTATCGGTTTTAATTGGTCCCTTATTCAAATAATAATCCAAATTTTCAGGGCTATTACTAATCATGGCATATATTCTAATGGATAGTTCACCAGCCTGCTGCAAACTATCTATTAGTGAAATGGTCGATTTATCAAGTCCGGCGTCGTTGACCGTCGTAAGTCCTGTATTCAAACAAATTCGTTCGGCATCTTTTAACGCCTTGACTTTATCGCTCAAACTTGGGGAGGGCATGATGGAATCTATTAAGGACATTGTGTTATCTATCAAAACCCCGGTAATACCGGAATAACCATCTGTCCATTTTTTGACAATTTCACCTCCGTCCATTCTGGTGCTCCAATCGATTCCAGCCATATCCAAAGCTTTTTGGTTGACCAAATAAGCATGTCCGTCAATCCGCAACAAAGCAACCGGAATATTTGGAAACAAGGAATCTAACTTAGTTTTTGTCGGAAACTCTTTTACCTCCCAGTCGTTTTGATCCCAGCCATCACCAACAATGAAATCTTTTGGGTTTTCTCTATGAAATTGTCGCACTCGCTCTAATACCTCTTCAAAACTTTTCGTGCCCACTAATTCAACTTGCTGTTGTTTCAATCCTAAACCATAAAAATGACAATGAGCGTCTATCAGGCCTGGCGTAATGGTACGACCATCGGCGTCTACCAATTGGTTTGAAGTATATACGCTTCTGATTTCATCCGTTGTTCCAACAGCTACGAACTTTCCGTCATGAACGGCAAAAGCCTCGGCCTTTGAAAAACTTTTGTCAACAGTATAAATATTGGCGTTGACAATAACTAGATCTACCTTTTCTTTGAAATACTCACAGCTTGATAGTACCAGCGCAATGAGCAGCAGTAATTTTTTCATAGGTTGGTTGGTTATTCTCCATTAAAAATAGCAAAATAATGTTGAAGCAGTGTATTGAATTTCAGCAGACTGTACGCAAATCTATATGGCTATTATGTTGATACCGTAGAATTTTTATAAAAAAAAACTGCGGGTGGATACCCGCAGTCAATTTTTTCCGTGATCTATGTTTATTGAGGGGAAATACTCTTCACACCTTTGATATTGTAAGTTCCAGATGAAGAAGTACTTGTTCCTGAAATTTCGCTTCCCTTCGCCGTTAGCGAAACGGAAACACTTTCTCCTTCAACCATCAATTTAAAGGTGATATCATTTCCTTTAACCACAACGTCCGTTCCATTCATAGCACCATTTGCAAGCTGCACTTGTACTTTGTAAACATCGCCTACCTTGACAATCATCATTAGACCTGATTCGTAGCCTTCAGGCGCACCTTCAACGGTATACTCCCAACCGCCAACTAAGTTGTCCTTTAAGGTATCAACAGTTTCGGATTCAAATTTTTGTATAGCCGTAGCCGCATGTATTGGCGCAGTAACAAAAGTTAAAGCAAGGATAAAAGCACTTGCCAATTTTTTAATCGAATTTTTCATAATTCTATATTAAGATGGATATTTCGTTTTGACAGTTTTTTACTGTCGTAAATGTAAATAATTATTTCGTTCGCTAAAAATCAAATACCATGCCATTAAGAGCGCTTATTTCAAATGACAAATGAAACGAACGATTTAGGGAAACAAATTACTTTCTTCTTCTGGAGTTGGCACTCTTTTTCTCGTTCATCTTTACATAAATCAACTTTTTCCGCCCCTTTGAATCTTCACGACGCTCTACTTCAATAGCGTTAATAGACTGGAAGAGGGGTGTAAGCTTTTGAAAGCCATAGTTTCTAGAATCAAAATTGGGTTGCTTCTTTTGCAACAAGCTACCCACATCGCCCAAAAAGGCCCAACCGTCATCATCCGCGACATCGCTGATTGTAGTGGCAATCAATCTGAGGTCTTTAGGGGTAATTTTATCAACATTACTTTTTGGTTTGGATTTATCTTCCGTAGTCGCCTCATCGTCTTCTTGCGACTGGTTTTTCAGAATCTCGATATAGATGAACTTATCGCAGGCCACAATAAACGGATTCGGGGTTTTCTTCTCTCCAATCCCAAATACTTGCATACCAGCTTCGCGAAGTCGAGTCGCCAATCTTGTAAAATCACTGTCACTGCTTACGATACAAAAGCCATTTACTTTACCTGAATATAGAATATCCATCGCATCGATGATCATTGCAGAATCGGTTGCGTTCTTACCTTGGGTATAGCCGTATTGCTGAATTGGGGTAATGGCATTTTCGAGAAGAATGTTTTTCCATTTACTCAAACGGGGGTTCGTCCAATCACCATAAATACGTTTTATGGTCGGGTTGCCATACTTGGCGATTTCCTCCATCATCTCTTTAACATAGGCAGAGGGAATATTATCACCGTCAATAAGTACTGCTAAATTTAAATCCATTAGGTAGTGTTTTTGTAAAGGTACAATTATATTTTACTGTGGATTCCGGGCTTTCAAAGACCCAATCACCAAGAAAACCAAAAAAGCCAAGCCTAGCCAACCTAATAATTCATAGGAATCAAAAGTGCTAAAACAAAGGCTGAAGATACTGGGAGCCAATGCACTCGCCAAAATCAAAAAAGACATCACTTTTCCCGTAATTGCCCCTAAGTGGTCTCTTCCATAAAAACGGGGCCAAGCAATGGTGTTCAAAACGGCAAAAAATCCACTCATCATTCCAAAACCGACAACCAACAAGGGAATTCCCGCAGCGGTTGGCAAGTACAAAAAACCTATGGAGGCAACGATTCCACCTGTAATCATGAGATATAAATACAATTGCAACTGCAAATAATCACTTAAATAGTTGGCAATTGTCGAAATAGAAACTGCAACCACCGAGGCCGGTAGAAAAATAGAAATCGCATCGTCTTTAGGAAAACCTTCACTTGCGAAAATGGAAACTATATGAAAAGTCAATCCTGTAATAAAGAAACTATTGAAAGATAGCATAAGGGCGTACATCCAAAAGGCACGGGTTTTTTTGGCTTCCTTTAAGGTAAACTGTTTTCGAACAGCGATAGTTTTCGCCTTTGATTCCAAAACCACTTTCGCTCCGTCTGGCAAAAGCCCAAATGCTTCCGGCTTATTCTTATAAAAAATAAAAATCAATATGCTTGCTACTAGTAAACCAAAACCCAAATATTGCCAAGCTCCTTGCCAGCCGTTATTTTCAATTAGAAAATCGATCCAAAGTGGCGACGAGGAAAAACCAAACGATAAGGCCACGCTACTGAACATATTCACTTTTCCCCGATTTTTATCAAACCACATCATAATGACGTTTCGGGAAGCCATAGTCAATACTCCTTGCCCAGCAAAACGCAGTAAAAAAAAGAGCAAAGTCATTATGGTGAAGGGCACGAGCCACGAATCTTGATTCAGTAACTCCTTCATGAATGAACTCATCTGCACCGACCACGAACAGAGAAAAAGTGCGATTGCCAAAACCAAAGCAGCGAAAAAAGCAACCAAACGTGCGCCGTATCTATCAAACCAAACGCCGGCACGACCGATAACCAATGAACTCGCAATCGTACCAATCATATAGGCATTACTAAATTGATTTCTCGAAAGGCCCAAGGCATCTTTTACGAGATCTGTAAAGACGGATACCCCAATGGTCTGCCCTGGAATACTGCAATAGATACCAATGGTACCCATCAGCAGAATAATGTAGCCATAGAATACGGGGCTTTTCGCTGGGTCGATAAAATAAAAAGATTTGGGCTGTTGGATGGCTGGTTTTTTGGATGGTTAGAATGCAAAACGAAATTACATAAAAAAAGCCCCGACCAAATGGTCGGGGCTCTGTCTTAAAAAACTAAGAAGTATATATTAAATTACTTTAACGTTTACTGCATTTAATCCTTTATTACCTTCTTGTAAATCGAATTCGACTTCATCGCCTTCACGAATTTCATCTACTAATCCAGATACGTGTACAAAATGATCTTTGTCGACACCTTCTTCGGTTATAAAACCAAAACCTTTAGCGTCATTGAAGAACTTAACTGTTCCTTTGTTCATTACTTAAAATTTAAATTAATTATTTACTAAAGGACAAAGATAGTGCCAAAGAACTCAGAAATGGCCATTTCCGGCATTAATTATCTAAAAATCAATAAAATGCATTGAATTAATCAGAAAATATGTAATCAGGATAGGTCTTGCTACTTATTTAGAGCCTTGAGTTTCGTAATCACGAATTCTACACGTCTATTTTGTTGTCTGCCTTTTTCATTGTCATTGGAGGCTATAGGTTTTGAACCTCCATAACCTTGCCAGAGAATACGATCATTTTCCAATCCTAATTTCAAAAGTTGATTTGCTACCGCCTCGGCCCTTTTTTTGGATAGCCACATATTGTACGTATCTGAACCCACACTATCTGTATGGCCGCTAATGGTAATTTTTAGCGTTTTTTCTTTGGTTAGGTGGTTATATAAGGAGTTTATTTCTTTTTTCGAAGAATCTTGCAGCCTGAACCTATCAAATTCAAATAACAGATTATCAAAGACATGGGTTTTTTCCAGTTCAAAGGAGTCCTGTACTTTCTTGTCCGATGGTAAACCGTTTGAAAGCGTTGAAGCATCATTCAATCCCTCCACCATAACCATATCAATATAGTAGTACGCTCCTTGTTGTGCGCTTTTTTTAGTTTTAAAGAGCCGTGTACGGGCGTTGTTCTTGAAATTGCCCAGGGTCATGAAACGCTCCGTTCCCTTGGCGGTGAATTGCGTATAAACTTGTATCCAATCTTTGGTATCGGAGTAAAAATTGGAGTACCCCACTTCCATAAAGGTATACTTATTGGCCGTTTCTTTATACAAGTGCTTTTTGGACAGTTCTTTTTTTATAGGGATTTCAATTCTGTCCTTGGAAAACAAAATCCCGAATTCTTTGACCGCAAAATCAGATCGCTCCGCCAGACTTACATAAAACGACACTCGGTAGGTTTTATCTTTTACCAAAGGTGTCTCCAATTCAGCTTGAAGATATTCACGGTAGTCTTTGGGCGCATAGAAATATAAGCCAGCATACCCTTCTCCAAAATCTGCAGGTTGTGTACCGTTAAAGTTTTTAGGTGTCCCCATTGCTTCACTACAACTATGGAAATAATCGGTAGAACCGCTGGTTGGAGTCGACCAATAATCAACATCATCGTTGAAGTTACCCAATGCTTTAGGACAACTTGAAAACGCCTCAAAACTAGGATTCTTTACTAGGTTTTGGGCGAAGAGCGAAGCCATTCCGAATAAACACAAAAATAATGTGAAATGCTTTTTTCTAATGATCGCAATCATTGCGGGGCGGTTTAATTACCTCTAAAATAGGCAATTATAGAAAAACGCTAGATTTGAACTTCTTCGGTTCGATGAACTGTACGGTTATGGGGATGTGATACTATTGATCATCATCTTCAAAAACCCCCGAGGCATAATAATCGCGCTTTTTTCTTGAGAGCACAAACTCTACCCTTCTATTCTTTCCTCTTCCTTCTTCCGTTTCATTCCTGGCCAATGGATTTTTATCCCCATGCCCACGCCATTCGATACGATGCGGTTGAAGTCCTTTCTCTACTAAAAACTCCGCAACGGCCTTTGCCCTTTTTTCTGACAATTCTTCGTTATACCGCTTAGAGCCCACATTATCAGTATGCCCATATATAGCAACGTTATAACCGCGATGCGCCTTTAAATAGTCTACCAATTCGGCCAACTGCTCGTTCGCTTCTTCACGAATATCGAAACCATTGATGTCGAACATCAAATTCTCAAGTACGTAAATTTCGTCAAGCTCATACCCTCTGTTCAATGCAACCATAGAGACCATATCTACATAATAGTATGCAACTTTTTTAAGGTTTCCAACAGTCTTAAGTGTACGTGTTTTGTGATTCCCGTTAAAATTTCCGATAGTCATGAAACGTTCGCTACCGTCGGCAATATAGATACCCGTTACTTCTGTCCACTTATTTTTGTTCGCATAGTATTCATGATTCCTAACCAAAGTATAATTAAAAAACTTTTTCCGCGTCATAAGATTTACAGGGATATTTCTTTTCGTATGAAAATCAAGGCGTTTACCCGTAAACAAAATCCCAAATTCGTTGACACCGTATTGCGATTCTTCGGCCAAACTTACTTGAAAAGAGAAAACGTATTTTTTGCCCCTTTCTAGAGGTTCTTTGAATTCCGCCGTAAGATATTCCCGATAATCCTTTGGCGCATAGACATACATACCTGCATAACCATTACCATCAAAAGGCGACTGTACCCCAATAAAATTATCTTCGGCCGCCATACCTGGGCTGCACAAATTAAAGTAATCAGTGCTACCATAAGTAGGCTGGTACCAAGACGGTACGGCCTTTTCTAAACAACCGTATTCAGAAGGACAGATTTCATAATCTTCAAAACTTGGATTTTTTACCAAGTTTTGGGCATGCACGCTAACTCCCATTAGTTGGAAAGTCAATAGCAAAGTGGATGCTATTAGCAGTTTAGATATGTATCGTAATCGCATAAAAAGTAAGAAAAAGATTACTTTATTGAATGCAAGAACGACTATTTGTTAAAAAAATTTGATTTTTTCGATGAACGGCACTGGTGGGAATAACTGAATTATATGAATATCAGCATATTAACCTACATATCACAGGTGATAAGCACGTATAAAATTGCTTAAAATCTCTATGAATCCAGAAGAGAGAATTCACGATGATTCATCACTAACGTTAAAGCTAAATCTTAGGATATCAATTACAAATCAAACTTAAATGTAGCACCACCTAATACTTGTAGTCCTTGAACCGGGAAGTTCGCCCACCGTTGATAATTGTTATTCGCAATATTGGAAGCCCTAACGAAAATTGAGAGTTGGTCAGTCAATCGGTGTCCGATGTGTGCATTGGCATCAAAATAGCTGTCCAAGTCGATGATTGTTGTCGGAAAATCAAATGGCTGTGTATTGGGTTGCGCAATTTGTGAAAAGTCTTTACGCTCGCCTACATAAAACAGGTTGGCACCCATAAACCATTTTTCTCCTATTTGATAGTCTAGAAAAACAGAAGCTTCCACTTCGGGTAAATTCCAAGCTGGGTTTCCTGTTTCGGTGTTATAATTGTAATAATTTCCATTAATACCTAATGTGAAGTTTCGGTTGACATCGATATTAAGTTCAGCGAAAATTCCTAAGGTTTTTAAATCATCGTAAAACACTTCGAATGAATTGCCATAGAAATAAGCTTTTTCATCTGTCCGAGACGTATTTTCAGGATTCAAATTGAAAAGCGGTTTTCTATTTTCCGCAGTATAAGACCCTTTTACATTATAACTCAAATTGGGAAGTAATTGTCCCCGAAGTCCGATGTAAGAGTCGTATTGATTATCAGTTGGTTGAATGGTCAAAGTCGGAGACACAAACGGATTTTCCTCAACAAACCCATAATATGAATTTTGGATCAGCTCACCCTCGATACCTGCGTATGCAATCGCCAATTCATCTAGTAGTCGATAGGAAGCAGTGACCGCGGGATAAATATAAAAGTTGCTATCACTTCTTTCGGAGTCCAAACCATACACCAAGTTAATCCCTAAATTAAGGCTCAAATCATCACGTAACATCGTCAAACTTGGGTTTACACCTACCTGCAAATGGCCATAATTAATTCCTGATGTATTCTCGGTATTGTTCAAATCGGCATTGGCAAAACTTCCATTTACATAATCGGCTTTAAAACGGATTCCGAAACTCTCTTCTCCCAAAGGAAAATCAAAGGAAGGTTCAAGAATCACTCTATTCTCTCCGGATTTAACGGCATCCCAAAAACGACGATACTGCAATTTGGCGCCCTTAAAATAGCTGTCTTCAAAATTCACGTGAGCTCCAGCTTCTCCCATAAAGTAGTTTTGACGAGCGTCAATAACATCAAAATCAATAAGTGCCAGGGGGTCGAAAAGCGGTCCATCCGTAGGAGTACCGTACCAATTATACAACTGATGCTGTACACCAATATCAGCTCCCCAATCATAATCCCTATCTCTTTTCTTGAAAGAAGCATCCAATCTGGTATCTGAAAAAATGTTGTTCAAAGGGAGGTTGTCAAAATCACCCCTTGAGGAATTATGATCTAATCCGATGGTGTAGCCCGATTCTCGATCTATGGTATGGCTCGTATAGAATTTAGCCATAATATTTGCAGGATTTCCGCCTCCTGCCGAAGCATAGGAATTGAACAATATAGGTGGTGGAATTTTCTTAACCGTTGAAGCCTTTGCCTTCGCAGGGGTAAAAGTCGAAGCCACAGGAACAGAAAAAATACTATAATCAATTTTCTTTTTTTGGAGAACGATTGAATCGTTCATATTTGGCACCGATTTAATCTTAAACGCATCGGAGATGGTAGGCGTGTAGGCCTTTGTCACGGTTACCGTTTCGGTTCCCAAATCTTCTTCCTCTTCCTGTGCATAGGTGAATTGAAAGACACAAAGGAGTAACATAACCGATATTTTAATAGCTCTTCTCATTAGGTGTTCTTTTGCCATTTTAATTACCGTTAGGATTGACCGACGAATTACTTTTTGCTTCCTTGGCCTTGATAATCGATAGTTCTCCCTTAGCCTCGGAAACAATTTCAGGATATTGACTAAAGTTAGTCGTCACACTTTCCAAGATATAAGTCGCTTGGTAAGCATCGCCCAACTCGTAGTAGTTTTTGGCCATGATAATCAATCCTTTTCCGCCCCATTCTTTGTAACTGGAATAGTCTTTGGCCAGCTTTTGAACTGAAGTATTGGAATTTTCATAGTCCCCAGCTTTGTTTTTAAAATAAGCATCATAGTATAATGCTTCCGCCGCGGTCGCGCCACTCGCAATTTTCAGTACCGCAGCGTAGCCTGACTCCGCACGAGCCTCATCACCCGTTGCAATGGCTGAGCGCGCAATCATGATCTGTGCATCAGCCTTAATACGGTTATCGATGGCAGCCGTCGCCAAGACCTTCTCGGCATAGGCAATGGTCTGGTCGTAATTCTTTTGCTCATAATACCCTTTCATCAGGTTCGATTGTGCAAAAGTCCGGTTCTGTTGAATATCTGCCTGCGCCTCTAAACGCTCTAAATAAGGCAACGCAGAAGGATAATCTTTATTACCGATATATACTTCACAAACTCTTGTTAAGGCCTGCTCTGCATACTCACTTGCTCCACGATCAGCAACATATTTATAGTATGGTAGAGCATTATCCTTTTGACCTTTTGCGAAATACAATTGCGCCAAATTGAAATTCGCTTTCACGGCATGTAAGCCATTCGGAAATTCTTTGATATAATTCTCGTACCCTCTGATGGCAGCTTCTTTTTTACCTTCTAAATTCTGTTTGTCGGCGGACTCAAAAGTGGCATTGTCCAATTCTGAATCGGTGACTTCGACAAAGTCCAAATCACGTACCCATTCCGCATATTCGTTTACGCGGCCTAAATCAACATAGACCAATTTAGCGGTAGCCACCGCCTGTATGGCTTCTTGGGTTTTAGGATAATCACGGACCACCGTTTTGA
The DNA here is from genome assembly GCA_947503005.1 of uncultured Flavobacteriaceae bacterium. GTDB lineage: Bacteria > Bacteroidota > Bacteroidia > Flavobacteriales > Flavobacteriaceae > Maribacter_C. Next base: position 242,940 of record CANNCA010000004.1, on the reverse strand, counting down.
ATTTTGCCAGGGCCTGTTCATTGCGGTTGGCATTGTAGTGTACCAAGCCTTGTCGCATAATGGCCTGTGGCACCAGGCTACTCGCCCGATAGCCTTGAATCAACTTATCATAAGCTTGCAATCCCTGTTGCTCTTGCCCTGCACTTATATAGGTATTTCCCAATTCGAAAAGAGCATCATCTTTCAAGGATGAATTCGGATACTTGCCTACGAAGCCTTCCAGCTCTTCTATTTTACTATTTCGGCGATCTACAAATCCGTAACTCAATGCCTTTTGAAAAGCTGCATAATCTTTTTCTCGACCTCGTAGAGCCTTGTTATAGGTTTCTATAGCTGGCCAGTATTTACTTGTTACGAAATAGCTATCACCCAATCGCAAATACGCATCGTTCAATTTTTCATTATCCGCACCTGCCGTTTCCGTATATTTCTTAAAATTGCTAATGGCGCTACCATAATCACGTAATTTAAAATAGGTGTATGCCATGTTATAATCAATGTCCTTGAATTCATCTGTAGACCTAGCGACCGAACTCTGCTTAAATGACGCATAATTGGTCAACGCCTCATCAAAACGATTCAACAAGTACAAAGACTCACCGCGCCAATAGTTTGCCCTTGCGGTAAAAAGTGCGTCCTCGGCACTACTCAACGATTTTCCGAAATTTTCGGCTGCACCCCCATAATCGGTTTCCATGAACAATTCGACACCGCGATAGAATGCTACTTTTTGATAAGTAGCCTTACTAGCAAACCCGCGGTTCTTTTCCAAAAGTTCCATTGCCCCTTCAAAATTCTTCGATGTGATATACGAATCAACCAGAAGTTCTTTCATCTCTTGGGCATTCGAATCATTGGGATATTTCTCTAAATAAGTTGAAATCACTTGTGGGACCGGTTCATAAGCATTTCCAATTTCATAGCTCAGTCGCGCATAGTTCAAATAGGCGTCTTTTTGGATTTCTGGAGAAAAGCCCATTTGTGAGGCATTCCGAAACGCATTCAAAGCTTCAGATTTTTTATCCAGCTTCAAATAACATTCCGCCAAATGGTAGTAGGCATTTTGGGAAACACTGTTCGTGCCGCCGATAATTTTATTGAACTGTTGAATTGCATTGGCAAAATCGCCTTGTTTAAAATAGCAATAGCCTAATAAATAATGGTCTGTATTGTTCCACTTACCGCGCTTGCCCTTATAATCTTCTAAAAACGGAATGGCATTGGCATATTGTTTCAATTGAAAATAACTCTCGCCGATAATCTTACTCAATTCAGACTTTTCCTTACGATCACCCTTGGCCATTTGTTTTTTGGCCAATGCAATGGCTTCTTCGAAATTCCCTAATTTAAAATTCATATCGGCCTGATAGTAGCTCATTTTCTCTTCGAGAATCTCAGGGTCGGTAATCTCATCAAAACGCTCATTGGCCGCTTCGTAGTCATCTTCTTGATATGAAATGTATCCCAAGTAGTATTTGGCCTGCGAACCATATACAGGCGAATTGGTCACCTTGTTTAGATATCGCTCTGCCTCTTTTGTTTTCTTAGAGGAAAAAAGAGAATAGCCATAATTGAAGTTGAACTTGTCCATCTCTTTTCGAGACAAAGCACTTTGATCTACTTTATTGTACCACTTCAAGGCATAAGGATATTTTCCCGTATCGAAATAGTATTCGGCCACATCGGCAAAAGCGGAATTCCGTTTGGTAGAAGTAGGATATTTTTCCACGAAATCTTCCATCAAATTATCTGCGCCAGCCTGGTTCAAACGAACGGCCGCAGTAGCCTCGTAATAGGCACTGTTCGCTTTGGTCTCCAAATTGTCGGTATCGTTCTTGACCCTTGCAAAAATGGTCTGTGCCGCTTGGTACTGTTCATTGTTATACAGCGCCAATGCGTCTTGATAATCTTTCTGATCGTGGGTATATATTTCGGTCTCCTGTGCAGTGACTAAAAAGACCATCCCTAAAAACAAGGGAAATAATACGGTTTTTCTGTTCATAGTGTTCAAACTATTTTCTAGTAGCTATAACGGCAAATTCTGTGCCTAAGTATTTTCGCGTATCGCTTTTCGCTTTACGCAATTCGCTTTTAGCTTTGCACTTTTTGCATTCCACGATATAGGTTGTAAAAAGTGTTCAGCGTTCGGTGCTTAACTTTCGGCGCAAGGCGAAGAGCGTTTTCAACTACAAAAGAAAAAGATTTCGATGAAGGGTCATCTGTTATCGGTTTGAACTTATTACTTTTATATCAACAAACTCTATGGATTTAGAAGAAGAGATTTTGCTGATGAGAAAGGATTTGGAAAGGAAGATCAGCGATGATTTTACATCAAAGGAACAGGAAAAAGTACGTCAGCTACTGTCAGGACTGACTTTAAAACATGTTATGGCTCAATCGGAATGGAATCTGTTGAGTGCGCAAAAAGCGATTTTAACCTTAGCAAAAGGGAACCTTAAAAAAATACCACAATTCGTTACGGCCGCACAAAAAGACTTCAGAGATGTTATTTATTGGGTATCATTAGATCAAAAAAAACCAAAATCTTAAGACTGTGCCTGAAACAATTCTTGAACTAAAAGAGGTGGCCATTTTCCAAAAGGAAAGTTTAATATTGAACGATGTTTCCTTGGAAATAAAGAAAGGGGAGTTCGTATATCTTATCGGAAAGACGGGAAGTGGCAAGAGTAGTTTCATGAAAACCCTTTACGGCGATCTGCCATTACGTCAAGGGGAAGGAATTATCGTTGATTTTGATTTGAAAAAACTGCGGGAAAAAGATATTCCCTTCTTGCGTAGAAAATTGGGTATTGTCTTTCAAGATTTCAAACTATTACCCGATCGTACCATCAAAAAAAATCTTCAATTCGTTCTTAAAGCTACCGGTTGGAAAGACCAGACCAAGATGGATGGTCAGATAGAAGATGTTTTGGAAAAAGTAGGTATGAAGACCAAAGGTTTTAAATTCCCGCACGAGCTTTCTGGTGGGGAACAACAGCGTGTTGCAATCGCCCGCGCCTTGCTCAACGATCCCGAGTTGATATTAGCTGATGAACCCACCGGTAACTTAGACCCTCAAACCTCTGTGGAGGTAATGAAAGTGCTTCAAGACATTAACAAATCAGGTCGTACCATTTTGATGGCGACCCATGACTATGCTTTAATCTTAAAATACCCGTCAAAGACCTTGAAATGCGATGGGAACAAAGTTTTTGAGGTGGTGCAACGAGCGGTATAAGTATTATTTTATGAACAGAATAGTACCCTTTTTTCTTTTCGGCCTATTGTTCCTCAACTGTATTAATAAAACGAAAACCGAGACCAAACCCAACATTCTTTTCATCGCCGTCGATGATTTGAGAAATGAATTGGGTGTTTATGGAAGTATGGTCAAATCTCCGAATATGGATGCCTTGGCCAACAAAGGCAGCTTGTTTACCAACCACTATGTACAGGTGCCAACTTGTGGCGCTTCAAGGCACGCCCTACTTACAGGATATCGACCATGGAAACCGGTCCACCTCAGCAACCGGGCTCTGGAAAAAGAACTATCTGACAAACGGGAAGATTCAATTCCCGAGACGTTTATCCATCGATTTAAACAAGAAGGCTATCATACCGTTGGAATTGGAAAAATTAGTCATTCAGCTGACGGCTTGGTCTATGGTTATGAAGAAGAGCCTTCCCAGAAAAGAGAGCTACCGCAAAGCTGGAGTGAATTAGTCTTCAATCCGGGAAAATGGAAAACCGGCTGGAACGCCTTCTTCGCCTATGCCGACGGTGAAAATCGGCAAAGTTTGAAGAAACAGGTGAAACCTTATGAAATGGGTAATGTAAGTGATGAAGGGTATCCTGATGGACTAACCACACAACTTGCCATTTTGAAACTACGGGAACTTAAAAATCAAGGGAAACCATTTTTTATGGGAGTTGGGTTTTTCAAACCGCACCTGCCTTTCAATGCTCCAAAACAGTATTGGGATTTGTATGAACGTGATAGTATACAGCTTTCCGAGAATCCAAATATCCCTGAAAATATAAATCAATCCAGTTTGCATTCCAGCGGAGAATTCAATCAGTATGCTTTAGGCGAAGAAAAAGCCAGCTTAGAACAATCGGTTTCGGAAGCCTATGCCAGAAAGTTGAAGCATGCCTATTATGCTTCCATCAGTTATATTGACGCGCAAATTGGAAAAATCACCAAAGAACTCGATGCTCTAGGCCTTGCAGAAAATACCATCATTGTCATTTGGGGGGATCATGGTTGGCATTTGGGTGACCAACGGGTATGGGGAAAACACACCTTGTTCGAAAGCGCATTGAAAAGCACTTTGATTATCAATTCCCCTTTTGAAAAACATCTGGGAAAAAGAATAGAAAACGTAGTAGAAACCGTAGATATTTATCCGACGCTGGCAGCGCTTTCTGGAATCAAAATCAATCATAAAATTGACGGCGAAAGTCTTACCCCTTACATGGAATCAAACCAAAGACTACCAAGTAAAGCTGCTTACAGTTATTTTAAGCAAGGTATTAGTATGCGAACGGAAAGGTATCGGCTAACAAAATATTTCCGCAAAGAGGAGCCTACACTTGAATTATACGATTACGCAAACGATCCTTTTGAGACTGAAAATATTGCAAGTGAAAAGTCGGATGTGCTCAATGATATGTTACCGTTACTAGATAAGGGGGATACAGGCTTGTACAATTCGAATTGACAACAACGCGGCCACAACATAAAATTACTGCAAAAAGATTTGCTACTTTTGCGAGCAAAGCTATTAACCAAAAAATGAAAGTATTAGGAATCGATATTGGGGGCTCTGGAATTAAAGGGGCATTGGTAAATTCGCTAACGGGCGAAATGTTGACGAAGCGTCATAGAATACCAACACCAGAAGGTAGAAAACCAAAGGATATGGCGAAAGTTGTCGCCGAAATTGTAAAGCATTTTGACCACAAAGGACCAATAGGTGTAGGTTTTCCAACGGTAATCAAACATGGCATATGTAAGTCTCCCGGAAATCTTCACAAGAAATGGTTGGGTTTGAACGTTAAAGAACTTTTTAGCGAGGCAACAGGTTTACCAGTTACCGTAGTGAACGATGCCGATGCTGCCGGTTACGCAACAATGAATTATGGAATAGGAAAAGGAAAGCAGGGTTTAGTCATTATGATAACCATCGGTACCGGTTTGGGTAGTGGCGCTTTCTTTGATGGGGAATTGATACCTAATTTTGAACTTGGTCAAATTCCGTATAAAAAATATAAAAAGATAGAACTTTGGGCGGCAGATTCAGCGAAAACCCGTGAAGGCCTCACTTACGCACAATGGGGTAAACGGTTCAACAAGTTTTTGAAACTTGTTGATTTGATCGTGGCACCTGACCTCATTATTTTAGGTGGAGGTGCTTCAAAGGATTTTGATGAATATAAAGATAGCATCACCATTGAAACGCCTGTGATTCCTGCAGAACTCAGAAATCAAGCAGGAATTGTTGGTGCGGCTGCTGCAGCTTTGCATCAGGCGCCCAGAGATTAATAACTAGAACAAAATAAAAATCCCCAAGTTGAAATTCAGCTTGGGGATTTTTTATTTGCAGCATTATGCCATTACGCAATCTTGTTCCGCTTACGGTCAACTTCTGTCAAATAGATTTTTCGAAGTCTTAGGTGCTTTGGCGTCACCTCGACATACTCATCTTTTTGAATGTATTCCAAAGCCTCTTCCAAAGAGAATTTTATTGCCGGAACAATTTTCGCTTTGTCATCCGCTCCAGAAGAACGCACGTTTGAAAGCTTTTTGGTTTTCGTAATGTTGATGGTCATGTCATCGCCACGAGAATTTTCGCCAATGACCTGACCTTCATAGATATCCTCTCCCGGATCAACAAAAAACTTTCCGCGGTCTTGTAATTTATCGATAGAATAGGGAATCGCTTTTCCTTTTTCCATAGAAACCAAAGAACCGTTCTGGCGTTGCGGGATATCGCCCTTCATCGGTTGGTATTCCAAAAAGCGGTGTGCCATGATGGCCTCACCAGCGGTAGCAGTCAACAACTGATTTCGCAGACCGATGATACCGCGTGATGGAATCAAGAATTCACAAACCATACGATCACCTTTCGCTTCCATACTGGTCATCTCACCCTTTCGAATGGATACCATCTCGACCGCCCTGCCTGAAACTGATTCAGGCAAATCAATGGTCAACGATTCGATAGGCTCACATTTTACGCCATCAATTTCTTTAATGATAACTTGTGGCTGACCAATCTGCAATTCATAACCTTCTCGACGCATCGTCTCGATCAAGACCGAAAGGTGCAATACGCCGCGACCAAAAACCAAAAACTTATCGGCGCTATCTGTTTCGTTGACACGTAACGCCAAGTTCTTTTCCAATTCACGCTCTAAACGCTCTTTGATATGTCGCGAGGTTACGAACTTGCCGTCCTGACCAAAAAACGGACTATCGTTAATCGTGAACAACATGCTCATGGTTGGTTCATCGATGGCGATGGTCTTCAATCCTTCAGGGTTTTCCAAATCTGCAACGGTATCACCAATTTCAAATCCTTCTACACCGACCAAGGCACAGATATCACCAGCAACGACTTCCGTTACTTTTTTACGGCCAAGACCTTCAAAAACAAAAAGTTCCTTGATCTTGGACTTTACAATACTTTTATCTCTTTTTACGAGTGAAATCTGCTGCCCTTCTTTCAAAGTGCCTCTCTGTAATCTTCCGATGGCGATTCTTCCTGTAAAAGATGAGAAATCTAAAGAAGTAATCAACATTTGAGTATTCCCTTCTATGGGTTCGAAGGTCGGAATATGCTCAATCACCATATCCAACAATGGTTCAATATTTTCTGTTTCATTTCTCCAATCATCACTCATCCAGTTGTTCTTTGCAGAACCGTAAACAGTAGGAAAATCCAGTTGCCATTCCTCAGCACCCAATTCATACATCAAATCAAAAACCTTTTCGTGTACTTCTTCTGGGGTACAGTTTTCTTTGTCTACTTTATTGATGACCACACAGGGCTTTAACCCTAAATCAATAGCTTTTTGAAGTACGAAACGTGTTTGAGGCATTGGGCCTTCAAAAGCATCTACCAATAGCAGAACACCATCAGCCATATTCAATACACGCTCTACCTCACCACCAAAATCGGCGTGACCGGGCGTGTCAATAATATTGATTTTGGTGTCTTTATAAACAACGGAAACGTTCTTCGAGGTAATGGTTATTCCCCTCTCACGTTCAAGATCATTATTATCCAATATCAAGTCGCCTGTATTTTCGTTATCACGAAACAATTGACAGTGATACATGATCTTATCGACCAAGGTGGTTTTACCGTGGTCAACGTGTGCGATAATGGCAATATTTTTAGTTGTAGACATACCTCTTATTTTGAGCGTGCAAAGATACGTCGAAATCTTTGACACCGCTATAAAGTTTTATTATTTTTATGTTGTTGATTTTGAGGAGGTTATTTTCGAATCTTTTTCCGAAACGCCCAACCTACCCGAGCTGCCAAAACCAATAGTATTCCGTCATTAAAATCATCTTGATAGTAATTGACCCCTCCTTCTAATCTATAAAAGAAACCTCTTTTGTAGGTACGCTGTAAACCATAGACAGGCCCTACACCCATGGTTGTAGAAGTATACAAGTTTCCGATTAACGGATGGCCGTGTTGGTATGCCACCAATGCGGCTACGTAGTTGCCTGAATTACCCGAAATATTCTTCTTCTTTCGTAATCTTCTTTCCATGTTATAGTAGTAGCGGTATTGACCACGTAAGACTGGATTGATTCCAAAATTGGTCTCACATCCGCTACATCCTCTAAGAGCAAAACCGGTGATGGCCTCAAGACTTGTGGTTGTGTTCTTAGACATTCCGACTTCGAACAATACACTCGGCAAAGGTAAACCCAATTGAAGTTGGGTGCGTTCAACGTGTTTATCGTATTGACCATTTAAAAGAAGTGAGGAAGTAAAAAATAGAAGAAATAAGTACTTTTTCATTTAGGTTGGATTCAGTGAATTCTTATTTGCACAAAGATTGCGCCAAATGGTCTACAATTTAGGTAGACTTGAAAAAATATCTGCAATTAAAAACTATTTACCCACACACCATCGTTTCTCACTTATAATCCAGCCGATACTTAAATTTGCAACAGGCAGTATTTGACCTTTGAACTGTCCTGCGTAATAGGCGGCTCCAACATCGATGGAGAAATTAATTCCGGAATTATAACTACGTTGCAGTCCGGTAACTATACCTGCATAGCCAAAAGTACCTTTGACGACTTCATTTTCTATGGTTCGGATATCCGGAAAGAAAACAGCGACTGCAGGCGCAATATAATTTGCAGAATTTCCGTAAATCTGCCTTCTATTCCGTTGTCGCTTTTCGAAATTATAGTAGTAGCGGTATTGGCCGACGACCGCAGGGAAAAATCCGACTTCCTCATAAATATTTGAAACCAATGGATCTAGGGCTACCTGTAAACCTGCTTTGATATCAAATGTGGTATTAGTACCCAAAGCCATCTCATACTCAACACCAGGGTTCAAAAGATTGACTTTAAACTGCCGCAATTCACAATTTTTACCAAATTGGGCGGAGACGAAAACACTACTTAAAAGCAGCACAATGGAGATAATTCTTTGCATAGTAGCTAGATTTGGGATCAATAGCAATAACTAAGAAACTGATTGGATGTATGTCGATTATTCTTAGTATACCTTACAATGTACATGGTTATAACATATCGTCTCTCAAAATAGTATCTTTGGCGAAAATAAAATACCATGCAACTGAGCCTGATACCGCAACTAAAATATACGGATAGTGAAAACTTCTTTCTCCTCTCCGGCCCTTGTGCCATTGAAGGGGAAGAAATGGCATTGCGTATCGCGGAGCGCATTGTTTCTGTTACTGATGCACTTCAAATACCCTATATTTTTAAAGGAAGTTTCAAAAAAGCGAACCGCAGTCGTGTGGACTCATTTACAGGAATCGGGGATGAAAGAGCACTAAAAATATTACGAAAAGTTTCCGAGACATTTCATGTGCCGACCATTACGGATATTCACTCGGAACAAGATGCGGAGATGGCAGCCGAATACGTTGATGTACTTCAGATTCCCGCTTTTCTGGTGCGGCAAACCGATTTGGTTGTCGCGGCAGCCAAAACGGGCAAAGTGGTGAACCTAAAAAAGGGACAGTTTATGAGTCCGGAAAGTATGAAACATGCAGTCACCAAAGTAACCGATTCAGGCAACAATCAAGTTTGGATTACCGATCGCGGTACGATGTTCGGGTATCAAGATATGGTGGTCGATTTTAGGGGAATACCAACAATGAAACAATATGCCCCCGTAGTTTTGGATGTAACCCACTCATTACAACAGCCGAATCAATCTTCAGGAGTAACCGGTGGAAGACCTGATATGATCGAAACCATCGCCCGTGCAGGAATCGCTGCAGGAGTTGATGGCATCTTTATCGAAACCCATTTTGACCCCAGTATCGCCAAAAGTGATGGGGCAAATATGTTGCATCTGGATCATTTGGAGAAACTGTTGACCAACTTGGTGGCCCTTCGTAAAACGGTGAATTCGTTGCCATAATAATTCGTATTTTAGGATTTCATCGAAACACCTTTTTGAATGAAATCCATCCAAACTTGTCTTTTCTTTCTTGTCGTTCTTAGCCTATTTTCTTGCGCTGAAAAATTAGAAAAGAACACAACGAAATCTCCTCCCAACATTGTTTTTATCATGTCTGACGATCATGCCTATCAGGCGATAAGTGCATATGATGACAGACTAATTCAAACCCCGAATATTGACCGTATCGCCCAAGAAGGCATTCTATTTAGCAATGCCTCGGTTACGAATTCGATATGTGCACCTTCACGAGCGGTTATCCTTACAGGAAAGCACTCCCATATTAATGGAAAAATAGACAATCTTTCCCCTTTTGATACCACCAACATTACTTTTCCAAGATTGTTGCAAAAGGCAGGATATCAAACAGCAATGTTTGGCAAGTTGCATTTTGGGAACAATCCGAAGGGATTCGATGAATTCAAAATCCTACCGGGACAGGGGGATTATTACAATCCAAAGTTCTTAACCCAAAAAGGAGATACCACCATTATGGGATATGTAACGGACATCATTACCGACTTGACCTTAGACTGGATGGAGAAACGTAGGGATACCACCAAACCTTTTTTGCTTATGTACTTGCATAAGGCTCCTCATCGTTCGTGGTTACCTGCGGAAAGACATTATAAAGAATTTACGCAAAATACTTATCCCCTTCCCGAAAGCTTGTTCGATAATTATGACTCACGAGGCAAAGCTTCCAAAACTGCTGAAATGGGCATCGGCAAAGACATGTTGCTACAGTATGATTTGAAAATCCCTAAGAACATCCTAGACGATTTGGGAATTAAAGAGCGCCTTGGTGCAGGTGGAGTCAATCAATTGAACGACCAACAAAAAGAAAATTGGGATGCGGTTTATAATCCCATTGCAGAGAAGTTTAAATCGGAGTATCCAAAAATGAACGACTCGTTACGGACCATTTGGAAATACCAACGGTATCTACAAGATTATTTGGGAACCATAGCTGCCGTTGATGAAAATGTGGGCCGGCTTTTGAATTATTTAGATGCGCAAAACCTTAGCGAAAATACGATTGTGGTCTATACTTCGGACCAAGGTTTTTATCTGGGCGAGCACGGTTGGTTCGATAAGCGTTTTATGTATCAAGAATCTTTCAAGACTCCATTGCTAATAAAATGGCCGAACGAGATCACCCCCAACACCACGGAAGACGAAATGGTTCAAAATCTGGACTTTGCCCAGACGTTTTTGGAGGTTGCCGGAGTTTCTGCCCCAGATGATATGCAAGGTGAAAGCTTAGTTTCTTTGTTAAAGGGAGAAAAAGAAAAATGGAATCGTGATGCGGTTTATTACCACTATTACGAATACCCTGCGGAACATACCGTAAAACGGCACTATGGCATTGCTACTAAAAAGCATAAACTCATTCATTTTTACTATGATGTTGATGAATGGGAGCTGTACGACCTTGCCAAAGACCCTCAAGAAATACATAATGTCTACCATGAGGTGACCTATAAGAATACTGTTAAAGAACTAAAGAAAAAGCTAGAAGCATTACGTCTAAAGTATAAAGATTCCGACACGTTAAGTAACAGGTATATTGAGATTTATAAACAGAATGGGTGGATTGAGTAAAGATTAAGGATAAAAAGACTTTGAACTTTGAATCAGATTTTCAACTGCCATTTTGAACCTAGAATTTTACTGCAAACCGTCATTGTATTCTTACTTAGTATAAAACCTTCCATTTCTAACTGAATGCGCATCTTGCAATACAGCTATTAAAACCTCGTCATTAATTTCTTCTAGGGTCGAATAACGTAATGATTTGACCACTTTGCGCTTTTCAGTGACCATTTTATCCAGATGCTTGGTTAGGAATGCGGAATTCCAAAACCCAACATCTACAAAACCTTTTTTTAGAGAAACGTTCAAATAACAAATGGGTGATTTTCCACAGTAGTAACAAGGAATCCTCCATTTGTATTTTAACTCAACATCGGGTACACTTTGTTCTATAACAAGTTGTAGATGCAATAGGATGCTTCTAAAGGGTTCCGGTTGGTCAAGGATGTAGTTTTCTGCAGGATTCATAGTACACTGAAATTACTTGAACTAATTAGCATATACCAAAGCGGTAATTACCTGTTTATCGAACTAAGATTTTAAAATACAAGGTCAACGTAAAATCGCAAAGGGTACTTAGATTTGTTATAAAATAGTTTAGGCTTTGTGATCTTTACGCAAATCTTGCGCCCTTTACTTTTTAACACTCAAAATCATTCTTTCAAGATAAATTGAATACAATTTACCATTTCTTAACCAAAATCAAATTCTATTTTCATACTTTCAAAGTACCTTTTGAACATATTTATAAATCCGGCCGAAAATGAAAAACACGTCTATTCTAATCATCACTTTATTATTAACTAGTCTTGTTTCCGCACAACATTCGCATACCAGCGAACATGCGCTCACTTACCCTAATATCGAAGGGTATGTATCCTTAAAAGCGGATTTGCACATTCACACCGTTTTCTCCGATGGTAATGTCTGGCCGACCATTCGTGTTCAAGAGGCACTACGCGAAAACCTGGATGCCATTTCGTTGACGGAGCATCTAGAATATCAGCCCCATATAGATGACATTCCACATCCGGATCGGAACCGTTCGTACAATTTGGCGATGGAAGAAGCCAAGGAGCATGATTTATTGATTGTACACGGATCGGAGATTACCCGTTCCGCTCCTATGGGACACAACAATGCCGTTTTCATCAAAGATGCGAACCTCTTGTTGACCGAAAAAGCTGAAAAATCATTTTCGGAAGCCAAAAAACAAAATGCCTTTGTGTTTTGGAACCACCCGGCTTGGTATGCACAGAATCCAAAGGGGAACCCTATTTTGAGTGATTTTCAAAAAGAGCGTATCAAAAACGGGGAACTTCACGGAATCGAAGTCATCAATTCTGTGGATTATTCTGAGGAATCACTGGCTTTGGCGCTGGAACAGAATCTTACCATCATGGGCACCAGTGACATTCACGGTCTCATTGATTGGGACTATACCGAAAAAGGTCACGACCGACCAATTACCTTGGTCTTTGCAAAGGAAAAAAGTTTGGAAAGTATGCAAGAAGCCTTATTTGCCGGCAGAACTGTAGCGGTTTACAATTCCCTTTTGATTGGAAAAGCTGAATTTCTAATGCCATTACTGAAAGCCAGTATCAAGGTGAATTCGGTGAAATATATTCCGAAGACCCAAATATTGGAAGTGCAATTGGAAAATATTTCCAGCAGTCCCCTTTTGTTTCAAAACGATATGGAGTATAGTTTTTATAGTAGTTCGCCGGTATTCGAGATTCCAGCTTTAGGAAAGTATACGCTGCGGATTAAAACTTTGGAAGAAAAGGAAAACATCGATTTAAAACTAAAAGCAATCGGCGCGTTCACCGCTCCGAAAACTTCTCCTGTTATAATTTGGCCAATTGTTGTTACAGAGTAAATCGTGAACTTTTTTCATATCCATTAATCATAAATTAGATTCATTTTCGAGGTATTTTTGGGAAGCGTTCTTATTTCTAAGTTGTACTATTTTTACCCCATTTTTTGGGAAGGAACACGTGCTAATTGATACTTGGAAAATTGTCTATTGGCAGTTACAAGTGCTCTCTTCCTTCTTCAATGAGGGTGCCTTTACCAGTACTTTTTGCAAAAAAAATAACCTACTCTTTTCCATCCACATAGTCTTGCAGATACGCGTAGCGCTTGGTCAATTTTCCGTTTTTGGTCATTCGGGCACGTTCCAGTAAGCCGTCTTCATCTTTGTTGAAAAAGGCGGGAATCACATTCCTGACAAAGGCATCTCCGAAACCGAGGCTCGCATCGCGGGGTAGTTCACAAGGTAGATTATCGACCGCCATGACCGCAATAGCAGATTTATTCTTGTAATTGACCTCTTTTTCAGTCTGGGGATTGTAGCCGTAAATCGGTGAAGCGATGGTCGAAGCACGGATGGTAGTTGCTACGGGTCCGTCGATATCGCAGCTGATATCGGCCACTACACTGATCTTAAAATCAGGATGTTTGGCATCTTCACGTGTGTATAAGTAGGGAGCTCCTTGTCCGTAAAAATGTCCGGCGATAAAGAAGTCGGACACTGTGGTAAAACGAAAAAAGTTACTTCTGTAATCCTCAGGATTCGCAAAAAAATCGGCTTTGTTGCCACGAATGCCATCTTTGCGTTTGTTGTAGTCGGAAGCATCGATTTGGCAGTAGACCGGTTCTTTGAATTCTTCTTCAAGATATTCCGTCACATTGACTTTTCTGATGTTCATCGCATCGAGCATTTCCCGAGCTCCGTTGCCTACCCTACCCCTACCTGTCAAGATGATTTTAATCGAGGGCATTTTTGATTTTATTTTCTTCAATTCGGATATCAATGCAGGTTGATCGGCCAAGGTTTCTGCCTTGGGTAAATTATAGAGTCCGTGTTTTAGTCCGTAGGTTCGAATGCCGTTGTAGGCTCCTACAATTCCGGCATAGCGACCGAAAGCGACCAAGCGTTGCTCCTTTTGGTTGGTAATGACCTCATGGTCGTAGAGTTCGATATTTTTTTTAAGAATGGCTTTTAGTAGCTTTCTGTTGTAAGGTTGCTTTTTGATAGTATGGGAAAAAAAGAAGTATTTCTTGTTGGGTATCAGGTTTTCTATAGGCACTTCCTTCACACCCAGTAGTACATCACAATCTTTCATTCGGTCGGCCACTTCGAGTCCTACAGCTTTGTACTCTGCATCTTTGAATACCCGAATCGGGGAAGGCTCCACAATAATTTCGGCCTTCGGATGGTTTTTCAGGACTTTTTGACAGGCTTCTGGGGATAAAACGACACGGCGATCTGGTGGGTTTTTGCGTTCTCTGATGATTCCGAATTTCATTGTTGTGGGTTGATTTGTTGGATTGTGGATTTGTTGATTTGTATATTCCTTGATAGTTTATCGCCGTAGACAACTGGCTCTTGGCCTCTAGCACTTCGTACCGCTAACTACATGCTTTTTACGTATTACTTCGTGCTTCCGTCTCCGTGCCCCTTTCAAGAATCTAACTTTAATCACCTGCTCCGTTTCAAATGTAACAGTTGCCTTGGGCATGACAAAACTTTTTTTGGAATACTTTTTGGGGTATCTTTGGCGGCCTGTCTCTTTACAGACGGGAGGTGCGTTAGGGATAGTAGCGGCATCTTTTTAATTTATCGAAAGCCCTTCGACTGCGCTCAGGGTGACAAATTGGAAAAATACAGCGAATAGCCCGACCCGAGCGTTTTAACGAGGGGAACGCCCAACTAAAAAATAGTTCTTTGAAAAAAATCATTGAGTGAATTCCCTGAAACAAGTTCAGGGTTCAATTCGTTTACGGCAAGCGTAGCTTACCTAACTCATTGAAGGGGCCGACTGGTTTTGACAGCGAGACCAATGGCAATGTAAGCATGTCGAGCGCTGGTGAACAGCTCGTTAATCTCATTTTCCACACTTTTAATTGGCGATAATAACTACGCTCTTGCCGCTTAATCCGAATTATAGTAGGATTATGCCTCGTCGCTACTAGGTAGCGAAGCGAGATGTTCCTGAATAGCCTCTGTCGACGGCGATTCAATCAGGAGCACCATAAATGTCGATATAAGGTTGTTAGCACTTCGATAGCAACACTAAAACTTAAGAAGATAAGCGTTTGTTAGGCCGTTTCCGGTCAGGCAGGCGTCGAAAATCAATCGGAAACTAAACATGTAGAAGGCACTGGCGTTGCTTGTTTGGACGAGAGTTCGATTCTCTCCGGCTCCACGATTAAGCGCAACTGGCTTGCGATTAAGACATAAGAAGTCCGACAAGTATGCTTGATCGGACTTTGTTATTTTAAGGCGTCTGGACTGCAAGGACAGCCTGTTGCAATTACAGAACGGAAACTTTTGGGAAAACCGCAGGTAATCTCACTGGCTCCTCAATCGCTCACAACTGTGTTGGCGGTAAAAACACAAAACCCCATCAAACTCGCTTGTTTGGTTTTTAGACTCCAAGGCTTTTAATGGGATACTGAACGTTTAGCATTTGCCTTTTTAACTAATATTTTTAGAATACCAGCTGGTAGGTATTAAAACTCTACCAAAGCAATCAATCTTAAGTTCTATCGTAGTTATACTTGGCAAAAGAGGGAATGAAGATAAAGGCTAAACTGCTAATTCCCAAAGCAAGTAGAAGACCCCCGGTTATTGGGCCAAACTCCCAATGCAATATTCGTAATAGTATCCCTAGAAGAGTTAATATTGATGCTAATGTTCCTGATACATACGTTAGTTTTTTCATTACTATATAGTTTAGTTGTTATAGTATTAAAACTAGTTTTTTTATTATATATTATAAATCTACCCAATATCTGGTATATTGAATACTGCCTTTCCCGTAAAATATCCATCGCTTTGAAAAATATACCTATCAGAGGGTATTTCGGCAGATTTGTTTCTACACGAAGTTTGAACATTGAGAATTCAAAAAAAATTATAATCCATTTTTAATAGAAAAAAAGAATACTAGGATAAAAACTATTTTTTATTCGTTTTACTCGTAAGTTATTTAGTATGAGCACAGTCCAATATCGGTTTCATTTCTGATAATTATAGTTGTCTTTTGGCCACGAATTATACGAATCATGCCCTTTCAAACGTCACCGACTTATTAGGTGCGGCTTGATTGAACGAGGGTTCTAATCTCCCCGTCTCCTACTTTGCCACCAAACAAAAAGCCTACGATTTCGAGCGATATCTTAAATCTGGTTAAGGAATCGCATTTCGAAATAAAAGATTACTTTAAGGAAAGTCCTGTCCTCCGAAGTTTTGAGCACATCGAAAAGCGAGGGTGGGGAATAGCTTTTCTAAATAAGGGATTAGTCTAAACACTCCATAGCTTCAGCGAAGGAGTCGTTCTGGTATAGCCTTCAGAAATAAGCGTTTATTATAAAACCTGCGCCTTTGTCCTGCTAAGCTCGAACAAAGTGAGAGCGAAGGAGCAAAAACTAAGAATAATGCTAACTTAGTAACCAGCAAAAACAGTATGTCAAAAACCAAATCATGGTTACGTACCCTTATAGACCTCTTGGAAGTCCTTTTCAACAGTTCACAGCGTAGCAAGCGAGGCCGAACTTGGCACCAACATGTAGTGCCTTATGAAGAAGGTTGGGCGATACGCCGCGAGGGCAACCAACGTATCACGAGCAAACACCGAAAACAGAGCACGGCCATACGCAAGGCTAAGAGTTTAGCAAGAAAATATAAAGCCGATGTCATTATTCACCGCGCTAGTGGTGGAATTCGGGAGCGGATAAGCTATGATGATTGAGAAGTTTGTAATCCGAGGAGAACTTCCTTAGATGTATCAGTATAGCTCGTACGAATGAAAGCTCTAGCTACGTTTTACACTTTGGTTTAAGAAAATAATTGCAAAACAAACATCTTTATGGAGGTTGCTATTTGTAGTGAATTGAAAATTTATTCTGGAATAGGTTGGTTGAAGAAGCGCTTAAAGAGAGTACCATCGACTGACTTTATAAAACAAAATAACACAACACTGCGGTTTTACTTTTAAAGTTTCAAGACGCATTTCATGTATTTTTTATTGCGGCAATTTTTTTGCCTCTACACTGACAACTCCATTAAACCTCCCCTCCCCAGCCCTGCATTCCAGTGCACCCCCGCACTTTTTACTACCATTTATACAGTTTTTACCACCACTAGTACAATTCCTACAAAAACACGCCATTTCTCGTTTACTTTTAGATTTCCCTAGTATGAACCCCATCTAAACCTACGGTGTATGAAACGCTATAAACTAGTTTTCGCAGCCCTCCTTCCCTTTGTATTGGTCATACCCTCGTCTTGCGTGAGTACACGTGTCGAAGCGAGCCCCTATCAAGACAGTGTTGAAAATCTGGAGTGCAGAAAAGAGTCCAGTTGGAGTTACCTCTGGGGTCTCAATCAAAAACGTATCGATGCCAACCCTGAAGTGGCCGGCAACCTTTGCCCCTGCCGCGAGGGTGCTTTATCGTGGGTGGTTGTCAATACTTCGTTTACCGACTTTCTACTGAGTTCGGTCACGCTCGGCATCGTCAATCATAGAACGGTCACTTATGGGTGTGCCAGGGCCCAAGGGGGAGAAGGTGAACTCGATTAGTAAACAACCTCGGGGCAAGCCCACGAGGTATTAAAATTCCAAAAAATTAAATTCCAAAAAAGGAAAAACGAGGCAAGCCTCGGGGAATTAAACCCAAAAGAGATAAAAACATACAGCGATGCCACCACTAGGAATAGACCCGCTACCCATTGACAGATGGATGAACAAGCACGAAAATTTTACGCACCCTTTGGTCGCCAATACCTCGTTCAAACTTTGGAATCCGCCCGGGCAAAAGCATCGCGACCGCTATTTGGCCACCACCAAAAACTTTCAATGGTTGATCAATCATGCCGCTACCAACAATATAAAATTACGCGCCATGGGCAGTGGCTGGTCCTTCACCAAAGTGGGGGTGACCGAAGGAGGCTTGATCGATACCGCGGGTTTAAACTTTTCCTTTCCGATCCGTCAACAACATACGAGTAGCAATTACGCCAAACAGCCTGAAGACCTATATTTTTTACAATGTGGCACCATCATTCATGAGGTCAATACGCGACTGGCCGCCAAAAACCCCCAACGCTCGATCAAAGCCTCGGGGGCGAGTAACGGGCAGACCATCGCCGGTGCCCTTTCTACGGGTACCCATGGCGCCGCCATTCGTGTGGGGGCGATTCCTGATTTTGTCGTGGGACTCCATTTGATCACCGGGGCCAACAAACATATATGGCTTGAAAGGGCATCCTATCCGGCAGCCTCCCAAGAATTTGTGGATTGGTTGGACGCTGATTTGGTACAAGACGATGCACTCTTCAATGCCGCTCTAGTCAGTTTTGGCAGTTTTGGTTTTATACACGGAGTTATGGTCGAAACCGAACCGCAATTTTTATTGACGGAATATCGTGAAGGGCCCATTACCTATAATGACAACTTGAAACACGCAATGCGCACCTTGGATTTTTCAGGTCTGAACCTTCTAGGAACAGGATTGCACGGTGATATGTACCATTTTGAGGTGTTGTTCAATATCCACAAATTTGAACCGAACGATCCCGCCAAGGGCGCGTTTATAAAATACATGTTCAAAAAACTATATGATCCGACGCATGTACCCATACCACGAAACAATGATTTTACCTATGGCGATGACCTCTTAGGAATAATCTCCACAGTTTTAGATAAACTACCGGGTTCGGGCTTACTCATTCCCGCGATGGTGAACCTGATGTTCGGCCTCGCTTTTAAACCCGAACCCCCACGTGTGGGAACCATTCGCGAAATGTTCAATTATACTAAATTCAGGGGCAAGGTGGCCAGTGCCGCCATGTCCATCGCCATTCAAGATTCGCCCAAAGCAGTAGAGCTAATTGTGGAAATCAATAAGCAGAAACCGTTTCCGGGAGGACTTTCCTTACGCTATGTAAAAGGAACGAAAGCGACCTTAGGGTTCACCAAATTTCCCGATACCTGTGTCCTAGAAATGGATGGTGTAGACGGCCAAGACGCACGGGAATTCTTCGATACGGTCTGGAACAAATTCGAACAAGAAAATATTGCCTATGCCTTGCATTGGGGCAAGATTAACTTTAATTTAAATGCGACGCGCCTAAAGCAAATGTATGGGAATACCGCCGTACAGGCATGGATCGATGCACGCAACCAACTGCTCGATAGGGCGGCGCTACCCGTATTCACGAATGCATTTATGGAACGGTGTGGGCTGGATAAAATTCACGGGGCAATCGTATGAAAATGAAGGGTGAAAAGGCAACAATGCAATGCGGAACTAATCGAAATACCATCGGATAAAGTTAAACATTCTGGGGCTGGCCATACGCTGCGCGCAATTGCATAGCGCAAAGCGTATAACGAAAAGCGTGCAGCATAAAAGATTAAAACTACATACCATGTTCGTAAAATGGTTCGTTAAGGGAACAAATACGCTCATCACCATCTGGATGGCGCTTTCGGTACTGATCTTGGTCTGCAACTCCGCCTTTTGGATCAACGATTATATCAGCCACCCACAGCACGGCCTGTTCGAGGATTTCAAGGCAGTTTCGGGAGAAATTATAACTGCGGGGAAACAGTTTTGGTACAAGGTCTATTTTATTCTCGACTTTTTCTGGGCCCTATATTTGTTGGCTATTATCGGTAGTGTCTGCAAAGATGCCAAAGGGGTGCCGCTGATTGATTACAAACGGTCCAGAACCATCGCCTCCTACATTTTTGTGGGTGCGGCCTTCGCAGCTTTTGTTTTGGATATTCTTGAAGGGATACTTTACTGGTCCTATAGCGGTACACCCCTGAAATGGGTGGTTCCTTTAAAAATAGGGGCTTATTTGGTATGCTTCGGATTTTTATTCTATTGGTTCCTCAAGTCGTACTTGTTGCCAAATTTTAAGTCCATACTGCGCTTTGTGGGCACTTCTTTTTTTAGCATTCTCTTCATACTCATCATATATGGATTGATTACCATGATGCCTCAAGGCGGGACGATTATCGTTGATTTATTCTACAATCCCTGGAACATCATCATATTCTTCTTTATGATTACGTTTTTGGCCATCATCATATCGCATTTTCCGGTATATGTCGATATCTGGATGCATGCCGATAACAGTTGCGTTAGGCTCCTGAAGGATACAAAATCCGGATTTTTAGGCTTTGGGATCATCTATTACGACACCCTCAATAGGACAAACCAAAAAAATAAAAATTACCAAGACCTAGTGGTCAAAGGGCTGCGTAGAAGTTTGGGAATCCTGCTCTATATTGCCGTATTCAACATCGTTTTGGGGGTAATCTCCCGATTCTTCGAAGTCGATTTCAATGTGCAGCTGCTAACGTTTTTCATATTGACCGTGACGCTCTTTATCTATTATCTCGAAGGGGAGCGCTATAAAGAATGGCGAAAAATACTCGGTGCCGCAGCACCCAATGGAAAGCTACAGGAAAACACGGTGCACGAAATTGTACGGTACGTGCGTAGGTTTCCCGTTTACTTTGTGGTTTGTACCGTTTTGATATTGTTGGCGGCCCTACTGGCCTTTTTTCAGGAATGGAGTAGAATCAGTGTTTTCGTTTTTCTCATCGCATTGGGCTGCCAAATGTTTCTCTACATCCAGTTTAAAATCGTACGCACCTATCTCAAATATGTGTTCTATTCAGACGCGCTTTTCGAATCGAATCCGGCTATGTTCAACCCGAATACCCTTGCCATTTTTGATGCCTTTGATGGGAATAGAACACGCGGAACAAACTCCTTTTATTATTTTTTCGGAAAACTGAGTGACAATGTCAGCTATTTGAAACTCATGCGTTTGAGTGGCATCATTTCTTTAATCTTTATTATACTGGCCAACGCAAATTTTGGCCTGGCCAGTCTTTTGAACCCTCTGAATATCATTCTGCTTTATATCATCTTTTTCTACTCTTTGTTCGTGATTACCTTCAAACATATTCTGTATTATCACAGACTGCCTTCGAATTCTCCAAGGCTTGGTAACTTTTTTAAATACGGAATTCCCTTGGTGCTGCTCTTGTTGATTTTCGTCGTAAGCTACACTTCAACGATGGAAAATGACCTGCATGAACTGCATTTGGTAGAACGCGAAAAACAGGTTTTAGATTATGATACGTATCTAAAATCAATGACGAACGGAACTCCCACAAACCAAAAAAACAACTACTTTTTTGTGGGTTCGTACGGCGGGGGACTCAAAGCAAATCTCTGGAATCTTTTGCTACTGGAACGCTTGAATCAAGAATCGGAAACAAAATTTCTACATCGTACCCTTGTGATGTCGGGGGTTTCCGGTGGAGCCGTGGGTATTGGTAATTATGCTGCATTGATCCACGAACAAAAAGATTCCTCCGAAATTGCTAAACGCATTCAACGTATAGGGAATTCGAACGTTTTATCCAATGAACTTACGTATCTGGTGGGAAAGGATTGGATTCGCGAATACATACCCACGACAAAATATGGTGGAAAAGACCGGTCTTACAAAAGTATGGAGCTGCATGCCCAGCATACCGGTATGAAACAATACAACGAAATTGGTTATTCAGACTATTGGAACAAAATTTATCAAAAACAAGAACGCAAATTTCCGGCACTCATCATGAATACTACGGCGGTTGGAGGGCACCAGGGGATAGCCTCTACGGTAAAATTTCCAGAGAACACCTTTGCAGGTGCTGATAACATTACAGAATTCAACGGGGCGGATTCCACCAAGACCCTTACCTATTTTGGTGCCGTATCAACCACGAACCGATTTCCATTGTTCAGTCCCACAGCAAAAATACCTTCTAAAGGCAGCTATTTGGACGGGGGTTACTTCGAAAATTCAGGCCTCCTCAGTGCATTGGAAGTCTATGATGCGGTGGCAGGTGATCCTACCAAAAAATATCATAACGATATCAATCCTGTATTCATCAATATTATCAATTCCGAAGAGTTCTACATTGCACAGAAAATCGAGGACTTTGGGGTAAAATCGGAAAATATCAAAAATCCCAGCGAGGTCAGTTCCATTATCGGCACAGTGGTATCTATTGATAAACTACCCCGCTACGTACTGGAAAAAATAAAGGCACGGGGCTTTGCCATCGAACCTATTATGATGCCCCACAAATTAAGTTACGAGAAGGTAAGGTCCGTTTTAAACGGGGAGGTGGCAAACCCTTTGCGCCTTATGGATAGTATCAAAAAACACAATGCCATTATTGACAGTGCACTGACAGCATATGAAGGTTATGATTATAAAAAATGGGGGGTCGTACAGCCGCCATTGGCAAGAATATTAAGTAAACCTGCAGTACAATACCAATTAGCAATGGTTAACCAACATCCAGAAATTCAACAGGCGGTTGAACGCATACTGTTGTATGTAGAAACGGAAGCGATCATCGACAATACCTATCAAGAAAAGCTGATACGGCGACCTACTTCTTTAAATCGCAAGACACGGCTGAACCTCAAAAAAGCGAACCGTGTTAAGGATACTTTGAAGAATAAATAGTCGCCATGCCCCTAACTCGAATATTACTGGTCGACTATTGATTTTTTATTTGACCAAATCAAGACCAATAACAATTACTATCTGTAGTTTATTTTGAACCACCCGGTCTTTAGTCTTTACAAAACCAAGATAAAAACCAAAAACAAAGCCTTCATAAAGCCTGTTGAACGAGAAAACACGGATACCATATTTTCCCCAGAACCTTATCAATCACTAATTTTAAAGGGTGTCCTAGTATTTGAAAAATCAAATAATCGTCCTTGAACCGTAAGGATTCTGACAGTTTAAGGTTAAATATGAGCAAAATCCGTTGAAATAAATTCGAATTAGTTTACCGTTCCAGTTACTAGATTAAATTTGTTGTAAATCAAACGTTTAGGAAATCCCTATTCAAGAGTGTTCTCACTAAAATCGTATTTCTTCAAGAACACTTATTGATCGATCGCAAGTTCGAACAAAATAACTTATGGTTTTAATACAGCATAATCGCCGATGCTTTACCGGTGTTGTAAAATTGACGGTACGCTATTACATATTCCTCATCTTTTAATAATCGATGTTCTATTTCTGCAGTTTTATTTTCACCACTATCATCATCACCGGCAAGATAAATCAGCTCGCCATCCGAACCTTTTTTGAAGAGTACCATGACTCCATCCATTTCACCGAAGGTTTTGATATGATACTTGCGCGACGAAGTAGGCTTGAAGACACAATTCTGTTGCTGCCCAAACCCTAATACCATGGACTCTGACTTTGCAGGTCGCAGTGACAAGTAATCACTTTGTGCCAATTCTGGATAAAAGAATCTTGTCCATTCCACGTCCCTTGGTGATAAACCAGGGTCCGGAACAAGTCCATTGATGTACTCTTCCGGCTTAAGAATCATACCCGCTTGAAACTGGTAGTGCATGATTGAGTTAGGGTCCCAATCAGAACCTTGCACCGTGTCCCGTTCAATTTTTCGTATTATATTGTTAAAGGTAGTCTGTTGGTCCCAATTGTTGGGTGGTTCGGCCAATCTACGATACACCTCCTCTTCATCCCAAATAATTCCCGCATTCGGGTTTTGATGTTCGTGCGGAAAGCCTAGGGTATGCCCAATTTCGTGCAAAGCGGTATCAATATCGTTAGCGATATTCCACCCAAAGTTCATGGTACGCATATTGAACCCTTGTCGTAATACATCTCTGCCCAAATAGGACCAAGAGCCATTGCCTTTCATAAATCCGATTCGAATCTCTGAATCAAAGGCATTTTTCACCTCTTTGAATTCGAGTCCGATTCCAAGATCTTTCCAGATAGAGAATGCCTTCCTAACGGTAGCCTTTTCTTTGTTGCCTCCTTTCCAAGTAATAAAGGCTTTGCTACAGTCACTATAAATGACCTCTTGACCATCGGTTTCGTCATCAAAGAAATAATAATGCAAGGTGGTGCCGTTTGCCCATTTCTTGTCGGAAACCAGTATGAGTTCCTGCCGTTTTTGGGTGACATCATCAGAAAATATTCGCTGCTTGGTGACAGGTAGGTTACAGTAGAGCTTTCCTTTTTTTTGTGGAGTATTCGATTTTTTTTTCATGGTGGGGCGAATTTTAAGTTCACTTAAAGATACGTAAGAATCTTCCCATCATAAAATCTCCGTTCATAGGTATTGTGTTAAAAACTAACACTTTAGAAATCATACTTCTTTTCCAAAGCATAGCGCAACAACTCCCCTGCCCCACTTAAACCCAATTTCCGAATCATATTCTTACGATGGGTGTCCACCGTACTTTTTCCAATAAAAAGTTGGTCGGCAATCTCGTGGGAAGTTTTACCTCTACTGATAAGTTCCAATATCTCCTTTTCGCGCGAAGAAAGCACACTTTTAGAGGTGTTCTTTTCAGTACTCGGTAAATGAATTTTTTTATCAAAATAAGTTTTACCAGCACCTACCGCACGAATAGCCTCAAGAACCACTTCAAGCGAAGAGTTTTTTAGAATATAGCCCACCGCGCCCGCAAGCAGCATTTGGCGAACGGCATCTTCTTGATCGAACATAGTGAAGGCGATCACTTTGGTGTTGGGGTATTTCTTTTGAATGATCTTGGTCGCGGCAATACCATCTACTTTTGGCATACGAATATCGCAAAGCACCAAAGTTGGGCTGCGTTTTTCGACCAATTCTAGCAATGCTTCGCCGTCATTGGCATGACCGATGATGGAAATATCCTCTTCATATTCCAAATACGATTGAATACCATCAATTAAAGCCTGGTGATCTTCTGCTATCGCTACGGTTATCATACGGGTATGTCGATTAAGATGGAGGTGCCTTTTCCCTGTATGCTATCTACCGTAAAGCTACCTTCAAGATGTTCAATACGTTTTTCAATGGTACCCAGACCCATGCCTGATGAACTTCTTTTGGCAGCCGACATATCAAAGCCCTTACCATTGTCTTCTACAATAATATTTATATTATCCTCATGTTGCGTAAATTGAATGGTTGCTTTTGTAGCCCCGGCATGTTTGATGATGTTAGCTACAAGTTCTTGAATGATTCTGAAGATGGTCAGCTCTAGGGAGTTCTCCATACGGTCTACGAGCCCGAAATCTTCAACGGTAATCTCAATGGCATTTGTTTCATTTATGGTGCGTGCCATTTTTTGTACGGCAGGTAACAAGCCTTGTTTGGCCATCACACCGGAGTTTTTGGCGTGTGCCATACCCCGAATCTTTTGATAGGCCTTTTCAAGTAGGTCTTGGGCATTTTTCATGGCTGGGTCTTTTTGGTCTACTTTGACGTTATCAAAATGCAGTTTAACGGTGGCCATAAGGCTGCCCAAATCATCATGAAGTTCGTTGGCTACTTTGGTACGTTCTTTTTCTTGCCCTGCGATCATGGCATCTAAACTGACCAGTTCTTGTTCTTTTAAAAGAGTTTCAACTTTTTGCTGTTCGATGAAGGCTTCTTGTTCGGCAAGTTTGCGTTTTTTGGTGGTGTTTTGTTGGAGGAATGCTGCCGTAATTGTTCCGATAACCAAAAGTGATAGTGCTATTATTAAGTAGTTTTGATTTGTCTTTCTTCTATTGTCTAATTGAAGTTTATCAAGTTTGAGCTTTTCAGTTTGATTTTCAATTGCAAGTAGTGACGACTGAACTCGTTGTTGTTTCCCATCCAGTTTTATTTCGGTCCTAATTGATTTATCCAAATAATAATAAGCAGAATCCATTTCTCTCATATCTTGGTGAATCCACGAAGCCAATCGTTCATTATACCAATTATTTCTCAGTCGTTTTGAAAGTCCAGCTGATTTATTCCAATAGAAATATGCAGAATCCAGATTTTTATTAAGAAGATGCAGCGTAGCGATATGCCAAGTTGATGATTCGTAAATATCCCTGTTCATTGGCTGCTTTTGAGAATGAAAGTTAGCCCTACGCATCAAATACATTGCTTGTTCGAAATCTTTAACCAATTTGTACTGCACCGCTGTCTCAAAAAAATACCTTGCTTTTAAAGGATTTGTATCGTCTAAAACCGAAAAAAGTTCATCAAGCTTGTCAATAACTTCAAAGCCTTGAAATTTACTTTTCATTTCTTCGTTTTCATTTGAACTTAATCCAATGCTGAAAAGGAGTATTTGTCTTTCGTCGTTGGCCCCAGAAGCTATTTCTTTATAATGATTCAAATAAGGAATGAACTTCTCGTCACCAAAAAAGGCCTGTTTTCTCAAAAGATTTAACATACTTATCAATGAGAACTTTAGAGCATTGAACTGGTTGAGTGTATCTGCTTTGGAGATTGCTTCTGAAAAACCTTGAAATACTTTTACCGTATTTTCTTTTCCTTCAATATTGTTAGCATATGCCTCTGAGAGTTTTTGCAGTACATTCTTTTCTTTTTGATAATTAGAATCAAAGACTTCGAAGGAAAAATCTTCTCCGCGTATTGCCCTAATCAGATTGTTAGCATGCACTTTTTGAGTTACACTTAGAGTCTTTACAATGTCCTCCGCCTTGGAAAGATTCATGCTAATTAGCGTTTCAAAAAAAATCTCTTGTCTTTCTTTAGCCAATTCAATAGGCTCGCTACTACTTTGAGGCCACAAGACGGTAGAAAACGAAACACAAATCCAAAATAAAATATCTAGTCGTGTCAAATCATTTTTTTATGAGCTTCACTCTAGAATTCATGCAATTGGTGTCTCTATCACCAACTAACCCTTTTTTGTCATCATCAAGATCTGGTGTAGGTAAATACGAATCCAGCCGATCAATTGCAGCTATATACTTGCCATTTCGGACATAAAACTCGCTATCAAATATTGTCTCGTCTAAATGTTCCTCAGGTAATTCTACCGATGTTATTGAACGAACTACACGTGTAAAAATTAATTCTTCGATTTGCGTTAATGGAATATGTTTAGTCATATGTATTGACAAACTCCTTACTATTTTGTCGGTGTTTTTTCCATTATCAACCATAAGATTCAAAGTTATCAAAGCTTTTTTGTTTTTATGCGAACAACAATTCTTGGTGTCTTTGTGCATTCCGATATTATAAAGCCCCTTATAATTGTTCAAGGCTAAATGTATCTTTTCAATTTTCTTTTTATCTTTTGACAATTCAAGTTTTGCCCCTACTGCAAAAAAAGTTCCATACAATTGACTTGCATAAACAATTTGAAAGTCTGTTTGATTTTTGACTTCAATGCTAGCAACCATAGGGGTCATGTTTTTAGATTCGTGTAAAATCATAATAGTCTGTTTTTGGTTAATAAAGTATAAAAGTCTTCAATGCGATTAGAATATAAAATCCCCATTCGTAGGTATTTTGAACAGAACATACTTTTAAAGAGGGGCAAGAATCGTAAGCAGTCTTGTTTGACCCCATTAAATAAGGGCAAAAAATCAATTTTAACAAATTATCCCCATTAAATTTCTTAAAATTCTTACGACTCTTCAATTCATAGTCCCTTTTGAAGTAATCTCTTACAACATCTTCTAAAGAATACCCACTGATGGGTATTGTTCTTTAGTTGTAATGCCCCTAGTTTTGGTAAATTCAATAAAGAACAGTGATTCACAAACACGCTATAGCATCTGAAAAAATGATAATGCCATTGAATGCAATAGAAATGGATAACATAAAGGGAGCTTTTCAGCTGACTGAAATTGAACTGCGCTTTTTGATGACACTATATCAACGTAGCTATAGCAACTCAACCTACCTATTGACAAAACTTTTGAGAGATTGAAACAAGACCATTAACCAAACCCTCTACGGAAACATCGCAAATAATTCGGGGGAAAATCTGCTTTGCGGAAGTTGAGGGTTATTAGTCTACCAATTCCATAAATATTCGACGAACTTGACTTACCCCTTCTTTTATCGTGGGTTATGACGCTTTATCCAATAATTTAGTGTTCTGGGCGTTTTACATTGAATTTTGTGGTTAAATAAAAACCTATGAAGGCTGTTCTACATAAATTCAAGGAAGAATTGAGCAAAGACGACACACTTGCCGCAATTAGCTGCGTCGTACTTTCTATCTGCATCTATTTCATCACGAAAATTATGGAATACAACGGCGGTTTCTAAGTACTTATGCTCAACCTTTAGCTATTCTATTGTGAGTACACCTACTTCTGCAAAGGAAGCCCTAAAACCATGACCATCCACTTTCTTCGCCCGTAATTTGATATATCTTGCCCTCAGTGGTGAAAATTCAATTTGCTGCTCCAAACGACTGTTTGCAATATTTGCAAACTCGCCGTCAGCGACTTTTATCCAGCTGTTGGCATTAGTACTTACGAAAAATTCGAAATCGGTCAGTATTCCGAAAGGATAACGTTCTTGAATGGGCCAATAGGTAAACCCTTGCAGATTTTCCATGCCGCCCAAATCAATTACTATTTCTTGCGGTTTTGAATCTTTTTCATCCGTTGCCCAAAAAGTATTGGGGTTTTCGTCAATTAAAAGTTCTGAATTGTCGAGGTCTCCTGAACTTACCGATAAGACCTTCCAATCTTTTTTAGGCATATCCAAACGATGACTGATGGGTTCCGTAGATTTTCCGTTTTCGGGGTCGAAGCTAATAGTTCTTATGATTGTTGGTGCTTCTACCAAAAAGGGTACTGTATACTTTGTCGCACTTTTGGTTGGTATACTTCCATCCAAAGTATAAAAGATATCGACTTGCTCATCCGGTACCGAAAGTTTCACCAGTCCCTCTTTGTTTCGTTCAATGCCTGGGGTTACTAAAAAACTAGGTGCTCTATAAAGTTCTAAATTTGAAATACAAGGTGGTCCTTTTGCAGCTTCGATATTCAATCGAACCCGAGAAGTTTTTGCAGTATCAAATCGTAAAATGCGTTTGTAACCGATGGTTGTTTGGTCCGCCACTCTTTTCCAAATACTGTCTTCTTCGACTTCCACGGAGAATTTCTGAACACGCTGTCCTAAAGGAACATACTCTTGGAGTACGATGCGATTTACTTCAGTGGGTTCCTTGAACGTTATGGTAATCGTAGCCGTTGTACTAGAATCGTTCGTAGCCCAATAGGTGTTATAATCCCCATCGTTCACATTTTCCGCAGCATACTTGGTACTATTTCCTCGGATGTTTGAAGCAGTAACGGATTGACCCTTTGCCAACTCAATTTCAAAATCCATATCAATTTGATTTTTCAAGGCCCGAAGTCGCTGTACATCGTTTTCATGAACCAAACCTCTCGTGTCTACAGGAAGGTTCAGTAAAAAATTCCCATTCCTGCCAATAGATTCGTAATAGGTCTGGACCAACCTTGGCAAAGATTTGACTTGATGGTCTTCCCTCGGATGATAATACCAACCAGGTCGAATGGAAGTGTTTACCTCAGCAGGAAGCCAGTGCGTTCCATCTTCATGACCGGAGCGCAATTCAACATACCTAGGCCAACCGGGATAGATTTCATCCCTCCGCATAATACTCCAATTGGTTTCGTTGGCCCAACCTTCCTCAGTACCGACCCACCGTATGTCAGGCCCACCATCACTAAAAATAACGGCATTTGGTTGAAGTTCTCGAACAATCGCAGTTGTCTTTTCCCATTCGTAATAGGTTTTATTATCGATTTTTCGGGTTTCATTGGCGCCACCATAGTAGCCTGAACCTCCATTCGCCCCATCGAACCAAACTTCGAAGACTTCACCATAATTGGTCAAAAGCTCTCGTAATTGCTCATGAAAATCTGCTACATATTCAGGTTTACCATAATCTCCATGGTTTCTATCCCAAGGCGATAGATAAATTCCAAATTTGAGTCCATATTCGGCACAAGCCTCCGATAAATCTTTGAGCACATCTCCTTTGCCGTTCTTCCATGGTGAGTTCTTTACGGAATGCTCCGTGGTTTTTGTTGGCCAAAGACAAAAGCCATCATGATGCTTTGCAGTAATAATGATGCCTTTCATTCCCACCTCTTTCGCAACACGTGCCCATTGGCGAGTATCTAATTGTGAGGGGTTGAACTGTTCAGGTTTTTCGGCTCCTGTGCCCCATTCCATATCGGTAAACGTATTCATGTTGAAATGTACGAACGCATAATATTGCAGTTCATGCCAAGCCATTTGTCGTTCAGATGGAATCGGACCTACCGGTGCTGGCGGTAGCACTTTGGCACAAGAAGCAAATAAAAAAAGGAGGAGGACTGCAAAAAGATGTCGCATCATATATTCTTTCTTGATTTTGCTAAACTATAACCAGTATTAATTCGTTGTTTCTACTGCTATTATGTTAATAAATAGTGCTGTTTATCGAATAATCTTATCCTTTTGGTCTTTCAAAGCATTGTTCAACGTATATCCGATGAAGCACTTATATAGTTCTTCATCAGAAAAATAAGGCTTTTCATCGATTTATCGATGATCCAAATTGTTTTTCCAAGCCCCAAGCTTGCACATCTAGAATTTAAAACTTAATCTGCTGATGAAAACGAGTCGCTGCAATTTCTGTATGGTATCTATTCTTCTATTGAGTTTATTTTTTAGCCTGTCATGTAGTAATGACACGGATTTGTTGGCGGATGCGGTCCTTTCGGATAGTTTGCAGGAGGAGACCACCGTAGTGAACGACTATTTTGTAGTTCCGACCAACGAAAGTGTCATTCTCAACGTATTGTCCAATGATGGTTTCGCTCAGAACGAAAATGTTCATATAACGGAAATCTCAAGTCCGACCTACGGATCTGTAGAAATTAATGAGGATAATATTTCAATAACCTATACACCACAAGATTTGTCTGAGGAGAACCAAGAAGTTGAAGACCCTACAGATGACGAAGCTTTGGATAATGAGGAAGTAACAAACGTTGAAGAAGGATCACAAACCGAAGAAACGACGGAAACCACTGATACGTTTACTTATACCGCAGAAGTTATTTACGAAGACGATACGACCGTAACAGCAGTCGGAACTGTGGAAGTGGTTCTAGATTCTTTAAATGAAGATGAATCCGTACCCGAGGGAGAAGATGGAACAACTTCTCCAGATGACGAAAGTAGCGAAGAACAAGTAGAAACAACCACAGAAAATACGGAAAATCAAACTGCGAATCTATTATTCAGTTCTGGTTTTGAAGGGGTGACCTTATCAAATCTTACCTATGATTACCGTTATATTGAAGGAACTGATGCCAATACCGGATTTAGTTGGCCTCCTAAGATTTTAGGATCGACGGGCACCGAACAAGAACCTAGTGGAATACACACCATAAGTAATGGAAGTAGCTCGACCATAACAAACAGGCTAGAAACGGTTGTTGGTCATAATGGAAATCAAACCACCGCTTTATTTCAAGGTATCGACGGAACTGCTAGTGGCACTCAAACACCCTATCAAATCAATAATATTAAAGAGAACCCTGATGAACTCTATATCACCTATTGGATGAAAATAGATGATACTAGTTTATCCGGAGCACAAAAATGGAGGGCACTATGGGAATACAAAACCGAGGAATATGGATCGGGTGGCGGTTTTCGCATGATCGCGTTCATCTATACGGACAATAACGGAAGAGCCTATTGGAATTTTCAAGGGGATAGAAATCCGTCTAGTCCAGTTTGGGAAAAGTCTAATTTTGACATTCCAGTACCAAGGGATGAATGGTTCAAAGTCGAGTATTTCTTTAAGTGGAGCGAAGGTGCTGATGGAAGGGCGTTCATGAAAGTCAATGGTCAACTTGTTGGTGAACACCAAGGCGCGACAACCGCGAATTCGAAAGACCTTGATTTCATGATTTTGACCCAAGTCTACGGAAATACCTCGCCCATGCACCAGTGGGTCGATGATATCGAAATTTGGGATGGACTACCTAACCCATAGGAGGTTTAAAAACAGTATTCAGTAATGTGCGCAGCACATTGTTGTTTATTCAAATCACAAAGAACATCTTTCAATCAATTTCTTATACCCTTCAGATGATGGTTTTATCCTATGAACCGCTCATACCCAATTCTTAAAAAGGTAAATCTAATCTGAAGTGATTTTTTTAATACTTTTATCAAAAGAATAATTGGCACTTTAATGGTTAAATCTATAATTAGAAACCTTAGAGTGGTTTACCGTTTTTTCATACCTCAAAATCGTGTCAAATATTAGTTATATATCCGTATTTGGTCGTAGATTTTGGTGGAGTTCTATTTTTTGAACCCTTGTTACGAGATACGTATTGTAGAAAATGAAAAAGATTAACATTCTTTCTGTTTTTCTAATTGTATTCACCGCTTGCAAAGAGTCAGATGACCCACAAGACTCTATGACCATTTCTGCGCCGGCCGAGGCAATATCCATAGAATTGTTATTCAGCTCTGGGTTCGAAAATGAAACCTATCTCAGCGCTCCAAGCAGTGAATTTGAAACCAGCAGTTGGCCTGATTACGATATTGTTAAAGGCACTGACATCTCAACTGGCTATTCGTGGCCCATTAAAATTCTTGGAGCTAATTTTGGCGGTATTCATAAGGTGGATGACGATAATGGTTTTGCTATCGAAAATCGAATTGAAACTGTCAACGGCCATACGGGTGAAGAGACAAAAGCACTATATCAAAATGTGAAATATGATATTGGAGCTACCCAAACACCTTACCAAATCAATAACATTACCCAAAATCCGAAAGAGCTCTATATGAGTTATTGGATGAAAACCGATGATGTATCACTATCCGGGAAAGATGAATGGCGCGCTCTCTGGGAATATAAAACGGATAACTACGGCAATCAGAAAAACGGGTTTAGAATGATAGCCTTTATGGCCACCGATTTAGAAGGTAGATTATATTGGGTGTTTCAGGGAGATACAAATCCTTCGCATCCGGTTTGGCAAGTGGAAAATTATGAAATTCCGGTCATTAGGAATGAATGGTTCAAAGTCGAGTATTACATCAAATGGAGCGATTCTTCTGACGGCTATGCGTCAATGAAAGTAAACGGGCAGTTAATAGCAGAACATTCAGGCCCTACCACGAACAACTCAGACAATTTAGACTTTATCATTTTAACCCAAGTATATGGCAATTCACATCCCATGTATCAATGGGTGGATGATATTGAAATCTGGGATGGGATGCCCAATTAAAAATTTGCATCGTAAACCTGTAACACCCTATTTTGATTTATAAGCCGCGTCAAAAACGAATAAGTTTTCCGTTTGATGTAAATGATGGGTTGCCATGAGGTTGTTGTCAAAATCCGGTTCAAAAATTTGCACATTTTCTTCCTCATATACTTCAAGAGTTAATTTCTTGATTTCATTGATATTCAAAGCACGACCGTAAATACCATCACTATTTCGTTGCGAAGGGCGATACAACGAATTATTATGCCTAAAAATAGATCCGCCATTACGTGCGATTCGGGCATCGATGATAACGGGATTTTGCGAATGAGGTTGTAGGTTATCCAGTTTTATAGAATCTGTTTTATAAATAAACAGTTCGCTGTTCATTGGCGATGTCTCAGCGGCTTGTTTATTAAGAAATAACCATTTTTGATTTTGTTCATCATCGAAAAAAAAGGCATCGGCGACCATTTCTCCTTCAAAGGCAGTGGTAAACAATTCCCATTTTGTTGGAAAGTCAACTGCTCTGTAAATTTCAAGTCTTTTGTTTTCAGAGGTTTCAGGCATCAAAAAAATGGCGCCATCCTCTTCAAAAATAAATGGAAATGAAAGATGATAATCAAGGTCCAATACATCAACGATTTCAACAAGTTTTTGATTTTTGACCTCCCCGCACGAAATTTTTCCTCTGTTTTTTTTATATGAAAAATTTTCAAAAAAGACATAGTCGATACCTTGATATTGGAACAGAAATGGATCCGCCCAAAATTCATCCTTCGGCATTTTTAATGAATCTATACCAGACCGAGTACTTTCTAGAAAACTGCCTTTGCCGATAAAAATTGACCAGCATTCATGTCTTCGTCCCCAAAACTTAAAAGCCAGCTTCTGCTTGATCTTGTACAGTAAATTTATGTAAAACCGAAAAATGTATTTGACGACGTGAAGTATTTTCGGATTTGTGTAAGTTTGAAGATTCTGTGTTTTCAAATCAAATTCATATCCTGCATTGAGTTTTTTCAAATTCTTTAACAGTACTGACACACCACCCTCCTGAACGATTTTAGCGGTTTCTACGGTAGACCATCCTCGATTAAATGATGCATGATCCACTATTTCTACCTTTTTGTCGTTGGTATGTTTTAAAAGTGTAAAACCGATAGTCGGCCTTTTTTGAAGTACTTCAGAAAAGCCTGCAGGTACTGTTACGGTTGAGGAAAAATCTGCGTGTAAGAAATCCCAAATACCATGCTTTGCAGTGTTTATAAGATTAAGAGGAACGTTGCGAAACCCAAGGTTAATAAGAAGGTCAAGGTTTTTTTCTGTTACCTGCTTAGTCGTTTCATAGACATTCTCTTCCACTGAATTTCGTTGCCCTATCGTAATGCTTGGAAGTTTTACCAAAGCATTATGTAAAAAAACTTTGTCAACACAAAACACCTCTTTGAAAAAGACTTTTTTTTCTATGAAAATCTGCAGTGCTAGCAATACCCAACTCAATCCAAATTTTGAAAAAAATGGAAGGGACGAATCGTTCGTTACATTTTTATAATTTCCGCCCTTTTTGATAACCAATGCCAATTCAAGCGATGGGTCATCCAAAATGGCCTTGATTATCCGCATTTGCCAATTGGAGAGACCTTTAAATTCATTAATTAAGATTCCTATTTTCAATGTGAAATTGGTATTAGTAGCGTGATTAAAATAGGTACCACAGTAGAACTAATTTACCCTAAATCTGGTTCATCCGATTTTGTAATTGAAGAAATTCTGAAAAGATTTTAATAAGAGGCATAATATTGGTACACTATCCGTTTGTGGCGTCAACATTTAAGCTGATTTTTTCAGGGGCTTATTCTTTTTTGATTTTTTTCGATACCAAGGTCTTGCTTCTGTCTTATTATCGTATCCATAATTGTAACCATAATTGTACTCGGAGCCCTTCGTATGTCCGACGGCATTCAGTACATAAGCCATATTTTTCAACTTTTTAGTTCTGTTCAGGTCCTTAGAAAACTGTAATAACTTCTTATCAGTATAACCAGAACAAACTGTGAACAAAGTAATATCAGCATATTTGGAAATCAATAATGTATCGGTTACTAGCATTGTAGGAGCCGTGTCAACAATAACATAATCAAATTCCTTCTTCGCCTTACGAATGAATTCGCCAAACCTTATGCTCGATAAAAGAATAGGCGCATTTCTGGGTATACCTCCGCTTAAGCATAATTTATGGTTCGGATTATCTGAAAATCCGTCATGTAGGACATCATTCATTGCTACCCGAGGATTGATTAAATAATCTGCCAAGCCAGGTATATTCTTATCCAGGTCAAAATACGTGTGCAATTGCGGATTTCTTAGGTCTGCACCAACTAACAGTACCTTTTTGCCCATACTAGCATAGGCCAGTGAGAGGTTCATAGCTAGTAATGTTTTACCCTCTGCTTTTATGGAGGAGGTCATAAAAATCACTTTACCGTCATCTAAATCTTTAGAAGACAACAAGTAATCAGTATTTGTGCTTAAAATTCTAAAAGATTCGGCCAAAGCTGATCGATCATTGACATCGGCAAAACTTTTCTCCTTAGTAAAAAAAGGAATTTCTATTAAAATAGGTATCTCAGGATTGATTTTTTCAATATCCAAACGGTCGTGTACTTTAGTATCAAGAGCCGAACGAATATAAACGAACATAAAAGGCATTAACATACCCAATATTAGCGATAAAGGATACACTATTGTTTTCTTGGGCCACATTGGTTTTATGGCGGTTAACCCATAATCCACAACCTTGACTGTAGGAGTTGTCGCTGCATAATCTATAGCGGCTTCTTCACGCTTTCTCAAGAGTAATAGGTATAAATTTTCTTTGATACTTTGCTGTCGTTCGATAGCCCTTAACATTCGCTCCTTTTCAGGTAGCCTTGAAAAAGAAAATCCCGCATTTTGCTGTTCACGGTTCAATCGTTGTAATGAAACATCTATTTGTGATTCGTAAACATTCACGGAATTCAAAATATTCAGTTTGCCAAGCTCCATCTGCTCTGACAAAGCTTTTAATCGTGGATGATTCGCACCCACGGTGACAAGCAGTTTCTGTCTTTCTCTGGCCATTTCATTGTACTTGCTCACCAACTCGTTCAATCCTTGGTTATCCAAACCAATATTACCGGGCAACAAATTGTACTCGATTTCTTCAGAAACAGTCCTTTTTAAAAGTTTTGAAAGCGAAATTTGAGTTTGTAACTGTGCCATCCTTGAATTGGCAGCAGACTTTCTACGTAAGCTTACATCGGCATCGGCTTGTATAAAAGATAAGTTTTCTGTTTTCTTAAAACTTTCCTTACCCGCTTCGATAGAGTCTAATTCACGAGTTAAATAAATAAAACGCTTGTCGATAACTTCCAATGTTCGTTTGGCAACCAACTGCCGATCCGAAACGCCATCTTCATCAAAATTCTTTACTATCGAATTCAATATTGCTTCCGACAAATCTTGACTTTGCCCCTTTAACGATAAAGTAATAATGTCACTTTCCTTTTTCGATGTTGAGATTTTCAATTCTTTCGCAAGTAACAAAGTGGCCTGCTTCTCTTGCCTGATTACAATTTTATATCTACTGTTTTTATAATCCCTTATATTCGCTATTTCAATCAAATTAAGTGCAAAGGGAAGATTGTCACCTACCGATGAGTTTGTTTTATCATAGGGGAGAATAAACTTTTTTCCTGCTTCATCGGTAATATTAAAACCCGAGGTGCTTAACATTACCTCATATTTCAAAGGCTTTATCAATGCTTCTTCAGAAATATCTTTCGTCACTTCAAAAGGTACATCGTAAACCTGGGTAAAAAATAATTCATCTAATTCGTAATATTCGATATCCAATTTTAATTCTCGAGCTACATCGTTCAGGAGTCGATACGATTTCAAGACTTCAACATGATTTTGTAAATTAAGTCGCATGTTTTGATTGGTCATGGCGACTTCATTAGGAATTATCTTCGATTGCTTGTCAGCGTCTAGTATTTTAACCTTGGCAACCGTGCTATAGGTTTTTGGAGCATACTTTTCATAATAATAACCAAGTGCCAGAAACAAGGCACAGCTAATCAAAAACCAAGGCCAATAACGGAGATATTTCAAAAGTATGTCCATGAAAGCGATGGGTTTATCCTCTTCTTTAAAATCCAACATGTTGGGAGTTTCTCTCATTATCTACCGGTACACTATTTCTTTTTTGAATAATTTGTTTTGCTAGTAAGGCTCAAAATTTGCTTACAAAACAAAAATTGGCCGTCATCTTTCGGCTTAATATCATTACTTAACGTTCTTATCAAAAGAACATTGTTAGCCCCAATCTGTAAAATTAGGTATAACTAAGGCGAAGAAAATTATAAATCGTTGAATCCTAATATTTTATCGATAATACGTGGAGCCGTTTTACCATCCCATAAATGGGGAATTCCCCCTGTTTTCCAGTTTCCGGAAAGTAATTTTTCCATTGCTGGTTCTATGGAATGAGGGTCCGTGCCCAAGAGTTCGTTGGTACCCTCCGTTATGGTCTCTGGGCGTTCTGTATTGTCCCTCAGGGTCATACACGGTATGCCCATGACGGTAGTCTCCTCGGTTATACCACCTGAATCGGTAATGACGGCCATTGAATTTTCGACCAGATAATTGAACTCCAAATATCCCAGAGGATCGATCATATGCAACCTTGGATGCCCAATTTTGAGTTTTTCAAGAATTTTCGCCGTTCGCGGATGAACTGGAAAAATCAACGGTAAGTCACTAGAATGTAAGATCAATTCGTCTATCAAAGCCTTTAATTGACTTTCTTCATCAACGTTTGCAGGACGATGTAAGGTCATGACCAGAAAATTTTTATGCTTCAATTTCAACTTATCCCATACTTGAGGCTTGCGAAAACGTGGTCGCTGTTTTATTAGCGTATCGATCATGGTATTGCCCACGTAAAATATCTGCTCGTCTTTAACACCACTATTTCTCAAATTGGTATTGGCCACTTCTGAAGTGGTGAAGAAATAATTTGTAATCGCATCGGTCACCAAACGGTTGATTTCCTCGGGCATTGTCCAATCATTAGACCGAATACCCCCCTCAACATGAGCCACCTTTGTATGTAGTTTTTGTGCTACAATGGCACAGGCCATCGTTGAAGTCACATCCCCTACGACGAGCACAAGGTCGGCTGGATTATTTAAAAGCTCTTCTTCGAACCCGATCATAATCGCAGCCGTTTGCTCTGCTTGGGTGCCACCACCAGCTTCTAAATTAGTATCTGGCTCTGGAATTTCCAACTGTTCAAAAAAGTCTCCGGACATTTTCTTGTCATAATGCTGCCCCGTGTGAACCAATCGATATGATAGCTCTTTTCCTTCTTGTTGGGCGGCCTTGATGGCATGTATGATAGGTGCGATTTTCATAAAATTCGGCCGTGCACCCGCTATTAATGTTATTTTTTTCATTTTTTGAAAATTATTTTTGCTACCAGAGGTATTCAACAACCTCTGATTCTTTCTTTTGTGCTATCAACTAATCTAAAACTACGGTATCGGCATTTTCCCAGTCGACTTGGGCGATGGCTTGGTTCAAATCAATAAAATCAAAATCGTTTATCCATTTCTTCAATTTTGGTTTGCACGACTTCAAGCCTACGTATGACTTGAACTTTCTCGAAGGTGATAGACCCTCTATCATCGGTTGCTCATGATCAAAATCCCTTGGATGAAAATAGGTCATGATGTAGTCCGAATTTTTTGTGCAATTTTTAATAAAAGGATAAGGGAACAATCGAAAATAGCCTCCACCAGAAAAAATTACCGGTTTACCAAAAACAGACCTGGTATTTATGGGGAATTCTTTTAATATAACCCCGTTATACTTCAAGATAGACGGTTTATCGGTCTCGTAAGCTGGCAGTCCCCCATGAGCGCGACTTGCTGGAAACACTGAAGAATCAACTGTGATACCCAATTCATACAATACCTCGAATGCCCATTTATTTTGCTCCGTAATCGAAAAACCGGGAGCCCTAAACGACCTTACCTTCTTAGAAGTACAATCTTCAATGGTCTTAATCGATTTTTCAACATCCTTAAAAAAGGTAATTCGATCTTGTTCGTACACCAACTGATGCAAATGTGTGTGACTTCCAATTTCATAACCTCTATCGGCAATCTCCTGAATGACATAAGGAAAGCGCTCTGCCATCCAACCCACCACAAAAAAAGTAGCGCTTACCTTGGAGTCATCCAGAATCTCATATATGCTTTCCATATTCTGATGAATTCGTGGTTCAAGATTTGACCACTCTTTCTCCGTTTTCGTAGACTCATTGTCTAGAATATGAAACCATTCTTCAATATCAAATGTTAGTATATTCATTTTATTACCATTTATTCATGTCTTAATAGACATGTTTAGAAACTAAATGACCGAAATAGACCGACGTCCTGAGCGGTTGCAGTTTCCAAATCTTAGTTAGAAATGTGAATTTTTTAATTGATTTCCCTATGGGTTCTGAATAATTATAATAAATAGGTAGCTCTATCGGGTTCCATTGTTTTTTGTAGAGATGATTATTACTGTTCACTGTTGATCTGCCCATTGAAAAGTATCGAAAATTCTTAGTTATCGAAGACACAACCACATTCCAATATAGAAATGAATTCACATTGTACCTATTATAATTATGATCAGTGCTTGCCCAACAAATCTCATTAAAATCAAGATATGACAATGAAAAACCGGCCGCAATTGGTTTTTTATCATCGTACACAATCGTAATTTCAAACTCTCCATATTCATAATTACTAAGTATATTTTGAAAAAAAAGCTTCCCTAGAGGGGGAGATCCTTTTTGTAACATTCTTCGAGAATAAAGAAGATAAAAATCATTCAACAATTCTTCTCCACCCTGTTTCACCTTAAATCCCATTTTAATTGCCTTTCTAATCTTATTTCGAAATTTAGATACGAAGCTTTGAAAATGTTCATCGACAGATTTATCCAATTCCACAACAAAAGTCATTTTTTCGTCCTCGAAATAATTCGACCATTTAGAAAAACTTCTGATTTCAAATTTTTTTCCTTCAGTAAGGGCATTTAAATCCACCTCAATATCTTCACTGGTACTTATTATCGGGCCACCATAAGAAAAATGAGGCATCGAAATTATTTTGTTTCCAAACAGTACCACTGGCATAACGCCTATAATCTTTCCGTCTTTCACCATCAATTTATTCTGGCTTTTATAGCCAAAAGTTTTTGATAGAATCGAACCAAGGCAAGGATTATGGGCTATCGTAATCATTTGATTGTCCTTTTCCTTTTCTAAAAATTCGTTCCAAGTATTATTATCGCTACTTGACGTAAATTCAATCATATTATTATTTTGTAGTGCTCTGCTATCAGTGGCTTAATTTAAAACTGAGTACTAATTTTAGTAAATATATTTTGAAACTATGTGCCCAAAATAAACCGAGGTTATTAACGGCTGGCGTTTCCAAATTTTTGTTAAGAAACTAAGTTCCCTAATTGATTTTCCAATGGGTTCGGAATAATTATAAGAAATGGGTAGTTCTAACGGATTCCATTGTTTTTTAAATCGGTGATTATTACTATCAATTGTAGATCTGCCAAAAGAAAAATATTTATGCCTTTTTTCCACAGAAGACTTTAACAATTCCCAGCATATCAAAGCGTGAATGTTAAATCTATTATACGCGCTATCAGTTGAGGACCAACACACTTCATTAAAGTTTAAATAAGACAATGCCATACCTGAAGCAATTATTTTATCACCATCATATATAACGGCTATTTGTACTTCTCCATACTTGTAATCTGCTAACAGATTCTTAAAAAATATTTTTCCTAGAGGTGGAGAGCCAAATTCTAACATTTTACGAGAATATCCCCAATAAAATTCATCAAGCAATTCTTGCCCACCAATTTTAGTAGTATACCCTAATTTTTCAGCCTTCCTGATTTTCTGACGTAACTTAGATTTTAAACTCATCATCTGCACATCTACAGATTCATGTACATTTAAAACACAACTAATTTTTTTATCATATACATGTTCTGATAATTTCGAAAAACTTCTTATTTCATATTTTTTTCCATCAGTAAGGGCATGCAAATCCACCTCAATATCTTCACTGCTATCTATTATTGGCCCGCCATATGAGAAATGCGGCATTGAAACTACTCTATTTCGAAATAGTACTGAAGGCATGACCCCTACCAGTTTTGCTCCTTTTACTATCAATTTGTTGTGGCTTTTATAGCCAAAAGTTTTTGTAAGAATCGAACCAAGGCAAGGGTTATGGGCAATCGTGATTATTTGATTGTCTTTTTCTTTTTCCAAAAATTCGTTCCATGCGTTGTTATCATCGCATGTTAAAAATTGTATCATAGTTTATTGAAAAGCAATTTTATAAAATAAGGAATTAGGCGAATGTCACGCATAATGCGCTTTCTAGGCTCCATCATTGTTCGGTAAACACCCTCTAATTTATTATCAAGCCACCATTTAGACGCGCGATTTACTATACCTGTATATACATCAAAACTACCGCCTAGACCTTGGTACACTGCGGGGTGTTTTTGATGCATTTCTTCCATTATTAATTCTTGTTTCGGAGACCCCATAGCCACAAAAACAACATCTGGTTTCTTCTGTGCTATAT
The DNA here is from genome assembly GCA_947503005.1 of uncultured Flavobacteriaceae bacterium. GTDB lineage: Bacteria > Bacteroidota > Bacteroidia > Flavobacteriales > Flavobacteriaceae > Maribacter_C. The sequence continues at coordinate 200,770 of CANNCA010000004.1, read as the reverse complement.
CTTCGATTAAAGCTAAACGCTCACTATCTTCTTTCAAATAGCCGTTGCGATAGCCTAGAATGTTAATCTTAGGAAACTCTGATTTTAAGTTTGAAATCGTTTTTTCTATGATTTCATCCTTTCCACCGACTAAATAAAATGACTTGGTATTTTCAAATTCCGCAATAATATCAAGCCACAATTCACAACCGGGAATTCTATCGATATCTTTGTGTCCTCTTTTTTGTATCGCCCAAACGGCCCCCATTCCATCGGGATAACCAACATTTCGATTTATAATACTTCGAGTGGCATCTGTCGCATGATGGATTTTTTCGGCATTTACAGCTATCAAAATGCTTTTATGTTGAAACACATATTCCATCAACTCTTTTCGCGTTTTTGGAACATACGTTTTGACACCGTTAAATATTTCTGAAACCATTAGGCGTTTTCTTTATTAGATTCAAACCAATAGTAAATACTCAGCAAAAGAAAAATTTGTTTTTCCTTATTGTAACCATTGCTATGTTGTTCTAGAATTTCTGATAGATAGTCTTGATTGAATACTTTAGAAAATTCTGAATCTTTGGTTAATAAAATTTCCTTCAAAGTTTCCATTTCTTCACGAAACCACTTATTGGTAGGTGATTGAAATCCTTTTTTAGGTCGATTTATAATGCGGTCAGGCAATATACTTTTGGCGTATTCTTTATGAATTATTTTTCCCAGTCTGGTGTTTAGTTTCAGGTCTAATGGAAGTGCTTCCATAAAACATACCAACTCCACATCAAGCATTGGTACTCGACATTCTAAAGAAAAATTCATGGTAATCTTATCCGTATACGTGAGAAGATCATCTGATAAATTCATTCTTGTATCAATCGCCATCATCTTTTCAGCAGCATGCACTCTTGAATTACAGTCAAGTAACTTATGAAAGTTATTGACCTCTTTTGCACTCAAGGTATCCTCAACTGAAATTAATTTCTTTATCTCTTCTACAGAAAACATTTCGTAAACCGATAAAAAACGTTCAATTTCGTCTGATATCCCGATAGATTTTGCTCCTCTTAATAATTGTTCGTTCTTACTTCCGACAAGTTGTGCGACCGGCTGAACTACTTTTCTAAATGGAGCAGGAATCTTCTTTCTTATAATCTCTGATTTGTATCTGGTGTAACCTCCTAAAGGTTCATCAGCGCCTTGGCCAGTCAAGACAACCTTTACTTTTTTAGCAGCTAATTCTGCTAAATAGTACATAGGTATCATTGAGGTTGTCGCTAGTGGTTCTTCCACAATTCGTGAACATTCTTTTATAAGGCCTAAGAAATCAGTAAATGATATTTTTTTTATGTGATGCTCTAAGCCTAGAATTTTAGCAGTTTCTTTGGCATCTGCTATTTCATCCTCCTCAAATTCACCTTCAAAACCAATTGTAAAGGCTTTTAATTTTCCACCGTAGTGTTTTTTTGCTAATGATGCGATTACTGCAGAATCAATTCCGCCACTTAGCAGAATTCCTACTTCAACATCTGCTAAAAGCTGTCGCTTTACTGCTTTCTCTAGTTCAACGCCATAAGCTTTAACAAGCACTTCTTTTTTATCGTTTACAACTTCTGGAAGCGGACTTGCAAAATATTTTGATTCAGATTTTAGTGTATTAGCGCCTAGGTTAATTTTATTAAAATGCCCTGGAGCAATTTTTTGTATGGTATCGTATAATGTATTTGGAGACGAATTATAGCGCAATCTAAGTAGACTTGCTAATGCATCTTCATTTAACTTGGCAGACTTTATCATTGATTTGATAGGCCGAATTTCAGATGAAAAAATTAATTCCGTTTCATTTTGAAAATAATATAAAGGCTTCACACCGAATGGGTCTCGAGCCAAAGTCAACTCATTCTTCTTAATATCTAGAAAGGCGATAGCGAATATTCCATTAAAATCAACAATTCGCTCCGTTCCGTAATGGATTAAATATTGTAGAATAGTTTCAGTGTCGGAATGACCTTTAAAAATAACACCGTCAGGAAGTTTTTCTCGCAGCTTTAAATGGTTATAAATTTCTCCATTGAAAATCAGGGCAAAGTTTTTGCAAGAGGAAATCATCGGTTGGTGACCCGCAGGAGATAAATCAATAATCGATAATCTTCTTTGTCCAAAAAGAACGTCGTGGCCATTGACCTCAAATGAATCAACACCAAAATCATCAGGGCCTCGATGCTTAATTAAATCAAGCGTCTTCTCGTCAAAATACCGATTAATCGACCCTAGAATACCACACATAAACAATTCTTGGTTTTGATTTTTGCCGCTTAGAATTTTCCTTTGGCGCAAATCGTATTCAAAAGTAAATGTTTGAGTCAACCCAAGTCGCAAAATACCGACAAAACACCGTATCTATCGGCTTACGTACGTACAGTATCAAACTTATTTCCAACAAATCATTCTTGATTTGTTCTGGATACTTAAAAATTGCGTCCAACTCAAAATATATTACCAAGTTGAATACTCATTACACAGCAACCAAGCCAATTAGTTCGATGCGATATTCTTAAATTATAGCATACAATGAAAAGCAACTAATCGACGTAAAACAAAAATAAGTAACGAGTTAAACCGTGCTAACGGGTTTTAAATACCGGAGATAGAATTCATTAGCTGTCCTCATTATTTATTTTTATTAGGAGAAAATATTGTCAAAATATTTATTCGATAGGTTTCTACTGGTTTGATAAGTTGATATATATAGCAAACCATAAGGGTTACAATTATCATTTCACCCCCATCCTCAATCAACCCTATCACAAAACCAACTTTTAAATTTTCACCAAGGATTTCGTGTAACATGTCAAAACCGACACCAAATACCACCAAGAAACCTAGTAAAAATAACAGCACATGAGTTCTTTTTTTAAATACATCACCACCTTTAAAGTATGCTATCCCCAAAGCAGATAAGATTATCAAACCCATCACCGCGACAAAGCTTAATTCCCCAAAATCCACTGCTCTAAGCCCAAACTTGGGTTCAAAATGATATTTTTCAGCTAGAAATTCCCCTGCTAATTCGTGAAGAGATAAAGAATCGTCTAAAAGGAAAAACAAAAAAAGGATTACCCAAGAAATATAAGCATATGCTTTTTCAATTGAAATCAAATAAATGGTCATCACAATGAATGCTATATACTTCAAATATTGAAACACTTCTGCATAGCTTTCATCTTGAGTTAAAACTAGAAAATTATATTCTCCAAAATCTTCTATGTAACCAAGATAATAAACAAGGCAGACCGTAATATGAATAATAATAAAGATTAAATCGATAAACAATAATCTTAATAATAGCTTTTTTGCTACTTCAACGGTTAAATCTTTTTGTAAAAATTTTAACATCAAAAATTATTTAAATTCCTGTTGAAAATTCATAACAACAAGGGGTTAAACACTATTTTACTTAATTCTATTTATTTGGGGGGGGTTACTAGAAAAAAACTAAATCAGATTCAATTCCATCGGCATAGACTTAATTATACGTGCCCTTTTTCTAACTACTGACTACATTGAGCATATATGCCGTGTTTGGTAATTTATTATCGAAGGGATAAGTTTTAATCGATGCATCAAAATAAATTAATCCTTCCTAAAAAATTCATTCATAAATTACCTTTTCATCTATCCACTAATTTGAATCTTTTACAAAACTACATTTGAAAGACGAATATAATGAAATCCCTACAAAAGGCTAATACCAATTATTTGTGTATCTGGACTTAGATTTAAGCTTATCATCTCATTTTATATAAAGCGCACTAACTATTTAAAAATTAAGAATTTATATCTACAAACACTTCCTTATTCAACTGGTTTCAAATCATTTTTTTTGATATTGGAAAGTGCATGTAAATAAGGCATGGCTGCCCATCTGAGCGTATTTTTATTTCGTCTTAAATCTAAAAAATCAATCGCGGAATAAATATTATTCTCTGAAATAAAATGCTCCTTAATGGACGTATTCAAGTTGAAAATCAACTCTTTATCGCTAAGTAGAATCGCTAGGTTCAACACCTCTGCATTATCATATAAATCAAATTTGACAATCGAAGGTTTGTTACTTAGGGTAAATCGTTTGAAGAGTTCGTAATCTGGATTATAAAAATTTTCTTTGAGATAGCGATAACCTGAAGTTATGATCTCTTCACTACCTGAGAGCGGAACAAGCTGATTGGCTTTATAGACATTCTTTATAATAAAGCATGAGTGAAAACAATCGATAAAAGAATTGGGATTATCAGGTTCATATAACCAGGAACCATTGGAAAGTTGTTTTCTTTGAATAAAATTAAAAAGTTTTCGAATTTTACCCTTTATCATGTCCCCTTTCTCAGGAAAGTAGCCCAAAAAGATTGTGTAGGCGAATAATGTATATGAAACTGCGTTAGTTATTAGACGATCCTTCTCTGGGCCATAGGATGTTGCCAATGCTATTTCATCTTCATACATGATTTGTATATCATTTTCATAAAAATTGTATATGCTCTTCATATACGGCAAATATTCCAAGTCACCAGTAACTTTAATATACTTATGTAAGGCTTCCAATACATAGGGGGTATGCGTACTAAAGGGAGTGTTTTCATTATAATCCAATCCATCGCCGGCCGCCCACTTAAAGCCTAGGCCCCAGCATAAACCTGAATATCCCCTACAGCTATGGGCAATCAACCAGTCAATGTGCTTTTTGGCAAAAACAAGATGTTCTTCTTCACGAGAATCAGAATACAAATTGAGCAAGGTCAAAGCCGCCATCGCCCTAGCCGTTGGATATTCTTGTTTTTTATATCCGAACCTCCTGGTATTATTCAAGAAATAATCCCAAATAGTGACTACCGCAGCTGGTAGAATGCCTAGCATCTTGTTCGTATTATATAATTGCTTTACACGAATTCCGAAATCGGTCATCCAAACATCATAAGGGTCAAAACTCTCAAGATTATCCTTCAAACAGAATTTTTCTATTAATTCCTTACTACTCATGGCTTTTAGAATTAATAGTATCAACCATTATCGTTTGAAAGTACTTATATAGTTTTTTAGCTACTACCGTAGCAATGAGGTTTTCCATGGCATAGTCATAATTGTATTTACCAATCTCCTTAATCAGCTCTTTTTCGGACAATAACAATTCCAATTTTTGTTCTAACTCTCCCTCTCTATTCAAATCGACGAAATATCCCATTTTTCCATCCTGAAAAAAATCTTTCAAGCCACCTACTGCTGTGGTGATAATAGGTAGGCCAAATGCCATTGCCTCTAACACAGAAGTTGGCAAACCTTCACTATAACTTGGCAAACAATAAATATGACTTCTCTTAAAAAGATCTATTTTCTTTTCTCCCTCAACGTGACCTGTCACGGTAATACCGCTTTCCTTTTCCACATAGGCAGCTACATCATCAAATTCTTTTCCGTCTCCAGCAACAATCAACTCAAGATTGGAATACTTACGTCTGAGGTTTTTAAAAGCGTCTATAGTTTCATAAATTCCTTTTTCGCGTATGAGCCTTGATAAGAACAAGATTTTTATTTTTGAAGGTATTTTTGAATCCGCAAATCTTTGTTCGGCAGAGAAATTGGCGAGCAATTTTGCATCAACAGTGGTGGTCTCTACAAAAACTTTTCCTTCAAATCCCCATTCCTTCAGTTTTTCTTTAAACTCAGGTGACAGCACGAATATACACGTAGCCTTTCCAAAAGAGGAACGAAAGATCTTGGTATACTTATTAGCTACTTTTTCTTCAAATTCTAAATCCCATCCATGGAAAAATACGGCAAATTTAATGTTCTTATTAAACAACTGTTTTGCAAAAAGTGCGTCTCTAAAAAAACTTCGATAACCAAGGGAAGGGTTCAAGATCACTAAATCCACGCCTGAACTAATGGTCTTTTTAAAATTCCTCTGATCCATTAAAGGTCCAAGTATATTCTTGCCATGACCCCCTATTTCAAGTGTTTCGAGTTGCACATCTTCCCATTCGGACATTTCAGGCAACAGTGCGTTCCAAAAAGAACTTACTCCTCCTGCAGATGATAACTGGGGAACAGTAATGATGATATTCTTTTTCATACTTGCTAAATAAGATAATTGGCGTAAAGCGCTATACCTAATGTATTTTAATCTTTTCAACTGGTCATTAGAGTTGGCTGCGAAGGAGGATCATTCTGCTGTTGAACCCCTATGCTTCTTCTATATAACTTCTCTTCAAATTCCAATTTTACAAATACCAGAACCATAAAAACATCGAGTTCAAACCACATACCCCCTTGGGTAATCATCAGCGAAACGTATAAAAAGTAGGTAGCCATTGCTAATCTGTACGAGTGTCGTTTTCGTCTTTTCCAAATAAATTTAAACAAGGAAACAAGATATCCTATGAAAAATACGATGCCAAGAAGTCCGTTCTGACCCAACTGTGTAAAGAATTCATTATGCGCGTATACCCTTAAACCCACTGCTTTATAAATTGCGTCTAAAAGACCATCAAAGCCAAAACCGAAAAGCATTTCAAAAAGATTGCCATTGAACCATAGCTCAACCGAGGCCTCCCAAAACAACAGCCTACCAGAACCCGCAGCGGTTTGCCTACCATTTCGTATATCGAAAATACGGTTGTAAAAGTCTTCACTCGTTTCCAGCAAATAAAAGAAGGCGAAAATCAAAACCGAAACGGCCAAACTAGCAGTTACAATTTGCTTAACCGAAAGTTTCTTCGGCATAAAAAGGAATACTAGCCCGACAAAGAACATCGCATAACCGGTTCGAATGTAGGTCAGATAAATCAAATAAATACCGAATGTCAACAATACATAATTCAATTTTTTATACCGAATGATGCTCGATTTCATTTTTAGGAAGGCCAATAAAATCAAAACCGCGGTTGTTGTTGTAATTGCTGCACCATGAGAGTTTTGAAACATCCCTGAGAAGCTATTGAATTCTTGAAACGCTAGGGTATCTTTGGCCTTGCTCTGAATGATACCTAAAACAAATGGCACTCCTGACAAGATGACAAACTGTGCAAAACCAAGCAGTATTTTATCTAGATGTTTTGTACTCCTTATCTTGATCGAGGCATATTCATACATCAAAGGAAACATCATATACCTTAAAAAATCAATGATGCCTGCAAAGTAGCTTACGGAAAATCCGCTAGTAATCAAGTTTTTTCCCGCTCGAGCGTATGACCATTTTATAAAAGCCGGTTTTTGAATATTTCTGATAATAAGAACCTGCCAAATCAAGAAGACAAATAAAGGTATCTTCCAAACTTGCGAAAATGTGATAGGACCGACCTCTTCTGGCCCCAAATAAATGAGGAAGAAAATAATGCTATAAGCTAAAACAGTTTTGACTATTTTCATCAATTAGTATATCAAATCGATTCCTGTACTACTTTTTCTTTTTATAATTTTTCAATAGCTCCTTTAAGTGCATACGCTTATCCAGTTCTTTAAACGAATACCAAGCGGAAATAAGTATAATTGGAACTCCGATAATATAAATCCATGGAGCATCAACATATTTGATAGCACCGAAACAAATCAAGGCCAATGCAAACTGAATTGAAAATATTCTTACAAAATCGCCATGAAATGTAAACCCATACTTCACTCTAGCGATGACATATACCTGAATAAGATATAATATGTAGGAAACCAAGAATGAAATACCAAGGCCCGTCAAACCCCAATAATAATATCCAACTAGATTCAGCCCCAAAAGGTATAGGTTGGATACCAATTCGCTCCAAAAGAAGAGCTTGCTTTTTCCTTTAGCAATGAAAATAAACCCTACCACCCAAGCTGGCACCTTGAAGAACATGCCCAAAAATGCCCAAAAAATCATAACGTTCACGGCAATGAACTCACTTGAATACAAGATGATAATGACCCAATCGATAAATACCAGAAATCCGGCCAATACGGGTGCCAAAATCAAAAGAGCGATTTCGGTTTGTTGATTTACCAATAGATTGGCTTTGGTGTTGTCATCGGCGACCGCCGAAAGTCTAGGATAATAATCCGTCTCCATGGCCGTAAAAAGAAGGCCCACATAGGTCGATATGAGCGCAATACCTGCATTGTAAAGCCCTACTTGTTCTACTCCACCAACGTTGTTAATGAATATCCGTATCGCATATGATTCACCTAGTACCATGATACCACTCAAACTCAACATAAAACCCATCACCATCATTCCCTTACCTTCCAGTTTCAGTTCTTTGGAAGTAAGTGGTACTTTCTCCGTTTTAACCTTTTTACCAAAATAGATTGCCACCATATAGGTGAAAACAGCAGTTATGATCAAACCAGGTACAATACCATCAATTCTTAAGTAGTAATACAACGGGACGGAAAACAACAAGCCCAAAGCTGAACCTACCACATTCGCCTTTGCCAATTCTTTAAGCCGCCGTAAACCTTGCAAAATGACAAATTGCCCACTCGCCAATTGCTTTAATAAAACGGTGGTAGATAGCCAAACAAAGGCAATGGTATATTCATCGCTCCCAAAAGCAATCTCACTTAACCACGAGGAAAGAGCTAAGGTGACGAATGCGCCAAAAAATCCAGTAAACCAAACTAAACGGTTAACTACTCGAATAACTTTGGCAATTCTCAGCTCGTCCTGGGTTTCATTGGCTGCGGCAATATCTTTTACACCGCTTATTCCCAAACCAAAATTTGTTAATGAACTTATTAATAAAATAGTTGAATTAAATAGCCCTAAAATACCGATACCCGCAGGTCCAAGTAGCACAGCCATAATTTTTGATCTTAATATCGAAATGATAATATTAAACACCTGAACACCTCCGAAAATGGAGGTGGCTTTCATTATTTGCCTGTAACTACCGCTATTTTTATTTTTTTCTTTGGAGGTCACAACTGCGTAGTTAAGGCTTCAACATCTTGCTCGACATTGTTGGGTTCAGATATTGGAAAGGCAATTCGGATATGGGTATGATAAATCAAGTTCTCTCTGTAGTTTCGCATAAAAACTTTCTCATTTCTAAAGAAATATACGCTTTATAGAACTCGTATGTTTTCCCGACAGACTAAGACATTACACGTCACTCTTTTTCAACCAACTTTTCAATTTCGGAAGCTCTTTTGGCCATCATTCGCTTCTTAATTACGGCTTCGGTCTTTTGAGCTTTTTGTTTCTTGTCCTCAGTACTTAAAGACAAATTATCTTCAGCGTCGAGTATCACCTCCATATTCATGATATAGTCTACCGGCAAAGTAATGCCCTTACCTTTCTCTCCTTTTTTATCTTTCTCAAAGAAATTGATAGGCTTAAAATCAAACTCAAAGGTGTCGTTCGTTACAAATTTTTGAGCAGTACCAGAAGTAGATTCTACCTCCTTACTGGTAACATTCAAGTTAATATTTGTTTCGAATACCTTTAAAAACGGCAATAAATATAGAGAAGCGCCAGTAAACACAGCAATTAACAGCTGAACGTGAATTTCTAAATCAGTTAGCAAAAAAGTAAATCCGATCACGAAAGCATTACAGATGCATAATAGAAGTGTAGCTTTTTTATGATTCAGTCCTAAACGCAATAAACGATGGTGTATGTGATTTGAATCTGCACTGAAAGGGCTTCTCTTTTGTTTAATTCGAATGGCAAAAACTCTTAAAAGGTCGAACAACGGGTACGACAACACCGCAAGAAGAACAATTGGCGCATTGGAAATTGTATTCGAGGCCGTTTCGGAGCCATTAAGAGCTAGAAAACTAACACCTTGATATGACAATAGAAATCCAGTAAGCATAGAGCCACAATCGCCCATAAATATTTTCTGTTTGCTCGATAAATTATATCTGAGAAACCCGATCAATGCTCCAACAAGAATTGAAGATATAAGCGTCATCATATAGTGGCCGTTCAATAGAAACAAAATGCCGAACGAAACACTTGATATCACCGCAATTGATCCCGCTAAACCATCTATGCCGTCAATTAGATTAAGTGCATTAATGACCAAAACAAATACGAAAACCGTAAACAAAACGGAAATCAAATAAGGTAATTCGCCAACTCCTAATAGTCCCTCCAAACTCAATATCCGAATATCGGTCAACACTACTACATTCAATACTGCAAAAAGTTGCCCAACAAACTTTTTCTTGGGCGACATTGATATTAGGTCATCTTTGATACCAAGAAACAACAAGATTATTGTCGAACCTAAAAGTGCCAATAGTTTGACAAGGTCTGGTTGCATTAAATCAGTTAATAATCCGAAAACAATCAGGGACAATGAAAAAGCAATGAACACTCCTAATCCACCTAAGGTTGGTATTTGAGTCTTATGCATTTTACGTTCACCAGGGGTATCCATAAGCCCTTTTGTCTTTGAAATGTTAATGATATTAGGGTATAGATAGAATCTTGTAGATACCAGAAAAGCAGTAATCGCAGCAAAAAGCCCAATAAAACGTAAATCGGAAAACAACTCCTTTAAAATGATCATTTGAGGTTCAATTGGTATTGGTTTGGACTATTTTGGAAAACTAGTTTAAACTTCCAAAATTTTTAAATAGTTTCTCTCGTTTACTGTATTAATTTATCAACAAATAGGGTATAATTTTCCTTATTATCATTTTAATCTACACACCGGAAAAATTCAGGGGAAATATTTAAAAATATTAATGGTTGTAATTGTAAAATTAGGTTGACTCCTTGGTTGAAAAAATATATATCGACGTTCTGCAAGGTTTATCGACAACTAACATATCGTCCTATTTAAAAGGTGTTATCGATAAACGGTATTCTGAATTTCAACCCCCGTACTTAACCTTTCCTCCTACGCATCAAAGTTCATAAACAATAAATAGTTGAAGTAAATTTTTAAATTGCAGCTACGATATTCAGTTATTCAAATCTGAAATAACTAGGGCTTTTTCTTATAAAAAAGTATTGATTACTTATTTTCAATTTCCGTTAAGTATTTCCACGGGATAAGGCACCAAAGTTTTGGTTTCCTTGTCAATTGGCATCTGGGCGTTCACACCTTTTAAATATTCACTTAAAACAGCTGCCATCTCTTTAGCTTTTTCAGGATTTTGCTGCATCAAGTTTTCGGTCTCACCAATATCTTGTGCGATATTGAACAATTCCATTCGTTGATCTACATGGTAATAAATAAACTTGAAATCGCCTTTACGAACCGCACTCGAGGCCCCAATTCCTGGGCCTGTAGGCCCCCATTCATTTGGATAATGCCAAAACAAAGGCCGAATACCATTGTATTCTTTTTCACCTTTTAGTATGGGCACAAAACTCTCGCCATCCACCTTTTGAATGGTTTGTAAACTATCGATTCCCGCTATTTCCAAAATGGATGGGTAAAAATCTTCGATAATCAGCTGATAATCAGAAACAGATTCAGGCTCAATTTTACCGGGCCATTTGACCAACATCGGTTCTCGGATTCCACCTTCGTGCATTGACCCCTTACCACTTGAAAGTGGAGCATTATGGGTATGAGGTTCTCCACCCCTAGCGTGTGCGCTTAACCCCCCGTTATCTGACATAAACAAAATAACGGTATTCTCAACGATATTCTTTTTTTCCAAATAATTCATGATATCGCCAAGACTTTTATCCATTCCTTCGATCATACTAGCATATTTGGCTTCGGTGGAATCCAACCCCTTTTCCAGATATTTTTCAAGGAAACGTGAATCTCCCATTATAGGTGTATGTATGGCATAATGAGACATATAAAGGAAAAAAGGCTGTTCGGTGGTCACAACCGAGTCAACAGCTTTTAAGGCTTCTTGGGTGATTGCCTCGGTCAGAAAAATATCCTTACCATGGAATTTTTTCAGACCGGGTACAGCCCAAACTTCTTTACCATCTTTACCATTTCCGAAGTTTTCCGTGCCCAGATAACTTTCCGGAGCTCCAGCCGCATGACCGGCTATATTAATGTCAAAACCCAAGTTCACCGGATTTTCTCCTGGCGTTCCAATAGCACCTAGATGGGCCTTACCCGAATGGATTGTAAAATATCCGGCATCATGCAATACTTGGGGTAGCGGCATCGCATGCACGGACAGAGAATCTCCTCCAACTGGACTCAATCCATTCACATTCCAGAGTGGAAATTCTAGTTCAGGATGACTTTTTTCCATTGTCTTAATGGAGTCCTTATGCAATGTCCAGTTCGTGACCCTGTGCCTAGCAGCGTTCATACCCGTCATTAAACTTACCCGTGTTGGAGAACAGACGGGTGTGGCGTAGGCTTGGGTGAATTTCATTCCTTCCTTCGCCAAACGCTCCATATTCGGAGTTTTATAAAGGTCATTGAAAGGGGTACGTGAAGTCCAAAATGGAACAGACGTATCCTGCCATCCCATATCATCTACTAAGAACACTACAATGTTAGGGGGTGTTTCCGGTAGCTCTTCGGGTTGGCAAGAAGAAAACGGCAAGGCCATTGCAATAAAAATCAAACTCCAATTTTTCATCTTCTTCATTTGTCGGTTTTATGGGATAAAATTGGTTTTATTTGGCTCCATGCCTTTCCATTTAAATGAAAAGGTGTGTTGGATTGTGCGACCCCTGGTGTGCTACGGCCATTTTCAATATAGGAAGTCATCAACGCAACTAGCTCATTTACTTTTTCCGGCAATTCTTCGTAAAGGTTCTCTTTTTCAGAAGGATCTTTCACTATATCGTACAATTGGAATTTTGGTAGTTCTAACATATCATCTGTTCCTGGTTTTGGAAAGCTCCATCCCCCGGAATCAGGACAAAAAATCAACTTATAATTGCCTTTTCTTATTGCAAAACTTCCGTTTATAGAATGGTGTACCGTAGCCTTACGGCTAAATGTTCCACTTGACTTCAAGACAATCGGTAGCAACGAAAAGCTATCCTCTCCTTCATTTTCCATTAAGCTTATATCAACCATATCTGCCAAAGTCGCGAGAAGGTCTGTATGGCAAATAGTCTCATTAGAAACTGAATTGGCCTGTATCTCACCGGGCCATTTCATCACAAAGGGCACTCGGTGGCCTCCTTCATAAATGTCAGCTTTATGACCCCGAAACAGAGCACTTGGGTGATGCCCGTTTTCGGCCAAAATTTCAAAATCAGCCTCTGGCGAGCACCCATTGTCACTGGTAAAAATCACGATAGTGTTTTCAGCCAAACCTTGGTTTTCAACTTCTTTAAGAAGCATTCCTACATAATTATCTATCATCACTACAAAATCCGCATAGGGGTTTAAATTGCTTTTCCCTAACCATTCTTCAGTAGGTAAGATAGGGGTATGGGGTGATGGCAGGGCCAAATACATAAAAAAAGGCATCTCACTTTTTGATTTCTCCTTTACATAGTCAATTGACTTCCTGAAAAAATTAGGGGTGACCTTATCATGTTCAAAATCACTAGCGGTCGGTCCTTTCCGCCACCAAGTGTATTTTCCTTTGTCCTCCGTAATACGATTTACTTCAGAGGTGACTTTTCCATTTTCCACATAGACATAAGGTGCCATATCCAAAGAACCCGAATGTCCATAGGCATAGTCAAAGCCCAAATCGTTGGGTGTATTTGTGACTTGCTTTGTAAAGTCTAAATTTTCAAACTCATCGGGGTTCCAGCCTTCTCCGCCCCAGTCCATGGAGTCTTTTTCTGCCCAGTCCCAACCCAAATGCCATTTGCCGATAAATGCAGTTTCATAACCAGCTTTTTTCATTAAGGAGGCAATTGTAGTTCTCGTTTCTGGAATCAACGCCTTTGACTTTCCAGTAAGAACACCCTGTTTTAGAGGACTTCGCCAGCTGTACCTACCTGTCATAATTCCGTATCTAGTAGGTGTACAAACGGCAGATGGGCTATGTGCATCAGTAAATTTCATACCCTCCTTTGTCAGTTGGTCTATATGTGGAGTGTTTATTTTCCCCTCAGGATTAAAAGCTCCAATATCCCCATAGCCCAAATCGTCGGCCAAAATATAAATCACATTGGGTAGCCTCTTCACATTATCATTCGTGGTCTGTTTTTCTAGACACGCACTTAAAAGGAAAAACAGAAGGCAGAAAAATAAACTGAATGAAAATCGCATGAATAGCTCGTTAGTTGAATCTATTAAAAATACAGAAACTTTTACATCCATATCAAAATTGCTCACAAACTATTACGCAGAATATAAAACCCCATTTTACGTAACTTTACAGTCACTTGAAAAATTAATTATTGTATTGCATCGTCGACATAGAAACAACCGGTAACGGCGTAAAAGGGAATCGGATTACCGAAATAGCCATATTTAAGTACGATGGTTATGAGATTGTCGATGAATATACTTCCTTGGTCAATCCTGAATGTGAGATTCCCTATTTTATCACAGGATTGACTGGTATTGACAACCATATGGTGCGCAATGCCCCGACAATTGATGAAATTGCGGATATGATTCTAGAATTTACCAAAGATGCCATTTTTGTGGCGCACAGTGTGAATTTTGATTACAATGTCATTAAAGAGGAGTTCAAGAACATCAATCGGGAATTTGTTAGAAAAAAGTTATGTACGGTAAGGCTCTCACGGCAATTAATACCTGGGTACTACTCCTACAGTTTGGGAAAACTATGCTCCGCTTTGGATATTCCCTTAACGGATAGGCACCGGGCAAGAGGTGATGCACATGCAACTACCTTACTTTTCCAAAGACTTTTAAGAGCTGAAGGATCTGCAGAAGTGTTCAAAAAGTTTTTGAACGCTCGATCTCAAGAAGCAACTTTACCACCCGCACTTCAAAAAGAGGTATATGATAAATTACCCAATAAGCCGGGAGTTTATTATTTCAAGAATACCGTGGGAAAAATAATTTACGTTGGAAAGGCAATCAATATAAAGAAACGGGTTTTAAGTCATTTTTATGACAAAGCCGCCAAAGAAATTGCGCTGTGCAAGGAAACGGCAGATATCGATTTCGAACTTTCTGGAAGTGACCTATTGGCACTTTTGATGGAATCCGATGCTATTAAGCTTCACTACCCCGAGTTTAACCGAGCTCAAAAACGTAACATACAGCAATACGCCATATTCTCATACCAAGACAGAAAAGGAATTGTTCATCTGGCATACAACAAACTGCAACTGGTTCCGCAGCCATTGATGACGTTATATCGACCTAGTGATTGTCGTATTTATCTAGAAGAACTTTGTAAAACTTTCGGACTTTGCCCAAAGTATTGTCACTTGCAGGAAGGAGTTGAACACTGTTCTCATTATAGTATTAAAACTTGTGACGGAATTTGCCGTGGTGATGAGGCTGTAATTGATTATAACGGCAAGGTTGAAAAAGCTATTACACAGATGACTACTAGAGATGAGACTTTTGCCTTCAAAGAAAAAGGAAGAGACATTTCAGAAGATGCTTTTGTGTACATAGAAAATGGAAAATACGTCGGTTATGGATTTATTGAAAAAGAAAACACCATTGCTACATTCGACGATATGGAGGCTTATTTGATTCGACAGAAAAATACCTTGGAGACACAACGAATCGTTCAATCTTATTTGATTAAGAATTCTGAAAAAGTGATTGTGAAGTTTACGGAACAGTTACTATAATGGATTCAATCGTTCAGTTTTTTATACATACGGATGACAAAAAGCAGCCACATCATAAAAACGATGCCCACAAAAATGGAATAGCCAAGGATAAAGTCCATTACTTCTTGTATTTAAGGTAATTCATAAAACCAAGTATGGTGGGGGCCCAAAAAGCCACAAAAATGGCGTCTAACTTTTTGCCGCTTAAAAAGAGATATTCCGAAAAAACAATTATCGAAAATACTACCAAGAGCATGATACAATTCATTACTCCCACGCGTTCAATAAAATTTTTAATCATTCTTGTACAGTGATTCTTATTAAAGATAAGTAATAATTCGCCTACCCTTTATATTTTTTTAAGAAATACTTAACATTTTACAAAGTTCGCAAAAAAAAGAGGCCTATTTTATTCTTTTCAAAGAAAATATGGCCTCATATGGTATAGATTGCAACACTAATAAAGAAACAAGTTCAAGTGCTTACGAAATCATATTAGTAACTAGCATTAGGCATTATCCTTCTTTCCGCTGTTCATTAAAGAAACTAGCACGGCAACAAGAACTACTACGACCAAAGCAAAAACTCCGATCATGATAATACCATTACTCCAATCTACTAAGGGAAGCATTAACTGTTTCATATGGTAAAAAGTTTGATTTAAAAACGTAAAATTATAAAAGGCCCAAAAGGAAAAATATGATATTTATCAGATATCCTTATTATTCAATCCTTAGTTTTTAACCTTGCAGGTATTCATACCGAACAACTTATAAATCGGACAAAAACTCACCAAACTGGTTAAAACAAAAATAGCTGCTATTGCAATAAGTATGTAGGCCAAGGTACCTGAAACAACCTCGAAATAAACTAAAAGTGCTGCCGCCACAGCTACTAGAATGCGTATCAGCTTATCGGTACTTCCCATATTTTTTTTCATGATTCCTTATTTATAGGTTAAAAATTCAACTAATACTGCCACTATCGAAATAAGACCAAGGCAAACCAAACATAAAAAAACGAACTTCAAAGCTTTGTTCATCTTCATCCTATACACACTATAAGGTGGAAGGACAGACATAATCGGTCACCTCAACACCTGCATTTTTTAGTGCTGTGTATCCGCCGGCCAAATCGACCAAATTATGAAAGCCTCTACTTTTCAATATTGATGCTGCAATGACAGAACGATAACCCCCTGCACAATGCACGTAAAAAGTTTCTTCCTTCGGAAACTCAGCCAAATGATCATTCAACATACTGAGTGGAGTATGATTGGCATCTACAATATGTTCAGATTGGTATTCCCCAACTTTTCGGACATCAAAAACAGGAACTTTTTTATCATTAATAGCTTTCAATACCTTTTCGGCAGGCAGGGAATTTATAGTGTCATAATCCATTCCCGCCTTTTTCCAAGCATCAAAACCTCCTTCCAAATAGCCAATAGTTCCATCAAATCCGACTCGTGACAATCGAGTTATTGCCTCTTCTTCTTGGCCTTCTGGTGTCACCAACAATATAGGCTGTTTTGTGTCAGCCACTAAAGCTCCTACCCATGGGGCAAAATCTCCGTTCAAGCCAATGAAAATCGATCTTGGTATATGCCCGGTCACATATTCGTTTTGATGTCTCACGTCAAGAACCAAAGCTCCAGTTTCGTTAGCCACAGTTTCAAAGGCTTTAGGTGCTAAAGCTGTAGTACCACGATCTAATACATCTGAAATATCATCGTACCCTTCTTTGTTCATTTTAACATTCAACGGAAAATATTTGGGGGGAGGCAATAAACCATCTGTCACTTCCTTTACAAACTCATCTTTGGTCATATCGGCGCGTAGCGCGTAGTTCATCTTCTTCTGATTTCCTAAGGTGTCCACGGTTTCTTTCATCATATTTTTTCCACAGGCCGAACCAGCACCGTGTGCAGGATAAACAATGACATCATCTGCCAGTGGCATTATCTTTTCCCTCAAACTATCAAATAATAAACCTGCTAAATCTTCCATGGTCATATCTACCGCTTTTTGCGCGAGGTCAGGTCGGCCGACATCCCCTAGAAATAAGGTATCACCAGAGAAAATTGCATAATCTTTTCCGTTGGCATCCTTTAGCAAATAGGTGGTACTCTCCATGGTGTGACCAGGGGTATGCAGTGCTTTCAAGGTTAATTCTCCAATTTGAAATTCCTGACCATCGGTCGCTATAATGGCATCAAAGGATGGATTCGCATTAGGACCATAAACTATAGGAGCTCCTGATTCTTTGGACAAGGTAACGTGACCACTAACGAAATCCGCATGAAAATGGGTTTCAAAAATGTACTTTATTTTAGCGTTGTCACGACTGACCCTATCTAAATAAGGTTGTACCTCACGTAGGGGATCTATTATCGCTACTTCACCATTACTTTCAATATAGTAGGCACCTTGCGCTAAACAACCGGTATAAATCTGTTCAATATTCATCTACAATCTTCTTTAATTCAATCAAAATTATAATAATTCAAACATTCTTAGGGTAACCTAGGTTACAATCCCTTTTTATTCTGATGGGCAATCTTGGCATTGGTACATAAAACCGATTCAGGGTTATCAAAATAAGCCACCGCTTCCTTAGTCTTCACAAAAAGGCATTCCTTATGTAATTCATTGATTATTCCGCTACTAAAAATAATATCTCGTGTGGGACCAATCGCACCTGCGATATAAAATTGGATATTTTTTTCATGTATTTCTTGTATAACTTTCGTCAATATGGCTGCTGCGCTGGAATCAATATAATTGATTGCCTCTGCGTTCAAAATAATACCTTTTAGCGTATTTCCTTTCTTTTGAATCTCTTTAAACAATTGTTTCTTGAAGTATCCTGCATTTCCAAAATAAAGTTGCGAGTCAAAGCGAACTATCAACAAATCATCGCGTTCTACTATTTCATCACCAAACCGATTTATGTTTTTATAATAATCGGAATCCTTAATATTTCCTAAAACCACAAAATGCGGATTACTAGTTCGATAAACCATAATCAATAATGAGAGCAGCACACCTACCAAAACCCCTTGGGGTATACCGATAAATAAGGTGATTAAAAAGGTGATCAGCAGTACAAAGAATTCATCTTTGTTATTTTGCCATAGTTTTCTAGGATACCTAAAATCTATCAATCCGAATACCGATACCATTATGATGCTGGCTAAAATGGCATTCGGCAAGTTGTAAAATAAGGGTGTTAAAAAAAGTAAGGTCAATACCACTAGCATTACTGAAAACAAAGCTGCCAAATTGGTTTTTACCCCCGTTTCCCCTTTAATGGCGGAACGCGAAAAACTAGCGGTCACTGGATAAGCCTGAAAGAAAGATCCGACAATATTAGAGCTACCCAAGGCTATCAATTCTTGATTGGCATCAATGGAATCTTTCCCTTCCTTTTCTTGTAGTGCCTTCCCAATAGAAATGGCTTCGAGATAGCCGACCAAGGCCAAGGTAAGGGCTATGGGCCAAATACTCAATATAGAATCCCAACTAACTAAAGGTTGTTGAAAGGAAGGTAATCCCATGGGTATATCTCCCACTATTTTAACTCCAAACCGTTCTAATTTCAAAAAATGAACGGCAATAATACCCAACACCACGACCAATAATATGGATGGTATCTTTTTGTTCCATCGTTTCAAAAGCACTATGATCAGAATACCAGCAATTCCAATAGCGAAATCGTACATATTCGTATCGGAGATTTTCTTCCATACATTTAATAACAAATCATGAAATCGATTACTTCGTGCAATGTTAGCGCCCAACAAATGCTTTAATTGACTAAAAATTATAATCAGCGCTGCCGCTGAGGTGAAACCGCTAATCACAGGTTTAGACAAAAAATTAACTAGGAAGCCCATTCGAAAAACGCCCAACGTCAATTGGATGACCCCCACAAGGAAGGCCAAAAATATTGCCAGCGCAATGTAATTTTCAATTCCGGAAATCGCTAAAGTACCTAATCCTGCTGCTACCAAAAGAGAATCCATGGCAACTGGGCCAATGGCCAAATTTTTAGAAGTACCTAAAAATAGATACACCAAAAGTGGAAAAATAGCAGCGTACAAACCGTACACGGGTGGTAAGCCAGCAATCATCGCATAGGCCATAGCCTGCGGAATCAATATGACCCCAACCGTCAGACCTGATATCAAATCTTTTGAAAAATCAGTTTTTTTATAGTTGGGCAACCATTGCAGAAATGGAAGAAATTTTTGCATCCTCCAAATTTACGCTTAAAAGTGGAAATGAATGTAGCATAGTTAGCTTTCGAACTTCGCCTATCGAACTTATTGAATATTCCCACCTACTGGCAGCCCACTTGGCACGGCATCCGGAATATCTTTAGAAAACCCATCGTCATTCAAGGTATTGAGAAAAGATATGATAAGGGACATCTCTTTTACGCTCAAATTCAACTCCCTTACGAAGGGATCATAATTTTCTTTAGCGATCAAAGGGTTTCGCTCCTTTCCGTTTGAAATATCTTCGTAAAATTCCAATACTTGTCTCAAGGTTGGCAGGCTTCCATTATGCATATAAGGAGCCGTAAAACGCAGATTACGCAAGGTCGGAGTACGGAATAGAAAACTATCTTGTATACCTGCATCGGGAACCAACAGCTTCTTATTTTGAGGCACACCCAAGACGTGGGGTTTGTAATCGGAAAACATGGGGCCATTGTGACAATTGACACAGCCGACCGACTTAAACAATTCAAAACCCTCTTTTTCAGATAATAAAATTGCATCGTTTTCCCCACGCATATACCTATCGAATCGAGAATTGTTTGTCACCAACGTCCGCTCAAAAGTGGCAATGGCCTTACCTAAATTTTCGATGGTAATGGCATCTTCTTCCTGAAAAGCCCGTTCGAAAAGCACTTTGTATTCGGGAATGTTCTTTAATCTTTGCACGACAACTTCAAGAATCTCGCTCTCCGCAAAACCATGTCCGCGCATCTCTTCAAAAGCTTTGATAGGTTCCAATGCCTGTTTTTCCAAACTTTTTGAACGGTCATCCCAAAACATGGGAGCATTTTCCGGGTCATACCTATTATAAGTATCGATACCATTGAAGGCAGAATTGACGATGGTTTGTGAATTGCGTTTGACAAAAGGAATATCATTTCCTCGGTTGAATGTACGTTTGCTACCCAATCCTTTCGCATTCGGACCTATAGAAAGGTCGCGAAATTCGGAATACCCATTCTGAGGATGATGACAGGTTGCACAGGCCACATCCTTACCACCTGATAAAATAGGGTCGAAAAAGAGGAATTTGCCCAAAAGTTCTTTTTCTTTGGATGGAAGATTGTTCTGTGGAGCTTTTACGGTTTTAGGAAGTGCCGTAATTGCCGTGGAAACCCGAGGCAAATCGTTCAAAGCCACTTTTTGAGACACGCTATCGCCACAACTACCCCAAATTAGGAGTACGAGCAGTAGCAGCAATTTCAACAAATGGCTGTTTTTCATAAACATAGAACGCTAAAGATTCAAAAATAAGTTAGAAAAGCGAGGAGTTATATGAGATTTGTCAGGTTTTCAATCGTTCAACTTCCCCAAAAAAACGTTGACCTTAGGGTTTATGGGGTTACCTGCTGAACGCCTTAAGACCACAACCTGCCCGGCATGCCATACGGCATCTTCAATCGGACCGTTGATATTATTCCAAAAAGGGAATTCACTTTCACCATTCGCTCTTTTGAAAATTACTGAATGTGCTCCCAAATCTAGGGCGCCGACAAAAAGCGTACTGGCCGATCTTAGATTCTCCAATGTCGCTTTCCTTTGTTCTTCAAAAGGAAGTTCAGGAAGTTTCTCCGTACGATCCGTAGCTTGTTTTTTGGCAGAATTCAGAATCACCTCTGAAAGTCCGTATAAATGTTCTAACGTCTGGCGAATGGTACGCCCCTCATTCCCTGGGGCATAATCCAGTTCGGCATCGGTCAAACCTTCTGATGCCCAATAGTAACGAAAACCTAGGCCGTCTACCATTCGGGCAACAACTGCGCCCGCTGTATAATATTCAGGAGCTTCGGGTATTTCGGCGTATGGCAAAGTTTCTTTTTCTATAATTTGTGATCGGCCGGTAATCATTGAACAAAGTATCAATAGTGTGATAAGAGTTTTCATTTGTCAAATTTAAGTATTAAAGTTCTGAACTTTTTATCAAGAATTTTCTATTAAACCTTCTATTCAGACCTATAAGTGTAATACCTTGATATGATTACGATGCATCTCGATTTTACCCTCTTTTTCCAACTTCTTCAACAGTCTAGAGATAACCACCCGCGAGGTGTGCAGGTCATGGGCAATATCTTGGTGCGTATTGTAAATACTGTCATCATGGGTAACCATGGCCTTATCTTGTAAATGTTTTAGTAAACGTTCGTCCATACGCATAAATGCAAGCGTGTCGACCGTTTCAAGTAGTTCCATCATTCTGGCATGGTAACTATCTAAAATGAACTCACGCCACGAAGTATATTTTGCCATCCAAGCTTCCATTTTTTCCACCGGAATCATCAACAGCTGCGTATCGCTCTCGGTTACGGCCCGAATTTCGCTTTTGCTCTTACCCATGCAGCATGAAAAAGTCATAGCGCAAGTATCTCCCTTTTCCAAAAAGTAAAGCAACAATTCATCTCCCTCGTTGTCTTCTCGCAAGATTTTTATCGCTCCCTCCAGTAGCAAAGGCATATGAGTGATAGAATCACCAATATCCATAATCACTTTACCCTGTTGAATTGTTTTATGAACGCTACAGCCTGCTATTTCTTTTAAAAGAGCATCCTCGAAAAGATAGCCGTAATGGTGTTGTAATGCTTCTTGCATAAATTTTAGGTCAATTAATTACCGTGATGTTTACTTTGAAAGTCTTTTTTTCTTCGGATAAATATTGAAACCCGTCATGCAAATTTCTCTGGTCCACATCGTAGGGATAAAATGTAATGGGCTCAATACAGATCATATTCGGCACTTCCGTCCACAACATAAAATTTCCAAAACCTTCCGTCTTAATTCGTAGTTCGTTCTTGTCTTTCAAAATCACTTCTTCATAACCGATTACTTTAAACGCCCGATTACCTACAGCCAAAACTTGAGGAAGGGTAATTGCATTTTCCTCAGCTATCACTACGGGATTGGCAGTTACCAAATTAAATGCCGGGTGGTAGCCCAACATAAATGGCGAGTCGCGTTCCGCTGAAATTGTAAATGCGATTTCGAGTCCGTTTTCAGACAAGGTAAATTTCTTTTCAAACTCGAAATCATAAGTCCAAAATAAGAATTTTTTATTCGATTTCTCAGGATGTTTTGAATTCTGAACCGGTGTATTCGCCTTATATGTTTTTTTAAAAATTGCTTCTGTTTCAGTTTCAGAAATCAATCTGTAGTCAAGTTCACGTAACAAACCGTGTTGGTCTTGAATGGCAACATCTTTTGGTGTCTCTACTTGAAAACCTGCTTCGGAAGTCGGGCCTATA
The DNA here is from genome assembly GCA_947503005.1 of uncultured Flavobacteriaceae bacterium. Classification (GTDB taxonomy): domain Bacteria; phylum Bacteroidota; class Bacteroidia; order Flavobacteriales; family Flavobacteriaceae; genus Maribacter_C. The sequence continues at coordinate 177,618 of CANNCA010000004.1, read as the reverse complement.
ATTGGAAACATTTCCGTATCCGAATTCCGCCACCCAGGACTCCCCTTTTGATGAATATATTGATGACCATCCACTTGATATCCTACAAGTTCGCCAGCATCGATATTGACTATTTGTCCGCCTAATTCTATTGTCATGTAAAAGTCTTAAAGTGCGCCAATGGCTCCATCTAACCAACTGGTGCGGTCCAAAACCCATTGTTTAAGGTATTCGATTTCTTCGTCATAATTATTGCCTACAAAATTGTTCGGCCATACATACGTGCCTAAAACTGGCCATTTGGCAAAGTTCGACCTTATCACCTCCCCGTCATTCAAGATTTTCATATAGCCATCTACCTTACCAGAAATAGTGGCATCAGAAAGTAGGTTTCCACGAAGTTCAGTCCAACGTTCTTTCAAACGACTAACAAATGCCGGATCTTCCAAAAGTCTGTCCCACCAAAACGGTACGAACCACAAATCTCCTGGACATCTTTCATTGAATTTATAGGCCCATACGTTGGTTTCGCCACCACTACAATAATCCGCATTACCCCAAGCGAGATTAAAATCCCAAATGGGACCCATTTTAAGCTTTTCGTTCTTATCCTTGTGCATAAAGGTACTGATGCGATATGCGTCTACATTGTTAGAGATTTCATTGAGGATAAAAAAGTCAACAAAACTGTCTAGGTCAATATAAGATGCATAGCCTGTATCCGGATCGGTGAAAGTATCCGAGGCCAATGCATCTTCAAAATCGGAAATATAGGTTGAGATGTAGGTTCTTTGTTCTTGGGTGATATCATCGGCATCCGGATATTCATATAGAAAGTTTATTGGACTTCCTGCTGTACTTCCTGCGACGCCATAATCCGAGTCAAAAGAATTCATATCGGTATAACCCTCCTTTTCACTTTTATCGATTTTGATTATATAACCTCCCGTAAGGTCTTCCCCTGTATTTTCATCTATCTCCAGTTTACTTATATCTATTCTACCCTTATCTCGTTTCAATTTCTCCATTAAAACATAGACGCCATTATATTGTCCATTGATATTCAGCTCTACAAACTGTGTTCGGGTTGCATAATGATCCATATCCCTTGCTAGATCATAGATTAATACATTTCTAACCAAGGATTTATCGCTATATGGAGCATAGAGAATCCAATCCTCCTCCTCAGGCATTCCCAAAAGTGACGCATCCATATCATTCCCCTGAGCGTCCCATGTTTCGAATCCATATGATTTTTTTGGAAAGAATTGAGATGTAGACCCTCTTATCTCAATACCCATTTTACCCGCATATAAGTTTTGTTGACCATCGGTAATTGTGAAATCTGCCGCTATTTTGGGTTCATCTACTATTTGAGCACCGTTGGTGTTCACCGAGAAAAGCGGCAATGGGTTTTCAGCAGTACGCTTGGGATTATCAATTTGACCTTCCTCTTCCGGCATCTCAACAGAACCGTTATCACTACTACATGCCGAAACGAGTAGTAGTCCTATAAAAAAAAGGCTTGTAAAGCCATGATTTAAGGGCCAGAAATTCTTTTTCAAAATAGCGCATTTTTTTTCTAAGATAAGAAACTATTGCAAAAGGGTTTTTAACGTATACCTTCTATAATATCATATTTGGTAATAATATGATGCTTTCCATCATCCAATTCAACTAACACAGCTTGAACATCTTTCTTTATCAATTTGGCCACCTCATCGATAGAGGTGTTTTTATCGACAATAGGAAAAGGTTTTTGCATAAGTTCTTTTATTGGCCTTGAGGTTATAGAAGTATCATCTACAATCGCTCGAAATAAAGCAGTGTCATCGACCGAACCCACAAAACCATTAACATCTTCTACTGGCATTTGTGAGATATTATTTTTCTTCATACGTTCTATGGCGTGCATCACAAGCTCTTCTGTCTTTATAGTGACCAAGGGTTCGTCCACACGATTTTTAATTAAATCGAAAGCTCTAGTCACCTTGTTTTCCAAAAACCCACGATCACGCATCCAATCATCATTGAACATTTTACCCACATATCTACTACCATGATCATGAAATAATACCACCACCACGTCATCTTTGGTAAAATGTTCTTTTAGTTGCAATAATCCTTTGATAGCTGCCCCAGCCGAATTCCCCAAAAACATACCTTCTTCCTTCGCCAAAAGTTGGGTATAAACCGCAGCATCTTTATCGGTCACTTTAGTAAAACCATCTATGATGCCGAAATTGACATTTTTTGGCAAAATATCTTCTCCGATTCCTTCAGTGATATATGGATATATTTCATTTTCATCAAAAATTCCGGTTTCGTGATATTTTTTGAAAACAGAGCCATAGGTGTCAATTCCCCACACTTTTACATTAGGGTTTTTCATTTTCAGATAAGAACCAACACCTGAAATGGTGCCCCCTGTTCCTACACCAACCACAAAATGGGTCACTTTCCCTTCAGTTTGTTCCCAAATTTCAGGTCCAGTGCTTTTGAAATGTGCTTTACAATTTGAAGGATTATCGTATTGATTTACGTACCAAGAATTTGGGATTTCCTCAGACAACCTCCTCGCAGTAGAATAATAACTTCGTGGGTCATCGGGAGCAACGTCGGTAGGGCAGACATATACTTCGCTTCCTACAGCTTTTAGTATATCTACTTTTTCTTTAGACTGTTTATCGCTGATAACACATATCATTTTGTACCCCCTTATCACGGCAACTAGGGCCAATCCCATGCCTGTATTTCCAGAAGTGCCTTCTATAATCGTACCTCCTGGTTTTAAAATACCTGCCTCCTCTGCATCTTCCACCATCTGCAAGGCCATACGATCTTTAACAGAGTTACCCGGGTTGAAAGTCTCATATTTTGCGAGTACCAAACAAGGCAGTTCGGCAGTCAATCTATTCATTTTTACCAAAGGGGTGTTCCCTATGGTTTCCAATATGTTCTCTGCGTATTTCATAGTTGAACAAAGGTAAGAAGAAGAACTACCACTACTTAATCTATTCAAATTTAATCGCTTTTACAGGAGTGATTTTAGTAATGATATAAGAAGGAAGCAACAACATCAATAAACAGAGCAGCAACACACCTATATTTAGGATAACCACCGAAACCGGACTGATCTCAACTGGTATGTAATCAATGTAGTACTCCTCGGAATTAGGGAACTTAAAAAATCGAAACTTGTGCTGTAGCCAAATGATTCCTAAACCGATTGCATTTCCCCATAAAAGTCCAATACTGATTAAATAAGCCGCATTGTACAAAAAAACTTTTCGTATACTCCAATTAGCTGAACCTAAAGCTTTTAGCACACCTATCATTTGAGTGCGCTCCAGAATCAATACCAGCAACGCCGTAATCATGTTGATACCACCTACAATGACCATAATGACGATTATACCGGCAACGTTGAAATCAAAAAGATGAATCCATTCAAATATTTTACCATATTTATTTTTGATATTCTGAGTATCCAAAGTTGATAGGGTCTTTCCGTAAATGGCATTGCTTTTTTGGTCAATATCATCAAAATCGTCTAAGAACACTTCGAAATTACCTACTTCATTCGCCTCCCATTTGTTCATACGTTGAATGTGTCGAATATCAGTAAACAAATAAAGTTCATCAAAATCTTCATAACCACTATCGTAGATTCCGATGATAGTAAACTTACGTTGGTTCGGAATCTGATCCGGATTTTCATCCTTAAAGAAAATAGAAGAAAACGAATCACCCGTATTCAACTTCAATCGACCCGCCATTCTTCTTGACATGAGAACCTCGTTATTCAGTTCTCCACCATAGTTTGGCAATTTGCCCTCAACTAGGTATTCTTTGAAAACTTCCCAATTGAAGTCCGTTCCAACTCCCTTGGCAATGATTCCCTCAAAGGTTTCTTCAGTTCGTATTACCCCGCCCTTCATTGCAACGGCCTGTACATGCGCTATACCATCAACTATATTGAAATCGGGATAAAAGTCCTGTTTTGTTGAAACCGGAACTACCGAAACCTCTGAATTATTATTGTCGTAATTATAGATTTGGATGTGACCATTAAAAGCTGTGATTTTTTCCCGAATTTTGTTTTGTAAGCCTGCTGCCGTTGCAATAGCAATCAACATCATTATAATACCCAAGGCAATTGCAGCAATCGCTATTTTTATTATCGGAGCGGAAATACTAATTTTATGTTCCGCACCTTTGATAAGTCGCTTGGCTATAAAATATTCAAAATTCAATCTATGTCATTTTTATATTGAACCTGTTCAGAACTTTTGTTTGGAACCGAAAATATCGGCTTTTGAGCCGTTACGCAGCTATTTTTTTCTATCATAGCAGCGATATGATATAAAAAAATAGCAAAGTAAGGGTGCAAAATGTGATATTTGCAGGTAAAAGAAAAATTCTGAACATGTTCTACTTCAAAAGTACAGTTTTCATTTGGTTTTTGACCTTGGTCGCCTGTGGAAACCAACCTAAGTCAGAGAAAGGAGAAACCGTAAAAGCAGAGGTTACTGAAGAAGCCAGAATTGAAAAACCGATCGTAGTAGCCGCGAACCGGACTGAGGAATACCTTCCAAAACTAAAAGGGAAAAGCGTCGCAATTATAGCAAATCAAACTAGCGTCATTTTCAAAGAAAACGGCCATACCCATTTGGTCGATTCCTTACTTTCATTGGGCATCGATATCAAAAACGTGTTTGCTCCCGAGCATGGTTTTCGAGGACAGGCCGATGCTGGCGAAAAAGTTAAAGACGGGGTAGACACGAAAACCGGATTGCCTTTAATTTCCTTATATGGAAAAAATAGAAAACCAACATCTGAACAACTAGCGGGTGTCGATATTGTTCTTTTCGATATTCAAGATGTTGGAGTACGATTCTATACCTATATCGCAACGCTTCAATTGGCCATGGAAGCCTGTGCAGAAAATAAGGTGCCAATTATGGTCCTAGATCGTCCAAACCCAAATGCCCATTATGTAGACGGACCAACAATGGAGAAGGCCCACACTGGTTTTCTGGGGATGACCGAAATTCCATTGGTATATGGAATGACTATAGGCGAATACGCACAAATGACCAATGAGGAAGGTTGGCTCGAAGGAGGAAAAAAAGCAGCTTTAGCAATAATACCACTAGAAAACTGGACACATGAAAGTGAATATTCAATACCCATTAGGCCCTCACCAAACTTACCTAACGATGTCGCTATTTATTTATACCCCAGTCTAGGGCTTTTTGAGGGCACTAACATCAATGCAGGTCGCGGAACCGAATTTCAGTTTCAGCGTTATGGTGCTTCCTTTTTGGATAGTACCCAGTATAGTTTCACTTATACCCCACGGCCGAATTTCGGTTCTAAAAACCCAAAAGAGAACGGCAAACTTTGTTACGGTAAAGACTTAGCTGAAATACCAAAAATGGAAGAAGTTTCTTTACAATGGCTTATTGATGCTTATCAAAATACTCTTGATAAGAATATGGTTTTCAATACCAGTGGCTTTACAAAACATGCCGGTACCGAACAATTACAAAAGCAGATTGAATCTGGAATGACCGAGGAAGAAATCAAACTAACCTGGAAAACCGACTTAGAAGAATTCAAAAAGATAAGAGCCAAATATCTTACGTACCCTGAATAATGGGTTTATCTATCTACCGAAACTGATGTTGGTTTTCGATACTTATGAAAAGGCTGTTTTAGAAGACCGGTGATACTTGCATTTTCTACTTCATCGGGAAATGTGTCCACTCCATATACAATAGCCTCCCTATCAAATTTCATATAGGTGCCAAATAGCCTATCCCAAATGGAAAAAATATTTCCGTAGTTACTATCCGTATATGGCAACATATAATGATGGTGTACTTTATGCATATCAGGAGATACCAAAATGTAACTAATCACCTCATCGACTTTCTTAGGTAATTTTATATTGGCATGACTAAACTGGGTCGCTACCAGCGAGAGCGATTGATACAGCATAACAATTCCGATGGGCGCGCCGATAAGCAAGGTACCAAACAAGGTAAAAGAAAAGCGAATTATGCTTTCTAGCGGATGATGCCTATTTGCCGTGGTTGTGTCCACATTGTGATCTGTATGATGTACCAAGTGAATCATCCATAAGGGTTTCACTTTGTGTTCGACATAATGCGCCAAATATGCCCCTATGAAATCCAAAAGTAAAACACCTAAAACCACATACAGCCAAAGTGGCATTTCGGGTAGCCAATTGATGATTCCAAAATCGTTTGCGACTGTCCAGTCGGCAGTCTTTAACAACAAAAACGCTAATAAAAAATTTATCAAGATTGTAGTAAAAGTGAAAAATAGGTTTGGTAACGCATGTCGCCATTTATTATAATTAAATTTAAAAAGAGGTACTGCACCCTCCAACAACCAAAAGAAAGTAATACCTCCGACCAAAATCAATGAACGATGGTGTGAGGGTATGGTTTCAAAATACGTGATTATTGTTTCCATAAGGTAAAGATAATGAAAGCCCCTTAGCACCAAAAATGCAAGTACACCAAGAATTAAATATTATACCCTTTAAAGGTCTCTTGGTTCAAGGGTAAGTCCGTTCGATCGCAGTCGAGAACTAAAATATTCACTAAATTAAGAAGGCCTCGACCGCGCTCGACCGGACATTTAAGATGAAAGGGGTAATTTCTTTTTCATTTTCTCCACAATATTGAAAGCGGCGGGGCAAATAGCTATATTTTTTAAAGTCAAATTACTTATTTGATGAAACTTTTTTCGATTGGTATGGGGGAATTCGCGACATGCTTTTGGGCGTACTTCGTAAACACTACAATAATTATCCGCGCCCAAAAAAGCACAGGGTACCTGCTGAAGTACATAATCATTGTCTTCATCAATTCGTAAATATTGGTCAATGAACTGTTGGGGTTTTAATCGGAAATGTTTCGAGATTCTTTCTATATCGGCATTGGTAAATAATGGTCCTGTAGTCTTACAACAATTTGCGCATTCAAGACAATCAGTTCGCTCAAATTCAGTCTCATGCAACTCTCGCATTAAATAGTCCAGATTCTTAGGAGGCTTTTTTCTTAATTTGATGAAGAACTTTCTATTTTCAGGGTGTTTGTCTTTTGCTTTTTTGGGAAGATTTTTTATGATTTCGTCCATGCCTCAATTTTTCAAAAGGCTTACCGCGGTCTCATATAAATCCCTACTCCAACTTTCAGAAGCTGCACCGATTTCTTGTGTTAATATGGGTTGCTTTTCGATAATTTTTTTACCTAGCTGGGTATTATAAAATTTATTGAGCTCTGTTTTCTGTGCTTCGGTCATTTTTGAACGGTCCATAACTAATTGACGCCCCGTATCACTTTCGTAAAAAGATATCATACCCTTAATCTCTTCTTGGGAAAAATTATCAACATAAATAGGAATCAACAATAATTTCATTTCTGCAAGTGTCTTTTCCTTGTTAGTTTCCAAATATTTCCAAGCGTCGGTATTTTCATCCGATTTCGGATATTGGTTTTCCAACATTGTCAAAAGTTGCTCGTAGGCATATCCGTATTGATCCAACGAATGATTTTTTTCTAAATAAATTGCAACCTCTTCAGAATAATCGCTATCCTGTGAAAAAGCAGCGAAAGTGGTACCTAAGAAAATCACAAAAATCAATTTCAGGTGTTGCATAGTTTTAGAAGTAAGGGTAAAAGTGCCACATTTGCACACAAAGTACAAATTATATCACAATGGATGTTTTAGGGGAAGCTTTACTGGATTATCAGGCTGAAAACTATACGGAAGATATCAAGACCTATTTGACCATAAAAAATTCATTGGAAGAAGAAAAAGATATTTTACCACTACCCTATCTCTTCAGGACATTCGAAAAAATGCCTTATTTGGAAAAAGAGGCACTGAAGCTGTGCCATGGAAAAGTACTTGATATTGGTTGTGGCGGCGGAAGTCATAGCCTCTACCTTCAAAACAAAGGAATGCGTGTTACAGCACTTGATTCTTCCGAAGGTGCGATACGAACCTGTCAACTTAGGGGAGTGAAAAATTATGTACATTCTAAAATAACAGATTTTAAAGACCATCGTTATGACACGTTACTTTTACTAATGAACGGAATAGGAATTGCAGGATCTCTTAAGGGCCTGAATATTTTATTTAAACACCTTAAATCACTTTTAAATATGGGCGGCCAAATTATTCTTGACTCAAGCGATATCATCTATATGTTCGATGCAGAAACAGACGGAGGTCATTGGCTTCCTTTTGACGGTTCTTATTATGGGGAAGTAAAATTTCGCATGGAATACAAAAAAATAGAAGGCGCACCTTTTGATTGGCTATATATCGACTACAATACTTTACAAGGGGTCTCCCTTGAACACAATTTTAACTGTGAACTTGTAAGTCAAGGTGATCATTACGACTATTTAGCAAGAATTACATCGAAATAACACTAGATGGCCTATTTTTTGCGTTATCTTGTTAGGCCATTATTCAGAAAATGAGAAAAACAAAGATTTTATTCGTTTTAAGCTGTTTCATTTTTTTTCTTACAGGATGCTCTAAGAATTCGGTTGAGAGTCCTACTTCCATTGACAAAACAGCAAACTTACAGGCTACTGGCGATTCGGCCAATGATATCCTTTCGAACGATAATTTCACCAAAATGAAAATTGAAATTGCCTATGTAACCGGTTTCAGACCAACTACGGCGGCAATGAACGATTTTGTAGAATACCTTAGAAAACATACTTTCAAGCAAAACATTGAGTTAATTTACAGCGAGTTAGATTCCCCGGAGGAAGAAACACTTAGCCTTCAAGAAATAGCTCAACTTGAGTCGGATAACAGAACTGTTTACAATGATGGGGAAACTTTGGGGGTATATATTTACTTCGCCGATGCCCCTTCGGACGATGATAATGAAGATGAAGACCTAGTAACCTTAGGTGCTGTTTACCGCAATACCACAATGATCATCTATGAAGAAACCATAAGAAGATTTTCAGTTCTAAGTAATTTTGTACCTGTTGCCGATATTGAGAGTGCCACGATCAATCATGAGTTCGGACACCTTTTTGGCTTGGTCAACCTAGGTAGTGAACCCGTAAATGATCATGAAGATCCAGAAGCAGAAAGTCACTGCATTGTACCAGGTTGCTTAATGAGGGCCGAATTGCAATTTAACCCTTCAAGAGTACCTACCTCAAAGACGGCAAAAAACGTTGAAACAAATGAATTGAAATCGGCCTGTTCGCTTAATGGGCAAAGCGTTTTAAAAATGCTGGAACTTAGTATGGCAAAAGGTCAAAGCATTGCCCCAGATTTGGATTCAGAATGTATCCTTGACCTACAAGCTAACGGAGGCAGATAAGAGTGTGGAAAGGTGAATTCCAAGTTGACAACAATGACTATTTCGCACCAAAAACCAATATGGATCGCCCTTTCTGAAATGTATTTGGATACGGAATTAGAGGGTAAAGACTTTGCCTCGATTGCTGCAAAAATAAAAGAAAGTCCCTTCTCTTTCAAAGAGGTAAAACGAATCAACAAAGAGGAAGTATTTCCTGTGCTTTTTACAAATTTATTGAGCGTCGCCGGTGTTTGGACTGGTTTTCAAGAAGAATGGCTGATTAACGCAATCAGTCAGAAATTAAAGAAAAGAACACGCTTCAATCGCCTTCTCAACAACATTCCTTATATCGGAATGAAATGGATGTTCATGGACTATTGGAGAAAAATCAAAGTCGAATATCACAAATAACAACAAAGGTTTACCTTGAGGTAATCAAGGTATGTTCAAATACTTGTGGGTCTGTAAAGAAACCTTCCATTTCGGATTATTCATTACATAATCTACAATTAGCGGTGTCACTTTTTCGCGTACGCTCCATTCGGGCTGCAGGTACAAAATGCAGTCATCGTTTACCAGAGCGGCCTGCTCCTCTGCAAAAATAAGGTCATGTTTATTATATACAATTACTTTGAGCTCATGGGCCCTATCATATATTTTTCCGAAAGGTAGTTTGCTCTTTTTAGGGGAAAGGCAAATCCAGTCCCAAGTACCTGTTAACTCGTAGGCCCCTGAAGTTTCAATATGGGTTTGAAGGTTTTTCGCTTTCAGTGCTTCCGTAAGTGGGGCCATGTTCCAAGTCAATGGCTCTCCCCCTGTAACCACGATGGTATCAGAGTATTTTGCCGCATTGGTAACAATTTGTTCAATGGACGATGGAGGGTGTAAATCCGCATTCCAACTTTCTTTGACATCACACCAGTGGCAGCCCACATCACAGCCACCGATCCGAACAAAATAAGCGGCGGTTCCTTTGTGGAAACCTTCACCCTGAATGGTGTAGAATTCTTCCATAAGGGGAAGCCACAAACCTTTATCCACCAATGCCAAAACTTCCTCTCTTACCATCTGGCAAATATAGAAAAACGCTATGGTTTGGGCTGCAGTAAAAGAAGAGATAATTATTTAGAAGGCTTGAACAGTTTTTTACAATCGATTACTTTGTAAACTTTTCCGTTGCTCTTAGTAAAAATGAACAGTTCTCCGGATCCGTTTTTCCCGAAACGCAGGTCAACTCGCTGGTCGCCTGCTATTTCGGCAAAAGTCGTCGACTTTCCATTTAACATCAAACCTATTTTAAAAATGGGAGCTTGTTTTCCATCAACTATTTCTGATATCTCTGAAAAGAAAAGGGTTCCTCTAGGAATATCCCCAAAAATATATTTATCCTGAAGTAGCGGAATTCTATTGCCTGCATATACGTATCCACCTGAAACGGCATTACCTTCATCATGGTCAAATTGAATAACCGGATAGGCAAACCCCGAATCATCTTCGGGTAAAGGATAGACAATCTCGGTATTCGCATCTACATCGTATAAAAATGTACCCTCCCGCTTCGGCCAACCATAATTCGCTCCCTTTTTTACAAGATTAACTTCTTCTAAACTGTGTTGCCCAATATTTGTAGCAAGCATTTTTTTCGAACCATTTTCACCCCAAGAAATTCGATGTGGATTTCTAAACCCGTAGCTCCAGATCTCGCCAAGTTTATCCGGGTCATTGACGAAAGGGTTATCCGCAGGAATGCCATATTGACCGTTCACACTATTGCTGCCAGAAGGGTCAATTCGAATGATACTTCCCCATATTTTTTCAGGACTACCACAAAGAAAAGAATAGCCTCTGAGGGTACCGCCACCATCTCCTATGCATAAATACAGAAGTCCATAATCTGAATCACCCTTTTTCGCCGTTGGATTGAAAGTGACTTCTTGAAAACCGTGAGAACCACGTACCATGTCTGCACGAAGAATTTCCCTTTTTTGTCCTGAGAATTTCAGCGAGGATGCTTCGTCCATTTGCCATTCGGTCAATACCCATTGCAACATTGTGGGAATGCTGTCATGGATTTCAAAATCTGCAATCGAAGTTCTTGATGGCTCCGTATGGGTAGTATAAAGAAGTCCGTTTGTATCGAATTCAGGATGAAAGTCAAAACTGCCCAATCCCGTACCCCAACCTGGGTTATCAATAAAATTGGATATTTCCACTTTAAGGTCTAAAAACGTGTGCGTAGTAGTATCGATGACTTCGTATAATTTTCCACGCAGGTCAGCTATGAACAAACGTTCACCATTTGGTGTCTTTACTGCGGAAAGTTTATTTATACGGGCCTTAGGAGCAGTCTCAGAACTCGGAGGAACCGTCAAGAACTCTTCAATGACAAGCGTCAAGTCGGAATCGGGGATTTTGTCCGGTATCGGATTTAGAATCCCTCCAGGCCTATTGTTTTTGCTCCGCTTTTCTGCTTCAGAGATTTTATGTATAAACCCTAAAATATCTTCTAATTCTTTCTTTCGCAGCATTTCAAAAGCGGGCATATAAACATTATATTTCTTATAAAGTGCTACCGCCCTTTCGTCTCCACTTTCAATACTTTGTTTCGAGTTTTTAATAAAACTTACCAGCCAATCTTTGGAAACATGTGAGGTCACCCCCGCTAGATTTGGGCCGATTGCATTCTCATTGAAATTGTGGCAACTGGCACAATGCTGATTGAAGAGTTCCATGCCCCTTTGGATAGTAAGTTCAGCTGTATCATATTTGTTAGCTTTGGTGATATTGTGCTCCTTACTTTTTCCGTCCTTTGAGTTACAACTAGCAAAAATCATCAAGAGCCAAGCGCAAAATAATATGGCAGGGAGATTTTTTGCTTTTATTGCTCCAGGTAAATCAAAATGGTAAAGTATTCCCAGTTTAGACATAGAGCGCGGTTCTTCATTTTTAACGCTCAACAAATTAGTCTTTTTTAAGGAGTTTGGCGAGTTCCACCAAGAAATGACCTTAGCCTACCCGATTTTTCGTCCAATCTTCAAACTCCAAGCGAATCTTTTCATCAGTTAGCGGATAAAGCCCAATAATCTCTTGTCCATCTTGAACCTGTTCCATCACAAATTCTTCGAACAAGGTCATTTGTAAACATTCATCTGCTACCTCATCTGCAATTTTCGATGGAATAACCATAATCCCATCGTCATCTCCAACAATAATATCTCCCGGAAAAACTGCAACATCGCCACATCCTATTGGTTCATTAATAGCGATAGCTTGATGTAAAGTCAAATTCGTGGGAGCCGATGGCCTATTATGGTATGATTGCATATTTAAATCAGCTATTTCCGCAGAATCTCGGAAGCCACCATCGGTTACAATTCCGGCCACACCTCTAACCATTAATCTTGTAGCTAAAATAGAACCTGCTGAAGCTGCTCTTGCATCTTTCCGACTATCGATGACTAAGACTGCCCCTTCGGGACATTTCTCAACGGCAACTCGTTGTAAATGTTTCGGGTCTTTAAAAACTGTAATGGGATTCAAATCCTCACGTGCGGGAATATAGCGCAAGGTATAGGCTTCACCGACCATAGTTGGTTTGCCTAATTTTAAGGGTTTTACATCTTGTATAAATTGATGCTTCAAACCTCGTTTAAAAAGACAGGTGGCGATGGTCGCCGTACTTACTTTTTTTAATTTTTCTTTTGTAGATTTTGATAATTCGGTCATGATATCCTTGCCATATTGATTAAAATTATTACGCTTCTTGCCACGCTTTTCTTAAAAAGGACAAGTCCTTTTTCATTTGTGCAAAAACCTCTTTTTTATCAATCGTGATTTTGGAATCACCATGTTCTGCTCCTCCCAAATCATATTCCAAGTGCAGTGATACCGGCACATTGATATTATATTTTTTAAGCAATTTAAAATATAAATCGAAATCGACCATACCTTCTCCCAACGGGACGTTTATCGGTTGCCATCTTCCATCTTTTTGTCCCCACTTAAAATCTTTGATATCTATACTGTTGATATAGGAATGAACTAGGCGAAGACCAAGTTGCCAACTACCACCTCCCTCAACCATCGCATGTCGTATATCATATTGACATCCCATGTGAAGGGAAGATGTGTTTTTTAAAATTTGTGGAATATCCCAAATTGGGGCACCCACATGATTTCCTGCATGATTTTGATATCCGCCGTATAATCCTAGTCTTTTGTTCAGTGTTTCCAAAGCTGCTAATTTTTGGGCATGGTCTTCGATACTTTCAGGAATTGTTTTTTCCTCAGGATAAGTCAACCAACCCGTACGGTAATGCGTTAATCCTAATCCGCTTGCCGTTTCAAGAACCTGTTTGCTTTGAGGATCGTTCGCGTCGATAATATTAGTGGTCATCATTGTTGTTAATAGACCGTATTTCTTCATTGCGGCAACCGCCTTCGGTAAATCTTCAACAGCGCGTTCCGGCAAAACATGACCCTTGGGCCTTACGGTCAGGTCAAGGCCATCAAACCCAATTTCTGCCGCCGCCTCTGACATCTCATTATAACCAAGGAATTGCAAATGTTTAGAGAACAGATTTACCTGGATGCCTTCTTTCGGTTGTGACATCGGTTGTAGAAGAGAATTGCTAAACCCCATTAGTGGAACACTACCTAGTGCAGCTGCCGATAACTTTGTGAAGTCTCTTCTTGTTAGCTTCTTTTTCTCATTTTTCATAATCGAATGCGGTTTTATGTTTTGTCAGTAGAAATTGTGTTAAAAACTTGTGTGTCTTACAAATATATGTATTTTTGGTAAACCAAACTGGTTAACCAATTTATTGAATAAAATATCCGTTTCTATTATTTCGCTATAAAAAACAAAATGATAAAAAAACATCTATTATTAGTCTGCATAGTGCTCCTGCTATTTTCTTGTGCTGAAAATTCCATTTCAAATGAAATCTATGTAAAAGATAGCACTGAATTATCCGAAGCGATAGAGAAAGCAAGTCCTGGAGATGATATCGTCATGGCCAATGGAGATTGGAATGACGTACAAATTCGATTTGTCGGGTATGGAAATGAAAATCAACCCATTACCTTACGTGCGGAAACTCCTGGCAAGGTAATTATAAAAGGAAAATCCGATATAAAACTTGGAGGTGAATACCTGGTAGTTAACGGGTTATACTTTACGGATGGGGCATCTCCTACGCGAGCTGTAATCGAGTTTGCTATTAATCAAGATACGGTCGCCAACCATTCCAAGGTCACCAACAGTGTAATTCTAGACTACAACAAGCCACAAAGAAACGAGACTGATTTATGGATACAGTTTAAAGGGCGCTATAACGAGCTTAATCAATGTTACATAGCGGGTAAATCAAATAGAGGTCCCACCATTCGGGTTGACCTAGCCGGAAATAAAAGCATCAAAAATTACCATAAGATTACGAATAACTATTTTGGGTCGAGGCCTCCCAAAGGAGGACCTAGTGCCGAGACCATCCAAATCGGGAATAGTTTTACTTCAATGGCGCCCAGCTACACCCTAGTGGCAAATAATTTTTTTGATCGATGTAATGGGGAAGTAGAAGTTATTTCAAGCAAAACGAATTTCAATGAGTTTCGAAATAATGTCTTTTACAAGAGCGAGGGTTCCTTAGTAACAAGACACGGAAACTATTGTATCGTAGATGGGAATTATTTCATCGGAGATACAAATTCAGAACAAATTGGGGGTGTACGGTTGATAGGTACAGGTCATTGGGTAACAAACAACTATTTCTATAACCTAAAAGGAAAGGTTTTTAGAAGTCCGCTTGCCGTAATGAACGGTATTCCCAAATCGCCGCTCAATCGATATATACAAGTTACAGATGTTGTAGTGGCGCATAACTTTTGGGTCAATTGTACTTCCCCCTTGCAATTTGGAGTGGGATCAAACGTAGACCAAAAGGATGTGTTGCCTGCTTCAGAAATCCGATCTGAAAGACCTATCCGTACTATTGTTGCGAACAATCTTATTTACAACGTGAAGGCGGATAAGCATCCCATTGTAGCCCATGATTCATTGGATGGCATTTCGTTTAAAAGTAATTTGATAAACAATCAAGGCGTCTCGTTCAAACATGATTCCGTCTTTAAGCAAGAGGATTTCTCAATTGCTAAACTTGAGGAAGACATTTTTATCCCAACCAATGACCTGCCGGATGTTGCTCTCTACAACGGTTTTGAGTTTGACCAGATTACAGAAGATTTATTCGGTAATTCACGAGAGAATAATAATAAGGTCGGAGCTATCTCAGGTGTCAAAGGCGATAAGCCAAACCTTATGGACCTGTCACAATACGGTCCGGATTGGTACGATTTCAGTGAAACGAAAAACGAGGCAAAAACGCATTCAGCAGCTTCCGTAAGTGAATTGCGTAAGGTAGTTGAGGAAGCTAACAGTGGTGATACGATACGCTTGACAAGCGACCGATATGACTTGAAATCATCACTTAGGATTAATAAAAAACTTAGCATACGTTCTGCTGTTGACGGAAAGAAAGCTCTCATTACGTTTAGTGGTGAGGCCAAAACGCCTGCGTTTGAAATGAATCCAAAGGGCGAGCTTAGTTTGATATCGCTGGCACTTGAAGGAAACGGAGAAAATTACGCCTTCGCCAGCTTGAAAGAGCACATGTCAAGTCTTTACAATTTAGAAGTCAATAATTCTGAAATATCAAACTTTGACTATGTGTTGAAAGGGTATAAACACTCTTTTTCGGAATATGTCAAATTCAAGTCTACGCGCATTCAAAACTGCGCAAACGGAATTGAATTGGCCGCAGAAGATGATGACCGCGGTGATTACAATGCGGAAAATGTATTTATCGACAACTGTCGATTTGATGGCGTTGAAAAGAATACCATTAACTACTATAGAGGTGGTTACGACGAATCTACGGTCGGTGGAAATCTCATCGTAACCAACAGTACGTTTACCAATTGTGGTGCTAGGGAAGAAAACGGTATTTTACTCAATACCTATGGTATTATCAATGTTGATATTTCCGGCAACACTTTTGCAAACAATCGTGTAAAAATGGTGGCTCGTTTGTGGGGGGCAAAAAACAATTCGCATGCCGATAATGCATTGAAAAATTCAGGAGATTTGGTCGTTCAAGAAAATCTTCCGTTGAAACTGATGTACTAACTTAAATCGAAATGAAAGTTTACGTTTTCTATCTAGTTTCAGTCGTTTCACTTGGTCTTTTTGCTCAGCAAATCCCCGCGAATAAAGTTTTGACAAATGATGAATTAGGAGCTTTTCTGAAAAATGAAGTAATAGAGCAAATTGAAGTAAACGGGGAACTAACCGATGCACAACTGGCAAAATATTTCAGGGAAAGATTTTCTGAACGCTTCTTCTATGATTATAACACCTTAGACCAAAGACTCCCACATTACAAAGGTCTCTATCAGAATGAGAAAGTCCATAAAAAAAGAGCTTTGGATCATTTGGGAAAATACACTGATTCCACACAATGGATCTTGCCATTTAATTATCTCAATGGTCAAAAAGTGAATGCCTATGCCCTGCGCCATTTGGCAAGGCAACATAAGATGGTAGATATTATTTTACTTTATTTCAATGAGGAAAGAGACCCAAAATACATCAGCTATTTCGAAAACCAGATCCGTTCGCTTAATGCTGCGCTAGAATCCGGCCAATATGAAAGAATAGAAGATGGTAACGGGGTTTATGAGGTTTTTAGGTCGGGCTACAGGATTCTTAATTGGTTGTGGATCCATAACATGATTCTCAATGAGCCCGAATATTCCGATCAGGATCAGCTTACAACCATAGCTACGCTTTTACAACATGGCCAACATCTTTATGATAGGAATGATAAGTTTCAACCTGGTAACCATCAGACCAGAGGAATGTCTGCCTTGGCGATGCTTTCCATTCTTTTTCGTGATTTTGAAGGAACTGACTTGTGGTATAATAGGGCGATACAGCGGCTTGATGAGCATTTAAATAAAGAAATCAATGAAGACGGTTTTCAATTTGAACGTTCCGTTCATTATCACATGAGCGACATAAATAACTACTACTATGTGTACCAACTGGCCAAAGTCAATCATATTCCGCTAGCCGATGATTGGACGACCAAACTTAAAGGTCTGTTCTCCACGCTTGTGAAAATTGCTTATCCTGATAAAAGCGCTCCCGTACTTCAAGATGATACGGAAATACCATGGGCAGAAAAAAATGACATTTCCGGAGCGATGACTTTGGGTTATGTACTTTTTGAAGATCCTGAATTCGGCTATTTCGCTTCTGACAAGGTGGATGAAAGAATGTACTGGTTTCTAAATCAGTCACAGGTTGAATTACTTGAAAATATTCAACGAATAAAACCTTCTTACGGCTCTCTCGCTTTTACTGACACGCATTATTATATAATGCGTGAAGGTTGGAACCCTGACAGCAAAATGATGATTGTAAGCGCTGGCCTCGACGACGAGAAACCTGACCATCAACATGGCGATATGCTAGGGGTTCAGGCCATTGCAAATGGACATGTGATTTTACCAAATTATCAAGTACGCTATTCGCTAAAGGATTTCGAACTGTTCAAAAACTCAAAGGTCAAAAATGTCGCCCTAGTTGACGATGAGCTACAAGGTAAACAATGGACGTCTAATAAAGGAGGAAGTGGTTTTGGCAAGTTTGGTAGTTTGCCGAACCCAGAAGTCATTGCATGGTCAACCAATGAAGACTTTGATTTATTCATAGGTAGTCATGATGGATTTGAGAATGTAGGTGTAAGCTATACAAGACAGGTCATATTCGTAAAGGATGACTTTTGGATCGTGAAAGATAACTTCTCGTCAGAAGCTCCACATGAATACAAACAAGTGTGGCAGGGCCATTATACCAATGAAAATGGCCCTTATCTTATTCGAGCAACGGCTCCAGACGCGAGTGGTCATGATATTCTACAGTTAACAAAATTAGATACGGTGGTTAATTCAGGGGCAAGAGGGAAAAATTGGAGTATCGTTTCAAAAATCAATCAAAAGAATTTTAGTTTCATAACACTTATTTACCCCTATCGGGGATACGACAATAGAATTGATGAAACAGATGATGAATTCTCTTATTATGGATGGAATGTAAATAATACGGCCCGAGAAACTGCTGGTAACAATTCAATAAGCATCAGTAAGGATAATCGCTTTTACTTCTTTGACGTAAAGAACCTAAAAATTGAAGAACTGAGCATTCAACTTTCTTTGGAGACGGATCTTTTCATAAAACATTGCGTCAACAAAATTCAAATTCATGCGCTTGGAACGGAGAAAAGCATTATGACCATTACAGATGTTAAAGGAAAGAAGACAGAAAAGGAACTCAAGCCGGGAGAGGTCTGGAATTTAATACGCAACGAATAGCTCTTAAAAGTAGTAATTCACTGTTTATCTTCTATGTGTATTTTCCTTAAAAATTTCAGATAAGACCTTTTTCAATTTATTATGTTTTTAGTTCAATTAAAGACAATTTTTTATTGCTCGGCCAAACCGATTTTCTGTTAAATATTTGGTAGTCTAACAAATAAATGTATTTTTGGTAAACCAAACTGGTTAACCAATTTAACAACACATATCATTTCACATGAGCTTCAAAATATTTAAATCGAATTTTTTCCCTTATCCATTAATGCTAGGTGTCCTGTTGTTCATGAATTGTGCGGACAAAACGAAAAAGGAAAGCGACACAAAAAGTGATGAAATGGCACAAGGAAGTAATCCACACAGCATCATACCATTTTTTCAACATTGGAATTTAATCTTGGGCGATGGCTCCAACGTAGGTCTGGCTACTGATTATGAACACAAAGATTTCTTTTATACGGAAAGTGACGACAATGGCGATTGGGTCGTATTTAAAACCCCAAATGCGGGAAATACCCATGGTACTTCGAACAATACAAGAACCGAATTGGCCCAGTTAAAAAAATGGTCGCCAATGACCGATGCCAAAATGAATGCCACCCTTAAAGTAATGAATGTGTCAACTACGGGCGATGCTCGGGTTGCTTCTACATATTCGGTAGTGGTGGGGCAGATTCACAGTGCGGATGGGCATGAGAACGAACCACTCAAAATATTCTATAAAAAATTCCCTGGTCATGAAAAAGGGTCTGTCTTTTGGCACTATGAAATCAATACCGCAGGTGTTGATAATTCAAAAAGATGGGATTATTCCTATCCCATATGGGGTTACGACTTTTCTGTTGTCGGCACGAATGAAAACACCTATCCCCCAGAACCGGAAGATGGAATTGCTCTAGGTGAAGAATTCAGTTATGAAGTCGAGATTAAGAAGGGTATGATGCATCTAACATTCTCGAGTGAAGGCCATGAAACCAAAACATTTACTAAAAATCTTATTTCCTCTGAATATGTGAATCGTTCGGACATACCAGAACAAGTCAACAAACTATTCGTCCCCATTGGTCAGGACGGCCTCGAGCGAACCGAAGCGTATACTGGCGAGGGGCTCTTTTTCAAATTGGGAACGTACAACCAAACAAACGGTAAAGACCCTAAAGTAAATAAAGTCTGGTGTTCTGGTGCCGAAACCCATGGGGGTGATCTTCAAAAACAATACGCCGATGGAAATTACGCGGAGGTCTGGTTTAAATCAGCAAATATTACCATTAGTGATGATGCCATCTCCAATGCCGGATATTTCGAGGCCAACGATGGCATGAGTACAAAAACAGTCTATCCAAACGAAGTGATTCCTTTTATGGATAAATTTAAAATATTGTTGGGCGATGGAACTACAGTAGAAGATATCACTGAGTTTGAACACAAGGATTTTTTCTACACCGTGATTGATGGTACCAGACGTTGGGTGGTCTATAAAACACCAAATTCTGGTGTCACTTCAAAAAATTCCAGCAATACCAGAACGGAGTTGCACGAAAAAAGAGAATGGACGCCTGAAGAAGGTGGCAAACTAACAGGTACCTGCAAGGTTATGCAAGTCTCTGTTTCCGGTGATGCGAGGGTTGCTGCCTCTTACTCAACCGTAATCGGGCAAATACATAGCGGTGAAGGACATGAAAATGAACCGCTGAAAATATTTTACAAGAAGTTTCCTGGTCACACGAAAGGCTCTGTCTTTTGGAACTATGAAATCAATACAGCAGGAGATGACAATGCTGGCAGATGGGATTTTTCTACCCCCGTATGGGGGTATGATCTGTCTGTTGTAGGTTCAGGTAAAAATGACTATCCGGCCGAGCCTAAGGACGGAATAGAACTGGGTGAAGAATTCAGCTATGAAATAAATGTATATAAAGGCATCATGTATCTCACCTTCAAAAGTGACAAGCATGAAACAAAAACATTTACTAAAAATCTCATCGCATCCGAATACGTAAATAAGTCAGACCTCCCGGAACAAACAAGGAGATTATTTGTGCCCATAGGACAAGATGGGACAGAACGAGCCACGGCCTACAGTGGAGAACTGAATTATTTCAAGCAAGGCGTTTATAACCAAACCAATGGTAAAAGTCCTGAAACTAATATGGTATGGAGTACCGGCGCAGAAACATACGGTGGTGATATTGCCAAACAATATGAAAATGGTAGTTATGCCGAAGTATGGTTTAGAGAAGCAACGGTAGGCCCCGGTACACCATCCAAGTAAATGACTTGGTTATTTGAAAAGAGTAAAAAATATTAAAATTATAAAAAAATGAATCGATTTAGTGAGAAGTACATCATCTCAAAAGAACTGGAATGGGAAGAACTCGGTGGAGGGGTATCAAGAAAATTCTTAGGTTACGATAACCAAATTATGATGGTAAAAGTGAAATTCGAAACAGGAGCATTAGGTTCTCCACATCAGCATTTTCATACCCAAGCTACTTATTGTGTTTCGGGCAAATTTGAATTTGAAATTGATGGAGAAAAGAAAATCGTAGAAGCAGGAGATGGGGTCTATATTGAACCTAATTTATTGCACAGTGCAGTTTGCTTAGAAGAGGGAATACTAATCGACACCTTTAGCCCTGTAAGAGAAGATTTCTTAACAGGTGGCGGGGTGTCTTATTTTGGAGATAAAGAGTCTTAAAGAAAGGTAATAAAACTAAGGGATGAAAAGTAAACTGACCGGAAAAAATGTACTCATCACCGCAGGCGCGCAAGGCATTGGCGAAGCAATAACCAAACACTTTATTGATAGCGGAGCCAATGTAGCCATCCACTATTTTTCCAGCGTCGAGACGGCGGACCAATTGACGGAATACGCAATTAGAAAGGGACAAAAGGCGATTGCTATAGGTGGTGATTTAACAAAAGAAGCTGATGCAAACGCATTGGTTGAAAAAGCAGTAGAAGCTTTCGGTGGTTTAGACACACTCATCAACAATGCAGGTTCACTTGTTGCACGTAAAATGCTGAACGAAATGGAGGCTGAATTCTGGCACAGAGTAATGGACATCAACCTTACCTCCATGATGTTCGTGACGCGAGCGGCAGCTCCTTATCTAGCAAAAAATGACAATAGCAGTATTGTTAATTTGGCATCTCTTGCTGGACGTAAAGGGGGTCACCCTGGATCATTAGTATATTCTACCAGTAAAGGAGCAATCTTAACATTTACAAGAGCACTTGCTTCCGAGTTGGGTCCACAAGGCACAAGGGTGAATGCCGTGGCCCCCGGACTAATTCTTGGCACTTCATTCCACAACACCCATACAACCCAAGAATCTGCAGAAAATACAATTGCAGGCATTCCAATTCAAAGAGCCGGAAATGCAGATGACGTAGCTCGAGCGGTCCTATATCTGGCATCAGAGTATGACGGCTTTATTACTGGCGCAACGTTAGATATCAATGGTGGCGTATACAATATTTAGTTAAGACGATAATGAATTAATTAAAAACAACATCTATGGATTTGAAAGGAAAAGTGGCCATTGTAACTGGTGGAACAAGAGATATAGGAAGGGCGATAAGTGCGAGATTGGCAAAGGAAGGTGCAAAAGTAGTTGCCAATTACTTTCACAACGAAGAAAATGCCAAAGAAACCTTGAAAGAAATAGAAGCTACAGGTGGAACTGCCATTATTGTCAAAGGCGATATGACCAAAAAATCGGATGTTGACAATTTGATTAAAGAAACAACAGCAGCTTTCGGTGACACTATTGATATTGTAGTCAACAATGCAGGAGGTTTAGTGGCTAGGAAAACAATCGCGGAAATGGATGAGTCTTTCTTCAATAAGGTTATGTTCTTAAACTTGAACTCTACATTTTTGGTATCCAAGGCGGCTTTGCCACATATGGGGTCCGGGGGTTCAATAGTGAACATTGCCTCCCAAGCGGGTAGAGATGGCGGTGGTGGCGGGTCTTTGGCATACGCAACTTCAAAAGGCGCAGTAATGACCTTTACCAGAGGTTTAGCAAAAGAAGTGGGACCGAAAGGTATTCGGGTAAATTCTTTGTGTCCAGGAATGATAGCTACCAAATTTCATGATGATTTTACCAAAGATGAAGTTCGCAAAAAAGTAGAAGGTATGACGCCACTTCGTAGACAAGGCACAGCAGAAGAAATCGCGAATACTGTCGCTTGTTTGGCTTCTTCCGAAACATCTTTTATGACAGGTGCGAACGTTGATATCAACGGGGGACTTGTTTTTTCATAGTACGAAAGCACCCTAAATGAGAATTTCTTAACCCAATGGCAACTTTATTGTTAGGTTCCTAAAATTCAAATCATAAAATTTTAAATTAATTTTTATTTAACAAAGTAATAACATATATTTGGTAAACCAAATTGGTTAACCAGTATGGAAAACCAAAATGGAAAACCAATTTCAATCACTCAAAGAACTAACGAACTATATGGAAAAATAAAAATCTTGCCTAAAAAAAAGGACGGGTGCACGCCCATCCTTTTAAAAATCAATTACTTCATTTTGAAGGGAAGTAATACTTATACGATACCATTGATATCATATTCTTTAAAATTACGATAAACAATTGAATTTTTAGAATACGGATCTTCGGTAAATTCCATTTAGCATGCATGCGACCTGTTAAATGTTAAAAAGCAAATTATCTAACTATTTTAACTAAAATTTAAATTTATGAAGATTACGTTATTAAAAAGGCTGTTGTTGTTCGGAGCATTTTTTTGTTTCTCAGCGGTATCGGCTCAGACGGTATCTGGAACGGTTGCTGATGCCAGTGGCCCATTACCCGGAGCAAGCGTTGTGGTTAAAGGAACCACAAACGGCACGCAAACCGATTTCGATGGCAATTTTACGATTGACAATGTGGATGCTTCCGCTACTTTAGTAATAAGCTATCTAGGCTACTCTACACAGGAAGTTGCTGTAAATGGGCAGACTACCCTAAATATTGTCCTGGTAGAAGACGCTAGCCAACTTGATGAGGTGGTTGTGGTAGGTTATGGAACTCAGAAAAAATCTACTATTACAGGTTCTATATCCAAAGTGACCAATGAGTCCTTAGACCAAATAGCGGTGTCAAGAGTTGATGATGCACTTATTGGTCAAGTATCGGGTGTAAACATACAAGCTACCAACGCTGAAGCCGGGGGAGCTCCAACTATCACAATAAGAGGTGTTGGATCAGTTGCTGCTGATTCAGGACCTGCACTAGTTGTTGATGGTATAGTTATGAGCTCTGAATTTCTTGGAAATATTGACATGAATGATGTGGAGTCTTTTGAAGTATTAAAAGATGCTGCATCTGCAGCTATTTACGGTAGTGAAGGTGCAAATGGTGTTATACTGATTACGACAAAGAGTGGTAAGGCAGGTAAAACAAAATTCAGTTACCAAACGTATACTGGGTACAAGCAGGCGCATGGTAGTGAAGACTACAAAAAAAATACTGATGAGTGGTTTGCTTTAGAGCGATCAGTCACGGGCACACTTTCTGAAGAGTCACAGTATATTGATCTATTAAGAAATACTACGGGAGTTGACCGTGATTGGCAAGATGTTTTCTTTGATGGAGGCTTTGTTTCAAGTCACTCACTTTCCGCAAGAGGTGGAACAGAGGACACGAAGTTCAGTTCTTCTTTGAGATATCTTCATGATGAAGGGGTGGTAATTACTGATGATTTCAAATTATACACTGGAAACGTCAAGGTAGATTCAAAAATTGGTGATAAATTAAGGTTTGGTATTAGCGCAACCCCTTCTTATACCAAGCAGCGACGTTTGCCAACATCTATTCATAACCCTACTCGTCAATCCCCTTGGTTACCTATTTATCATACTGAAGAATCACTTCAGTTTATTAATAGAGCAAACTATCCAGATATTGGTGTGGGCGATTACTTCCGTGAAGATCATCTGGTGAACTTAGATCTCAATGGCGATGGAAGTTCTAGCAGACCTCGTACCTCGGGCGATTCAAATCCCTACGCACAATATGTTGAGCGAGAGCATTATGATATCAATACAAAATTATTTGGATCAACGTATTTAAGTTATGAAATACTAGATGGTCTTACGGCCAAAACATCTGTTGGTGTCACTATTGATCAAAGAAAGCAAACAAGATGGGATGGAACCAAGCACCACGCATCCGGTGCAAGCCGATCTGCGTATGGTTTGCAGAATAGATACCGTACAAGAATAATTAATGATAATACTTTAAATTATACCAAAAATTTCGGGGACCATGATCTGAATTTATTGGGTGGTGTAACGATTCAGAAAAGAAGAACTGAAATCAGTCAAATCAATGGTAGTGGATTTACTGATGATCGTCTTAAAAACATGAATGGTGCTGATCCTGCAAATACCATTGTATCGGAAATTAATTCGGACCAAAGAAAACTAGGTTATTTTGCTCGTGTAAATTATGCCTATAAGGATAGGTATTTGGTGAATGCTTCCTTTAGACGTGACGGCAGTTCTGTATTTGGTACAGATACTAAGTGGGGTAACTTCCCTGCCGCATCCGTGGGTTGGAATGTGGCTAAAGAAAATTTCTTGGTAGATAGTGATATCGTTAGTAACCTTAAGTTTAGAGCTAGTTATGGTTTTACGGGTACTGAAAATTTTAATGTGGGTACTATTGTTGAAAATGCATGGCCTTACCTAGCATTAAGTCAAAATACAAACTATGGCACCGCACAAGGTGTTTCTCCGCTTAATATTGCAAACCCTAGCTTGCAATGGGAATCTTCAAGAGAATTAACTATAGGTTTGGATTACGGATTTGCCAGTAATAGAATATCGGGTTCCATTGATTATTACAAGAGAACTAGTGATGAATTATTGCTTTCTAACCCTGTTTCTTACGTTACTGGTTTTGATCAGGGAATTGTAAATTTAGGGGAAGTTCAAAATAAAGGTTTTGAATTTGAGTTACGCACCAAAAACATTGCAAATGAGAACTTTAGATGGAATTCTACGTTAATCGCATCTACCAACCAAAACGAATTGTTGGATTTTGCCGATTCAGATAATGCTTTGATAGCTGATACTTATGGTAGAAATTCATTATGGATCAATAGGGTCGGCGAGCCTATCTCATCTTTTTGGGGTTTTGTGGTAGATGAAGAGCTTTTTGATGAAACTTCATTTAGAACAACCTATGTTGATAGACCATGGAACAGGATAAACGGGGAATCTAGAGCAACTATTGTAAAAGATTTAAATGGCGATGGTTTAATTACAGATGAAGACAAAACCATTTTAGGGGATCCTTATCCTGATTTGATCTACAGTTTTACCAATGAATTTCAATATGGAAACTTTGACCTCTCTTTCATGGTCCAAGGAAGCCTCGGTGGTCAGGTAAATAATATAGGTGATGAATATTTCTTCAATTGGTTCGGAAATACGACCAGAGGAACAGGTGCCGAAGAAGCTGTCGCGGCTGGTTTGGTACCCGATGTGTCTTTTATCCAACGAAAGGTAGTAACGAGCGATGTTATTGCTAGTTCTGACTATTTTTCTTTACGTAATGTAAATCTTGGATATAATTTTTCAAACGATTTAACATCACGTATAGGTTTAGACGGGTTAAGACTATATGCTACTGCTCAAAACCTTGTGTATATAACTGCTGATGATTATCATGGTTTCAACCCGGAGCACGATGATAACGGCAATGTACGAGCCTTTGGTTCACAGAGAGCAGGTACGCCAATATTTAGAACGTTTACAATTGGTATGAATATTGACTTTTAATTTTAAAAAAGAAAACGATTATGAAACATATAAAATATTTAATTTTTGTTATTACAGGGTCAGTTTTGATTTCCTGTGATACTGAAGAGTATTTAAACCCTGTACCGGACTCTGTTGTTACCGTAGATGCGTTCTTTCAAACGGATGCAGATGTATTTTCTGGACTGATGGGAGTTTATGATGCTGTCCAGGGTGTAAATGATGCTACAAACTCAAATGAAGCTACTACGAATAGAGGAGTTCAATTTGAGCACCTTTTAACAGAACATAGAAGTGATAATACAAGAAATGGTACTACCGAAGGTTCAAAAGCAGATTTCCACAGATACTTGGTGAATGCTAACAATGTAGAGTCTCAAGATTACTATGCATCCATGTACGAAGTAATTTTTAGAGCTAATAACATTTTGAACTTCATTGAAATTGCTGATGATAGTAATCAAGCAAGGTATACTGCAGAAGCTAAATTTTTAAGAGCATATGCATATTTCAAACTAGTTCGACTATATAGTGATGTGCCTTTGGTAACTGAAGTAGTATCTCCAGATGATAAGGAGACTGCTTTTACACGAACACCCGAGGCCGAGATTTATGCTCAGATTATTGCAGATTTACAGGAAGCTATTAGTGTTTTAGATAATTCAAATGTAGTAAGAGCTTCTAAGGCAGCTGCCCAAGGTATTTTGGCAAAGGTCTATCTTACTCAAGATAATCCGAACTACAATGGTGCACGTCAGTTGTGTGAAGACATAATCAATAGTGGAGATTACGCATTAGAGCCTGATTTTAATGATGTATTTTATTCGGGAACTGATGAAGAGTATGACGCATCAGCAAATAGTGAGGTAATATTTGCAGTTCAATATATTTCTGGTAATCAGTTGGAAAGTCAAGGTTTTTCTGCTGAATTTACTTCTCCTGCTTCTAATCGTACAGGTTCAGAAGACGGTCAAAACATTCTCGAAGATAATCTAATCGCTGATTTTGCAGCCGCTGGTGGTGATAGAACGGCAGTTTCGTATGCTACCTTTGGTCTTTCCAATGAAGTAACGAAATTTTTACCCGAAGGATCAGATATCACTGCAGTACCTCCAACTTACGGAGCGGGTCGTGACGCTGGTAACGATTATATTGCCTTACGCTATGCTGATGTTTTATTACTCCATGTAGAAGCCATTATGGCAGGGGCGGGATCTACAAGTGATGCAGCTGCTTTAGCTTCTTTTCAAGCAGTAAGAGATAGGGCAGGCTTAACAGCACCTGTGTCTTCTATAACGCAAGACGAGCTTTTGTTGGAAAGAAGAGTAGAGTTAGCTTTTGAAAATCAACGGTTTTTTGATTTAGTTAGATTTGGTGTAGCGGAGTCTGTTTTAAGTGCATTTTCGGCTGATTTGGGCTACGCCTATGACTCTAGAAAATTGTTATTGCCAATACCTGCTAGTGAAATCAATCTTAGCGGAGGTCTTTTAACCCAAAATCCAGGATATTAATATTCAAAAATTCAAACTATGAAAAATAAAGCGAAATTTTTCCGTAAAATAACCTTGGTACTCGTGACAGCTGTTTTTGCTGCCAGTTGTGTCGGTTCCGATCTTTTTAGAGATGATTTGCCGGATACAGGTTCTAAAGAAGATACCGTATTTCCGGAAGCAAATTTTGATTATACTGCAGATCAAGAGTTTTTTTATATTATCAATTTTACTGACCTCTCTACGGAGGCAAATACCTATTCCTGGGATTTTGGAGGGGGAGTAACCTCAACCGAAAGAGATCCACAGGACATAGAATTTCCTGGTGAAGGGACTTATCCTGTCACCTTGATTGCATCTGATGCCAATGGTGAAACATCCACAATCACCTTAGATGTTGTGGTTGTTGATGAGTTAGTTGCAGCTTTTCAATGCCCTGACTTTTTATGCGACCCAAGAACGCCATGGGGCGGTGGTAGAGGTACCAGTACTTATTCTGGTAGTGGATCTCCAACACCACCAGAAGGAAATGGAGGTGCTAAGATTAGTAGCTCTTCTCAATTTCTTGATCAAACGATAAGAGTTGTGGCAGGTGCAGATTATAGAATAACCTTTTGGTACGTAAGTGCCCCTTCTTCAGGGGTTTCTGCTGGACAACTTTTAATTGAAGATGGCGATACTGGCGAAGACTTTCTGAGTCAGGATATTCCCAGGACAGATCAGTCTTCCGCTTACGTGGAATATTCCGTTAGTTTTTCGACTGGAGCTGATACTGAAAATATGAGATTCAATATTGAATATGGGGATACTGAAGTTAGAATTTCTAAAATTAGTATAGAGAGAATTGATTAGGCATAATTCCTATTCTAATTGGTCTCAGATAAGTACGTTCTTGAACATACTTACATGGGAAAAACAAAAAAACAAATAAAATAAGATTATGAATTTATTAAAAAAATCAATGAGCGCCCTGTTGGTGATGGGACTTATAATATCATGCGAGGAACAAGAGTTTACGCCCATAGCCCCTGAAGTTTCATCGGGTCTTAATAGTGTTACATCTCCTGTTTTTTCGAGTTTTTCCACGGAAACCAGTGGAGACGGTACAATTGTCACAATCCAACCGATTACGGTTGGTGTTGAAACCTTTACAGTAGATTTTGGTGATGGCAGTAGTACTGTAACCGCAGCACAGGGCGAGACCGTTTCTCACGATTATTCTAACGTTGTTGCTTCTACTGATTATACAATAACCGTGACTGCTGGCGGTGTCACCAAAACTGAAGATATTACGGTAGAACATGCTGTGCAATCTATCTCATTTGCTCCTTCATCACCTGAAGGAAAGAGAAATAATTTGTTTAATATTTTTACTGGTGCTAGTTCTGCAGTTGGTTCAGCAGGAACTGGAGGTACATTAGTTACATTAGATTCTGGCAACGAGCTACTTGAATTTTCTCGACTCCATAGTAATACCGGGCTCGTAAAATTGAGTGACGAAGTTGTCGTTGCGGATGCTTTTTATAGCGGAGTAGAAGCCTCTGAAATTCACTTTGATGTGCATTCTAATTTTGCTGAAGGTATAGATAAATTGAAAATTACTTTAGTTGATAGTGCGAATGCTGTGAACTACGTTATTGACAATTTGGACTTAACGGATGGTGAATGGACTGGTTTCGATTTAAACTTAGCTACAGATTTCTCATCACCGGTGGTTATGTTCGATGAAATCGTATTTGGATTAGCAACTAGTGGAACTGCAAAGGATCATGCAACGATAACAGTAGATAATATTTACATGTCTAGAATGACTGGCTCTACTATTATTAATGGTGATTTTGAAGATGGTCAAGATTTCTGGAAATGGGCAACATTTACAGATGGGGAAACCAACCCGTTCGGTTCAAGTTCAGATGGTTCTGATTTCGACATTGATGGAAATGACACCGGCGGAAAAACTAGAGGGGCTAAATGGTCTGCAAGTCAATCCGGAGGAGAATTTAGATCATCCAGTTCTAGATATGCCTATCAAGAACTTATTCTAACTCCAGGCGCTAATTATGTTCTAGAATATCAATATGCAATTAAAGATGATAGTGGAACAGACCCTATTGGGGGAAGAAGAGTCGTGGGCTTAATCTTGGACCAGCATTATGATGATGGGGCCGATGCTGTTGATAATCTAGGTAATAATTTAGGATTCGATGAAGGCTTTGTTGCTGAAGGTAAATTTTCAGATACAGATAATGATTTTGGCACCTTGGTTCAAATACAATTTACCGCTCCTAGCAGTGGTGAAGTTGCTGTAATGTTTTATGCAGTCACTCCTAAAGATGCCTATATTGATAATGTGAAGGTAATTGCTCAATAATTTCGATTTTAATGAAAAAACTCCAAAAAGAACTATTAGTCATTATGGTACTAATGTTTCTTTCTGTTAACGCTACTTCTCAAGATAAGAAAAGTAGCGTTGCAGAGTCGGAGGTTAGAATTGACAAAATCAAAAAGAAAAGAAAGAGGATAAAACTTCCTAAAATTGATTTGAGTAATTGGAAGGTTACAATACCAGCGGGTGAAGGAAAAGGTGGAGCAATAAGTATTGAACCGCCAGAAATTTTGAATTACGCTACAGATGAGACCTTGAAACCTTACATGTACAATGATTCAACTAGTGGGACGCTAGTTTTTTATGCTTATCCAACGTCGGCTACCACCGCAAATACGAAGTATTCCAGGTCAGAGCTTAGAGAGCAAATGGAGCCTGGTAAAGATAATGTGAATTGGACTTTTAAGCAAGGTGGCACATTGAGAGCTAAAATGGCAATGGGTGAAGTGTCAAGGGCCAATGATGGAAAATACCATAAGGTGATTATAGCTCAAATACATGGTCGTTTGACTAATGAACAACGGGAACGTATCGGGCAAATAGATAACAATGCACCGCCAGTTTTAAAAATCTATTGGCAGAATGGTAAAATTCGTGTAAAAACCAAAGTTTTAAAATATGCAGGAGTCGATCAAGTCGGAATTCTACATAAAGAAGCATGGACCGATGATGAAGGAAAAAACTTTGAGCAAGAGGTAGGCTTTAGAAAATTTACCCTAGGAGTAAAGGTAACTAATGGTAAAATGGTGGTGTCACTGAACAATAGTGAATTTTTTGTGTATGATGACGCAAGTATTAAAAGATGGGGAATTTTTGAAAACTACTTTAAGGTGGGAAATTATTTGCAATCAAGGGATGAGGGAGCTTTTGCTAGAGTAAAACTCTACGAGCTCAATGTAGAACATTAATGGTATCGAATGAATTTGACTATGAAGAAATTTGCAAGAAGAGATATGATGATTCAATATATGAAGCTAGGTTTTGTATTCATATTTTTAATGATATTATGTTCTTGTAGTAACGATAAGGAAGATATAATTGTGGAGGAAATTCCTGAGGAACAAGTTGATACGGATGACCCTGTTGAGGAGGAGGAAGAACAGGAAGAAGAAGTGGAGGAAGTAGAAGAAGAAATTTCATACGTCCTACCGGAGATTGATTTAAATAATTGGAAGGTGACCCTACCCATATCGGAAAATGGAAAACCAATTGAAGTTGAGCCTCCAGAAATACTGGACTATGCTAACAATGAAATATTAAAACCTTTCATGTACAATGATTCAATTAATGGCGCGCTGGTGTTTAATAGTTATCCAGGGGCCACAACGACTAATTCGTCCTACTCAAGAACTGAGTTAAGGGAACAAATGGACTCGGGTAGTAATTCCACTAATTGGACATTTGCCGAAGGAGGTATAATGAAGGGTACCTTGTCGGTTCCTTTTATTTCAAAAGACTCGAATAATGAATTCCACCGTACCATTGTGATGCAAATTCACGGTAGGTTAACAAATGAACAAAGAGATCGTATCGGAGAAAATGATAACAACGCTCCTCCCATTCTGAAAATCTATTGGCAGAAAGGAAAAGTCAGGATACTGACTAAAAAGTTAAAGGACTTGAACACATCTGGAGACGACATTTTAAGTACTGATGCTTGGGAGGATGACGATGGCTTTATATTCAATGAAGAAGTAGGTGACAATAAGTTTTCATTAGAGGTAATAGTTTCAGATGGTAAATTAGAAGTGGTATTAAATGATAATGAATCAAAAATTTATAATGATATAAACATGCAAAAATGGGGAGTGTTCGAGAATTACTTTAAAGCAGGTAACTACCTTCAAACTAATGATGAAGGCTCATCAGCGATAGTCAATTATTATTATCTAGAAGTCACCCATTAAAGATTTAGAGTAAACCAAAGGTTGTTAGTTTCCTCTTGGTATACTTTATGGTTGTTTGAGTTAGTTCAACATTGTTTTACTGGTCTTTTGCGAGACCAGTAAAACCACTCAACCTTAGTATTTGTTGAATAGTGTTTTTTTTAGGTTGAACTACGTAAGGAACATATTTTTTGATAGAAGTTATTTTCATAAATTTAACAAACCAATCTGGTTAACCAGTTCTTAAAGCGAAAAATATTAAATAGCTTATGAAATTAGAAATTCTCACTAAAAACGAAAATCAAGAAATTCAAAACAGTATCATCTCTAAGATTAGGGATTTAATCAACTATAAAAATCTTGAGCCTGGCGATAAACTGCCTTCAGAAAGAATGTTATCTGAAAAGTTTGAAGTGAGTAGAAGTAATGTTCGGGAAGCCATCCAAAAGCTTGAGTTTTATGGCATATTGAAATCAAAGCCCCAGAGTGGAACCTTCATTGCAGACATCGGCCAAGTGGCCATGAACGGTATGATTGAAGATATTCTAAGACTGGAAGAACCTGATTTTAAATCGCTGGTGGAGACAAGGATTCTATTAGAATTAAAAACCGTAAGTCTAGCAGCTCAGAGAAGAACAAAAGAAGATCTGAACCAAATGCAGTATGCATTAGAAGCTTATAGCGATAAAGTAATCAGAGGAGAAGATGCGGTTCAAGAAGATTTATTGTTCCATTTAGCAATAGCTAAGGCAAGCGGCAACAGTACAATGGATACGTTCATGCTTATAATCACACCTGAAATAATAACAAATTTCGAAAAATATCATGTTTGTGACAAGGATCAGGCATTTAAAGGCATTCAAGAGCACAAAGATATTTTCGAAGCTATAAAAGCTCAGGACCCTCAACTGGCAAAGGAAAAAATGAAAGTACATTTTAAAGTACTGTACCAGTATTGTTATAATATATAGGGGCTATATGAAGAAATATGAAGGATAAAATTGCACGCTTTTATCTTTCATACGAATACTTGAAGGGAAGTAATACCAAGAATAACACTACAAAATTCTACCGATTTGGGCATCCGCTCAAATTGCATCGGAAATTTTTAGCGGTATTTCAAGGTATATCGATGGACAAAAGTGTTTGACGCACGTCCTTATATATATCCTGTAAAGGAATGTAAGTATCAAAATAACGAGAGATTACCAACCAAAGCTAATTATTATGAAGGTTAAGGGACTAAGATGGTGGATTATCGCATTGATTTGCTTGGCCACCGTAATCAATTATATAGACCGAACAGCTTTTGGCGTAATGTGGCCAGAAATGGGCAAAGATCTTGGCATGGACGAATCGGATTATGCCATCATGCTCAATATATTCATGATTACCTATGCCGCGGGCAAATTTCTCTCAGGAAAACTATATGATATGATAGGCACCCGAATGGGTTTCGTAGTATCAATCGTGGTTTGGTCCCTAGCTGCGGTATTTCATGCCTTTGCTAGGGGTTTGGTTTCCCTAAGTATCGTAAGGGCATTGCTAGGTCTTGGCGAAGCCGGTAACTGGCCGGGGGCGGTTAAAAGTAATGGAGAATGGTTTCCGGTAAAAGAGCGAGCAATTGCACAAGGTATTTTCAATGCAGGAGCATCGTTGGGGAGTGTAATCGCACCAGCGCTAATTGCTGCCTTATATTCACAATTCGGTTGGCGCACCACCTTTATCATCCTTGGGGCTGCAGGTCTACTTTGGGTCATTCCATGGTTGTTTATCAACAAGGCTAAACCTGATAAGCATTCGTGGATAACGGAGGAAGAAAAGAAACTGATCATGATGGATCAAATCAAGCCAGTCAAAGAAGACGAGAAAGAAAAAGGCTTGTCGCTTATTCAAATATTAAGTTATAAAGAATCTTGGGGAGTACTTATGTCCCGTTTTTTTATCGAACCCATCTGGTGGTTGTTTGTGGGATGGATGCCACTCTACCTGAACTCAAAATTTGGTTTCAGCATCGAAGAAATCGGTTCCACTATTTGGATATCCTATTTGGGCGGCATGGCCGGTAGTATTATCGGTGGTTGGTACTGCGGCAAATTGATGGAAAGGAAGTCAGTAGATGCCGCCAGGAAAATCACAATTACCATCGGAGGGGCATTGATTTTCTTAGGCTTGTTAGGAATTATATTTTTAGTAACCGAAAATAACCCCATGACCTTTATATATATTGTCGCGGTCGTACTCTTCGGTTTTCAGTTTGCAATCGGCAATATTCAGACCATTTCAAGTGATCTATTCCGAGGGCCATCTGTGGGTACCTTGGCCGGACTAGCAGGAACAGTGGCCGCAGTTTCGGTAATTATTATGAATTCATTAATTCCAATGATTGCTCAGGTATCCTATACTCCGGCATTTATAGTAATTGCGGTTTTGGCCCCATTGGCCGTTTTATCGATTTACGGATTGATAAAAAGAATAAGACCCGTAGAATTAGAAACAGTTTAATTAGCTTAAATATTTATATAAAATGAGTTTAAAAGGAAAAGTAGCAGTAATAACCGGAGCGACCGGGGGTATTGGTTTTGAAGTAGCAAAAAGATTAGGTAAAGATGGATATTCCGTGGTTTTAAACGGGATCGAAGATGAAGTTGGAGCCAAAAGAGTTGAAGAGCTCACTGCTGAAGGAATCACCGCAGAATATCGTGGTTTCGATGTCACAAAGGAAGAAGAAGTACACTCTAATATCAAAGCCATAGGAGAAAAGTACGGAAGAATAGACGTACTAGTCAACAATGCAGGTGGACTAGGTGGCCGGTCTCGGTTTGAAGAAATGACAACTGAATTTTACAGATTTGTAATGGCATTGAACTTGGATTCTGTATTCTTCGCATCAAGGGCTGCGATACCCTACCTTAAAAAAGGGGAGCATCCTTCAATAATCAATTATACCTCAAATGCCGGATGGACGGCCGGTGGGCCTGGTGCTGGAATATACGGAACATCTAAAGCTGGTGTACATGCCATCACTAGAGCATTGGCAAAAGATTTAGCTGAATATGGCATTAGAGTAAATGCAGTATCGCCTGGCACAATCGACACGCCTTTTCATGCACAAATTAAAGCAACGAAACCAGAAGTTTTTGCATCGTGGGCAAATAACATTATGTTAGGCAGATTAGGTCAACCCGAAGATGTGGCTGGTGTGATTTCCTTTCTAGCAAGTAAGGATGCTTCATTCATTACAGCCGAAACTATTCAAATAGGCGGTGGTCAAGCTTTAGGAATTTAAAAACAGTCTAAGTAAAACAACCATTAACAATTTTACTATTTTTAAAACCGCTTAATACGGTATGATCTTCCCCCAGTACCGATTGAGCGGTTTTTTAAAAAGCAATGCTAATTTAATACGATTTTTAGATGAAGAAAGTAGTAACTTTTGGAGAGATAATGCTACGCCTAGCACCTCCGGGTTTTTTAAGGTTTTCCCAAACCAATAGCTTTGATGTTGTTTACGGAGGTGGAGAATCCAATGTAGCCGTTTCACTGGCTAATTATGGAGTGCCTGTAGATTTTGTAACTCGTTTGCCCAAAAATGACATTGGGGACTGTGCCCTGATGGAAATGCGAAAAAGAGGTGTTGGTACAGATAAAATCGTTTTTGGTGGTGATCGTCTCGGAATATATTTTCTTGAAACCGGTGCGGTTTCGAGAGGATCTAAAGTGGTTTATGATCGTGCGCATTCCGCAATTGCAGAGATTGAGTCTGGCATGATCGATTGGGATGCCGTCTTTGATGGTGTCGAATGGTTTCATTGGACAGGTATTACTCCTGCCATTTCGCAAGGGGCCGCCGATGTCTGTTTAGAGGCAGTTAAAGCAGCGGACAAAAAAGGCATCACTATTTCAACAGATTTAAATTATAGGGCAAAATTGTGGAACTATGGTGGCGATCGTGAAAAAATCATGACCGAGCTAACTTCGTATTGTGATATTATCTTGGGTAATGAAGAAGATGCCGAAAAGCATTTCGGTATTCATCCAGAAGGTTTGGATGTGCATAAAGACGGGCATGACGTCAAAGCCGAAGCATTTTTATCGGTATGTAAACAGATGATGCAAAAATTCCCAAAGGCGAAAAAAGTTATTACCACCTTGAGGGGTTCTATATCCGCATCACACAATACTTGGGCAGGTGTACTATGGGATGGCTCTAAAATGTACGAGACGCGGCAATATCAAATAACCGATATTGTAGATCGTGTTGGAGGAGGCGACTCCTTTATGGGTGGCTTGATCTATGGACTATTAAAGTATCCTGAAGATGACCAAAATGCATTAGATTTTGCTGTGGCCGCTTCTTGTTTGAAGCATACAATCAAAGGCGATGCAAACTTGGTGACCGTATCGGAAGTAGAAAAATTAATGGGTGGCGACGCTTCGGGTCGTGTAGCAAGATAAGAATGGCACAGTACTCAAGAATAGAGGTTGCAACAGTAATGAAGGAATCCGGAATGGTTCCATTGTTTTATCATCCTGATATTGAATTAGGAAAAAAGGTTTTGAAAGCCTGCTACGATGGCGGTGCACGACTGATGGAATTTACGGCTCGAGGCGATTTTGCCTTTGAAGTATTTTCCGAGTTGAACAAATTTGCAATCAAAGAACTTCCCGGGATGATTATGGGAGTAGGTTCGATTACTGATGCCGGAGCCGCGTCATTGTTTATGCAAATGGGTGCGAACTTTATAGTTACACCTTCCTTGCGGGAAGATATAGCAATCGTATGTAACCGAAGAAAAGTATTGTGGTCCCCCGGATGTGGATCGTTGACCGAAATCAATAAAGCTGAGGAAATGGGTTGCGAAATCGTAAAACTTTTTCCTGGCGATATTTATGGCCCCGGTTTTGTGAAAGGAATTAAAGGCCCGCAACCATGGACAAGTGTTATGCCCACCGGCGGTGTAAGCACCGATGAAGCTAATTTAAAGGCTTGGTTCGATGCGGGGGTTACCTGTGTTGGAATGGGTTCTAAGCTGATAAGTAAAGAAATATTGGCCAACAAAGATTACGAAGGACTTCAAATATTGGTAAAGCAAACATTATCATTAATTGCAAAACTGCGTAGCTAGTGTTCTCCAGAAGAAGTGATTAAGTGTAGTCTTTTCCCGGTTTGATTAAATAACACTATTTGTTAAATAATGGTGTAATAATGAAGTGCTAGGTACATTTTAATATTGATAAAGTTCTCATGGCACTCAGTAATCTAACTCGTTCAGATAAATTAAAGGTCGTGCTAAAAAATTATGGCCCGGCTTTTTTTATTATTGGCTATGTTGTAGGTACTGGTAGTGTGACTTCGATGGTTGTTTCAGGTGCTAATTATGGTCTGAGCCTTTCATGGGCTCTTTTACTTTCCTGTTTTTTTACTTATTTCCTTCTTGTTGCAATTAGTAAGTTGACAATTGTTTCTGGAAAAACTTTGATGTTCAATTTTAAAAACGCATTTGGGCGACCTTTGACCATTTTCATTATTACAGCCTTATTAATTTCAATAGTATCATCGTGCATCGGCGTTATGGGAGTAGTAGCAGAGGTCGCAATGGAATGGATCAATGTCAAAACTTCGATTTCTTTTCTCAATGGCCCAATTATTTCCATAGTTTTCATTTTTCTATTGTTAGCTCTATTTTGGACCGGGAAACATAAAAATTTCATCAATGCAATGAGTATTATGGTAGGTTTTATGGCGTTTGCATTTGTCATAACCAGCGTCATTGTTATTAAGGAGTCAGGTAAGTCAATTACTGAATTTTTTCCAAAACTCCCCGAAGGAATAGATAATACAGGTCTTGTAATCGCGGGTATAGTAGGTACTACTATGGCCGGGGTATGTTTAGCTTCAAGAAGTATTCTCGTTCAAGAACAGGGTTGGGAAATAAAGGATTTAAAGACGGAAAAAAAAGACGCGAGGTCTTCTATGGTAATGACTTTTATAATAAGCCTGGCCATAATGATAAGTGCAACAGGTACCCTCTATTTTCAAGGAGTTCATGTTGACAATGCCACAGACATGATGAATGCCTTAGGTCCTTGGGCAGGAGATTTCGCCTTGACATTGTTCACTTTAGGAATCGTTGGTGCGGGCCTGTCATCGATTTTTCCAAATCTGTTGTTGCTTCCTTGGTTAATTGCTGACTATTCTGATACAAAACGTGATATGAAAAAACCTTTGTATAAGTGTTTAGTAGTTCTGATCGCGCTGTCTGCCCTAATAGTCCCATTTTTTGGAGGCAAACCTGTGTGGATATTAATAGCATCTCAAGCGATTAGCCCATTTGTGATGCCTTTGATTACGCTTTTTTTGCTGATTCTGTTGAACAGATCCAAAATAATGAAAGATCATAAAGTTTCCATCGGAATGAGCATAGCTTTAATCGCTACTTTAATTTTTAATTGTTATATGCTATATGTGGCGTTAAACGGATTCTTGGATTTCGTCTAAATCGGCCAAACTTGACTTGTTTTTGAAGTATCGAACAACTTAACTAAAATGAACAACTAATGAGAGCTACAACAACAAATAAATCATTTCTAAAAAAACTTCTAGCAATCGTACTGGCATTTGGCCCTGGTATATTTGCTATTGGCTATACCATAGGTACGGGCAGCGTTACCTCGATGATTGTCGCAGGTAGTACGTATGGTATGCAACTGTTATGGGTGTTATTAATCAGTTGTTTATTCTCTGGTCTATTGATGTATGCATACGGTAATTATGCTTTGATATCGGGAGAAACTGCACTCTATGGTTTTAAGAAAAACATCAAGGGAGGTAAGATAATCGCCATTCTCATCATAATAGGAATCTCTTTTGGACAATGGAATTCTTTGATGGGCATTTTGGGCATTTCTGCCAATATCATTTATGAAATCTTCCTAATCTATTTTCCACAATTGGAAGGTTTTAGATACGAGACCGTTTTAATCGTTGCTATTGTCGTAATAGCTATAATGTATGCCCTATTATTGGTCGGCAAGTATACTTTTTTTGAAAAGATCCTCGTCATTTTCGTGACCATTATGGGACTATCGTTCATCATCTCCCTTTTTATGGTCTACCCGTTACCCATGGAAGTCGTTAAGGGGCTAATTCCCTCAGTTCCCCAAGTGGAAGGAGGTAAAATGATGGTAGCCGCCTTTGTGGGTACGACCATGGCGGCGGCTACGTTCTTGTCACGCCCACTTTTTATAAAAGGCAAGGGCTGGACCATTGAAAACAGAGACCAGCAAAAAAAGGATGCGATTACAGCCGCTATTTTGGTTTTCGTTATTAGCGCATCTATTATGGCAGTTGCTAGTGGCGCACTTTTTCATCAGGGTCAACCAGTTACCAAAGTATTGGATATGGTAAATACGCTAGAACCAGTAGCCGGTAAATTTGCATTGACACTGTTTTTCTTTGGTACATTGAGTGCTGGGCTTTCCTCTATATTCCCATGTTTATTAATTGCACCTATATTACTCGCCGATTACCAATCAGGAGAATTGGATACTAGTTCCAAACAGTTTCGCATCATAACTGCAATCGCTTGTATGTTCGCATTAATCGTCCCAATTTTCGGTGCGAATCCGATTGAGATGCAGATTATGTCTCAAGTATTCAATGTATTTGTTTTACCGGTGGTGATTGTAGGTATACTTCTTCTAATAAATAACAAGAAAATCATGAAAGGCCACAAGACCGGTATCTTGATAAATATTGGATTGACAGCAGCACTTCTATTTGCTTGTTTGATTTCCTATAACGGGGTATTGGCCTTGTTGAATTTCTTTTAGGTAGATGAATTCTCGAATCCGCCCATTTCTATTTTTGAACATATACAGAATCGTGATAATTTTTCCCTATCTGTCCTAATCCCTTTTTGAGTTGGCTAAAAATGCCCTATTTTTATCCAAAATAGACCAAATGAGTATCAAAGAAGAATTCTTTGCACATATTGAAAAAGGGTATACGACCAAAGGTGAATTTATTACCATGGGTGCCGCCATGCTCGATGGGGAAGCCGTTACCAATGCACATGTAAAAATTCCATTAAAAACCCTGAACCGTCACGGACTTATTGCCGGAGCGACAGGTACGGGAAAAACCAAAACCTTGCAGGTTTTAGCCGAAAATCTTTCCGATAAAGGAATTCCGGTACTGTTGATGGATTTAAAAGGTGATTTGAGTGGTATCGCTGAACCGAGTCCTGGGCATCCGAAAATAGATGAACGTCATGAGAAAATTGGTTTACCTTTTGAGGCGAAAAGTTTTCCTGTAGAAATCTTGTCTTTAAGTGAACAAGATGGGGTGAAACTTAGGGCAACAGTTTCCGAGTTTGGCCCTACCCTATTATCAAGGATTCTAGATTTGACAGACACACAAGAGGGTATTGTTGCCGTTGTTTTCAAATATTGTGACGATAACAAGTTGCCTCTACTGGATTTAAAGGATTTCAAAAAAGTCTTACAATATGCCACCGGTACTGGTAAGGCCGAGTTCCAAAAAGATTATGGGCGCATTTCGACCAGTTCTACAGGAACCATCCTGAGAAAAATAATTGAACTGGAACAGCAGGGAGCCGAACTGTTTTTTGGAGAAAAATCCTTTGATGTAGAAGACCTTACCCGAATCGATGAAGATGGAAGAGGATATATCAATATCATTCGTTTAACGGATATTCAAGATAGGCCTAAATTATTCTCGACTTTCATGTTGAGTTTACTTGCAGAAATTTATTCCACTTTCCCGGAACAAGGTGATAGTGATCGACCAGAATTAATTCTCTTCATTGACGAAGCCCATCTAATTTTCAATGAAGCTTCGAAAGCACTTTTGGATCAGATTGAAAGTATTGTAAAGTTGATTCGCTCCAAAGGTATCGGGCTTTACTTTGTAACGCAGAATCCGACAGATGTCCCAAATGAAGTTTTAGCGCAGCTAGGTTTAAAAGTACAACATGCACTGCGCGCTTTTACGGCCAGAGACCGTAAGGCTATAAAACTCACTGCTGAAAATTATCCCATTTCGGAGTTTTACGATACTAAAGAAGTCTTAACCTCTCTAGGAATTGGTGAAGCCTTAATTTCCGCTTTGGATGAAAAAGGTAGACCCACTCCCCTAGCCGCTACACTCCTAAGGGCACCTATGAGCAGAATGGATGTTCTGACGGATAGCGAGCTCAAATCGGTAATAAAAAGTTCTGAGCTTGTTAAGAAGTATGGTGAAGTAATCGACCGTGAAAGTGCCTATGAAATATTGAACGAAAAAATAGAGAAAGCCGAAGTTGCAGCAGAAAAAGAAAAA
This sequence comes from uncultured Flavobacteriaceae bacterium, assembly GCA_947503005.1. Classification (GTDB taxonomy): domain Bacteria; phylum Bacteroidota; class Bacteroidia; order Flavobacteriales; family Flavobacteriaceae; genus Maribacter_C. The sequence continues at coordinate 135,931 of CANNCA010000004.1, read as the reverse complement.
GCGAAACCCGCGGCAAGAAAATCATCAAGTAGACGAAGTACTCGTCAAAACCCAGTAATAAAAGTATTAACTAGCGCTACTTTTATCAGAGGTGTATTAGGGGTTTTGAAAAAAGTACTTCGCTGATCCATATCATTATACGCATTCATCAATTATTATCAAATCAATGAACAAAATATTATTTTTGATTGTAGTGCTACTCCTAATCACAGTGGGTTGCGAGAAAGAAATTGATACTACTTATTTAATTACAAAAACCAGTATAGGAAAACTTGAAAAAGGTAGCTTAGTCAGGGACTTAGAGGTAATTTTTGATCAAGATTCCATCGTCAAAGACACCGTAAAACTTTTACAGGGCTTTGGTGCAGCGAAAATCAAGGTTTTTGAAAAAGGAGGAAAACATCTCTTCACACTTACTCCATCAACAGATAGCATTCCGACAATCGAAAATATTAATGTTCGTGACCCCCGATTTCAAACTGAAAACGGAATTGGTATAAATAGCACCTTCAAGGATATCAAAGAAAAATATACTATCAAAAAAATTCAGACCTCGCTGAACAATGTTGTAGTTTTTGTCAAGAACAGTGACGTGTACTTTACCATTGATAAAAAAGAACTTCCTTCAAGCTTGCAGTATGCTTCAAGTGTAAATGTGGAAGCCGTTCAAATACCTGATGCTGCAAGAATTAAATATATGATGGTGGGTTGGGAAAATCCATAGTTCCGTTCTAGGCTGATCTAAACTTCTTACGATTCTTTATAACAGTGTCGCCATGTGAGGTGGCCCACTCGGTCAATTCTAACAATTTCTGCAAGTACGAATACCCAAAGTTCGTCAGTTGATACTCCACACGAATAGGAACTTCGGCGTACATGGTACGCAACAAATATCCATCGGCTTCCAACATTTTTAGGCGTTCACTCAGTACTTTGTTGGAAATTCCATAAACATATTTCTTAAGCTTATTGAAACGCAGTACAGGAAAATAACCTAAGTACAATATGATAAGTATGCTCCATTTGTCGGAAGCTAAAGCCATGACGTCACGAATAGGGCAATAAGTTTCCGTTTTCAGGTCAATATGACCGAACATTTTTTTTAATTTTTTAGCTACTCTAAGTTTTTGATTATCAGTAATAGTTTCCATTTTGATACTTAAGTATAATAATGAAACCTCTTTCTAAATTGAAAAAGAAGCCTTAATTTTAGTATTAATTAATTACCAAGTTACTTAAAGTAACTTTAATGTCAAAATATGAAAAACTTGGGGCCGCTATTGTACGGCAGCTATTTTAATCTGTTGGCGCTTATTTCGAAGAAGAAAGTCGCAGAAAAAGCATTCAACCTTTTTTGTACCATTCGAAAGGGCAAGGTTTTACCGCAGCAAGTTGATTACCTGAATTCAGCAAAGCATGAACGTCTTGAAATAGCAGAGCATTCCGTTCAAACTTATCAATGGTCCGGTAGTAAGGCCACCATACTACTTATACACGGTTGGGAAAGTAATACATATCGATGGCGGAATCTGATTTCAAAATTGATAGCAGATGATTTTAATGTCATTGCCTTTGATGCCCCTGCACATGGTTATTCTACAGGTGCACAGTTATATGTACCTCTGTATGCAGAAGTGCTTCAAAACCTTATCGAAAGGTACCGGCCACAATCTCTTGTTGGCCACTCTGTAGGGGGAATGACCATCATCTATAATGAGCACAAGCGTAGGAACGACTGCATCAAAAAAATTGTTACGGTGGCCTCTCCCTCGGAGTTTCATGAATTAATGGAACACTATCAAAAACTGCTCAGGTTCAATAATCGGGTTATGGGTGCTTTGGATTCGTATATTTATAACCGCTTCGGATTTCATATTCGTGATTTCTCCACTTCAGAATATGTAAAATCCAACGGCGCAACCGGACTTCTATTCCATGACCGATTCGATAAAATAACACCCTATCACGCTTCCGAAAAAGTGCATGCTAATTGGAAGGGTAGCCAATTTATCAGTACGGAAGGTCTGGGTCATTCTTTGCACCAAGATGAAGTGAATGAACAGATTGTTGGTTTTTTAGAATCGTAGAAAAGAGGTAATTTAGGTTTATTTTAATCCACATCGCTGAAGCCCTTCGAATGCGCTCAGCATGACACTTTAGAAATATGCCAAACGTAACTCCTTTTCATATCGCTATTCCTGTACACAATCTCGCGGAGTGCCGCACGTTTTACCGCGAAGTACTGAATTGTGAAGAAGGTCGAAGTAGTGACCATTGGGTCGATTTCAATCTTTTCGGACATCAATTAGTGATTCACTATAAACCGAAAACAGATTCTCAAGAATTACATCATAATCCAGTTGATGGGCACGATGTTCCCGTACCACATTATGGTGTTGTATTACCATGGGCCGTTTTTCAATCTTTTTCAGAGGAATTAAAATCCAAAGGAATTCAATTCGTTATTGAACCCTACATTCGTTTTGAAGGCCAACCTGGTGAGCAAGCCACTATGTTCTTTTTGGACCCAGCGGGGAATGCTTTGGAGTTCAAAGCCTTTAAGGATATGGGGCAGTTATTTGCGAAATAACGTCTTCGCGAGGTACGCAGCAATCTATTAGTTAGACCTAAAGTTTTTAGTAGGTATTCATCAGGTTGCCCCGCTGCACTCGCAATGACTAACGTTATTGTGACCATTCGGTCGGACTACGATCCCAACGGTGTTTTCTTAATTCTTGATGCAACTCCATAGACAATCCTTTTCCATCACTTGTGGCCACGTTCGCTAAAACATTTCGTTGCTTTCGCATGCCTGGGATAATGGTACTGACCGTTTTATTCATGATAATAAAACGTAGTGCCATTTCGGCCATGGTCATACCCACGGGAATCAAGGGTCGTATTGCATCGGCATGTTCGACACTGGAATTTAAATTTTCTGGCACAAAATATGTACCCCTCCAATCCCCATCGGGAAAAGTGGTTTCCTTTGTTAAATTACCAGTCAAGGTACCTTCATCAAAAGGTACACGGGCAATCACTCCAATATTCAATTCGTCACATAGTGGAAAAAGTTCATCTTCGGGATTTTGGTCGAAAATGTTATAAATAACCTGTACGGCATCCAACTTTCCAGTTTTTAAGGCTTTTATACCATTGGTTGGCTCCCAACGGTTTACGCTGACGCCCATGGCCGCTATTTTTCCGGATGTTTTCAAATCTTCAATAGCACGTTGCCATTCTTCCCGATGTGACCAACCATCATCCCAAGTATGAAATTGCATCAAATCGATTTGTTCCAAGCCCAAATTCTTCAGGGTCTTCTCCGTATATTCCATAATATGCGAAGTAGGGTACGATTCTTCAAAAGAATATTCAGGTTTAGCAGGCCACTTGAAATTCTTAGGCGGAATCTTACTGGCTGTATATAATTTTTTTGAAGGATGTCGTCTCACCAGCTGCCCCAATAATTCTTCACTATGCCCCTCGCCGTATCCCCAAGCGGTATCAAAAAAGGTAACTCCGTTTTCGACTGCCAGATCAAGGCTTTCTGCGGATTGTTTGTCGCTACTTTCCGTCCAGCCAGCCATTCCCCACATGCCGTAACCTATTTCGCTAACGGGCCAATTTGTTCTTCCGAACTTTCTATATTGCATACTTACTTTTTTATAAACTTTTCCCTAATTACGAGGAAGATGGCGTAGACCACTCCAAAAAGTAGTCCTCTCAAACCTTTTTCTTCCCAGACTTCTTGACCATAACTACCTTCAAGTATTACCGAAATTACCGTGAATAAAATCGCTCCTACCAATGCTTGAATGCCTATTTTCTTCAAATCCATACAAAAACAACTTTCAATATTGATGAAATGCATCGGACACAAAACCTAAAACCGTCGGTAGGGCTTCGCGCCAATAGGTCCAGCTATGTCGACCATCACGCACTCGATACTCATGCGGAATCTCTTTTTTCTTCATTGCGATATGCACCAAACTGTTTCCCTCAAAAAGAAAATCATCATCCCCGCAATCAATATACCACCTTACTGATTTTAAATCTTTTTCAGGAACTGTTTTCACCAACTCCAACGCATTGTGCTGTTTAAAATATGCTTCAATTTCTTCATCTGAATACTTGACATCGCCTCGAGCTATTCGTTCTTTTAGATCTTCAACCGTCAACGGACCCACATAGGCACTCAAGGGACATGCAGACGAAAACAATTCGGGGTGGTGCATGGCGTACATGAACGAACCTCCGCCACCCATTGAGAGTCCTGCAACGGCGCGGTATCTTTTTTCACCTTTAATCCGGTACTTACGTTCAACATGTGGCATAAATTCCTCGAAAAAGAAATCCTCATAGCGCCAATCCTTTCCTTGATTGAAATAACCCATTTTTCCCGTATCAGCATCTGGCATTACAATAATCATCGGTGTAGCCGTACCATCTTTGATGGCGTTGTCGGTAATGCGCAATACTTCACCAAATTGTACCCAACCGGTATGGTCGTCGGTGGCGCCATGTAATAAATACAATACTGGATAACTGCGTTCTGAGGTTTCATAATCAGGAGGTAGGTAAACCGCATACTTACGTTCCATTTTCAAAATCTTGCTGGTCATGGTAAGGTTGTCAAAGACTTTACCCGTTTGAGCATGAAGGCAAAAGAAAGTTGCAAAAAGAAAAGTGAACAATACCGTTAGTTTTTTCATTTGATATATTTTAAAGCTAGACATTGAAAGAAGTCAAAAGTTAAGATATTACATAGTATCACCCCAAACTCAACCCTTTTCTTTTTACCCAAAAATAAGCAAAGAAGATATTCGGCACCCAACACAACCAAGCTACAACACGATAAGCTGGAAGAAATGAACCAAAAGCAATCGTCAGTAATGGCAGCCATAAACGTAAGGTCACAGCGGCAAAACAGGCCGCATAACTATAAATCATAAATGCTTGATGTTTATTTACATCACCTTTCTTAATCGCTAAATAGGCCATCGCAGTAAAATAGAGCCAAACAATTCCCAAACAAAGAAAACCAATTTGGGCGACTATTCCCCCGGTGGCATAGAAGGCAATAAAAATGCCGCACAAACCGCTAACCACAGCGGCCACCACATATATTCTACCAATCAACCGATGCCTATTTAAATTTGCATTTCGAAAACGCTTGCCGAACTGAACCCAACCTACTAGTAAAGCCAAACCCCCGAAAGATATGTGGCCATAAAAGCCTGTATTCCATACTACATTTGTTAATAACTCCTTGCTCTTGGAAAGCCGAAGTGCAACCTCTACATCATCAAAAGCATAATAAATGTACATGAGGGGATAAAGGCTTACGCCAATCGCCAAAAATGCAAATACAAACCAAGCTACTTTATTTGTGGTGTTCATAGTATCATTAAGTGAATGCCCTGTAGCCTAAGTGCTACCGAATTGGTAGAGAAGTTAATTAATTTCAAGCAATCAAAAGACACGAAAAGACAAATTTATACGTTACAAACTAACTGTAACCTACAAAATGGCATTATGAAAAAGCTACTTTTTATCGCCCTTTTATTGATTGCCGTGGTTGGCATGAGCAGTTGTGATTACGATGATAGCAATGATATTGATGTCTTAAAACCAAATGACACAACGCAAACAAGTAGTACGTTTTCTGAAAAAGGCCTTTAAATAGAAAGAGCTTTAAGAACGACTTCTGTGGCGTTCTCTGGCAATCAGTGTGTTTTTTAATAACATGGCAATAGTCATTGGTCCTACCCCACCCGGAACAGGGGTAATATGGGATGCTTTCTTGCTTACATTACCGAAATCAACATCTCCGGTAATATAATAGCCTTTTTCTTTGGTAGCATCGGGAACCCTGGTGATACCCACGTCAACAATTACAACACCCTCTTTCACCATATCGGCTTTTAAGAAATCAGGTACCCCCAGTGCGGAAACGATAATATCCGCTTCTCTTGTGAATTTGGCCAAGTCTTTGGTTCGGCTATGTGTCAGCGTAACAGTTGAATTAGCAGCCTTACCTTTTTGGCTCATTAAAATACTGATTGGCCTACCAACAATGTGGCTTCGGCCAATGACTACCGTATGTTTTCCCTCGGTATCTACATCATATCTGCGCATCAGTTCCATAATACCGTATGGCGTTGCGGGCACGAACGACTCCATATCCAAAGTCATTTTACCAAAATTAGTAGGATGAAATCCATCCACATCCTTATCAGGATCCACAGCCATCAAAACTTTCTGCTCATCAATATGTCTTGGCAATGGAAGTTGAACAATGTAGCCATCGATATCAACATTATTGTTCAAATCTTCTACTTGCCTCAATAATTCTTCTTCAGTAGTGTTTTCGGGAAGATGGATAAACGTCGATTCAAAACCGATTCTTTTACACGAACGTACTTTACTACCCACATAGGTCAAACTGGCACCATCAGTACCGACCAAAACAGCGGCCAGATGTGGCACTTTTTCACCGCGCTCTTTCATTTGATCAACTTCGACCTTTATTTCAGCTTTGATCTCATTTGAGACTTTTTTTCCGTCTAGTATTTCCATATTAAAAGTGTTCAGTTGGTAGTTTTGGTGGGTCTTCCTTTTTTCTTACCACGATATTAAGTTTCCTTCACAATTAAAAACTCCTCATTGCGCTAGGGGCCTTACTTTCCACCTAGTCCTCCCATCATTTGCATCATTTTCTTTCCGCGACCCCCTTGCATCATTTTCATCATTTTACTCATTTGGTCAAATTGCTTTAAAAGCTGGTTCACTTCTTGAACATCTCGCCCACTACCTCTTGCAATTCGCTTTTTTCTACTTGCGTCAAGTTTGGCAGGGTTGGAGCGTTCATCTGGCGTCATTGAATGAATTATCGCTTCAATATGCTTAAAGGCATCATCATCGATGTCCATACCTTTTAAAGCTTTGCCCGCACCAGGAATCATGCCCATAAGATCTTTGATATTCCCCATCTTTTTAATCTGCTGTATTTGGGAAAGGAAATCATCAAAGCCAAATTTGTTCTTGGCAATTTTCTTTTGGATTTTGCGAGCTTCCTCTTCGTCGAACTGATCCTGAGCTCTTTCCACTAGGGAAATCACATCACCCATTCCCAGAATTCGGTCGGCCATTCGCGAAGGATGAAAAACATCAATAGCTTCCATCTTTTCGCCAGTACCAATAAACTTTATCGGTTTGTCTACGACTGACTTAATAGAAATGGCCGCACCACCACGGGTATCACCATCCAACTTTGTAAGGATTACTCCGTCAAAATTCAATATATCATTAAAGGCTTTGGCCGTATTCACAGCATCCTGCCCTGTCATAGAATCCACTACAAACAGCGTTTCTTGGGGTTCAATAGCCTTATGGATGTTCGAAATCTCATCCATCATTTTTTCATCAACCGCTAAACGACCCGCTGTATCAATGATGATCACGTTACATCCTTTTGACTTCCCGTGAGCGATACCCGCTTGTGCAATGGCCACCGGATCCGAGTTCTCACGATCTGAATACACCTCAACACCAATCTGCTCACCTACTACATGTAATTGGTCAATAGCGGCAGGACGATACACATCACAAGCAACCAATAAAGGTTTCTTGCTCTTTTTAGTCATTAAATATTTGGCCAACTTTCCCGAAAATGTTGTCTTACCAGAACCTTGTAAACCGGACATCAAAATGATAGAAGGATTACCCGAAAGATTGATTCCTTCGGTTTCCCCGCCCATCAATTGGGTAAGCTCGTCTTTGACAATTTTCACCATCAATTGACCAGGCTGAAGAGTAGTCAAAACGTTTTGACCCAGGGCCTTCTCCTTAACACGATTCGTGAATTCTTTGGCAATCTTGAAATTGACATCTGCATCAAGTAACGCACGCCGAACTTCCTTGGTAGTTTCGGCAACGTTTATTTCCGTAATCTGCCCATGTCCCTTTAGAACATGTAGGGCTTTATCCAACTTTTCACTTAAATTATCGAACATCGTTTTACTTGATTTTGAAGAAAAGCAAATTTAAGAAATACCATTGGGAAAGATGGTGATAAGCATGAAAATATGCGGGATTGCCTATATTCAAAAAAAATGTTAAAATACTACGGTGAATGCAGTTCGAGCAATTGTATTATAAACAAAAAGAACACGCATCTATCGATGCGTGCTCTTAAAAAAATGTGGGGCAAAAAGGGTCGTACTAAAACGTACTATAATTTATATGGATTCTTATTAATCACAATCCTTTTCGATGATTAGGTACTCATCACCTCGCTTGATCTTGAATCTATCGACGCGACATTCGATGACAGTCCATTCGCCAATATAATTGGCAAGCGTCATACTCAAATCATTAAAAACCAATACCTCACCATCAATACTCCAGTTACCTTCGTCTTGAATTTCACCATTTGGACTATACACATGTAAATTGGAATTTGAAAAATCAATTTGCAAGTCATTCAAATTAAGACCATCAGTGTTAGCCACAATCCATCTACAGGTCGATAGTGTTTCTTCTATAAAAGCTGCATCGCAAACTTCAGGTTCTTCGCCACAAGTTGTTTTTAAGATGATTTTATCACCATCACCGGCGTAGAGCTTGATTCGGTCTCCGTCAATGTCATAAACAAACCACTCTAAGCTGAAGTCTACCAAGAATTCAAATTCCAATTTTAACAACACTCTATAATCAGAAACCCTAGTCATCCATTCACCTTGCAACATGTTACCTTCACGATCTTTTACAATAACACTACCATCTTCGCTAAAAGTCATTAGATAATTCTCATACTGGTCTGAACTATTCTGATTTTCCCTTTTGACTTCTTTCACCAACCATGGGCATTCTGCTAAAAGATTATCCAATCGTTCTTTTGTGAAGTCGTCATCATTATAATCGTCATCATCATCTTCATCACAGGCTTCCTTGGCACGCTCTATCGCGGCTCTTAGCTCTTCTATATTGTTAACCGTAACCTTAGTTCCATCATACATCTCAAACATCACAGGAAATTGTAGACTGATTATATCTTCCATATCCAAGCCTGCAAAAAACCTTCGCATTTCTTTATCACTACCAACTTCAACTGAACCAGTTTGTTGTGCTTCTCGGTCATAAGTAAAGAAAGTAACAGGATAAATTACATCAATACATTCAATATCATCGTCACCACCACCTTCAATACATTTCTCAGCGTGCTCACGTAATTGCGCAAGATTCTCAATGGTAATTTCAGAATAGTCTGCGAGAGTAATAGTTACAGGAAAAATAATATCCAAGATATCATTGTCCTCATCAAGAGCATCAAAAATCTCCTCGATCAAACGAAGGTCATCTTTTGAATTGATAGTAACATCCAATCCGTTCACCGAAACGTTATATGGAAAACGAATATCAAAACAACTTGAACCATCAACGATGTTGTCATAGGAACCATCATTAGAGACCACATTAGTCATCAAACTAGCGGCTGCAGAGTTAGCAGTCATTGTTTCCTCATCACTTGTTTCTATTATTGGATCATACTCCTTTTCACAGGAGGTAAAACTAAGGGCAACTACAAGTAGGCTTGCGAACATTGCAGATTTAAAATACTTTTTCATAACGATTTGGATTTAATTGTTAATTCGAGTCTAAAACAATCGATTTTAGAAACACCCTACTATCATTTTTTATTTTTTTTAAAATATCTTTGAAATCAAAGCGTTTAAAATTTCATTGTAAGGGCTTATTTATCAGCACTTGAGGATTATCTTAGAACAGTAATTTTCTTTATTAAAAAAATATTACTCTGTACCAATAAAAACAACCTTTTGAATATAGAATCTCCAAATAATGTTTGTGAAGAGTCGGTCTTCAATACTGTCTTCAAAACTAATTCTAAAACGGTTTTTAATTATATATATTATAAATTCGGCAACGAAGAGAAAGCACATGATGCTGTGCAAGAGGCATTTGTAAAATTATGGGAGAACTGTGCCAAAGTGCCACCCGAAAAAGCGAAGTCGTTTGTATACACGGTTGCCAACAACTTATACCTCAATGTAATCAAGGCTGAAAAAGTGCGGTTGAAATATGCCGATAAGACTTTGAAGAGCACCAACGAGACACCTGAATTCTTAATGGAAGAAGATGAATTCAGAGGAAAATTGCAAAATGCCCTTAATAGTTTACCTGAAAATCAACGTGTCACTTTCCTGTTAAATAGAATCGACGGAAAGAAATATAAGGAAATTGCAGAAATGGAAGGTGTAAGTGTAAAGGCCATAGAAAAAAGAATGCACTTGGCCCTGAAAAGTTTGCGAGAACAGATTGATGGTATATAAGTGTTAAGTGTTCAGTTATGAGATTATACTTTTTGTGTAAACACCATACTACTTAATATTCTACACTTAAAACGCTATCAGGTAGGGTTTTTAGTCCCTTAAGTGTTATTAAATTGTAAAGTCTAGAAATCATGCAAGAAAATTACTTGGCGAAATGGCTGAATAACGAACTCTCTGAGGCAGAACTTACGGAATTTAAAAAATCCGACGAGTATGCTTCGTATCAGAGGATTCTTGATGTTTCCAACACTTTGGAAGCACCAGAATTCAATGCTGACGAGGTTTTAATGGCAGTTAATAATAGGCGTACGCTTCAGGAAACTAAAGTGGTACAGCTCAATCCATTTAAGAAATTCATGAAAGTTGCAGCAGTGGCCGCCTTTTTGGTGCTTGGCTCCTACTTCTATTTGAATAGCCTAGATGAAAAAGTTTCGACCCAATATGCCGAGAATAGAGAAGTTGTCTTACCGGATAACTCTGAAGTTGTTCTTAATGCGGATTCTCGACTTTCGTACAGTGAAAAGAAGTGGGATAAAGAACGTAATGTCAACCTTTATGGCGAGGCCTTTTTCAAAGTTGCCAAAGGCAAACGTTTTACTGTTGCCACAGATGCGGGAACAGTTGCTGTTTTAGGAACACAGTTTAATGTCGAAAATCGCAAAGGATTTTTTGAGGTCACCTGCTTTGAAGGATTGGTTAGTGTGACTTTTGATGGAAAAGAAACCAAATTACCCGCAGGAAGTTCCTTTTTAGCGATCAATGGCGAAATTCGAGATGAGCTCGAATCCAATGGCTCGCAGCCTTCATGGATGAACGCCGAAAGTACTTTTGAAAGTATTCCCTTAAAATATGTACTTCAAGAATTTGAAAGACAACACAATATTACCGTTGAGACGGAGCATGTAAATACAGCACAACTTTATACTGGTTCGTTCAGCAATACGGATACTAATTTAGCGTTGAAGAGTATAAGCATGCCTTCACAAATAAAGTTTAAATTAGAGGGCGATAAAGTGCTCTTCTATGCCGAAAAAGCGGAATAAACTTGTTGTTTTTGTTTTTGGCTTGCTTCTTTTATTCGCCCTTCACGCTATGAAGGCCCAAGAATCGGCAAAAACAACCTACCTCATATCATACCTTAAAGAGCTCGAAACTAAATTCGACGTTAAGTTTTCATATGTTGATGATGACGTACGTTCGGTTGAGATTACTACTCCCAACACATCAACTCTTCAAGAGGTATTAGATTATATACAGACCAAGACACAAATAAAAATCCAGAAGTTGGACGATCGGTACTATGCCCTCACCAAAAGTACAACTGTTGACCTTTGTGGTATTGTTTTAGACAATTTCCAACAGAACACCGTCACAGGTGCCACGGTAGAAGTATTGGGCACTGAACTTGCTATTATTACTGACTTTGATGGTAGCTTCTCATTAAATAACATTCCAAGAAATGCCAAATTGCAAATAAGGCATATGGGTTACAAAACCTTATTCGTTGATGCTGAAGAACTATTGGCATCCACTCCCTGTGCCACCCTTTTATTGGCACAGTTCTACCAACAACTGGAAGAAGTCGTCGTTTATGAATTCTTGACCAAAGGTTTGGTGAAACAATTGGATGCGAGTATCGAATTGAATGCCGAAGAGTTCGGTATTCTACCAGGATTGAGCGAGCCTGATATCTTGCAAACCGTTCAAGCCCTACCGGGCATCAAAAGCGTTGATGAAACGGTCTCTGACATCAATATACGAGGAGGTAGTAACGATCAAAACCTAATTCTTTGGGATGGTATTAAAATGTACCAATCCGGACACTTTTTTGGTTTGATATCGGCTTTTAATCCTTATTTGACTAAAAAGGTAACACTGATTAAGAATGGAACCAGTGCGACGTATGGTGATGGGGTAAGCGGAGTTATCGATATGCGAACCAAAGATAAAATAGAAACCGATTTCTACGGTGGAGCAGGATTCAACCTGATAAGCGGTGATTTCTACGGGCAGCTATCAGTTGGCGATAGACTTGCATTTCAATTCTCTGCAAGACGTTCAATGACCGATTTTTTAAATACTCCCACGTTCGATACATTTTTTAATAGAGCTTTCAACAGCAACAAAGTGGTCGGCGGTACCACCGAAACGACCCTCATAGACCGAGATGACCGATTTTATTTTTATGATTTTACAGGGAAAATTTTATATGACATCAATGAGGACCATAAGTTCAGAATGAGTTTTATCAATATCAATAATCTTCTGGACTATACCGAACGTCAACCCGAACAGAATCGATGGACAACAAGTGCCCTGGATCAAACTAACACTTCTTTTGGTGCTTCTCTCGACAGCAAATGGAATGACCGGTTTTCGACCACAGTCAACGCCTACTATACACGTTACGATCTAAATGCCCGAAATGTTTCAAAAAGAGGCGACCTAGATGAACAAGTACTGAATCAAAATAACGAGGTCATTGAGACCTCGGCCAAACTATCGGTAAACTACAAACTAAATGATGGCTTCCAGTGGCTTAGCGGTTATCAGCTAAATCAAACAGCTATTACAAACATCACCGATGTGAGTGAACCACAATTTAAAAGCGATATTATCGATATTGTGAATACCAGTTCACTTTTCTCTGAATTGGTTTATCAATCTTCGGATGAAAGGCTATTTGCTCGAGGCGGTTTACGATTGAACTATTTGGAAAATCCAGGTAGTGTTGAGGAAGTTACTGTTGAACCACGCCTTGGTCCGGGCAATTTTCAGGAATTTATTCTTGAACCACGTCTAAGTCTGAATTACGCGATTACCCCAAAACTAAAAGCAATTTTTCTAGGGGAATTTAAAAGTCAGTCCACCAATCAAATCGTTGATTTAGAACAGAATTTTTTGGGTATCGAAAAACGCAGGTGGATTGTTTCCAATGGAAGAGATTTACCGATTACCCGCAGCAAACAGGGTTCTTTTGGACTTAACTATGACTCTAGGAATCTTTACATTGGCCTTGAAGGATTTTATAAAGAAGTGAACGATATCAGCACCTCGACCCAGGGTTTTCAGAATCAAAATCAATTTAACGGAGAAATAGGAAAATACGATGTGAAGGGAATTGAGTTTCTGGTAAATCGAAAAACCAATGACTACAGCGTTTGGGCCAGTTACGCCTACAATGTCAATACTTATACTTTTGAGACCGTCGACCCGCCAAATTTTCCCAATAATCTTGATATACGCCACTCAGCAACCTTGGCGGGAACGTTGACCATGAATTTCCTAAGGTTTGGTTTGGGATTGAACTATCGTTCCGGACGACCGTTTACAGAACCGATTGCAGATACTCCGGTTGACAATAACATTTTTCCACCGGAAATTATTTACAATGAACCCAATACTAGTCGTTTACCGGAATATTTGAGAGCAGATGCTTCGGTGATTTATGATTTTGACATGGGAGGAAATGTCAAAGCTTCGGTAGGTGCATCCGTTCTGAACTTTACCAATAGAAAGAATGTCTTGAACATATTTTATCGGTTGGATGATAACGATTTACTCGAAACCGTAGAAAGCACTTCTTTAGGTATCACACCCAATTTCAGTTTTCGGGTGAAGTTTTAGGAGGATTGTTTATTCTATCGATTACCAACACATGGGGGAAAGTTATCGCAGCTAAGAAAGAGAAGAAGAAAGCAAGTGAGGATTCCAAATCATCATTGAAAAGGTAAAGAAGTAAACAGAGCCCGATAATCGATATAATCCAATAAGGAAAGGATGATGTTACGTATTTTTTGACGTTTTTTTGTGACAAGCTGCCGTATAGAAAATTTATTTGATCAGCTAAAGACGGAATTGAATGCCATAATACAAAGTAGATGGCGAATGACCATAATAAAGACGCCGTACTGAAAACTACAAAAAAGACTCCAACGTAAAATAGCTCTTTGAAGAAAAAAACTTTTAAGTTCTCACTGTTTAATGTTAAAAACAGAAGGCTTATGAGGCTCAAAAATCCACAACCAATAACCCCGTAAAGGTATATTGATTCTGAAAGCACCAATGCCGTTATATTTTCAATTATATCGGTTACCGTGGTAGCGTGAAGATAAAAGAGTAAGCTAAGAATGAATAATCCGTAGACAAAAAAGAATATCTTTCCTAAAATCGAGCTTGTTGGGATTCTTGTATTCCAATGTTGTTCTCCAAAATGATATCCACTAAAAAGAATAAACAAAAACAAGGCGAAAGTCGGAATAAAAAAGAAGAAGACTGCGCTGACGGAAACAAAAAGCACATAATAAGCCAATGTCTTTACAAAGCTCTTGCTTGAAGTCAACGTTGCTTCGGAACGTTCAATCAATTTGAGATCATTCGCTCCATGTAGAATACCAAAGGTTAAAATAAGAATATAAGCGAATAGATTCTCTATAGACTCTTGAAATTGTACGGCTAACCACAGCGAAAAAAAGGTCGCGACCACCCTAAAATTATTCAAATTGACAATTTGGATATCTTTTTTTTTCATTTTGTTTAAAAATTTTATAAAAATATTAAACAAATATTGTTTAGTCTTTTGTAAATTTACTTAAACAATTAATTAAAAAAAATGTTATGACTAATTTATTACACTCAATCTCTCTTGCCACGAAAATGCTGGCAAACGATTACGTAGGGTTTACTTTTTTTGTAGGATGTATGGCCATGATGGCAGCTTCAGCCTTTTTCTTTTTGTCAATGAACAGCTTTGACAAAAAATGGAGAACCTCCATCCTAGTTTCAGGATTAATAACTTTTATAGCCGCAGTACACTACTGGTACATGCGTGATTATTGGGCTACCGTAGGGGAGTCACCTACATTTTTTAGATATGTAGATTGGGTACTTACCGTACCGCTGATGTGCGTTGAGTTCTTTCTAATACTGAAAGTGGCTGGAGCCAAAAAATCGCTGATGTGGAGATTAATTATCCTTTCGGTAATCATGCTAGTAACCGGCTATATCGGTGAAACGTTGAACAGGGACAATGCTGCCTTATGGGGGGCTATTTCAGGAGCTGCTTACTTTATAATCGTATATGATATTTGGTTAGGTCAAGCCAAAAAACTTGCGGTAGCTGCCGGTGGTGCTGTACTATCAGCTCATAAAACATTGTGTTGGTTTGTTTTAGTAGGTTGGGCTATTTATCCTATAGGTTACATGGCAGGGACTCCAGGCTGGTACGAGGGCGTTTTCGGAGGTCTAAATCTTGATGTAGTATACAATATTGGTGATGCTATCAACAAAATCGGTTTCGGTCTTGTTGTTTATAACTTAGCAGTTATCGCTACTTCAAAAAATGAAACCATAAAAGTATAGTAACTTTGTTTTGATTGGTTGATTATATTTTGGTTGCTATGAAAAAGACCGCTTAGGCGGTCTTTTTTAATTTAGTTTTTTATGAGTTATGGCAACAGTTAAGAACGGTTTTTCTGATATTATCAGCTTATAAAAAACGAACTAATCGACTGGAGGCCTGAATGGGCACGAAATCTCAGAGTCAAAATTTAACATACGCTGTAAAATATGGAACAGTTCAGGAAAATCCTGATGAAATAAGGAAGCGGTCTCAAAATAGTTTTCACCAGCCACCGAAAAAAACTCCTGTAAATTGGTCATTCCATGTTCACGAAAGTAATGTGAGTAAATTAATTTTGTTTTAAAATCTTCCTTTTCAAATAATTTCCGGATCTGACGAATTCCAACTTGGAAACGCCGTGCCCTCCATGAGCCTTTTTTAAGCATATCAAAACTTAAGGCGTGCGCGAATTCATGAATGCAAGATTGATATTGTCATCTGAAATTGCAAAACCCTCCCATATTTTATCCGCTGAAAATAGTATTGTTTTGAAATGTGGGTTGTTCTCCCCTAAAGGTGTCTACATCTGATAAGCTAATAGAATTACGATGGATAGATTATGACACACAGTAGTGAGTGCATCATTCTATAATTTCGTAGCCCTAATGTCATGAATACCAGAGCACCGCTTAACACCAATTTCAGCTCTTCGCGTTTAGTAGTGTCTCCATAAATAACGAATTTTTTCCTACTTGTGACCCAAGAAATAAGTTGGTTACATTTTTCTCTATACTTTTTGGAAAAACGATTATACATCGGGAAGTTTTCGGCCAAAACCTTTTCTTTCCAGGAGGTATGAGGCTTAAGCTTAATAAACGGGGTTAATTTGGTTCAACCCAATTGCGTAGTGCAAAATGTATAGCAATTGACGAACAATGAAGATTGCTGCCAGTACTGCTAAGTTCTGGGTCGTGAAAATAGCATTTAAACTATTTAGCAGAATAAAATTGTATGTCTAAACGAGCCTATTTGGAATTACATACGCTCTGGCACCTCAATACCAAGAAGCTTAAACCCAGATTGAATCACTTCACCCACTTTTTTGGAGAGTTGTACCCGAAGTACTTTTTTTGGTTCGTCAATTTCGCCAAGAATAGAAACCTGTTGATAGAAGGAGTTAAATTCCTTGACCAGATCGTAGATATAGTTTGCAATCAAAGCGGGACTATAATTCTCCGCAGCCAGTTGAATAGTAACAGGAAAGAGCTGTAGTTGCTTAATGAGTTCTTTCTCTTTTGGGTGAAGCCTTGTCAATTTTTCAGAACCGGACTGGTCTAAGTTCAAAGTTTCAGCTTTTCTTAAAATTGATTGAATTCGTGCATAGGTGTACTGAATAAACGGACCTGTATTCCCTTGAAAATCTACCGACTCCTCAGGGTTGAACAAAATTCGCTTTTTTGGGTCTACTTTTAGGATGTAGTATTTCAAGGCACCCAAGCCAATCATTTTGTACAGTCCTTGCTTTTCGTTTTCCGAATAGTCTTCCAACTTTCCTAATTCTTCTGAAATCGATGCCGCCGTATTTGTCATTTCCTGCATTAACTCGTCCGCATCAACCACCGTACCCTCACGACTTTTCATTTTACCACTTGGTAAATCAACCATTCCATAACTCAAATGATGTAGGTGCTCGGCCCAAGAAAATCCTAATTTCTTAAGTATCAAGAACAACACTTTGAAATGATAATCCTGCTCGTTACCAACGGTATATACCATGCCGTTGATATCAGGATAATCTTTTACACGTTGAATTGCAGTACCAATATCTTGTGTCATATAAACAGCCGTACCATCGGAACGTAAGACTATTTTTTCGTCTAGGCCTTCATCCGTAAGATCTATCCAGACGCTACCATCCTCTTTTTGGAAGAAAACATCATTGTCCAAACCTTCTTGTACAAATTCTTTTCCCAGCAGATAGGTATTACTTTCATAGTATAGTTTATCAAAATTAACACCAAGGTTTCTGTAAGTGACGTCAAAGCCTTCGTATACCCAGCCGTTCATTTTTTTCCAGAGGGAAACAACTTCTTCGTCGCCTGCTTCCCACTTTTTAAGCATTTGCTGGGCTTCCAATAAAATAGGGGCTTCCTTTTCGGCTACTTTTGAATCAGTTCCATTGGCAATCATTTGGTCTATTTCAGCTTTATAAGCATTGTTGAACTCAACATAGTAGTTACCAACCAATTTATCCCCTTTCAAACCCGTGCTTTCAGGTGTTGCACCATTACCATACCGTTGCCAAGCCAACATGCTTTTACAAATATGGATCCCACGATCATTGATAATCTGTGTTTTGTATACTTTCTTTCCTGAAGCTTTTAAAATCTCCGCAACTGAATAGCCCAAAAGGTTATTTCGAATGTGACCCAAATGCAGTGGTTTATTGGTGTTTGGAGACGAATATTCAACCATTACTGCATCTTTGGTTTCGGTTCCCATTCCGAATGTAGTATCACCCTTTATCTCATTGAAGAAGACGAGATAATAGTCATCTTTTAGTACTATATTCAAAAAGCCCTTGACCACGTTGAATCCGGAAACGGCTTCAACGTTTTCCTTCAAAAAAGCACCGATCTTCTCCCCAATTTGCACGGGATTGCCTTTCACCAATCGCAACATCGGAAAGACCACCACAGTAACATCACCTTCGAAATCTTTTCGGGTAGGTTGAAATTCCACTTGGGGTAATTCCACGGCGAACAAAGAAGAAACCGCCTCTTTCACTTGGGCTTCCAGTACCTTTTGAATATTCATAATCTGAATTTATTTCAAGTTGCAAAACTAATCAATTTTTGGGCTTTAATCGGAAAGACCTTCGGTAATCCCTTTGTTTTTAAGTAACTTTATAGAAAAAGAACGCTATGCAATATCTCAGTCGGGCCATTCCCGTCTTGGCCTCTTTAAATATCGATAAGACCGTTCATTTCTACCAAGAGAAGCTTGGTTTTGACAAGCTCGGATGGAAAGATGAAAACTATGCCGTTATAGGGCGGGATGACATCGAAATCCACTTTTGGAAATGCAATAATAAAATCCACCCTGAGAATACTAGCTGTTACGTGCAGGTAACCGATGTTGAAAACCTTTATAAAGAAATGCAACAAGCGGAAGTAGAACACCCTAACGGACCTTTGAAATCCCAGCCTTGGGGCATGCGCGAATTTGCGATTCTGGATGAAGATGGTAACATGATAAAATTTGGAGAATTTATATAACTATGCTCGTAAACGTATCCTACAATAACAAAGAAATCACCAGAAAGGTCGATGAAGAAGTCGGTAAACCTTTTACACTAAAACAGCGCTGGGCCATGGGTGGAATAGGTTCGCCAAAATTGATCATAAAATCAGCGAGTATCGAAATCCACAATCTTTTGATTTTGGACAACAATAGAGACACTTGTAATGTAGAAATGCGGCCCAAGGGCATTATCGTTCGGTTTCGTTCACTACTAGAGACCTTTGCCCTGGTCATCCCATACTACAAACTTACTGTTTACAAAGGTGATTTGGCCGTCTACAGTATTTTTCGGGACAACCATTTCATCAAAGTTGAAGCAGATACCAAAGCAGTTCAAAAATATTTTAGAAAAATGCTGGATTACAAAGCTGATAACGCTCCAACTTCGATAGAAGATTTATGAAGATTCTACTAACTGGTGCGAACGGGTATATTGGTATGCGATTGCTGCCCCAACTATTGGAATCCGGTCATGATGTTATCTGTGCCGTTCGTGATGCCGAGCGCTTATCAGTTGATAAGGATATAAAATCCAAAATTGAAATCATAGAAATTGATTTTCTAAAGGATTTAGACCTCGACAAGCTACCCACAGCTATTGATGCCGCTTATTTCTTGATTCATTCCATGAGCTCATCTACAAGTGATTTCGACGAGCAGGAGGCAAAGACGGCGAAGAATTTCAATGCCTACATGTCACGTACCAATGTTAAACAAGTGATTTACCTCAGTGGAATTGTCAACGAGGAAAACTTATCAAAACACTTGAAGTCTCGAAAAAATGTGGAAAACATACTATATGAGGGGCCGTTTGCACTAACAGTGCTACGAGCTGGTATTATTGTGGGCTCCGGAAGTTCTTCCTTTGAAATCATTAGAGACCTATGTGAAAAACTTCCCTTCATGATTACCCCAAAATGGGTCTTGACCAAAACGCAGCCCATTGCTATCCGTGACGTTATTTTCTTTCTGACAGGGGTGCTTGGGAATGAAAAAACCTATGATGATTCTTTTGATATTGCCGGCCCCGATGTACTGACCTACAAACAAATGTTACAGCAGTATGCCAAAGCCAGAGGATTCAAAAACTGGATTGTGACCGTACCCATAATGACACCAAAAATCTCTAGCTATTGGTTGTATTTTGTGACATCGACATCGTATAAACTAGCTTTGAATCTAGTGGATAGTATGAAAGTAGAAGTTGTTGCCAAAGACAATCGCCTCGAGCAGCTTCTGAAT
The DNA here is from genome assembly GCA_947503005.1 of uncultured Flavobacteriaceae bacterium. Lineage (GTDB taxonomy): Bacteria > Bacteroidota > Bacteroidia > Flavobacteriales > Flavobacteriaceae > Maribacter_C. Next base: position 115,690 of record CANNCA010000004.1, on the reverse strand, counting down.
ATGAAAACCCACACCTACGGCGAAGCTATCGATATGGCCTTCAATAAAATAGAACAAAATCTCGTGGTCAGTAGTTGGAAAGACAGCATGGTCAGTGGTCGTTTTACAAAAAACTTGGAAAAATACATTCAAGTACCCAAGTACGGCGTTTTGAAAGATGAGCAAAAAATGAAGATAGACAACCCTTCTGCTGTTTTAGAGAATATCTGGAAGATTGGTGGAGACAGGGGCTGGTATTATGGCAATTGGCTCTGGAAAATCAGGGGCTTTTTAGACAAACTCTCGGGAGGTGTAGGACTTCGTCGTGGAAGAACACACCCCGATAAAATATACCCAGGTGACTCTCTTGATTTTTGGAGGGTGCTTTTGGCGGATAAGGAAGGAAAACGGTTATTACTATTTGCTGAAATGAAACTACCTGGAGAAGCGTGGTTGGAATTCAAAATTGATGAAAATAACGTTTTCCGTCAAACAGCCACCTTTAGACCTCGTGGATTACGGGGCAGGTTGTATTGGTACAGCATCGTACCTTTTCATTATTTTATTTTCGGCGGAATGATTCGGGGAATAGCCAATACTCCAAATTAGATTTCATAGGCTTTTCGAGATATATCGCAATTGATTTAATTCCGGGAATATTTTCTGTTTTTGAATTTAAATTAACTCTAAGTTTTGGTGACAGTTACTGTACTTAGAAGTTTATGTAATTGTCTAAAGTCTTACTATTTTTTAAACCAAGGACATTGCAAATTGTCTTGCAGCCGCAACTAAATTTGGATAAGCATTGGCCATCGCTTCGGTCAGGTTTTTAGAATTTTCACTTACGGAAGCCACATAGCCCAAATTGAAATCTAATAGCTCCTCTTTGGTTACGGTAACCGAACCACACAATGCCGCTACCGGAATATTTTTCTTTTTCGCCGATGTCAATACTCCAGAAATGGTTTTTCCTGAGAGGGTTTGTGAGTCTAATTGTCCCTCACCTGTAACAATCCAATCCACATTTTCTAAAGAAGCGTCGAAATCCGCGATCTCTTTAATTAAATCGATACCTGATACTAACTCCGCATTGAGAAAAACAGAACAGCCGGCACCCATTCCACCTGCGGCACCTGCTCCCTTTATATTTTGAACGTCTACACCAAATGTTTCTTTGACAACCTTGGCATAATTTTCAAGTCCCTTATCCAATTGCTCGATTTCTGAGGGCGAAGCCCCTTTTTGAATTCCATAAATATAGGCGGAACCGTTTGGTCCATAAAGTGGATTCGATACATCACAAGCCACTTTTACTTCGACCTCTTTCAGTTTCGGGAGTACGTTTGTGGTATCGATTGTATTTAATTTCGTGAGATTACTTCCTACAGGTTTTAATTCCTTTCCGGCAACATCTAAAAAACGGAATCCTATGGCTTGGGCCATTCCCATGCCACCATCATTGGTTGCGCTTCCTCCGATACCTAGAATTAGTTCTTTGGCCCCTCTATCAATGGCATCGACAATTAACTCACCAAACCCTAGGGAGGTCGTATGCATACAATTGCGCTCTTGTTGGGTGAGTATTTTGAGTCCAGATATCTCGGCCATTTCTAAGAATGCGATGGCCTTGGTTTTCGAAAAGATATAGGCCGTTTTCAAAGGTCTAAACAACGGATCATTTGCAGTTAGGGAGAATCTTTCTCCTCCGATATAGTGCTTGACCACGTCGATTGTTCCATCACCACCATCTGCCAAGGGTATTTTAAGGACTTCCGCATCCGGAAAAACCATTCGTATCCCCTCTTCTACAGCATTACAATATTCAAATCCGGTTAGGGAACCTTTAAATTTGTCTGGAGCGATTACGAATTTCATTGGTCATTTTTCTCGTTTTGGCAGAAACACCTCGGCCATCATACACCTTGCACTACCACCCCCACAGGTTTCTATTGTATCAAGCGGGCTATGTAAAATTTCACAATGCCTTGTTATGGCCTTGACTTGGTCATCACGAAGACTGGAGTACGCCGCAGAACTCATGACCATGTAGCGTTTATCATCAGCACCGATCACCTGCAACATGTTTCCGGCAAAGCAATGCATTTGGGCTTCTGTAATGGTAATAATCTCCTTACCATCGTTTTTTAAATGGCTAATAACACCTTTTCGTTCCGTTTTATCGTCAATGGTATCCAAACAAATCACGGCAAACGTTTCGGCCATGGCCATCATGACGTTGGTGTGGTAGATTGGCTTTCGCTCGCCATCCACCGTTTGATTAGCAGTGAACACTACAGGAAAAACATCAAAATCTTCACAAAATTCAATGAAGAGTTCTTCATGGGCACGCTCCGAAAGCGCGCAATACGCTTTTTGATTAACGCGATCTTTTAGAATGCTGCCGGTACCCTCTAAAAATATACCTTCTTCTTCTGCGGCGGTGTAATCGATGACATCTTTGATTTCAAAACCGTTTTCTTCAAGAATATCAAAAATATCCTCACGCCTTTCCCTTCTTCTGTTTTCGGCAAACATGGGATATACCACCGCGGTGGCATTTACATGAAAAGAAACCCAATTATTCGGAAATATGGAGTCAGGTGTGTCAGTCTCCTTTTTATCATCTACAACGATGACATTTACGCCTTTTAAACGCAGGACATCAACAAAGTCATCAAATTCTTGCTGTGCTTTTCTGTTGATTTCCGTATTCTTGATATCAAGGTCCGCTTGAAAATAATTATTGACCGCTGTCTCTTCGTTCTTGCGAAAAGCCACGGGTCGAATCATTAAAATAGTATTGGTAATCTGCATTTTTATAGACTGGCTTTAGGGATTAAAATTAAATCTTTTAAACATCATTCATCAAGTATTAAAAAAAAGATTTTGTAGCTTCAAATATACTATAACACGCATTTTATGACCGGAGAAACAAGATTAAAGGAACTTATTCAGGATATGCAACCTCGATTGAATAAGGGAGACTATGTTTTCGTATTAAAACCGCCTTTTGTTAATGTTCCCACTGAACATCTGATTGGACTTTTTCAAGAGAAAGAAGGCACTACTCTAATACTTGAAAAACAAATTGCCGATAAACTGGAGCTAAACTATGATTTTGTTAGCTCATGGATTACGCTAGACATTCATTCTTCCTTAGAGGCCATTGGACTCACCGCAGCGGTTTCCAACGCACTTGCCAAAAACTCCATAAGCTGTAATATTGTTGCTGCCTATTCTCATGACCATATATTCGTTGCTACAAACGATGGTGAAAAAGCGATGCAAGTGCTAGATAAACTGTCTAAAAACTTCAAGGCCTACTAATCACGAATCAAAGGTAAAGTACTGCATCTCAGTAATCCTTCTTGTTTAGATATTTCAGCATACGGAATTTCCTCTACTGTAAAACCTTGTTCTCTCAACCAATTATTCAGCCTGGTAAAATTACGTTCAGAAACGACCACTTCTGGGGAAATGGAAAAAACATTGCTGAACATTAGGTACATTTCATCAGCGGTAATTTCAAAGATGTTTTCTTTGCCAAAGTAATCGACCAACCATTGATATTCTTCTTCTACAAGGAATCCGTTCTTATGTAAAATCGCCTTTCCTTTACCCAATGGTTGAAAACAGCAATCGAGATGCAAAGCATTCTCTCTAGCATTCGTCGATTTTCGCAGCTCAAAAGACTTGATGATCTTATCAGGAAATAGTTTCGCTATAAAATCAACAGCTTCTTTGTTGGTCCGGGCCGTAATCCAATCTGAATAATCGGGTGCGGTATAGGTACCTATAAAAATATAGTCGTTCCAAGGCATCACATCTCCGCCTTCTACATGTACTTCTTCCGGTGGTCGGATGACATCTTCTTCGGGAATTCTATCCAACACATGTAAGATTGCATCGATTTCCTTTTCGCGATCAGGCAATATATTGGCAAGTATTAATTTTTTTCCGATAGTAAAAGCGATATCCCTTGAGAAAATTTGATTACAATTCTCCAAAACCTCCGGTCGAAATACTTTGACATCATATTTCTTAAAAACTGCTGCAAACGCCTCCATCTCCATTATCATATCTTCTTCTTTCGGATAGGTACCTGCTAGAATATGTTCCAACGATTTGGGATCATAGGCTTCCTCCGGTTTTGGAGTTGGTCCACAACTTTCCGCAGTACCGAGAACTACGGCCTTTAACGGAGAAATCTCATCGTTCACGTTTAAATACAACATGTTAGTTCATCTAGATTTAATATTCAAATTTTACATAAAAAAAGCCCTTTTAAAAAAATAAAAGAGCTTTATTGTTTTTTATAGGGTAGCAATCTACCTCAAGGCAACATCGACAAACGGCCGATGATTCGCACCAACGTAAACCTGTCGTGGTCTACCAATAGGTTCGTTGTTCAATCTCATCTCACGCCATTGCGCAATCCAGCCAGGCAACCTACCTAGTGCGAACATTACGGTAAACATTTCGGTTGGTATACCCAACGCCCTGTAAATTACGCCCGAATAGAAATCGACGTTCGGATAAAGCTTTCTATCTACGAAATATTGATCTTCCAACGCTTCTTTTTCGAGGCCTTTTGCAACATCTAGTATCGGATCTTCAATACCTAAATCGCCTAAAATTTCGTCTGCTGCCTTTTTAATGATTTTTGCTCTGGGATCGAAGTTTTTGTAAACTCGGTGTCCAAAGCCCATCAATCTAAAAGGATCATTTTTATCTTTTGCTTTGGCCATATACTTCTTGGTATCACCACCGTCAGCAACTATTGCCTCCAACATTTCAAGAACGGCTTGATTTGCCCCACCGTGAAGTGGTCCCCAAAGTGCTGAAATTCCTGCTGATAAAGACGCAAACAAACCTGCATGCGATGATCCAACGATTCGCACCGTTGAAGTGGAACAATTTTGTTCATGATCCGCATGAAGAATCAAAAGTTTGTCCAGGGCTTCGATTACTATTTTGTTCTTTACATATTCTTTTGTTGGCTTTTTGAACATCATTTTATGAATGTTCTCTACATAACCTAATTCATCATCACCGTAATCCAAAGGCAACCCTTTTTGCTTTCGCATTGTCCATGCAACCAAAACGGGAAACTTCGCTAAAATTCGAACTATCGCCCCGTACATTTCATCCGCCGAGGTGACGTTCACGGAAATAGGGTTAAAAGCAATCAATGCACTAGTCAAAGAGGAAAGCACTCCCATCGGATGAGCCGATTTGGGAAAAGCATCCAAAATCTTTTTCATCTCTTCATCAACATGAGATTCGTTTTTGATATCTAAATGAAAAGCTGTCAGTTGTTCCTTATTAGGCAACTCGCCGAATATTAATAAATAGGCAACTTCTAAAAAGTCAGCTTTCTCGGCAAGTTCCTCAATCGAATACCCTCGGTATCTCAAAATACCTTTTTCTCCATCTAAAAAGGTAATTGCACTTTCACAAGAACCTGTATTCTTATATCCTGGATCAATAGTGGTCAAACCTCCTGTCGCTGAACGTAGCGTTTTGATATCTACGGCCTTTTCATTTTCCGAACCTGTGATAACAGGAAAATCATATTTTCGACCATTGTATTCTAGCGTGGCTTTTTCTGACATAAGCTTTATTTAAGTATATTTTAACGGAAAGCGAATTTACGCAAAAGAACCCATTTTAACAATCTTGGAATTGGCTTTAATTTATTCTTAACAGCCGTTTGAAGGCTCTTACCAATGCATTCGCAGTTTATAGCAAGTACAATTTTTTGTAGTACTCATCAACTGATTTTTCCCAAGTAAATCGCATCTTTTTTGCGTTAGCGGATATTTTTTTCCATTGGGGCTTATCATTTTGAAAAATATCTAATGCTAAATCAAATGTAGAAAGCATATTTGCAATTTTTTCATCATAAGTTTTTCCGTCGAAACTAAACCCGGTCTTAAGGTGTTTAACCGTATCTTTCAACCCTCCGGTATGGTGTACCAAACAAGGGTTACCATTGCGCATAGCTAACATTTGGCTGATTCCGCATGGCTCGAACAAGCTGGGCATAAAATATAGATTGGATTCCAGGTATATGGAATCGATTAGGTCTTCAGATTGACCGTTGGTGAAGACAAAATTTTTGTGTTTATAACTCAACTCACGAAATACTTCTTCGTATTCCGGCGCACCTGTACCTAAAAGCATGAAAATTCCATTTACTTTTTCTAGTTTTTTGAGGATTTTTACAAACGCCTCCGGCGATCGTTTGAAAAAATAAAACTTCTGTTCGGTCAACCGGGCGACACTCGATACGATGAACTCGGGTCTATCACTAACAAAATCCATTACTTTTTCCCCAGTATGAGCCAAGAAATCGGCTTTGTATTTTTTTGATTCTTCCTGTAACCATTTAAAAAGTGCCTTGACCGTGTTTCGGTAGATGAATCCTTTTTCGGCAGCTCTAATATTTTTGTAGTTCGAGCCATTAAGAATACCAAACAGCCTACCTTCGTTGTCTGCTTTTTGCAAATCTTTTTCTAGACTTTCTCCACCAATAAATTCTGGCGGTCTACTCGGCAGTAATACATCCTCCTTATATGAAGGAGAAACCGTGTGTACCGAATCGGCCAAACGGATTCCGACGGCCATCAAATTGATACAATCTTGGTACCTATAGTCCATTAAATTTTTATGGTTCAATTCTACCTCTGGAAACCAGTTATGCATTGAAGCGTAGTTATCATAAAACGGACGTATACCTTGAATAGCCAGATTATGAATACTATATACATAGCGCAACTTTTTCAACCCTACGTAACCAGCATCATAGGTTTTGAGAAAAAGTAACAAGCTAGAATGCCAATCATGCATATGTACTACATCAAGATTTCCAAATGCCTTACGTTTTATTGCTTCGGCAACCGCCGTGCAAAAAATCGCATACTTTACAAAGTCGGTAAAAAATGGCTCTGTGGGATCATCATGGTAAATATGGGCTATACCACCAGCCTCGATTTCAGGATGGTGTATAACATAGTGATGAATATTCTTGAACTCTTTTTTTGGTATGACTTCAAAGAGTTCAGCAGTATAAGTTATGCCTCGTAGTTGAAAATTCAATTTGGTCCTGAACGTGCCTTTTTGATGCAATCTAGAATAGGATGGTACAACAACATGAACTTTATCTCCACGTTCAGAAATCTGTCGGGGAACGTCGCGTACTACATCTCCCATTCCACCAGCTTTACAATTGGCGATAGCGTCGTTCTCAGCCGCTACAAAAAGAAAATTGTTCATTTAATCGGGGTTAATTTAGTTTAGATTTTTGTAAGATTAAAAAGGTAATCAAACTTTGGCATCGGTGCAAAAAAAAAGCCTTTCCCATGAAAGAAAGGCTTTTATCCATTAAAAAACTATTGTTATTTAATCTTGAATGCCTTTTTTTGGGGATAGTAAGCCATACTGCCCAATTCTTCCTCGATACGTAGCAGCTGATTATACTTTGCCATACGATCAGAGCGCGAAGCAGAACCAGTCTTAATCTGACCTGTGTTCAAGGCCACGGCCAAATCAGCGATTGTGTTGTCTTCTGTTTCACCGGAACGGTGCGACATTACCGAAGTATACCCCGCATTTTTGGCCAAATTCACGGCCGCAATGGTTTCGGTAAGTGTACCGATTTGGTTTACCTTTATAAGGATGGAATTGGCGATACCATTTTCAATTCCCTTAGCAAGTCTTTCTACATTTGTCACGAACAAATCATCACCTACCAGCTGAACTTTATCGCCAATCTTTTCGGTTAGGGATTTCCAGCCGTCCCAATCGTTTTCATCCATTCCGTCCTCAATGGAGATGATAGGGTATTTTGCCGAAAGATCTGCCAAATATTGCGCTTGCTCTTCAGAAGTTCTGACCACCCCTTTATCACCTTCGAATTTTGTGTAATCGTATTTGCCATCCACATAAAACTCCGCGGCTGCACAATCCAAAGCAATCATTACATCATCACCCAATTTGTAACCTGCTTTGTCTACGGCTTTGGCGATTGTATCTAATGCATCTTCAGTACCACCAGCCAGGTTCGGAGCAAAACCACCTTCATCACCTACTGCAGTACTCAAACCTCTATCATGCAAAACTTTCTTTAGATTATGGAAAATCTCGGTTCCCATTTGCATAGAATGCGAAAAGCTTTTGGCCTTTACCGGCATTACCATAAACTCTTGGAAAGCAATTGGTGCATCGGAATGTGAACCTCCGTTTATAATATTCATCATCGGTACTGGCAAGGTATTCGCACTTACGCCCCCTACATATCTGAACAACGACTGCCCCAATTCGTCTGCAGCAGCTTTTGCAACGGCCAACGAAACTCCTAAAATAGCGTTCGCTCCTAATTTTGATTTATTAGGTGTACCATCCAGGTCAATCATGGTTTGATCAACTAAATTTTGATCAAAAACGGACATGCCCAAGATTTCTTCAGCGATAACCGTGTTTACATTATCAACAGCCTTGGTTACACCTTTTCCCATAAAAGCATCTCCGCCATCGCGCAATTCAACAGCTTCGTGTTCTCCAGTTGAAGCTCCTGAAGGAACGGCTGCTCTTCCCATAACACCATTTTCAGTGATTATATCAACTTCTACCGTCGGATTTCCTCTTGAATCTAAAATTTGTCTTGCATGTACGCCTAGGATGATACTCATTTTCTATTTTATTTAGTGTTGTTTTTTAAGAGTGTAAATATACAAAACAGCACCTTTAAAGGTGCTGTTTTGCAGTACATATTACTTATGATATAACAATAACTAAGCTATACCGTTTGCGCTGAAACTTGTTTTATCATTTCAAAAAATTGATCGAAAAGATATTCAGCATCATGTGGTCCAGGACTCGCCTCAGGGTGATACTGTACGGAAAATACATTTTTGTTCTTCATACGGATTCCCGCAACGGTCTGATCATTCAAATGCACATGCGTAATCTCCAAATCTTGATTTGCCTCGGTTTCTTCCCGATTAATCGCGAAACCATGGTTTTGTGATGTGATTTCACCTTTGCCGGTAAGAAGGTTTTTTATTGGGTGATTAATACCACGATGCCCATTGTGCATTTTATATGTTGATACACCATTGGCCAAAGCGATAACTTGATGGCCAAGGCAAATACCGAAAAGTGGTGCATCACTTGCAATTATATCTTTTGCAGTTTGAATTGCCTGTTTCAACGGTTCGGGATCACCGGGTCCGTTAGAAATAAAGTATGCATCAGGACTCCATGCTTTCATCTCTTCAAACGTAGTATCATACGGAAATACCTTAATGTAAGCATCCCGTTTGGCAAGGTTTCTTAATATATTCTTCTTGATACCAATATCAAGAGCTGCGATTTTGTAGGTAGCGTTTTCATCTCCATAGAAGTAGGGTTGTTTCGTAGAAACTTTAGAAGAAAGTTCTAGCCCTTTCATGCTAGGAAAATCCGCGAGTTGTTTTTTCAATTTGTTCAAATTATCAACATCATTTGAGATAACGGCATTCATAGCTCCATTATCACGAATGTAGCTTACCAGAGCCCTAGTATCGACATCTGAAATCGCGAAGAGATTGTTTTTATCCAAAAATTCTTGAAGGCTGGCGTCGGCAGCATCTCTTGAATATTCATAACTAAAATTCTTGCAAATTAATCCTGCTATTTTGACCGAATCGGATTCGACTTCATCAACGTTTGTCCCATAGTTACCTATATGGGCGTTGGTGGTCACCATCAACTGTCCAAAATAAGAAGGGTCTGTAAAAATCTCCTGATACCCGGTCATACCTGTATTGAAACAGACCTCACCAAAGGCAGTGCCTTCTTTATCACCTACCGCTTTACCGTGGAAGATTGTACCATCGGCCAATAATACAAATGCACTCTTTCTGAACTGATACTTCATTTGTTACTTTTTTAGGTTTGACAAAAAAACAAAAAAAAAGGATAAACAATAAAGTTTATCCTTTCCGTATTATTAAAATATACTAACAATTCTATTCTTCTGAATCATCTGCTTTTACTTCTACGTCTTTCGACTCCGTTTTTGATTCTGCCACAGCTACAGGAGGCACACTGGCTTTTGAACCCGACCCTCTTCTACTTCTTCTTGTAGTTTTCTTCTTAGGCTTATCGGCATTATAAAGTTCGTTAAAATCAACCAACTCTATCATCGCCATATCGGCATTATCTCCAAGTCGGTTACCCAATTTGATAATTCTCGTATATCCTCCGGGACGATCACCTACCTTCTCAGAAACAACACTGAATAATTCAGTTATCGCTTCTTTGTCACGCAAGTTTTTGAATGCGATTCTGCGATTGTGCGTTCCTTTTTCAGCAGTAATATTATTTTCAGCTTTTGCCTTTGTAATCAAGGGTTCAACGAACTGCTTTAACGCCTTTGCCTTTGCAACGGTTGTATTTATTCTTTTGTGCTCAATTAGGGAACAAGCCATATTGGCCAACATCGCCTTTCTATGTGCTGTTTTCCTTCCTAAGTGATTACCTTTTTTACCGTGTCTCATTTTTCTATTTTATCATCTTGCTACCAAATCCGCTGTTGGCGGAGAGCAAAATATGATTAATTAATCTTTGTCTAATTTATATTTTGAAAGGTCCATACCAAAGCTCAACCCTTTGTTGATGACCAATTCTTCCAATTCGGTCAACGACTTTTTACCAAAGTTTCTGAACTTCATCAAATCGTTCTTATTGAAAGACACTAAATCACCTAAAGTATCTACTTCAGCAGCTTTCAAACAATTCAAGGCACGAACGGAAAGATCCATGTCGACCAATTTTGTCTTCAACAACTGACGCATGTGAAGTGACTCTTCATCATAAGTTTCCGTTTGAGCAATTTCATCAGCCTCTAGGGTGATTCGCTCATCAGAGAATAACATGAAGTGGTGAATCAAAACTTTTGCACCTTCGGTCAATGCATCCTTTGGATGAATTGAACCATCGGTCACGATTTCGAAAACCAATTTTTCGTAATCGGTCTTTTGTTCAACACGGAAGTTCTCAATGCTATATTTTACATTCTTGATAGGTGTAAAAATAGAATCGATAGCAATTGTACCCATTGGTACACCTGACTTTTTGTTCTCTTCCGCAGGAACATAACCTCTACCCTTATCGATTACCAACTCCATATTGATGCTGACTTTCGATTCCATATTACAAATAACCAAATCAGGATTCAATACTTGATATCCCGAAATGAATTTCTGAAAATCACCTGCAGTCAACTGATCTTTACCACTTAGTGAGATAGATACGGTTTCTGCCTCAGAATCCTCGATTTGTTTCTTAAATCGAACCTGCTTCAGGTTCAATATAATTTCGGTAACATCTTCAACAACACCGGGAATTACAGAGAATTCGTGTTCTACTTTATCAATTCGTATCGAGGTGATTGCATGTCCTTCCAAAGAAGAAAGCAATACTCGACGCAATGCGTTCCCAACAGTTAATCCATAACCAGGTTCCAAAGGGCGGAATTCAAACTTCCCTTCGAAATCTGAGGAATCGATCATTATTACTTTATCGGGTTTCTGAAAATTAAATAATGCCATAATTGGATTGGTGTTGTTTATTTAGAGTATAACTCGACTATTAATTGTTCTTTAATATTCTCAGGAATCTGAGTTCTTTCAGGGATGGCAACATAAGTACCTTCCAATTTATCAGAATTCCATGTAATCCATTCATAAACACTACTGTTTGCAGATAGAGCGTCTTGAATGGCCTGCAAAGATTTCGACTTTTCGCGAACGCCAACTACGTCTCCAGCTTTTAATGAATACGAAGGAATGTTCACCAACTCACCGTTTACGGTAATGTGTCTGTGGGATACCAATTGTCTTGCACCACTTCTGGTACGAGAAATACCCATTCTGTAAACCACGTTATCTAAACGTGACTCACAAAGTTGCAAAAGGATTTCACCAGCTACACCTTCTTTTCTTTTCGCTGTTTGGAATAAATTACGGAACTGCTTTTCTAAAATACCGTAGGTATACTTAGCTTTTTGCTTTTCCATTAACTGAACAGAATATTCAGATTTTTTTCCACGGCGTCTTGCGTTACCGTGTTGTCCTGGAGGATAATTTTTCTTTTCAAAAGACTTGTCGTCTCCGAAAATCGCCTCTCCGAACTTACGGGCGATTTTACTTTTAGGTCCTGTGTATCTTGCCATTTTCTTTGTATTTGAGGCGTGGTTATGAATTAAGGCTTTCTCCTTCGATAACCGTTAGTACGCTTCTGTGAAATATATTAAAGTGAAATTAAACTCGTCTTCTTTTTGGAGGTCTACAACCGTTGTGAGGCATTGGAGTAACATCAATGATTTCCGTAACTTCGATACCTGAATTATGTATTGCACGAATCGCAGATTCCCTTCCGTTACCAGGTCCTTTTACGTAAACCTTGACCTTTCTCAAACCTGCATCATGCGCCACTTTACAACAATCTTCTGCAGCTACCTGAGCAGCATAGGGAGTATTCTTTTTGGAACCTCGAAAACCCATTTTTCCAGCTGAAGACCATGAGATAACATCCCCCTTCTTGTTGGTCAACGATATAATAATGTTATTGAAAGACGCGGTAACGTGAGCTTCACCCACCGACTCAATAATAACTTTACGTTTTTTAGCTGTTTTAGTACTTGCCTTTGCCATAATACCCTACTTATTATTTAGTTGCTTTTTTCTTGTTAGCAACCGTTTTTCTTTTTCCTTTTCTGGTTCTAGAGTTGTTCTTTGTACGCTGCCCTCTTAAAGGAAGACCAGATCTATGGCGAATACCTCTATAACATCCAATGTCCATCAAACGCTTGATGTTCAATTGGGTCTCTGAACGCAGTTCACCTTCAATGGTATAAGTAGCTGCTGCCTCTCGAATGCGACCGATTTCATCATCATTCCAGTCAGAAACTTTTGTATCCTCACTTACTTTGGCGGTAGCTAAAATTTCTTTCGCCCTACTTGCGCCAATTCCGAAAATATAGGTAAGTGCGATTACACCCCTCTTTTGTTTTGGTATATCTATACCTGCGATTCTTGCCATAATTATCCTTGTCTTTGTTTGAATCTAGGATTCTTTTTGTTGATTACGTACAATCTGCCTTTTCTGCGCACAATCTTGCACTCCGCACTTCTCTTTTTTACTGATGCTCTAACTTTCATCTTATTGCTATCTTAATATCTATAAGTAATTCTCGCTTTGGTCAAGTCATAAGGACTCATCTCCAATTTCACCTTATCGCCTGGAAGCAATTTTATATAGTGCATGCGCATCTTACCAGAAATATGTGCTGTCACCACATGACCGTTTTCTAACTCTACCCGAAACATTGCATTTGATAATGCTTCGATAATTGATCCGTCTTGCTCTATTGCTGCTTGTTTAGCCATATTATGCTACTTTTCTATTTTTACCTGTTTTCATCAATCCATCATAATGCCTATTCAACAAGTAAGAATTAACCTGTTGAACGGTGTCTATAGCTACCCCTACCATAATCAGCAGTGATGTACCTCCATAGAACAAAGCCCAACCAGACTGAACACCCATCAACTTTACCACGAAGGCAGGAAAGACCGCCAAAAGTGCTAAAAATATCGAACCAGGCAAAGTAATTAATGACATAATCTTATCTAGAAAATCACCGGTTTCTTTTCCGGGGCGTATACCAGGAATAAACCCGCCACTACGTTTTAAATCATCAGCCATTTTATTTGTGGGTACCGTAATAGCCGTGTAAAAAAATGTAAAGATGATAATCAGCAAAGCGAACAAGATGTTATAAGCCCAACCGAAAATATCGGCGAAAGCGACTTGAATCCATTGCCCAACAGCCGTGTCATCAAAAGCACTACCAATTAGACCTGGCACAAACATAATAGCCTGCGCAAAGATAATAGGCATAACACCTGAAGCGTTCAATTTCAATGGAATGTACTGTCTAGATCCCATTACGTTTTTTTCATACCCACCCGAAGCTGTTCTTCGTGCATATTGTACAGGTATCTGGCGTGTTGCCATTACCAACAATACGCAAGCCAAAATTATCAAAAACCAAATGATAATTTCTACTAGAACCAACATCGGTCCGCCCACACCAGTCCATCTTGATACGGCTTCCTGAGCAAATGATTGTGGCATCGTGGCAATAATACCAATCATAATCAAAAGCGAAATACCATTACCGATACCCTTATCGGTTATCTTCTCTCCTAACCACATGGCGAATACACAACCTGTAACCAAGATAATTACTGCTGGCACCATGAAGTCAAGTCCTTTTCCTAATAAGAAAGCAGTATCCCGCACCCCGAAAGCTTCCAGTCCATACAAATAAGCCGGAGCCTGTACGATACAAATCCCAATGGTCAACCACCGAGTGATTTGGTTTTTGGTTTTTCTACCACTTTCACCCTCTTTATCCAACTTCTGTAAATAAGGGATGGCGATACTCATTAACTGCACCACAATCGATGCAGAAATGTATGGCATGATACCTAATGCAAATATCGAGGCATTGGCAAAAGCACCACCAGTAAAAGCATTTAATAAACTGAATATACCTTGCTCGGTACCTTCGGTCAGTGCTCCTAATTGTGATGTATCAATACCTGGAAGAACAATTTGACAACCAAATCGGTATACCAAAAGAAGACCCAAGGTAATCATGATACGATTTCTTAGCTCTTCTATTTTCCAAATATTGGATAATGTCTCGAAAAATTTCTTCATAGTATATTAATCCTTATAAATTCGTTGCCTCACCACCAGCAGCTTCAATGGCCGCTTTTGCGGTTGCAGTAAATTTATGGGCTGTAACTTTCAGCTTAGCTTTTAATTCTCCTCCACCCAATATCTTCACCAACTCATGCTTACGCACCAAACGGTTTTCAATAAGTGTTTCAAAAGTAATGGTATCCTTAACCAATTTCTTATCCACTAATTCTTGTAATTTTGACAAGTTTATGCCTTGATATTCTTTACGGTTGATATTCGTAAAACCGAATTTAGGGACACGTCTTTGCAAGGGCATTTGACCACCTTCAAAACCAATCTTCTTAGAATAACCTGATCTTGATTTCGCACCTTTATGACCTCTTGCAGCAGTACCTCCTTTTCCTGAACCTTGTCCACGACCGAGTCTTTTACCGTCTCTATTGACGGCACCTTCTGCTGGTTTTAAATTACTTAGATTCATTGCCTCTATTGTTATGCTTCGGTTGAAACCAAATGTTTAACTTTATTTATCATACCTAAAATATTAGGTGTGTCCTCATGCTCAACAACTTGACCGATTCGTTTCAATCCAAGTGCTTCTAAGGTTCTTTTCTGGTTTTGCGGTTTTTTAATACCACTCTTCACCATTTTTACTTTGATCTTTGCCATACTATCCTATTGTTATCCTTTGAAAACCTTTTCTAGAGAAACTCCTCTTTGTTTTGCAACGGTACTTGCGCCTCTTAGTTGTAAAAGTGCATCAAAAGTCGCCTTTACCACGTTATGAGGGTTAGAAGATCCTTGAGATTTTGATAAAACATCGTGAACCCCAACAGCTTCCAATACAGCACGCACAGCTCCACCGGCAATTACCCCTGTACCGTGGGATGCAGGTTGAATATATACCCGTGCCCCTCCGAACTTTCCTTTTTGTTCGTGTGGTAGCGTAGCCTTATTCAAAGGAATTCGAACCAAATTCTTCTTGGCATCCTCAATTGCTTTGGCGATTGCCGTAGCAACTTCTTTTGATTTACCAAGACCATGACCGACAACACCGTTCTCGTCTCCTACAACTACAATTGCAGAGAAACCGAAAGCGCGACCACCTTTAGTCACTTTGGTTACCCTTTGAACACCAACCAATCTATCCTTAAGATCTAAACCGCCTGGTTTTACAGTTTCTACGTTTTTATATTTTTGGTACATGTTCTTTAATTAGAATGTTAATCCTGCTTCTCTTGCCCCTTCAGCCAAAGCTTTTACTCTTCCGTGGTAGAGATTGCCACCGCGGTCAAAAGCAACCTTATCGATACCGGCTTTCTGGGATTTCTCCGCTATTGCCTTTCCAACCAAAGTTGAGATTTCAGTTTTATTTCCCTTTACCTTTTCAAAATCTTTGTCCCTTGAGGAAACGGCCACTAAAGTGGTACCCGAATTGTCATCGATTACTTGGGCGTAAATCTCCTTGTTACTTCTGAAAACCGACAATCTTGGTCGTTCAGCAGTTCCGTTAGATACTTTGCGTATCCTTCTTCGGATTCTATATTTTCTCTCTGTCTTTGATAGTTTCATCTTACTAATATATTAAGCTGATTTACCGGCCTTTCTTCTCAATTGCTCTCCAACGAACCTGATTCCTTTTCCTTTGTAGGGCTCAGGCTTACGAAAACCTCTAATTTTAGCAGCAATTTGCCCAACCAACTGCTTATCAAAAGAGGTTAATTTGATAATAGGATTCTTTCCTTTTTCAGATGTGGTTTCTACTTTAACCTCGGGAGCCAAATCGATCACGATGTTATGAGAAAAACCGAGCGCCAAATCCAACTTTTGCCCTTGGTTGCTTGCTCTGTATCCTACACCTACCAATTCTAATTCCTTTGTCCAACCTTTGGAAACTCCTTCTATCATATTCAGCATCAAAGATCTGTACAAACCATGCTTTGATTTGTGTTCCTTCGAATCTGATGGTCGGGTCACCCAAGCCTGTCCGTCTTCCAATTTTATGGAAACTCCGGAATATTCTTGCGTCAACTCACCCAATTTTCCTTTTACGGTAACCACATTATCATTAATATCTATGGTTACTCCTTCAGGAATCGCTATCGGATTATTACCTATTCTTGACATTTCTTTACTTCTTTATGCTGTTAATATACGTAGCACAATACTTCGCCACCAACATTTTCATTTTTTGCTTGCTTACTGGTCATTACACCGTGAGATGTAGACACAATTGCAACTCCTAAACCATTTAATACCCTAGGAAGGTTATCAGAACCGGTATATTTTCTAAGGCCAGGCTTACTTACACGTTGTAATTTCTTGATTACGGGATCTTTGGTCATTTTATCATACTTCAAGGCAATCTTAATGCTACCCTGGACCTTATCCTCTTCAAACTTATAGCTTAAGATATATCCTTGATCGAATAAAATCTTAGTAATCTCTTTCTTTACTTTGGAAGCAGGAATCTCAACGACCCTGTGACCAGCACGGCTAGCATTTCTAATTCGTGTCAAGTAATCTGCAATAGTATCTGTAACCATTTCTTATTATTTTGGTAACGGTTTTTAGCGGTTTTGCTAAACCTGAAACCAGTTTATAAATATTACCAACTGGCTTTTTTTACGCCCGGTATTAATCCTTGATTGGCCATTTCTCTAAATGTTACCCTTGAAATTCCAAAAACTCTCATGTAACCCTTAGGTCTTCCTGTTATTTTGCAACGGTTGTGCATACGGACAGGTGAAGCGTTTTTTGGCAATTTCTGTAAGCCTTCATAGTCACCAGCCTCCTTCAAGGCTTTTCTTTTTTCGGCATATTTAGCTACAGTTCTTGCCCTTTTTCTTTCACGGGCCTTCATTGATTCTTTAGCCATATTATTTCTTTTTAAAAGGTAATCCTAGTTCTGTTAATAATGATTTTGCTTCCTTGTCCGTTTCTGCGGTGGTCACAAAAGTAATATCCATTCCATTTATTCTATTGATCTTGTCAATATTGATTTCAGGAAAGATTATTTGCTCGGTGATACCAAGGCTATAGTTTCCACGACCATCGAAGCCTGTTGCTTTGATTCCTTGAAAATCACGAACACGTGGCAACGCACTTGTAACAAGTCTATCTAAAAATTCGTACATGTTCTCTCCTCTCAGGGTAACTTTTGCGCCAATTGGCATACCCTTACGAAGTTTAAATGCCGCAACATCTTTTTTAGATATTGTAGCTACCGCTTTCTGACCGGTTATCATCGTCATTTCATCAACAGCATGTTCAATAAGTTTCTTATCTGCAACAGCAGCACCAACTCCTCTACTAACCACGATTTTCTCGAGTTTGGGAACCTGCATCACATTTCGATACCCAAATTCTTCCTTTAGGGCATCTACTATGCGTTCTTGATATTCTTTTTTTAATCTTGAAACGTAAGCCATAACTAAATTACTTCATTTGATTTCTTAGCAAACCTTACCTTTTTACCATCTCTTACTTCGAATCCTACTCTGGTGGCATCACCTGATTTGGAATCGATCAACGAAAGGTTTGATAGATGAATAGGCGCCTCTTTCTTAACTATTCCTCCTTGAGGATTCTTAGCACTTGGTTTTTCGTGTTTTGAAACCATATTGATTCCTTCCACAATCGCACGATTCTTGGCGATATCAACACGCTGAACTTTACCCTCAGCTCCCTTATGGTCACCAGCGATAACTCGTACCGTATCTCCTGTTCTTATTTTTAACTTTTTCATCCTACTTAAATATTAAAGCACCTCAGGAGCCAATGAAACTATTTTCATAAACTGCTTATCGCGAAGCTCTCTTGCTACCGGACCAAAAACCCTTGTTCCACGCATCTCCCCTGTTGGGTTCAACAAGACACAAGCATTGTCATCAAAACGAATATAGGAACCATCAGGTCTCCTAACCTCTTTTTTGGTCCGAACCACAACTGCTGTTGATACCGCACCCTTTTTGATTCCTCCATTGGGAGTTGCCTCCTTTACAGTAACAACAATCTTATCACCAATAGAAGCATATCTCCTTTTAGTACCTCCCAGTACGCGAATGGTCAAAACCTCTTTCGCTCCTGTGTTGTCCGCTACCTTTAATCTTGATTCTTGCTGTAACATAATTATTTAGCTCTTTCTAAGATTTCTACTAACCTCCAACATTTGGTTTTACTCAAAGGCCGGGTCTCCATAATCTTTACGGTGTCACCTTCTTTACAATCGTTCTTTTCATCGTGCGCTACATACTTCTTCGTCTTCAAAACGAATTTACCGTACATAGGGTGCTTCACTCGTTTTACCTCAGCAACAACTATGGATTTCTCCATTTTGTTACTTGTAACAACACCGATTCTCTCTTTTCTTAAATTTCTTTTGTCTTCCATAAAGCAGAACCAATTATTGGTTTTCCCTATTAGTTAATTCAGTTGCCAATCTTGCTACCGTTCTTCTCACCTTTCTGATTTGAAGGGGATTCTCTAATGGAGTAACAAAATGAGCTATTTTTAAATCTGCATGTTGCTTTTTGAACTCACCCAACTTGGCTTGAAGTTCTTCAACCGACAATTCTTTGATTTCCTTTTTTTTCATGATAGCCTTAATTAATCTTGAGCGGTATAGTCTCTAGCAACAATAAATTTAGTCTTTACCGGAAGTTTTTGTGCCGCTAAGCGCAATGCTTCTTTAGCAATCTCCATTGGTACACCTGCAACCTCGAACATGATTCGACCAGGTAGTACACATGCTACGAAATACTCCGGAGCACCCTTACCTTTACCCATACGCACCTCTAAAGGCTTCTTGGTGATAGGCTTGTCTGGAAAAATCTTGATCCACAATTGACCTTCCCTCTTCATATATCTTGTCGCCGCAATACGGGCTGCTTCTATCTGACGCGCTGTGACAAAACTAGTTTCCAAAGATTTAAGACCAAACATGCCATTTGAAAGTTGGTGCCCTCTTCCGGAGATACCTTTCATCCGGCCTTTTTGCATCTTGCGAAACTTTTGTCTTTTCGGTTGTAACATTCTCTACTGCTTTAAAAAATTACTTTCTACGACGTTGTTTTCCTCCGCGATCTCCTTTACCGCCCTTGTCACCACCACCTTTGGTCATACCCACTAGTGGTGAAAGTTCTCTCTTACCATATACTTCGCCTTTCATGATCCAAACTTTGATTCCCAACTTTCCATAGGTTGTTTGTGCCTCATGCAAAGCATAGTCGATATCTGCTCGAAAAGTAGAAAGTGGAATACGACCATCTTTATAAGATTCCGAACGGGCCATTTCAGCACCGTTCAATCGACCTGAAATTTGAATTTTAATCCCCTCGGCATTCATTCTCATAGCAGCAGCAATGGCCATTTTAATCGCTCTTCTAAAAGAAATTCTACTTTCAATTTGTCTAGCAACACTGGCAGCTACCAAATTGGCATCAACCTCGGGTCTTTTTATTTCGTAAATATTTATCTGAACTTCCTTACCGGTAATTTTCTTCAGTTCTTCTTTTAGCTTATCTACTTCTTGCCCACCTTTTCCAATAATTATACCGGGTCTTGCGGTTGTAACCGTTACCGTAATCAGCTTCAAAGTACGTTCAATAATTACCCGCGACACACTTGCCTTAGCCAAACGGGCGTGGATATACTTACGTATTTTACTGTCTTCAGCTAGCTTATCGCCATAATCGTTTCCACCATACCAGTTAGATTCCCATCCTCTGATGATTCCAAGACGATTTCCTATCGGATTTGTTTTCTGTCCCATTCTAGCTTTCTATATTATTGTTAGACCCCAAAACCAAAGTAACATGGTTTGATCGCTTTCTAATTCTATGCGCTCTTCCCTGTGGAGCTGGTCGCAATCTTTTTAACATGCTTCCGCTATCAACACGAATTTCCTTAACAAAAAGATCGGCATCCTCTACATTCAAGTCCTCATTTTTCGCTTGCCAGTTTGCCAAAGCCGAAAGTAACAACTTCTCCAACCTTCTTGAGGCCTCTTTTTGGTTGAATCTTAATATTGCCAATGCTTTTTCTACTTGTACGCCACGCACCAAATCAGCGACAATTCGCATTTTTCTCGGTGAAGTAGGGCAATTGTTCAACTTAGCGAACGCTACTTTCTTCTTCTCGGCCTTTATTCTTTCGGCCATCTGTTTTTTTCGAACTCCCATAGCTTACTTTTTACCTTTATTCTTTGCTCCCGCATGCCCCCTAAAGGATCGTGTAGGAGAAAATTCGCCTAGTTTATGCCCAACCATATTCTCTGTTACGAATACGGGAACAAATTGTCTTCCATTATGAACTGCTATCGTAAGACCAACAAAATCTGGTGTTATCATAGAAGCTCTTGACCATGTCTTTATGACCGACTTCTTTCCAGAAGCAGCGTTTTGTTGGATTTTCTTCTCCAAGCTATAGTGAACGTAAGGTCCTTTTTTTAGTGAACGTGCCATTTTTCTTTTCTTTTATTTCTTTCTACGTTCTAATATATACTTGTTGGTGCTCTTTGTCTTCTGACGCGTACGATACCCTTTAGCAGGAATACCATTTCTTGATCTTGGATGACCACCTGAAGCCCTACCTTCACCGCCACCCATTGGGTGATCGACTGGGTTCATAGCTACCGGTCTAGTTCTCGGCCTTCTGCCTAACCACCTACTTCTACCTGCTTTACCGGAAACCAATAATTGATGATCTGAATTGGATACGGCGCCAATAGTTGCCATACAACCTGATAATATCAACCTTGTTTCTCCCGAAGGCATTTTAACGGTAACGAATTTGCCTTCTTTCGCCATTAATTGAGCAAAAGTACCGGCACTTCTTGCCATTACCGCTCCTTGTCCCGGACGTAATTCAATACAGGAGATAATGGTACCCAATGGTATTTCACTTAATGGAAGTGCATTTCCTATTTCAGGAGTGGCAGTTTTACCAGAAGAAACTTTCTGATCCACTTGAAGTCCATTTTGAGCAATCACATATCTCTTCTCACCGTCAGCATATTCCAATAAAGCGATGAATGCTGTTCTATTAGGATCATACTGAATAGATTTTACAGTAGCCGCAACGTCCTGCTTATCTCTTTTGAAATCGATAACTCGATACCGTCTTTTATGACCTCCACCTCTATGGCGCATGGTCATTTTTCCATGACTGTTTCTACCTCCGGACTTTTTTAACGGAGCGAGCAAACTCTTCTCCGGCTTATCAGTCGTAATGGCGTCAAACCCATTTACAACTCTAAAACGCTGTCCAGGAGTGATTGGTTTTAATTTTCTAACTGACATTTCTTGTCTTTATAGATTACTGTAAAAATCAATAATATCTCCTTCGGCCACATCAACTATCGCTTTTTTGATAGCGTTTGTCTTACCATGCTGTATACCAGTTTTGGTATAGCGGGATTTTCTTGTTGGACCATAATTCATGGTTCGCACTTTTTTAACCGAAACCCCATAAGCTGCCTCAACGGCCTCTTTAATTTGAATCTTGTTGGCCTTTGGGTCAACAACGAAACCATAACGGTTGTGCAACTCGCTGTCAGCAGTCATTTTTTCCGTTATAATTGGCTTTATCAACACACTCATGGTTTTCTTATTTATTTAAGTTCGATTCAATCCCTTCGAGGGCACCTTCCAACAGCACAATATTGTTCGCGTTTAATATTTTGTAAGTACTTAATTCTGAGTTAGTTATAACTTCAGAGCGCTTCAAATTACGCGAAGACAAATATACACCATTATTTGAATCGCCCAACACAAACAAAGACTTTTTGTTTTCAAGTCCCAAAGACTTTAAAACATTGACAAAATCCTTTGTTTTAGGAGCGTCAAAATTGAAGTCCTCAACTACTAAAATCGCCTTTTCTTTCGACTTGATACTCAAAGCTGATTTACGAGCTAAACGTTTCACATTTTTATTCAGCTTTTGCGTGTAATCTTTTGGTCTTGGGCCAAAAATTCTACCACCACCTCTAAAGATTGGCGATTTGATACTACCTGCACGAGCGGTACCAGTTCCTTTTTGTTTTTTAATCTTTCGAGTACTTCCTGCAATCTCTCCTCTTTCCTTGGATTTATGAGTTCCTTGACGCTGGTGAGCCAAGTATTGCTTTACATCCAAGTAAACTGCGTGATTGTTAGGTTCTATTCCAAAAACAGCATCAGAAAGATCCGCCTTTCTACCTGTTTCTTTTCCTTTGATATCTAAAACTGCTATCTTCATTACTGCCACCTTTGAATAGTTACATAAGCATTTTTGTGTCCCGGTACGGCACCTTTTACTACTAAAAGGTTCTTTTCTGGCACCACTTTTAAAACTCTAAGGTTTTGAACAGTTACTCGTTCACCACCCATTCTACCTGCCATCTTCATTCCTTTAAACACTCTTGCAGGATATGAAGCAGCACCAATAGAACCTGGCGCCCTTAATCGATTGTGTTGACCGTGGGTTGCTTGACCAACACCGCGAAAACCATGTCTTTTAACAACTCCCTGAAAGCCTTTACCTTTAGATGTACCTACTACATCTACAAATTCTCCTTCAATAAATAAATCGACACCTAAGGTATCTCCTAATTTAAATTCTCCTTCAAAACCTTGGAATTCAACGACTTTTTTCATGGGAGATACACCTGCCTTCTTAAAGTGACCCGATTCGGCCTTGTTAGCACGTTTCTCTGCCTTGTCATCGAAACCAAGCTGAAGGGCACTGTACCCGTCGACCTCTTTGGTTCTGACTTGGGTAACTACACATGGGCCAGCTTCTATAACGGTACATGGAATGTTCTTTCCATTCTCGTCAAAAATACTGGTCATGCCTACTTTTTTTCCTATTAACCCAGACATTTGATTTTAGATTGTGGACTTTGACTCTCATTATGAGAACCTTCATCCGTTTATATTAAACTTGTTCTTAAATACCTTATAAAAAAACAGGGCGAAAAAATTCAACCCTGTGTATGAATTTTATCCGTTTTTCCCTCGCTCGCAGCTCGGGACATGTTACTTCGGCTAGCTTAAACTTTGTTCGGCAACCGAGACTCTACTTAAACTTTTATCTCTACCTCAACCCCACTTGGAAGCTCCAATTTCATCAAGGCATCTATGGTTTTTGACGAAGAACTATAGATGTCCAAAAGTCTTTTGTAAGAACTTAATTGAAACTGCTCTCTTGACTTCTTATTTACGTGCGGCGAACGCAAAACCGTAAATATCTTTTTGTGTGTTGGTAAAGGAATCGGTCCAGTTACAACAGCACCAGTCGTTTTTACCGTCTTAACGATTTTCTCAGCTGACTTGTCAACCAAATTGTGATCGTAAGATTTTAGTTTTATTCTGATTTTCTGACTCATCTTCTAAAATTTAAGCGGTTACGCCTTTTGCTGCCTTAATTACTTCTTCTGATATATTCGATGGAGTTTCAGCATAGTGGTCGAATTCCATTGTTGATGTTGCCCTACCTGAAGACAACGTTCTTAATGAAGTCACATATCCGAACATTTCTGAAAGCGGCACGGTACCTTTCACAACTTTAGCGCCTGCCCTATCGCTCATATCGCTAATTGTTCCACGTCTTCTGTTCAAATCACCAACGATATCACCCATGTTTTCTTCAGGTGTAATCACCTCAATTTTCATGATTGGCTCCATAATGACAGCACCAGCGGCTTTACCGGCAGCTTTGTAACCCATTTTTGCCGCCAGCTCAAAAGAAAGCGCATCTGAATCCACAGGGTGAAAAGACCCATCTTTCAACACCACTTTCATGGTATCCATTTCGAATCCGGCTAACGGTCCGTTCAACATTGCTGCTGTGAATCCTTTCTCAACGGATGGAATGAATTCCTTAGGAATACGACCACCTTTGATTTCATCAACAAACTGCAACCCATCACCTTCGAAATCATCGTCCGCAGGACCCATTTCAAAAACGATATCACCAAACTTACCACGGCCACCAGATTGTTTCTTATATGTTTCTCTGTGAGACGCCGTTTTAGTGAGAGCTTCTTTGTATTCAACCTGTGGCTGACCTTGATTCACTTCAACCTTGAATTCACGTCTTAAACGATCGACAATAATATCTAAGTGAAGCTCGCCCATACCCGAAATAATGGTCTGACCTGATGCTTCATCAGTTTTTACTTGGAACGTTGGATCCTCTTCGGCCAACTTGGCCAAAGCCATACCTAATTTATCAACGTCTACCTTAGTTTTAGGCTCAACGGCAATACCGATTACAGGATCGGGAAAGTTCATACTTTCCAATATAATTGGGTGTTTCTCAGAAGACATCGTATCTCCCGTCTTAATATCCTTAAACCCAACAGCAGCTCCAATATCACCCGCCTCGATATAATCGATAGCATTTTGTTTATTAGAATGCATTTGATAAATACGCGAGATACGTTCTTTTTTACCTGAACGATTGTTCAAGATATACGAACCAGCATCTAAGCGACCCGAGTATGTTCTAAAGAATGCCAAACGACCTACAAAAGGATCTGTAGCAATTTTAAATGCTAAAGCGGCAAATGGCTCCTTAACATCTGGTTTTCTGGAGATTTCCTCACCTGTGTTTGGATCCGTACCTACAATCGCATCTTTGTCTATAGGAGAAGGGAGATATCTACATACAGCATCCAAAAGAAACTGAACACCTTTGTTCTTAAAGGAAGAACCACAAATCATAGGTATAATGGCCCTATCCATAACCGCAGCTCTTAAAGCAGCGTGCACTTCATCTTCAGTTATAGAATCCTCATCTTCGAAGAATTTCTCCATCAACTCCTCATCATACTCGGCAACGGCTTCAATTAAGGCAGCTCTATACTCCTTTACTTCAGCTTTCATTTCTTCCGGAATATCAACTACATCAAAAGTAGAACCAAAACCTTCTTCATGCCATACAATAGCCCTGTTCTTAGCCAAATCAACAATACCCTTGAAGTCAGCTTCATCACCAATTGGCAAAACAATAGGAACCGCATTAGACCCCAACATGGTTTTGACTTGCTTGCAAACCATTAAGAAATTAGCCCCTTGACGATCCATTTTGTTAACAAAACCAATTCGTGGAACTTTATAGTTGTCAGCTAGCCTCCAGTTCGTTTCCGATTGAGGCTCAACACCATCGACAGCGCTGAATAGGAATACCAATCCGTCTAAAACGCGCAAAGAACGGTTTACTTCAACCGTAAAATCTACGTGGCCAGGTGTATCTATAATATTAAAGTGATAATCTTTGGCATCAGCCGTGGGCTGACCATTTTCCATTGGGAACTTCCATTCACAAGTTGTAGCGGCAGAAGTAATGGTAATACCACGCTCCTGCTCTTGCTCCATCCAGTCCATGGTCGCTGCACCATCATGCACCTCGCCTATTTTATGACTAACGCCCGTGTAAAATAGAATACGTTCGGTAGTTGTAGTTTTACCGGCATCAATGTGCGCGGCAATGCCTATATTTCTTGTATATTTTAAATCTCTTGCCATTTCTGATTAGAATCTAAAGTGAGAGAATGCTTTGTTTGCCTCCGCCATCTTGTGCGTGTCGACTCTTTTCTTTACCGCGGCCCCTTCTTCTTTCGAAGCTGCCAATACCTCAGCTGCCAGCTTTGCCGACATCCCCTTTTCGTTACGTTTTCTAGCAAAGCTGATAAGCCATTTCATAGCTGTTGAAATCTTACGATCTGGGCGAATTTGCATTGGTATTTGAAATGTTGCACCACCCACTCTTCTACTTCTCACTTCAACATGTGGCATGACATTGGACAATGCATCTTTCCAAAGTTCCAATGAAGTTTTCTCTTCATCTGTTTTTTTCTCCTCTACAATATCCATCGCATCGTAGAACACTTTAAAGGCAACCGATTTCTTTCCATCCCACATCATCATGTTTACAAATCTTGTAACCAATTGATCATTGAATCTTGGATCTGGTAAAAGCGGCCTCTTTTTTGCCTGTTTTTTTCTCATTACTGCTTCTTAAAAAAGTTTGTTTACTTCTTCGGGCGTTTTGCACCGTACTTGGATCTACGTTGAGTTCGGCCTGCGACACCAGCGGTGTCCAAAGCCCCTCTCACGATATGATACCTAACTCCTGGCAAATCTTTTACCCTTCCGCCTCTTACTAATACTATCGAGTGCTCTTGGAGGTTATGTCCTTCTCCAGGAATGTATGCGTTTACCTCCTTACCATTGGTCAACCTTACCCTAGCCACTTTTCTCATGGCCGAGTTAGGTTTCTTAGGCGTAGTAGTATAAACACGTGTACACACCCCTCTTCGTTGAGGACACGAATCCAAAGCAGCCGATTTACTCTTCTTAGTAATTGTGACTCTTCCTTTTCGTACTAATTGTGAAATTGTTGGCATACTATAATATATGTATAAAATATTACCCCTTGTTTAAGGGCTGGCAAATGTAATACTATTTCATAATAATTCAAATCCTGAAGCATTAAATTTTTATGATTATTTGGGAAAGCCTTAAGTAAAACTTACAATATCCAATTACAGATACTGTCATCACTACTAAAGCCGTCAAAAAATACTAGCTAATAAACTAAACAAGAAGTACCGACTCCTTCAAAGAAGAACTTGTTTATTTCAAAGTATTCAATATCATTCTATCTTATTAAATTACTAGGTTGGCAAATGAACACCTTATATATAATGAACAACCTTTATGTAAGGTATTAACTAATATACAGAAGTTCCAAAAATGTCTCACTTGAGTTCTCAATCACATTTTCGCAAAACATTTGGACAGAAAAAACCGGCTTCTGAGAAATATTTGTCACATCTAGCTCATTTGAGTTTTATATATTTAAATGGAAAGTCACTTGCAAAATATCCTTGATCGTTAAGTATAATCAGGAAACCAGGAAGTATACAATGTTTCATTAGCAAATTGTACAAAAAATTCTTTTAACTACCAGAATTCCTGAAACTGTTAAAAAAGCAACCTATTTATGGAATCGATAAAATGACCGCTTGTTATATATCATGGCGATAATACAGGTAAATGTTTTATATGTAACCCTCAAAAAAGAAAACCATCCTTAAAGTTTTATTAATATTAGTTTGGATTATTAACATGAAATTATGATTTTTGCGCTTAGCTAATTCAAATAATTAAAAAATGAGAACAAAACTAAATGGAATCTTAACGCTATTACTAGCGTTTGTTGTGCATTTATCATTTGCACAGGACAAGACGATTACCGGTACGGTTACGGATCAAGATGGTCTACCACTACCCGGTGTTAACATCGTAGTCGAAGGTACTACTAATGGTACTCAAACCGATTTTGACGGTAACTACTCTATTAATGGTAGTGAAGGTCAGTCTCTTCTTTTCAGCTACATTGGCCAAAGAGATGTAAGAGAAACAATTGGTGCAGGTAACACCATTAATGTACAAATGCAGGAGGATGCACAAGCCTTAGAAGAGGTAGTTGTAACCGCCCAAGGTATTAAAAGGGAGAAAAAAGCACTTGGTTTTGCCGTTTCCTCGGTAGGTGAGGACGAACTTGAAGGAAGAGCTGAAGGTGATGTCGCCCGTGTTTTGGCAGGTAAGGCATCTGGGGTGCAGATCACCTCTGCAGGTGGTGCCTCCGGTTCAGGTACAAGTGTTACTATTAGAGGTTTAAGTTCCTTTAGTGGTAGTAACCAAGCTTTGTTTATTGTAGACGGTATTCCTTTTAGTAATGATACTAACGCAGGCATTAATGGTCAGGCCGGTAGTTTCGTAGACGGAGCGACTGCAGGTTCACGATTCTTGGATTTAGATCCGAACAATATCGCAAGCGTTGAAGTATTGAAAGGTCTTGCGGCTGCTACCCTTTATGGTACGCAAGGTAAGAACGGAGTTATTTTGGTAACTACGAAAGCAGGTGCTGCCAGTAGTGGGCCAAAGAAGACCGAAATCACGGTAACTCAATCCTACTTTGCCAATGAATATGCATCAGCACCTGATTACCAAGATAAGTATGGTAACGGTTTTGACCAAGCGTTCGGTTGGTTCTTTAGTAACTGGGGACCAAGTTTTGATAGAGACGGTGTTTCTGGATGGGGCAGACAAGCTGCCATTGATGACAATGGTACGCTACTTCACCCTTATGCAAATTCAGCATTCTTGAATCCAAACGGACCAAGCACAGGCACAAGCCCATTAGCCCTTCAATTTGCAAATCAGCGGTATGAATGGAGACCTTATGATTCTGTAGAAGAGTTCTTAAGGCCTGGCCATGTAAGCAACACAAACCTTAACATTTCTGGAGCAACGGAGGACGGGAAGACTACTTTCAATGCCAACATTGGTTATTTAAATGATGTAGGGTTTACTCCTGGTAACTCACTTAACAGAGCAAACATTTCTTTGGGTGGACGCTCGCAATTAACCAACAAATTTACTGTCACGGGTACAATGAACTATGCAAGAACGGATTATAGAACTCCACCAATCGCCTCCAGTAGAGGTAATGGTACGGATGGTCTTTCTGTTTATGGTAACATTTTGTTTACACCTCGTAGTGTTGATTTGATGGGGCTTCCGTTCGAAGACCCTGTAACGGGTGGTAGTATTTATTATCGTAACGGTAATGACATTATCAATCCAAGATGGACTGCGAAAAATGTAACTTATCAGCAACTAACCAACAGATTTAACTGGAATTTATCCTTAGCCTACGAGTTAAGTGAAAATCTTAGTTTGAACTGGAGAAGTGGATTGGATTTCTATAATGAACGTAATGTGAATGGTTCCAATAAAGGTGGTATTCGATTTACCAATGCTATCTTTGGCTTCTATGATACTTATGACAACAACAACACTATTTGGGATCACTTCTTTTCTCTGAA
The DNA here is from genome assembly GCA_947503005.1 of uncultured Flavobacteriaceae bacterium. Lineage (GTDB taxonomy): Bacteria > Bacteroidota > Bacteroidia > Flavobacteriales > Flavobacteriaceae > Maribacter_C. The sequence continues at coordinate 86,067 of CANNCA010000004.1, read as the reverse complement.
CGGTAACTATGACCTTTCTGAGAAGTTAGGACTTTCTTTTGTAGCTGGTGCAACTTCACGACAAGATTTCTTTGACCAGCAAGGTGTTCAAAGTACCGGTCAAATTGTATTTGGTATCAAAAGACACTTTAATTACGAAAACCAATCGCCTATTCAGTTCTCAAGAAAACGGAACATCGTTGGTTTGTTAGGTCAAGCTACTTTAGATTACGATGATTTCCTTTTCTTGAACGTTTCAGCACGTACCGACTGGGTATCTAACCTTACTACAGAAAACAATAGTAAGACGTATCCTGGGGTAAGTTTATCATTCCTACCTACTAATGCTTTCAATAGCATCAAGTCGGAAAAAGGATTGAACTTCTTGAAACTTCGTGCGAGTTACGGTACTTCTGCAACGTTCCCAGTGGGATATCCAACCATCAACGTGGTTGAGCAAAATATCATTCGTTTCACGGATGGATTCAGCGGAAATCCTGTAACAACGAATCAAATTGATAATTTCAAGGCAAATCCCGATTTAAAACCGGAACTTTTGGAAGAACTTGAATTTGGGTTTGAATCAAAATTCTTGAAAAATCGTGTTTCACTCGATTTCACGTATTTCAAAAGAACGACCAATGATTTGATTGTTACCGAACCATTACCTCCTTCAACTGGTTTTACCAGTACACAGAGTAATATCGGTGAGATTCAAAACAAGGGTTTTGAGGCAGATTTAGGAGTTGATATTTTCAAGGGAGAGAATTTCTCATGGAACTCAAGAGTGAACTTCTTCGCCAATGATGAAATCGTAACTGAGCAAGAGCAAGACTTTATTGCCTATGCAGGTTCACTAGCTGTTGGAGGCGGCCTTTTCAGAGGTTCGAACGCAGCCATCGAGGGTGAATCATTAGGTACTATTGTTGGTACTGCTATTCAGCGTGATGATAATGGAAATTTCTTAGTGAATGCTGCTGGTAACTATATCGTAGCGGAGCAAGATGCCAATGGTGATGTTCCTATTGTAGGTGATGCGGTTCCTGATTATACCATGAACTTCATTAACACCTTACGTTATAAGAACTGGAATTTAGGATTCCAAATTGGTCACACTAAAGGCGGTGATATTCTTTCAAGTACCGTGGCTACATTGTTAGGTCGTGGTTTGATCGTTGAAACCCAAGATCGTGAGAACACTTACATCTTGCCTGGTGTAACCGCTGATGGAAGTCCGAATACAACGCAAATTAATAACTCAACATATTTCTTTACCAACTTATTATTTGGACCAACGGAAACGAGAATTTATGATGCTTCTGTTGTTCGTTTGCAAGAACTTTCTTTAGGATATACTTTCCCAGCCAAAGCTTTGGAAAAAACTCCTTTTGGTTCTATAACTATTACCGCGCAAGGTTTCAACCTGTGGTATGATGCTTACAACACGCCTGATGGAGCTAATTTTGATCCTAACGTTGCAGGTGTTGGTATTGGTAACGGTCGAGGATTTGACTTTATCAACGGTCCTAGTTCTAGAAGATATGGATTTAGCATCAGAGCTTCGTTCTAATAATAATTGTTAATGATTTAGATACTATGAGAAATTTTATAAAACTTTTTTCGATTTTCCTTTTCACCGGCCTCTTGTTTACGGCCTGTGAAACTACGGAATTGGACTTACGGGTAAGTCCAAATGACCTGGCAGCCGATCAGGCTGACCCTAATTTGCTGTTGAACTCAATTCAACTAGCTTATGGAACCAATCAGCAAACTCTTGCTGATAACGCTGATGACCTCACAAGAATCGGTTATTTTGGTAACCGTGACTATTTTGCTGGTTTACCAGGAAATACCTTGAACGGAGTTTGGTCAAGGGTTTATAGTTCAAACACCAACTTTGTTGGGGATGTAGTTTCAGTTGGTATGTTGACCAACTTGCAAGCTTTGGAAGACATTGATGCGAGCTCCGATACCGATTATTCTTTTCATATTGGTGTGGGAAAAACGCTTTATGCGCATTCTTTGTTCCAACTAGTTGATTTCTTGGGAACAGCTGCATTCTCACAGGCAGGTAATGCTGTAGAGTTTCCAGCTCCGACTCTAGATAGTGGTGCTGATGTTTATGCGGCCGCTCTTGGTTTGTTAGATGAAGCGGAAGCCCTTTTAGCGGCCGATCCACCTTCACAAGGTGCTACCGATTTGTTTTACAACGAAGACTCTAGCAAATGGGTGAAGTTGATTAATACGCTTAGACTTCGAACTTATTTCTTAACTGGTAATAGTTCTGCATTTAATGCAGTTGTGGCAGGAGATAATTTCATTTCTTCAAACGATGATGATTTTCAACTACAGTACGGAACCAGTTCATTACAACCTGATAACAGACACCCTGATTATATCAATGGGTACACTCCATCAGGAAACAATGCCGAATATCGTTCCAATTGGTTAATGAACCAAATGTTACTGAATGATGACCCTAGAAGATTCTATTACTTCTATCGTCAACAAGATGCAACTCCTGGTGCGGATGCAGACCCAGATGAAGAAACTTTAGTTTGTTCTTTTGTTGTTCCTCCTGCGCATTATGACGGTTTTGTTTATTGTTCTGTACCTGAAGGGTATTGGGGTCGTTCTCACGGTAATGACGAAGGTGGCCCACCGGATAACTTCTTATCTACTGCACCAGGTGTATACCCTGCAGGAGGTAAATTCGACGACCAAGCTTTTGGCGTTGTTGGCTTAGGCCTTGGTGGTGGTGGTGCTGGTATCGAACCCATTATGTTAGCATCTTATGTTGATTTCTGGAGAGGTGCCATGGCAACTAGCGACACGGACAAAGCAAGTTTCTTGCAAGCTGGATTGGAAAAGTCAATTGCTAAGGTTCAAACCTTTGGTTCATTGGACAGTAATGCCGATTTATCAACAGAACCAGACGAAGCTACTGTAACGGCTTATATTGATGGTATTGTTGCAGAGTTTAATGCGGCTACAGGTGACGATAAGGAAAATGTATTTGCTGAGCAATTTTGGGCCACGCTCTATGGTGGTGCAACGGAGTCTTACAATTATTACAGAAAAACAGGATTCCCAACGACATTGTCGCCAAACTGGGAACCAGATCCGGGAGCATTTCCAAGAACGTTCTTATTGCCACAGAATGAGGTTATCAATAACCCTAGTCTGACACAAAGAACGGATTTGTCAACACAAGTATTTTGGGATACGAACCCAGCGGGTCCGGCATTTCCTCCATCTAACTAAAAAAATTATAACATGAAAAAGTATTTTAATACACGTATTTCGTTGCTCTTAGCTGCAACAGCAATAGTGCTAGCATCTTGCGCAGAAGCAGACAATGTTTTTGACCAGATTGTAGATAATGAAGAACGAGGTGCTGTTCTTAGAGGTTTCGAAATTACTTCGAATCAAGTAGCTATTAACACTGCTACGAACACCATCAATGATGGTGAGAACTTTGGAGTTGTATTGCAAGAGCAAGATCAAGAAGGTGGTGATTTGCTTTCATCTGTAGAAGTATATGTCGGATACTCTGACAATACATCTGATGGGGCAAATGACAAAGCGGAAGTTTTAGCTGAAACCATACCTGCTTCTGCATTTACAAAAGATGAATTTGGCTTACCAAGAATCGATTATACCATCACTGGAGCAGCTATGCAATCTGCTGTCGGTCTTGCTGATGCAGATCTCGCTGGTGGTGATAACTTTACCGTACGTTTTGAATTGGTACTTACTGACGGCAGAAGATATTCCGCCGCTAACAATTCAGGTACAATCACTGGTTCGTTCTTCGCTTCACCATTCTTGTACAACGTTAACGTTGTTTGTGCTCCTTCGACTCCAACTCCTGGAGATTGGATTTTTGACATGCAAGATTCATACGGTGATGGATGGAACGGTGCGTATCTCAGCGTAACGATTGACGGTACTGAAACACAAGTGACTATCGAAGATGGAAGTGCAGCCACAGAAACGGTTACAGTGCCTGATGGGGCTGAAGTCATCTCAATAGTGTTCGTTTCTGGACCTTGGGATGTTGAAATTTCTTATCAGATAACATCTGCAAACGGAAATGAAGTTGCTAGTGCTGTACCAAGCCCTCCAGCTGGTGTAGAATTACTAGACTACTGTCCGAATAATTTATAAGAAGAATTCTTCTGTATTACAAAGGCCCAAATTTAAATTTGGGCCTTTTGTTTTATTAGAAGTTCCGATTTATTTAATTTCGTCAAGCAAGTCAATTTGCTACTATGATGATAAAGAAATATATCCTATGCAGTTTTCTATGAAAAACATACTGACTGTATTTGTTACGCTGATGCTATTGAATTGTAAAGAGTCAAATAACACGGCTCCAAACAATTCTAAAGCTATCCCTGAACAGACCGCTATTTTCCAAAAGATAGAGGCTGATTCTTCACGTCTATTCTTTCAAAACAACCTACAAGAAGACATTTCCACTATCGAGAACCTCTTTAACTATGATTATTTCTATAACGGAGCTGGCGTAGGTGTTGAAGATTTAAATAACGATGGTTTGCTGGACATTTTTTTCTGCGGCAACCAAGTACCCAATAAATTGTTTCTTAATAAGGGAAATTTTGTCTTCGAGGATATTTCTGGAAAGGCAGGAATAAATGAAGGTAAAAATTGGTCAAACGGTGTAACATTCGTCGATATCAACAATGATGGATGGATGGATATCTACATATCTCAAGGTGGGCCTAGATCTAGACTGGATAGAAAAAACCTACTTTTTATAAATCAGAAAGACGAAACTTTCGTAGAAAGTGGTGAAGACTATGGATTATCGGATATGGGGATAAGTACGCAATCAGCTTTCTTCGACTATGACAAAGACGGCGATTTGGATTGTATCGTTATGAATGAAAACGAATTGTATGGTGTAGACCCCATCAATCTCTATAAGTTAGTTGATTCAAGCCAGGAGAACCAATATTTTAACTCATCCCATCTTTATAGGAATGACAATGGCAAGTTTGTTGACCAAAGCAAACCAGCGGGCATTCAAAGACCCATATTTGGCTTAGGTCTATCTGTATCCGATATCAACGATGACGGTTGGTTAGACTTTTACATCGCAAGCGACTATTACATCCCCGATGCTTTATTCATAAACAACCAGGACGGAACATTTTCGGATCAAATTAAAGAATATACCAATCACATTTCTTTTTATGGTATGGGTATGGATATTGCCGACATAAATAATGACGGCCTACAAGATATTTTCGTTCTTGATATGGCGGCAAACGATCATGTGCGTTCCAAAACGCTAATGGCTTCAATGAATACCCAACGTTTTAATTATTTGATAAATGAAGCTGGTTTTCACCATCAGTATATGTACAATTCATTACAGTTAAACACGGGGCTCAATAAGTTTTCAAATATATCACAGGCCACCAAGATGGCAAATACAGATTGGAGCTGGTCGGTGCTTATGAACGACTTTGACCACGATCAGGATAAAGACGTTTATATTACCAATGGTTATCGCAGATACGCTTTGGACAATGATTTGCAGAGAAAGGTTTACGACGCCAAAATGAAGTACAAGGGCAATGTTCCCTTAGAGGTAAAAAAACGCCTTTATGATGAAATTCCATCAGAAAAGCTTCCGAACATTCTTTTTGAAAATATTGGAATTACTAATTTTGAAGAAAACGCCTCAAAATGGGGCCTGGGCCAATTCTCTTTTAGCAATGGATGTGCAACTGGTGACTTCGATAATGATGGTGATTTAGATCTTGTAGTCAATAATATGGACGAGAACTGTTTCCTCTACAAGAATATGACCATGGAAGTTGATGGAGGAAATTATTTGAAAGTTAATACCATCGGAAATTTATCAGAATCCTACGCCAAGGTTAAGGTCGTTTATGATAAAGGTCAACAACTTGTAGAGAATAGAAGGGTTCGTGGTTATCGGTCGTCACAACAAAGCATTGCACATTTTGGTCTTAAACATGTCAAAAAAGTTGATACCATTGTCGTTTCTTGGCCTAATGGAAGTTCTGAAGCCCGTTATAATGTGCCAACCAATTCTACTTTAACTTTTAAAGAGATAGATGCTAAAAAGACCAACAAAGTTGATCTTCGAAGTGAAGCGAGTTTTGTTGAAGAGTACCTATCTACAACAGGTATAGAATTCACGCATAGCGAAAACCCGTATGACGATTTCGAAAAAGAAATCTTACTTCCCTATAAACAATCAAATCTTGGACCGTTCTTTTCAAAAGGTGATTTCAATGGTGACGAGCTTATGGATTTTTATGTTGGTGGCGCTTCGGGTCAGTCAGGAGCTGTATATTTTCAAAATACGAACGGGAGATTCACCAAACAAAGCCAAATAGCCCTAGTAGAAGATAAAAGTTACGAAGATATGGAGTCACTCATTTTTGATTGGGACAATGATGGAGACCAAGACCTATACGTAGTTAGTGGCGGAAACGAGTTTCCACAATATTCCTCATTATACGCTGATCGATTATATTTAAACGATGGAAAGGGTAACCTAACACGATATAGAAGCGATGCACTTACAAGGTTTCCTAAAAGCGGAAAAACCGTAACTTCATTGGATTTCGACAATGACGGAGATCAAGATATAATTGTTGGAAATCGTACTGTTCCTCAAAGCTATCCAATTCCCACTACTTCGACCATTTACGAAAATATAGATTATACCTTGGTCGATGTAACTGAAAAAATTGCCCCGGAATTCCAAAATTTCGGCATTGTAAATAAAGTGATAAGAACAGACTTTGACAATGACGGCTGGTATGATTTTATAGCTGTTGGCGAATGGACCGGTATTGGACTTTTTAGAAACAACAAAGGAGTTTTTGAAAGTATATCCGCTTTAAATAAAGAAGTAGCAAATCTTAAAGGCTGGTGGTTTTCGGTTGACGAAACCGATATCAACAATGACGGTCTACCAGATTACATTATAGGTAACGTCGGTAAAAACATAAAGTTTGATGCTAGCAAAAAGAAGCCTTTTAAGGTTTTTGCCAATGATTTTGACGGAAACGGTACGCAAGACATTGTGTTGAGTAAACAATATCAAGGCCAGTATGTACCGGTACGCGGACTTGAATGTTCTTCACAACAAATGCCGTTTATTCAAAACAAATTTGAGACCTATTCAGACTATGCTAACGCCAACGTTACGGATATCTATGGTGAAAAACTGAAATCAGGGTATGAAGCAGAGGCTAATGAATTCAACTCAATACTTCTAACTAACGAGGGTAATGGCAAATTTGGCTATTCTTATTTGCCAGATGAAGCGCAATTATTTCCTACAATGAAAAGTGTTTTCATCGATATCAATGGTGACGGTTTTGAAGATGCCATTTTAGGTGGGAATATTTACGAAACAGAGGTTGAAACCCCACGATTGGATGCTTTTTCGGGACTAATTCTTATTTCAAACGGTAAGGATGGCTACCATACTATGCCCCAGCGCAATTCCGGAATACTGATGAATGGAAATATCAAAGACCTAATGCTATTGAAATTAGGAAAACACGATAGACTAATAGCAGCGCAAAACAATGGCAAGATATTAGTATTCAAGAAAGAAAACTAATTGTTTTTATCCATTTCTCAATCGTATTGAATCAATTCAAAATACAATTTTGATTGATAAGAAAAAGCACATGGAGACTTAATAATCCTTGTATTATTTTTCTTAAAATATTGTTAAAACAACCCATCCAGACTTAAAATCAACTACCTTAAAGGTTATTGTTTTAAAAAATTTGTTACGAATCTAAAATATTAAATCATGTTTAAGCAGATATTTACTCTAATTCTGGTCTTATGTATAACGACCTTAACCGCCCAAACTACTGGTCAGGTGGCAACCTATAATTCATTTAGCGCGGATGGAGGTGTAACGGACGCCTTATTAAATTATGCTGATGGTGATTTGGCAGAAAAGTATTCTGATAATTCAGTTGTTAATGACCCATACATTCAAGGTTCTCCTTACACTTCAAATTCTTTTTCTCCAACTGCATTATATTACAAAGATGAACAGGTGGGAAACGTATTTTATAGATACAATGCACTAAATGAAGAAGTTGAGATTATGAAAACCAATAACGAGGGTGAAACCATTCGAAGTTTAGCTAAGGACAAAGAGCTTAATATTCGTCCGAATGGAAAAAAAATGAGCTTTAAAACCTTTATTACTTCTAAAAAAAGAACTATAAATGGGTATCTGACCGAGCTTGTTAAAGGAGATGAATATGATCTGTATAAAAGAATTAATGTAAGTTTTAGAGAAGCTAAAGCTTCGGCGAATACATTTGTTAAAGCTGTACCCGCTAGATTCACCAAGTTTACCGAATTCTACGTGCAGAAGAATGGTGTTAATAGAATAGATCAGATACTTCCAAAGAAGGGTGAAATTTTGAAACTTGTAAGTGACTCCAACATGGATGCTACAAAGAGATTTTTAAAAGAAAACGACCTCAATCTTAAAAACGAGGCCGACATGATTAAGGTCTTCGAATTTTTGAACCAGTAATCTGAAATTAATCCATTGTTATACTAAAACAGGTTGCTCGGTTATGAGCAACCTGTTTTTTGTACGTGAATTCTGCGTTTTAACAATAAGTGTGTTTTAAAGCTACCTATGCACCCTTCAGGAAGGATACTTCGTTTCTTTAAAGCGTAAATAGCGTTATGCTAACGAAATAGATATAAAAGAAGTTCAAGAATTACTTTAGATTAAGCTTTGAAGTAAGGATAAAAGTATATTCGCAATAATCAACGGTTCTTTTGAACCTTTAATCCAAAAATGTTGTTAAATCGTCCAATATTTGGGACGGCTTCTATAAAATAATTATCTTGCTGACGTATAAATTAAATATCAATATGAAAAAGTCAATAATTCTAGTAGTTACCCTATTTACAGCGGTTACAATGGGTGCGCAGACTACCGGCCAACTTGCAACCTACAATAGTAATCGAGGTGATGGAGGTGTTTCTGATGCAATGTACAATTATACTGCTGGATCCATTTCAGAGAAATATTCTGAAAAGAATATTCAAAATAATGACAACATTCAAGGGTCACCATATACTTCAAACTCTTTCTCCCCTACCCCTCTGTATTATAAAGATGAAAAGGTTGGAAATATATTTTATCGCTACAATGCCTTGAATGAGGAAATTGAAATCATGAAAGCCAATGTTGAGGGTGAAACCATTCGCAGTTTGGCTCGAGACAAGGAGCTTAACATACGTCCGAATGGAAATAAAATGAGCTTCCATACTTTTGTCACCTCTAAAAATAGAACTACTAACGGTTATCTGACCGAGCTAGTTGATGGAACTGAGTATGATTTATTTAAAAGAATTCATGTTAAGTTTACTGAAGCTACAGCCTCCCAGAATTCTTTTGTCAAAGCAATTCCTGCCAGATTTACTAAGTTTACTGAATTCTACATGCAGAAAAACGGCGTTAGCAGAATGGATGAAGTACTTCCTAAAAAAGGTAAGCTTTTAAAGCTTTTAGATGGCTCCAAGAAGGTTGCGGTAAAGGAATTTTTAAAAGAAAATGACCTCAACTTAAAAAATGAGGCGGATATGATAAGGGTTTTTGAATTTTTGAACAAATAGTCAAAAATTAATTCAGTGTTATAATTAAAACTGTTTGCTTGATTTCGGGTAGGCAGTTTTTTATTACTAATAATTTTCAACATTGTTGTATGCATTATCTTCGTTGTTCGACAAATAAGAAGTTGAAACCGGTAGTAATAAACCGTTCCAATTAACATAATATTTATTTTAATGCGATTCCATATTACATTTTTTGTCCTTTCCTGTTGCTTTCTTTCTTTCCTTGGCTTTTCTTGTTCCGATGAAATTGCCCCCGCAAACCTTGAGGAAAAATCGAACGAAGAAGAGAAAAAAGAGGTGGAAACAGTAGATACCAATGATTTGGAAAATCCTGTATCCATAATAGAAACCGATTTAGGTATTTCTGAATTCTTCGATGAAGCGAAAGTGGACGACAATTATATACTGGTCAATGATGCAACTAGTAACAGTGCTTATTTGATGGACAAAAGATCCAAGAAGTTGTTCAATTTCGAACTAAATGACAAACGAATAGGTAACGATGTACAATTATTAACAGACGGAAGGCTATTAGCCAACTTAGAAGTTGACGACCCCAGTATTGAAATAGGAGGATTTGGTGGTTTGATACAATTATTGGGAATTGACGGAAGCGTACAATGGAGTTTTGAATATTCGTCAGAAGATTATATTGCTCATCATGATGCTGAACTGTTGCCAAATGGAAATATTATTTTCCAAATCTGGGAGCGCAAAACGGCTGAGGAGGCTCTAGAGGCTGGATACAGCTTAGAAGTTGACGTTTTTCCTGATGGGATTTTAGAGGTTGATCCAACCAGCAATGAAATTATATGGGAATGGCATGCTTGGAATCATTTAATTCAAGAACATGACGATACAAAGTCCAATTTTGGAGTCATTGCCGATAACCCACAGTTAATCAATGTAAATTATATCACCGATGAAAAAGGGGATATTATGCATGCCAACGGATTATCGTATGACGCAAATAATGACATAATCTACTTGAGCGCGAACTTTTTTAGTGAAGTATGGGTAATTGACCATAGCACGACCACAGAAGAGGCGGCATCTAGCGCTGGGGGGAATTATGGCAAGGGAGGCAATCTCATCTATCGTTTCGGAAATCCCTTGGCCTACAACAACCAAAACGGCCCCGTACGATTTGACCACAATCATTACCCAAATTTATTGAGCGGCCAGGATGAGGGCAAAATGTTAATATTTTCCAATGGTTTCAAAGCGGGAAAATCAACCGTTTACGAACTTGAATTGCCAAATTCATTTGAATTGCAACCAAATGCCGATAATGAACCAAAAGTACTTTGGAGTTTCACTAACGACTCTTTATTCTCCCCTAAAGTTTCTGGTGCCGTGAAACTACCCAACGGTAATAGACTAATAACGGAAGGTGATCGAGGTTATTGGGAAGTTACCGAAGACGGTAAGGTTGTTTGGCGTTTTAAAGGAAATGGCTTTTTCTGGAGAGGATATCACATTGATAAGAACGCACCAGAAATCGCGGATTTGGAATTCTAGCCAAATCGGAAACTTAAGAGAAGCCCTTCTAAGGTTTTAGTTACCTTTGCGCCATGCAAAAAATCACTCAAATTTACGGCATACGTGCGGTTATAGAAGCTATTAATGCTGACGAGCACATAGATAAGGTTTTTATTCAAAGAGGTCTTAAAGGTGATTTATTCAAAGAACTCGAGGGTATTCTTAGAAAAAATCAAATCAATACTTCATACGTTCCAGTCGAAAAGCTTAATCGCCTTACCAAAAACAATCATCAGGGGGTGGTGGCCAATATTTCGCCCATTACATTTCATGAAATGGAAACCTTGGTCGAAAACGTATTGGAAAACAAGAAAACGCCTTTATTTCTTTTATTGGATCAACTATCGGATGTACGCAATTTTGGGGCTATAATTCGTACGGCAGAGTGCACCGGAGTTGATGGAATTATCATCCAGAAAAAAGGAGCCGCGCCAGTGACCGCGGATACGATAAAGACTTCAGCAGGAGCCGCATTCAACGTTCCTATCGCCAAAGTTGATCACATCAAAGATGCTGTTTTCTATCTACAAGCATCCGGAATACAAGTCATTGCTGCTACTGAAAAGACAGAAAATACCATTTACGATGTTTCATTTGAACCGCCAACTGCAATTGTTATGGGTTCCGAGGAAAGGGGCATATCCCCTTCAATCTTGAAAGCAGCCGACAAAACTGCCAAGTTACCTTTGCTAGGGGAAATTGAATCATTAAACGTTTCTGTGGCCTGTGCGGTATTTTTATATGAAACAGTAAGGCAACGTATAAAAAGTTAGGGCACCAAAAACCTATTCTTTCGAATTTTCCTTATACCGATACGTAATTTTAATGGAGTCTTCTTTCTCTAAAGGAGTTTCTTCAGTAAGCTCTATAAAATTTCCGTTTTCGTCAAAATGCTTTAAAAATTCATCTTCCTCTTCGTTATAATCCTCTTGCTCCCAAGCGAACTTGTTTGCAGTGGGTACGGGCGACTTTAGAAAAAATGCTAAAACCAACCCCATGATGAATCCTCCTAAGTGGCCTTCCCAAGAAATACCATCTTTAATAGGAAAGATATACCACAACAAGCTTCCGTAAATAAAGACTACCATCAATGATAGGGCTACCAAACGATAGTATTTAGTGAAAATACCTTTAAAGAAAATAAAACTTGCCAAAAAGTAAATCACTCCGCTGGCACCAATGTGATAGGAAGGCCTACCAATGAGCCATGTAATTAAACCTGCAAAAAATATTCCGAGTACTAAAGTCTTTATGGCAACTTTCCGGTAGAAGTAGAACAACGAAGCCATTAATACAGCTAAAGGAATCGTATTATTATACAAATGTTCAAGTGAGCCATGAATAAATGGACTGAAAAGAACTCCTCTTAGTCCTTCAAGAGTTCTTGGGCTAACTCCGTAGTCGTTCAAATTCATATGAAAACGGAGCTCTATCCAATACACGGTCCATATTGACAATACGGCAATAAGCGGAGCGACGATAACCGAATTCGAAAACTTGAAATAATTCTGTTCGACCATGATTCAAATTTAGCAATAAGTTGGCCGTAAGACAGTTTCATGAAATAATGTCATAAAATTATGGGTGAAAATCGATAAAACACTCCTAAAGTGCATTAAGGAGTGTATCCTCTAAGAACTTTATTTTACATTTATATCATGAACCAGCCACTCGCAGAAAGGGTACGCCCAAAAACGTTAGAAGAATACGTCAGTCAAAACCATCTGGTTGGTGAAAATGGTTCCTTGACCAACCAAATAAAGAAAGGTATTATTCCTTCATTGATACTATGGGGGCCTCCGGGAACCGGAAAAACAACTTTGGCCAATATCATTGCTTCTGAAAGTGGAAGACCTTTTTATTCTTTAAGTGCCATTAATAGCGGTGTCAAAGATATTCGGGAGGTTATTGATAAGGCCAAACAGAGCGGCGGGCTATTCACCGCTAAAAACCCAATTCTTTTTATAGATGAAATACATCGTTTTAGCAAGTCACAGCAAGATTCGTTACTTGGTGCCGTTGAAAAAGGTTGGGTAACCCTTATTGGAGCGACCACCGAAAACCCTAGTTTCGAGGTCATACCTGCGCTACTATCTAGGTGTCAAGTATACATTCTGAATGCTTTTGGAAAAGAGGATTTGGAGACCTTGTTGAAAAGGGCTATCAAACAAGATTCTTTTTTAAAGGAAAAAAAGATAAAACTAAAAGAAACGGAGGCTCTGCTTCGTGTTTCTGGCGGTGATGGCCGCAAGTTATTGAACATCTTCGAACTGGTAGTCAACTCGGAAGAAACCAACACCGTAACTATAACGGATGAACTGGTTATGGGGAAGGTGCAAAAAAACACAGTGTTGTATGATAAAACAGGTGAGCAGCACTATGATATCATTTCGGCCTTTATTAAATCCATCCGGGGAAGTGACCCCAACGGCGCTGTTTACTGGTTAGCGCGAATGATAGAGGGTGGAGAAGATGTTAAGTTCATTGCTCGTAGAATGTTGATTTCCGCATCTGAGGATATTGGTTTGGCAAACCCTACAGCTTTAGTACTGGCGAATGCAGCTTTTCAGAGTGTAACTACCATAGGTTATCCAGAAGCAAGGATTATTTTGAGTCAATGCGCCATTTATTTAGCGACTTCGCCGAAAAGTAATGCCAGCTATATGGCCATTGGCAAAGCGCAACAAACGGTTAGGCAAACCGGTGATTTATCGGTTCCTCTGCCATTACGGAATGCACCGACCAAACTAATGAAAGACCTTGGATATGGACAAGAATACAAGTATGCCCATAACTATCAGAACAATTTTGTTGCCGAAGAGTTCTTACCGGAAGAATTATCAGGCACATCTTTTTACGAACCTGGCGGTAATCAACGCGAAAAGGCCATCAAAGAATTCTTAAAAAACCGCTGGAAAGAAAAGTACGAACTTTAAAATTTGATGTTCAACTCTTCAGTCACTAGCTCATTGGCGTTGTAATACTCAAAAAACCATTTTCCATTTTCTGTATACACCACTCCGTTTATCGTACCGGATTCTGCGATGTAGACATTGGGTGAAGAACTTTTCAATAATTTCATCCGGATTTTTGGTGTACTATCCACCAATTGATATCCATTTGAAAGTTCTTGTGCGTAGAGTACGCCGATATCGTTTTTCATCATTGAAGGCGAGGGAGTTTTAGGGGTATCTTTTATACTATAATCAGAAGTTACTTCAGGCTCCATGCTTTCAAAACTTTGCTCATTTTCTGTTGCAACCTGTTTGACTACTTTTTCAGTAGTTTCTTCCGCCTTTTTATAATCCGATTCAACAGGTCTATTGTCTTTATAATATTGACGTTCTTCAGATGTTTCCTGTTCTACCAATGGGCTTCGATTTTTATTAAGATTTGGGCGTTCTTCCAATTTCTTAACATCGTTTTTAAAGCTCACCGTTACCGGCTCGGAAGTTTCTTCTTGAGCTTTGGGCTGGTAGTTATAGGAAATACCGTCAAAAGAGCGGAAAGCATTTTCGATAGCCTCGGCGAAAGAAGGCTCATATTCTTTTTTCTTGCTTTTGCCTTGAACCGTGGTAAAAACTTCCTCATTCGAGCAGTTTTTTAAGACCAAGGTAGTCTTGGTTGTGAACATAGATGATTGGTTGTCCAGACCTACAAATAGTCCTAAACATCCATTCTCTTTAAGGTCGTCTGGTAAACTATCTTCATAAACTGCCTTAAAACCTCTTTCGGTAAACAAATGCTTAATTAGGGTACTGGTCTTGTATTGATTTTCTCGGTTAAAACCGTCAAACTTTTTTGGGACGACAATATATTTATAATCGTTAAGCTGCGCATGAACCTCATGCGCAAAACTTACTACAAGAAATATGGATAGGACAATACTTTTCATCTAAGGATTTTATTAGTGTTCAAAAGTAATTATGAAAAAAGCGTGCCAAAGAGATGCTTTTGCGCTTTTATTAGAGTATTACTTCTTGCCCCAAGATATGATATTTAATCCTAACTGAAAAGAGGCATATCTACTGTTGTAGACATTCTGATAACCCAGTAAATTATCCGCCATGAAATATAGATTTACAGGGCCAGCTTGTAGGTTTAGGCCAAGACCAATATTGGTCGCAGAAAATTTATCGACCGTGTAGGTGGCTTTAATTGCTGCAATGTTACCAAACCGTCTTAGGTAAAAGGCGGTCAAGGCGGTTTGAGGTCCTCTTGGTCTATTAATAGCGTAGAGCTGTCCACCCACTGCATTGGCATATCTTGGCGCCCTCCTACTTTGAGAAGCGTACGGACCACATTCACAATCAGCCCCTCCCTCCTGTATTGGTTTGCCAAAATTATACCGTAGTGAAGCATTTAATTTTGTAGGTCTAAAAGTGAGATAACTTTTCAAATTTTCTTCAAAAGGGGCAAGTGCTTCAATGTCATCGATCAATTGTTGATAAAAATCAGCATCTGGGTCTGCCAGGGCACCAGGTAGAATGATTTCTACACCTTCGCTTGTAGCCCTACCGTTTAAGGTCCAGTTTTTTGGGTCCGAAGCATGGTAAATGAATCCTAAATCCAAGAGGCTAGCCGTAAAAACCGTTTGCTCATTTAGATAAGAAGTAAACCCCAAGTCAAGACCAAGACCAAGATCTCCACCAAAAAGTGCTCTCTTTGTAATAACGCTTCCGATATCTTGGCTATCTGCCGCCCTGATTACATTGAGTCCGGAAGTACGCATTTCCAAATCGGCGTCCAAAGTTGTCGATATCAAATTATTCTGACCTTCAGTATTTTGTAAGAAACCCTTGTTCCTGGTAGAATTGAAGTCCAGTATTCCAGAATAAATCTTTGCTCTTCCCCCAATTAACAATTTGTCACTAACTCTTTTATTTACGCCAAAGTGATAAACGTTTACGATAGATCCCCGGGTCTTCAAGTGACTTAAATCGAACCGTCCGAAGGTATCTGCATTGCCATCGAAAGCCAATATAGCAATATCCTTAAACCAATACCCTATGGCATCACCTTCGTTATATGCACCTAGAGAATAAAAATAATTAGAATCTTTTCCCCTCCATCCGATATTTAAAAATTCGATTTGATATGTGCCGCTCAGCTCATCTGAAATCTTCATATTGTTAAGGAGCCTATCCCTTACTTTATCATTGATATCCAATCCGTCATCAGCAAGAAGGTCATAGGCCGAAACGCCACTAGAGCCTGCCTGAAAAGAAAGACCCGATAAAGCTGGAATGCCACCATACCACTTGAAATCAACGTCTGCAGCAGGATTAATCATCAATGACTGCGGAATATCGGTAAAATCATACAGCAATTGTTTATTCTGGCCATGCGCATAAAAGCACCCCATTAGTATGGCTAGAAAAAATAGGCGGGCAACTCTCATTTTACACGGACAGTGAATTTACCGCTCGATTTCAATGTTATCATTGGTTCGGGCGCGGATGAGTTGCTGGTATTATCTCCCAGGTTAATGGCACTGACCCTGATGGAAGAGAGATTTGTTATAATATCGATACTTCGGCCAGCTGGACCATACACTATTTCTCTCTGAAGAATCGATGTCGGTGCAGGTTGAATGGTAAAAATCTCTGTATCGAGAACAGCATCACTATCATCTAAAAACTCAACAGTTATCTCCAATTCTTTGCTAGTGGTATTTTCGACCACGTAGGTAACAGTACCTTCAATAACACGTTCGGCGAAAATATCTGAATTAAAAGCATCGAAGTTGAAATCGTTGCTAAAAACCGTATTACCAGTTACTAAATTGATAACTTGCTCAGAAGCCTCCACATAAAGCAAACTGCCCTCAAGTGTAGGCGTAAGCTCAAGCTCATCAAATTGAGTGGAGTCAATTTCCTCAACGCATGAAGCAAAGGTCGTCAAGGCAATAATTCCTAAAAAAGAATATTTTAATAAATCTTTCATCAAAAAGCCTTTTCAAAACTGTTGGTCAGATACAAACAGAATCTATTTGTATAACTCTACAAAAGACTTTTTATTTCACTCAAATCATGAATGATTTTAGTTATATCGTGTAGTGGTTCGTTGTGTCCATTGAAGTGTAATGTATGAAAACCTACTTCTTTCGCTCCCAAAATGTCAGCTTCAAGACTATCACCGATCATCAACGATTTTTCCGGTACCGTATCGGCTTTTTTAAGGGCAATATTGAAAATGATTGGATTTGGTTTCTTCACGCCTGCCATCTCAGAATTAATCACGTGTTCAAAATAAATGTCAATATTGGCATTACGAAGTTTTTTATCCTGAATTTCCTGAAAACCATTTGTGATGATATGAAGCTTGTATTTGGGGCGTAAATACTCAAGAACTTCAATGGTATTTGGAAAAAGATGGTTATAAGACGATAAATGTTGAATATACTCCTCGGACAACAAATGAATCATATCATCGGAGATAGCGTGGCCTAACTTATCAAAAACACTTTTTAAACGTTGGTAGCGTAGTTCTTCCTTGGAAATCTTCTCTTCTCGATATAATTTCCAGTAAGCCAAGTTGGCAGGTACGTAGATTTTCAAAAAATCGGTCAAATCAACACCAACATTATTGGCTTCTAATATTCTTTCAAAAGTAAGGGCTGAATTTCGTTCAAAATCCCAAAGCGTATGATCCAGGTCAAAAAAAACATCGGTTATTGCGTCTCTAAACATTGTATTTGGTTATGACCGATTCATACAGTTTTTTCCAATCAACTTTAGATGTGCTTCCTATAAGTTCATTGGAAAAAATAGTAATAAAGTTTCCCTGAACTCTTTTTACATCAAGAAATATAAGTTGTATCTCATCCAATATTTCAGACTCTTTTTTAAAATTCGTAAAAGCATAATCATGAATGGAAAAGGGGTGTACACGAATTGGCTGTTGTACTTCAAGATTGACGTCATAAAAGTAAAATGGTGAACAGGTACCAGCACGAAAACCGATTTCATGTGTATAGCCCATGGTATAGTCATCGGTGAATTCTGCAGCGACCAAGTTTCTGTACGTCACAGGTATATCAACGCGATTATAACGCATTCTGGAATGGTTGATTTCTCGATTCACTACTGAGGCCAATTTTTTCTTTTCAAGCTTTAATAATCCAATATCGGAAAACGAACTATAAGATGCTGCCAAAGCAACCGTACTATAATCCGCAATGGATTTAATCAAAAACCGAAACCGATTATTATTGGGCGAGAGGTTCTTGTCATAAGTGGAGTACGAAGCAAATTGAAAGAAAAACATACTTTTTACCTTTAATTTCTTATGTAAATCAATCAAATACGAATAATTGTTATATGGATCGTTTTTTGGATTAAACCACACGCCTATCCGATTGAATACCCGTTTCAATTTAAATGAGCCTAAATCTAATAATAGACCTGCAACACTCCGCACAAAACCCCGGTGGGCAAAACAGTGGGAAGTAGTGACATCAATAATAGAAGTGTAACTAAAAGACCTTTGTTTGTACTCCAAACCCGGAAAACGTTCTTTAAGCTTCTCCAATAGTTTAAACGCCCAAAGATCAACAACGGGACTTCTTAGAAACCCGTTTTTATATGCAATACTTTCTGTTGGAGGAAACCTTCCGTGCATATCCTTTACATGCGGTAAGTATTCTTCGTAGCGGCTCAAAAGGTAGAAACTTGCTGAAAAGATATCATAGGGAATGGTACTGCGCTCACCCGCGTTGAAAAAGCAGGGAATACCCTCCCAAGTTCCCATGTTTATCGAAATATCATTTATGCCTTGTTCAAATAACAAATCATTGCTCCGAATAAAAAACTCGTTCTGCAACGGCTGTTTGGTGTAGGTGATTTTTGCACCTGAATGTTTTATAAAATCCTCAACTTTGGTCGTAAAGGTTACGTCTATTCCTAAAATTCGGGTAAATAGCTGCTTCATGGTGTAGGTGAAGCGTGGAGTTATTTTATGAGTGTAGATGAGCAGCATAAGCTTTGAAAAATCCAAAAATACGAATTCCAATCTCTAAAAAGAGAAGATACAATGGTTGTAGCGTAAAACATTTTACCGGAAACTACGTCAAAGTATTCCCTCATCGGCAAAACTATAATACTCTTTTTGGGTAATGATCAAATGATCGAGAACTTTTAAATCCAATGCTCCAGCCGCTAATTTTAGTTTTTTTGTAATCTGTTTGTCAGCATTACTGGGCTTTAGCGTACCCGACGGGTGATTATGTGCCAGAATTAAAGCGACCGAACCCAACTCCAAAGCTTGTCGCATGACTAGGCGAACATCAACCAAAGTTCCGGTAATACCTCCCTTACTTAGTTGGGCGGTATGCAATACTTTGTTTGAATTGTTCATATAAACTATCCAGAATTCTTCATGTTCTAGTTCACCCATTCTAGGTTGTAGCAATTCGAATACACTTTTACTACTCGAAATTTTGGTGATTTTCTGAGCTTCCTCTCCCCTTCTTCGTCTTCCAATTTCTAAAGCTGCGGCAATCGTAACGGCTTTTGCCTCACCAATACCCTTGAACTGCATCAATTGTTTGATACTTAGTCTCCCTAATTCATTCAGACTATTGTTCGAAGAAGCTAGAATGCGTTTTGATAATTCAACGGCACTTTCATTTCTGCTACCCGAACCGATTAAAATTGCTATTAGTTCGGCATCCGACAAAACCGACCTTCCTTTTTGCACCAATTTTTCCCGTGGCTTGTCATCATCTGACCAGAATTTTATTGAAAGTGATGTAGGTTTTTCCTGCATTTGCTAAAAATAACGAATTGTGTTCAATTGAATCGAATACAAAAACAAAGAAACCTATCTTGTACGTTGTTACATGAAACAATACAGTTATGAAGTCATTATTCGAGGAAACTACCAATAGAGAGATTCTAAAACGCACCGACGCACTAAACGAAAATTCAGAACGCCAATGGGGTAAAATGACCGTGGGTCAAATGCTTTGGCACTGTCAGTTTCCAATAAGTATTGGAGTAAAAAACGAGCTTAAGGGCAACGGTAACCTAATTGTCCGACTTTTTTTTAAAAAATCAATGTACAATGACAAACCTTGGAGAAAAAATTTACCTACTTCTCCTGCGTTGAAGGCGAAAGTGGAAAAAGATTTGACTGAAGAAAAAATAGAACTGAAACAATTGGTCAATGATTTTTATGAATGTCGTAAAAGAAATGAATGGAATCCCCACCCCCTATTCGGCAAACTCTCCCATGACCAGTGGGACAAAATGCAGTACAAACATTTAGATCATCATTTAATCCAATTTGGGGTATAGCTCCACTATTGAATTAATCCTCTTCGGATTGCAACTCTTGTTGCTCGATTTTAGCCCTGGTATCGTTAACAGATCTGTCTTCTTCTAAAATCACATTTGACATGCCCAACATGAAAGCGGTCAAAAGAAGGGAGGTCTTTTGCCTAATAAATCTTCTCAAGTACCGAAATAAGGGTTTTCGCGCTTCTTGCATGTCAACTGATAGTCAAAACACGTTCCAAGTCAAAAGCGCATGACATATATTCATGAAACTTTCTGAAAATCAAGATTCTATCTTTAACTTCACTTCTTTCAAGTCGAGCCCTCCATAGTTGCCGGAACTCATAAAAAGTAAGACCGAATTATCATAGTCTTGCTCAAAAACAAAATCTTTAAAAGTCGTTGCATCGGTATGGATTTCCAAATCATCTCTTTGGAAAGCCGATGAAATCTGTTCAGGACTTACGGCCGCCAATTTCTTGATAGCTACAGATTCGGGTAGGTAAAAAACCACCGCGCTATCGGCGGCATCCAATGCGCCTTTATATTCCTTTAAAAATTCAGGATTTAAACTGCTGTACGTGTGTAATTCCAAAAAAGCAATTAGTTTTCGGTTAGGATACTGCTCTTTGGCCGCTCTCGTTGTCGCCGCAACTTTACTTGGCGAATGGGCAAAATCTTTATAGACAACCGTTTTAGTGCTCTCCGCTATTTTTTCAAGACGTTTTGAAGCACCTTTGAAGGTGGCTATGGCCTCATAAAAATCATCCTCATCAACGCCCATGTTCTGACATATCCACTTGGCGCCTGCAAGATTGCTCAGATTATGTTTTCCAAAAACTTCAATTGGCATAGGTCCTTCAGGTGTCTCTAATAGCGTCTGTCCATTTTCAACTTCATATTTAGGTGTTCGATAAGGAAGTTTGCGAATGGCGTTTTCCGAAGCTTCCACTACTTTTCGAACTTCATCATCTTCTTCATTGTAGGTAATACTTCCTCCTTTTACAATACTATCGACAAAAATCCGAAACTGCTCCACGTAGTTATCGAATGTAGGAAATACATTAATATGGTCCCAGGCAATTCCACTTAACAAAGCGATATTGGGTCGATATAAATGAAATTTCGGCCGTCTATCAATTGGCGAAGAGAGGTATTCATCTCCTTCCAAAACAATGAAATCATTTTCTTCCGTCAGATGCACCATGCGGTCAAAACCTTCTAACTGTGCTCCAACCATGTAATCCACTGGGCGATTGTGATAATTCAACACATGAAGAATCATTGAGGTAATGGTGGTTTTACCGTGACTTCCACCGATAACAACCCTTGTTTTGTTTTTGGATTGCTCATATAAGAATTCAGGATAAGAATAAATGGTTATCCCCAATTCTTGTGCTTTCAAAAGTTCGGGGTTATCAGGCTTGGCATGCATTCCCAAAATCACGGCGTCTAATTCTTTGTTAATTTTTTCTGGAAACCAACCAAAAGTTTCTGGCAATAGTTCTTTAGCTTCCAACCTACTTTTAGAAGGTTCGAAAATGACGTCATCACTACCGGTAATGGTATAACCTTTATGTTCTAAGGCCAATGCCAAATTGTGCATGGCACTTCCGCCTATGGCGATAAAATGAATTTGCATGAAGTGTATATTACGGTTCAAAGATAGGGATTGAAGTCAGCATCGAAAACCGAGAGTTTATATTTATCTTTAGTAATCAAATGAAAAATATGTCGCTCAATCTCTCGAACATTAAACCCAAAGAAATCATGCCGGGCTACCACGGTAAATTGGTTCATACATCAACTATGACCCTTGTGTTTTGGGATGTGGAAGTTGGTGCCGTCGTTCCCGAACATCACCATATTCATGAACAGATTATGCATGTTATTGAAGGTGAATTCGAATTTACTTTAGATGGGGAGACGAAAATCTATCATTCGGGTGATATTGTGCCCATAGCATCGAACATGCCCCATAGCGGAAAAGCGTTGACGCGTTGCAAATTAATGGATGTTTTTAGTCCGGCGCGAGAGGAATATAGGTAGTAGTTGGTTCATCGTAAACAACCTCGGGGCAAGCCCGCGAGGAATTAGAAGGAAAATTAACATTGATTTCGACGCAAGCGTCGGAGCATTTTAAATCTCGATTATCGAGTAAAACAAAATAAATGGAAATCTCCCTTAAAGGAAAAAAAGCCTTGGTAGGCGGCAGT
This sequence comes from uncultured Flavobacteriaceae bacterium, assembly GCA_947503005.1. Classification (GTDB taxonomy): domain Bacteria; phylum Bacteroidota; class Bacteroidia; order Flavobacteriales; family Flavobacteriaceae; genus Maribacter_C. The sequence goes on along the minus strand of CANNCA010000004.1, from coordinate 63,368 downwards.
AGTGGCGGTATTGGAAAGGCAATCGCGCAACAATTAGCAACAAGTGGTGCGAGCGTCACCCTAATGTCACGCAGTGAAGACAAGTTGAAAGAAATAGTTGCGGAGCTTCCAACAGACCAGGGGCAATTGCACGATTATTTAGTAGTGGATTTCTCTGATTACCAAAACTATAAAAATATTATTTCGGAATATTTTGAATCGCATTTCGTAGATATTTTGGTGAACAATACCCAAGGTCCGTCAGCAGGTAATGCGTTGGAGAAAAAGGTTGATGACTACCAAGAAGCTTTCGACCTACTTTTTAAAACCGTAGTATGCACCACAGAACTCGCTCTGCCCCATATGATAAATAATAAATGGGGTCGTATTATCAATGTAGCCTCTGTTTCTGTAAAAGAACCATTGTCTTATTTAGCCTTATCAAATTCCATTCGGGCTAGTTTGGTGACCTGGGCCAAATCATTGGCTACCGATGTGGGCGAACAACAGATTACCGTCAATAGTATCCTGACAGGCTATTTTGACACTGAACGAATCGCTCAACTCAACGCAAAAAAAGCGGAGCAACTGGGAATTTCTCAAAAAGACGTACGCGCCGATATGGAGTCAAAAGTACCCGTTAAGCGAATTGGCAATCCAAAAGAATACGGTTATTTGGTTGCTTTTCTAGCTTCCGAACAGGCAGCCTATATTACTGGCACCCAGATTCCCATTGATGGTGGACTGCTAAAATCGCTTTAGACTCTGGCAAGTATTGTGCTTGCTTGTTATTAAACTTCGCTGAAATTCGACTTAGAAGGGATTTCCCTAACCCAAATTAACCTTTCCCTCACTTTTCATTGTTTTCAGGGGGTTTTGGTCACATCTTTGTACGTAATTTTGAAAATGTATACGCTCCATAGTACCAAACCGTTCTATTGAAGCGCATAGTTTAATCTTGAAATGATGAAACATATTGTAACCCTAATAACGATAATCCTATTTACTCAAATGGCGCAATCGCAAAAACATAATGATTCTTTTGAAGCTCTTTGGCAGCAGGTCGAGAAACTTGAGAAAGATGTTTTGACAAAATCTGCGCTCAAGGTCGTGGAAACGATATCGGCCAAAGCGAAGAAGGAAAAGAATTCGCCACAAATCGTCAAGGCGTTATTGTATAGCTCCAAATACGCCATGACCTTAGAGGAGAACGCTCAATTGAAAATCATTAAGGATTTTGAATCGGAAATTGAAAAAGCAGAATTCCCCACTAAGAACATATTGGAAAGTTATTTGGCCAATTTGTATTGGCAGTATTTTCAGAACAATCGATACCGTTTCTATAATCGAACTAAAACCGAAACAAAAGTAGATTCTACAGATTTCAGAACCTGGGATTTGACCACCCTCTTCCATGAAATAACGGTTCATTTCGAAGCTTCATTGCAAAACGACTATAAGCTAAAACAAACGCTAGTGTCGGCTTTCGATGTGATTCTACACGAGCAGGAAGGTTCGGAAGAATACCGCCCAACCTTATATGATTTATTGGCACAAAATGCACTTTCATTTTATAGTACAAGTGAAAACAACATTACCAGTCCCGCCGATAAATTCGAAATTGACGACCCAGAACTACTTTGTGAAGCGGGTAACTTTTTGAACCTTAAAATTGAGGAGACGGACAGTACGTCGCTTCAAGCAAAGGCTTTGCGCATTTACCAGCAGCTACTTGGGTTGCACTTACCTTCTACAACACCATATCGTTTAGTAGAAGTCGATATACAAAGGCTACATTTCATTTACCAAAACGCCGTTTTTCAAAACAAACAACAACGCTTTTTGGAGGTACTCCAAAATTCGACGAATGCTGGAAATGGTAGCCTTGCCGCTACATTATACCAATACGAAATAGCCTCACTTTTAAATCAGCAGGGAGCTAAATACCAACCAAAAACAAACGAAGAGAACCGCTGGAAAATCAAAGAGGCACTAGCCATTTGCGAGATGATAATCGAGAAATCTCCAGATAGTAGAGGTGCAGACAAATGCCGTGCCTTAAAAGCTCAGATTCTTACAGCAAGCCTTCAATTGACCACCGAAAGGCACATTCCGATCAATACTACTTCCAGATTACTCGTGAATTATAAAAATCATGATGCCTTACAACTAAGCGCTCGAAGCATAACACAACGTCAATGGAATGAGCTTAATGATTTATATCCCCAGGAAAAGAAACTGGCCTATATCAAGAAATTATCCGTGGTTACCTCTTGGGAAGCATCATTAAAGAATGAGAACGATTACCAATCGCATAGCACCGAAATTTTAATGCCACCATTAAAAAATGGGCGTTACTTGATTTTGGCAGAACCGAAAGACGAAATTGGCAAAACATTCGCTTATAGTGCACTTCAGGCAACCGATTTGTCCCTGATTGAAACCCAAACTGAGACTCTTCAAGATTTTCAAGTGGTTGACCGTAACAACGGAAAACCCATTGCAGGTGCAAAATTGACGTTTCGGTATCGGCTAAATTATGATGGAAAACGCTTGAGCAAAAGTTACATTACAGATAAAACGGGCACAGTTTCGATTACTAGGGGACAAAAAGAATGGAGCGATGTAAGCATTACCATAAATCATGGTAAAGATACCGCTTACTACAGGGATTATTACATCTATCGAGGGTATGAGCAAGCAGAACCGGGCACCTCCTATACTTGCTTTTTGTTTACTGACAGAAGTATTTATCGCCCCGGTCAACCCTTATATTTTAAAGGAATCGCCATAAAAAGTACTAAAAATTCATCCGCTATTTTGACTGATACAAATGTTACGGTCAAATTGAACGATGTGAACGGTCAAATGGTGAGCGAAGCCAATTTTAAAACCAATGAATATGGTTCTTTCTCGGGAGAGTTTATTTTACCCAATTCCGGACTCACGGGGCAATTCTCAATGCAAGTAACTTCAACCGATAATAATTTAAGCGGATATGCCAATTTCTCGGTCGAGGAATATAAGCGTCCGAAATTCGAGACTTCTTTCGAACCCATTACAGAAAGCTATAAAGTTAACGATAGTGTCTCGGTAAACGGAAAGGCCACAGCCTATGCAGGAAGCAACATTACTGATGCAAAGGTTTCGTTTCGTGTAAAACGTTCCGTATATTTTCCAAGATGGTACTATTGGAGATATTCTTACCAAAATACAAGTCCACAAGAAATCGCCCACGGGGAAACTATTACAGATGCCTCTGGAAAATATACTATCAATTTCAAGGCCCTGCCAGACAATAGCTTGGATAAAAAGAATTTGCCCACGTTCCATTACGAAGTAACGGCAGATGTTACCGATATCAATGGTGAAACACATAGCACTACGACCAATATCACAGTGGGCTATCATACCTTGACAGCGAGTATGTACTTGCCCACTCCTATGGATAAAGGGGTGAAAGACCACAAGTTGACCATCTCGACAAACAACCTTAACGGGCAATTTGTGTCGGCAAAGGGTACAGTGAAGATGTACAAGCTACAAGCTCCAGAATATGTCCTGAGACCTCGCACATGGCCAGCTCCGGACTACGAGGGTTTTACCAAGGAAGAGTTTAAAAAATTGTTTCCGCATGACGCATTTGGAGATGAACACAATGCATCAACTTGGAAAAAAGGTGAACTCGTTTGGCAATCGAATTTTGATACGGAAAAATCCAAAGAAGTTGCGTTAGGAGTTATTAAAAAGTGGAAATCAGGTAAATACCTAATCGAGTTAGAAACGCAAGATAAATTTGGTCAAGAAGTAAAGGATGTGCTCGAAACCACCGTATTTAGTGCAGACGACAAGAAACTAGCAGATAACCAATTGTTCCAAATCAAAACAGACAAAAACAGTTATGACCTTGGTGACAAGGTCAAAGTTACTTTGCTCTCGAATGCCGAAGACATTAATATCACCTTAAACATTGAGAAGAATCGGAAGGTAATCAACACTAAAATCATTCATTTGAATGGCAATTCGGAAAGTTTTAGTGTGCCAGTTGATACCAAAGATTTAGGTGGCTTTGCAATAACATACAGTTATGCAGTTTACAACTCATTTCAGTCGGGCGTTTTAAACATACAAGTGCCATACCCAAGTACCGACTTGCAAATCGAGACCGTGACCTTTCGCGATAAACTACAACCTGGTATTGATGAAACTTGGTCGTTTAAAATCAAAGGGCCAAAGGGAGACAAAGTTGCTGCAGAATTATTGGCTAGCATGTACGATGCATCTTTGGATACGTTCAGAGGCCATTACTGGGGATTTAACCCCTTGATGAAACCTACCTATTATTCGAACCGAAGAATTAATGGATACCGCTGTTTTACCACCAATTCATTTCAAACCTATCAGCACAATGAAGGGTATAGTTATAGCAACCCAAGCTTTGACTCCTTTAATTGGTTCGGGTTGTACTTCGGATACGGCAATAGCTTTTATGGAGCCACCAGAAGGATGAAAAAGGAAAGCGCTCCAGCTCACGTAGGGGTAGCAATGGATATGATGGACATGGAGGAAATTGCTGAAGAATCTATAGCTGGAGCTCCAAGGGAAGATGATAAATCGCTAAGAGATGAATTCAAGCAAAATGAACCCAGTTTAGAAAAGCCAGAAGAACAAAATAGTGAGGGTGCAACAAGCGAAATCAAAATTCGTAAAAACCTACAGGAAACAGCCTTCTTCTTTCCACAGTTGCATACCGATGAGGAAGGAAACGTTTCGTTTAGCTTCACCACACCCGAAGCCTTGACCAAATGGAATTTGCAACTTTTGGCACATACGAAAGACTTAGAAAGCACATATCGCACATTACAAACAGTGACCCAAAAAGAGTTGATGGTGTTACCCAATGCACCACGGTTCCTACGAGAAGGCGATGAAATAGTAATCAGCACAAAAATTGCAAACTTAACGGAAAAGACCTTGTCCGGGTCTGCTCAATTATTGCTTACAGATGCAACTACTGGGCAGGTTATTACCAGAAAACTGGTGACCAATCAGATGAGGTCAAGTGAAGAAATTTCAAAGGTCACAGAAAGTTTCAAAGTAGATTCTCTTGGAAATACGCAAGTATCTTGGCGATTAAAAATTCCTGAAGGTATTCCAGCTGTTCAATATACAATCACTGCAAAAGCCGGGGGTTTTAGTGATGGGGAGCAAAGTCTACTTCCCGTTCTGACCAATCGTATGATGGTCACCGAGACTATGCCAATGTGGGTACGGAGCAACCAGACTAAGACATTCACTTTAGATAAGTTGAAAAACAATTCCTCAACAACGCTAAAGCAACATAAGTTGACCTTGGAGGTGACTAGTAATCCTGCTTGGTATGCGGTACAGGCGCTCCCCTATCTAATGGAATATCCTTATGAATGTAATGAGCAGACCTTTTCTAAGTACTATGCAAATACTTTGGCTACGCACATTGCGAACGGTAATCCTAGAATTCAAGATGTTTTTAAGCAATGGGCAAATTCTGATGCGTTGTTGAGCAATTTGGAAAAAAACCAAGAATTGAAATCCCTATTGATTCAAGAAACACCCTGGTTGCGTGATACCCAATCAGAATCAGAACAGAAAAAACGAATCGCCTTATTGTTCAATTTAGATAAAATGAAAAACGAACAGGCGACCGCTCTGAACAAATTGAAGCAAAACCAAAAAAGTTCAGGTGCATGGCCATGGTTCAATGGTGGTCCAGATAGCCGTTTTGTCACACAACACATTATTGCAGGAATGGGGCACTTGAATAAACTCAATGCTACATCAAGCCAAGTCGAGATGCAAAACGTTATCCAAAATGCGATGCGGTACCTTGACAATGAATTCGTGAAGGAGTACAATCGTATGAAAAAGTACACCTCTAACATAAACGATGATCATCTCAGTCAAACACAGATTCATTATTTATATATGCGCAGCTTTTTCAGAGACATCAAAACTTCTAAGAAAGTTGACGAAATAACCACATATTACAAAGGTCAGGCCCAGAAATATTGGATGAACAAAAGTCTATATTCTCAAGGAATGCTAGCCTTAATTATGCATCGAAGTAACGAGTCAAAGACCTACGAAAAAATACTTAAAGCTCTAGAGGAGAATAGTATTACTTCGGAAGAATTGGGTATGTATTGGAAAGAGAATACAAGTTCATGGTATTGGTATCAAGCGCCAATAGAAACACAGGCGCTTTTAATTGAAGCTTTTTCGGAAATCCATCCAAAGGATATTATGATCATTGATAATCTTAAAATTTGGCTATTAAAAAACAAACAGACCAATCAATGGAAAACCACAAAAGCAACAACAGAAGCTGTGTATGCGCTATTACTACAAGGAAGTGATTGGTTATCCGTTACCGATGCCGTGGCAGTTTTAGTTGGAGGAGAAAAAATTGACCCAACCGAATTGGAAAACGTGAAGGTCGAAGCAGGCACTGGATATTACAAAACGGGTTGGAACGGTTCTGAAGTAAAACCTCAAATGGCCGAAGTACAAATTAGCAAAAAAGGAGATGGTATTGCCTGGGGTGCATTGTACTGGCAATATTTCGAGGATTTGGATAAGATTACTTCAGCCGAGACTCCGTTAAAATTGAAGAAAAAACTCTTCCTCAAAACAAATACCGATACTGGTGAAGAGATTTCTGAAATCACGAACAAGACCGATTTAAAAGTTGGTGATTTGGTACGCATTCGCATTGAACTTAGAGCGGACCGTGACATGGAATTCGTTCATATGAAAGATATGCGCGGTGCTGGTTTTGAACCCATCAATGTCATTTCAAGATACAAGTGGCAAGATGGTCTTGGATATTATGAAAGTACCAAAGACGCAAGCACCAATTTCTTCTTCGACTATTTGCGAAAAGGAGTTTACGTATTCGAATACGATGTAAGAGTCAACAATGCAGGAGATTTCAGCAATGGCATAACAACCATTCAAAGTATGTACGCACCAGAGTTTAGTAGTCATTCAGAAGGTGTACGGGTGAAAGTAAACTAGAAATTCTTAACTTAGAGTTGAATTTTTAATTTTATAGACTCGCTCAGAATAGGAGTTTACTAATTATAAGTGCCGATACACTCAAGGCTTGTTTCATAAGGTCATGTAAGAACTTAGGTTAGACATGTAATATAAAACCAAAGCATTATGAAAAATTCATTTAGTATTTCAGTAAAAGATCCGTGCATAGAAAAATTCGAAAATTTTATTAGCGGCCCGCTTGGCGGTATTTGTGAATCATGTCAAAAAGAGGTGATAGATTTTACAGTAATGTCTGACGAGGAGGTAATCAAATATTTTAACAACGCTAAAAACAAAACTTGTGGTCGATTTAAGAAATTGCAATTAAAAGGTTATCAAACAACGCAACCCATGAAATCTAATTTCTTTTCCAAAAGTATAGGTGTAATGAGCTTCTCATTGTTGGCATTATGCGCTATTGCAACCTTAAATGCACAGGCGGAATCACCTGTTAGCTCAAAAGTTCAAACAGAACTTTCAGCTGTTCAAAGGTTCGAGATGGGTCAAGCTGATGCTATTGACAAGTACATAATAACAGGAACGGTATTGGACGAAGAAGATTTACCGTTGGCAGGAGTAAACGTGGTATTGAAAGGTACTACGGAAGGTGTTCAAACCGATTTCGATGGAAAATTCAAATTTCCTAGAGCCTTGGAAGTGGATGATACTTTAGTATTCAGCTATATAGGTTATGGGAAAAAAGAATATACCATTACCGCAGGAGAATCTGAAACTATTGACATCACCATAACTTTTGACCTTTCGGATATTGAACTGATGGGCGAGGTAGTTGTTGGAGGAGCACATAAAACCAAGCGAAATATCTTCCAGAAATTTGTTGCCCTCTTCAAATAATGCGTTTCGTACTCCTTCTTTTTTTAAGCCTTACCGTTTCGATACATGGACAACGGACCGATTTCGAAAACATTGATTTTAATAAGGCGGATAGTGTCGCTGCCTTATACAAAGGGGAAAGCCTCAAAAATTTACCAGTACTGACCCATAAATTAACGGCTAGTTTATCCACTGACGTGGAAAAATTCCGTGCGATTTACACATGGGTCAGTACTAATATCGAAAACGACTACGACTCCTATCTTAGAACAAGTAAAAAGCGCAAAAAACTATTAGATGACCGGGAAGCCTACTTGACCTGGAACAACAGTTTCACACCCAAAGTATTTGAAAATCTTATCAAATATCGGAAAACTGCCTGTACCGGCTACGCTTATTTGGTTCGTGAAATGGCAACCTTAGCTGGTTTCAATTGTCAAATCATCAATGGATACGGACGAACACCGAACCTACTTCTCAATGCAAAGAGCCAACCGAATCATTCTTGGAATAAAATTGAACTGAATGGCAAATGGTACTTATGTGACACCACTTGGTCGGCCGGTCGCGTAATGCTTGAAAATGATGGTCCAACTTTTCAACAGAACTATCACGACGGTTATTTTTTGGCAGAGCCCGCTTTATTTGCGAAAAATCATTATCCATTAGAAATCACAGCTACTTTATTGGAAAATCCACTTTCGTTCGATGAATTTATTGAGGGACCGATAGTTTATAAGGATGCATTCACACACCAAATTAATCCGGTTAGTCCAAAAAAAATGCATCTTGAAGTGACGAAAAATGAAATTGTAGATCTTGTTCTTGAGATTCCGAAAAACATTCAACCCGAAAACTTATTTCTCGTATTGAACAATGGTGGTAACGATAAAATAGTACAGCCTAATATTATTGACCAACAAAACAACATTGTATTACGCCATGGTTTTATGAAGAAGGGTTTATACGATGTTCATATTAAGAAGGGAGATGAACTTATTGCCACTTACGTAGTAAGGGTCAAAAGATAATATCACGCATTGAGCATCGCCCAAAGTCGATCTTTCAATTCTGTAATACCTTGTTGGGCTGCAGAAGATATAAACATATAGGGGACATTTAAATCCTTGTCCAATTCTGTGCGCATCTCGTCCATGAGTTCATCATCAAGCATGTCACTTTTTGAAATGGCTACCAGCCGTTCTTTATCCAATAGTTCGGAGTTGTACCTTCGAAGTTCATCTAATAGTATTTCGTATTCTTTGCTGATATCATTGCTATCCGCTGGAATCAAGAATAACAAAGTAGCATTACGCTCGATATGGCGTAAAAAATAATGGCCAAGCCCTTTGCCTTCGGCAGCACCTTCAATGATACCCGGAATATCGGCCATCACAAAACTTTGAAAATCGCGGTATTCCACAATTCCCAAGTTCGGCTTTAAGGTAGTAAACTCATAGTCCGCAATCTTAGGCTTCGCAGAAGTAATAACGGACAAGAGCGTAGACTTACCGGCATTTGGAAAACCAACTAGGCCTACATCTGCCAAAATTTTTAGTTCTAGAATAAAGCTGCCTTCCTTTCCTTCAACTCCCGGTTGGGCATATCTGGGTGTCTGATTCGTCGGTGTTTTAAAATGCCAGTTGCCACGACCTCCCATGCCACCTTCTAAAACTATTTTTTGCTCCCCGTGTTCGGTGATTTCAAATAAAATTTCGTTGGTTTCACCATCCCTTAAGATTGTACCTAAGGGCACATCAATAAAAATATCTTCGCCATCGGCACCGGTACTGCGATTCTTGCTCCCATGTTCCCCATGGCCAGCTTTGAAGTGTTTCTTAAATTTGAAGGTAACCAAGGTCCAAAGGTTTTGGTTCCCTCTTAGAATAATATGACCGCCACGACCTCCATCTCCTCCATCCGGACCACCTTTGGTGATATATTTTTCGCGGTGAAGATGCGCTGAACCCTTGCCTCCTTTTCCAGAGGTGAAAAAAACCTTGACGTAGTCTACAAAGTTGCCTTCGGTCATTTAAAAGTTCTGCGATTTATAGATTTGACATTGTGCGCGGCAAAAGTACGGAATTCAAAGTGGGTTCTAAAGATAATCTCCAAATGGTTCAACCCCTATAATTCGCATCAATATAGGCAACGGCTTCCTTCTGAGTAAGAGTTGCAAAATCTTTATAGCGATGATGAACGTCAACTATTTCATCGAGAGCATCGACGACAACCTCTTTATTTTCCCATTTAATCAAAGCTACTACTACAGTTTGCAAACATCCTTTTTTATAAGCGATTTGACCCAGCACGTGAACCAAAGTATTTCGTACTCGGGCTGTTTCTTCGTGTTGTAGCTGTTTCAACATCGGTAGAATATCTTGGGGATGGGTACGGCCCCTTAATTCAATACCATGACAGATCTCTCTTCTTATTTCTTTATCAGGATGTTTTAAATAGGGAGCTGCCCAACGCAGAACGGGCTCTGGATTTTTTTGTCCCATCTTCTTTACAGAACCTATTACCGCATTTCTAACAGAATGATGGGTATCGAATAATCCTATGTCAAAAAAGTTCTGAACACGTTCAAAATCGACCATTCCGATTTCCCCAGCAGCATTCACGACAGTTTGACGTACTTTTTCGTTATCATAGTCAGCCAATCTATGCAGCACTTCAACTATAACGTTTTGGAGGCTTTCGACGGACTTATATATTTTTCCAATGGCCAAATATCCGGACTTTCGAATATAGGTGTCTTCGTCTGAGAAATAGCGAAGTATGTTTTCAGATGTGCCTTGATTTAGGTCTTTGCGGATTTCACCGGTGATTTTCTCAACCAATTTTACACGCTCGGTTTTGGATAAATCGTAAAAGGCCATGATGGTTTGATGTGAGTATTACCTTCCCTCGTTCTTATTAGAGCGGTGTGTCTATAACAAAAGTAACACCTTTTGTCTTTGGCAGAACCCAAGATTTACTTGAATCCTCAGTTCTTTTTGCTCCTAATTTCTCCATAGCACGTTGGGATCTATGGTTTAGCGCGTTTACGTAAAAAACAACATACTTAGAATGTTGCAACGCATAATTAATCATCAATTTCTTGAACTCCCTATTGTAATAACCACCCCAATAGGCTCTTTCTAAAAAGCTCCAACCAATTTCAACAACACCATTAGAACCATCTATGATCTTAAATCTTGAACATCCAATAATTTTTTCAGTTTTGACATCGATAATGATCAAAGCGCCTTTTGAACCTATTGATTCTTGGAAGAAAGTGGAGAAATTGTCTAGGGTGTATCGGTCTTTATTTTGATGCTGTTCCCATATTTTAGCATCGGAAGCTATTCTATAAAGTGCATTAAAATCATCCTGTTCCAAAGGTCGCAACTTTACAACCTTACTCTCGAGAAATGGTTGTAGACTAAATTTCATAATTAAGAACCAACCAACGAATCGTTGAAAAAGTAAATATAAACTAAGTTTCAGCTAGCCGATAGTTCAAAGACTAAAAAAGCTATGTCCTCTTCAAATAAGTATCCTTTTAGCACCGCTTTGAATCGAATAACCACGTCCGATATTTTATTTTTGAGTCTAAAGTTCTTCGATTACCTTGCCCAAACGCATCGTAATTTCGTCAATGGCCCCGATACCGTTCACACTATGGAATTTTCCCTGTGCCTCATAAAAATCCTTAAGCGGAGCGGTCTTCAAATTGTATTCCTCAAAACGGTTGCGAATCTTATTTTCGTCTTGATCATCACTTCGGCCACTTACTTTTCCGCGTTCCAAAAGACGTTGAATTAATACTTCATCATCGGCCTCAAGGGCAATCGTAGCGTCGATTTTCATATTCTTTCCTTGCAAAAACTTGTCCAATGCTTCAGCCTGCGCTGTTGTTCGCGGAAAACCGTCAAAGATAAATCCGCTGGCATCGGGGTTTTTGTCCACTGCATCCTCCAACATTTTTATGGTCACCTCATCGGGTACCAAATCACCATTATCGATATACGATTTGGCCAATTTGCCCAAATCGGTATCGTTCTTCATATTATAACGGAACAAATCTCCTGTCGAAACATGTTCTAAATTATATTTTTCTTTTAAAAATTCGGCTTGGGTTCCTTTTCCGGCGCCCGGTTTGCCAAAAAGTACAAGGTTAATCATATGTTTTTGGTTTAATTGGTATACTTCACGAAGGTTTCGACCCAACTCCTTATAGTCAAGTCCGTAACCGACGATAAATTTATTTGGTATTTCAAGTCCGACATAATCGATTTTGTATTCCCCGTTATAAATTTCCGATTTGTAAAAAAGACTAGCAATTTTAAACTCCTTCACATCAATATCAGAAAACATATGAATCAATTGTTGAAGGGTACGGCCTGTATCGATGATATCTTCCAGTATGATAACACTTCTGCCCTTAATATCCTCCGAAACGTCAAGAAGGGTCTCGACGATACCCGTAGAAATCAAACCACCATACGAACTAAGCTTCACAAATGTCACTTCACAAGGATGTGGATAGGCCTTCAAAAAATCTGAAACGAACATGAACGCCCCATTGAGCACCCCGACAAAAATCGGTGTTTCATCCTTATAGTCGGCAGCAACTTTTTCGGCTATGTTGTTTACCGCCGTCAATATTTCTTGTTCGGATAAATAAGGTTTAAAATACTGGTCGTGGAGCTTTATCAAGGTCTCTTTTTTTAGGGATGGCTAATATAACACTTTGATTTCTCTTTTTTAACGGAATACCTTGAGTTTTGGGAATTCGACGTATTTTTACGGTACGACCAGAAAATTGGTATAATCAAATGGCAACGGAATACTTTTCATCAGACTTTACATTGGGAATTCTAGGAGGCGGACAGCTGGGTAAAATGATGCTCTACGAAACCCGGAAATTTGATATTCGGACCAAAGTGATGGATGCTTCCGATGAAGCGCCATGCAAAATAGCCTGCGATGAATTTGTCATAGGAAGTTTGATGGATTATGATGCCGTTTACAATTTTGCTCAGAACGTCGACGTGTTGACCATCGAAATTGAAAATATCAACCTTGATGCATTAGAAAAACTGGAGCATGAGGGCAAAAAAGTGTTTCCACCGACCAAAGCATTGCGCATCATTCAAAACAAAGCCAAGCAAAAACTGTTTTATCTGGACAACGGCATTCCTACGGCAGATTTTTCTCGTTTTGCCTATAAAAGCGAAATAGAAGATAGTGTACTTAATGGTGGATTGGAATTTCCTTTTATCTGGAAAGCCGCCCAATTCGGATATGACGGACAGGGAGTGAAAGTGGTTCGCAAGCTTGAAGATTTGGAAGATTTACCAGCTGGCGAATGTATTGCCGAAGAAATGATAGCTTTCAAGAATGAACTCGCCGTTATCGTTTCAAGAAGTATTAGCGGAGAAGTCAAAACCTATCCCGTTGTTGAAATGGAATTTCACCCTGAAGCCAATCAGGTAGAATATGTGATTTGTCCTGCCAGAATAGATGCCAAAGTTGCAGAAAAGGCAAGGGAAATTGCTTTAAAAGTATCTGAAAAAATAAAGCATGTAGGCTTATTGGCCGTAGAAATGTTTCAGACAAAAGAGGATCATATTTTAGTGAACGAGGTGGCCCCTAGGCCGCATAATAGTGGACATTACAGTATCGAAGCCAGTTACACCAATCAATTTGAACAACATATTCGAGCGATTCTGGATCTACCATTGGGAAAAACTGACAGCAAAGTAGCTGGCATTATGGTAAACTTGGTAGGTGCAGAAGAGCATACAGGTGACGTGGTTTATGAAAATATTGACGAAATCATGGCCATGGAAGGGGTAACACCCCATATCTATGGAAAAAAACAAACAAGACCTTTTCGAAAGATGGGTCATGTGACGATTGTCAATGAAGATATTTCGGTGGCAAGAAGAATTGCCCAAGCAGTGAAGGAAAAAATAAAAGTAATCAGCAAATAGTTATGATCAAAGTAGCCGTTGTCATGGGAAGCACCAGCGACCTACCCGTAATGCAAGATGCTATCGACATTTTAAAAGGCTTCGATATTCAAGTCGATGTCGACATCGTATCTGCGCACCGAACACCTGAAAAATTGTTCGATTTCAGTAAAAATGCACATACCAATGGATACGCCGTTATTATTGCGGGAGCAGGTGGTGCAGCTCATTTACCAGGGATGGTAGCTGCGATGTCTCCACTGCCAGTAATAGGAGTTCCAGTAAAAAGCAGTAATTCTATCGATGGATGGGATTCTATTCTTTCCATTCTTCAAATGCCCGGCGGGGTTCCCGTTGCTACCGTTGCTCTAAACGGAGCAAAAAATGCCGGAATTCTTGCAGCTCAAATCATCGGTTCTTCCGATAAGTGTGTTCTGGACAAAATCATAATGTACAAGGAAGGCTTGAAGCAAAAAGTGATTGACGGAGCTAAGTCAGTAAACGGTAAAAAATAGTTATTCGTTGATTTGTTTATTCGCAGTCATCATCAAATAAACAAATCATCCCATCCACAAATCAACAAAAAACATGAATCCCCTTTTATCCCCTTTCGATACTGCACCTTTTTCAAAAATAAAAAATGAGCATTTCAAACCTGCTTTTCTGCAAGCAATGGATGATGCTCGTGCTGAAATAAATGCAATTACCGCTAATACGGAACCGCCCAGTTTTAAAAACACGATTGAAACGTTGGAATTTTCAGGGCAACAGTTAGATAGAATTTCCAGTGTATTCTTCAATCTGAATTCTGCGGAAACAAATGAAGAGATTCAGAAAATAGCGCAGGAGGTGTCTCCCCTACTTTCTGAATTTGGAAATGATATCACGCTAAACGAAGAGCTATTCAAACGAATAAAAGCAGTATACGAGCAAAAGGATGCATTGAACTTATCCGTAGAACAAAAAACACTACTTGATAAACGCTATAAAAGTTTTAGCCGTAACGGGGCAAATTTATCTGAAGACAAGAAGAAACGCCTGAGAGAAATCGATGCAGAGTCTTCGAAGTTAAAATTGCAATTCGGAGAAAACATACTCGCAGAGACGAACAAGTATCAAATGCATCTGACGAATGAAGCCGATTTAGATGGACTACCCGATGGCTCCAAAGAAGCAGCTGCACAAATGGCAACTTCAAAGGGAAAAGAAGCAGGTTGGATGATTACTTTAGATTACCCCAGCTACATTCCCTTTATGAAGTATGCCAAAAATAGGGAACTACGCAAAGAATTGTCCATGGCATTTGGGAGCAAAGGTTTTCACGGCGATGAACTGGACAATCAAAAGAACATATTGAAAATTGCGAAACTCCGTCATGAACGCGCCAACCTATTGGGCTATAAGACCCATGCCCATTTTGTACTCGAAGAGCGTATGGCAGAAACTCCTGAGAAAGTACATGAATTTTTAAACGAACTCCTTGAGAAAGCTAAACCCGCAGCCGAACGCGAATTCAAACAATTGGAAGATTTCGCAAAAGAACTCGACGGAATCGACCGACTGGAAAAGTGGGATGGCAGTTACTATTCGGAAAAACTGAAACAGAAATTGTTCAGTTTAGATGATGAACAGTTAAAGCCCTATTTCAAACTAGAAAATGTAATCGATGGCGTTTTTAAAGTAGCCGATAAGTTATTTGGGTTGCAATTTGAAGAAGTTTCAGATATTGACAAATACCATGAAGAAGTAAAAACTTTCAAAGTTTACGATGCTGAGAAGAACTTTGTTTCCCTATTCTACGCCGATTTTCACCCTAGGGCAGGAAAACGAGGTGGTGCTTGGATGACTTCTTTCAAATCACAATGGAAAAAAGACGGCGAAAATATACGTCCGCATATTTCGAATGTTTGCAACTTTACCCCATCAACAGAAAGTAAACCATCCTTATTGACCTTTAATGAAGTAACTACCCTGTTCCATGAATTCGGGCATGGGCTACATGGTATGCTGGCTAATACCACCTACCCTAGCCTATCGGGAACATCAGTCTATTGGGATTTTGTAGAACTTCCCAGTCAGGTGATGGAAAACTGGTGCTACGAAAAAGAAGCGTTAGAGCTCTTTGCCAAACATTATGAAACAGGAGAAATAATTCCTATGGAATTAGTACAGAAAATAAAAGAATCCGCAACCTTTCAAGAAGGTATGCAGACACTGCGCCAACTTAGCTTCGGACTATTAGATATGTCGTGGCATGGGGCCGACCCAACAAATATTACAGATGTAAAAGCATATGAAACCAAAGCTTTTGCTGACACAAATTTATATCCTGAAACTCCAGAAACCTGTATGAGCACTGCTTTCGCACATATTTTTCAAGGCGGTTACTCCTCTGGTTATTACAGTTATAAGTGGGCAGAAGTACTCGATGCCGATGCCTTTGCTTACTTTAAAGAAAAAGGAATTTTCAACAAAGAGGTTGCCAACAAATTTAAGGAGCATGTGCTAACCAAAGGTGGTACAGAAAAACCTATGGTGTTGTACAGAAGATTTCGTGGTGCAGAACCAAAAGTAGAAGCACTTCTGGAGCGAGCTGGACTTATAAAAAAAGCGGGATAAAATCCCGCTTTTTTGTTTAATCTTTCATTTCGTATTTATTTCGACATCTCTGTGTGAAAATTCATTTTCTCAAGATGAATATCCAAACTTTTTGCTTTTCTATCATATTCCAGGAGCACTACATGACCTAATTTACCTGGCATTACTTTAGAAACAATCTTACCTTTAGATTTTTTCAAGTAGATTTTGTCTTGTGCAAACTTTCCATCTTGATACATAATCGACTTATACGCATATTTGTTCTTTTCTCCTTTAAGACGCTCGTAATCAATGAACGTAGCATAAAAACGGTCTCTTTTAGTATCAAGTTGTGTAAATTGATAGTCAAAGCCACCCATTATGTTTATAATATGGGCATTAACTTGCGGGCTTGCGAACACGGTCAATTCAGGTATTCTTGACTTTCCTTTTTCGAATATTTTAATATCGGTTAAAGCAAAATTCTTATCAAATTCGAAAAACAAGGCATCGGTAATGGTTAATTGAGTTACGGAACCATTTCCCCCTCCTAAAGCCATGGCAGCTATTCCACCGGCACTGGCTTTTCTTTTATAACGTTCACCGATGGCATAATATGTTCCTTTTTGTGTACGAACAACGTCATGAAAGTAAATATACCCTTGACTCTTTTTATCACTTGTTTCGGCCAACATGCTGCCAAGTTTGTCTTTCCAACTTAATTTGGAATCACTGATTCTGTTTCCTGTAAAGTCTAAGGTCTCGGCAAATAGGCCTTGACTCTTGTCACGAAAAATATTATCCCCTTCCGAGTAATACTCACCCAAGAGAACCACGTTTTTATCTTCGGTGATGAATGCATTCGTAATCATTCTAGGGTCGTCTTTTCTATCGAAAGCTTTTTCAAAAAGCACATTACCATTATTGATGTCAAGCACGACCACCTTCAAGTTCAAAGTGCCACTTAACATACTTTTCTTTGAAGTCTCAAGTGCAACTACAATCTCTTCATTTGCCTGGATCGGATTTAGTATATGGATCTCTTTGGAGTCTTCCGGAGACTTATAATCCCATGATTGTCCTCCATCAGTAGGTATATATTTTAGACCGAAACCCATTTTTTTATTATTCCTGATTCTATTAAATAGAAAGCCTTTATTGTCTACGGAAAACACCAAATCTGAAAAGCCTTGCGTCCTTAGTTTGATCTGTTGTGCTATTTCCTTGCGAGTGGCAGGAACCTCAACCTTTTCAATTTCGTTACCTGATCTATCGAAGAGTACTAGCCTGTAATAATCTTCCTTATGATTGGTCATTGCAAATAGCAATGCTTGATTGTTGAATTTACTTTCTGTCAAGGACACATTTTTGTTATCCACATAAGATTTCGTCGCAATGTTGTTCAAATCTTTGTCAAGTAGTTTTATGGCAAACTCTCGTTGACCATTCTTTAATTTATCAACTTCATAGAAGAAGTAATAACCATCAACATCCATATCGGCATCCATAAGAGTACCCGAATCTTTGATTTTAAAGGTTGTCAAATCAGTTATTGTTTTTTCTTGGGCGTTCACAATAGAGACGGCCCCGAGAAGAAGTGAAAGGCAAAAAAGCCTTTGAAATTTAATATTCATGGTTTTAGCGTTTAAAAAATTCATAGGTTGATTTTAAGGGTTGATTATTCGGTTCTTTTAAAATACTTGCTTCGCAAAATGCCAAAGAAATTTGACGGACTTCTCCGAGCTCCAGATTATGGAGAAATAACCTTATCTTATTTAGTTCTTCTTCATTTGAAAGATTGTTTCTTCGTGGCACATACTTGCCAAGTTCATGATTTTTCTTGGCCAGATAGACCCGTCGTAATACCTCTGCCATAGTTGTATAGTAGTAATCACTCCCTATTTCACCTTGTTCGAATTTTCGAATCAATTGGTAAAATGCGAGGTCTAACAAATTAAAATCAATGGTATAGGTAATGTTCTGAATGGAGGCAATATCATTTATCTTGGTGATGTGAATATTCGAAACCTCACCGGTATCGTCAAGTTCGAATTCTTTTTGAATTTTCTTAATTCTGTACTCAATTTCAGGATGGGTCTTCTCCTTTTCAGAGGAAACTCTAAAATCATCTATCATTTCATTGGTATCGAATAGCGCAATCTCATCCTCTAACCAATAAGACTTAAAAGGGTATGATTCAAAGTCGAAAATACTATCCAATCGTATTGCGAAATCAAAATAACTACCATCGGTCACCTTAAGTTTTTCCAAAGAACTTAAGGCAGATTTTTGCTTAAAGGCCGTCTTACGAAAAAGTACGTAACCTAAGGAATCTGCCTCTGCTTCGGCTTCTTTTGAGTGTTTAAGAAAATCTGAATTTAGAGTATCTAAAAAAGCAAGCCCTGCTCGCGTTCGACCGTACTTAATTTTTTCTAGCTTGCGAATCTCCTCTTTGGTTTGTTTTGAATGCATTCTTCTAACTATCTCATTCATCTTGTTAAATGAATGATCCAATAACTTGTGTGCAATTTCATGGCAAATGACATAGGCCAGTTCATCATCCGAGTCATAGGTCGTAAAAAGACCAAGATTGATTTCAAAGGTGCCATCTCCGTAACAAGCAGCATTCGGAACTAATGAATTCTTGATGAAAAAATAAAAATCGTTATGATTTATATTTGGATTAGCTTGGTATATATGATCTAATATCGGCTTAAGATTCTTGTTCAAATCTTCGTTAAAGAAATAAACGCTATCTGAAATAGCTTTTTTCATTTGATGGCTGCGCTCTGAATAAATTTTTCTAAGTTTTGAGGCATACTTGCCCTCTACTCTATCACTTTGCTTTTCAATTACTTGAGATAAATAATACTCAATACTTGGTAAATTATCTGGCAAATAGTTATTCACGACAACATCCTGAGCTTGAGAATAGAATGTAAATGCCACACAGACAACAAATATGAAAATATTCTTGTACACTAAAATTGATTTGGGACTCTCGCTACGGTTATCAAAACTTCGAGTTCAGATTCGCTCATAGCACAATTCTAAAAACATCCCTTCAAGAACGTCTACATATTGATAAAATTGTCTTTTTAATCAGAAGATTAGTACAAATTGCTTTCTTAACTTTTCACACAACGCGCTCTTCCTAATTTATTGTGCAACATATATATGGCCCAAAACTCACCGTGTTATGTTAGACATACGAATCATTTAATAATATTCATTTTACCATTAAGAAAGAGGGGTTATCACACATAAATACTTCGCCCTATTTCACTCTTGAAAGGCCTTTATTGAAAATCAACATCAGTTTTTTACAGTCATACCACATTTACCGAGAGGTTGACAACAATAACTTTTAACCCTTGGTGAAGTGCGGTATTTTCGGTTTTTAAACCAAAACCAAATCTACCTTATGAAAAAGTTTTTTTTCGTTATTCCCTTAAGTATGTTGTTCGCTTGTAGCACCGATTCGGATGAAATCAAAGAAGAAGTGCAAAAAGAAGTAGATAACAACCAACCTACTATTAATGTTCAATCCCTCGCAATCGATGAACATTCAGAAGGAGGCTCATCAGTCGGAACCATAACCGCTGCAGATTCAGATAACGACGAACTAACTTTCACGATTGATAGTGAAAGTGGGCTTGAAATCGACGAAAACAGCGGTGAAATTACACTGGGTGCTTCGTTGATTTTGGATTATGAGGTAAATCAAATCCTTCCTTTTACCGTCTCGGTATTTGATGGAAAAGCGATTGTGGAACAAGATTTTGAATTGACCATCAATGACATCGACGAATATGAATTACTAACAACGGAACAAAAAGAGATTATCTCGTATTATCAATACTTGACCTTGTGGCAAGCACCTACCAATAGTCCATTGGAAAATTCGAGCAGATGGATGGCCCCTATGAAACTGTATTTAGACGGTCAAATTACGGCGCAGTTCAGAGCCGACGTTGAAACAGTTCTTGAAGAATACAATGAAATTTTTGAAAATAGCGACTTCAGTATTTCCCTTGTAGAAAATCTTGAAGAATCTAACGCACACTTGTTCTTTGGAGAAACTAGTGATATTGAAAACCTTTGGGCCGATATGTTTGAAATCATTGATGGTCAATCTTATGCTGGTTATGCCATGACCGAAAATAACAGTTCTATTTTGAGCGATACTAGAATGTGGGTTTCAAACCCAATACCTGTGTTGTTCAAACATGAAATGGGGCACGCCCTTGGTTTTGGTCACTCTGAAAAATGTGACACCGAAAATAGTTTTATGTGTTCTTCAATCGATGCTGACCATGACTTTTTAGAAATGGAAAAAACGATTATAAGCTATGCTTATGATAATGAGATGGAAGCAGGACTTACTGGCAATGAAATCGAGGCAGTTTTAGCCAATAAAATGATTTTGGAAGACTAAGAAGCTATTCAAACAAAAGTTAAGGGAGATAGTCGGTTTATGCAACCATCTATCTCCCTTTTTCGTTCTCTGATATCAGAGAAAAGTGTTCGATTCTGTTTGTATGCTAAGGTAAAGACCACGGTTCTAAAATGATGAACTCTTCCTTTTCTTCCCATTCGCTATCATCCGCCAAAAAACAAACTCCGTCATCGAATAATAGACTATAGAACGGGTCATCTGGCTTTTCAGGATGTGTGAAGTCGATAACCGTCTTGATATGATATTTTTCAGATAGGGCTCTTGCAATTTTAGTCTGCAGTTCAGCTATGATATCCTCATTACCTTCGGTTAAATGTATTTCTACTGGATACGCTTTTGAAGAGGCTGTTACGGTATAAAAACCCATGCTATTCGGTTTCAAAAAGTGCATGGTTTCATCATCGGAATACATATCTAAAAAGAACCAGTCTTTTTCGGGAAAGTATTTTTTAAAAAATCGGAGTAGGGCTTCGGGCTTTAAATTTTGTTCAGAAAGTATCACAAGATAAAACTTAAATCATTTAAACATCTAGTATAAATCTACTATTAAGAAAAGTCAAAAACCAATTTTTTTTACTAAGAAATAAAATATACCTGCATTTTAATTACTTGACGCAGTATCAAACACTCTAGTTATATCGCAGTTCATCAAACTATTCTTTAAATGCTAAAACTTAGGCTGCATGAGAAAAATATTGCCAATGTAAAAATCTTTAAAATAAATACCCTATTCATGCTTTCCGGACCAAGCATCATATCCACCTTCCAGATTCACCACCTTTTTATAACCTAGGGAATCAAGCCGCTGTTGGGCCTTTGCACTTCGGCCTCCCTTTTTACAGTAAACGTAAATGGTCTCCTCTTTCGAAATTCCTTGAAACTTCTCCACAAAGTCTTTATCAAATAAATTAATATTCTTAGCATTCACAAGGTGACCTGCCTCAAATTCTTCCGGGGTCCTAACATCGACCAATATCACGCTATTGAGTTCATTTTGTGAGACTTCCGTGATAGGTTTTGACGAACTTTGAGCGCATGAAAAATTCAGCAACAACAATATGAAAAGTGAGAAATAAAATTTCATGATACAAGCTTTAAGCAAATATATAAATTATGGCAGCATTAAAATTCACAGAGGGAACCAAAAATTTACAGCTAATTAAATCAAATTCCGTTACTTTTGATATTCAGAAAAAGAAAATGACGGCTCACCAACTACAACCCAATTCATGGGTAGATTCGTACGCGGACTATCTCTTCAACTACGCAGTGGTAAGAGTTAGTGATGCAGAAATTGCGAAAGATTTGGTACAAGAGACTTTTTTTGCCGGACTGAAGTCTGCTAAGAATTACAAGGGTGATGCCGCGGAAAGAACTTGGCTCATCGCTATTTTGAAACGAAAAGTTATTGACCATTATCGCAAAATCAACTCGAATAAAGGCAAAGCGGAAGTTCGAATGAAATATAGTTCAAGTTCTGATTCCGAAGGTGACTGGTTAGAGCAACAAGTAGCTGACCCTTATAGCACTCTTGAAAATAGTGCAATAGAAAATGAAGAGTTGGGGCTGGCCATTCATTCGTGTATTTCGAAATTGCCGAAAAAACAAGCTCAAGTTTTTAAAATGAAAACGATTCAAGGCATTAGCACGGAAGATATTTGTAATGAGTTGGATATTAATCCGTCAAATCTTTGGGTGATGATACATAGAGCTAGAACAGCACTTATGGGTTGCCTTAATGAAAATTGGTATTAAGTATGATTTCTTGTGATGAAGCTGCTGTAATTTGTAATAAAAACCAATATGGTGAAGCATCTTTTGTGGATAAACTGAAATTCAGGTTTCACGTGTTTCTTTGCAAAACTTGCTCAGTTTTTACAAAAAAAAATACCCACCTAACTACGCTTTGCGAAAAAGCGAACCTACAGGGTCTTTCAGAGCAAGAGAAATTGAGGATGAAAGAACAACTTCAGAACAAACCTTGACCCCCCTGACTTAACCCTAACATAAGAGTCCAATACCATAGAGGTATGCTTTCAACCCAAAAGGAAGCAAAATATTTTCGCTGATTTCTCTTGGTCACAAACATTAAAACTCCCAAAAATAAAGAAATTAGCCCTTTGGCTATTAATTCAGTCATTGTGATATCATCTTTCAAAAAGGTGATGAAAAAAAATACTAAAGTTGTAAAGGCACCAAATATTTTGGTGTTCGTGACTCCATATCGCTGCGGAAATGTTTTCAATTCAGGTGCGTCATAGACCAGGTCCCGTATTTCAAACGGAACCATAAGCACTAGCACAAAAAGAAAACGTTGAAATGTTTCCACACGAACATCCCAAGAAAATGGGATATCAGACGAAAGTATAGGCAAAATTACCGTTGCGGCTGACCAGACCATAGCAACCACAAAGATTTTTATTCCTCCCCAACTTCGAAGATTCTTTGAGACCGGCAGGACAGGTAACGCATAGATTCCTGTCAAAACTAAAAGAACGGTAATACCAATATATGTTTCAAAATTCAAAAACCATACATGATACGCGGCAATAGCTAAGCAAAAAAGACTCAAAAATTGAATACTTCTGTGATATGTATTGGCCACCTTCACATATTTTTCGGCCTCAACTCCATATTTTATAAAATTATAGCATGCTACGGAAGAGAAAAATAGGAACCAATAAAGGTGATGATCTGTTGGAATGTTGAACGTTAGATAAGTAACAAGAACCAATGATAAAACAGCGAAGGCAACGTGTACACTGGCATCAAGGTAAAAGTCGAAAAATCGTTGTAAGCCCTTCATTGAACAAAAGTAGCCAAAGTGTTTATAACCCATGGTTTTGGTTAAAAACTTTCATGCGCTTCATCGATAAAGAGCCTTTCACAAGTGAATTAATCGCTAATTTTGCAAAGCAAATTTGTATAAAATCGAGCATAAAATGAGCCATAATGATTCTCCCTTCCAAAAAGAAAATTCCCATGGCGAATTACAGCTAACTTTAGAACTACAATAAATTCGAATAAATGAAAACCGACGTATTCGCTTTACGCCACATTGGCATTCAAAATGAGGACCTTAAACACATGCTCAATGCTGTCGACGTTGAAAGTTTGGAGCAACTTATTCAAGAAACTATTCCTGATGAAATTCGCTTAAATCAACCCTTGCAACTTGAAAAGCCGATGAGTGAGCACAAGTTCTTGGCACATATTCAAGAACTGTCTGAAAAAAACAAGGTTTTTCGCAGCTATATTGGACTAGGTTACCACGAAAGTCTTACTCCATCCGTAATCAAAAGGAATATTCTTGAAAATCCAGGTTGGTATACGGCGTACACCCCTTATCAAGCTGAAATAGCTCAGGGTAGATTAGAAGCGTTGCTCAATTTTCAAACTGTAATAACCGACCTAACAGGAATGGAACTGGCCAATGCTTCTTTATTGGATGAAAGCACAGCGGCGGCTGAAGCCATGACAATGCTTTTTGATGTTCGAAGTCGTAACCAAAAGAAAAATGAGGTGGTTAAGTTTTTCGTTTCAGAAGAAGTGTTACCACAAACGCTTTCGCTGCTACAAACTAGGTCAACTCCATTAGGTATTGAACTCGTGATAGGTAACCATGAAACATTCGAGTTTGGAAAGGATTTCTATGGAGCACTTTTACAATACCCAGGAAAACACGGTCAGGTTCATGACTATACCGATTTTGTTATCAAAGCAAAAAACGACGATATCAAAGTTGCAGTTGCCGCCGATATTCTCAGCTTGGTATTACTAACTCCTCCTGGCGAAATCGGAGTAGATGTAGTTGTAGGTACGACCCAACGCTTTGGCATTCCACTAGGTTATGGTGGTCCTCATGCTGCATTCTTTGCGACAAAAGAAGAATACAAAAGAAGTATTCCTGGTCGTATCATCGGTGTAACGAAGGATACAGATGGAAAACCGGCTATGCGCATGGCGTTACAAACAAGAGAACAACATATCAAAAGAGATAAGGCTACTTCTAACATTTGTACGGCTCAAGTTCTTTTAGCAGTCATGGCGGGTATGTATGCGGTATACCATGGCCCGAAAGGTTTGAAATATATTGCTGAAAAGGTACACGCTTCGGCCGTTACGCTAGCTGATTCCCTGGAAAAGATAGGTCTGAATCAAACTAACGATTCCTATTTCGATACCATTATGGTCAAAGCAAATTCTAGTGCGATAAAACCTGTGGCGGTAAAACATGAAGTCAACTTCTTATATGTTGATGACAATACGATTTCGATTGCCTTGAATGAAGCGACCTCAATAGATGATCTCAACCAAATACTAACTGTTTTTTCTGAGGCATTGCAAAAGGAGAACACTCCTATGACTTCTTTGTCGAACCATTCCAAAATATTTAAAAGTCTTCAGCGCACGGCTCCGTTCATGGAAAATAAAGTATTCAATTCATACCACTCGGAAACCGAACTGATGCGCTATATCAAGAAATTAGAACGCAAGGATTTAGCATTAAACCATTCAATGATTTCATTGGGCAGTTGCACTATGAAATTAAACGCTGCCTCTGAAATGCTGCCCTTAAGTTGGACCCAATGGGGAAATATCCACCCTTTTGTGCCCATTGAACAAGCAGAAGGGTATCAAATAGTCTTGAAGGAATTAGAAAAAGATTTAACCGAAATTACAGGTTTTGCCGGCACCTCGTTACAGCCCAATTCAGGAGCTCAGGGCGAATATGCAGGTCTGATGACCATTCGAGCCTACCATGAATCTCAAAATGAAGGGCATCGTAATATTTGTATTATTCCTGCTTCGGCACATGGCACCAACCCAGCTTCCGCTGTCATGGCGGGCATGAAAGTGGTTGTTACCAAAACCGATGAAAAAGGAAATATCGATGTCGCTGATTTAGAAGAAAAAGTAATTTTACATTCCAAGAATCTTGCGGCCTTGATGGTAACCTATCCTTCAACACATGGCGTTTTTGAATCTTCCATAAAACATATTACAAAATTAATTCATGACCATGGTGGTCAGGTCTATATGGATGGAGCGAATATGAACGCCCAGGTCGGACTCACCAACCCGGGGATGATTGGGGCTGATGTCTGCCACTTGAACTTGCACAAAACCTTTGCCATTCCCCATGGAGGGGGCGGACCGGGTGTTGGTCCAATTTGTGTAGCCCCTCAACTTGTTCCCTTTTTACCTGGCAATCCGGTGATAAAAACGGGTGGTAAAAAAGCTATCACAGCTATTTCGGCGGCCCCATGGGGAAGTTCATTGGCCTGTTTGATTTCCTATGGCTACATAAAAATGTTAGGTGAACAAGGTCTGCGACATTCCACCGAAATTGCAATCCTTAACGCAAATTATATCAAACACCGATTGAATGGCAAGTTCGACGTTTTATATACCGGCGAAAAAGGAAGAGCGGCGCATGAAATGATTATCGATTGTAGACCTTTCAAGTCTAATGGCATTGAGGTAACTGATATTGCCAAACGTTTAATGGATTATGGGTTTCATGCACCAACGGTTTCTTTTCCAGTAGCCGGTACAATGATGATAGAGCCCACAGAAAGTGAAAGTCTTGCAGAACTTGATCGATTTTGTGATGCCATGATTGCAATTCGTGAGGAAATCGATGCAGCCACCGCCGATGATAGTAGTAATGTTTTGAAAAATTCACCGCATACGATGCATATGGTAACCAGTGATACCTGGGATTTTCCTTATAGCCGTGAAAAGGCCGCTTTTCCACTTCCGTATATTTCGGACAACAAATTTTGGCCAAGTGTAAGGCGTGTAGATGATGCGTATGGCGATCGTAATTTGATTTGTACTTGTGCGCCTATCGAAGCTTACGCTGAAGCAGAGTAACGCAGTAAAAATCGATATCTCAAGCCCTCTAATACGTTTATGAGGGTTTTTTTATTAGAGATATCCCAAGTATACGGGCGATGAACGTCGTAATGCTTCTTATGCACGCATAACAACAGTTTTGAACTTCGCTATATTTAAGATACCAACGTTGCACTACCATGAAACAAATCGGCATTATCGGAACAGGAAGTTACCTTCCTTCACAAGTCGTGAAAAATCAAGATTTCGAAACTCGGGATTTTTTGAATTCGGACGGAACTTCTTTTAAACAAGAGAATTCGATAATAATCGAAAAATTCAAGGCCATAACAGGGATTGGGGAGCGACGTTACGTAGATGATAATCTAAACACTTCCGACATCGCTTTTTTGGCAGCGGAGCAGGCGATTTCGGATGCAGAAATTGATAAGGAAAGTCTTGATTACATCATATTTGCACATAATTTCGGTGATGTAGCCCATGGTCAATCACAAGGAGACACCTTGCCCAGTTTAGCCACACGCGTAAAACATCACTTGCGCATTAAAAACCCTAAATGCGTTGCCTATGATCTGCTCTTCGGATGTCCCGGATGGGTTGAAGGAATCATTCAGGCCAATGCTTTTATCAAAAGCGGAATTGCAAAGCGTTGTTTGGTTATCGGAGCGGAAACCCTATCCAGAATAACAGATCCAAATGATAGAGATTCTATGATTTATTCGGATGGAGCGGGAGCATCAGTTGTGGCCGAAACAGAAGGTCGAGGTCAAATTCTTTCCCATGCTAGTGCAACATACGCGTACGAAGAAGCCTATTTTCTGTTTTATGGCAAGTCATATAAAAATGATTCTCCTGAAGACACTAAATATATCAAAATGTATGGAAGGAAAATATATGAGTTTGCATTAAATCATGTACCACAAGCGATGAAAGACTGCGTAGATGAAAGTGGTATCGCGATATCTGAAATCAAGAAAATATTTATCCACCAGGCGAACGAAAAAATGGACGAGGCCATTGTAAAACGTTTTTTCGAATTGTATGAAATGGAGGTTCCGAATGGGATTATGCCCATGAATATTGGCACATTGGGCAACAGTTCTGTGGCAACCATTCCCACACTACTGGACATGGTTCGAAAGGAAAAATTGGAGAATCACCAAATTCAAAAGGGAGATGTTGTTATCTTTGCAAGTGTCGGCGCAGGCATGAATGTAAACGCCATCGTCTATAAGGTTTAAGGTTCAGAACTCAAGGCTTCAAAAGTTCCGACTTTGGTTTTTTATCTTGAACCTTGAAACTTAAACTTTGACTTTATTGATGTACGAAAACACTTTTCCCAGCAAACGCTTTCAACATACTTTATCATTTCTTGAAAAACATATTTCCAAAGAGGAATCTATTTTGGACTTAGGGATTGAGAACCCATTTTCTAAAATCATGATAGATAATGGTTTTACCGTGGAAAATACAAAAGGTGAAGATCTAGACCTTGATTATTCTTCGGTTCAAAAATCGGAGGCGTCCGTCGTTACCGCTTTTGAAATTTTTGAGCACTTAATCGCCCCTTTTAACGTCTTACGTGAAATAAAAGCAAACAAATTGGTAGCGAGTATACCTATGCGCCTCTGGTTTTCTCCAGCTTATAAAAGCAAAACAGACCCTTGGGACCGGCACTATCACGAGTTTGAGGATTGGCAATTTGATTGGCTGTTAGAAAAAGCCGGGTGGGAAATAAAAGATACGGCCAAGTGGACGAACCCTGTTAAAAAGATTGGCATAAGGCCAATACTGCGTAGTTTTACGCCGAGGTATTATATTGTTTATGCGGAACGGAAAAAAGTTTAGGCATTCAGATGTATAGAACCATAGCAGTTCTTTAAACGCCTATCAACTTTGTAATTTGGCACCATAATGAACTATTACATTATCATTCCAGCACATAACGAAGAGGCATTCTTGGCTGATACCTTGAATTCTGTCTTGAGGCAAAGTTTACCGCCTAAGCAAGTGGTTGTGGTCAACGATAATTCTTCAGATAACACAGAAGTGATTATTGATGAATTTTTAAATTTGAGTAATAGCATTCAAAAACTGAATACAACCTCTTCCGACCAACACATGCCCGGTAGTAAAGTTATTAGTGCCTTCCATAAGGGAATTGAATTGTTGGATACCAATTACGACTTCATTGTAAAACTTGATGCAGATGTTATTTTACCCGATAATTATTTTGAACGCATCGCTTACATTTTTCAGGGCAATCCGAAAGTGGGTATTGCCGGTGGGTTTATTTACGAACAAATAGCCTATAATGAATGGAAACTGAACCACCCAATGAACAAGAACCATGTTCGAGGTGCGATAAAAGCTTACTCTAAAGATTGTTTTAAAGCTATTGGTGGGCTTAAAAATGCGATGGGTTGGGATACTCTGGATGAACTACTAGCACAGTTCAATGGTTATGAGATTTTCACTGAAGATAGTCTTCACGTCAAACACCTTCGCCCAACCGGTAATGCTTATGACCCAAAAGCAAAACTACTTCAGGGAAAAGCGATGTACACCATGCGTTATGGTTTTTGGATTAGTTGTATTTCTTCTTTAAAAATGGCATGGAAACAAAAAAACAAAAAAGCTTTTCTTACCAATATGTATGGGTTTTTCATGGCGAAAAAAGCACGCGAGCCATTTTTGGTAGATGCCAAAGAAGGCCGATATATTCGCAAACTGCGATGGCAGGGTATTAGGCAAAAACTATTCTAAACAAAAAAATCCCACCAAATTGGTGGGATTTTTTTTGTTTACCATTGACCTTTGTTAAAAGCCCAACTCTTGCTTTACTTCAGCCAATAAATCTTTGCCCTTGGCAACAATTAGTCCCCCACCAGGTTGTGCATCTATTACATAATCGAATCCTTGAGCGGCTGCGACTTTTTCAATTGCCGTTTTAGCTTTTTCGGAAATAGGTCCAAAAAGCTCCGCTTGTTTTTTCTGAATTTCTTGTTGCGCAGCTTGTTGAGCATCACTTATATTCTTTTGGTATCCTTGAAGTTCAACCGCTCTTTTATCATTTTCCTCTTTCGTTTGACTAGCGGCTTCTCCTTCGTATTGTTTATATTTATTTTGAAGCTCTGTCATTGAAGCTTGAATATCTGCTTGATAGGTCTCGGAAAGCTTCTTTAATTCTGATTCGGCAGCTTTCATTTCTGGCATGTCAGCCAACAATTTCTGCACATCAATATGAGCTACTTTGCTCTGTGCATTTACAAAACTGCTTGCAGCAACGAACAAAACTAATGCTACCGCGATTTTCTTTAAATTTTTCATGATTCTTTAAGTTTATGTATTTGAGAGTTAATTAATGGTACTCGAGTTAATTTATCAGTTAATAGTATCTTTTTCTGTTTCTTGTTTTCTTTCCTCCTGTTTTGCTTTCTTCTTGGCCTCACGTTCTTCCAGCAACTTCTTTCTTCTTTCTTCGTAGGCCTTTTTACGCTCTTCTCTTAATTTTAATTGCTCCGCTCGCTTCTCATCGGCGCTTTTAGCCCGCGCTTCAGTTGCCTCTTTGGCCTTTTCTTGCCGCTCTAGCAAGGCTTCACTTATTACCTCTTCAGGCTCGTCTCCTTCAAAATCTTCTAGACGACTCTTTTGTGCTTTCTTCTTTGGGGCGCTTACCTTTCTGGTTCTTGCAATCCCCCGTAATATGATATCACTGATATCATGTCTTTTTTGGGAGTACAACATTACAACATCCGCAGATTTATCAAAAATAAAATCATACTTTTTATTGACTCCTAATTTTTGTACTTCATTGAAAACCTGATCTTGTATTGGTTGAATCAATTGTCTTTTCTGAAGTACTAAATCCCCTTGAGGTCCGAAACGCGCTTGTTGGTATTCTAGCATTTCTTTCTCTAAAATTTGTATCTCTTCCTCACGTTCCGATATCAACTCATCAGTTAAAAGTACTTTTTCGGCCATCAAGTCTTTCTTCATCTGCTCCACCGCGCTTTGTTTCTGCTCTATTTCGACCTTCCATTTTTCAACTTTGGTCGCCAATTGCTCAGTAGCACCTCTATATTCTTCAACATTCTCAAGAATATACTCCATATCAACATAGGCTATTCGAACACCGCGCTGCGCAAATGAATAGGCCGAAAAAAGCAATACGCCTAATACTAAAAGAATTTTTGAATTTGTTTTTGTCTTCATCACAATTTCGTTTTATCCTATAGAAAATACCGTGCCAAAAATACTAAAACTTTTAAAATCAGTTATTTAGATTTTTACACAGTTGCTAAAATTAAAACTGTTGACCAATAATGAAGTGCGTTTGCCAACCACTTGGGCCTTGACCTATCGATTGCGTTCTTAAGTCCTCATCGAACCCATAACCAAAATCAATACCCAATAATCCAAATGCAGGCATAAAGATGCGAAGCCCCACACCAGCCGATCGTTTTATTTGAAACGGATTAAACTCTTGAAAATTGTTGAAAGCATTACCTCCTTCTAAAAAAGCAAGTCCGTAGATAGAGGCAGAAGGCTTTAAAGTAAGCGGATATCTTAGTTCTAAGGAGAATTTGTTATAAACCAAACCTCCTTCTTGTTGACCCGTAAGCGGATCCACTGGAGTAAGTGATTGATTGTCATACCCTCTCAATTGAACAATATCTCTTCCGTCAAGGGTGAAATTACCAAGACCGTCACCACCTACAAAAAAACGTTCAAAAGGTACATCGCCAACATCATTATTATAGTTGCCTAAAAAGCCAAATTCTGCGTTGGTCCGCAATACTAATGACTTATCAGCACTACCGATCAGGGTTGTATACCAATCTCCCTTGAACTTTACTTTGTAATACTCCAACCATCGAAAACGTTCTTGATCAATTTCTTCAAGTCTTGTCTGGTCTGCATTGGTAAAATCACCGGTAGTAGCCCTTTTTATGTTAAGTTCTTCATTTTCATCTCGTAAAGATTTGAAGTCTTTATCGCTAAAGAGTGAATATGGTGGTGTGAATTTACCTGTAATCTCAAAATTAGATCCTCCCCTCGGAAATATACGTCCACCTGAAGTAGCATTTCTTGCAATACCAAAAGTATATGCTAAGGAGTTCGACTTACCGTTACCAAAATTGAACAGTCCTATATTGTAATTTCGGAAATCGTATAATTGATACGCCAAAGAATGTGAAATGGTAAAATAATCATCTGGCCATCTAACGCGTTTTGCTAAACCTGCCGTAACGCCGGTAATAGAAAATTGTTGATTCTTATCGGGTTCAACCCTTCCATTTACAATTCTACCAAATTCATCCCTTTTTATGCCAAATTGTTGCGTTCTAGAGAAAGATAAATTGAATCTTACAGGCTTTTTACCTCCTAACCAAGGCTCTGAAAAATTCAAGCTATACACACGAAACGTTCTACTGGCCTGTAAACGTAAAGCAAATGTTTGCCCATCGCCCATAGGCACTGGTTTGTAAGCTTCGCCCTTAAAAATATTTCCAATGGAGAAGTTATTAAAGGATAAACCTAGTGTACCGATAAAACCTCCACCACCATAGCCACCTTGAAGTTCAATTTGACTCGAACCCGATTCTACTAAACTATAGGCAAGATCCACAGTACCTTCGTTCGGATTCGGATTTTGTATATCAGGTTTCACCTGTTCCGCATCAAAGAAACCTAGTTGACCCAATTCACGGATACTGCGGATGATATCGGACTTGTTGTATTTTTGACCCGGTCTAGTGCGCAATTCCCTAAAAATTACGTGATCGTTGGTTTTGTCATTTCCAGTTACGGAAACATGATCTAGAAAGGTTTCCTTGCCTTCTACAATTCGTATTTCGAAATTAATGGTGTCATTTTCCGCAGAAACCTCTACAGGGTTGATATTAGAAAATAGATATCCATTGTTCTGATAGAGGCTTGTAATATCTTCCGCATCCGGTTTTGAGTCATCTGCGATTCGTTTGCGCAGTTCAACACCATTATATACCGCACCTTTTTTTATGCGCAAAACACTTTGAAGTTGCCGATCTGTGTAAACCGAATTACCAACAAAATCGATATCACCAAAATAGTATTGATTGCCTTCTTCAACTTTGATTTTTACGTCTATATTGTTTTCATCAACTTTTATTATCGTATCTGAAAGAACCCGGGCATCACGATACCCGTTCTCAGCATACTTATCAATTAAGAGGTCCAGATCATTTTCATAGTCTTCCTCAATGTACTTTGACTTCTTCCAAAAACGACCTAAACGCTTCTTTTTTGTTTTCTTTAAGGCTTTGCGGAGCTTTTTATCCGCTAATTTTTCATTTCCTTCAAAGAGGATATTCTGTATTTTTACCTTATCTCCTTTATTTACATCGATGACCATGCGCTGGGCATTGGTTTCAGAGGTGTCCTTGGCGGTGATAATGTTCACTTTCGCATTTAGAAAACCCTGTTTCTTGTATTTATTCTGAATGTAATTTCGAGAATTCGCGATAAGACTTTCAGTTATCTTCTTCCCTTTTTTTAAATCGGTATCTTTGAGTATCTCATCTACCTTTCTGGGTTTCACTCCATTTACAGTAACTGAAGTCAAGGTTGGCCTTTCACTTATGGCCAGTTCAAGGAAAATATTGTCCCCCTCAATATCAGTGATGAAGAATTCAATATTGCTAAATAGCTCTAAACCCCATAATTTATTGATTACGGCGCTGATTTGATCACCAGGAACGGTAATAGGCTGGCCTACTCGAAGCCCTGTATAGGTCTTGACAGTTTGTTCATTGTAACTTTTTAGTCCGGTAACTTCAAGCCCACCTAAAATATACTTCTTTCCATCCTCGTAGGAGCTATTGCTCTGGGCGAAGTTGGCTGCGGTGGTAAAAAGGAGTAGGAGAGTAAAAAAGAGTTTTAACGATGTAAATTTTTTCACACCATTAGTTGAGTTGTTCGCTAGTTTTTCCAAATCGTCGTTCTCTGTTCTGGTAATTTTTAATGGCCTCCACCAAATGATGTTCATCAAAATCGGGCCAAAATACGTCAATAAAATATAATTCGGCGTATGCTATCTGCCAAAGTAAAAAATTGCTGATCCGATGTTCCCCACTGGTACGGATGAGCAAATCCACGTCTGGTAAATCGTGCGTGTAAAGATGGTTATTTATAATGGTTTCATCAATATTTTCAGGAGAAATTATATTATTTTTAACTTTGATACTTATCTGTTTCACAGCGTTTTTCAACTCTTCTCTGGCGCCATAACTAAGGGCCAAAGTCAAGGTCATTCCTGTATTACGCTTCGTTTTTTCCATAACTTCCAAGAGCTCCTTATGAGCTCCCTCGGGCAATGAAGCGATATCTCCGATGGTATTTAGCCGAACATTGTTTTTTGTGAAAGTTTTAAGTTCTTTTTTGAGTGAAGACACCAATAATCGCATCAGTGTATCGACCTCCAGTTTGGGTCTTTTCCAATTCTCGGTCGAGAACGTATATAAAGTAAGATATTCAAGTTTAAGGCGAACACAATCTTCTACAGTACTACGAACTGTTTTCACGCCATGTTCGTGGCCAAAGACCCTAAGTTTACCTTTTTGTTTTGCCCATCGCCCATTACCGTCCATTATTATGGCGATATGACGCGGTAGGTTTTCATTCTTAAGATCTTCTATAGTATTCATTTCCCATATTACTCAAAACAATCCATACAAGGTTTTCGACCAAAGGTATACGTAAAGGTCAAACCTGTAAAAACATACCAATCATCGCTAAAAATATTTCCAAAAGCTGGATCGATCTGCTGGCTAACATTTGATTTTTCAGGATTACTGGCATCCAGATTATCTGTAAATGTATATCTAGCACCAATCTCACCACCAATGATAAAAAGCTGGCTTATGCGATATTTGAAGCCTACGGTCATCGGAATGGCGAAAGTACCATCAGTCTGATCAAGGTTTTGCAACCTTCCGGCATCAAAAAAATTGTAATCATATCTAAAATAGGTTACCCCCGTGTACAAGTAAGGGGTGAAAGCTGGGCCTAATTTATGCAAATTATATTCAACAAAATTGAATTCCAATCCTGCCGATGCTTCCATAATAGAATTATCGACTACGAATCCTCTTTGTTGT
The DNA here is from genome assembly GCA_947503005.1 of uncultured Flavobacteriaceae bacterium. Lineage (GTDB taxonomy): Bacteria > Bacteroidota > Bacteroidia > Flavobacteriales > Flavobacteriaceae > Maribacter_C. The sequence continues at coordinate 28,476 of CANNCA010000004.1, read as the reverse complement.
CTTGATGCAATACTTGATTTTGAATCATCAGCCTTGAACTTACCATATATTAAACTTGCCCGCCATGCGTAGCGCTTGCTCTTATTCCATTTAAACAGACCACCCACAGCATAGTTGGAAGGGAGGATAAAATTGGTTCTACCTACATCACCAATATTATTAGCTCCGCCACCAAAAACCCCAATTTCATAGGTTTGCCCGTACAACATACCACAAATGGTAAAGAGCATTAAAAAAAGTAAACTCCTCATAAATTCTAAAAGTTTGCAAATATAACAATTACAGCAGTTTGCCCTACTGAATTCTAACATTCCTGTTCTCACATGATAAACAGCTTTTAGCGGCATTTATTGTTTTACGGGAAGCTCAATTACGCTTGTCTTCGCCCCATAAAAGCTTGTTGCGAAGCGTTTTCAAGAAACTTTCTGAAGTGTACTCTATCATTTTAATCGTGAAGCCCGCTTTCTTAATTTGAATCTCTCTACCATTCTCGATGGATGCTATACGGGAATCCAGGGAAACCAAATGGTTTTCTTCCCTACCTGAAACTTTCAATCGAATCACCGTATCATCAGAGATGACTAGGGGGCGTGCATTTAGATTGTGGGGAGCGATTGGAGTTAAAACCAAGGATTTGGCGGTTGGCACTATTACCGGTCCTCCACAACTCAAAGAATACCCAGTTGAACCGGTAGGAGTTGAAATTATGAGTCCATCGGCCCAATAAGAAGTCAAATATTCATCATTCAAATAGGTCTCTACCGTAATCATAGAAGTCGTATCTTTTCTACTTACGGTTACTTCGTTCAGTGCAAAGTTCATTTCTCCGAACTCAGGTATGCCATTGTCCGCACTTACTTCTACTAGGCTTCTTTCTACAATCGTAAAAGCTCCTTCCTTGAATTCGGCAACCACCTTTCTGACATCTTCTTTTTTGAAGGTTGACAAAAAACCTAAGCGTCCCGTATTTACACCTACTATGGGTATCCCCAAATCTCGAACATAAGTAGTAGCCCGCAGGATAGTTCCATCTCCTCCAAAACTCACGAACATGTCAAAAGAACTATCCAAACCACTAGATTCTTCAAAAGTATCACAGGGCCCTATGTTGTGTCTGGTAGATAAAAGCGAATGAAATTCCTTTTCGATAGCTATTTTGGCATCAACACGTTGAAGCTCGTCTATTAGTTCAAGGACATATTGGACCGCATCATCTTGGTAGGTTTGACCGTAGATAGCAACCTTCATTGTTGTTAAACATTTAGATATTTATCCAAATAATCAGAGCGTTGTTTCAAGTCTTCAAGAAACTGATCGTCTTCTGTTCCGAAAAGAATATTGTAATTGTAACGTCTGAAGGTTTGTTGTATTTCGTTCAAATTCGAAGCACCTATTTTAATAGTAACTTGTACCACGTCATTATGCATATCCGTAATGAACCCACCTATGAATCGTGTATTGTTGCTCTCCACGATTTGAACAATTTCACTAAAAGAATAGTCTTTAATGCCCTTTTCAACTATAATTATTCCTCCTGGCTCTGTAAAAAAAGGAGTGTCAATAAATACACTTACGACGTCAGTAACATTATAATACCCCAAGACGTCTTCGTTTTCTCCAAGTACGGGCAAAAGATTTGCTTCATTTCGAGCGAATGTTTCCAAAACATCGAGCCAATTCGTGGCTTTTCGAACAAAAAAGCTTTCCAGATTGTACCGATAGTCCTCGATTTTTTTCCCTTCCTCGAAGGTTTCTAAATCGGCCTCGTTTAGAACACCTAAATAGCGCCCTTTCTCAGACACAGCAACATGCGAATAGGTATTATCCTTGAAAAATTGTATCACTTTTTTCAAAGAATCGCCTACTTCAAAGACCGCTATAGTGGTCAAAATATGGGTTTGGATCTGCATAACCTGAATTATAACGCAAAATACTAATTTAAAATATCAAAAGGCATGCCTAATTTGTATTTTTGGCGTTCAATAAAATGATTTTGACCTTATGACCAAATTAAGTGTAAACGTCAATAAAATAGCAACCTTGAGAAATTCAAGAGGGGGTAACGCGCCAGACTTACTCAAGGTGGTAGAAGATATCGAAAGATTCGGAGCACAAGGCATTACCGTACATCCGCGACCTGATGAACGGCATATCAGATATCAGGATACAAGAGACCTCACAAAAGTTGTCACTACTGAATTCAATATCGAAGGGAATCCCATTCCTAAATTTGTGGATTTAGTGGTGGAAACCAAACCAACACAGGTCACTTTAGTGCCTGATAGCGTAGACGCCATAACTTCTAACGCGGGTTGGAACACCATTGAACATAGCGGTTTTCTTTCAGAGGTAATTCGGACCTTTCAGGAAAACGGAATCAGAACATCGATTTTTGTAGATGCCGACACTAAAATGGTAGAAGGTGCCGCCAAGACCGGAGCAGACCGAATCGAATTGTATACCGAAAATTACGCCAAGACCTACCCGAACAATCCGGAAAAAGCCATCGCCAGTTTCGAAAGGGCAGCCCAAGTTGCACATTCCTGTGACTTAGGAATCAACGCCGGACACGACCTCAACCTTGACAACATTCAGTATTTTAAGGAGCATATTCCTCATTTGCTGGAGGTATCTATTGGCCATGCGCTAATTTGCGAATCCCTTTACTTTGGTTTGGACAATGTCATTAATATGTACCTAAACAAACTAAAATGACCAATATTCTACATTCCAAAATCATCGGAACGGGTAGACCTTTGTTAATTTTACATGGTTATTTAGGCATGTCGGACAATTGGAAAACCCTCGGAACGCAATATGCCGAAAATGGATTTCAGTCACACCTTATCGACCAACGAAATCATGGTAAAAGTTTCCATTCTCAAGATTTCAACTATGACTTTCTTTCGGAAGACCTAAAGAAATATATGGAACACCATCATTTGGAAAAAGCAAATATTATTGGTCATTCTATGGGTGGAAAAACCGCAATGCAATTCGCTTGCGAACACCCTGAACTAACAGAAAAATTGATAGTTGCCGATATTTCGCCCAAATACTACCCGCCACATCATCATGATATAATTAGCGGCCTTAAGGCTTTAGATTTTGAAAAAATCAATTCTCGAAGCGAAGCCGACCAAGAGCTATCGAAATACCTAAATGATTCTGGCATAAGACAATTTCTACTGAAAAACCTTTATTGGGTAGAAAAAGGCAAATTGGGTTTTCGTTTTAACCTGTCCGTTCTTAGCACCAAAATGGAGGAAATTGGAGAGAACATCAGTGCCGCGGCACAGTATGCCGGACCAACACTATTCTTAAAAGGTGACGCGTCAGAGTATGTTGTAGAAACTGATTTACCCGAAATAAAGCGACACTTTCCTGCGGCAGAAATTGAAACTATTGAGAATGCAGGTCATTGGGTACATGCTGCCAACCCAAAGCAATTTTTTGAGAAATCATTTGCTTTTTTGAATCGCTAGCCCTAAGTATTCCAAAATATAAGTAACTTTAAAGGTTGCATCATTTTTTCGGCTTTCTTTTTAGCTTACACCAATTAAAAACACCTAATATGAAATTTTTATTACGATTACTCTTAAGCGCACTGGCCGTTGTAGTGCTATCCAAAGTACTACCTAATGTCAGCGTTGATAACTATACCACCGCATTGATAGTTGCAGTGGTACTGAGCCTTTTGAATTTTATTGTCAAACCCATAATGGTAATTTTGACATTGCCGATCACCATAGTAACCTTTGGTCTCTTTTTGCTGGTCATCAATGCAGCAATTATATTGTTAGCGGACCACTTCATCGATGGATTTACAGTTAACGGATTCTGGTGGGCGCTTCTTTTCAGTCTTCTGCTTTCATTTCTACAATCCATTTTATTCTCCTTCTTAAAGTCGGATAAAAAGAAGTCAAAATAGATTGGGTGCCAGCACTTTAAAAACTTGGTTCGCGCTATAAATTGTACTATTTTTGCATCCCATTTATTTTAGCAAAATCAGTTACAGATGAATATTACGAAAGAGCAGATTGATGATTTGAACGCCGTTGTAAAAGTGGCAATTACCAAAGATGACTATCAAGACAAAGTAGATAGCATTCTTAAGGACTATAAAAAACAAGCCAATATTCCTGGTTTCAGAAAAGGCCAGGTGCCCATGGGGCTTATTAAAAAACAATATGGTAAGGCGGTTTTGGTAGATGAAGTTAACAAGCTGCTTCAAGACAATCTAAATAAGTATTTAACGGAAGAAAAATTAGATGTTCTAGGAAACCCATTGCCAAAACAGCAAGACGGTTTTGATTGGGATGCGGAGAATTTTGCTTTCGAATTCGAATTAGGTCTGGCTCCAGATTTCGAAGTTCCCTTAAAAACAAAGAAGGCAATTACACATTATAAAATAGTTGCCGATAAAAAGATGGTCGATGAGCAGGTTGAACGTATTCAGAAACAATACGGAAAACTCATCAGTAAGGCTGAAATCGGAAAAAAAGATGAAATTACCGGTTCTTTCGTTAATGAAGCAGAAGAAATAGAGCACAAGACTACGATAGAACTTGATAAATTTAAAAGCAAGAAGGCAATAGATAGTCTTTTAGGTAAGAAAGTCGGAGATACCGTAACTCTCGATACCAAAGGGCTTTTCAAAGATGACAATATGCTAGCTTCTTCTTTGGGCATTTCACAAGAAAAAAGTAAAAAATTAAAAATCGAGGTTTCCTTTACGATTGAAGAAATTAACGAAAGGGAACCAGCGAAACTAGACCAAGAGCTTTTTGACAAATTGTTCGGAAAAGACGAGGTGACTTCCACCAAAGAGTTGAAAGACCGCATTAAGGAAGATTCCGAAAAGCAATTTGAGCAACAGTCTGACCAAAAGCTTTTGAATGATGTCACCGAATATTTTATCGAAAATACCAAATTCGACCTTCCGGCTGGTTTCTTGACGAAATGGATTCAAATGACCGGCGAAAATCCATTGACCGAGGAACAGGCAAGCGAAGAATATGCGAAATCTGAAAAAGGACTTCGTTACCAATTGATAGAAGGTAAAATCATTAAGGACAATAATCTGCAAGTTCAATTTGATGAACTTAAAGAATTTGCGAAGGGTTTCATCAAATCACAAATGGCCCAATACGGTCAATTGAATCCTGAAGAAGAGGAATTGGATAACATCGCTGCACGTGTTTTAGGCAATCAAGATGAGGTAAAACGATTATCCGAGCAGTTGATGAGTCAAAAACTGATGAATCTTTATAAAGAAAAAGCAAATCTCAAAGAAAAGGAAGTAACCTACGAAAACTTCGTCAAGGAAGTTTACGGGTAATTTTCAAAAGTATTAAGTATCTTTACGGTGCCGAAAATCTATTTTTCGGCACCTTTTTTATCTAAAAAATTCAACGAAAAACGAATGGATTACGGAAAAGAATTTAAAAATTACGCAATAAACCATCAGGGCATTAGCAGCACTTACTACGATAAGATAATGAGTAGCATGTACCCCTTGAACATGACGCCTAACATCATCGAAGAACGTCAATTGAATGCCATTGCCATGGATGTCTTCTCGAGACTGATGATGGATCGCATTATATTTCTAGGTACGGGCATCAATGACCAAGTGGCGAATATTGTTCAGGCCCAATTGCTCTTTTTAGAAAGTGCAGATGCTTCAAAAGATATTCAGATATATATAAACTCACCCGGTGGTAGTGTTTATGCCGGACTAGGTATTTATGACACAATGCAATTCATAAAGCCCGATGTGGCAACAATTTGCACAGGAATGGCGGCGTCAATGGGTGCCGTACTCTTATGTGCCGGCGAAAAAGGCAAGCGTAGTGGTTTGACCCATTCTCGGGTTATGATACACCAACCTATGGGAGGAGCTCAAGGTCAAGCCAGTGATATTGAAATCACGGCAAGGGAAATTTTGAAACTAAAGGAAGAGCTCTACCAAATTATTGCAGAACATTCAGGTCAGACCGTAGAAAAGGTTCATGACGATAGTGATCGTGATTATTGGATGAAAGCTGAAGAAGCCAAAATATATGGTATGATCGACGAAATCTTGGTTAGGGATCGAGATTAATTGCGACTAATTACTGAAATTTAGGACAATCTCCTAGAATGCGATAAACCAAAAACGTTTTTGTAACGTTAGAGTTTATAAGACAAGAACTATTATGGCAAAGGAAAACCTAGAGTGCTCATTTTGTGGCAGAAAAAAGCCTGAAACCAATCTTTTGATTGCGGGTCTTGATGCACATATATGTGATAGATGTATCGAGCAGGCGCACGGTATTGTTGCAGAAGAAAGTAAACAGACCAAAACCAATGATCTATCTTCAGAGCTTGTTCTCAAGAAGCCACAAGAAATCAAAGACTTTCTAGACACCTTTATAATTGGTCAAGAACGCACAAAGAAAGTGATGTCGGTAGCAGTATATAATCACTATAAAAGGTTGCTACAACCGACGACTAAAGAGGATGATGTTGAGATTCAGAAAAGTAATATTATCATGGTGGGGCAAACCGGTACCGGTAAAACCTTAATGGCGAAGACCATTGCCAGAATGCTGAACGTGCCATTGGCCATTGTAGACGCCACTGTTTTGACCGAAGCAGGTTATGTTGGCGAAGATGTAGAAAGTATTTTGACGCGCCTTTTGCAAGCCGCCGATTACAATCTGGAAAAAGCAGAACGTGGTATTGTCTTTATAGATGAAATCGATAAGATTGCCCGTAAGAGCGATAACCCTTCGATCACCAGGGATGTTTCTGGGGAAGGAGTTCAACAAGGACTTCTAAAACTTTTGGAGGGAACTGTGGTCAATGTTCCGCCCAAGGGAGGAAGAAAACATCCTGACCAAAAGTTTATCGAGGTCAATACAGAGAACATCCTATTTATTGCTGGCGGTGCTTTTGACGGTATCGAAAGAGCGATTACAAAACGTTTGAACATGCAGGCTGTTGGATATAGCGCTTCTAAAGCTGATGAAAATCTTGATGAGAGCAACATTTTACAGTATATCATTCCTAAGGATTTAAAGGATTTTGGGTTAATTCCTGAAATCATAGGTCGGTTACCCGTTTTGACACACATGAATCCGTTAGATGAAAAAACACTTCGTGCCATCCTTACGGAACCCAAAAATGCGATTATTAAACAGTACGAAAAACTTTTTGCAATGGATGGTATTAGCTTTTCCATCACCGATCAAGCTTTAGAATATATAGTAAAAAAAGCCGTCGAATACAAATTGGGAGCTAGAGGGTTGCGTTCTTTATGTGAAGCGATCTTTACTGACGCAATGTTCGAAATGCCCAGTAGCGGTGAAACCGAATTCAAGGTTACCAAACCTTATGCAGAGGAGAAGCTCTCTTACGAAACCATTAAAAAACTAAAGGCGGTCTCATAGACCGCCTTTAGTTTTTAGAATTTGTTGTTCACCATTTAGGCGACGTGTATCTTATGAAATTTCTTCGGTTTTTGGGTAACGGACTTCAACAGATCTAAACATACTTTTCCGATTATTTTTTCGTCCGTATACATATCATGACCGAACCCTTCAAAAAGTTCAGACTTCAAATTGTGCATTTTGTACCAATCTGCCTTGGGTCGATAAACATCATTGTCCCCAAAAAGTACTGTGGTTTCACATTCAGGTCTTTTTTCCTCGGCACGTATTCTTGTAGAAGAAACCGTATACAATGATTTCATTGGCAAGCCTTTTAAAGCGGCTTTCCAAGCAATTGTACCTCCAGTGCTGAAACCCAAATAATGAGCTGGTTCTTGTTCTTTTTTTATGAGATGCGCCACCGCAGTATCAATACCACCCTCAACAAAGGCTCTATGAATATTGTCAGCTGTGTGAATCTTAACGTCCAAATTTGCCAATTGCTGGCTATCGTGATAGGTAATGTCAAAGTATTGTTGAAGATATCCAAGATAAGATGTAATCCATAGCCCTTTTTTAGAGCCCCACATATCGGATACAATTACAAGTCTTTCGGCCATAATTCTTATTTTAGATTAGTCGTTTGGTTAAGTTCTAGGGGACTAAGTTGAACATTAAACGAAGGAAAACCGCTTTTATTTGTTTATCTGGGGGAATTCTTCGATGTATTCCCTTTTATCGGATAAACCGCCTATTTATTGGGACTAGCAGATGCTGTCAAAGTATTCAATCCTAAGAACCACTATATTTTCTACCTAGAACCGCTTTGCTATGAACAACCCTAACCGAGGATATACCTCTGGAATAGAAACTATTTTCCATTCGCTTTTTTTTCCTTCTGGTTCATAGTTTAAGTTGAATCCACCTCCAACAACCAAATCAATACTCCAAGAAATGGTCAAGGCGACTTTTACACCTATAGCAATTCCCAGTCCTACTCTCCACTCATTCGCATCCTCGAGATAGGTTTCCCTTGAAAAATTCACAGAATGACCTTCTAAAAAGAATCCATTGTTCCGTTTCTTACCAAAATAATAACGGTAATAGGGTAGCATTGAAAGGTCAAAATTTATAAAATCGTCAACATATTTATGGTACTGTTTCGAACCGACAAGTATCGCTGCTGCAACTCCGATTGCAGATTTGTTGCCGATCGACCTTTCATAAGACAATTAATGTAGAAGCTAAAGTTCTCATATCAAATCGTTTTAATGTTCGCCCAAATCTTGAAAAGGGGAAGTTATCAGTTGTCCAAAATATTCCTGATTGGATGAATTCGGACAAGCTACTATCCCCACAGAATTCATCTATAGGAATCGTTTTTTACCTAAACTTGAATTGAAAAACCAAATTGGTCGCGTAGAGTATTTGAAAAGAATTCAAATCAATGGTGGTATTAAGACCCATACTGAATACTTTGCTGTTCACAAATAAAACCTTCAGTGTTATGGGTACATTCACAGCTTGATTTTCTACACGAAGCCAGTTAGTATCTATATTTTCTTTGCTAAAGTTTACATAGCCGACTCCTATGAAACCTTCCAATACCAGCCAATCATTGATAGTATACTCCCGACCATACATGAAATTCAAATTATAGTATTGGTTCAATGCCAATGACAAAATCTCTACTTCCCCTCCAATATTAGCTCTCAACATAAACAAATGGGGGTCATAAGCTGCCGAAATGTCAAAACCCAAATTGTACCCAAAATCATAATAACTTGAAAAAGTGGTGCTTAAACCGTTATTCTGTTCTATGGAACGAATACCGAATCTAGATTCTTGACTATAGCCATAGACACCTATTATGGTTATAAATAGAAAAAAGTGCATTCTCATAATTTCCAGTTTTGAAGTGCTATTAAAACTAGACGAGAATTATAGATTGATTGTCCAAGATAATGTCAAAAGGGGGAAATTGGATAAACTTTCTGTTAAGTAGCAGCTTCTTTTCGGAAGGCCGTAGGTATCATTCCTGTAAACTTTTTAAAAGCCGAATAAAATGTTGATTTGGAGTTAAAACCGCATTCCAGTCCAATGGCAACAATAGTGTAGGCTGAAAAATCCGAATCTGCCAATAGTCTCTTGGCCTCTTCAACACGATACTTGTTGATGTAGTCAGAAAAATTACTTCCCGCATGAGCATTCAATAGTTTCGAGAGACTGCTCATGCTCTTGTCCATTTCTGCCGAAAGACTTTCTAAACTTAATTGGGGGTCTAGAAAGATTTGATTTTTGATGATGTAATCGTCTATTTCAGAAAAAGCTGCCGCTCCCCGTTCCTTTCCTGTATTTGCAATTCCTTCCGGACTACTATTCTTGCGGATTTCCTTTCTGAGCAAAATCCGGTCCTTTAAAACCACATATCTAAAAAAGGCTTGGTAGCCTACCCAATAAATCAAAAGGGAAGAACCCAACCGAAGTGGATAATAACTGTAGGGTTTTTGAACCAGCCCCGTCACATTGAAAACGATAGACAGTATCCAAAGAACAAAGACCCCGGCACCCAAATAAAAAAACCATTTTAGCCATCTCAAATCATCAAAGTTCCCAATGGGAGAAAGAAGTTGTCCTTCTCCAAAAACCAATTTAATAGCCTTGTAGAATAAGAACAAAGAATATAGCAGTGTGATAAAATCTTCAATATTGTTGTAATTATCGAGAAAAGACTGAGGATAAATACCTGTATTGACAAAATAAATAATGGCAGATCTTGCTATTAATTCAACACAAAAAATACCAATGGAAATTTTGAGGAACGAAAACCGCTTTTGTTCAATTTCCAAGTAGTATACCAAAAAGGCATAAAACATAGGAACAATCAATACATACCAAGGAATGGTAAAATCATGTAATTGAAAATCCGTTGATAAAAATCTTTTTTCAAGAAACCATGACTGCAGGTTATTCAGCGAAAGAAAGAAAACGAAAAGATTCAAAAAAAGAATCGGTTTTTCAATCTTTTTACGAGACAGGAAGGTCCCCACATTGAAAATAAACCCTTGAATGGCACCTGCAATCATAAGAAAATTGAAAATTGCGGTCATAGCTTCATATAATTGTAATAGGCTTATTCCTCGTTCATTTGCAACAGTTCATCCACGTATTCGCGCTTGTTGCTCAATCTCGGAATCTTATGTTGACCACCGAGTTTGTCATTCTGTTTCAACCAATCATAAAACAAATTTTCGCGTGCGACATGCACTTTAGGCATTTTTAGTGTAATATTATTATAGCGTTTGGCTTCGTAATCAGAGTTAAGAGATTTTAAGGTATTGTCGAACACTTCAATAAAATAATCCAGCTCTTCCGGCGGTTTTCTGAATTCAATGATCCACTCATGCGCACCTTTTTCCTTACCTGCCATAAAAACGGGGCCTGCGGTATAGTCTTTGATTTCGGAGCCTGTCTTTTTACAAACGCTCTTTAAAGCTTCTTCGGCATTTTCGATAATCAACTCTTCACCAAAAACATTGATATGGTGTTTGGTACGGCCGGTCACTTTGATGCGATAGGGGTTCTTAGAGGTAAATCGAATCGTATCTCCAATTTTATAGCGCCATAAGCCTGAGTTAGTGGTAATGATTATGGCATAATTCTTACCGATTTCAATTTCCCAAAGGGGAATCGCTTTTTGACTTTCTGTACCGTAGACGTCCATGGGTATGAATTCATAGAAAATTCCATAGTCCAACATCAAGAGTAGGTCATCGGCATTATTACGGTCTTGAATGGCGAAAAAGCCTTCGGATGCATTGTAGATTTCGTAATACTTAAAACTTTTTCGTGGCAATAGGTTTTTGTATTGCTCCTTATATGGATTGAAACTAACCCCGCCATGAAAATAAACTTCCAAGTTTTCCCACACCTGGAATAAATGATCTTTCCCTGTGGTTTCAACAACATTATTAAGTAGTACCAACATCCAGGAGGGGACACCTGCCAAACTAGTTACATTTTCTTGAGTACTTTCCTTTATGATTGCTCGGAGTTTACTTTCCCATTCACTCATTAAGGAAACTTTACTGCTCGGCGTACTGCTAAATTCGGCCCATAAGGGCATATTATCGATTAAGATGGCGGATAGATCTCCAAAAAAGGAGCCATTGTCTTCATATAACTCCTTACTTCCTCCTAACCGTAGACTCTTGCCAGTAAAGAGTTGGGAGTTTTCGTTATTATTTAAATACAAACACAAAAGGTCTTTTCCCGATTTATAGTGGCAATCTTCAAGAGCTTCAGAACTTACCGGTATGAATTTGCTCTTGGCGTTGGTAGTACCACTACTTTTGGCAAACCACTTGATGGAAGTAGGCCATAAGATATTCTGTTCACCACGTCTATTTCGTTCGATCAGAGGTTCGATTGCTTCATAAGATCGAATAGGCACCCGCTCTCTAAAGGTTTCGTAACTATTTATTGATTCAAAATCAAATGCCTTCCCAATTTCCGTATCCTCGGCGATATCCAACAGCTGCTGCAATACCTCTTCTTGTACCTCCTCGGGGTATTTTAAAAAAAGTTCTATCTGATGATAGCGTTTTTTCAATAGCCAAGAAGCAATGGAATTGAATAAAGGTATCGGCATTTTAGGTATATTTATCCTCCTAAAATAGCGTATTAAACTATCATTTTCAAATAACAATTACATACATGCAATACGAAGGCGTTCTACGAAAAATGCAAACAGAAATCGGAAGTCCCATACAATATTACATGGTTTTTGAGAACGATTTTCTGAACGTCAACCAGATACTAGATAAGAGATTACAAATCAATTTTATCAAATACCAATGTTTGAATTGTGGGGAAGATCGCCCCATTTTCAGACAAGGCTTCTGTAAGAATTGCTTTTTTGAAATACCGTCAGCCGGAGATTGGATCATGCGCCCAGAGTTGAGTACGGCGCATTTAGACAAAGAAGACCGAGATTTGGATTATGAGAAAAAAGTTCAATTGCAGCCCCATATTGTTTACCTCGCAAATTCGAGCAATATAAAAGTTGGTGTGACTCGAAAAACACAGGTACCTACGCGATGGATCGACCAAGGAGCACATGAAGCTATAGAAATCGTAGAAGTACCCAATCGATATTTGGCAGGAATCACAGAAGTTGCCTTAAAGGATCATATCGGCGACAAGACCAATTGGCGTACCATGCTCAAAAACGAGGTGGTTGATGAGAATCTTGTCGAATGGCGTAATAAGCTACGACAATATATTCCTGAAGAAGCAGCCGAGTATTTTATTGAAAGTAATTCGGAGACCAATTTAGAATTCCCCGTACTTCAATATCCGAAAAAGGTTAAAAGTCTCAATTTGTCTAAAACACCAAATTTCGATGGGGTATTAAAAGGCATCAAAGGGCAGTATCTGATTTTTGAGGATGATACTGTATTTAACGTTCGGGGTAGCGAAGGGCATTTTGTCGGGCTAGACGTTAATTCGTAGAATCCTTCTTTTTCCTTTTGCCGAGCAAGCCGCCCAAAATATCCTTTGCTTTTTCTTTGACCGCTTCCTCCTCTTTTTTAGGAGGTAAGGAGTCGTTTTTAATTTGGATAGAATCTTTCTTGTCCTTTCCAAGAATACCACCCAAAATATCTTTGGCCTTATCTTTCATTGGATCTTCTTGCTGTGCTATTGAATCTTTTTCACTCTCATTTTTCCCCAAAACATCACCCAATAAATCTCTTGCCTTGTCTTTTCCTTTATTGATGAGCTTTTGTTTTTGAATGTCAATCAATTTTGTCGTTAAACTTTTGACTCCCCCGGTCAAGTCTGTGGTCACATCAGGACTTGTATAATTTCCACCAATATTAGCAATTACAGGAATGGTCAGACCGTCTAATGAATCATCGTCGATTTTAGCGATTAAGTTATTGACTTCGCTACCCAAATATTTAGCCGGAACTTCCATGGTAGCCTTGTAATTCAATTTTTGGTCGAATGAGTGGCCGCCATCAATATTTATGGCAATATCTTTATAATTTATGGTAAACGGTTTCACGCTGACCAGACCATCTTTAAACGAAAGGTTGGTTTTCAAGGCGTCAAGGTTCAATTGTTTTAAGTCGATAAAATCAAGTTTTGAAGTCAATGCATTTAGAACTGGAGAAGAAACGGTCTCAAAATCTCTTGTAAAAATATTAGCTAACACATCTCCGCTCAAGGTTAACAAATCGGGCGTGAAATCATCGTTCAATGCCCCGGACAGCTCTACTTCTGAGTCTAACTTTCCTTTGAAAATTCTTGCAATGGGTGCTATTGTCTGCAAAAGTTCAATAGTTTTGAAGGTCTCGGTAATCCCAAGTTGCTCAAGGTTCAATTTCATGGCGAAGGTCGGGGTTTCATTCTTTGTGGAAACCTCCCCGTTAAATGCAAGTTTCCCGCCCAAAGTGGAGGAGGTCATATTGCTCATGGTCGCTTTCTCATCTTTGATGCGTAAATTTCCCTTGACATCGTTCAGCGTTAAGTTATCATACACCACCGTTTTTGCGGACGCATTGATATTGGCATCAAGAAACGAAGGAATCTTTATCTTCTCTTCGGAAGGTTCAGTTTGCCCGCCCGATTCTCCATTTTCATTCTCCCCACCTTCTTCCGTTACCATAAAATCGTTCAAGACAAAAGTGTTAGAATTCAAAGTGAAATTCCCTTCAACTTTTTCATCGTTAAAGAGAAAGCCTAACAAATTAGTTATCGTACCCATAGCATTGAAATCCGTTTGACCTGTAGATCCTTTCATTTCATTTAAAGTCACCGTCTTCGGATTAAAAGTTACTGCTGTAGAACTAAGTTTTACAGGATTACCCATTTCAACAGAACTATATTCAAACCCCTTCAAACTCATCGTGCCCGTCGTATTCGTATTCTCATATTGTTTTTTCTCGATGGAAGCCATATCAAAGGCCGTTGTAACATCGGCATCTAAAAATCCCTTTAAATCAAGGTCGGCTGGGACCGGATATGCATTTTTAATATTGGCCAGATTCATTTTAGCATCGACATGGGCATCCACTTTGGTATTGCCCATCAGTTCTTTGATCTTCGCGACCATGTTGAACTTGTCGTCATCTATCATGAATGAGAGCTTATCAATATCAATATAGGTGTCTTCTGAAATACCTGTAGTATTGATGATTTTGGTATCGATAAAAACATTACGAACCGACTTTGGCAAATCAGGATATTTGAAGGAGGCGTTATCCGAATTAATCTTGATATTGAATTTCGGAATATACTGTTCATCAGAAACACCTTTAAATTCTCCTACCACGGTAAAATCTCCGCTGGTCTCCACGTTTGAAATGTTCTTTGAATATTGCTCGGGAATGACTGCCAAGAAATTCTTGAAATCTGAAGAAGGAGTTTTAAAACTGATATCGATGTCTTGACTGTTCTCGTTCACTTTCACAAATCCCTCGAAAACCAACGGCAACTGATTTACTATTGCCTTATTTTTCAGAAAGGTGTATTTGTCTTCTTTCAAATCGATACCGATTAGGGCATCCAATATAACCTTGTTCCTCTTTAAATAGTTGGTACTATCGAATTCAAATGTCACAAAGGCCTCGGTACTGGTGTCCAGTTCTGAAGTGGTAGCTGAAAAATCGCCCTTTCCTGTATGCTGAATATCCGAAACGACAAGAAAAATTTCCCCGGCCTTATCATCGTATATGACCTTCGAATTCAAAATTTCGTAGGATTGGAGGTCAAGTGAGAATCCTTCAGAAGCTCCCGTTTTGGTCTCCGCCGTGCTATCATCTTTTGCGATTTCATAGTTCGCAACTTCGGCTTCGTTCACCTTGACATGAATAATTGCCCCATCAAGACTTAAGTTTTTTATTCCGATAGGTTCGCCTGCACTTTTAAAAAGCTCGCTTATTCCCAAGGTCAGACTTACATCTTTAGCTGCGAAGAGAGTATCTCCCTCAAAAGGGGCTTTGTTAACAAGTGTAACGTTTACTAATCCCAATTCAGCATTCGGAAAACTCTTTACCAAACTTAGATTGGCATCGGAGAAATCTAATTTGGCGTTGACATTGTTATTGACATTCGCGCGAATCAGGTCTCCGATTTTGGCTTCGAGGATAAAAGGCGCAGCAATGAGCAAACCAACCACCAAGAGAAGTACAACACCTATAATCTTTAAAAACTTTTTCATTGCAAATATGCTTTTATTTGAAATTTCATATCGGTACTTAAACTAGGACATGAACGAACAAATACCTTGCTCTTATACAAGAATTCTTGACGCTAATGACTTAACTCTAAAAAGCTGTGAATATTATGCTTCGAGGTCGATTTCCTCACCTATTTCAAGACCGAAACGCTTTCTTATTAGATATACGAAGAAATATAGAAAAGGGGTGTCAAGAAAAGCGATTAAAATCTTAAAAAGAAAACCGCTGATGACGAGACCGAAAAATAAGTCCCAAGAGAGCACCCCGAAGACACAAAGCAAACCTACTACCGTAAAGGTATCGACAAACTGTGAAAGGAAAGTCGAGAAATTATTTCGCAACCATAAATATTTTCCTTTAGTTAGTTTCTTCCAAAAATGGTAGATGGCGATATCTATGTATTGTGCAAATAAATAGGCTAGCATCGATGCCAATACGGCAATTGGTGAAAGGGCGAACACCCTGCTAAATACTTTGTCATCAAGGGGAGAAGATTCAATTGCAGGTACGGCATCTGCCAATAGTATTAGGCCCATGGAGAAGAAAGAAGCGAAAATTCCCGCTGTCACGATTTGATTGGCTTTTTTACGACCGAATATTTCAGAAATTAAATCGGTAATTAAAAAAGTGATCGGGTATGGTAATACACCTACCGAAATTTCGAACAACGATACTCCGAAGACCGTAACATCACCGAACGGATTCCAATAAAAAAACTTTTGAAATATTAGGTTCGATACGACTAACGAGGTAATGAAGAGTGCACCCAGAAATAGATAAATCTGGTATGCCAATTTCTTATCTCTTGTATTCATAATTTAACATTATTTTTCCTACGAATAATATTTCCTTAAAACATACGTTATTTCGGAACCAACGCCTTAACTCGTACCAATACCAAAAAATGTAAAGGTATACCAAATTTGCCCGAGATGCTGAAACGTTTATCACTTGTACTATTTATATTAGGTACTTTTTTTTGTAGTGCCCAATCTTATATCGGATTCTTGTCTGACAATTATAGTGGGGTTCACGGTTTGATTTCCAATCCGGCGAATATTGTTGATATGCCCTATCGCACAGACATCAACCTAGCAGGCTTCAGT
The DNA here is from genome assembly GCA_947503005.1 of uncultured Flavobacteriaceae bacterium. Lineage (GTDB taxonomy): Bacteria > Bacteroidota > Bacteroidia > Flavobacteriales > Flavobacteriaceae > Maribacter_C. The sequence continues at coordinate 11,709 of CANNCA010000004.1, read as the reverse complement.
GGCCTTGTCGGCAACGATTATTACGGCGCGAAACTTAGTGATGCTTTGAAGAGCGACTACGATTTCAGTGAAGATGCGTTGAAATCACCTAGCGATAACAATAATATATTCGGTAACGTTGATGTTTTAGGGCCTTCATTTTCATTCAACATAGATGCAAAAAGTGCAATGGCCTTATTTACCCGAGGTAGAATCTTCTTCAATGTGAATGAGATTAACGGAAAAACTTTTGAAAACGCTACCAATGATTTTGATGAAAACGAGGATTATAATATCAATGAGGGGGATTTTTATGCACAAGCGAATGCTTGGTCTGAAATAGGAGTTTCTTATGCAACCATACTGATGGATGCGGATGCACATTTTATCAAAGGAGGAATTTCTATAAAGTACCTTCAAGGGTACGCAAATGGTTATGCAGTTGGTCGCAATGTTACTCTCGATTATGACGCTGACGGTATTGCACTACCCAATGGTCAGACTACCGGTAGCGTTACATCAACAGGACAAATCACCTATGGGTATAGTAGCGACTTTCAAGATTACGAATTCGAAAAAACCGGTTCCGGCTTCGGGATTGATATCGGCGGAGTTTATGAATGGAGACCCGAAAATGACAGAGCATATAAGATGAAATTGGGGGTTTCCATTACGGATTTAGGGGCCATAAACTACAAGGATGGCCTCGAAAAGGTTTATGATATCAATAACTCGGTAAGTCAAGAAGATTTGGACAGCGCAGAAGGACTTGAAGAGCTATTGGACAACTATTATACAGAAATAAGCTCAGGAGCAACACAAAAAGCAGGGCTACCTACCGCTGTACATTTCAATGCAGACTGGAATTTCAACAACAAATTTTACCTCAATCTAAATACTGATTTTCCATTGACTTCAAAGTCAAAGGCCAATTCAGGAAGCGTGCTGAACATTGTTTCGCTAACTCCTAGATATGAAAGCAAATGGTTCAGCTTCTATTCCCCGATTAGTATTTTACAGTACTCGGGCTTGCAATGGGGCGCAGGATTTCGTGCCGGGCCTTTGTATATAGGTTCAGGTTCAATTCTTTCAGTCTTAGTCAGTGATGAGATTATGGGTGCTGACGTTTACGCAGGATTAAAGTTGCCGCTATTTAAAAAAAGGGGGGAATCAAAATCTAATGATACTGACAATGATGGCGTCATAAATTCAATGGATGGATGCCCAACGATACCTGGTCCGGCATCTAACGACGGTTGTCCAGTAAACTAAGGGCCCCTTTATTTGATATCTAAAACGAATGGCATTCTGGCCTGAACTCCCTTTTGTTCCATGACAGCTTTTACCTGCTTTAGAATGGCATAGGTTTCCAGTCCAATTTCTTCCTTAATAAAACTTTGCTTTGTTTGGGCACTCATGCCGCCCAAATCTTCCATAAGTTTTTCGATGCCGGTCTTGTACCTTGGGTACTTTTTGATTCCGTACTCTTCCAGTTCAGCCATGCTAGCTGCTTCTGAAATGGCATCCTGCAGATTACCGAGCTCGTCGACTAGCCCCAATCGTTTTGCCTCGACTCCGCTCCAAACCCTTCCTTGGGCAAGGCTATCGGCCTCGGCAATCGAAATACCTCTTCCGGTAGAAACCCGAGACAAGAAAGTTTCATAAACATCTTCTACGCCCTCTTGTACCACTTTCCTGAATTCATCGGTCATCGGTTCAAAAATAGAATAGTCAATAGAGTTCTGATTGGTGCCTACCTGTTCTGCATTGATACCAATATCGTTGGCCAATTCTGCCATGTTCGGAATGGTACCAAAAACACCTATCGAACCTGTAATCGTGGTAGGTTCGGCAAATATTTTATGGGCCCCTGCCGAGATATAATAGCCTCCTGAAGCAGCAACATTTCCCATAGAAACCACTACGGGCTTTGCTTCTTTAGCCAGTTCGATTTCGCGCCAAATAATATCGGAAACCAAAGCGCTTCCCCCCGGAGAATCAACTCGGAGCACAATGGCCTTTATATCTTCGTCTTCCTTCGCCTTGCGAATGGCCTTTGTCATGATACCTTGACCAATGACGTCGGCACCACCTTCGCCATACAAAATTTCACCTTGTGCGAATATCACAGCGATTTTATCCTTTCCTGTTTTCTTAATTTTCTTATTGGCACGAATAACATAATCATCCAAATTGATGACATTCAAGTCTTCCGATTCCAAAATACCGATAGCCCTTCTCAAACTATTCTCATACTGATCATAAAAAGCGATACCATCAATGAGTCCGGTAGATTTTGCCAGTTCAGGAGTTCGCCCTCCCAAAGTATCTGCTATGGCGTTCAAATTTTCGGGGCTAATATTCCTTCCCAAAGAAATTTCATCAATCATCGACATCCACAAAGAACTAATCAATTCTTTAATCTGTGTTCTGTTGGCCTCGCTCATTTCATTGGAAAGAAAAGGCTCGACCGCACTTTTATATTTACCATGACGAATGACCTCCATTTTCACTCCTGTCTTTTCTTGCAGGTTTTTGAAGAACAGAACCTCGGACGACAATCCCTTGAAATCTAATACCCCCACGGGGTTGATGAAGATGGAATCGGCTACGCTAGCCAGGTAATAGTCCTTCTGCATATAAAAATCACTGTAGGTATAAATGAATTTTCGGCTCTCCTTAAAATCTTCCAAGGCCCTACGTATTTCTTGTGTTTGAGCTAGACCGGCCATCAAAAATGTGTTATTAATACTAATTCCCTTAATATCATCATCTTCTTTGGCGATCGCAATAGCGTTTAATATCTCATCTAAACCCTGTGAACTTCCGGCAAACAAAGCAAAAGGATCTTTATCACGGTTACCCACATAATCGTTTACAGGTAATTGTAACTGTAGTTCCAAAACAGAATTTTTCTTAACTACGACAGATTCTTCACCGCTTCCCAACAAACTCGCGAATAGAAAAAACATAACGAACAAGATTCCGAAAGCAACGAGGCAGCCCAAAATAGCCGCTAAAAGATTTCTTAAAAAATTCATTTGAAATGACTTAAATTAGGGGCAAAGATAATGAACTAAGTCTTCATTTTAATACTTTGAACCTACTTATGAACGACCCTAAAATCGTATACCTTTCTTTGGGAAGCAACCTTGGAGATTCGCTTAATCATCTTCAGAGCGGACTTTTTGAAATAGAAAAAAGGATTGGTGGTATTGAACGTATTTCGCCCGTTTATCGAAGTAGTGCATGGGGTTTTGAAGCGGATGATTTTTTAAACATATGCCTGTCATTACAAACAAATTTATCACCTCAGACGCTTTTAGAATCCTTGTTGAAAATCGAAGTGGACCTCGGAAGGGTTCGTTTCCAAGAAGAAGGCTATGAGTCAAGAACTTTGGATATCGACATTCTTTACTACGGGAACGAGGCTTTTTTTACGGAGACATTGATCATTCCGCATCCTGAACTTCCCTTTCGGAAATTTGTGCTGAAACCTCTAGCCGATATTGCGCCTCAATTTTATCACCCGGTATTGAACAAAGACAGCCGAAATTTATTGCAAGAATGTAAGGATAAAGGGCGATTGGAAAAAACCGTCTATCGGCTGTTCAAAAATAGAACTGAGCTTTTTGCCCATACCAATTTTATTGCCATCGAAGGGAATATAGGTGCGGGCAAGACTACCTTGGCCAAGAAAATAGCTGAAGATTTCAATGCAAAAATGGTTCTCGAACGTTTTGCGGACAACCCGTTTCTTCCGAAATTTTATGAAGATCAAAACAGGTACGCTTTTCCTTTAGAAATGTCCTTTTTAGCCGATCGCTATCAACAATTTACCGAGGACACCACACAATATGACTTGTTCAAAAGTTTTATGGTCAGCGACTATGATATTTATAAGTCGCTTATTTTTGCTAAGATCACCCTTCAAAAAGATGAATTTGAACTCTACCGGAAGTTGTTCAATTTGATGTACAAAGAAGTTAAAAAACCCAGAATTTACGTATATCTCTATCAGACTACAGAGCGGCTTCTAGAAAATATAAAGAAAAGAGGTAGGGACTATGAACAAAATATTGAACCGGACTATCTAGATAAAATCAACCAAGGCTATTTTGATTTTATCAAAAGTTACCCGGAACAAAACAATCTTGTCATAGAATTAGGAGATCTTGATTTTGTGGAACGACAGAAGGATTATGAAACCATCATCGACCAAATACTTAAATTCGCTGTCCGCCTGCCCTATTAAGTTAATTCTAAGGATTTTTTGCAGATCTACATTGAATTTATTTTCTTAGCTTTTCATAGAAACAATTAACTAACACAGATTTTATACCCTAGACCCGGCAGTTGTCGGGTTTTTGTTTTGAAATTGCCCTTTTTGAATTGGTTTAATAGAAGAGGGAGAAATTGTCTTTCGAAAAAGTTGTTACAGCGTTTTCAATTTCGACCAAATATCCCAAATCACTATCCCCGCACTCACAGAAACGTTTAAAGAATGTTTTGTGCCAAATTGCGGTATCTCGACAACTCCATTACATACGTTAACCACCTCTTGTGAAACCCCTTTGACTTCGTTACCGAATATAAAAACATAGTGTTCGGAATTCGTTACTTCAATTTCGTTTAAGAGGGTCGCTCCTTCCGCTTGCTCCACGGCCCAAAGCGTATGATTTTTTTCTTTTAACTCCAGTATCAACTGCACAGTGTTTTCCCGATATTCCCAATCTACACTTTCTGTCGCCCCAAGTGCCGTTTTCCGGATATCTTTATTTGGCGGAGTCGCCGTGATTCCACAGAGGTATATTTTATCGATTAAAAAAGCATCGGCAGTTCTGAAAACCGAGCCGATATTATTAAGGCTTCGAATATTATCCAAAACAATTGTTATCGGAGTTTTCTTAGCCTTTTTGAATTCTGATGTATCCAAACGGGACAACTCCTCATTTCTCAGTTTACGCATACCTCTAAATTCTTGCAGCTTCAAAAGTTATCCCCAAAATATCAACAAACGGGAAGATTCAATAGCAAAAATACTACATTCGTTAGAAGTACCTTCAGTACACTAAAATCGTAAAAAAGATACATTGGCATCCACTCAAAAAAAGAAAAAGGTTACCCCTTTAATGCAACAATATAATACCATCAAGACCAAATATCCTGATGCCTTGTTATTGTTTAGAGTAGGCGATTTTTACGAAACTTTCGGAGAAGATGCAGTCAAAGCTTCAAAAATACTGGGTATAATTCTTACCCATCGCAATAATGGTGGTGACCGTACCGAACTAGCCGGGTTTCCACATCATTCGCTCAATACCTATTTACCAAAGTTGGTAAAGGCAGGGCAACGTGTAGCAATTTGTGATCAGCTGGAAGATCCTAAAATGACGAAGACTATTGTCAAACGTGGAGTAACGGAATTGGTGACACCCGGTGTTGCCATGAATGATGATATCCTTCACTCGAAAACGAATAATTTTCTTTGTGCCGTTCACTTTGGCCGCAAGTTAATGGGTGTTTCTTTTGTCGATATTTCCACGGGAGAGTTCCTAACCGCGGAAGGAACCGAAGAGCAAATTGATAAATTACTCCAAAACTTTGCTCCAAACGAAGTTCTGGTCTCCAAGGCACATAAAAAAGAGTTCCTTGAAGTTTTCGGGAGCACGTTCCACACATTTTTTGTGGAAGACTGGGTGTTCCAAGAAGATTATGCGAACGAGACACTTAACACCCATTTTAAGACTAAAACACTAAAAGGCTTCGGGGTAGCCCATTTGAACCACGGCATTATCGCTGCCGGTGTCGTACTCCACTATTTATCGGAAACACAACACCGTCAGCTACAGCATGTCAATGTACTGAAACGAATCGCTGAAGAAGAGCACATTTGGATGGACCGGTTTACCATCCGAAATCTTGAACTGTATCATTCTACCAATGTCAATGCAGTTACCCTAATTGATATTATTGACAAAACCATTTCGCCCATGGGCGGCAGGTTGTTGAAAAGATGGCTCGCGTTACCTCTAAATAACATCGAAAAGATCAGACGAAGGCACGAAGTCATTGCACATCTGAGCGAAAATGAACAGTTGCATCAAAAGCTGCAGCACCATATCAAGCAAATTGGCGATTTGGAACGTCTTATTTCAAAAACGGCCACTGGCAAGATAAATCCGAAAGAGGTCGTTCAATTAAAAAATTCTTTGGAGGCCATTGTTCCGATAAAAAGTCTTAGTTCGCAAACTGAGAATGCAGCTGTACAAATGATTTCCGACCAGCTACAAACTTGTGAACTCCTTCGAAGCAAAATAAAAGAAATGCTTAACGAAGAAGCTCCTGTTCAAATTTCCAAGGGCAAAACCATTGCTGACGGCTATTCCGATGAGCTTGATGAATTGCGCCAACTTGCATTTTCAGGGAAAGATTATTTGGATAAAATGCTGGAACGCGAAACAGAACGTACCGGCATCACCTCCTTGAAAATTGCATCAAACAATGTTTTCGGGTATTATATTGAAGTACGCAATACACATAAAGACAAGGTTCCAGAGGAGTGGATCAGGAAACAAACCCTCGTCAATGCAGAACGATACATCACAGAAGAGCTCAAAGAGTACGAAGGCAAAATTCTCGGTGCGGAAGAACGCATTTTAAGCCTTGAGCAGCAGCTGTTTTCGCAACTTGTTGTTTGGATGCAAGAATACATTTCACCTGTCCAGAACAACGCTTATCTAATTGCCCAACTCGATTGCCTTTGCGGTTTTACACAATTGGCCAAAGAAAACAACTATGTCGCCCCAGAAATGAACGACTCCACCGAAATCGAAATTAGAAATGGTCGTCATCCTGTTATCGAAAAACAGTTACCCCTTGGAGAGAAGTATATCGCCAATGATGTCATCTTGAATCGTGATAATCAGCAAATCATTATGATTACGGGGCCTAATATGAGTGGTAAATCGGCCATACTTCGGCAAACGGCGTTAATCGTTCTTATGGCACAAATGGGTAGTTTCGTACCTGCCGAAAATGCCAAAATCGGCTATGTAGATAAGATATTCACACGGGTTGGGGCCAGCGATAACATTTCTATGGGCGAGTCAACTTTCATGGTTGAAATGAACGAGACCGCATCTATTTTGAACAATCTTTCTGAACGTAGCCTAGTACTCCTTGATGAAATCGGTCGTGGTACGAGCACCTATGACGGCATTTCGATCGCGTGGGCCATTTCTGAATATTTACACGAGCATCCTGCACGAGCGAAAACCTTGTTCGCAACGCACTACCATGAACTCAACGAAATGAGCGGCACCTTTGAGCGAATTAAAAATTTTAATGTCTCCGTCAAAGAGTTGAAAGACAATGTACTATTTCTCAGAAAATTGACTCCTGGTGGTAGCGAGCATAGTTTTGGTATTCATGTAGCAAAAATGGCCGGCATGCCCCAGCAGGTTATCCAAAAGGCTAATAAGATTCTAAAAAAGTTAGAGAAATCACATTCCAGTGAAGAGTTGACTGACAAACTGCAATCCGCCCAAAATGAAATGCAATTGAGTTTTTTTAATTTGGATGATCCCTTGCTCGTGGAAATCAAAGAGGAAATCACCCACTTGGATATTAATACACTGACTCCGGTCGAAGCACTTATGAAGTTGAATGAAATCAAACGTTTGCTTACTAAAAACAAGAAAGCGACTTCATGAGAACACCTTTATTTTGAGGGTAAAGTGCTTTTGTTTATTTCGTTAAAATTTTCTTTGCCTTTTATAGAATTGTATTAAATTTGCATCCGCATCGAAGGGATGCGACGTTCTTATACTTGCGAAAATAGCTCAGTTGGTAGAGCGCCACCTTGCCAAGGTGGAGGTCGCGGGTTCGAATCCCGTTTTTCGCTCTATAAAAAACGCTGCCTGTCAGCGTTTTTTTATAATGTGCCAATAGCACGCTCGAGTGGTGGAATTGGTAGACACGTTGGACTTAAAATCCAATGGCCATTAGGCCGTGCGGGTTCAAGTCCCGCCTCGAGTACAAGGGAGATAGCCGAGGTTTTGCCTCGGCTTTTTCATGTCAAAAAATGACTCAGGTACAACATAGGTACAACATTTCGTTTTTCTCAAACTTTAACATTTTTGTTGGTCTTATTTAGTGCTATTTAGACTTTTGGTCATATAATCCTGCCAAGTAACCAAAACATATTTTTCTTTACCACTTTCGTTCTTTGTTAAGAAACCATATTCATAAACGAATAGATAGACGTCTCCTTTTTGGTTTTTCCAATAATGCGTGAAAAACTTAGGATTAAATCCATCTTCTATCAGTTTGGCTTTTCTGATGGTAGTAAAACCTGATTTATTAAATCTCTTTAATATTTTCCTATTTGTTCTTAGTTGCCTTTCTACCATAAAATAGAAGGCCTCAGTTTTTTGCCGTTTTTCATATTGGTCAATTGATTTGCATTTTGTACTACAAAATATTTTATCTGTACGACCTTTTACTGAAGAACCGCAAATTGGACATTTTTTTATGCTCATAAAATTAATAGTATATTATACTTATAATATACCATTTAATTCATAAAACCTATTTAGAATTGTACTATGAATTCAATGAAATCAATTACGCTCTATCATTTGATGATCAAAAATCAAAAGATGATCGGTATAAAATTTACTCCAGATAGGCTAATACAAAGTTTGATAAAGGGACTTCCAAATCCGAAATGGAGCCAACAATATAACATGGCGTATATTGAAAATACCAAAGCGAACCTTGGTATTATATTCAATACTTTTAAAGGCGTCGTATGGATAAACTACAACCGCTTTTTTACGAACAAACCTGTTAATACCCACAACGAAAATATTGATGTTCAGTGGTTTAGAAATCGAAAGACCGTGCCTGAATTTAGAGTCTGCCCAGAAGCATATCTGTTAAAGTTGGAATTAAAACGCTATGCCAACAGCACGGTTAAAACGTATGTCACTTTTTTTGAATTATTTATCAATTACCACAATGACAAAGAATTACAGGAAATAGATGAAGCTGATGTCAGAACTTTTCTTCAGCACCTTGTTCAACAGAAGTATTCAAATTCTTATATAAATCAGGCCATCAATGCTATAAAATTTTATTACGAAGCTGTTTTGGGTATGCCAAATCGATTTTACGAGATTGAAAGACCTCGAAAAGAATCAAAACTGCCTACTGTGATTTCAAAGGAGGAAATACTTTCAATCATTGAAAACACCAACAACATTAAACATAGATGTATTATTCAGTTACTTTATGGTTCGGGTTTGCGACGTGGTGAACTTCTGAATCTTAAATTGAGTGATATCGATAGTAAACGGATGTTAGTTCGTGTTGAAAATTCAAAAGGGAATAAGGATAGATTGACCTTATTATCAAAAACAGCCCTGAATGATTTACGTCGTTACTACACTAAATACGAACCAAAGGTGTATCTTTTTGAAGGAAAGAATGGCAATAAATATAGTGGGGTTAGCGTATTGAAAATTGTAAAAACTGCAGCCGAAAAAGCAAAAATCAGAATAGTAGTAACACCCCATGTTTTAAGACATAGTTTTGCTACCCACCTATTAGAATCAGGTACAGATATTCGTCAAATTCAAGTACTGTTAGGGCACGGTTCAACAAAAACAACTGAAATATACACCCATGTTGCCACAAATACTTTTGAAAGTATTAAAAATCCACTAGATTAGGTGTTCACAAAAAAGAAATAAGAGTACCCAGGTACTCTTAGCCAATTGTTAGCCACAAGTTAAAGAATCAAATGAACCACGAAATACCGAATTCATATAATTGGTTTGCAAAACTGAATTTGACTCAATTCATTTCTTGGAATTTTGACACAGACATTAATTCAAATTCTTCTATCAACGACCGATTTAAAATTGAGTGTGAACAGAATCGTGAAGTTCTGACTTTTGGACGAAGACAAGATATGGACACATTTGTGGGGTTTGAAATTGTGAGCGAAAAAGTAATGGAAAATGTAATTGTTTTTCATCCATCTTTCGGACAGAATATAAAAGGCTGGGATATTATTGAATCTGAACATTCGGATTTTTTTGATTTTATGCATAAAAGGGTGTTGCCAGAAATGAAGGAATGGATTCCTATGGACGACGTGAACGAATACCTTGAAAAATAAAACCTGTGGCTAACAATACCTATAATTAATACGGACTTCAGTCCTTACGCCAAGGTCTGTGTATATTTATGATGTCGCAAAATCTTTGGGATTTTGCTTTCGACCAAAAAAAGAAAAAACAAAACCAAAAGCTTTTGCTTAGCGCGTAGCTGGAAATCCGCTGGATTTCCGCGCCGCACTAATCATAGCCCAACCGTTAGCTGTAATACGAATCAACCAATCGAATGAAACGAATGAATTACTATTTTTTAGCAGCCATTGCAATCTTCCTGATAGCATTTTTTGTTATTCAAAAACAAAATTCTAATAAAGAAAAAGTAGTAGAATATAAAGTTTCTAGCCCAAGTATTCAGACAGATTCAGTAATGGATTTTGGGTATAAAATGGTCTGGATTGCAGTCAAAACGAGCCAAAAAAACAGACTTGCAGAAATAATCAATCTAAAACGTATTAGAGATGCAAACTGGGAGAGTGGAATTGAAACAGCTTACGATAATGGAATTTTTATTACTCCACAGATTGGCGAATGGACTTTAATTGCTGGTACAGGGCTACCAAACAAAGGAGATACCAAAGAAAATATCGTTGAATTAGAAAATTTGTTGAACGCTTTGAGTGCAGAATTTGGAGAAGCTCAATTCTTTGGTACGCATAGAGTAGTTGAATTTCATAATTGGATGAAATCAACAAATGGAAATATGGAACGGATATACTCATATGTTGGAGAAAGTATGGAAAGTATCAAAGTCTTAGGCGTACCGACTAAAGCCGAAGAAGGGTTAGAGTTATTTAACTCACTATCCGAAGAGGCCAAAAATGAAGCATATTTTGAACGTGAGGACTTGACATATGCAGACGAAACGTTAGTAATGGATATAGCGGAAAAATGGAGTGTAAATCCGACTAAGCTATCGGAGCGCACTGACATCAAAGACGAGTTAGGGCTAGCTGGGAAATAAGTACTACAGCTAACAATACCTATAGCAAATAGGGCTTTAGGCTCTCTACTTAAAGGCTTGGGCGTATTTGCTGAGTCCGCCAAATCTTTTGGATTTGGCAATTAAAAAAATAAAAATAATTACAAAACAAAAAGCTCTGGCTAGCAGACCAGACGGAAACGAAAAGTTTCCTTGACTGCCCTACTTGCCATAGCCGTGACGTTGTAGTGCATATTGCTTACTTTAGGTTTTGCCTAAATGGTTGTTTACATTTTGGGCAACTTGTTCCTAAATAAAAGCCTTCGCCTACTGGTTCGCAACACGTACCCTTCGGCACAACAACACCGTCTATAATTAATTGCTTTTTATGGTATGCTTCCAAAATTCCTGCTATTACGTATAGTTGTATTTGGTTTAATCCCATCCCTGATTTTATGTTCGGGCAATCTTCGCTGTTTAAGTATTCTATTCCTGTCATTTTTATTAAGTTAAGTTTATAATTTTACGCAACTAATCATAGATTTTACGTTGCCAGTAATTATGAAAGAACATTACGTCTATATCCATCTAAATCCCGAAACCAATGAAATTTTCTATGTTGGT
>CANNCA010000003.1 GCA_947503005.1 uncultured Flavobacteriaceae bacterium | reverse complement strand
AGTGGTTGCCGTGAGCAGGAAAGTTTCACCTACTTCTAAATTGACCTCGGAAGGCGACACCACTACATTGTAAACTGAAACCTCCGGCGGAACACCCCCGCTAACGTTGATTCTGGCGCTGGCATTATAGCCTCCGTCGTCGGTTGCAACGGTTACATCTACGCCCCCCGCCGCTACCGCGGTGACAAGGCCATTGTTATCTATGGTGGCTATCTCTGGTTTGTTCGATATCCAACTCACCCCTTGGTTAGTTGCATTCGCTGGCTTAGTGGTTGCCGTGAGCAGGAAAGTTTCACCTACTTCTAAATTGACCTCGGAAGGCGACACCACTACATTGTAAACTGGAATTTCTGGAGTAGCACCAAGTTGTGTAATCCACTCCTCGATAAGCGCAACACCTTCATCATCCACCAAATTTTTGGCTACAGGAGGCATAGCTATACTTGGATCAACGCTATTCGCTCTTAAATATAGAATTGATTTATCTGGTTCTCCTTCTGCAAGAATCTTCTCCCCCGGAACGCCTAGTGGATTGTTGATTCCGGCATCCAGTAAACCCGTAGCTGCTAGATCAAGACTCATTCTAAGGTCAAAATTTCCTCTGACATCAGAACCAGCTTGGTGGCAATAGGCACAATTTAAATCCATATAAGATCGCGCTTTTTCATCAACCGTTGCATTTGTGTCGTCAATTGATTTGTACGTCAAAAGCGACGGTGTGTTGGCATCGGTAATGACTTCGTTCAAAATTCCTAAATGACTTAGCGTAACCAATTGATTTCCCGTCATTCCTGTTTTAGGATAGGTAAGGTCTTGGTTTAAAAATCGTGTACGGACACCAATGGTTCCCCCGGTACTTGAATTGTGGCAGGTAATACATTCGCTTCTACTTGGATAACGCCAAGTTTGAACCACTGTAGAGCCGTCCACTTTTGTTATGTTCAAATCTTCGTCCAAACCTGTTGTCAATAAAACCGCATCGGTCTGTGCATTGTTCCACTTGTAAGTCGCAAAATAAAAATTACCATCCGCTGCTTTGACCGAAAAACGGGTTTCTAATCGTTTGGTTATGGATGGATTATTCTCATTGACCGGCATTTCAAAATGTTTGACGAGTACCGAACCTACGGGAAGATCCCAATTTCCATTTTCTGAATAATTGATTTGCTCCTCGGAGGTGTCATGGGTACCATCATTGGGGATGCCGATCCAACGTTTCTTCAAGGCACCATCCGACCAGAAAGATTCTATTAGGTCGTAGGGAATAAGTCCGTCAGTAGGTGTTAAATTCGTTAGATTGGTAAATGCACCTGTTTGAGAAAGCGATTGTGGTAGTGTTTCATTGAAGGTGAGCTTTGTGACCATTTTATACAAGGTAGAAACACCTTGTTTTAAAATATACAACTCGCCCTGCTTGTCTTCTCCAAACGAAATAATATTGGTCGAAGAAAAAGTGCCTATTTGTTCATAAGTACCGTCATTGATATTGACTGAAAATATTTCTTCTCCATTACCATAATCGGCACAAATATATTTTCCTCTTAGTTCAGGAACTTCTTCACCTCTATACACATAGCCTCCCATAATTGCGTTAGCCTCGGCTCTCGGAAATGCCACTAAGGGTTCTTCATGAGGCATGTTATTATAAAGGGTTGTTCCGCAGAGATTTCCTTTAAACCGACCTTCGTAAACAGGCCAACCAAAGTTCTTTCCCTTTTTTACAACATTAATTTCTTCATGTCTCCCAAGACCTACTTCGCCAATATACAAATCACCCGTTGCCCTATCTTTCGTCATTCGATGAGGATTTCTATGTCCTAAGGTGTAATACTCTTCAAAAGTTTGACCTCCTGGACTTAGAAATGGATTGTCATTAGGAATCCAGTAGCCATTACCTGTAAGTTCATCGGAAAATCCATGATCATCAGGCATCGTTCTTACTGGAGCATGACTTTTTTGGGGGTCTTTATCAATGTCTAAACGAAGAACTCCACCATCAAGGTTATTCGCAATATCCTGAGATTTTCTAAAAGCGGTTTGATCTCCTGTTGTTAAGTACAAAAAGCCATCATCACCAAATAAGAGGCCACCTCCACGATGTGTTGTGCCGTACATACGCAATTTCAGCAAAACCTGCTCCGAGCTGGGAGATACTTGCATTGAGTTTGGATTCATTTCATACCTTGAAAGGATAAGAAAGTTTCCCCAATATTCCTCACTATCGCAATTTTGGGTGGTGTAACTGTTCGGAAAATCGTTTCCGTTAGCGTCTTTGGTCGTATAAAAAGTATAAAAGTAGTTGCTTCCAGCTGTTCCGAAATTTGGATGTAGGGTCAATCCTAAAAATCCACCATCCCAAACAACACCTACTTTGTTACTGAGATCTAGAAGCATATTTTTTTGCGTAACGTCAGGGTTTTTGTTGAACCAATAAATCTTTCCATCTCGCTGCCCAACAAGAACTCTATTTCCAGTTGGCAGCTCATTAAAAGTTAACGGAGAATCGAAGGTTAGATTAGGGAAAATTGGTTCATAAGGTAGACCTTGCGGCACAGAAACAATAGCCGGAAAGTTGCCATTCAAGTATTTTCCAAGGGGTTCTGGATTTGTTAAACCTGAACCTGCAAAGTAAGGGACAGCCCCTAAAAGTAGCAAACTAAAAAAGGTAAAAAAATACGTTTTGGGTCTAGAGAGGAGTAGTCTTATTTTCATAGGGTCGGATTTTCATTATAAATTTCAAACTAAAAATCCACTCATCGATAAAAGGTTCGTTTTTTTCGGCAAACTGTAGTTTTCATCGATAAAAGGTATTTTTGGCACCATTTTAATAAAGGTCAGATGGGGTTTGAAAAACAGTCATCCTTGTGACCTTTTCATAAATGGGTTAGATTATCTATGAAAGAAGTAATTGGCATAAATATGTGAAGATGTAATTACCTGTATTTACATTTTTAAATGGTCGATTAATACGCAAGGAAATCGAGCTGAACTCACGAATCATCGACGAACAACAAATTTTTTTACCAAGATGTAAGCTTATATTGGCCACCCAGTCGGCTTACGATAGGTATTGATAGGAGATTTTCGAATTAATCTTAGGTTAGAAGTATAGTTTTATGTCATGCCTACATGAAAAAGAGCTTCTCCTTGATTTACGACTGCTTGGTGATTGATACAGAGAACATAACCGTCAAAAGGGGCTTTAATTCTCTTGATGCGTTTGGCATAGGTGTCTGTAATCATTCCCATTTCTTGCCCTTTTTTGATTTCACTACCATTTACTACTTCTGGAATAAACATACCTGCAGTGGGAGCGCGTAGCCAGCGTCTAATATCTAAACGAATAGTATGGTCGCGTTCCACATATTTCGGTTCAATTTCGGCAATCATCTTAAAATATTTTAATACGTTCAGGATGCCTTGCATGCCTTCCATAATACAATAATCATCAAAACGCATACTTTCCCCTGCCTCAAAAACCACGGTTGGTTTGCTCATGCGAAAAGCAGCATTCCGAAAAGACCCGCGAATCAACTTTGAAGAAAAAGAAAGAGGTGCATTGAACACCTCTGCTAATTTAGAACTCATTGCGTCTTCAGCTGTATAACGAATTTGAGGAAAATTATGACGTTGACCTCCTCCGGTATGTAAATCGATTCCATAATCGATTTGATGCATGATTTCTGTGACGTAGTGATACGCAATCCTACTTGCCATTGATCCAGATTTGGTTCCAGGAAAACTGCGATTGACATCTTTGCCATCCGGAACATCTCTAGAAAAGTGAATAAATCCGAAAATATTGAGAATAGGAACCGCGATGACGGCTCCTTTTTTAACGCTAAATCTTTTTTCTGCAATCATTCGACGTACGATTTCTATTCCATTGATTTCATCGCCATGCAGGCCCGCTTGAACCAAAATTGTCGGACCAGCTTTTTTGGCATTGAACACATAAACAGGAATATCGATCAATGTTCCAGTAGGCAGGCGATCGATACTGATACTTAAGAGTTTGTCTTCACCAGGGGCAACGGTTTGCCCCCCGATTACGATTTCCTTATTTTCTTCTACGACGTCCATTTCTTTCAACAAATAGTATAATTTCTTTGGCAATATTAATCCCCGTTGCAGCCTCAATACCTTGTAATCCCGGAGACGCATTTACCTCAATTAACAATGGGCCTTTTTTTGAACGAATCAAATCTACTCCTGCGACCCCTAAGCCCAAGTATTTAGTAGCGTTTAAGGCAATAAATTGCTCTTTAGACGTAGGCTTTATAACTTCCGTTACGCCACCTCGATGAACATTAGATCGAAATTCGCCAACCTCACTAGAGCGCTTCATACTTGCCACGATCTTATTACCTACTACAAATATGCGAATATCTTCTCCATTTGATTCTTCAATATATTCCTGAATCAAAATGCTGGTATCCATTTTATAAAATGTGTCTATAATCGATTTTGCCGACTTTTTGGTTTCTGCTAAAATAACACCTAGACCTTGTGTGCCTTCCTGAAGTTTTATAATTACGGGTGCACCTCCTAAAATTTCGATTTGTTCTTTGATGTTATCCGGGTTAATTGCGAAAAGTGTCTCAGGAATCGGAATGCCCTTTCTCGACATGATTTGAAGCGTTCTCACTTTATTTCTTGCTCGGGTAATACTTAAAGAACGAGCGGTACTAAAAATACCGTTCATCTCAAACTGCTTTACGATTGCAGCACCATGTCGGGTGACCTTCGACCCAATTCGAGGAATTACAGCGTCAAACTCGTTTGTAATGTTTTCTCCATGATAAAAAATCTGAGGTTTTCCCTTGCCCAGTTTTACAACACATTTTGTATGATCGATTTGTTCAATGGAGTGACCTAGATTTTGTGCTTCTTCCACGATTCGTTTTGTGGAATATACATTCATACTGACAGATAGGAGTCCGATATTCATTTAAAAAATGGTTAGTTTTTAAATTGACACCCTGAATATCGGTCAAAATTTACAATATGGCCTTAGCGAAAGAAGAAATTATTCTTGTTTTAGATCTACATGCTAAAATTCCACATAAAATCACCTCTAAAATCATCTCTTAGCTACTAAAATTCATTTTGGAATAAAAAGAAAAACTTTTTAACGCTCTCCTCAAAATATGCTCTGTACAATTATCGTATTGTATCATTTGCGGCAAATCAATGACCTTTTGAACTCATTTCATTATAAATGGTAAAAATCTTTAAAACCTCAATAAAATTAAGGGTTTCAAGAGTTTTTATAATGTGTCCTGATTCTTATAAATTACATAAATCCGGACATTATCTCATCATTTCAGAAATAGGTTTGTTGCATTATTAATCTAATAAATTTAAAATCATGAAAACAATGAAATTTACCAATCGTTTTATGAGTATTATTTTTATCGCCACCCTTTTTATGGCTTGTACAGATGATGGTCTGGAAGGGCCCATCGGGCCTCAAGGCCCGCAGGGTGAACAGGGGGTAGCTGGCCCACAAGGCCCCGCAGGTGAGGATGGGGAAGCCCAAGGGGTTCCAGGACCACAAGGTGAGCAAGGCGAACAAGGTCCGGCCGGAGCTCAGGGTGAAACAGGACCAGCAGGTCCTCAAGGCCCTCCAGGGGAAAATGGCGCTGATGGTCAGGATGGTGAAGATGGTGAAGATGGGGCCGCCAATGTCTTCTACTCCGGTTGGATTACTTCAGGCTTTGCGAATAACATTATGGCAACTACGGCCACATTCGAAATAGACGCTCCATCTCTAACCGACGAAATTCGTAACAATGGCATTATCCTAGTTTATGCCAGAAATGACCAAAGCGGTACAATTTATGGGCTTCCGGTCACATTTGGTGTTTTCCAAGAAAGTTATTTCTTTAGAACATCACAGGCCGGGGAACTTGTCATCCGAATCCATTCCCTTAACGTGAATAATATAGGCGCGCATTTTTTTGATGCCTATAGATATGTTTTGATACCTGGAGAAACAATTACCGGAAAATCAAAGACCGAAGAGGATTATGCGAAAATGAGCTACCAAGAAATTATTGCCCATTTCAACATCCCAGAATAATTTGAAACTATTCTTTTTTTAGACATTGCCTTGCTTTAAGCTATTATGTAAAAAAAGCTCCTGAATATTCAGGAGCTTTTTGTTTAACCATGAAACGTTATTTTCAGGTTTAAAACATGACCATTATCATTTTATTTTAAAAAGAAAACTTAGCCTTATTAAAACTTGTGAATAACTCGGTTCTACAGTATTTTTGTAGAGCTAAATAAACAACTAATGAGCGCATTGATAAAGTCTTCTCTCGCCCGAAAAGTAGTCATGGCCCTCTCAGGTCTTTTCTTGGTTTTCTTTCTCGGGCAGCATTTTGTGATAAATGTAACTTCGGTAATCGCACCGGACACTTTTAATTCTTGGTCACATTTCATGGGATATAATCCCTTGGTACAGTTTCTGTTACAGCCTATCTTGATTGCTGGGGTAGTTATTCACTTTGTGATGGGTTTTGTTCTTGAGTTTCAAAATAGGGTTGCAAGGGGTACAGTTGGTTATGCAAGCTATAAGGGCAGTGCCAATGCTTCATGGATTTCAAGAAACATGTTGATTTCAGGAGCTGTTGTGTTAGCGTTCTTAGGACTGCATTTTTATGATTTCTGGTTTCCTGAAATGGCTTATAAATATCTAGAAGGAAATCCTGAAGACCCTACAAGATATCTTGAAGAAACGGTACATAAATTCGAACCTATTTGGAGGACTGTACTTTATATCGTTGCTTTCGTACTTTTAGCGTTACACCTATTGCACGGTTTTGCTTCCTCCTTTCAGACAATGGGTGTGAACAACAAATATTCCGCAGGCATCAAAACATTTACTAAAATATACGCGGTCGCAATTCCTTTAGGTTTCATTTTTATCGCGATATATCATCACCTTAACCCTATAACACATTAAGTATGGGCATATTGGATTCAAAAGTTCCGTCAGGGCCACTGGCCGATAAATGGACTAAACATAAAAACGATATTGATTTAGTCAATCCGGCGAATAAGCGAAATATTGATATTATTGTTGTGGGTACCGGTCTTGCTGGAGGTTCAGCAGCTGCGACCCTCGCTGAATTGGGTTATAACGTAAAAACATTTTGCTATCAAGATTCTCCAAGAAGGGCACATTCCATTGCAGCTCAAGGAGGCGTAAATGCAGCTAAGAATTACCAAGGAGATGGTGACAGTGTTTACCGTCTTTTCTACGATACCGTTAAAGGAGGTGACTACCGTTCACGTGAAGGAAATGTTTACCGCTTGGCGGAAGTTTCAACAAATATAATTGACCAGTGTGTTGCCCAAGGTGTGCCTTTTGCACGTGAATATGGTGGCTTATTAGACAACCGTTCCTTCGGAGGAGTGCTCGTTTCCCGCACCTTTTATGCAAAAGGCCAAACGGGTCAACAACTATTATTAGGAGCTTATGCCGCGATGAACCGACAGATACAGCGTGGTAAGATTAAATCGTACACCCGCCATGAGATGCTCGATGTAGTTCTGGTAGATGGAAAAGCACGAGGAATCATTGCCCGCGATTTAGTTACCGGCGAAATTGAACGCCATTCCGGTCATGCCGTAGTGTTAGCCACAGGTGGATATGGTAACTTATTCTATTTATCGACCTATTGCATGGGCGCCAATGTGATGGCAGCTTGGAAAGCACATAAAAGAGGCGCCTTTTTCGCCAACCCTTGTTTTACGCAGATCCATCCGACCTGTATTCCTGTTTCGGGTGAGCACCAGTCGAAGTTGACGCTAATGTCAGAATCTTTACGAAATGATGGTCGTATCTGGGTGCCGAAACGTTTGGAGGATGCCAAGGCGATACGTGAAGGGAAATTAAAGCCTACTCAGCTTAAAGAAGAGGATCGTGATTACTATTTGGAAAGACGATATCCTGCTTTTGGAAATCTTGTTCCAAGAGATGTGGCTTCTAGGGCTGCGAAAGAACGCTGTGATGCAGGTTTTGGCGTCAATAAAACGGGTGAAGCGGTATATCTTGATTTTGAAGCTGCCATCATGCGTTACGGAAAGGAGAAGGCATATACTTCAGGACTCAAAGACCCTGACAAGAATACGGTACGAAAATTGGGAAAAGAAGTCGTTGAGGCAAAATATGGAAACCTATTCCAGATGTATGAGAAAATCGTAGATCAGAATCCGTATGAAACGCCAATGATGATTTATCCTGCAGTGCACTATACCATGGGTGGCCTATGGGTTGATTACAATCTTCAGACAACCATACCAGGCTGTTATGCGGCTGGTGAGGCTAACTTTAGCGATCATGGTGCAAACCGTTTAGGTGCTTCGGCGCTGATGCAGGGCTTGGCCGATGGATATTTTGTACTGCCCTACACCATTGGAGACTATCTTTCCAATGATATCCGAACCGGAACCATCCCTACTGATTCTCCTGAATTCGACGCTGCCGAACAAAATGTACGCGAACGAATCCAGAAATTGATGTCCGGTAAAGGGTTACACTCGGTAGATTACTACCACAAGTTATTGGGTAAGATCATGTGGAATAAATGTGGTATGTCTAGAAACGCTCAGGATTTAAAGGATGCAATGAAAGAAATTGCAGAGCTTCGCGTGGATTTTTGGGAAAATGTAAAGGTAACCGGTGAGCCCGATGCAAAAAATCAAGAATTGGAAAAAGCCGGCAGAGTTGCCGACTTTTTGGAACTGGGCGAACTCTTTGCCAAAGATGCGCTTGACAGAAATGAATCTTGTGGCGGTCACTTTAGAGAGGAGTATCAAACTCCTGAAGGCGAAGCACTGCGTGATGATGAAAATTATAAATATGTCTCGGCTTGGGAATATGTAGGTGATCCAAAAGATGCAAAATTGCATAAAGAGGAACTGACCTATGAGAATATCCAAGTAAAGACAAGATCTTATAAATAAAAAAAGCTATGAAAATATCCTTGAAAATTTGGCGGCAGAAAAACGCCGCTTCTAAAGGCAAAATGGTGGACTATTCCCTGAATGGAGTTGAACCGGACATGTCTTTTTTAGAAATGCTTGATGTCTTGAACGAGAGTTTGATTGAGAAAGGAGAAGAACCAGTTGAATTTGATCATGACTGTCGTGAGGGAATCTGTGGAACGTGTTCTCTAATGATTAATGGTAGAGCTCACGGACCTGACCGATTCATTACAGTATGTCAACTCCACATGAGAAGTTTTAACGATGGCGATACCATTACTATCGAACCATGGCGTGCCAAGGCATTTCCTGTGATAAAAGATTTGATTGTTGACCGTACCGCTTTTGATAGAATTCAACAGGCTGGAGGGTATATTTCCGTTAACACTTCTGGACGCCCAGTGGACGCTAATGCTATTCCAATTGAAAAGGAGAATGCAGATGCTTCATTCAATGCGGCAACTTGTATTGGTTGTGGGGCATGTGTCGCAGCTTGCAAAAATGCTAGTGCCATGCTATTTACTTCAGCTAAGGTTTCTCAATTTGCGCTATTGCCCCAAGGACAAGTAGAAGCAACAGAAAGAGTTCAAAATATGGTACGCCAAATGGATTTGGAAGGTTTCGGAAACTGTACCAATACAGGGGCTTGTGAAGTGGAATGCCCTAAAGGCATTTCTTTAGAAAATATTGCTCGTATGAATCGGGAATATTACAGTGCCAGTTTGAAAGGATAGGTAATAGAATTAAAAAATAGATTTATAATCCTGTACTGTTTGTACGGGATTTTCTATTTTTAAAGATGTCAACAAAGTATTCGGAAGAACGTATTAAGGTTCCTCGTTTCAATGAGGAGTCTGGTTTTTACACAACACCTGAGCGTTCTAAAATAATGAGTAAGATTCGCGGGAAGAACACCAAGCCCGAACTAGCTTTTAGAAAAGCGCTATACGCCTCTGGATACCGCTACCGTGTCGATTACAAAAAGCTAATCGGCAAGCCCGATATCGTTCTAAAAAAATACAAAACTGCCATTTTTATTGATGGAGAATACTGGCACGGCCGTAATTGGGAGGAACGAAAGCCCAAGATAAAGACCAATCGTGAATTTTGGGTTGCCAAGTTCGAACGTAATATGCAACGTGATAAGGAGGTCAATGCCGAATTAAACCATCTAGGTTACAAAGTCTTCCGTTTTTGGGAAACAGAGGTCAAAAAGGAATTGGAGCGATGTCTTGCCGAAGTTATTTCTTATTTGGAAGAACAATCCGAATAAAAAACAATCCCGTTTTACTACTTTTATAACATTCCTTAATTAAGAACCACGTGTTTGAAAATATTTCTCAATCAAAGCTTCCCAATATAAAAACTACCATTTTCACGACGGTTGGCAATTTAGCACGAAAACATAAGGCTATTGACATTTCACAAGGCTACCCAAACTTCGGAGCGGATCCAAAACTTCTAAACTTAGTGACTCAAGCCATGCTGGAAGGTCACAATCAATATGCTGCCATGCAAGGTTACTATGGACTTCGGGAAGTCATCTCCGAAATAATAGAAAAACAGCACGGCAAAAGTTATGACCCTGAAACAGAAATTACTGTTACGGTTGGAGCAACTCAGGCCATCTATACTGCGGTAACCGCTTTTGTACATCCGGGTGATGAGGTTATAGTGATTAAACCAGCTTATGATTGTTATGAGCCCGCAATAGAAGTGAACGGCGGAACCCCTATTTATTATCAATTGAATTCATTGGATTATAGGGTGGACTGGAATGAATTCAAAAATAAAATAAGCCCAAAGACCAGAATGGTCATTATCAACACACCTCACAATCCAAGTGGTCGTATTTTTTCGAAGGAGGATATGTTACAATTGCAGGAAATCCTTCGCCCAACGAACATCATTCTGATCAGCGATGAGGTCTATGAACATATTATTTTTGACGGTGCCGAGCATCAAAGTGCTTCCCGCTTCGATGATTTGGCTTCAAGAAGTTTTGTATGTGCCTCTTTTGGGAAGACCTTTCATGTAACCGGATGGAAAATGGGGTATTGTGCAGCCCCTGCCGACCTAATGCATGAATTCAGAAAAGTACATCAGTTCGCCGTTTTTTGTGTGGATCATCCTGTGCAGCGTGCATTGGCCAACTACCTTCAAAACGAACGTCACTATCTCCATTTGAATCAATTCTATCAAGAAAAACGCGATTTCTTTTTAAATCTTCTAAAGGAATCTCGCTTTAAATTAAAACCTTCAGAGGGAACTTATTTTCAATTGGCAGACTATACCGATATCACACATGAAAGTGACGAAGATTTATCAAAAAGACTGATTATCGATCATAAATTGGCAAGCATTGCGATATCATCTTTCAATACGAACAACCGAGATGACAAAGTCTTACGATTTTGTTTTGCAAAGAAAAAAGAGACCTTGGAGAAAGCTGCCGAAATACTCTGCAGTCTTTAATTGATTATTTCAGCGCTACGTTCACCTTGGTCATAAACTCTCCAATCTTGTTAGGCTCAAGCCATCGGGTAACCACGACAAGGTCATTTTCTTTGTCAATAACAATAAAATTACCCCCAAAACCTGCAGCGTAGTAAATGTTTTCTGAAAGTCCTTTCCAATGACGGTTACCCTTTTTGTTGAGCCACCACATATAGCCATAATTCACGTTCGGTTTTGAGGGGGTAATTGCCTTTTGAATCCAAGATTCACTTATGATTTGTTCATCTTTCCATTTACCGTCATTCAAGAATAATAGTCCAAAACGAGCCATATCTTCAGCACTGATAAAGATTCCCGCACCGGAATGCCCCCCACCTGTTACAGATTTCATTTTGAGTCCGTCAATTTCCGTCCATGCATTTTTATAGCCGTGCCAGCGCCATGTAGTGGTAGCTCCTATTTTGTCCATCACATTTTCTTTAAGTACTAATGGCATGGGTTTGCGCCAAACGTGGGTAAGCGAATAAGCTAACACATTGACGCGGACATCATTGTACTCCATGACAGTACCCGGTTCTTTTGGTTTTTCGAACTTCCAATCATCGATATCGCCTTCTCGTGGGGGTCTATCGGCCCAATCTTTACCGCCCCAAAGTTCGCCGGACCATGCCGAATTTTGTTGCAACAAATGTTCCCACGTTATTTTTGAATTATGTTCACCTTTGAAAGTACCATCCCAAATATAGTCGCTTACCTTATCTTTAGTGCTTCCTATCAGTTCTTTATCTTCTGCTAAGCCCGCCATGGTAGAGAGAAAACTTTTTGTAACGCTAAAAGTCATATCTACTCTTTTCGTGTCTCCCCATTTTGCGATTACATATCCATTTTTCAGAATCATTCCCGCTGGACCACCACGTTTTTTAGTAGGGCCTAAAATTTGATGAAAAGGTTCTCTCTCAAAACCTTTGAGAATTGCAATGCGCAGATCGCGGGAACCTGAATATTCATTTTGTTCTGCAAAAGAGACAGCCACCTGTAAATTCTCATTATCAACCTTTAAATCTATTGGCTGCTTTTCTTGCCATTTCGCATTTCGTTCGGGAAAATAATAATTGCCTTGAGCAGTAACGAAAGTTGTACTCACTATTAAGAGTACAGCTATTAAATATTTCATTTTCAATTGGTTTTTATGACTCCTGAAAGTTAATTAAATCATACCGCATTAACCAATCGGTTTGTTCGTCATTACCAATGAAGTAAGGGTGTGTTCCAAACTTGACAAAACCATGTTTCTCATAAAATCTAATTGCGCCAACATTCTTTTGCCAAACACCTAGCCATATAAAACTTTTTTGTCTTTGAGAAGCCAGATTAATGGCTTCTTTTAGTATATGTTCTCCAATTTGATTTCCTTGAAACTCCTTTAAAACATATATGCGTTCGAGCTCAACGGATTCTTTTAATTTTATATCGGTTTGAGCCGTATTTTCATTCAACTTTAGATATCCGACCAGTTGTTCACCCTTAAATGCAAAATAAAATGATGAATCGCGGTTTTGTAGTTGTTGTTCAATATTCGTTTCCTCGAAGGCCTTGTTGACATAATTTTGAAAATCTTCAGGATCATTGTCTTTTTCAAAAGCCTCCACGAATGTCGTTTTAGAAATTTTAACCAGTGCGTTCAAATCGGAACTTGTGCATTTTTTGAAAAGCAGTTTCATATGGCGAATTCTTGCAATGCCTTAAATTTAGAAGCTTTGGGCGTTTCATACAAGTTTTGTCGGTTTAAGGTTGAAAAGATTTTGTTATGTGAACCATAAGCTAGTCACACATGAATTCACTTATTCAAGAAAGTTAGTGTTTAAATAAAAAGCCCTAACAAAAAATGTTAGGGCTTTTTTAAGTTAAGTAGGTATCGTAAGATTCGAGTTCCGAAGTTAATCGGCTAATTTTTTGGTCAAGTTCTTTTCTTGGGGAAAAAGACTTTGTCAGAGTTAAGTTCAAGATTCGATTTGGGGTCAATACTATTACTCAATTACAATGTAAAGATAGGTTCGATTTGAGCGATGTCTAAATTATTGTTGTGAACCGAGCCCAAAATGTTGTGTGTCCGACGAACGGTTTTTAGGTATCGATGAAATACCACGAGCTTTGGTTTTTTTCAATTGATATACCTTGTTTGACTAGGGGATGCAGCAAAAACGATGAGGAGGCATCAAATAAAAAACCCTCCGAAAAGGAGGGCTTTTTATCAAAGTAGGTTTGGGTTAATTTGGTTTGGTATTCTTTAAGCTTTATAGGTCAAGTTCCGATTCGGGGAGAAACAAAACTTTAGATTTTCGGTTAAGTTCGTAGTGTAATTTGGGGTAACACTTTCACTTAATTACAATGTAAATGTATATCAGATTCGGCGGCTGCCTAAATTATTGTTGTGAAGTAGTGCTGTAATGTTGTGAAAAATATGAGTGGTTCATTTTCTTCGATGAACTGCACGGATGAAGTCCCTTTGTGAGCGTTTAGTACTGATCCAAATGCTCAGGATAGAGAAAATTATTGTACGGAAAACGCGTCACATGAATATCACGAACCTCATCATACACTCGTCTGCGAAATTCGTCAAGGTTCTCTTTGTTCAAGGCTGAAATAAAGAGCGCACGATCACCGACCTTTTGCATCCATGTTTTTTTCCATTCTTCAATGGTAAAATGCCTGCCGGTCTTTTCTGTTACGAGGTCATCATCATCGATTGTTTCGTTTTGATATCGATCGATTTTGTTGAAGACCATAATCGTTTTTTTGTCAGAACTATTAATCTCAGCCAAAATCTTGTTGACCGATTCTATTTGTTCCTCGAACTGTGGATGTGAAATATCTACTACATGCAATAATAGATCTGCCTCACGGACTTCATCCAAAGTACTTTTAAAACTTTCAACCAACTGCGTGGGCAGTTTGCGAATGAATCCAACAGTGTCACTCAATAAAAAGGGAAGGTTACC
Source organism: uncultured Flavobacteriaceae bacterium (assembly GCA_947503005.1). GTDB lineage: Bacteria > Bacteroidota > Bacteroidia > Flavobacteriales > Flavobacteriaceae > Maribacter_C. The sequence goes on along the minus strand of CANNCA010000003.1, from coordinate 538,058 downwards.
GATCACCACTTTTCGAACCGTGGTATCCAAAGTTGCAAAAAGTTTGTTTTCGGCAAAGACGTCGCTCTTGCTGATGACGTTCATCAAAGTTGATTTCCCAACATTGGTGTATCCTACCAAAGCAACACGAACTAGAGGCCCTCGATTACCACGTTGTGTTTCCATCTGGCGGTCGATTTTCAATAACTTCTTTTTCAACAAAGAAATTCGGTCTCGTACGATACGTCTATCCGTTTCGATTTCGGTTTCACCAGGACCACGCATTCCGATACCTCCTTTTTGGCGTTCAAGGTGGGTCCATAGTCCAGTTAGCCTTGGCAAGAGGAATTCGTATTGTGCCAGTTCTACTTGAGTTCTTGAATAGCTGGTTTGTGCCCGTTGCGCGAAAATATCTAGTATAAGACTGGTGCGATCTATGATTTTACAACGCAATTGCTTTTCTATATTCCGTTGTTGGGCGGGCGTAAGCTCGTCATCAAAAATGACAGACCCAATTTCATGTTCTTCTACGTAGGCTTCTACCTCTTGCATTTTACCACTGCCTATGAGTGTTTTAGGATTAGGCACATCCATACGTTGTACGAAGCGTTTGTATACCTCACCACCGGCAGTATAGGTCAAGAATTCGAGTTCGTCTAGGTATTCCGTTACCTTTTCCTCATTTTGTTCCCTATTAATAACCCCGATTAAGACGGCCCTTTCGTAATCTGTTGATTTCTTCTCTAGCATATATCCTACTTAAAGTGCAAATTTAAACAATACGGAACAAGCGATTTTCGTAAATTTACTTCCCCAATAGAAATATCCATGAAGTTTTCGTTTTTCAAAAAAAAGAGCAGGAATCTCTATTCGATAGGTTTTTATAATTTGGAAAACCTATTCGACACGGTGGATGACCCTAATACTTTGGATGACGATTTTACACCGAAGGGCATTAAAAAATGGTCGAACAAACGCTATAAACGTAAGTTGTACAAGTTGGCCAAGACCATTTCCGAATTGGGGAATGACTCTACAGCAAATTTTCCCGTGCTAATGGGTGTCGCAGAAGTTGAGAATGCGGCGGTAATGCAAGATTTGATAGATGCAGAACCATTGCGTGATGTAAATTACGGATTTGTACATTATGATTCTCCCGATGAGCGAGGAATAGATACGGCACTTATTTACCATAAAGATTGTTTTGAGGTGGTATATTCCGAACCCATTACATTATTGATTTATGAGGAAAGCGGGGTAAGGGATACTACTCGAGATATTCTTTATGTCAAAGGCGAATTGAACGGGGAATTGATTCATATTTTTGTGAATCACTGGCCATCAAGAAGAGATGGATCTGAGGAAACAAGCTACAAACGGGTTAAAGCCGCCGAAACCATTACCGAATATATGGCTAATATAGCAACGGAAGAGGCGGAGCCCAATTATATTGTAATGGGCGATTTCAATGACGGCCCTGAATCTGAAAGTATTAAAACCCTGATGAAATCAGAGCGTTTGTACAATCCCATGGAAAAATTACTTACGCCTGATCGCGGTAGCGCTAACTACAAAAGATCATGGATGTTGTTCGACCAAATTATGCTTTCCCATAATTTTTTGAATTACGAAAAAGGTACACATAGCTTTGCACATGCGAATATTTTTGATGAAAACTTTTTGACCGAATTCAAGGGTAAATTTAAGGGAACCCCTTATCGAACCTATGCAGGCCGCAAATATATTGGTGGGTACAGCGACCATTTTCCCGTGTATATTCAATTGAAGTACAACGGCTAGGTTACACTTTCTTGATTTCATGTTCTTCTAAAAGGTCATCATTCCGAAGCCTTAGAAAAACTTGGGCAGTGGTCACAACATCAAGCTCGCAATATGTAATGATACGGTCGAGGTCTTTCTCTTCATAATATACCTGCCGCACCATACTACCGTCTATATCTTGTTTTGGAGAAGGAATGCCCAAAATATTCGCCAATAACTTCAAAGAAGTAAAGTGCTTATAATCTCCAAATTTCCAGAGTTCCATGGTGTCCAAATGAGGTATCTCCCACGGTTTTTTGCCAAAAAGGTTCAGCTTATAGGGCAATTCAATGTCGTGTATAATCATTCTTCTTGCGATATAGGGAAAATCAAATTCCTTTGCATTATGGCCGCACAGAAGATGTTTTGTGGAACTAAAGTGCGTAAGTAACAGGTTTTTAAAATCTTTTAGCAATTTGACTTCATCTCCATGAAACGATGTCGTTCGAAAAGTTCTGTTCTCACCCTTGAAATTGAAGTATCCAACAGAAATACAGATTATCTTACCAAATTCAGCCCAAATACCGGCGCGCTCATAAAATTCTTCAGGGGTATACTCATCTTTACGTTGGTATCTTGATTTTTGGTCCCATAACTCTTTTTTTTCATCATCCAATTCACCAAAACTTGCATTTTCTGGAACTGTTTCGATATCCAAGAATAGGATATGGTCTAGGTTTATTCTATTTAACATGGTCGGTATTTAACCTTTAAATATAACAAAATAGATGCCCTAATTTGGATACTTTGGCTTATTTCCTACAAAAAATAAATAAAATTAAGCAGTTGGTCGAAATAGTGTATAGACAACCAATATTAAGGCTAACCATCTCGTTCAGAATACAATCCCATAAATCTTAATGCCTTATGCGAATTATAAATTCTCGGAAAAGACCTACTTCCATCATCATCTTACTTTTTATTTCCTTTTTGATCCCAATTACAAACTCATGTAGCAAAAAGGATGGTATTCTCAATGAACTGAATACAGATATGGAAACTGACAACAACTCATCAACATGTGCAAATCCGGTTGATTACGTTTTTAATGAAAGGAACGGATTAGTAAGTGTAGAATTTGAGGAAGCGGAGTTTTCCGGAGATTGGGCCATAAAGAGTGATGGAAATAGTTTTTCAGGTAAGGGTTATATGGTCTGGCAAGGCACCCAACATTTGCATGAACCAGGAAACGGAGTTGCTACTTTTAAACTTAAAATAAAGAACAGTGGTACGTACCAATTTGTGTGGAAATCAGCGGTTAAAACAGGAACAAACGGTTCAGATCATAATGATACTTGGTTACGGTTCGCCGATGCAGCTAATTTTTTTGCCAAAAACGGAAACAGCATAGTTTACCCCAAAGATTCTGGAAAAACACCAAATCCTGAAGGTGCAACAAAAGACGGCTGGTTTAAGGTATATCGTAGTGGTAGTGATCTAGACTTTAAATGGAATTCGTTAACGTACGACAACTACGGTCATACCATTTTCGTTAATTTTGAAAATCCGGGCACTTATACGATGGAAGTTTCAGCAAGGTCTTCGGGTCATGGTATTGATAGATTTGTATTATTCAATGATTCACTGACCTTGGCAGAAGCTACCGAAAGCGTTGAATTTAGTGCAATAAGTTGCAACTAAACCTTTTGAAATTTATTTACATCGCGTAATATCGCTTTACTTTTTCCTTAAGAAAAGTAATATTCTTGCATTGTTGAGGTGCAATGAATCTTGATGTTTATAAAAATCAAGTTCTTCAAATACCATTTTAGCCGACAGGGAATCGTTTCCAATTTCCATAACCATTTCTTTGGGGTCGATATCGTACAGGTTAGTTCCTCTTTTGCTGAGATCAATTAGTTTTGGGCGCAGTTGAACCTCCAATACTGTTGCACTGTCTTTCGGCGAAAGCAAACAAAGAAAACTATTCTGTTTATCATAATCAACGCTGTAGTCTCCAGCCATTCCTTTTTTTGTATAGTAGGCGTCAACATGAAAAATACTTAAACTTTCATAACCATCAAGGTTGTAATTTTGAATGCGCTGGCGATTCGCATAGTAATTGTAATAATTTCCGTTTCTATAGTTATTCCCTTTTTCATTTGGGGCAAGTGTAATACCTAGTGAGTCTAAAACCATGTAAGTGTCGAACCATTCGTAGACACCCGCTTCGTCATCGGAAATGGTATCCTTGAAGATTTCTTTGATTTCAATACCCGTAACCGTATTCAAGGTGTTGACCGACTTTCTTTCGTCCAAGTACGTCAGTATTGAAGTCAATTGGGAGTATTCGTCCGCAGTGGCCAACTTGTTGTTTTGTACAACGGTTTCGAATACTTTTTCGAACTGTTTGGTCTGGCTTTTCAATGACACGCTTGAAGCACTCCAAAAACCAAAAGAGGCAAGTATGGCTAAAACAAAAAGCGAAAGAGGTAGCAGAATGAGGCTTTTTTTCTTGCTGAACAATAAAAACAAGGTTATCCCTAAAATCCAAAAGGCCAAAAGCACCACGAAATACCGATTTTCGGTAATGCCATAGTCGGCCACTCGCCTGAAGATGGCTATGAACAATAGAATCACTAAAGGTAACATTAAGATATAAAACCAAGGATAAAACCGATTTATGGTCCAAGATTTTACTGTTCTCCGAATGGGATTGATAATGACCTGTACCGTAAAGCCCAAGAATGCCAAAGCGGTTACCAAATAGGAAACCCAACCTTTTGGTAGTTCCCATCGAATAATGATTTGAATGCTATATGCATATAGTATCAGTAGATAAAGCATGACCAGAGGAATCAAAATGTACTTGACGAAGACTTCCAACGCTTTATTGAAATGAATCTCTTGCCGCTGATGAATTTTTTTGGGGAAGTCTGAAAGGTATATCCAAGTATTGACTACTCCTAAGCAAAACAAAAACAGCTGAAAATAAATATCGTCGTCAACCCGAACATCAAATAGCGCATCAATGGCCAAAAGGGCAAGTACCAGGCCAAGATAAAGTACGCCGGAGAAAAAGCCGCTTCGTACGATTGCAAAACCAGCGGATTTCAGGTAATTCCAATAGGAATTTTTATTCCATTTGAATAAGAAGGGCGCAAAAAGAACGAACAGATGTCCTGCAATCAAGAAAAGAAAGAATCGCACCAGGTAAATAGGATTTTCATCAAACGTGTCTACTTCTGGCAAATGCCAATAGAAAAGAAACAATAGTAATAGCAGACCTGGCTTTAGCCAAAAACCTTTTTTGGGATTTTTGAGTTGTTCAAGAAAAAATTGAGCTCCGATAAGCCAGCTGACACCTAGAATAAAAGTGAGAATGATATTTGTTTGATTATCCGTGTCAACACCTCTTGGAGCATCGACGACCCAAATAGTATATAGTGTACCGCATATTGCCCAGATAAGGGTTAGTGGAAATCTTTTGAAAGCACTTTGTGCCTTGCCAGTTAAATCACCAAGAGAAAGAAGGGCCATATTTATGGTTTTAAGTTATTTACTATCACAAAACTACTGAGGACTGCTGTTTTATAACTCCCTGAATATAGGGATATTGTCAACCTATCTCTACGAATCAAAAAAAACGATAACAAACCAATCAGTTGGTTTTTACATTTTCAAAAACGAAATGAATTGTTTGGAGTCTCCTTGCAAAAAATAGAATTTATCGACGAAATGCATTTTTTTTGAATGAACGAATAACATTTGAAATATAACCGACTACATGGTTTGTTAAATCAATTCAATTGAATCGTATTTCTATCACTTATTAGCATAAAAGTGTTAAACCATTTGCCTAAAAAAGATGTTATTGATGGTTTGTGTTAAGGGTTTGATACCCGTATGGATATGAATTCGTATTTTTAAGAAAAAAGTGTGATGAAAAGATATGTAAAGGGCGTATTCGCCCTTATTCTTTTTGGGTCTTTGTCGTGCTCTAAAGATGATGGTGTCGATACCCAAACTATAAGCGAACCCGAAATCGATGTTGTTTTAATAGGAGAGGATACGGAAAGGGTGTATCAATTAAATTACAATTCCGTAAATGATATAGCAGTACAAACGGACCTCACCCAGGAGATTGGCTTAGGAAGCTCTTACCTGACGTTGCGTCAAAAAGGGGATTTGTTATCTTTTTACATTTTTGCATCAGGAAATTTTTCGCTTATCCAAAAAAACGTTGCCACTGGGGAAAGCTCCCTTGAACCTAATTTTTATGCTGAAAACAACGAGCAAAACATTTTGTGGGGCACAAATGATGAACAAAGAATCTATTTAGGCTTCTTCAAGCCTGAGGGCACTTCAAATTTTGGTGTTCTCACTATCGATATCGCTTCTGGGTCTCAAACTGAATTGCTCATCGAAGAAGATATCCAAACCTCGTATCAGCCCATATACCATCAAGGGAAATTAATACTCACCTACCGCGATAATTTGGACAATTATAAGGTTGTTGTGGTCGAAACAGCAACCAATACCATAGTAACAAAACTGGAATTTGGAGCTCAAGTACCTAATATTTTTATTGACGAGATGGACGATGTGGTTATTCTGAAAAGCGATAGAGGTGAAAACTACAGTTATGTGATTTACGACGCAAGCTCTTTTACTCCTATTGATGGAGGCGATTTTTCCTTAACGCGTTATTTTGATCCAGGTATTTTAACGGCACGTTTGATCGAGGAAAAGCTTTTTTATTATGGGTTGTATGTGCAACCTGCGGAAGTGCGATTTCAACCTGCTTCCTATGATTTGATCACCAATACTGAAACCTTGGTGAACATGGAGAATATTGTACGAAGCATTGAAGAAGTCAATGGTAAAAGTATTCAACTGATTTCTCAAGGTATTGACCAGAAAAGTGGCTCGTATTTAGTGGGTTACGCCAATATTCCAGATTCAAACAAACTTGACGGCGGAATGTTGATTGTATCTTTTGATGGGGAATTGATCAAAAATATTGAACTACCCTTTGTACCGACTTATTTTTTAGACCAAGATTAGGAAATCAAAATAAGCTTTGCTGTTTTACGGGAGACTCATGCTCCAGCAACCACTTTTTTCGATGCAATCCTCCTGCGTATCCTGTCAACGAACCATCACTACCTATAACACGGTGGCATGGAATCACAATCCATAAAGGATTTTTCCCATTAGCAGCTGCGACGGCTCGAATAGCTTTCACATCTCCTAAAGTCTTTGATAATTCAAGGTAAGAAACGGTTTTCCCGAAGGGAATTTGAAGTAATCCTTCCCAAACCTTTTTTTGAAAATCAGTTCCTTGAGGATTTAACTCTAATGTGAATTCTTTGCGTTGCCCCTCAAAATATTCCTTTAACTGATAAACACCGTCTTCCAGCACTTCAGGAATAATTTCTGTTAATTCCTCTTCTGAATCGAGAACTGTAATCGATTGAAGTCCATTAACATCACCTTCTAATTTGGCGATACCCAAAGGTGTTGGTATATAGGCGCTCTCTATCACTCTGGTTTTTGTTCCTTATCAATAATGCCTATGCGCTCTGCCCGATTCTGCCAGGTTTTACGAGCTAATTCTTGAAGATCTGCAACATTATCGCTTTCATCCATGATTTCAAGGCCCAATAAGGTTTCGATTATGTCTTCCATAGTGACTAAACCACTTACTGAACCATATTCATCAACAACCAAAGCTATATGCTCTCGTTTACCTATGAAGATATCGAAGAGTTTTGGAATGGGAGTGTTTCGTTTTGTTACTAGTATATCACGTCTAATCTCAGAAAGAGGCGCATCACCATTATCATTGATGATCTCCTCCAATATGTTATCCTTAAGAACGAAACCTGTAATATGATCCACTTTCTCTCCATGAATCGGAATACGCGAAAACCGCATCTTAGGATTTTCGGTAAAAAAGTTATGAATCGACTTTTCTTGTGAGGCTATTTTCATAACGGCTCTTGGTGTCATCACATCCTTAACCAATACCTCATCGAAACGAAGCAGGTTTTTGATTATAGTCGATTCTGACTGTTCGAAAACGCCTTCTTCATGTGCAATATCGGCCATTGCGCTGAAATCGTCCCTGCTGAGTACGCTACCGTGATGTCCTTTTCCTCCTACTAATTTGGTAAAGAGTTGCAAAACCCAGAGGAGCCCTGTCCATTTTAATGCAAGCACCATTCCTTTAAGCGTTTTTGCGGTAAAATTTGCCAATTGCCTCCAAAAAGTAGCGCCAATGGTTTTGGGGATAATCTCTGAGGCAACTAAAATCAAAATTGTCATGATTGTTGATACCACACCAACCATCAAATCTTCTGTAAATTCTATACCGAATAGCGAGCGGGTGGTACTACCATATAATTCAGCATACGCAACCTTTGCTTGAACCCCCACTAAAATAGCGCCTACGGTATGCGCTATGGTGTTGAGGGTCAGAATTGCGATCAAAGGTTTGTCCACATCCTTTTTGAGCTCTTCTAAAGTTTTAGCGTAGGCTTTGCCTTCTTTTTTCTTAATGTTCACAAAAGTGGGGGTTACACTTAGAAGCACTGCTTCTAAAATGGAGCATAGAAAAGAAAAGAAGATTGATATTACTGCATAAAAAATAAGAAGACCCATGCATTCTGTTTGATGACACGAATGTACTAAGAAAAATACTAATTAGAGCTAGGTCGCTCTGCTTCGTAGAACACCGAATGAAGTGCGGTTCTGATGTTTAAACTGTACAAATTACGATGCGATCTGGAAGGATATACCCGATTGGAAAGAAAAATAAATACCAATTGGCTTTTTGGATCCGCCCAAACAAAAGTTCCTGTAAAACCTGAATGTCCGAAGCTTTCAAAGCTTGCCTGAGGAGCTGGGTAGGCATCTTTAAGTTTTAACGTATCATTGCCCAAAAGCGGTTTATCAAAACCCAATCCTCTGCGGTTCTCATTTTTAGGATATTGTACGTTGATGAACTCTTTTATGATTTTTTCGGATATATACTGTTTGCCGTCATAAGTACCATATTGCATATAAAACTGCATTATTTTCGCCATATCGGTCGCTGTGGAGAATAAGCCTGCATTACCAGAAATACCCCCCAAAAGCGAAGCATTTTCATCATGCACCCAATTTTGGGTCAGTGTTTTTCGAAATAAAGTATCTATTTCAGTGGGGACGATTTTATTGGAATACTTCTTGGTTTTTGGTCGGAAACCCAAGTAAGTTGTGCCCAAGGGAGTATAAAAATTCTGGGTGATATAGGTTTCATAAGATTGTCCTGTCAACTGCTCGATAAGCTTGGGGAAAATCAGAAAAGTCAAGCCCGAATATTTGTATTTCTTTTCCCCAATGGCAGACTTATCAATCATCCGATACATTTTTTTGTTGAAATTGTTCCGTACAAAAAGGCTATCGAAAGCCTCCAGTTGAAAACGAGAGTTTGATTTGTGGCGCACAAAACGTTTTTTAAGCTTCCCGTTCTTTTTGAAAATTTCGTTCAGAAAAACGATATAGGGAGTAAGTCCTGCCTGATGGGCAAGAATCTCGCGAAGGGTAAGGTTTTTTTTGTTCTCTATTTTTTGCCAAGGCTTCCAATATGTACTAAAAGGAACGTCTAATTTCAGTTTTCCCTCATCGACCAATTTCATGATAGCAGGCAAAGGCCCCGTGATTTTGGTAACAGAAGCCAAATCGTAGATATCATCCAAAGAAACGGGTTGTAAACTATCGTAGGTATGATATCCATAAGCTTGATGAAAAATGATTTTCCCTTGTTTTGCAACCAATAATTGAGCTCCGGGGAAAGCCTCTTCTTGAATGCCTAAAGTCATAATGGAATCGACCCTCGAATAAATATAGGCCGAATCAAGATTGACTTCTGAAGGATTTCCGTAGGTAAGTCTATCTTCAAATCTAATGTTCAAGCTTGTTGATGCATTTTCTTGGGGATAAGTAAGACCCACAAAAGAAAAGAAAAGAAGAAAGGGTAAGCACTTCATATTATCCCATTAAACGAACCGCATCCTTAGCAAAATAACTGGCAATAATGTTTGCTCCAGCCCGCTTGAAGGCTATCAATTGTTCCATCATCACAGCATCGTGATCCAACCAACCTTTTTCGGCTGCGGCCTTTAGCATAGCATATTCACCGCTAACTTGATAAACCGCTACGGGCACATCAACTTCGTTTCGAATTTCTCGTAGAATATCCAAATAAGCAGAACCCGGCTTTACCATTACAATATCGGCACCTTCATCAATATCAGCTTGCGTTTCGGTTATCGCTTCGAACCGATTGGCGGAGTCCATTTGGTAGGTTTTCTTATCCTTCGGAACATTTTTCATATCCACTGGAGCTGAATCCAAAGCATCTCGAAAAGGCCCGTAAAAGGCGCTGGCATATTTGGCACTATAACTCATGATGCCTGTATTGATGTGACCCTCATCTTCTAGTGCTTCCCGAATGGTTAAAATGCGACCATCCATCATATCGCTGGGGGCTACAAAATTGGCACCTGCATCCGCATGGCTAACACTCATCTCTGCGAGAATTTCCGAAGTTTCATCATTTAAAATCATTCCGTCTTGAACAAGCCCATCATGACCTAAAGACGAAAAGGGGTCTAAAGCGACATCGGTCATTACCAGCATATCCGGACACGCATTTTTGACCGTTTTAATCGCCAATTGCATGAGTCCGTTAGGGTTTAGCGCTTCAGTTCCTTTGTTGTCCTTTAAATCATCAGGTACTTTTACAAAAAGAAGCACAGCGCAAAGGCCCATATTCCATAGTTCTTTGATTTCTTTTTCCAAGTTATCCAAGCTGAGTCTATAATAATTAGGCATGGAGACGATTTCTTCCTTTACGCCTTTACCCTCTACTACAAAAAGCGGGACAAGAAAGTCACTTGGGGTCAGAATGGTCTCGCGTACCAAATGCCGAATAGCGTCGCTTTGTCGGAGTCTTCTATTTCTTCTTAATGGGAACATGTGAATGATTTATAGGATAAAGTTACTGATTATCAACAGAATTTGAGGGTGCCAGGGAATTCATATCCTCCACACATTTTATAATTTCTTGAAGTTTGCGTCCAAGCCCTACTTTAGCCCAAAGACCAACATCTTTTTTAAGTTCCATGGCATTTTGATCCGTATCGATATATCGTTTTATGGAAGCTATCAAGGGGTCGTCAAAGTCCGTTACTTTTAAAATAGATTTGCCACCTGGTGTGGTATAACCATTTTCAAAATCATAACAGAATACCAGAACTTGATCACCGGTGATGAGGTCTAGCTCATCAAAGCAGTCCGTAGTAATGAACTTTTGATTGGCATAATTATTTTCACCGAGGTCTTTGATTTTATAAACCCGCTCAATTTCAAAAGTGCCTTTTTTGGAGGTGTATAAAGGGCCCGCATCATCTGTAGGTTTTCCCATATCGACAAGTGTACCTGAAAACACTAGTGAAAGTTCATCTCCACATAGACCAACAAACGGCCCTGATTCTGGCCACCAGTATGTGTAACCAACGCTTAATGTATCTTGAACGAACACAATTTCGATATCGCTCTTTGATTTTTCTCCAAATTCACAAGAAGAGATTGCGGATAAACACACAAGAAAGAGAATAGCGTATCTTTTTTTCATTAATCTTCAATAAAATTACCCAGCCATGTGTAGGCTACCATCATTATAAAAACAGCGATTTGAGCATTAAACATCTCTGTAAAAAAAGGACCTATTAATCCCACGCTCAACATAAGCAATCCATAAGCGATTGCAAGGTTTTTGCTTTTTTTGCTATCCAATAAAAAGGCCCTTGGTAAGGGTACTATGGCGCATATGAACGTAATGGCCATGGTCAAGGTGTAGTCAACTCCGAATGTGTAAAATGCGAGTATTGAGATAATGCCCCCTAACAATAAAACGCTAAATACATACCCACTTATTTTTTGTGATTCATGTAGCAAATATTTACCGTATTTGTCGAAATTCAATATTGCATTTGACATGGGTTCCATAATCCACCCGCCAAGGGCAAACAAAAGATATAAAATCATCAAAGGAACGGCAATATAAGTTAGTCCACTGGCGCTGAGTAGTTTTACCGAAAAGCGATACACAAGATACAGACCAATAATGAAAATCCATTGATTCTTAGATGACTGTTTGGCAATCCAGAAAGCATATTTCATGTGCCATTTGTACACAATATTTTTACTTTTCAATGCAGTGCTCATGCCTTCTCGGGCGTAGTCCAAATTCGGGTCAAATTGAAGTGCTTGTTTGAAGTGCTCCAAGGCCTTTTTATGATTTCCGTTTTCCAATTCTACCCAACCTACATTAGCGTGTGAGTACGCATCTTCTGGATTATCATATAGGATATTCTCAACAGTTTGATTTGCTTCTTCAACCCTATTTAATTTGGTCAAGATTTGTGCACGAATATTTAGGCAGTAGGTGTTTTTTGCTTCTATTCTCAAACCCTCATTTACTGTTTGGAGCCCTTCCTCATATTTTGTTTTGTGCAGGAGAATACCAGCTTTAAATCCAAAATAATCAGCATCCAAAGGATTGATTGCAATGGCTTCATCAACAAAGACTTCTGCTTCATTATCCCTATCCTGCTCTAATGCTATTCTTGCCTTCAAGAATAATACATCTGCGTCGTTTGGCAACTCGTGCATTAATCCATCGGCTAGTTGTGATGCTTTTTTGATATTACCTTCGCTATAATGACAAACTGCTAAGTAATACTTTCCCTCCCAGCCGTTGGGGTATTCCGCAATAGCGTTTTGCAAATAGGGAATAGCATCATTAAATCTACCTAGTTCGATAAATTGAATTGCACGTTCGAGGTTCTTGGATTCCATTATTTTTTGATTTTTAGGTAGTCAAGAATTTCATCGTAAAGGCCTCCGTCATTCGAATAAAGAGCATAATTTTTTGCCGACCCAAACCATTCTTTAGTGCTAGGTTTCATTTTTTTGATTGCTTTTAGAATATCTTTTGTAGTCAATGGTTTGGGAATACCATCAGCAAATGCACTTTCTAATTTGCTTTCTATTGCTATATCAATAGCAGCTTTGATATCGGCTCCTGAAAAATCTTTAGAATTTTTGGCCAAGGCTTGACAATCAATATTATCAGTAGGTTTATTTCTTAACTGTATAGTGAATATCGAAGTTTTGGCCTCAATATCTGGCGGTGAAACGAAAATGATTCGGTCAAAACGTCCAGGTCTTCTGAAAGCAGGGTCTAAATACCATGGAGCATTGGTCGCACCAATTATTAGAATTCCTTCATTATCAGCATCCAAACCATCAAGTTCGGCCAAGAATTGATTGATAACTGTTCTTCCCGTGGTCTTACTTACGTCATTTCTGTTTGCGCCTAAAGCGTCAATTTCATCAATGAAAATAACACAAGGGGTATTTCTACGTGCAGTTTCAAAAATTTCATGAAGATTCTTTTCAGAATTACCAATCCACATGTCGAGAATATCGTTGATACCAACATTTATAAAATTCGCATTGATCTCGCCCGCCGTGGCCCTTGCAATATGAGTTTTACCACAGCCGGGAGGACCATACAATAATATACCACCTCCGATTTTTTTGCCGTATGCTTTGTAGAGTTCTTTATGAGTTAGGGGTTTGATTATTTTGAGTGATATTTCATTTTTGACATGTTCCATGCCCCCAATATCCTTAAAGCTTATATCAGGTTTTTTATAGAAGGCAATACCATCCTCATCTACAAAGGAATCTTTGTCACCATTGGAAGAGACCTTCAGTTTTTCATCGAAATCAGCATTTTTAAAATTCGGATTAGCTTCTAAAATATTCTGATAGCTTTTTTGAGCTTCTCTATAGTTCTCTTGTTTTAATTGACAATAGCATAATAGTTCCAAATATCTAGTATCATCAGATTGTTCAATTAGTTCTTCTAATAAAATCTCAGCTGTGGAAACTTTATTTTGGCGATAGAAGCATTGCGCTAATTCAAATTTAAACTCCATATTGTCAGGTTCAACTTTGATGATTTCGAGAAGGTGTTTTTCAGCTTCTTCAAAGTCGTTATTTTGCATGTAAAGTTTGGTGATTTGATACTTTAAAGGAATGTTATTTGGAGACAATTTTAGAGCTTCGAGTAAATTTTCTAACATAGCTTTTTCATTAAATGATATTACAGATTATGGGTTTCAAACCCATTCCCTCGGATTTTTAAGTATTTCCGATAATTTGGCTTCTTCACTGCCTTCTTCCGGTTGATGGTCATACCGCCATTGCACATGTGGCGGAAGACTCATGAGAATGCTTTCAATACGGCCGTTGGTCTTAAGGCCGAACAAAGTTCCTTTGTCGTGAACAAGATTGAATTCTACATAGCGCCCACGTCGAATTTCTTGCCAATCGCGCTGAAGCGAAGTAAAATCAAGGTCTTTCCGTTTTAGAACGATTGGTATATATGAATGTAAAAAGCTGTTGCCAACCTCAGTGACGAAGTCATACCAGTCTTGCATTTGCATTTCATCCGTCGGTTTACAATAGTCGAAAAAGAGCCCGCCTATACCCCTTGCTTCATTGCGATGGGTATTCCAGAAGTATTCATCACAACGCTTTTTGTATTTTGAATAAAAATCAGGATGATGTGCATCACAGGCTTGTTTGCAAACCGAATGAAAATGGACCGCATCTTCTTCAAAAAGGTAGTAAGGTGTTAAATCTTGTCCTCCGCCGAACCATTGATCAACAATGTTTCTCTCTTTATCATACATTTCAAAATACCTCCAATTCGCATGAACCGTTGGCACCTTTGGATTCTTCGGATGTAAGACCAAACTCAATCCACAAGCAAAGAAATCAGCATCTTTTACACCGAAATAAGTTTGCATACTTTTTGGAAGCTCACCATGAACTCCTGAAATATTTACACCTCCTTTTTCAAAAACGTCTCCATTTTCAATGACGCGTGTTCTGCCGCCTCCACCTTCGGGACGTTTCCAAATATCTTCCTGAAACTTGGCTTTGCCATCTACTTTTTCCAGTTTAGTGGTGATAGTATTTTGTAGATTTTTGATGTAGGTGTAAAAAGTATCTTTCATTTTTTGGCATACGTTATAAAAGGAGCCCCGAATCGTGGGCGTAGTGAAAATGCTTCAATAATTGCGAGCAGGCAATGGTATGTAAAACCAAATGCAATGGGAACATGTGGCATGCCAAATAACAGTTGAGCGGCAGCTGAATTTCCGGGATAGCCTATTACATCCAATGTGTCTTCTGTCATACCTCCTTTGGGCACATGCTCGGCTCCAAAAATGAAAGGAAAAATAAGCACAAAATAAGCAAGGGCCGTTAGAATTGATTTTAGAAGAGTTTGTTGTTTTAACACCTTTGGAACATCTGAAAAAGCAAATCGCATTCTATTAAAAACAACTATCAAATATAGTATTAAAATAAAAGGATCTTGAGCAATTACACTAAAAACCAAGGCAAATAAACCGTAAAATGGAATAAGACCTAAAAGCGAAACCTTTTTTGGCAACCCTGACATAAGCAACCCTGAATGTACCATTATGAATTCAAAGATTATTAAAAGCCCCAAACTGATAATTTTGGGAGTGTCTCCAGCCATAGGGTTTTGCCAAATACGATAGAATTGAAACGCAATAAAAACGGTCATAAATATACCGGCATATTCAAACTGACGGTTGTATTTTTCTATAAGAGTCATGGTTTAGGCGTAACGTTCATATAACTCCATATCTAACGGATTTTCCCCAGGTGGCGTATGTTCCGCCAGCAATATTTTTCGCCACATAAAACCACATTTCTCGGCAACGCGTATGCTTCCGATATTGCTCTTATGCGTAATAATTTGCAGGGTTTTCAATTTGAGATCCTCCAAAGCCCACTTAGAAAGTGCATTTATTGTTTCCGTCATATAACCTTTACCTTCCGCTTGATAGCTAATGGCGTAAGCCAGCTCGCCTTGCTTTTTTTGCCAATCGAGCGCTTTCAGGTAAATCAACCCGATTATGGTATGGTTATTCTTTTCCTTCAACACGAATAAGAATTCCTCTTTGGCCTCGAATGCATTGATTTTTCGTTCTACAAAGTATTTCGATAGGTCAGGGGTAAGATTCTCTTCTAAGGTTTTTGGAAAAAAACGTTTTAATCGTTCTTCGTTTATCGAACAAAAATCACAAATTCGCCACGCATATTTTTCGTGAATCGAATCTAGATAATACTCTTTGAATTCTAAGAACACAACGTCTGACTTGTATTTAGCTAGGGCTTTGATACTCTTTTACCGCATCAATAAATGCCTTCGCATTTTCTACTGGAATATTCGGTAGAATGCCATGCCCTAGGTTTACTATATAACTATCCTTGCCAAATTCATTGATCATTTGAGTGACCATTTTTTTGATTTCCGAAGGGGGAGATAGTAAGCGCGACGGGTCAAAATTACCTTGAAGTGTTATTTTTCCACCTGTCAAATATCTTGCATTTCTTGGCGAACACGTCCAATCCACTCCTAAAGCAGATGCACCTGATTTGGCCATATCACCCAATGCGAACCAACAGCCTTTTCCGAAAACGATAACGGGAGCTTCATCCTTCAAAGCATCGATAATTTGTTGAATATATTGAAATGAAAACTCCTGATAATCAGTAGGCGAAAGCATACCGCCCCATGAGTCAAAAACCTGAACGGCATTAACACCCGCTTTAACTTTCGCTTTTAGATAGGCGATGGTAGTATCCGTAATCTTTTGTAATAGTTTGTGGGCAACTACTGGTTGGGTAAAACAAAGTTCCTTGGCTTTATCAAAAGTTTTGCTGCCCTGCCCTTGTGCGCAATAGCAAAGAATCGTCCATGGCGAGCCGGCAAAACCGATTAATGGCACTTCATCATTCAATTTTTCCTTTGTTGCTTTTATAGCTTCCATCACATAACCCAAGGTATCGTTGATATCTGGGACAATAACGGAATCTAAATCTTTTTGAGAACGAATGGGTTTTGGTAAAAAGGGTCCAAAGTTGGGCTTCATTTCCACCTCGATATTCATCGCCTGTGGAATGACCAAAATGTCGGAAAAGAGTATAGCCGCATCCATGCCAAATCTTCGGATGGGTTGCACCGTAATTTCGGAAGCTAACTCGGGTGTTTGGCAACGCGTGAAGAAATCGTATTTCGCCTTGATTTCCATAAATTCAGGAAGGTAACGGCCCGCCTGGCGCATCATCCATACAGGTGGACGGTCTAAGGTTTCGCCTTTTAAAGCACGTAAAAATAAGTCGTTCTTTATACTCATACTGTTATCTAAAATGTCATCCCGAGCGCAGTCAAAGGGATACAAAGCCTAAATGTTCTTAGTATCTAGACTGCGCTCGATATAACATAATGTTTTATTTAACCCTTATAGTTGTCATTAACCAAATCAATCAAACTCTCCACATCGGGAATCCTAGCCACACGCACGTCGTCAAAATGCTTTCGAGCTTCAGTTGCCGTTGTTTCCCCTATACAGTAAGCGATTTTATCTGCCTTGTTTTTCAACAAATAACTCTCCACCGTAGACGGACTGTAAAACATGACACCGTCTACCTTCGCATCGATAGTATTGGAATCATGTTTGGTCTTATACGCCTCAACTTCGTTAACGATAATATTATTCTCTTTCAAAATATTTGGTAATTCATCCAAACGGATGTTACTACAGAAGTAGGTCACTTCAGTACCGTCCATGAATTCCACGAGATGGTCTGCTAATTTTTTAGCATTGTTTTCGAAGTGGGTTACCTTACCGATGCGTTTTTCTATCAAACGCTTCGTTTTTCTACCTACGCAATAAATGTTTTTGAAATTCAGTTCATTTGAAGCGACAATCGTCAGTAAAGATTCAACGGCATTTTTACTTGTGATGACCACATTTTCAATCGGTTTTCTCAACAGCGTTTCGGGAATTCTGGACGGACTGATTTTGACAAAGTCATCCGAAGCTACTTTAATGTCATCCGAGAATAATTGCTGTTGTTCGGCGGTGATTTTTTTTGTGGAGAAAACGTTGATTTTATGTTCCACCACTTGTAGTTCGCTCATCAATCGTTTTCCGCCTCTACTCAAAATACTGTTTGCACAATCTTTCGCTAAATTCTGATGTGCACCCAACCTTGAAGTAAATTCGGTTTCTAATTTTTTTGCCCCGTCAACTGTTAATAGAACTCCTTTTAGGGTGATTTCCTCATAAGCATCATGTGCCTTTATCGTAGCTAATGCACCGATTGGCGCTGTACAGCCACCTTCCAATATTCTGAGAAATTCCCGCTCAATTCCTGTGCAGATTTCCGTTGGTTCATGGTTGAGTTGCACACAGGCGTCTCGCACGTATTCATCGCTCTCTAATGCAGCAATCATAATTGCTCCTTGGGCGGGGGCAGGAATCATCCATGTTAGGCCTATGGTATTTTCTGGTTCTTGATTGATTCTTTCTAATCCCGCGGCAGCGAAAATGGCCCCGTCCCAGTTATTGTCTTCCAGCTTTTGAAGCCTACTGTTTACATTTCCTCTTAAATCAGTTATGGTATGGGTAGGATAGCGATTCAGCCATTGTGCTTTTCTGCGTAAACTGCCTGTTGCAATAATACCTTCTCGCTGTCCTAAAAACTCCTGGTTGTTTTTATACACCAAAAGATCAAGGAAATTGGCTCGCTCCAATACGGCCGCTTGAACAATACCCTTGGGTAAGGCGGTGGGTACATCCTTCATGGAATGCACTGCGATATCAATTTCACCTTTTAGAAGCGCTACATCCAAGGTCTTTGTGAAAATACCGGTAATCCCCAACTCATAGAGAGGTTTGTCCAATATCAGGTCACCTGTAGATTTTACAGGAATCAGTTGTATTTGATAACCCAAGGCTTCGAGCTTGTCTTTAACGGTATTAGCCTGCCATAACGCCAATTCGCTATCGCGTGTTCCGATTCGGATCACTTTTGTCATGGGGTCTCTATTTCTAGTTGAAAGACTTTTTGTATCAATGCCAAAGAAGTATCTGCATCAACAGTATCATCTTTAAGGTGATTCGCGAACTGCTTGGTTATTTTTTGAATGATGCGGTTGCTGATTACATCAGCCTGCTCCTCATTGAAATCGGATATTTTTTTGGAATGGTAATCCATCTCCTCATCTTTCATCGTCTTCAATTTCTTCTTTAATGCTTTTATAACTGGAGCGAACTTTCTTGTTTCAAGCCATTGGATAAAATCATGTTTGACTTCTTCAATAATGTCCTCGGCGTTTGGAATAAATTGTTTTCTTCGTTCCAGTGTATCGTCGGTCATTTGTGATAAATGATCGAGGTGAATGACCGTCACATTTTCCAAATCTAAAACATCGTCGGAGACATTTTTGGGAATAGATAGGTCCAAAATCAAAAGTGGTTTTTTGGTATAGATCAGTTCCTTGGATATCGTTGGAGATTGCGCTCCGGTTGCTACAATGAGCACATCGCTATTGCGGATTTCGGTCTGAAGATCACCATAGTCTTTTACAAGAAGATTGAATTTTCCGGCAATTTTTTCGGCTTTATCCTTCGTGCGGTTTATTAAGGTAATATGGTTGTTTTTGGTATGTTTTATAAGGTTTTCACAGGTATTTCGACCAATTTTCCCAGTTCCGAATAAGAGGATATTTTTTTCTGAAACATCAGGAACATTCTTAAGAATATACTGAACGGAAGCAAAGGCAACAGAAGTGGTGCCCGAAGAAATCTCCGTTTCGTTTTTGATACGCTTACTTGCCTGAATGACCGAATTGGTAAGCCTTTCTAAAAACGGATTAGCAATACCGATTCTTTTTGAGCGGTTGAAACCGGAACGCAATTGACTGATAATCTCAAAATCACCAAGAATTTGGCTGTCAAGACCTGTGCCAACGCGAAAAAGATGGCTTATGGCATCATTATTCTTATAGACATAAGCGACTTCTTGAAATTCTTCGACTGATCCGGCGGTGTTGTCACAAAGCAGCTTAATCAACTGAAAAGGATGTTGGGCAAAACCATGAAGTTCGGTACGATTACAGGTAGAGGTAATAATAAGTGCATCTAGCCCTTGGGCTAATGCTTGGTTCAAAAGTCTATCAGTCGCGGCATCATCCAAGCTGAATTTTCCGCGTACTTCGGCATCGGCTTTTTGATAACTTAACCCAATGGTGTAGAACGAGCTATGTTTCGAAATGTGATAATCTTTCATGTATACCTGACAATCGGAAGCAAATGTAACTGCTATGAACTTCAAAAAGTAACGCTAGCGGAACAATAAATGTCGATTCATGATTTTTTGGTCATAATATGGTAAAAATCGGATGAAATCCGATATTTTTGTAAGAAACACAACGTTTTCCATATTATTTATTTAGAACGTTTCTAAATAAAATCATTAAAATTATAGTTTCGATGGAATCAAAAAATGTCGCTGAAGGTTCATTCTCCGAAATTCTTATTGAGGAAGGTTTTTTTGTGTTGAAAATTCAGAACGATACCACTCAAATTCAGAAAGTTACACGTGACATTGATAGTTCATTCATTCAGTTCCATTTTTGTTTAAAAGGAAGTTCAAAATTTATTTTTAATAAGGGTAATTATGCTTTGGATGTTTCTGAAGAAAACTCTCTTTTATTATATAACACGCAGATAGATTTACCCTTGAACTTAGAACTATCGCCCAATTCTTGGTTGGTTTCAGTAGTTATGACCATTCGAAAATTTCATTCTCTTTTCTCTCGCGAGGCCAATTACATTCCTTTTTTGAGTGCCGGTAATCGCGATAAAAAGTACTATTCGCAGGAAGGTTTTAGCCCGGCAATTGCAGTGATACTGAGTCAAATGATCAACTACAATTTGCATCCGTCTATAAAAACATTGTACATCAAGGGGAAGGTCTATGAACTGATATCCTTGTATTTCAACAAAAGTGATGATGCGGATATTGAACAGTGCCCATTTTTGGTGGATGAGGATAATGTCAGACGGATCCGTCAGGCAAAGGAGATCATGATTTCTCGAATGGCCGAACCACCAACTTTGGCAGAACTTTCAGAGGAAATTGGATTAAGCCTTAAAAAATTGAAAGAGGGATTCAAGCAAATTTATGGGGATTCGGTCTTCAGCTTTCTTTTCGATTATAAGATGGAATATGCGCGCAAAATGTTGGAGACCGGAAAACACAATGTCAACGAAGTAGGACTGCGTGTGGGTTATAGCACGGCAAGCCATTTTATTGCTGCTTTTAAGAAGAAATATGGAACAACTCCTAAGAAATATTTGATGGGTTTGGCGACTAGTTAATAGGTCTTGCAACCATAATGCCCGTATTATTTTTAATCTTTTTCAAATAATCTGCCAAAGGCAATTTAGAAACTTCTACTTCCATCGAACCGGTAGAAGCATGTAACAAGTGAATGCGCCCATCTTTTTCCCGGGTAGCAATTCCTGTATGTGTCACGTCGAGTCCATTTATGGAGGTGGCTAAAGCTATAATATCTCCTGGTTGAATAAGATGTTCGTTCGCTTCAATTTGGTCTTGGGGTAGATAGCAAAAAGTTTCTTTTGCCAATTCCCTTTCGGTTTCAAGAATCTTTTCAAAGTTTTGGTCATCTTCCAAAAATGGGTACAACCCACGATGTGTTCCCATGAAGTTGATGTCCTTTTTGATTTCAACGCCGCCTACCTCTGATGTAATATCTTTTAGCAATCCCTTTTTTTCGTTATTACGAATCCATTCTGTAAAATAGTGTAGGCGAGAGCCATATCCGTCGAGCTTTCCATCTTTATACCGAATGGTTTCTAACTGTTTGGTAAAAGAATCGAAATCAGATTTCCCATCCCTTAAAAGCGAGCTAAAAGCAAGTACATTTTCAACATAAGTGGTGCAATCGAGTCCATGTAGGTTGACAACCAAAGATTCGGTTTCACCGATTTCCAAGGTTTTGGCCACGTACGGAATACCCTTAAAAGTTTTTCCAATAGCGACCATGGTTTTGCCGAAATCGTTTTCCAGCAATCCATCAATTTCAATGGTTTTATTTTCGAAGGCTTGTTTGTCCTCAGGGGAGCAGGTGATTTGTTGGGAGAAAATTAAGTTGGCCCAAAACAAACTGAAAAGAAAAAGAAAAATGTGTTTCATGCGTATTGCTAATTGTTTCAAAATTAAACAAATTCTGTACCAACTTACAGCTAAGTGTATGCATGGCCTGTAACAAAACTTGAATTCTCCATACATATATTTCAAACACTTCTCGATAGTGCTTTTACACCTCGGTTTTTTTACCGAAATTCGAGAATTACAATATTTTTTATTCCCGAGCTTGTGCTGAACTCGTTTCAGTAAAGGCGGGAATCTATTATAAACCTAAAAACACACCATTTATGGCCGATGATTTTGATTTATTAGAAACCGATTCCGCTTCCGAAAAAGAAAAAGTAGATGTCAATTGGGGCAAAGCTGTGGACCAGATGAAGTCTAAGCTTGCGCAAGAAGATGATCCAAATGTGCGTCAAAAAATATTAAATGCTACCCTTGATGATGTAGTGGGAATGGCAGAAACGGATAGAAAGTCGTTATTGGAAGCCATCAAAGACCTGACCGACTATCAAGATGAAGTAGGAATTATTTTTGAAAAATTCTCTACCCTAAACGCCGCAGAGCAAAAAGTCATAGACGATGCCCAAAAAGCGTTGGATCGTGCCAAAATAGCTTTGGAAGATGCAGAAAAGGTAAAGGACAATTGGTGGAACAATCTATGGGGGCGTAAATCAAAAATCAAGAATCGCGCTGAAGAATTGGCTGTAGCTCAAAAAACTAGGGATGGCGCCGATATGAAGGCCAAAGCCATGTTTCAAGAACGGATTGAAACGGCAGACGTTCAAACCTTGTTGAACGAGCTATCGTACAAAAGTCAGGCTGCTGTTGGTCGATTAAAAACCCGTGAAACGGAAATCAAAGAAGTGGAAGACAAGCTTCAAGTTGCTATTGTAGAAGCGAGCAAGAATCACACAAAGGCTTTAGAAAAGAAAAAGGAAACCGAAGATAAGTTAGAAGAGCAATACGCACTTCTTAAGCAAGCGCGTCAGGCCCTGGAAGAGATTTCAGATAAACAATCTTCTGCATATTCCGAGGCGATAGGAAAAGTAACTACTATTGAGCAAAAAGTCGAGGAGCTGGAAGGTTTAAAAAATGCTTACACTACGCTTGCGGCCAGTAAAGACAGTTTTGTGCACAAGCATAACTTGACCATCAAAGTATTGACTTCTTTACGAAGCAACTTACAAACGCATCGTGCAAAATTAAAAAGTGATACCGATGAACGTTTAAAATATTATGATGGCTACGTCGTGGCATTAAAAGCAAGAACGGATCAAGAATTTGCAGCTATACTCGAACATCTAGGTGTCAAAACAGATGAGCATATCGGGGAGACCTTAGCATCAATGCATACAGCAAGTGCCAAGGCACGTCAAGAGATGATGGACAATATTCCGGTACACGAAAAAGTGATGCAAGGTGTATACTCGAGCTACGCAGAAGCACTTCAAGAAATCAGGGTTAAGGATTCCGAGATTCAAAAGAACTTTGCAGATCGATACGGCATCGATATGAAAGAGATTTTTGAGGAATACTACGCCACTGATGGCGATGCTCCATCAAATAGTGGAGATGATGATGCTCCAGCTCCAGCACCTGCTGCGGAAGACGACTTGTTGAGTTAAGACAAGTAATTCAATGTTCAAACTGCTTTCAGTTCGAGCGAAGTTGAGAACAACCCATTCTCAACTTCGTAAGAATTGGCAGCTACAAACCTAACAGCAAGTTTAATACTTTCTCATGTCAATAAACCAAATCGCTACTCCTTTAGACAGCGCTGTTCTTGAAACCAAAGAACAGTACAAAGTCTATTTTAAAATCGTGGCGCATGCGTTGAACGAGTTAGTGAAAAGCATCGAAAAGGAAAATATTTGCACAGATGCTGAGGCGACTTTTGTAAAGCAGTATTCTGAATTGTTGGCCTATTCTTTAGAAGCGTTTAGAATCAAGTACCTTTTTGATGACGATGAGAAAATGCGGGTAGATTTAACAGAATCCGGACTCCCGAATTACTTGGAATTTCGCTATCTATATAATGACTTGGAGCTCAAACAAGAGCATGTCAGCAAACTTCCTGATGTTGCAAAATTGAAAGCTGAATTTTTGGAGACCTTACTCAAAGAAAAACAACCTATCAACGATCGAAAGTTACATCAGGCGGCATCGGTTATTTATTATTCATCTGTTGAAAAACAATTTATTTACAGAAGGTTCGTACAAGGAAAGATTCTTCCAGTGATGGGCTTGGACGCTGCGCATATGGTAAGTTGGTCCTTTTACGATGTTGTCACGAACCGACCCTTTATCTGCTTTATGTATTTTGATCTGCACAAAGAAAAAGTGGAAGATGTAAAGCAGGATATTTATTCGGTTTTGAAAAATACGGCCGATAGAGATATGAATATTGACATGATGGCCTATGCCATTGATAAAAAGTTGCCTTATGTATTTCCAAAGCGAATTAAAAAGTTGGATTTAGGTCCCCTGCACAGTGTTTTTGCCAAAGATGAATTGGAAGTTACTCACGTAATTTTAAAGGCTATTGTAGAGAAGACATTCGACCTTTCGGCCTATGCGATTTCCTTACACATTAGTGAAGCGGTTTCCACATCTGAGTTCAAGGAAGGTAACTTTTTCAATAAGCAGGTTTTACAGGTTTGGGAAAAATCAAAGCCCAAAAACTATTTGTTTTGCCCGCACCGGGTGATGCAAGCCTTGTATGATAACATTCCAGAAACTATAAACGCACTGACCGGAAATCCGATCGAGATTCCGAGTTTGAAATTAGAATAAAATCCATGGAACACAACAGTACATTCCCTATAAAAAACTCAGAACTGAACTCCCTACGCGATGAGGCGACTTCCTATTTAAAGGGTGTTCAATGGGAACAAGGTGGAAAGGCGAAAAGCCGTAATAAAGACAAAAAAGACGAATCAATCCTACTGTATTTGTCAAAAGCAAATGGTACGGCCGCGAACGAAGTCATCTCCGTTTCTAAAACTATTTTGGCATTGAAGAAGCGGTTACTTCCCGATTCGGTTGCGATTCCCTTGCATTTGAACCGTGCTTTATACGCTTTGCAGGAAGGTCTAACAATAGGAATTTGGTTGAAAGACAGTTATTCTGATGCTTCGGGGTTATCGACTTTGAACGAGCGAAAATCCACTTTAGATGTCGGCCAACGTCGCGAATATGATTCGAAACAACAGACGGCCACGGCTTTTATGCTTCACGGAATCGCCTGTCGTATTTTATACGATTTAAAACCCGTCGCATCGGATGATTTGAGTGTGATGAAGAACAAGTTTGCCGGTATACCAGAACTGTCTGTGCTCTCACCTTTAAAGGGAATTTCTTGTATGTTGTTCTACTACGACAAGTATATGAGCCATCCTGAAATCATTACTTCTGATGAGGAAGTGACCAATTTCACGGTCGTTTTCTTCGAAGCATTGATTTCAGAACTACAACAGCGTCTCAGCACTTTTGAATACACGGAAACCATTACCGACCGCACTTATAAACTCGAAAAAAGTGAGTTTGCAATTTCTGGATGGGAGAACGTTTTCGAAGGTACTGCAGTCAGCGTTGAGTTCAACAAAATCCGTTTTGAGGAAATTGTCGGAAACCGTGATGCCAAACATTTTGCACGTCGTTTGACCGAACGGATGATGAGTTACGACTTTACAGCCAAAAAGAACCCTTTTCAAGAGTTGGGCGGATTTATGCCTGTTTTCATGGGTTATGGGATCCCCGGAACAGGGAAAAGTATGTTGATTGCGGCCATTGCCACCAAACTGAAAGAGCAATGTGATACGTTAGAGATTCCGTTTTTATTCCATCCGATGCCAGATACCTTAATCTCCACTTTTCAAGGAGGCTCTGCCGAGAAAATGGTACAATGGATGAAACCTTTGCAGGACCCGAACAAATTGATTTTCGCCCCAATCGATGATGCCGAAAACAATTTACAGGAACGGACCGCACAGGGCGTTTCCGCAGGTGTAAAAGAAGTTATCGGGGTGTTTTTGAGATATACCGAAGGCGCTTATGCCATTAACTACGGCAACAGTTCGATAGGACTCTTTACGAACCTGCCAGAAATGTTGGACAAGGCCGTGATTTCTAGGGTTCAGGGAAGATTCAAAATTGACGGAGCACGAACTATACCTGATTTTATTGACCAAGATTATATCTGGTGGAGCAAATTCGAAAAGACAATGCCCGACTTTGTAAATATGAAAAATCCGGAGAAATATAAATTTTTAAGCGATCAGGGTTTGGCTAAAAATTTAAGTGAGATTTTGAGCCGATCCGAAAAACCTACCGAGGCGAAAGTTTTGGAGATTTATGAGGAAACTGAAGCGAAACACAAAACCAACGAACACTTATTCTTTGCGGAATTGTACAAGAACATTCAAAAATCGTTTCCGTTTTTCTCTTCGAGGGATATCCGGAACATTCAAAGTGCAGTTTCGCTACGTTTGACAGATTTCGACCTTCCCGAAGACTGGTTCAATGACCCAAACTTGTATTTCAAAAAGGATTATGATACCAAGTACGGAATGCTGAAAGAACTAATGAGGGGAAACATGAAAGGGCTTGATTTCTCGGACATCCGTAGACAAGAAACAGTTCGCTATTTGGATAATGTAGCAACAATAGCCGACACCGACTTCAAACGTAAGGTAGACGGTCGTGTGCATGATTTGAACGTACAATTGGAAGCGAACAAAATTTTCGAGAACGGGAAGTAATGGAGAAACTAAGGAAAGCTGGATTATTCGGTGGTGGCATGGTTGTGCTTTCCGGTTCATTGGCCAAACGCTACAATGAGTGCCTTGCTATGTTAGGAGTAAAACCTACCAAACTCAAGACGTTTTCTATAGACGGAATGGGGTGGAGTCCTGAAGTGGCGATAGAGAAAAAGGAGAATTATTATCTGAATACTGGAGAAGCCAATGTGAATGCGATAATAATTTCACCACAACAGAAAGACAAACCCGTACATATGCCATCGCACAGTTTTGATCGTGATGTGATGGAAGCCGTTTTTGCGGCCTATGGACGTGAGATAAGGGATATCACCAAAGACTCCGCTTTGGTGTTGCATTTGGACCAAAAAGTAGATGCTTTTTTCGAGCCGTTCGATTTATTGCGATACGATAAAATTGAAGTATCCTTTGCACTTTTGAACGACTTGGACAAGAAGCAAATGGAGCAACAGGCTTTCATCAATTTCTTTAATCGGGATAACAATTTCATAGACCGTGATGTGCACAATCATTTGCTTAAAAGCGCTAAGGAATATGGTGATTTAAGGGGCAGGAAATTAAAACTGGAACCCATTCAATTAAAAGTTAACTCCTTCTATACCAGAGCCTTTGGGGGTGTTTTTGTATTAAAGAATTTCGTCAAAAAGATATTAGTTTTTGAAGATGAGAAGATGTTCAAAAGTGCCATAAATGATTCAGCGCATGATGTTTTACTATTCCATAAAGACCATGATGAATTGATAGATGCATTGGTCAACAATATGATTCTTAGAAAAGACTTTAAGGGGGCGATGCGCTCGCCGAGATATGACCGTATCAAAAAACATGTTTTTGTTGAGAAAGCGGAAAAAACGGAACATCCGTTGAGCGAAATTTTAGATAGCCATTTTCTATTCAAAAAATACTTGAACAAGCTACCCGTTGAAATACAAAAGAAGATTTCGGGTGTGGAATTGTATTATCAGCGATTAATCGTTGATAAGAACCTCAAATTAAAAGAGTACGTTGACGAACATTTTCTGAAGATTTTGCACGAACCCCATCCGTCCTTAAAAGAAGAGGAGGAAGAACTAACTTGGAAACTACTTTCCAAAATTGTTCCCAAAGATCCAGTACATCTATACTGGTATGATAAAGAACAGTTTTATAACTTATATAATAGTTGGAAACCTGATTATCAAGATTGGGTGATAGAAGAGATATTGGAAAACAATCAAAAACAAGGCTTATGACACTAGAAATCATCGTATTTATCGCAGCAATCCTATTTGGAATAGTTTGGTATTGGAGGGAGTCAAAAAGCAATAAACTCTATCGTTTGGCGAATAAGATCACCCATGCAAAAGCCCTACAGATGAAAGCAGAGAACCAAAAAGGATTTGTTCATCAACAGCCCTTTTTACTCCGCCTGGTGTGGGTAACACTTTTGTTCGCAGTGGGTGCCGGTATCGTAACTTTTGTAACTCCGATCAACGTTTTTTTCATCCAATATTTTGCCTCTGCTATCGTGGGTACATTAATAGGAAGCTACATTGCATCAGCAGTAATTTTCACTCGAGATAGTACTAGTAAAGAGAACATTGAAAAGGTCTTCGATAAAGGAAAGGAATACGTGGAAGATTTGGTTGAGGGAGACCCTGAAGAAAGGGTAGAACAAAAAATAGAAGAAACCACGCAACCTGAGGTTGAACCGAAGAAATCAGCTAGGGATCGGTTGAAGGATAAGGGTATGATAAAGTAGAAAACGAAATAGTCTTTATGAGGAATAGGATTTCGTTTTAGTAATGCTTTTAAGTGTTGAAATGTTGAAGCATTGCCGCTGGTTTAATAGATTACCAAGACAGCGAAAAGCTCCTCACAATCACGTACCACAAAATACAAGACCATGATAAAATCATATTATAACAAAGGAAAAAAACAGAAACGAATAGTAATTCTAGGCGGTATCGTGCTGGTATTATTATTGTTCTTCCTTCGAGACGACTACCAACCGGTCCTTTTGTTCTTAAGAAAATACATCTCCATTATTCTACTTGGAATTGGGTTTCTATGGTTCACTTTGACCAAGTTTAGAAGTTCTGCCAGTTCTGGTAAACGAGTTTTGATTTTAGTGGGAATAGCCGCCTTTTTCGCGACACTTTGGTTCTTCGGATGGAAACTGAACCTCTATAACTATATGCAGACCTACAATGTCTACAAAAATCTCAATTTAGAGGAATTGAATGAACTACCATTGACCCAAAACGAGCGTATTCAACCCTTCAATAATATTGTTACCATGGCTTATGAATCGGTCGGGGAGACTCAGGAAGTTTCTTTGCCACAGCTTGTTCGTGTGGATAGTACCAACCAATGGACGATGGCCGTGCAACCTGCAAAAGAATATACTTGGCAACGTATGAATGACGATACCGAAGAGATTTTTATGGTCGAAAGCACTTCGCCGTTTCCCCGTTTTTCGAATGAGAATCGGGTTCCGGTAACTTTCTCTATCGGAGAGTCATTGGCGTTTAGTCGCAACACTTACAACGCCGTGGTACAACGATTCAACATCTTTCAACTATTCACCATGGAACCCAGTGATGTTTTCTATATGAAAAATGATGAAGATAAATGGGTACAGGTTGTGAACTTGATCAAATGGAAGGGCTTTTTCTTTCCTTATCCGACTTACGGGGGCGTTATGGTGGTTGATTCGGGAGAGCATGATTTCAATGATTATTTAGAACGTGTTACGATTGGAAAGGGAACATATATCTCACCAGACGAAATTAAAGATTATCCCTATCTGAAAGGACAGAATACGGTTGCAGAGCGTATTTCTCAGGTACAGGCACAATCCCTTCAATTCTTAGGCGGGTTTACCGATCCACTACCTTGGAACATGAAAACGGCGGTTAAAATTCCCGAGTTGCCCGAGGATCAAAACCAACAACCCTATGTGACGGACTTTAATTTTGAAGGAATGAAAACGGATGCGGTTGATGGTCTCTACCATTGGTTTGGTCTTGAACCAATCGGTGATGAGCGAACCAGTTTGGCCTTTAGTGTAATGATTCCCGCAGACGGCACGCAGAAGTTATATTACTACGACCATGCGTCGAAAAAAGAAGGTTATGCCGGAGTTTCTGCCATGCCTCTAAAGGTGATAGAATCTAAAAAGGAATACGATTGGTCTGTCAATAAACCAGTAGAATTTCGTCCATTTATCAAAAATATAGCAGGAAAGAAACGAATGTTCGTTTTGGGAACTGTAGCCGCTATAAAGGACGACAGCAAGCAATTCGATGGAGCGGCAACCCCTGATTTGGCTTTGGTCGATGCCGAGTACCGCGATGTAATTTGGATTGATGCCAAGCATCCTTCTCGATGGACAACAACCATTTTGGACCAGTTGGGCGAGACTTGGAAAGCTTCGGAGAACCTAACGGATGAACAACTCTATCCCAATAAAAATGATTTGGATATGAAACAACTTCCTGTGATGGATTCTATTTCAGCAATGGAGGTTGATTCAATGTCAATAAAAGCAGTTGAGGTGCTTTTGGATAGTTTAAGTAACTAGAACTTCATCGGCTCCACTCCTTTTTAAAGGAGGGGAGCTAACATCACATATTTAAAATCTTAATTCTTGTCCCTAAGAGTGCAGCGTTCTTATCGCTATTTTCAATACCCATGAAACCCGTACCCATTAAAACCGTTTGGGCGGTAGGCTTCAGCTCGCTTCCGATCTTTTAGAATGAAAACCTCAGAAACGTATTGAATAGCCTCCTTATCAGTGTCCGTATCCTCAATACGAACTTCTTCACTTCTATAAAAAGGTTTTGAAGTTAAGCCTTCTCTTGGGTCAAAGACAATGAGCTGTATTTTGAAGTTTTTGTCGTAATCACTTCCTTTTTGGGTTTTGAAAAAATAGCCCATATAATTCTTCCCCTTATAACTCAAGGGTTGTTGTCGCAAAAATTGGAGCGTATCACGCTCGGCATTAAATCGGTGTGAGTCAAGGACCAAGGCCTCGGCTAAAGATTTTGTGTTTCGATAACGTTGTGGGAAAAGATGCAATTTGCCAACGCTTTTTAGTTTATTGAATAACAACAATCTACTATTAACATCTGACGCTAAAGTATCTAACAATGCTATTGGTGCAGTAAGTTCATCCTTCGCCAACAGCGTAGCATAGGTGGTTCTGATATTAGGGTCTTTGATAAATTGAAGTCGATCAAAGAACTGTTTTACTTCTTTTTCTTTGATAAATGGATATAATAGAATGGCATAATTCTCCAATACTTTGGTCCTATTGTCAAAAGGATTAGCAGGAGGATTGTAATACCTCGGTGAACCATTGGACTGACTTGCCTTTCCCAACTGCCGTTTCAACTGAATTTTAGCATCGTTTAGAATTTGTTTTCGATATTTCTTATAACTTCTTGTTTTTACAAGTCCTTTTGATTGCAACTTCGCCAGCATAGAGAAAATTGGAGATTTGTATTCCTCAATCGCACTGTAATCCAATATTTCAGGATACAAGTTTTTTGCAAGTGGAAGACTATCCTTATAGGGTTTGAAAATATTCTGAATATCAAAAGTATTTGAGACCAATGGAAGGTCTTTTGACATTAAATCGAGTAAAAGTGCTACCGACTCTTCATTGGCTTTCTTGGTAATGGCACTTAAGATTAGGGTCTGTGCGCTAGAATTGTTGTACGATTTCATATAGAAATCTTTAAAAAAGGGAATCACGTCAGGATCATCCAGTTGCGCTAATTTTTGTATTAAATGAGATTGGATATCTTTTTTATCCTCCGGATAATCGAACTCTGAGATGTAGTGCTTTAAAGAATCGATGTGTTTTTTTTGAAACTTGATAAAGGGATACCCATCTTTAACGATACTATCATTCTTTCGCAGCGCTGCAAAGAAGGCCGTTGTTTTATCGTCTAGGATAGAACTACCTATCACCGTATCCAAGGGTTGGAAGTTTTCAAAAAATTCCTGAACAAAGGTCGTAGGTGTGCTTACGGTCTCGACCTTAGCTTTTACCTCATAGAGCAACCCGTCTTTAACAATATTCTTGATTAATATGCCCCTTGTACTCGCTGTATCGGTTAAGGTAATATTGAGAATATGGGCTCCGTTGGTAAGCGTAATACATGATTCTTCGGATACATTAAAACGCTTGTCCGCGTATATTTTTTTACGCAGTGCCCATACCGAATCAATATGTTCGAACATTAAAAAATCATGGGCTTTGTTCAGTTCAACGGCGATCGCTTCGTTGTTTTTATTCTGATAAATGGTCTTTTTGTTAAAGGCACTATAGGGTTTTGGTTTATTCGGACCGGTAAAATAATTGTTACTGTTTTCAACGAATTTTGCAGGTTTCACCGAAGTTTTTGTGGTAAAAAATAAGGCGGTGTCCGTTACGGTCTCAAACTTCTCTCGGTATTCGGGAGCTTTCATTTTGAAAGATTTAAAATACGCCGCTGCTTGGGTACTTTGTGCGGTGACCGAACCTAGCAGAAAATAATCTCCTCTTTTGAAGACAGTTTTCAAATGCAATTTCTTGCCCTTGGCGGAGTCGATTACCGCATACGAATTCAATGAATTTCCTTTAACGGTTTCGTAAACCGGGTTAAGTTTTAAATCCTGATAAAATCGCTTTTGTATTTGTTTGAGTTCAAAAGCATCCTCTTCAACAAACGTAAAATCGTTGAGGGTTACCTTCTTTAAGAAATAGTAGGAATCTGAAATGGAATCATACCCGTGGGCAAAGCGGTCTCCTTTTCGCATACGATTGGTAAACCGATGTAGAGAGGGCATTTTTATCTCAAAATCTTGGTATTTTGAAGAAACGGGGACCAATTTTTTTTCAAAATTCTTGAATCGCAAACTATTGAAAATAGTATCTGAATACGTGCTCACGTAATCGCCTTCACCTCCCATTTTGAAAATCAATATCTCTAATGGCGTAATGTAAATTTGGTAGCGTTGCTGGTCACCATTTTTTAATTGATTTTTTATGTCAAGACCTTCAAGTCCGTTACGGTTGATTCTGATTTTTTCCAAGATTTTACCAGGAATATTCTCAAAAAGTAATTTGTCGATGTCATCTAGGGTATACGAATCTTCCTTTTTTAAATGAGAGAATGTCGGAATCCGATTGAGCATGACATAGCTTCCGTTGGCGAGATCCGGTGAAATATAGGTAGTGGTGGTGTTTTCGGTAATAGGGTATAGTTTATTGGGCAGTGCAATACTGAAAAAATCGTCGTCAGGTTGAACGGTGGTATACTTATTTTCTCGTAGTGTAGTATCTATTTTTTCCTTGATTCGTTGCCCTTTTGCAGTAGTTCTTGAAACCAGGGGTTTGACCGTATAACCCTTTTCGCGAAGCATGGCGATAACTCCTCTTTCCCCGGGCAAGTGTGCCGCACCGATGCCTGCGAACACCTTCGCTGTGTGCAGCACTGAGTCTAATTTGTTGGTCATATTCCGATTACGGATGAACAACATGTTTTTTAAATAATGGGTGGTGTACATCGCCTTATCGATAGAATCGAGCAAATTAATGTTTCTATTGCGATAAGCATCTTGCAAAAGTGACATGGGGTCTTGCTCTTGCATTTTTTTCTGTAACCATTCGTCAGGTTTGGGTTTCACGGCATTCAAACTTGCTCTGCCCACAAGCGCCGAAGACTCTTCCAAATCCTCTAGGGCCACAATCGGTTTTCCAAACTTTTTGCCGGCTTGGTAAATGAACATATCGAGATAGGTTTCTTCCTCAAAATTTTGGGAATACTCATTGGTGCGATATAGAATTGAATTGATACGACGATCTTCAAAAGCGATGTAAGCACCTAGTTCTTCCTTCTTCGGGTTTTTCACCATAAAAGGATACCTATAGAATCCTTTTGATACAAAGCCGTTACCTTGACCATAGCCGGCCATACCCATCGCATCTTCATCGTCAAGCCAAGTGCCAGGGTCGGATTCCAGGGCAATTATTTCGCTTTTATCCAGAGCTTCGTAAAAGACGTCATCCAAACGAAAAGCTATCCGTTTACTGACATGCATGGTACCATAGAGATATGAAGTTTGTTCCAAGCCATTGCCAGAGATTTCCCAAAGCAAGCTTTTCTTCTCTTGGGAAATCCCCAAAATTGAACAAAACACAAAGAGTAGCGTAAGAAGGATGCGCATAAATATGGTTTTGATAGTCTGGGTTTCTACAAATTTAAAGAAGTACAAACCTCATTTTATCCCTATAAACTGTGAAAGTTTTATAGGATTATGTTATAACGGGGAAATTCGGCTGGTATTTTCCGATTTTCTGAAAATTCTGATTAGAATTGATATTCATTATGATACCATCAAAAAGTTATGCCTACAATTAAATACAAGTTGTTTGTCAAACCTTATTTTTGCACAGCATTTCATACATCGCTTTTGTGAGATAAAAGTGGTTTTGGGTGTTGGAAGAGAAAGGATTCCCGCCATCGCGGGAATGAAGGTAAATAATGCTATTTATGAAAGGAGTTTTATTGGTTAATCTAGGGTCTCCCGATAGTCCTACCGCGAAGGACGTAAAACCATATTTGGATGAATTTTTGATGGACGAACGGGTAATCGATGCACCCAAATGGTTGCGTACCCTCTTGGTTCGAGGTATCATATTACAAACGCGGCCCAAAAAATCCGCAAAAGCGTATGCCAAAATCTGGTGGGATGAAGGATCTCCATTAATTGTATTATCCGAACGTTTTGCCGAAAAAGTAAAAAAGCACACGAAAATACCGGTCGCCTTGGGCATGCGCTACGGAAGCATGAGCATCAGAAAAGCATTGCATGAACTCAAAGAAGAAGGGGTTGATGAGGTATTATTGGTGCCTTTGTATCCGCATTATGCGATGTCTTCTTATGAAACGGTGGTCGTGAAAACGATGGAGGTACAACAAAAAGACTTCCCTGAGATCAAGCTGACCACCATGCCTGCTTTTTATAAAAGTCCTGAATATATCAAAGTACTATCAAAAAGTATCGCTGATGGATTAAAGGATTTCGATTACGACCACATCTTGTTTTCCTATCACGGCATCCCTGAAAGACATATACGTAAATCGGATCCCACACGGTTCCATTGTAAAATAGATGGTAGTTGTTGTAGCATCAATTCGGTCGCACACCATACCTGTTACCGCCATCAAGTTTATGAAACC
Organism: uncultured Flavobacteriaceae bacterium; assembly: GCA_947503005.1. GTDB lineage: Bacteria > Bacteroidota > Bacteroidia > Flavobacteriales > Flavobacteriaceae > Maribacter_C. The sequence goes on along the minus strand of CANNCA010000003.1, from coordinate 503,131 downwards.
ACAGAACTGGTGAAAGCAGAGCTAGGTCTTTCCGACGAAAAAACAAGTACTTCTTTCCAATCACGCCTAGCGGGCGACCCCTGGTTAAAACCATACACCGATTATGAATTCGAACGCTTGGCCAAAGAAGGCAAAAAGATACTTGCTGTTGTTACGGCAGCGTTTGTGTCTGATTGCTTAGAGACTTTAGAAGAAATCGCTATGGAGGGCAAAGAACAGTTCGAAGAAGCAGGTGGGGAGCACTACAAACATATTCCTTGCTTAAATGACAGTGATGCATGGGTCGAGGTGATGGCGAAGTGGGTCAATGAATGGGAAGCTTCAGAAGAGTTGCCACACAACCTTTTTTAAGCGTATTATTGACTATGACCATTTAGTAATGTGATTTACTCACCAATCACTAGCTTATGGGTAAGAGTATTGATTATACAGAATTTATTTTGAAAATCTCCCAAATATTATTGTAACAATGAGAAGATAATCGTTACTTATGGTGTATTCTTAAACCACCGTGTTATGAGTAATTTTAGTCGGCTTGCTTCCGTATTTCTCCTGATAAGCACCTTTGGCTTTGCCCAAATTTCCCAAGAAGTTCAAGACAACATTAGGCAACGTGTAGATTCTGGCAAACATGCCGGTATTGTAGTCGGCTTCTTGAAAGACGGACAAGAAACCTATTTTTCCTATGGCAAGACAGCTTTAAAAGAGGGAAGTCTTGTAGATGGAAAATCAGTCTTTGAAATCGGTTCCATATCTAAAGTATTCACCACAATTTTATTGGCCGATCAAGTGTTAAAAGGTGAAATGGCCCTTGATGACCCTATTTCGAAATACCTCCCAGAAGGAATTCAAGTTCCAGAACGAGACGGAAAGGTTATTACTTTGAAGGATTTAGCGACCCATACTTCCGGCCTTCCTAGAATGCCCGATAATTTTAGGCCTGTTGACCCGAATAATCCTTTTTTAGGATACGAGGCAGAGCAGATATACGAGTTCTTATCCTCCTACGAACTTACAAGAGATATTGGAGCTAGCTATGAGTATTCCAATTTTGGGATGGGTCTCTTGGGGCATTTGTTGGAATTGCATTCAGGAAAATCCTATGAAGATTTAATCATAGCAAAGTTTTCTGAGCCTTACAATATGCCCGATACGGGAATTTCATTCAGCCCTGAAATGAAAGAACGCTTGGCAAAAGGTCATGCCTATGGATCTGAAGTCAGTAACTGGGACATTACGGGTTTGGCAGGTGCTGGAGCCATTCGGTCAACGGCATCCGATATGCTGAAATTCTTAGCGGCCAATGCCGGTGATGGTGATTCATCTTTGAAGAAAGCCATGGAACTTACCCATAAAGTCGCTTTTAAGAACGAAGAGACCAATTTCGAAATCGGTTTGGGGTGGCATTATGCTAACGAGGGAAGTATTGTTTGGCACAATGGAGGTACGGGAGGATACCGTTCTTTTGCAGGTTTTCAAAAAGACAATGGCACTGCTGTTGTTGTTTTTACTAACACCAATGAAAGTGCTGATGATATTGGGCTGCATCTTTTAAACCCAGAAAATAAATTAGTGAGTGCAGCACCGGTTGAAGAAAAACCCATTGTTGAGGTGGATGCTTCGATTTTGGAAACTTACGTAGGTACTTACGAATTGGCGCCTACCTTTTCTATTGAAATTACCAAGGAGGAAAATCAATTGTACGCGCAGGCCACTGCACAACCTAAATTCCCCATCTACCCCTCTGCGGAGGATACCTTTTTCTTAAGGGTAGTTGAGGCGAATGTGGTTTTCAATAAAGATGACGATGGAACGGTAAGCAGCCTGACTTTGAACCAAAATGGGCAAAGCCCACAGGGAAAAAAGGTAAAATAGGGTTTTGGTTAATTGAACTCTTATAGAAATCGACGGTTTATTTTAGGCCTTCCGCTTTCAACAATTCCATTCCCGTGGAAGAACGTGGCTTAAAACCAGGCCAGTCTTTCTCATTCGAATTTTCTGGAATATCCAAGAATTTCGAGTTGTCCTCACCCTTTAAATGAGTTCCTAGAAAGGCCGAAACAAAATGTTGATTGACATTGTTGATTTTACGTTGGTCCCAAGTGGAGTCCGCGTAGCGGTAATATTCATCAATATGCCTTCCAGGCTCAAGCGACTCGGCAGGTGGCGGATTCGGTGCCACATTATGCCTAGCATTCATATAAGTAAGTAAATAGCGATCTGCGTTGACCGTACCTTCATAAAGCGCTTTTATTCCGTTTTCATAACCGGAAATGTCGTCTTGACTTCCTGCAATGAAGAAAGTGGGTTTTTTTAATCCTTTTAGGCCTTCAGCATCCCAGACACCCCGTGCCATCCCCCATGGAGCAAAAGCCACAACTGCTTTGATACGGGGGTCGATTGAATTTTGATATTCTGCGTTACTGGCAACCAAGGAATTAATGGCGGTACTGCCACCTGTCATTTGTCCGAAGAAACCGGCAGCCCCATCACTATAACCTGCTCCCCCAACATTTAAAACTCCATAACCACCCATTGAATAACCAATAATTCCTGTGTTATCAGGGTCTACAATTCCCCCTAAAGTATTCCCATTTAAGCGGGCCATTTCATTCAGTACGAACTTAATATCCTTTGCGCGATTCAACAAGGTACTGTGAAAGGCATTGGCATCTTTAAATGTAGAATCGGTGTGATCAATGGAAACAACTACGTATCCTTTAGAGGCCAGGTTCTCAGTCAAATAGGTCATCAAATAGCGCGACCCTACATAACCATGGGAAACAATGACCAAAGGAAACTTAGCTGTTGATGACTTTGGCTTTGCATCACGAATTGCTCTTCCCTTAAAAATAAATGGGGCCAACGGTCGTAACGAATCACCACGGGTGCCCATCACTTCTTCATAAGTGACAGATACTTCAGTGTTTGGCGACACTGTCGCAGGGTACCATATTTCAACGGTCAGTGGGCGATCGTACAAAGGATCTTTACCTTCTTTTGAATTTAAAATATCTACTTGATTCTTATGTACTAGATTCATGGTGCGCACCCCTATGGTATGCTCCCCGCGCGCAGAAAGTTCGGGCGCATCTGGCAATTGATCGCCATATAAAAACTCATGCTGGGCGGTCAGGGTGCTGCCGGAAGATAAGACGAGTAAGAAAATAAATAGGAATTGAAACGAGTAGCCTTTGCTGCCTTTCATCATTGGAGTTTTGAGTTAGGCAATCAAGATACATAAAATTACCCGTTAAGCGTTTAGCGAACAGCGTAAGGCGAAAAGCGTATAGCGACTTAAAGCGTATTGTACACTTCTTCGATTAACTCAGTACCATAGGTGCGTTCCAATCTTCGGATGGCAAAATGTGCTTGCGCCATATTCTGAAAATGACTCATAAATGCCAAGTTAATTGATGCACCACCAGCGGCCCCTATAATTGGGACTGCCTGCGCCACAAATTTTTCTGATACCTGAATACTAAAACGCGAGGCTACGGTGGCTATAAATTGCATTATGGGATTCGCGCTGCCTTTTAATAACCCTTCCAATGCTTTGGTACCACCTTTTACACCGGAACTAACTGCAATTCTCGATGCATAGTAACCTGTTTCCATACCATCATCATGTTTCGATTTACCGCCAAGGGCGAACACTTGTAGGCATGCCAATTGGGTATCTAATTGTGAAAGATCTTCCCCTTCACTTCTGGCGATATCCATAATAGAGCGCATCATAAGTTTGGTGGTAACACCGAGGTCTACGGCAAAGGCTGTTGCCCCAAAGGCTCCACCGATAGCCCCAGATGAAGTAACTAGGGCTTTATAGGTTTTATTCCAAGGCGATTTTTTCGCAGTGTCATTTTTCATGGAAAAGAGATTGCTCTTCACGACCCCATGTAATACTTTATAACTTAGTTGTTGTAGCCATTCTTGCTGTTTTTTGGGCAATAGGTTCAAACCATCTTCGATTTTGTTTCCGAACTTGTTTAAACCCATCATGGCCCAACCGATGTCTTCCATTTTCTTTTTGGCATTGCTAAGCACCAGCTCATCTTCGATGGAAAGCGTTGTTGTTTTTGGCATAGATTTTAAATATAATGATTCTAGTTATTAGTAGGTATTGCTTCTCTTTTGTTACACTAGTCTTAGCCCCCATCACTACCTAATCTGTCACTTCGAGCCTTACGGCCGAGCTCAAGACAGGCTCAGTCGAGAACCAGGGAACACCAAAAAACTCCCAATTTATTAATTCGTACTTCTTTCATAATCAAAAATGCCGTAACACCTGAATAATTTAATATCTTCAACCCAATTCCCCTCCTTAAAACTTTATGTGATGAAAATCGTTTCAAAATCTATTCTGCTTACTCTTTTTATTTTTTTTGGAACCGTCCTTAACACGTGCAGTCAGAATTCGGCCCATTCAGGGGATATAGAAAAATCCATAGATAAAATTTTTGCAGGTTTTGATCATATCAACTTACCCGGTGCTGCCGTCGCCGTGGTACAAAATGGCGAGATAGTTTTTAAAAAAGGCTATGGAAGTGCCAATCTGGAATATGACATTCCTGTTACTCCAGAAACCATTTTTCATGTAGCCTCGGTATCGAAACAATTTACTGTATTTGCCTTGTTGTTACTTGCTGAGGAAGGCAAACTATCCCTTGACGACCCCATTCAAAAATACATTTCTGAAGTCCCGGATTTTGGCCAGGAAATCACTTTGCGGCATTTGGCAACACATACCAGTGGTATGCGCGATCAATGGGACCTCTTAAATCTAGCGGGCTGGCGCTGGGACGATGTGATTACCAAAGAACACATTTTAAAAATGGTGTCCAAGCAGAAAGAACTGAATTTCACCCCTGGGGAACAGTATATGTATTGTAATACGGGTTTTACGCTATTGGCAGAAGTTGTGGCTCGGGTTTCTGGAAAATCGTTTAACGAGTTCACAAGAAAGCGCATATTTACACCATTGAACATGACCAATTCGCAATTTTATGATGATCATCAGCGGATTGTAAAAAACAGGGCCTATTCGTATTACCCTTGGACTTACGGGTATCAAAAAAGTGTTTTAAGTTATGCCAATGTAGGAGCTACCAGTTTATTTACTACAGTCGAGGATTTAAGTCGCTGGGCCAAGAATTTCAAGGATTTAAAGGTGGGGAGTCAGGCAATTATTGACCAAATGAACACCTTGGCCATACTCAACAACGGTGAAACTTTTGGGGGCGCTTATGGTCAGTTTGTAGGGAAGTATAAAGGTTTACAGCAAATTCAACATAGCGGCGGTGATGCGGGGTATCGTTCATATTTAAGTCGTTTTCCCGATCAAGACTTTGCGGTTTCGGTAGTTTCGAATAATGGATCGTCAAATCCGGCGGCATTGGCACTGCAAGTGGCTGATATCTATTTAAAAGATGCCATTGTTGAGAAGCCCAAAGATGAAAAGAAAAAACAAAAATCGATAACGCTAAAAGAAGAAGAGTTAAAAACTTTTGAAGGACACTATTGGGATGCCAAAGACCTGTATTCAAGAAAGATATATTTGAAAGATGGCAGTTTACAATATGACCGCGGTAATGGTAATGTCACCCAACTGTCGCCCCTTGCAAAGAACAAATTTGTGATGCTCAACCTACCTAATGAGGTAACTGTAGCATTTGAATCGAAGAACGGGCAAGACCGTATGATAGTTTCTGAAGGGGAGACCATACTGGGCACTTTAGACGAATATACACCAGTTGACGCTTCAGATATAGATATCAAACAATATCTAGGAAGCTTCATTAGCGATGAGTTGAGTACAACTTATACGATGGTCCAAAAAGAAGGCAACCTAGTAGCAACACACCCTCGAAGTTCAGATGTGCCGTTAACCTTTGTAAATACCGATGTTTTCAATGCTGGCGGCAATACCGTTGTATTTACCAGAGATACCAGCAATAAAGTATCAGGGCTAAAAGTCTCCACCGGAAGAGTCAAAAATCTAAAATTCGTGAAAAATTAGTCCGAAACGCTTTAGGGTTCGTTCAAAGATTCCGCTTTTCGAGAATAGTATATATTTGATAGTGTAATTTTTCACAAATGCAAATACTACCCTTGCAGGGCTTTCCAGACTTTAACTTGTATAGCACTCCGCTTCTTATTCTAGGGCTTCAGGGAGCGATTTTATGTGTGCTGCTGTACCGAAGATATCTGCAAAAACAAGTACTTCCCGACCTTTTGTTGGCTGGAATACTCTTTATTCTATGCTATCACCGAACTACTTATACCTTAGGGTTTATGAGCTGGTACGATACCTTTCGCAACACCAAGATCAATTATTTTTTGGTCAGTATGGACCTGCTCATGGCGCCGCTTATTTTCTTCTATGTAAAAAGTGTGGTTACCCCAGGTTTTCGACTCACCAAAAGACATTTCTGGCATTTTGTACCCTGGCTACTGTTCTTCGCTGCTAAAATGGTAATCTATATGTATGACGTACAACAACCCGGTTTTGATGAAAAACAAAATGGCTACTTGGTAGAGAATTTTCAATGGCCTTATCTAAATCCTTTGGTGACCTATTTCTCGGTAGCACAAATGCTCTTATATCTGGCTTTTTCCTTTCAGTTGTACAATGCTTATAAAAAGGAGATTCAACAATTCTTTTCCAATACAGAAAAGAAAGAATTGAATTGGATTCGTAATTTCTTGTTGGTATACACCTTCATATTCGTCTATGGCCTTGTACAAATGTTTGTCGATGAATACATTGTTAAAATGAGCTGGATTCAAAAGTGGTGGATTCAATTCTTCTCCGCCATCGCTTTATTGTACTTCGGAGTAAAAGGCTATTTCACCGATTTCGATTTCCTCAAGACTTTTGAAAAACCTGAAAGGAAACCACAAAATCTTTCAGTAGCGGCTCCCGCTGATGTAAATGAAAAGCTATTGGAACAAAAGAAAGAAATCAATAGCCTGTTTCAAGAAGAAAAGATTTTTCTCGACCCAGAATTAAACTTGACCCAGTTATCTGAAAAGACCGAATTGAACCGAGCTGAGGTTTCCGAAATCATCAATATGGGTTTCGGCAAGAATTTCAATGACTTCGTCAATCAATTTCGAATAGAAGAGTTCAAAAGACGTTTGGGCGGTGGCGACCACCAACAATTCTCCTTGGTCGGTTTGGCCTTCGAATGCGGATTCAACAGCAAGGCCACCTTTAATCGTGTCTTCAAAAAAGAGGTGAAACTCACACCCACCGAATACCTGAACACCCTTAAAAAAAAGGGTCTCAAATAATTTGAGACGTCTCCATTTTATTTAAGTCGTTGGGGCAAGAATACTTTCCCAAATTTGCTCAAGTAAGAACTTAAAACAAAATGTCATGAGAAAAACAACAACAATCATCACCGTACTTCTTTTAGTATTCACTTCATGTAGTACAGCGCAAAAATCAAACCTTGAAATCGCACAAGGCACTTCAATGGAATTGGATTACCCCAACTTCAACATGTACGAACTACAACTCAAAAACAGCACCGGTGCGGGCTTAGATGTTAAAGTCGAAAACAAGGAAACCGGCGAATTCGTCCGCGGCTTTGGATTAGGCCCTCTAGGAAAAGTGGAAGTCATGGTAGAACAAGGCAGCAAAATCGTGTTCACCAACAATTCCAATAAAATGGGTAAGCTTTCGGTTAAGATGTTGAATACCGATGTCAAACTAAAAGTTGCAAGTAGCAACGAGCGCATTAGCTTTAAGCTAATCAACCCTAGTGATGAATCGATTCCCTTAATCATTCCCAACGTTATGAACCCGAACCTATCACCCAATTCATCAAGCGGGGTAGATTTAAAAATAGGCCAAGAGCTTTTATTCAGAAACGGATTAAAAAGATACGTTTTGTTAACCGTTGATGATTCCATCAAGGAAGGTGATGAAATAGACGTCTATAAAATATTACAACAACGTAAAAAAGAATTAGGATTAAAATAAGGAGAATTTATAAGGTCCTCTTTTTTCAAGAGGACCTTTAACCGAACTCGTTTCTCAATAATTTAAATTAAGCTCCCTTAAATTTTACTTGGTAATACTCCAAATTTGGCTTTAAAGCTTTTTGTAAAATACGACATGTTTGAGTATCCCACGGAATAGGCAACTTCCGAAACAGAACCCACTTTTTGGGTGAGCATTTGCTTGGCGGTATTCAATCGAATTTCATTCACTAATTGACCCGTACTTTTATTGGTTAATGCTTTTAATTTGCGATGCAACTGCGCTCTACTAAATCCTACATGTGAACCTATATCTTCAACAGAAAGCAGCTCATTATCAATATTTTCCTTAATGAAAGCAATCACTTTTTGTAAGAACGTATCATCAACCGAACTAAGGTTCAGGTCTTGAACCGCACTTATGTCCATAGACTTAAAATGATCCCATATCTTTTTTCTGGCGTTCATTAGGTTTTGGGCGCGGAGTACCAATTCATCGGCATCAAACGGTTTGGTTAAATAGGCATCAGCGCCCTGCCTAAGGCCAGCCATTTTATTGGTTTGTCCTGCTTTGGCCGTTAACATCATAATGGGCACATGACTTGTTTTTACATTGTTTTTGAGTGCACTACAAAGTTCATAACCATCTTTTTTTGGCATCATTACATCGCTAATCACCAAATCAGGGATGTGTTCAAAAGCCATTCGCTCACCCTGCAGCCCATCACTTGCTTTAATTACTTTGTATTTAGTAGCTAAGATTTCAGAAACAAAGCTTTGTAAGTCTTGATTGTCTTCCACTAATAGCACCACATCTTCATGATTTTTGAGGTCCTGGTTTTCTTCATCAACTGTTCCATTCAAGATTTTCATTGGTAATTCAGGTGCAATACTCCAGTCAGACGCCTTATCTATGGTTACCATATTCGGCAGTTTTTCTAGACTTACAGGTAATCGCACTTTAAAAGTGGTACCTCTACCTTTTTCACTATGCACATTAATCTGTCCATTTTGTATGGAGACCAATTCTTTGGTCAATGCCAAACCTATACCTGACCCTTTGTCCTCATTGCCTTCAACTTGGTAAAAACGATCAAATATTTTATTGATTTCTTGTTGGCGTATGCCATTACCCGTATCACTTATTTCAACCCATAAGAATTCTTCCGTAAGGTTGGTATTCACAGTAACGGTGCCACCTTCTGGAGTATATTTAAAAGCATTGGACAATAGGTTGTTCAATATCTTTTCCAGTTTGTCTTTGTCATAATAGGCAGCATCAAATTTTCCAGAAAAATGAGTGTTTAGACTTATGTTCTTTCGTTCGGCCCAACTTTCGAAAGAAAAAACGTGAGAACGAAGAAATGCCATGAGACCGCCCTGACTTAATTTTAGATTTAGGTTGCCACCCTCTATTTTAGAAAGGTCAAGCAATTGATTCACGAGCACTTGTAATCGTATTGTATTCTTTTTGATAAGACCAAAGGTTTTTTCAGAAAGCTGAACAGATTTTTCGGCACCGTTTTTTGTCAGTTTCTCCGCTTGCTCTAAAGGTCCTTTGATTAAAGCTAGAGGTGTTCTAAATTCATGACTAATGTTGGCAAAAAAGCGTGTTTTAACCTCGTCTAAATCTTTCATACGTTGTATTTCTGCCAACGAGCGCTCTGCTTGTATTTTTTTAACTTGATTTTGCTCGGTAATCTTCCGGCTTCGATACGATAAACCGAAGGAGTAGATGACAATCTGCAAAAACATACCTGTAGAGTAAGGGTCTATGCCAAACGGTGGTCGTATTGTTCCCATTGACCACAAGGTGCCGATGATAAAAAAAATACTGGCAATCATGGATCCTATTCCAAAGTAGCGCGCAAAAAGGTCTTTCTTTAAGAGCAGTAGAACGGACAAAATAAGACTCCCGATGGCATAAATATTTAGGAAGATATAATGCCAATTATGGGGTGATGTGAAGTTGGTTTCGGGCTTAAACCCAATGACGTAAAATGCTGTAATCACAATTTCAATCAAGATAAAAATAGCCAACCCTTTAATGAATTTGTCGAGCATTGGAAATTTTTGCTTTGACCCAACAAACGAACGGCCAAAAAACCAAAAAATAAAGAATTGACCGTGTGCAGTAAATATCCACAGGGGATAACGTATAGCACCTAGGGTGCCAACAACTAATCCAATGGTCATCGATTGCGTAGTCATGCAGAAGAACAACCAGAGTGAAAACCAGAAATAGACACGTTCCCTCAAATAAATGAATTGCAACAAAAAATAGAGAAACACAATAAATGTAACTCCGAACATAAAGGCATTGAACGTTCTGTGGTATTGATAGGGTTCATGGTAGAAGGATTGTTCTGGACTTCGGGCACTCAAATGAAAATAGGCCGGATAACCAAAACTATTGCCTTGCGCTTTGATAATTAGGGTAACCAAAGTGTCAGTAGGCAGGTCTCCAAGGTCAATACTATTCAACACCCAATGGTCATTGGTAGCACGCTCTTTTTTAGGGTATTCTACCCCTGTTTTTTGATGAAACAATAAAGTGCCATCCACATACCCATACACATCGATTTTACCATTACTTTTCGTCCATGCTGGAGGGCCGATCATAATATCTTCAAAGTGTAACTTCCAGCCGGGCACTCCATCCAGCACTTTTATTTGCAGCTTTCCCCAATAGGTAAGATTCGTTTGTAGCAATTTGGGCAGTTCATCTCCCGGGGTGTACGCGAGCATATGGTCATTGAGTAAAAAAGCTGGCGTTAGTTGTGCTGTACTATCCGCATATACCTGTAGGGCAGCGTTTAGGTCATGAACAGGATATTTTGGGTCTAACTCATAAATTTTTTGTCCTGAAAGTGTATTCAGAGCAAAGAGGCAAAGTAGAATTCGGAGCGTTGTTTGTTTCATGGCTTGGCTTCAAAAAGGTACTGAAATTATTATCGAGTAGCAATACACTGCTAATATCCAAGCTTTAAGGCTTCCCGCGTAACAGCTATGTTTCATCAAATAACACTTTTGTTTCATCTGCTTCAAAATGAAACAAAACAGTCAAAATCTGAAACACAATTACCAATACAAACAGCTGGGCTAAAATAGATTTGCCCCAATAGCATACTAGGAATAATAACAACTAAAATCGTTTGTAATGAATAGAAAAAGATTTTTAAAGCAATTATGGGGCACTAGTGCACTAGCCCTGTTACCCATGACTTCAGCAAAGGCTTTTTTTAAAGGGCAAACCTTTTCAAAAGGCAAAATCAAAGAAAAGATTGTTAAAGCGGATGAGGGCACCCAACTGCATGTTTTGGGCAATCCACAATGGCAAAAAGTTGTAGGTGCCGATACGGGCAATCAAGTTTTTGAATGGATTGATGATTTAAAACCTGGCTCAGGCATACCACCTCACATTCATACTAAAGAGGATGAGATTTTTAGGGTGCTGCAAGGGCAAGTAGAACTAATGGTAGATGGTAGAACAACAGTATTGTTAGAAGGAGATATGGCCTATGCGCCTAAAAATTTGGTACACTCTTGGAAAGTAGTTGGCGATGAAAACGCCAAGATGTGGGTTAGCGCTTTTCCATCAGGTATGGAACATATGTTTCAAGAGTTTCATAACATGCCACCTGGTCCACCAGACTTTAAAAAGGTATCGGCCATCTGCGAAACCTACGGAATTCAATTTGTTTAGTTAAAAGTAGTATTAATATTTTAAACCTGTGAATTATGAAAAAAATGAAATCATTTTTACGACAGCTTTGTTTAGGCCTACCACTTTTATTTTTTGGATGGTCTTGTAGCGATGATGATGAGGTCACTATGACCGCATGGGAATTAGAAGTAAACCAATTAACCGCTGCCACTGCCAAATATGCCAATGTTGACGTAGCTACTGGTGAAGGTTTTTTTGATGCGTCTGGTTTTGTGCCCAATATGGGCCACCATTATGTGTTGCCAACCAGAATGGATAATACGTTTGAATTGGAAAAACCTGAAATCATCTTATATGCCCCAGATGCAAATGGGAATATGGAATTTGTTGCCGTAGAATATGCATCACCCATAGCAGATTTAGATAACCCGGGCACACCGCCAGAGGGGTTTACCGGTAATCTTGATGAATGGGAAATCAATACCCATCTAAGCCAATGGCAATTGCACGTATGGATAGTAAAAGAAAATCCCAATGGTATTTTCGCACCTACTAATCCGACCGTTGGTGATGGCAATTAAGTATAGTATTTTGAATTGGTCCTTTAAAAAAGCTCTTAGGACATAAGCGCTACACGCTACACGCCTCGCGCAAATCGCTAAAACGCGTATAGCGTGGGGCGTACAGCGTATAGCGCAAAACCCTACATCCCCTCCAAATACGCCGCCATTTTCTCCCGTCCATTCGCATCAGGCAAGGTGCCATAGCCAGCACCCATATTGTCAATAAGGTGTTTTAATTTCGAAGTCCCAGGAATCACACAAGTCACCTCAGGATTGGAAAGAATAAATTTTAAGAAGTACTGCCCCCAACTTTGAATTCCATATTCAGAGGCCCAATTGGGTAACTCTTTTCCTTTGACTTTTCGGAACAAATTGCCACTATCATAAGGTTGATTTATGATTACCGCAGTGTTATTTTTTTGACAGGTTTCAAAAAGCGATTTCTCGGCATTCCGAGAGCGTATCGAATAATTGAATTGCACAAAATCGGGTCGGTCAGATTTGATGATGGACTCTAAAGTAGGGTGTGCCGAATCGACATAATGCGTCAAACCCCAATAGCGGATTTTACCTGCTTCCTTCCAAGCGCGTAATGTTTTTACATGGGTTTCCCAATCCACGAGATTATGTATTTGCATCAAATCCATGGTATTGCGTTGCATTTTTTTAAAAGAGGCATTCATTTGGTCGATACCCGCTTGTCTGCCGGATGTCCATACTTTGGTGGCATAGAAAAAATTGTTTTGACTTTCGAGTTGCGATGCTACGCGACCCACAACAGCCTCAGAAGAACCATACATCGGGGAGGAATCTATCACTGTACCACCCATTTTATACATTTCGGCCAGTACCTGTTTTCGTTGCTCCAATTCAGCTTGCGAATTCCCCACATCGAAAGTTTGCCAAGTACCCAGACCGACCATTGGTAATTTTTCTCCCGAACTGGGAATCATCCGCTGCCCCATGGTGTCTTCTTTTGAAATTAAAATTGGGTTTGAAAATGAGAATAGAGTAGGTGTTGTAACCAAACCCAGGCCTGCAAGTCCGTAGCGTTTTAAGATGGCTCTTCTAGAATAGTTCAAAACTGCTGATGTATGGGTTGATATGCTTTAAATTAGCCTTTTTCGATGAAAGATGCTGTTAAGAGTTTGTGAAAGGGGTTTTTCTAACCGGCAGTATTCAGGTCCTCCCCTTTTTTCAAGGGGCGACACTGCGCGGGCAGTGGGCGAGATGTAGCGCTGGCAAAAGGGCGGAGGGGTTTTGGTGAATGTATCTAGAAAGACGATACAACCACTGTCACCTCGAGCGGAGTCGAGAGCTTAGGAACACGAAAGGTTCAACCACCTAACCCGACGAATAAATTCACTAATTTACCCACGTGAAAAGAAAAAAACCAAAACTAAGCAGCCTCATTTTCGCAGTATTTCTAGTGCTGTTGATTGTTCCCCAAACCCGAACCCCTATTCAAGTCGCGGTAAACAAGTTGAAGCTATTGGTCTGGTCTCCATCGGAGTTGGATGCCGAAGACCAAACTCAATTAGAACCTTTTTCATATCAACTTACAGATTTAAAAGGCACTCCAAAAACCATAGAAATAGGCACCGGAAAAGTCACCTTTATCAGTTACTGGGCAACTTGGTGTCCCCCTTGTATTGCCGAACTGCCTAGTATCCAAAAAATGTATGATGACTACGGAGACCAGGTTGATTTTCTGTTGATCACCCACGAGGATCCTAGAGTGGTTGGCCGTTTTTTGGAAAAGAAAGCATACCATCTTCCGGTTTTTATCCCGAGGATGGCGCCACCTGAAAAATTGGTGGATCGTAGTATTCCTACCAATTATCTTATTGATAAAAACGGTAAAATCATTATCAAAGAGACAGGAGCTGCTAATTGGGACAGTAAGAAGGTGAGAAGTATTCTAGAAAGTTTATTGAGGGAATAATTTATTAAGCTACCCTCCTTATGCCTTGCATCCGACGAGGGAGGTACGACCGAGAGGAATGCACGGAATGAATCCGGCGGCTGGCGGAGAAAGGTGTGGTTACCCTTGGAACACCAAAAACCCCAATCCGGCTACATTCCAAATCATGATTCCTTGGTTGAATTTTCTGTACTTTATTATAAGATAATTTATTAAATTTAGAAGGCTTAAGCCAATTCACCCTTCCCCCAATGTATTGTTTGAGAAAATACCCAGCAATGGGTATGGATTCATACTACCAATTGAAAATATATTTACAAACCATTAAGATCTTTTTAAGTTATGACTGAAAATAAAGTAACACCACTTGATTATCTAAAGTATATACTCCCATTTTTAATTGCCATTGGTGTTTTGGTCGCCTACGTATATTTTGTCATGTTTCTTCTTGATGAGATAAAGGCGGAGAATAATGATTGGGCAAGGATGATGATTCTTTTCTCAAGTGTAGAAGCCATTGTTTTTGCCGCAGCTGGATTTCTTTTTGGACAGCAGATTAATAAAAAACGAGCTGAAAAGGCTGAAGAAGCGGAAAAAGAGGCAAAGGACGAAAAAAAAGAAATAAAAGAGGAAAAGAAAGCTGTAGAGATGGAAAAGAAGATTTCTAAAGCGGAGGAAAGAAAGGCTAAAGAGGAAGTTTTAGATATTCGTAACAAAGGATATGAACTCAAAAAGGATATTGAGGCACTTAACAAAATACAAGGTGCTCTCGGAGCTCAAAATTTAACCTCTGGAAATCGTGGCAGTGAAATGCAGGAATTAGCGGAAAAAGCCAAGCGTTATTTTCCTGATATGAAATAACCAAACAACAAATGATTTAAATCGAATATATGGGAAATTTTTTTTCGAAGATTCTAGTATTTTATTTTCTGATGGTAGCAAGTTACACTTCATCTCAAGAGAATTCAGATATTCCCGAACCTAATCAAATGCCAATTGTCAAATTAGATTTGGATACTGGAATTCTCTCATCATCTTTTCCTTTTGACAGGTTTTTCAAGCTAGAAATTTCAACTAAAAAATATGAGATAGCAGAGAAAGTATATGTATTTAATGTTCAATATCAAAATATTGATTATTTAAAATTTAAAGGTAAAGTAGGCAATGAGAATAAGTTTATATATCAAAAAAATAAAGTACGCCAACTTTACCCAAATAAAAGAGCTGAAAATTGGAAAACAGCTAGAATTAGTTACATGAATGTATGTGGGCAAGGAGACTTTGATGATTTTATCAATAGAAAGAAAGACTCAATAATCATTGCCAGGTATAGTAGAGAACCAATAGTAAAGAAGATAAGTGATGTTGAAACAGAAATCAATTTTGAGACTAAAAGGCTCAATGCTAAATCACTTTCTGCCAAGGCAACTTTAATTAAAAAGCAAACATATCAAATAGTAATTGACCCCTTAAAGCCTGCACAGCTTTATGAAATAGTTCTAAGAAAAATACCCTCTGATAATGAATTAAAATCACTCTTTAACATTATTGATTTAATTGATTCCACTAAAATATGCAAAGCTAAAAAACTATATGATGCGAAGATTTATTCTCTCGAATCTTCAGCAAGAAGGTTATCTGCTCCCAAATTTTTGAAAAATTATGTTGGTTTTACAAAAGTTAATCTTGATAGCTTAAAAACAATTATTGACATAAGAGAGGGGGAGTTGAAAAATTCGTATCAAACTCAAATAGCAGGAGATTTAAAAGCTATTGTTCAAGAAATGGGCAAAAAATTAGCGGATAACAAGTTTGATGTAGAAGATTTTTCTATTTCTTACGGAGCCTTTTTGAACTTGGAACCGAGTGAATTAGAAGAGATTTATTTGGGCCGAAGGAAGCTTGGTAATGACACTGTTGTAGAAGCTTATGATAGAACGAAACGATTAAATATTCTTAGGCATAATTTATCAATAATGGATGCAACCAAAATGGAACTTCAGAAATTATCGATTGTTGATTCGGCTGCGACCATTCAAGATTTTATTAATAAAGATTTTTTTGAAAGAAGGAAGCTCATTTTAGATAATACTATTGCATTGAGTAAATTATATGATGAAGCAAGCAGTTATATGAAAGGAAATTTTCAATATTCTAGTCTTATCAGTGCAAGTACCATTGATGCAGATATTAAGACCAGAAATGCCCGTGTCATTGTAACCGACTTTGGAATTATGGGCAGTTTTGCCTATAACAATAGTGGAGAAGTCAAATTAATTCCTCGTCCATTTACGGGAATCAATCTTCATTTCGGAGGAGGGATTGATAAGGATCAAAAACTAGATCATATTTTAAGAAAAAGATTTTGGCATAGATATTCCTTGGCTATTGGAGTAACTATTGGCAAGATAGATGAATCTGGTTTTTCTGATTTTTTTAATGGACTTTCCCCAATGGTCGGTATGAATTATAGGTTACACGAACAAATTAGAGCTGGGGCAGGGGTTTTTTGGATTAGAGAGGAAAATGCTAATCCATTAATCGAGAGAAAACCAATAGAGCCTGCAGTATATTTAAGTATTTCTTTTGATTTTAATTTATTTGAGCAGATAGGTAAACTAGCAACAAAAGTTATTAATTGATTATGAGATTTAAAAAGTTGAATTATTTTATAGTTATTATCATTATTTATGGTTGTAGTAAGGAAAATATAATTTTTGAGAACTTGGTGGATGATGTAAAACTATCCAAAGAATCCCTTATTGCAGATGGTAGAGATGCATTGAAAGTTGAAATAGTCTTTAATGAAGCTGCTGAAATAAGTAAAATTTCTGGGAAGGCTTCAATTAACAACGCTAAAATTCAAGATTCCGAATCAAATGAAATAGACTTAAAACCAGTTACACTGTCCAACGGAGACATAGTTTCAGAACTGATATTAACTAGTACAACAATTAATAGCGATCACACACTTATTATTAATGTAAATGAATATCGAAAAAGTTTTAACATAAGGTCAATTAAGTCAATTCCATCTTCAGTAAAATTAGAATCTAGCGCATCTTCTGTAGGAGAAGACTTTAGTAGTGAAATCAAACTAGAAGCAACGCTAGCAAGTGAATTAGGAAGAAGTGTATCAAATGGCACGAAAGTGACATTTTCTGATTTTTATAAAAATGGTGACAAAGTAAATGGAGTGTTTAGAGAAGTTCAATCCTCCTCTAATAATGAAAGTAAGACAAGTGCTTTTTATTCTCCAGGATTAGTTGACGGAAATCAATATATAGATTTAAAAGTTGAAGTTCTAGACAGTTTAGGAAACCCTACCGGAATTTCAGATATCAAACAAATTTTTATAACTCCAAAAGAATAACAATTATGAACGAAAAAATTATTCAAGAATTAATCGAAGAATTTAATGCAATCCTTAGTTCAAAAGGATTTGAGACTTGGAAAATAAAAAAGCTTAAAGTTGTGGAAGAAAAGGAGATAAAGGTAAATCGTGTGAAAAATTGTCGGTGGGAGGAGATTCCTCCAAACTCTGGTAATTGGGAAGAAGTATGTGATTGAGTTCTATAAGTGCCTCACTTGTTTTTAAGCAAAAAATTCATTGAATAATTTTTTAAATTCAGATTTGACCGAAATTTTCAACATGGTTTCAAGGACAAGCTTCGTCGGAGAAAAAGAAGCACAGAAAGATGAAACCAACACATACTGTCACCTCGAGCGGAGTCGAGAGCCTAGTAACACATATGCTTCACGCCCCACGCAAATCACAAAAAGCGTGCAGCGATAAGCGTATAGCGTACAGCGAAAAGCCCACAACTCTCCCCCTCACCAATCACCTCCACAGGCGAAACCCTAGCAAACGCCTCCAAAAACACCTCCACGGGCTGCGCCCCAGAAATACCATATTGGTTATTGATAATAAAAAAGGGGACACCTATTCCACGCTTCACGCCGCACGCCATACGCAAATCGCTAAAATGCGTGTAGCGATAAGCGTATAGCGTACAGCGAAAAACCCTCAACTAACAACCATAGGTCCCACAACTATCACCTTCGCCTATCACCTCCACAGATGAAGAAACCTTTGTGAACACCTCCGCCGGCTGCGCCCCAGAAATACCATATTGGTCATTGATAATAAAAAAGGGGACACCTGTTCTGCGCCACACGCTATACGCAAATCGCAAAGCGCAAGCTGCGTGCAGCGTATAGCGAAAAGCGTGCAGCGAACACTGCTACTTTTATGGGGTGTTTTTGCATGGTAAAATTGCGTTTTAGCGTTATGGGGAGTTGGTCGGGAAAGGTTGGGGAAACCTACGTCAGTTTAGTTCTCATTTTTTCAAGAATAATCTAATGATACTTGTACCATCTAGATAATTGGATAAATATTAGATAATTTAAATAGATTTGTACTTCAGTTCTTATAAAAAAGGAAGAAACTTATTATTAAATTTTATGGGATTAAAAGAACAAGAACCACAAGGAGGGAATATAGGAAAAACAACACGTGAAAAAGTTAAAAACACATTGACCGAAGAATTGTTTTTTGGTATTTGTGCGCCCATAGGTTCCCTAAAACAAGAGGTAATAACTTCACTTACCAAAATTCTTGAAGATAAATACAACTATGATGTAGTCCCTTTAAAGTTAAGTAAGTATATAGATAATTATAAAATTAACGACTTTGAAGCCCTGCCAGGGAAAACAACTGCTTATTCAAACCTTAAATACAAAATAAATGAAGGAAATAGGATACGATTGAAGTATAAAAATAATTCGGTACTTGCGGAATTGGCAATTCAAGAAATACACCTTTCAAGACTAGAAGAAAATAAGGTAAAAGAACCTGAAAAGCTAGATCCGACTACTTTTAAAAGTGTAAGAAGATGTTATATTATCGATTCTATTAAGAATAAGGAAGAACTTTTATTGCTAAGGAGAATCTATACTAAAAATTTTTTTCAATTTAGCATCTTCTCCCCTGTGGATGAAAGGGTAAAGACCCTTAGAAAAAAAGATTTATCACCTTCTGAGGTTGAAAATATAGTTGAAATAGATGATTTTGAAAATGATAATCATGGTCAAAATGTGAGAGGAACATTTACTCTTGGAGATTTTTTTCTAAGAGTGGCTGATAGTAATCTTGAAGAGTTAGATTTAAAAATTGAAAGGTTTTTACATCTAATTTTTGAAAGTGAGATAATTACTCCATCAATAGAGGAAACAGCAATGTACTCAGCCAAATCTGCAGCTGGTAATTCTGCATGTTTATCTAGGCAGGTAGGTGCCTCAATAACCGACGAAAGTGGGGAATTAATTTCTACAGGTTGGAATGATGTTCCCAAATTTGGAGGTAACCTATATAGGGAAAATGTACCTAATGATATGAGGTGTAAAATAAAAGGATATTGCAGCAATGATACCCAAAAGGATATTTTAGTTAATAAAGTTATTGAGTCTATTAGGAAGGATGACGATTTAAAAAGTATTTTACACGATAAGGAAGGAGAAGTTAGTTTAGAAATTATTAATAATTTAAAAACAAGTTTACGAAAATCGAAAATTAAGGACTTAATTGAGTTTTCTCGTTCAGTTCATGCAGAAATGCATGCTATTATTGCTGGGAGTCAGATGTCTGGTTCAAAAATGATAAATGGCAAACTTTTTTGCACAACATATCCCTGTCACAACTGTGCCAGACATATTATTGTAGCAGGAATTAAAGAGGTATATTATATTGAACCTTATGTAAAAAGTTTATGTTTAACATTGCATGAAGATGCAATTACAGAGGATGAGAAGAGTAGTGGAAAAGTAAGAATTTTGGTTTTTGATGGGGTAGCACCTAGAAATTATCTAACATTTTTTACTAATTTTGTAGAGCGGAAAAAAAATGGTAAATTAATACCAATAGATTTTGAAACTATTAAACCTAAAATTTCGAAATCTTTACAAGCATTACCAACATTAGAGCAACAAGCTATTCATTCATTAAAAGAGTGCGGAATAATTAATGATTAAAAAAGGTCACATTAAAACAAAAAATGTTTGTCAACTTTCTTTTAGTTTTCCAGTGGTAAAAACTGTGTCTAAACTAAAAATTACAGATAGTCATACTATTTGTTCTAAAGAAAATACTCCTGTAATTAGCATTAACAGAAAAACTTCCCTTAGTCATAAGGCTAAATCTGATTACATTAATTTAGTTTTGAAACACACTAAATCTTTTTAAAAAGACTTTTCTTTTACATTTTGGATATGAACTATAGTTTTCTCACTTCTTCACAAATTAGCTCCAATATTTTTAATCAACTTTTAATTTGTTTAATAAAGTAATTGAACTTCTTTTTCTATAATACTCATTATGTAAATAACAAACCCTACCGCGAACAATACCGGGATGAACTTTGTTTTCATTTGAAAATCTAATTATAGATTCATCAGAATATTCATCATTCATTACTATAAAATCATTGAATAGGTCAACATCAATAAGATTCTTAGTAGCATATTTGTCTGCTTCAAACTCCACTATTTCTGTATTAGATGAACTATTAACAAAAAATTGAGCCTCTCTATATTCTGGTTTATTTGGATTTGTTAAATGTTCGAATATATGTCCAATTTCATGGAATAATGTGAAAGCAAAATTATCAAGCCTTTTATACTTTAGAGATAATGCAATTGCTGGATTGTCATTTGACATAAAAGATTTTCCATCTACTGGTGTTTGAGAAGGTCTGTCAAGAATTATAAATTTAATTCCATATTTATTTAAAATCCTCTTTGACTTATTAATAACATTATCATTATTGTAAAAACATTTATTAAGCTCCTTGATTAAATTACTTTCATTGTGACGACAAAATTTTTTAACTCTTTCATTTTTTAAACGATACTCTGCAAGAAGCGACCATGCAAGAACATTATTTTTGTTTTCTACAAATTTTGAAGATTTTCTGAAATATGTTGGACTAAAATTTTTAATTCTATTCTTTAACTCAAAAAAATCCTTAACATCGTAAATCTCATATATTTTTTTGATGTCATCAGAAGAGTTAATCTCACTACTTTGTCTTTTAAGATATGATAAAGGAACCATTTGCTCCATTTCATTCCATATTTTAATAGCCTTCTTCTTTTTGATAACCCCCTCATCTTTTTGAGCTAATTCAAGGTTATATTCCATTTGTTTAGTTAACCAATGATTCGCTGTTTTGAAACCAGCTGATTCTAAAGCAATCGCAATATTAACATTAATATTCCTGCTTCCTTTTAATATACTGTTCAAAAGTGAATGAGCTATATTAATTCTTGAAGCTAAGTCTCTTTGACTTAAATTCCTCTCATTCAGTAATTTATCAAGCGATAAACCTGGGTGAATGACTTCTTTGGACATATGTAAATTAGTTTTTAGTCTTTTGCAAATATAGTTGATAACTTTTATTTATACAGTAAAATGTTAATAACTTTTATTAAAAAAATAAAATATTTATTATATTATATGTATATGAAAATTATTTATAACAAATATTAATATTGTTTTGTATTATGTGAAATTATTTTATAGTTAGCAACTATATAAATTCACAAAAATGTTACCATCAAAAAAAAGTTAATGATTTTTTTGATTATCTTTGTGAGATGAAATTTAAAAACACGCGCCGATAAAGAGATAAAAAAAATCCAACCTATTGCGACAACAATAGAATTGGATTATGATTTAAATAGGAATTTTAGTTTGGACAACTGGACTTTGAGGCTTTATCACCATCAAAGCATTCCTTTTTTTGTTAATCAAAAGTATTGATTTTTTATATCAAAACAGGCGTTTTAGCAAAATATTTTGTCTGAATAGCGCTTGACTCAAGCTGTTTTAAAGGAAAACGAGTCAAGGTGAGCTCAAACCTGTAATTGAGTGTAATGTAAAAATCAGTACAATGATATACACGTTTAAATTGAACAATACGAAATTCGAGACCAACGAATCAAAAATAACGGGTAACCAATTATTAACAATAGCGAATTTGTCTCCTAGTGAAGATTTTGAGTTGCTTTATAAAATCAATGAGAAGGGGTATACACCTATTCAACTTGACGAAGAAGTGGACCTTAAAACCGCAGGAATTGAGGGTTTCAAAGCCAAACCTTACAAAGGAATCATCATTAAAGTTGATGATGAAGAATTTGAAGTGAATGAATGTTTTATGACTCCTAATGAGATTATGTCCACTGCGGGCATAGATTCAGACAGATACTCTCTAAATGAATTACGCGCCGGTGGGGTCGAGGTAACATACAAAGACGACGCTGAACATAAAATTGCTATTACTAGAAAATCCTGTTTTATAAGTTGCAAGCGAGATTTGGTAGTTGAATGTGTTATTGTTAATGCTAAAGTTAAACCATGGGTAAACGATGAAATTTCATTCGATGAGATTGTTGTATTGGAATATGGTGCAATTGCGTCTAATCCAAATGTGATTTATACCATTGATTATGTGAAAGGAGTACCTAGTAAACCAAACGGTACTATGGTTAAAGGTGAAGTGATTTCTGTTAAGAATAAAATGATTTTCAATGTCACACAAACTAATAAATCATAGTCCAGATATAAAGAAACTTCGTAACCTTGGTTACGAAGTTGAGATAATTGGTAATTATCTTTTGGTACACAGCATTCCGTTTTTAAATGCTAGTAAGAAGGTAGGAAAAGGCACGTTGGTTACCAACGTGTCTATTGCTAACAATCGAGTTGTTAAACCAAACACGCATGTAATTCATTTTGCGGGTGAGTTTCCATGTAACACTGATGGCACGATTATTACTCAAATAAAACACGCAAGTAACACCCTAAAACTTGCAGAAGGTATTGTCGTCAATCATTCATTTTCAAACAAACCTGCTAATGGATATCCAGATTATTTTGAAAAAGTAACACAATATATCAAAATCATATCCGCTCCGGCTAAGCATTTTGATTCTGATGTTTCTGCCAAAACGTACAAAGTGATTGATTCAGTAGAGCAAGATTCTGTATTAAACTATAGTGATACAAATTCTTCAAAGGCTGAAATCGATGGTATCAATCAAAAACTTTCTGGGTTAAAAATTGGTATTATTGGTTTAGGAGGTACAGGTTCGTATGTTTTAGATTTTGTTGCAAAAACACTAGTAAGTGAAATCCATTTATTTGATGGGGATAAGTTTCTGCAGCATAACGCTTTTAGAGCACCAAGTGCACCGTCTTTAGAAGAATTAAACAACTCTACTTCTAAAGTTGAGTATTATGGTAGAATTTATTCTAAAATGCACAAATATATAACCCCTCACGAATTATATATCAATGAAACGAATTTAGGGCTTCTTAATAACTTAGACTTTGTT
Organism: uncultured Flavobacteriaceae bacterium; assembly: GCA_947503005.1. Taxonomy (GTDB): domain Bacteria; phylum Bacteroidota; class Bacteroidia; order Flavobacteriales; family Flavobacteriaceae; genus Maribacter_C. The sequence goes on along the minus strand of CANNCA010000003.1, from coordinate 479,592 downwards.
TTCATTTGTATAGATAAAAGTGAAGCTAAAAAGCTAATATTTGAGAAATTGGAGAGTTTGAAAATCTCTTTTATCGATACTGGCATTGGGGTCAAACGCGTTGATGATTCTTTAATTGGAATGGTAAGAACAACTACCAGTACCAACAATAGGAGAGAACATGTTTGGAAAGGTCGTGTTTCGTTTGTTGATGATATAGATGAAGACTATTCTACAAATATTCAAATAGCTGAAATAAATGCTTTAAATGCAGTTTTTGCTGTTATGAAGTGGAAGAAGCTATACGGGTTTCTTAACGACCTTGAAAATGAACATCATAGCACCTATTCGATTAATGTAAATCATATAGAAAATAATGATAGTTCAACATAAGTTCGTAGAGTTTATGCCAGATATAATTGAAGATGGTGTTTTATATATATCGTTAGATTATGGAACAGTAATTCATAACTGTGCCTGTGGTTGTGGCAGTGAGGTTAACACTCCACTGTCACCGACAGGTTGGAAAATGATATATAATGGGGAGACAGTAACTCTTAATCCATCAGTTGGAAATTGGAGTTTTGATTGTAAGTCACATTATTGGATTACCAATGGTCAAATTGAATGGGCCCAAACTTGGAGTGATGATAAGATTAGAAAAGTTAGAAATATTGAAAGCTATGAAAGAGATAGATATTATCTAAATAAAGTTCCAGAAAGCTTAAACAAATTTGAAGACAGCAATGATTCAGTTAAAGTATCTGATTCTACGAAAAAGGATTGGTTTCGAAAGTTGATATTCTGGAAATAGTTTTAATAAATACCTTAATCGAAAGATTGGGGTATTTTCATTGAATTGCCTTTGATGGAGTCCGTCCTTGCCAACTATTTCCCCTAAAAATCATATTAATCCTCATTTTTTTAATACCTCTATGTTCACTACATTTAAACTGACTAATTAATCCACTTGAAAATGAAAAAATTCTACGCCCAATTAGGCCTATTGGCCTTGGCGTTATTGTGTATTCCACTAACGGCAAATTCCCAAAGAAGAAAAAAAACAACTCCCGTAAAAACAGCCTTTGCTGAAGAACTCTATTCCAGTATGGAGTACCGTTCTATCGGTCCGCATCGCGGTGGGCGCTCTGCTGCCGTAACCGGCGTACCCGGAGAACCCAATCTCTTTTATATGGGTGCTACAGGCGGTGGTGTCTGGAAAACCCTAGATGGTGGCCGTACCTGGGAGAATATTTCCGATGGCTATTTTGGCGGTAGTATCGGCGCGGTAGAAGTCGCGAAAAGTGATAAGAATGTCATTTATGTAGGCGGAGGTGAAAAAACCCTTCGGGGTAATGTATCCTCGGGCTACGGCATTTGGAAAACCGAAAACGGAGGCAAAACATGGACCTCCGCAGGACTCAATAATAGTCGCCATGTACCGCGAATCCGTATTCACCCTACCAATGCCGATATTGTATATGCGGCCGTACTCGGTAATATTTACAAGCCTACCCAAGACCGCGGTATCTATAAAAGTACCGATGGCGGAAAGACCTGGAGCAAGAAATTATTCGTCAATGACCAATCGGGTTTTGTCGACCTTACCTTTGACCCTAACAACCCCCGTATTTTATATGCCTCTTCATGGCGCGCGCAACGTACGCCCTATAGTTTGAGTAGTGGTGGTGATGGTTCTGCCTTATGGAAGAGTACTGATAGCGGTGAAACCTGGACGGAGATTTCAAAGCACGAAGGCTTCCCACAAGATACCTTGGGTATTATCGGCGTCACGGTTTCCCCGAAAAATTCGGAGCGTGTTTGGGCCTTGGTCGAAAACAAGAAAAAAGGCGGCTTGTACCGTTCTGAAGATGGCGGCAAGAAATGGACACAGGTCAACAGCGAGCGGAAACTGCGCCAACGTGCCTGGTACTATACCCGTTTGTATGCCGATACCGAAGATGAAAATACGGTCTATGTGATGAACGTGCGCTACCACCGTTCGAAAGATGGCGGAAAGACCTTTAATACCTTCAACGCGCCCCATGGCGATCACCACGATTTGTGGATTGCTCCTGAAGATGCGAAGCGTATGATTATCGGTGATGATGGTGGCGCCCAGATTACCTATGATGCCGGCGAGACTTGGAGCACCTATTACAACCAACCCACGGCGCAGTATTATCGGGTGACGACAGATAATTCGCATCCGTATCGTATTTATGTGGCGCAGCAAGATAATTCGACCTTGCGCGTAAAGCACCGTAGCGACGGAAGTAGTATTAGCGAAGACGATTGGGAGGAAACCGCAGGTGGTGAGTCCGCCCATATCGCAGTCGACCCTTTGGATAATGATATTGTCTACGGAGGTTCTTACGGTGGATTCCTGACGCGGGTAAATCACAAAACAGGAACCGTTAGAGGTGTCAATGTCTGGCCTGATAACCCGATGGGATATGGTGCAAAGGGAATGAAATATCGTTTTCAATGGAATTTCCCTATCATGTTCTCGAAGCACGACCCGAAGAAATTATACACCTTTTCGCAACATGTGCATATGAGTACGAACGAAGGGCAAAGTTGGGATATCCTTTCGGAGGATTTAACACGGAATGACCCCACAAAATTGGTTTCCAGTGGCGGACCGATTACGCAGGATAACACGGGAGTGGAATACTACTGTACCATTTTCGCAGCGAATGAGAGTCCGTTAAAAGAAGGCTTATTATGGGTAGGAAGTGATGACGGATTGATTCATGTGTCCCAGGATGGAGGTGCCAATTGGGATAATGTTACCCCTGCGGGAATGCCCGAATGGAATATGATAAACAGTATTGAACCTTCCGCTTTTGATGAGGGAACCTGCTACGTTGCCGGAACGCGATACAAGCTAGGAGACTTTAGACCCTACCTCTACAAAACCACCGACTACGGGAAGTCTTGGACGAAAATAACGAACGGTATAAATCAAGAGCATTTTACAAGAGTCCTCCGTGAAGACCCGAAAAGAAAAGGCTTACTCTACGCAGGTACCGAAACCGGAATGTACATTTCCTTCGATGATGGCGCGAATTGGAGTCCGTTTCAAATGAACCTTCCAATAGTTCCGATAACGGATTTGGCGATAAAAGACAACAACCTAATCGTAGCCACCCAAGGAAGAAGCTTATGGATTCTAGATGACCTGACCGTCCTCCATCAATTGGATGCTGGCAAGAAAAGCATGTCGTCCATTTTGTACAAACCCAAAGACAGTTACCGTACGGGAGGTCGTGCCAGTTCAGAACCTTCAAAGACAGAAGGTATGAATCATCCAAATGGAGTGGTATCGCATTTCTATTTGAAAAACCTTGCAGAAAAAGATAGTGTTGCACTAACCTATACGACCATGGCCGGAGATACTTTAGCATCCTTCAGTAATTCAGCTAAGGATAAAGACAAAAAGCTCAAAGTCAAAAATGGAGGCAATACCCATGTCTGGAATACGCGCGGTGAAAAAGCGGAAACCCTAAAAGGAATGATTTTCTGGGCAGCCGGCTTCAACGGACCAAAAGCAGTACCGGGAAGTTATAAAGTCCATCTGAATGTAAACGGCGATAGCCAAAGTCAGGATTTCAATATCATCCCCGACCCAAGAGCAGAGGTTTCCGTAGCCGATATGCAAAAGCAACACGACTTTATTTCAGCCATAAACGCGACAATAAACAAAGCGCACGGTTCCATCAAGAAAATCAGAGGCGTCAACAAACAATTGGATGCCTTCACAGAACAGTATAAGGATAATGATGCGACGAAGGAGTTGGTAGAAAAAGCCAAAACCATGAAAGAAAGTTTCGGAGAAATCGAAAAAGCCCTCTACCAGACGCAAAACCAAAGTAATCAAGACCCCTTGAACTTCCCCATCCGTTTGACGAACAAATTGGCACACTTGAATCGTTTGGTAGGCATAGGCGACTTCCCACCCACCGACCAAGACGTAGCCGTTCAAAAAGAACTAACCGGCAAAATCGAAACCCAGCTAAAGGCATTTGACGCCATGGTAGATTCTGAAATGAAGGAGTTCAATGCGGCGTTTAATGAGTTGAAATTGAATTATTTGTTTGTAGAGGAGGAGTAGTTGATGGTTGATGGTTAAGAATTGATAGGTGTTTGTTGCTCGATGTTGGAAATAAGCTGAACGAAACAAAAGAGGTATAGGTCCTCCCCTTATTTCAAGGGGAGGTGCCCGCAGGGCGGAGGGGTCCTGGTGAAGTATCCAAAAAGTTAAACGTAAACTGGGCGGAGGGGTTTGGTGAAGTAACTCAGGAAGTTCAATTTAAGAACAAAACTTGTTTAAAATTTAAGAGATATAAGGAAAAGCAAAGGAGTTTTAAAGAAGCTATCTAGAAAGCCGAACCATTCAAGTTCCTAGCCCAAACCCCTCCGGCTGTCGCCACCTCCCCTTTGCAGGGGAGGACCCTAAAGATTAAACAATGCCCGAAAAACTAAACAATCATAAATATTTAAAAGAGTTTAGAAAGGAGTTACGGAAAAATCCAACAAAGGCAGAATCCCAATTATGGAAAGCGCTTCAAAAAAACCAACTAGAAGGAAGAAAGTTCAGAAGACAACACAGCATAGGAAATTATATTGTAGATTTTTATAGTTCCAAAGAGAAATTAATAGTAGAACTAGACGGACAAGTACATGACAATTTTGTCAACGAAGAATATGACAGAAAGCGAACCGAATATCTTGAAAGCTTAGGTTTAAAAGTTTTACGTTTCGAAAACTATTTAGTCTTCGAACAATTAGACATGGTTTTAGAAGCCATAAGAGCAGAATTTAAACAAAAAAATGAATAAAAGAGTCCTCCCCTGCCAAGGGGAGGTGCCCGCCTTGTCTCCGACGAGTGAGGCACGAACGAGAGGAAGACATAGAGGGGTTTGGTGAAGCTTAGTAGAAAGCTCAATTTAAAAACGAATTATAATTAAAAATTTGAGGCCTCGGAAAAAGCGAAGGAGTTTTAATGAAGTGATTTAGAAAGTTTAACCATTCAAGTTCCTAGCCCCAACCCCTCCGGCTGTCGCCACCTCCCCTTGGCAGGGGAGGACCTAGAAAAAAACATTGTATTAAATAATATAAAACCCAAAATGAAAAACAACATCAATCTCCAAGTACTACTACTAGCCCTCCTAACCACAACCATAACCTTCGCCCAAACGGCAGAAGACTACTTCAAACCCTTAAAATTCCGAAATATCGGCCCCTTTCGGGGCGGGCGCTCGGTATCAGCATCAGGAGTCGTAGGCGACCCGATGACCTACTACATGGGCACCACCGGAGGTGGACTTTGGAAAACCGAAGACGCAGGCCAACGTTGGAATAATATCTCGGATGGCTACTTCGAAATGGGCTCTGTAGGAGCGGTTGCGGTTTCGACCTTCAATACTAATATCGTTTATGTGGGAATGGGCGAACATGCGCCTCGTGGTGTGATGACTTCTTACGGAGATGGGGTCTACAAATCCACCGATGCTGGAAAAACCTGGAAGCACATGGGACTCAAAGAGACCCAGCATATTTCTAGGATCATCATTCATCCGACCAATCCGGATATTGTTTACGTGGCGGCGCAGGGGCAATTGTATGGCCCGAATAAAGAGCGAGGGGTTTACAAATCCACCGATGGCGGAAAGACTTGGAAGAATACCCTTTTCGTCAACGAATTGACCGGTGCCGTAGAACTTTCTATGGATGCCAATTATCCTGAAATCATGTACGCCGCGATGTGGGAACACCAACGCAAACCAAATAAGGTCATCAGTGGCGGCGAAGGTAGCGGACTCTACAAATCAACCGATGCCGGTGAAACTTGGACGGAGCTAACCGAAGGCCTTCCGGAAGAAAAAGGGAAGATGGCGATATCTGTGAGTCCCGCGAATTCAAATAAGGTCTATGCGTTGATTGAAAGCGATAGCAATCAAGACAAAGGCGGACTCTTCGTCTCCAATGATGCAGGAAAAAGTTGGTCCATGGCAAGCGGTGATAATCGATTGGTGCAACGTGCTTGGTATTATATCGAAGTATTTACGGACCCTCAAGATGAGGATATTGTGTATGTCTTAAGCGCCCCGGCCCTTCGTTCTTTAGACGGCGGTAAAAACTGGGAACGCATTACAGGCACGCACGGCGATTTCCATGACCTATGGATCAACCCGAAGAACTCCTTGAATTTTGTCATTGCCAACGACGGAGGAGCAGCGGTTACCTTTGATTTCGGGAAAACCTTTTCTTCGCAAGTGAATATGCCCACGGGACAATTTTATCGCATCAATACGGATAATTTGTTCCCCTATAATATCTACGCCGGACAACAAGATTATTCCTCAGCGATGATAGCCAGTATGTCGGTGGGGAGAGGAGGTATTACGATGTCTGATTTTAGTCCATCTGCGGGTGGGGAAAGTGCCTTCTTGGCCTTCGACCCTGATAATCCGAGGTATGTGATGGGCGGAAGTTATTTGGGTACGATTGAAGTCTTGGACATGGAATCAAAAGCCTCCACCAATGTTATGGCAGCGCCCATTCAGTATTTGGGTCGTGAGGCCAGAAACATGAAATATCTCTACAACTGGAATGCTCCCACCTTAAAATCGCAGCATGAACCGAATACCTTTTACCATGGTGCGCAACTGCTTTTACGAACGCGTGATATGGGTGTGACTTGGGAAGAAATGTCCCCCGATTTGACGCGTGATATCGATGCCAAACAAGGCAAAGGAGGAGGTCCGTATACCAATGAAGCAGTAGGCGCAGAAAACTACGGAACCTTGGCCTATGTATTGGAATCGCCACACGAAGCAGGTGTTTTCTACACAGGAAGTGACGACGGATATGTACATATCACCAAAGACAACGGAGAAAGCTGGCAGAACATCACTCCGAAGAACTTGGGAGAATCTTTAGTGAATGCCATCGAGGTTTCTCCACATGATAAGGCAACGGTTTATGTTGCTACAACCAAGTACAAATTCAACGACCATACGCCAGCCATTTACAAGAGCACGGACTATGGAAAAACATGGACCAGCATCAATGCGGGCATTCCATACGGAGCGTTTACACGTGTCGTTCGCGAAGACCCAGTCCGTAAAGACTTGCTCTATGCCGGAACCGAAAAAGGCTTATACCTCTCTTGGAACGGTGGAAAAAGCTGGAAGCCTTTTCAACTGAATTTGCCAAAAACTCCAATTACGGATATTAAAATCCATCAAGGCGATTTGATTGTAGCCACTTCAGGAAGAGCCTTTTGGATTTTGGATGATTTGACTCTACTGTCACAGTTTGAAATGGGCAAAACAACAAATTCACATGATGGTCACAATTATCAAATGAAACTGTACAAACCCAAAGATGCCATGAACGGCACTTGGTATAGTCCCATGAATGGAAAAACAGACAATTTCGATGGAATGAATACGCTTTCAGGAGTCAATCCCGCAAATGGTATGGTGGTCTATTATGAACTGCCTAAAGTAGCCGATTCCATTCCGCTTACCATGGATATTATGGATGCCAGCGGAGCTGTAGTGCGCAACTTTTCCTCGGAGAAAGACAAAAACTACAAGCCCCATAACGGTGGTGGACCACGACCCGCACCGACGCTATCCAAAAAAGAAGGACTAAATCGTTTCGTATGGGATATGCGGACTGGTATTTTACCCGGAGTTCCGAATACCTATATCGAATCGCGTTTCAGCGGCCATCGCGTACCTCCTGGAACCTATACAGTTCGCTTGAAATCTGGAAGCAAGGCGGTATCCACCGAGGGTAATATCAAAGCTGTGCCAACATTCAGTACTACACCTGAGCAGTATGCAGAATACCATACATTCCTAACGGATGCCGAGGCGAAATTGACCGAGATGCACAATACCGTCAATAGTTTATATAAAGCACAACAGCAATTGAAAGAAGTACTGAAAGATGTAAAAGACGAAACGGTAAAAGCAGAAGGACAAAAATTAGTAGATGACCTCGATGCATGGGATAAAGACATGATTCAACGGAAGTCCCAAGCCTATGATGACGTAGAGAACTTCCCCAATAAATTCTCTGCAGAATATCTTTTTTTGATTGATGCTACCAATAGTTCAATTCCAAGGGTAAACCAGCCCTCGAAAGACCGCAAGGCCGAACTTGATGCGCAGTGGAGTACTCTCAAAAGTAAGGCCGATGCCTTCATGAAAACTTCAATCCCAGATTTCAATAAAAAATTATGGGATGTTGGTATTGGGGCGATACGGTTGTAAACTTCCTTAAAAGGCATTAGGTATAGGTCCTCCCCTGCCAAGGGGAGGTGCCCGCAGGGCGGAGGGGTTATTGGTGAAGTAGCCTAGAAATTTCAAAAACCATTCAAGTTCCTAGCTCTAACCCCTCCGGCTGTCGCCACCTCCCCTTAGCAGGGGAGGACCCCAGGTTTAAATTCTTTAGAAATAAGCTAAATTTGCCAACAGCCAACAGCCAACAGCCAACAGCCAACAGCCAACAATGGAATACTACAACTACATAAAAGCCCTACACCTCATTTTTGTGGTGACATGGTTTGCGGGGTTGTTTTATATTCCTAGACTTTTTATTTACCTTATTGAAGCTTCTGAAAAACCATCCCCTGAAAAGGAAATATTGACAAAGCAATTGAAGCTAATGACCAAAAGGCTCTGGTATATCATCACCTGGCCTTCCGCTGTTCTTTGTACCATTTTTGCCGTTTGGTTACTAGTATTGATGCCCAGTTGGTTACAACAACCTTGGATGCACGTGAAGCTCGCCTTTGTAGTGCTGCTGTTCTTCTATCACGGGCGAAATCATTTGATTTTCAAACAGCTACAGAATGATGAGGTGAGATATACTTCCCGCTACATGCGCATTTGGAACGAGATAGCAACGTTAGTGCTGTTTGCAGTGGTGTTTTTAGTAGTTCTCAAAAGTGCTATCAACTGGGTATTCGGGGTGGTAGGCATTCTGGTTTTGGGCATTCTTCTGATGCTTGGTATTCGACTCTACAAACGAATTCGCGAAAAAAATCCGGAAGCCTAGCAAATCAAATTCAATATGAGATTTTGCTTTTTTGAATTTGTATTTGTCATTTGAATTTGTGTTTGAAAACGTGGTGTGATATTTGCTACCTTTGATTCCAAACACCATAAATTTGCTCAGAAAACTATCACTTCGCTCCCGCATCTTTACTACCATGATTCTTTTGGTGGTTATTGCTTCGGTATTGATTTCTGGAGTTACGATTTATCAGTACCGTGAACAACTCGATGATTATCACGACATCCGCTTGGAGCGAAAAGAAGAACAGATAAAACAGAGTATCAACTACGTTCTAAAGAAGACAACCTATCCGCAAACTACGGAGAATCTTTCAATGATTTTTAAAGATGAGATTTATGAGATTGCCGATGTGCAAAACGTGTATTTCAATATTTATGACCTTGACGGGGGATTGATTAGAAGCTCAAGGCCCAAATTCGAAATGGACTCTATTTCTAATTGTTTGGATGCTGAGGTGCTCAATAATTTGGAAGCCAGTTTAAACCGCAGATATGTGGAAGAGAATACCGCTGCCGGTGATAAATACAAAGCTTCTTACACCTATATCAACGATACCAAGTTCAAACCCATTGGTATTTTGAACCTACCTTATTTCGAAGACCCTTCTTTTAATGATTATGAATTGCGCGAATTCTTCATTCGTCTGGGTTGGGTATACTTTTTTATGTTGTTGTCGGCCATTGGTCTGGCCTATTTCATCTCAAAATACATCACACGATCGCTTCAAACCGTTTCGGATATGATGCACAAGACCGATCTGACCAAACACAATGAGAAAATATTCATCAAAAACCCAAGCGTAGAGATAAGCAAACTGGTCGATTCTTACAATGCCATGATCGATGAATTAGGAGCCAGTGCGGCAAAATTGGCCCGTAGCGAGCGCGAACAGGCATGGCGTGAAATGGCAAAACAAGTGGCCCACGAAATTAAAAATCCGTTGACACCCATGCGTTTGAGCGTTCAGAGTTTTGAGCGTAAGTTCGACCCGAAGGACCCTGATATTCAAAAGAAGGTAGCCGAGTATTCCAAAACCTTAATCCAGCAAATCGATACCATGAGTAATATTGCTGGTGCTTTCTCAAACTTTGCCGAGATGCCGGCGCAGCAAAATGAAACCTTGAACGTGGTCAAGATCGTAAAACTTGCATTGGATATTTTTACAGAAAAGTACATACACTTTATTGCTGATGAAGAAGTAATAATCGCAAAGTTGGACCGTACACAATTGATACGTGTGGTTACCAATTTGGTAAAAAATGCAATACAGGCGGTTCCTGAAGTAGAAGCGCCTCGTATTTTAGTGACAGTGGCTTCTGAAGGAGAGGTCGTAAAAATCGCTGTTGCGGATAATGGCATTGGTATAGCGGACGAATTCAAGGACAAAATCTTTGAACCTAAATTTACGACCAAGTCCAGTGGAATGGGTCTCGGTTTGGGTATGGTCAAAAACATTGTGGAAACCTATAAGGGGACAATAAGTTTTACCTCGCAACCGGGTAAGGGCACTGTGTTTACAGTGAGTTTTCCCAAGGAGATTACTCCCTCTTGAGAGGGTGGCGTAGCCAAGATGTGTTCTTAAGTGTAAGATTTCCCCAAAAATAGATGTTAGATAAACGAAATCTTTAATGCCTGAAATTGAATTTTATATTGTGGATGTCTTTGCTCCTAAAAAATACTCAGGGAACCAACTTGCGGTATTTTTAGATTTGGAACAGCGTCTTTCTTCAAGCGAGATGTTGGAAATAACCAGAGAAATCAATTTTGCCGAAAGTACATTTATAAGGTCGATTGAAAGTGATGGAAGTTTTGGAGTACGTATTTTTACAACGGAATATGAGGTGCCCTTTGCGGGTCATCCTACTTTGGGTACTGCCTATATCATTGCCAAAGAACTACTTGACGCCCCTTTGAAAGAAGTAACGTTAAAATTGAAAAAAGGAGACATTCCAGTTCAGATAAGTGAACCAGGAAATCTAGAGGGAAGTAGATTTACGATGCAACAAGCACAACCTGAATTTGGAGCGACATTTGACCCTCAACTGGTATCCCAAACACTAGATTTACTTTTGAATGATTTGGATTTGGACATGCCTATCACAGTGGTAAATACTGGGCTTCCGTATTTAATTATATTTCTAAAGGATTTAAATACCATTCAAAACATAAAGCTCAATAATGAGAAAGTGGAGCAATTTCTACGCGCTGCGAATCTCCATAAAGAAAATAGCCCTACGGGGCTAACGACCTCTTTGTTTTTTGTGACCAAAGAAACAGTAAGCGCACAACATCAATATCATGCACGAATGTTCGTATTAGAAGGCAATAGCATTTGGGAAGATGCTGCGACCGGAAGTGCAAACGGTTGTCTTTTGGCCTATCTATTGAAAGTTGATAAACCATCCCAATCGGTCATTGTCGAGCAGGGTTATGAAATGGGGCGCAAATCAATTTTATATTTGGATGGAGAACTTTTGGAAAATGAATATATAGTAAAAGTAGGCGGCCAAGTTGTCCCTGTCAGTACTGGAACATGGTCAATATAAATACGAAATTATGAGTTACAATAATATTTTAGTTGAAGAAAAGAAACCTATCGCTACGGTCATTATAAACCGACCAAACAAGCTCAATGCCTTGAATAAGGAAACCATTCAAGAGCTTCATCAAGCGTTCTCTTTTTTGGAAAAAGACAAAGAAGTCAAGGTGATACTACTTACAGGCAGTGGCGAAAAAGCTTTTGTAGCAGGTGCCGATATTTCTGAATTCGCTAATTTTTCTGTGGAAGAGGGAGGTAAATTAGCGGCTGAAGGACAAGAACTTTTGTTCAATTTGATCGAGAACCTTTCAAAACCTGTGATTGCTGCAGTTAACGGTTTCGCATTAGGTGGAGGATTGGAGCTGGCCATGGCTTGTCATTTTAGAGTAGCGAGCCATAATGCGAGAATGGGACTTCCAGAAGTATCGTTAGGTGTCATTCCCGGTTACGGTGGCACACAAAGATTACCCCAATTAATTGGTAAGGGTAGGGCTCTTGAACTCATAATGACCGCTGGTATGATAGATGTAGAACGTGCTTTGGATTATGGCCTTATAAACCACGTGATTTCGCAAGAAGAGCTTTTGCCTTTCTGCGAAAAACTAGCGGATAAGATTTCGAAAAATTCTTCTGTTGCTATAGGTCATGCAATAAAAGCGGTAAATGCTGGTTTTAAACATGATAGTAATGGGTATGCTGCCGAAATCGAGGCCTTTGGCGCCTGTTTTGGCACTGCGGATTTCAAAGAAGGTACAAACGCGTTTTTAGAAAAGCGGAAGGCCGACTTTCCCGGAGAATAGCCTACCCCAAATTCCTACTTATGAAATGAGCCAAAAAAGGTCTTGAAATGTATCGAGATACTTAATGGCGAATTACATCTGTCGGATAAAACCAAGAAAAAACAAACAGATGAAAACTAGAAAATCACTTGCGCTACTGCTAGTATTGGCTGTACTGCCATTGCTCAAAGCTCAGGATATACCTGTAAACTATAGTTTGGGCGAAAATAATTCCGATAGGTATAAATTTTCAACCGTTTTATCAATCGACAAGGCATCCTCTGGAGAAACTGTTTTGGTGCGGACTTATTATGGAGGTTTTCCACTGAGACCTAAGGGGCATTTCATTGAGATTTACGATACCGATATGACTTTGAAATCGGACTACAATTACAAATATGCCGGCACCCATATGGTTGATGGGTTTGTTAAAAACGGACAATTGTATCTGTTAGAATTGGTTTATGATTATGATAAGGAGGCTTATCTATATAAGGCACATCAGAGTCCAATCGATGATTTCAATTTTTCAGAGCGTGTTCTGCTTTCTGTTCCTTCAAAAGAAGTAATGAATCCGCTTGCCGTTAGTAAATACAATCGAAAATTTGGAAACGGTTTCTCCACAGCGACCCATTTCAATGATGATAAATCTGCATTTGCGATAACGGTGCACCATCGTGAAGGTAAAAGTGAGAAATACAAAATTTTTCTCTTCGGCACTGATTTGACCCAACATCTGAAATATGATTTTAGCGATCAGATTAAGGAGAAAAACTACGCTTTTGAGAATATCGCGACTTCAAAAGATTTGAAGACCCTATATTTTATGGGAAAGGCTTTTTTCAAAAAAAGACGTTTTACCGCCAAAGAAAGAAAGTATCAATATGAACTACTGAAAATTACCAATAGCGGGCACACTTCACAAGAGTTCGTTGAAGATGGCAAGTATCCTGAATCGTTAAAACCAATTTTATTAGATAACAAGTTGGTGAGTGTAGGTTTTTATGCCGATAGAAAGGATAATCGCTACAACGGATTGGCCTATTTCGAAATGAACCCGCATACGTTGTCCATTCAATCCAAAAAATATAACCCCTTTTCAAAACAGTTTATGGATGACAAATTTGGTCGTGAGGTTGATGCTACTGTTAAAAACCTGATTTTTAAGGATATTCATATTACACCGAAAAAGGATATTGTTTTTAGTGCCGAGGAGTATTTTGTTACAGAAGGAGAAAGTTTTGATGGTGATACCCGAAGAATGATCGACCGCTATCATTATAATGACATAGTAGTTGCCAAGTTGAATGCTTCAGGAGATATGGATTGGGCGCGAAATATAAATAAGGCTGAAGTAACACAAGGCGATGCTGCCTATGCAAGCTATAGTGCTTACGGTCAAGGAAGCGACATGTATTTCTTTATCAATTCCGGTGAAAATCCACAAAAAATAGGAACAGATCGTATTCTTTTTAAACAAGGGTACAGCAGAAACCCCAATGTTTTTGTTATCAAAATCGATGCAGAAGGAGGTCTTTCGTACAAAAAACTAATTGATGATAAAGAGGTCAGATTGCCCATCATGGTATCTCGGCCGTTCGTTGATAAATCTTCCGACAATCTTTTGTTTTATGCCAAAAGGGGCAGTAAAAAACAATTGATTCGGGTTAAAGTAGGGGCTCAGAACAGTAGTCCGTCTAAATAATTAACAGTCATTATATACCGATATAGGATATATTCCATAAATTTGGAATAAATCCATTAATTGAATCAAAAAGACTACATCAAAGGTCGCGGAGCCCAACAAAATTCGCACAACAAATTCTTCGAACATATTTACGAAACCAGGGATGATTTTCTGGAATTTTGTCACTTGGAAGGAGAAGAGGCGGACAGAAATAAAACCCAATACCTTCCCATTTTTCCTAAGACCATTGTGAATAAAGTGACAAGTCCTGATGTGGGGATGCAGTATTCAATGAATCCCTACCAGGGCTGTGAGCATGGATGTATTTATTGTTATGCCAGAAATACCCATGAATTTTGGGGGTACAGTGCTGGCTTGGATTTTGAACGAAAAATACTGATCAAAAAAGATGCTCCTCGTCTTTTGGAAGCCAAATTGAAAAGCAAGTATTGGAAGGCATGTACCATTGTTTTATCAGGGAATACGGATTGCTATCAACCGGCAGAAAAGCAGTTTGAAATAACGCGGGCCTGTTTGGAAATCTTCTTGAAATACAAACATCCGGTCGGTATTATCACAAAAAATTCACTCATCTTGAGGGATTTGCACATTTTGAAAGAACTGGCAAAAGATAATTTGATAGGGGTCAATATTTCGGTAACCTCGCTTTCTGAAAAAACGAGGCGGATTCTTGAACCAAGAACTGCTACAATTAAGAAAAGGTTGGAAACAATTCGGGTTTTAACTGAAAATGGTATTCCTGTAAATGCCATGCTAGCACCTATTATACCGGGAATCAATAGTCACGAAATATTAAATTTAGCAAAAACGGTTTCCGATAATGGAGCAAAATCTTTTGCCTTCACCGTGGTTCGTCTAAATGGCGCAATTGGGCAAATTTTCACAGACTGGATTAAGAAAACAATGCCTAATCACGCGGATAAGGTATTGCATCAAATTCAGGAATGCCACGGCGGCACTTTAAACGATAGTCGATTTGGAATAAGGAGTCGGGGAGAAGGAAAAATAGCCACCCAAATTCATGACATGATGCGATTGGCAAAGCGCCTCTATTTTATAGAATCAGATTTTCCCAAATTGAATACTGAATTACATGAAATTCAAAAAGATGGTCAGATGCGACTATTTTGATTGATTTTTTCTTCTGATGTTTACTTTTTAGCGTTAGCGATACTAATGGGCATAACGTTACACAAACAATTACAATTATGAAAAAACAATCAGTATTTACGTTTTTGCTTTGCCTTCTATTTGTTTCAGTATCCGCTCAAGACTTCAGTTTTGGAGTAAAAGGCGGAATCAATATCACTTCAGTAGGAGGAGGTACTTACACAGGTTTCGGAGGTCTTGGTTCTAAAATAAGCTTTCACCTCGGCGGAGTTGCGGAAGTTCCTATTTCTGAAAAATTGGCTGTACAACCAGAGTTGCTTTATTCTTCGCAGGGTACTAAATGGAATTTTGTAGGAGGGAGCAATTTGAAATTAGATTATGTAAATCTTCCGATTTTGGCAAAGTATTACATTATTGAGGGGCTCAGTGCAGAAGCTGGTCCGTTAGTTGGCTTTTTGCTTTCTACCAATGCGGAAAAAGAAGATTATAACAACCTAGATGTGGCATTTGCAATAGGAGCTTCCTATAAGTTAAATGACAATATATTCTTTGGGATAAGATATAATAAGGGATTAACCGATATCAATAAAAATGACGAAATAACGGTAAGCAACCAAAATAACGTATTTCAACTATTCGCAGGATATGCGTTTTAGAATGACATCAACGGCCAAAAAGAAATATGCCATATACCGTTAGGTAGATGGTATATTTTTTTACGATGATGTGTGAATTTTAAGAAAGCTCCCAACCCTTACGATAGGTTCCTTTTACCCATTCATTGGCCATGTCCCAATTGGTCACTTTCATATTTGCACCATCCCAAAGTATTTTACGTCTTCCAGGATATTCGAACGGATCCCAATCACCGGCTTTTTTACCAGGCTTGAATTTTTTGTATTGGAAGGCCTTGATAGCCAGATTTCCCATTAAAACAGCTTCTGTTAAAGGTCCCGAGCGTTGAAAATCGGAAGAAGTTTCAACACCGTTCAAGCAACCCTCCACAAAGTTATTTTGGTGTCCGCCAATATCACCCTCTATTCTTTTCAAATAAGGTTTAGGCGCATTGAACAACTCCATATTCGAGCTGGGCAATAACCTGGCGTTTCTAGAATAGGTATCCGCAACTAAGATACCTTTGGTGCCATAAAAAATAGAACCACCTCCGCCATCACCAATTTTTTCACCATCCTTCAATTCATCAGGTAGGTCCGGTAATAGTCCACCATCATACCAATTCAAAGCAATATCCCCATGGGCTTCAGTGTTGAATTTTAAACGTACAATTGAGGAGGCAGGACAAGAAGAGCTATAATCCGCTTCCACGAAATCACCTACCCAATTCGTGGTACAACTGGCTTCCGCTTCAGTAGGATAACCTAGATCGAGAACTCCGAAAGGGGTTTCCATAATATGGCATCCCATATCACCTAACGCACCTGTTCCAAAATCCCAAAACCCTCTCCATTTAAAGGGTAAGTAAGCAGCATTGTAATCGCGCATCGCGGCCGTTCCTAACCATAAGTCCCAATCCAGACCTTCAGGCACCGGTTGTTTCTCTGTCGGTGCCGGAACACCTTGTGGCCAAACAGGGCGATTCGTCCAACAGTCTACTTTATAAATTTTTCCGATTACCCCAGAATTAATCCATTCTTTGGCTTCTCGGCTTCCCGCACTCGAAGCGCCTTGATTTCCCATTTGGGTAACAATGCCATTTTCTTTGGCCACCGTGGTCATTAATCGAGCTTCATTAATATTGTGAGTTAAAGGCTTTTCCACATAGGCGTGTTTTTTAGCACGCATGAACGGTAAAGCTATAGAGGCATGCATGTGATCGGGAGTCGCTACCATAATGGCATCTATTTCATTGAGATGCTTGTCATATACTTTTCTGAAATCTTTAAATCGTTTTGCCTTGGGATATTTCTTGTAGGTATCTGCTGCCCTTCTATCATCAACATCACAAAGGGTTGCGAACTTCACTTTCTTGGTGTCGTCCATACCTTGTATTACACCCGATCCACGACCGCCAACACCAAAAGCCCCCACATAAAGGGTGTCGCTTGGAGGAACATGGCTTTTGCCCATTACAAAACTGGGAACTATTGAGAATACAGCGGAGGCCGCCGCCGATTTTTTGATGAATTTTCTTCTTTGCATTTGGAATTATTTAAGTGCAAGGAAGATACGTAAAAAACAGAAAAAATCGACTGGGTTTCGAGGATGATTAACTACAACGTTTTCGTAATAAACGTTTATAAAAGACCGTTCCACTCATGGTCAAATTGGGTTAAATAGTCCAGCATATATTGGTGTCTGCTTTCTGCCAATTTTTTACCTGATGGAGTATTCATTTTGTCTTTAAGGAGAAGTAGTTTCTCATAAAAATGATTGATAGTCGGTGCAGTGGACTTCTTATACTCTTCCTTGTTCATATTGAGATTCGGGGGAATATCAGGATTGTGAAGCTGTCGATTCTTAAAGCCACCATAGTTGAAAGCCCTGGCAATACCAATAGCACCTATCGCATCAAGACGATCGGCATCTTGTACTACTTGAAGTTCTTTTGAGGCAAACTTTTTCTTTTTATCAGAGCCATCTTTTAAACTGGATTTAAAAGAAATATTTGCAATAATGTTCACTACATGTTCAATGGTAGCCTTATTAACTTTCAAAGATTGTAAAAAAGATTTCGCCAATTTTGGCCCAACGGTTTCATCGCCATTGTGGAATTTTGCATCCGCAATGTCATGTAAAAGAGCTCCAAGGCTTACCGTCAGAACATCAACCTTTTCATCTTTTGCAATTAATAATGTATTGTTGAAAACCCGTTGAATATGAAACCAATCATGCCCCCCTTCTGCACCGGCAAGTTTTTCTTTGACAAACTGAATGGTCTCTTCTACAATTTCCGTATTGGTCATGCCTTAAATGAAGTTAGTCCTGAAACTACCGCTTTTTCTGTTTGTTCGATAATGCCATCTAAATTTTGATTTACAGATATGGGTGGATGCACCGTAAAGACGATATGGTTGCCAATACCGTTGGGAAACTTACCATATTTCAACATTTTCCATGAATTATCGATACTGATGGGAACGATTAAAGCAGAGGGTGCATTTTTCATCAACAGCTTTAAACCCATAGTTTTAAAAGGTTTCGAATGCCCATCACGACTTCGTGTACCTTCGGGAAATATAACGGCACTTCTATTATGGTCCGCTATATATTTTCCAAGTTTAATAATCTCGCCCATTGCTTGCTTCCTGTCATTTCTATCTATGAGAACAGACCCCCCATGCCTTAAATTGTACGAAACGCTGGGTATTCCTTTGCCCAATTCTTTTTTGCTTACAAACTTTGGATGGTGCTTACGCATGTACCAAATGATTGGAGGAATGTCATGCATACTCTGATGATTCGGCACAATAATTAGGGGCCGGTCAGTAGGAATGTTGTGCGGATTTTTGAACCTATACGTAGTTCCTAAAATGTGTGTACAACGCATGAGGCATAAATTTAATAAAGCCACACTAGCTCGGTGTGCATTATACCCGAAGAAATTGAAACAAACCCACTGAATAGGATGGAATATCAAAAGGGTCAACCCAAAAAAGATTAGGTAGAGAACAGTTAGAGGGTATGCCAACAATTTTCGCATGGAACAAAAATAAAAAACCGCTCCTTACGGAACGGTTTCTATTGAACAATTTTCAAAGGTCTTTTTTAAACCTTAAAGCTAAAATCTAGCAGAACTCGTTGTAGGCTTCCGTCAAATTCTGTGCAATCAACTCAGCCGGTCTACCTTCAATGTGATGACGCTCGATCATGTGTACCAATTCCCCGTTTTTAAATAAAGCCATACTCGGTGATGATGGCGGAAAAGGAATCATCATATTACGTGCCGCATCAACAGCTTCGGTATCGACGCCGGCAAAAACGGTCACCGCATGATCCGGTTTTTTTTCGTTAAGTAAACTCATCTTAGCGGCGGGTCTTGCGTTTGCAGCGGCACAACCACAAACAGAATTAACGACAACCAAGGTTGTTCCTTCTTGTTTGATGGCATTTTCGACGGCTTCCGCTGTATATAATTCTTCAAATCCGGCGTTGGCCAAATCATCTCTCATAGGTTTTACTAATTCTGCAGGGTACATAGTATATTTTTTAATTTTTATTTCAGTCCGTAAAGATACTCAATTTGTCGTATTATTTTCTTGACTTTACATGATAAGCCAATGCTCGTTTTGTTCATCAGACTACAGCGACTTATCTTTGGCAAAAAGCAAAGCATGATTAAATGGATTGCAGCCCTCATCGGTTATTATCTTTTTCGTTACCCAGGGGCGATATTGGGCTTTTTAGTAGGCAGTTTTGTAGATGGTCAAATGAACCAGGGAGGAAATGCGAAAAGCGTACTTGGTGACCTAACCAGACAAAAAGTCTCTCCAGCGGATTTTGAGCTCAATCTGATTTCACTTTGTTCTATTGTGATTAAAGCGGATGGTACTGTAAGTCAAACCGAAATGGACTACGTACGCCAGTATTTTGTAAGTACTTATGGAAAAGAGAAAGCAAATGCCATTTTTCGCACATTCAACGACGTTAGCAAGAACAGGGAAATATCGGCGCAACGCATTTGTGCTTTTTTGAACCAACGTACGCGTTATGAAGTTCGGCTGCAGTTACTACATTTCTTATTCGGAATTGCCCAAGCCGATGGCAATGTGAGTAATGCAGAAATCAATAAGATAAAGGAAATCGCAGGGTATTTGCGAGTTGCTTTTCGTGACTTTGAAAGTATCAAGGCGATGTTCGTTAAATCAGCCGACACGGCCTACAAGATTTTGGAAATTCAAAAATCTGCGACCGATGACGAGGTGAAAAAGGCCTATAGAACCATGGCCAAAAAATACCATCCAGATCGGGTGAATACTGAAAACGAAGCCATCAAAAAGGGTGCGGAAGAAAAATTCAAGCAGGTTCAAAAAGCCTATGAGACAATTCAAAAGGAACGTGGTATATGACTTTCGACGTAGTAGTAGAAAAGTTCACTACAACCTTTTGTCACCATCAAGGCATAATGGTTTGCAATTTGCATAGTACCATCCAGTAAAAAAAGCTGTCAACCGTGACGGCTTACTGAATACTTAAAAAAATGCAAGATTTTTGGTTCTACATAAAACTCGGCCTCAACCACGTATTGGATTTTGCCGCATAT
The DNA here is from genome assembly GCA_947503005.1 of uncultured Flavobacteriaceae bacterium. Classification (GTDB taxonomy): domain Bacteria; phylum Bacteroidota; class Bacteroidia; order Flavobacteriales; family Flavobacteriaceae; genus Maribacter_C. Next base: position 459,154 of record CANNCA010000003.1, on the reverse strand, counting down.
GACCATATTTTATTCTTGGCAGCATTGGCGCTTCCGTTCACGTTCAAGAGCTGGAAAAAAGTGTTGCTACTAGCAACGATATTTACTTTGGCCCATTGTTTTTCACTGTACTTGTCAGTCTATGAAATTTTGGTGATGGATGCCGGCCTTATCGAATTCTTGATTCCGGTAACGATTCTGGGAACCGCGTTGTTCAATTTAAATTTCATCAAAGCATCTACAGAAAATAAAAGTATTTTACTTCATATTTTTGCAACTGCGTTCTTTGGACTAATACATGGTTTTGGCTTTAGCAATTACTTCAAAATGCTGATGGCCGAAGAAGAAAATAAATTAGTGCCATTATTAGGTTTCGCTACAGGAATTGAAATATCACAAGTGTTCATAGTGTTCTTTGCAATGGCAATAACTTCAATATTCTTATCCGTTTTAAAAATTAAGCCATCATTATTTGTTATCATAGGCTCAATTTTGATTATTCTCATTACAATACCGATGTTGATTGCGACGTTCCCTTGGTAGGGCAATGTTAAATTTAACCCATTAAGGTTGTAGGAATTTTTGAAAGCAGGTATCTTAGATGCTTGCAAGTGCTTGTATACATGAAGAAAACCAAACAAACCAAATATGACAAAGCCTATTTGCGGATGGCATTGGAGTGGGGTAAATTATCATATTGTGAGCGAAAAAAAGTTGGCGCAATTATCGTAAGAGATCGTATGATTATTTCTGATGGTTATAATGGCACCCCAACGGGTTTTGAAAATGTTTGCGAAGATGATGAGGGTTACACAAAATGGTACGTGCTTCATGCCGAAGCTAATGCGATTTCCAAGGTGGCATCATCAACACAATCATGTGAAGGTGCCACACTATATATTACGCTGTCGCCCTGCCAACAATGCAGTAAGCTCATTCATCAATCTGGCATAAAACGTGTGGTATATCAGATTGCTTATAAAGATGATTCTGGATTAAAGTTTTTAGAAAGAGCGGGTGTTGCCCTAGAGCATCTTCCCGAAATAACCTAAGAAAAGAATAGCTAAAAGATAATGTCGAAAAAAAACAATTATTTATGGCCTACAGTTTTAGCCGCTGCCTTAGCGTTGGGGTTATTTCTTGGGGGTAAATTGAATTTTAACGATACTCCTGAAAAACTCTTTACAACAAATTCCAAAAAAGACAAACTGAATCGGCTTATCGATTACATTGACTATGAGTATGTGGATGAAATCAATACTGATAGTATCGTAGACGTTACGGTAAACAATATCCTTGAAAAACTGGACCCACATTCTGTCTATATCCCAAAAGATGAGATGACCCAAGTATCCGAGAATATGAAAGGTGATTTTGTGGGCATAGGAATTAACTTCTACAAGTACAAAGACACGATTTCAGTTATCAGAACCATTGCAAAAGGCCCTAGTTTTTTGAAGGGAATCAAACCAGGAGACCGTATTCTTATGGCGGACAATGATACGTTGTTCGGAAAGAATATTACGAATGACGAGATTGTTCAAAGGCTTAAAGGGACCAAAGGGTCATCTGTAAAGCTTCAGGTATATCGCAAATCAGATGATAAGTTGTTTACTGCGAATATCAAACGTGACATTGTTCCGCTAAAAAGTGTACAGTCTTATTATATGTTGACGGATGACATGGGATATATTAAGGTCAATCGCTTTGCAGAACCGACCTTCAAGGAATTCAAAGCTGCATTGAAAGATTTACAAAGACAAGGGGCACGAAAATTGACGTTAGATTTAAGGGATAATCCTGGTGGATATCTCGGAATCGCAGAACAGATGGCCGATGAATTTTTGGATGATGGAAAATTGATTTTGTTCACCAAGAATAAGAAGGGTAAAGTCAATAAAGTTTTCGCTACTGACGAGGGTAGTTTTGAAGACAAACCCGTTTACGTTTTAATCAATGAACGCTCTGCTTCCGCAAGTGAGATAATAGCTGGCGCTTTACAAGACAATGATATTGGTACAATCGTTGGTCGCAGGTCATTTGGCAAAGGCTTGGTGCAACGCGAGATGGAGCTCGGCGATGGTTCTGCTGTGCGATTGACTGTCTCAAGATATTATACCCCCACAGGTAGAAGTATTCAAAGAACTTATAAAAATGGTCATAAAGACTATTACCAAAGATTCACAGACCGTTATCATAGTGGCGAGTTAACATCGGTGGACAGTATTAGGGTTGCCGATTCCTTAAAATTCAAAACCCCTGGCGGTAAAATTGTCTACGGCGGTGGCGGAATCATTCCCGATGAATTTGTGCCAATAGGCACTAATGAAGAGGAAGCTGTCGAGAGTATGGACAGCTACGGATGGCTCTCTTATTTTATTTTCGAACATTTAGATGAAGACCGGGCTCGATACTCCGATTATACCCAACAAGATTTTGTCAAAAATTTTAAAGTTGATGATGTACTTTTTGAAAAGTTCATAGATTATTTAATGGTCAGGAGATTTAAGATGAGTTTTTATGACTATGAGGACACTATCAAACTCTACTTAAAAGCAGCATTGGCAGAACAGTTGTTCGGTCCTAATGTTCATGCTAAAATTAAAAGCGGCGAGGACAAAATGTTACAACGGGTTTTAGAACTTGACAATCCTCCTGTAAAACAAGAAGAAGCTGAAGAAATTGAATCTAATAACTAGTCTTCATCTAGCTTATCTTTGATTTTTCTTGAGGTGATATAAATCAAAAGAAGTACAATTGCACATAATGAGGCGACTATGCCTATAAGTGCGATAACGCTATTGCCTTCCAATGGGTTCTGAAAATTTACCAAGGTTACATTATAAGCGATCAATGCAACCGCTAAAACTATTAAGGTAAAAGAAAGAGTTTTGCTCATACTTTTTATTTTGTAATGGCCGTTAACGACCAAGCAGTGCATTGATGTTGGTGGCGAACAGTTTTACGGCAATGGCCAATAGAATAACACCAAAAACTTTCCGAATTATACTGATACCGTTTTTTCCCAAAACCTTTTCAATTCTTCTCGATGATTTCAGTACCAGATATACAAAGATAATGTTTACTACAATTGCTACGATGATGTTTTCGACATGGTATTCAGCACGTAGAGACAAAAGAGATGTTAGGGTTCCAGCTCCGGCAATCAAGGGAAATGCAATAGGAACAATTGAAGCACTTTCAGGTGCATCGTCCTTATAAAGAGTAATCCCTAAAATCATTTCTATGGCGATGAAGAATATGATAAAAGCACCTGCCACAGCGAAAGAATTGACATCAATGCCGATGAGTTTTAAAATTTCTTCTCCAACAAACAAAAAGGCGATTAGAATGCAGGCCGCGACAATCGAAGCTTTTTCTGACTGAATATGTCCCACTTTGTTTCTGAGTCCAATGATAATGGGCACACTTCCTATAATATCAATAACTGCGAACAGGATCATGCTCGACGTTCCTATTTCACGAATATTAAAGTTCAAATCCAATGCCATACGATTTCAAATTTTGCGCAAATTTAAGCTTATTAAAGAGTAAGTTGCTATGAGTTGATTAAATATTACCCAAGTAAAAAGTATCTTTGATCTTTCAAAGAAAAACCATGTTCCAAATTGGTAAGACCATTGTTTCAGAAGAAATCATCGAAAACGATTTTGTCTGTAATCTTAATGCTTGTAAAGGTGCTTGTTGTATCGATGGTGATGCTGGAGCACCTTTGGAAGATTCGGAAACGGAGATTTTAGTGGACATATATGCCGATGTAAAACATTTTTTAAGGGCGGAAGGAATCAAAGCAATTGAAGACCAAGGCGCTTTCGTAAAAGGAGAAGATGGTGAATGGGAAACACCTTTGGTCAATGGTAGCGAATGTGCCTATGTTGTTTTTTCGGCTAACGGAGTCACAAAATGCGGTTTGGAGGAAGCCTACAATCAAGGAGTAACCCAATGGAGAAAACCCGTTTCGTGCCACTTGTACCCTGTAAGAGTTAAGGAATATACCGAACTGACTGCCGTAAACTATCACAAGTGGGAAATCTGTGATTCGGCTTGTTCACTAGGTGAAGAATTGAAAGTGCCTATTTACAAATTTGTGAAAGAAGCGCTGATTCGTAAGTTTGGAGAAGCATGGTATTCTGAATTGGAGGATGTGGCCAAGACGATTTCTAAAGCGTAGGGATATGTAAAAGGATTTTTGTGCCCGCCGCGTTGCCCCCTTCATCAAAAAGATCAATAATTTCAAGGTCAAAAGAATTCTGATAATCACGTGAGAAGTTGGTCAAACGCTCTTTGGTAATATCGATGCCTACGGATTTTCGCTTGAGCACCTTGCTCTCTTTGATGGTTTCTGCAGCTTCCCTTCCGATACCATTATCTGTTATAGCTATATCGATAAAACCCTCGTCAAATCCTTTGGTCACCTCAAGAACTATGCTTTTTTCACCTTCTTTTGAAGAAAGTCCATGCCACAAAGCGTTTTCAAGAAATGGTTGAAGTATCAGTGATGGAATTTTCACATTGTGCGGATCGATTCCTTCGGCAATCTGGGTTTCAAAATTGATCTCATTGGAAAACCGGATGTTCTCAATATTCATGTAAAGTTCCACGGTCTCTAATTCGTCCGCTAACGGAATCTCTTTTAAAGATGAAGCCTCCAATATTTTACGTACTAGTTTTGAAAACTTATTCAAATAATGAACAGCATTTTTCTGTTCATTGTTGATAATATAGAGTTTGATCGAATTCAAAGAATTGAACAAAAAGTGCGGGTTCATTTGACTTCGTAACATGGTTTGTTCCAAGGTCAATAGTTTTTTTTCGTTCTTAAGCTGGTATTGTCGGTATAAAATATAAAGTATGCCGGCCAACAGCGCGATAACAATACCGCTAATTAATAAACGGGTCCGATTTTTAACCAATTCTTGTTTGACCTTTTCGTTTTCTTCTGCCAGTTTTTCCAATTCATTGGTGCGCTTTTCGGTTTCATAACGCATAACCATGTCATTGACATAGCGCAAATTGCGGTCGTTAGATATTTCCTTTTCGAACTCTTGCGCTTCTTGGTAGTAATTTAGGGCCGATTTATAATCGCCCTGATGGGTAGCCAGTTCAGACAATAATTTATTGGCTTGTGAGATTCCACTAGGTAAGTTGAACTTTTTTGCAAGCTCAAGGCCTTTTTGCAAATTTTCTTTTGCCTCTTCGTAACTTTTTTTTTGCATCAATGCCCAACCAAGGGTAACATAGACTGATGAAGTCAGAAAATGGTCTCCGTTATCAGTTGATGCCTTTAGGGTGGGATTTAGTATTTCAAGTGCCTCATCAATCTTGTTCTGTTTGACGAATATTTGGGCGATGCTGTTATTGCAGATGATCCGCCCCATGTTGTTATCTATTTCCTCATTGAAGGATAGGGAGGTCCTATAATATTCCAATGCTTCTTCAAGATTTCCTTGTGACTCGAGACATTCTCCGATGTTTTGATTATTGATGGCAAGTCCTAATTTGTTCCCCAGTTGCCTTTCAAGTTCCATCGACCGTTTGAACTGTGCTATGGCGACATCGTACTGCTCCAAAATTTGATATATATTTCCTATACCGTTCAGTGAGACATTGATGCCTCTTTTGATGCCGTCACTTGGATTATCTACGGTTTCCGCCAATTCTAAGGCTTCTTGATTATAATCCAACGCAGATTTTATGGCATCTGTACGGCGGTAAACTACACTTAGCATATTGAGTGCATATACCCTAAATTCAAGATTATCCGCCTCCTCCGCGATTTCCAAAGCGCGTTGGTGCAGGGCTAATGCTTTCGAATACTGTGAGGTGTTTCGGTATTTTCTTCCGAGTTGATTGATGGCGTACGCTTGCCCGTCAAGATAGCCCTTCTCGATTGTTTTATTCGCGAAATAACGCATTAAGATTGAATCGCTTCTATTTCGGTTGAAGACAGCATCTATTTCACCATAGGTACTTGGTGCTTTACTAATAAGACTATCGACAGATTTTTTAAAGTCTTCCGGGATGGACTGGGAAAATCCTTGCAGTGCTGTTAAAAGGGAAAAAACATAAAGACAGCACTTCATTATCTTAATGAGGGGAGTGAACATGCCAAAGGCATTATGTTTGGTTTGATATGGCATGCAGAAGTTTACAACATATCCAGAAAATCGGATTTTTTCTGTCGTGATACAGGTATTTTGTGGTTTGGTTTTAAAATGACGTATCCGTCCGTTTTAAGAAATTCCTTTATTTTATGCAGATTTATGATATAAGAATTATGAATCCTGAAAAAAGAGTCTTGCGGAAGTATTTCATTCACCTCTTTCAATTTTTTGGTTAATACCATTTTATGCCCATCAGTAAGGTAAATAGTACTATAATTTCCGTCCGACTCTGCATAGATTATCTCATCACTGTCAAGAAAAACTAGTTTTCCGTCCGTATTAAAGGTTATCTTTTTGTGAATGGAATTGGAATTGAAATTCAATAATATTTTTTCTAAACGCTCTGCGGTGAAATTTTTAGCATTGAACTTCTTTATCTTAACAATAGTGTCTTTCAAGTCATCGGTATCTATAGGTTTTAAGAGATAATCGATCGCTTCGTTTTTTAAAGCTTTAATGGCATATTGATTATAGGCTGTAGTAATTACAACCGGAAAGTTCTTGTTCTTTAATTTTTGAATGAATTGAAACCCATCCATTGTGGGCATTTCAATATCTAAAAAAAGACAATCAGGAGTATGGGTCTCCAAATGGCCAAGTGCTTCAAAAGGATCAGTGAAGGAAGCCGAGACCTCAATTTCTTCACTAAAATTCGTTAGCTCCCAAGACAGGCTTTGGAGAGCTTTTATTTCGTCATCGACCAGTACCGCTTCAATCATAGGAATCATCTTCTTTATAGAGAAAGTTAATCAAAAATAGCACGATGTTTCGTGTTTTTTTAAAAAGATGTACCAATGGGCAAAATTCAAGTGTAATTTGCTAAAAACACCAAGTAAATAGTTTTTAACTTCAAAAATGCAGTTATTTCTTACATTTTCAAACGGGTTAAAGTATGTTTTTTGTTATCAATTGTATAGATAAGGCAAGACATTGCAATTTATACAAGAAATTGCACCATTTGCACAAAATGACTAAATAAGACAGGGGTCTTGTCCTAGTTTAGAGGCAGAAATCGTTTTTCACTTTAGTTCCCTCGATTTAGAACCATATAGAAATCAAGTTTAGGAACTAATATTTTGGGTAATGAAAAAATGCTTTATCATGTTTGTCTTTTTTGTAGTGATGTTGTTAATAGCAGCTCTTACAGAGACTGAGGTCATGATTTCGGAAAATGAGGCTGATTATTATATGGATACAGAATCCCGTTTAATTAGTGACAATTTAGATAGTACCAGTAAAACTGAATAATCTTATAAACTGAAAAGAAGCGATGGCATCAATTTTTAAAAAGTATTTTAGAAAGTGTCTCTTGGCACTCTTGCCGTTGTTCTTGTTGTCTAATGCTGAATTTGAGAGTGGTTTGAAAGGTGGTATTTCAAGTAGTTCGGAAAACTTTGACCACGACTTGTACTATAAGACAAAGTTCAAAACGGGTACTGAAACAACCTATGATGGCATCAAATTTTCCATTTTGAAAATCCACATTGAAGATGACAATGTAACTTCTGAACGTGAAGTAGAGTTCATAATTTCGAGAAAGAAAAGTTTAGGGGGAATTGCCCCTGGATCGTATCAGGTTGCAAAGGACGAAGATGGCCTTCTTAATCATATAGATGGTGTTTTTGGTTTTCTGAATAGCAAAAATTCAGTGGATTTACCTTTTTTTGCCCATTTTGGAGAAATTAAGATTGCGAAGCTTGATGATGAGGCCGTAAAGGGATCTATGGATATATATTTTAAAAATACGATAGGCGATTCTATTCATGTAAAAGGAGATTTTACAGCACTACCAAACTAAAGCAATAATATAATGGCAGACTAATTGAAACATAAGTACTTATGTCGTTTGCCTGAAGATAAATTTTAAACTCAAAATTGAGGAAATTGGCCGTAAAATGTCTATTTTTACTATAATTCCCCTTTGTTTTTTTAAATGTAGGATCGAAACGTATTTTTTAATCCAGAGTAGTTAATGCTCTATTCATTTTAAAAATTAAAAATTAAATGCATATAAGGTTTTTATGAAACTGCCAATCCATTAGGTACGATCTTGGGAAACGCGTTCGAATAAAATGTGTTTGTTCTAGTAACTGCCCACCTGATGAATTGTTACATGCTGGGCACCGGACCAACTTGTTGGCTCTTGGTGATTTGCTCGATTATAGGTTTCGGGGGAACTACCTGAATCAGCACCGATTGTAATGATTTTTGATAATAATCCTTCAGAAAGGTCGTACGGTTTGGCGGTATCATTACCAACGTAGAAATTTTTAAAGGGCCGGAAACTATGCTTCCGGCCCTTTCCCTTTTTATGTATGTTTAATACATGGACATATTTCTAAAAAATAAGTTACCGAATTCTATTTCTTCCTAAATACGATTTCAATTGTTCAAACTCACCGTTCAAAAATTTGACAGGACTTTCACCAACAAATTTGTTGAAATCATTGATGAAGTGTGCTTGATCGTAATATCCATAATCAAATGCCAAGGTGCGCAGTTTTTCAGCATTGCTTGACTTTAGTACATTGAAGACCGAATTTAATTGTATGATTTTGCAGAAGTATTTAGGAGATATACCGACGATTTCCTTGAATTTTCTTCGAAAATGGCGTTCGCTCATATTGGTCTGACCGATTAAATCTGTTATCAAAACGGAACCTTTGCACCTAAAAATTTCAGAGACTGAAAAATCTAACCACGTAATAGGTTTAATTCTGTGTTCTAACAGCTTTTGAAGTGCATCAAGAATGTGCGAAATATTTTCAATTGGAGTAAGATCGCCAGAAATTGAATCAAAATGTTTTTTTGAATTTACGGGTAAGGTTTCTAAAAGCCCTTTCCACTGATTTGGTATTTCGTTTCCAGGAATATGAAATAAATAGTAAGGGGCTAATGGGTGTAATACCAATCCTATTTGCCCAAATATGCCATCAACCTCCATTCGTATTCCAGAGATATCAATTTGGCCCGCGAGGTTTAAAGGTACATCGGTCGGAACAAAACTTTTGCCATTGATATTTAGTTTAGGGTAGTCGTTATAGACATATATCAGCAAAGGAAAACCTGTTGGAGGTGCCGGCATACTGGTCTGTACAATTGCTGAGGTTTCTCCCTGCACAACTGCCATCACAAATGGACGTAAGGTTACTGGTATTTCATAATCGATTTTTTCAAAAAGACTCATGTAAGTATTATCAGTTTAAACAATAGACCGTTTGTCCGTTTTTTACAACGATTTGGTAAATGAATATGTTAGTTTCGATTAAAGTTAACCAATTTTCTCCCTCGACTTAATAGTAGCCGATTTTACTAGATAATGAACTATTTATACAGTAATTGCTTCTGATAATACAATTTTTGAACAAATACATAACTGACATTGTTTATTTGCCAAAACCGCAGTAACATGTTTACCTTTTTAAATTTGTGATACTAACTTTTATAAAAACTATAAATTATGAAAACAATGAATTCTTTACTTTTAATGGGGCTTCTTATTTTTAGTAGCTCATGTACTAATTATAATCCAATTGGTAATAATGGTTCGGAAGACGAGTCTGAAAACTACTATTTGGAATTAGATTTTCACCAAGAGAGCCTAGCCTATGAGGATTATCAACTTAGAAATGAAATGATGATCATCATTGAACAAATCGAAGGTGGAAATAATGAACAACAAGGGCGTCTTGAAGAAATTCAGGCGAGACGGTCTCAAATCGAACAGAATGTAACTTGGAACGCTGATATTCTTTCAAGATTACCCATCGGTCCAGGTGGTCCTCCACCAAGATGTGAGCCTGACGGACTTGAGTTCAAGCCATGCCCTATGCCAAAATCAGCTCTTGATAATCTTTATTTAGCCTCTGAACAATGGCAGAAAAGCAATGGTAAAATCGAAATTTATGATGTAAAAGGCCAGCTTGTTGGAAGAATGAATGGTATGAGTGAAGTACCTGGGGGAGAAGGAGCTCTTTTAAAAGCCGAAATAGAATTTGATACTGAAAGTGCTTACGAAGTTAGAGTTACAAACTTAGACGTTAGAGAAGAACTCAGAATTACAGCATATCGGTTGTTCTGAAAAGATAAATTAGTTAAACAATTTTTAAAGCCTCCATTGTGGGGGCTTTTGGCTATGAGACATACCAGTTCCATCTGTATTATCGCAATCCTACTTCCTATAATTTTCTTTTCACAAAGTGTTCAGGATAAGGAAGAATCAATGTATGCATATTTTAATACGGGCTATAACTTCATTTATGTTCAAAGAGATAGTGCCTATCATTATCTAGAGAATGCATTGACCATTGCAAAGGAAATTGATGATTACGACTCTAGTATAGGTATACTCGATCATATTACCATCACCGCTGATTATCATCATGACCTTCCAAAATTCCGCACTTCACTTCAACAAATTAAGGGCCTTCTTTCTGAAGAAATTATCGCGAATCAAATTCAGGATGTTGAAGATTGGAAAATTACCTATCTGATTTGGCTTGCCTCGTACCATTTTGAAACTATGGAATATGTGAGGTCCAAGGAGTTATTTTTAGAGGCTCGAAGTCATTTGGATGATATTCATCCTGAACAGCGCACAGCATTTCAAGACGAAACATTGTTTACCATATATAGTTCTTTAGGTACCACCTATATGAACCTAGGAAACTATGAACTTGCGGAACTCAATTATAAAAGAGGAATTCAGCTCGTTAAAAGCTCAGTGACATTAATGAAAAATGCCGATGCATACGTTACAGGTATAAATCAGTCTTTAGCCCAGCTATATACGAGAATGGGCAAACATGAAGAGGCTAATTTGTTTTATATCAAAAACCTGATATGGAGTAAAGAGTACTTTCAAAAAGACAAAAAGTTCAAAAACAACTTAGTGAATGCTTTTCATAGAATTACAACTAGTTATATCAAACAAGACAGCCTCGAAAAAGCGCTTCGAACCTTGAAGGAAAGCGAATCATTTTTACTTGCAAATGATCCTTTTCGAAAAGATGCTTTTGTTATGTACGGTGATATTTATACAAACTTGGGAAATTATGATGAAGCATTAGCCAACTATCAAAAAGCCTTACAAGTCCTAAATGAAGAGAATAAAAATATTGTTAATTTGGAGCTGGCAGAAGTACATGAAAAAATTGCCAGATTATTCCTAACCCAAGATAATTATGAGGAGGGATTAAAAACAGTTCAAAATGCTTTCAACGTATCGGGAAATAACGTTAAAATAAGTAACACTCAAGAAAATCCTGACCCCACTGCCGTATTTTCAAAAACTCAGTTGTTAAACCTGTTAGACGCAAAGGTGCAACTTTCAACGCTCGCCTATCAAAAAACTAGAAAGTTGGAGTACAAAGTTTATGTATTACAAACCAGTGAGGTAATACTTAAAACTTTTGATTTTCTCAAAAGGGAATTTGATAGTAAAATTGATAAAAAGTTTTTGGCAGACAAGGCTTATCCAATTTTTTATCGAACGTTAGATGCGGTTTTTGAAGTCTCGGAAAATGATGACTCATCCGAAAACGTTGATCTTGCACTAAATATAGCTGAAAAGAATAAAGACTTTATGTTGCTTGAAGCACTTCGTAATTCGCAGGCTAATGAATATGGTGACGTGCCTCGTGAAGTATTGGACAAAGAAGCTCAATTGCGTTCTGAAATCACTTATTTAGAAAAAGAATTATTCGACTCCAAAGATTCAAAAGATGGTTTTTCAGAAAGCCTTTTTAAAGTGAAGCAGCAATATTATAGTTTCTTAGACTCGGTGAAGCTCAATTATCCGAAGTACCATGGTTTGAAGTACCAAATTACATCCATTGATTTGGAGACCGTTCGTCAGAAGATTTTGAAAGACAATGGTACATTGATTTCCTTCACCTTAACGGACAAATATCTTTACACTATAGTGGTAAATGATGAAATCGAAAAGTTTTTAAAAATCCCGTTTTCAGATTCAGATAGGCAAATGATACGAGATTTCTACAAACTACTTTCAAGGCCTTCTGTAAATGCAACTGAAAAGAAGATTTCCCGATTAAGCAAAACCCTTTATGAAAAGCTATTGAAAATTCCACTAAACGGAGTTGAAATAGAAAATATTACAATTATTCCGGATGGGGAATTGCATTACCTGCCCTTCGATATGTTAGTTAAGGATGAAGCCTATCTTTTAGAAACGGCTAATATTAGTTACGCTAATTCAATAGCATCACTTTTTGAGTTGAAACAAAAACAACATGAGAGCAAGCAAAACGTTTTGGCATTTGCGCCAAGCTTTAACGGTTTAGAGCGGAAAACCGCCGAAAGAGATTTTGGAAAGTTATTGAATAATGATGAGGAGGTACAACAAATTCAATCCTACTTTGAAACCAATATTTATTCAGATTCTACGGCCACATTGGAGAATTTCATGAGTTTCGCGCCTCATCAGAATATAATTCACCTCGCCACCCACGCTTCTGCGAACGATGAGTTTCCAGATTACTCCTACTTGGCCTTCAGTGAGAGTAGTAATGAAGAGAATGTGCTATATATTAAAGATCTCTACAATATGTCATTGAACGCTGACATGGTAACCCTGAGTGCCTGCCAAACGGGTATTGGCAAACTTCAGCAAGGACAAGGCGTGATGAGTCTTTCGAAAGGGTTCTATTATGCTGGCGCAAAATCTTTAGTTAATACTCTTTGGAAAATCAATGACAAAAGTACCGTCAAATTGATGGAGTTCTTTTACGAAGGATTGAGCAAAGGCAATTCAAAATCGGAAGCATTGCGCAAGGCGAAGCTAAAGTATTTGGAAACTACGGACGATGACCTTTTGAAACATCCATATTATTGGGCAGCTTTTATGGTATCTGGGGATATTGATCCGATTGTAAATCCAATTTCGAAATGGTGGTGGGTATTTTTGCTACTTCCAATTTTAGCATCAATCTGGTACTTGAGGAAGAAAAAATCAGTTTAATTCCTTTAATAGTTTTTGGGCATCTTTCTTTTTAAAAGAATCCATTTCAATAAGCTCTTTAAGTGCTTCCTTACTCTTTTGGATTTCGCCTAATTTTAGGTATGAAAGAGCCAAGTACCATGTGGCCCTATCGTCCAATTCTCCATTATTATTGATATATCCTTTTAACAAGGGAATGGACTTATCATGATTTCCTAATTGCATATAAACAATGGCACTGTAAAAATCTATATAGTCATCCTTTTGTTCTGCAGTCAACTGGGCTATAAGTGCCAACCATAAATCATAGTCTTGCTCTTCATAAGCTGAAAACATTTGTGTTTTCAAGTCTTCAAGTTCATTAGCCCGCTCAATGGGATGGACGACATTATCATAAGGTGCAAAATTCGCAGCGTACAGTTCATCTGAATTTAATTCGGATGGGTTGAAAAAGAAAAACCATGAGCCAAGTCCAACAAGAAGAGCTATGGAAGCTGCAGCCAGCCAAGGGCGTAATTGAAACACTTTGGTTTCGGATATTACTTCTTCTTCGTTTAGATTACTGAACATGCTTTTAAGTTCTCGGCGTTCTTCTTTTCTGAGCGAAGTCTGTAGTTCTTTTTGAAAATCAACCTCAGATGCAAAATCAGGGTCGGTTTTCAACAGTTGTTCAAATTCCATCAATTGATTTTGGCTGAGGGAATTTTCAAAATAGCCGTTTATCAATGTCTCCTTATCCATTATTCTTTCCTATTAATTGCTTTAAAGATTTCAAGCAGCGACTTTTTTGACTTTTCGCCACATCTTTATTTTCATAACCCTGTGTACGGGTAATCTCATCCAACTTCATTCCTTGCAAATAGAAGAGTTCTAATATTTCTCTACATTTCTCTCCCAACTTATTAAAGTTACTGATCAATTTTGTTTGGTATTCGTTCAATCCTTCATCTTCATAAACATCTTCAATTACGGCTTGTTCATAGTGATCAAAAAGATAGGTTTCTTCAGTCGGAACCTCCCTTTTATTATCTCTAAAATGTTTGAAGAGCATGAATTTTCCAATTCCAAACAAATACGTTTTGATTGTGCTTTTCAAATCATCAAGTTTTCCAACTTGTGCATTTTCGTATAACACAATAAGTGCTTCTTGATATACATCTTCAAGCAATTCGTTTTTCGCATTATATCGCGAGGCGAACTTAACAAACTCCGTTTTATAAACTGAGTAAACCTTTGCGAGTGCATTTCTATCGCGTTGTTTTAACTGAGAAATAAGTTGCTCATCAGTCATTAATACAGTTTTGGTTGATAGGTAAACACAAGATAAAGTTAAAATTTTTAATCACTGGTGTTTACCTTTTGAAAGATGGGGTACGAATGAGCGTAAAATTTTAAAACTAGAAATTATGAAAAGTGTAAAGTTCAATTTAAGGTATGTAATATTAGTTATGGCAGGTATTGCTTTTTTCTCCTGTTCAAAAGGGGATATTGGTCCAATTGGTCCACAAGGCCCCCAAGGAGAACAAGGAATTCAAGGTCCTGAAGGTCCTGCTGGGCAGGATGGAGAGGCACTGGGCGTACCTGGTCCTCAGGGTGACCAAGGCCCAGCTGGTCAAGATGGGGTTGATGGTCAAGATGGTCAAGACGGGGCAGACGGCCAAGATGGCAATGCTAACGTAATTGTTTCCGATTGGTTTGACACCGCCTTTTCTGTAGTCCCTAATTTTGCCTCATCCTTTGAAATCGACGTGCCTAGTATAAATGTAAATGGAGCCACGCTTGTTTACGGAAAAAGTCCTAGTGGAGCTATATTCCCATTTCCTCATACGCGTAATATCGAAAACTATACATTTTTTATTGTCCCAGGCACTGGGACCTTTCCGAATATCACACCAAATAAAATGACATTTTTTGCCGAAACCTCGAATAATTCAAATAGGATTTTTGATGAGTTCGAAGAGGTTCGTTATGTGAATATACCACCACAAGTTTCAGGAAAATCAGCAATGGATTTTAACAAGATGACCTACGTAGAAGTTATGGATTATTTTGCCTTGGAGTATTAGAATTGTTTTGAGTTAGTTTGAGTAAAAACCTGTTAACAGTATTGTTATCAGGTTTTTTGTTTTGGTGTTTACATTTTTAGTGTCACGGTACTAATGATGGTAAAACATTTTAAAACTGAAGATTATGAAAACGAGAACACTTTTAATTGTAATAGCATTTCTTTTTGTAGGAACAATAACACAAGCACAGTTCTTCAAAAAATTGGGCAAAAGCGCAGAGAAGGCTGCCGAGCGCGCTGTAATCAGAAAGACTGAACAAAAGGTCAACAAAGAAACCGAAAAGGCCATGGATACTATTCTTGGTAACGGTAATAATAAGAACAAGCGCGACTCAAAAAAAAGGAAAAGCAAAGGGGCAAATCAAAATGATAGTCAAGCAAATGTTCCCAATGACATGGAAGACTCTGAAGAAACAGCCGTAAGGACAATGCCCAAAACCTGGTCTAAATATAATTTTATACCAGGTGACAAAATCATATTTGAAGACGATTTAAGCGGCGAGGAAAACGGGGAATTCCCTTCCAGATGGGACCTTTCACATGGTAGCGCCGAGAATGCAAAACAAGGAGATGAGAATATAATCCGTTTTGAAAATCGAAGTATTATTACTCCCTTGATGGAGACTGAAAGTTATCTTCCTGAAGTTTTTACTATTGAATTCGACGCCTATTTTGAAGATGTTTATGCTAGTTGGCAGTCTTATAATATCCGTTTTTGGCAGGGATCAAATTATCACAGTGAAGGCAAGGATGTATTTTACCCTATAGAAGTTTTTAAAGATGGGGCGACTACCCACACAAAGGTGCAGGGAAATCCCAAAAAATACGATGCACATGATGAGGGTACAGGCAACACTACTGGCTGGAAGCATATAGCCATTTCATTTAACAAGCGAAGTCTTAAGGTATTTGTGGATGAATACCGGGCCTTGAACATTCCCAACTACAAATTCAAACCTCAACTGGTAAGTATAGGATCTTACATGCATAATCCTGATGGTAAGACCATGGCAATCAAAAACATACGCATTGCCGAAGGAGGTAAAAAACTATATGACCGCGTCATGGCCGACGGCAAATTCGTTACAAGAGGAATTCTTTTCGATGTCAACAAAGCGACTTTAAAGCCCAGTTCTATGGGAGTAATCAACGAGGTTGCCAAAATGATGCAAGAACATACTGATTTGAAATTTATTATAGAAGGACATACCGATAGTGATGGTGAGGAAGCCCATAATCTTCAACTTTCAGAAAAACGTGCAGCTGCCGTAAAAGAAGCTCTTAAGAATTCTGGCGTGGGTGCTTCGAGGCTACAGGTAAAGGGCATGGGTGAAACTGTGCCGGTTTCCGATAACTCTACCCCTGAAGGGAAAGCGAACAATCGTCGTGTAGAGTTCTTGAAAATTTAAAATCAAGTAAGAACCAATTTGCTTAAAAAATAATTATCCAATGAAAAACGCAAAAATAGTATTGATGATAGTATCGGTTATGTTTTTAACGAATTGTAGCCAAGATAAAAGCCCTTTTCAAGCAACCGCATTTAGTTTAATTGATTCAGAAGAAGGCGCAAATTTCACATTGACTTACCCAGATGGCAGAGAATGAAAAGTCAATGGAAATACAGTATTTGGGTCATTTAATGGACAATTGCTCAATGGAGACTACTATAAGTCTTTTAATGCAAGGGCGGACGGCATACGTTTTGATTTTCGCTTTAATATTCCTGAGGACACAAAATCAGCAGATGTAATTGAAGGAACACACCAACTTCGAAGTCAGCGATTACGTTTGGAACAAACGGGTAATCTAGGTAAACTGGAAACAGAGTTTTGGCTTGGAACAGCAAATTCAGATGACGAATTTGACGGTTTTGTAAATGCTTTAGGAAAAGCGACGTACCACCAAAAGATTATCACCAATGATGACGTACTCGATATAGTGGTTGAAGTTGAAGGTTCGGTAGTTAATCGCGAGGGGCAAACTATTAAAATAGAAGGCCTCTTTTGGAAAGCAAAAGATGATGACATACGATAATTCTTGAGTACAATGCATTGGATTGCTACTCGATTAAAGCACCATCATAAGAATTCCCCTGTGGCGTTTTTTGTAAGAATAAATATGAATGACCTTGTTTACTTTTTTTTTACAAGGGTACTAATGATTGTAAAACATTTAAAACTAGAAATTATGAGAACTGTAAAAACAAGTAAAATAATACTAGCGCTCTTAGTAGTAACATGCCTAGTCTCGTGTTCCATTGAAAAAATAGCTGACGATCTTTTGGCCACTGAGTGTGATGACTTAGATCGATTCGGTGAAGCCTCAATCGCTCTTGGTTTTTATCAAAAGGCCCTGGAGAATTATGCTGAAAATCAAAGTGCTGAAAATTGCCAAGAATTAAAGGAATCAGGGGCTGAATATATTGATGCCGTTGAAAGATATCGAGATTGTACACCGGACGGAAATGCAGAAATTGACAGCGAATTAAATGAGGCCAAAGCGGCTCTAGCTAATTTGGAATGTTAATATTTATAACCTCAGACATGCTGAAAACAACTAAAGTCATCTACTTAATTGGATCATTAGTACTACTGTCTTGTGCAGGTGAGATCAAGGAAAAGATAGAGGCTACCAAAGAAGGTGTTTCAAATGCAACCATTTTCGTAAAAGAGGCAAAAAAAGTTGAAGGCCGCATAGATGAACTAAAAAATGCGACACCTTTGACGAATCAACAATTGAAAGACTGGTTACCCGAAAGTTTAGGCGATTTGGAAAGAACAGGATTTAAAGTAGGTCAAGCTGGCATGTACCAAGTGAACTCCGTAGAAGGCACTTATAAGGCAGCTGAGGGTAACAAGAAATTGAACGTCATGGTAATTGATGGTGCTGGCCCGACCGGGAGTATGATGACAGCCAGTTATGGTCTGTTCAGAAATATGGAAATGGAAGTCGAAGATGAGTACAAGCACCAACAAACAGTGACCGTTGGTGGTATTAAAGCCCAACAAATCTATAAGAAGAAAGCAAACAATACCCAATTGATGTTCGCTTATGAAGAACGCTTTTTGATTACCATTAATTCGACGGCCATTAATGTGGAAGACACTTGGAAAATGACACAAAAACTCGATTTAAAAGAACTGGTCGAAATGACCGAATAACTTAAAACCAATAATTATGAAAAATTGTATAAAACTAATACTCTTTTTTGCCTTGACCACACTTACATGGTCTTGCAATGAGGCTTTGAAGAAGGGGAGTGATTCTGAAAAAGAGGTAGCCAAGACACAGAAAGCGGAGAAAAAGAATGCCGAAGAGAAGTTGTTAGAAAAACTTATACATACTGAACCTGTAGATCAGGCAAATCTTGAGGCTTGGCTTCCTAAAACACTGGGTGGGCTATCGCTTGAGCGAGCAAGGTCTTTTTCCCTTTTTAAAGAAGCACAGATGACAGGCTCATACAAAAGATTGGGCGATAAAATGATTACGTTGTCTATCACCGATGCCGCTGGTCCTCAAGGAGGAATGGTCGCAAGCAAAATCAACGTATTTGGTACAGAGCCAGAATCTGATGTGGAAACCATACAACATCGATCTGTCAATGTGAAGGGAAGAATGGCGAGACAGGATTACGAAACTGAAAAGAACATGACCATCCTCCACTTCTTTCATAAACAACGTTTCATGATAATGATTACGGCCCATGATTACAACATCGAAGAAACATGGAGTTTAGTAGATGAACTCGACTTCGAGGTTCTCGATAATTTGATGAATTAATATTCTAAATAAACTTGTTATCAATGCAATTTATACAAGAATATAAACCAACCTTACAATCTTGGAATGTTTGTTTATGTTGTTAATTACCTTTATTTCGAATTGTAACCAACTTTTCTCTAAATTTTCCCTTTCCCCTCTTATAATTTCGCCAATAAGGCATTGTTGCCGTTCAAGGATTATTCTTTCGGACGTTAACCTTTAGGGCTTAAATAACATAAAAGTTCAAGTAGTGGAACTATACGGCTTCTATCTGTATTACTTGAATTTATATTTCAAGCGATACCATGAATTTTTTAGAACAAAAACGAAATACTACACATAACATATATTAAACATAGCATTATGAAAACCTCAATTATTCTTATCGCAGCACTTTTATTTAATACCACATTGTTAATGGCAGAACCCTTGTCGGAACTGGTGAAGGGAATTAACCCATGGATTTTAGTGGGTTTGGAAATCATTTTAGTATCTGGGTTTTTTATTCATACATGGCTTAAGGAACTGAACAAAGCCTGTTCTATTGATTTCGGATACCTAAACATCTTTGTATTCAAAGCACCGGAAAAATGATACTTGTCAAATCTATAATACTTCCTCAATAAACCATAAAATAATCGGCTATGATTACTGCACTCAAAAAAACTACAAATAAGAGCGTAGGGCTAGAACTTCTAGAACAATTCATCAAGCATGAACAATTAGCACATCACAATTTTCATCAACTGGAAGAGCTCTTGGCAATAACGTCCTATGAGTATCGAAAAGGCAGAATTTCAAAAGATGTTATTTCTAAAATTAGTATGGGTTTTGGAAAGGAATTTTTAGAAAACACCTTACACGGAAGGGGTTTTATGAAGCCCAATGGTTATCCAGGCGATTATCTCTTTTTAGATAAGATTTATACCCATCATGTTTCTGATAATCCAAAGTTTGCCATCTGGGATGAATATGTACAACAAAATGCGGCGCCGACCGCAGTGCGAAACCGCAAAGCTTATTTTAAACACTTGGTTCAGTCGAAAGCAAGGACGGCCAGGCAAATAAATGTACTTAATATTGTAAGTGGTTCAGGAAGAGAGTTGGCCGAACTTTATAAAACTTCGCCTACGAAGAACATGTTCACCACTTGTGTCGAAATCGATGATGAGGCCATTGACTTTTCAAAAAAATTGAATAAAGATTATTTAAACCGAATTGAATACGTAAACTCAAATATTTTTCGTTACCAGGCCAACAAGACCTTTGATTTCATTTGGTCAGCAGGACTTTTCGATTACCTTAATGATAAAGCCTTTGTGAATTTGTTGCGACGATTCAAAGAATGGCAAAGAATAGGGGGTGAGATAGTCATAGGTAACTATAATGAAGACCATAATCCGAGTAGAAATTATATGGAGATTTTGGGAGATTGGCATCTTGTACACCGTACAGAGGGGCAGTTACTTCATTTGGCGAGGGAAGCCGGATTTGGCGAAGATGAAGTTCATGTAAGCCGTATGCCGGATAACGTTATTTTATATCTTCATATACACTCCAATTAAAACACGATATACCAGAACCCAATTCTGTTAAGGTGCCCCGGCCCACATATTTTATGGCTAGTGTTAGCTACCCGAGAAACTCATTTTGATCATTCTCGGGTTTTTTTGTGCCTTGTTCTTTGAATACGTATGATAAAATATAAAAAATTGTTTTCAATGTTAACCTTTCCTGAAGTGTCTCCATAAAAGGAAAACAAAAGGAATGATGAAATCACTACTTACCTATATTCTAGCGTTTAGCGGGGCACTTCTAAGTGCGCAATCCATTAATAAAATAGTTATAGCATCCTCAGGCAGCGAAATGTCAACATCTGAGATTACCATTTGTAATACTATTGGTGAACCCATTGTTGGTATGGCGAAAGCCGAGAATTCAATAGACCAAGGCTTTTGGGCCGGCTCATTGCAGGTAGAACCTATAACTGCGGAAAAAGACCTCGACGGTATAAAAGTATACCCTAATCCTGTAGAAAGTGATCTTACCATTTTTACCGACAACAATGAAATATTCGGGATTATCGTCTTTGGGGTCGATGGGCAACGCGTGTATAAACAAACAGTGGAATACACCCAATTGGAGCACACCATTGATTTGAGCTATCTATCAAAAGGTGTATATGTGCTTCGTCTTTTTATTAGGGATAATACTGAAGCCAAACTGTTTAAGATTATCAAAAAATAGAACTATATAAAACTAGAAATCATGAATAAAAATTACATTTCGATTATTGTACTAATTGTCAGCCTCTTCTTCGGAGTACTTAGTGCGCAAGAGACACAGAAAAACTTTATAAACTACCAAGGAGTTGCACGCAATGCTAGCAATGAGTTGATGGTTGGTGAAGCAATGACGGTTACTATTAGTTTAAAATTTGGTACTGCTACTGCACCAGCGGAATATGAAGAAAACCATAGTATTACAACTGATACCAACGGAGTATTCAGCTTATTGATTGGTAATGGAAGTTCAACATCAGGGAATTACAATACATTACCTTGGGGAAGCGCGGCAACCTTCGTAACCGTTTCCATGAACGGAAGCGAAGTTGGAACTACTGAACTGATGGCCGTGCCTTATGCGATTAGCGCGGGGAATATTACCGATCCTTCAGCTGATGAAGTACTATATGACAATTCGACATCTGGTCTAACAGCAATGACGACCCAAGATGCCATTGATGAGTTGGTAACAGGAGGCAGTGTTGATGCCGATGCGGACCCTTCCAATGAATTACAGACTTTAAGCTTCGATTCTGGAACGAACGAGTTGAGTTTGTCGGACGGAAATACGGTAACTATTCCGAGCGTGGGCGCAGACGCAGACGCAGACCCGACCAACGAAATACAAACAATCAGTTTTGATGCGGCTTCGAACAAAATCAGTCTCACGGATGGAGGTGAAATTACAATTCCTTCTGGAGGTGCTGATGCTGACGCCGATCCGGCTAACGAGCTTCAGACGTTGAGTTTTGATGCTGGCACGAACGAGTTGAGTTTGTCAGATGGGAATTCGGTAACCATTCCGAGCGGTGGTACCGATGCAGATGCAGACCCAACAAATGAAATACAAGATATTTCCTTAGCTGGTACCGAGCTTAGCATTTCTGATGGTTCTACCATTGATTTGGCAACCATAATTCCATCTGGGGGATCGGACAACCAGAACTTGACTTTTAATGAGACAACTAAAGTTCTAGAAATTGAAGAAGGCAATACCGTTGATTTAAGCAGTCTTGCCAGTGGGGGTAGTGGGAGCTCTGTATGGTCAAAAATAGGAGATGATATCAATTATATAGACGGCAAAGTTGGAATAGGAACGACAACTCCACAAACAAGTTTATCCATTGAGACCGATGGAAGTAATTGGAATCTTTCAGATACAGAAGGCGATTTTAGAATTGGCGATGCTACCCATCGTTTAAAAATGAGCACTTCAACAGGAGGTGCTGGTGCTGGTAATTCTCGCATTAGATCTCACGGCGGGAGTAATAGATTGTTACTTGGTTCAGGTACCGATGATGTTTTAACTATCATTGACCAAAAAGTGGGAATTGGCACGTTGGACCCAACGGCACCATTGGACGTGGCCGGGATAAACAATTGGAATCCTAACTCCACTGAAGGAGACTTTAGAATTGGAAATGATACGTATCGCTTAAAAGTTGGGGTTGCACTCGGCGGTGGTGGAGCTGGCGATACTAGAATTCGAACGGATGGGGGAACAAACCGGATGATGCTAGGAGCTGGTGCGAATGATGTTTTGACCATCACTGAAACCAACGTGGGCGTGGGTACAATTACACCTGCCGCCAGCCTTGATGTTCAAGGAGATATTCGTTCAAGCGATCTGGCAGGTGCTGGACAACGTAATGTAATGGCCGATGCAGATGGAAATTTGGTAATTGGCACTGGCGGATTTGAATCCTCACTGTGGTCAGAAAATGAAGGAAATATAGGTTATGATACAGGTAATGTGGGCATAGGAACTATTACACCAGGGTATGCTCTAGACGTTGCTACAAATAGTACAGTCCCTTTAAATTTGAAAAGTTCAAGTAGTGAAAGTTTTATGCGGTTTGAAAATTCTGGTGGTTATAAAGGCTATGCTGGAATCTGGACAGGAGATAACGATATGGATTTCGGTACTGGAGCTGGAAACACCCTAGGAAAAGTGCACCTTACTACCAACGCAACTCCCAAACTAACAGTAGAGGCAAATGGAGATGTCGGTATTGGGACAACCGAGCCACAATCTAAATTAGATGTAAATGGCAATATTAGATCTTCAAACTTGTCAGGTACTGGCACTCGCAACGTGGTTGCAGATTCTGAAGGTAATTTGGTAGTTGGAAGTGTTAGCGGGTCTTCAGGTCCTATAGTTTTTAAAGTTGAAGGTGCAGGTTTTGCAGTTAAAAATTTGAACAGGGGTACCGTAATCGAGGCAGACATCTGGGAAAACGAATTGTATGATACCGCCAACGCCTTCAATGAGACAACCAAAAGATTCGTAGCTCCTGAGACGGGATATTATTTTCTACATGCGGTTGTAGATCAATCAAATGCTGTAAGCAATGCCTTTTTTGCCATAAAGTTTAATATTATGGGCTCCTGGCTTGATGGCACACATGTAGAAGGGGATACTGTGAAGACGGAAATCAGCGGAATCTTTCGACTATCTGCCGGACAAGAGGTATTTGTGCAATTGAGAAATTATAGTGCTGGTGAAGATTCCCGACTGGACGGGAATGGAAGCTGGTTTGAAGGATACAAGATTAATTAGCATACCATGGCGCCTTAAAGGGAAGATGTTTTAATTAAAGTTCATCAATATTCAAACCAAAAAGTATATTTAAAAACATACTTTTTGGTTTATTTTTTTTGTTCAACTTCAATGTAAATTTTATTTAAAATTCAATTCTTCGGTAAGGCTAACGTACATCAGTAGCCAACCTAGATTTCAACATACGATGTTAAAAACTTTGTAACGGAATGTTTGAAACACGCATTTTTAATCCCTCTTTATTTTCCATCTTTGTAAGCCCAGCACAGGGGTAATTTTCAGCTCACTACACTAACTTTTTAAATTTGTAAGAATATGTCCACAGCGATAGAGCCTATCTTGGCAGAAAACGAAGACCGATTTGTAATTTTTCCTATTAAGCATGATGATTTATGGGAATGGTACAAAAAATGTGAGGCTTGTTTTTGGACCGCTGAAGAAATCGACCTTAGTGAAGATCTGAATGATTGGAATAACAAATTAAACGACGATGAACGTTATTTCATCAAGCATATTTTAGCATTTTTTGCTGCTTCCGACGGAATCGTTAATGAAAATTTGGCCGAGAACTTTGTTAGTGAAGTTCAATATGCAGAGGCGAAATTCTTTTATGGTTTTCAAATCATGATGGAGAACATCCATTCAGAAACTTATTCATTGTTGATCGATACTTACGTGAAAGACGAAAAAGAAAAAAACATCCTTTTTAAGGCAATTGAAAATTTCCCGGCGATTAAGAAAAAAGCGGATTGGGCTTTAAATTGGATTGATTCTCCAAGTTTTGCAGAACGTTTAATAGCCTTTGCCGCCGTAGAAGGAATTTTCTTCTCGGGAGCCTTCTGCTCTATCTTTTGGTTAAAGAAAAGAGGGTTGATGCCAGGTCTGACTTTTTCAAATGAGTTGATTTCAAGAGACGAAGGGATGCACTGTGATTATGCGGTTCATCTTCATAACAAACATCTGATTAACAAAGTTCCTAAGGAGCGAATTACACAAATACTCACAAATGCTCTAGATATAGAGCGTGAATTCATTACAGAATCTCTTCCTGCTAGTTTGATTGGAATGAACTCCAAATTGATGACGCAGTATTTAGAATTCGTAACGGACCGTTTATTGGTAGAATTGGAATGCGATAAAGTGTATAATTCAACGAATCCCTTTGATTTTATGGATATGATTTCCCTCCAAGGAAAGACGAACTTCTTTGAGAAAAGAGTAGCCGAATATCAAAAAGCGGGTGTAATGAATAATGAAGAAGATCAGAAAATCAGCTTTGACGCCGATTTCTAGATAAAATAAAGGTCGTTAGGCCTTACCCCCACATTAATAAAAATAGAATGTACTGTCGAATAAGGTTTTTAAAGCCTTGATGACCGACTGACCAATAAAAACAGAGTATCCATTTAAAAAACATCTAACCAAATGTATGTAGTAAAAAGAGACGGAAGAAAAGAGCTGATCATGTTCGACAAGATTACAGCTCGAGTACGAAAATTGTGTTACGGCCTTAACGGACTTGTAGATCCTTTAAAAGTTGCGATGCGGGTCATCGAAGGGCTTTATGATGGAGTGACCACCTCGGAGTTGGATAATTTGGCGGCTGAAATTGCAGCAACGATGACTACTACACATCCTGACTACGCAAAATTGGCGGCACGTATTTCCGTTTCAAACTTACATAAGAATACAAAAAAGTCTTTTTCTGAAACCATGAAAGATTTATATGAATATGTAAATCCAAGAACAGGTAAAAAAGCACCTCTATTATCCGATGAGGTTTTTAAGGTCATCTCAGAAAATGCAGAAAAATTAGATTCGACCATTATTTACAATCGTGATTTTGGCTACGATTATTTTGGTTTTAAAACTTTAGAGCGCTCCTATCTCCTAAAATTAAACGGGAAAATCGCGGAACGTCCACAGCATATGTTGATGCGTGTTTCTGTTGGAATTCACTTAGAAGATTTAGATTCGGCCATCGAGACCTACGAGCTCATGTCGAAAAAGTATTTCACCCACGCTACACCAACACTTTTTAATTCAGGTACTCCGAAACCTCAAATGTCTTCATGCTTTTTATTGGCTATGAAAGACGATAGTATCGATGGTATTTATGATACATTGAAACAGACCGCCAAGATTTCACAGTCAGCAGGAGGTATCGGTTTATCTATACATAACATTCGGGCGACAGGATCTTATATTGCCGGAACCAACGGAACATCGAACGGAATCGTTCCGATGCTTCAAGTTTTCAATGACACTGCACGCTATGTTGATCAGGGTGGTGGAAAACGCAAAGGAAGTTTTGCCATTTACATGGAACCTTGGCATGCAGATATCTATGCCTTTCTAGATTTGAAAAAGAACCACGGTAAAGAAGAAATGCGCGCGAGAGACTTGTTCTACGCCATGTGGATTTCCGATTTATTCATGAAACGAGTTGAGGCCAATGAGGAATGGACTTTAATGTGTCCAAACGAATGTCCAGGCCTATTCACTAGCCACAGTGAGGAATTCGAAAAGTTGTATCTAGGCTACGAAGCTGCAGGAAAAGGTCGTAAAACTGTCAAAGCGCGAGAGCTTTGGGAGAAAATATTGGAATCTCAAATTGAGACCGGTACACCATATATGTTGTACAAAGATGCCGCCAATCGTAAGAGTAACCAGAAAAATTTGGGTACGATACGTTCTTCGAACCTTTGTACCGAAATCTTGGAATACACTTCTCCTGATGAAGTTGCCGTATGTAACTTGGCGTCAATAGCATTACCAATGTTCATAAAAAATGGAGCATTCGACCACAAAGAATTGTTCAAAGTGACCAAGCGGGTAACTAAAAACCTGAATAGGGTAATCGATAGAAATTACTACCCTGTAAAAGAAGCAGAAAATTCGAATATGCGCCATAGACCAATAGGTCTTGGAGTGCAAGGGTTGGCTGACGCATTCATAATGTTGCGTTTACCATTTACTAGTGACGAAGCCAAAAAACTCAATCAAGAGATATTTGAAACCTTGTATTTTGCCGCGGTAACCGCTTCTATGGAAGCGGCCAAAGAAGAAGGTGCATATTCTTCTTATAAAGGTTCTCCAATTTCAGAAGGAGAGTTTCAACACAATCTCTGGAACATTAAGGATGAAGAATTATCCGGAAGATGGGATTGGGGAAAACTGCGTAAAGATGTCAAGAAACACGGCGTTCGTAACTCCTTATTGGTAGCGCCGATGCCAACGGCTTCAACATCCCAAATTTTAGGTAATAACGAATGTTTCGAGCCATATACCTCCAATATATATACCAGAAGAGTACTTTCTGGGGAGTTCATTGTCGTTAACAAACATCTTTTAGAAGACTTGGTCAATCTAGGGTTGTGGAACGAGAATATGAAGCAGGAGTTGATGCGTGCGAACGGATCTATTCAGCATATCGAAACCATTCCAAAAGATATTAGGGAACTGTACAAGACGGTTTGGGAGCTAAGCATGAAAGATATCATTGATATGAGCCGTCAAAGAGGATATTTCATTGATCAAAGTCAGTCATTGAACCTCTTTATGGAAAATGCCAATTATTCAAAACTGACCTCTATGCACTTTTATGCTTGGAAGAGCGGTTTGAAAACAGGAATGTATTATTTACGTACTAAGGCGGCGGTTGATGCAATCAAGTTTACATTGGATAATACCAAAAAGAAAGAAATACCCACTAGTGTAGCTGCAGAAGCAGAAGTATTGGCTGCTACGCCACCTCCTTCAGCAGAGGTTGCTAGTGCTATTCAAGTACAAACAACACCTGTGGCTTCTACACAAGCTGAGATTGATATACAGCCAATGACTCCACAAGAAATGAAAGAGATGATCGCCCGGGCTAAAGAAGGTCAGGCTGACGATGATTGTTTGATGTGCGGTTCGTAGCATTCAAGGAACTAAACAAACATGAACCACTAAACCTTGGCAATTTGTCAGGGTTTTTTTATTAGGAAAAATTGATTTAAAGATAAAATATAACAAAACACCCCAATGGAATTTAGGATATTTAGAGGGAACTTACGTAAAACAATAATTATTTTTCGACGTAAGGTTTAACAGCCATAGAGAAAACATATGCTGCCACGTAAATGAATAATATGATAAGATACTTGTCCATGCCCCGATAATTCTTAGAGTATATACGGTAATATCAACGTAAAAAGATTACGTCTAGTGCAAAGAAAGGCAGAAAATGTCGATAAAGTGTATAAAATTAACGATAATTAACACTTTTGGGTCTTATTTTGACTTCACGAATGAAAATTATACAATGTTAAATACACGTAATTAAAACAAATAACTCATCACGCTCTCTCTTATTTGGTTCAAATTGATGGTCCATTGAGGGCGAACTGATTTATTGGCCTTTCTTTCAGGCCTTAAAAACGTAAATGCTAGCTTCGCTAAGAACATTAGTACGAAGTAGGCGATTATGGTATATAGATATGGGGTCATTCACTAAGAACGTCTTTCGTAGGCCATATCTTACATTGGTATTGTGTAGTATATCGAAAATGCCCTAAATTTTCGATGAAGTGTTTTTTTTTGTCAAAAACTCCGATGAACTACCTATTCCATTACCGTTCACCGATGTTTTATAAATAGAAACTATAAAAAAGCATCTTCTTGTTTGTATGCATCAATTACAGCTTGCTCACCAGCCTTTCCTACTTTGGAATTACCATGTTCCATGCCCAGAACCCCATCGAAACCTTTTTTATGTATCCATTTGAAAACATTTTTATAGTTGATTTCCCCAGTAGTGGGCTCTTTTCGGCCAGGGTTGTCTCCTATTTGAATATAAGCAATCTCATCCCAAGTGAGACCCATGTTATGAATGAGGTGGCCTTCGGTCTTTTGTAGATGATAGATATCATAAAGTATTTTACAAGACGGGCTATCCACTCCCTTGCAAATCATATAGGTTTGATCTGAATTTTGAAGATACAGATCAGGGGAATCGGAAAGAGGTTCCAATACCATCACCAAATCATGTGGTTCGAAAATTTCGGCACCTCTTTTTAAAGCTTCTATTACATTCGCATCTTGAACACCAATAGGTAAGTTTCTTTCAAACCCCCCGGGCACAACGGTCATCCATTTGGCATTGACTCTTTTGGCGACATCAACCGCTCTTTTGCATCCATCTAAAAAAATGTCGATGTATTCTTGTTTTCCTGCGGCTAATGTATTGGCCATATTTCCTCCTTTATCCACCACGAAAACACCCATCGTCATACCGCGTTTGGCAAGTGTTTCGCCCATTTTGTTCTGTAGGGCAACATCGCGCTTCATCATACCATTGTCTTCAAAGGCCGTAAAACCTTGGTCTGCCATGAAGTTGATCTGATCAATAGGATCCTCGCCAGCGTGGTGTTTGAACATTCCCAAATGAGGAGCGTATTTTAGATTGAACTGATGTGGCATGGTATTTCTAGGCGTTGCGCCATATGAAAAAGCCCCACCCAGCGAAATTGCTCCGCTGGTCAGGGCTGTTTTTTGAATAAAGTTTCTTCGTTTCATGTGCAGGGTATTAGAGAGACCAAGCTTTTCCTCCGGTCAACTCTTGAAGATCACCGCAGCCAACATATTCACCGGGCACGGGAAGGTAAGCAAGTACTTCCTCACCAACATATTCAGATGTCTTATAACCCATAATGGTCAAGCCACGTAAATTATTAGCAAAAGCATGGCTGGCAACTTCATCATCGAGCAACGCTTTTTGTCCTTTAGCAATGGCTTCGTTATAAGTGGTTATGGCCTCCATATTTCTCACCTCATCTTCCTTGGTGATTTTTAATGTGCTGGCTAAAGTTTTTTCTAATTCTTCGACTGAAAGGTCTTCAGCTTTTTCTTTTCCAGCAGCTTTTGTCGCCTTTTCAAGAAAACGGTCCATAGACATTTTTGTAAATTCTTGTTGCTCTTTGTCGGCTACCTCATTAATGAATTTATCAATGAAAATATTGACTTGGACTTCAGATGCCGATGGCGTATCCGTTTTGGGTAAAATGATATCGACCAATTTGGTAAGGACAGAACCCTCTTCTTTCGAGAAATAATCAGGTGTCCATTCCATTACTGGCTCTCCCTTACAACTTTGCATGAGGCCAATAAGTGTTGGAGTCGCTACCGTATAGCCCATAGCGAGCCCCATATTTTTGAGTGCTTTTCTTCTATCCATTATATATTTCCTTTTTTAAGTTCTTTTGCTGCATGATTGGCCGCTCTGGCCGTAAATGCCATATATGTTAAAGATGGGTTGACACAACTTGCGGAGGTCATGAACGATCCATCAGTTATATATACATTCTGTACGTCGTGTAGCGCATTGTTTCCGTCAACTACCGATGTTTTTCTGCTACGACCCATACGTGCGGTTCCCATTTCATGAATTCCAAGGCCTAAAGCGGTTTCTCTGTCAAAAGGCTCTACATCACGTAATCCAGCTTTGGTGAGCATGTCGACAGCAGATTGCATCATGTCTTTACGCATGTTCAGTTCATTTTCTTTGAATTCGGCATCAAATGTGACCGTGGGTAGTCCCCATTGGTCCAATTTATCGTAATCCAAGGTAAAACGATTATCCTGGTAAGGTAATACTTCGCCAAAACCACCCATGCCGAAGGTCCATCCTCCAGGTTTTAGAATCGCCTCTTTAAGCCCTTTCCCATGAGACAGCTCTGCAATGGATTCTTCCCAATTTCCTCTTCCAGCACCACCTTGGTATCCGAAACCACGCTTGTAGTCTGTTCTGTTAGTATCACCACCTAAGTTTCTGAATCTGGGCAGATATATTCCGTTTGGCTTTCTTCCTTTGTAATACTTATCCTCAAAACCGTCAAATTTTCCTGCTGCACCGACGCCAAGGTGATGGTCCATGATATTGCGCCCTAATTGATCTGAATCATTACCCATTCCGTTAGGAAAACGATCTGATTTTGATTGCATTAAAATAGAGGTAGAAGCAATCGCTGAAGCACAAAGGAAAATAACTTTCGCCTTGAACTCATGGCTTTCTTTGGTTACCCTGTCGATTACTTTTACGCCAGTAGCTTTTTTCGTGTCCGGGTCGTAAATGACCTCATGAACGATGGAATCTGGTCGTAAGGTCATATTCCCGGTTGCTTCCGCAGCAGGTAAGGTAGACGAAAGGCTACTAAAATAGGCCCCGAAAGGACAACCTCTGATACACCTATTTCTAAATTGACATCTGGATCTTCCATCCCCATCAAATTGTTTGTCACTATTTATATGGGCCACACGGCCGGCTGTAACCACCCTGCCATCAAAATTCTCAGCTACTTTTTCCCGTACGTGTTGTTCCACACAATTCAACTCCATCATCGGTTCGAATTGTCCATCAGGCAGTTGTGGCAGGCCTAATTTCTCACCGGTAACCCCAATATATGATTCTACCTTATCATACCAAGGCGCAATATCTCTATATCGAACTGGCCAATCAACGCCATGACCGTCGTTCAAATTCGCCTTGAAATCGATATCACTCCAACGATAGCTGTGACGGCCCCATTGTAAGGAACGTCCACCAACATGATATCCACGCATCCAGTCGAATCGTTTTATTTCATTGTACGGATGTTCCAAATCATTAACGAACCACATGTGGCTCGCTGCATTGGTTGTGTATCCGGTCCTATTTTGCTTTTCCTGCTTAGCGACCATTTCTTGGGTGGGTTGCCCCCCGTTCGGAAAATCCCAAGGGTCTAGATTGGCGGTTTCGTAATCTTCGCGATGTTTTACCATCCTACCTCGTTCGAGTACGAGGGTTTTTAATCCATTCTCACATAATTCTTTGGCTGCCCATCCTCCACTTATACCTGTTCCGACAACTATGGCATCATAAGAATCTGCCTCCTCGTTATAATAAAATTTACTCATGCATTGAATTGTTTAGTCCCTAAATTTATTAAATTAAAAATTAATTTTCTACTTTTAAAAACTATTCTTATTGCCTAAAAACAAGTGTTTTGTGATAATTTGTTGCGGATTTCTTAATTGATGAAAACCATAAAATTCCGTTAACAAATGTTAATGACTTGATAGCTAACACATAACATGGCGGAATAAAAAAAGCTATACATCAAAAATCTACATTAACCATAGCTCATGAAAAGAAGAAATTTTATTCGAAATAGTTCGCAGGCGGGACTGGCCCTATCACTATTAGGCGTTTATGCTTGTAAGGAAAATAAAAAAGAGGAAGCTGCCACTGATGAGGCTAATGAAGCAATGGCTAGAATTACGGAACCGTTTTTCAAACTTTCCTTGGCTCAATGGTCTATTCACAAAATGATAATTAATGATGGTGTTGATCCGTATTCTTTTGCTGAAAAAGCAAAAAAATGGGGTTTTACCGGTCTCGAATACGTGAGCGCTCTATACCACAAAGAACTCGAACCAGCTAATTTTTCTGATGAAGCGATGGCGAATTTTGTAGAAAGATCAAACGCCGAGGCAAAAAAACATGGCATGGAGAATGTCTTAATTATGATCGATAGGCAGGGTAATCTGGCCGTAAATGATGAAGCTGAACGCGATGAAACCGTCGAGAAACATAAGAAGTGGGTTGATGCAGCTGCGGCGATGGGATGTCATGCCATCCGAGTAAATTTGAATGGTAGTATGGATCCAGAAGAATGGAAGGCCAGCGCAATTGACGGACTTACTAAACTATGTACGTATGCTAAGACTAAGAATATCAATGTACTTGTAGAAAATCATGGTGGGCTATCTTCAAATGGAGCATTACATACAGAGGTCATGAAGTCAGTCAGTATGGACAATTGCGGCACTTTACCTGATTTTGGAAATTTTTGTATCACCAGAAATGAAGATCGCAGCTGCAAAGAAGAATATGACAAATACAAGGGAGTGGCAGAGTTAATGCCATACGCAAAGGCCGTTAGTGCCAAATCGAACGATTTTGACGAGGAGGGTAACGACACAGGCATTGACTACTACAAAATGCTAAAATTGGTTAAAGATGCTGGCTATACCGGCTATATCGGTGTAGAATACGAAGGAAGTGTTCTTGATGAAGAAGCGGGTATCAAAGCGACCCGAGACCTAATGCTGAAAGTCGCAAAAGAAATTGTTTAGACCCTAACCTATAAAACACCCTATAAATACGTGAAAGTATTTTTTAACCAACTATTAGATTACAACTTTTATTGCAATAAGCAGCTTATTGAATTTTGCAGTGAAATGAACGATGTTCCTGAAAAGGCCATCGAACTTTTCAGTCATATTCTGAATGCCCACCACATATGGAATTCTAGAATATTGAATAAAGCACCCGACTATAAGGTTTTTGAAATTCACCAAGTAAAAGACTGGGGCGATATACATTACGAAAACCAGAGAAGTTCGTTTGAAATCACCACCAATGCCGAAGATTTTGAAAAGCGGATTGATTACGAAAATAGTGAGGGAAGATTATTTATCAGTAACCTACAAGATATTTTATTTCATATCATCAATCATTCATCACATCATCGGGGTCAAATCTCGATGAATTTCAGACAGCATGCTATTGAACCAATTCCCTTCGACTATATTAATTACAAACGCTAAATCATAAATAAAACTATGAATTCTAAGATACGAACGCAGCTTTCTGTGATGATGTTCTTAGAGTTTTTTATTTGGGGTGGATGGTTCGTTACCATGGGAATCTACCTGCCTAATTCGCTTGGTTCAGATGGTGCAGAAATTGCTTTTGCATATTCTACTCAATCTTGGGGAGCCATTTTATCACCTTTCATTATAGGGCTGATTGCTGATCGGTATTTCAATGCGGAGCGTATTTTAGGCATCTTACATCTTCTGGGTGCTGGCATGATGTGGATGTTATACTGTGCAGATGATTTTGCTGGCTTTTA
Source organism: uncultured Flavobacteriaceae bacterium (assembly GCA_947503005.1). Lineage (GTDB taxonomy): Bacteria > Bacteroidota > Bacteroidia > Flavobacteriales > Flavobacteriaceae > Maribacter_C. The sequence goes on along the minus strand of CANNCA010000003.1, from coordinate 425,419 downwards.
CCCTTATTTGCTGGTTTATATGGTGATGTACATGTCTACTTTGGCTTTGGTAAATTCGGTTTCGTTCCGCCAAATGAAAGATCCAGCCAAGGAGTTCTCTTTTGTACGGGTTTTTGGGACCTTGGGTTGGATTGCCGCAGGGTCATTGATCAGTTATCTTAACTGGGATTCTCAAGAAGGTATTTCAGAAGGCTTTCTTCGGAATACCTTTTTGATGGCGGCCATTTCTTCTGCCATTTTGGGAGTTTTTAGTTTTACCCTTCCAAAAACACCCCCAAGTGCGGATTCAAACCAAAAAGTGACCATTTCCAAATTATTGGGACTTGATGCTTTAACATTATTGAAAGAACGTAATTTTCTAATTTTCTTCATTGCTTCCATTTTGATTTGTGTTCCGTTAGCCTTCTATTATCAGCATGCAGGACAGTTTTTGGGAGAAATCGGTGTGGACAACCCCGCAGGAAAAATGACCATTGGCCAGTGGTCGGAAATAATTTTTATGTTATTACTACCCTTCTTTTTCAACAGGTTCGGGTTCAAAAAAACGATTATAGTTGCCATGGCGGCTTGGGCTTTCCGTTACGCTCTCTTTGTCTACGGAAACGCGGGAGAACTCTCCGTTTTACTATTGACAGGAATCGCCTTACACGGAATCTGCTATGATTTTTTCTTCGTCTCTGGACAAATTTACACGAATATTAAAGCGGGCAAAGCTTATAAAAGCTCCGCACAAGGATTGATTACCTTGGCCACCTACGGAATCGGAATGCTCATAGGATTTTACATTGCAGGAAGAATAACCGACATCTTTGCTTTATCAGAAGGAGGGCATACTTGGGAAACAATTTGGCTTTACCCGGCAGGTTTTGCGCTAGTAGTTGCACTGCTATTTGCTGTGTTGTTCAAAAATGAAAAAATAGCCTATAAAAGTTAGGAATTTTATATATTGAGATTTCTTAAAAAGAATCAATAGATTAATCTAAAATACGATCAAAAATGCCAAAGAAAATACGTTTAGGAATATTAGGAGGCGGAGGAGATTCCCTTATTGGAGTTTTACACAGAGTCGCATCGCATATCAATGATAATTATCAAATTGTAGGTGGCTGTTTCAATCCTGATTTTAAGACGAACAAGGCGTTCGCTAGAGAAATTGATGTGCCCTTAAACAGAATTTATCCGGATTTTGATACGTTGATTGAAGAAGAGCTAAAACTTCCTGAGAATGAACGAATTCAAGTTTGCTCTGTATTGACTCCTAATTTTTTGCACTTTCCCATGGCTAAGAAGTTGCTTGATAACGGATTCCATGTTATTTGTGAAAAGCCGATGACCACAACATTGGCAGAAGCCAAAATTCTTCAGAAAGCCCATAAAAAAGCGGGAACTGTTTTTGCGCTCACGCATACGTATACGGGTTACCCAATGGTACGTCAGATGCGTGAAATGATTAAAGCAGGCGCTATAGGAAAAATACATAAAATTGATGCTAGGTATTATCAAGGTTGGATTAACACGATTATCCATGACAAGAAAAAAAGAAATACCGTTTGGCGCTTGGATCCAAAAAAAGCTGGAATTAGTTCTTGCATGGGCGATATAGGGGTTCATGCTTTTAATATGGTCGAATATACCACGGGACTCAAAGTGAAATCATTATTATGCGATTTCAATTACCTCTACAAGGACAATAAGATGGATGTAGACGGAACTGTCTTAATCCGAATGGATGAACATGTTAAGGGGGTCATTCGAGGAAGCCAAGTAGCCACAGGGGAAGAAAACGGATTGGCAATTGCAATCTATGGCTCAAAAGGTGCTTTTAGATGGGAGCAGGAAAAACCTAATTTCCTTTACAAAATGAGCGATACAGAACCCACTCAAGTTTATAAACCAGGCCACGCTTATAACTCAAAATTATCTTTGGACGGAACTAAACTTCCTGCAGGTCACCCAGAAGGCATTTTCGATTCTATGGCGAATATTTATTTGGGTGCGGCCAAAGCCATTCGAGGGAGAAAATATAACGACGGTGAATTTCCTACAATGGAAGATGGAGTTCGTGGCATGAACTTTATCGAGGCAACGGTTGAATCGCATAAAAACAAAAACACTTGGGTAAAAATGATGAAATAAAAGTCATTATGAGGAAAGAAACTATCTGCTAAATCAAATTTAGATTTTATTCCAAGTACGAACTAAGGCCCCAAAGGTTTACAGAATCATTGAGGTTTTTTTTTATCGCTTTAGAAGACTATTTAACTAGTTTGTACAAAGGTTTGCCGGCGGCAGTACTCCTATCCCAAACCAAAATGTCATTCAACCAGACTTTTGCAACGGTTGTATTGTTTTTCTTCCTTAAGACCTCCGCTGTAAAAATATCGGTTCTAGCTTCATTCCATTCAAGATAGGTTGTTGTAATACTTGCAGAATCCTCAATGTTTAAAAATATTCTCATACTATACTTGTTTTGTTCACCTTCCGGAGGAAATACCAAATACATTCTAGGAGCATCAAGATTTCCCCTGTAGATTTCAGTCTTCTTTTCATTTAGTAGATAATAAACTTTTGCCGCTTGAAGATTAATTGATGTTGTACTCTCAGGATCTAAAAGATCATTGCCATCCTTATCAACCACATAAAAATCGAAGTGAGAAGAAATAATCTTGCAACAACCGGGTTTAATGCAAGAACTTGCTAAAATCATGGATGAAACCAACAATAGTTTTTTCATGTCTCGAAAAATCAGTCAACCATTAAAGTTTAATAGGTTCATATATCCATAGAACAATCAAATTAAATTTTACCCTACTGATAAATATATGGATTACTGATGGTAGGCAGAAAAGCTAGAAATGAAGATTTATCTTTTACTTCCGCTCAAAAATCTTTTCAAATTCTTCGCAAACAATAATCATACTCTCCCTAGGTAAACGTTCGAACTCTTCAAGTTCGCGAGTGTAGTAATCCCAGTGCGTTTTTTTCCAATATTCGATACTTTTGTCTCCTTCGCCTTCCTTTTCGGCATATTCCTGATCAATACTAAAAAAGGGCTTAAGTCGGACTTTGGTGGTACGAACAATACACTGAGCAATACCCTCCCAGTTGGTTACTACAGTATAATCTCCAATCTTAGGGAGTTTTTCCTTGCGATATTGCATTCCTAAAAGGGAATGTGAAGTTGCTCTTTTTATACCTGCTTTAACCAATTCGGCACAAGTATTCGCATCTTCCTCATTATCACAAAAATGGATGGTTTTAGGAGCTTCGTGAAAGACATCTTCTAAATGATTTCTAAGGTAATCACCCCATAAATTTTCCGCTGAAGAGTTGTCCATTAAAAAACTTGTTTAGTCGGTTTGCAAAACCTCTCGACTATGCTCGAGGGTACATTGTCAATTTTAAAACGTACAGTAATACATAATATTACGAAAATACACCTTTTTTAAACTCCTTTGCCGCGTGGTTGGCGGCTCGAGCAGTAAATGCCATATAAGTCAAAGAAGGGTTCACGCAACTTGACGAGCTCATAAAGGCACCATCAGTAACATAAACATTCGGAACATCGTGTACTTGGTTATGTCTGTTTACAATTGAGTTTTTCGCATTGTGGCCCATTCGTGCCCCTCCCATTTCATGAATGGCGCTTCCTGGTCCGTTTCTGGTATCATAACCGTTTACATTTTCAAAGCCAGCTCTTTTGAAAATCGCAATAGCCTCATCGACCATATCTTTCCGCATGTTCCACTCATTGTCCTTGTACTCAACATCAAAATCGAGTAGCGCTAGCCCCCATTTGTCTTTTTTGTCATTGCTCAAGGTAACTTTATTGTCATCATGGGGCAACACTTCGCCAAAACCAGTCATTCCTATCCGCCATGTGCCGGGTTTTAAAATTTCATCCTTTAAAGCCTTACCATAGTGTACTTCTGCAATCGCCAATGACCAATCGCCCCGACTGGCTCCGCCTTGGTAACCGAACCCTCTGACGTAGTCTTTGCGCTTCGTTTTTGAATCAAGGTTGACGAATCTAGGTATATAATATCCGTTAGGCCTTCTTCCTTTATAATATTTATCCAAATATCCTGTAACATCCGCACTGGCACCTGCTTGAAAATGGTGGTCCATAATGCCGTTGCCGAGCATGCCCGAATCATTACCCAAACCATTTGGAAAACGTTTGCTTTTTGACTGAAGCAAAATACCAACGGATGCCATGGCCGAAGCACACAAAAAAACAATTTTGGATCTAAACTCGATTTTCTCGTGGGTCTCAGCATCAATGACTTTGACACCGGCAGCTTTTTTGGTGGCGGCATCATAGATTACTTCATATACAATTGAATTGGGTCGAAGCGTCATATTTCCAGTTCGTTCGGCCGCCGGTAGTGTTGAAGAATTACTACTGAAATACCCTCCGAATGGGCAACCGCGACTACACCTGTTTCGAAACTGGCATAGGGATCTGCCTTCTTGGTCTTCAACTACTCCCGTTAAATTTGCACTTCTTCCTATGGTTAAAAGACGACCGTCATCAAATTGGCTTTCCATTGATTTACGGAGGTCTTTTTCCACGCAATTCAATTGCATGGGCGGTAAAAATTCCCCATCGGGTAGTTGTTTCAAACCCAATTTCTCTCCATTCACACCAATGTACTTTTCAACCTTATCGTACCAGGGCGAAATGTCTTTATAACGAACGGGCCAATCGATACCATGACCGTCTTTTTTATTGGCCTCAAAATCGATATCGCTCCATCGATACGATTGTCGGCCCCATGTGATGGAACGCCCGCCTACGTGATAACCCCGTAGCCAGTCGAAACGTTTTGTTTCGGCATAGGGATGATCAATACTGTTGACAAAAAAATGAGCATTTTCTTCGCTGGGTGACCACTTTCGTTTCTCGGTATAGTACTTCTCTTTTTCTTCTCGGGATAGGTGGCCTCGCAATGGAAAATCCCAAGCATCCTTGTTCATAGTGGGATAGTCTTTGATGTGTTCCACCATGCGTCCCCTTTCGAGCACTAATGTTTTGAGTCCGTTTTCACAAAGTTCTTTGGCCGCCCAGCCCCCACTAATTCCGGTGCCGACGACGATGGCATCGTAAACGATATCTTGACTATTTTCCATGGATTTTAGCTATGAAAACTTACCTGCTTTGAACTGTTGCGCTGCATGGTTCGCCGCACGTGCGGTAAATGCCATATAGGTCAACGAAGGGTTTACGCAATTCGAAGAGGTCATAAACGCACCGTCGGTGACATAGACATTGGGTACGGTATGTATTTGGTTGTTTTTATTAAGGATTGAAGTTTTAGGACTATGCCCCATTCTAGCACCGCCCATTTCATGAATTCCCAAACCAGGCCCCGTAGATTCTTCATAAGGTTCTACATCTTTAAAACCTGCCGCTTTAAACATGGCGACGATTTCCTTTTTGATATCTTTTCGCATGTTCAACTCGTTCTCCTTGAACTCCACGTCGAAGTCCAGTTGGGGCAAGCCCCATTTGTCTTTTTCGGTGGTGCTTAAAGTTACCCGATTATCATCGTAGGGAAGGAATTCTCCGAAACCGGTTACACCGATTTCCCAATGACCTGGCTTTAATATAGTTTCTTTTAAATCTTTACCGTAACCCATCTCAGCAACGCCCGCTGTCCAGTCGTTTCGACTTGCAGTACCTTGATAACCAAAACCGCGCAAGTACCCTTCTCGTTTTGTTTTTTCATCCAAATTTACAAAACGGGGAATGTAGAAGCCGTTCGCCCGTCTTCCTTTATAGTATTTATCTAAAAATCCGTCTACTTTAGCCCGTGCACCTAGTTTGTAGTGGTGGTCCATAATTCCTCTTCCTAGAGCATCCGAATCATTACCCAAACCGTTCGGGAAACGTTCCGATTTTGATTGCATCAGAATACCCACGGAGGCCATTGCAGAGGCGCAAAGAAAAATCACTTTGGCCTTGAATTCCATTTTTTCCATCGTTATGGTGTCAATGACACGAACTCCAGTAGCCTTTTTGGAAGTGTCATCGTAAATGACCTCATGAACGATTGAATTTGGCCGAAGCGTCATATTTCCTGTTCGTTCCGCTGCAGGAAGAGTAGAGGAGTTACTGCTGAAATATCCCCCGAAAGGGCAGCCACGCCAACATCTGTTTCGATTTTGACAGACACCACGGCCTTCGAATGTTGCTTCTGGATCAGTAATATGAGCCGTTCTTCCTATGGTAATCTGCCTACCGTCTTCGAACTTCTCCGCTACGGATTTTTTAAACTCTTCCTCTACGCAGTTGAGATCCATTGGGGGTTGAAAGATTCCATCTGGCAGGACCTTTGAATTTAATTTTTCACCACTCACCCCAATATACGATTCAACTTTATCGTACCAAGGTGAAATATCTTTGTAACGAACAGGCCAATCAATACTAATACCTTCCTTTTTATTGGCCTCGAAATCGATATCGCTCCAGCGGTAACTTTGTCTTCCCCAGGTCAATGAACGTCCACCTACTTGGTAGCCACGAATCCAGTCGAATCTTTTAGTCTCTACATAGGGGTGTTCCAAATCGTTGACAAAAAAGTGCTTGACATCTTCTTTTGGTGCCCAGCCCACTCGAGCTTGAACATGCTGTTTTTTCTTATCCTCCAAAGAAAGTTCTCCTTTTAAAGCATAATCCCAAGGGTCATCGTTCATGGTCTTATAATCTTCGATATGCTTAACCATAGGACCACGTTCGAGGACTAAAGTCTTTAATCCGTTCTCACATAATTCCTTTGCGGCCCAGCCACCACTTATGCCCGTACCCACTACAATGGCATCGTACTGTACTTCTTGATTCATTTGAGATTTCTTATGGTTTTCTAATGGTATTCCCTATATTTATGACTTCACTCGGTAAGGAAAATGCGGGAACATTCGAAACCTAAATATAAGGTTAAATTCCTAAAACTCTAATCGCACATTTTAAAACATTGTGTGAAAAACCGAAATTTTCAATAACCCTGTAAAGCAGTAAAATGAGGACAATAAAAGGACCAGCAGTTTTTTTAGCACAATTCGTAGATAGTAAGGCCCCGTTCAATTCTTTGGATGGAATGTGTAAATGGGCATCTGAGTTAGGATATAAGGGAATACAAATTCCAACATGGGAAAGTTTTCTGATTGATTTAGATAAAGCTGCTGAAAGTCAAACCTATTGTGATGAGTTAAAAGGAAAGGTAAATTCTTACGGATTGGAAATTACCGAACTCTCTACCCACTTACAAGGCCAATTGGTCGCCGTGCACCCGGCTTACGATTTAATGTTCGATAATTTCGCGCCGGATAGTGTAAAAAATAATCCGAAGGCTCGCACTGAATGGGCGGTAGATGTGGTAAAGAAAGCCGCGACCGCAAGTAGAAGATTGGGTATAAACGCACACGCGACTTTTTCAGGAGCTTTACTTTGGCATACTTGGCACCCTTGGCCACAGCGCCCTGCCGGATTGGTAGAAATGGGCTTTGAAGAACTGGCAAAGCGTTGGATGCCGATACTTAATCATTTTGATGAGGAAGGTGTTGATGTTTGTTACGAGATCCATCCAGGCGAAGATTTGCACGATGGCGACACTTTTGAACGCTTTTTGGCAGCCACAGGTAATCACAAACGGGTTAATATTCTCTACGATCCCAGCCACTTCGTGTTACAACAGTTGGACTATATCGAATACATCGACCATTACCATGAGTTCATAAAGTCTTTTCATGTGAAGGATTCCGAGTTCAACCCCACCGGTAAAAAAGGTGCTTTTGGAGGATATAATGATTGGGGAGACAGGGCAGGAAGATACCGATCGTTGGGAGATGGACAAATTGACTTTAAAACCATATTTTCTAAACTGACTCAATATGGTTGCGATGTTTGGGCCGTAATGGAATGGGAGTGTTGTATTAAGAGCCCTGAACAAGGGGCTCGTGAAGGAGCGATTTTCATTCAAGACCATATTATTGAAGCGACCGAGAAGACTTTTGATGATTTTGCAGGAGCGGAAGTGGACAAAGACATGTTACGAAAAATTTTAGGTACTTAATCTCAACAAAATAAACACACATGAAAAACCACTTATCAATACTGCTTTTATTCTTATGCCTGTTTGGCTGTAAGGAAAAAATCAAACAAGCTGAGGAGAAAACCACAGATGAAATGGCCAAGGCCGAATTGCATAGCCCACAGGATGAATGGAAAGTCATTTTCGATGGTAAAACTTTTGATGGTTGGCATGAGTATCTAAAAGAGGGTGTTTCAGAAAACTGGAAAATTGAAGAAGGAGCCATGGTTTTCTATCCTCCAAAAGATAGACCAAAGGGAGAAAATTATAATTTAATTTCTAATGATGAGTATACAGATTTCGTACTTTCTATGGAGTGGCGAATTTCAGAAGCGGGTAACAGCGGTATTTTTTGGGCGATAAAAGAACTTCCAGAATTAGACCAACCTTATAAAACTGGCCCCGAAATTCAAGTATTGGATAATGACAAACATCCAGACGGAAAAAATGGCACATCTCATCAAGCGGGTGCTCTTTATGATATGGTGTCTCCTTCCGAGGATGTTACCAAACCGATTGGAGAATGGAATTTATGCGAGATTACAATAAATCACAAAACTAATACTGGCATTGTTGTGCTAAACGATGTAGAAATTGTGAATTTTCCTGTGAATGATCCAGAGTGGTCAGCAATGGTTTCCAAATCAAAATTTGCCGATTGGGAACATTTTGCAAAATACACTACGGGTAAAATTGGGGTACAAGACCATGGCGACGGTGTAGCCTTTCGAAACATTAAGATAAAAGAACTCTAAAACAGATAAAATGAAAAAAATCCACTTCTTGGGAATACTTTCTTTCCTAATAATCCTCTCCTGTAAAGAGGAGGTAAAGGAAGTTGCGATTGAAAAAACCGAAGAGCCCAAAGATGCTGTTATTGTTCATGAAGAGTACACTAAACCGGAGCCGACCGAACCAGAGGCAACGGAATATTATGAGCCCAAAGTACCAGTTGTTGGCCCTGCGACAGGCGGCAAAATTCCCGCTGACGCCATTGTGCTTTTTGATGGCAGTTCATTAAACGGATGGATACATACCCAAGATAGTACAGCAGCAAAATGGCGTTTAAATAAAGACGGTAGTATGACCGTAGCCGATAAAACCGGAAATATTCGAACCAAGCAAGAATTTGGTGACATACAATTGCACATCGAGTGGCGTTCACCGTTGCCCGTGCAACGCGAAGGTCAAAATCGCGGTAATAGTGGAGTATTCTTGAACGGTATGTATGAAATACAGGTATTGGATAATAACGATAATAACACCTATGTAAACGGTCAAGTAGGATCTATCTACAAACAAGGTCCACCGTTGGCAATGGCTTCTGTACCAACTGGAGAATGGAATGTTTACGACATTATCTATCATGCGCCCAAGTTCAACGACGATGGCGCAAAAATTAAATCTGCGACTGTTACAGTTTTACATAATGGAGTGCTCATTCAGGACCATACAGAAATAAAAGGAACTACGCCTTACATCGGTTGGCCAAAAAATCCAGCGCATGGGAAAGGCCCTTTAATGCTTCAAGACCATGGTGACGATAGTCGTGTGAGTTACCGTAATATTTGGGTTAGGGAGTTGTGACTTGAAAACATATACAATTGCCCTACCTTTGCCGAAATCAAAAAATAATATATGATTCAATCCATGACCGGTTTTGGGAAGCATGTTATACAGCTTCCGACTAAAAAAATTACAGTTGAACTAAAGTCGCTCAATAGTAAAAATTTGGATTTGAATGCGCGAATGCCCTCGGCTTATCGGGAAAAGGAATTGGAGCTGAGAAAAGTTATTGCAAACTCATTGACCCGAGGCAAAATTGATTTTGGATTATATGTTGAGTATACAGGGGGCGAGACCTCTGCTCAAGTTAACGAAGAAGCGGTAAGACAGTATATGAAGCAGTTTGCTTCCATCGCCGACGGAGATGACATTCGATTGCTCGAAATGGCTTTGCGAATGCCCGATGCCATGAAGACCGAACGCGAGGATATCGATGAAGAAGAATATGCCTCCATCCAATTGGCGTTGAAAGAAGCTTTAAGTGAAATACATAAGTTTCGTTCTGCAGAAGGAAAGGTACTTGAAGTAGATTTTCTCGATCGCATAAAAACTCTTGAAGGTTTGTTGGAGGAGGTAACTAAAATGGATTCCGACCGTCAGGCGACCATAAGAGAACGACTTGAAAAGGCCGTTGCTGATATTAAGGCCGATGTTGATGCAAATCGCTTTGAACAAGAATTAATCTATTATTTAGAAAAGTACGATATCACCGAGGAGAAAGTGCGACTCGCCAATCATTTGGATTATTTTTCAAAAACATTGAAATCGGACGATTCCAATGGTAAAAAACTCGGGTTCATTTCACAGGAAATAGGGAGAGAAATCAACACTATTGGTTCAAAAGCCAACTATGCGCCAATGCAACAATTGGTGGTGCAAATGAAGGATGAACTTGAGAAAATCAAAGAACAAATGCTTAACGTACTCTAATGAAAGGCGGTAAACTTATCATATTTTCGGCTCCGTCTGGCAGTGGTAAAACAACCATAGTCCGTTATCTATTAGACCAGCCAGATTTGAACCTTGCTTTTTCGGTATCTGCCACTTCTAGACCGCGAAGAGGAAAAGAAAAAAATAAGGAGCATTATTACTTTATGACCGTTTCTGAATTCAAGAAACACATCAAAAACGATGATTTTTTGGAGTGGGAAGAAGTGTATCGCGATAATTTTTACGGCACTTTAAAGAGCGAGGTAGAACGGCTTTGGGCGGAAGGCAAGAACGTAATCTTCGATATCGATGTGGTCGGTGGACTTCGTATCAAGAAAAAATTTCCGAAAAAGACACTTGCCGTTTTTGTGAAACCTCCTAGCGTTGATGAATTGAAAATCCGCCTCAAAAAGCGTAGTACCGAAAGCGATGACAAAATAAATATGCGTATCGCAAAAGCTTCGGTAGAATTGGCAACTGCACCCCAATTTGATAAAATCATAAAGAACTATGATTTAGATACTGCATTGAAAGAGGCACATCAATTGGTTGCTGAATTTATTGCCACCGAGCCCCAGAAGGAGGAGGAGTGTAAAAAAGAATGAATAAAAAAGTAGGTCTATATTTCGGCACCTTCAACCCGATACACATCGGGCACATGGTCATTGCGAACCATATGGTCGAGTTCTCAAATTTAGATGAGGTATGGTTTGTGGTGACACCACAAAGTCCCTTTAAAACAAAGAAAACCTTACTGGACAATCATCATCGGTATCAAATGGTTTTTGAAGCGACGAAAGATTTCCCGAAACTCAAGCCCAGTAAAATCGAATTTGAACTTCCACAGCCGAACTATACCGTGAACACTTTAATCCATTTAGAAGAACAATACGGTAACGAGTTTAACTTTTGTTTGATAATGGGAGAGGATAATTTAAAAGGATTTCATAAATGGAAGAATTACGAGACTATTTTAGAGCACCACGATTTGTATGTATATCCAAGAATATCAGAAGGAAAAACAGAACATCGTTTTGAGAACCATCCGAAGATCCACAAAGTGAATGCGCCCATTATGGAAATCTCATCGACCTTTATCCGCAAATTCCATAAAGAAGGAAAGAACATCAGACCAATGCTGCCCGAAGCTGTTTGGGTTTATTTGGATGAGATGAATTTTTATAGATAGGGGAGTTCAGCATATCAGTCAATGGTTACCCTTTTAAATCGAATTTTTTTATAGTCATCGGTTTCATAAATTACACCCAAGGTGTCCTTGTCAAGTTTGACCATATCCGAATAGGCTGAAGCGCCGTTGTGTATTTTTAACAAAGGTTCCCAACTTTCCGACTCATCATAACTTGCCATTACCACTAAATCAAGTCTTTTATCTACGTGAGAAGGGGTAGAGAACAATAGCATGTTTTTGGCTTCGCCATTTGCCAAACTCCACCTGAGAAGTGCCGATTGTACGATAGGACTTGGAAACTTATCTGATTCCACGATTGCATCAGAGAATGTGAGTCCGCCATCTGAGCTATATGTTTCTCCCCTATTCTTTTCAATAGAACCTCCTTGATGATCTCTGGTATTTATATAAATTCGTCCGTCGGCTAATTCTACGATAGTTGTTTCATTGGCTTGGACAGCATCGGTTAAATTTTGATCTACCGCACCAATATGCCAAGATTCGCCTTTATCATCTGAATATACTAGGGCCATACAATAGGCTTTGTTCCCTTTTTCTATGCTTATGGCCACAGGTGCGACTAATCGACCTTTGTATTTTCCAAATTTTAACTCAATGCCATGTACAGGTCCAAAAGAGTGCCAGCGCCAAGTCCTTAATTTTACAGCTCTTGTTATGTCTTTTGGAGTTTCCCATGTCACACCGTCATCTATCGAAGAAGTGACAAAGGCCTTTCGCTCGTCTTCAGAATCGTAATCTTTATTCAGCACATCATGTTCGCTCAGTGAACTTGTATTGAAAAGCAAAACTATTTTATTTTCGGAAGCCACATAAATGGGCACCGAATTCTGGACGGCCAAGGTATCCTGGTCGTACAATAGTTTTAATGCCCACCATTTTTTACCTCCATCCAAGGAACGTCGGTAAACCAAATCAATATCCCCAAAATCGTTTGTAGAATTCTTTCGGCCCTCGGCAAAAGCAATTAAAGAGTTGTTCGTTTTAATAAGTGTGGGAATACGGAAAGAAAAGTAATCCTGGAGTCCTGAATAAAAAGGAACCGAAGTCTGGGAAGTGTCTTGCGAAACATCTTTGAAACCAGTGTTTACTTCAGTTTGCGCATACACCGAGCTTATTATAAAGTTACAGGCAGCTAAAAGGAAAAGTATTTTCATAATTGGTCAAATGATGTACTTGATAAGTACCGCTATACGACAGTCTTAAAGTACATCATTTGACCGACAATATCAATCGTGTTTCTGGAGCGACTTAATCTACTTTTGATACTCCTACACGAATTACTTAATGGACGTTTTTCGGAATTTCAAATGCCTCGTCGGTTTGCCTTGAGGATATTCACTTACCATGAATTATCTTCCGTCTTGTCTAAATATTGAATGTCACGCGTGTTTTTTTGCACGGCAATTGCCGCAAAAAGACTCAAGATAAATGACATGGCATAAAAGCCTTTCTCGCTGAGCTCAAGATCAGCGTTCCATAATCCGATTACCAAGAGGGTAATTGATGCAATTGTTGTGAACCAACTTATACCGTAATACATATCACTGACTTGAATACCCTCCTGTCGGTCTCGTACGCTTTTTTGTACAGAAACTACCGAGAAGAGTCCGAAAAGGAGAATGGTGAAGTAATAGCCCTTTTCATTTAATTCCATGTACGCATTCCATAGTCCAATGCAGTAGGAGACCATTCCGATTAAGACTGCCATCCAAGAGGCAGAAACAAAAGCAGGAGTTGGCCTTCCTTTAAATTCTTCTACTTTTTTGATTTCTTTCTTTTCATTAGATACTGAATTTTCCATAATTAATTTGTTTAGAAATTTCGATTAATAAAGGACAAAGATGTAAATGGATAATCATGTAGGAAATACGGATATTCAAAAAAACTTACGATTAAAACAGTAAAATTAATTAAGTATAGATTATATTCATTGTAAAAAAAGGAATTTAAACTTATGTTTTAATGAATGGAATTATTGCCATTTTAAATACTTTAAATCAAGATCAGAAGCAAGAATTCCTTCTTCAGTTACGACGAAGGAACCGTAGGACCGATGCCAAAAACGAAAAACTTTTTAAGCTTTTGGATGCCGGAATAACGGATGATTTGGATATACGACTGTATGGAAAGCCTGCTCGTAATTCGTATCATGCACTTTGCAAAAGACTACAAGATAGTTTGATAGATTTCGTTGCTAGTAAAAGTTTTGCGGGTGAAACTTCTGAAGAATTGGAAATACTCAAGTTACTTTTGGCAAGTCGTATTTTCTTTGAGAAGAAGGTGTACAAACTAGCTTTCAAGACTTTGGAAAATGCGGAACGAATGGCAGTTCCGTTGGGTTTATACTCGATACTTAATGAAATTTACCATACCAAGATTCAATACGCTCATTTGAATGCGAATTGGATACTTGAGGAAATTATTGAGACCTCTGAAACAAATATGGAGTTATTTCAACAAGAGTTCCATTTGAATCGCGCCTATGCGGTTATAAAATCGAAATTGAAAAGTGATGAAAAGAAATCCGTCAAAAATATCATTCAAAATACGTTTTCAGAATTCGGAATTGTTGTCACTGATGCGCTGACCTATAGATCATTGTTCCAATTGATGGAAATAACCGCGTCCGCAGCCAAATTGCAGAGTGATTTCCATTCCATCTCTCCTTTTATATTTGAGCTTTACGCTATTATCAATAAAAAAAGTAACCTTAAAGACAAGCATCGATTTTATCATTTAAGTATCCTGAATTTGTTGGCGGTTACCCAATTCCGAAATAAGAGGTTTGAAGAATCAATGGCATTTGTTGTGGAAATGGAGTTAGAGCTTCGGAAAGACAATTCATATGCCAATCGTTTTTCAGAGAAATTGGCAATAGTTAAGGCATTGAATTACAATTATACAGGACAATATAATAAAGCCGTTGACTTGCTTATGTCTTTTAAGAGAGATTCTTTTGATGTGAAATTGCTCATCGCCATGTGTCTTTTTCAACAAGAGATGTTTTCTGAAGCCTACCAAATAATTAAGAACCTGAGCCATAGCGATACATGGTACGAGAAAAAAATGGGATGGGTATGGGTGGTTAAAAAGAATCTAATAGAAATACTGCTACTTACTGAACTGGATAGGCTTGACCTTGTACTACTGCGTTTGCAACAATTTAAACGGAAGTTCTCAAAGCTACTTCAAAATAGGGGGGAAGAACGAGTCTTAACTTTTGTGAAATTAATCAGTACGTATTACGAAAATCCTGATATTGTGATTACACTCAATTTCAAATATGAAGTCGAAAATTCTTTTGTATGGCTGGGTGCGGTACAAGAAGATATTTTTGTGATGAGCTTCTATGCTTGGCTAAAGTCAAAAATGGAGAATGAAAAACTATATGAAGTCACATTAAAACTGGTGGGTCAAGGTTTATAGTCATTAAGGCTTTGTCTCCTGCATCAATAATTCTTCCGCCCATATGAAAGCCGCTTCCAAATTATCGAATACCCTAATGGGCTTTTTTATGAATAATCTTTCAAGATTGGCCAACATACGCCTACGCTTGTTGAGTGCAACAATACCAAAAGCCTTAAAATTTGGAAATAAATCAACTACCTCCCTGCAACCGACGGGATCCATCGAATACGAATTCTTTCGATGTGATATGTATATTATGGGCTCTTCAGTACCATACAGTTGCGTAGCTATTTGAATAGGAATAGTTGCATTTTCAAATGTGGCGTGTACTCCTTCTGAAAAAACCCCCACCACTATATTCTGGTAGAAGGTGAAATGCCCAACTTCAAGACTATGCTCAACAATCGGGGTTTGTTTTGTTGGTGTTGTAGTGCCCATTCGGAGGTTTGATGGCAATATATCGAATAAATCCTAAAAAAATTTCATTGAATCGTTTAGACAACAACTTTTCGTTGTACGCTACAATTTTATCGGTTAGGGGAAGTCAAGTTTCCTAAAAATGATAATTTTTATAGGCAAGAAATCAATTCTATACTATGCCATTTTTAGTAATCATTTGCTCCGCCCATTCAAACGCTTTTTCCAATTCGTCAAAAACCCTGATCGACTTTTTCATAAAGAGTTTTTCCAAAACAGCTAAAGTGCGACTTCGTTTATTATGTGAGACAATGGCGTAAGCCTTAAGATTTGGGAACAGTTTAATGGCCTCATAATAAGCCAAAGGGTCAATAGAGTATGAGTGAATTCTGTTGGATATGTATACAAATGGAATATCGGTCCCATATATCTCTTTGACAATCCGTAGCACATTTGTCACTTTTTCGTAGGTCACATGTGTACCTTCAGTACCTACGACTACTACAATATTTTGATAAAGTACTACTTTAGCTGTTTCTAAAACATACTCTACGATTGGTTGCTGATTTATGCTAGTTGCAGTGCCCATTTTAAGGATTATAAAACCAATATAGCAATTAATGAAAGAATTGGTTTTAGGAATGAACTACGCGATTGATTTTTTGTTGATTACCTTCGAATTAACGGTCAGGAGCTCGCTCTTCAACGAAAATTTTACTCATGAAGATTTTAAAATCAGATTTCGTGTCCAATCCTAATAAGGATACCTTTAAGATATCAATTTTACTTGGACTAAAATCAAGATTTAATTTTATTTATTGACTACTTTATTAACGAGCACTTTATAATTGTAAGGGTACTATTAGTCGTTGCTATCAAAAAGCGTAACGTTATAATCGTAGTCCTTTAGCTCATCACCAATGCCTACGTTTTTAAGGGAAACTTTAAAAGTGGTGTCCTCGGATAGCGTGTTTATATTTATTGAAGGCACCCAGACAATTGTTCGGTCACCATAGGCATTGTCCAACGTTTCGACTGATAGAGCCACCGGATTATTGTTCTCATCGTTCATAGTAATGCTTGTGCCGGTAAAATCCGCATTCGCAATTGAAAACGACCATCTTGGGTAGGCGAATTCTTTTGGAATATACCCTTCTGGGGGCCACGAAATGAATTCTGGGGCATCGCTCGGTTTGGTTCCAGCATTGCCAAGCACCCAAAGGGCGTTGGTATTATCCGTATTGCCAACACCAATCTCTTGTAATCTTGGCCACAAGAGCCATCTTCTATGTCCGACCGGACCGTTCGCGGCACCCGCATCCCGCATATACGAATCCACGGCTTCCGCATTTCTGGTTTGTGTCAAAAGGGAGTTTCCAGCACCATCTTTTCCAGAAGTAGAGTAACATTTCCAACTTTCCGGCGGAAAATGATCTAATGTGCCATTTGATTTCATCATTAAGGCCGCCTGCTGTGCCTTTTCACTTTTGGTTTCGTTTTCGGCAATGGTATTATTTAGACCAGCTGCTTTTCTGAAATACTCAATGCGCATAAAAATCTTATCCACGGTACTCTGAGGAACATCTCCTGCATTACATGATGGTTCGTCACCGGTCCAAGCGCTATCGGAGGTTTCGGTTTTTGAGGATACGTAATAATCTACATATAATTTTTGAGCTGCTTCGCGAGCGGTTAGATCAGAGGGAATCGTATTTTGCTCTTCCTCGACTAGACTCGCACTGTCTTTGGCACAGGAGCTGAATAAGATGATACCTGCAAAGAGGATATAGGAAATTTTTAAAAAACGCATCATTAAAAGTATTTGGGTCTACCTTAAAACGCTAGATTTTAAAACTAGGTATAAACTTTTCGATGAATGGCGCCTGCTCTAACCACACAAAATGGGAATACTGGTAAAATGTGCAAGGTTAGTGAAGGCTAAAGAGGTGAAGCTTTTGTGAGAATATCGGTACCTAGATATTTGTCATCTTTGTTGTAATACCAGGCACGAGTCTTAGGCATTTTTATGCCTGATACGGTCTCAATTCCACTTAGTAAAATGTATTCCCCGTCATTTTTTGACTCATCATGGAAAAATTGATATACTTCCATGGCATATGTTTGGGGGTCAAAGTAAAAATACCAGATATCTTCACCAACTTCTTTCTCATAAGTCACCTTCAAAACAAGGTATTCTTTTCCCTTAAATGTTTTGGTTTGTACATCAGGGTCAATAATTGTGCCCTTGTCTTTTAATTTCATGGGTAGCCCATAGAGGTAGGTATAGTAGTCTTTATACATCTTGGCCCGCTCACAGGTCAGACGATGGGTTTTGATTTCTTCCTCAGAAATGTCAGTGCTTCCATTTAAAATCAGTTCGCATGTTTGTTTCGAAACAATTTGTTCAATCTCAGTACCATCTTTTGTGGAATTTACTTTGAAGTATTCCTTGGGTAAATCCATAGTGATTTCGCTTACCCGCTCTTTACCATCGGGGGTGTTCATTTTGATGTTTAATTGTGCATGTAACGACTGCCAGGCACTATTTGGGTCATGAAAACTAATCGCTTTTTCTAGTAATTGCGCCCCGGTAAGCTGTTGTCCAATTGTAACAGTGGGTAAAAGTGTAAACAGAATTATAATACTATACTTTATCATAGTGTTGGTTTTACCAAGTCTAAGGTACTTAGATTTTTCCTACTTTATTTCTAGGAATTAATCTGTTTCGAAAATTGGTGCTATTTAAAGAAACACTCTTTTTTTGTAATCTGAAAAACTTCCCCAGTAGATGAATGAGAGGTATACCGTTCGTTTTACATTTATTTTACGTTATATTTATGTTTGACTTCTAATTAAAGACATCCAACTTGAGTTACGGATTTTACGACATTCTTCAACTATTCGGTGCATTGGGCTTGTTCCTTTTTGGAATGAAAGTTATGAGTGATGCCCTTATGGATCTTGCAGGAAATAAAATGCGGAAAATACTCGCTACCATGACATCAAACAGGTTTTTAGGTGTTCTTACAGGCTTTTTTATTACATCAATAATTCAATCTTCTTCCGCTACGACCTTAATGGTTGTAAGTTTTGCAAACGCTTCGCTGTTGACTTTAGTTGAATCCATCAGCGTTATCATGGGTGCGAATATCGGAACAACAATTACTGCTTGGCTCATTACCATACTTGGCTTTAAAGTAAGTATGAGTTCTATTGCGCTCCCCCTGGTAGGACTGGGCTTTGCCTTTACGTTTGCCAAAAAAGAACACCTTAAAAATTGGGGAGGGTTTATCATTGGGTTTGCGGTTTTGTTTATCGGACTCCAATTTCTAAAGGATGCGGTACCCGATATCAATCAAAACCCCGAAATTCTTGAGTTCTTAAAAAGGTATACCGATTTAGGTTTTTGGTCCGTTTTACTATTCTTGGGTATTGGTACACTTTTGACTATAATCATTCAATCTTCAAGTGCTACAATGGCACTTACGCTAATTATGACAGCTCACGGATGGATTCCGTTTCCGCTGGCCGCAGCCATGGTTTTGGGTGAAAATATCGGAACAACGGTTACGGCAAATTTAGCGGCAATCGTCGCTAATTTTCATGCAAAACGAACAGCAAGAGCTCATTTGATATTCAATATCATCGGAGTTATGTGGGTGTTGATTTTGTTCTATCCTTTTTTGAGGTTAATTGAGTGGATGGTAGAGTTGACAGGCTCCGAATCGCCTTATGTTAGCGCTGCTGCGATACCTGTTGCACTGTCCCTGTTTCATACTGTATTTAATATTTCTAACACCTTTGCTTTGGTATGGTTTATAAAGCCAATTGCCAAAATTGTGGAAAGAGTAATACCTGTCAAGCCTGAAGTTAGTAAAGAAATAGATGAACCAAAGTATTTGGTAAAAGGAGTTTTAAGATACCCCGAAACGCTGATAACTTCATTGGTTAAAGAATCAAAGTATTTATATGAAAATGCTGTTTTTAAAATAGTGGCAAATGCGTTGAACATTCATAGAGAGGATATTACATCAGGTTTAAAACCCAAGAAAGTGGTCAAAAAATCGAGAGATGATCTTAAAACGAATGTGCGTGAGCTGTATTCAAAAAAAGTAAAAAGTATTTACGGTGAAATTATAAAATACGCAACTACCGGCCAGAGTACTTTAAAACTGACCACAGCACAAAATGAGCGCATTGCTGAATTGAAAATTGCAAATCGCAAGATGGTCGAAATTATAAGAGATGTAACGGATATTGGCAGAAATGTTTCGAAGTATCAGTTTTCAGATAACGAGTATATGATTAAAGAATATGATAGTTTTCGCAAAAAAGTAGTAAAGGTATTGCGAACAATTTACTTATTCAGAACTCAAGATTTTAAAGTCGAATACTATAATAAATTACAGAATTTGAAGAATGTTGCAAAAGAAGGAATACATCGAAGTAACAAATCGATTGACAAGCTCATCAGAGAAAATCTAATTACGGTGGATATGGCGTCTTCACTTTTTAACGACAATGACAATGTTAACGATATCATTAGAGAATTGATTGAAGTTGCTGAATTGTTATATGGAGGCAAAGACTCTTTACTTGAAAATGGAGACGAACTAAAATTAGCGAATATGGTTGAGCCTCAAACTTAGCTGAAAAAGCACCTTAAACATAGCAAAAGTTTTTACTATGTTTAAGGTGCTCGATACTATGAAGAACAGCAATTATTCTTCTTCAGGTAGCTCTATTGTTGCCGGTATTATTGAACTATCGTGTTCGTTGTGATACTGTTGTAACAGATTCATCGTAGCGGTCATCAGGTCTTTTGTCTCCAACAGCAATGAAAAATACAGTGTTGTATTCTTTGGGCTGGATTCGTCGGTACGTGTTCTCGCTATCTGTGTTTGAATTTTTTCCGATACCAAATCGAACAATTCTTGTTTTTGATTTAATATTTTACCAATCTGCTCGAAGGATTTATTATCAAAAGCAGCCTGCGTTTCGTTGATAATTTCCTCAAGTTTTTCATCAATTTGTTTCAATTCCTTTATCTGATTGTACTTTAATTTTTTATGATTGTTATTGACATGTTTATGGCTTACTTTTCCAATGTATTCTAAAGACTGCGCAATATCGGTCAAATAGCCAAGGGCATTGATGTAGAAATTACTGGCTCCTACGCTATTTTCATCAAGGTTTTTTATGAAATAGAAAATATGGTCGCGAAGGTCGTCGATTTCGTTAGAAAGTTTTTCCCCTTGTTTCTTGTTCTTTTTAAGAAGGTCTAAATCTTGTTTAGCAAGGCCGTTTATTGAATTGGTATAGATTTTATTGGTTCTTTTCAAAACATTGGAAATATTCTTGGCACTTTCGAGTATGACACCCTGAATTGAACTACTCTCCGCTCTATTTAAGGAATCTTCCGCGCGCAGCTCTTTTGCCTTTTTATTATGTGAAATATAGTTTCTGGCTAAAAGCAATATGGCCGCAAAGAGCAAAACTGCAATGGCCGCACCTTTACCAAAACTGATAAGCGCCAAAATACTGCCTGAAACAATAAAGGCGATAACTGCCGTACCGAACCAGCCTCCAATTACATTTAATACTCCAGCTACTCTATAAACGGCACTTTCTGCACCCCAGGCCCTGTCGGCTAAAGAGGTCCCCATCGCAACCATAAATGTGACGTAAGTAGTTGATAACGGTAATTTATATGATGTGGCAATGGAAATCAATATGCCTGCCACCATTAGATTTACCGCCGCTCTTACCATATCGAAAGCAGGTAACTCATGTACTTTGTTCCTAGCTAGGGAGATCACTGGTTTTTCAAACTGCTTTTCAATTTTCGCTTGCCAAGAATCTGGTAGGATAAATGATGACATTTCCGACATGGCGATGGCCAATCGAACAAAGCCCCTTGATAAGAAATTCGGCTGGAAACGTTCTTTGGTTTCCTCTTGACTTGACAGGTCTATAGATGTCTTTACAACACTTTTTGCCTTGCTTGAAAACCACAAGGTCAGTACCATTACCATCCCGGCAAAAAATAAAAGAAGGGTCGGGGTAGGTACTTTGGCAGATAAAACTTCCATGCTAAATTCTGTGGCGGGAAGTCCTGAAGCCATCCACGCTTCATACGATTGCCAGGCTGCAATGGGTACCCCGATAAAGTTAACCAAATCATTGCCGGCAAAGGCCAAGGCCAAGGCAAATGTTCCTACACCAATGATTAATTTATAGATATTGATTTTTGCAAAATTCATTAGTATATAAGAGAGGAATGACCAGACAACAATATTTGAAAGAGCAATGGAAACCCATTGATCCTCAAGAAAATCCTTAATAGTGCTTCCACCAAGAATTTCAAATTCTTCGCCTGCATATGCAGTTCCTTTTATTCCTTTCATGAGAATAAAGTAGGTAATTGCTGCGAGTGCTATCCCACCGAACAATGCGCCAACCCAGTTAGCTTTTTTCTCAAAGTTAAAGGATAGTAGCAATCGCGAAATCCATTGCACCAAGGCGCCAATGGAAAAGGCAACGACCACTGAGAGCAGAATTCCAAAAATAATCTGAGTAGCTTTTTCAGTGTTGATATAATTGACAACATCTGTAAAGCTTCCATTATCAGCACCTATCTTAATTAAGGACATGGCCACGGCGGCTCCCAAAAGTTCAAAAACGATTGAAACGGTTGTAGATGTAGGCATTCCGACGGTATTGAAAAAATCCAACAGTAAAATATCGGTTATCATTACTGCCATGAAAATGAACATGATTTCGTCAAAATAAAACTCACCAGGGTTGAAAATTCCCTTTCGGGCAACTTCCATCATACCACTGGAAAAAATGGCGCCAGCGGCTATACCCAAGCTGGCAACGATCATTATTGTTCGAAAGGAAATTGCTTTTGAACCAATAGCAGAATTCAAAAAATTCACGGCGTCGTTACTTACACCAACAACAAGATCGGCAACTGCTAAAACTGCCAGAGCAATTATCATTATTAAGTAAATATTGTCCATAATTTTCAGGTGATTATAATTTCACAAATATCTATAGTCTTCCGACCGACAACGTTATCTAAATGTTATTTTTATTAGAAGTGCACTTCTACTTGTAACCTTCCCATCAGTTCATTAGTTCCTCCATTAACGGAAAGATAGCTTAAATCTGACTGTACTTTTAGTTTATGTCCAACAATGTATTTCGAAAGTCCTAAGGTATATTGGGTTTCGGGGTTTCTTCCTGTAATATCTTGATCTAATTTTATATTGGTGAACCTTCCTGAAACTTCCCAATTACTTGGAAAAAGATACCCGGTTTGTAGGTTTATCCCATCACCTACCTGTACTTCATCACCGGTCGGTGAACCGTCAGAGTTTTTAGCTATTGGATCTGCAGCATCTCTGTGGGCATATTCTCCCATGAAAGAAAAGCCTTTGTATTTGAACATGGCATCAACGAAAATCGTATTGATGTCCGTTTCGTAAAAACCTATGTCGTTAACCATATAAGAGCCCAAGTTACTTCGTGTCTTGACTGCATTTTGATTGTGATCAAAAGTTGCGGCCAACATTAACTTAGGGGTTTGTGTTCTTTTAAGGTCGGCCCCCACATAAGCGGAAAAGTCTCCGAACGGGAAAAGTTCTAATCGTGCGGTATGTTGATAACCTCCAAGGTTGCCGGAAGTGATGTTTCGACCTTCTCCTTGAGACACCGCTAATTTCTCTTTGACATGGAATTTATCGGATAAGTTGAATTTGTGTCGAATCTGAATACCTTGATCCCGATCAATAGTAAATCTGCTATTCAACAAAGAGCGGTTTACTTGTTGCAAATTACCTGAGGAAATAACCCGTTCCATATTTCCGGGTAATTTGGTCTGGCCCATCCAGAATTCGAAATTTCCATAAAAGTTCCACATCACTACAGCATCTAAAAAAAATCTCGGCGAATTGCTGGTAAATTCTGACGCTCCGGACATATCACGGTTTGAAAGTGCGAGCTCTATTTTGTATTTTAATTTTGGGGAGTAGGCGAAACCATCGAACTTTAAACGCGCCCGACGTAGCGAGAAATTTTGTTCTGGATTGGTCAGGCCACCATCGGTGCCTTCATCCCAGGTAGCGACCGTCAAAAATTGCATGCGGGTGGCAATTTTCATGGTAAATGAACTATCCTTGCCAACTAAATTAAAAAGACCTTTTCCGAATGCTGGGGCATTTGTTTCCTGAGAGTGGGCAATAGAAAATACTAAAAGAAGCAGCCCGAGAACTATTATTTTGGTTTTCATTGATTATTAGTTTTTGTCGACTACAAATAACTTATACCAATGTTAAGTAAATGTTTTGTGAATGTTATTTCTAGAAGAAGAATGCTATACTTATTAACAAAGCAATAGTTGGCGGTCAACTGAGAAAAGTCATATTTGCAAAAAATAAAAAAAGCTACCTTGGCCAAAGGTAGCTGTTGAATTCATAAAAACTAGTCGACAAAAACTAATAGTATAATGAAATCACGTTTGTCTTAAGACAAGTTCAAAGTTCGTTACTGAATATCAACTTTATGTAATGACAACATTAAGTAATCTTTAATTTTTTTCAGATTTATTCATAGGCAATATAATAGCAATCAATGTTCAGCGTTGTAATGTTAAGATAACGTTATGAAATAGTTGTTTAAACATTAATAAATATTTATCTTTGGTATACTAAATGTTTATTACGTAATAAGGTATGTCATGAAAAAAGTAGTATTGTTTTTGGCCCTTTTTTTTGTTGCAAGTACAATGTTTGCTCAAACAGAGCCAAAGTTAGAATTGAATGATGAAACGAACTTAATCGAGGCGACTTATTTTCATGATAATGGGGAAGTAAGCCAAAAAGGAACTTTCAATTTAGATAAAAAACTTCATGGCCAATGGATAAGCTACAATGAAGAAGGTGAAAAACTCTCCATCGGAAATTATACAAACGGGCTCAAAACCGGGAAGTGGGTTTTTTGGTCTGGTAGCGATAAGAAAGAAGTTGTTTATAGTAACAATGCCATTGCTAGCGTTGATGGCATTCAAAAGCAAGCCCCGGTTGTAAAAAACTAACACTTACCTTATATAAAGCATTTCAGCATCTTGCCTTTGGCGAGATGTTTTGTTTAGAAGAATAATGTAAAAATAAATTATTTTCTAGGAAGCCTATCTAGGGTAGAAGAATTATTCGTTTCTTTTAATGCGGTTTCTGAGCCTAAAATAGCGTCAAAATCAATTTGCTTTGCGTACATGCCAAGATTGACTTGAGTAACATTGTCACTTTCAACTTTAACAGGTAGTTCAATATTCTCGTAACCCGCATAACTAATTACCAAGGTATACTCGCCACTTTCAAGCCCTGTGAACTCGAAGTTGCCATGAAAATTTGTCTCTGTTTTCTTTTTAGTATTCTTCAGTTGCACGTTCGCAAAGAGCAAAGGCTCATTCTGCAACTCTTTATCAAGAACACTTCCTCTAATCGAACCCTGATTTTGAGAAAAACCAATGAAGGTTACTAGCAACGCGCCAATAAGGCAAAACTTTTTCATACTTCGAATTAAACCTCAGTACAAAGAACGCTTTTGAATGTAAACTTAAAGTTACGGGTAGATTAAAAGTAGGTAAGATAAAGGTTAAGGAATCTATTAGAGAAAACTATTTAGAAGTTAATTCCTAATCCCTATTATGAAAGAAAACCCCGCTATATAGCGAGGTTTTCAGTGGTATTTAATAAGGCTTTAGTTTCCTATGGCCCTATCAAACATAGTATCTCAATTAATTTCGGGTCCAACCAACGTTCCAGGTGCTATAATCAGCACCGGTTCCATTGCCAATACCTGTAAAGAATTCTGCTTCGCCAAATTCTTCTCCCGTATCGTTTTTAAGGTTTAAGATCACATCGTCGAAAGAAATATCAGTAACACCGGTTTCTCCATCTAGAACTCCTTGACCCGTGGGGCTATCAGCGCCATCACTATCTAGGTCAAAACCTTCGGCAAAACCAGAAAGTAGTACGTTGTTGAAAAGAGCTCGGGTTCCAGCTCTAAGTCTAATCGCTTCATTTTCATTTGATGAACCGTTTCCATTTATGGTAATATTATTAATGATAGGAGCTGACCAAAAGATTGGGTCAGCGTTGTTTCCAATATCTGTATTGAAACCATCTCCTTCAATACCTTTGTCATGAGACTGTCTATGCTCAACATAAACATTGGTTAATGTGCCTGTAAAACCTTCAGTCCAATCAATAGAATCGTCCTGAGACCCCACAACCGATATAAAAGATGCGTTGACAGTTCCGCCGAAAAACTCAATACCATCATCTTTACCCTCAAAAGCTTGTATATATTCAATTGTAGTGCCGTTGCCAACCCCATAAAATGAAAAGCCATTATTTTCAGAGGATGCGTCTGCCGCACCACCAGAATATTCAATGCGTACATATTTTATAATTCCGGAATTATCGTCCACCATACTCCCGCCATAAGGTAATCCGCCAATTTCGGAAGTAGAAGTAGCGTCTCCCCCAGAAACGGAGTTGATGGGTGCTTTCCCTAAAAGGATAAGACCGCCCCAATCGCCGGCGTTCGGAGTTGTTGAGTTAGAAGTGAAAACTATAGGGCTAGTAGAGGTTCCCTCGGCCATTATTTTTCCTCCTTGTAATACAGCTACATACACATCAGCACCCGAGGTAGCTGAGATTATAACACCTGGATTAATAGTAAATGTAATTCCCTCAGGAACTATTAAAGCACTAGTCAAGTTATAATCTGTTCCGGTTTCTAAGGTGAGGTCCTCGGTGAGTGTCCCGCCAATTTCCAAGTCTGTTGGTTCAGTAGGATTTGTAGGATTCCCACCGTTCGGATTTTCGATGATTACCGTTGCCGTATCATCGGCCGCGCAACCAACCAAAAAGATGGCTAGTGCAAAAAAACCTAAAAGAAGCTTGCTTATTTTCATAACTATTGATTTATTGTTTATTAGAATTTGTATTTGAATTGGAAACCGATATTTAATCCCCTTTTATAGCTTGAAAGCGCAACATCGCCACTTTCAACTTCTCGAACCCTTTCAATTTGTGGATTAAGAAGGTTTTTAAAACTTGCGTTCAGTTCAATTTTTTCATTGATATTATTTTTCCAGATAAAATCAAGCGTTGGAACACCTTTTTCGATAATGTTGCCTAATTGACCTGAACCCAAAGCATCAATACGGTCGGAGAAATAGGAGAATACCAAATTGCCAACTGGTTTGTATTTTCCAAATATTGGTCGATAACTTAAATCCGCATTCAGTAATAAGGGTGATGCACCTTGTAACTGATCTGAATCTCTATCGAAAGTAGTAGAGAAGATGCCGTCACTACCTTTAAGATCTTGTTTGGTATAGGTATAAGTTGCATTGATACCCGTGGATAAAATACTTTGCTCATCTTCATCGGTTATCAAAGCTTTTCTGACCTCGATTTCCAGACCAAGTACTTGTGCTTGATCACCTGTTCTGAAGAACCGTTGCGTACCTGTCGCGTCATTGGCTACAACAAGGTTAACCGGGTCGTTGATCGCTTTGGCATAAGCTGCAACGGATAAAAGCTCACTAGGTTTAATGAACCACTCATATTTAAAGTCGACATTAAAAATTCTAGAGAACGCGGGGTCGCTTAATAATTCTGGATTACCTCCAATTCGTTGTGTAACGTCTTCGTAAACAAAAGGAGCAACTTCTTTAAATTCAGGATTTGATACGGTACTACTAAAAGAAAAGCGAAGATTTTGATCCTCGTTCAAGGCATACTTCAAATTCAAACTAGGTAAGAAGAAAAACTCGCTAGCTTCCCGTTGACCAGGATCTGTTGCAGGCAAGTTGATTACGTCGTAGTTAATGTCTTGATTGAATTTCTCTACGCGTAAACCAGGTAAAACAGAAAACTTATCATTTAAACTGTAGACCGCATCCACATAAAAAGCATGAACATCAAGGTTACCTTCATACGTATTTTCAAACTGCCCTGGTAGGTTAACATTACCTAAACCGTTTTGTGGGTCTAGGCCGTTAAAAACAACCGTATTAAATACGGTACCGAGGTTTTGTGCCGTAAAAACTTCATTTAAATTTCGAACGTCACCAACAGGTGTATTGGGTTCAATGAAGTCATAACCGTAACGTATGTTTTCAAATGTTCTTTGTTTGGTACGACCGTTGTACCCGAAATTAAGGTCTAGTTTTTCCGAGATGTTGTACGAAAGATTCAGACGCGCATTCAGTTCACTGTCTTCGATATTTTGAAAATAACGCTGATTGTCATAGGCAATGTTACTAAAGAAAGAACCGTTAGTGCTCTCATCATCGTCCAATTCAAGGTCATAGCGTTCCACTGAGATACGTTTACGATCGGGTTGACGTGCCAGAACATTATTATAGCCAACTCCCCAATCAAGCTTTAATTTCTCACTGAGCGTACTTGAGCCAAGAAGCTGATTTACAAAAATCATATCTTGATTGAATTGGATGTTCGATTGGTAAAAGCCGCGATCAGTATCTAGAATGGCATCACGATTTGTTCCTAAACCTTTGGTTCCAAAATAAGAAGCCTGATCTGTGGCATCGTTGATGAACAACGAATTGTATATAATCTTGTGCTTTTCATTGATGCGATAGACTATGTTCGCCATTGCGGTAGTATTTCGTCCATATTGGTATTCTTCCGAATTAGGAAAGCGTTTCTTTTCTACTGTAGTGTAGTCAACAGCAGGCCCTTCGCGATATTCAAAGGAATTTCCAAAAGAAGCAGTAGCGAAAATACTTAGTCGAGATGCGTTACCTATATTCCAAGATTTTCCGCTGGCGAAACTTCCTGAAACACCTGTATTTCCATCTGAACGTATCGCATCCACTCCGTGAGATAAGAGCACAGCATAAGGATTATTTCTATATCGATTGTAAAAACCGAAAAACCCGGTTCCTTCACTTTTTACGAAATCGGTATCTAGTGCGTTTGTATTTACGGTAGTCCCAAGATCTATGGCAAGAAAAAAGGCACCGGTATGTTCTTTTGCAGTAATATCAACGTTACCCGCGGCAAAATCTCCATAAAAATTTGCAGCATGGGTTTTACTGACACTCACGTTTTGAATTACATCAGAAGAAAATAGATTCAGATCGATGTTCTTTTTCTCAATGTTGTTCGAGGGCACAGGAAGACCATTGTATGTTGTATTTAGATATCTATCTCCCAGACCCCTTACATATACATTACCGCCATCTTCTTGTTTAGAAATGCCCGCAATCTTGTTTACTGCCGCAGCGGCATCACTAATTCCTTTAAATGATAATTCTTGTGCTCCAATGCTCTCTTTTACAATATTCGCAGACTTTTGATCTAATAACAATGCTGCTTCCGACTCTTTCTTTGTAGAGCTAGTTAGAACAACTTCTTCAAGTTCAACACCACTTGTGGCATCCAAAGCAACATTGAGTTTAGTCGTTTGACCCGGTTTAACTTCAACCTGAACGATTTGGGTTTCCAACCCCAAGAAGCTGAAAATTACCCTATAGGTCCCAGCTTCAATATCGTTAAGTTCGTAAAGGCCATCAAAATCAGTAGAAACACCTTTTGTGGTGCCTTCAATTAAAATATTTGCAAAAGGGAGTACTTCATTATTCAGGCTTTTGTCTGTGACTGTTCCTGTAATACTTCCAGTTTCTTGCGCCATTAGTGGCACAGTGAAGAGCAACAACAGGCCAATTAAAAATTCTCTCATTTTAGTTTTACTATGTTTGTTTTAAATACCGCTGCAAAGGAACCAGACTCTTGTAAAAGTCAAGTTATGCACATGTTAAACCTATATTGTAAAAGTGTTATCTAATTGTTACTATGTTAACTAAAGTTTAAGGCCGTATAGGAATTCCTGAATAAACGTGACATTCAAAAAATGTATCTTGCGGGCACAAAATTCTCTTCTATGAACTGGGAACAACTTTTGTCTTTGAAGCGTTTCGGCGATACCCATAAAAGACTACGCAAAGAACAAGATGAAACCCGTTTGGGTTTTGAGGTTGACTATGATCGAATCATTTTTTCGACCGCTTTTAGAAGCCTTCAAGACAAAACGCAGGTCATTCCGCTTTCTAAAACCGATTTTGTACATACCCGTTTGACCCATAGCCTAGAGGTTTCAGTGGTTGGAAGAAGTTTAGGTAGAATAGCAGGCAAGAAAATTTTGGAGAAACATCCGCATTTGGCAGAGGTTCATGGGTATCATTTTAATGACTTTGGTGCGATAGTAGCCGCCGCGGCCTTGGCTCATGATATTGGAAATCCACCTTTTGGTCATAGTGGCGAAAAAGCAATAGGCGAATATTTCGCAACCGGAAATGGACAAAAATATAAGGAGTTTTTATCCAAGAAGGAATGGCAAGATATCATTGACTTCGAAGGAAATGCCAATGGTTTCAAATTTTTAACGGAGTCAAGGGAAGGAGTCAGCGGTGGACTGCGTTTAAGCTATGCCACATTGGGAGCTTTTATGAAGTATCCTAAAGAATCCCTACCCAAAAAACCGACCAAACATATTGCAGAAAAAAAATTCGGATTTTTTCAATCCGATCGAGAGAACTTTCCTGAAATCGCAAAAGAACTTGGGTTAATTCAGACGAGAGACGGCGTCGATGTTAGTTTTGCCAGACACCCCTTAACCTATTTAGTCGAGGCTGCCGACGATATTTGCTACACGATTATCGATTTTGAGGATGGTATCAATTTAGGACTCATTTCAGAAGACTATGCTTTGGAATACCTCATCAAATTGGTAAAAGACAGTATCAATACGAAAAAATACAACTCCCTGAAATATAAGGAAGATCGGATAAGCTATTTACGTGCATTGGCTATAAATACTTTGATTCAGGATGCTATTGATGTTTTTATTATAAACGAGGAAGCCATTCTAGAGGGTTCTTTCGAAGTTTCCCTGATGGATAAAAGTAAATACAAAGCTCAGATTACCGATATCATTTCGTTAAGTGTCGAAGAGATTTACCAGTCAAAAGAAGTTGTCGAAAAGGAAATTGCCGGCTACAAAATCATCTCGGATATTTTAGATGTTTACATTGTTGCATTGATTCGTACTAAGGAGGGGAAGGGTTCTAATTATGACAATTTGATGTTGCAAACGCTACCGGAATTCTATCAAAAAACAGACATTTCACTATATCAGATTTTATTGAATACCTGTTGTTATGTAGCTAGCCTTTCCGACAGTGCATCGGTACATATTCATAACAAAATTATGGGTAAACAACTCTGAATCTAGAAATCATATGCGAGGCCAATCCCCAATAACTGTTTAAACTGAATGCGCTGAACCCCTTGATCGATTACCACACCGTTAGTATCTTTAACTTCATTAAATAGGATATCGTCATCATAAATAATATGTGTGCCAATACTTGCGTTGATATATTTATTTACTACCAGGTCAAAATTGAGTTCCCAGTCGATATCAATATTCCCGAAACTGGATAAATAATCAGTATATAGGCTTAAACCGTGCCGCATCACCACATTTTTAGCGATTGTCGTTTCCCAATTTTGGTTGATAAGAAAGCCCAATTCTATCAATTTAGTTTCGCCTTTTTGGATTACATTTCCGTTCGCATCTAAAATTGCTTTTTGCACTCCGAAGGCTCCTTTGTCGGCCAAATCTTGATCTAGGACAAAAGTCGATTTAAGTGTTACTGGAGAGATATAAAGGTTAAACTTGTTCCCCTCAGGAAGATAGGAAGTACCCGCACCAAAGAAGAAATAACCAGGTGCCATAAATCGTGAAATGGGGGTCTCCCTCTCAGGATACTTGAAACCACTGTAAAATTGTGTATTAAAATTGGCCCGTGCCGAATAATACCAATTACTTATGGTGTCCCTTCGATAGCTGAAAGCAGAACTGAAGCGGATGGCGTCATCAGTTTTTCTTGGTTTTTGTCCCTCTTGAATATTAGCGCCATACCGCAGGTCTAATTTATTGTTCCACTGCACGTATCTGAACTTGTAGTTGCGCTCAAATTTGCCATTGGCTATTGCAGAAATAGAGTTATTTCCCCCAGCGTTCCAGTTAACAAAAGCAACCTCGCTGGCACTAAAACCTAACTTATTGATTTTTTCCCAGAAAGAAGGAACACGAAACCTTTTGAAGGGTTTGTTCAATGGTTTGGTTTTCTTAAAGGATATAAATGGGCTCGTTAGGTTGACACCGCGTGGAATGCTCTTTACTTTGAATAGTTCTCTCCGTATGACTACCGTATCAATTTTAGTAGTGTCAATAGGCTGGTTTTGCGGAATAGAATCTTGAGCAATAACACATTGCAAACCAATAACTAAAAAAAACGAAAATTTCAGGAAAACGTTATGACGCATTGATAAGGGTACTTAGGTGTTCTTTTAAAGTTGATGTATTGATTTTGACCATTTCATGAAGCTCTTCGGTAGTCCCATGTTCGATAAAGCAGTCATCAATACCGAAAATTTTGATAGTGTGCTTAAAATTGTTTTTGTTGGCATATTCCAAAATGGCACTTCCAAAACCACCTATTTTACAACCATCTTCAACAGTTATGATATACTCATAGGTTTCGAAAATATTATTTAGCTGTTGCAAATCTAAAGGCTTAACAAACCTCATATCATAATGGCCTATCTGTGATGGATAGTCTAACTCATTGATTACCTCAGAAACCATATTTCCAATATGCCCAATAGATAGAATTGCTATTCTTGCTCCCTTTTTCAATTCCCTAGAACTTCCGATTGAAATTTTCTTAAACGGAGTTCGCCAATCTTCCAGAACTCCACGACCTCTTGGATATCTAATCGTTAACGGTTGTTCAAGGCCTAATTGCGCCGTATAGAGCATGTTTCGCAATTCGGTTTCATTCATTGGAGCAAATACAATAAGATTGGGGATACATCGTAAATAGGCGATATCGTAAACTCCATGGTGAGTAGCGCCGTCTTGACCCACTAGTCCAGCACGGTCCAAACAAAATATAACTGGCAGGTTTTGTAGAGCCACATCATGAATGACCTGATCGTAGGCCCGTTGTAAAAAGGTAGAATAGATATTGCAAAACGGAATCAAGCCTTCCGCCGCCATGCCCGCGGCCATGGTTACGGCATGTTGCTCTGCAATACCTACATCAAAAGCCCTACCCGGAATCTCTTCCATCATGAATTTTAAAGAGCTACCAGTAGGCATAGCAGGGGTAATACCTACTATTTTTTCATTTTTTAGCGCTAGCTCTACGATAGTATGGCCAAAAACATCTTGATACTTTGATGGTAAACCTTTGGAAGATTTTTTCACCAAATCACCGGTAAACTTATTGAATTGACCTGGTGCGTGATAGGTTACTTGATTTTCTTCCGCCTGTCTTAAACCTTTGCCTTTGGTGGTAATTATGTGAAGGAGTTTCGGCCCCGAAATCGATTTTAGTCGCTGCAATTCAGTTAGCAAATGTTCAATGTCATGGCCATCAATGGGTCCGGAATAATCAAAATTGAGACATTCGAAAATATTCTCATCTTTAGCCGTTCCTTTTTTTACGTTGGTCAAATACTTTTTAAGCGCACCGACACTAGGATCGATTCCGATGGCATTATCGTTGAGTATGACCAACACGTTCGCGTCGGTAACCCCCATATGGTTAAGACCTTCGAAGGCCATTCCGCTAGCGATGGAAGCGTCGCCGATTACCGCAATATGATGTTTATGATGTTCACCTTTTAGTTTAGAGGCTATGGCCATCCCCAAAATAGCGGAAATAGAAGTAGAACTATGCCCGGTTCCAAAAGCATCGTATTCACTTTCGCTCATTTTAGGAAACCCACTAATGCCGCCTAATTGTCTATTCGTATCGAAAATCGATTTTCGCCCGGTCAAGATTTTATGTCCGTATGCCTGATGCCCGACATCCCAAATAAGCTTATCGTTTGGGGTGTTAAATACATAGTGCAGCGCGATAGTCAATTCGACCACCCCAAGACTTGCACCTAAATGACCTTCTTTGGTGGCAACAATATCAATAATAAATTCACGGAGTTCTTCGGCGAGCTGAGGTAGGTCCCCTTTTTCAAGTAGGCGAAGATCTCTTGGAAAATTTATGTTCTTTAGTAGAGCCATTGCAAGCGACAAATGTACGGTAAATTCGTTTTTTGAGTACTTTGACAATACTGTTAAAATCGTATTTTTGAAGTTATGGTTTTACCTTACGATGATACCTATTTTATGAAAAAGGCCTTGCAAGAGGCAGAAGCGGCACTTGAAAAAGGAGAAGTCCCCATAGGAGCGGTGATAGTTATAAAAGACAGAATTATTGCTAGAAGCCATAACCTTACGGAACAGTTGAATGATGTAACTGCCCATGCCGAAATGCAGGCGATAACAGCTGCTGCAAATTTTTTAGGAGGTAAGTATTTAAAAGATTGTACCCTTTATGTAACCCTAGAACCATGTCAAATGTGTGCTGGCGCACTGTATTGGAGCCAAGTTGCCAAAATCGTCTATGCTGCGGAAGATCCTCAGCGAGGCTGTGGTGCCATGGGAACAAAATTGCATCCAAAAACCAAAATAGAAGGTGGAGTTTTAGAAAATGAAGCTTCCGATTTATTGAAGCGATTTTTTATTCAAAAAAGAAATTTGAACTAATCCCGTGTTTCAGCTTCTTCAGGTTTTTTGGGTTCTTTGCCCTGCATTTTTCTAACGCTCTCTTCCGTAAGCATGTAGTCTTTGAATTTCTTGCCCTTACTTTCTGTGTATAGAAATAGTGGCATGGCTATGAGGAATAAACCTAGCGTACCTGAACCAATATACTTGTTGGCTAATGCTTCTTGAGATTCATCTAGATTAAATCCATAGATGATTAGTCCGAATGATGCTATTACTATTAAGAGGATAAAAAATCTCATGTTATAAAAGAATAGAATGGAGAATATAGAGGAGTTTTTTTCTTTACTCTTATTGCGTAAAATTAATCAATTCACGGCGATACGCGGTCAACAGTTTTGATTTGGAAACAAAGCCGAAATACTTTCCATCTTTAACGACAGGTAGGTTCCAAGCATTGCTGTCTTGAAACTTTTTCATCACTGTTCTCATACTATCTTTCCCGTAAAAAATAATTTCTGGAGGATTGTTCATAAATGTAGATACAATCGTGGTTCTATATAGTGTGGTTTCAAACATAAATTCACGAATATCGTCTAATAGTATGATGCCTACCAAGGCTTCGTTTTTATCCACTACTGGGAAAAGATTACGTGTGGAATGGGCCACAGCTTGGTGAAGCATATCTCCTAAAAACATATCTGGATTAACTTTTTTGAAATTTTGTTCAATGACGTCGTCCAATCGCATGACCGTCAGTACATTTTCATCTTTATCATGCGTCAAAAGCGCTCCTTGCTCGGCCAATTCCCGTGTATATATATTATGGTTGATAGCATTTTTGGTGATGAGGTAAGAAATAGCAGCAGTAATCATTAAAGGAACGAAAAGTTCATAACCTCCCGTGATTTCGGCAATCAAGAAAATGGCCGTTAGAGGGGCGTGAAGTACCCCGGCAATCAAACCTGCCATACCGATAAGGGTGAAATTACTTTCTGATACAGAAAAACCCAAACCTATGTTGTTGATGACTTTGGCAAACACGTTACCCAATGCACTACCCATAACCATTGTAGGAATGAATATTCCGCCCGCGCCACCAGCAGCGAAGGTGGTAGTCATCGCCACGGCTTTAAAAATGGTTAGACCAAAAAGCAACGCAATGACCACCCAAATGTTATTGATATATTCGTCAAAAGGTGTTTTACCCATTGCCGTCAAATGATCTCCCTCAAGCAAGTTATTGATGAACCCGAAACCCTCTCCATATAACGGAGGAATAAAATAAAGCATAACCCCAATGGCTAGCCCACCAACTAAAAGTCGGTATTTTGGACTTCGTAACGGTTCAAACAACTTTAGAATTCCAAAATACATTTTGGTGAAATATATAGAAGCAAATGCCGTACCTACCCCGAGTAAAATATAAAATAGCGTATCCTTTACCTCAAAGCTGTCCGTAAGTTTGAAATCAAAAAGCACTTCATTCCCAAGAAAAAAATATGAGGTAAGCACACCTGAAATCGATGCCAATAGCAGTGGTAGCATCGAAAGCATGGTGAAATCAATACTGAAAATTTCTACGGCAAATATTATTGCGGCAATAGGTGATTGAAAGATGGAGGCCACTGCGCCGGCCGAGGCACAAGCAATCAACAACGAACGTGTTTTTGAATTCACATGAAGTAATCTTCCCAGGTTGGAACTTATGGCCGATCCCGAAGAAACTGCAGGTCCAAGGAGCCCGACAGATCCTCCAAAACCAACTGTAAGAGGTGCAGTAATTAGAGGGGTATAAATTTTCTTGAAATTAATAATGCCTTTCTTTTTGCTTAGTGCGAACATTATAGAAGATACGGCATGCTCTAATTTTTCCTTATGTACAAACTTCACGTAGAGGTATACCAGAGTTAGGCCTATAATGGGAAGTATAAAATAAAGTTGATTCCTTGAAAAAACGATACCGCTTTCTAAAGAAGATTCGATAAAATAGGTTAGGTTCTTTAAAGTTACCGATGCCAAACCTGCTAAAAGCCCCACCGCCACCGCTAGAATGTGGGTAAAGGTTTTGTTAGAGATATGTTTATACCGCCATTTTAAAAAACCCGTAAATAGTTTTTGAAGTCGGTTGGCCATATGGCACTTTTACTTGATTAAAAGTATAAAAAATCCCACGATTATGCGGGATTCTCGTTTTTCCAAAAATATTTAATTGGATTACTCATATGTCAATTCGAAAGCGAATGGTTCTGCCATATAGGTTTCGTCATTCTTTATTGCAGTGAACAGCAATTGGTAATCGCCCTCCGGAAGTAAATCCCTCGGAAAAGAAATCCAAAGAGAACTACCGGAATGAAATCTGTTTTGAACAGGTTCGGTAAAAAGAATATCTATACCTGCCTCACAAGCAGTGGCAATATTTTCATTGAAATCACTTTTTGTATACACCGGTGTCGATATGGAAGTATCTTGAACATTTTTAATAGAGATGCTATATTCGTCAGCCTCAAAAAGACTTTCTGTGAATAATCTTGCATTCCAAAACAGGCCATTGAATTGCAGTTTTGTATGGTCTAATTCACTGCACGAAACCACCTCTTGAAAACTTAGGGCATCTATTTTTGGCTGTCTGTTGAAAATTTCAAGGGTTTTCCAATTTTTTTCATAATAATCTTTTAAACCAAAAGAGACCGAAGTGTTGATTTTTTCAACATACTCATTATTGTTCTGAAAGAAAATTGAATTATCGGCCTGAAAGTCAATCAATAAAGAATCTTTTGATATGACATTGGGGGTCATAGGAATACTATCATTGGCATACTTTAGATAGAAAACAGGCTCAGATTCGAAAGCTTGAAAATCTACAGAACTATCTTTTGAAATTAGTAATATTTGTTCAAATCCATCTTTTTTTGCCGTAGTTTCAAATGGTAGTGTAGTGATATTGGTTTCAGTACTTTCCCTAACCAACTCACCAATAGTGAATACAGCTTTTATTGAATATTTTGTTGCGAAGTCAAGCCCATCTATAAGATGCTGTAGCTGTTCTGAAGGTGCGGCAGTAATATCTTTGATAGACCATTCAGAATCGACCGGTTTTTTATACCATATTTCACGAATCAATTGGCCACCACTACTGGTAAATGAATTGGAGGTAAAATCTACGATCACCGATGTAGAGGTTATTGCACCAATGTCATAGGTGATATTATCTATAGTTGGCGTTTGTCCACCGGTTACAGTTTCTGGCTCATCATCGCTGCAGGAGACAAAAAATAGAGAAGCAATTAAGAATATGTATACTCTTTTCATAACAAGCAAATTTGAATACAAAAGTAGTATAATTCAAAACAACCTGAAGATTACATGAAGAACCCCAATTTATGAATAAATCTATAAATCCAATTTCAAATTCAGCTCCTTTAACTGCTCATCATCAATTGGCGCTGGTGCATCGATCATCACATCACGGCCACTATTGTTTTTTGGGAAGGCAATAAAATCACGAATCGTTTCTTGGCCTCCTAGAATGGCAACCAAACGATCTAATCCAAATGCGATGCCGCCATGAGGTGGCGCCCCATATTGAAAAGCATCCATTAGAAAACCAAATTGTGCTTTTGCCTCTTCGGGGGTGAACCCCAAATGTTTGAACATGGTGTTTTGAGTTTCTTTATCGTGAATACGAATAGACCCTCCACCAATTTCATTTCCGTTCAGAACTAAATCGTAGGCGTTCGCACGAACAGCGCCTGGGTCTGAGTCCAACAATTGCAATTGACCTGGTTTGGGCGACGTAAAAGGGTGGTGCATCGCATGGTAATGTCCGGTTTCTTCGTCAAGTTCCAGCAAAGGAAAATCTATGACCCATAATGGAGCGAATTCTTCAGGATTACGAAGCCCTAAACGTTCCGCCAGTTCCATACGCAAAGCACTTAGTTGTGCTCGTACTTTGTTTGTATCGCCAGAAAGTATGCATATCAAATCGCCTACTTTGGCGCCGGTTACTTCTGCCCACTTCGCCAAATCTTCTTGGTCATAGAATTTATCGACTGAAGATTTAAAACTTCCATCATCGTTGCAGCGACAATACACCATCCCTAAGGCTCCTACTTGTGGTCTTTTTACCCAATCGGTCAATTTATCTATCTCCTTTCTTGTATAGGAATTTCCACCGGGCACTGATATGCCAACAACTAATTCGGCAGAATTGAACACATTGAAATCTTTGTGTTGGGTAACTTCGTTCAATTCACCGAACTCCATTCCAAATCGAATGTCCGGTTTATCGTTGCCGTAGCGTTTCATGGCCTCATCAAAGGTCATTCTAGGGAAGGATTCGATTTCGACTCCCTTCATTTCTTTCAGTAAGTGTTTGGTCAATCCTTCGAAGGCGTTCAAAATATCTTCCTGCTCCACAAACGCCATTTCGCAGTCGATTTGGGTAAATTCGGGTTGCCTGTCTGCTCGCAAATCTTCATCGCGAAAACATTTTACGATTTGAAAATATTTATCCAAGCCACCGACCATCAAGAGTTGCTTGAACGTTTGTGGCGACTGTGGTAGCGCATAAAATTGCCCCTCGTTCATACGGCT
Source organism: uncultured Flavobacteriaceae bacterium (assembly GCA_947503005.1). GTDB lineage: Bacteria > Bacteroidota > Bacteroidia > Flavobacteriales > Flavobacteriaceae > Maribacter_C. Next base: position 386,515 of record CANNCA010000003.1, on the reverse strand, counting down.
GGGAACCACGAAATCACGGGCGCCTTCTGGAGTTGATTTTATTAAAACGGGAGTTTCCACCTCGATAAAACCTTCATCAGATAAATATTTTCGAACTTCTATGGCAACTTTACTTCTGAAAATAAGGTTCTCCTTTACAGGGTTTCTACGGATGTCTAAATAGCGGTATTTCATTCTGATGTCGTCGCCGCCATCGGTCTTGTCTTCAATGGTAAATGGCGGCACTAAAGACTCGTTCAAAACCGTAAGTTTAGAAACCAGCACCTCAATATTTCCTGTTGGAATATTCGGGTTTTTAGACGCCCTTTCGATGACCTCGCCTTCTATCTGGATTACGAATTCGCGACCAAGATGTCTGGCTTGCTCTAAAAGGTCAGAGGAACTTCGGTCAGTATCGAAGACTAATTGGGTAATACCGTAGCGATCACGGAGGTCTACCCAAGCTACAAAACCTTTGTCCCTAATAGTCTGAACCCAACCAGAAAGCGTGACTTTTTGATTGAAATGTGATTCGCGCAGTTCTCCGCAATTATGACTTCGATACATTTGAAATTAGTTTAAGCTGCAAATTTAAGAAGTATTCGGCAGTAAGTGGTAGGAAAAAAGGAATCCGCCTCATGAGGCGGATTCCTTCTTAGTTCTAGTCTGAAGTACCTGTTTTGGGCAGGACTTCAAATTCTTCGTTTTCCAGCAAAAGTTCTTCACCAAGATTCTGGTCTTGTTTTCGCCAACCGCGAACTCTTGTTTTGATGCGATAGGTTATGTTGAACAAAACCGGAACAATAATCAAAGTAAGGAATGTTGCTACTATTAATCCAAAAATCACTGTCCATGCTAGAGGTCCCCAGAAAACAACGTTATCTCCTCCAAAATAGATTTTCGGATTAAACTCCGTGACAAGGGAAAAGAAGTCAATATTCAATCCTATGGCCAACGGAATCAATCCTAAGACTGTAGTGATGGCGGTAAGAATTACAGGGCGCAATCTTGCCTTACCCGCTGTGGTAATTTCTTTGGTAACATCCTCCATAGAAAGCAAGTCCTTGTCATCCATATCAAGCTTTACCTTTTTACGGTCGATTAGAATTTGGGTGTAGTCTAATAGCACAACACCGTTGTTCACAACAATACCCGCGAGGGAAATTATACCCATCATGGTCATCATGATTACAAATGACCATCCCGTAATCATCAATCCTCCAAAAACACCTATAAAACTTAGAAAAATGGCTATCATTATAATAAGGGGTTTCGAAATTCCTCCAAATTGGAAAATCAAGATCAACATAATTAAAGCTAACCCACCAAAAAAGGCGCCGACCAAAAAGTTCATCTGTTTGTTTTGTTCCTCAATCTCCCCCGTAAAATCTACTTTTACCGAATCCGGTATGCCATTAAAGTTTTTCATTTCTTTTCTGACATCTTCGACCACCTGAGCTGGATTTCCACCAGCTGTCAAACCAGAATATACGGTGACAACACGATTTCCATTTCTATGTTTTATCGAACTGAATCCCGAAGAATTGCGTTGCGTGGCAACGGCCGATATAGGAACTTCCTTTATCTGCCCAGAAGCTTGGTCTCTAAAGATGATATTTTGATTGAAGAGTGCGTTTTTATCAAATCGCAAGTCGCTATTGAAACGAACGTTAATATCGTAATCCTCTCCGTCTTTTTTGAACACACCAGCTTTTTCTCCAAATAATGAGCGTCTTAATTGACTACCAACTTGGCCAACGGCAACACCTAGTTCCCCTGCTTTTTGCCGGTCTACTACAACCTGCATTGAAGGTTTGCTCTTGTTCACGTTAATTTTCAATTCTTCGATAAAAGGAATATTCTTACTATTGAGATAGTTGCGAATTTCTTCGGCCGTACTAATCAATTCGTCATAATCTTTGCCTTGCAGTTCGATGTTCACTGGATAACCCGCAGGAGGCCCTTCAGCAAGCTTTTCTACAGATATGGATACGCCTGGGTAAATACCGGTAAGATCCTCTTGTATTTCGCCACGAAGCTTTTCGGTATCCAAACCATTTCGGTACTTGAACTCTCGCATTGAAACGGTAACCTTGCCTCGATGTGGCATTTCCGAAGAAGACCCACCATCGGTTTGGGGATTTCCGGCGCCCTCGCCAACCTGTGATACGGCCGATTCAACCAAATAGTTATAATCTGCGTCCCTTTGATACTTTTCTTGGTTCACAATATCGTACACTCTCTTTTCGATAGCTTTGGTAATCATATTGGTTTTCTCGATGGAGGTGCCTTCCGGGTATTCGATATACACATATACTTCATTGGGACTATTCTCCGGAAAGAATTCAATTTTGGTTCTTCCACTACCAATTGACATACCAAATAACATGAAGGTTATCAATAAGAGTAAAACCGTCAACCCAAAATACCAATACACATTGCTACCATGCAGTGCATGTTTGATACGACGTTCGTACCAATCTTCAAATAAAGGCATTACCTTGTTCTGAAAACTATTTGCCCATCCCTTGATCCCATATTTGTACGCCCAGAACATCAAAGCAGTGAAAATCATCACGGTGCCCATACCTCTAACAGGTCCTCCAATAAAGAGTATTAGTAGTCCAAGTCCACCTAAAATAGCGGTAGTTCTGATGAGGCCTTTTCGACTGATTTCTTTGTCGCCAATTTCCATGTACTGAGAAACTAGCATCGAATTCATGAAAAGTGCTACAAATAAAGAAGATCCCAGTACTACCGAAAGTGTAACCGGAAAATAGATCATAAATTGACCGAATAAACCTGGCCAAAGTCCGAGCGGAACGAAGGCAGCAACGGTAGTTACCGTAGAGATAATTATTGGGTATGCGATTTCACCAATACCCTTTTTGGCAGCTTCGGTACGTGTCATGCCTTCGCTCATCAAGCGATACACATTTTCAACTACTACGATGCCATTATCCACGAGCATTCCCAACCCCATGATCATTCCGAACAATACCATTGTGTTTAAAGTAAAACTGAGGCTATCGATAATAACACCTAAGGAGTTTAACACAAAGAACGAGATGAACATCGACATCGGAATGGCGAACCCTACAAAAAGGGCATTACGAAAGCCAAGAAAAAACATCAGAACAGTTACCACTAGGATAATTCCGAATATAATACTGTTTACTAAGTCATCAACTTGATTTAGTGTGCGGTCAGATGAATCATTAGCAATAGAGATGTTCAAATCAGCAGGATAGTAATCAGCTTGGGTTTTTTTCACCAATTCACGAATTTGTTGCGTGGCCTCTATCGTATTGGTTCCGGAGCGTTTTTTGATATCAAGCATGACAACACTCTCACCAAATTCACGGGCATAGGTTGTTTTATCTTCCTCATCGAAAGTAACTGTTGCAATATCCTTGAGGTATACTGCACCATTTTCCGATTTAACTACAAATTCATTCAGCTCTTGTGGGTCTTGTATTTCGCCTAGAACACGAATAGTTCTCCGCTGTTCACTTGTTTTGATATTTCCTGCGGACATGGTCATGTTGCCATTGCCTATTGCGCTGATTACGTCTTGAAAACTAACTTTTGCGGCCATCATCTTATACACATCAACGGCCACCTCAACTTCTTTCTCTTGAGCTCCTCGTATGTCAACCTGTTTTATTTGGGGAAGGTTTTCGATTTCATCCTGTAGATATTCAGCGTATTCCTTTAATTTTTCAACGGGATAATCCCCTGTGAAATTGACGTTCATAATCGGGAACGATTCCGCAAGGTTCAAATCGAAAATATTAGGCTCTACCTTTGCTCCGTTGAAAGTGGGCCAATCTTCACCCGCTTTTTCACTGTCAACCTCATCTTTTACTTTTTGTTTTGCATCTTCTACAGTGATGTTTTCGTCGAATTCTACAGTGATAATCGAATAATCCTCTTGAGAAGTTGAGGTAGTTTCCACCACGTTACTGACATTTTTCAGTCGATCTTCCAAGGGATCGGTAATCAGTCTTTCAATATCTTCTGCCGTGTTTCCGGGATAAGGAGTACTTACGTACACCTTGGTTTCTACAATCTCTGGATAATCTTCGCGCGGCATCGATTGGTATGCTTGAAAACCAACCCACAGCAGAATGGCAATCATTACGAAGATTACAGAGGGGTTGTCTATGGCCCAAGACGCTATCTTAAATTCCTTGTCAGCATTCTTTCTCTGCTTACTCATTGATTTTAGTATTTAGAATTTGAACATTTTGCCCTTCTTTAACCGTTCTTGCGCCTTCTTTGATCAATAGGTCGCCCTCACTAATTCCTGAAAGGACTTCAACCAGATTACCCTGGGTCTTGCCTGTTTTAATGATCCTTCTTTTGGCCACTGCCTTGCCACCGTTAGGTTCTTCCGCAATATAAACGTACTGTTCTCCATCCGCATTTTCAGATATCGTGCCCTGGGGAATCAATATTGCATTCTCACTACTATAATCATTCAGGCTTACACGAGCGCTAAGATTAGGTTTGATATTTCCCTTCTCATTTGGGACAGGAATCTCAACACTAAAGGCCCGATTACTCGGATTTATGAAGTTTCCGGTTTGACGTATCTTCGAAATGACCGTATCGCCCAATACTGGAAAATATACCTTGGCCTCATTGCCTTCTTGAATACCACCTAAATAATTTTCAGGAACATCAACGGTGATATACATATCTGATAGGTTGACAATGCGAAATACTTCGGATCCAGGACCAGGAGCAACAACCGTACCTTGGTCTTTAATAACATCATCAATTATTCCTGAAAAGGGGGCTCTTATGGTAGACTTGCCTAACTGGCTTTGAGCTTGTTTTACTGCATTTTCAGTCGCTTCATAAGTTGATTTAGCTTGTAAATACTGAATTTCAGAGCCAATTTTTTGTTCCCACAAACGCTTTTGACGTTCGTACGTAGTTTTTGCCAATTCGGCCTGAGTTTTGAGTTGCGATACTTGACTGCTCATTCCACCATCATCAATCGATGCCAGAAGTTGGCCTTTGCTCACGCGCTCACCCTCCTTAACATAAACCCGTTGTAAAGTACCGGCCATTTCCGGATAAATCAACACATTTTGTTTCGTCTTTACGTCGCCCTGCAATTCTAAATAGTGATTAAATCTTTCGGCTTTGGTATTTAAAATAGTTATCAGGGGCAGTTTTTCTTCGCCTGATTTTAGCGCGATGACCGAATCTAACATTTCAAGGTCCATTTGAATTTCTCTTTGTTTTTGGGTGATTTCGGTTTTTTTTGCCCGAAGCGTTTCTAAATCACCTTGAGCAATCAAATCGCTTATAGATTCTTCTTTACTTTCACCACAAGCGGAAATAAGGATAGAAATGATAATAATGGCGGCTAATTTTTCCATAGATATAATTTTAATGATTGATGTGCGTTTTTTAGGATTTATTATTTAAGATGGTCTCCAGTTCCGTTTTCTTGTTGATGACTTCGACCATACTTTGTAGGTAATTTTGTTGTGCGTCATACAGTTGAGTCTGTGCTTGACGTAACTCAAAACTACTGGCGATACCTTCATTGTATTTAATCTGGTTTTTGTTTTCTATACGTTCCGCAAGGTTAAGGTTCTGTTTTGCAGTTTCGTATTGTTCTATCGCTAAAATGTAATTGCTTTTTGAATTTTCAAGTTGTAGGCGAATTTGTTCTTCTGCCTCTGTCAGCTGGGTTTTTGCCTTTTCCAATGCAATTTTTGCCCTTGCGGTTGAAGCACTTCTTTTACCAGAACTGAATAGGGGGATGCTCAAATCAAAACCCAAAACAGATGAATCGAACCATTGCTGGTCACTATTTAAAAAGTTGAAACTATCGGCGAAGGCGGCCGTGCCATAATTTGCAAAGGCGTTCAAAGTTGGTAAGGCGCGGCTTTTGGCCAATTTCCATTCAAAATAGCGTTGCTCGTTCAGGTTCGTTGCCAATTTAAAATCTACATTGTTTTCCAAGTTGAAATCACTTTCCAGCAATTCGAAATCAATTTGATTTTGTGCCAAATCGTCAAGATTTTCTTCTAATTCTGTTTGAGAATCAATAGCAACACCCATGACTAAATTCAACATTTGTAGGGTAATATCTTTTAATCGGACAGCGTTTTTCAATTGATTTTCCACAGATGAGAGCGTTATCTGCAATTGTTCAACGCTCTCTTCGTCTCCCAATCCATTTTCGTAGATTTTTGTCGTTTCAAATAGGTTTTTTTCCAAGTTTGCCTTATTCTTTTCAAAGATCAAGACACTTTCTTCGGCAAGCAATACATTGCCGTATGCTTCGGTAACTGCCTTTCGTACATCCAAATCAGTCTTTTCCTTATTGTTTTGGCTATAGCTTAAAAATGCTTTAGTGGCTTGCACACCAACGATGTAGGATCCATCAAAAATTTGCTGCCTTAAGGTAGCAGTTGCATTTGCTTGCTGTGGCTGCCCAAAAACAATGGGTTGAAAAGTACCGGGTTCACCGCCAAAGAATTCGGCCGGAATTAACGAAACGGGTTGTTTCAATTGATTTTGATAACTGACCGCGCCCGAAATCTGAGGAAGTCCGGTGGCAATAGTTTCCCACTTTTGTTTTCGAGCATCAATTAAATCGCGGTCCGCATTAATGGCGCTATAGTTATTCTTCAGGGCAAAATCAATCGCCTCTTGTAGTGTGAAGCTATTGGTGGTTATTTCCTCCTGAGCAATTCCGAAACTGACGGAAAGTACGAACAGGAAGGTTATCATTGATCTTCGCATACTATTCTTGATTTGAATTGATGATTTTATTTAAAATGTTTCTTCCCTCAGGAGTTACGATCCCCCGTAGATGATATTCTAAATATTCATCCATCAAGGTGGCTACTGGAAATTTTTCCAGGGGGAAAAATTGTTGGTCCTTTATACTGTTAACTCCCGTAAAATAAATTCGGGAAACGAACTCAATGTTCAAATTATCTCTATAAATGCCTAATTCAATGCCTTTTTGAATATTTCGAACAATACATTCCTGCATTACTTCAAAATGTTTGTTTCGTAATACGTTATGCACTTTAGGATAATATTTTTGCAATTGATATTGAGGGGATGATTTCTCGTTCTTTAAATTCATCATGATGAACTTCTTAATTTCATAAAGCTCTTCAATAGGATTTTTTTGCAAATCACAAATGTGATCGATACCATTTGAAATAAGATCGAACATGTGCATGGTGCTACCTTCTACCAGTTGGGTCTTATTTGCATAATGTGCATAAATGGTTTTCTTGGAAATGCCCATGTTGCTGGCAATGTCATCCATAGTAACACTCTTGAACCCATAATTCAAGAACATATCAGTAGCTTTTTCCAGTATCTTTTCTTTCATGATATAAAAAAGGGCAAATATAGGATTGGAAACTTTAAAAACATTAAAAGTTTCCTAAGTTTTACAATTTTTTAACATATGGTCAAGTATGACCGATAGAAAACTTATACCCTTTCCTCATTTATCATGGGCTTCTTAACAGCGTTGATTTTAGAAACTTTACTCAGGCTCCAGAAGAAAATCCTACGATGAATTCTGTACTTCATTTCATTTGAGTCCTTTGCGTTATTTTCCATCGTCCTCATTTTCAAGGGTTTTACGTTTCAAGTATGCTTCATACGCATGTTCGCCTTCTTCTTTCCAGAATTCATCGTAGTGTTTCCAATCTGAAAAATCTTTTCGCATCGGACTACAGTTGTTACCAAAACGTGGTTTCTTAGTCTTCTTTTTTCTTGGAGGGCCGTCGCCACCTCCAAAACCGAAAATAATTTTAGCTAATATAAGAATCCCAACAGCCTGCCAATAACCGACTTCCGGGAGTCCAAAAAGTTCAGGCATAAGCCAGTTCCAGAGTCGCATGACGATATAGCCTACCAAAAATGCTATCACTAGTCCAAGTAGGATAAAGAAGAAAATCTTAAATCCTTTTTTTACATAGTGTTCTACTTTTCTTTCTACGTGTGTTTCCATAGTTTTTCTATTTTCCATTACGATTATTTTTTTATTTTGTTTCTAAATTTTTTAGTAATAGGGATATGGCCCTATGTCTTCTTGACATTAAAGTTCCTGCCGAGATTCCAGTTTCTTCAGAGATTTCACGATAACTGTATCCCTCAAAATCAACCGCTACGATAATATCCCTATAGACTGGTTTTAAATTTCGCACGGCCCTCTTTAGATCATTTTTTAAGGTTTCCGAATATTCTTCATGAACGCTGGAATAGAACATCTCGGTAAACTCTGTCCATAAGTTTTCAAGATCTTTTTGATGATTCGTTTTTTGTTTTTTTGTTCGAAGTATATCGATTATCCTATTCTTGATGGCGCTATAAACAAAACCTCCGATGTTATTTATGGGTAAGGCGTCAGTAGGCCTAGAAAATATTTTTAATGCAACATCTTGAATAATATCCTCCGCATCGCTTTCCGTGGTGTGCTCAATTTTTGAGCGCACGTAGTTTTTGAGCGAGCCATATTCTTCTTTGAAGAAACTGCTAAGGTTATTCTCATTTTGTTTTTCAGAAACCATTTAAGGGAATTTCTAGAGGTCTTCAATTATAAAGACGAAGCTTTTCAAAGCTATTGCATTTTTTTTGAGATTATTTTTGAATTTAATTAGTACTAGTATCTGATTAGCAGTTAACTGTTTGGTAATTTGGATGTATTTTTGAATAAAATTTGCTTCATGCATTCAATAGAGCAGTACCGTGACGGATTCATTTCCTATTTAGAGTCCAAAACTATAACCAAAAAACCGGTCAATCTTTACGAGCCCATTACCTATATTCTGAATTTGGGCGGCAAACGGCTTCGTCCAGTATTAGTTCTTATCGCCACTGAATTATTTGGTACGGATTATAGAAAGGCCATGGATGCTGCCTTGGCCATAGAGGTGTTCCATAATTTCTCTTTAGTGCATGACGATATCATGGATGCTGCACCATTGCGTCGAGGAAAAGAAACAGTTCACGAAAAATGGAATATAAATACCGGTATACTTTCGGGTGATGCGATGCTCATAAATGCATATCAATTATTCGAAAACTATCAAGGAGATACGTTTCGAAGTTTGGCTCAGTTGTTCAGTAAGACGGCTATAGAAGTTTGTGAAGGACAACAATACGATGTCGATTTTGAATCACGTGATGATGTTACGGTAAACGAATATCTAAAGATGATTGAATATAAAACTGCGGTTTTAGTAGGGGCAGCGCTTAAAATGGGTGCCATAATTGCGGGTGCTTCAGATCAAGAACAACAGCATATTTATGATTTTGGAAAAAATCTAGGCATCGCGTTTCAATTGCAAGATGATTACTTAGATGCATTTGGCGACCCTTTGACCTTTGGCAAACAGGTTGGTGGTGACATTATAGAGAATAAAAAAACCTATCTCTATTTAAAAGCAGTAGAGCTAGGAAATGAGGTACAGCGGAAAGAAATTCTTGACTTATATTCGATTCATCCACAAGATTCCGACGAAAAAGTCAATTCGATAAAGCAAATTTTCGTTTCAAGCGGATCGGCAGAGCAGACCAAAAGGGCAATTGAAGATTATACCCAAAAGGCGTTTGAAACTCTGACTTCACTGGATATTAGTTCAGATAAGAAAGCCATACTACGAAATTTTGGAGAAAATTTAATGAGTCGTAAAGATTAGGGGGTACTTTATTCAACTACTTTGATACGCTTCTTTTTGAAAAAAACCCACGTACTTAATAGAACGGCGAATACTACAATGGATATTGAAACCAAAAGAATGTAATTCTTGGGTCTTTCAGTTTCAACAATTGTGAGTAAGCTGTTAATCTGTTGGTTTGTCAATAATTGTTCGTGTCCACCAGGCCAGACAACCTTCAACGAGTCAATGGTATTTGATTTACCTAGGCCAAAATGTGCAATGACCGAATTTTGTGATAAATGACTTGAGCCTCCACCGTCAATTTCACGAATCATTCGAATTCCCTGTGAAACGATTTCAACTCTTGCTCCAATTCCGTTTTTATCTGAATCAACACCCTTTAAATGAATTTTTGACCAGTTTCCATTTTTTGAATCGTTTCGGAAAAGTCTCGTAGTGGAATTAGTTGGGTAGTTCTGAACAGGTTTTTGATTCACTACCAAAATATCGAGGTCGCCATCATTTTCCATATCAAAAACTACCGACCCACGGCCAACGCCATAATCATTGGCTCCGCTTTCTCTTCCTTTGTCGATGAATTTTCCTTGTTCGTTTTCAAAATAGAAATTACCCATAGGGGTACAGTTGGGATTAAGGTCTCCGTTTGCCACATATAAGTCCAAGTCACCATCGTGGTCAAAATCTGCAAAGTTCGCCCCCCAACTAATCGCGAAACTATAAGCACCAAGTTCTTTAGCTTTGTCTACGAAAGGTTGATTCAACCCTTGATTTTCCATGAAAAGATTGAACTTAATATTTGTCACGTAATAATCGAGAAGCCCATCATTGTTATAATCACCTACAGCGGAACCCATGGCATTCTCCTTCAAATCCATTTGGGTAGATTTACTTACATCCTCAAACGATTTTCGCGGATATTGATTTTCGTATAAGAAGTTGGGCACTGCTTTGTAGCCGAAATCTTGATTCACTAGAAGGTCTTGATCGCCGTCATTGTCAAAATCTGTGAATAACGCACCGAAACCGAATCCTTGATGATTTATGCCATATTCTTCAGTGACATTTTCAAATTTCTTACCGCCTTTGTTCATCAAAAGGTACGGTTTTGCAGTTTGATGAGAATTTACAATAGTAGCATCCTTTAAGACACCCAAGGTGCCCTCGAAATTTTGAAAATAGTTGCCCACGAAAAGGTCAGGATAGCCGTCCGCATTAAAATCACCAAAGCTGCCACCCGTACTAAAAGAGTTCAGCTCACTTAAACCAAATTCAGTAGTTACATCTTGAAAAGTGTTATCACCATTGTTCAAAAAAAGGAGATTTTTTGCTCTGGGAATAACGTTGGAACCATCATTCTTGTTAATGGTCGTAATAAATAAGTCTCTGAATCCGTCACGATTCACATCTGCACTAACTGCACCCTGAGTAACAAAATCATCGCTAGTCGTGAGTCCTGAATCGTCATAAATGTTTTTAAAAGTACCATCGCCATTGTTGAGGTAAAGTACATCTTTTGCTGTTCCGCTGGTAATGAACAGATCTTCAAAACCGTCGTTATTTAAATCAAAAACGGTTGCACCACCACCGAAGGTGCCTTCGTAAACTTCAAATTGATGTTGAATACCGGCTTCTTCCGTGATGTCCGTAAACTTTTGTTGTCCGTAGACAATCGTGCTTATGGAAAATACGAACACTATGAAAAGGTACTTTTGTGTCATTCCGTTGTTTTCCAGTCAAGATTTAAAACATTTTTGGCCACTTTTATTCCTTCTTCTAAGCCTACTTGATTGTCATGCGGAATATGAATACCTCCATAAAATCGAGATTCGGCGGTTTCTTGGGCAGCTTCCCAAAATGAATTGAATTCTCGATTAACAAAATCAGTGTCTCTTATTTCATCACGCTCTCGTCCTTCGTGTGCTTTGTCAATAAAATAAAAGTCCTTCCCGAAGCTATCTTCTAATATGGTTGCCGCAGTTGCTGCCTGAATGGCATGACCCGATGGAAATGCCGGAAAAGGAGGGTCTGGCCAGAATGATTCCCATTCTTGGTCAATGTATTTTGGAACGAAGGTATTGGCGCGCTCCGTAAAGAAATGGAATTTCCATTCCCAACATTTAATGAAGGCGTCTGCAACTGCCATTCCCACCTTCGCATAGGTTTCTACACAAACAATAAGTTCAGGCTGCTCTTTCTCTATGGCTAAAGATGCAAAATAATAGGAGTGACCGGGCGGCGTAAAGGTGACATCAGGATCATCGCCCCACCAAATGGCGGCCTCTTTTTCTTCTTGGGTTAGCACAAGTTCCTTCTGGTAAACTTTTTCAAATTGTTTGTAATAAGTTGATTCTGGTAAAGTGTCATACGGAATCATTTCAGGCAAAGGCAAAAGCCTATTGCTTTCAACAAAAGTTCGATTTTTACCCCAATGCGGATGTAACGGATGGTGACTAAAAGATTGAGCGAACAAAGGGGGTTTCCATGAGCCCGGCCGCTCTGGGTATTTCATCTCTTTGTCGAAATTTTTCAGATAACCTCTATGTCCGCCATCGGTTTTAGACCATTCAAAAATAGCTTTGGCAACCGCCTTCCCGTATTCTACTGAACGTTGCGCAACGGAAAGGTCTTTTAGTTTCTCGGAAAAACTGGCGTAAATTTCAGTTTCGAGGGAATCGATTTTTTGCTTGTTTTCATCCGAAGTTTGTATATAGATGTCTTTTAAAATAGAGGCCTGAGCAGCATTCAATGAGAGCACCCAATCATAAGTATCCTCCGCTTTAGGTTGTGGTAATGGGTCAAGACCGTTCAGTTGGCCAACCATTGATTGATGGGACGGAAACCCATGTACTACGGATTCATATGCCGTCAATCCGATATAACCAAAACCTCTAGACGCAAATGTGGGTGAATTGGCAGGTGTGAATTGAGTGATATACGTAGCCATTTTAGCCCATTCAAGGGCAACATCCTGTTCAGAATACTCCTTTTTTTCTTTTTTGGTACAGCTTAAAAAAATAAGTACAATGAAATAGAGAACATATTTAGAGTCACATATATGTCGAAAGTCTATTTTCATTCTTCCTTTTATGATGAAATCTTGTAGGTTTTCAGTGGTTCGCCATAGATTCCCAAAAATAGTTTATCGTCTATAATTATCGAACTCCGAACATCGCCTTGAACATTCAAACCGGAAGTGTTTTGGTTAACATAGTTAAATTTCCCTTTGCCATTACCTAACAACAGTGTGCCGAAATTAGCATCAAATTTACCTAGGCGCAATTTAAAATGTTGGTTATTACCAAGCAATAGCACATCGAGATTTCCGTCTTTGTTATAATCGTAGACTGATATCGTATGAACAGGTGAATATTGTACTTCTTTTGGTAGCAGGGCTGTAATATAACCTCCATTCTCATTGCTCAAAAGTAAGGTAGTTTCCATATGGTTCGCAACTAGTCTTCTTGCATCCTGCAATTCATTTAGGTCAAAAATATCTTGTAAGGTCGCATCCGCATAACTCTCATAACTTGTGTATTTAGACTTCTTGTTTGCGAGTTGCCCGAGTAGTTCATCTCGAGTCAGATACGGATAGCTTTTTCCTTGAATGTAATAATTAAAAATAGGGTCTACAGAGCCATTTTGGTCAAAGTCTTTGTAATAAAGTTTTGCAGGTTCATCGTCTGTGATTTTGAATTGGGTATTCGTGCCCATATTTCCCACTATGAAGTCGGGTTTGTCGTCACCATTAAAATCGGAAGTTGCTATAGTATTCCACCAACCGCTCAATGATTTTTCGAAGAAGGTATCGGTTAGATTTTCTAATTTCTGTTTCGAATTAATAAAGACAGATATCGGGATCCATTCTCCCACAACCACTAAGTCTTTGATAGTATCCCCATTCATATCTATCCAAATAGCGTCCGTTATCATTCCCAATTCAGTGAGTTCTGGTGCAACGGCATTGGTTTGGTCCGAGAAATTTCCATTTCCATTGTTTATTAAAATTTGACTCTTAGGAGTTTCAGGATATCGTCCTGGAACAACACGCCCTCCAATGAAAATATCTGAGAATCCATCTCCGTTGATATCGTTAACGGCTACTGAACCGGTACTTGTTTTAGAATCTGGAAGTGCATTTGCATCCTTTGCAAAATCACCGTTTCCATTTCCAAGATAGATTCTGTCTTTCAAACGATAGTCCGCAGGTTCGTAGTCATGATATCCGCCACTAGCGATATAGATATCTTGATGCCCATCATTATTCGCATCAAAGATTTGAATTACAGTATCATGGCTGTCTTTGTCTTTTTCAAAGTCTTGATTACTTCGTGTCTTGAATTGTCCATTATTGTTTTGCAGATAGATTTGAGCAGAATAACCTTTAGAACCTCCAATAATAACATCTTCCAAATTGTCACCGTTCAAATCTCCTTTGGCCATGCAAGGACCGGAAGGTGAGTGTTGAGATATTAAAAGGGACTGCCTCTTAAAATCGTTGAATGTAGTTGCTTCGTTTTCATAAGATATGGGACTAGGTATTTCGGATAGGAATGGATTCGTAAAAATTGTTTTTGAGAACGATTTTAGCGCGTTAGTTTCATTTAGAACTAGCTGTTGATTCACTTGAACATTAGAAATAGTTTCTTCTAATCCGGAATTCCACCGAACGGTTAATGAATCAATTTGATTTAGGTTGCCCAATCCAAAATGAAGCACTGGGGACACTGTAGAGAGATAACCACGGGCTGGTGATTGTTCTAGACTTTGTATTTTGTCCCCATAATGAACAGAAATCTTTGAGCCGATTCCGTTTGTGTTTTTTGAGGCGCCTTTAAGTGTGACACTAAGATAATTGTTGGCTTCTTTTTTGGATTCGTTCCTATAAATAAAGGCTGGTTTGTTGATGTTGTTGACAATAAGGTCTAAATCACCATCATTGTCTAGGTCTGCGTAGGAGGCTCCACTGCTATTAGCAGGCTGATTTAGCCCCAAATTTTCGGTGGTATTCGAGAAACTAATACCGTCCAAGTTCGTGAACATATAATTCATCAAATTGGACGAAGGCATTTTCTCAATAATTTTTAAAACATCAGTACGCTGCAATCTGCCTCTAGACTGTACGTAGTCTTCCATATAATTGATAAAATCCAAATTGGTATAGTCCCTAAAATATCCATTGGTGACGAACAAATCTTTATCTCCATCATTGTCATAGTCAGCAAATAATGGTGCCCAACTCCAGTCGGTGTTCGAGATTCCAGCTAGCTGACCTATTTCGCTAAAAGTCCCATTGCCATTATTTAGTTGCAGCATATTGCGCATATACTGGTAATGAAATCCGCTACGTAGGTTCAGGTCGAACTTTTCATAGTTATCAGGAGAGAGCAGTAATTTTTGCCTGCGATTATCTTCGGGCAGCATATCCAAGGTAAAAATATCGGTAAGACCATCGTTATTAATATCCGCTAAATCATTACCCATCGAAAAATGGCTGGTATGGCCCAATTGTTCTTTAAGTTTGTTGGTGAAGGTTCCATTTTTATTGTTGATGTAGAGGTAGTCGGGAATAGTGTAATCGTTGGACACATAGAAATCAACCCATCCATCATCGTTTACATCGCTGATGCCTATTCCTAAACCATAGGTGAGCGCTGAACCACTAACACCCGAGGCTACCGTGACATCGTTGAAAACACCCTTTTCTTGTTGAAAAAGACGAACACCTTGCATCTGATCATCTTTTTTCAAGAATTCTGCTGTACTTACTTCGTTAAGTACAGGTAATGACTTCGGATTATGGTTCAACAATAGGGCATCGAGGTCACCATCACGGTCGTAATCAAAAAAATAGGCTTGATTGCTGAAAGCAGGACTGTCCAAACCAAATTCTGCCGCTTTCTCTTCAAATATGGGAATGTTGTTCGCATCGACCCCTTGATTGATAAACAATTGATTTTGTCTTTTCTGAGGAGGTAATGCCCCGGAATAACATAAATAAAGATCCAGCTTGCCATCGCCATTAACGTCTGCTGCGGTAATGCCTGTTTTCCATGGCCCAGGTCTACCAGAGATTTTGGAGGTTGCGGTGACATCTTCAAATTTCATTCCCCCTTTATTGAGGTAGAATCTGTTCTCTCCCATATTGGAAGTAAAGTAAATATCGATGAGGCCGTCATTGTTGAAGTCTCCTGCAGCTACACCGCCGCCATTGTACAAATATTCATACATCAACACATTGGCATTCAAACTTTCGGCGAGTTTGTTTTGAAAGTGGATATTGGTCTCTGCAGGTTTTAATAGGGAAAAGAGTGGAGAGTAGGCCACAGTCTTTTTTTCGGTAGCTTCGGTCTTCTTCTCGTTACAGCCCAAAAGTACCAGTAAAAGTAGGATGCTAGGTATTAAAGAGGGCTTTTTCATAGTCTTGTAAAAGTAGAAAAATCTATCCCATTTGGGATAGATTTTTCTATCATATAAAATTCTTAAGAATGTGGATTAATATCCAGGATTCTGTACCAACAAGCTGTTACGATTTATTTCGTCCCTACTGATCGGGAAGTAATACATTTTATCGTCCCATTGCCTATTTTCTGTCTCCGTATTGTCTACGGACAAATAGGTATAATCATACTTTGTTTTGTCATGTACATAGGGAACATTCGGAGTAGCACCTGGCTTCAATGTAGCTTGCGTACTCATTACCTTAATACCACGACCTAAAGTTTCAGGAGCAATCATCCAGCGTCTTGCATCATGATACCGATGTTCTTCATAGGCCAATTCAATACGTCTTTCATTGCGGTATCTATCTCTTAAGGCATCACCAGTATCCGTTACTGCCGGTAAGCCAACTCTAAAACGAATCTTGTTCAACCAACTAATCGCCTCTCCTTCATCACCTGTTTCAATAGATGCTTCAATATAATTGAGCGCCATTTCAGTATAACGAATGAACGGCCAAGGGATTACCTGAGCACTTGATTGGTTATCAACAACGCCTGGATCTGGATCTATAAACTTACGAACGTAGTAACCGGTTCTGCTTCCGTTCCAGTCTTCAACAGGTGACTTTCTGGTATCTACTCCGTTAACAAGGCCGCCGGCACCGTCATCATAATCACCTGTCTGAATTTGATCTACAGGATCAATGCCAGCAACATCTGAAGGACGCGGTTTCCAAGGTGCACCATCATATAACACGGTTGCATACAAACGGGGGTCACGATCTGCATAAGGATCAGCCGCGTGAGCAGGATTGTTCCAATCAAATTTTGAACCGTCCATCATTTCGTAATCATCTACCAAAAGTTGAATAGGTGTATTTCCCGCCCAGTTGTGATATCCGTTTGGACCATTGTTGATGCCTTGATGAATCCCTCCTAGAGGCCAATTGCTTTCGCGTGTGAATAAAGGTGTATGCGTACGCTCAAAAAGTAACTCTGCCCTAGCAGCAGCATCACCGACCGAGCTACCACCACCTAAGGCGATAGACACATAATTCATTTTACCCTCCTCAGCTGAAACTGGTGCGGATAAATCAAGCTTGTAACCTGTTGTGGCGTCCAAAACAGCTTTTGCTGCAGCTTTCGCTGCATTCCAACGTGCTGTTCTGTCACCAGAGGCATATGCAACTAAATCTAAATTTGAATAACTGCCCAATACAGCTGAATTCGCACTAGCAGTAGGGCCATCACGTAAATCACTTGCAGCCTCTATCAATATTCTAGCCTTAAGTGCCATAGCACTTAGTTTGTTGGCACGACCAGGAGTTTCTGGTTTACCATCCAACATGCTCGTAGCCATTTCGGCATCGGCAAGCATGAAATCAACATTCTCTGCAAAAGTGTTTCTTGCTAAGGTGTAGTCTTCATCAAGTTCATAGGGTCTATCGATAATCGGAACACCGCCATAAAAACGAACCAGTTGATGATGGTAATAGGCCCTTAAAAAATGCGCTTCGCCAAGTAATCGCTCCTTAAGATCTGCATCATCGAATGTTGCTTCAGGAAGTTCCTTTATGGCAATATTCGCCTGACGAATTGCCAAATACATCTCATCCCACTGTGGTGTAATTCTTGTATTGCCAATCGAGGTTTCGTTTAAGGTGCCCTCTGTAATTACATTGATACCTCTACCTGCATGGGTAAACATAGCCTCATCCGTAATTGATGCCTGAGACTCTTCTTCAAAACCACCGTAATTCAAATAAGAATAAACGTTGAAAACAAATGCTTCGGAGAGGGCCCCATCGGACCAAGTCGCATCCGCCGATACCTTGTCGAGCGGTTGGGTGTCTAAAAAATCTTTGTTACAGGACATCAGCCCTATAAAGAGCATCCCCGTAAAAAGTGTTAGTAATCTTCTTTTTTTCATAACTGATTTATTAAAATGTTAAACTAAATCCTGTGTTGATAATTCTCGACTGAGGATAGTAGGTACCCGCAGTGTTCGTGGCTTCTGGGTCAAAAATTCCGTACTTGTCAAAAGTAAACAAATTTGATCCACTTACATAAACCTTGAGTTTTGACAAACCAAAGGGATCGATCATTTTACTTGGGAAATTATACGCTATTTGAAGGTTTTTTACCCTTAAATAATCTCTATTGAAAAGAAAGTAGGTATTATTACCGAACTCACCTGGGTTGGTGTAGTAGGTGTTGTTTCTACTGGCCAATCTAGGATGCTCACTGCTTGGATTGTTGATGCTCCATCGATTATCATGGCTATATTTCAAATAGTTACCAATATCTCCTGACTCTGTTCTGATGAAAACGGAGGATCCTGCTGCTCCTTGAAGTAGTAATCCGAGGTCAAAATTCTTGTATGAGGCATTAAAGGTAGCGCCGAATGTGAATTTTGGAACGTTGTTCTCTTCTAAACGCACACGGTCATCACCATTGATAACACCATCACCATTGACATCTTTAAATTTCATATCACCTGGTTTTAAACTTGGTGTTACACCACTATAATCCAGGGTATTGCTTGCAATTTCCGCTTCATCCAAGAACGCGCCATCTGACTCATACACCAAATAGGCACCTATTGGTTTTCCTTCTTGAAGTTGATATTCGGGGGCACCAGGAATCTCATCTAAGAAGATAACTTCGTTTTTGGCATAACCACCATTGACTCCTGCATCCCACTTGAATCCGTCTTCACTACCTCCATAGTAGTTCAACGAGAATTCAAAACCTTTATTTTCTACTTCCCCAGCATTTACAGGAGGGAGTAGATTAGCAATACCGGACGATCCCGGAGTCGACCCAGTTTTTTGAATCAAAATCTGATCTCGTTTGTTCAAGAAATACTCAAAGGTAAAACTGAGGTTGCCATCGAAGATAATACCATCAAGACCAACGTTCAAGTTGTTTGCCCGTTCCCATGTGAAACTAGGGTTGGCCAAAACAGTTTCCTGCAAAGTCGTTACTACTTGACCATCTATAGGGAACTCATTGAACCCATAGGTAGATAAGAATGCGAATTCTTGCAAGTTATTGTTAAAGAAAACTTGGTCGTTACCCATTTGTCCGTAAGATGCTCTTAACTTTAAATAGTCGACTCCCTTGACGTTAAACCAATCTTCGCTAGAAATGTTCCAACCGGCAAGTACTCCAGGGAAAAATCCGAAACGATCGGCACCTGGAAAAATGTAAGAACCGTCGTATCTCCAAATAAATTCCGCTAAATACTTTTCTTTATAGTCATATTGTACACGACCGTAATACCCTAAACGTGTACGATTATAGGCACTACCATTAACTGTTTGTGTTGCGCCACCCGCAAATAATTGGTCGACTGCATCTGAAATATAGTCTCTTCTAAAGGCTGATTGAAACTCACCTTGGAATACTTCACGAGTCACACCTGCTAGAGCCCCAAGCGTATGGTCTCCAAATGTGCGCTCATAATTTAATAATGCGGTCAGGTTGACATTCAGAATGTTACTAGAAGACTGCAATAATCGAGCGTCAGTAAAATTTGATCGTATAGCACCATTAGTGACGGGATTTCCGGTGGCGATATATTCATCTCGATCCAAGAAAAACAACTCCCATGGTGTTTGCCATAGTTTTTGACGTTGTTGACTTTGATCAACACCCGCTAGTAACGTTAGTTTTAAACCATCGATCCAAGGATTGGTAATATCAACCGAACCGGTAAACTGCAAATAGTCAGTCGGGCGACGGTCGTAACCTGTCGCATTTGTGGTTACCACTACGGGTTGTTGTCCATTTTCGATATCTGGCCCTGGTTGTCCATTAGGCCAAATGGCAGCTTCCTGGGGTTTTCCTCTCATCAGCATTCTAAAGATAGCTCCGGCCCCCTCTGTTGGAAATCTACGATCTTCCTTCCTATAGGCCATTCCTAACTTAGTGCTGATATGTTCGGTAAGTTGTGCATCGGTATTTATTCTAAAATTATATTGTTGGTAGCGGTTGGCTGAATTTTTATAGATGGCATCTTGATCAGAGTACCCAATAGAAGAAAAATACTTGATTTTCTCACTGCCACCACTAATTGAAATATTGTGCCTTGATTGGGTTGCCCATTCTTTAAAGGTAGCATCGAACCAATCGGTATTTGGATATAACCAAGGGTCGGCATTAGTTGCATGTCCGTTCACCGTTTCCGGTGAGAAGTTGGCGTTCACTGTTTCCGTTGTACCCGGTATCGTATAGCTGCCGGTACTTTGAAAAGCAGCCAAAGCATCGCCCCACTGTGCAGAAGGAATGTTGCTATTGAAGATAGCGTCTTCATTTCGGATATTCAAATATTCAACGGAGTTGGACAATTCAGGTATAACCGTTGGTTGGTTCAAACCAAAATCGGCATCGTATGTAATTGTTGGCTTACCTGCTTTACCTTGCTTTGTAGTAACAATAATTGCTCCGTTCGCCGCTCTGGCCCCATAGATTGCCGCAGAGGCATCTTTCAAAACCGATATGTTCGCAATGTCGGCACCATTGAGTCGACCGATACCACCATCTCTATCCGGAATACCATCGATAACGACCAAAGGCTGACTGTTACCTAAGGTGTTCGTTCCACGAATGGTAATACTGGATTCATCATTACCTGGTTCACCGCTGGTTTGAATGATAACCACACCAGGTAGTCGACCGGCCAGGGAGTTAGAAATACTAATCGCAGGTGATTGTTCCAATACTGTGCCCTGCACTGCTGTCACGGCACCTGTTACCGTAGCCTTCTTTTGCGTACCATAACCTACAACAACAACTTCATCTAAACTCGCCACATCTTCATTCAAAGCGATATTTAGGGTGGTTTGATTGTTCAAAGGAGCGGTAACCGATTCGAAACCAAGATAACTGAAACGTAAACTGGTATTTCCGTCAGAAACAGTAATGGTATAGTTGCCATCGAAATCACTCTGTACGCCCACTGTTGGGTCATTGAAATCAAGAATAGAAACTCCGGGAAGAGGTAAGCCATCTACCGATGAGGTGACGGTTCCGGTAACGATAACGTCTTGTGCCCAAAGGGTAAATGAACATAAACTGAAAATAAACATAATCAACGTCAGGGTGGTGCGTTTGCGCGTACCACTCCTAACTAATTTAGGCTGGTTCAACATAGTGCTAGTATTATTTAGGTTGTTAGAAAGTATTAAAATACGGACTAAATTTATCATAATGCCAATTTTTTCACAAAAAAAATGTGAACTTAACATATTGACTGTTTAGACCGTGAAGTTTAATTAGCTAGATTTACTAGAACAATCTACCAAAAAGAGCTTTGATAAAAGGTATTTTAGGACAACCCAAAATGATTTTTACATCTTCCCAAAAGCTAGTCCGCTCATCCAAGAATCTGAAAATCAATTGCGGGCTTCTATTTTTGAAAAGGGCTTCGAAAATGGGTTGTCCTTTACTGTTGTCCTTAAATAAGATGTCCAACAACAGTATATCATAGAGCCAAAATCTGTTCTTGAAATTTAGTTGGTGCAAAGGCTTGCCCGATTTCATGAATTCCAGCAGTTTCGGAATTTTATTTGCTGTGCTCATAAATGTATAGCCCGTACTGGGTTTAGCCCATCCTCCGGCAGTACCAATGTACCTGATGTTTGCCGAGTGATGTTCTTGAAAATCATAGCAGGTCATCGGAATGCTGCCTTTTTCTTTTTCAACGATTTTATAATCCTTAAAACCTAAATTGGATTTGATATAATTCTTAATAGCATCTTCATACTCGCTTTCCTGTAAAATATTTTTAGAAAATAAGGTATACTCAACAAGAGCTTCGAATTCAGAAAAGGGGAGCACATACATAAAACGTGTATTTCCCTTTTGTGGGATGGAAAAATCCATATAGGTTGCCTGGTCTGTATCGAAAACGGCTTTTTCAGTCTTCACTACCCAACCTAAAAAATGCTGTTGCAAGACAGGATATTTATGCTGATGGGTCGCCATTTTGTAGTTAAAAACACTATTGAAAACCTGGCCTGCTAAGTAGTTTGACTTTTCTGTGGTAACCTCAACCTCCGTTCCTTTATCTATAACGCTCGTAACGGTTTCTTGTTGAAAAGTTATATTAGAATATGCTGCGATCTGCTTTAAAAATGAATGGTAGAAATTAATACCGCGAACCATCTTATAGGAATAGGGGGCAATAGCGAAACGTTTTGAAAATTGCTTCCCACCAAAATATATATGGTTCCATTTTTTGCTTAGAATATTGTCGAATTGACCATCTCCTTTTTCCCAAAAACACCAAGTACGGTCGTTGGTTTGTTTGGCGTTTTTATCAAGTAGTAAAATCGATTTGTGCTTGAAAAAATCATCTTTTGCCATGGCATCGGCCAGCATCAGTCCCGCTGCGCCAGCGCCTATGATAATATAGTCATATTGGGTCATTTCGCTAAATTACAGAATTCCCGCGCAGCCCAAACGACACCTTTTAGGATTTGAGCCAAATTAAACCTTTTGAGTTTCAGAATCCCGGCTAGGTCTAATCTAACCGATACCGTAATCCAAAGAAACCGCGGATACCTTGATTAGGACCGTAGACATATGACGGATCAAAAGTCAAGGCATTCGGATTATCATCTGTGGGGATTACATTTCCACCACCATCGAAAACTACTTCACGGTCAAAAGGGTCGCTCGCTCTTGCGATTATGAACGGATTTCCGCGGTTAGGTGTCCAATCCAAAAGGTTTTTAATTCCCCCATAAAACTCAAAATTGGTTAGGCCTTTGTACGTGAATTGTATGTTCTGAATACTCCAAACAGGCGAAAAATCACTTCTAGGGTCGTTTTCACCTAGTGTTGGCAATCTCATAGGGCCATACAGGTTTCCAGTGTAGTCAACATTGAGTTTGAGATTTCTAAAATTGTAACCAAAATTCCAAGTTCCGGTGTAGCTTTCAGTAAGTATTTGTCTTTGAGAAACTCCGTTTTCCGTCTGACGGACATCTTGAAAGGTTGCACCCAAAGAGAATTTGAATCCCGAGGGAAAAACAAGATCTGCGTTGGCACTAACTCCTTGAGAAACCGATTTTCCATTTAAATTGTCATAGATAATTTGATTCGGATTGGTATCATAATCGGGAAGAATAGCGTTGCTAAAGTTTGTGTAAAATAGAGTTGCGTCTATGATTGCAAAGGTGCCGTTATCAGCATAGATTTTTTTCAGATAATTCAGGTTTAGATTGAATGAGCGCTCTGGCTCCAATTCTTCGGTAACGATAACATCACGGGCTCCGGTAAGTGCGGCATGCTCTTCTGTAAAAAGATTGACCACACGAAAACCTGTGCCCGCATTAAGGCGAAGAATGTCATTATTCTTTATTTTCCATCGATAGGCAGTTCTTGGGGTGAAGATATTTCCGTGTCTTTTATCATAATCGTAGCGCATGCCTAGTAAAAGCGAATGTTTTTTCGCTAAGCTAATTTCATCTTGAACGAACAAACTAGGGATGACCACCTCATCGGCCGAAACCGTAGCAGTAGTATTGTCATCGTAATAGTTATACCGCAATGAACTACCAACTAGTACATCATGGCTTCCTAGTTTTTTGTCCCAAGTCAACTGGGTAAAACCGATGCGTTGGTCGGCGATATAGGGAATATTTCCGTAAACGGAATTTTGAGCGTGGTCGTTGTACGAGAAAGATAAAAGTAACTTCTCTTTTACAGGAAGTTGATATTTACCCAAAACTTCCCAGCGGCTGGTGTATATGCTTTCGCCATAGATTTCATCGCCGCCTCTAGATTCCGGTGTCCATTGAAGTTCTCCTCCCCATCTATCCTCATAAAAAAAGCGCCCGGCCAAGGAAAAAATTCGATTTTCTTTCCTTTGAAAATTCCATTTTTGGAAAACGGAAATACGGTCTTGAAGCGTTAAATCAGTAAAATTATCACCGTTGTTATCGATCAGCTCGTCATAATTGAAATAGTTCAAGCCTAACATTAAATCGGTCTTTTTGCTAATATCAATCTTGGCGCCTATATCTAGATTATATTCTCCCCACCCGGTCAGAAAGGCATCCGCAGCAAAATCTGGAGCTTCTAAAGCACTCTTAGTAATGATATTTATGAGTCCACCGACCGCTTCACTTCCATAAAGACTAGAGGCCGGCCCCTTCACGATTTCTATTTGTTCAATGAGTGAATTTGGAATTCCTGATAATCCGTAAACAGTACCCAAACCACTAACGATAGGCATTCCATCAATAAGAACGAGGGTGTATGGACCTTCTAACCCATTTATATGAATATCTCCAGTATTGCAAACATTACAATTGATTTGTGGTCTGACGCCATTGACGTTTTGTAGAGCTTCGAATATACTGGCAGTCGGATTCTTTTTTAAGAAGGTCGGGCTATAGACTTCCACTGGAACGGGACTATCGTAGCGGTTTACGGATTTTAAAGTTCCCGTAACCACTGTTTCTTCCAATTGTTCGGTAGAAGCTACTAGTCGGATTGGAATGTTCAATTCTTCATTCTGCCCGGTAGAAATAGTTTTCGAAAAATCACGATATCCTAAAACGGTGACTTTGAGTTTATACTTTCCTTGGGGAATATTCTTCAAGATGTATTTTCCCTCCTCATCTGACGAGGTGCCTAAGGTAGTTCCCTCCAAATATAAATTCGCAAATGCGATAGGTGCTACATCATCTGAAATGATTCCGTGAATTTCTGATGTCTGTGCTTGAACAAAAGAGCACGTCAAATGAATTAGGGCTATACTAACAATATGTATTATTTTTTTAATCAAATTTATTTTTGGAATGTTGTAAAAAAATATTTAGACAAAGCTAAAAATATGTTTTTACATATAAAAATGTATTTTTGTTAATAGGATGCCTTGAGACAAAACTTAATTTGGAATTAAGGCGTATTCCACTAAAACTGTAGAAAGGCGGTAATTTATTAAAGCAAAAAATGTCACATCTTAACCCAGCTGGCGAGCCGTTCAGGCAAACTCGATTTGGCTATACATAATATAATGACACTTTCAGAAGAAGATTATATCAAAGCGATTTACCACCTTGGAAAAGGAGAGAACACTACCGTTTCTACCAATGCCGTGGCGGAAAAAATGGATACCAAACCTTCATCGGTGACCGATATGGTCAAAAAGCTTTCAGAAAAAGGAGTGGCTAATTATAAACCCTACAAAGGAGTAAGTCTTACAGAATACGGACAAAAAATTGCGTTAGCACTAGTACGTAAACATCGCCTTTGGGAAGTTTTTTTGGTTGAAAAACTTGATTTTTCTTGGGATGAAGTCCATGAAGTTGCAGAACAATTGGAACATATTAAAAGTGAAAAGTTGGTAGATCAACTCGATAAACATCTCGGGTTTCCGCAAGTGGATCCACATGGAGATCCCATTCCGTCAAAGAATGGGGAGTTCAAGAAAGCGGTCAAAAGATTATTGAACGATGTTCCCATTGGAACGAGCGGTATTTGTGTCGGAGTCAAAGATTCTTCAGTGCCGTTTCTCAAGTTTTTGGATAAAAACAAAATCGCGCTTGGAGATTCAATTCTTGTCATGGACAAAGAGGAATTCGACGAGTCGTTACATATTAAGATTAAGGAAAATGATATCCATATTTCTAATCAGATAGCATCAAACTTATATTTAAAAATAACGGAATAACATGCAACAGATAATCGATTATTTCGAATCCATAAACCCAATTTTAGCAGCATTCTATGCTACACTTTTTACATGGGGACTCACAGCCGCAGGGGCAGGATTGGTATTTTTGTTTAAAAACCCAAAGCGATCAGTAATGGATGGTATGCTAGGTTTTACAGGCGGTGTCATGGTAGCGGCAAGTTTTTGGAGCCTTTTGGCACCGGGAATTGAGATGAGCCCGGGTGAAGGTTTTGTAAAAGTGATTCCTGCCGCCGTTGGATTTTTGCTAGGCGCACTTTTTCTCTTTGGTTTAGACAAAGTATTACCCCATTTACATATCAATTTTAAGGAAAGTGAAGCAGAAGGCGTGAAGACCCCATGGCACAAAACTACACTTTTGACCTTAGCGATTACCATGCATAACATTCCTGAAGGTTTGGCGGTAGGGGTACTTTTCGGTGGAGTTGCAGCGGGTTTTGAAGGCGCCACTATCGGTGGGGCGGTTGCTTTGGCGTTGGGGATTGGTCTACAAAATTTTCCAGAAGGTTTTGCCGTTTCCATGCCGTTACGTAGACAAGGGCTTACAAGACGTAGAAGTTTTATGTACGGTCAGGCTTCCGCAATGGTTGAGCCAATAGCTGCAGTTTTGGGAGCGTGGGCCGTAATGACATTTCAACCAATTTTACCCTATGCGCTTGCGTTTGCTGCAGGTGCGATGATTTTTGTTGTGGTCGAGGAAGTTATCCCCGAAACGCAACAAGACAAACATTCAGATGTTGCCGTGATGGGCTTTGTTGGAGGTTTCATTGTGATGATGACGTTAGATGTAGGGTTGGGGTAGATTACTCTCCCAACAAATTAAAAGCTCCTTTAATTAAAAATTGGTCTGAAGGTTTCCATTTTTCTGCACTTTTAAGCTCGGTAAATCCGTTAGTCGTGGGACCAATTTCCACCTCTATTTGTTCGAATTCATACGTATCATTCACCTCATTTTGAAGGCGTAGTACAAAATTCGTACCCTCGATTTCTACTACCGCAGTTTCTTGAAGAGCTCTTCCTGCATTAGATTCTGTCTCGATTTCGGCATCCACGAACATACCGGTCAAAAAGTTGTGTTGGGCGTCATCATGTAAATGTCCATGTACTTTGATCGTTCTATTTTCTCCTATGGATGTGCCTATCAAATACACATCGGCGGCAAAGACTTCCGTTGAAGCTTCAGGAATCTTGAAACGGATTAGTTGTCCCTTTTTTATTTTCATGATATCTTTTTCAAAGACAGAAAGCTCAAGATGGATATGGTGGTTATCAATAATCTCTAAAATTGGTGTGGCTGGTGAAACATAACTGCCTTTGCTTACATTCATTTTGGTTATGCTACCACTGATTGGGGCATAAATGGTAGCAATGCTACTGATATTTCCTTTCTCTACTTCTGTGGTGGAAATGTTAATCATTTGGAGCTGTTTTTTGAGTCCATTATAACGTGCATTGGTAGTTTTGTATTCACTTTCTGCTTTCAAAAAACTTTTTTGTGAAGTTATGTTCTCATCCATTAAAGTTTTTTGGCGGTCGAACTCCGATTTCAGATAGGTCAATTGTTGTTTGACCTCCATATATTCTTGTTGCAATGTCACGAATTCAGGATTTTCGAGAGTAACCAAAAGTTGCCCT
This sequence comes from uncultured Flavobacteriaceae bacterium, assembly GCA_947503005.1. GTDB lineage: Bacteria > Bacteroidota > Bacteroidia > Flavobacteriales > Flavobacteriaceae > Maribacter_C. The sequence goes on along the minus strand of CANNCA010000003.1, from coordinate 359,066 downwards.
TTTTTAACGATATCCCCTATGAGTAGGGGAGTTCTTTTGATATACCCACCCATGGTCGCATTGACCACAGCTCTATTTTCTGGCGGTACGTCTATCATGCCATTGGCCTTAACTGTTATGGGAAATGGTTTTTCTTCTAGGCTTCCTAATGCCATACCGCTGTTTTCGAATTGTTCTCTGGTTAGTTGAATGAGCCCATTGGAAGCATCCATTTCATATTCTATGGCTTCTGCGGATTTTTTTTCGGAATTACCGCAATTTGATAATCCTGAGATTAAAAAAGTGGCTAAAATGATATATGAAGTACGTCGCATAACGATGATTTTATAAAGTTAAATAGTTGAGACTGATGACCGTTTGATTGTAGTTGTTGAGATTGTCCAAAAAATCGAGCTTGATTTCATAAGCGTTTTCAAGACTTTGGATGTACTGGAAAAAATCGATTTCACCATTTCTAAAACTTATGTCAGCGGTTTTTAAGATTTCCTCAGATAATTGGGTGCCTTCCGTTTCGTAATATGTCAATGCCTTATCATATTTTTCAAGCTGCCCTAGTAGTTCATAATTTCTGGCGTTCAATCGTATTTCGTAGTCTTTGGATTCTTCGAAAGCTATTTGTTCGGCAATTTTCGAGGCCTTGATACGCGATGCGTTTCCTCCGAACAAAAGGGGAATTTTTAGTCCTGCTTGATAACCATAGAGATTGCCTTCTACAGCGCTATTTGTACCCTGAAAATAGTTTAAGCTGATATCAGGGAGGAGTTGTTGCGCTTCATATTGGCGTTTTGCTCTTGATAAATCCATAGTGCTTTGGTAGTACGCCATTTCTACGGATTCATTTGTGTTTATAGGAGTTAACAATATACGACCAATCGGTATGTTTTTAATCAATACGCTATCTTGTCCCTGTACTTTTTGCAATAATTCCGTTCTAGCAATATTAGCATCTTGATGAGCCTGTTCTAAGGCGATTTGAACTTGGCTTTGCTTTGAGGAAGCAGTTATTTTTTCGAGATAATTGGTTTCTCCCAATTCAAATCGACGTTTGGCCATATGGGCGAAATTCTGGTACAGACTATCCAAATGCTGATATATAGACTCCTTTTCTTGGGTATATTGATATTGATAATATGCAGCGGTTACATCTCTTTCCAATACTTTTTTCCGAATTTCATAGGCGGTTGAATTAAGATTATAGTTTGCCTTGTTTATTTTCCGTTTTGCAAAATATACTGTAGGAAACGCAAAATCTTGTTGTACACCTAACACATTCAATGGAAGGTTTCCGATACTTAAATTATTCTGGTCGTAGTGGTAGTAGACTTCTGTTTTGTCAAAATCAAAAGCATTTCCTAGTAATGCATCGGACTGGTCAACATTCAAATTAGCGGCTTTGAGTCCTGCATTATTCTTTATAGCAAGAGGAATCAATTCTTCAAGCCCCAGGGGTTTTTCTTGTGCATATCCTAAGCTGGAAAATAGGAGTCCGACCAAGATAAAAATGACGTTCAGATTGGTGTTTTGAGGTTTCTTTAGATGAAATTCTTTTTTATCAAAAATGGAATATAAGACTGGAAGAACTACTAAAGTCAATAAGGTCGCCGTTACCAGCCCGCCAATGACAACAGTCGCCAACGGGCGTTGAACTTCGGCTCCAGCACTGGTTGAAATAGCCATGGGTAGAAAACCTAAAGCCGCTGCGGACGCGGTCAAAAGTACGGCACGCAAACGGTCTTTAGTGCCTTGTATGATAAGTGCTTCCATAGTGTCGAAAGATTGATTTTTGAGTTCTTTAAAATGTTCTATCAAAACGATACCGTTGAGCACCGCGATACCAAAAAGGGCGATAAAACCTACTCCCGCTGAAATACTAAAGGGCATCCCCCGAAGCCATAGTAGCAAAACCCCACCAACTGCTGCTAGTGGAATCGCAGAATAAATAATCAAGGCTTCCTTTACGGATTTAAACGCGAAATACAACAGTACAAAAATGAGTAACAACGCAATCGGAACCGCAAACCATAAGCGTTTTTTGGCACTTTGTAGATTTTCAAACTGCCCGCCATAGGTAACGGAATACCCCACAGGTAGTTTGACATTAGAATCAATCAATTGCTGCACATCGTCAACAACGGATTGTAAGTCACGATTACGAACGTTGATGCCCACAACAATGCGTCTTCGTGTATCGTCACGTGAAATTTTAGCCGCTCCTTTTTGATAGCTTATTTGGGCAAGTTCGCTTAGTGGAATCTTTCCACCTGCTGGAATATCAACAAATAGATTTTTCAGGTTATCAATGTTCTTTCGGTTTTCTTGATCAAGGCGCACAACCAAATCGAACCGTTTTTCGCCTTCGTAGATACTACCCACCGTACGCCCAGCAAATCCCATGGAAACCGTTTCGTTGAGGTCTTGAATGTTAAGTCCGTAACGGGCGATTTTCGCGCGATCATAGGTGACATTCATTTGTGGAAGGCCAACTATTTTTTCTACGGAAATATCGGCCGCACCTTCGACATTAGAGATGAGGTCTTTGATTTCGTTTCCTTTATTACTGAGTATATCAAGGTCTTCGCCGAATATTTTGATGGCGATATCAGCGCGAACTCCCGTAATTAATTCATTAAAGCGCATTTCTATAGGTTGGGTAAACTCGACTTCCATACCGGGAATGATGGTAAGCGCTTCCTTGAACTTATTCGCAAGCTCATCTTTACTATGGGCCGATACCCATTCACTTTTTGGTTTTAAGGTAATGATGACATCACTTTCTTCCATTGACATGGGGTCCGTAGGGACTTCCGCCGCACCGATTCGGGTAACCACTTGTTTCACTTCCGGGAACTTCTCTAAGAGGATGCGTTCTATTTCTGTAGTGGTTTCAATGGTCTTACTTAGGGATGTTCCTGTTTTCAGTACCGGTTGAATCACAAAATCACCTTCATCCAAAGTAGGGACGAATTCGCCTCCCATCCTTGAGAAGAGAAATACGGTAACAATCATTAGAATACCTGCTACCCCCAAGACGATTTTTTTGCGCTGTAAGGCCCAATTTATAATCGGCTGGTAGCGATTTTCTAGCCATCGCATCAATCGAACAGAAATATTTTTGGCGGATGGTTCAGTTGGCTTCAAAATCAAAGATGCCGCAACAGGAACATACGTAAAGCAGAATAGCATAGCGCCGACTAATGCAAAACTAAAGGTCAATGCCATGGGTTTGAACATTTTGCCCTCAACACCCGTCAAGGAAAGTATCGGTATGAAAACGATAAGGATGATCAACTGCCCGAAAATGGCAGAGTTCATCATTTTTGAAGCACTTTTTACGGTAATCTCATCTTTTTGAAATTGAAGTTCTTTTGACGAAAGCGAGGATAATTCGGTACTCTTTGCCACAATCTGAAAGGCGATGAATTCAACGATGATGACGGCACCGTCAATGATGATGCCGAAATCGATAGCTCCCAAGCTCATCAGGTTGGCATCGACACCGAAAATATACATCAACGAAAGTGCGAACAGCAAACAAAGTGGGATGACTGATGCAACAACAAATCCAGATCGGAAATTCCCCAATAATAAGACCACTACAAAAATCACGATCAAACAACCTAACAGCAGATTTTCGGTAACGGTAAATGTGGTTTTGGCTATGAGTTCACTTCGATCCAAAAACGCATTGATATAAACTCCTTCAGGTAATGATTTAGCAATTTCCGCCACGCGTTTATGTACTGCATCAATGACCTGTTTCGAATTGGCATTCTTGAGCATCATGACCTGTCCCAAAACTTTTTCGCCTTGTGCGTTTCCGGTAATCGCACCGAAACGAATTGCACTTCCGAAGCCAACTTTTGCTACATCTTTCACCAAAATGGGAATGCCGTCGACGGTCTTGATGACTATATTTTCGATATCCTTTAAATCTGCGACCAAGCCTTCCCCTCTAATAAAATAGGCTTGATTTATTTTTTCAATATAACCACCACCGGCGACGCTATTGTTCATTTCGAGTGCTGTGAAAACCTCCTGGGCCGTGATGTTCATGGCGTTCAGTTTTTCGGTCTTTATGGCTACTTCATATTGTTTTAAATAGCCGCCCCAGGTATTTACTTCGACTACACCTGGTATGCCCGATAGTTGCCGTTTTACGATCCAATCTTGTATGGTACGCAGTTCGGTGGCATCATAACGGCCTTCGTAACCTGGTTTTACATCCAAAATGTATTGGTAGATTTCGCCGAGCCCCGTAGTGATCGGGCCCATTTGAGGAGTGCCAAAACCTTCAGGTATTTTTTCGCTTGCGGATTTAATTTTTTCGGCAATCAACTGTCTCGGAAGGTAGGTGCCCAAGTCATCTTCAAAGACAATGGTGACCACTGAAAGTCCGAATTTAGTGATGGAACGGATTTCGGTCACTCCCGGTAAATTTGCCATTTCCAGTTCCACCGGATAGGTTATGAATTGCTCCATATCCTGAGTGGAAAGGTTACGGGAAGTTGTAATGACCTGCACCTGATTGTTGGTCACATCAGGTACGGCGCCAATGGAAATCTGGGTCAACGAAAAAACACCAAACCCTATGATAAAGGCGGTCAACAAGAGTATGATAAACTTGTTACGAATACTAAAATTGATAATGTACGAAAGCATAATCCATGGAACTAATGATTACGAAATACACGAAAAACCTAGGGTTTAGCGTGCAACAAAATTGTAAAAGGTGGATTATGCCAGCCGGGGAGGTTGAAAAAGGCCCTCCTGCGCCCGAGAGTGATAGGAAGCTTGATAAAAATAGTTTGCAGAGCTATAAACACCATCTTCTAAAATGGCGGAAGCTTCGATAGGAGAATTCAATACTAAGGCATACAAAGAAGGGGACTGACTTTGGTGCTGAAACGGTAATTGTTCATGCTGTTCTTTCTCTTCTTGATGTTGTTGGTTATGTTCGGCCTTTAACTCGCCATAATGCTTTGAGATGAAAACAAAGAAATTATCACCATGTTCCTCCGCATGGAATTGAGCATGTTCGATAAGTTCGTCAAGTTCAACAAGATCATCAATAGGTATGTTGAAGCTCTGAAACAAAATCAGAAAAGAGGTCGCTATGGAAAAGAGTTTTGTCATTAACTTACCCCTAAAGATAAGAAATTTATGAACTTAGTTTATTATCTCCTTTTTGATGGGTGCCCTAACTTCTTCTCAATGAAGTCAAAATACTAGTAGCAACAGTTGTTATGTGGTTACAAAGAAAAACCTTTTCTAGTTTTCCTCCGTTGATTCTATCAGCTCCAACCCCTGATTAACCCCCTTCTCAATTGCAGGCACCCCACGCTCCATCCAAACTGGTTTTGGAGCACCTTTTAAATAATAATCAAAGAACTGTGCCATTCGAATGCTAAAATCTTTTCTATTTTGCTGTTTTAAGGGCCAATGGGGTTCTCCGTTGTAGTTCAGAAACCAGGATGGCTTTCCTAAACGGCGCAGGCTTACAAAAAATTCGATGCCTTGGTACCAAGGTACATGTCCGTCAGCGTCATTATGCATGACCAATAAGGGTGTATTGATTTTATCGATGTTGAAGATAGGGGAGTTTTCAATGTACCGAGCGGGATATTCCCAAGGTGTACCACCGATTCTACTTTGGGTATGTTCGTATTGAAATTGCCGACTGAGGCCAGTCCACCATCTAATTCCGCCATAAGCACTGATCATATTGGGTACAGGTGCGCCAGCTTCCGCTGCTTTGAAAATATCGGTTCTTGTAACGAGGTAGGCAATTTGATACCCGCCCCAACTATGACCTTGAACTCCGATATTGTCTTTGTCGATAAATCCTTTTTCGATTAAGGAGGTCACTCCAGGAATCACACAGTTATAAGCACTTTCTCCCGGATACCCCACACGATAATGTACATCAGGGTTGAAAATCACATATCCGCGGCTGGTATAGAAACTGTAATTGATAGTAGATCTTTCTGCTTTCGGTGCTCTGTGACGATGAAGTCCATCAGAACTTCGTTCGTAAAAATTGACAATTAAGGGGTATTTTTTATTTGGATCAAAGTTTTCAGGTTTTACGAGCATTCCGGAGAGTTCTTTTCCATCCAACGAAGTCCAGGTAATCAATTCGTTGGTTCCCCAGTTATAGGATTTTTGTTGTGGGTTTGCATCGCTAACCTGAGTCACTTTCTCAAAATTGCTATCCGTAGTATATAGGTCAGGAAATACATCGAACGACTCTTTAGTAAACAACAATTGACTACTCAGTTTGGCTTTTTTGGTATTCGCATGGCGATAAGGCCCCGTAATCAGAGGAATCAATTTTTTGTTTTTTGGATTATATGACGCATAGCCTGAATTCTTTGAAATTTCGTCGAAAGTAGTTAGTAGCCAGTTGTCCTTCGGGTTCAAAAAACGCTCATCGATATCGAGTTTTACATAGCGGTATCGGGTTTTGGTTTCGCGCCCTTTTGTTAATCGATTTCCTTCACCGGTTTTTGGATCAAATTCCCATAGATCATAACGATCATATAAAACAATAGACTTGTCATCCTTTGTAAAACCGGCTATCCCATACGAATACGGATGATCGGGATAATCATGCCATTCACTATAAAAAACTTTGTCTTTTGTCAATGTCTTACGGACACCCGAAATTACATCATGTGTTACCCAAGTTGTATCTTTTCTGCTATAGCCAAAGGCATATTTGGCTTTGGGGCTTAATTGTAGTCGTTCCGATCGTTTTATCTTTAATTGTCTTTCTCCTGTTGTCGTGTTGATTACTGCGAAATTGTAATCTTTATAACCCGTCCATTGACTTTCCAATTCGTAGGGTTTGGAAGTATTAACCAATGCATAGTCGGCATTGCCTTCGTCACCTATTTCGCTATTGGGGTATTCGATGTTGGCCAACTGCACTAGTTTGTTGGTTTTTAAATCGAGCACCGTTTGATAGGATTTTATGGTATCGTTTTTTAAGTCCAGTTCTTGAACCGTGTACAATCTAGGTTCATCGTAGGTCCATACTTCTACGTTTACGATTTCGTCGTCTGTCAAGGTAGTGTCTTTAATTATTGGAGGTCGGCGCAACCCAAAAAACAATTTAGATTCATCTTTAGAGAAACTTACTTTTCCGTCCGATGAGACCAAATAATCTTGAGGAGCGCTATATGAATCGACCAATTTCTCCGCTTTTGCCGCACCTTCTTTCCAATGAAATAGTTGATTTGGCCGTATTTGAATTTTAGTGGTGTCGGGATCGACCACAAAACCAAGATTCTTACCAGATTCGCTAAATTGAAGTTGAAAGTACTTCGCCTTTTTCGCACTGTGAATATTTTGAGTTATCCCTTTTTCAAGGTCCATAACAAAAGTCCCTGCATCCGCTTCCTTGTGCTCTCCTGTGGAGGAATAGGCAAACCATTTTCCCTTTTTTGCAAAGGTAAAATGGGTAATAAATTTCAAAGTATCTTCTTTTTGGGTTTCCAGGTTTCTTAAAACCACATGATAGCCGGTTTTCTTCCCAACTTTTTTGGGTTTCTTATCTTTTTTCTCTGGGATGGAATCATTTTCTTCGTCCTCCTCGTCTTCTTTTTTATTGGTTATTTCCTCCAGTTGATAAGCCACATAACCCGACCATTCTTCAGGAAGTTGATACGATTTGATATTTCCAATTTTTATTAATGCTTTGGTATTGAGGTTCAAAATCCCTAGTGAATCTTTTGGCAAATCCTTCTTTTTTATTTTTCTGCTTTTCATTGCGGTAACGCTATCCTTCCAAGCTTTTATGGTAAAAAATACATGGTTTGAATCGTAGCTGAATATTCCATTAGAGCTTCGTTCGTGTTCAAAAACAGTAGTTCCATTGATATCCTTTACTTTCAGAAAATTATCCTTCTCTCCTTTTTCCAACGAAAACAAAACATGGGTTCCATTTGGTGACAGCATAGCGCCATTAACCGTATTCCAAAGTGCATAATCTGAATGATCGAGTATTTGCTTTTGACCGAATGTGAAAAATGAAAGAAGTAGAAAGAATAAGGGAATGAATTTTTTCATGTGATTTTTGAGTTTGTCGATTTAAATATAGGGCATAATGGATTAAAAGGAGTCCAAATTTGTCTCTGCCTTTTTAATTGGATCAGGATGGCAATAGTTGATGCAAAGTGCACGTTATGGTTACAGCGTGAAATCCTATCTTTGACGTTGATAGTTATAAGATTAATTTTCAATACGTTATGGCAGTAAAAAAAAGACACTGGCTTTGGAATATTTTGATTGTAATCACGGTCATTGTTTGCCTATGTGCTTTTGCGGCGCACTATAAAAACTGGACACGTGTTGAGGCCGATAAAATGACCATTCTTTCCGGTATTTACTATCATGAATTGAAGTTTGCTGATTTAGAACAGGTGGAGTGGGTCGAGAAGATTCCCCCAATGGTCCGCCTCAATGGTTTTTCTGCCTTTGATAAAGGCAAGGGTGTGTATCAAGAATTTAAGGATACCCTGACGGATAAAAAGGTATATGTTTTTGTAGATAATTTTGAGCAACAGAAAATACGTTTGTTACAAAAAGATTCAGCACAGTTGTTCTTAAACTTGAAGGATTCACTGGAAACCGTAGAAATGTTCGAATTCTTCAAAGCAAAAATTGAGGAACCACATAACTAACAATATTTAATATGAAGCACCTTTTTTTCATCTTCTTATTAGCTCCATTTTTTGCAAATGCCCAACATACATTGACCATTGCCGCAGAAGGACTAAAATCATCTGATGGATTAATAGCTGTAGGCGTTTACAATTCAACCAATAGTTTTTTGAAAGACGGTAAAACCTGTGCGGGAATCTTTGAACTGGCGAAGGAAGGTACCACCAAAATAATAATTCCCGACCTGCCAAATGGAACTTATGCGGTATCAATTTTCCATGATGAGAACGGCAATAAAAAATTGGACACCAATTTTATGGGTATTCCTAAAGAACCGGTAGCTTTTTCAAAAGCTAAGATGAAAACGTTCGGTCCTCCTGATTTTAGCGAATGTTCGTTTGACGTTGAGGCTGATTTGGAAATCAGTATACCCTTTAAGTAAAGAAATCCCACCTTTAAGAATTTGTTAATGAGTTGTATTTCAAAGCTGTAAATCGTACTTTGAAATATAAATCAGTGCAGTATAGACTTACCTAATGGAAGGAAGTTTCAGCACACTTAAAAACAACAACCATGGAAACAAAAGAAATCGCGGAAAAATTAGTGCAATGGTGTAAAGAAGGAGATTTTCAAAAACCCTATCAACAACTCTATAGCCCTGAAATAGTAAGTATTGAAAATGACGGCTCATCTGAGAACGGTCATGTGAAGGGTATGGACGGCATTCAAAAAAAGGGAGAATGGTGGCAAGAGAATTTCGAGGTACACAATACATCTGTCTCTGACCCCATAGTAGCCGATAATTGGTTTTCTGTTCGGTTTGAAATGGATACAACCCATAAGCCATCTGGTCACAGATCTACGATGTCCGAAATTGGGGTTTACCAAATTAAGGATGGCAAAATAGTGAGAGAACAGTTTTTCTACGATGAGGAATAATTGATTATTTGGTTGTAATTACCAATACACCATTAGAACCTCTAGACCCATAATAGGATGCATCAGCACCTTTTATGGGTTTTATTTTTTTGACATCCATAGGGTTGACAATATCTTTAATGGAAGCAAATGAACTGCCGATAATATTACCGTCAAGAACATACAAGGGTTCAGCGGTGCCAAGAACAGAGTTGGTGGTACTTATAAACAAAGGAACACCGGTAGCCCCGGAAATACCCCTTAGTCTAATAATCTGATTGAACAAAGGAAGCAAATCTTTGTTCGCTTCACTTACCTGCTCTGTATTTGCAGCAGTATTATCTTTTGATTTTAAACTTCCACATGAAATTATTGCTGTAAGAATCAAAACATACAGGAGATAGCTTAACTTTTTCATAGAACAAAATTTTACTTTAATGTAAATTACATTTTTCTGTATTGTAGTTGTCAACCTTTATCGGAAAATACAGTTTAGGTTATTAAATCCTACTTAAGAATTTTTTCAAAAACCCAATAAAAGGTTCAAAAACCTAATGATTTTGTTAAAAATGCCTATTTTTTAAATAAATAGCGCAATAAAGCGTTGTAAAATATAGGAATATCGAAAAACCATCTCCCCCAACTTTTGATGTTCCCCAACCCAAACCTTAGTCTAACTAGAAACTTTACCACCGTGAAAAGAGTAGCTATGTTCTTTTTGCTTACCGTTTTCGGCCTAGCAGCAGTTTTTTCTCAAAAAAGCGTAGACATCGATGGTCGATTACAGCCCATTCTAAACGATTTCTTTGAAGTATGTAAAAAGTACGACATTGATTATCATGAAAAACTTTTTCAACTAAGAAATATTGATGTTTCAAATTCGCTGCCTTTGGAAGAAGGAAATACTGTATTGGGTATGGTGACCAGAGATGCTGATGGCGAAGTTGAGAATATTCTAATCAATTGGGCAGCCATGCTCGATCCTGCTATCCTTAAAGTAGTAGCTTTTCATGAATTTGCACATCACTTTTTAGACTACAAACACACCTGTCAAGAATGTAACGAGATTATGGCGGTGGTCAATGTCAGTTATTTTGATATTGCGAATGATTGGGAAAATCAGGTTACGCATTTATTTACGACTTCACCGGTTTATTTGGCAAAGGAAAAGAGAGACCCTGTAGTTTCAATTTCTATGGAATAAACATATTTTTTCAATCGAATACCTATCTTAGATCCAAAATCTACTCATGGTTCTTTTAGCTCAATTCATTGGTGCACTTTATGGTTTATTAGCTGTTATTCTCGGAGCATTTGGTGCACACGCACTGAAAAAGTCATTTTCCGAAGGACAACTTAAAAGTTTTGAAACCGGAGTAAAATATCAAATGTATCATGCCGTTGTATTGTTGATTTTAGGTTTCAACTACAACCTGAATACACCTTTGGAAAAGTATATGATATACTGTTTTGTTTTCGGAACTTTTCTTTTTTCCTTTAGTATTTACGGATTGACCCTGAGTGCATCCAAAGGCAAGAAATTGAAATTATTGGGTCCGATAACTCCTGTAGGTGGGTTGCTATTAGTGGTGGCATGGTGTTTACTATTGTATTCCTTTATCCAGAATGTTATTTGATTTCTAGAGAACAAACCGATACGTCGCCTTAATCAAAAAAATGTTTTGAGGTTTTTCATCATTGAAAATACCATCTCCCAAATCTTTTAAAAGTTCATTCTGTGGATTCCCCGATTGAGATACATCTTGTGACCAGACCAAGAAAATTTCTGAACCTGGAATGTATTCCCATCGAACCACAAGGTTTGAACGAAACTGTACAAACGAAAAATCAGGGTTGTCAAAAGTGAAATCTGCAACGTTGTCCAGATTTCTATCTACGGCGTAGGTTCCATCTGTAAATGAAATTTGATTTTCTGGATATAAAGAAATACGGTTATTAAATGTTGCCCCCATTGGATTTACCACTTCCTTAAAATCAGAGTACCTTCCTCTTGAAATGAAAGGTTGTCCCCAGTATTGAATGGTCAAGTTGGGATTAATGGTATAGTTCAAACGGAGGGACATGCTCAATGTTCTTTGGTTAACAGTGCCAGTGAGATAGGTAGTTTCCCCGTTTACATCAATATTATCAATGTATTGCAATTTGTCCATGTTGATTCCATATTCCGGGTTTGCCGAGATGCTTAAAGCGTTAAAGGGCTGATAAGTAACACCAAAATCAATGTTGTATGAATTGTACGAGTTGTCCGTTCCTTTTTGTCCACGGTGAAAAATATTGAATCGAACTTTCTTTCTTCTATCGGTATTATAACCATTGAAAAAGCTAATTTCAGATGCCTGACGCAATCTAGGACCACCACGTAAGGCGAAGTTGGAGTATTGTTTTGGGGCATAGGTGATACCTAGATTCGTGAACCAGTTATTATCCCAGTTTTGCCAACTATTAGTATTAAAACGAAGACTGTTGTGATTGCCTTCAAAATCCCAAACGCTCCAATGATTGTAGTTGATGCCTACTCTTCTAAAGGTTTCCGTGGGTTTTAATGTTTGATAGCCGATCCAAGTATAGTGTCTAATATCATCTGCTTGACGTTGAAAACCGATATCATTTAATTCCAATTCTGGAGACCTCCAAGTGGCACCTGTTTCGAATTTCCAGTTGCCATTACCAACTTTTCCTAGTTGAAGATTTCCGCCTGTACCTGTTAGTGAAGTTCTATCTTCTTCTACAGAAACATGGTCCGCACCAACGCGTTGAAACAAATGGGCTATAGATTCTTGGGTGTTTGTAATGGCCTCAGTGCTACCGTTTACTCGGCTAAAAATTAGATTTCCACCAACATACCAATCACGTTCTTGCCATTGGTGTTTGAAGTCCATACCGCCAGTAAAAGCTGAATGATGCAAAAAGTTCAGTTCTGGTGTTAGCTTATCTCTATTAGTGGCTGTAAAGATTCCACCAACAAAAGTATTTCTGTCATTAAAATCTTTCTGAACGCGACCAACAAAGTAATTCGTCAGGGGTTCAACTACTTCTTTTCTCCGCTCTCCGTTATTATCGATAGTAGCGTATTTTTTTGCGGTGACACTTTCCAGAACGCCAATTGACCATCCGTCTTTGGTTTTACCACTAAATTTTGCAGCTCCTAAAATCGATGTGTTTTCAGGCTGATCTACATATTCTCCATCTTCTGTATTTGGAAAACCTTGGGGACTTCTTCCAATCCTACGGGAATAGAAAACATTATCGAATCCGAAGGTATTACCAGCCTCTGATTGACTAACACGGTAATCAAAAATGTTCTTATTTTCCACGAAAAAAGGGCGCTGCTCACGAAAGAAAATTTGAAATCCGTCGAGAGCAATTGCGGAAGGGTCTGCTTCTACTTGCCCAAAATCAGGGTTCACCGTTAAATCTAAAGTAAGGTCATTGGTGATGCCGATTTTGGCGTCAAGCCCTCCTGTTATTTGACTATCGCTTCCATCACGAAAAGGGTTTGCCGCTTCAGCTTCAAAAGTTTCCAGTTTAGCTACGGTATAAGGTTGTATTTCAAGTTGTTTTTGTGGTACTAAATCGATTAATCCTTCCAAAAGTCCAAATTCGCTTACAAAACCTGGCGTGTCTTGTTTAATACGCTGCCAGGCGTATCGTTCTGCGCCCCTGAAGTATTGACGATCCACTTGGATACCCCAAACCTGCTCCTTGGCTTTGCCAAATTTCAATTGGCTGAAGGGTATTTTCATTTCGGCAGTCCAACCTTCTTCATCGGTATTCGTCTTGGTATACCAAATAGGGTTCCAACTTTCATCTTCGTTGTTGCCGTTTTCAGAAGTAAAAAAATCTGCTTTTACACCCGCGGCCGTAGTGATAAAACCGAAGGAACTTCGTTTATCGTGATAGCTATCAATAAAAATACCTACCCAATCACCTTGAAATCCGTCACGTCTAGAGAGACGCATTTCAATCTTGTCTGGATCACTGTCAAAGGCTCGTATGGCTACATATAAGAATTTTTCGTCGTAAACAATCTTGAACTTTGTCTTCTGGTCCGGTGTTGTGTTTTCGTCTGGTCTTCGCTCAATAAAGTCACCTTCCCATTCAACCACCTCCCACCCGGAGTCGTCAAGAAGTCCATCTATTTCAGGAGATGGTACTTTGTCAAGAAACTTGGTTGTGTACGTTCTTTGTATGACAATGTCGGTTGAGTCTTGTGTGGAATCTTGGGGAAAAAGTGTCGTTTGTGCAATTAAAATTGCACAAACGACAAGAAAGTTGGTTCGCATGCTGTTGATCTTGATTGATGATATAAAGACTGTTACTTTGATGAATAGTTACAGTTAAAACTTGTTTTTATAAAATTTTCACAGAAGGCGATAGATTTGGCGCTAAAGTCTTAGGTACATATTACCGTTAATAGTATTCAGGCGTAGCCTATTGGAAGCTTTCCCGAGAGAGCCAATTATTTTTTGCCCAACATGGCGGTCAGTTGAAGCAAATTTTAGTTTTTCATCTGCATAAATATCCCCGTGAATGGTTTCTGCAACTAAGCTAGCATTAATCATTTTTAAATCGATTTCACCATTTATGGTGCTTAGTTCAAGTTCGCCGGAATAGGTAGTGATCTCAATATCTCCATTGATAAGGTCGGCCTCGAACTTACCTTCGATAACCTCAGATTTTAAATCGCCATTAATACTGCTTGCGACGGGAAGTCTATTCTTCTGCCTCACCTATGGAGGTGAACTCTTTGATAGCTTGATTGGGCTCAATAATATCGTAACCTTTCCAGAATTCAGCGTCGTAATTAGACATGTATTTGGGAAGAACCAAATTATTCTCTTTAAAACCTTCGAACTTTGCTTCGCTTATGGGAGCCTCATCAAATACCACCAATTCGTAACGATTAAGGTTGCCAAAAGCCGCGTCTACCTTCATAGAAAGTTCGTTTTGTTTTCTGCGCCCTTTCACATTTTTGTTCTTTTCGATAATCTTTAAGGGACGACGAAACCCTGCTTTGATGCCTTTGCTGATATCGTAATAGCTCAGATGGTATTTAGCATCATTTCCTTTTGAAAAAATAACCCTTCCTTTTGCTAGGTACTCGTTTATGGAAACTCCAAGAAGGCTAAAGTCACGCAAGGGTTTTACATTTTCAAAATCCATTCGGATAAGGGCAAAGTCATCCGAATTAATAAAGAGTTTTCCTCGGAAATCTTCCGAACGTTTTGGAGTAAATCTGATGACATATACCGCCGCATCACCTAGGTAGGTGAAGTCTTCAAGTATTAGGTTGTACCTGCCGGGTTTAAAAATCACATTATAATCGGTATCCTCGTAAACAGGAAGGTTTTCATAAAGTTTGCCTAAGGTTTCCCGTTTGTATTTTGCGAAGAACTTTTTTCGGTCTTCCTTATTCTTTTTCTCCTCTTCCAATTTCTTGTTGAGCGCCGCGACATCCGTAGAATCTACTTCTTCCTCGAAAAGTTCATCTCCGTCCACTTTTGTGCCGAAAAGACCTGATTTAATCTTGAAATAAGAATCGGTCTTAACATTCTTTTTCATGATTTCGTTGAAACGCTCTTCTAACATTTCAAAATCAAGCTCCATACTTTTGTCATAAAGTTCTGATGCCTTAATGAGATCTAATTTTTGTTCTTCGGAATCGCTGTTGCCATAAAGATCACCTAGAACCTCAGTGTAATAGGTATTTCTTTTTGGCACTTGGCTAATCAAACTATCGATGAACTTTTTGTTAAAAGCCTTGATGGTAGATTTCTTAAGCGAATAGTTAGTCTTTAAAATCTGATTTCCGTAAGTTTCACGGAGGAAAATCCGTTTTTTGGCAAAGCCCAGGTTATAGTTTTTCGCAAGGCTATTTTCAACTTCTTCAACAATTTCTTCCGGAGTATAGTTTTTATTGGTGACAATAACCGGATTCAGTTCAATGGCCTTGGCTGCCAATACGATGACTTTCTCTGAGAATTCGTTCAACGGTTTTTTTAGGGAAGCATATCCGATACATGAAATAGATAGAGAGTCCGTAGGCTGAATTGTTTCATTCAGTTGAAACGAAAAACGCCCTTCCTCGTTGGTGATGACACCCTTGTTATTGAGTTGAACGGTTGCATAAGGAATGGGTTTTTGGGTTGCCGAATCGATTACTGTCGAAGTAAGGGTCTGCGCTTGAACCGAAGATGCAAAGAGTATAACAATACAGAAGAATCTGAAATATAAGCGGGTCATAAGCACTTTCTAAAATAATTGATCAAACAAAAAAAGGCATAGCGAATAGACTTGGCATTCCTTTTTTGATTTTCTTAATACGGATTTATCCTTTTTTTAACGAAATAAGAATCGGGTACTAAAGAAGAGACGTTTTGACCAGGGATATTGTTACTTAAGATGACGATTTATTTAACAGGTATGCCTTAGATTCAATGGCATCCGCAATCATCTTGCCCGCAGGCTTTTGTATTTACCTTCTTAGTAGCAAACAAGGATTTGGGCAAGAAAAATTTCTTCATGATATAACCAAAAGAAATTGCCACTGTGATGTACACCAATATGATTTGAAGAATTTCCATGAATTATTTTAGAATTTGATATGCTATCAATGCTACAATATAAGCAAAAGTACTCATAAAAACCAGTTGTACGAGGGGCCATTTCCAAGTATTCGTTTCCCTTTTTACTATAGCCAAAGTACTGGCGCATTGCATGGCGAAGGCATAAAAGAGTAACAGCGAAATGCCCGAAGCTAAATTGAACAACGGTTTTTTGGTCTGTGGATTTATCTCGGCCGCCATGCGGTGTTTAATGGTATCTTCCTCATCGCTGCCTACACTGTAAATAGTTGCTAGGGTGCCTACAAAAACTTCTCTAGCAGCAAAAGAGGTAAGCACGGCAATCCCAATTTTCCAATCGTAGCCTAATGGCCTTACAATAGGTTCTATAGCCTTTCCTGCATAACCGATAAAGGAATGCTCTAATTTGTAACTCGCGATTTCTTGCTCCAAAGCCCGGGCGCTCAATTCCACTTTTCTGCTTTTCAATGAGTCTTCCAGAATATCGGTATTCTGAATGGAGCCATTTTCTTTTGAAGTATCCTTCAAGGCCGTTTCATACACCATCAGATTATCAGTTATGTAGGCTTCACTGGCGGTCGAAAAGCCTTCTTGCTGAACCCTCTTTTTAACAATTTGTGAGGCATTGTCAAAATCGTCTGAAAATCCATTAGAACCCAAAAACCAAAGGATGATGGAAATTGCCAAGATAATTTTTCCTGCTCCAAGAACAAAACTTTTGGTTTTTTCCCAAACTGTATAAACCACATTTTTCAACAACGGAAGCTTGTAGTTGGGCATCTCAACAACAAAGAAAGACCGACTCTTTATTTTGAGTATTTTGTTCAACACCATTGCGGATAAAATAGCGGCGCCAAAACCAATAAGATATAACAACATTAAGGTCAATGCTTGATAACTTAATCCAATGAACCTACCTTCAGGAATGACTAGTGCAATGATGATCAGATATACGGGCAATCTTGCCGAACAGGTCGTAAATGGGGTAACGAGAATAGTTATCAAACGTTCTTTCCAATTTTCAATGTTTCGAGTGGCCATTACTGCGGGTATGGCACAAGCGGTCCCAGAAATTAGGGGAACAATACTTTTACCGCTGAGCCCGAAAGGACGCATCAATCGGTCCATTAGAAAAACAACACGACTCATATATCCACTTTCCTCCAAAAGGGCAATAAATAAAAACAAAAAAGCTATTTGTGGAATGAAAATCACGATGCCTCCAATACCAGCTAGGACACCTTCCGCAATTAGATTGGTAAAAGCCCCGGGCGGAAGTGTATTTTTCACCCATTCACTTGCCGATGCGAAAAAAGCATCGATAGCGTCCATGGGATAACTGCTCCAATCGTAAATGGCTTGAAATATGGTCAATAAGATGACAAAAAAGATTAGGTACCCAAACACCTTATGCGTCAAAAGTCTATCAAGACTCGCCCTAAAACCTTTTGCCGCAGTGGCATCCACCTTGTAGGTTTCCTTAAGCACTCCATTGATGAACTGATACCGGAGAATGGTCTCTTTCTGCTGTAATCTTTTAAGCTCGGATTTTGACTTGGTCTCAAAAGAAGAACGGTCTTTAATCAACGTCTTCTCAATGGGCATGAAATTGACATCTTGTGTAATTACCAACCAGAGTTTATAAAGATCCTCTTTCGGAAACGTATCTTTTAGTTTTTCGAAATATACCGGATCGATAACCGAAGTATCGACATTCTGTTTGACCGAAAGATTTTTGTAATCGGCAATCAATTCTTTTAAGGTGTCGATGCCGCTTCCTTTTCTAGTACTTATTAAGGCAATTTTTGTGCTCAACTTCTCTTCAAGCAATGTGATATCCAAAGAAATGCCTTTGCGAGACATCCGGTCGGCCATATTAATGACCAGAATAGCAGGAATTTTTAAGTCCTTTATCTGTGTGAACAAAAGTAGATTGCGTTTCAGATTCTCTACGTCGGAAATCACCAAGGCCACATCAGGGTGGTCTTTATCCTTTTTGTTCAATAATAGTTCAACGGCCACACTCTCATCTAAAGAAGTGGTGTTCAAACTGTATGTTCCGGGTAAATCTAGAATATGGGCTTTAACGCCTCGGGGTAATTTGCAAATCCCCTCTTTTTTTTCAACGGTTATACCAGGGTAGTTGCCAACCTTTTGGTTTAAACCGGTAAGTTGATTGAAAACGGAGGTCTTTCCTGTATTTGGGTTTCCTATTAGCGCGACATTGATTTGTTTACTCATAGGTTAACCGCATCTTCAATGATCTCTAACTCGATTTTCAAGGCCATGGACTTACGAATGGCAATATGCGATCCATTTACATTGATGTAGATTGGATCTTGTAAGGGAGCTATTTGAACCAGCTCTATCTGATTGCCAGGTAAACAACCTAATTCTAATAGCTTAATGGGTATGAGGTCATCAGCGAATTCTTTGATGATCCCTTTTTGGCCTCTTCGTAAATCCGCAACTGTGGTGCCCAATTTTTATTTAGATTGATTATAAGTAAGGACAAAAGTAAGGGTAAAATTTCAAAACTCAAGTACTAAATTCCAAAAAAAAGGCAGTTGTTTAGAGCAGTTCTGAATTATGAACTACCCAATATTTACTCCGAATAAGAGGCCTTTAAAATTTCCAGGTCATCCATCAGTTTCTCGACTTCCTCAACTTTCGTTCCATCGTAAAAGCCCCTAATTCTTCGTTCTTTATCCACTAAAATAAAATTTTCGGTGTGAATCATATCGTAAGGGCCTCCGTCACCATCGGTCTTTACCGCTAAGTATGATTTACGTGCCAATTCGTAAATCTGCTTTTTATCTCCGGTGACCAAATTCCATTTTGAGTCGTCTACCCCTTTTTCCATCGCATATTTTTTGAGTTGGGCTACAGAATCAATTTGAGGCGTTACCGAATGTGATAGTAGCAAGACTTCATCACCGATGCGGTTTTGAATCGATGCCATATTCTTGGTCATTACGGGGCAAATGGTCGGACAGGTCGTGAAGAAGAAATCCGCAATGTAGATTTTGCCCTCGTAGTCCTTTTGGGTAATTGTTTTTCCATTTTGGTTCATCAATGAGAAATCGGTAATGGTGTGGTACTTTCTTTTTTCTTGAATTGTACTATCTACCAGTTCAGGGTTGACCATTGAGGGTTGGTAAATAGGAAGCTTTTGCTTGGGTTGCAAGGCGTTGTAAAATAGGTAGACGATTATTGCAGATAAGCAAAATAGTACTATGAAAAAAAGCTTGTATTTGCCGAAAAAGGAACGCATTCTATTTTTGTGCAAAGATACGTCAGCGGGCCGAGGCTTTCAAATAGGGCGACGAAGGTGAAGCCAAAACTTTCTTAAAATTCTTCGCTTGGGTTAGTTTCTTTTTATAAGACCCTGTAAAGGTGTATTTTTGTGCGTTTAATTTTAGAAGACAGCTCAATGACGATTGCTATACAGATTACCCAATTCGTTTTGATTATCTCCATTTTGGTGATACTGCATGAATTTGGTCATTTTCTTCCTGCCAAATGGTTCAAGATAAAAGTGGAGAAATTCTACTTGTTTTTTGATTGGAAGTTCTCTTTGTTCAAAAAGAAGATAGGTGAGACGGAATGGGGTATCGGTTGGCTTCCATTAGGGGGTTATGTGAAGATTGCGGGTATGATTGATGAGAGCATGGATACCGAGCAGATGAAGCAAGAACCCAAAGAATGGGAGTTTCGGAGTAAGCCTACATGGCAACGTTTGATCGTGATGATCGGTGGTGTCACAGTAAATTTCTTCTTGGCATGGATTATTTACTCGATGTTATTGTTCAACAATGGTGATACCTATGTTCCTTCCGATAAACTAAAATATGGAATTCAAGTTGACTCGGTGGGTGAAAGACTGGGTCTAAAAACAGGAGATCAGATTATATCAGTGGACGGGAAACCGACAAAGAAATTCACCAATGCGCAGTTACGAATTTTGCTAGGTGATGAAGTAACGGTAGAAAGAGATGGTCGAGAAATTTCCGTTCCAATTTCGGATGAAGGCAAAGCATTGATATTTAAAACACAGGGCAAAGCTTTCTTAGGTTATAGAACAAAATCGGTTTTAGATGAGGTGGTGGAAGATTCTGAGGCCGATAAGGCAGGACTGAGGATCGGGGATGAACTGATTGAAGTACAAGGTCAAAGCGTTTCGTATTGGTCCGAATTTATGGATGTTATCGAGCAATCAAGAGGAAAAGAGATTGCGTTAAAGATTAACAGGGAGGGAACTACAAGAGAACTCAATTTGAATATTCCTGAGGAGGGTATCGTTGGAGTACGGCCTTACTCAGAAGATTTACTGGTCACTGACAATTACAATTTTATAGAATCCATCCCCGCCGGTTTTTCTAGGACGATTCAGGTATTGACGGATCAGATCATGCAATTCAAAGTGATTTTTAACTCAAAGACTGGAGCCTACAAACAGGTAAAAGGTCCGATAGGAATTGTGGAAATGATGTCCCCGACTTGGGATTGGACCTTTTTCTGGAGTTTTATGGCCATGTTCTCGGTTTGGTTGGCGTTCATTAATATCTTGCCGATACCCGCTCTTGATGGGGGCCATGTGATGTTTCTACTTTACGAAATGATAACTGGTAGACCGCCCAGTGAAAAGGTACTGGAAACCGGTCAAATCATTGGATTTGTATTCTTAATGGGCCTAATGGCCATCATATTCGGAAATGATATTTGGAATATCATCAAGAGATTTCTCTAGACACTGAAAATCGCGTTTTATTTTGTTTGTGGTATTTTAAAAAACGATTATATTTGCACCCGCTTTAAGCGATTAAAGTGAAATAGACACTCCTCCTTAGCTCAGCTGGTTAGAGCATCTGACTGTTAATCAGAGGGTCCTTGGTTCGAGCCCAAGAGGGGGAGCAGAGTACTAAAATCCAATCTATTTATTTAGGTTGGATTTTCTGTTTTTAGTTAATAGATGCGGGGGAATACCCACATTATATGCATTAACTGCACTTTCCACCTAAAAGTCAACTTGTCAACTTATTACTTGAAATTAGGTACCCCATTAGGTACCCCATTCAAAATCTCAGGTACCCCACTTTCCGAATTGTATGCCAATTACTTAACATTAAAACCAATTGGTTATGAATCAAAAAAATTTATCAGTCTTGTTCTTGTTAAAAAAGGATAAAACCAACAAACAAGGAACCTGTCCAATCTATTGTAGAATCACGTATTTGGAAAAGAGAAAACAATTCTCAACGGGTGAATTTATTACTCCACTAGAATGGTATGCCAAGAAACAAAAAGCCAGTCCCAAAAGTATTGCGAATCAACAAATCAATCTACAGTTAGAAATCATTACAGCCAATATTAAGAAGGCACATTTACAACTGCAACTATTAGATGGTGCCTTTGGAGTTGACGAAATCTTCGGAAAATACCTTGGTAAAATAGATAAGAAGGATGAATACGTGATTTCCTATTTTGAGAAATTTCTAGTGAAGCAATCGAAGCTAATTGGGAAAGACCTTAAATTGTCAACTTGGAAGAAATTTGAATATGTGTGCCATGATGTAATAGCGTTTATTGAATCTAGTTATGGGAAAAGGGATTATCCTTTGAACAAGTTGGATCAATCATTTTTAGATGATTTTGAATACTACCTTAAAACGGTCAAGAATCAAAAGCAAATTACCATAAACAAGGGCATTCAACGCTTCAGGAAGTCCATTAAGGAGGCTGTAGGTGAGGGATATTTAGAAAAAGACCCATTTGTATTTCACAAGCCCGGTCGGGTCAGGAAAGAAGTGATATTTCTTTCTACTGATGAATTAAAAATGCTTGAGGAACACCATTTCACACAGCCTAGACTTCAATTGGTCAAAGACCTTTTTATCTTTTGTTGCTATTCAGGATTGGCTTACCATGAAATGGCAAGCCTTAAAAAAGAACACATCGTTAAGGGGTTTGATGGAAATGAATGGATACAAATGAAAAGAGAGAAAACTAGTAAAGGAATCTCAGTTCCAATATTGCCGAGGGCGAAGTCTATTATTGATAAATACAAGGGCTTAGAGGGTGATTTTGTTCTTCCTAGATTTAGCAATCAAAAAATCAATTCATATTTGAAAGAGATAGGAGGTATCGTTGGCATTAATAAACGAATTACACACCATACAGCTAGAAAGACTTTTGCGTCTACTGTGTTGCTCTATAATGACGTACCTATGGAGATAGTGAGTGAACTTCTTGGGCACTCCAGTATGACGATCACACAGGAGTATTATGGTAAAGTTGTCCAGAAGAGGGTGAGTGAGGAGATGGAGAGGCTTTTTAGAACTCAACTTAAAATGAAAAACCCTTAAAAATTAATTTAAGGGTTCATTCTTGATTCTATCTTACAGT
Source organism: uncultured Flavobacteriaceae bacterium (assembly GCA_947503005.1). Classification (GTDB taxonomy): domain Bacteria; phylum Bacteroidota; class Bacteroidia; order Flavobacteriales; family Flavobacteriaceae; genus Maribacter_C. Next base: position 336,474 of record CANNCA010000003.1, on the reverse strand, counting down.
TGAATTTGATCAGGCTTCCAACCAGAAGGGAAGCAGATTGCTCTGTTGTACTTAACCTTAGCAATCTTGAGCAATTTAGGGTCAACATCATTACGAGACTTTAGCAGTTTACACACTTTTGAATAGAAATCTTCCTCATCTTTGGAGGTTTGATTAGCTATATACCAATTGTCATTAGTCTTATTAGCCTTTTTTATTGCTTTCAACCCTTCTCTCTCACTTAATTTTCGTGTTTTTGTTATTACTGTTACTTCTGAATATTGTTTTTGTACAATTGTATATAACATAATTATGCTTTTTTATTAATTTTAATGTTAAAGATGCACTTTGCATCCAACAGCCAAGCTATAAATTTTGTTCAAATTAGTATCTACAACTTCCTGGGAGTTATTAACGCTCAGTATTTTCACTCATCTAATTCTACTTGATAAAAATTTATGAACCTTATATAATCTATTTCTTCTTCTCTAAGTACTATACATAGCACAAGAAGTTATCTTTAGAAACAAACAAGGTTAGTATTCCTAATCCTTAATAAGAAATTGGTTGTTTGACAAGCTGTAGTAAATGATAGAAGGACACCTACCTGTATCACAAATTAATGAAGGACTATATGGCAAGGATGTCATTTACCTTAGTGTGCTCCTCTATAAAGATGTCCCCATGGAAATAGTAAGTGAACTATTGGGTCATTCAAGTATGAACATCACCCAGGAGTACCATGGGAGGGTATTGCAGAAAAGGGTTAGTGAAGAAATGAAAAGGATTTCGGGAAGATTCAATTAAAACATTGGCTTCAGTTGATGGTGCTCTAAAAGGAATTATATATAAAAAGTAGTGGGTTCTAGAGTACTATTTTTTGCCTTTAATTTGTAAATTATATTTCGTTATAGCTTTAAAGGGCTATTTTTTATATTTTTGTAATGAGATTGAGAGTGACTAACCAGTCCGCTATTTGACGCAAATGTCAGAATTACTTATTTTTAAGTATAAATGACAAATCTTAGTTGCAACGACTGGTACTCTCTATCTTATTTATAATAAGCACTTAGTAAGACAACTCTTCTGTCAACATTTTGACGTAACATTGAATCATTTTCCCAATCAGTAGGCCATCTAATTTCTTCAACTAAGCGAGTAACAACAGTAGTTTTTTCAGATGTTGTATAAACTTTATTATATAACTTAACATCATTGAATTTTAGAACATATTCGGTATTTCTATAGGTAAAACCATTTTGTTCAGAGAAATTTGAATTTGTCACATAGATTTCTGATGGCTTATCTTGTAGGATTTTGCGTAAGTAAGGTATAAGGTTCAGGCTTTTGGATTTAAAATCTGACGCACGTGTTTTTCTAAACATATGGCGCCAACCTATTCTGGTAATTTCTATTATTCCAAGGTTTGGACTAATTGGAGGATTAGTTTTTAATTCTTTGTATTTGTTGATCGCAACTAGCCTTTTGTTTTTTAAATCTCCAATAAGTTCTGTAATAATTATTCCTTTTCCTCCTTGTTTTAAAGGGATGTTTTTTGCTTGACATCTCGCAATATCATATCCCATTGAAGGTTCAACCCTATGATTATTACCATATGTTTGATTTGAAATTGTAGAAAACGGGTGTACATATGCCCAAAAAGAACTGTTAGTTGTTCTGTCAACCCAAATAATACAAATGGGGTGGGAAGTTCTAATTGCGGATTTTTTAGCTGCAGTTAATAATTTATAGCCGTTATTAAGTTTTACTCCATACGTTGGACCAGATTTAACTTGAACCAAAAATATAACCCTTTCTTTTTCAACCCAAGGATGGTCATATGAACATATTAGATCAATTTTTCTTCCATCTTCATTTCTACTTCCCCAAGAAACTTCTGCACCAATTGCTTTTAATAACATTGAAGCGCTATAAACTTCGGCATCGTTTCCATTGCTTATATTTTCACTCCTTGTTTCTTTCGGAAAATCAACTTTTTTAGATTTCAGTAAACTTGTACCCATATTTTTTCAACTTTAGCGCAAACCGCTCGAAAAGCTTGTAATAACTATGTTTTATGAGCGTTGTTGCCCAGAGGTTTTATTCCGATTTGTTTAATATGTATTCAAATATATTTGAAGTGATTTTTTTCATTCCTTCCGCAATTTTGTCTGAATGATAGATGACTTCAAATTCTAAATCATCGTATTTTGCGGTTAGAAAAATTGTGTCCTTTTCCGCTCGTATGTTTAAAGGAACTGAAATATCAAATTGGACATCGTAACCGTATTTTTCGAATTCATTATTCGTTAGTAATACATCAGTATTGTCAGTCGAATTGAATAAAGTATTTTCTATTTTTACGGTTCCGCTTGCATTATTTTTATCGACTAATGTTGTAAACTGAACTATTTGATAATCCTTTTTGTCTTCTAATTCCATAGTAAAACTAGTTGGCGGAATAATCTTTTCAATTACAGACTTGTTTTTAACACGAATAGTAGAATACTTTTCCTTTTTAGAATCTTTAATTTGAAGACTGTAATTTGGATTTTGAGTTATTTTAAAAATAGGGTTAAATATCTTTTTTCTATCTTCTTCGCCATATGATTCTAATATATGGTTTACCGTTTCTTCATCATAATCTTCATCTAAAACAATATTCTTATACTTGTATCCAACCTCTACTGCCCATTCTTTTATTTCTTTATCTTGTATAGAATTTTTCATAACCCTATCAACAGCTAAACCAACTTCAAAACTTCCATATTTTAAATCAACCATTCTAAAATCTAGGTCAGGAAGAATTCTATTAAATATTTTTTGAAGTTTAACATTGTCAGTTTTAAGTTCTTTAAAAGCCACGAAAAAGTCTGCTTTTAAAAAGTTCTTGAAGGATTTGGATAAGTTTGAAAGTAGGTCATTAGCAAGTTCATTTAATCCAATTGTGTCAGAATATTTTGCGTTATTAGGCGAAAATTTCACATAAAAAGCTTCTTGCCTTAAACTAGCTAAATATGATTTAGATTCAAATTCTTTTATGAAATCATGGTAATATGAGTTTTCAGAAGGTTGGTACTCAAGAAACGAGTCTTCCAGTGGAAGATAATTGTTGTCGATGAAGTCAGTTTGTAGAACATCCAAACTCAAAATATTTCCATCGAAATCTTGTTCCAGGAAATAACCAATATTCTGATTTTGTAATATTAAATTGCGAAGTGATAAGTTTTTTGTTAAGTATTGATATATAGAATCTTCCTCCACTTCAAGCATTAGATAGTTATCAGAACTATCTAATGTGTCAACTAAATATAATAGAAAGTTTTTATCATTTCTTTTATAATGAGTTAGGATAGGCTCATCAATAAATATGATATCCTCAACTCTCTGAAATTGGTTAAGGTCGAATATTTTTTTGTTATTCTTCATCTTGATTGACAAGTACAAATTTACTTAATAAATTAACTTCCTTTTTTGGGAAGAAGGTATAGTGTCTTTTATTTTTAGTTGGATATTTAATACCATCAGCATCCGTAATTTCACTTACCGCAATGGCAGTAAACTTTTCTCTTGTTTTCTTGGGTAGATTTTGAAGCGCTTCTTTTGCGCTTTTTAGGCTGTCGTAAGTTGATAATCCCCAAGCAATACATATGTTGTCAAATTTAGGCTTATGAATTAAAGAATGAGGTTTGAATGAATCCGAGTCGAGCGGAATGGACATAATAAATCTATATAGAGTTTTATCGCCACCTTCATTATTCGCAGGACAACCTTCTATTTTATTGATGTTTTCTTGAAATTGTAATTCCATAGAGTATGTTTTTTTAGCTAGTTAGTAACTTTTTTACAGGGGTGTGTTATACATGTATAGACAACTGTTTCAGAATAAAACCGACGTATTGTGTAATTTTTGTTAAAGATTGCTAAAACTCAAAAAGTTAAGGCGCTAACAGTAAAATTCCTACATTAAATTCAGGAAAACAAGATTAAAACAAATTAAAGCTTATTTTATTCAAACTGGATTCAATCGCAGTTCTCGTATAATACACCCTATTCCCAATACCATACGACGGTAAAATACCTTTTTTAGACCAATGCTAAAGGGTGGATAAGGATATTTTAAGGTGTTGAGCTGTTTCTTCTCTGGTCAATTCAATGAATAGAACTATAATTTGACCAGGTAAGTATAGTAGGGTTGATACATGTCGGGATAGAAGGGAAGGTAGACTGAGCTATTTAGTCAGGCTGAGTACTCTAGCCTATTCCCTTTTTCTTCTGTTCCAGTAACTTTACTAGTGACGTATTTAGCTGGGTAATACTTTTGATAATTTGTTTCCCTAACGGAGCGTAGCGAAGTTAGCTAAAGTCATTGAAAAGCCATTAAATAAATCTTTAACATAGCTCAACAAAACACTGTGTATAGCAGATAGTGGTTTTAATAAATAACTATATTTAGTTAAAGAATATAAGAGGGTTTCTCTCGTTCCTCGAACGAGGATACAGAGTCAGGAAACTTTTTGTTTTAGAATACAGTTTAGTGAGAAATTTTAAGCCATTTCAGACCTAATCAAACTAAGGACAATTATTGGATAATTTTAAATCGGTGTTAATTCACCAGAATTGCTATTCATATCTACCCTGCCTGCACTAATTTATTCTAACTCTGGACAATCCTTCTCGCCAGAGATGTTGAGATTTATTTTTCATTCTCAACTCGCACATTCACTCCCTTGATGTTATCTCCTTGTGTGACAGTACGCGGTATTATCGGCTAATTTACAATATTCTAGAGGGAGATTCAAATGTAGGTATCATACAAAGTGTATGACTTATCAACGAAAATTCAATAGGGGACAACGCTTTAAAGCTGTTCACTTATCGGTTTAGGAGTGATTAATGTTATTGCCTTTTGCCATGGATAATATCAGATATGCGAATGGATTTTTGATGACTCTAGTCAATCCAATCTTATTACTTCCTTTCTCGTAGTTAGTCCTTTTCGCGTAATGTTAGTTTTTTCAATGAAAGTTTCCATAACAATTGGCACTACTTGAAATCTTAATTGCCTCTTCTGAAAATATTTTTTATTTTTTTTTCAGGAAGTCACGCACCTACTGAACTATATAAGAGCCCCTCCCCAATAATAAAAAGGGTTGCTAGGGTACTTCTTCTAATGGGCCAATACTTCAAATGCCTTGCTATTGAGTCTTATCTCCTTTCGAGGGAACAGCTTAACCTTTTGAGGATTAATTCTTCTAACTAAGACTGCACTCGCTTCGCTCGTGGAATAAAACTTCCACTTTACCCTATTTAAATTCTGGGGTGAGATAGTCTTGCTCTGAAACTAAAATATTAAGTATCATGAAAACTAAGTATCGACAAATTCAAAATCCTGAAACTGGTAAAACAGAATTTAACTTCAATGCAACGCTTCTAAAAATAGGGGATGTTGTATTGGAAAACACCAATGAAAAACCTTTCAAAGTTGTAACGCTAAAATTCAATTTGCCTGATGGTGAAGAAGTAGAAAGGACAGCCATTTCTTACAAATCCAACTACCAGTATGGAATAGAAGCAGGCAAGGACTACTTGTGTAATCTTAGTTATGATAACGAAGCTAACCCTCAGATTAGAATGTCACATCTGACTAATGCTGATAGAGCTACCGCAGCAGACTTTGCTGGATTGCAACAGCTTTCAAAACAACTAATAGACGATGAGGCAGTACTTTAATACGCTACGTTTCATTCTCATAAAGGGTTTATACATGCTATGTATAAGCCCTTTCTTATTTACGAACAAATTAAAACAACACTTATGGAAATACGACAATCCGAAAGGAAAAAAGCAAAGATTAAACTGGCCCTACAAGGGAGTGCTGGGAGTGGTAAAACCTTTTCATCCTTGCTTATTGCAAAAGGATTATTAGGAGGTGAACTGTCTAAAACAGTTATCATAGATACTGAAAATGGGTCTGCTGATTTATACGCTCACTTGGGAAGTTATAACGTCGTTTCAATGAAACCTCCCTATTCGCCAGAAAGGTATATAGAAGCCATCGAGCTTTGCGAAAATGCAGGTATGGAGGTTATTATCATCGATAGCATATCTCATTGCTGGGACTTCTTACTAGATGTACATAGCAATATGCTTGGTAATAGTTTTACCAATTGGGGTAAGGTAACACCTAGACAAAATGCCTTTGTGAATAAGATGCTACGTTCAAACTCCCATATTATCTCTACAATGAGAGTGAAGCAGGACTATGTACTTAATCAGAAGAATGGTAAAATGGTTCCAGAGAAGGTAGGTTTAAAGGCCATCCAAAGGAATGATTTAGACTATGAATTTACTATTGTATTTGACATAGATAGCGCTCATAATGCAAAGGCATCTAAAGACCGTACAGGGCTCTTTATTGAGAAACCTGAGTTTGTAATTAATACAAGTACGGGGAAGAAGATAATCCAATGGTGCAATGAAGGGTCTGGAACAGAAATAACGAAGGCTAAGCTTGAAATTGAGGGCTGTAAGAGCATTGTAGACTTGAAGGAGCTCTATTCCAAGTATTCCGGCATAAGAGAGGTTATTAAGCCATTGGTGATAGCAAGGAAAGCGATACTGGAAAATTTTGAACATCAAGTAATTCCTAACAATCAAATTATTCAACAAACTAAAAATCAAGAAAATGGAATTAATAACAGTAAATAGTAATATAGAAAATCAGCTAATCTCTGAGGGTGAAATTACCACATCTAAAGGAAGCTTTATTGAAGCAAACACTGAACATGTGACATTGAATCACCTTAAAGAAGAGTGTATTATACCAGTTTATAGTGATAATGAATCTTCTATTTCACATGCTCAATTTATTAGGGCTACTGAAGAAGTGGTACAAGCAAATTTTTCCGGACATAGGATATTACAACCCAACATTAGAATATCCCACACCATACGTGGCCGCGTGCCAAGTGCACTAGGTAAACCTGTCAAGGAATTGAGACCAGAAGAAAAGACCATTTATTATCAACGCTGTGCTTTTATGATTGAAGTACCTGAGATTACAGAAAATGTAAATAATAATAATTTGAGTCTTATTGTAACAGGGGTCAGAGGACTTAATACAGAAAACTTGTATAGTAGAAGAAAACTTGAGCATTTTCAAGTTGCGGTAGGTTATGTTAACCAAGTTTGCCTGAACATGTGCTTGAGTACAGATGGTTTAAAATCAGATATCAGAGTGAGTAGTGTAGCAGAATTGAAAGATAAAATTAACGAGCTAATCCAAGAATTTGATAATGACAGGTTCTTGGGTAACCTAGAACGAATCAGCAAATTTTCATTGAATGAACATCAGTTTGCCCATACAATAGGTAAGATGAAACTATACCAGCACATAAGTAAAGAAGTGAGAACAGGCAAATTATCTCTTTTGATGAATGATAATCAGATTGGAACAGTAGTGAAGAACTACTATATGGATCCTAACTTCTCTAGAAGTGAAAAAGGGGATATTAATCTTTGGGAGTTCTATAACTTAATGACGGAAGCTAACAAACAAAGTTATATAGATTCAAATTTAGAGCGAAATGCAAGCGCTTTTGAGTTTGTTATCGGTCTAGCTAACTCATTGCAGAATCAGACCCATAATTGGTTTCTAAATTAAAAGGTTTTGAATGAAATATGAACAAAAAAGACCTAGCAGAACTGCTTCAATACAGTTCGCCTGAGTGGGTTTATATTGTTACTTGGGGTAATGAGTTGAAACAACTAATTGTTCCCTTTAGAGTGGCTGTATTGAGCCCTATCGGATGTTTGACTAGTGGTCAAGTTGTGTATGTTGACGAAGTGAAAATTACTTTGAACTTAACTACCGTTTTCATTGTTGAGGGTAGTGCTTATTACTACTATCACTTTGATATTTTGATTGACTAATTACCTAGTAAGAGGAGTTATGCTGTATTTTGTATAACCAAGCTTTTGAGACGGCTTCTCCTTTATCAAAAAGCCCCTGAAAATGTTAAGTGAGCTTATTGGAATAGAAGAGAGAAAGACAGAATTAATTCTTCAAACTTTTTCTCTTTCTAATCCGAGACACCCTCTTTATTCCTAAAAAGCTTAGCATTGAATTTTATCCAGATAATTATAAATCGCTAAAAAGGTTAATACAGCGACGTGATCTTAATCTATTCGTTACGCCTTTTAAGATAAAATTTGGCTTAATATTTTTAATTTCTAAAAACTCCCCAGCGTTAATAACTCATACCAGTATTACAATCAAAAAATGTAGCTGATTTTTACCTTTGAAGTGAGCATTTTAGCTATAATGATCATTTGAAATAAGTTCTGTTCTTGACTGTATTAGTTAGATGGATTTCTTTACTAAGAGAAGTAAAATATTCCATGGGCGAAAGTTTGCTTTTATGTAAAGCAGTCGGGAATAAGTTTTAACAGTATCAAAATTTAAAAACATGAGTCAAAACAATTATATAATATATAAAGTCAAGAATATATGGACAGGCGAAGTCTATATAGGAGCAACAACAAATTCAATAAAGCAACGAAAACTAGACCATTTAGAGAGGTCTGGTAGGGGTGAAAGCGGAAAGTTACACCAAGCTCTTGCAAGCTGGACAAACGCCTTTGTATGGTCTCAAATTGACTGTACCAAATCTATAGATGAACTGGCGGAGAAGGAGAAAAATTACATTAGCCAATACAAGAGTCAAGAGTTAGGTTACAATTCAGATGCTGGTGGCGGAATGAAAAAAACGGTGTATCAATATGCAGTTGAGGATGGCAGTTTGATAGGTACTTATACTTGCTTAGAAGATGCAGCTAATTCAGTTGGTGCATCTAAAACAGGCATAGGTAACACATGTATTGGTCAAAATAAGACCTGCAAGGGATACGTTTGGTCCTATTCTTCTACTTTTCCAATTGGAATAAAAGATAAAAGAAAGAAAAGTGTAATTCAATTAGATTTAAATTATGCGTTCGTAGCAGAATACAAATCCGTAGCTGAAGCATCTAGCAGCACAGGAGTTTCTAAATCTTGTATCTCTCGATGCTGCAGAAGAAAAAGGGATAAAAGCGGTGGTTATTTTTGGAGATATAATTAGTTAAGTGAAGGGAAGCCAAAATGTTGCCCTTTTGTTTTTTTTTGGTTGAAGAAAATCGTAGCTAATAAATTTTATTATTGAGAGTAGGTTAATGGAAAAAGAGCATGAATAATTGGCGCTTGAGTGTAAGGTATTTATTACCTTAGATGGTTATAAATTATAAGATTTTAATGACTGACCAAAAAATTACCCTTTCACAATTAGAGCAATATCTTTCCAAAGCAGCATGGATTCTCAAAGGGCCAGTAGATGCTTCCGACTTTAAAGTTTACATCTTCCCGCTGTTATTTTTCAAAAGGATATCTGACGTTTATGATGAGGAATATCAATTAGCACTCAAAGAGTCTGATGGCGATCAAGAATATGCGAACCTTCCTGAGTTCCATAGATTTATTATACCTGAAGAATGCCATTGGAAAGACGTTAGAGAAACAACTTCTAATGTTGGTTTGGCTATTGAAAAAGCACTTAGAGGAATTGAACAAGCCAATCAGGAATTTCTATATGGAATTTTTGGAGATGCCCAATGGAGCAATAAAAACAAACTTTCCGATCGTTTGATGATCGACTTGATCGAACATTTTTCACAATACAATTTATGCAATAGCAATGTTGATCCAGATCTTCTAGGAAATGCCTATGAATACCTAATCAAGCACTTTGCGGATTTGACAAATAAGAAGGCAGGGGAATTCTACACCCCGCGTTCGGTGGTTCATTTATTAGGGTTGATTTTGGACCCACATGAAGGAGAAACCATTTATGATCCCGCCTGTGGTACTGGAGGTATGTTATTGGAATGCGTGGATCATTTAAAACACAATCATGAGGATTACAGAACCCTAAAACTATATGGCCAAGAAAAGAACCTGACTTCTAGTTCAATTGCCAGAATGAACATGTTCCTGCACGGTATAGAAGATTTTGAAATTGCTCGGGGCGATACTTTACGTAATCCGGCATTCTTTGCTGCAGATGGTCTAAAAACTTTTGATTGTGTTATCGCAAATCCACCATTCTCTTTAAAGGAATGGGGAGCAGAGAACTGGGCAAATGACCCTTATGGTAGAAATATAGCTGGAGTGCCTCCAAAAGGTAATGGGGATATGGCATGGGTACAGCACATGATCAAATCTATGAATAGCACGGGCCGCATGACCGTTGTGCTACCACATGGAGCACTATTTAGAAAGGGTGCTGAAGGCAAAATCAGAAAGGCCTTGCTTGAACAAGATATGTTGGAGGCTGTAATTGGTCTAGGCCCAAACATATTTTACGGCACTCAATTGGCTGCTTGTGTCATGGTTTTCAAACAGAACAAAGATGCAGACAAGAAGGATAAAGTATTATTTATTGATGCATCTGACCAAGTGCGAGTGGGAAGAGCACAAAACTACCTGGAGCCAGAACATATTAAACAAATTTTTGAGTGGTTCTGCTCTTATAAGGATGCGGAAAATTATGTAAAAGTAGCTTCTATTCAAGATTTAGAAGAAAACGATTATAATTTAAACATTCCGCTTTATGTTGAGAAGATCATTGAGGATAATTTGCCTTCTGTGGAGGAAGCATTATCAGATTTGAAACATGCTTGGAATGAAAGTCAAAAGGCTGAGGAGAAGTTTAGGACTATTTTAAAAGATTTCATTTAAATGGCATACGAAAAACCAATTTCCATCAAGGAAGCTATTGCATCCATTCAAGAGCAAGAATATATTTTACCTGCCATACAAAGAGAATTTGTTTGGAACACTAAGCAAATAGAATTATTGTTTGACTCTATTCTTAGGGACTATCCAATTAGTACCTTTTTGTTCTGGAAAGTTAAGGCCGAGGACATTCAAAAATTCAAGTTTTATAGATTTTTACCCTACTATCATGAAAGAGATAAAAAACATAACGAACCGGTCCAACTTTCTTCAGATAAGGATAGGTTCGCTATTCTTGACGGGCAGCAACGACTTACTTCTCTTTACCTAGGTATAAATGGAAGTTATGCCTATAAATTATCACGTTACAATTGGAAAAGCAATCATGCATTTCCAAAAAGACATTTGTATCTCAATTTGTTAAATGAGGCGAAGGGTAGCGAACTACAGTATGACTTCAGATTTTTATCATCCGATGAAATAAAAAAATTCAAAGAGCTTCATCCAAGTGCATATCATTGGTTTAAAGTAGGAGACATTATAAATTTTTCTGATTTCCCAGACATTTTTAAATATATCGCTGAACACTCCTTAATGGATACTTCAAAGTTCAGCACCGAACAAACCAAATTTGCATCAGACACTTTATCGAGGCTGTTTCAATATATAAATCAAAAGGAATTAATTAATTTCTATTTGGAAAAATCAGTAGAACTTGATAAAGTCTTACATATTTTCATACGCGTGAATAGTGGAGGCACTAAATTGAGTTATTCGGACCTGCTTTTATCAATTGCTACGGCCCAATGGAAGGATAAAGATGCTCGTGATATCATTCATAAATTTGTAGATGAAATCAATGCAATAGACCCAGGTTTTAATATAAATAAGGATTTAGTTTTGAAATCCTGCCTAGTGCTTACAGACATCAAGGACATAAAGTTTAAAGTGGATAATTTTTCATCTGAAAACATGTCACTAATTGAGTCAGAGTGGGATAACATTGCAAAAGCATTAAATATTGCAGTTCAACTCATAGCTTCATTTGGTTTTAACGGTAAAACACTAACCGCCTATAATGCTATTATTCCTATTGCATATTTCATCAAGAAAAATGGTGTTGGCGATGAATTGTTACATAGTAATAATCACTTCGATAACAGAAAAAGGGTTAAAGAATGGTTAATCCGAGCTCTATTAAAAAAAGTATTCGGAGGCACTCCCGATAACCTATACCCTATTTACAGAAATATTATTTCAGAGAATTTAGGGCAATTTCCTTTGCAACAACTTATTGACAGATATAAAGGAACTAATAAATCGTTAAGTTTTGATGTAGAGACAATCGACCTCCTTTTAAATACACAATATGGTAGCGCCTTTGCGTATATGTTGTTAAGCCTTGTCTATCCACTTAACCACAATTATAAGTTTCATCAAGATCATATTCATCCCAAAAAGTATTTTAAACATCGAAAGCTAATTGAATTGGGTATTGCAGATAAAGAGCGTAGAGATGACTATCTTAATTCGTACAATTCAATTGGAAATTTGCAGCTAATTCAAGAAACGGAAAATTTAGAAAAGAATGCAACTCCTTTCCAAGATTGGCTATTCTCAAATTATAAAGGAGACGAATTGACAAATTATAAAAACATGCATTTCATTCCACTAAATAATGATTTATCTATGGACACTTTTCTAGAGTTTTTCCAATCACGGAGCGAGACTTTAAAAGTAAAATTATTGCAGGTATTGAATATAAGAGAAAATCAAGTTGTGATTGATGAAACCCAACTTGAAATCATTGAAGAAGAAACAGAATAATGACCCAAAAAGAACTAGAAAAATACCTTTGGGGTGCAGCTACCCAATTGCGGGGCACCATAGATGCGGGAGATTACAAACAGTATATCTTTCCATTATTATTCTTCAAACGCATCTGTGATGTGTATGACGAAGAGTTTGAAAAGGCCCTAGAAGAAAGTGATGGCGATTTGGAATATGCAGCATTTGCCGAACACCACCATTTTCTTGTGCCTGAAGGTGCGCATTGGAATGACGTACGCGAAACTACTTTAAACGTCGGAATGGCCTTGCAAGATGCCATGCGTACCATTGAAAAAGCCAATCCAGAAACCTTGTACGGTATTTTTGGAGATGCCAGTTGGACGAACAAAAACCGACTTAGCGATGAAACGCTAACCAATCTTGTTGAACACTATTCCCAGCATAAACTAAGTTTGAGTAATATTCCAGATGATAAACTGGGTAATGCTTACGAATACCTCATTAAGGAATTTGCCGATGATAGCGGCCATACGGCTGCGGAGTTCTATACCAACCGTACTGTGGTAAAATTGATGACCATGATAATGGACCCTCAATCAGGCGAAAGTGTCTATGACCCTACCTGTGGTAGTGGTGGGTTGCTATTGAACTGCGCTTTGCATTTAAAAGAAGAGGGTAAAGAATACCGTACGCTAAAATTATACGGACAAGAAATTAATCTGCTGACCTCCGCCATTGCCCGTATGAATATGTTCATGCACGGCATAGAAGAATTTAGTGTAGTTCGGGGCGATACTTTGACCAACCCAGCTTTTTTGGAAAATGATGTAATAAAGAAATTTAATGTGATTTTGGCCAATCCGCCATACTCCATTAAAGCATGGGACCAAAAAGCCTTTACTAATGATCCTTATGGGCGTAACCTATGGGGAGTACCCCCGCAGAGTTGTGCCGATTATGCTTTTCAGCAACACATACAAAAGAGTTTGGATGAGCAAAATGGACGCTCCATCTCCCTTTGGCCCCATGGTGTATTGTTTAGAGAGTTTGAGGCGGACATTCGTAAACAAATGATTGAAGAGGATTTAGTGGAATGTGTGATTGGGCTAGGCCCTAACTTGTTTTACAACTCTCCTATGGAAGCTTGCTTGTTGATTACGACAACAAATAAGGCTGAAAACAAAAAAGGTAAGGTACTTGTCATCAATGCGGTCAAAGAGGTGAAACAGGACAAGAATATTGCCTTTTTAGAGCAAAAGCACATTGAGAGAATTTACAATATTTACAAAGATTTTTCTGATGTTGATGGTTTATCTAAAGTAGTTTCCAATGCAACTATTATTGAAAATAAGGGTAGTTTAAACATAGCGCAATACGTGAGCAATGTAGATACAAGTATAGAGAAAGTAAGCATAGATGAAGCACTTTCAAACTGGAATAAGCAATCAGGAAAACTGAAACAAAGTATGAATGAACTTTTTCAAATCTTAAACTAAAATGGAGGCAATGCTTGAGAAAATAGATTTGAAGAATTTAGACAAAAGCACTTGGCAAACATTTAGGTTTGAAGAAATTTCTCAAAAAATATCCGAAACCGTAAAGCCTGATGAAGCTGATGTTAATATTTACGTTGGCCTTGAGCATTTGGATGCAGAGGATATTCACATAAGAACAAAAGGAGTACCTGCAGATGTAAAAGGGGGTAAATTAAGATGTTATCCGGGTGATGTTATTTTTGGCAAAAGACGTGCCTATCAAAGAAAAGCGGCAATAGTTGATTTTAATGGTATTTGTTCAGCTCATGCATTTGTGTTTAGAGCAAACCCAGAAGTAATTGAACCAAAATTATTTCCTTTCTTTTTGCATTCAGACCAGTTTATGCACAGAATGGTTGATATTTCTGTTGGTGGCTTGTCTCCTACGATTAATTGGGGAGATTTAAAATATCAAGAGTTCCTCCTCCCTCCCAAAGAACAACAAGCCCAACTGACCAAATTACTTTGGGCTATGGATATTGTGATTGAGAGGGAGAATGAGGTTTTGGACAAATTAAATCATGCATATTTTACCTTGGTTGATAATTTGTTCTCAAAGAAAAAAGAGAACTGGGAATATATTAGACTTGATAAAATTGCTCAAATAAATGCTAGTTCATTGAAATCAAAAACTGACCCTAATTATGAATTTAAATATTTAGATTTAGCAGGAATAATTGAACCAAAAGTAATTGGAGAGTTAAAAACAATTAAATTTTCCGAAGCTCCAAGCCGAGCAAAACGAATTGTTAGAGATAACTCTATTATTCTTGCTATGGTTAGGCCTTACCAACAGGCATTTGCGTATGTTGTAGAAGGAAAGGATATAATAGCATCAACAGGAACAGCTGTTATTAATGTTGTTGAGGATATTAATTTCAAATTTATTTTTCACCAATTTTTTTCAAAAAAATTCACCAGATATTGTGAGGATAGAATGACAGGAACTAACTATCCTGCTATTACACCTTCTGATGTAGAAGAGTTTAAAGTTGCTATTCCAGAAAATAAAAATATCATTTTATCAGAAGCTAATAAATTGGAAGATTTAGAAAATTCGATTAGAGTTATTAAAGCCAAAATCTCAAGTTCCAAAGCCTTGCAAAAAAGTTTAATTAATCAAGTGTTTTAATAAATGGCATACAGAATATTTTATTCATATCAATCTGATATTCCAAAAAAACTTAATCAAGTTTTTATTAGGGATGCCATTAGCGCTGCTATCAAAAAAATCACACAGCATAAAATAGAAGTATTAATAGAGGGTTTTTATGGTATCGGAGGAAATCCTCCTTTGGCAGAAGCCATGTTGAAACAATCAAAAGAATCAGATATATTTATTGGCGATGTTACTTTTACTTCATCAAGAATATGGCAATCAAAATGCTCTGAATTTAGCGAGGATGCAAAAACTTACTTAATTGAAATAGAGAAACCGGTTGATTTGAAACCAGCACCAAACCCAAATGTGTTGTTGGAGACAGGTTACTCGTGGGCGTTAAAATCTTTCAATAGAACTATTTTAGTTATGAATGAAGCATTCGGCAAACCCTCTAAATTACCTGTAGATATGAAAGGGCTAAGATGGCCAATTACATATAATCTATCCGAAGAAAGATTTACTAAAAATGCCAAATTTAAAAAAGAGTTCGAGCAACTTAGGAATGCTCTTGAATCGGCAATAATTGATGCAATTAAATCAAGTATTGAATATCAAACTGAAAAATGGGAACCGTTTAGATTGAACGCTCAATTAAAAAAAAGACATTCTTATCCTTATAAAATGACATCGGCCTTAGAATTGAAATTGAAGGAGTTAAGAAAAAGGTTGCTTAACTATCGTAGCCCAATTAGGTTGGGTGGTGCACAAGGTTCTGGCAAGTCTCGCATGGCCCATGAGTTGTTTAATCAAAATGGAGATATAGATGAACATGAGTATAACACTAATGTACTATATTATGATTTAGGAGGTACAGCGTTTACTGATATTAGTAAGCAAATTGTAAGTTTAACTAGTTTAAATCAGCTTAAGATAGTGGTCTTGGACAATTGTGAAAGGAAAATACACGATAGGCTTTCAGAAGAATTAAAAAATACAAATATCCGATTGCTTACAATTAAGCCAAACCACGATGGTTCTAGTACGGATTTTCCTGATATAATTATAGAAAAAGATATTTCTATTTCAGTAAATGAAGAGATTATTACCGAACGTTTTCAAGGTATTAATGTTGATTTTCTCATCGAGAATACTAAAGGAAATTTGAATATTACCATTCCCGTTTTGGAATCTCAATTAAAAGAAGAAGACATAAATAAAGGCGTTGTCGAAATGACAAAGGCAATAATAGGTCAGCCTAATTTAGAGAAAGGCGCTCTAACGTTTTTAGGCCTTTTGAATGTTATGAAACATATAGGTGTTGCTAACTCATATAATTATCAATTGAAAATAATAAGAGAGGCTTTCATGCCTGAAATTTCAGAAGACAATGTAGAGGAAATTATTGAAGGTTTAATGACATTGAACCTTATATACAAACAAGGGGATTTTGTAGTTGCTAAATATGAAAATCAACAAATCGTTGACAATTGGTGGGAGAACAATAAAATCCATATTGATAAGATAATTACAAAGATTTCTGATGAAAGGATTTTAATTCGATTCCTAGATAGGATTTTATTAGTGCTTGATGAAGAACAAATTGACGAGTTAGCTGAAGTTTTATTCAACATAGATGGTCTAATGAGAGACAAAGATTTTCTTGAAAAGAATAATTCTAATATCGTTCTCGATAAGTTCGTGGTCGATTATCCAGAAAAGGTAGCTGATATTATGTTTGTAAAGCTTGATACAGAACTAAAATGAACATTGATTTAAATATAATAAAAGGACTCTGTCTATCTGAATCAACTGGTCAAAAGGGATTGAAGATGATGTATAAATTGGCGTCGACTGTAAATGAGTTACAAGATGATGCTAAAATAGAGTTTGTTGCTTTATTTCAGCCAGTTCTTTCAGGAAACGTATTAAAATTCCCAGAACGCTTTGCAATATTAGAAGAAATAGAAGCTGAAAATGGTCTTTCTCCAATTTTAATTAACGCTTATCAACGTATGTTGAAAACGGATTCTTTTTATGGTCATATTTATTCTGCTAATGACAAGTTAAGGCATAAAGAATATTCGCCAAATTTGGATGAATTACGTTCTTGCTATTTATCAGCAATTGTAAAACTTCAACAAATTGCTTTAACCGGCGAAGACCCTTTTGGAGAATATGCAATTGAGGCTTTAATATCACGTTTGCCTGATCAATTTATACATGGAGAATACCAAAAAATGATAGCAGTAGTTGGAACCATAATAAAAAAGCAAGGAGAACTTAAAATTAAGTTAAGAAATAAATTATTGGAGCTTAAGTCTTATCGTTATGATTTTGATGTGGAGCGTATTACACTCATAGATGAGTTATTGAAGAAATACGAACCAACAAGTGTTGAAGAAGAGCTTAAGACCATTGTAATTAATCCACCTTGGATAAGTGCAGAAAATGATGAACATCAATACATAGACGTTTCTAAAAACAAAGCAATTTCTCTAGCGAAGAAATACCTCGCTGAAGAAGTAGAATGGACCCCATATTTAATTCAACTATTAAGAGGAGAGCAAAGACAAACATTTGCTTTTGCTGAAACCATTGGTCGCAGTTTTGAAAATTTAGATGCGTTGCTTGAATTACTTTTTACTGTTTATCAAGAAATACCGCTGAATAATCAGAACTCTCTTTTTTTGAATGGTATTTCAGTTGCCACCAATGATGATTTTACAAGAGGCACTATAGATAAATTTATTGGTAATGAAAATACTGAAGTACTAGGGATACGTCAAACACGTTTTCTTAAACCTATTAAGTATAAGGATATAGAGAAAATAAAACCTTTAATAATCAAGAACCCGGATTATTTAAGGGATTTGGAATATCTAGATTTATCAGGTTTCTCAGATAACGAAATAATTGATTTAGCTCATTGGTTAAAAAAAATTAATCTTTCGTTTGCTTTACAACTAATTTGGGATATTACTCGCAATAATCCTGATAGATGGGAAAAGCTTAGTATACGCTTAGATGAATTATTAATAGTCGAAGGTATTTTTAAAGAAAGGTCATTCATAAATAATACGTTGCATATTGAAGATTTGTTAAAACGTTCAATCATTGCTAACCCCAATGAAGAAAAAATACGTTATATAATAGACTTGATTACAAAAGAATATGACGGAATAAATTTTAACAACCATACACTATTAGATTCCTTGACATATTTTCTACTTGAAGAATATTGGGAGTATTCCTGGCCAGCCTTTGGCACATATTTAATTGAAAACCACGATAAAAACTATAGTCTTGAAAGGTTTTTGGAGAGATATAAATTCAATAATGAAAAACTATTAGCATGGGCCTCAGTCGACTCCAAGAAAAGAGCTCACTGGGCAATGAAATTTATGAACATATATCTAGTCAATGAAGATGATAGCCTAAGTATTGAGCCCTCAGCAAAGAAGTTGATTGATCAATTTGGAGACAATCTGTTATTACTAAGGTTTTTGGAGTCGAAACTTTCGTCCTATACTATCAACCGAGCATCAGCAGAAGACTTATATAAGAAGAGAAAACAAATGATTTCACCTTTTGTTAATCACAACATAGCCGAGGTTAAAGAATTTGCTGAAAAAATGATTGAATACTTTGATAAAGGCATTGAAAGAGAGAAAAACTTTGGGGAAAATTATGAATTAGGATATTAGGAAAAATGGGTTTCAACGAACTGAATAGTGTAGAACATTACATAATTAATCAACTCACAGGTGTCAATTTGAACACAAATGAAGTTTCTGATGACATTTCCGCTTATGGTCCAACTTGGAAGTTTAAATCAGCTCAAGACTTACAGCGAAGTGTAAATGAGGTATTGCTTGAACAAGACCTTAAGAACGCTTTGATTCAGTTGAATTCTGAAATTGCTCTCAACCCGGATTTAGCGGACGAGGTTATTTATAAGTTACGTGCTATCTTGATTTCTGTAAACCAGGTTGGCCTAGTTCGCGCCAATGAAGAGTTTTTTAAATGGCTAAATGGCGATAAGACAATGCCATTTGGGGATAACAATCGTCATGTCCCTATAAGATTAATTGACCTAGAAAATCTTGATAGAAACAGCTATATAGCCACTACCCAGTTTCGTATTCATCATAGAGAAACCAAAATCCCCGATGTTGTGCTATTCATAAATGGCATCCCCGTTGTTATTGGAGAGGCCAAAACACCTATTCGTCCTTCAGTGAGTTGGCTAGATGGCGCCCATGAGGTACATGATATTTATGAGGATGCAGTTTCACAATTATTCGTTCCCAATATCTTGTCATTTGCCACTGAAGGTAAAGAACTCTATTATGGCGCTATAAGAACACCATTAGAATTCTGGGCACCTTGGCGATTGGAAAATGATGAAGATACTATTGCCAAGCGATTAGGGCTTGGAGAGGTTGGTAAGGAGCTTACAGATTTGTTGAGTCCCCAACGCCTGCTAGACATCATGCAAAACTTTTCACTTTTTACTTCGAACAATAAGAAACAACGCATCAAGATTATCCCTCGGTTTCAGCAATATGAAGGAGCTAATAAAATTGTTGAAAGGGTTAAAGAAGGTCGTGTGAAAAAAGGTCTAATTTGGCATTTTCAAGGTTCAGGAAAATCCCTTCTAATGGTTTTTGCGGCACAAAAACTGAGGAAGGAGAAGGATTTAAAAAGCCCTACAATAATTGTATTGGTGGATCGAACGGACTTGGATACACAAATTAGTGGGACATTTAATGCTGCAGACATAGCCAATGTTGAAACTACAGACACTATTAGCGAATTACAAACCCTACTTGAACGAGATACTAGAAAGATTATCATTTCAATGATATTCAAGTTTAGAGATGCTAAACCAAATATGAATACTCGAGAGAATATTATTGTCTTGGTTGATGAAGCACATCGCACACAAGAAGGGGATTTGGGACGTCAGATGCGTGCATCGTTGCCTAATGCCTTTCTATTTGGTTTAACTGGTACACCAGTAAACAAAGCAGATAAAAATACGTTCTGGGCATTTGGGGCAGAAGAGGATGAGGGTGGTTATATGTCTCGATACACATTCCATGATTCTATTCGAGATAATGCTACGTTGCCATTGCACTTTGAACCGCGTTTAGTTGATGTTCATGTTGATAAGGAGACCATTGACAAGGCATTTGCAGAGTTCAAGGAAAGTACAGCCCTTTCTGACGAAGAAGCTGATGCTCTGAATAAGAAATCTGCAAAAATGTCAGCTTTTTTAAAATCACCAGAACGTGTAGCAAATATAGTTCAGGATATTGCCATTCATTTCAAGGAAAAAGTTGATCCTCATGGCTTTAAAGCTATGATAGTGACCCCAGACAGGTATGCCTGTGTTCAATACAAAGAAGTTTTAGATACATTCTTTCCCGAAGAAGCCAGTAGGGTAGTAATTTCAACTTCCGCAAATGATGATTTCGAGTTTAAACAGAAATGGGGTATAAACAAAAGTGAACAGGAAAAAATAGTAGATGAGTTCAATGATGCACAATCCGATCTTAAGTTTATTATCGTGACCGCTAAACTACTTACGGGGTTTGATGCACCTATTTTACAGACAATGTATTTGGATAAGTCCATAAAGGACCATACACTACTTCAAGCAATTTGTAGAACCAACAGATTGTATAAGGGTAAATCCTTTGGCCGAATTGTAGATTATTTTGGAGTATTTGATGACGCGGCTAAAGCACTACAATTTGATGAAGAAAGTATCAAGACCGTTATTTCAAACCTTTCAGAATTACGGGGTAAGCTGCCTAAGGCAATCGAGCAAGGGTTATCTCACTTTAAAGGTGTTGATAGAAGTATAGAAGGGTTTGAAGGCTTGGAAGCAGCACAGAATGCTATTAACAATAATGACAAAAAAGATGCATTCGCAAAGGATTATAAATATCTATCAAAACTATGGGAGTCTTTGTCTCCAGACACTATTCTTAATTTATATCAAAAGGATTATAAATGGTTAACTCAAGTATTTGAATCTGTGAGACCCGCTGCAGATGGTATAGGTAAATTATTATGGTTCACACTGGGTGCTCAGACGACGAAATTGATACATGAAAATGTTCATGTAGGGGATGTGCATTCGCTTGAAGAATTCGTTCTAGATGCAGATGTTATTGAAGATATTTTTAACAATCCTGACCCAAGGAATGCAAAAAAAATAGAAAAACTTCTCATAAAAAGATTTAAAAAGCATTCTGGCAACCCAAAATTCAAGTCTCTAAGCGAGCGCCTTGAAGCACTTCGAGACAAAGCTGAGTTGGGATTGATAACATCTATTGAATTTGTAAAAGAACTATGCAAACTGGCCAAGGAAACTATTAAAGCAGAAAGAGAGATAGCTGAAGTATTACAAGAAAAAACACCAAAGGCAGCCTTGACAGAGCTATTCATGGAATTAAAAACGGATCAAACTCCAGCGGTGGTAGAACGAATAGTTGAGAATATAGATGCAATTGTACGAGTAGTACGTTTTCCTGGGTGGCAAAAAACCAATTCTGGGGAACGTGAAGTTCAAAAGTCATTGCGTAAAGCTTTATTGAAGTATAAATTACACAAGGATCAATTATTGTTTGATAGAGCTTATGCTTATATTAAGGAGTACTATTAAGGACGATAATACTTGGATTGCTTAAAAGGGTTAGTGCTGTTACGTTTATTGGTATAATATACGCTAGGATTCACTACAAGGCTTAAATTTGAAAGTTAGATTACTTGATATATGAGAAAAATAAATTATCAAGAATTTGTAATTTCCGAGCTTATTAAGGATGACGATTTTGAAATTGATTATGTAATAGATTCAAAAAATGATGAAACTCTTTGGAGCTGCACATTGTTGGGATTATGGAAAAATATAAGAGTAGATAAAGGCATGTATCCAGATATTGAATATTCTAAAGGGGATTACTATATCCAAACAATGGATAGAATTACTCAATTAAGAAGACATAAAGGATTTAGTTTTGGAGCACTTTTTCAGGATTTTATTAGGGACCATTATGAAAATTGTCCAATAGGAAACCTATACTCTACTTCTAAGTATAACGAACTTAATTCGGAATTTTCATATCTAATGAATATGCCTCGAGGAAACTCTAATAACCTAGTGGTTTCAATGGGATATGAGATGTCAGATTACGCAATAGATTTTTGGAGAAAGCAAGTTCATAAAAAAAGAGCTGAGTGTTTGAAAGGACACAAACGATACCGCGCAATATTTTTTAAAGAGGAATAAGGAATTTAATTTTTTAAGGCATACAATTCGGATACCCATAAAGTTGACAAGTTGACAAAAGGTTGGATATAAATGACTTACTCTCCTTGGTTCGAGCCCAAGAGGGGGAGCTTTCAGAAAACCGTTCAATTTCTTGAACGGTTTTCTCATTTCAACACTATTATTCAAGATAATAATTGTTGCACGACTTTCCGAAAGTTGTCAAAACAGATACTTTAATAAAATGGAGATTATCATTTTGTTAGGCGTTAGTTTTAGTAAGGTATTCTTTTACTAATTTCATAACAAATAAGTCTTCATCATGAAAAAACTATTTAAGTATCTATTCCTTTATTTGATTTTTACAGGCGTAACCGTCGGTGCCCAAGATGATAGCGACACAAGAGTGGTGTTAATTACCATGGACGGTCTACGTTGGCAAGATCTCTTCTCAGGTGCAGACCCATTGCTGGTCACGAATAAAGAATATGTCAACGACACCACAGATTTGAAAGAACGTTTTTGGGCTGTAAACCCAAAAGACCGTAGGGAAGCTTTAATGCCTTTCATCTGGAATGAAGTTGCCCAAATGGGACAAATCCACGGAAACAGAAATTTGGGCAGTAAAGTAGATTTGACCAATAAAATGTGGTTTTCTTATCCAGGATATAACGAAATACTTACGGGAAAAGCGGATGATGCGCGAATCGATAGTAATGATAAAATTCCCAATCCGAATACAACCATTTTGGAAGTAGCGAACAATGACCCTAGGTACAATGGTAAAGTAGCCGCTTTCGGAAGTTGGGATGTTTTTCCATATATCGTCAATGAAGAGCGATCTGGTGTTCCTGTAAATGCTGGTTTTGAATTGGCAAAGGGCGATGACTTAACATACCGTGAAAAGTTTTTGAACGAGTTGCAACCAATAGTACCAAGTCCCTGGAGTACGGTTCGACTAGATGCTTTTACCCATCATTATGCTTTGGAGCACATGAAAAAAGCCCACCCAAAATTGGTGTACATCGCATATGGTGAAACAGATGATTTTGCCCACGAGGGCGATTACGAAGCCTATTTGAAATCCGCCAATACTACTGATACCCTTATCAAAGAGTTGTGGGATTTCACCCAGAAAGACCCTTATTACAGAAACAATACGCTTTTCATAATTTCAACAGACCATGGACGTGGTACAAACCCTTTGGAAACTTGGAAAAACCACGGCAATAAAGTACCAGATGCAGGCGGTGTATGGGTGATTCTATTTGGTAAAAATGTCGCTGCTAAAGGAGAAATTATCAAAGAAGAACAATTGTATAGTAACCAAATCGCCCCAACAATTGCTAATGCTTTAGAACTAAAAGAAGACGTCACTTCGCCAAAAAACAAGTCCATTGAGATTTCGGAAAATTAGCGCTTGTTAGTTAAACTCAACTTCACTTTGGTTATCTTTCATAACAACCTTTATCATATGTATTTAACCCCTCGTATAAAACAAGTTGCAATAAACTTTTACAGAAAAAGCATATGGGTTTCTGCCGGTTTGGTTCTTTTACTGGCTAGCTGTCAGCAAAACACCCATGAAGGAGTTTGGAACTATCAAATTGATTTCGGTGATGATTTAGCTGAAGGAACCATGAAGCTTATTAACACGGAGAATGGTGTAGCGCTTTCACTGGTTTCGTTGGATGATGGAACATTTACTTCGCAAAATGCAGTCGTGAATGATAATGATTTATCAGGGGATTTTACCTTTTTTGGGAATAAAGCGCTATTGAAAGGTTCTTTTGAAGGGGATACTTTTTCCGGAAAGGTAAAGATGGAAGAGGATGAATTTCCGTTTACAGCTAAAAAACAGTCTTCCGAAATCGTTGCGATTGATCGTTCCAAAATAAAATATATCCTTTCGGAAGATGATTTGGCCGAATTGGAAAGTGAGATTGACCATGCTGGTATTATAGCTTCAGCCAATCACGAGGGCTTTAAACGTGGAGAACGAATCTACGGTTCGAACTGCATAAATTGTCATGGTAATGAAGAGGTTGAAGGCTCCATTCCGCTTTCCACCAAATTTTGGGAACAAGAATTGAAAGCGGGCAGCGATGCCTATTCCATGTATCAAACGATAAGCCGGGGTTATGGTTCAATGCCCCCACAACCAGTCTTGACTCCACAAGAAAAGTATGATGTCATTTCATACATTCGGCAAAAATATATAAAAGAAATAGAGGGCGATAAATTCATAGTCAACACTCCGGGATACCTCTCTTCTTTACCCAAAGGAACTTCGCGCGGCCCTGAAATCAGACCTTACCAGCCGTGGGCCGATATGAATTACGGCAATTTTTTTATAAACACCTATGAATTGGTTGATGAAAAGACAGGTATTGAAAGATATCATTCACCTCGTCCATTACCGTATCCCGACGAGGATTACAGTAAAAACAACTTTGCATATAAGGGTATCGCTGTTCGTTTGGATAAGGGAGATGGCGGTATTTCAAAGGGAAAAGCTTGGATGATATTCGATCACGACCTTTTACGTGTAGCAGGTGGTTGGACAGGAAACGGATTCATCGATTGGAATGGCATTCTCTTGAACGACAAACATGAAACCTACCCGCGTACCATTGGTAAGCTTCATTTTGAAACTCCAGTTGGTCCAGGGTGGGCTAATCCAAAAACAGGTTCTTTCGAAGACCCAAGATTTACAGCAAGAGACGGGCGTGCTTTTGGACCGCTTCCAAAGAGTTGGGCCAACTACAAAGGACTCTATCATCATGATGATGAGATTGTGATTTCTTACTCCGTTGGGGATGCTGATATTTTGGAAAAATTGGGTATGGAAAGTCATGGTAAGGATACGATTTTTACTAGGACGCTCAATATTTCTCCATCAACGTCCTTATTAAAAATGAGGGTAGCGTCAGAAACCGTAGGAGTTGAAATATTGGGGGATGGTGCTACCTTATCTAAAGAAGATGGTTTTGTGATATTGAAGGTACAAAAGTCAATAGCGGCAAAGGTCAAATTATTTATCTCTGAAAATAAAAAACCTGATTTTGCAAAGCTAGAAAGCACCAAAGCCGTTGCAGAAGATTTGCGGAAATATACCTTGGGAAATAGTTCGCAGCACTATCCGGAAGTATTAAAAAGTACCATTACCAAAGGATCCGATCAAGGCACTTTTGCGGTAGATTTACTTACACCGCCATTCGATAACCCATGGTCTTGTAGAATGAAGCTGAGCGGTATTGATTTTATGAAAGACACGAATAAGGCCGTGGCTTGCGCAACCGATGGAGATATTTGGCTTATTTCTGGACTCACAGATGATTCCGGAGAACTTATTTGGCAACGTATCGGTTCGGGTCTATTTCAACCTTTGGGAATTAAAGTATTGAATGATGAAATCTATGTAATCTGTCGTGATCAATTGGTGTTATTACGTGATTTTAATGAGGATAATGAAACCGATTTTTACGAGAGTTTTAACCATGACCATCAAGTTACCGACCATTTTCATGAATTTGCTATGGGTCTTCAGGCCGATAAAAAAGGAAACCTGTATTACGCCAAAAGTGGTCGTCATGCTCGGGAAGCATTAGTTCCTCAACATGGAACCTTGTTGAAAGTTAGTAAAGACGGTTCTACAACCGATATCATAGCGACAGGATTCAGAGCTGCAAACGGTGTTTGTATAAATCCGGATGGAAGTTTTTTGGTCACTGATCAGCAAGGGTTCTGGAACCCAATGAACCGAATTAATTGGGTCGATGGTAAAGGAAAGTTCTATGGGAATATGTGGGGTTACGACCCTCCTAAAGATAGTACAAGAGTTGCTATGGAGCAGCCGATGGTTTGGTTGGATATGGAGTTCGATCGATCTCCTTCCGAATTGTTATGGGTAGACAGCGAGAAATGGGGTCCCCTAAACGGAGGCCTTCTGAGCTTTTCATATGGTTTTGGTAAAATTCAACTGGTTTTGAATGAAAAAGTAAAAGGGCAAATGCAAGGAGGTGTAATCGACTTACCGGGCATCAAATTCTTAACGGGTATCATGCGCGGAAGGTTCAACCCAGATGATGGACAATTATATGCCTGTGGAATGTCTGCGTGGGGTACCAACCAAATGCTTCGCGGCGGGGGATTATACCGAATACGCTATACCGGGAAACCTTTAACAACTCCTATAGATTTAAAAACGACAACTTCTGGAATCACCTTACAATTCGATTCTAAATTGGACCCTCAAAAATCGACGAATAGTAACAACTACCTTATTAAAACATGGGATTTAAAAAGAAGTAGCAAGTATGGTTCAGATCGTTACAATGAACAGGTTTTGGCCATTAGTCAGGTAGAAATTCAAGAAGATGGTAAATCCGTAAAGCTTTTTATAAAAGATATTAAACCTGTTGATGTGATGTCGATTTCCTATGATATTTCCAGTTTGAATGAAATTCCGTTAAAAGGAACGTTGCAGAGTACTATTCATAATTTGAAAGAAGACAGTTCCTTATAAGAACCTATTCTTGAACGGTGCCTAAATCTGAAATGGACAATTGTTTTTCAATCCAATAGGCATCGTCCTTAAAACCGTACGCTGAAGGGTTATAAGTTCCTACCACAGCTACATTTGCTTTTTCAGGAACTGATAAATCCAATGACCAAAAAACTCCGTTTACCAACAATCTTCGCACACTCTCATTGAGCAAATCAGAAGCAGCGCCAATCGTTGAAGTAAAGGCTTTCCCTTTCTTGCCTCCAGGAATTTGATAAGTTTTAGTCCATGCAATTGGCATCAAAACATCGTTTACTTTTAATCCCGTATTATTCTCTTTAGCTAGTTCCGTGTCCGTGGGTTTCATGCCAAAGAACAAATCGTTATCATCGAACTCTCCTGCTCTTTTAACGACTTGACCTAAAATAATAGGATTACTATCTCCTGGAAGGGGTAAGCGTACTCCGTAAACATCGGTCGGACCCCAGATATTGCCGCTCTCTATTCCGTTAGTAATAGGATGCGTTGCGGCGGTTTCCGCAATTACCCCGCGTGTACTTTGATGTTTATGGTGCCCGTGATGGGTGTGCCATTTTTCGCCTAGAACCAGTCGGCCAAAGCCATCGGTCCATTCCGTTTTATCACCTGAATACCCATTGCTGTAATGTGCAAAATTGGTCGTATCACTTTCTTTGAAGTTAAAAGCATGTGTCGCAGTGCGTAAAGCCACCAAAGGTTTGCCTGCGGCTAAATAATCTTCAAAATGCTGCATTTGCTCATCGGGCAAGGCTCTAAAACGGGTAAAGAGCACCATCATATCGGCGGAGTCAAGGGCCTCAAGACCTGGGATGTTCTTGACATAATTCGCATCTACGATTCCTGGGGTATCAGGATTTTGAGCAAAGAGCACCGTACATTTGAATCCATGATGTTTTGACAATATTTTGGCGAGTTGGGGTAAAGCTTCCTCAGAGCGATATTCTTCATCTCCAGAAACTAAAACAATATGTTTGGCCTTGTCAACATTGCCTTCAAAAACCAACCACTGCTTTATTGTTTCAATTTCAGGTGATTCAGGAACCACTTCTTTTTTTTGCTCTTTACACGAAAAAAGTACAAAACATATACCCAGATAAATCAGATTTTTCATTTTCGAATGTGTTAGTCCTGCTATTGTTTGGAAATTACTTTAGCGAATACCATTTTTGATAAATTCAAGCCCTTTAGTATAGATTTCTTTTGATGGAGAATAGTCCCTCCATACATTTATCGCATTGGCAAATTCAGGAATGATTGTACTAAATGCTTCTATGGTCAACCAGCCATCATAACCAATTTCTTTTATTGTTGAGAAAACATCGTTCCACTGTACTTGTCCGCTTCCGGGAGTGCCGCGATCATTTTCACTTATATGGATATGCTTTAAAACCGGTGCGATAGTCTTTAGTGCTTCGGCCTGACTTTTTTCTTCAATATTACTATGGTGTGTATCATACATAGCACCCAAGTTGGGGTGATTAACCGCTTCGACCAAAGTTTTCAAATCGGCCATAGTATTGTAGAGGTAGCATTCGAAACGATTAAGGGCTTCGGGACAAAGCATAATATCCGCCATGGCTGCGTATTCCGCTGCTTTTCGAAGCATTTCGGCACTTCGCTTTCTTTCATCTTGAGTAGGAGGTTGCCTTGTAAAATAAGCAAAGCTTGAATGTATTGGGCCGCAGATATTATCGGCTCCTAAAGCCTCAGCATTGTCAATGGCCCATTTGAGACGGTCAAGACCTGCCTGACGAATGTTTTGATCTTCACTTGATATGTTCTCTTCTGGCGCAAGTCCGGTAACAGTAGTAACACCTAATCCTAAATCGGCAAAATGACTCCCGAGTTTGGTGTAATGAGAAACGTCTCCGTCACCCATGTAAAGTTCGATACCATCGTATCCGGTTTCCTTAAGTGTATCAACAATATGATAATGCTCCTCCGTCACGTGGTTCGTCCAGAGGAGCATGTTCATTCCTATTTTCATAGATAGATACGTTAATTTTTCATTCCCGCAAAGGCTGGAATCTTTTTTCCTTCTTAATCAAACAACTCCCTCCTGTAATAGGCAAGGGCTATCGAATACTTTACGCAATAACTAGTGAGCTGCCGTAGTAGCCTTTGTCATATCGTCGGTTTTTCTATTTTTCACCCAGAAATAGAGTATGATAAACAATACGATAAGGATTGCCGGAAATATGGTTAAAGTCTTCATCGTTTCTTGACCGGCAACTAATGTTAATTCATCTCCAGTGAGACCTCTTTCCGCTACTGCCGCCAAATCATTGTCGATCCATCGGCCCGTAATCGGTTGAAATATCGATGTAGAGAACATTCCTACTGCACCAATAATGGACATGCCAAGCGCTCCACTTTTAGGGATTTTGTCAGCAATAAAGCCAATCATATTTGGCCAGAAATAGGCGACTCCCAAGGCAAAAAAGATGGCTGCAACGTATGCCATGGAACCAGTTTGTGTGCTGAACAAATAAATTCCAATGGTTGCTAATACCGCTGAACCTAAAAGCACTCCTGTTTGGTCGAATTTCGCCACCATTTCTCCACCAAAATAGCGCGCAACCGCCATAATTCCAGTAACCAGGGCTAGAATCAGCATAGGTTGTGCACCACTTTTAGCTAAAATTACGCTGGTCCATTGTTGTGGTACGAATTCTGTTGCTGCAGTTAAAGCCATACATACCATCATAAATAAGAACAAAGGAGAAAACATTGCTTTTAAATTACCGGTGAGAGTGGCACCTTCCTCTACTTTTGCTTTTGGCCAGCTTTGACCTAAAAATAAGTATCCGTAAATTAAGGTAGGAATCAAAATCGCCCAAATCTGCGTCTCCCATCCTAAGCCCGCATCCGTCATAAATTTTGAGATAAGGCTTCCGACAACGATCCCACCTGGAAACCACATATGAAAGCGGTTCATCATCTTACTCATTTTATTTCCCTGATAAGCATCGGCAATCATCGGATTACAGGCTGCTTCTGTACAACCGTTTCCTAACCCTATTAGCAACGTGGATATCAATAAGCCTACATAACTACCGGAATAAATGGTCATTATAATACCAATGGCATGGGCAAAAAATGCGAATTGCATAATGGCCTTGCCTCCAACCTTGTGATAAATTAAACCTCCAATAATCATAGAAATTGGAAAACCTAGGAACCACATAGAATTAATGAAACCTAGCTGCTCAGCGTTCAAACTTAGCTCTTCCCCTAATTGAGGTAAAATACCAGCTCGAATGCTAAATGAAAATGCCGTGGTAATCAAGGCAAAACAACTTCCGTAGAAAAGCCTGTTGGCGTTGGAAGCTGGAATTGTTGTGTTTGTTTCCATAATTTAAAATGTTAGTTGTATTGATTATTTTTTGTGGTTGTAGTGTTATTAGAGCTTATAAGTTTACTTACTTTTTTGCTATTATCATAATTAATTTGCCCAACTCTTATCGGTTTGTCACAAAATGGCACTCTATTTTGTAAAACCAACTGTTTTTATGGGTAATAGTAATCGAATTTTATTAAATTAGTTGACTTTGTGAACGTACACAAAAGCGATAGTAATTAATAAATAATTTCTCCAAAATGCAAAATAACGACTATCCCAAACTACACAACGCTTCTTGGCCGGGAGTAGTAGGAAAGGGTCCCGACTCAGAACCTCCTATTGACCTTGATACGATGTTGAAACTTACCTCACAGGCAGAAGTAAATGGCCAAAAATTTGATGGTGTCGACCTGTTCTTAGCTGATCCTCATGTCAGTATCGATTCGTCTGATGACGATTTAAAACGTTTGGTGGATAAGGTAAGCTCCTATAATTTGGAAATCGGAAGTTTTGTAGCCCCTGTTTGGGCAGGAACGGGCGGTGGATCCGCCATGGGTTCAGCAGAAGAACGTCGAAACTTCGTTACCCAAGTTAGAAAAGCATGTGAAATAGGAAAAAAATTGAGAGATATGGGTATCAGACCCAACGGCGTTGTTCGAATCGATTCATCAGTTGACCCCGAAAGTTGGGCAAAAGATGAGGTGGGAAATACAAAATTGATTGCACAAACTTTCCGTGAAGCTTGTGATGTTGCAGCCGATTATGGCGAGTCTTTAGCAGCGGAAGGAGAAATCTGTTGGGGAGGCATGCACGGTTGGAAAACGATGCTGAATACTTTGGAAGCGGTGGATAGACCTAATATTGGTTTTCAGGCCGATATGGCCCATACCTTATTGTATCTTTTGGGGTACAACAAAGAGGACGAACGTATTTTGCCAAATGACTTTGATTGGAACGATAGGGATACACTTACTGAAGGACTCAAAACCTTAACGGCTGCCCTTCGACCTTGGACAATTGATTTTCATGTGGCTCAAAATGATGGCACTGTTTTCGGGGCCGGTTCCCATGATAAAACAGGAAGGCACTGTCAAGCCAACGACCCAAATGGAAAGCTTGACATTGCTGTCGATGCTGGTCATTGGCTAAGAGATGAAAACGGTGTGTTGACGAAAAAGTTTAAGCATATTTGTTGGGATGGTTGCATGTTTCCCAACGAAGTTATGATGAAACAACAAACCTGGAACGATGTTCTGGGAGCCATGATAAAAGTGCGCGAAATGCACGGATGGCATGTGCCAGAGTAAAATGAGTTCCCCCTCCCTTAGAGGGGTTTGGGGCAGGACTTTACGATAACACTAATTTACAATGAACAAAAAAAAACTAAGAGTGGGTTTGGTAGGCTACGGATTCATGGGAAGAACCCATTCCAATGCCTACAAAAGAGTTGGGGATTTTTTCCCTGAACTGAAATATAAGCCCGTTTTAAAAGCGGTATGCGCAAGAAACGAAGAACGTGTAAAGGCCTTTGCCGAGCAATGGGGCTATGAATCGATTGAAACCGACTGGCGTAAATTGGTAGCGCGCGACGATATCGATGCCATTGATATTTGTACACCAAATAATATGCATGCAGAAATTGCGATAGCCGCTGCTGAGGCGGGGAAGATGGTTCTTTGTGAAAAGCCATTGGCGAGAACAGTTGCCGAGGCGCAACCAATGGTCGACGCCATTGAAAAAACTGGTGTGCCTAATACGGTTTATTTCAATTACAGAAGAATTCCAGCAGTTACCTTAGCAAAACAGCTTATTGACTCGGGTAAGTTGGGCAAGATTTTCCACTTCCGGTCCAACTTTTTGCAAGACTGGACGATTAGTCCTGAATTGCCCCAAGGCGGGGAGGGACTATGGCGTCTTGATAATGATGCGGCAGGTTCAGGAGTAACGGGAGATTTATTAGCACACTGTATCGACACGGCTATGTGGTTGAACGGAGGCATCAAAGATGTTTCCGCCATGACGGAAACTTTTATCAAAGAAAGGGTTCATACCGGAACAGGGGAAAAGCAAAAAGTAGGTATTGACGATGCTTGCATTTTCCATTGCCATTTTGACAACGGTTCTTTGGGATTGTTCGAATCGACACGTTATGCGAGAGGTCATAAGGCCCTATTCACTTTTGAAATCAATGGAGAACATGCCTCCATAAAATGGAATTTACATGATTTGACCCGTTTGGAATATTTTGATCACCGCGATGAATCTATCGAAAGAGGATGGCGCTCCATTCATGTAACCGACGGCGATCAACCCTATATGGACAAATGGTGGGTGCCTGGATTGTCAATAGGCTATGAGCACAGTTTTGTACACCAAGTAGCTGATTTTCTAAAAGCGTTGGGTGAAGGAAAACCTTGTTCTCCAACTTTCAAAGAAGCACAGGAAACTCAAAAAGTTTGCGAAGCTGTCTTAGAATCCGCAAAATCAAAAAGCTGGAAGGACACAGGTGTCAATTGGTAGCCCAGAGTTTCCCTCCTAATAAGGAGAGATTAAGGGAGGTGTTTTTTCTTAAAATCTTGGATTTATACCCATCAACGAAAATGAAAAATGAGTGAAACAATAAAAGGCTTCTGCCTTCAAGGAAAGGAAAAAATTTATCCAAATTCCGATAACGTAACGAGCAATACTGCCGTTGTCGATATGGAAATTCCTGAATTGAAAGAAGGCGAAATCCTAGCAAAGACTTTATATACGGGCATTTGTGGTTCGGACAATAGTGCTTCCATAGGAAAGGCCAATTTTGATTGGGTCCAAAGGCCACGTATAATCGGCCATGAATTTAGCGCTGAGGTTTTGGAACTTGGTCCCGGAGATCACGGAGATGTGAAGGTAGGCGATGTATTTACACCTCTCGCAATGTTAGGATGCCAAGACGAAGAATGTCCGGCCTGTAGCATTGCAAAATGGAATCTTTGTCCACAAAAACAGATTATAGGCTTCCATAGAAATGGAGGTTTCGGGCAACGTGTGGTTCTCGAATCGGACCGTGTTGTTCCCTTAATGGAGGGTTTGACTCCCGCTCAAGGTGCTTTGGTAGAACCTTTATCGATAATTACGAATGCGCTTTACAACAAATGCGACATTAAACCGGGGCAAGATGTTGTGGTTACCGGTTGTGGAATAATCGGATTGATGTGCGCAGAGGTAGCCCGAGCTGCTGGTGCAAGAGTTGCAGTGACCGGAATCGCCCATGACAGGGATATCCGTCTTAAAAAAGCAAAGGAAAGAGGGTTTATCACTTTGGAGGTTTCTCCAGTAAACACCTTAACTTCCCAACTGCAAAATGGAATAACCGATGAAAACGGCGTTCCTTTTGGTACAAATGGAAAAGTGGATTTACTGATCGAATGTTCAGGAGTTCCCGCAGTACTGACGGAAGCAATAGATGTCGTGCGACCTGAGGGGGATATTTGCGTTATTGCAACCTATGGTCAAGATGTGGCGATAAATGCAACCCATCTGACACGGACTTCCTTGAACATGAGAGGTTCAATGGGGTCTTGTCGAGAAGATTATATGTCAGCGATGAAGTTGATGGTAACGGGCGTATTTCCCGCAGAACACTATACGGACCTCTATGATTTTGAAAACGTCACCCAAGCTTTTGAAGATTCCATCAAAGCACAAAACATGAAGGCGGTGGTTAAAATGAATTGAAATGGACACGAGATTTTAGTTATGAGAGGTTAGAAAATTATTCTCATATCTCACGTCTCAATATTCACATCTATAATAAAAGAATGCACAAAATATTCATCACAGGCGGCACGGGTTGCATCGGCTCCGTTACTATTTATAAACTACTACAGTCGCAGGATGTTGAAAAAATTGTAATCGCAACCCGCTCGAATAATACGGCCCCATTAAAATTGTGGTTGGGCCAAGATTTAGACCCGCGTCTTGAATTCGTTACCTTGGATGTTTCTAACTATTCTGAAATCGAACGTGTTTTACTCGAAGTAAACCCAACACATATTATTCATTTAGGAGCCTACCAGAGCCCTGACTGTTCAAGGGACCACATTGGTGGTATGGAAATCAATACCGGTGGCACAATGGCACTATTCGATGCCGCTGAAAAACTTCAAAAACTAAAGCGATTAGTATTTGCAAGTTCGGGGGCGGTATATGGCATGCGTTCAATGTATTCGGAAGAAATCATTCCCGAAGACGTGCCATTGGCACCACCCAATCATTATGGTATATGGAAATTGGCCGGCGAACATCTAGCCCGCCTCTTTTACGACAATACCAAAGTGCCGACAATTTGTTTACGAATCAATACCACCTACGGAAAAGGACGCGATAAAGGAAAAACATCCGCCCCAACCAATGCCTTAAAGGCTATTGCCCTAGGAGCTATTAATGGAGAAGTTTTGCCTTTTGAAATGCCCTATGAAGGGCGAGAAAACTATCATTTTGTGGAAGATGTGGGTGCGCAGTTCGCTGCGGTCGCCATACAACCTTTTCAAGGCTTTGGAGCATTTAATATTCAGGGTGAGACAATTCCCATTGAATCATTTTTAGATTTAGCGGCATTTCAGGCAAAAGAATTGGGCATGGGTGATTTTGCATCACTTTCGATTGTGAAGGATGCTCCGCCCAACCTCTTTATCTGTGATTTGGACCATTCAAAAATTGCAAGTACCTTTTCGCACCTTCCCTTAACTGATATTTCTGAAGGAATTCGAAAATCACTATTGGAATTTAAGGCTCTGGCGGAAAAAGGAGCTTTGGAATATTCAAAACCAGCCTCATGAAAACTATTGGAATCGGCTTTATTGGCGCCGGTGATATTGCCAATTTGCACGCTGAGGCCATAAACAATTTGGTAGGTGCCGAGTTGGTCGGACTATGGAATCGCACTCCCGAAAAAGGAAAAGCAAAGGCCGGGCAATTTGGTTGTAAAACCTATGATTCGGTCGAGGCACTTTTGGCCGACCCAGATATCCATGCCGTTTTCATTCTGACCAATATGGAAACTCATTGTGAATATACTGTCAAGGCGGCCGAGGCGGGAAAACATATCCTGGTTGAAAAACCGGCGGCATCCAGCATCCAAGAATTAGAACAAATGAAAGCGGCCGTAGCTAAAGCCGGTGTAAAATGTATGCCCGTACATAATTATATTTACGAACCGGGTATTGAACGTGCGAAAGCAATGATTGATAATGGAAAATTAGGGCAGATTGTTCAATTCTATATGATGTATAACATCCATCATGCTGATGAAATCCGCGTGCGATATCCTGGAGTTGTCCGTCAGATTTTGACGCACCATAGCTATACGATGTTGTATTTAGCAGGCGAACCTAAAACCGTATCTTGTTTGATGAATACGGTTGATGACACGATTGCTTCCCAAGAAAACGTGGCCATGGCAAATATTCAAATGCAGAACGGCACTTTGAGCCATTTATGCGCAAGTTTTGCCAACGATGACCATGCGGGCGACCCATGGACGTGTATTATTAAAGTGATAGGAACAAAAGGGAGCACACGCTACAGCTATCGTGATTTTGTGATCAATGATAGAAACGGGGCACATTCACAGACGTATCAAAATTATCCTGAATCGATAATAAATACCGCGACACATTTTATCAATCGTGTGGTACGGTTAGGCGAGTCACCGCTTTCTAGTTTACAGGATGCTATAACCTGTCAAAGAATCATCGAAGCCTGTGAACTATCGGTTGTAAAAGGAATACACGTTCGACTTAATGAATAACAGAAAACGTATTATTGTGAAAATTTTAAAGGAGTTGAAAGTAAAAGTCGGAGTATTACTTTTTTTGACTTTCGTTTTGTTAGCTTGTGATGACAAGAAGGAAGAGGAGGGTGCAATACCGGTCCAAAAGAACCAACACATCGTACTCATAGGAAATAACTTGGCATCGCGTATGCTGAATTTCGGTCATTTTGAGACCGAAATGCATTTGCGATTTCCTGATAGTTCTTTATTTATTCGAAATATGGCAGACCCTGGTAATACCCCAGGGTTTCGACCTCATTCTTCAAGAAAAGAGCCTTGGGCGTTCCCGGGGGCAGAGAAATTCTATAAAAATGCATTGGCCAACCGCTCCAACAGCCAAGGATTTTTTCCAACCGAAGATAAATGGCTAACCAATTTAGAGGCCGATTTGGTTTTAGCTTTTTTTGGGTACAACGAATCTTTCGAAGGCGAAGCCGGACTACAGAATTTCAAAGACGAATTAAATGCCTTTATATTACATACCAAAAATCAAAAGTACAACGGTGAAAAGGCTCCGCAGTTAGTGTTAATTTCACCGATAGCTTTTGAAGACCTTTCTTCAAAAATGGACTTGCCAAACGGCGTTGAAGAAAACAAAAATCTCAAATTGTATACCGAAGCCATGCTGCAGGTGGCGGCAAAAGATAGCGTTCTTTTTGTGGATGCATTCAATCCAACTATGGAATGGATGGCGACCGAAGGAAGCCATATCACCGCAGACGGGTTTCAGCTTAATGATAGGGGATATCAGAAATTTGCAAAATTATTGGCAGATGAAGTTTTTGGGAAGGTCAAACTAAATGAAACGAACCGTGATTTGGTCCATGAAGCAGTATTGGAGAAAAATTGGTTTTGGCACAATGAGATAAAACTTCCGAACGGGGTACATGCCTGGGGCAGGCGGTATGACCCATTTGGGCCGGACAACTATCCTTACGAAAAAGAAAAAATAAACCAAATGACCGCTATTCGCGATAGTGCCATTTGGGCGGTGGCAAAGAATGAAACATTCGATATAGCAGCTGCCGATGCGAAAACGAAAAAACTACCTCCGGTAAAATCGAACTATGATCCGGGCATGGGCAATGTTGAGGAAGGCTATAAATATGGTGAAGATGCTTTAAAAGCGATTAAGGTCGCCAAAGGATACAAAATTGAACTATTCGCTTCGGAGAAGGAATTTCCAGATTTGGCAAATCCGGTACAATTGTCATTTGATAATAAAGGAAGACTTTGGGTAGGCGTAATGCCCTCGTATCCACATTACAAACCGGGCGACGAAAAGCCGCAGGACAAACTTATCATTCTTGAGGATACCGATAACGATGGTAAGGCAGACAAGCAAACAACCTTTGTTGACGACTTGAATTTGACCATCGGTTTTGAGTTTGCACCAGAAGGGGTTTATGTCTCACAAGGAACAAACTTGGTATTGCTAAAAGATACCGATGGTGATGATAAGGCTGATGAAAAAGAAATTATTTTAAGCGGCTTCGACGACCATGATACACACCATACGGCAGGTGCCTTTGCGGCGGACCCTTCCGGTGCCATTTATATGGGCGAAGGTGTATTTCTGCATACTAATGTAGAAACGGCTTACGGCCCGGTTCGGGCGACCAATGGAGGGTTTTACAGGTACAGCCCTCAGCGACATCATTTTGAAAGAACAGCGCAATTGCCGATTCCAAATCCATGGGGAATCGCTTTTGACGATTGGGGACAACCTTTCTTTGCACATACCTCGGGCCCTGATATGACCTGGATGACCCCGGGAACCATTAAATCCCGTTACGGTCAATCGAACCCCAACCCAAGGAATTTGATTCAAGAAGAGCATCGGGTTAGACCAACTTCAGGACTCGAATTTATTTCGAGCCGCCACTTTCCCGATGAGGTACAAGGTGATTTAATCATTAATAATACCATTGGTTTTCTTGGGACTAAACAACACACAATGGTTGATGACCCTGACAGTTCGGGTTTTCTTAGTCGTCACAGACAAGATTTGGTTACTTCGACCGATACGAATTTCCGTCCGGTTGACATGGAGTTCGCTCCGGATGGTTCTTTGTATCTAATAGATTGGCATAATGTTTTAGTTGGGCATATGCAGCACAATGCCCGTGACCCGCTCCGTGATCACGTGCATGGTAGAATATATAGAATTACTTATCCGTCTCGTCCTTTGGTCGAACCCGCCAAAGTTGCTGACGCCAGTATCGAAGAACTGCTGGATAATTTAAAGTTACCCGAGTTCAGAACTAGATATCGCACCAAAAGGGAATTGAGGTCTAGAGACACTGAAAAGGTCTTTGAAAAGACTGTATCGTGGGCCGCGAATCTCGATAAGAACGATGATAATTATAACCATTATTTATTGGAAGCCCTTTGGGTGACTTGGGGCATAAATAAGATAGATTCTGAACTGTTAAATCAAGTTTTAAATTCGGATGATTTCAGGGCTAGGGCTGCTGCTGTAAAGGTTCTAAGGTACGTGGGACATCAAGTTGCTAATCAAGCCGACCTGCTAAAGGAAGCCGCAAAAGATGAACACCCAAGGGTTAGATTAGAAGCATTCGTGGCCGCATCTTGGTTAGATAAAGAAATAGGATTACCTATCTTAGAAATTGCCGGTGAAATGCCATTGGATAGTTGGATGGAAAAACCCTATGAAGCCGCTTTGGCCCATATACAGGGTGTCAATGTAGGTCAAGCGGTCAATGGAGGTACTAAAACCGATTTGGAAGGGGAAGCGAAAAAGCTATTCGTGCAAGGTGAAGAAATCTATAATCGAGAAGGGTTCTGCGTTACCTGTCATCAATCGGACGGCTTGGGTTTAAGTGCATCGCAGTTTCCGCCTTTGGCAAAATCGCCTTGGGTAACCGGTAGCGAAGACCGCCTCATAAAATTAACTCTTCACGGTCTTATGGGACCATTGGAATTGATGGGGAAAACGTATCCCGGTCAAGTGCCTATGACACCGTACGGCGGCATGCTGAATGATGAGGAAGTTGCTTCGGTCTTGACCTTCGTTAGAAACGCCTTCGATAATAAAGCATCGGTGATTACACCTGAGATGGTTAAAAAGGTACGTGAAGAAACGAAAGATAAGGAAGGATTCTATTCGCCTGCCGAGCTGTTGAAGCTGCATCCAATGGAATAGGGGAAAACTACGGTCTCTTATTTTTGCTCAAGAGAATAGTTTCTATGACAGCCGAAAGTGCAAGGGTGAAGAATAGGAATATCTCAATTTCAAAGCCACCCATTTTAGATGGAATGCTTCCAATTTTTGCCAAAATAAATAGGACTAACGCCATCAAGGTAACCGAAGGCATAAGTCTGGAAAGTTTCTTTGAACTCAAAATTCCCACTAAAATCATCGGTGCCATCATGGCAGTTCCGGTAAAGCTCGTTCTTGCCAATAATACCAAATGTTCCGTGCTGACAATTGAAAAAATCAGAGCGAGTATTGCGAAGACGAAAATAAAAATACGCGTAATGGATACTGCTTTTTTATCTTCAAGGGAAAGCAGTGACCGTAATTCAGAACCCAAAGCGAATATTTGTGAATCGGAGGTAGATATTGCCGCGGCAATCAATCCGACCAATCCTAATGCAGCTACACCTGATGCTTGGTCGTACAATAATACATGGCCGATAAATTCTTGAGTGGTCGCTTCGGGATATAAAACAGCACCGTACATACCCATAAATAATGTGGGTAGAATAATCAGAATGGCGACAACACCCAAACCAATGGCCATCTTCCGTAGAGCAGAACTACTTTTCATTATCACAACACGTGTGGATATTTGAGGCTGCGTGAAAGGAAGGCATATTATGGCAATTGCCGAAATAATCAAAAATTGAGGAGTGAAAAGGCCTTTTGGCCCAGGAACCGATAATAATTCCGAATTGACCGATTCTACTTTTTTAAACATTGATTCAATACTTCCAAAATGTTCGATGCAATTCCAGCCAATAATCCAAATCATAATAAACAAGAGAACCCCCTGTAAGGTATCATTATACATGATAGCCCGTAATCCACCAGTTTCGCTATAGATTATCATTATCGCCACAATACCGGTACTCCACGCCCAAACTGGAACGGTTTCCGGAAATGCCGCATTCAGAAAAATCGAGATACCACTAATTTGAACGGCGATATACGGAATTAGGAACACTACTGCCCCACCAAAAGCTACATATCCTGCTAATTTACTGTTGTAGGTATTGGCCATAAGCCCTGACATTCCTTTG
The DNA here is from genome assembly GCA_947503005.1 of uncultured Flavobacteriaceae bacterium. Taxonomy (GTDB): domain Bacteria; phylum Bacteroidota; class Bacteroidia; order Flavobacteriales; family Flavobacteriaceae; genus Maribacter_C. The sequence continues at coordinate 296,044 of CANNCA010000003.1, read as the reverse complement.
AAATCAAGTTTTCTGGCTTTTCTTCTTAAGAGCTCTCCGACACGAATAAGGCCATAGACCATAAATGCATCCGAAACCGCTAGAAAAATCCATGCGCCTATACCATGAGTTCTAAAAAAATCGGGCATTCCCACGACAGTAAATGCGCTGAACAATGTCGCCGCTGTGGTGAATAAACCAATGACAAATCCTATGTTTCCGCCGCCTAATAAATAATTCGATGTTGTTTTTTCCTTTACTCGCGTTCTCCTGACCAAAAATATCAAGATGGAAAGGTATACCACTCCGGCAATGAGAAATTTAGTCAGCATGATTGTCTTCTTTATTAACTAACGAAACCAAATAAGCCAAAAAAACAAAAAGTACACTAACTATAAAAGCCATCCACATCGTGTATGGTATTCCAAGGAGAAATGGATCAGCTACTCTCGGAGGAATCACGATAGGGCTAAAAGTAGCAATCACCAAAAGAAGTGCTACTACATCTAGAATTCTTAACAATCTGATACGTTTTGTTTTCATGAAAACTTAAAGTCTAGGAATCGACAGCCCGCCATCGACCGTTATAACTTGACCCGTGGCATAGGGCATTCTATTTTCAACAAGAGCCGAAACTACCTTGCCAATGTCATCTGGTATTCCCAGTCGAGGTTCAATGGTTAGCCCTTCAGTAACCTGCTTTTGATATTTTTCAAGAACTGCAAAGGTCATGTCGGTTTCGATTACTCCTGGTCTTATTTCGTAAACCGGAATGTTATATTCCCCTAATCGTACCGCAAAGAGTTTGGTCATCATCGCCATACCCGATTTTGAAATGCAATACTCGCCTCTGGTGATAGAGGCCATTGTTGCGCTTACTGAGGATATGTTAATGATGCACGCTTGAAAGTCGGTATCGGATGATTTTCCTACCATATGACCCGCTACTTTTTGAGTCATGAAAAACGAACCCTTCAGGTTGGTGTCTATTACTCGATCATAACTTTCTTCGTTCACTTCCAAGAGGTCTTTTCGCTCCTTAGGGGCTACACCTGCATTGTTGATAAGCACATGAATTTTTTCGAATTTGTTCAAAGCAGTTTGAACAATGCTATCACGGTCATTTTTTTTAGAAATGTCCCCCTGACAATAGATTACCTCAACTCCGAGGTTTCTAAGCTCTAGAAGTATTTCAGTCACCTGCGCTTCCTGTCGCATGCCATTGATCACGAGATTACAACCTGCTTTGGCCAATTCTTTGGCAATTCCTAAGCCAATACCGCGAGACCCTCCCGTAATTAGTACATTCTTTTTCATAGCCGTACCTCTTTTTTATAAGCTTTCAATTCTGTAGCCTCCGGCATTTTTTTGTAATAGGAATCTAACGGAAAACATCCTGAAATCATTCCAATTCTAGGTCCTGTAGTACAGTCAGAAAATGTTCTACAAATTTGCCCGCGTACCAATTGATTTCCTTTTAGGATATCATTGGGCATGTTGGGATAGCTGAGTACCATTCTTCCTAAACCAATGAAGTCTGTCATTTTTTTATCGATAACAGCTTCGGCTACGTTTGGCAACCATTCTTGCAAATAGGAATATCCTGATCCAACTATAGCCAAATTCGGAAACTTGCTTTTAATTTGTTGTGTACTATTAATATGTCTCGCAACGCCTACTAATGGGTCTTCCGGAGGTAAATAGCCATCGGAAGGTGGGAAAATAGCAGGTCTGGTGACATGAGGATTATAATAAGGACTTCCGGCAGTTATGCATACCAATTCAATACCCATTTTTTCGAAATGACCGAGTAATTCATATGTCTCGGAAAGTTCAATTCCGATGCCCGTAGCATCTACACCAAAACCTTCTGTATATGGGATACCGTTCGTTGTGGGAATACCAACATTGTCCTCATCTTTCTGAAAGGGAATAAAATCAAATGCACTTAAACGGACACCAATTTGAATATTGCTCGTGGCTTTTACCCCATTAACGATAGATTGTAGAAAACGCAACCTATTTTCCAAGGAGCCACCATATTTACCGTCGCGATTTCTAGCACTAAGAAATTCATGACCGAGATATCCGTGACAATGCTTAATATCTACAAAATCAAAGCCTGCTTCCTTTGCTAGGGCAGCTGCTTCTATAAAATCTTGTATCAATTCGTCGATTTCCCCATCGGTCATGGGTTGATGATCTTTCGCTAGTTGGAATTTTTTGTCAAGAATCGAGTGTTTGTAAAGTATTTTCGGTTTTCTTTTTCGATTCTCATCAGGAACTGAAAACCGTCCCGAATGTGTTAGTTGAAGCCCGACAAGTAAGTCTGACGAGGAACCGAATTTTTCCTCGTGATCGGTAATCAATTGCTCGTATAAATCTTTGAAATCAGGAAGATGCTTTTCATTGATTATTAGCTGATTCGGATTAGCCCTACCGTCATGGCGAACTGCAACAGCTTCGCATCCCCATAATAATTTAGCTCCGCTTGTTGCAAAATGATGCCACCTTCTTTTTGTGTGTTCTGTGGGAAGTCCATCTAAGGTTCCGTCCCAACCTTCCATTGGAAGTATACAAAAACGGTTGCCAATTGTTTTACCCGATTTTAGTTGAAAAGAATGCCCTAAACTTGATTGGCCAACTTCACTTAGTTGTTCTTTGAAAGGTAAATCCGCTTCAATGGTCGATAAATGATTTGTAAAATCCGCGGCGGATTTCAATTGAGCAACTCTTGTGATTTTTTGTTTGGCCATTATTTAGATGCTATGCCCTTGAAAAAAGTATAATAAGATTCTCCTTTAATAACCTCATTTAAATAATGAGCCAATTCCCTGGCATGGTAATCACCCCACATACAAGCTTCTCCATTCGGAATTTTGCTATTCTCAGGAATATGGTCCCAACCATTGGGCCGATGATAGATACTGTGTAAAATCAATCCTTGGTGTTCAGAATCAGAGTTTAAATAAGGTTCGGCAAACAAAGCGTCTGCAACCGTTAGGCCCGCTGTCCAATATTTGTCAGCGTCTGTGGATTTTTCTTTATTAAGATAATTGCCTAATCGCAATAATCCTTGAGCTCCGATTGCAGCCGCAGAGCTGTCAATAGGCTCGAAATCGTTGAACGGGTTTGACTTTTCTTCTTGCCAATTGGGTAAATGAACTAATCCTGGAGCGCCCGTATCCCAATAAGGAATTCCGTCAATTGTGGTATGAGCTATATAAAAATCACAGGTAGCCTTGGCGGCCTTGAGAAAGGTTTCTTCTAGGTATTTCTTACCACCAAGGTCATCAAATTCTGGTAGGTTATCTTGGATTTGTAAAAATTCAAGCTGCTCTGCAAATCCTAGCATGGCCCAAGCCAGTCCGCGTGTCCAGGTTGAGAATCCACTATAGCCTTGTTGGGTAGAAGGAGAGCGGAAATTTCCGTCATTGGTATTGAAAATAGCTTCATGTGCGGTTCGACCCCAAATATCATAGGTGTCGCGACCTTCACCATAATACACTGAATACTTTGCGGTTGCCAAGGCATGCTGATAAGCACGTTTCAACAAATTTATTTTGATGTCGTTTTCTCCGGAAAACTGATGGCCCAATAAGTGACCGGCAATCAAAATACGAATCGTTCGAACCGTATCTACGAATAAAGAATGTGGTCCGTTAAAGGAATATATAAAACCTCCTTCAGAAATGGAAGTCCAGCGTTGGGCTTGTACAGACGCGGAAAGTTGCAATGCAAGAACGCAGTAATTTTCGAGCCATGAATCATGAGGAATATTTTCTTCCCTCATTAACCGAAGCAGATTTCCGTAGGTACTTAAATTATTGAATCCGTGATCATGAACACCGAAATGGCTTACATGTGAAGTCATTTTGTTTTTAATATTGTTGATGGCCAAGTCAAGAAAATAGGAATCGCCCGTTGCATTGAATTGAAACAATTCGGAACCAAACTGAAAACCTTGAGTCCAATCAGTCCAGCTTCTGGGTTTATATGTTCCATTGACGGTAACCACCGGTGAGCCCTCAGCCCCCATTAGGGAGGAAGTCATGCTTTTGAGCTTTTCCCCCGACAATGACCATAAGTTGTTGATTTTATCGGCTAAATGCTCTGGTAGGAGCTGAGAATTTATTATCATCTGTGGTTGGTTGACGAAATTAAATCAATAGAGTTCTAAGGATAAAAGGGTCTCCTTAAATATAGGAAAAATAAGAGGGATTGGTGCTGTCATTCAAAATTGGGCTTAAGCACTAAAATCGAAAATCTTTTCCATGGGCAACCATTTTTCGCCAGATTTGGCGATGGGTAAAGCTTGTTGATAGTCCCACATTAGAACTTCCCAATCTTGTACTCTTGTATTGTCGTCATCCATTTTAGCTTTCTTTTCAAAAGAAAAATCATCTGTTGTTTCGATAATCATAAAGAGTCGGTTTGAAATACGATAGATTTCCATATGGGTTATCCCAGATTCACGTAGACTATCTAAAATTTCAGGCCACACATTTCTATGATATTCCTCGTATTTGGCAATTAAATTTGGGTCATCTTTTAAATCTAGGGCTAAGCATTGTCTTGGCATTGGTGCGATTTTTAAGTTATCATTTATGCAAAAAATTTGACACTTTTAAAGTACTAATTTTATTGGGAAGTAGCATTGAACGAATAATTCGTAAATTAGTAATGAGGCCACATTCTCAGTAGGAGTAACCAATTTAATTGATATGTTGATAAAAAGGAGGTCATTACTATTCTTCTTATTCATGATATTTGCAAGTTGCAATGCACAAAACGAAGCGCCTAAAGAATTGAAGGTTAAGGAAATCATAGCGGATAAAAACGTAACACTATCTCAGGTTTCTGAACTACTTGAGGAGCAGACGGAGCTCCATTCAATCAATATTATCAATTGGGACACTTTTTCCTATACCCCAAAGGTAGATTTCAGAATCGCACATGCCAGTAACCAGATTTGGTTAAAATATTATGTAACCGAGAAGAATATACTCGCTCAAGTTGATGAAGTAAATGGTGGTGTCGCTGGTGATAGTTGTGTTGAGTTCTTTTTTGACCCAAAAGCTGATGGCAATTATTACAATTTTGAATTCAGCTGTATTGGTATACCTCATTTGGCCTATGGTCCTGGAAGGGCAGAGCGCCAATTTGTGGATGAAGAAAAGATAATGAAGCAGATTGAAATTACTTCCTCATTAGGTAATGAAAAATTTTCAGAAAGAACAGGGGGCCATTCTTGGGAGATGACGATAATCATTCCGGCTACAATAATGACTGCCGATAAAGGAATTCAGTTAAAAGGGCTAAAAACCAGAGCGAATTTTTATAAATGTGGTGATAAAACCTCAGAACGTCACTATCTGAGCTGGAATGCCGTTGGTACGGATACACCCGATTTTCACCGACCTGAATATTTTGGTTCGCTTGTCTTTGAATAACAAATTACCTTTCCGCAATTATATCGTCTTGATCGTGAAGAGTTTGAAATATGTGCTCGAACACATTTATTTAAATCTCCTTGTTTCGTATCAAAAAGAGCTCTATCTTAAACCTGTGGTGTTGTGATAGATACGTCTTTCGGAACAGGCTCGAAAAGTCTAATGTAATCCCACTGAAGTATGGACCAATTCCACTGCCGATCAACCAATTTAGTATGCCCGTCTTTTACCGCATAAAGAATTTAGTCTTCAGCATATGTACCATAATGTGCTTCGTGCAATGTGAAAAAGAATTACCGAACGGAGGCTTGTTTCTTCCCGATGATTTTTCAGCGGTAATCGTAGTAGATGCTATTGATGAAACCGTCAGGCACATGGCGGTAACGGATGATAATCTTCTTTACGCCAAACTCAGAAATGCTCATGAAGATGCTTCCATTGCTGTTTTGCAAGATACTGATAATGATGGCGAAGCTGATGTGGTAAAAAAATTCGGGGGCAATTCGCAACGTGAAAAATGGAGCTACGCCACCGCAATGAGAGTCTATAATGGTTATATCTATTTTAGTTCCGATTTGGTGGTGTATCGATATAAGTTAAAACCTGGAATACTGATACCAGAAGGAGAAGCGGAAGTGGTCGTAATCGATGACCATGAACATGGCAAGCACGAGCATATCGGAAAGCCAATAGCTTTTGATAACAAAGGCAATATTTTTGTGCCTTTCGGCGCGCCGTCCAATGCTTGTCAAGATCCAAAACGTACTCCCGGTGCGCCTGGCTTGGATCCTTGTCCACAGTTAGAAGATCATGCCGGTATCTGGCGTTTCGATGCCAACAAGCTTGGGCAGACTCAGAAAGACGGCTATAAATACGCGTCTGGAATACGCAGTTTGGTGGCAATGGATTGGAATCCCGTTGACCAAGAACTGTATGCAGTGATGCATGGCCGTGATGATTTGTTACGTCTATGGCCCAATAAATTTTCCCCAAGGGAAAGTGCCTTGCTTCCTTCCGAAGAATTTATGAAAGTGACCGAAGGATCGCATTTTGGTTGGCCGTATTGCTATTATGATCAAATAAAGGGAAAGAAAGTTTTAGCACCTGAGTACGGGGGCGATGGTCAAATCATTGGTCGTTGTGCGGACTATGTAGATCCGATTATCGGCTTCCCGGGACATTGGGCTCCGAACGATCTTGTTTTTTATGAAGGCGATGCATTTCCGGCACGATATAAGAATGGGGCATTTATCGCTTTTCACGGCTCTACCAATCGTGCGCCTTACCCACAATCTGGCTACATAGTGGGATTTGTTCCGTTTAAAGATGGAAAACCGAGTGGCGAATGGGAGGTTTTTGCTGATGGCTTTGCTGGTGTAGATCCCATTGTAAGTGTGAACGATGCCAAACACCGTCCGATGGGAATCACTTTTGGCCCTGATGGGGGAATGTACATTTCCGACTCGGTAGAAGGCAGAATCTGGAAAATCACCTACGATGGTAACAGATCGAATTTTGGCGAAACTCAATTAGCGAAGATGGAGGCCAGAAAATTATTATCCCACATTCGTTCACCGGATGAAATAGAAGATAATTTAATGAAGGATGATATGGTGGGTGGTGAGAGCACGTATTATCGCTACTGTAGTGCATGCCATCAACAAAATGGGAAAGGGGCTGGAGGTCGATTTCCCCCACTTGTTGGAACCGAATGGGTGACCGGAGACAAAGAACGACTCATAAAAGTATTATTGAACGGTATGGAAGGTAGCCTCGAAGTTGATGGTAAAGTATATAATGGGGTAATGCCACAGCATGCCTTTTTAGGCGATAAGGAGATTGCCGAGGTATTGACATACATCAGATCGAATTTTGGGAATGATGCGGATGCAATTTCTACCGATGAAGTGAAGTCCATACGTAAGATTCAAGAAGATAGCGGAGATTCGATTGTTCCAATTAGAGTAAGCACGGAATAAGATTTAAATTGAAAAAAGATGAGGACACCAAGCAATTTCATGAGATTACTTAAAATTTTGATACTTTTTCTGACGACCGTAGGGGCAGCTCAAGATTTTGATATCCTTATTAAAAACGGACATGTCATTGACGTCAAAAACGGTATTGATGAAGTGATGGATGTTGCCATTAAAGACGGTAAAATAGCGAAAGTCGAAGCTAACATTCCTTCAAGTCAAGCGAAAACCGAAATTGATGCGAAAGGCTTGTATGTTTCTCCTGGGCTCATAGATATTCATGGCCATCATTTTTTTGGTACCGAGCCAAACGCTTACCTAAGCAATAGTTTTACCGCCCTGCCCCCAGATGGTTTTACTTTCGAAAGTGGTGTTACAACTGCCGTGGATGTTGGCGGTGCTGGATGGCGCAATTTCAGAATGTTCAAAGAGAATGTTATTGATAGGTCCAAAACAAGGGTATTGTCCTTTCTCAATATTGTCGGATCTGGAATGAAAGGTGGGGCCATTGAACAAAATTTGGTCGACATGGATTCAAAGTTGACCGCCATGGTGGCAAAGCAGTTTCCCGAGCATGTGGTTGGGGTAAAATTGGCACATTTTAGGGGTTTTGATTGGACACCAACCGAAAGGGCCGTTGAAGCCGGTAAATTAGCGGATATTCCAGTTATGATTGATTTTGGTGGGAGTGAGCCAGAACTTTCTCTTCAAACATTATTTATGGAGAAGCTTCGACCCGGCGATATTTTCACACACACTTATGCACATGTAAATGGACGAACTCCCATTGTAAATGAACAAGGCAAAGTAGAAGATTTTGCATGGGCCGCTCAGAAAAGAGGAATTGTTTTCGATGTAGGCCATGGTGGGGGTAGTTTTCTATTTGAGCAAGCCGTTCCCGCATTGAAACAAGGATTTAAACCCAATACAATAAGTACAGATTTACATACTGGAAGTATGAATGGTGGAATGAAAGATATTATCAATGTGATGTCAAAATTTCTCAATTTAAAAATGCCGCTCTATGAGATAATTGCTGCCACGACCTGGAATTCTGCTAAGACTATCAAGCGGGAAGACTTAGGTCATTTGTCAGTAGGTGCAGTTGCCGATATTACCGTCTTGAATCAAAGAGAGGGTGATTTTGGTTTTATTGATACCAAGGGAAAACGAATGAAGGGAAATAAAAAATTGGAATGCGAACTCACCATTCGAGATGGGAAAGTGGTCTATGATTTAAATGGACTAGCCTCAGAATCATGGGATAAATAGAATAAAATAAAAAAGAAAACTTATGCGATTTATAAAATTGATGGTGTTGTTTTTTGTAGGCTGCAATTTTGCAGCCTCTCAAACAGCATCCAAAGAACAAATTATTTTCTTAACTCATCAATGGGAGGGAGAACGTTTTGAGGATGGAAGGCCCAAAGTAGCTGACGATATTTTAGAACGAATGAAAGATGTTGCCATTGAGGAAGCTTGGGGCGTTTTGAGAAATGAAGGTTATCATAACCAGTTCGAAGGTGGTTGGGAACTCTTGCATGATGATGTTCCTGTGGTGGGCAGAGCCTTGACCGCGCAATACATGCCCAACCGACCTGATGTTTCAGATCAGATAAAAAAGAAGGGAGCAGCGGAAGGACAAATAGGAAACACCAACTCATGGCCCATTGATATGCTGCAATTGGGAGATGTATATGTTGCCGACGGTTTTGGTAAAATTGTGGACGGTACTTTGATTGGTGATAACTTGGGGAATTCCATTTATGCCAAATCAAAGACGGGAGTAGTTTTTAATGCTTCCAGCAGAGATCAAGAAGGCCTATCTGAAATTGAAGGCTTTAATGCTTTTGTGCGTGACTGGCATCCATCCTTCCTGACAGAGGTAATGTTGTTGAGTATTAATTCGCCCATTAGAATAGGTGCGGCTACCGTGCTTCCTGGGGATATTATTTTAGGAAAAAAGGAAGGAGTGATGTTCATTCCTGCGCATTTAGCGGAAAAAGTGGTGGTCACATCTGAAATAGTTCGGCTTCGTGATATGTTCGGTATCGGAAGATTGAAAGAAGGAAAATATACCCCAGGTCAAATCGATAATAAATGGACGGACGAAATCGAAAAAGACTTTTCCGGTTGGCTCAAAGATCATATTGATGAACTCCCAGTACCGAAAGAACAGATACAAGAATTATTGAAAAAACGTATGTGGTAGTTCACCAAATCCAATTATTGGGATTCCCCTTCTAAGTTCGAAGGGGGCAGAGCGTTAAATCAATTGAATCACATTATTAAAATTTAAACACTAGGTAAGATGGAAAAAACAACAAGAAGAGCATCCTTTAAAAAAATAGGAATGGGTCTGGCCGCATTATTAGGAGTTGGTTCGGCCAACGCCATGACCAAGAATCAAAACAAGGCAACAAAAAAAGTAGTTGGTGACATTGTAATGGATCAAGACATTCCACTTTTTTCAGGTGCCGTAAGGCATGGAAATACCCTTTACATAGCAGGTAAAGGTGCACACGTAGAGCCTTATGAAATCAAAGCGCATACTGAGATTGTTTTACAGGAACTTGAAAAAGGATTGGAAGCGAACGGTTCATCTATGGAACAGGTTTTAAAGGTAAATGTATATCTGGCAGACCTTGCCGACTACAAAGGAATGAATGAAGTATTCAGAGGACGTTTTGGAAAGAACCCTCCGGTACGTACTACGGTAGCCACCTACGGTGGAGTTCCGGGCAACTCACTAGTTGAGATGGACTGCATAGCAGCAGTGGATTAGAATCAATAAAAATATATCATGAATAGCAGAAGAAAAGCATTAAAAGCGATTACGGCAATCCCTTTTCTGGGAGGGTTAATCGGCCCTAGCGTTTTAACGGCGAACGTAGCCGAAGAGACCCTTGCAAAACCCTTGGCCCGTGACTTTTTCAAAGAGTTGGGTTTGCGAACCTTTATAAATGCTGCGGGCACCTATACTTCAATGACAGGCTCATTGATGCATAAAGAAGTTACCGATGCCATAAGTTATGGGGCCACCGAATATGTAAATCTTGATGAACTTCATGACAAGGTCGGGGAACGAATTGCTCAATTATTGGAGTGTGAATACGCCACGGTGTCATCTGGTGCATTTGGGGCAATGACCATTGGTCTTGCCGGTATTATGTGTGGAATGGATGAAGAAAAAGTTGCTCAGCTTCCCGACACTACGGGACTAAAAAATGAGGTTATTGTTCAAAAAGGTCATTCCATCGGGTATACTCATGCACTCATAAATACCGGAGCAAAAATAGTTGAGGTTACCACGGCCAAGGAACTTGAGAAGGCGATTAACAAACAGACCGTTATGCTTTGGTTTTTGAATGCTAATACAGAACAGGGAGAAGTCAAATGGGAGGAGTTCATAGCGTTGGGAAAGAAACACAACATTCCCACTTTTATAGATTGCGCGGCAGATGTACCTCCCGTTGAAAATCTTTTCAAGTTTACCAAAATGGGATTTGACCTGGTCTGTTTTTCAGGAGGAAAAGGAATACGAGGACCACAAAGTGCTGGACTCCTTCTAGGAAAAAGAAAATACATTGAAGCCGCCCGTTTACATACTCCTCCTCGCGGTACTACCATTGCCAGAGGAATGAAAGTAAACAAAGAGGAAGTTCTAGGGATGCTGGTAGCCTTGGAATTATACCTGGCAAGAGACCATAAAAAAGAATGGCAACTATGGGAAAGCCAAATTAAATTAATCAGTGATAGTGCCTCATCGGTCAAAGGAGTGGAGACGGAAATACATGTACCCCCACATGCCAATCATGTACCAAGTTTGAAAATTCGATGGGATGAAAATGTGGTGAAAATCTCCAAAGATGATATGCGTAAGCAATTAGTGAATGGGCATCCATCCATTGAAACAGTCGGTAATAAAGACGAAGTAGGCATAACAACTTGGATGATGGAACCCGGTCAAGAACGAATAGTTGCCCAAAGAGTTCAGGAGATATTGGCAAATGCCTAACTTTAAGAAATAAAACCCAACCCAAAATGAAAAAGTCAATTATAGTGATTAGTATCATAGCCATAGCAGCTTGTAATACAACTGTCGAGAAGAAACCGCAAGTTGAACAGCCAGCCAAAATAGTTGAACAACCCGCAGCGGATTATAACCCTGAAGCCAAGTTGGATGAATTAGGAGTTACGTTGAGTACCCCTTCGGCTCCAGTTGCGAACTATGTAAATGCAGTGCGAACGGGCAATTTAATTTTCCTTGCTGGGAAAGGTCCTCGTAAAGCAGATGGAGAAAATATCACTGGCAAATTAGGTGCGGACCTGACCATTGAAGAGGGATATGAGGCGGCTCGCATTACCGGAATCAATCAACTTTCCGTTTTGAAGGCAGAGTTGGGGAATCTTAATAAGGTAAAACGTATTGTAAAAGTTAAGGGAATGGTCAACTGCGCTCCCGATTTCAAAGATCAACCCAAAGTAGTGAACGGGTACTCGGATTTAATGGTAGCCGTTTTTGGCGAAAAGGGGAAACATGCCCGAGCAGCTGTAGGAATGGGCGCTCTTCCTAGCAACATTGCCATTGAGGTTGAAATGATTGTTGAGGTTTACGAAGACTAATGAGGTGCGAAAAAATAGTTTTAAGTAAGACAATGGGCCGATTGGTCATTCCAATTTTCTTCTGTTTTCTATTTCTTTTATTGAGCAGTTGCAAGCCTAAGAATGATTCGCCTGAATTTCTTTTTAGAACTGCGATCATTGTCAAAGAAGATCACACTTGGTATAAAGCATTCGACTATTTTAAACAAATTTTAGAGGAACGCTCCAACGGTCGAATTGAGGTCCAGTTGTATCCTTCTGAACAATTGGCTAAGGAAATCGAGGCTATTCGCTTGATTCAGGCCGAAGTTATTGATATTACAACAACCGGATCCACCCTGACCAATTGGTTCGAAGTGGCTACTTTTTGCGAGCTGCCGTATTTGATGAAAGATTCGACCGACATGAATCTCTATATCAACGGACGCGTAGGAAAATTGATGGAAACAGAAATGATTGAAAAGGCGGGAGTTCGGGCGCTGTGCCATTTTGAACGGGGCCCCAGACATTTGACTTCCAATCGACCAATTCGGCACCCGGATGATTTAAGGGGAATGATTCTTCGTGTCCCGAATGTGCCCTCTTTTGTGACCACATGGAGTGCACTCGGTGCGAAGCCTACTCCAATGGCGTTTTCAGAAGTGTTTACATCCTTACAGCAAGGAACGATTGAAGGGCAGGAAAATCCGTTTGCGATGATTAATAATGGCGGGTTTGCCGAAGTACAGAGATATGTCAACCTTACAGGGCATGTAATCAGTTGGGTATATGCGGTAATTGGTGAAAAGCAGTTTCAGAAATTACCTCCAGACCTTCAAGAACTTGTTGTTCAAGCGGGTAAGGAAATGCAGAAATATGAGCACGACCTTTTTCTGGAAAACGAAAAAAATATACAACAAGTGCTGAAGGACAAAGGCATGGAATTGATAGAAGTAGATACGGAAGCCTTTGCCAATAAATGCCAGCAGGCTATTTATGAAAGTTTGTCTCCTGAAATGAAAGAAATATATCAAGAACTAAAGAAAGACCAAGAAGAACATGCGAAAAGGAATAGGTAAAATTCTTAAAATCGGAACGCTCGTTAGTACTTGGGGATTGATAGGCATGGTGTTGTTGCAAATCATTTGCCGATTCTCGTGGTTCGACACCCCATCATGGACTGAGGAAGCCTCACGCATACTCTTTATCTATGCGATAGCTTTCGCATCCGGACTTGCGCTCAAGACTAATTATTATGTGCATTTGGATATGTTTTACAATTCCTTTCCTTCGGGAGTTCGACTTTTCTTGGATAAGTCCATCCCTGTTGTCATCTTTTTGCTTTTTGCGAGTTTCTCTTTTTATTCGATAAAATTCATCCTTTTAGGAGTAGCCGAAAAATCCCCAAGTATGGGCTTTAATATGGGAGTGTCTTTTTGCAGTATGTTCATTATCGGAATCTCTATTTGTTATTACGCTTGGCATCAAATTGTACGCGTATTTAAAAAGCACGCCTTATGATCTGGATATTGGTCATCGTATTTGTTGTAGCGCTTGTACTTCGCTATCCAATTGCATTTGCTTTAGGGCTCGCCTGTTTGTCGTATTTGATTGCTGCGGATATTCCGTTGATTTTGATGCCGATGAAAATGTATTCTGGCATAGATGTTTTTGTGTTATTAAGTATTCCAGGGTTTATCATTGCAGGAAATCTGATGAACCAAGGAGGCCTCACAGAAAAAATCATCACGTTTTGTAATCACTTATTGGGTCATATCAGAGGTGGACTTTCATTAGTGAATATTGGAGCATCTATGTTATTTGCTGGAATTTCTGGCACGGCTATTTCCGATACGGCAAGTATGGGTTCGGTCATGATTCCGGCAATGAAAAAGGAGGGTTATGATGCCGATTTTTCGTGCGCGGTAACCGCAGCTTCATCTACGGTCGGACCTATTATTCCTCCAAGTGTTCCTATGATAATTGCCGCAACCTTAAGTGGACTTTCGGTTGGAAAATTGTTTTTGGCAGGGGCGATTCCTGGTCTTCTTTTAGGTGTCGGGTTGATGGTAGTGGCTTATATTATCGCTAGAAAAAAGAAATATCCCAAGCATCCGAAAAGTTCTTTTGGTCAAGTGGCAAGAGGTTTTGTTGATACATTTTGGGCGTTATTGATGACCTTTATTATTTTATTCGGAATTATCGGGGGAATCTTTACGCCTACGGAAGCATCCATTGTAGCTGTGTTGTATGCGTTGATAATTGGCCGATTCGTTTATAAAAAACTGAATTTTAAAAATGTGCAGGTAGTGGTTCTCGATTCCATGAAAACTTCCGCTTCTTTGATGATCTTGGTTGGTTTTGCAAATTTGTTCGGGTATATTTTGATAACGGAACATATACCACAGACGATTTCTAGTGAAATTCTCGGTTTCAGTACCAACAAATATGTGGTTTTGTTGTTGATCAATATGCTGCTCATTGTTGTGGGGACTTTTATGGAGACCATTGCAGCACTATTGATTCTGTTTCCGATTTTGTTGAAGGTTGCGTTGGCAGTTGATGTTGATCCAATCCATTTTGCAGTGATAGCAGTGCTGAATCTGATTATTGGATTGACAACTCCGCCCGTGGGCGTTTGTCTTTTTGTAGCATCCAGCATCGGAAAGGTTTCCATTGGAAAGGTCAGCAGGGCAGGATTTCCTTTTTTGATGGTAAGTTTGGTGGTTTTGGTGCTGGTTACGCTGTTTCCTGAAATTTCGTTGTGGTTGCCTAATTTATTTTCGGAATAGGAAATTTTAAAAATGGACTTTTAGTCTTGTCTAAGACTCGATATTAGTCGAATAACCTACACTTCAAAAAATATTGGAGAATCATTTCTCACAGCAGTAGCTTATACCTGAATTGAAGATCAACCTGCCGTTCTAAAATTAATTCTTCTAACAAAGGGATGTTCTATTTTGAGGGTCAGGCGCATTATTTCCCCATAGGAATTACTTATTCAAATCCCGTAAAGTATTTCATCAATACCTAGATATAAGGTGCCATTGAGGGCAAGCCTGGCAAAGTAGATTTTTCATTTTAAAAAAGAATAGTTTTATTGTTTTGCTATAGTCAATTGCACAATCGAAAGTATATGAACGAAGACCGCTACCGGCATAAGAAATCCTGCCACTAAAGTATATGGATAGCGCGTAAACTCCAGTGGCATTGGTGTGCTTTCAAATCCGTAAATGCCCGGTACGAATATGGTCGTCATAAAAACAAAAATTACGCTTGCGAGAATTAACAGGCCTAGATAATTCCATATAACCAAGACTCTTTCCGAGATTAATTTTTTGAGGAATAAAAAGCCTACCAATGGTGCCGTTAGCCCTAAGATCATATCGAAATTATAGCCTTCGATGGTAACATTCGGGTGTAAGATTCCCGCAGTGACTGAGAAAACAAATAATGTTTCCACTGCTATTCGAAAAGATTGAATAAAAATGAGCCAGCTTTTGGGAATATGCTGCAGCCAATCACTTTTTTGATTTCGATATATAAAAATACCTGTAAAGAGAAATGCAGGTAGAATCATGAAAAATACAAATCTTGGAGGCAGTTCAAAGGTTTGAAGAAGTCCAGTGCCATCCAACACAAAGATGTAAAGATTCCACAGAAGTAGACCAAGCACTAGATGCGTTTTTTTTCTCTTTGCTTTTTTGGTTTTTTCATATGCGCCATCTATTGCTTTGAATCCTAATATGCAAAGCGAAATTATCAATAGTATTGTCAAGACGAGATATCCAAATTTTAGACTCATTTAAACTCTTTTAGCGGTTAATTTTTGATGAACTTCGGTAATCGATAGTTCTCCTTCGTTTCCAATAATATTCTTAATTTCGACCATGGCCTTATCCCACTCCGGAACAATATTATTGATCAGTTTTTTGCCTTCAAATGTGATTTCAAACAGAGGAAACCTTGTTTTTTTTACATAGCCCGACCCCACTAAGTTTTTCAGATTTCGATGTAAAGATGATTTTTCAAGCTGCGCTATATCTGCTAGTTGCTTTTGAGTCAGCCCCTCGTGCATCGAGAGAATGAAAAGTAGACTAACTTGGCTATTGGTTACACCAAATGGTGACATGTACTTTCTAAAGATATTGGCGGTTACCCGAGCGATTCTGCTAATCTTACCGGATATGCAGACCCTTGGATCAAAAGAATCAAGATTTTCTAATCTCTTCATATGATAAAGGTAGTACAAAAAGTTGTATATACAACTTAATGTTTTTGATTAACAAAACTATGTTATTCACATAATTGGCAGGATTAATTATAGTTTTGGTAGTGTACAATTGAAATTTTGGTTTGGACCAAAAGGTTTTTTAGGTACATCGAAAAGTGAAGTTCATAAATAGTTGGAGGTTTGCGAATTAGATAATAAAGTTGAAATATTCGCTAGTCAAGAGGAAAGCATTTACTCAAACAGGGCAAAATTTACCAAGGGATATGCGCTTCGCTAAAGGGTTTTTATCCCAATAAATTTGCTGGAACTTTTCTTAACCGTATTCCGTAAAGCCATCCCAAAATTTGCTGATTCAATCTGAAACCGATCTCCATCTTCGACTTCTATACCATCAGAAAAGCTAAAAGTTGCAGTACCAAAAAAATGACAATGTAAATCCCCGGGATTTCGGAAAAGTTCATACTTGAAATGATGGTATTCGAGATTCTCTAAACTATGAATCATATTTTCTGGGCCGCTCAAGAATTCTTTTGTCCATAAGATTTCATTGCCACGAATTACTGAAACAATTCCTTTAACAGATTTAGGTAGTTCCCCCAACAAAAGTTCAGGTCCAAAAGAGCACTGTCTTAATTTTGAATGTGCAAGATAGAGGTAGTTAATGCGTTCCGTAATATGATCACTGTATTCGTTGCCCAAGGCATATCCTATGCGATACGGTATGCCATCGTCGCTGATAAGATAGAAGCCCGCGATTTCTGGCTCTTCGCCCCCGTCTAAAGCGTAATCAGGTAGATCAAGATTCCCATTAGGGGGAACTACAGTGGTTCCATTTCCTTTATAGAACCACTCAGGTTGTACTCCGATTTCACCTTTTTCAGGCTTGCCGCCTTCCATGCCCATTTTGAATATTTTCATGGAATCGGATAGGTCTACTTCTTTTTCCAATTTGGCATGCATGGCATTACGAGTAGTCGCAGAACCGGAATGAGTAAGACCAGTACCGGTAATCCAAAAATGGGATGGGTCTGGGTGAGAAATAGGTGATAATAGTCTATCTGATTCGAACACTTCCGCATAGTCAGCATATTCTGAAGAACGATTTTCCAAAACAATTTGCTCAAGTATTTTATTTTCTGAAATGGCTTTATTCGCCAATTCATAAGAAGTTGAATGTTTGGCGATCAATTGTAGCCTGTTACCTAGAACTTGGGCTACGGCATTATTTCCTCCTTTGGTCAAAAATTGTACTAGACGCATGGTATTATTTTTTGATTAGATTGCCCTCCCAATCAATTTCTATTTCGAACGGATTAAGAATCTCATCTGTGATGATACTAACTTTTCTGCGATTCAAAGAAGAGGTCTTGTCAAAGTCCTGTAAATTATAAAATCGAGACCACTTTTTTAAGATAGCCGAGTTCGGACGATTTTTATCAATGGTTTCAATGGCATCGTCTATGAACTTTAAGGTAATACCACTGCCTGAGGCATGCACTTTTTCTAGTTCGGGAAAATAGGGAAGTAAGCCTTGCTTCCATTCATATTCAGAAACGATTTGTTCGGGATAAAACCACGTCTGGTTGGCCCATTTATAAGGGATTCCGATTCCTTTTAAGACCCCAGCAGCCCCGATGCGCTGCATAGCCACAAAACCATCATCGTTCGGTTTTATGTCAAAATAGGGCATTAAATAAGCACCACTTTCTAAAAGAGCCAGCTGTACTTTTCGAATAGAGACTTCAGAAGGTTTTTCGTTTTCTAAAATGGAAGTGGCCGCAAGTGCACCCGCTGCTTGGCCGATACCCAAAACTACAGGTTGCAAACGCGTTGCGCCATTGACAATGTTCGATACGCTGATATTCTTTTCCGCAACTATAAAATTCTGTATTTTTTCAGGAACTAGACTTCCTAAAGGAACATTGTAACTCGGCACTTTGATATTGATAAAATCGATTTCCGGTGCATTGGGATTTTTGTCATGATGATGGTCAATTGGGTAATCGCCTACAGCGATTCCTGTTTTATATAGGTTGAAATCATAAGGTCTTTCCAAGTGATCAACGATTAAAAAAACCTTTCCCTTTACTCGTCGTGCCTCGCGGTCATACGGAATCATAGGAAAATTATCTTTGGTTGGGAATTCCTCCGTTACTCGGAGATTTTTGAACCCCAGTTCATTTTGAATGTAGTAGACAAAACCTTGAGTAAACTGTTTGGCCTCTTTGAGCTTTTCTTTTCGTTCTTCTAAAGTTAGTTCAGGCCAGTTAAGGTAAAAATCGTTTCCACAATTGGGCCAGTTCAACAAGTATTTGTTTTTGGGCAGTTTGCCATAATTAAGCATTTGCTGACAATCGGAAACAGAACCGAACATTTCGCCCCCTTCCCTTTTGCAGGCGCATTCATAGGCTTTTGGGTCGTAATTCTTTGGTTTTTTCACCAAACCCTTTTTGTCATTCCCGCGAAGTCTGGAATCTCCTGAAACATCCCGTAGTATCAAAACATAGGTCAAATCTTGAACAATACTATTCGCTTCTTCGGGAGCTTCTTTTTCTCCAGTATCTGATTTAGCATCCATTCCCAATCGAAAGTCGGCACCGACCAAAGGTAATAGCTCCCCAATTTCGGTAGCATCAATTAATATTTTGGCTTTAGAAGTATAATTCTTTCCATTTTGTTTGTATGTGACTGACCATCCATCGCCCTCCTTTTTAACATCCGTATAAACAGCATTAAAAGCTATATCTAGATTCGGAATGTCGGCCATTTCTTGAAGTATTCTATTCCCCACGGAAGGTTCAAAAAGCGTATGACTTACCCAGCCTGTTGCCAAAACTTTGGCCCCACCGTAATGGTCACGGAGTCTTTGACGAAACTCGCCCCAAATGCCTGAAGGCATTTCGTGGTTGCCGTCAATGGCAGAGACTCCTGCCGAAGTCAACATTCCGCCGAGCCAAGGGGTAGCTTCTAAAATTCGAACGTTAGCACCCATTCGTGCGGCTTGGATTCCTGCAGACGTGCCGCCTGCGCCGCCACCAACAATCAGAATGTCAACTTGGTTTTGGGAGTGCGCAACTGGTAGGCAAACGAAAAAAATGAGTAAGAATAGTAGCTTTTCGGTCATCGATAGTTGCAAAAAATAACATCCTTAAGATACAAAAAGGAATACTAATCCAGATGCCCATGCAGTTGGGTTTTGCCAAATTTTACAGCGTCTCCCAAAATATTGAACAACGTTTAAAAGATATGTGACAATAAGCGATTTCAGTGCAACTTACAAACTCTTGAAAATAGAATCAATTCAACATCCGAAACTCATTCGGCGAATGCCCAACCTTTTGCTTGAACAATCGGCTAAAATGCTGCGGATATTTAAAACCTAGTTCATAAGCTATCTCACTGACCGATTTCGAAGGGTCGAATACCCTTTCTTTGGCTACTTCGATCAATTTGTTCTGAATGTATTCCTGAGCGGATTTCCCTGTCTCTTTTTTAACCAAATCTCCAAAATAATTGGACGATAAGTGCAACTGCTCCGCGAAATAGCCCACCGATGGAGTACCATGCTTCCGTGGTTTGTCAGATGTAAAATAGTCATTCAAAAGTTCATTGAACTTTTCCATGGAGCCTATGTTCTCAATTTCACGGGTCAAGAATTGTCGGTCATAGAAACGTGTGCAATAGTCCAAAAAGAGCTCAATATTGGCCACGATCAGTTTTTTACTATGCTTGTCCATGTTCTGTTCCAGTTCAAACTGGATTTTGTCCAACAAGCTCAAAATCACTTTTCGCTCTTTTGCAGAAAGGTGCAGTGCCTCGTTACTTGAATAGGAGAAAAAGCTATAACCATTCATTTTTTTGCTCAATTCAGTACGCAATAACAAATCAGGATGAAAAAGCAGCGCGTACCCTTTGGGTCGATAATTCGGTTCATTATAGGTCAACCCGATAACTTGGTTCGGACTAACGAACACCAGCGTTCCTTCATCATAATCATAGCACTTTCCGCCATATTTTAGTTTACATCCCGTGGCATCCTTAAGGAAAATGGCATAACAATGAAAACGTAGGGCATCATACCCCCTGATTGTTTTTCCCTCCTCCGTAACATGATTGAAATCGACCAAACCCACCAACGGGTGTAAAACTTCCTGTTCGCGAAGGGCGAGATAATCACCAACCTTGTCAATGTCATAAATATTTTCCATTGGCCCTTATAAATTTTAGCCTAAAGATAATGGATTGGTTATCAGCGCTCAAACTCCTTTTCTAAATTCCGTAATAGTGGTATAAATATCAGTAATTTGGGTAAACCAATTCCTTTCAAAGGGTTGTAATTTTGAAAAAACAGGCATTTAAAATAAAGCATGTTAATTATAATCCATTAAAAACATAATCTAATGAGAGTACTACTGCTAGCAATATTTTTAATCGCAATATGCGCACCTTCCGCTGCACAGGACGCTACCATTGAACAGGAAATCAAGGAACTTTCCAAACAAAAATGGCAATGGATGGCCGATAAAAATGTGGATAAACTGGCATCCCTTTTCCATGATAAATCCAAATTCGTACACATGAGCGGTTCCTGGAAAAAGGATAGGGAACTTGAAATCATCGAATCGGGAAGCATTTGGTATAAAAATGCCGAGGTACATGACGTGGCGGTAGAAACGTTCGGAGATAACACTGCAGTGCTTTGGAATCGTATTACGCTTACCGCCCATGTAAGAGGAAATGACGTTAAAAATGAATTTACCGTAACAGAATTCTATCAAAAGAAAGGCGACCATTGGAAATTGCTAGACCTGACCTTTAGCAGTGTACGGGACACCCATGAAATTGAACACTAAAAAAACAATGATGAACAAAAAACTGATTTTAACTATACTGATCGCTTTTTTAAGCACGCCAATGGCCATGGCGCAAACTGCCGACATCGAACAGAAGATCAAGGAACTCTCCCAGCAAAAATGGCAATGGATGGCCGAGAAGGATGCCGACAAACTTGTGGAACTCTTTCATGATAAGGCCAAGTTCGTGCACATGGGCGGCACTTGGGGCAAAGATCGCGAAGTTGACATAATCCGAAGCGACGGTATCCACTATAAAAAGGCTGATGTCCATAAAGTCATGGTCGAAGTGCTGAACGAAAATACCGTTATTCTTTGGAATCGAATTACATTGCTGGCGGTCGTAGGCGGTAATGAAGTAACAAACCCCTTTATGGTTACTGAAGTCTATGTAAAGCAAGATGACACATGGAAATTGGCAGATTTGACCTTTAGTAAATTGCTCACTCGAGATTAGTTTAATCCAATATCATGAAATTAGTTGTCTCGACAGTATTCCTATTTATTTCAGTTGGTTTAGCCGACTTGGAGGCGGAAAAGTTAGGCCCAATACCTAATTTTCAATATTCCGAAAGGACGCTAATCGTTTATCTCTCCCGCACCAACAACACCAAAGCCGTTGCCGAGATGATCCAAAAGGAGGTCGGGGGCGATTTGGTAAGTGTGGAATTGCAGAACCCCTATCCGGAGAAGTATGATGCCATAGTAAAACAAGTAGCCGGGGAAAATGCAAGCGGATTATTACCTCTCTTGAAAACGAAGCTGGATATGGTGCAATATGACACCATCTTCTTTGGATTCCCTACTTGGGGCATGCAACTGCCACCGCCCATGAAAAGTTTTTTGAATGAAAACGATTTGAAAGGTAAAACAATCATTCCCTTTAACACGAATGCTGGTTACGGACTTGGTAGTAGCATAAAAACGATTCGGGAGCTAAGTCCCAATAGTACCATTTTGGATGAATTGTCAGTAAAAGGTGGCGTAGAAAGGGACGGTATTCTATTTGTTATAGAAGGAAGACGCGAAATCGAGGTCAGGGAAGCGGTACAGAAATGGCTGAAACGAATACAAGTATTAAAGGATTAAAATAGCGTATTTTAAAGAAGTAAAATTCGATAACCTCAATTGCATGAAACATCTAGGTTTACATAAACTTTGTCTGATAGTACTTTATGGTATGATGACCACTATTGTTTTTGGTCAAGAAAATGAGTCTGATAATCAAGCACATACATTCGAAAACATGATGGTCCGAATCGCCGAAATTGAGGTGGAACAGGATTACCTTGAAGAATATATTTCCATTTTAAAAGAGGAAGCGGAAGCCTCCGTTCGTTTGGAATCAGGGGTCATCTGTATTTATCCAATGTTCCAAAAAGAAAATCCGACCCAAATCCGCCTGTTGGAAATCTATGCGGACAAGGCCGCCTACGAATCACATTTGCAGACTCTGCATTTCAAACATTATAAGGTGTCCACGCTTTCGATAGTAAAATCATTGCAATTGGTAGAGATGGAGGCGATAGACAAAAAGACTATGGCAAAAATCTTCAAAAAGATAAATACGCAATGAAGATGTGGAAATAGCATTTAATCAATAATAATTAACGGAATAGCAGTAGGTTTTAAAACCCTAAATCCCATAAAATCAGTAACTTTAAAACAGTCTCTATAAAACAAGCATATCATGGCAAAATTCAATTTAAAAATAAATGGAAATATTCAAGAAGTAGACGTTGACCCGAACACACCCATGTTGTGGGTGCTACGTGACCATTTTCAATTGGTCGGAACAAAATATGGCTGTGGTATTGCTCAATGTGGTGCCTGTACGGTCCATTTAGGTGATAATGCGGTTCGTTCTTGTCAACTTCCGGTTTCAGCAGTCGGTGACAAAGCAATCACAACCATTGAGGGACTTTCAGAAAATGGGGACCACCCCGTTCAAAAAGCTTGGTTAGAAGTTGATGTGCCCCAATGCGGCTATTGTCAAGCAGGACAAATCATGACTGCTTCTGCCCTTTTGAAAAAGAATCCTAGCCCTTCCGATGCTGAAATCGAATCTGCTATGGATGGTAACATCTGCAGATGTGGCACCTATACTCGAATCAAGAAAGCTGTGAAACTGGCAGCGGTTGAAACCGAGAACTCCTAGGCACTAATAAAAAATAGATGTTGAAATAAATTCTGCATAAAAAGAAATACCATGACAGTTATAAAAACAAAATTTGGAAGGCGAGCCTTTATCAAGAACACGAGTCTTGCCAGTGGTGGAATGATACTCGGCTTTAATTTATTGGCCTCTTGTAAAGACAAAACGGTTGAAGAGGTGATGCTAATGCCTAAAGAGTGGTTTGAAATCAATTCGTATTTGAAAATTGGTGATAATGGTCTAGTGACCATATATACACCAAACCCTGAATTCGGTCAAAATATTCGTACCTCAATGCCCATGTTGGTCGCAGAAGAATTGGATGTGGATTGGCAAAGTGTACTTGTCGAACAGGCTCCCTATCATAAGGAAAACTTCGGTTTTCAATTTACGGGGGGTAGTCAAGGCATACGAAGAAGATGGGAATCGCTTCGCACGGCGGGTGCTACAGCAAAGCAAATGTTACGCCAGGCAGCGGCCCAAAACTGGCAGGTGCCTGTAGAAGAAATCACTGCCGAGTCTGGGATGTTGCACCATACTTCCTCTGAAAAATCAGCTGGTTATGGTGAAATGGCAGCATTAGCGGCAACGCTAGAAGTACCCGAAGTGGTAAAACTGAAGGAAGTCAAAGACTTTAAACTGATAGGCAAATCCCATAAAAATATAGACGCAAAAGACATTGTAACAGGTAAACCGATGTTCGGAATGGACTACCAAAAAGAGGGTATGTTGATTGCCATGGTCGAGCATCCGCCTGCTTTTGGGTTGACCTTGAGTTCTGTTGATGCAGAAGAGGCCAAAGCCATGCCTGGTATTAAAGATGTGGTAACCATAAAAAGTTATAAAGATGGATTTGAAAAAGGAGGTTTTGACACCAATGCTTTTCCAGAATTAGTTGCCATAGTCGGTAATTCTACATGGGAAGTGATGCAAGCCAGAAAGAAATTAAGGGTGGAATGGAAGCCTATCACAGCATCTACTGAAACTGTTAAGGGATTTAGAGGTGAAGAAACCAAAAATATACCCGCGGGCTTGGAATCATCAACAAACCACAAAGTTCAAATGGCGGCACTGGCTGCTAAACCCGGAAAGATTGTCCGCAAAGATGGGAAACCAGTAGCGGCATTTAAGAAAGCTGCGAAAGTATTGGAAAGAACGTATTCCGCTCCTTTCCTAGCGCATAATACAATGGAGCCTTTAAACGCATTTGCCTTTGTTCAGGGAAACAAAGTCAAGCTTGCAGGACCCATGCAAATTCCTTCATCCATGCTTCCCGCAATTACTAGCAGTCTTGGAATTCCCGAAGAAAATATAGAGATGGACATTCCCCGTATGGGCGGTGGATTTGGTCGTAAAGCTTATGGCCACTACGTTCTGGAAGCGGCTTTGATTTCCCAAAAAGTAAATTCCCCTGTAAAGTTAATTTACACACGTGAAGATGATATGACCAATGGTATTTATCGTCCGACATATCAGGCAACATATCGTGCCGCTTTTGATGTGGATAACAATTTGACGGCATTACATGTGAAGGCCGGCGGTATTCCTGAAAGCCCTTTGTTCGCCAATCGTTTTCCTGCCGGAGCGTTAGACAATTATTTAGCCGAGGAATGGTCGATAGATTCCAATATAACTATTGGGGCATTCCGTGCTCCTCGCTCCAATTTTATGGCGGGTGCCGAGCAAGCATTTCTTGATGAAGTAGCGGAAACTATCGGCAAAGACCCGATTCAGTTTCGATTGGATCTACTAAAACGTGCCAAAGAAAATCCTGTAGGGGAAGAGAACGATTATGATGCCGACCGTTATGCCGGAGTCTTGGAACTGGTACGAGAAAAGTCAGGATGGAAGCAAAATGACGAGAATGTGCACAGAGGCGTATCCGCATATTTTTGCCATAATTCTTATGCTGCCCACATATTGGACGTGACGATGAAAGAAGGGACGCCTATAGTGCAAAAAGTATGCTGTGCTATCGATTGTGGTATTGTTGTAAACCCTGATGCGGCTAAGAATATGGCAGAAGGAGCTATTACCGATGGAATTGGGAACGCGCTTTACGGAGAATTGACTTTTAAGGATGGTGTGCCTCAAAAAAATAATTTCCATCAATATCAAATGATTCGTTCTAGTGATGCACCTAAGGAGATTGACGTTCATTTTGTTCAAAATGAAATCGAGCCGACGGGTATGGGAGAACCGCCTTTCCCACCAATTTTCGGAGCGGTTGCCAATGCTTTGTATAAGGCCACAGGGCAGCGGCATTATGAGCAACCGTTTGTGAAGGAAAAACAGGTAGTCGGTTAACCAATTCTTGATTGATCCATGACAGTAGTAAAAACCAAAATCGGAAGACGTTCATTTATTAAAAAGTCAACTTTAGCTGGGGGCGGGCTCGTTCTGAGCTTCAATTGGTTGGAATCGTGTAAAATGACGTCAGAGGAAGTGTCTACTTTGCCCAAAGAATGGTTTAAACTTAATGGATATGTGAAAGTTGGTGACAATGGGCTAGTGACGATAATGTCGCCAAACCCAGAAGGCGGTCAAGGGGTAAAAACAGCAATGCCGATGATTGTTGCCGATGAATTGGATATCGAATGGAAGGAGGTCATCGTTGAACAGGCACCATTGAACACCGAACTATACAGACGACAATTTATCGGGGGTAGTCAAGCGATACGACAAGGTTGGAACGGGCTTCGAATGGCAGGTGCAACTGCACGACATATGCTTAAAGAAGCTGCTGCTAAAACTTGGGATGTATCCATTAAAGAAATCACCACCAAAACAGGTATGTTGCATCATGTAAGCAGCAATAGATCTGCTTCCTATGGCGAAATGGCTTCTGTCGCCGCCATGGTTCCGGTGCCTGAAGAAGTTGCCTTAAAAGAAATTGGTGATTTCAATATCATCGGTACTTCCCAGAAAAATGTAGACGGACAGAATATAGTCACCGGAAAACCTTTGTTCGGTCTCGACACCTACAAAGATGGAATGTTGACCGCCATGATTGTGCATCCACCCGCTTTCGGCATGCAATTGAAATCTATGGATTCCACGGCGATCAAGTCAATGCCGGGCATTCAAGATGTTTTCTCAATTAAGGTATTGGATGATGATTTCACTCGACAACATTTTGATACCTGTGCCTTTCTTGAAGTAGTCGCGATTGTAGGCAAATCTACTTGGGAGGTGATGAAGGCCAAAAAGGCAATATCGGTACAATGGGAACCCATAGAATCCTACTCTGAAGAAAGACAGCCCTATAGAGGCCCAAGGCAAACCTTGACCATTCCCGCCGGTCTAGAAAGTTCGGAAGTCCACCGAAAGAAAATGTCCGAAATGACTACGAGACAATCCGAAGTGGTGCGTAAAGATGGTAATCCAGAATTAGCATTTAAGAATGCGGCAAACGTAATTGAACGAACTTATACGGCTCCTTTTCTGGCACATAATTGCATGGAGCCCATGAACTTTTTCGCAGATGTAAAAGATGGCAGTGCACAACTTTCTGGGCCTTTGCAAAAAGCAGAACTTACAGAACTTACTTTAGCCAACCGTTTGGGTATCCCTGTGGAACAAATAGACATCCATATGACGCGTTTAGGTGGCGGATACGGTCGCCGTTCATATGCAAATTGGGCCTTGGAAGCTGCTCTGATTTCTAAAAAGATGAAAGCTCCCGTGAAGCTGGTCTATACCCGAGAAGATGATATGACCGGAGGTATTTATCGTCCTACTTACCAAGTGACCTATAAAGCCGCTTTGGATTCGAAAAATAACCTGACCGCAATTCATATCAATGCAGGGGGAATTCCTGAAAGCCCTTTGTACGCAGATAGATTTCCAGCTGGAGCTGTTGAAAATTACTTGGCTGAAAGTTGGACCTTAAACACAAATATCACTATTGGTTCTTTTAGAGCACCACGTTCCAATTTTATGGCAAGTGCTGAACAGTCTTTTTTAGATGAGATAGCAGAAACCATTGACAAAGACCCCATCGAGTTTAGATTAGAGTTACTTGAGAAAGCAAAAAATAATCCTGTTGGTGAGAAAAATGATTATGATGCGGAACGCTACGCGGGGGTACTTAATTTGGTAAAGGAGAAATCAGATTGGAAATCTTCCGATGCAAGTCTTCATCGTGGGGTTGCCGCCTATTTTTGTCATAACTCCTATGCAGCTCAAGTTTTAGATGTGACAATGGTAAATGGCAAACCTGTAGTACAAAAAGTTACTTGTGCTTTGGATTGTGGCATTGTTGTAAATCCTGATGGGGCGAAAAACATGGCCGAAGGCGGAATCGTTGATGGAATAGGTAACGCCCTATTTGGAGAGCTGACTTTTAAAAATGGTGTGCCGGAAAAAAGTAATTTCGATACCTACCGTATGATACGAATGAGTGAAGCGCCGAAAGAAATCGATGTTCACTTTGTAAAAAATGATATTGATCCTACGGGACTTGGCGAACCGACCTTCCCTCCAATTTTTGCGGCGCTTGCGAATGCGCTTTACAAAGCGACCGGTAAACGCTATTACCGCCAGCCGTTTTTGTCTGAAGAAAGTGTAAATGCATAGTTGTTCCAAGAGAAAGTTTGAAAAGCAACGTATTTCTTTTTTAAGGCCGCTTCTTTAATAAAGACATTTTATTAAAATAGAGGTTTCCAGAGCTAATTTTCCAATGTCTTCCAAACTTCCAACAATGCCCTCGGCACATGGAAACAACCTTTCCATTTGCCGCCTTTTAGACGGAGATTTACTTCTCCTTGACGACTGAGGTAGCCAAACCATTCACCACCATTTTCTTTGTCCCTAAATTTTTTCCAAGTGTAATCGTGAACTTTTTTAAACCACTCTTCCGCTGTAGAACTTTGGTTGTAGGCATACGCTTTTGCTAAAGCCACCAAAGTTTCTAAATGCACCCACCATAATTTTTGGTCGTGTTCCAACTGTTGAGGTGAATGGCCTTTTAGATCCATGAAGTAAAAAATACCGCCGTATTCTTCATCCCAACCATGTTCTAATTGTTGGAACATGATTTTTTCGGCTTTTTCAATCAGGGCGGTATCATTTCTTCGGATACCCAGATTCATGATAAACCACATAGCTTCGATCGCATGGCCAGGATTTAATAATCTTCCTTCAAAACTATCAACAAATTCGCCATGGTCTGAAACGTTTTCAAGCACTAACCCGCTCTCTTCATCGTAGAAAGTGTTCATGACCAAATCAATAACTTCTTCGGTAACCTCCGAAACTTTATCAGAGCCCAATATAGGTTCTAATTCCAAAGAGAGGTTGCAAAGAATCATGGGCAATGCAAAATTCTGAAGATTCCGCGTGCCGGGATAAATTTTGTTGTATTTAGCTTTTGGGTCGTGTTGCCTTTTTAGGATGTTTTCAAAAGTGGTCTTTGCGATTTCGGCATATTTCTCATTGGGTTTTATTTCATATAATTTTCCAAAGGCCATAGCTGCAAAACAGTCGGAAAAAATGTTATAAGGCTGTACCAAAGGATTTCCTTCTCTATTCAGAGAAAAATACCAATTTCCGCTTTTGTCTCGACCATGTTTTTTTAAGAAATTTGCTCCCAAAAGAGCAATTTCCTTCCATTTTTCTTTTTTTTGTACCTTTTGGTATAATGTTGAAAACATCCATATTTGACGGGCTTGCAGCCAAATAAACTTATCGGTATCATAAACTTGATCATTATTGCTCAAGCAGGTAAAGTATCCTCCAAACTCTTCATCTAGGGAGTAATTTTCCCAGAAAGGAATAACCTCGTTTAGGAGTTCGTTTTTATATTGGGTTGCGTAGTTTTTCAATTCAATTTCTGATTTAGGTTCCCTATTAATTCGAGCGAAGTGAAGAAGGTTATTTGTTCCTAGCTCCTTTCACTGTGCTCAGGATGACTTTTTGAAATGTTCTAAGTACCGATTATATAAATGTCCTGCTTGTAAATAAGCTGATTGCGGACTCATAAAATGCGAAAATTCGAAAGTTATGGCTTTTTCGAAGCCCGCTCTTTTTGCGGCCTCCAATTTGAACAACAGTTTTTCCCATTTGATGGGTAAAAACTTGATGGGCATATCACGGTCGAAGGATTCGGAATTCGTCCATGATTTCAGTTCATATTTGTCGGCTAGGGTTTTGTTCAAACTCAAATAATCTTCTAAATCATTATAGCCTACGTGACCGTCTTGAAATGCTACAATGTCAATACTGTTTTTGATGCCATCGAAAATTTCATCCCATTCTTGTTCATGTTCTTTTAATGAAATGGCTGAATCTTTTGTTATCTGATTTGCAGTGGCCATGACGGCTTTTTTACCATCGATCCATGGAGAAATTAAAACGGGTAATCCTCCGCCGACTGCCTTGCAATGGTCGCCTAGTTTGGCAATGGAATCTACCGCACCTTTTGTTTTTCGACTTAATTCTAAACTCAAATACCATCCGCCAAAACTTTTGTAGTGACCATAGGTTTTGTACACTTCTTCAATAATATGAAGATTGACATCGACTTCATGTCGCATGTCGCCCGTTTCCCAATATTTGCCACTATCATAGGTGCCGAAAAAAAAGTTCATGCCATATTTGTCTGAAAGCTCTAGGTACAGCTCTACTAAATCAATTGGAGGTCGGAATCGGTTATGCTTTTTAATCAGGAACTTTGACGGATAGGTCAAAAATTGGTGATAACCACACCGAATTAAAATCACGGTGTCAATGCCCATTTTTTTCATATTGGCGAAATCGGCATCCCATTCTTTGGGACCCCAATTTTGATGGGGAATGTCGTGGCTGATTTCATCTATAAATGTTCCTGTAATCTGCATGTTAGGCCTTTTCTAAATTATTCCACCAATATTTCTTCAATAATACACTCGTCAAAATCAAAACCGCACTCCATATCACCATTTCAGTATTCTGGCGTAGCATAAAATACAAGGGGATGACTACTTGTGCCATTTGCCAAATAATGCCGATTATAATATTGAACGCATCGCGCTTAAAGTCCATATTAGGCACGAAATCGGGGTCTTCTGCAATAACTTCTGCCTTGATAGGCCCCCAGAACCCCCATGGTTTGGTCTGTTTGTAAAAAGTTTTCACCTGTTCGCGATTGGGCAAGGGCTCAAGAAATGTTCCTATGATACATCCTAGAAAGGCAAAGGCAAAAATAATCGGGAACACGAAAATATCAACATAATTTGGAAAAAATATGAACTTAACAGTTGAGCCGATCAATCCGAAAAGCATGCCCCAGAAATAACCGTTCCCAGAAAAGCGCCACCAAATCCATTTCAGAACATTGGCCGCTACGTAACCACCATAAAGGGAAGAACTCAACCAAAGTATCAAGGAATTTAAAGAACCGGCATTGAAACCGAATATGATACCGACCATCACCAACGCTAATGATGAGAGTATACTTAGGCGTACTAGTTTCTTATCGGGCGCACCGGGATTGATGTATTTTTTATAAATGTCGTTGACGATATAAGCGGGAGCGGAATTAACAAATGCGGCAAACGTTCCCATAAAAGCTGCTAAGAATCCGGCCAACATCAGTCCTTTCAACCCCACTGGTAAAAATTTATTGATGGCCATGGGTAACACTTGCTCAAAATCGATGTTATCGCCCATCGCCGCTAATTCGGGTCCAAGATAGACGAGGGCTAAAACCGCAAATCCGATTATCATAAAATAGCGTGGTATATACAATACACAAATAGTCAAAAAGCTCATTTTAGCTGCCTCTGCCGGGGTCTTTGTTGCCAATATGCGTTGCATGTCATAGCTTGGCACGGGACCTGCAATTGACGCAAAAATTCCCTTTAAGACCATGAGCATGAAGAGAATACCAAATAGGTCGAACCCATCTGAAGCAATCTTTTTATTGACTTGCGGAAAGGCCGAATTACTCCAATCGAGATTAAGATTCATGCCGAAAGAAAGTTGGTCCCAATTCGCTGGAACTACAGCGGCAATTTGCTCGGCAGTGACCATGTTGTAAGCCACGATTCCCACTCCGATGCAGGCTATGGTCATTATTATAAACTGCATGACCTCCGTAGCTACCACGCTGTGCATTCCTCCTTTTACAGTATATAAAGATGTGAGTCCGCAGATAATTAGGGCATAACTTCTAGCCGAAGATACTTCATAGCCTAAAAAGTCAAATGCCATATCCCAAGGGAGAATGCTGGTGCAGTACTTCCCGATTCCTTCAAAGAAATAGGCGATAAAACCGAGTACACTGATGACGGCGAAAATAACGATTATAATATGGGAAAGTTTTGCACCCTTGCCATCCCCGAATCGAAAGGTAATCCATTCAGCACCGGTCATTACGTTCGAGCGGCGCATCCAAATGGCGAGGTAGACGAAGACAAAAACTTGGTTCCAGACGGGCCATAGCCAAGGTAGCCATGCACTTTTTATTCCGTAGACAAAAAGGATTCCTACCGACCACATAGTGCCCGAAATATCGAACATGCCCGAGGCATTGCTCAATCCCAAATAGTACCATGGCAGTTCATTTCCGCCTAAAAAATAGGATTCTAAGTTTTTGGAAGATTTTTTGGAGAGGTAAAAGCCAAGGGCGAGTACACCAACTACATAAGTTATTACAATAGAAATGTCTATATAGGATAGGGACACTTAAGTTTTGGTTATTTGTTGTGAATTATACCCCAAGATAGCCAAACTTTCGATGTAGAGAAGGAGTTGGTTTTTTGATTTTTGCTACATTTAAGTCTAAAGTGTATTGAAATGAAAAGAAAAGAATTCATCCAACAGCTTGGTGCGGCTTCAGCATTGACCGCTTTGGGAATGGATCACCTATCCGTAAATGCGATGACAAAGAGGACGATGAAAAGCATTGGAAAAATAGGCATTCAATTATTCTCCCTCCCAAAAATGCTGGAAACGGATTTTAAAGGGGGAATTCAAATGCTAGCTGAAATGGGGTATACTGAACTAGAACTTTTCGGACCCTATACGTTCAGCTCAGAAAGCGCCAAAGCAAGGTGGAAATCTCTTGAGCCGATGATCGGTTTCTCGGGAAGTGGTTATTTTGGACTATCCGAAGAAGGTATGAGAGATCTATTGAGTGAATATAAAATGACCGTACCTTCTATACACACTGATTTAGATACGCTTGAGAACAATATGGAGGCCTTTGGCAAGGCAAAACAAGTTTTGGGTTTTGAGTACGTAACACTACCTGCCATACCGGATGAAAGACGAAAAACGATGGATGATTACAAAAAAATGGCCAACACCTTCAATTCTATCGGAGAAAATGCCAAAAAGTTTGGACTCAAATTTGCCTATCATAACCACGGTTACGGCTTGAGGGATGTTGATGGTCAAGTTCCTTTTCAAGTGATGATGGATGCCACTGATCCCGAATTGGTCTTCTTGGAAATGGATATTTTTTGGACTGCCGCAGGAAGGGCAAACCCCATTGAGTATCTAAACAAATACTCTGGGCGTTACCATTTGTTGCATATTAAAGATATGAAGCCTCTTACCCATTTTTCAGGTGATGGCTCAACAGCACCTGAATGGATACAACTCTTTCCGCTAATGACGAATGTTGGTGATGGAGACTTCGATATCAACGGGATTATTGCTGCTGCGCAAAAGAACAATGTGAAACATTTTTTTGTGGAACAAGACTTGGTACAACAACCGGAAGTATCCCTAAAAAGAAGTTTTGATTTTTTGAACAAGCTATAATTCAAAGAGATTTTGTAGCCCCGGCAAGAATCGAACTTGCATCTAAAGTTTAGGAAACTTCTATTCTATCCATTGAACTACGGGGCCATAAACGGATGGCTAAAATAGAATATTTTATATAAAATAAAATTATAAATGAAATCGGGTTTTTGCTTTCCTATTCCCTTCTTGCCCAAATCTCGTACATTGGCTCGCCTTTACTGTTTTTTCCGGTATGGTGCCAATCGTTCCCTTTAATTTCATAGTTGAAGTTCAATGAAGCACCAACACGGTTGTTATCTCGAGAGAAATATTCAATGTTTTCTGTATAAACGCCATCTTTTGCAGTATATGACCCACCACCCGTGCCAGAAAATTTAAAAGTTTCTACATGATAGGCGATCCATTGAAAACGGCCATCCATTAAGAACTTTAAGGTTTTTCTTGGATTTTCATCACCACGTCTTTCTTGCCCGGTATCAGGTCCTCTAGTCCCAAAAAGCCATTGTCCGTCTAGACTTTGTTCTTGATTTTCAATCCGATTGAAGGTAAGTCTTGGTGTCATACCCAATACCAGTTGATCGTTTTCATTCGAAAAAGGTATCGAAAGTTCCTTCAAGGCATCGCCTTCGTAATTCGAATTGAATTCAAGCTTTACGTTCATCACAGTGTCTTCTACGGAATAAAACCCCCCAGTAGCCTTTATAAATCTGGCCGGGGATTTTTCATAAATCGTATGTATGAAGTAAGAATCGCTTAGTTTTAGTTCGTGACGTACATTTTCGATGTCAGAAATGTAAACGCCGGCGTTAATCTGCGCCTGCGCCGTCATGCTTATAGATAGCAGAAATAAGAAAGAAAGTGTTTTTTTCATCATGCAATAGTTAAGAAATCGATTTAAGTACATTAAATATAGTTAATAACCGAATAGGAATTCATGGCTAAAAGCGGAATTTTTTAACTCGACTTTTTTCTCCACGTATAAAAAAATGAACTACATTTAATTTAGATTTTATAAACTGCTTAGCCACTTAAGCCAAATTTCATGGATAACCTAAAAAGAGTAATTGTTGATTTTAAAAAATTGACACCTGAAGTATTGAAACTACTGGTAGATCGATATCCTGATGGGTATGATGATCGAAATATTATTTCGTTCAAAAATGCACAAGGTGAACGTATCGAAGCAGTAGAGGTACTTACTGAAGACACCAAATATCTTGTCAAGATAAGCGCCAAGCTGGAGTACACCATGGAAAATTATGATGAAGATGACTATGAGGATTTTGATGAAGATGACCCAACGGCGGTAGTGGAGCCTAACCCCGAAGATATGGTTGACGGGGATGATGACGATTGATAATCAATATTATTTTAGATTCTTCAACATCTCTTGGGTAGTACTTTCAAGATTAAATTCCGCTTTCCAGTTCCAATCCTTTTGAGCACTTGAATCGTTGATGCTATTTGGCCAAGAATCTGCTATTGCCTGCCTGAAATCAGGTTCATAAGAGATTACAAACTTTGGTATGTGTTCTTTAATACTTTTAGCTATCTCTTCAGGTGTAAAACTCATTGCAGCAAGGTTATAAGAAGATCTGACTTTGATTTTTTCTGAATCATTTTGCATCAATTCAAGCGTTGCCCTAATGGCGTCGTCCATAAACATCATCGGTAAGCTTGTATTCGCATTTAGAAAACAGGTATAAGCCTCGTCTGAAATAGCTTTATGGTAAATTTCAACGGCATAATCTGTTGTACCACCGCCGGGCATAGTTTTCCAACTGATAAGGCCCGGATACCGAATACTTCGAACATCCACTCCATATTTATTATGATAGTATTCACACCAGCGTTCACCAGATTGCTTACTGATGCCGTAAACAGTGCTGGGTTCCATGATGGTATTTTGCGGTGTATTTTCCTGTGGTGTATTTGGCCCGAAAACCGCGATACTTGATGGCCAAAAAATCTTTGAAATTTTCTTTTCCTTAGCCAGGTTCAACACGTTAAAGAGCGAATTCATATTCAAGTTCCAAGCACGCATAGGAAATTTTTCGGCGGTAGCACTCAACATGGCGGCCATGAGGTAAACTTCATCTATTTCCCAATAGGCAACAATCTCTTCGAGGGCATCGTAATCTGTAGCATCGAGCAATTCGAAAGGTCCCGAATCCATCAAGGCTTCGTTACCTTCTCTGATATCACTGGCAATGACTATCTCGTTACCATATTTTGCTCTAAGGGTGAAGGTAAGTTCTGTTCCTATTTGACCACATGCACCAATTATGAGAATGTTTTTCTGCATTAAAATGGAGTTAAATGAATTCGTGGTTAAAGATAGCTTTTATTAAAATTTGTACATTCGCCGTATGCGTAAAATATTGTTTTTTGGGATGATTTTTGTGTTCCTTGCTGCTTGTAAACAGGATAAAACCTTGTTAACGAAAGATAGCAGTGCGTTCGATATTTCAACCGAAAATTGGCCCCAGAAATCAAAAGTCAGTTCAAAGGCGCTTGCAATTTTAAAAAATTGGCCCGAATACGGTGATTTGGACAACACTTTTGCGGGACTTTATACCGTAGAGAACACCGAAGACCTGACTCTTATCATTGAAGACCTGATAGAAAAACAAAAGCTTTTGGCTGAATCAGCTTATCCTGAATCCTTTGATAAACCACAAATAAAAAGTAGGCAGAAGGTCTTCCAGACCTTTGTTTTAAAGACCAAAGGTGATTTAGAATATCGAATTGATCCGCAACAATCGGTTAAGGAGATGATCGTAGCATATAATGCTTGGCACAATCAATTTGAGATTATCTCGAATAATACCTTGGATATCAAAAAACTGCTGGAAGAGTAACCGATATTGAAATCTGTAAAATAATATTTCAAAAGGTAAGTTTTCCGACTCCTTCAAATAGCTTTCACAAAAAAAGCACGGTCTTCCGTGCTTTTTTTAATTGTAAAATAGTCTTTTAGTTTTCTTCTTCAGCCGCAGGTTGTTCTTTTCGAGAACTAAGGGCTTGTTTACTAAGGCTGGCCAAATTGAAATTGGGATCGATTTTTAACGCTTCATCGATCAGCTCAACTGCACCATCGATGTCGTTTTTGTCCATGTTGTACTTCATAAGTCCTTTCAAATGCAAAAATGCTGCTTTTAAAGGCGTCTCATATGGTTGCTGTCTTTCATAAAAGGCATATTTCATGTCATCTTTTGCATTGGTAATGCCATATTCGATATGCGCCGTAGCTCCGGTATTATCACCGGTTTGAATTTTTAGATCGGCTAATTCATAAGCAAGGTATGGGCTCGGAGATCTTTTGAAAAGTACTTCAAAATGTTCCAAAGCACGCTTAGGTTGGTTGAGTGCCTTTAAGGAAATTGCTTTCACCTGAACTGAAAGATCGGAATCACCTTCATTCTTTTCAATACCGATGGTATTCAATGCCTGCATATGCTGATTGTTGTTGGCATAAATATAAGCAAGCGTATCCCTTCTTTGTGGTGACGGGGCCAATACATTAAGATGGGTGAGTGCATTGATTACACCACTCACATCACCCTGAAGTCGCATCTCTTTGTAGAATTCTTCATAGTGCTTTTGAAGCTCTGTGCTGTTTTGTGCCAATGCTGAAAGCCCAATTCCGAAGAATAGCACTAAAACTATTTTTTTCATTTCTTATTGATTTTTGGTGCGCTAAGCTAAAAAATTTATTCGAAGTAAGCTGTTAATGAAAACTTTAAAGTGTAAAAGTGTTCTTTTGTTATTGAACCCGTTAATACCAGTTCAACAAAAAAAGATGCCCTAAGGCATCTTTATAGTGGATTGGTTCGGTTGTTTGTGTGCTATGCGGTCATTAAATGTTTGTCTTTCCCTTTGAAAGAACGGATGAGACCGGCATAGAATGCGAGGCTTTTGTTATCTCGATCAATGCACGATTTAAGAAAATCACAAAGATCTCTGAACCAAAGATTCACATGTAAAGTTGGCATGTAGAGATTAACGGTTTTGGGATCATAATCCTTATCGTTTATCACTAGATCCATTTCCACCCTTCTACGGTGGTAGTCAATTGAAACCTCTGCTGCATTGTAATGCTTTTTAATGAGATCAACATGCAGTGGCTCAAATTTTTGATCAACCTTTTGCTTCGGACAACTTAGGGCTATCAAATCTTCCATTTCCATAAGAATGCGCCCTCCAAGTTTAGAATTTTCCATGGCAAAATGATTTAAATTATACCGTAAAGTTAGGGTATAGTCGATGAAATGCACCTTTTGTTAACAGTTTTCAGCGAACTTTGTTGTGTATAATCAAAAAAGAGTGGTGTAGAACAACTATAACGTTGTAGTAAATTTGTAATTTTTAACAATTAATAGCACTTTGGGCACGACTATTTTGCCTTTTTTATTAGTATCTTCTTTGTAATCAGGGATTTGTAAGTTCCTTTTTTTTGCTGCCTCAGTGTAATATTCTTGTTTTGACGGGTGATCGGGATGAACTCCATTTATCACCTCGTTCCACCAAGAATTCTCGAAAACTGACCTGATAATTTGAATGCAATCGTTTAAATGTATAAGGTTCACAGGGGCATTGCCATTTGATAGGTTTTCCCTTCCGGAAAGCGTGGTTATTGGATGTCTGTCAGGGCCAATTAATCCTCCGAAGCGGATGACGGTGGTTTGCAGATTTTGGTCGTCGAGAAAAATCTTTTCAGCGGCTAAAAGTTGTTTCCCTGATGCTGTAGTTGGATGCGGAATACTTTCTTCTGTCACCTTGCCATCAACAGCGCCATAAACTGATATGCTACTTATGAAAATGATTTTGTCGAGTGTACTCTTTTTGACTGCCTCATGTAATAATTTTATCTTTTTTACATAGTTTTCATTATTTCCATTTCTTAATTTAGGAGGAATGTTCACGACTAAAACTTCGAGAGTTTTAAAAAAATCAGAAATATCGCCTTCAATTCCGTACTCGTGAAATGTAATCAAGAAGGGCACAATACCTTCTTTTTTTAGGATAGCAATTTTTTCTTCAGATGTTGTGCTGCCATGTACAAAAAAACCATCGGCAACAAATGATTTAGCCAGGGGAAGTCCCAGCCATCCACAACCTAGTACGCCGATTTTAGTCAAAACGAACCGTTTTAGTCACCAAAATTGCATCGTTCAGCACAAAGGGCATGGGAATATTGTCTTCGGGTCGCGCAGGTATGCTAAACAGTGCATTGGTCAGTAGGTCATTTGACGCTTCATAAATAGTAAGGTCCAACACTTCGCTTTTAGGAAAAACCAATTCGATATCAGTATACATATGGTCGCTTACATAATGGGTTATTAGTTTTCCCCAATTCCTGTTTTTCAAATAATATTCTGACAATTCTACTCCGTTGACCGAGGCCTTTTCTATGTTGATTTCATTTGTGAATAGTTCAAGCCGATTGATATCACGTTGCGGGGTTATGCAAATTTCCAAATAACGATTAGAATCTATAATGGTATCTCTAGTCGTTTCAATTTTCATTGTGGCAATTGTTTTCTTCGGAGCCTTGCCGACATATGTAAACCCTGAACCGTATTTACTGCTTATTGTTGTATTTGCTAGTTTTTGGGGTACAGTTTTGTTTTCTCCCAAATATTGAGAGGTCCATTCAGAGAGTGAGTTTTCATAAGTGGCCCACTTCGCAGATTGTGCGTCATCATCAAAAACATAAAGTAAACTGGTAGGTTTTGCGTTTTCCCTCGAAAATCCAGAATTGAAATGTGCTACGATCATACATCCGAAGAAAATCAAAAAACAAAGTACAGCGACGGTTCCCTTTCTTCTGAAAAACCCAAAAACAGGAAGCACTAACAAAAAGGTCAATGAAGCTAATAGGGTAGAGGCCACCATCATTTTAAGCCCAAGACCAACCGGAAACATTTTTAAAAATGGAACAAAAATAAAGATTGCGGGTAGAGCCAGGAATACCATTAAATAGGCCGAAGGAACTTCTTGGTTTAGAATTACCCAAAAGGAGGCCAGTAGTGCAAATACTGGAATTATAAAAAAGCTCGCCCCTGGCAAATAAATGGCGACCGCAGCACAAATTATCAACCACAAAGTAATGGGAGCAACGAACAAGTCGGCCATTTGTACTGATTTGAACTGTCGATAACAATAGAATGAAATACTGAGAGACAAGAATATAAATGCTGCGATATATGTATGTCCGTTATAGGTAAACCCATGAAGGATGTCTTTATAGTGCGGGTACAACCATTTCAGCACCGACCAGCTGAAATAGCCAATAATACCGTTAATGACAAGTATTATCAAAAGGGGAATGAATCCTTTCAGAACAGCAATAAGATCAAGCTTCTTATTTCTGAAACCGTGAATTATAAAAATGATAAAAAGCAAGACGGCCAAACCGAACATGGGCCAGATCCATTCAAAAGGATAAGAAACAAGATTAAAAAAAGGAACAGTGAAATAAATATAATCGTTCAGACTTTTTAGGTTCGTTAGATCCGAATTACTAAAATGTTTTAAAAGTGGCATCAGGTACGTGCCTTGATGTGCTAAGGTATTTCGGTCTAGTCTTTCAAAATTATCTCGTACGGTATGATAATCGTAGTGATCATCGATAAATGCAAAATTGAATCCTTCGATATCGCCATCCTCACGAAATACTGTGAGGTCAGTGTCATTTGGCAGCATTTTGTAAATACTATACGCCAATGAATTTGCAACCGGATACAATGGATTGGCTTTCGTAAATTCCTCGATCAGCTTTGCATTGCCCCGATTGGTTTCTATAAGCATATAGCTTGGCCCGCCACTGCCACGTGCTTCGAAATTCAATACCAAACCTACATCTTTACGCCAAGGATGCTCATTTACGAATAGATCCGCACCATTCAAACCTAATTCTTCGGCATCTGAAATCAGGATGATTATGTCGTTTTTAGGATTTGGATTTTCGCTTAGAAATGCCCGAAGGCCCTCCAAAATCGTTGCTACGCCACTACCTGCATCACTGGCTCCCAACGACGAGTGCGGACTGCTATCATAATGTGATAAAAGTAGTAAAGCCTTACCTGATCCTGAACCCTTGATTCGGGCCAAAATATTGATGGCCTTACTAAGATTACCCCAGTCACCTGCCGTGTAGCCCTCCTGTATTGAGGTTTCTAAGCCCAACTTTTCAAGTTCTGAAACAATATAATCCCTTACTTCCTCATGAGCCTTAAAACCAACTCCATGGGGTTTTTGCGAAATCTGTTTTACATGATCCAACGCTTTGTTGGTTGAAAAATATGTTTCAGGAATACTCACATCGCCTGTGTAACGGGGCATTAATCCTTCGTAACTCCAATAAGAAGCTAGGATTATCAGCAAAAGTGCAGTTATCGAGGAAAATTTTTTCATACCGATTTGTTATAGGCCTAAATGTATGAAATTCTCGGCGGATGATGTCAACATCGAAACCGCTTAAGTATGCCGTGGCAAAGGTTGTCTAGCTGACCAGTGATTCTAATTTTTACTTAAATACGAAAGACCTTACATCGAATATTTGTCAAATACGTTGAATTTTTCCCTATCTTTAGTAATCAACC
Source organism: uncultured Flavobacteriaceae bacterium (assembly GCA_947503005.1). Lineage (GTDB taxonomy): Bacteria > Bacteroidota > Bacteroidia > Flavobacteriales > Flavobacteriaceae > Maribacter_C. Next base: position 255,471 of record CANNCA010000003.1, on the reverse strand, counting down.
TAAATTGTAATGCTATGGGAATCAAGAGTTTTCAAGGCCGTAGGGTCAAGACAGATGCGAAGAAAGAATACAAGGCACCAATAATGGTTACCGATTATATGACCAAAAAGCTTGTGACTTTTACCCCGGAGCAGTCGATTTTGGCTGTCATGGAATTGTTCACGAAATATAATATTTCAGGGGGTCCGGTTTTGGATGACAACGGCTTTTTGGTAGGAATCATTTCAGAGGCGGATTGTATGAAGCAAATTTCCGAAAGCCGTTATTTCAATCAGCCCATTCTAGATAAGAGCGTAGAGCGTTTTATGACTAAGGATGTGGATACGATTCCTCATGATATGAGCATCTTTGATGCTGCTGGAGTATTCCATAAAGGAAATCGACGTCGCCTACCTGTGATGAAAGATGGGCTCTTGATAGGCCAGATAAGCCGAAAAGATATTGTTGTAGCTGCCCTTAAACTTAGTGGGCAAAACTGGTAAGAAAAACTACTCTCTTTTTACAATCATATAATAATCATTGTCTAAAGGTAAATAGCCTAAATCATACACGAAATAGTAGGTTGTACCTTTTTTTGTGGTATATAGGTTGGTGATGAAGTCGAAGTCGAAATTTTTGTCTAGCAGTCTAGTTTTAGTGGTTCTTGTCTTTCCATCTTTGAGAGGAAAGCTGTCGAGCACTTTGTAGTTCTTTCGTAGGCGGTTATTGATATTTCGGATGAGGTTTTTAGTAGCTGGGTTTACCTTGTTGTGATAGGCATTGCGACAACCGTCAGAACAGAATTTTTTATCGATGCGGCCCATTAATTCGCTGCCGCATTCCAAACATTTTTTCTTTTCGCTCATTGTTTTATATAGTTGAACTTTACTTCTTCGACCTTATCTCCTTGATGAATTAGTCCATAAATATTGATTTCTTCATCGCTTATTTTTTCAAAAGTAAAACCATCAAAAAACAAACGATTGCCTTCTGCTTTAATGAATTTGAAACTTTGAACTTCTTCTTTTTCTTCCCATCCCTTTAAATCATCACTAAAGTGCTTGAGCTCAAAAACAAGGGTCTCGTTCAACTGTCGAATATGACCTAGTTCGTAGAAATTCACTTTGCCGTCAACTACCAGTCTAAAGGAAAACATCATGGAACCACCCAGCGGAGGACTCCATATTTCTTCTGTAACACCTCCGAAAGCCTCACCTTTCCAGTGACCTTCCATCCAAGAAATTTGGTCGAGGTTAGCTTTTGTGGAAACATCACCTTCTTTAAGGGACATTGTATTTTGAGCTTTACAGAATATAGTTGCTAATAAAAAGATGAATACAAGAAACTTCATTGCATTTGTAATTTTAAGGTAAGACAATATACGAAATATCCGTTTGCAAACGGATGTCTTTCGGACTTAGGTTCTCAGAAGGACACTTTTTAAAACTGACGTTTGAAAAGGCTATAACTAAGACATTATTCTAACTTTATTTTGTATTTATTTAGAAGGCCTAGCAGTCCGTCTTGAGAGAATTTGGCATTTTTCAAAGAATTCATTTCAGGGTCGATGATGAAGTTTCTTGCTCGGGTAAAATCTGCTTTTTGTAGGTTAGTACTGTTGAAGGTAGCTCTTTCTAAATCACTTTCTGAAAAGATGGCACCTATTAAATCGGCTTTCGTAAAGTCTACTTCAATCAGCTTGCAACTGATGAAAGCTTGATTTTTTAAAGTCAATCCATAAAAGGAGGAAAGATTAACTATACAATTGTTAAAACTAAAGTCCATTAGAAACTTATTACAATCCTCGAATTTGAGTCCTAGCATTTTGCAATGGGAAAAAATCACTTCCTTAAAAGTTGTATTGGTGAGGTTCGCATTGCTAAGGTTGCAATCAAGAAACTCACATTCCATAAAATTTTGATTGTCTAAATACCCATTTTCAAATGTACATCCTTTGAAAATACAGTTTTCGTATTCGCCTTTTGGCAAGCGGGTTTCGTTATAGTTATGGTTTTTGAAAGTTTGGTCAGCTATAAAACTCATTACTTAGATCTCTTTGGGAAAAGCGGGAAAAATAATCAAATCTTATGAAAAGATGTAATGCAACGAAGAAATCTGTTTAAACTCTGTGAGAAATTCAACAGATTGCTTCGTCGTCACTACACCTCTAGACAACTCTAAATTTTGTATTTGGGTTCTCGCAAAGACGTTTTCATCACTATCACTATTCAGGAATAATTATAGCAGGTAAATTCAGCTCTTCATACATGTCATTATACCCCTTCATCTCCTCCTCAACAATAGCTTTTCGTTCATTCTCGTACACCTGCCAATCTTGTTGCAAATCTGACCAACGTTCTTTTGCACCCGCAGTAACTTTTGGCTCGGCAGCATCGACATAGCCTTTAAGATGAATCATTTGTGCATTTAGCTTGTTGTTATAATTAATGACATCTTGAAAGGTCTTTTGTTTGGCTTGAATGAGGTTTTCTTCCCAAGAAACAATGCGTTTGGTCAATGCTTCACCTTTTTCTAGAAGTGCTTTGGCATCTTCATTATCATTTAACAATTTGGCATAGCCTTCGAGTTGCGATTTGGCAGAGCGCATGGCGTTTACAGATTCGTGAATGGTTTTTAGGGTGCTTTCAATTTCTTCCAATAATGCTTGTTGCTCGTTATAATCTGCAACACTTCCTTTCACCTTCGGATTTGCCAATATCGTGACATCGGTTTCAGAGGTCATATCATCCAATGAGAGTTTCAAGGTATATGTGCCAGGCCCGACATTGGCACCTGCATCACCGCCGAAAACGAATACCTTATCAATTGCAGGAAGATTTTCTCTTCGGAAATTCCATGTAAAGCGATTATATCCTTTTTTAGAGGGAAGTACCTGAGGTTTTGATGGTCCGCCAGGCCAAGTTTTGAACTTTTTAGGCCTTTTATTGGTATAAGTGCGAATAATTTTGTCTCCTTGCAACACTTCAAGTTTTAAATCCAGGCTATCAGCGGCTTTACCCAAATAGTAGTCAAAAGTGACACCACTCTTTGGATTGTCTCCTAATCCAGGTCTTGGCTTGTCACTGCTGCCTCCAAAAATCAAATAGGTGTCTTTTGGTTTGAAAAGCTGAACCGTTTCTTTTGTTACATCTACGTTCTGAATGGCTGCAACATCATCCAAAATCCAAAAGGCACGACCTGCTGTGGCGGCGACCAAATCATTATCTTGAATAATCAAATCGTTGATAGGAACCACGGGAAGATTCAATTGGAAGGGATGCCAATTCAGGCCATCGTTTAGAGAAATAAATAAGCCAGTTTCCGTTCCGGCATAAAGGAGTCCCTTTTTCTTTGGGTCTTCTCTAACCACTCTGGTAAACGTATGTTCGCCTGTAATACCATTAACGATTCTAGACCAAGTTTGACCGTAGTCATTGGTTTTGAAAATATGAGAATTCAAATCCATCGACTTGTAACGCATTACCACCACATAGGCAGTAGCCGCATCATGGCTAGAAATTTCGATACTATTAACAATACCATCTAGAACGTTCGGCGGGGTCACATTGGCCCAGTTCTGTCCACCGTCCTTGGTTACATGCAATAGTCCGTCATCACTTCCTGCCCAAAGCACGCCTTCCTCATGTTGTGATTCAACCAAGTAGGTCAGTGTATTATAATTTTCACCACCCGCTGCCTCGTTGGTATACGGTCCGCCTCCGGGGCCATGTTTTTCTGTCTCGTTTTTGGTCAAATCAGGACTCACAACTTCCCAGCTTTGGCCTTCATCCGTAGATTTAAAAACCACGTTGCCTGCATGATAAATTGTGTTTCTATCATGAGGGGAGGTGATAACCGGTGCATTCCAATTATAGCGGTATTTTGAATCTTTCGGTGCTACGCCCAATCCCAATTCAGGATATTGTTTAATGGGTTTTGATTCACGTGATTTGGCATCCCATTTGTCTAGATTCCCTTGATAAGTTCCTCCATAGATAATCTCCGGATTATCGGGATCAAAAGCCAAGAAAGCACTTTCACCACCGGCCACCGCATACCAGTCCTTCCAATCGATACCACTATCATTGGTTCTGCTGGCAATGGCTACTGTAGAATTGTCCTGCTGACCACCATACACATTATACGGAACAAGATTATCGGTTATCACGCGATAAAACTGTGCGGTATTTTGATTGGTCTGTGTACTCCAACTTTTACCGCCGTTATTTGAAACATTTGAACCGCCGTCATTCGAGTTTATCATGCGTTGATTGTTGTGTGGGTCAATCCACAAGTGATGGTTGTCTCCATGGGGAGTTGGTAGGGGTTTAAAACTTTTTCCACCGTCGATTGATTTTGTTACCGGAGCATTCAGCACATAAACAATATTCTCATTTTGCGTATCCGCAAAGATTTCCATATAGTACCAAGAACGAGCTATGTTGATACGGTCTTTGTTGACTTGAGTCCATTTTTTACCCGCATTCGTCGATTTGTAGACACCGCCTTTTGTGTCTTTGGCTTCTATGACCGCATAAACCACTTCATTGTTGGCTCTGGAAACTGAAATACCAGCTTTACCGAAATCCTTGGGTAGACCTTCCTTCATTTTTTTCCAGGTACTTCCACCGTCAGTAGATTTGTATAATCCTGAATCCTTTCCGCCAGATTCCATGATCCAAGGGTATCTACGGTATTGCCACATGGCGGCGTAAAGGATAGACGGGTTTTTCATATCTATGGATAAGTCAGAAGCGCCAGTTGTGTTATTTACAAAAAGTGTTCTTTCCCAAGTGGCCCCTCCATCCTTAGAACGATAAATACCGCGCTCGGAAGTTGCTCCGTATTGCGCTCCTTGAGCCGCGACGTAAATGATATCAGGATTGCTAGGATGAATAACTACATCGGAAATATGTCGGCTTTTATCCAAACCAATATGTTTCCAAGTTTTTCCCGCATCGGTTGATTTGTAAACACCGTCGCCCATGGAGGTCATTACCCCGCGTGCAGCATGTTCGCCCATGCCCGCGACAACGATATTCGGATTACTTTCAGAAACGGCAATAGAGCCTACCGTTCCAGTTTTTAGAAATCCGTCAGAGATATTTTTCCAGGTGATACCATCATCGACTGTTTTCCAGATGCCACCACCTACGGTGCCCATATAATAAGTCATAGGTTCACCTACCACTCCTGATGAAGCGACACTTCGTCCACCGCGATGCGGACCTATATTGCGCCATTTGAGTCCATGAAACATGGAGTCCTGCACGGAAACTAGAGGCGCGGTTGTTTTCTTTCTTCTTTGGGATTGCATTGTTATCGGAAAGATGAGCAATGTGACAAATAGTAATTTAAGAGTTTTCATTGTTGTAAGTTTTGTTGTTGGTTGTCATTGCGAGCCCTTTTTCTGGGCGAAGCAATCCGTTGAAGCTATCTCGGTGTTCATCAACAGTTTGCCGCATCGCTTCTATTATTTAAAAACATTTAATTTTTAGTTTTGCTCCTCGCAAAGACGAGACTTAATCTTGTCCTCCATTCCGTTCCGGAGACCTAGGTTTAGGCCAAACAAGTGGTTCACCGGTTCTACGGCTTTTTCCAATCAAGGTAGCTTTTTCACGAGAGGTTTTTTTTGGGTCTTCACTGGCCATATATGCTAAAATTGCGGTTAGAATAGCATTGTTGCGAACATCATCAAAAACGATTTTATCGTACGTGTCCAAGTTCGTGTGCCACGTGTAGTTCCAATAGCTCCAGCTCAACGAACTAAGTGAAAAACCAGGAGCTCCTACAGCGACAAAAGAGGCATAGTCCGAGCCGCCACCAGCCGGCGAACCTGGGAATGTGGTTTCAATATGTTTCGAAATATCTTCTGGGACGGCTTCAAGCCATTTGCCCAAATAGTCATAAGCATGTAAAAATCCTTGACCGGAAATTCGAACCACACGACCCGTACCGTTGTCTTGGTTGAAGAGTGCTTGAAGACCATCCACAATTTTGGGGTTGTCCTCCACAAAGGCTCGGGAACCATTGAGACCTTGCTCTTCACTGCCCCAATGGCCAATTAAAATGGTTCTTTTTGGGTTAGGATAGACTTTTTTAAGGATCCTGGCCGCCTCCATCATGGTGATGGTTCCTGTACCGTTGTCAGTAGCTCCGGTACCTCCGTCCCAAGAATCGAAATGGGCTGAGAGAATAACGTATTCATTGGGCAGCTCTTTACCGGGAATTGTTGCAATCGTATTGAATGTAGGTACAGTTCCTAAATCTAGAGATTCAGCAACAACTTTAATCTGTGGGTTTACCCCATTTTCAACCATTCGAAATAACAGACCATAATCTTCAAGCGAAATATCAACCGCGGGAATTTTCTCCGTTCCGGCACTAAAAATCTTATTTGCCCCAAAGCCATTCGACCATCTTGATTGTACAATGCCGACAGCTCCGGCAGCTTCAAGAGTTTTATTAATGTTGCGACTCGCGTATCCGGTATTTTTCATATTTTCTCGCCATTCTTTTTGTAATGCATCGCGTTCAGATTTCATTTTTTCAAAGGATTCATCGGTTGCGAATTCTTCCCAGTTGTAATCTGGTCTTCCAGTGGGCTGGTTCATGGAAACCATAACGAATTTACCTTTGACATTCGGCAGCCATTTAACAAACTCAATAGAATCGGCAATCATGGGAAGCGCAATAAGATTTGCTGTAATTCCCTTTTTTCCTGTAGATGGACTCCATGCCAATTGCATTCCGCTTAAAGAAAAAATACGAGGTGATACCATGTCAACATGGGTAATGCCTCTTTGCCAGCCTTTCCATTTGCCCCATTCTTGATTTTCTGCAGCAATACCCCATTCCGCATACTTTTTGACGGCCCAATCATGCGCATTTTTCATTTGGGGTGTACCCACTAAACGAGGTCCTATAACATCCATTAGGTGATGGGCAAGTGGCTCTAATTGGGAGTTTTCGTTGGCTTCTTTTTTAATGGCTTCGATAATTTCTTCAGTAGTTTGAGAAAATCCCAAGGCAACAAATAACAAGCATAAACAAGTGAGTAGTCCTTTTTTCATTTTTTTGTTCTAAGGTTAAAAAGAATTAACTAATATACTGATAAAGGGAGAAAGTGCCGACTATTAAAAAGTCCTATTCTAATCTCAACCGCGTAAGGGAATCTATTATTATTGATAAGGTTGCTACATTTAAATAGTAATAACAATGTTAGCCTGTAAGTTTGAAATGAACATCGAAATGTTCCCTTCATCAGGGAGTTGTGGGGATTACTCCAGCGATTTATCCAAGGCTAAAATCGTATGTAATAAAACATTGGCTCCATTGGCCATATCTTCTGCTGAGGTAAATTCTTTGGGCGAATGGCTGATACCGCTCTTACTTGGTACGAATATCATTCCCGTAGGAGCAATCAAAGCCATATCTTGGGCATCGTGACCTGCACCACTCGGCATGTACTTCGTAGTTAGACCTAGTTTCTTGCTTGACGCCTCAATTTCTTTTTGAATAGTAGGATTCATTATAGCAGGGTCCGCAGTTGTATCAAGCGGTAGAAAGTCAATTTTCACCCCTGAATTTTTTGCAATTTCCTCTCCTTTTGCTTGAATAGCCTGATATACTTTTTCAATTACTTCGGAGGATAGGTCTCGAATTTCCAAACTTGTAATAACCTTACCTGGAATTACATTGGGTGCACCCGGTTCAGCTTTGATTTTACCTACAGTACCTACCTGTGCTCCTTCAAAACTATTTGTAATCTCATTTACGGCGACAATAAATTTGGCCGCCGCCAATAGGGCATCTTGTCTGGAGTTCATTGGAGTGGTACCTGCATGGTTGGCAAAACCCGTGAATTCAACCTCCCACCATTTGAGTCCAACAATACCCTCTACGATGCCAATTTGTAACTTCTCTTTTTCAAGTGTACCACCTTGTTCGATATGTAGTTCTAAAAACGCAGCGATTTCTCCTTTTTGTCTAGTAACTTCTTTGATACGGGTTGTATCGCCACCCAGTCTCATAATACCTTCGCCCATGGAATACCCTGTGGAATTCACAACTTTCAAAGCATCCTTACCCAAATGGCCAGCAATGGCGCGGCTACCCATCACGCCTCCTTCTTCATTCGAGAAAATAATAATTTCTAAAGGGTGCTCCGTTACGATTTTATGCTCATTGAATATTTCCAATATTTCTAAAGAAGCCATTGAGCCAACACAACCGTCGTAGTTTCCACCATTGGGAACACGGTCAATGTGAGAACCAAAGGAAATCGGTTTTTTAGTGGAATCTTTGCCTTTTCGCAATCCGATAATGTTACCGGCGAAGTCGATATGCACATCGAGTCCCAAGGCCCGCAAAGATTGAACCGCCCATTGTTGCGCTTTGATATCTGCATCGCTGAAAGCAACACGTTCTGTTTCCCCATTTTCTTGTAGTCCGAATTTGGCCAATTCCATAATTCTGTTTTCCAAACGGTCTTGATTGACTTTAATGTTTTGGGCTACTAGTGTGGTGCATCCAAAAGTTAAAAAAAGCAATAATGGAAATCTTGACATCTATTAAGCGTTTGGCGTAATGTATGAAATTTTTGATATTTCTGTGGAATTCATCAAGCGAAGTAGTCACTAATACCGCTTAATATACTTTGTACTGCGTAAGAAGCTAAAATCAGTCCCATTATTTTACTGATTACTGTTATTCCATAATTCCCGATTCTTTCCTCTACGAAACTTGCTATTAATAATATTAAGCCCGTTAGGGCTATCACGAACAATACTAAAACGGTAGTAATTACTTGTTGTTCGATGCTGTAAATGTGATTGTCCGTCATCAATACAACTGCCATAATCGCTCCTGGAGAAGCTATAGATGGTATAGCTACAGGAAATATCGTAACATGTTTATAGTCGGTTATTTGATTTTTTTCGCGTTCCGGTTTTCCATCACCAAAAATCATGGTCAAAGCAAAAAGAAAGAGAATTACACCACCTGAAATTTGAAATGCGTCTAAGGATATTTTCATACCCTCAAGAATTAACTGACCAATAACGATGAAGAAAAGTAAAATCATAAACGCTATAGCAGATGCTCTAATGGCTATTTTACGCTTGTGTATCTTATCGAATTCTTTAGTGGCCTCAAGGTAAACGGGTACTGAGCCAATGGGATCAATAACAGCGATAAGAAAGAAGATTGTAGTTAAGATTTCTATCATGAATCATAAGGTATTTCATGAAGGTAATTTAAAAACATAATTCTAATCAACTAATTCGGTAATCTTCTTCTCATATAATTTTTTGCTCTCGGTAACGGCCAGGTTCAATTCAGACATGATACCATCTACCCGGCCTTCAATACTTTTCATTTGATCATTAATGTTATCGAAGGAATTAAGAGCAGCCGCTACCTCAAGGGCTTTGACAACGTCGACCGCATCACCATGAAGCAACCGTAGCTTTTCAATGGCTTTTGAAGTATTGGTCAAGGTCCCATTGTATCTGGTACGTGCTTTTTCAATTGCGCTCAGTAAAGTTTTTTTACTTTTTTCATCACTCAGGCTATTGGTTTGGGTTTCCATGGCACCAAATAAGTTGGTAGCATGTGACTTTAAATCTTCATATTCCTTGTTCAGGTTTTCGACTCGTTTATTTACTTTGTCCCAATCGCCATATACCTTTGCAAACTCTTTATCCTCGTTCTTGGTGTCTTCTAAAGCGCGCTTTAGTGCATTGAGAGTTTCGAGTCCTTTATTGACGTTCTTGTTAGCCGTCTCCTTCTTTTTCTCAAAGGAGGAAACGGTTGATTTAAACTTTTCTTTGAGTCGAATCAAGTCTTCTGGGCTTTTATCCTTCCAACAAGAAACAAACAACAGGGAAATAATGGTAATGGATAAGATTTTCTTCAATGTCATGGTTAATATGTTTTGCTTCTAAAGATATTTCAATTTAATAGACTTTCCAATGGGGTTTCCAAAACTGATAATTGTCATTGGAATTGCAGTTGGTCAATACTAATTTCAACACTTTATAAGTCCCTTCTATAATACTTTTAAACATAGGTATTATTGATTTTAGTCGGTTCGACAAAAAAAATAACCAAAACCAATTGAGATGGAAAAAACAAGAACAAAGTGGGATCTAAAGGATACCGTAGTGCTGTTACGCCTTTTTATAGGATGGCATTTTTTGTATGAAGGTGTCATCAAACTCTATAACCCTGAGTGGACTTCATTCGGTTATCTGGCTTCGGCCCAAGGGCCATTTAAATCATTCTTTGTATGGTTGAGTGGTGATGGTTTAATTGGTGTTGCCGATTGGGGCAATAAGATTGCCCTGATCGTTGTGGGCATTACACTCCTGTTGGGAATATTTGAAAGAATAGGGGCCTTGGTAGGCATTGGCCTGTTGGCACTCTATTATTTAGCGCATCCCGCTTTTCCATGGGTCACTCAATTGAACGTGGAAGGTAGTTACTGGTTCGTCAATAAGAACTTGATTGAACTTATTGGCTGTATTATACTTTTTCAGATGCCTACTGCCGATCGGTTCGGCCTAAAACGACTTTTTAATAAAAATAAAGAACTGACTAAAACCGAAATATCATGACTTGGACAAGAAGAGATGCACTCAAAGGATTAGGTGGTATACCTGTGCTAGGCGCTGTATGGTGGGCCGGAGCCGCCAATACCGTAGCAAAGAAAAAAGAGCGTTCCGCACTGCTGGAACAGTTGAATATTCAGCCCTCGTTGCCAGCAGCCGTAAAGGGCATTGGCGGAGAACCGGTCAAAGTTGGCATTATCGGTTTTGGTATACGCGGAGAGCAACTTTGCCGTGCATTAGGCTTTGCCACCAAAGAATGGGAGGAGGAGATGAAAAACGCCGCCGCTGAGGCCAAAGCAGAAGGCAAAGACCACACCGCTTTGAAAGATTTCATGGCTCAGGAAAAGCTGAATGTGAAAATTGTAGGGGTTTGTGATGTTTTTGATTATAGGGCCAATAAGGCCATTGCTTCATTTTCAAGCGAAGAAACCAAAGTTGAACGATACAAAACCCACCAAGAAATGATCCGGAGTGGAAAGGTGGATGCCGTGGTCATTGCAACACCGGATCATTGGCATGCACCGATGGCCATTGATGCTCTTGAAAACAACGTTCACGTTTACGTTGAAAAGCCTATGACACATACCGTTGAAGAGACCTATCGCCTAAGAGAAGCTGCGAGAAATTCAAAAGCCGTTTTTCAAGTGGGTCACCAACACAGGCAAACCTTAAGTTTTCAAACCGCAAAAGATATTATTCAAAAAGGAACTATTGGCCATGTTTCATTGATACAGACCAATACCAATAGAAACGATGACAACGGAGCTTGGATGTATGATATTCATCCAGACGCCAGTCCTGAAACTATCGATTGGAATCTGTTTCTTGGTTCCGCACCTAAAATACCATTCAATAAAAACCACTTTTTTAGGTGGCGCAAATGGTGGGCCTATGGTTCAGGGCTTTCCGGAGATTTGCTGTCACATGACTACGACCGTCTGAATTGCGTATTGAACATGGGTATACCGGAGTCGGTTTCGGCTTCTGGAGGTATTTACACCCATAAAGATGGTCGTAACGTACCCGATGTGTTGCAAGTGAATATGGAGTACCCAAATTATAGTACCGGTAGTAGCCAAAAGAAAGGGAAGGAAAAAGGAATGACCTTCGTATATAGTGCTACCTTGGGCAACGGTTTCAGCCGACCTACAGTTCTTATGGGGCATGACGGTACCATGGAGCTAGGTAACCGGTTGACCATCTGGCCAGACGGCCGCTCTACTCGATATCAGGAAATGGTCGAGGCAGGGAAAATGAATCCCAATGTGCCCATATATCAATACAATCCGGGTGCTACCATACCCGATGCAGTTGCCTCGGCAACTTCTCAGTATTTTGCCGATAAAGGACTCATGTGGACCTACATCAATGGCGCAAGGGTAGATTCTACCTTTTTGCACATGCGTGAATGGTTGAGCGCCACTAAAAACGGTGGAAAAGTAAGTTGTGGTATCAAAGAAGGCTTCGAAGAGGCGATTGCTTCACATATGGCAGGATTGTCATATAAATTGGGAAGACGTATCGACTGGGACCATGAATTAGAAATGTTGAAACCAATAGAGGGTATCGATTTTGATCAAGCGTTGCTTATGAATCCTGATGAAAGTATGTCTCTGGTGTCATAAGGGTTCAAAATAAGTGACTAAATAAGCCTTTTTCGTGCTATTTAATAGACGAGACTCAAGGGGTATGTTCTATTTCCGAGATCAAATAGACATAAGGATACAAATCGGCCACTTTTGGTCTATTGCAAATGGTATTCTATTTCAACGGGATTTATAGCAGCTCAATACGAATTACCTTAAACAAAATCATTTTCTACATTGTTAAATTTTCAAATTCTTATAATTCAAAACCTGATAAATGTCATATGAATTAGTTGGTATCTAATCTACATTTAGGTAACTAAAATGTAAAGCCATGCAAGTAAAGAAAAACCCAAAAGCGGATTTAAATCGTAGCACTGGCCTTTTTTTTCAAATAGGCCTAGTCCTTGTTCTCTTGGTTACATGGAGAGCGTTGGAATATAAATCGTTCGATGTGAACGAAGAAATAGTTCAATTAATAGAACTTGAAGATGATCTCAAAGAAGATGTGCCAATGACCGAGATGATAAAGGCTCCACCACCACCGCCGCCACCTTCAGCGCCTGAACTAATCGAAATTGTTGAGGACGAAGCGGAGATTGAGGAAACGATAATCGAAAGTTCTGAAATGAATCAAGAAACGGTCATTGATACCGCAATAGATGTAGACGATGTCGAAGTGGGTGAAGAGGAGGAGGAAGTGTCGGTCCCATTTGCCGTGATTGAGAATGTACCTATTTTTCCTGGGTGTGAAAAGTTGACAACCAATGACGAAAAGAGAGCTTGTTTTTCACAAAAGATGCAAGAGCATGTAAAAAAACACTTTAGATATCCTGATACCGCTCTAGAACTTGGAATTCAAGGCCGGGTTCATGTCCAATTTAAAATAAATAGAGAAGGTAATATTTCAGATATAAGAATGCGTGGGCCCGATTCTAATTTAGAGAAGGAAGCAGCTCGAATTATCGCAGCTTTACCTAGAATGACACCTGGTAAGCAAAGAGGAAGGAACGTGACGGTGCCTTATAGCATACCCATTAATTTTGTATTGAAATAGTGTAGTGAGCTATTCTGATGCCTTTTGATAATCGATAAGTTTTTGCGGCCCTTCTAACAAAACCCGCACGACCTGCAAAGTACCCCCTTCGGTTGTTGAGATTTGCCATTTGATTAAAGAAATCGCACCGTTTTCAATTTCAATACCCGTAATACTTCGTGGATGAACACAACTTCCGTCATTAAATAACGGAATGTCTCCAGGCTCCGGAAATCGGGGCCTGTGTGTGTGACCGACAACAGTAATTAAAAGGTCATTCTGTAATATCCATTTTTTTAGACGTCTTTCTATTTTGCGGAGTTCGGTATAATTTCTTGCCGGACTTGTGGGATCGGCAATACCCCAAACTTGTAAAGGTTTCCACAGTACCCGAACTAAAAATCGGCCCCATCGCCAAAAGGTATAATTCCACCAATCCGCTTGATGACCATGGGTAAGGAATAATTCTTGTTGAGTTTTAGTATGTTTTAAAACAATGGCTTCCTCGTAGGTAATTCCTTCGAAAAGTGCCTTCTCACATTCATCGATGGGTTCAAAATAACTCCAAAGATGTTTTTTGACATAGTTAGAATCTTTATAGACCATGTCATGGTTGCCCCAAATCATATGAAGCCGCTTTTCAATATGAAATTGTTTTAGCAGTTTGAACACATTTTTATGAGCTTCGAATATTGAGTTGAAGTTTATATTTTCCCAAAGTTCATCACCATCGCCTAACTCAAAATAACTAAAGCCCTCGTTATAATAGTGTTTTAGCGCATGGAAATAGATATTTCGATTGTTGGCGAAATCATCGGCGAAACTGTTGTCTCCTCGGTGACAATCGCTGAACAAAATGAACTTTGAAGTATCATCAAAAGATACCGATTTGGCATTCTTATACGCACGTGATAATCTAAATCTTGATGACATCGTTCAAATTTATATAAATATCGGAGAAACTTGGAAGAATGTGCAGATTCACCAAGGATTACTTTTAACAAAATTTCTACCCATATTTTGTAACTTTAGTATTTAATAGTCGACTAAATGGTACTATGTCATTGACCAACTTTGAAAACATGCCTATTCAACGCTTAATCAGTTTCAACAAACTGTTGGACTATTATGATGATTTGGCAAAAAGTGATGATGCTTTCCTTGCGGCTAAAGCGAAGCGTGTATTGGCTGCACAAGCACCTTATCCGGAGTTGCGCGATGGGTTTACCGACTTGACGCTATTGCAGAAGCACAAAGCTGTTATAGATATTATTCTTGAAGATGCCTTTTCAGATTTGTTGGGCTCCAATGAAATCAAGGTGGCGTCTTTACCCTACGATAACACGATATTTAGTGCTTCAAAAAGATTCCAAAAAATTTTAACGGAGGCTGGTCCCGATTTTGAGCCTAAGATTAGAAATCAAGAGGAAGAGGTGAACTATATCATGGCAGCTGTTGTGGTGCTCAACTTTTATTATGGTTTCAAATTAGATTTCTCCAGACCGTACTTTTACGACATTCCAGATGCTCAAGGGGTTATGCATCATTATCGCATTTTGTACAATGCTGATTTCTTAGAGCTATTTCCAACGGATAAAGCTAAGGAGTTAACGCAAGATGATGTGGATGAACTGCTAGAAAATTATGATAATTTAGAACTTTGGAAAGAGAAAATTCCACCTAGTAGCTTTGTTTCAAAAGGTTTTGTAATCTCAAATATGTTTGATGTAACGGCAGAACATTCGATTTCGGAGATAAAATCGGCCTTAATTTCCAATGAGAAAGAAAAGGAGGGCGATACGTTCATGAATAATTTACAGGAAACTTTTCGTTCGTTTTTCAGATTAAAAGACATTTCTGTAGGTTTTGTGGCCTTTAATGATTTACAGGGTCAATTCGAATGTGTTCATGGGAGCGGTATTGAAAGTGTTATCCTTGGCGAAAAAGACCATGTATCATGTGATGAAGCTTTGTGTCCTAGTTCTTATAAAGCATTAATTGAAGACAAAAAGTTTTTCGCCGTATCGGATGTAAAAAAGTATTATGAACTTTCAAATGGTATTCAACCCTATAAAAATCTGGAATTAGCAGGCTACCAAAGTGCGATCTTCGCACCTATTGCGGACAATGGTGAATTACTTGGCGTATTAGAGATTGGATCTCCCAATAAGAGTGAGTTGAACAGTGTAGTGGCGACTAAGCTTGAAGATATCATGCCTTATATTGTTACATCAGTGTTGAGGTCTAAGGCTGAAGAGGCTAACTTTATTGATGCCATCATCCAAAATGAATGTACTTCAGTGCATTCATCGGTCTATTGGAAGTTTCAAGAAGAGGCCCGGAATTTTATTCAAGTTAGTCTCTACGGAGAGGAACAACCTTCTTTCAACGAAATTGTATTTGAAAATGTTAGTCCACTTTACGGACAAATCGATATCAAAGATTCTTCAAATGCGCGGAACATCTCCATTCAAAGAGATTTGATGATTCAATTGAGTGATATCGAAAAAATATTGACACTTGCAAGGCAGAAAACAAAGCTTCCTATTTACGAGGAACTGGTATTTAGGGTCAATAATCACTTAGATGAAATTAAGGGAACGCTTCATACCAACAGTGAGCAGTCCATTTATAATTTTGTGTTGGATGAGATCAATCCCGTTTTTGAGCACCTGAAAAAAGAAAATACGGAACTCGAAGTCGCCATTCTAAAATACGAGGTCAATATTGACGAGAATACACATTCATATTATGACCATCGGAAGAATTATGATGTCAGTGTAATGACCATTAATAAGAAATTAGCGCAACTTATTGATAAGCGACAAGATGAGGCCCAAGAAATGTTTCCTCACTATTTCGAACGGTATAAAACCGATGGTATTGAACACAACATGTACATCGGGGATGCGATTACCAGAGATCGCGATTTCAGTCCGATTTATTTGAACAATTTACGATTGTGGCAATTACAGGTCATGTGTGAAATGGAGAATAAGCATTACCGATTAAAGCAGGAGCTGCCGGTTCCACTTGATGTGGCATCTTTGATTTTGGTATACAATTCATCGTTGTCCATACGCTTCAGAATGGATGAAAAACGATTTGATGTTGACGGTACCTATAATGCACGTTACGAAATCATCAAAAAAAGAATCGACAAATCGTTTATAAAAGGTACAAGTGAACGTTTAACCCAAACAGGTAAGATGGTCATTGTCTATAGTCAAAAAAGTGACGAATTGGAATACCTACGATACATCAGATTTTTAAAATCGAAAGGCTATTTTACTGGAAAAGTCGAAATCGTAGAATTGGAAGGTCTTCAAGGCGTAGCAGGTCTAAAGGCTATAAGGGCAGAAATCCTTTACAAAAAGGACAAGGCTTCTGAGCGAACCTATACCTATGAAGATTTGATGGAAGAACTGAAATCTTAAGTAGGTAATTGAAGCATCCTTTCCGGTCCATAAAATTTCAAGGCTACGAAAAATGCTATGACTGATAGAATCATACCTATCATAAAAATAGTGTAGGTCCAGCGTAATAACTTATATTTCGTATTTAAGACAACACCTAAGAAATATAAATCTTTGGTCAGATTGCTGTATAAATACGTTTGATCTTTGATCATTTCTCCGATGGCCCATTCATAATCGGCCAATTTCATTTTGTGGAAATTACCGAAAAACAAAAGGTTCACTTTTCTATTTTTCACATCCTCTTTGTTAAACTCTCCGCGGGTAACGTTTGGCCTTGTAGCTAGTACCGACATAATCATTGAGACAACACTGAACATTACGAAAATTCCTGTAGGATAGATTAAATAGTCATTACTTGGATTGTCGAGCTTTGGTATAAGGTTCGTAAGTAATAACGATATGATAATTGCATTGACCGAGAGTAAGATATTTGCTTTAGTGTCAGCTATATCACTTAACTTCAAATGGTTACGCATCGTAACACGATACATGGTCTGTATTCCCCGTTCCGGGCTTTGGTTTTTTAGTTTTACTTTTAGTTCTTCTTTTTTAAACGTCTTAATTCGTTTTTTTCTATTTTTTACGAGTTTCTTCAGATTTTTGTCTTTGCCTTCCTGCCAATTTTCTTTTGCATAATCAGTATAAAACCGGTGCTCGGTCTGAAACATTTTGATGTTCGCGTTTCTCCATTTCTTGGGGGTATAATCTGCAACGCCTAAAAGCGAAAGTTCTTCTCTCAACATTTCGGAAGTATCCAAATAACTTGACTGGCCCAAGTGCGACGCATCTGCATCTCGGATAATTTCCTCACTTAAATCTTGCGGCTCATGATGCCGTTTAGTCGCCATGATCAAGGAGCAAATTCGGTCAATACCAGCATCGTCATAGTCTTGACTTTTAAGAAATACTTTGGCAATTTCACAACTTTCAGCTTCATGCTCATTATTTCCTTTAGTATAACCTGTGTCATGAAGCCAAGCGGCCAGATGTATTGCTTCATTTTCTTTAGCTTTCAAGTCAAAATGGTCAAGCAATTCTTTTGTACTTTTAACCACTCTTTGGGTATGCCTCAGATTATGATATAAATAATTGCTATCAAGTTCGTTGGTAAGTAGTTGAGTAACGAATTCTTCGGTTCTTGAAATAATATCTGACATGTGTACTATTTTGAATATTCCAAAATACGAAATATAAATAATGAACCGTATTGCTATCACTAAACATTTTGCCTTAATTGCCATATTCTTGGTACTTACAGGATGTGCTACTTACAACACCAAATATTTAGAACCCAATACCGATACTGATGTGCCAACCACCAAAGTGGTATCGCATACTTTTTATTTAATCGGTGATGCTGGATTATCTCCTATAGGGGGAATGAACCCCGCTCTAAAAATATTCAAGAGTAGATTGAACCGGGCGGACGAAAATTCTACTGCAATTTTTCTGGGAGACAATATTTATCCTGCGGGTTTACCAAATCCGAAGGATTCGACAAACGCTTATCTTGTTGCCAAGAATCATTTAGATGCCCAGTTAAAAACGCTCGAAAATTTCAAGGGTAAACCGTTTTTCATTCCCGGAAACCACGACTGGTACACTGAAGGGTTGGAGGGATTAGAACGAGAACAAAAGTATATTCAAAAGAAATTAGATAGTAAAGAAGTTTTCTATCCAGAAGATGGTTGCCCTATCAAAACTCTTGATATCAATGATAGTTTGGTGGTTATCGCAATAGATACAGAATGGTATCTTACAAATTGGAACAAGCGGCCAGATATTAATGATAAGTGTGAGATTAAGGATCGTGATAAGTTTTTGGAAGAATTGGAAAGTGAAATCAAGAAAAATGAAGATAAAACCACCATCATAGCACTTCACCACCCGATGTTCAGCTATGGCCCGCATGGCGGACAATATAAATTCGAACAGCATCTCTATCCTAAAAGTAAAATAGGACCGCTACCTTTTCTTGGTACGTTCGTAAACGTTCTAAGGAGAACTACCGGCGCGTCAATTGCTGATTTGCAGAACAAAAGGTATACCGAGTTGAGAAATCGTTTGGTTACATTGGCGCAGTATTCCGATCGGGTTATTCTTGCTTCGGGCCATGAACATACATTGCAATACATCGTTGAAAATAATACGCCCCAGATCGTCAGTGGTTCGGGAGCCAAGAAAGGAGCCACAAGGCTGTTGAACGGCAGTAAGTTTTCTACGGGTCACATGGGATATGCCACCTTGGAGGTCTACACTGATGGTTCTTCCCGAGTTCGTTTTTATGGTGTTGACGAGAATGAGGGCGAAGAGTTTTTATATACTACGGAGGTCTTGCCGCCTGCTCGAAGCGTCGATGAGCAACGATATCCAGATAACTTCGCCTCAGAAGCGAAAGCTTCAATTTATTCAAAAGAAGAAATCGAAAAAAGCAAATTTTTTAAAACACTTTGGGGTGAGCGTTATCGTAAATACTATGGTACCGAGGTTACGGCACCCACTGTAAATCTAGATACTTTATTCGGTGGTTTGACACCTGTGCGCAAAGGTGGAGGACATCAATCAAAATCATTGCGATTACGTCATAAAGATGGTCGAGAATTCGTTATGAGGGCCCTTCGGAAGGTTTCAGAGCTATATCTACAGGCCATGGTTTTTCAAGACCAATATCTAATCGATGATTTAGAAGATAGCTACTTACAAGAGTTTTTGTTGGACTTTTACACCGGATCTCATCCGTATGCGCCTTTCGTCGTCGGTAAGTTATCTGATGCGGTAGGTATTTATCATACGAACCCTGTCTTATATTATGTGCCAAAGCAGCCCGCATTGGAAGATTTCAATATTGACTTTGGAAACGAGCTCTATATGATTGAGGAACATGCTGGCGATGGTCATGGAAATTTACCAAGTTATGGCTATAGCGATGAGTTGAAAGGTACTGACGACATGCTTGATAATTTAAGGGATGACGAAAAGTATGAAGTAGATTCGGAACTATACTTACGTGCCAGACTATTTGATATGGTACTCGGTGATTGGGATCGACATGTTGATCAATGGCGATGGGCCGAATTCAAGAAAAAAGGAAAGAAGAAAATTACGTACAAGCCGGTACCCAGAGACCGAGATCAGGTTTTTTCGAATATGGGTGATGGGCTTTTCATGAACCTTGCCACTCGGATTATACCTGGCCTTCGATTAATGGAAGGGTATAAAGAAAAAATAAGAAGTGTCGAGGGTTTCAATTCATCACCTAAGACTTACGTTCTTGATGTTGCTTTGTTAAATGAAATGCAACAAGAAAAATGGGAAGAGCAAGCTAAATTCATCCAAAAGAATTTGACTAGCAAAGTAATTGACGACGCTTTTGAATCGTTTCCAGCTGAAGTTCGCGATCAAACCGTGGAAGACATCAAGAAAATTTTCCTCTCTAGAATACAAGATATTGGTAAAACCGCCAAAGAATATTTTGAAATCATCAATAAATATGCGGTTGTCACCGGAACCGATAAAGATGATAAGTTCGAAATAGAATATCTAGATGGAAAGGTTGAGATATCAGGATACCGTATAAAAGACGGTGAAAAGGGCAAGCGATTTTACCACAACACTTTTTTCGATACTGTTACCAAAGAAGTTTGGGTCTATGGGTTAGATGATGATGATGAATTTATTGTTAAGGGAAAAAACGAAACAAGAATAAAGGTCCGCATCGTTGGTGGTCAGAACAACGATATTTATGATATAGGGGAGGGTAGCAATACTTTTATTTATGACTATAAGTCAAAAAAGAACACTTTCAAGGATGTTTCCAAAGCCAAAGTACGGTTAACTGATAATTACGATGTAAATACGTATCGCCCTTTGAAATTCAGAAGTAGTACCAATCAAGTCATTCCTACAATAGGTTTCAACCCTGATGATGGTTTACGAATAGGAATTGGCAACACTTATATTTTTAATGGATTTAGACAAAACCCATTTACCCAAAAGCATCATTTAGCAGCTTCCTACTATTTTGCGACCAGTGGTTTTGACGTAGCTTATCAAGGTGAATTCGCCAATATAACCAACAAAGCGAATCTAGAGGTTGACGTGCATTTTACCAGCCCCAATTTTGCGATTAATTTCTTTGGTTTGGGTAATAACAGTGTAAATCTTGATGATGAACTAGAATTGGACTATAACCGTGTTCGATTCAGTACGATTAATTTTTCACCCTACCTAGTATGGCGAGGTCCTTTGGGGAGCAAGTTTAGAACTGGAATCACCTATGAGTCTATTGAAGTTGAAGAAACTGAGAATAGGTTCATCAATACCTTCTACCAGCAAAACAACGAAGAAACACAGAAAAGTTTTGTCGGAGTGGACGCGGAATACAGCTATGAGAATGCCGATAACATTGCTTTTCCAACCATGGGCATGTCCACATCGTTACGAGTAGGGTACAAATCGGAAACGACCAACGGCGAAAGTAGGTTTGGCTATATCATACCTGCTATTTCTTTCGATTATAAATTAGTGCCCAGTGGAAAATTGGTGCTTGCCACCAAATGGAAGGCCCATTTCAATATGGGTGATGGATATGAATTTTATCAGGGAGCAAGTATTGGCGGTGTCGATGGGCTAAGGGGTTTTAGAAATCAACGTTTTACAGGTAAGAAATCGTTCTATCAAAATACGGACCTAAGATATAGTTTAGGAAAAGGCAAAACAGGAATCTTACCAACTACATTCGGCCTTTACGGCGGGTTCGATTACGGGCGGGTATGGTTGCCTATTGAGCAATCAAAACGCTGGCATACATCGTACGGCGGTGGGTTTTTCTTAAATGCAGCTGATATCATTTCGCTCAGGGTAGCTCTTTTTAACAGTGCCGATGGCCCTAGATTCGCTTTTGGATTCGGGTTTGGATTTTAAAAAGTCAAAATCTGAATTTTCCATAGATTTGGAGTTCTTCCTACAAAGATTCAAATCTCGTAGTTTATTTTAAAGTATACGAATACAGATTGCCTCCTTCATTGTCGCGAACCTCATCTGACAACAAAAGAGTTGTATCATCTTTAAAGCAAACGGATTCTAATTGAGTTCGAACACCCAAGTCGATTTCTCTGAGCTTTCCTTTAGAAAAATCATCTTCAGGAAAATCAGTGAGCGTCCAAAGTTTTCCATAGCCTAAAAGTACTACGATTTTTCCGTCAGGTGATATATCGGCAGAGGTAATCTGACAGGTATTCCAATCTGTACACGTTTTAATCGTTCCCAAAAGTGTGGCATCGTAACTTCCTTTATTTGCTGGGATACGATAGATGAAAGCCTCGCCCGTAAATGGATTGGCCCTATTTTTAGTAACAATGTATAGATGCTCATTGTGATAAAAAAATGCTTCTGAATCATATAAAAGCAGCCCTCTTCTAGGAGGAAATTCTTTTTGCTCGGGGTATCGAAATTCAATGCGTTCTGCATCTATTTTGTCTCCAGGTTCCGTCTCCGGATTCGGAAGCTTGTAAACCACCAGATTTTCCCTATCATTAGAATTATTTCCAAAATCGCCAATGTATAGATTCCCTTTGTTATCCGAAGTCAAATCTTCCCAGTCGTCATTTTTTGCGTTTTTAACTTCAAATTCTTTCAGCAGTTTTCCATCGACGCCTACTTTGTAAATATTATCCCCATTGCCGTTGTCTTCGATAACCCAAATGGATTTTTCATCGAATTGTACGATACCCGAATTTTCATCGAGTTTTTCAGGCAGGTCAGTGATTACTTGTAATTGGCCATAATTTGTACACCCGGTCAAAAGAAATATTGGTAAAAAAATCAGGAGCCTAGTCATCTGTGGGAGCTTTTATCGGCATAAAGATTTCCGCTTTCCAATTTAAGGCGTCGCCACCCATGTTAGGGTTGTTATAGAAAACTTCAATAGGAAGTTTCGAGATTTCAATATTGTTCTTGTTGGCATAATCTATTAATGCGTACCAAGCTCTATCAGATGAAATGTAGTTACCGTTATAAATTGCTTTTATTGCCTTTTTGCCATAAAAATTTCGGTATTTTAACTCGGGATGCTCGGGTAAAATGTCCGACTGGACTATCGGGAAACAGAACTTAAATTCCAAACTGTCCTTTCCCATATGCCAGTTGGTAACCTCTAAAAAGGGAGAACCATTTAATGGAACATTATTTTTAGATAGAAAACTGGTCAACAAAGGAAAATCGCGCATCATACCATCGGCTTTTCCTATTTGAGAAGATTTTACATCGGTACATGCACAAAAGGTGGTAGGAATCTCACTTTCTCCGATAACTTCAACTTTGAATTTTTTTCGATGTTCGTTTAACTTTTCGGCGAAATCAAGTAATGAGCTTCTGGTTCGTTTTTCGAAATCAGTGTCTGAAAAAGGAACACTTAATTTATTTTGAAAACTGTGGTCTCGGTCTTTGGCATAAACCCGAACCTGTGATAGGGAGTCATGAATGGGTGTGATTTCCCATTGATAAATATGGGTCGAATCACCAAACCGCAATTGTTGGGTCAATTCTCTGATGGGTTGTTCATCTAAAATTATTGAGCCCTCTTGCGTTTTACCCCAGGTTTTAATGATTTGGTTGATTTCACCGGGAAATGTTTTAACCTCAAAGGTAACCTGGTAGTCATGGGGTTTTATAAAAAAGTACCAAATTGCCGTACTAAGTATAGCTATCCCTAAGAATGCAATTGCTTTTCTCATAAGATTAGTTCGATGCCGTTTGAGGGTCAGTTGTCATATTTAAGTTATCCACCAAAAACTGACCTAAATCTCGACCTTGTTTAACACCGACATCAACGGCTTTTCGATAATGGATTCCGCCATACATTCTACTTATGGCAGCTTCACTTGCCGCTGCCTCAAACGACGAAAAACTGCGAACCGGAAGTCCGTAAGGCACTTCGGTATCATCATCAAATGCGAAATTGTCACCAAAAATACTTGTAAGGGCAACTCCTGCCGCTCCCGAGACTACACTATGACCGCTTGTATATTCCGGAAAAGGAGGGGTCTGCAATACAGGCTTCCAATTTTCATCGATGTGGGCATTGATTAGTGTCTCTGGCCGTATTAGATTACTACGGTATTTTTCATCCCAACAACTTATAAAAGCGTCTGCAATTGCTATTGATGTTTTAGTATAAGCGAAAATCGTTTTGGCAAAGTCACTTTTGGTTTTCTTAGTTGCAATTTTTACAATACCTATCCAGTGTGCTCCTGGGGTAATTTTCTTAGTAGCGAACATTAAATGACCGCGAGTTACGGAGACGTAGGGATTACAATCCCAGAATTGTGCGATGGCAATTTCTTCAGATTCATCTCCTTTCTCAGTAATTTGATTGCTGATATCATAAACTTCTTTTACCTCTTTAAAGAATTCACTTCCTTCCTCCATAGAGAAAGGTGGCGGTGGTTCAGGCTTGAACTGACCTGCAGAATCTATTACAAAAGGTCTTATTTTGTTCCAATGAGGTTCAATACTTTCCATATAGGCGGGGGGAGTGGGTTGCCATCTGGTTGGATCGTCCGTATTTACGGTGAACTTGGGCATGGTACGGGTCTGGTTGTACATATCGGTATCCATCCATGCAGCAATATGTTCAGCAACTTTCAATCCGTATTCTTTCGATGCATTAAAAACTTTTTCGTTTTTACGCCGCCATTCCATATATAAGCTATCACGAAGTGGTGTGAGTTTTTCTTCCGAAAAAATTAGCCTTCTGCTTAAATCAATATGGGCGACCATGGCGGCAACTTCATGATTAATAGTTGTTGCTTCTGGTTGAGGTATAGCCGAAAGTTCACGTACCTGCCCAGCTAAAGAATTATAAGTTGGATCCTTTAGCGCAATAATTTCGTAAGCTGCAATGTTCGGATACGCAAAAATTCTACTGGCAACAGGCGGCGAAAAGATATCGTGAATCATTATCTCGGTCACCTTGTCAATAGATTTGTGTAGCACATCGGGAGAAACCACAATAGACTCTTCTTTTTTACCACAGGCAAAAATTAGGGTCGTTAAAAAAATTACGACATATTTCATCATCATTCAGTTTTTTTATTGTTTAATAGATAAACTTGAGCTTTTTCATTATTGAAAGTAGCCAATAAGAATGGTTGTTCGTGGAGGGTTATTATATCTAAATTTCGAGCGGATTTATTGGCAAAATCTAAACCGATTTCGTAACCCAAAACTACATTATTTTTATCTTTTATCATAGCCCCTGAGAACGATCCAAATCTGCCATGGAAGGGTTTTACGCCGAAATAGTTTCCAGCGGCGAGTAGCTCAAACTTATTGTCTCCGTCGAAATCATATGTCAATAGTGCCATTATCGGCGCTACTTGTAATTCCGCTTGAAAGGGTATAAAAACAAAGCGACCATCATTGTTTTCCAGATAGCCTGAGCGGAGTTCGTGAACTTCTAAAATTTTAGCTTGGTCAAGCACTTCTTTCTCAAAAATCTCATTTATTGGCTTTCCTGCAAAGTCTTTGTACGTATTGAATTTTTTGCGTAACGAAACCATTTGAGCGGCGAGCCCTTCTAAATCTTCCAAGGGATAGTATTTTCCATTTTTGAAAGTTGTAACTATGGTCTCGGTGCTTTGGTTATTGTCAAAATCCGAATAGTACATTTTCATTGGTGAACTTTGAGTAGCCTTGAATTTGCTATTGGTTCCCCAATTTCCAAGTACATAGTCCAAATCTCCATCAGCATCTATATCAAACTGTGCGATACTTTGCCATAATCCATTTAACACATCTTCAAGTAGCTGAACCTCTCTAAACTCCCCATTCTCGTTCTTAAAAAACTTAGGTTGCATCCATTCTCCTATAACAATAAGATCCGTACTATTATCATTGTCAAAATCTGTCCAGAGTGCATCTGTAACCATTCCGGATTTTTGAAGCGATTCATTCTGGACTACTTCAAAATTGCCATTTTCATTTTCAAGTAGATACGAATTTGGGGTCTTACCAAAGTCATTTGTAGTCGCCTGATTTCCTATAAAAACATCCAAATCTCCATCTTCATCAAAATCAAAAGGTTTGATGACAGAAGCGTTCTCAAAGTACTCCGGGAGGTCGCGAGATTCAAAAATGCTATCAGTTTGTGAATAGTAACTATCTAAAAGAGGTTTCATTTGACCAAAGAAGTCTGCACCACCGGACCCCAACAATACATCAGTTTTTCCATCGGAATTGAAATCGGCAATAACGGCGGCTACATCTTCCTTAATGGAATCTTTTTCTATCTCTGGAATTGAGCTTTTAATAAATGAAGAATCATGCTGTAAAAATATTTGAGAAGAAATATATTTTGAACCTCCAAAGAAAACATCGGTTTTTCCATCCCCATTTAAATCACCCAAAGCTGTGGCTGGTCCACGGTCTCCGATCTGATAGGGAATCAATTTTTGACGATTGAAATCAGTGTAGCGGTCTTCTTGGTGGATAAAATCTAGGCCCAGATTATCTTCAACTTTTTCAAAAATAACGGTTCTTCTCGGTCGGAGGGCAGCATAGTTAAAAGGCTTAGTGTCTCTGGGAGAAACAATCACAGTTTGGTTCACTGGAACATTTGTAATCGTTTGATACGATTTATCAGGCCAAACAATTCTTAACGAATCAATACGCTCTTTTGCCCCATATCCAAAATGAATCATTGGTTCGGAGGAGGCCTGAAAACCTCGCGCGGTATACAATTCTTTATATTGTAATTTTCCGTCGTGGTATGAAAACACTTTGGTTCCTAGACCATAGGGGTTTTTGTCCTTAAATTTCAATCTGATTTTTAGATAGTTTGATTGGCCATTCGTTTTATTGATATACAAGGTCGCTGGACGGTCACTATTATTGGTGATTAAATCAACATCCCCATCAAGGTCTAAATCTGCCATGGCTGTTGCTCCTGAAATCAGGGTGTCATTGCTAATCCATTCCTTGGAAACATCTTGAAATCGTAAGTTTTCCATCCCTTTAAACACAGCATTGGCTACCGCCCCCGATGGCATCATATCGAGCGCTTTTTCATCGACTAATTTGGTGCTATTTATTTTGCTCTTTATCTGCTCACTTGAAACAAAATTGATGTAATCGAGGTCATTCGGTCGTTTGGTAATTCCGTTTGAGATAAAAATATCCTGTTCTCCATCTTGGTCGTAATCTGCGAAAAGGGCGCTCCAACTCCAGTCTGTTGCCGCGATACCACTGAGCAGGGCGGTTTCGGAATATGGTGCATCCGGTTGGTTGATAAAGAGCATGTTTCTAGAATATTGATAGTGATATCCAAATTGTTCCGTGCGAAGCCGTTGGGTTTGAAAATCATTATCACCTTCGGATGATTTCAAGACCCGTTCATCTTCTGGTAGCATATCTAAACTGAGGATGTCCGGCCATCCATCATGGTTGATATCGGCAACATCATTTCCCATGGAAAATTTAGAGGTATGACCGAAATAGTCTTTTAAACTTTCTGTGAAGGTGCCATCACCATTATTTAGGTAATAGTAATCGTCTTCGTGAAAGTCGTTGCCCACGAATATATCAGGATAGCCATCTTGGTTGAAGTCGGAAATCGCTATGCCCAGTCCATAACCGTTCACACCACCGTAAATACCAGCGGCTTCGCTGACATCAACAAACTTCCCATCGTCATTTCTTAAGAGCTTATCACCTGTCTGGTAATTTCGCTTTTTTCGGACTTCGACCGTGCCATAAGATTCTTGAGTGTGAACCGCGTGATTTAGTAAATACATGTCTAGGTCACCGTCCAAATCAAAATCTAAAAAAGCGGCCGAAGAACTGTAAGAATCAAAATCAAGACCGTATTGGGCTGCACTTTCAGTAAAGGTCGAATCACCATTGTTGATAAACAGCTCGTTATAACCATTCAGGCCGTTAATTCCGACCACCGCGCAAACGTAGATGTCCAAAAGGCCATCACCATTTACGTCGCCCATGATGGCGCCTGTATTCCAAGCACTATTACCCGCTACGCCAGATATTTCGGTGATATCTTCGAATTTGAGATTGCCTTGGTTAAGATATAATTTGTTCTTTACCTGATTACCTGAAAAGAAAATATCGGGTAGTTCGTCTCCGTTGATATCACCAACGGCAACTCCTCCGCCATTATAGAAATAGAGATAATCAAGAATATTGACATCTTCAGTTGGTGTCAGTGTATTCGTAAATGTAATACCAGTCTCCTCTGAATCGGGATTGTAGAAAAGAGTCCCTCCTTTTTCACCACACCCCATTAGTACTAAAACCGTAATAATACTGAAAATGATTTTATTCATCTAGAGCGTAGATCTTTGGTTTGGTGTCGTTGATTGCAGCAATCAGAAAACGGTTGCCTTTGGCGTCTTTAAACTCTTTGAGATGTTTGATTTCATCGCGAATGAAGAATCCACTTTTCGAGTAGTTCTGCCATTCAAAACCCATTTTGCCATCACCTAAGAGAACGTTTCCATAATTTGCGTCCAGTCGCGAATACTGAGGTTTGAACTCGAAATTGTTGCCGCCCATTACTAAATCAAGATGTCCATCATTGTTGACGTCTGTACATGCGATACCACAGATACAAGAAAGTTGCACCCTGCTCGGTAATTTTTTAATCGTGAATTTGCCTCCGCCTTCGTTGATTGCAATAACCGATTCTGAAATGGCAGCTTCTTTAACAATGGAATTTTCAAAAATTTCTTTCGAAAAAAGCTCGCCCACCGTTTTTTTGGCATACTCTGAAGCTTTCAAGTTTTCCTTTTTCAATTTTACCATTTGTTCGGTAAGCTCTTTCTTTTGGTGAATAGGGTAGTCTTTACCATTTTCGCTCATGGTCACGATTTGCTCAATGGTACCATTATTGTCAAAGTCATTAATCCACATTTTCATAGGATTTTGCTCAGAAGGCTTATAGTGAAGGTTTGCACCTTGATTACCCAAAACAAGATCTAAATCTCCGTCTTTGTCTAAATCGGCTGCTTCTACCGTATTCCACCATCCATTCAGACTATCTAAGGAAGTTGGTATTTTAGCCAATCGACGCCCGGTGTTTTTATAAACATTAGGTATTCCCCATTCGGATACAGTCACCAAATCTTGTTTTTGGTCACCGTCCATATCCGCCCAAAGCGAACCGGTAATCATTCCTGCATCTTTGATATGGTAAACAATTCTTTCGGTAGCGTTTTCAAAGCTACCGTCGCCATTGTTGATCAAGAACAAATGCTCAGGGTCAACACCATAAGTTCCAGCAACACTTCGAGAACCTACGAAAAGGTCGATGTCACCATCACCGTCAAAATCATTGGGTGAGATAGTCGAAACATTCTTAAGCGTGGATGGTAATTGTTCGGGTGATTTGGTAAAACCTCCATTGCCATTATTTAAATAGAGGCGGTTGATATTGTTTCTTTGGTCACCGATTTCATTTCCTCCAGAACCAACAATTAAATCCAAATCACCGTCGTTGTCCGCGTCGAAAAACGCTGCAGCGGTATCTTCATAGATTGCATCCGTCTCAAATGTGCCTTGTTTTCGAATCTTGATTTTTCCATTGCCGGAATGAAGATACAGTGTGCCTGGCTGATTTTTGGCACCACCGATAAATACATCCTCATTTCCATCGCCATTAACATCGCCAGTTGCCAACGAAGGACCTTCTTGTGAGAGTAATTTGTAAATCAGGCCTTCATTATCAAAGTCATTGTATGTATTCTCTGAATGGGCAAGAAGTTGATTGTTCGGCAGCTCTTTTAATAAAGGCGTAACTTTATTTTCTTTTGGAAGTGCATAAACCGCAGTTGCCTCAACTTGTTTGAAAACCAGTGTTTGGTTAGCGGCAACTTGTTCCAATTTTTGGGTTCGGTCGTTTGGCCAAATGATTCGAATGGAGTCTATAGTCTTAGCATTTCCTAACCCAATGGTCATGTTGTAATCCATCGAAGACTGAAAACCACGAAATGGAATCAGTTCTTGCAAGACGATATTGTCCTCATAGTAGAGTAGGGCCGTGGTCCCGATTGCAAACGGATTTTTATCAGATCCGTCAAAACTTAATTTTATAAAATTGTGATCGGTCTTTTCATCGGTATGGTTTTCGTATATAAAAGTCTCGGTATTTACATTGTTGACTACTAAATCCAAGTCTCCGTCATTGTCAAGATCGGCATAAGCTGCCCCATTTGACATGGTTTCCAAATCAAACCCCCAATCTTTATTGGCATTGTCGAAAGTGATATCGCCATTGTTGCGATAAGCATAGTTGGTTTGAGGACGAATCGGCATTTTGCTAATGATAGAATCGATAGAGGCTTTTTTACCTGTCAACGCCATATCTTGTATAATTTCATTGGCGAAAAAATCCACAAAGTCCAAATCGGTCAAATCATGATTGATACCATTGGTAATGTAAATATCGCGTAAGCCGTCATTATCCATATCGAAGAGCAGGCCTGCCCAGCTCCAATCCGTCGCATCGACACCACTAAAATATGCTACTTCGGAAAAAGTGCCATTTCCGTTGTTGAGTTGCAGGGTATTTTGAATATACTGTTGATAGAAATCTTTACTTTGCTTTAATCGAAAAACGTCATATCCCTCGAATTCCATAACAGCCTTTACACGGCGGTCTTCCTCGGGCAACATATCCGTAATAAAAATTTCGGTATGGCCATCGTTGTTGATGTCAGCCATGTCAATACCCATTGCGGAGAGTGACAGGTGTGATGTCCATTTTTTGATTTCTTCACTGAAGGTGCCATCTTGGTTATTGATGTACAGATAATCTCGCTCGTAAAAATCGTTTGAAACATAGATATCGGGATAAAGATCTTTATTGATATCGGTTACCATGACCCCTAATCCGAAACCAATAAGACTTCCGTAGATTCCAGCTTCTTCGCTGACATCTACAAAATTTCTATTATCATTGCGCAACAACATATCACCTACCCCTTTAAAAATATCCGGAACACCTTCCCAATCTTGAGCTCGAACTTCCCGTTGTTCTGCATAGCCCAAGCTGGTAACAGGAATATTACTATTGTTCAGGATATAGGCATCCAGATCACCATCTTTATCATAATCAAAGAAAGCGGCATGGGTAGAAAATCCTGTTTTAGCAAGGTTGTATTCTTCTGCATGTTCTGTGAAAGTAAGATCACCATTATTGATGTAGAGGTCATTATCATGATTGTTCCCCTCCATATTACCTGCATTGCTAACATATATGTCCAACAGCCCGTCTGCATTGATATCTACCATACATACTCCTGTAGACCAGGGTTTGTTACCCTCAACTCCGGCTTTTTCCGAAATATCCTCAAAAGTAAGATCGCCTTTGTTAAGGTATAATTTATTGGGTACCATGTTTCCAGTGAGATAGATATCTGCAAGTCCGTCATTGTTAACGTCACCTATAGCAACTCCGCCACCGTTGTAAAAATTGCGATATTTGAAAATATTAAAATCCTTTTGATTGGTAACTTTGTTAATGAAATCGACTCCGGTTTTTTCTGAAGGTAAAAGTGAGAAAAGTGTAGCTAGTTTTTCCTCATTTACTTGAATCTTCTCCTCTTTTGAATTACATGATAGAACCAAAACAAGTAATACTAATAGGCCTGTTTTTTTTCTCAACGCATCGATCATCATAAAACACATTTTCATCACTATATCGGAAAATTATTGTAATTCCAGAACCTTCAATTGGCATCGCCAAAATTAACCTGAAGTCCCGTCCTCAAATAGGTGGCGCAAGATACATATTCTTAGGGGAAGAACGAAGTTGGCACAGGTTAATATTTCTTTAAAGAAGCCATATTTTTCATGTGTTTTTTGAGGTAGATTGACCGATTATCCTTTTATTTTGACAATGGCCTACTTTTTTGAAAATTATCCGATATATTTAAAGGATAAAATCTCCTGAAAGATTCAGGAAACGAGGTCAAAGTGTCATTTGGAACTCTCCGTTGGAATATACAATTACGACACGAACTAAAACCATCTTATGAAAAATCTGGATAGAAGGAATTTCATCAAAAAAACATCCTTGTCAGCAGCTGCATTTGCGGCTGCACCACTATTGATAAAAGGTAAGGAAGCCCCACCAGAAAGACCCCTTTTAGGAAAGTATATGGGTGACTTTGCGGCACCAAAATTAGAAACAGTCCGCGCCGCTTTTATAGGAGTTGGGGCAAGAGGTCCTGGCCACCTGAAATTTTTCGCAAGCTTACAGGGTACTGAAGTCGTTGCAGTTAGTGACTTGTATGAAGATTTAGCCACAAACTGGGCAAATGAGGCCAAAATCATAGGCAAAGGAGAACGACATAAGAAAATCAAGGTATACCATGGTGACGAAAACAAGTGGCGTACAATGCTCGATGAGGTAAAACCAGATGTGGTTTTTATTGCTACCAACTGGAAAAACCATGCACCTATGGCGATTGAGGCCATGAAAAAAGGAGCACATGCTTTTGTCGAGGTGCCCATTGCATTGACCTTGGGAGAAATGTGGGATATTATCGATACTTCCGAAACAACGGGGAAGCATTGTATGATGATGGAGAACGTGAATTATAGCCGAGATGAATTGATGTTTCTCAATATGTGTAGACAAGGAGTGATTGGTGAGCCCCTACATGCCGAGGCTGCCTATATCCATGAACTGCGCTTTCAAATGGAAGAGCAGGAAAGAGGAACGGGATCCTGGCGAACACATCATTATGCAGATAGAAATGGTAATCTCTATCCCACTCATGGTCTTGGACCAGTCGCCCAGTACATGAATTTAGGTAGAAAAGAGGATACTTTTGCTAGTCTTGTTTCATTTTCCTCATCAGCCATGGGCCGTCAACTATATGCTGAAAAGAATTATTCGGCGGATCACAAGTGGAATAAATTGAATTATAAAGGTGGCGATATGAATACAAGCATTATTAAAACCGTAATGGGAAAAACAGTAATGGTCCAATGGGATGAGACAAGCCCTAGGCCTTATTCGCGTTTAAATTTAATTCAAGGTACGAAAGGAGCTTTGGCAGGATTTCCAACCCGAGTTGCCTTAGAAGGGGGAGTCGAAGGAGTAACAAAAGATCATCATAGCTGGGTTCAAGGTGATCAATTGCAGGTTTTATACGAAAAATACGACCATCCACTTTACAAAAGACTGAACGATGCTACCAAGAATACGGGGCACGGTGGAATGGATGGCATGATGATGTATCGAATAGTGGAGTGTCTCCAGAAAGGACTTCCATTGGATCAAAATGTCTATGAAGGTTGTTTTTGGAGCGCTGTTAGCCCTTTAAGTGAACGGTCAGTGGCCAGCGGTGGCGCACCCCAACCTTTTCCTGATTTTACCAGAGGAAATTGGAAAGACACAGAACCATTGGAAATTATCAGTTAAACCAGTACGATGAGAAAATTATACCTAATTATAGGAGTAATTGCAATGGTCTTTTCTTGCAAGAATGAAACTAAAAAAATAGATGAGGCAAATGCTGATGAAGTTTTGGATGAAGTTGCGGAGGCCGATGATTGGATTTATTTGTTTAACGGTACAAGTACCGATGGATGGCGGGCATACAATGGAGATAAATTACCTGTTCAGTGGGTCATTAAAGACGGAGCTTTAACTTTCGATACCGAAAAAAGGGTTGAAGCCGAAAAAAAAGGAGGGAAAGACATTATCTATGGCGCAGATGAATTCGATAATTTCGAATTGTATTTAGAATGGAAAATCCCGGAAGGAGGAAATAGTGGGGTTTTGTATCACTTGAAAGAAGGATACAATAGTCCGCCGGAAGTAAGCCCTGAATATCAATTGTTGGATGATTTAAAATGGGAAGAAATCAACAACGCAAAGTTGGAAGAATGGCAAAAGACCGGTGCGGATTATGCGATGCATGTGGCCGACCCGGAGCGGAAAACGGTTAAGCCCGCAGGGGAATGGAATACCACTCGAATTATCTTCACACCCGAAAAAGTAGAACACTGGCTCAATGGCAAAAAAGTACTATCTTTTGTTCCTTGGTCCGATGATTGGTATGAAAGAAAGAACAAGGGCAAATGGAAAGATTTTCCTGATTACGGGAAATATAAGTCAGGATATATTGGACTTCAAGACCATGACAGTCCGCTATGGTTCAAGAATATAAAAATCAAAAAATTGTAATTCGGTTTAGACCTCACTGGCTTTACTTCGGAAAAAATATCAAATACCAACAGTAATGAAAAGAAGAAATTTTGTAAAAAGCACTGCTGCCTTGGCCTCAACAAGTTTGTTGCCGGCATCGGTTTGGGCATTAGCCAAAGATGGAAAATTAAGAACCGCACATATTGGCGTGGGCAATATGGGTGGCGAAGATTTAAAGGCAATTTCGTCACATGCCAAGGTAGAAGTGACTGCATTGTGCGATGTGGATTCGAACAATCTTGCAGCTGCTTCAAAGCTTCATCCCAAAGCAAAACTATTTTCCGATTATCGTAAAATGCTTGATGAAATTGGAACGGAAATCGATGCGGTTATTGTTTCCACGCCCGACCATACCCATGCTCCAGCTTCAATGGCGGCTATGAACATGGGTAAACCTGTATATTGCCAAAAGCCATTGACCCACTACGTTTCTGAATCTCGAGCTATGAAGAAGCTCGCCGAGGAGAAAGGTCTGATTACCCAAATGGGTATTCAGGTGCATTCCTTCTACGATTATAAACTGGCCACTTTGTTGATTCAATCGGGTATCATTGGCAAAGTCAGTACAGTAAGGGCTTGGTCACCCAAAAATTGGGGTTTTGACGGTCCTGCCCCTGATGGTGAGGATACCGTGCCAGAATCATTGGATTGGAACCTCTGGTTGGGTACTTCTAAGGAGCGACCGTTTAAGGAAGGTATTTACCATCCAGGAAACTGGAGAAAATTGATGGATTATGGATGTGGAACGTTAGGTGATATGGGAGTTCATATTTTTGATACGCCCTATAACGCACTAGCACTTGATGTTCCTAAAACCATCAAAAATAATTGCAGGAACCCGACGGGTTTTGGCTATCCAGAGAACAATATGGTTACCTATGAGTTTCCAGGAACCGAGTATACGACCGAAGATTTTAAATGGGTTTGGTATGATGGGCCTTGTGCCCCTGACAATCACGATGATTTGATTTTACCTGGTAACGAACCTTTACACGATCAAGGGGCTGTTTTCGTTGGAGAAAAGGGCCGATTGTATTTGCCTCATTTTCAAAAACTTCCGCAATTGATTGTCGATGGAGAGTACAAGGATATAGATGTCGAACAATTTGGTTTGGGCGGTCCTGTTCGGGATTACGAATCCGAAAGCAAGAAGCACTACCATCAATTTGTGGATGCCTGTTTGGGAAAAGCCGAATGCTCTGCTCCATTTTCATATGCTTCGCGGCTGACGGAAACCATACTTTTAGGGGTCATTGCAGGCCGTTTTCCGAATCAGACGTTACACTGGGACAGTGTCAATGCAAAATTCGCTGAGGAAGAGGCCAATCAATATTTGGAAGGTACCTATAGGGAATTTTAAGCGACGCAAATAAATAAACTTAATGTATAAAAAAAGGGGCCGTTTCGGCCCCTTCTTATTTTTCGCGGAGTACTCTTTTAGTTCCAGAACATAGCATATAACGCAACCAATACCAGCATCACGGCAAAAGCACCAATATTGAATACCGGACTGGTTTTAAAAACGCCTCTAGTTAGCTCAATGCCCTTTTCGTCTTCTGCACCCTTGTTCTCCATCAAGCTGGCAATGATTATAACGACCATTGTAAGTAAAAGGGTAATACCCATTTGATGCATGAACGGCGTGTCAATGAAGATAGGGTTTGAAGACCATCCCTTTGGAGCGATCTTAAAGTACATCGCAATTGGAATAGACGCCAAAGCACCGATAATAGCAGCTTTGTTTGTTGTCTTTTTCCAAAATAAACCTAAAAGGAATACAGCTAAAATACCCGGACTGACCACTCCTGTATATTCTTGAATAAATTGAAAAGCCTGGTCTATACCTCCTAATAACGGCGCCATGATACAGGCTATTATAAGAGCTATACCTGCCGAAATTCTTCCAGTGTTCACTGTGGCTTTATCGCTTGCGTTTGTATTGATGTATTGTCTATAGATATCCATGGTGAAAATCGTCGATGTTGAGTTTAACATCGATGCCAACGAAGACACTATGGCTGCTGCCAAGGCGGCAAATGCTACCCCCTTAAGTCCCGTTGGTAAAAATTGTAGCAACCACGGATATGCTTTATCCGCTTGGCCAACGGATGGAATATTCTGCATACCAGCCTCCCCAAGTCTTGCCATAATCTCGGGATCATTGACCATAACGTAAGCTGCGATTCCAGGAATAACAACGATTAAAGGAATTACCATCTTCAGGCATGCTGCCAAAAGAATACCTTTTTGAGCTTCTTTCAATGATTTGGCTGCTAGTGTTCTTTGAATGATGTATTGGTTGAAGCCCCAGTAGTATAGATTCGCAACCCACATTCCCCCAACTAAAACGGCAATACCAGGCAAATTTTTGTATTCTGGATTGGATTCATCCAATATCATGGCAAAACGATCTGGAGCTGCTTCGTAAACTGTCTTCAGTCCTGCAACAAAACCGCCTCCATCGGAGACCGTATTCAAGGCTAAATATGTCGTCGCTAAGCCACCGAGAACCAAGAAGACCACCTGAATTACATCCGTCCATGCCACAGCAGAAAGTCCTCCGTAAAGAGAATATGCAGCAGCAAACAGTGCCAAACCAATTACTCCGTATATCATTGGTATTCCCATAATAGTTTCCAACGCTAAAGAGCCTAAATAAAGAACAGTTGCGAGGTTCACGAAGACGTATAGGGCAATCCAAAAGACAGCTAAGATGGTTTTAAGATTGGTAGAATATCTTTTTTCGACAAATTCTGGGATTGTATATAAGCCCTTTTCAATAAATATGGGAAGGAAATATTTACCGACAATTAATAGCGTAAGGGCGGCCATCCATTCATAGGAGGCTATTGCCAATCCTGAAGCAAAACCCGACCCTGACATTCCGATAAACTGTTCAGCAGATATGTTAGCTGCAATCAAAGATGCACCGATTGCCCACCAAGGCAGCGATTTGCTCGCTAAAAAATAGTCTTCTGCATTTTTTTGATGTCCTTTTTTATCACGAGAGACCCAAAGTCCTACTCCTAAAATTAATAGGGCATAAGCTATAAAAATAGCGTAGTCCCAAAAGCCGAATCCTGAAGTCATATTGTATTGGTTGGTTATTGTTGTTATGTTGGTTTGTATCGTCTACCAAAATAGCTGTTTTTGAGCAATAAAGCTATAATCCTCTTTTTTTTTAACGTACAAAAAAATCCAGATTAGATAGCCAATCTGGATTTTCAATGAAATTTCAGGCAAATTAAAATATCTGCAATTTCATTTCTTATATATACTGGTTGATGATATTCTCAAACAATTCTTGTTTACCACTTTGCAGTTCAAGCTCACCATTCTCTTTGGCGATGTCATAAAGGTTCTTAAAATCTAGTTTTCCATTTTCAAAATCCTTGCCTTTACCTGTGTCGAATGAACTATATCGTTTCTGACGTAATTGGTCATAGGATGACGAAGAAATAATCTTGTCGGCAACCAATAGTGCTCTGGCAAAGGTATCGGCACCACCGATATGAGCATGGAATACATCATCCATGTCAGTAGAATTCCTTCTGATTTTGGCGTCGAAATTGATACCTCCACCTTGCAATCCGCCAGCTTTTAAGAATACCAACATCGCTTCGGTAACTTCTGTAATGTTATTTGGAAACTGATCGGTGTCCCATCCATTTTGATAGTCGCCTCGGTTCGCGTCAACACTTCCTAACATGCCATGAGCTGCAGCGACCTCTAATTCATGTTGCATAGTATGACTCGCCAAAGTGGCATGGTTGACTTCTATATTCAATTTGAAATCATCTTGTAAACCGTATTGGTGTAAAAATCCGACCACGGTAGCACAATCGAAATCATATTGATGCTTCATGGGCTCCATAGGTTTTGGTTCAATGAAGAAGTTGCCCTTGAAGCCTTGACTTCTTGCATAGTCACGGGCCATTCCCAAAAACCTTCCCATGTGGTCTAATTCACGCTTCATATCGGTGTTGAGAAGTGACATATACCCTTCGCGCCCTCCCCAGAAGACATAGTTTTCACCGTTGAGTTCCATGGTGGCATCCAAGGCCAGCTTTATTTGTCCACCAGCTCTTGCCAGAACGTTGAAATCAGGATTGGTGGATGCTCCGTTCATATATCTCGGATTGGAGAAGCAATTTGCCGTACCCCATAACAATTTCACTCCTGATTCAGCTTTCTTGTCTTTGATGTAATCGACAATAGTTGCAAGTCTTTTTTCTGATTCTGAAAATGAAGATGCTTCTTGAATTAAATCATAATCATGGAAACAGAAATAGTCAAAGCCCATTTTAGTAATGAATTCAAATGCAGCATCTGCTTTTGCCTTCGCCGCATCAATGGCGTCACTTGGCTGATCCCAAGGAAAATTCTGTGTGCCCGGCCCAAACGGATCAGCTCCTTGTCCACAGAAAGTATGCCAGTAGGCAATGGCATACTTGAAATGCTCGCGCATTGTCTTGCCCGCAACCACTTGTTCAGGGTTGTACCATTTGAACGCTAACGGATTATCGGAATCTTTTCCCTCAAATTTGATTTCGCCAATTCCCTTAAAATATTCTTTGTCTCCTATGAGTGCCATATTAGTTGTTTTTTAAAAGTTGTTCCAATTCATGTTTCCATTTTTGATAAGCGCTCTTATAAACTTCCTTCTCTAATGAAGGCTTAAAACTCATCACATAATCATGTTCGGTAATTTGTTTTCCGAAAGCCTCAAAATCTCCTTTGTGCAATTGGCATGCTCGTGCAGCACCAATCGCTCCAGTAGTATTATAGATTTCGATTTCTTGACCGATTAATGTAGAAATGGTATTCGAAAAGATTTCCGAACGGAAAAGATTATCATTTCCTGCCCTAATGACCGTAGGATCAATACCATCGGAGGTCATGATTTCCATTCCATAAACGAATGAAAATGCAATACCTTCCAAAGCTGCTCGACAAAGATGGGCTTTGGTGTGGTTATTTAAATTGATGTCGGACATCCGAGTTCCTAAGGTCTTGTTATTCAACATGCGTTCTGCTCCATTTCCAAAGGGGTGAATCAGTACGCCATCTGAACCAATGGGTACGGATGCCGCCAAGGTATTCATTTCTTCATAATCGTTGACGTCAAGATTATTCATCAACCAACGATATTGAATTCCTGCCCCGTTAATACATAAGAGCTTTCCGATCCTGATAGTTGTACTATCGTAATTGGCATGGGCAAAGTTATTGACTCTCGTACTTTCTTCACTGGACAAGCTTTCGGTAATTGCATATATCACGCCAGATGTGCCACCCGTTGCGGCTACTTCACCAGGCTCGAAAACATTCAATGAAAGAGCATTATTGGGTTGGTCGCCTGCACGGTATAAAATAGGAGTTCCTTCTGCTAAGCCTGATTCCGATGCGCCAGTCGCTGATACTTTTCCTTGTACCGAGAACGTATCCTTAATTTCTGGAATTAGCTTTGTTTCAATACCATAGTATTCTAAAAGCCAATCAGCAATAGCGTTTTTCTTGAAATCCCAGAAGATACCTTCTGAAAGGCCGGAAATCGTAGAGCAGATGGTATCACTAAGTTTATAAGCAATGTAGTCGCCGGGCAACATGAATTTATAGATACGTCTAAAGATATCCGGCTCATTGTCAGCAACCCATTTTAACTTAGATGCCGTAAAATTGGCGGGGGAATTTAAAAGCTGTTCAGAACATTTTTCGTTTCCTAACGCATCGAAAGCTGTCTGACCTATTTCGACAGCACGGCTGTCACACCATATTATGGAATTCCGCAATGGTTTGCCATTGTTATCTACTAATACCAAGCCATGCATTTGATATGAAATGCCTATTCCTGTTATCGAGGAGGCTTGAATTTTGTTTTCTGAAATCAATCTTTTGGTAGCGGTGCAGATATGTTTCCACCAGTCGTCAGGATTTTGTTCCGCCCAACCGTTATTGATGGCGATCATTTCCATTTCAGTAGAAGGCTCACTCACCAGTGCGATCTTCTTACCTGATTCGCTATCAACAAGTGCCGCTTTAATGGAAGAACTCCCAATATCAAAACCAATAGAATACATAGGCTGAGCATATTTTGGGAAAGAAAGATATTGCTTTTTGTATTGGGTAACAAGCAAGAAATAAAAAAAGCCCTGACGGTTGAACCATCAGGGCTTTTTTAAACACTTAAATTTACAATTTTAGTAACCTGGGTTTTGAACCAAACCAGGATTCGCCAATAGTTGTGCCGAAGGAATAGGGAACAATAAATACTTGTCATTGTTAACCGACCCAGGAGCTTTGAACAACCAATCCCTTGTATATTGACCAAAACGAATTAAATCATTTCTTCTCCAAGCTTCGGCGAACAATTCCCTAGCTCTTTCATCTAAAAGGTCTTGCTCTGAAACAGAACCAAGTGGAGAAGCTTCACGTAAAACACGAAGTTCGTTAACCATTGCCGTAGGGTCTCCACCACTCCGCATCATAGCTTCTGCCTTCATTAAGTGAGCATCTGCGTATCTGAAAATGATTTTGTGACCATTAAATGCGCCGTATCGAGGATTGTACTTGATAACACGTATACCGGTTGTCTCGTCATTGTTGATGATATTTGGATTCCCATCTCCATCTAAAAAGTCCCTTTTAAAGGTTAGCGGAGCTCCTGCTCTATCTTGCAGTGGAGTACCATCTGCTGCATATTGCTGACCAATTAAGAAACCGTTTCCAACTTGAGAATCTTCTAGTTCACCATCGCCCATTGGCGGAACACCGCCACGTCTTTCTTCTTGACCGTCAAGACGAGTAAAATCAACTTCCATTCTATTTGAATTGGGATCGCCCTCGAACAAGTCATAGTATTCGGCTAGGGTAGCGAAACCGTTCCAACCACCTCCACCTTGAGAAAGTGAATTGTAGTGAAGGCCATTGAATATAACGTTTCCAACGCTAGAGGCCAATGACCATATCGTTTCATCGTCCGCAGTATCTCTGAACAAATCAAAATAACCCGCTTGCAGCTGATAACCATCTCCAGCAATATCATCCACCAAGGAAATAACTTGGGCCATATCACCAGAATCAGGACTTCCACCTATGTAAATATGCTTGTTTAGCAATAATTTGGCTTTAAGAAATTTTGCTGCTGCTACTCCAGCTCTTCCGTTAGCTTCTCCGCCACCGGCTGCTATGGTTGGCAAATTACTGATTGCAGTTTCCACATCAGACATGATGAAATCAAATGCTGCCTGACCTGTTAATATTTCTGGTAGTTCTCTGGAAGGCAATGTAACATCTCTAAATGGCACTTGACCGTAAAAATCTAAAATTGTCCACATGCTTAACGCTCTTAGAAATGTAGCGTCGCCAACGTTTTGAGCACTTGGGCTACTTCGAGAGTCTAATATTTGTGAAGCAATCAATTGATTTCCATTCCATTCATCCCATGTTCCTATTACGAAAGGATGTTCAGGAGACCAAAGGTGTTGATGTAAACTTGACCACTGGCCATTATCACCCCAGTCAGTACCTCTTGTTGGTACGATGGCGGCATCGGTGGTAACTTCCATAAAAGAGTGACGATTGCCCTGATTTTCCATCTGACCTCGAACTCTATTGTATAGGTCGTCAATTGCAGAATCGGTGTCTGCTAATCCTTGAAAACCTTCGGTAATAATCGAATCGGTTTCTTCAATCTCTAAATTTGTACAGGATAAAAAACCTATACTCATTAAGAGTGTGAAGGCATAAAATTTTAAATTATTTTTTTTCATGAGTAACAATTTTTTTGTTTAAAATGATGCGTTGATTCCAAAAGTAAACGTTCTTGGATTTGGAAATGCTGACCAATCAATACCTCTACTTGGTATTTCGGAATTATTTAAATTACCTGTATTGACCGCTACTTCAGGATCAAGTCCTGAATAGTCCGTTATCAAAAACAAGTTTTGGCCTGTTACTGACAAACGTAGACTTTTAAACAATCCGTCACCTTTAAGAGGCCAATTATAGCCAAGGGTTGCGTTTTGAAATCGTACAAAATCACCTTTTTCCAAATATCTAGTTGAAACATCGGCAGAAGCACCTGGTGCATCCCCACTTGTCAACAAATCGGTAGTGACATTTCTCGCATTGGTAATCGAACCTGAAGTGAACAATCCGTTAGCGGTATTGTTATATACTGAAAAAC
This sequence comes from uncultured Flavobacteriaceae bacterium, assembly GCA_947503005.1. Lineage (GTDB taxonomy): Bacteria > Bacteroidota > Bacteroidia > Flavobacteriales > Flavobacteriaceae > Maribacter_C. The sequence goes on along the minus strand of CANNCA010000003.1, from coordinate 213,357 downwards.
CGAACTGCCCATTAAAATAAGCGGCGAGATCAAATCTTTTAACCCTTAGGTTTAAAGAGAGGCCAGTTGTAACATCAGGTAATGCGTCTTCTCCAACAAATACCTTGTCTTGAAAAACATCTCCAACACCATCACCGTTTTGATCGGCAAATGTTGGTTGACCTGCAGAATCCAAACCTGTGAATTCAGCCATATAGTATGAGAACAAAGATTGGCCAGCTGCGAAGCGTTGTGCGAAGGCACCTGATAATCCTTGACCGTTAATTGCCCCGGTATCGATTATACCTGCAAAATCTTGGACTTCATTTTCGTTATAGGAAATATTAAAAGAAGTAGAGAAATTTACATCTTCCTTTTGAATCCAATCGTAGTTTATTCCAAATTCGATACCTTGATTGACAATTTTTGCATCAAGATTACCAAACTGGAATGGATCAACGGCTGGTGCCGCGGGAGGAGTTCTAATAAGTACGTCACTTGTTGTATTTTGATATACATCAATACTACCTGAAAGTCTATCATTACCAAACCCGAAATCAAGACCAACGTTTAGGTTCAAGGTAGGTTCCCATTTTAAATCTGGAACGTCCGTGGCAACAATGGCCAGTCCGTTGGCATTGACCGTCCGGTCGTTTTGGATATCATCATCATTAAGTTCTGAAAAACGTTGTCTTGCTACGAAGTTGCCATAGCCCAATCCATCTTGATTTCCTGTAACACCTGCACTCAAACGTAGTTTTAAAGTAGAAACGCTTTCTCCGATAAAGTTTTCCTCACCCAATTGCCATGCAAATGCACCAGAGGGGAAAATACCGTATTGGTTATCAGGGCCAAAACGGGAGGATCCGTCAGCTCTTACGGTTGCTGTAAATAAATACTTGCTAGCTATGGAGTAATTTATTCTTCCTAAAAAAGACTGTATTTCATCCGTATTATCAAAGAGGTCGGCTGTCAAGGCGTCAACTTTTCGGCTAAATCCGAATGCTACCTGATCCCCGGCAACGACTGTTGGTAAAAGACGGTTTACTTGAAGGGAATTAAAATTGGTTCCATAATAAAATTGTTGGAAAGGACCTCCAATGCTAGCTTGCGCCCCATTAGTGGTTTCTTGTAAGTCACTAGCCATTTTGTTCAAATCAGTAGTACCGAAACCACGAGCGGTAACATTCCTACTTGTAGTTTTAAAGTCTTGGAATTCATAACCTACCAAAACATCTAAATTAGAATTTTCAAAACTCTTTTTATAGTTCAAGGTAGCTGTTAAAAGCTTGTTTTCCCGTTCCAAAGTATTATAGGTTCCAAAACCAACATCTTGAACTCCATCAATATTTCGTACGGCAGAAGAAATCATAGAGTTGTTCTCACCTTCTGACTTGTCATAACCAAGAGTTACGTTGGCCGTAAGCTCATCTGTAATATTATAGGCAGCAGTACCATTTAAAAGAATCCTATCCGTATTTGTTCGAATTTGACTATTCGCCAAATAGTTTGCAGGTGATAAAAGACCACCTTGGGCTGCGAAAGAAGGTGAGGTAGACCAAGTAGGGTTTGCTGAATAGGCCGCACCTAAAATATCACCTCTAAATCCTGCGCCACCGGCCAAAGGAGCGGTTTCATCATTTACTCTAGAGATGGTTGCAGAAATACCCAATGTCAATTTATCATCAAAAAAGCGATGTCTTGCATTCACACGGCCTGTAATACGCTCTAAATCTGTTTTTTCAATAACACCGAATTGTTTACTGTAACCCAAGGTAGCTCTAATATTACCTTTGCCATAATTGTTTGAGTAGGAGATATTATTATTAGTTGAGGCAGCTGTTCTGGTAATAAAATCTTGCCAGTCCGTGTCATTTCCAAAATCAGTTGTTGCCAAATCCGCATTCGGGTTGAACTGAAATACCGCTGGCACGAATTCATCTGCAGTTAGCAAGTCGTACTCGTTAGCTGGTTTAGAAACACTCACACTTGATGAGAATTCTATAACACCGCCTTGCGAAGATTTACCGCTTTTAGTAGTAATGATGACAACACCGTTCGCACCTCTTGAACCATAGATAGCAGTTGCAGAAGCATCTTTCAATACACTAATGCTCTCAATGTCCGCGGGATTTAAGAAATTCAAAGGGTTTCTAGCGCCTGTATCACCACCATTTCCTGCATTACCAGAAGGCGAAGTGTTTTCCCCTGACAGAGGTACCCCATCAACCACAAACAATGGGTTGTTGTTTGCACGTACAGAGTTAGAACCCCTAATATTAATAGAGATACCCGCACCTGGCTCACCACTTGTTTGTTGAATGTTGACACCGGCAGTCTTACCTTGTATCAACTGTTCTGGCGAAGCGATTACACCACCGTTAAAGTCTTCGGCAGTTACCGCGGCAACAGATCCCGTTGCGTCTTTAACTGTTGTTGTACCGTAACCAATGACGACCACTTCTTCCAAAGCTTCCGCATCTTCTTGCATGGTCACGTTGATGGTGGTTTGGCCATCGACGGCGACTTCCCTAGTTAGATAGCCGATGTAGCTAAATACCAAGGTGGCATCACCTTCAACCTCTAAGGTATAGTTACCGTCAAAATCGGTCTGAGTACCGTTGGTTGTTCCTTTTACAACAACACTAGCACCTGGTAACGGGCCGTTCGCGTCGGATACGGTTCCTGTTACCTCCTGTGCCTGTACCATACCGAAGCACAAAAATGCGCCGGTAATCAACAAGCTCTTTAGTAGCGTAATTTTCATAAATGTTAATTTAAATTGAGTTAATTTTAGTTCAAGCGTTAAAAATATGTAAAATTGTTGTTAAAATAAGTCTTTAGAGAGATTCAAAGAACTACGAAAACGGTTTCGTGTTAATAACTTTTTTCAAAATAGGACAATAATAACATACCTACTAATAAATTATTAAATTCATATCAAAGTATATACGAAAGTGGGGAATCGATAATTTCGGCCAAATATACACTTTTTCTTTTTATTAAAACATTAACAGTTCAATGTTGTAATTTACTTAAAAGGTTAACAAAGGGGTTTTCTTTACCTTTATTCAATGTAAATTTCATTAATTGTATTCTTGAAATTAAATGCATTTCATTTTGAAAAGAAAAATAACCTTAAAACATATTGCCCGAGAATTGGAAGTTTCGATTTCTACAGTATCGAAAGCACTGAAGAACAGCGAGGAAATTAGTAGGGATACAAAAGAAAAGGTTCAAGCCTTTGCCAAGCTTTATAACTACAGGCCGAACAATATCGCCATAAGTTTAAAGAACAAGCGCACCAGAAATATAGGGGTAATCATTCCAGACATCGTACACCATTTTTTCACTACTGTTTTCAGGGGCATCGAGAAATATGCAAACAGTAGAGGCTATAATGTGATTATCTGTGTATCTGACGAGTCCTTCGACAAAGAAGTCATTAATATGGAAATGCTGGCAAACGGGAGTATCGATGGGTTCATCATGTCACTTTCTGCAGAAACACAACAAAAGAACGATTTTAACCATTTAAAGGAAGTTACAGAACAGGGCATACCCTTGGTTTTGTTCGACCGTGTTACCGATGAAATTGAATGTGACAAAGTTATTATCAATGATAAAGAAATAGCTTATCAGGCCGTTAAAAAGCTTATCGATTCAGGGAAACGCAAAATAGCATTAGTAACTACCGATAGTTATTTCAACGTAAGCAAAAAAAGGGCGGAGGGCTATAAAGCTGCATTAAAGGACAACGGAATTACCTTTGAAGAAAATTATGTTTTAACGCTTCCCTATCAAGAGATAGAAAAATCTAAAATTGAACATTTCTTCAGTGAAAATGATATAGACGGAGTTTTGTGCGTCAATGAAGTTTTTGCCATACACTGCATAGGAGCAGTTCAAAAATTAGGAATGAAGATTCCGGATGAGGTTTCCATTATTGGATTTACTGATGGCTTGCTTTCCAAGTATTCTGTGCCAAGCTTGACTACGGTGGCACAACATGGTGAGCGAATGGGTGAAGTCGCGGCTGAAATGCTTATCGAAAAGGTGGAGTCCGAAATTGAAGATGACGAAAATGAAACATTCCGAACCGAAACAATTAAGGCTACCATTATTGAAAGGGAGTCCACGAAAAATTAATCCACAACATTATTACGAATGAACAAAACCGGATTTATATTCGATCTAGACGGAGTTATTGTAGACACCGCCAAATACCATTATCTGGCCTGGAGAAATCTTGCCAATGAGTTGGGTTTTGAATTCACCCATGACCAAAATGAATTGTTCAAGGGCGTAAGTAGAAAAAGATGTCTTGAAATCTTATTGGATATTGGTGGGGTAGAAGCTACCAAAGCACAATTTGATACTTGGATGATCGAAAAAAATGAAGACTATTTAAAGTATATCGAAAAGATGGATGAGTCCGAAATTTTACCAGATGTGACAAAAGTACTCCGATACCTTAAAGAAAGAGAGCTTCCTATTGCCTTAGGTTCGGCAAGTAAAAATGCCAAACCGATTTTGGAAAAGGTAAAGCTATTGCCGTATTTTGATGTGATAGTGGATGGGAATAACGTTACCAAGGCAAAGCCTGACCCGGAAGTTTTTCTGATAGCGGCCGAAGAACTCGGAGTGAACCCTCAAAATTGTGTTGTTTTTGAAGATGCTCAAGCGGGCATTAAAGCGGCGAATGCCGCCGGAATGGTCAGTATTGGAATTGGAGATGCAAAAATACTTTCAGAAGCAGATTATAACTTCAACGATTTTACCGAAATGGACGTGAAGTTTTTGGTAGGATTGATAAATGATAATAAATAAGAGATTTTAATGAACCAAGAATATATAAGACCAAACAACTGGTCCATTATCGAAGAAGGATTTGACAAAGGCAGGGTAAAATCATCAGAAAGCCTTTTTAGCATCGGGAATGGTGCAATGGGCCAACGGGCCAATTTTGAAGAAAGGTATTCGGGAGAAACTTTTCAGGGCAGCTACATCGGGGGGGTCTATTATCCCGACAAAACACGTGTTGGTTGGTGGAAAAATGGGTATCCCGAGTATTTCGCAAAAGTTTTGAATGCTCCAAACTGGATCGGTATCGATGTATTCGTTGATGGCGAAGCGTTAGACTTGAATTCATGTAAAAAAATAGAAAACTTCCGTAGGGAATTGAATATGAAAGAGGGATGGTATGCACGGAATTTTGTAGCTACACTTGCTAACGACTCTAAAATCGAAGTAAGAGTTATACGTTTCTTGAGCTTGGATGTTGATGAGATCGGTGCCATCAAATATGTGATAACCCCCATTGACGCAGATGCCGAAATTAATTTCTTGCCTTATTTGGATAGTGGTATTACCAACGAAGACAGTAATTGGGACGATAAATTTTGGAATACTACAAAAATAACTTCCGAGGAAAAACGGGCTTTTATTGAAGCCCACACTATGAAGACCAATTTTGCGACCTGTACCTTTATGGAGGCAAAATTATTTTTAAATGGAAAAGAAGTTTCAAAAAATCTTCCAAAAGTAAAACAAGATGAACTATCAATTGGCCACTCGTACGTACAAGAAGTAAAACTGGGAGAAACTCTAGAAATACACAAGTTCGGCGGCTATGTTGTTGACACCAATCATAGAAAAGAAGAATTAGTATTAGCTGCTAAATCGGCTTTAAAAGAAGCAAGTGATTTAGGTTTTGATTCGTTACTTGAATTGCAAAAAAAGGCATGGGCCAAAATTTGGGAGATGAGCGATATAACTATTGAAGGCGATGTCAAAGCGCAACAAGGCATTCGGTTCAATATTTTTCAATTGAACCAGACCTACTCCGGTAAAGATTCGCGATTGAATATTGGTCCGAAAGGATTTACAGGTGAAAAATATGGTGGCAGCACTTATTGGGATACCGAGGCCTACTGTATTCCTTTCTACATGACCACTAAAGACCAAGTGGTCGCAAGAAATTTGTTGGAATATAGGTACAATCATCTTGAAAAGGCAATCGAAAATGCTGAAAAATTAGGCTTTTCAAACGGTGCGGCACTGTACCCTATGGTGACCATGAACGGAGAGGAATGCCACAACGAATGGGAAATTACTTTTGAGGAAATCCACAGAAACGGTGCAATTGCATTTGCCATTTACAATTATTATCGATTTACGGGAGATTACTCGTACATACCTGAAATGGGCTTGGAAGTACTCATCGGAATCGCTCGTTTTTGGCAGCAACGAGCTACCCTCTCTGAACAGAAAAACAAATATGTAATACTTGGAGTGACAGGTCCGAATGAATACGAAAACAATGTAAACAATAATTGGTATACGAACTACCTCGCAAAATGGTGTATCGATTATGCATTGGAGCAATTGCAAAAAGTTAAAGATGGTTACACGGAAGATTATGATAGAGTTATTGGCAAAACTAAATTGACCGATAACGAAAAATCGAAATGGAAGAAAGTAGCATCCAATATGTACTTTCCATATTCCAAAGAGCACGAAATCTTTCTACAACAAGATGGATTTTTAGATAAGGAATTAATTACGGTCGCTGATTTGCCAAAATCCGAACGCCCCATTAATCAAAAGTGGAGTTGGGACCGTATTCTTCGTTCCCCCTACATTAAACAAGCGGATGTTCTGCAAGGATTTTATTTTTTTGAAGATCATTTTACGACCGAAGAGTTAGAAAAGCATTTTGACTTCTATGAACCTTTTACAGTTCATGAATCGTCTTTATCTCCCTGTGTGCATAGCATTCAAGCTGCAAAGTTAAATCGTATGGATCAGGCATATGTTTTTTACCTTAGAACATCGCGTTTGGATTTGGATGATTATAACAAAGAAGTTGAAGAAGGTCTTCATATCACCTCAATGGCGGGCACTTGGATGAGTATTGTAGAAGGTTTTGGCGGAATGCGTATAGTCGATGATAAGTTGTCGTTCACACCAAAGATTCCGAAGCAATGGAACAGATATTCTTTTAAGGTGAATTTCAGGAAACGTATTCTGAAAATCAATGTAAGCCATGATCAAGCCAAATTCGAGTTGGACGGGAAAGAAGAAATGTCAATTCGAGTTAATGGAAAAAGGGTGGTTCTTAACCCTAATAAAGAAGTTGTAGTGACAACATGATTGTACGTATAGCCACACTGATTTTTGTGATGACCATTTTCAGCTGTCAACCAAAAAAAGAAGACACAAAACCTATGAAAGTAGCTCATAACGAGGCGCATAAAAAAAAAGTTATTTACCAAGTATTTCCAAGACTTTTTGGAAATACCAACACTACAAACAAACCTTGGGGAACGCTTGCAGAAAACGGCACAGGTAAATTCTCTGACTTTTCTGAAAAAGCACTTCAAGAAATCAAAGATTTGGGAGTTACTCATATCTGGTACACAGGAGTGCCACATCATGCCTTGATAACCGATTATACGGCCTATGGAATCTCAAAAGACGATCCCGATATCGTTAAAGGTAGGGCTGGCTCGCCTTATGCGGTTAAAGACTATTATAATGTAAATCCTGATTTGGCGGACAATGTTGAAAATCGACTTGAGGAATTCAAGGAATTGATTGCTCGTACACATGATGCAGGGCTAAAAGTCTTGATAGATATTGTGCCAAATCATGTAGCCCGAAATTATGAGGGCAAATCTACCCCGGAAGGATCAGAACCCTTTGGTTTTTCAGATGATCAGACAAAGGAATATGCTCGAAATAACAATTTTTATTATATACCCAATTCAGAATTCAAGGTGCCCAATTGGGAAAATGGATACCTGCCCTTAGGAGGAAAAGACCATGAATTGGCGGACGGAAAATTTACAGAAATTCCCGCTAAATGGACAGGAAATGGCTCCCGAGATGCCCAACCTAACATGAACGATTGGTATGAAACCATCAAAGTAAATTATGGAGTGCGACCAGACGGAACCTATGATTTTGAAAAATTACCTGAGAAGTTCAATAAAGAAAATTATAAGAAACACTATGACTTTTGGCAAGGGAAAGACGTTCCTGATTCTTGGGTGAAATTCAAGGATATCGCACTTTACTGGTTGGCATTGGGTGTTGATGGTTTTCGGTATGACATGGCCGAAATGGTACCCGTAGCGTTTTGGAGTTATATGAACTCTCATATCAAAATGGAGAATGAAAACGCTTTGCTTTTGGCCGAAGTTTATCAACCCAGTTTATATCGTGATTACATCAATAAAGGAAAGATGGACTATCTCTACGACAAAGTAGAATTATATGATAGTTTAAAGCACATAATGCAAGGGCATGGGTGGACTGACCATATACCCAAAGTTCTAGAAGGACTTCAGGATGTCGAACATCATATGCTACATTTCTTAGAGAATCATGATGAACAACGAATTGCAAGCCCTGAATTTGCGGGTAATGCGTTAAAAGGTATGCCGGCAATGGTGGTTTCAGCCACTTCGACCACTTCACCCACTATGATTTATTTCGGACAGGAAGTTGGCGAACCGGGAGCTGAAAATGCAGGTTTTGGGCAACCGAGCCGGACCTCCATTTTTGATTATATCGGAGTGCCACATCACCAACGGTGGGTCAATGCTAAAAAATATGATGGTGGTCAATTATCGGAAAACAAGAAAAAGCTACGTGATTTTTACAAACGTCTTTTGAACTTCACGATATCAAGCGAGGCTCTAATGGGCAATTATCAAGACATCCACTATTTTAACAAGGAGAGAACCCAGGGCTACGACCATAGAGTTCTTTCCTATGTGAGATGGAGCACCTCTGAAAAATTAGTTATTGTTTCTAACTTTGAAGCCAATGATTCCAGGGTTTTTGAATTGAAGATTCCCGAAGAAATTATTAAAGAGTGGGAGTTGAATGAAGGTATTCACAGTGTTGAAGATGCCTTGTATGGCAGTAAGAAAAAACTTGTAGTTGAAAATGGTATAGGTAAAATCTCGGTTTCGCTTGAACCATTGCAGTCCTTCATTTTCAAAGTAAAATAAAAAGGCTTCCATAATCAGGAAGCCTTTCGAGTGAGGTAAAATATTATTTTACTTTGTTGTAAATCAATCCTACTAAAAAACCCATTACACAAAAGAACACGATATAGATCAAACCATTGATCAATGCACCGGTCATATCAAGCATATTACTGGTAGCATAGTCAATGATATTGTTACCTAGGCCTGCAAGAATACCGACCCAGAAGCCATATTTGAGCCCATCCATTGTATTGTACTTTTCCGCACCCCAACTCCGAAAAATGGTTGAAAATGCCAAACCTTGAATGAGACAGCCAACAGCTAAAATGCCAAAATCAGGATTCTCTTTAAGTACTCCAGTAGCCGTACCAATGTGGTCGGACATGAAATTTTCAGCTAAAACGCCCCATAATAGAAATCCTCCCATCATGGACCATATTGCCGCAACAATCGTCGAAATTAAATTTGTTTTGGTCAACATAATTTTGATTTTATTGGTTGATAGTGATATAAATGTAATTAAAAAATGGTAAAAATCTTGTTTTTTAAATTCATATCTATTTGATTAGATGTGTCTTACGATTTTATTACTTCAAATGAGCAAGTATTAAAAGACGTTTGATTTTTTTGATTTGCCGATGCCAATCGTATCTTTAACCCTCCAATAAATCAAATAGTTGCTCATGAGAATTTTCGGGATACTAGTTTCATTACTAATACTTACAAGTTGTATGGAAGAAAAAAAACCATTGGTAATCGGTCATAGAGGAGCTATGGGCCACGAGACGGAAAATACATTGGCTTCCATTCAAAAAGCACTGGATCTTGGGGTTGATATGATTGAGATAGATGTATTCAATATTGCAAGTGGAGAAACTATGGTCTTTCATGATGAAACCCTAGATCGCTTGGCGAATGCGGGCGGAAAAATCGAAGATTGGAGATTTTACGATTTACGCCAAGTCATACTTGACGGGGGTCATAAGATTCCCCGTTTACAAGATGTTCTAAAATTGGTGGATAACAAAGTGCGTTTAAATATTGAGCTCAAAGGTGCAGGAACAGTAAACCGGGTGAATTTCATAACGGATTATTATATCAAAGAGCGAGGGTGGACCCTTGATAATTTTCTTATTTCAAGCTTTAAATGGGATGAACTTCGAGAAATGAGAAAGATGAACCCAAATATTCCTATTGCGATTCTCACGGAAGCTGATCCGCTTGACGCCATTCCCATTGCAAAAGAATTGAATGCAGAGGCTATCAATCCTAATTTTAAGAGGTTGACCGCCCAGAACAACCTTGCCATCCAAGAAGCGGGATTCAAAATCTACCCTTGGACCGTGAACGACCCCCAAGATATCATTGCTATGAAACGACTGGGTGTTGACGGTATTATCACCAATTATCCTGAAAGAGTCCGTTAATGTTCGATGTACTCATAATTGGTGGAGGTGCAGCCGGTTTCTATGCTGCGATACATATCGCCGAGGGAAATCGAAATCTGAATATTGCAATACTTGAACGGGGAAAGGAAGTACTCACAAAGGTAAAAGTGTCTGGAGGTGGACGCTGCAATGTGACACATGCGGAGTTTGATCCAGGTGAACTGGTCAAAAACTATCCAAGAGGTAAGAAAGAATTGCTGGGGCCATTTCATACCCATTGTAGTGGCGATACGGTGCAATTTTTTGAGGAACGAGATGTTGCCCTGAAAATAGAAGATGATGGTAGAATGTTTCCTATTTCCAATTCTTCCCAAACCATAATCGATTGTTTTTTGAGTGAAGCGGACCGTTTGGGGATTACCTTGCTCAAGCACAGCAGCGTAACCGATATTCGGACTATTAAAGTGGGAAATCAATCTATTTGGGAGGTTACTTCTATAAAAAAAACATATCAAACAAAGAAGGTATTGGTGGCAACGGGAAGCAATCCAAAAATCTGGGCCTTGTTACAAAACCTCGGTCATACCATTGATGCCCCAATACCGTCTCTTTTTACCTTTAACATTAAAGACAACCGAATTAAGGGCATTCAAGGGGTTAGCACGCATGCTAGGGTATCGGTACTAAAATCAAATTTAAACCCCAAAATAACCGTTCAATTGGCTAGTGCCAGAAAGGGTGATGCCATACTCACCGAAGAAGGCCCTGTTTTAATAACGCATTGGGGCATGAGCGGTCCTGCAATCTTGAGACTATCCGCTTGGGGAGCACAGGTTCTTAATGAGAAAAACTATAAATTTTCGATTCGAATCAATTGGTTGCCTGATTATCATGAAGAGTCCGTAATTGATTTTCTGATGGAAATAAAGGAAGTTGAATCAAAAAAAACAGTGCTTCGAACCAAGGCGGTCGATCTGCCACGAAGACTATGGACGAATCTGGTCAGCGCCTCGGGAATCGAACCTGATTTGACATGGGCGGATGTTTCAAAGGAACTTTTACGAAAATTGGCATTGCAATTAACCAAATGCGAGTTTAAGGTAGATGGCAAAAGCACATTCAAAGAAGAATTCGTGACTGCAGGTGGGGTCAATCTAAAGGAAATTAACTTCAAAACATTTGAGAGTAAATTGCTGCCTAATTTGTTTTTTGCCGGAGAAGTGATCAACGTGGATGCCATTACCGGTGGTTTCAATTTTCAAAACGCATGGACGGGGGGTTACATCGCTGCTCATGGAATTATAAATAACAGTCCATGAAAACATATATCGCGTTGCTAAGAGGTATTAACGTAAGTGGCCATCGGAAAATAAAAATGATCGAATTACGAGAAATGCTCGAAAAAATGAATTTCTATGAGGTGGAAACCTATATACAGAGCGGTAATGTCGTGTTGAAAAGTAAAGAAAGTAACAACGATAAAATAGCCGAAAGGATTAAAAATGGTATTGCCGACACTTTTGGTTTCGATGTTCCCGTTTTGGTTAAGACGCACGACGAATTAAAATCCATTTTTGACAATAACCCATTTTCTGAAACTGCTGATATCGAAAATAAACGGATTTATTTTGCGCTCCTAAAAGAAACCCCTAAGCCAGAAATGATAGCAGCATTCCGCAAGGAAGAATTTATAGGAGAACTATTTGTAGTCGCTGATGATTGCGTTTATTTAAACTACACGATCGGTGCTGGGAAGGCGAAACTTAGTAACAATTTGATTGAGCGAAAATTAAAGGTTGCAGCGACTTCGAGAAATTATAACACAATGGTCAAGTTGTTGGCGATGAGTTCAGAGCAGTAGTTGAAATTCCGACTCACGATGAATCCTAGCTAAGAATTCGACACAAAACAAAAACTTATCTTTGCCCGATGATTGAGCATGATTTCATTCCTGAACGCTATTCAGTATTAATTGATGAAGGAAAAACCACTTGGCGATCTCCTAGTAACATTGCTCTGGTCAAGTACTGGGGCAAGAAAGAAAATCAGATTCCAGCCAACCCGTCCATTAGTTTTACGTTGGATGCTTGTGCAACCACAACATCAGTTTCCTTTAAAAAAAGAGACCATTTTGATGAGGGTTTTTCCTTTGAATTGTTTTTTGAGGGTAAAGAAAAGGAGGATTTCAAACCAAAAATCAATACGTTTTTCAAGCGTGTTGAGAAGTACGTGCCTTTTATAAAAGAGTTTCATTTTACAATTGAAACTTCAAATTCATTTCCGCACAGTAGTGGAATTGCTTCTTCCGCAAGCGGCATGTCAGCTTTGGCGCTTTGTTTGATGGATATTGAAAAAAAACTTAGGCCGGAAACGACCCAGGATTTTTTCAATAAAAAAGCTTCTTTTTTGGCCCGGTTGGGCTCAGGAAGCGCTTGCAGAAGTATTGAGGGTGATTTAGTGCAATGGGGAAACCACAAAGAAACAGATGGCAGCTCTGACTTATACGGAATCAAATATCCGTATCAAGTACATGAAGTGTTCAAAAACTATCACGATACGATACTATTGGTTGATAAGGGCCAAAAGCAAGTAAGCAGTACTGTTGGGCATGATTTGATGCACAATCATCCTTTTGCCGAGAATCGATTCGCCCAAGCGCACGAAAATCTGACGAAATTGAAGTCGGTTTTTAAAGCTGGAAATCTATATGAATTCATAAAAATAGTGGAAAGCGAAGCCTTGACCTTGCATGCCATGATGATGATGAGCGATCCGTATTTTCTTTTGATGAAACCAAACACCCTTGAAATTATCAATAAAATATGGGCTTTTCGAGAAGCCTCAGGTTCCAATGTTTGTTTTACGCTTGATGCAGGGGCTAACGTGCATGTATTATATCCCGAAAAAGAGAAGACCGAAGTTTATCAATTTATTAAGGATGAGCTAGTTGTATATTGCGAGAACGGACAGTATCTTTGTGACCGAATTGGATATGGTGCAAATAAACTGTAACTTATTATCAGATTAACGACTAACCATCGTTTGCTATAATATCCCGAGTCATTTAAATTATGAAAGGACCCTTGTTTTATTCGAAAATATTGCTCTTTGGAGAGTACGGAATTATCAAAGACTCCAAAGGACTATCCATTCCCTATAATTTTTTCAAAGGTGCGCTGAAAACTGAAGATTCTAATTCAGAGAAAGCGATTAAATCAAATCGCGCATTACGAGAATTTGTAGGTTATTTAGAAATGGTTCAAAAGAACTCCCCTGATTTAGTGACCTTTGACTTTGAGACACTGAAAAGCGATGTGGATTCGGGCATGTATTTCGATAGTTCCATTCCGCAAGGGTATGGTGTCGGGAGTAGTGGTGCTTTGGTTGCGGCTATTTACGACAAATATGCATTGGACAAAATTACCATTCTAGAAAATCTAACACGTGAAAAACTATTGAAGCTAAAGACAATTTTCGGCAAGATGGAGTCTTTTTTCCACGGAAAATCTTCGGGTTTAGATCCCTTGAATAGTTATTTAAGTTTGCCCATATTGATCAACTCACAGGATAATATCGAGTCTGCAAGTATACCTTCACAAAATACAGAGGGTAAAGGTGCGGTTTTTTTACTGGATAGTGGTACAACAGGTGAAACAGCTCCAATGGTTCAAATTTTCATGGAAAAAATGAAACAAGAAGGATTTCGTTCCATGTTAAAAAATCAATTCATCAAACATACTGATGCCTGCGTAGAAGATTTTGTGAACGGAAATGTGAAATCACTTTTTGGAAATCTGAAACAACTTTCTCACGTAGTTTTGGACAATTTCAAACCGATGATTCCAGCAAAATTCCATGAACTATGGAAACATGGTATAGACACAAATGACTATTACCTAAAACTTTGTGGCTCAGGTGGTGGTGGCTATATTTTAGGGTTCACACAGGATATTGACAAGGCAAAATCTGCATTGAAAGATTACCAATTAGAAGTGGTGTACAACTTCTAGTACAACACAATCATAATGCTTAGTAGAAAAAACAAACTCTTACTTTTAAAGTTATTGAGTCTGTTTTCAGTGGTTCGGGGCTATAATATCTTAATGATTGCGCTTGCTCAATATTTAGCTTCCATTTATATTTTGTCTCCAGATTTGCCTTTGCGAAAAGTGGTGTTCGACCTCAATCTGTTTTTTATTGTTATCGCCTCCGCACTTGTAATTGCTAGCGGTTATATCATCAATAATTTTTACGACGCGGAGAAAGACTTGATTAATAAGCCCAAGAAAAGCATGTTAGATCGTTTGGTGAGTCAGCGTTTTAAGCTCACCACCTATTTTATTTTGAATTTCTTGGCGGTAATTGCAGCTAGTTATGTTTCTTTTAGGGCAGTTTTCTTTTTCTCGGCCTATATTTTCGGTATTTGGTTCTATTCACACAAGTTAAAGAAAATGCCATTTGTAGGTAACTTTGTTTCTGCAACTTTGGCAATTGCTCCATTTTTTGCGGTCTTTGTCTACTACAAGAATTTTGAGACCGTAATTTTCGTTCACGCCATGTTTTTGTTTCTATTAATTCTAGCTCGTGAAATGATTAAAGATTTGGAGAACATAACAGGTGATCTGGCTCAGAATTATCGTACCATTCCCATTCGTTATGGGGCGGGAGTTTCTAAAGTTCTTATCTCAATCTTGATTTTATTGACGCTTATACCATCCCTATTATTGATTGCGAAATTCGACATCGGACAAATGAATTACTACTTTATGGGATGTGTTTTATTGTTGGTTCTCTTCTTGATATTGCTTGCAAAATCCAACAAAAAGAAGCATTATGTCTGGTTGCATAATATTTTGAAATTTATCATCATTGTCGGTGTTTTCAGTATCTTGCTTATTGACGTAGAGCTGGTGCTCAACCGAATTTTATAACCTTCACTTTATGGATCATCTCTTAAAAGTAGCATTGGGGCAAATCGCTCCTGTTTGGCTCAATAAAGCCGCAACCTTGGCAAAAATCGAAGCTACAATTGCAGAAGCTGCGAATGCAAAAGCAGAACTCGTCGTTTTTGGAGAAGCTCTATTGCCAGGATATCCATTTTGGTTGGCTTTGACCGATGGTGCGAAGTGGGATTTAAAAGTGAACAAAGAGCTTCATTCGCACTATGCCAGAAACTCCGTTCAAATCGAAGCTGGAGAATTAGATGGAATTTGCAAGGTCGCCAGAGAAAATGAAATTGCTGTCTATTTAGGTATTATAGAACGTGCCAAAAATCGTGGAGGGCACAGTCTGTATGCATCTTTGGTATATATCAATCAGGAGGGAAAAATAAAATCGGTTCATAGAAAATTGCAACCCACCTATGATGAACGTTTGACCTGGGCCCCAGGCGATGGTAACGGATTGCAAGTACACCCATTAAAACAATTTACCGTTGGCGGACTTAATTGCTGGGAAAATTGGATGCCTTTGCCGCGAACTGCACTTTACGGTCAAGGAGAGAATTTGCATATTGCAGTGTGGCCTGGCAGTGAGCATAATACTAAAGACATTACCCGATTCATCGCACGTGAATCTAGAAGTTACGTGATTTCGGTTTCTGCTCTCATGAAAAAAACGGACTTTCCAAAAGGAATACCTCATTTAGATGCTATTTTGGATAAAGCTCCAGATGTTTTGGCCAATGGGGGTTCTTGTATTGCCGGTCCAGACGGCGAATGGATTATTGAACCTATACTCCATAAGGAGGGCCTGTTTTATCATGAACTTGACTTTAACCGCGTTTATGAAGAACGGCAGAACTTTGATCCTGTAGGACATTATTCGAGACCTGACGTAACAAAATTAACGGTAAATAGAGAACGGCAATCTACAGTGGAGTTTGAGGATTAACCTACCTTTGCAAAAAATAGAAAAAATGGCAAGGTCAAATTCCAATAACGATAGAAAGAAACCTGAAAAAAAAGGGGCAGCTTTTCGGAATAGAAATATTGGAAAGGGAAAATCTTCAATAAAAAAGACGGAAAATAAAAAACCATCTGACCCTAATGTCATTCGCTTGAATAGGTATTTGGCAAACTCGGGTGTTTGCTCACGTAGGGAAGCTGATATTTATATTGCAGCCGGAAATGTTACCGTCAATGGTAAACATATTTCTGAGATGGGCTACAAGGTGAAGCTAACAGATGACGTTCGATTTGATGGTCGACGCTTGAACCCAATAAAAAAAGAATATGTTTTACTGAACAAACCTAAAGATTTTGTCACTGTAGGAAGAGATGAACGAGGAAGACGTACTGCAGCTAGTCTGGTTGCGGCCGCTTCTAAATCTGAATTGACAGCTGTTGACAAGTTAGATAAAAGCACTACAGGTCTTATATTATTTACCAATGATGGAGAACTTTCTAAAAGACTTGCAAGACCCAAAAATGGACTCAGAAAAATATATCATGTTACCTTGACCAAAGAACTACGGAGTGCCGATTTAAAACGTATCAAAGAGGGTTTGACAGTTGAAGAACATGTAGTTCGTGTTCAGGATATTAGTTTTGTAGATAATGCTCCAAAGAATCAAGTGGGTATTGAGATTTTCAGTTCAAGAAATAATATAGTAAAACGTTTATTCGAAGAGCTAGATTACGAAGTGACAAAACTTGACCGTGTCGTCTATGGCTCACTTACAAAAAAAGACCTTCCAAGGGGTCATTGGCGCTATCTTACCGAACAAGAGGTGATTAATTTGGGAATGATTCAATAGTCTTTTACTATATTAGCCCGGTTACGGCTGCGATAAAACCAACGATAAAAAGAATGATGCAGAATCCAAAAGCAATCGAATATATAATTACAATTTCGGAGTTTGTTGAAGTTTTCGTACTAAAATATTTATGCAAAAATGGTATGCCTAAAACAGTACCAAAAATGAGAAGTAATGTAAAGGGGATTGCATGAACAAAAGTAGCCTGTTGTGTATTTCTTTTCAATGTGGCAGCACTTGCGGCATAAAGACAAACGATTGGGTATGCTATGATAATACCAGAAAAATTTATTAACTCCCTTGCGGCATAAATCAAATGCAAATTGTTGCCATTCCACTTTCCGATTTCTGCCAAATACTCGATTAAATAGGCGCTTAGATTAAAGAGCACAAAAAAACACAAAATCAAATAGGCAATTTGAAACCATTTTCGAGCTAAGCCCAACTGTGCTTCTGCAATGGAAAAAACGGTGCTTCGTAACCAGAATAGCCATAGTAACACAAGCATTCCTAATAAAAGAAAAAACGTTCCTGAAACAATATTGATGAAGCTTTGGTTCGGGGGTGAACTATCTGAAATAACTCTAAACGTAATCGTTGTTATTGTATGCGCCAAAAACAACAATAAAGGTCCCAATACTAAATATACGGCAAGTTTTTTTGGGGAAATTTGAAAGACATAGTTGTATATCTTTTGCATCGATTATTTTTCTGTCTTATTATTTTTAGAAGTACTCTGCCTAAAGCATCCTAGGATTTGTAGCTTGATTGATATGTTTTAAACTCCTTGCCGCGCTGGTCATTATATTCAAATAACTCCATTACCTTTCCAAGAAAACAGGGAATTGTTAGCTTCCGTTCGCGTAACCTTTTCCAAAGCGATAACTCAAGACGATACCATGGGTATTGCCTAAGGGAGAATCTTTAACGGCCATATTGTAATTGTATATCAACCGAAAGTTGTTGATAAGATATACACCCGCCAAGAGATTGACTGAGGAGGTAGTTCTATAACCCGCTCCAATCTCAAAACGATTTTGGAAGCTTGCCGAAAGGTTCATATCAATTTGCAATGGGGCACCATCCTCGTATTTCAATAAAACGTTTGGTTTTATCATCATTTTTTCGAAAATAGTGGTATAAAATCGATATCCGAAATACCCGTAAATAGGGTTCGATAAGTCTAAATCATCTCTTGAGGCCAGCTTATCTCCCAAAATATTTGGTGCTGATGCACCCGCGAAAAACCGCGCATGGTTGAACAGAAAACCAACTCCTATAGTTGGTATGGTAGCATTAATGTTTTCTGAAAAATTGGGGTCATCTGCAATGCCAAGTTCCAAAAGGTTGTCTTGAAATTGGTTGACCCCTGCAGTGATGCCGAAAGAAAGAACTCCAGGTTGATAGATCTGCCAATACGGTCGGTTATCTTCAAAATCGAAGAATATTTTATAGGAGTAGGCTGCAAAAGCCTGAGTTGAGGTAGTTACGCCGATTTGGTCTCGAACAAAACCTGCTCCAAGACCTACTTTGCCGTCATTCAAGGGCGAATGGAAACTCAAACTGAAGTTTCGTGGACTTCCTTCGAACGAGCTGAAACCTGTATTACTTGCCGTTGCTTCAGTATTGGGTAGCAATCCCGCATATGCGGAATTAATAATGAACGGATTAAAATTATATTCGGGATAGGAAGCTGTTTGCTGACCGAATAACGAATTGAACGACAGTAGGATACCTAGTACCAGCGTGCCAAAATATTTAGTTGTCTTCATCTGTTTAACGCTTTATGACTACGTAGCCCTTTGTCTTTTTAAGAATATTCTCTTTTGGTACATCGATGTTAAAGAAATAAGTGCCTGCGGGAAGGTCACTTGCTCCCATTTTTGTCATTCGGTTCGCCTCACCACTGAAAACGCTGGAAGCATTGTCATAGTTTTCAATCTGGAACACAAGGTCACCCCATCTATTGTAAACCGTAACCATATTTTCCGGATAATACTCGATGTTGTCGATATGCCAATATTCATTGACGCCATCGCCATCAGGAGAGAATCCATATTTGGTGTCATCTTCAGGTATCAAGGTGGTAAACGATTGTTGCTCACATGCCTCTGCATTACCAACAGTATTATACGGTGTAATGGTTACGAAAATCTCGGTGTCAAAAGGAAGTTCACCGCTATGGGTATAACTTGTAAGTGAACCCATGTCTTGGTTGTCCAAAATATCGGTTCCATTGGGAGACGTTCCTAAGGATATGCGATATCCATCCGTTTTTTCTACTTCTTCCCAACTAATACTGGGTTCCAAGGACACATCGGTTTCTCCATTAAAAGGACTAGACAATACAGAGCAATCGGGAATAATGACCTCTGTGGTAAAACTGTCGGAAGTACATCCATCAGCTTCACCTGAAGTATTGTAAGGGATAACGGTTACATAAATCAGGGTTTCAGAGGGCAGATCTTGGGCAAAAGTATAACTCGTCAAAGAAGCTACATCTTCGTTATTAACGATATCAGTTCCGTTTGGAGAGGTACCTACTGAAACATGGTAACCATCAGCGTCGAAGCTGGCATTCCAAGAAATATCCGTCATCACTGAAACCTGCCCTGCATTATTTAAGGGCGAAACTAGATTCGTACAATTTGGTACTGGTCGAATCGTAAAACTTTCTGAAGTACATCCGATAGCGTCACCAACTTCATTGAACGGAGTAATGGTGACCGTAACAACCTCGCCTTGCGTAAAGTCATTTGGAAAAACATAAGTGGTTCCTACGAATTCAAAATCAGTGATGTTATTGATGGTTGTGTTGCTTCCGCTAATCGTTAATTTATAACCATCAGCGTTAGCAATCGGATTCCATGAAATATCTGGTGCCTGTGCAACAATTTCGCCGTTTATGGGAGCTGTCAAATTAGTACATAAAGGCACTGATTTGATGGTGAAACTCTCCGAAGTACATCCAATAGCATCACCTACTTCATTGTACGGCGTTATAGTAACTGTAACTGTTTCTGACTGTTCGAAATCGCTTGGAAAATCATATGATGTTCCTGAATTGACATCGAAGTCGGTCAAATTATTGGCAGTGCTTGAACTGGCCGTTACGGTTAGTTTGTATCCGTTTGCATCTGCAATTGGTGTCCAAGAAATATCAGTATCCACAGCAACATCAATCGCCCCGTTTGCGGGTGCAATTAAGTTTGTGCAATTAGGAACCGGTTTGATGGTAAAACTTTCTGAAGAACATCCTATCGCATCGCCAACTTCATTATACGGAACTACTGTTACAGTAACTGTTTCTCCTTGTTCAAAATCATTTGCGAAATTGTAAGTGTTGCCTGCGGTTACATCGAAGTCGGTCAAATTGTTGGCTGTACTACTGCTTCCCGTAACAGTTAATTTGTAACCAGTAGCTTCAGGAATTGCATTCCATTCAATATCAGTATCTACAGCAACATCTATGGCTCCATCAGCAGGGGCCAAGAGGTTTGTACAAGCAGGAACTGGTTTGACGGTCCAGCCTTCGGAAGCACATCCGATAGCATCACCCGATTCATTATAGGGTGTGATGGTAACCGTAACCGTTTCACCTTGCTCAAAGTCATTTGGAAAATTATAGGTATTCCCTGAAGTAATATCAATATCGGTAACATTATTCGCTGTACTGCTGCTCGCTACCACAGTAAGCCTGTAACCTGTAGCTTTGCTAACTACAGTCCAAGACATGTCTGTATCAACTGCAACATCGACTGCACCATCTGCTGGCGTAATTAAGCTGTTACATGCTGGAACAGGTCTTATAGTAAAGGTTTCAACCGTACATCCGATAGCATCGCCTTGATTATTATAAGGAACAACAGTTACAGAAACGGTTTCACCTTGGTCAAAATTATTTGTGAAACTATGCGTAGTGCCCGATGTTACATCAAGGTCGGTCAAATTATTGGCGGTGCTAGTACTTCCGGTAACGGTCAATTTGTATCCATCAGCACCTGCTACAGCATTCCATGTGATATCAGTATCCATTGCAATATCGGTAGCTCCATTAGCTGGAGTCATGAGGGTTGTACAAGGTGGTACCGGTGGAGGAATAATTGTAAAGCTCTCCGAAGTACATCCAACTGCATCACCTATGCTATTGTATGGGGTAATGGTTACCGAAACGGTTTCCCCTCTATCAAAATCATTGGCGAAATTATAAGTCGTGCCTGCGGTTACATCGAAATCGGTCAAATTATTAGCGGTACTTGTACTACCTGTGACAGTCAATTTATACCCATCCGCATTTGTACTTGAATTCCACTCAATATCGGTATCAACAGCAATATTTGCTGCTCCGTTTGCCGGAGTTAACAATGTTGTACATAACGGTGGTCCGTCTGTCATGAAGCTTTCTTCAGTACATCCTACTGAATCTCCATTTACGTTGTATGCGGTAATGTTCACATATATCATTGTACTGGCAGGAAGGTCAGCAGCTAAATCGTGGGTTGTCACATCTCCAAGATCACCTGAGAAAATATCGGTTCCTCCAGTTGATGTGCCTACTGTCAAGCGGTAACCATCGGCGGAGCTAGAACCGTTCCAACTTAAATTGGTGTCAAGGGGTACTGCCGTTGCATTGTGGACAGGATTAGCCAGTAAAACGCATGATGGCGGACTACTTGAATTGCCGGTAGTGAAAGTCTCTTCGATACAACCTGTTGCATCACCTTCGTTATTATATGGAATGATCGTCACATAGTGTAACCTACCTTCTTGTAAGTCCGTTGGAATATCATATGAAGTTTGGTTGCCGACATCAATATTGTTGACTACTTCTATTCCGCCCGAGGTTGTTCCTACGATTACCAGATAACCTGTAGCATTGGCAACGGGTGTCCAACTTAAATTCGTATCAATAGGTACATCGGTGGCATTATTTGCCGGACTAGTCAAATTGCTGCAAACAGGAGGGACGGGAATCAATTCCGTATGGAAACTTTCTTCCGTACAACCTGTTGCATCACCTTCCGCGTTATAAGTAACGATGGTTACAAAAATATCAGTGTCCTCAGGAAGGTCTGCGGCAAAGTCATAAGTTGTAACGTTGCCAACATCCTCTGCATTAAGGATATCAGTAGCACCCGAAGAGGTACCCACAGTCAATTTATAGCCATCGGCATTTGAAATCGGGTCCCAACTTAAATCTGTCGAAACCACGACATCAGTTGCGTTATTTAATGGCTCGGTCAAGATTGTGCAATCGGGTATTGTAGCCGGGTCACTTGAAATCGTAAAACTTTCTTCGGTACAAGGTCCAACGGCATCTCCTTCATCATTAAAAGGAATCAAAGTTACGTAGACAATATCACCCGTATTAAAATCAGATGCGAATTCATGGGAGGTCTCGTTCGTGATTGTTAGGTTGTTCACAATATCATTTCCGCCGGCAGAAGTTCCTACGGTTAATCGGTATCCTTGAGCAAAAAGAGCGGCATCCCATGTTATGTTTGTGTTTACGGGTACATCTGTGTCACCATTAAGCGGTGAAGCTAATTGGGTACATTCCGGTATAGGACAATCACGTACATCTAGACTGAATGTCCAGCCAAAAGTATCTATCATTGACTGTCGTTCTTCCTGTGCATCGCAATACGGCAAACCTTCGGCACCAAGTGTTATACCATTTGTTAAGGTCTGTTCTGACCAAGCTATTAGAGTATTGTCATAGTTTTCCCGTATTAGTGCGGTATTATCAAGCATATCTTCCATATTGGATACTCCACTGACATCCCAAGCACTCAAGTCTTGGTTTAAGGAAGTAGCATTGTAGAAAGCCGATCGCATACTGACGTTTCCTAAATTCCACAAATCCATGGCTTGGTTATAGGCCGAGGCACCACTGAACATATATTCCATGTCGTTAACTCCGGTCACGCGCCAATTATTTATGCTTTGGTTAAATGTGGTTGCGTCCTTGAACATTTCATACATCGTAGTGACTCCCCTGACGTTCCATGCATCGATAGTTCCGTTGAAAGCTGTTGCTCCATTGAACATATCTTCCATGGTGGTTACCGAAGCTACATTCCAAGAGTTTAAAGATTGGTTGAAAGTAATAGCATCTTCGAACATACCTTCCATGGTGGTTACGAAGGAGGTATTCCAAGCATTTAAATCTTGATTAAATGTTGCTGCACCATTGAACATTTCTTCCATGGTTAAGGCCTCGCCTGTATTCCAAGTATTCAGGGCTTGGTCAAATGCCAGGGCATCTTTGAACATGGCCTCAAAATTGGTGACCACGGCTACATTCCAATTGCTCATGGGTTGGTCATATAGTTCGGCACCTTCAAACATGGATTCCATTAAGGTGACAGAGCTTACATTCCAAGTATTAATAGGTTGGTTAAAAACTATTGCATTCTCGAACATATTGCTCATATTCGCAACGGCACTTACATTCCAATTGTCCAAAGGTTGGTCGAACGCTCCCGCACCACGAAACATACCCGACATATTGACTACTGAATTTACATCCCAACTGTTTAAAGGTTCGTTAAAGCTCGTAGCATAACTGAACATGTATGACATTGTTGTTACATTCGTCACATTCCAACTATCTATATTTTGATTGAAATTTGTAGCTGAACTGAACATACTTCGCATGTTGGTCACCGAACCCACGTTCCAGCTGTTCAGAGGTTGGTTGAAGGCAGAGGCGCTATTGAACATATATGCCATGCCGGTTACAGAAGATACGTCCCAAGAATTCAAAGGTTGATCGAAAACCGAGGCTCTCTCAAACATATTTGCCATATTGGTTACATTCCCAACATCCCAAACATCTATATTTTGATTGAACGCCTGCGTATTCTGAAACATATCTGACATATCGGTGACAGCTGCTACATTCCAATTATTCAGTGGTTGATTGAAAGCTTCTGCATACGAAAACATTTGTGACATATCGGTGGCACTGCTAACATCCCAACTGTTGAGCGGTTGATGAAAGACGGTTGCTTGTCTGAACATTCTAGCAAAATTCGTTACGCTACTTGTATCCCAGTTGTTTATGTTTTGATTGAATTCACTGGCCCCAGAAAACATGAAATTCATATTGGTTACATTTCCGACATCCCAATTATCAAGGGGTTGGTTAAAAACGGATGCTACACCGAACATTCCGTACATGTTTGTGACGTTGCTAACATCCCAGTTGTTGATATTTCCATTAAAATTGCGGCAAACGATAAACATGCCCCCCATATTTTCAACTTGGGTGAGGTTAGGTACATCTGAGGCATTGTATTCCATATTTTCACAACCTGCAAATGCGTTATCCATACTCTCCCAAACCTGGGTTCCCCACTGGTCTATGGATAATAGCTTATAGGCATCACCACTGGATTGGTTGTGTCTTGGGCTCGGGAAGGTTCCTATAATACTAACGGTGTAAATACCTGGGGTTAAATACGTGTGTGTAATATTGCCAGTTACGTTGTTGTCATATTGGCCATCGCCCCAATCAATGTTATAATCATAAGTTAAACCTGATTGTGTTTGAATCAAAAGTTGATTTATAGGTGTTGTGGTAGTTCCTTCTTGTAAAGTGGTATCATAAGTAAGTTTAAAAGCATCAGGGCTATTGACCCAACTTTCTACTACTGTGAAGTTGATTTCTTGACACCCAACAGCTGGACCATCACCATTGTAAGGAACAACGGTCACGTAAACGGTATCTCCTGGTAGGAATTCGTTGGAGAAATCCAAACCTACCACGTTGCCAACGTCATAATTGTTAGCAGGATTACCATTAATACTTACATAGTTTCGCGATCCACCTCGTTCAAATTCTATAGTAACATAGTAACCTGTAGCATTCGGAGCTGGGTCCCAACGAATATCACTATTTGCTGGAGTAGCAGTATCACTTGCATGAGGCATGGTAATTTCGGTACATATAACATAAGAACAGTTAACACTATCTCCGGTAATGTTCCATCCATCATCATCAATTAGACTTTGTCTTTGGGTTATGGCATCGCAATATTGAAGACCGGTCGCACCCAAGGTAATGCCCGAATTAACCGTTTGACCTGACCATCCGATTAGAATATCATCGTAGTTTTCCTGTGAAATTCCACAGCTAGATAACATATTGGCCATGTTGGTGACTCCAGAAACATCCCATGAGCCTAAATTTCGATCAAATGATGTGGCTTGTCTAAAGGTATCCGACATGTTGGTAACCGCTGCGGTATTCCAACCGCTAATATCCTGATTGAAGGATGTAGCTTGGTAAAAAAGGCTTTGAAAACTTGTTACGTTGCTTAAATTCCAAGAGTTCAATGGCTGATTGAAGGCCGTGGCATTGTTGAACATTGCCGAAATATTGGTTACGTTCGTTACAATCCAGCTATTCAAAGGCTGATTAAAGGCTAATGCTCGTTGAAACATATTCGCCATATTGGTAACATTGCTCACGTTCCAACCGCTAATGTTCTGGTTGAATACATCTGTCTGGCTGAACATGCCCTGCATGTTGGTCACGTTGCTTACATCCCATCCACTGATGTCCTGATTGAAGGCGGAATTATCTCGAAACATATAGCTCATGTTGGTAACATTGCTTACGTTCCAATTGTCTAAAGGTTGGTTATAGACTTGATCCCAATAAAATCCATCAAAAACACCTGACATGTTAGTTACATTACTGACATTCCATGTATTCAAAGGTTGATTGAAAGTTCTGTTTCTCTGGAACATTGCAGAGATGTCGATAACAGAAGAAATATCCCAATTGCCAATGGGTTGATTAAATCTTGCTTGGGCGAACATGCTTGACATATCGGTTACACTACTTACATCCCAATTGGCAATGGGTAGGTTAAAGCCAGAATTATCAAACATATGTGACATATTGGTTACATTGCTCACATTCCAATTGTTTAAGGGAAAATTGAAATTATAAGCGTTGTGAAATGTGCCTGACATGTCGGTTACTTGGGCAACATTCCAGTTATTTATGTTTTGATTGAATGAAGTACCCTGAAACATTCCCGACATATTGGTAACAGCACCGGTATTCCAATTATCTAGGGGTTCATTGAAGGCTGATGCCGAATAAAATGTCTCTGACATATCGGTAACAGCACTGGTATTCCAAGTGTCTAACGGTCTATTGAAAATTCTTGCTCCTCTAAATAAACCTGATAAATTGGTTATCGTACTTACATCCCAATTATTGACAATTCCATTGAAACTTATACAATCCCTGAACATGTTCTGCAAACTGGTCGCTTGGGAAAGATCTGGTGCATCTATGGCATCGAAATTTATATTTTCACAGCCATGAAAAGCATCTTCCATAGTTTGCCATTGGATATTACCCCAACTCAAAATTTCAATTATCTTGTTTCGGTCACCGGTATCATTGAAGTAAATAGCTGGAAACGTACCACTAATCATAATGGTGTACGTACCTTGAGCTGCATAAGAATGCGTAATGTCACCTGTTACTCCTGAGTCAGACTGGCCATCGCCCCAATCAACATCATAATTATAAGTAGTATAGGCTGGGTTGGTCGGTATTGTAACTTCATTGTTGGCCGAAGAACCAGTACTTATGTTGGTGGTATTCCAAATCGAGTTAAAAGACTGGGAAAATGTAGTTGCACTAATGAGGGATATCAGTAGGGTGAGCAGTAAGTTTTTAAGCATGGGGACTATAGGTTTGTATATTCCAAAATAGGAGGTCTGTCGATAACGAGTCGCTTTTTGAAATATTTCGTGTATCACTTGTTTTGTTGTGAAAACACAAATTTCTGAAGGAAGAAAGTCAATTATATCCCTGAAAACAGGGTGTTACAGATAATGAGAACGGGGAATTCCCATCGATACTGGGAACGCGTTTGCGGTTTTCTATGAATATAGAAATTGAGCTTTTTAAGCTATTTTTTTTCGAATAAAAGCCAAAGATTTGGATCTAAAAGAATGTTGTCGGGACAGGCGTCAGTTTTAATTTCAAAAGTGGACTTTTCTTGATTCACTTGGACGGTCGAAATTATGGATTTATCATCTTTTTGAATTTCGATTTCCAAGGGGAAGTGAAAAATATGATGATCTTGAACTTGCTCAATGTTTAGTTTAACTTTCCCTTTTTTATAGGTCCAATCCCATTTGATTTCAGGATGCCCTTTGGTGAAAATCCATTGTTGAAAAAAAGCTTCGAGGTTCTTACCAGATACTTCTTCCATAACTTTTTGAAAATCAGCAGTCATGGCGTTTGAATTTTGAAAGTCTAAATAGTACTTACGAATACCTTTCCAATAAGTTTCATCACCCAATTTATGACGGAGCATGTTTAAAACCCAACCACCTTTCTGATACGTATTGGTGCTCAATACTTTCATTGGGTCTTTGATACTCGGGTCGACTATGGGTGAAGGATTCTTCTTGTAATAATCAATAATCTGCTTTCGATCTAGAGCGAGTTCTTCTTTGCGCTTTTCATCTCCATAAACACTTTCTTGATAAAGAATAGCAAAATACGTTGCAAAACCTTCACTTAACCAAACATGGTTCCAGTCATTTTCGGAAGCGGAATTGCCAAACCATTGATGGGCAATTTCATGGGCTATAAGACCTTCTACCTCATTTTTTCCAGTTACCGAATTTTCAAAATAAGCAATAGTACCGGCGTTCTCCAAGCCTCCCCATTGCGTTTTCGCTTGCATGTTGGCAAGCTTGGCATAGGAATATGGACCAATATTTACAATAAAATATTTTAGGACTTTCGTAGCCACACTATAATCGGAAAAGCCATCCAATCGATTTTCGGGATATACCCATGCCGAAACAGGAATTCCCTCAATTTCATCTAAAAGTCTACTGGCAAACTTTGTCACACCTATGGTCGCAACTTTCATGGCAACAGGCGCAGGTTCTTTATAAATAGTAAGTTTGTAACCGTTATCTAAATTGCTTTCTTCAATTCTTTCTCCTGTGGCTACGACATCGTAATGGTCTGGCGCGGTAATTCTAAATTCGATAGAAGCTTTATCAGAAGGATGGTCAACAGAAGGCAACCAATGTCTTGCCAGATTCGGCCAATTATCGCCGAAGAAAGAGCGTTCTCCAAATTTCGTAGTGTCGATGACCAGACCTTTTTCAGCAATTCCTTGATATTTTATTTTGTACGTTCGGTTCCTTTCTTCTTTTGAAGAGGGCGTGATTTTAATTTTGTTGTTTTCATAGCTGTAATTTGCTATTATATCGTCTTCCAAAACACTATTGATTTCCACCCCGTAGGTGCCCCCTTTTTCTATAAGGTCCAAAGCAAACTGATTGACATCATTTTTGAATTGTATAGTAATCTCTGCTTCACCGTCAATACTATTAGTTGAATCGTTCAAAGCGAGATTGAAAATATAAGATTGAATATCTGCCGAACTATTTCTTTGGTATGTATCTTGCCCATTTAAAAAAGTAATAGGAAGATAAAGTAACCCTGCAACAACTATGTAGCGAATTGATTTGAAATTTGTACTCATCTTTTTGAGATTTAAACTGTTTCGAATTTACCCAATAGTGTGAATTACCAAACTATTTTTTTTATAATAGCGTCAATGGTCGTTCATTTTTTTTCGAATCTCAGCCAAACACAAATTGCCTAAGCTACCTTCATGGGTATGTTTGATATTTCGTTTTGGTGTAAAAGTACTTGCTTGAATTTCTTGCCCCATTTGTTTATACGCATCACGGAAAGGCATTCCGTTTTGAACTAATTCATTCAAGGTGTCTACGCTGAACAAATAATCGTATTTTGGATCGTCCAGAATATTCTCATTGATGCGGATTTCTTTTAAGCTGAACGTTAGAATCTCCAAACAGGCTTTCATGTCTTGAATCGCCGGCACAATAATTTCCTTCACCAACTGTAAATCTCTATGGTAACCGCTGGGCAGATTATTTATTATCAAGGTCAATTGATTCGGTACCGCTTGTAACTTGTTACATTTTGCTCGAATCAATTCAAAAACATCGGGATTTTTTTTATGTGGCATGATACTAGAACCCGTTGTCAACTCATCGGGGAAAGAGATGAAATCAAAATTTTGACTCATGTACAAACAGATATCCATTGCCATTTTTGATAGGGTTGCGGCAATCGAAGACATTCCGAAAGCGGTGGCTTTTTCCACCTTTCCGCGCCCCATTTGAGCAGCTACTACGTTGTACTTCAGGGTTTCAAAACCCATTTCTTTGGTCGTAAAAGTTCTATCAATTGGAAAGGAGCTTCCATAGCCAGCGGCACTTCCTAGAGGGTTTTGGTCCGCTACTTTGTAAGCTGCGTTTATAAAATACAAATCGTCGATTAAACTTTCCGCGTATGCTGAAAACCACAATCCAAATGATGAGGGCATGGCAATTTGCAAGTGCGTATATCCAGGTAAGAGGACTCGTTTATATTTATCGGCCAGGTTCAATAAAAGGTCGAACAAGGTTTTGGTTTGTGTTTTGATTTCTTCGAGTTCATCTTTTAGATACAGATGCATAGCCACCAGAACTTGGTCGTTTCGAGAACGTGCTGTATGTATTTTCTTTCCAGTATCTCCCAAAGCCAAGGTCAGCTGAAACTCGATTTTAGAGTGCATATCCTCAAAATTATCCTCGATTGTAAACGTGCCATCTTCGATTTTATTAGCAATCTGGTCTAATTCCTTCACTAAGGCCATCGTTTCATCTTTAGTTAACAATCCGATATTACCCAACATTTTGGCGTGAGCTTTTGAGGCGATTACATCATACTTTGCCAAGTTTAGGTCAAGTTCACGGTCGTTACCTACGGTAAAATGATCTATTTTTTTATCAGTGCTAAAGCCTTTGTCCCAGAGTTTCATAAATCATGTTCTTTTATGTCATTCCGGAGAAGGCCGGAATTTTTTCATTTTTATAAGTATGTCAGTTGAAGCAGAGTTTTGAACTAGTTGGTTTGAAAAATACATATCAACTCCGCTCGAGGTGACATCAGGTTTGTTTTAAAAATCCTTCCAATATTTTAATATACAAATCAACCCCCTCTTCTATTTCATGCACGTAAATATACTCATCTGCAGAGTGGGAACGGGTACTATCTCCTGGTCCTAGTTTTAAGGACTGACAGGTCAATGCGGCTTGGTCGGATAGGGTAGGGGAACCGTACGTTTTTCTTCCTAAAGCAATGCCTGATTGTACCAAAGGGTGATTTTTATCTATTTTTGACGAGTTGAGTTTGAGTCCACGTTCCTGCAATTCACAAGGAGCCTCCGATTTTAATAAATCCGCAATTTCTTGGTTGGTATATGCATCGTTCACTCGTACATCAATGACCAATTCTACTTGTGATGGAACTACATTATGCTGACTTCCGGCATTGATTTGTGTTACAGTCATTTTTACATCGCCCAAGGCTTCAGAAGATTTTTCGAATTTGTAATTCTTGAACCACTCCAATACTTCAATCGTATTATAAATGGAATTATTATCGTTCGGATGAGCAGCATGTGAGGGAGTTCCTTTTACAACGGCATCAAATACGATCAATCCCTTTTCTGCAATGGCCAAATCCATCAAAGTAGGTTCTCCAACGATGGCCACATCAATTTCAGGAAGACTTGGAAGTAATCCTCTCAGGCTATTTTCGCCTGCACTTTCTTCTTCCATCGAAGCTACCATCAAGATATTATGGTTGAGATTGTCAGCATTGTAAAAATGAACGAAAGTGGCCAAGAGTGAAACCAAGCAACCCCCTGCGTCATTGCTTCCTAAACCGTACAATTTGCCTTCTTCTACGTGCGGATGAAAAGGATCTTTGGTATACGCTTGATTGGGTTTTACGGTATCGTGATGTGAATTTAGAAGGAGGGTGGGTTTACTATCATCCCAGAATTTGTTCTTTGCAAACACATTGTTATGTATGCGTTCAAATGGAATATCGAATTCTTGGAACCAATTCTGAATAGCATCAGCGGTTTTATCCTCTTCGGATGAATAGGATTGAATTGAAATCAAATGTTTTAATAAATCCAAAGCCTTATCAGTAAGTTGTGTTTGTGTCATCTTAAAGGGTAATCGTTGTAAAAAGTTCATTTTCTGAGTTCAGCATGGAAGGATGGCCTATACAAACTTTACTCACTTTTTTGTTCAGGGCATGAAAACAATTTTCGAGTTTTGGAAGCATTCCGTCAGCAATAATTCCATCAGCGAGAAGTTGTTGATAGGTTTGTGAATCGATATATTTTACAACGGAATCTTCATTTTTGATATCTTTCAAAACCCCTTTCTTTTCGAAACAGTAATAAAGCGTGGTGTCATAAAGTTCACTCATGCCTATTGCCAATTCGGAAGCAATAGTATCTGCATTGGTGTTCAATAATTGTCCGTTACCATCGTGGGTCAAGGCACAAAAAACTGGTGTCAAATCTGCTTCCAGTAATATAGTAATCATTTGGCTATTCACTCCATCAACATCTCCAACAAAACCATAATCGATTTCTTTTACGGGTCGTTTGTGAGCCTGAATCGCATCTCCATCAGCTCCACTCAGGCCTATTGCATTACAGTTATTTGCTTGTAATTCGGCAATAATGTTTTTGTTGGACAATCCCGCATACACCATAGTAATTACTTCAAGCGTTTCTGCATTGGTTATTCGTCTACCACCGATCATTTTTGATTCGATACCGAGTTTAGTTGCTAATTGCGTTGCTAATTTGCCACCACCATGGACTAATATTTTAAGTCCGTCAAGGCAGGCAAAAAGCTTTAAGAATTTGGAAAGCTCCGTTTTGTTTTCAATGACGTTTCCGCCGATTTTTACTATTGATAATTTTTGTCTCATGACTCCAATATCTTTTTCAAAACAACCTGAGCAGCAAAAGTCCGGTTATTCGCCTGCTCAATGACTAACGATTGCGTTGCATCTAAAACAGCATCTTCTACTACCACATTTCTTCGAACTGGTAAGCAATGCATAAACTTTGCTTTGCCCAATTTTTCATAAGTCATCATCCAATCCGAATCTTGGCTTAGAACTTTTCCGTAGTCGGTATAACTGCTCCAGTTCTTGACGTAGATGAAGTCCGCATTTTCACATGCTTTCTTTTGGTCATATTCGATGAGAACATCTTTAGTTATTTCCTTATTCAGTTCATAACCCTCAGGATGTGTAATCACAAACTCTGCATCTTGTAATCGCATCATTTCAACAAATGAGTTCGCAACAGCATGTGGCAATGCCTTTGGATGTGGCGCCCAAGATAATACCACTTTGGGTCGAGTTCCGACATTATTTTCTGTCAACGTTATTGCGTCTGCCAAAGCCTGTAAAGGATGCCCGATAGAACTTTCCATATTGACGACAGGAATGGAAGCATGTTTTACAAATCCGTTCAAAACCAATTCTGCCTCGTCCTTATTTTTATCCGTTAGGGATGCGAAAGCGCGAATAGCAACTATATCACAATATTGAGAAACTACCTGTGCAGCTTCTTTAATATGTTCTGATTTTCCTTGGTCCATGACAACGCCATCCTCGAATTCTAATTGCCAACCTTCGCTTCCAAAATTCATCACCATTACCTCCATGCCTAAATTCAATGCCGCCTTTTGAGTGCTGAGACGTGTTCTTAGGCTATTGTTGAAGAAGAGTAAACAAATGGTTTTTCCTTCCCCCAAACTTTTATTAGAGGTCGGATTTGCCTTTAACTTTCGAGCTTCCGAAACCCAATCTGGCAAGGAGTCGATATCTTTTATGGATAGGTAGTGTTTCATTTTATCTACTATTGGTCTAATGCGATTTTCAACTTTTTAAAAAATACATCTAAATGTTCTTTGGCAATATTCAGTGCAGGTAAAATCCGCAAGACGTGTTTATCTTTTGCGCCTCCTGTAAATAAATGATTTTCGTAAATCAATTTTTTTCGAAGTTCGGCCACTTCAAAATCGAATTCTAACCCAAGCATGAGCCCACGACCTTTTATTCTTTTTACCTGCGGTATTGCTAATGCTTTTTCTTTAAAATATTCCCCCAACATTTTGGCATTTTCGACCAGATTTTCTTTTTCTAAGACCTCTAACACAGCCATTGTTGCCACACAAGCCAAATGGTTGCCTCCAAATGTCGTACCTAATAAGCCATAAGAAGCTTTAATGTTATCATGGATGAGAATGCCACCAACTGGAAATCCGTTGCCCATGCCTTTTGCTATTGAAATAATATCCGGTTCAATGCCGTGATGTTGAAATCCGAAAAACTTCCCACTACGTCCGAAACCTGATTGTACTTCATCAGCAATTAGTACTACATTATTTAGATGGCAAAGTTGTGCGACTTCTTGATAGAATTTTGTCGAGGGCTCATCTAGTCCGCCAACACCTTGAATAGCTTCGATTATCACACTACAAACATCTCCTTTTTCTATTTCCGATTTGAAAGCTGTGCTGTCATTAAAAGGTAGAATAGTAACCTTTTGTTGCTTGTTTAAGGGAGCATTTATTTTCTCATTGTCCGTTGCTGCGACCGCAGCAGAAGTCCTACCGTGAAAGCCATTTTTGAAGGCAATAATTCGTGACTTTCCTGTCTGAAAAGAAGCCATTTTCAAAGCATTTTCATTGGCTTCGGCACCTGAATTACATAGGAATAAATTATAGTTTTCACAATTGGATAACTTTCCAAGTTTAGTCGCTAATTCCTTTTGCAACGGATTCTGAACGGCATTGCTATAAAACCCGATTTTATCCAATTGGTCTTTCAAGCATTTTACATAATGAGGATGTGAATGTCCTATAGAAATTACGGCATGCCCTCCGTAGAAGTCGAGGTATTCTTGGCCTTTATCATCAGTTACTACGATACCCTGAGCGGAAACTGGAGTCACATCATAAAGTGGATACACATCAAATAAATTCATAACTGCTCTACTTTGTTTTAAACTCTGTTATTTTATCAAATGATGCCACGATTCCTCGAATCAAAGAGGAACTCAAACCTTGATGTTCCATTTCATTGAGGCCCTGAATGGTGCAGCCCATAGGTGTGGTAACCCTGTCAATTTCTTCTTCTGGGTGATTGCCAGATTCAACTAATAGATTAGCTGCTCCTTCACAAGTGTACATAGCCAATTCTTGTGCTTCCTTGGCATCAAAGCCAAGCTGAATGGCTCCTTGTGTGGTAGCACGGATCAATCGCATCCAAAAGGCAATTCCGCTCGCGCAGATGACCGTTGCCGCCTGCATTTGCTCTTCAGGAATTTCCAAGGAATGCCCCATTCGATTGAATATGGCCTTTGCCAAATCGATACGTTTTTTACCCATTTCATTGGCACAGATACAGGTCATTGATTTGCCCACGGAAATCGCCGTATTGGGCATACTTCGAACGATGTAATTGTCTTTACCGATAATGCTCTCAATTTTTGCAATGCTGAACCCCGTAATTGTGGAAATGACCACGTGCTTTTCAGTCAATAGATCCTTGATGTCTTCCAAAATCTGAGCAAAATGCCCTGGTTGCACTGCAAAAATCAGGATGTCGGATTGTTGTACTGCTTCTCTGTTGTCGGTAGTGACCATTACATTTCCGTAGCTTTCAAAGTCTTTGATCGACTCGATGTTTCTTTTGGTCATATACATGCTAGTGGCCCCGTTACTATGTAGCACGCCCTTTGCAATGGAGAGACCTAGGTTTCCTGTTCCTATGATGGCTATTTTCATGATTTTATATGCTTTTCGCTAAACGCCCTTCGCTATACGCTTGCTTATAATATTCAATTTTACTTAGTTTCTCTAACTTTGTATTTCCTACTTTAGAATACTCCCGCCTTTAATTTCAATGCTTCACTTTCCTCAAACCCGAACATTAAATTCATATTCTGAACGGCTTGTCCTGATGCTCCTTTTAATAAGTTATCAATGGCCGATGTAATAAGTATGGTGTCTTCATGTTTATACAAGTGAATATGACATTGATTCGTGTTCACCACCTGTTTTAGATGGATGGGTTCAGCCGCGATTTGTGTGAATTCAGCGTCTGTATAAAATTCTTTGTACAATTGAATTGCTTCTGTTTCTCGTCCCTTGAATTGGGTATAGGCGGTTGCTAATATTCCTCTAGTGAAATTTCCTCGGGTGGGAAGAAAAAATAACTCACTTGTATTTTTTTGTAAGGATTTTAAACTCTCGTTAATTTCACCCAAATGTTGGTGCGTAAAAGGCTTGTACCAACTCACATTGTTGTTTCGCCAACTGAAATGCGTTGTTCCAGATGGACTCACGCCTGCACCAGTACTTCCGGTGACGGCGTTAACATGTATATCATTACCCAATAATCCAGCTTTCGCCAATGGAAGTAATGCCAATTGAATTGCAGTTGCAAAACATCCTGGATTCGCTATATAATTTGCTTTCTTGATTTCTGTTTTATTCAGTTCTGGTAATCCATAAACAAAATGTTTTCCATTAAGATTGGAGTCTGCCTGCAGCCTAAAATCGTTACTTAAATCGATGATTTTTGTCCCATCCGAAAACTGATTTTCATTTAGGAATTTCGTAGAATTTCCATGTCCTAGACACAGAAAAACCACATCTACGTTTGAATTTATAGTTCCCGTAAAATTTAAATCGGTTGTGCCCAACAAATCTGAATGCGTTGATGAAACCGCCTTTCCTGCTCGTGTTGTACTGAACACAAAATCTATTTCTGTCTGGGAATGATTCAATAGGATTCGAATCAATTCTCCACCTGTGTATCCTGAACCGCCTATTATGCCTGCTTTAATCATTACTTAGGTTTGTTTTTTCATTCCCGAGAAGGCGGGAATCTGTTAGATTAGGTCTCGACTGCACTCGACCTGACTGAACATTCATTTTATTCTTTATTTACGTGATTATAAATCTTCCCTGAATTAGCTAATATTTTAATAAACCCTTTAGCTTCATCCGCAGACCAACCTTTGTTCATTTCCCCGTAGCTTCCGAAAGAGGCGTTCATCAAATCGTGCTTGGAGGAGATTCCGTTCAATCTGAATTGAAATGGATACAAGCCCACGAACACATCTCCTGAAACGGTCTTTTGAGTGTCGGTCAGGAAGGCTTCAATATTCCGCATCACTGCATCGAGATAGTTGCCTTCGTGCAATAACATTCCGTAGAAATTACCCTGTTGTTCTTTTTGATATTGCTGCCATTTGGTAAGCGTATGTTTCTCCAACAAATGATGCGCCTTTATAATTATTAGAGAGGCAGGAGCTTCAAAACCTACCCGTCCTTTAATACCGATAATAGTATCGCCCACATGAATATCTCGCCCAATGGCATATTTAGAAGCCATAGCCTCAAGCTTCTCGATATTAGCGACGGGATTTTCTTTTACGCCATTAATTGCTACTAACTCGCCTTTTTCAAATGTGAGTTTTACTTCGGACGGATTCTTTTCCTGTAACTGACTTGGGTATGCCGAATCTGGAAGCGGTTTTTCTGACGTCAATGTTTCTTCGCCACCAACTGAGGTTCCCCAAAGTCCCCGGTTAATAGAGTATTTTGCTTTTTCCCAAGGATAGTCGACCCCGTTTGCTTTAAGGTATTCTATTTCCGTCTCTCTTGATAGTCTATTGTCTCGTATTGGAGTGATGATTTCAATTTCAGGAGCAATAATCTGAAAAATCATATCAAACCGTACCTGGTCGTTTCCAGCGCCTGTGCTGCCATGTGCGATATATTGAGCACCTACTTTCTTAGCGTAATTGACGATTTCAATGGCTTGAACAATTCGTTCAGCACTTACGGATAATGGATACGTATTGTTTTTTAGGACATTCCCGAAGATTAGATACTTTACTACTTTATTGTAAAAAGTTTGAACGGCATCGATTGAGGTATAGGAGGTAGCTCCCAATTGCAATGCCTTGTCCTCTATGTTTTTAATTTCTTCGGCTGAGAAGCCTCCTGTATTTACACTGACTGCATGCACCTCGTACCCTTTTTCTTTGGATAAGTATTTGGCGCAGTATGATGTATCTAACCCGCCACTATATGCTAAAACTAACTTCATAATATTTTATTTTCATTTCCCTGAAGAGGAAAATCTGTTTTACACCTCTCTCAATCCCTCCTTGTTTGGAGGGAGGTCTTATTTCGTTTTCTTCTTCAAAAACAAACTCTCCTTAATGCTTTTCAATCTTTTAAATGCTCTACTATTCACCTTCTTTTCTTTCTCCTTTGATTTTGATGTTGGATCGTATAACATGCCCGTACACAGGCACATTTTTTGATCTGTTCTCGTCAAGACATCAAAGTTTTTACAAGTTTGACACCCTTTCCAGAATTCAGGATCGTCTGTAAGTTCAGAGAATGTTACAGGTTTGTACCCTAGTTCGTAGTTGATTTTCATCACTGGAAGACCTGTAGTAATACCAAATATTTTAGCATCGGGAAATTTCTCTTGTGACAATTTAAAAATACTTGCCTTGATTTGTTTGGCCAACCCTTTTCCCCTGTAATCGGGGTGGACAATTAATCCCGAGTTAGCAACATACTTTTCATGTCCCCAAATTTCGATGTAGCAGAAACCAGCGAAAATATCATCATCCAAAGCGATTACAGCGTTACCGTTTTCTAGCTTCTTTCGAATATACTCAGGCGTACGCTTGGCGATACCCGTTCCTCTAACCTTGGCAGAGTCAGCTATGGTGTCACAAATGATTTGCGCGTACTTAAAATGTGATGTGTTAGCAACAATAATGTTCATTGCTATGATTAATTAAAAGATGAAAATAAAAATGTGATGTGGTTGTGCGGAACTGGACTCACCTAGTTCCATGAAATGTATCGTACCCTTACGGGCGACGGCGACGGGGCGCGAACGGACGTACGGGAGCAGTGATGCTCATGGTAGAAAATATATTGTTTTGTGCGTTCATTACGGAGTAAATGTACAAATTATCTTTAATTCACCTAATCCAGATGATATTTTTTACAAAAACTTCATGATTTGTTACGATATGCCACCAATTCATAAATTAAGAAAGAGAAAACTGCGAGATACTCAATAGCGACTAACCATAGGTTTTCTTTAAAGTCGGCTAAGGAATAGGCAAAATAACTCAGAACGATGGCTGCAGACCATATAAATGCATAACGATATTTAGTGAAAGCGGTCAAAACCACTAGAAAGATAATATACCAAGGATGCACCGTTGCGGACATGAAATAATACAAAGTCAATACCCAGAGCATGGATGTAATCAGTACTGATAGTTTTTCATTTTTTCTAAGGAAAGTAAAAAGCAAAACTGCAATAACTGTTAGTATCGGAGTTATTTTTCCGTACGTTTTAATCAATTCCCAAGGTTTGGCATCGAACTGAATTGCAATTTGTTTCACGGCATTATATATCCCCGCGTTGAACTCGAAGTTGGAAAACCATAGTCCGATGGTTTTCGAATAGTTGTTTATAAATTCAGTGGAATAAAAAGGAGCGAATAGCAACAGGGAAGTCAGTCCGATAATAGCATAAAACAAAATACTTTTCTTCAACTTAAAATGTTTTAAGAAGAGCGGAAGAAACAATAGCGGGACTAGTTTTACCGAAATGGAACAGGCATAAACTACTGCTGCCCATTGCCATTTGTGAACTGAAAGCAGATAAAGAGACCACACGAAAAAGAAGAGCATGACGCCTTCAAAATGAAGGTTTCCTGTCAATTCTACGATAACAAGAGGATTTAAAAAATACCAAAATATCAAGTGTGGTGACTGGTTGATATTTTTTAGGAGTTTCCTCCCAAAGTAGAAAATCCCGATATCCGCTAGAATTATTGTACTTCGCATGACAATTATCGAACCAAGGATGCTTTTTCCGCCAAGAAGAGCTGCTAGCGCAAAAAAGATTTGGTTCAATGGTGGGTAATTGCTAAAGTGTTTTGCGCTTAAACTTCCCATGCCATCATATAACTCCCGGGCATTGACGACAACCAAATCTTTTTGCTCGATTAAGGCATTAGGCACTTTCAGATACGGATTGATAAAATGGCTAACCAATTCCCCATCCCAAATAAAGCGATAAAAATCTTGGGATAGATTTGGTTCTGCAATAAGAAATACCAAGCGAAAAATGATACCGATACCAAGTAGAAATTTGAAATTGTATTTTTCGAATTGAACGAGTTTGAAACATAAGAAGAAAAGTGCTGCAAATAGGGAGAGTAATTTTATAAACTCGGTTCTCTCTAAATGGTAGGCGAATGTAAAGTAGAAGGCCAAACTTAGTATTGCCAACAATATGGATACTTTGTGTAGCTTCAGATAAGTGGTCAGGCGTTTTGGCATTATTGGTTCGCTTCTACCTGACTAATTTAGGGTATTTGATGGAGAACCTAAGGACCTTTTTAAAAGCGAGCTGAAAAAGCTATCCAAATTATAAAAAGCTATAAATCCAAGCTGGGAATACCGAAATGTTTTGGACACTGCATAGCTGATAGTGTGTGGCAGAATGATATCGATTCAAATTCTAAATCAGCTTTCGTGTTGGTTAAATAATGGATGGAGGAGATATTTTAATCGTTAAACAATTAATACGTAATCTTGATTTACACTTTTTAATTGTAGGTAAAGGCCGGCGAGGTGGTAGTAGTTTCACTGACACCATCTTTAACCGTAACCGTGAGATAGTATGTTGACCCTAGGGTAATAGCCATATTTGAGACCTGCTTATCAACAAGATCGGTAAAGACTTCTAGCACCGTATCATTTTCAAATACCGTCACATCATATAGCAGAAGGTCATTATCCTCATCTGACGCTTTCCAATCAACAGTAAGCATGGCCATTGTCTCGATGGAGAATCTGAAGTCATATGCAGGATATGGAACGTGATTTCCAATACCCTCACCTTCGGTATAAAAACTCCATAGCGTGGATTCATTTTGGCCATTCTTGTTGGTTGCAGTAATCTTCCATTGGTACAAAGTTGCTTTCGTCAAAACCACTTCGGCTATGTTGTTATTTGTTTCTAGTTTCACCTCTTCGAAACCTGTGGCTAAGTCGGTAATAGAAAGTCTATACAACGTTGCATTATTTGATTTTTCCCATTTCATTGTAATTCCAAGTTTGTCAGGCTGGTCTGCAATCAAGTCACCCGCTTGGCAAATAGAATTATTTGAAGGAAAAACCAAGGAAAAATTTTCAGGAAGTATTTTGATTTCAGGAGGATCATCCTTTGACCCGCAGGCAGTCAACGCTATAATGGAAAGAATTGAAATGCTATATCTCAGATACCGGTTCATAACTTTATAATTTTCAAGATTTCGATTTTGCTTTCTAAAAAATGAACATAGTAAAGGCCGGTCGCTAATTCAGATATATCAATATTTTGCGAAGTATTGGTTATGTTCATCTCCTTTGCGAGTGCTCCTTGGGCATCATAGATCATAATTTTTCCACTATAACCGTTGGTAATTCTGAAATCATTTTTAACTGGATTCGGATAAATCTTGTGCTCATCTAGCGCGATAACATCCTTAAAAATGGATTGGCATTCCAACCCTTTTATCGAAATAACGTTTGTACCCTGCTCCAGATTGACTAGAATGGTAGCCTCTTCGCTATTCTTAGCAGCATACTCGTAAGTTTTTGTATTTACGGTCACAGCATATAAATTATTACCGGATACTGTGTACCGGGCTACTTTGGCCTGCGGGTTTATGATCTCAATTTTTGCGGAGATATCTTTGAACATATCTATAAATACCCGGTTGAAAACCCGAATATCGCGCTCGTCCAAACTAATTGTAATTGAATAGGTGCCAGATGGTAGACCAGCAATAGACAATTGAGAATTTATAGACAGCGATTTCGGATAATGAGTAAGTTTCCCATTGTAATCTATCTTCACATCAAAGTCATAGCCTGCTGCTTCTTCCGTTGTTGAAATTTTGATCAACCCATTGTCCGTATTTGGGCAAGAAGCGGTTTCTGTATAAACTTTAAAGGCATCAAAAGAAAATACCAGACAACCATTTTCGTCAACTGTTTGACCGATAGGGGTATCCGGACACTGGTCAGCTGCATTTACAATTCCATCGTCATCGTCATCTAGAATGGGTTCCGGTGGCGGATTTTTAATAATCCATGAAAGGGACTGCTCATTTTTTGAATTATAGTCTTCAATACGGACTAATGGCGAAAGATCTTTAACGGTGACCTCAAGTACATTGTTTCCATAGCTTAAATTTTCCCTTTCTAAGGATAATGTCGGTGTTGTTATGTTTAAAATAGTATCGTTGAGTTTCCAAGTAATTCGTAAAGTAGAGTCTAAAAGGGATACTAAGTTGGTCTTAAATTCAAGAGGAAAAGAAATGTCTTCAAGAATTTCTTTGGTAGGAGAATACGAATCGATAGGTTTAACAATTGAATGAATTTTTTCAACTATTACCTCAGTACATACAGCACAAAATGGTGCTCCTAGCACACGCATTTTACAATTATTATGAGGCCGATACCATAGTGCAGA
This sequence comes from uncultured Flavobacteriaceae bacterium, assembly GCA_947503005.1. Taxonomy (GTDB): domain Bacteria; phylum Bacteroidota; class Bacteroidia; order Flavobacteriales; family Flavobacteriaceae; genus Maribacter_C. The sequence continues at coordinate 171,690 of CANNCA010000003.1, read as the reverse complement.
ATTACCACCGCAACAATGTTGGTAAATACCAATGCCCATATCATTGTACCAATTTTTCCATTTGACCTTTTCGGGGTCGGTTTCTTGGGTCATGTTCCGAGCTTCTCTTGCAAATTGGTCACCAGGATAATATTCATCAGTTAAATCTGCAAAAGAATGAGCCATTTCATGAATTGCTATTTCGGCAGATTCAGGAGAAGTCGAGGCTACTGGAAAAGTACCGCCACTACCGCCATAATATGGAGAATTTACCAATATTAAAGTCTTGTCAAAGAATGGAAAATTCTCCGCAAGTACTCGGCTAACAGCTACCTTGTTGGTAACAGCCAATGAGCGGTGAATGCCATCGTTATCAAAGGAAGAGCCGAAATAATTATTAACGTTCTTTATCGGGTGATAAGGTTCAATTACATCTGTAGCTGTACCTGGATGACTGGCACCACTTTCGATTGAAGGTACCTTAATAATAAAAACATTGAAATAATTTTTGTACTCTTTGTAGGGAGTTTCGTTGAACAAAAGCGTAACAAATGCGTTTGCATCGACTTCAAATTTGGAAAGCTCACTTTCAAGGTAGCCATCACTCAAAATCACGAAGTTTATCCGTTTGTCAATTTCTCCGGAAAAAAAAATACTCTTTGTTTCAAAGGTTTGAGAAACAATAGTGCCCAAGCTTAAGAGTGAAAATAAAAAAGTAAGGATATTTTTCATCTTAGTCAATTTCGATACTAAAAAGCACGGGACTTTGATTGGTTAGTACATCGACTTGTTTTATGATAACATACTTTGAGTTTTTTAGTAATTGCAGCCTTATTGAGAATTGTTCATTATCAGAAATCACCTCTTTACGTTGAAATTCACCCGAGGTATTTACGTGCTCAACACTTCGTTTAAGTGGGTTAGAAATGATTTTCGTTTTCTGGACCGTTGAATCCCTATCAAGAACCATACAGATTAAATCACCTTGCTTAGCTCCTTTTATGTCCAAGTTTTCTTTTTTCAATGTACCCTTTACAACGACCTTGTCCAGAAGCTCTATGACTATTTTTTCATTGGGTTTCTTGGAAATATTGAATGTTAAAAAAGCAATTCTCGGATTTTGTAGCGAAATTCTTTTTGCACTTGCTATTTCTAGGTTTTCTTCAGGGGAGTAAATATTTACCCTCGCAAACAAAATTGGGAGTACTAATACCCAAAATAAAGTCACTTGTTTCATTGGGATGTTTAATGGCCTTTTGAAAAAAGCAGTTATGTTGCAATGTTAGAGAATAAATCAGATGGAGAATATGATTTCAATCATATTGAAAACGAAAATACGAGGTGGGAGAACAAATCAGTAAGCGATATTTTTAAAAATCTGTAGAAAATCACTAAGCCCTAGCCGTCAAAGACTTTGTAAACACAAACCCAAACCCAAGAAACAGCATAAAATGAAACGGGAAGAGACCGAAATCATTTAAGGGTATAGCACTGTACATGCCAAATAGGAAGTACAACATCAGAACTGCCTCTAAAATCATATTTGGAGAAAGTTTCTTGGCGAGGTATTTATTGCCCTTCCAGCTATCGGTAATGTTGTTGAGGTTGAATTTTGGGGTACGTACAAATTCACTACGCTTGCCCATATGACCTTCTAAAACAGCAATGGAGTTGTGCAATGAAAAGCCCAAAGCAACCGAGAAAAACGTAAAGAATATTTTGATATAATCTACAAAGTTGTCAAAGCCACTGCCTTGAATACTTTTATAGGTGAACCAATAACAAACAAAAAGGATAATCGTACTTAAAACAAAGAAACTAAGTACCGAAAACACCCAATCTAAGTGTGGAAATAGCGCCTTTATGTACATGGCAGGAATACTCAATAAAGAAACCAAGAACACACATAAGAACATAGAGCTATTTAGCAAGTGCATCACCCCATGAAATTTTGTTTTAAAGGAAATGTTTTTAGCGGAAAGTACGCTCCAAACCGTTTTTCTAAAGTTTTCTGCACCACCTTTGTTCCAACGAAATTGTTGCGAGCGTGCAGCACTGATAACAACTGGAAGCTCTGCCGGAGTTTCAACATCTTCCAAATATTTGAATTTCCAGTCTTTCAATTGGGCACGATAGCTTAAATCCAGGTCTTCTGTCAAGGTATCACCCTCCCAATTACCTGCATCGAGAATACATTCTTTTCTCCAGATACCGGCCGTACCGTTAAAATTGATGAAATGTCCTTTCGAGTTTCTTCCGACTTGCTCTAAGGTAAAGTGCGCGTCTAAAGCAAAAGCTTGAATACGGGTCAAGGTCGAATAATCTCTGTTGATATGTCCCCAACGGGTCTGTACCACTCCGATTTCCGGGTCTTTGAAATAAACCACGGTCTTTTTCAACCAATCACCATCTGGAAGGAAATCAGCATCAAAAATCGCAATGAATTCACCTTTGGCGATTTCTAACCCTTCTTTTAAAGCCCCAGCTTTAAACCCTTGACGGTTCTCACGACGTATATGGGTAATATCTAGTCCCGTTTCTTGTAATTTCTTAACGTGTTTGGCGGTATCGATGACTGTATCATCGGTAGAATCATCAAGCACCTGAATTTCCAATTTACTTTTTGGATATTCGATTTTTGCAATATTTTCCAAAAGACGGTCCATTACATACTCTTCATTATAAACAGGAAGTTGTATGGTCACATGTGGAATTTCCTTGGGGTCAAGAAGGTTGAATTTAGGCGCTGTTTCATTCTGCCGTTTATTGCCGAGATAATTGACCAATAAGTTCAATTGCGCAAGACTGTAGAAGAAAATCAACAACAGAGCGATACTGTATACTGCAAGAATGATGTAAGTGATCAATAATCCCATATTACTTAATGCTGTATTTGAAAATCCAACCCAAAATTTTTATGCCTGCAAATATACTACCTTTTACAGTTCCTGACACCTTCGAAACACCAATTCTTTTCTTGTAACGTACTGGTATTTCGACATATGACAGTTTTTTTTTCAGCGCTTTCAACTGCATTTCAACGGTCCAACCATAGGTCTTATCCTCCATTTGCAAATCAAGTAGCTTGTCATACTTTATAGCCCTAAACGGGCCAAGGTCGGTAAATGTTGCCCCAAAGAACAATTTCATTAAAAAGGTAGCCAGCCAATTACCAAAAATTTGCTGGGGGGTCATGCTACCTTCCTCTCTTAGTCTCTTAACCCGAGCTCCGATTACAAAATCATAACCATTTTTCAAAATAGGTTCTACGATTTTGTCAAGCTCTTCAGGGTAATCGGAATAGTCTCCATCAATAAATACGATAATACTAGGTGGATTGGACTGTTTGGCAATGTAATCCATTCCTTTTAAGCAAGCATAGCCGTATCCCCTCCGGTCTTCAGTCAGTACCGTGGCACCAGCTTTTTCGGCATTGATTACCGTGTCATCGGAGGAGTTGTTGTTAACAACGATAATTTCCGTAACCGAATTTGGGATTTCTTTGATAACGGCGGCGATGGAGTCCGCTTCGTTAAAAGCGGGAATAATGACCCTTATATCTGGGTTTACTTCAAAAGCTGCTGTCATTATTTAAGATCGGATAGTTTGTTCTCGCGTCTGAAACTGCTGAAACTCGTCCATTTCTTCACTTTTTTTCCATTTTTGTACTTCTCGGCCGAAGTCAGTTTTTCGTTTAAGTATTGCAGGCAGTAACCATTTCTAATTCCTTCGTTTAACTGACATTTATGGTTAACCTTTCCGCTAGAGTCGTAAAAAAGCCACCAATCAGCCATCTTTCCTTTTTTGAAATGGCCTTCTTGTTGCGGTCGGCCTTTATCCGTGTAAAAATACCAATAAGCTACGCGATTTCCATTTTGGTAGTGGCCTTTTTCGGCTAGCCTTCCATTTTCATGGTACAATCGCCAATACCCTTCTCTTGCTCCCTTCCTTAACCAACCTTCGGCTTTTTTTCTTCCCGTTTCGTAGTATTCTTTATGGTACATGACGTTTTCCGGTCGGATGTCGGGCAAGGTCTCGGATGGATTTCCGAAGGATAAAAAAGTAGCTAGAAAGAATAATTTCCAGAACATTGTGAAACAGGTCTTTATTTTTTGTCGAAGTTATGGATTGGAACTAACATGGATGTTTTGGAAATCAATAATAATAATACCAATTAGGACCACAGCAATTATTAAAGCCTATGGAAGTCTTATTTTTTATTCACCAATTCCATCAAATCAACATCATTACCCAACAGTACTTCAGTAGGATTAATACGTCCTTGCTCAGGTCCATTTTCCAATTTCAACACGCCACGAGGGCAAACCGCAGAACAAATACCACAACCCACGCAGCTTGAACGAACAATATTTTCGCCTTTTTGAGCATAGGCCCTGACATCTATACCTTGCTCGCAATAGGTAGAACAGTTACCGCAAGAAATACATTGACCTCCATTGGTGGTAATTCTAAATCTTGATTTGAAACGTTGTACAAAACCTAAATACGCAGCCAGAGGGCAACCGAAACGACACCACATCCGATTACCAAAAATAGGATAGAAGCCTGTTCCGATAACACCCGCAAATATGGAGCCTATATATACACTATACGTGTTTTGAATACTGGAAGTTTTGATTCCAAGAACGGTGCTTGTTTCGGTAAAGAAACTATAAAGCGTCATTCCTGTCATCACAACGGCGAAGACTAAAACCCCATGAATTAACCATCTTTCAACTTTCCAAGAAAATAATGACTTACTCGAGTGTTGTCTATAGGGGTCTCCTAAAGTTTCTGCTAATCCTCCGCAACCACAAACCCATGAACAGTACCATCTTTTTCCGAAGAAGTATACCATAACAGGAACTATGACTAAAGTTAAAACAATTCCCCATACTAAGATGAACAGTCCGATACCTCCACTATCTAAAAGGGATTTCAAATTCCATTGGAAAAAGAAGTCATAATCCAATGGGAAAGCATTTTTGAAATCATAATAAGGCATTTGCAAGCGCACCATAATTTCAGGAATCAAAAAGGCGAACACGATTTGAAAAAAAAGTACCGATGTCGTACGCACCATTTGATATACATTGTGGCGGTATTTGATGTACATTCGAACGGCCATAACGGTCATTACCACGCAATACATAAAACCATAAACGAACCAATGACCGGCAGGATTTCCGCTTAAACTTTTTGAGATTGGGTCGACGAGATAGGTCCAGTTTACAGCATATTCCGAACCGAAATACAAGACCAAGTAAAAGGAAATCAAAAAGAAAAATACCAGCCAAGCAATCCAACCTTGACCGGTTGAGCTTTGATGATAAACACCATCATTCTTTATTCCTTTTTGACCCAAAGTAACTATTTGAGGTACGATGAACATGAGTGCTCCGATAATTCCTAAGCCAAAAGTTAGAAACCACATCATACCCTTGTTATTGGCAATATATCCCGTTCCGGACTTTTTACCAATGATGGAAGCCATCTCACTCGACTTTGTGTAAATCTTCTTATTGTATTCTTTTTTCTTTCCATGGGTGGCATTGGCATTATCGAGTGCGTTGGAGATTTTTGAAGATAAATCGACCATTCCGCTAAATTCTTTTCCAACCACATTTTGTTGAATATCTTCAATGAAAAGTTCGCTCTTTATTCGTTTCTCTTCAACTATCTCGTTAAAAGTGCCTTGATCTAATTGGAACGATCCTAAAAAAGGTAAGGCTGAGAAAATACCTAGTCCGACTAAAAAGATGGCTATACCTAGATTTTGTATTGCTTTCATTAAAAATGTTTATTGTCATTCCGGCGAAGGCCGGAATCTTTTTAATCTTATTTTCTTTAGTAGGTCTAGACTCTGCGCGACCAGACATACTACTTAAGCGTTGCTAAAAATTCGTTTCCAACTTTTTTTCTTCGGGGAGATGTTTGTTCCGAACTCAGAATTGAATTTTGAAACGATTTTACCTTCATATTGCGTGTAGAACTCAGGATCAAAATTGGCATCCTTTAAATATTCCATCACATGATTGACATCCCGTTTTTCTGTTAGCCAGCGGTCAAATATTTCATGTCGCATTCGAATGCCAAAAGTGTTGATTCCTAGAAACTGCTTTGTTTCTTTATCAAAAGATACGGTAATACATATTTTCTCTTTGTCATCCCGCCAATGAAAATGTTGTTCATTTTCTTTCATGCCACGTTCACTAAAAACCCAACCATAGGTTTGATATTCAATATCAAGGAATTTGGCGGAATTGAACCAATGTCCCGGTTTATATTCAATCTTATTTCCACAGATGGTTTGGGCAACCGTTTCACCCATCATTCTACCCGTGTACCAAACAGCCTCAATAGGTCTTCTTTGCCCAATGCCTTCATGTTGCTCGGCACAGTCGCCAATGGCATAAACATCTTTGATGTTAGTTTCTAAATGACGATTGACTTTGACCCCACGATCTAGTTCAATCCCTGATTCTTTCAAAAAATCGATATTGGGAGAAACTCCAGCTGTGAGACCCACAACCGAACATTCAATGGTATCTCCCTTATCAGTAGTCACCGCTCTTGCCCTACCGTTTTCATCGGCCAAAATTTCTACTAAATTGGTGGCTAGTCTTAAATCGATGTGATGTTCTAGAATGTGTTCGTTGATCATCGCGGATTCTCCAGCGGGCAAGACCCCGTTCCAAAAACTAGTTTCTCGAACTAAAAAGGTAACAGGTATTTTTCTACTGCGCAGCATTTCGGCCATTTCGATTCCTATTAATCCACCACCTACGATTACCGCTCGCTTACAGGTTTTGTTATCAGGTGCATTAGCTTCGAGATGATCTAAATCTTGTTTGGAATAAAGACCTTGAACCCCTGGTAAATCTTGTCCAGGCCAACCGAATTTATTGGGTTTTGAACCCGTTGCAATGATGAGTTTATGATATTGAATGTTACTTCCATCCTTTAAAACCAGCTTTTTATTTTTATGGTCTACAGTGGTTACATAACCGTTGACCAAATCGATTCTGTTCTTTTTCCAGAACCAATTCTCGTAGGGCTGCGTGTGCTCGAATTTCATATGCCCCATGTAAACGTACATGAGTGCAGTACGCGAAAAGAAATATTTAGTTTCTGCTGAAACCACCGTAATCTTTTTATCAGAATTTTTTCGAATATGCCTGGCGGCAGTTATACCGGCAATTCCGTTTCCTATAATGACAATATGTTCCATGTGATTTTGTTGGTCAATGAAAATTAGGTCGTTACTAGACGTAAGAACTTAATAGCATTGCTTAATTTAGAAACAATTTAAATAGAAACCTATTTTGTAAGGTTCAATAAGTCTATCGAACTTGTAAGCCCTTGATTTCTAAAATTTTAAAAAAAGGTATAAAAATTGATTTTTTTTGTAGGGTTGTAAATATATATTCGACAGAGGTTTCAGTTTTATACCAACAATTAACATCAACGATAATGAAAAAGGTCTCATTACTAGTCTTATTAATAGCATCCATTTCATTTGGATATTCGCAAAGTACCACCGATTTCTTTTCGAAGTCCGATGCCTTTTTTATGACGAACGTTAAAAATGGCAGAGTGGCGTATAAAGCTATTAAGTCAAATCCAGCAGCACTAAACGAGTTGCTCGAGATGGCAAAAAGCATTACGGTAACTAAAGAGAATGCCAACGAGTATCAAGCATTTTGGATTAATGGTTATAATCTTCTTGTAATTGACGGAATCGTGAAAAACTACCCTATAAAATCTCCTTTGGATAAACCGGGCTTTTTTGATAAAAACAAAAATGAAATAGGTGGAACCAGTATTACCCTTAATGATATTGAGAACAAACTGCTTCGAAAAAACTTTCCGAAAGAACCTCGATTTCATTTTGTGCTGGTTTGCGGAGGGTTAGGTTGTCCTCCAATCATCAACGCCGCATATAAGCCATCAACTTTGGATGCCCAATTGGAAAAGCAGACCATTCTCGCCCTAAACGATGCCAATTTCATTCAAGTAAACAAGAACAAGGTGAAAATTTCACAGATTTTCGAATGGTACAAAGGCGATTTCGAACATGATGGGAGAGTGGTGGATTTCATCAATAAATACAAGTCGGAGAAACTTCCCGAAAAAGCCAAAGTGTCTCACTATCCGTATGATTGGACGTTGAACGAGGCAAATTAAGCGCAATATAGTTTGTAAAAAATTACAGTTGAATTTTCTTCGGATTGAATTTCAACGGAAACAATTTCTTCAATTTTAAAAACATTTGAAATGCAACAAGCAAAAATAAATCTATTTATACTGACCCTCTTTTTTTCTTTAATTGCTTTTGCGCAGGACAATTCGAATGAAAAGGAGATGGTAGATGAACCTGAACAAGAAAAAAGCAACGTTCAGGAATACACTCCGTCAAAGTTGTTAAAGAAAGGTCAATGGGATATTAAATTCTTCAACGGATTGTATACACAAACTAAACAGACTGATGGAGGTAGCAAAGCGCAAGACATTCCTAGGCAGAATTTTTTCACCAATACTACTGAAATCTATACGGGAGTAAGTGAAAATTCAAGGATCAACATCGGTTTTGTTTTTCAAGTGAGGGCAAATACGTATAACGGGGCAAAAGCAACCAGTGTTTTTAGTTTCGAGGATAACGAGACCGATGCCAGAAGTGGTTTGACGACCATTGCACCATCGATTCGAGTACAACCTTTTAAGAATATTGGAAACTTTTCTTTTACAAGTTCATTGTTTTTACCGGTATTTAAAGATGTACCGAATGTGCCATATTTAGACAAAAGAAGTGTTTTTTGGGAAACGAAATTTTTCTACGATAAGACATTCGGAGGAAACAAATGGCAGTTGTTCACAGAGGCTGACCTTGGCTTTAATTTTGGAGAAAAAAGACAAGATGCCGATGCTGCTCAAGTAAATGAAAGTGAACGCTTTGCAAACAATAGTTTAGCTGTACCATTGAGTGTTTTTCTCAGTTATTTCCCATCTTCCAAGTCAACTATTTTTATCAATGGGCAACATAATTTTTTCATAGGATATGACAATCCAAATGATGGTGGTGAAAATTTTTCTCAAAATTATACGGCCTTAGGTTTCGGTGGAAAGTATCAACTTACCAATGCTTTGAACATTGAACTTTCTTATAATAAATTCATTAGAGGAAGTAATTTTCAAGGTCTTGGTCAGACTTTTAGCTTAGGCCTACGAGCTATTTTGTAGAAAATCCTTTGAAATGACCTATTTTTGAAGTTCTTAATTGCAATTGAATGAGGGCCTTAGGTTTTTTCATATTGTGTTTTTTACAACTTTCCTGCTCCAGTCAGATTACCAAAAAAATCAATGGAGTCAGTTTTGTAGCGTCCCGAGAGGAGGTAGCCCAATTACATATTGATGAGGTTTTAAAAGTTAATGCGAACCATGCGGCCGTAATGCCTTTTGGGTTTATAAGGGATATTAATTCTCCAGAAATTATTCATAATACGGATCGTCAGTGGTTCGGTGAGACCAGGAACGGTGCGAAGCAATACATCGAAATGCTTCAGAAGAATGGCGTTCAGGTAATGGTCAAACCCCAAATCTGGATATGGAAAGGTGAATTCACAGGTACACTAAAAATGAACTCGGAAGAACATTGGAAGCAATTAGAAGCTTCTTATGATGACTTTATATTGACCTACGCGCAATTGGCCCAGGATACGAATGCCGAATTACTTTGTATCGGTACGGAGCTGGAGCAATTCGTAAAGGCTAGACCCGATTATTGGAAAAAATTGATTCAAAAAATCAGAGCGGTGTATAAGGGCAAACTGACCTATGCTGCGAATTGGGACGAGTATCCAAGAACTACCTTTTGGGAAGATTTGGATTATATCGGAATAGACGCTTATTTTCCATTATCCGATGAAAAAACCCCCACAGTTGATCAGTTACGGACTGGTTGGCAACCTTGGAAAGAAAAAATCCTCGCTTTGTCGAAGGCCAAGAATAAGCAAGTGCTCTTTACCGAATTCGGTTACCGAAGTATGGATTATACTGGAAAAAAACCGTGGTTGGTCGATAGAAACGATGAAAACGTCAATTTAGAGGCACAGGTAAATGCTAAAAAAGCTATTTTTGCCGAATTTTGGTCAGAAGACTGGTTTGCAGGAGGTTACGTTTGGAAATGGTTTATTCAGCATGATAAAGCAGGGGGTGGAGAAGACAATCGTTTTACACCTCAGAACAAGCCCGCTCAGCAAATCATATCGGAAGTCTATAAAAACCATTGATATGTTTCGATTTTGTTCCCTCATTGTCGCATTACTAATTTTAGGTTGCTCCACGGATGCACTTCAAGAAGACGTTAATATTTTGGAGAATTCTCTGGCCAGCAAAGAAGTGGTCATTGACAATGTAATCGCTTGCGCAGCGCTCAATCAAAACAACGAGAACATTAGTGTTTTCTTTTACCCACGACCTGGGGTTACAAATATTCAATATTTCGAAACAGAAAATACAGATGTAGATAAAAATGATTTGGAAAACTATTCAGTGGTCATCAAACCTCTACAAAATGTTTTTAATGGATATCTCCAAAAATTTGAGGTGTCAGCATCGGAAGAAAAATGGGCGATTGTTGCCTTTGATGAGAATGGCAAAACCCATCTATCTAACCCGATTCGATTAAAGCAGTTTTCCAAGCCAACCGAGTATTTACCACAAAACCTTTCGGTCGCCGAATCTTCAAGCTCCCCTATTTTTAACTGGGAAGATGGTCGACATGATGATACCAAAATCTATTTTCAGGTAATTTCCGATTCCCAGAATAATTTGATTTCAGGAACCTACACCTTCGATAAGACTTTTCAGTTTTATAATCTTGATAATGTGGTGTTGAACATCACCAAAGGCACTCCTAATCCGTTAGCTGTGGGTAGCTCCAATAACATTACGTTAATGGCGGTAAGCGAGGATAATTGGGTGAACATGATCGCAGAAAAACAGTTTACCATCAACTAGGGAATCAATTTTCAGCCTGCGCAATTTCATCATCGCCGTGATTTCTTTGTTACACCTAAAGAGTATCTTTGGTCTTTAACACTTCAAGAATTTCATGATTCGCCCTTTCTTAACCTTTATATTCCTTTTGACTGCGATTTTGGGTTATGCCCAAGAAAATCTGGTTACGGATATTAAGATAAATGGCACGAAAAGGACTAAGGTTCAATTCTTAAAGAAACTGATTCAAGTAGAATCAGGTTCGGTTTTGGATTCGGTTGTCATGGAAGAAGATATGGAGCGATTGAAACGATTGCCGTCCATTTCGCATGCCTATTTTCAGGTTTTTTCCACGGCCGGTGGAAATCATAATGTCTTTTACCATATTGAAGAAAATTTCACCTTGATTCCCTTCGCCAATTTATTTAGCTCAAGTAATGATGATTTTGCGTTTCGAATCGGGTTGCAAGAATTCAATCTGTTAGGAAGAAATATAACGTTGGGAGGTTTTTATCAACACGATGTTTTCGATTCTTACGGGGCTAGCATTCGGGCGCCCTTTCTCTTCACGAACAAGTTAGGGCTGGCCTTTGTCTATCAGAATTTTACGACTTTAGAACCTGTTTTCTTTGATAATACCACTGCTGATTATAAATACAATAACGAAGGGTTTGAACTTCTAGGTCTTTATGAGATCAACTTTCAAAATCGCGTTGAATTGGGCTTTAGTTTATTTACAGAAGACTATGAGTACTTGGAAGGTGCTACAAACCCGAATGTGCCTCAAATGTTGAAGGTCGATAAGCACTTGATAAAACTGATTTACAATTATGACGATATTTCATACTTCTACCAATATTTAGCGGGTTTTCGCAGTACGTTGAATTTTCAGTACGTAGGAAGTACCGATACAGCGCTTCCCGAGTTTTTAATCGGGTTTAATGATTTTGCTTATTTCGCCAGGATTGGCGAAAGAGGCAATTGGGCAAGTCGTTTGCGATTAGGACTTGCAAGCAATGTCGATACTCCTTTTGCGCCATTTACCGTTGATAACAATTTAAATATTCGCGGTGTAGGAAATACTATAGATCGAGGAACTGGAGCTATCGTCTTCAATACTGAATATCGCCATACATTAATCGATAAAAATTGGTTCGTACTACAGAGTAATATTTTTATCGATGGTGGTTCGTGGAGAAACCCTGGAGGAGGTTTTGGTGATTTTGCCGATAGCCAGAACATTCGCATCTATCCCGGTGTCGGACTCCGTTTTATGCATAAAAAAATATTCAATGCCATCTTTCGCATTGACTATGGTTACGGTATAACCAAAGATGCTTCAAGGGGACTTGTCTTCGGAATTGGACAGTATTTTTAGGTTTCAGTAATTCCTTTATTAACTATTCTATTTCCATATTAAACTCGAACCGTATGCAATTTTCGCATCTCTCCTAAGTAAGATGAAACACACATTTAAAACTATCTGCATGACGTATTTGGTACAGAAAACCGGAGGCAATAAGACTCATAAAGAGAAATAATAAATATAAAAATGGCCTATTTATTGTCAGACCTTCAAGTCGGTTTATAGGAGCTCTGTAGAGAAGGTTTCAATGACTTAAAAGCTGTATTTAGGGGACAAACTAATGGTCTTGATGCGAAAGACTTCCCATAACATAGGCTGTAAGCGGATTATTGTTCATTTGGACAGCGCTTCTATACGAAAGGTAGTTTATTAGTATACCAACTTAGTGGTCTGTAAGTGAGGTCTAAATTTCGATGAAACGCACAGTTTCTGCATACTATAATTTCATCTTCGAAGACATTTTTTGGGAAATTATAGTGCAAACTGACTGATTTGAATAGCGTGCAGATTGCAACGGAACAAAAGGGAGTAATCCAACCGCTTCGAAACAATTTCTTTGGTATTGTTGAATAAATCGTTAACTATTTTTTCAAACCTTCTATGCTGATTCAACCTTGTTAATTAATTTTGTAGCCGCAGAATTACTTTTAGGCACTGTTTTTGGAGTTTGCCTTTTACAAAAATTTCTTGATGACATTAACGCCATTTTATAAGCAGGTTCTTTGTTTTTTCGGACTGTTCGCTATGTGTATGAACATAGTGGCCCAAGATTCATTCTCCACGGTCACTGCGGAAAAGGGAGACGGAATTCTTTCTTTACTTCGCAAGCAAGGGGTCAATCCGTATGACCATTATGATGATTTCATCGCCATGAACATGGAAAACCTGAGAGATAGTGTACACTTGTATGCCGGTCGAGCGTACAGAATTCCTCCTTTTAATTTGGATACAATTCCCGTAGTAGATTCCATTCAAAAACAAACCACTGAAATCAAAAAATTAGTTGGTAAAGACTATGAGATTTTCGGTAACAAGCATGCTGCGGTAATCCCCAAAAGCGAACAATTGAAAAATGCGGTATATTATCTGGTATCCGGTCATGGAGGTCCTGACCCTGGGGCAATGGCCGTGTATGCGGGAAAATCTTTGGCTGAAGATGAATATGCCTATGATATTACCCTTCGCTTGGCAAAAGAATTATTGGCACATGGCGCCACGGTTTATATTATTATTCGTGATTTAAATGATGGTATTCGCGACGAACGTATCCTTGAAATTGATCATGATGAGGTAGCATATGGAGATAAAGTGATTCCCCTAAATCAAGTGGCGCGATTGAGGCAGCGTGTGGAAATAATAAACAAGTTACACCGAAAGCATCGGGGTCAATTTCAGCGGTTGATTGTAACTCATGTTGATAGTAGAAGCAAGGGGCAAAACATTGATGTATTTTTCTATCATCATGAGAAAAGTAAAAACGGTAAAAAGCTTGCGGAAAGTATTCACAAAACCTTCCAGAAAAAATATAAAAAATACCAACCGAATCGCACCTATACGGGTACTTTTGAAGATCGCACCTCGTTGTACTTGGTAAAAAAAACCCACCCCGCCATGACCTTTATCGAAATCGGAAATATCAGAAATAAAAAGGATCAAAAACGTATTTTAGTTCCTGATAATCGCCAAGCACTTGCCAAATGGATTGCAGAAGGTGTACTGCTAGACTTTGAAGGTGGTGAAATCGGACCGATTCGTTAAATCGCTATTTTTCGTTTGTAGTATTCATATAATTCTTCAGGCCCCGCTCCAAGATAATTTTTTAAATGAATCATTCCAAAGTGGTACTGTAATGCTACTTTGCCTCTTTCTTCATATCTTCTCGCAGAGGTAATCACATGTCTGGGCAAGATTTTGAAATCAACAAAATTATAAAGTCTATCGGTAAATTCAATATCCTCGTAAACAGTATAGTTTTCATTAAAACCTCCTGCTTTTTCAAACAATGTTTTGGTAATAAAAAGTGATTGATCCCCACCGCGACAAACTTTGAAGTTCAATTTGGTGAACCAAGCAAAAAATGCTAGAAATTTACTCTGACTGTCAAATTTCATTCTAAAACAACCAGCGGCATCATCGGTATGTATGGCACTCAAAATCGAAGCATCGAAGTCTTTTGGAGGAAGTGTATCAACATGTAAAAAGTATAGAATTTCACCTTGAGCTATTTTTGCCCCAATATTCAGCTGTTTCGCCCTTCCCTTTGGGGCTTGAACGGTGTGTACGCCCAACCCTGAAGCAATTTCAACGGTACTGTCTGAGCTGCCCCCATCAATCACCAAAATTTCTTTGATGTTTTTACGGTCACTGTTTCGCTTAAGAAATCGTATTACACGTTCAATACACTTTTCCTCGTTTAAAACGGGTATGATAATGCTAATTTGCGGGTTTTGGACCTTCATTCAATTCATTTTAGCAACATCCTCCCCCATTGTAGTGCCATGTACTCTCACTGATATGTATGTCATCACTAGCCTTGCTTAAAGCGGCAGCAGTTTTATCACATACAGCCAGCGGTTGGTTTGGCATCAATACGTGCCCATTCTTGTCATCGAAATATTCCTCATCTCCGTAATAAATCGCGGTTTTTCCAGTAAACATGCAGGGGCCATCTTCTGGCATTGGGTCCTTGATGGCTGCAATTTCTATGGATTCGATAAATATGAGTTCATCCGTAGGATAGTGATTTGGAGATAACACACGATATGATTTTCTAGCTCTTATTTCGATGGTGCCGAAACCAGCGTCTGTCAATATCTTCACATAGTCTTTTATTGGAATACTTCCGCTTAAACACAATGCTCGCAAACGATCGTCATTTCTAAGCGTGTCGTTCATGGGTTGTTCACAGGTAGGATCGCTCATCACCAAACGGCCATGGGGCTTCAAAACACGATACATTTCGGCAACTGCTTTTTTCAAATCCTCCATTTTAAAAATATTGAAAAGGCAGTTTTGGGCCGCTACATCTATGCTTTCATCCTCTACAGGAAGGTTCAATGCATCACCTTTAACTAGATTGACAAATTCGCTTTTGAACCAATCGTTCTCTATTTCTGCAATCTTGAAATTTTGCCTGGAAGCCTCTAACATTTCATCTACTACATCGACACCGGTCACACCTCCTTTTTGTCTTGAGAAATACGAGAATTGCAATAATTCCATTCCTCCACCCACACCTACATATAAAACTTTTGGGTTTTTGATAAGGTCTTGAGCGGATACGGTACTTCCGCAACCATAGTTCATTTCTTGCATTATTTTGGGAATTGACAAGCCCGGAAATTGCCAAATAGGATTGGTCGTACAACAAAGTCCCACATCAGGGGTCAAGGCGGCCTCTTTGTATAAATCGTTAGTTGCTTCTAAGTAACTCATTGTTTTATTTTATTGTTTTCGAATGGTCGAAAGTGCGGAGCGCAAAGTTTGAATCTATTTTGCAGCATGCTTCCAACTTGATTTTTTTAATTAAATTACTTTTATCAATTCTCTAAACAGCTTTACCATTTTTGGTTCTGTTCGTTCCGCTATTCCAATAATATCTTGAATATCAACAGCTTGTAAATTATCAGGGTCACACTCATCGGTTAAAACCGAAACGGCTACAATGGGTAGTCGTAAATGATTGGCAACAATTACTTCTGGTACGGTACTCATTCCTACGGCATCGGCGCCAATAGTTCTTAACATTCGGTATTCTGCTTTAGTTTCCAGTTGTGGACCAACGACAGAGGCGTAAACCCCTCTTTGAAGTGTAATACCTTCCTTTTTCGCAATTTTAATCAGTTCGCTACGCATGCCCAAATCGTAAGGTTCGAGCATGTCGACAAAGCGGTCGCCAAATTGAGCAACATTTTTAAAGGCCAATGGAGAACTGCCTTGCAGGTTGATGTGATCTTCGATAAGCATCATATCGCCTTTTTTAAATTCGAGATTAATGGCACCAGACGCGTTTGAAATGAATAGTTTTTTAATGCCAAGTCTGTGCATTACCCTGATGGGGTAGGTAACATCCATCAGATCATAGCCTTCATAAAGATGGAAACGACCTTGCATAACCACTACTTTCTTTCCTTCAAAATTGCCATATATCAGCTTGCCAGAATGGAACTCGACAGTGGCCAAAGGAAAGAAGGGAATGTGATTATAATGTGCTTCGATCGGGCTTTCGATTTCATCTGCCAACTTACCTAAGCCGGTTCCCAAAACTATTCCAATTTCTGGAGCATCAAATCCTTTGCTTTTGAGGTATTCAGTTGATTCTTGAAGTTGTTTTTCGGTTAATCTCATACATTTTTTAAATAAGGTTGGAAAACTTCAATGTCTTTAATATCCTCATAAATATCCACATCATTTCGAGTTTCCAACAGGTGTATATTTTTGTCTTTCAAATCATTCAAAGTATCTCGTAAAACTGTTTCTGTGCCCCACGATTTATTACTGAAAACAGCTTCTGTAAAGATGTTCATTCCAAGTAGGTAATAACCTCCGTCCTCCGCTGGACCAATTACAAACTCTTTGCTTTCCAATAGGGTAAACGCATGGTCAACTTCCTCCACGGACAGGTCAAACATATCACTTCCGATAACGATAATGCGCTCAAAACCAGCTGCAAACCCTTCTTGAAAAGCATGGGCCATACGCATGCCCAAGTCAGCCCCTTCCTGTAATTTTTTATCAAAAATGCTATTTTCCCAAATATCGTCTTCCCAAATCTCATCGGAGTACCATACCTGCTTTGCTGCGTTGACGTCTTTGGTCAGCGTAGCGGTATGTCGCAAAAGAAACTTATAGATTTCGAGTGCGGTTTTGTCCCCTACTGTTGCCGCCAATCGGGTCTTACACTTACCAATTTCTGGGTTTCTGGTAAATATCAGCAACAAATTCTTAGAGTTTACTTGGTGATAATGTACGCTAGCTTGCACTTTCTGTTTTTGTTTTGGGAGAATAATACTCATGCAATGGCATTCTTTATAGTGGAGCAGATGGTAAGTAAGGGTTAATTGTCCTTTTTGGTATCATAAACTTTGACACCGGCATTCAAAAGTTTCCCCCATTGTTTGTTGAAGGTGTGTACGCTATCGGTTTCTCTGTTGTTTGTGTAAACGGAATTTCCTTGATTTTTCCATTCAAAAATTCCGCCATACAAATTTTGGACGTGGGTGAAACCGGCTTTTTGAAGTTTTTCGCCAATATCTTCAGAACGCACACCAATGGAACAGTACACAACGATGGGTCTATTTTTGTCAGTGATTTTATTGATTACAGAGTCTTTTTGAAAGTCCTTATAACCGACCCAAATGGCATCTTTGAGATGACTCACTTCATATTCTTCTCTTTTTCGAGTATCCAAGATAATCTGGTTCTGAGCGGATTCAAGCTCGTTCACGTAGATGTACGGTACACTACCTGAATTCAATTGTTTTAAGGTACGTTCCAACTTCTTTTGACCGGAAGCCGAAAACACAACTATTATTACCACCACTACTGTAAAAAGAAATCTCATATTATATTTAAATGATACGTGCAAAGATACTATTTTAGAGGTGTCCTCTTAACGCTGGGCAATCGCAAAATTTTAAAAATAATACACATGCAAAAATCATTCACCACCCTTTTATTAGTACTACTTCTATTTTCCTGTCAGGAAAAGAAGAAAGAAAATACCGTTGCTGCCGAAACCGTTATGTCCGATTACTATACCGAAACTTACCGACCGCAATTTCATTTTACTCCTGAGGAAAAGTGGATGAACGACCCCAATGGCATGGTCTATCACAAAGGGGTTTATCATCTTTTCTATCAATATTATCCAGAGGATATTGTTTGGGGACCTATGCATTGGGGCCATGCAACAAGCAAAGATTTGGTGCATTGGGAGCATAAACCTATCGCGCTTTTTCCTGATGAACATGGATTGATTTTTTCTGGAAGTGCCGTAGTTGATTTCAGTAATACCTCTGGATTTGGAACTATCGACAATCCGCCTTTGGTTGCTATATTCACTTACCATTTGATGGATGGAGAAAAAGCGGGAAGAAAAGATTTTCAAACCCAAGGCATTGCTTACAGTTTGGATAATGGTGATACTTGGGTGAAGTATGAAGGAAATCCGGTGATAGGAAATGATGGTATCAAAGATTTTCGCGATCCAAAGGTTTTTTGGGATGATGAAAATAACCAATGGATAATGAGTTTGGTAGCAGGCGACCATTTACAATTATGGGGGTCAGGGGATTTGAAAAAATGGACGAAACTAAGCGAATTCGGAAAAGACAAAGGTGCTCATGGCGGAGTTTGGGAATGTCCAGATTTATTTCCCTTAAAAGTCGAAGGTAGTGATGAAGAGAAATGGGTGCTGTTGATTAGTATTAATCCCGGAGCGCCAAATGGCGGTAGTGGCACCCAATATTTTATAGGTGATTTTGACGGTGAAAAATTTACAACCGATCAGACCCAAATCAAATGGCTAGATTGGGGAACGGACAATTATGCTGGCGTAACCTATAATGTGCTACCGAAAGATTACTATGGCGATACCTATGAAAATGACCCCAAGCAAGATCGTATTTTCATTGGGTGGATGAGTAATTGGGCCTATGCACGAGATACACCAACCGAAAAATGGAGAAGCGCTATGACGGTGCCTAGAAAATTGACCTTGCAGAAAGTTGGGAATGATTATACGCTTTTCATTTATCCGGTTGAAAATCTTGAGACGATCATAGACCGAAAGGACAAGAAGGATATCACCTTGAACGGAGGAGCAAAGGAAGTTATTACTTTCGATGGTTTGAATCAAGCAGAGGTGAAGTTCAAAACCAGTTCAAAGAATTTTCAACTGAAATTGAGCAATGATTTAAATGATGAAGTAGGTCTCACCATGATAGAAGAAGACCAGTTTTTTCTAGACCGAACCAATTCCGGAAAAGTTAAATTTCAAAAGGACTTCGCCAACAATCAAGGTATGCCCGTGGAGAATTTACCAATAGGGGAGTATGAGGTTCGTATATTGATTGACCGATCTTCAATCGAAGTATTCATCAACAAAGGGCAGTATGTGATGACGGCTCAGTTATTTCCAAATGAAAACTATACTGATTTCACGGTTGATAATATCGGTAGTTCTGCGATTGATTTGAATGATTTTCAGATTAGCGAAATTGAAGGGGTTTGGTAGCTATTGATTTACCATTTCTTCCGCCAATGACTCCAAGTCGATACCCATTTGTTCTCGACTTACCTTGACAACTTCTTCGCGAAGCGTTTTTGGTAAATTGCCAAAACCGTCTTTTGCGCCAAGAATCATTCCCGCGACAGCGGCAACGGTATCATTATCACGGCCATAATTGACGATAAATTGTAATGTTTTTTGAAAGTCTCCTTCCCCGAACTGCATACCGATAACCAGTATTTGCCATATTTCACCGGAGTGAAAAGCGATGGCCTTTTCGTCTTTTTCTAATAGACGGTATACCATTTCTTGTCGGACCCAATCTTTTTGGGAGCCTTGAAAACCTTTCGGCATTCTAAAAAGTAAGGTATCTTTTGTCACCAAGGAATCGACAAGCAAGAGTTGTTTTATGGCCAAAACTTTTTTGATAGCTTCGTCGGACGTTGCGGAAGCAATTCGCCCTACCAATCTGCTATCTTGATATCCGTTGGGGTCAACGAAGATAGCGGTGTTGAGAATGGAGTCCATATTTTGAGTGCGCAGGGCCATTTGTGTCATTGCCGAGACCAAGGCCGAAATATCCTTCGCATAGCCTAAATCAAAAATAGCATGGTCGTACGCAATAGAATAGGCATCTTCCGGAGTTTCCGCCACCAGACCGAACATGGGTGTATACAATTGCCCCGCACAAGACATTTCACCCCCATAGAACCTATTTTGAGCTTTCTGGTACTCCTCAGCACTTCTTTGGTAGGCCAGGGCTACACGTGCCCATTCTTTAACCCAATCTATTTTTTCGATTTGAGCATCTAGCAAGTCGGGGTCGGTCTTCATCTCAGTTTTGTCGAGAGTCTCGACCAGACCTCCATAATAATCGGTTATAAATTTGGCGAAGGTCGATGCGTTTCTATCTGATTTGTGAGCCGATAGGTATTTGACCATAAGGTATTTCCATCGGGTGTCATCCGTAGTTGCACCGGCCGTTAAATTGTGTTCCCAAGTTCCTTCGGGCGATTGTTCGCGAACAGCAGGGGTCAGGCCCGTGATGTAGCCATATTTGAGTTGAATGTCTTTTCGATGCCACATCTCGGTCGAAGCACCCATAGCATCACCTATGGCGGAACCTACCAAAGCCCCTAGAATTTTGTCGTAGCGTTCCTCTTTTGAAAGTTGTAAGGTGTCTTCCGCATACGCCACTTTTTTTGGGGAACTTAGTTCGATTTCAGGACTTTTCTCCTTGCAGGACGAACACGCGATTAGAAAACAACTTAAAAAGAAAAAATACTTTATCATGACAAAATCATTTCATGTGCTGTTTGTAAAAGGTACTGTTTTTCCGCTATAGTATGCTCCAAAGGTAGTTGTGCTAAACCTATCAAGCGTCGCATTATTTCGATACCCGCTACTTTTTTAACTAAAGACTTGTCCGCATTTCTACTATATAAATCAATAATTGTTTCGAGATACCTCTCATCAGCAGTAGCTATAATTGTATGGGCCACCATTACTCCCAAATCGAATTCCGCAAAACCGGCAAAACCGAATTCCGGGTCGATAATGTAAAGGTTATCCGCTTCAGTCATCCAACTTCCAGGGTAGTAGTCGCCATGCAGAAGGGTTTCGCCCTTAGATAGGTAGAGGTTCCCCATCTCATTGATAATATATTTAAGCTTTTCATCCTTCTTATAACTCAAGGAAAGGGCTTGCAATCCATCTTGTATATCATCTAATTGAAAACCATTGTCCTCCAAAAAGGGAAGTACGAATATGTGCTGATGGTTTAGTTGGCGCATTTCTGAATTCTCAGGAAAGTCTTCAGGCACTTCGTTTTGATGAATCAGCCCAAGGACATTGACTAGTTTTTTCAAATTATTGGCATCTATGCTGCGACTCGAGTAAATTGAAGACAAATCATCACAATGGCCCAAATCTTCCATTAGCAGCACATGATTTTTTGCATCATATCCCAAAATTTCAGGGAGATGTGGTTGCAAAGCTTCACTGCTCACAGTCTTGTAAAAATCATATTCAACAGCAATGCGATCTAAAGGTGCCTCGATCTGTTGGTATTTTTGTACAAAGGGCCTAGATTGTTTTAAAATAAAGGATCGTTTGTTCGTTTTGATTCGAAGTACAACATTCATATTGCCCTCGCCGGGTTTTTCTAAGGATGAAATTTCCTCGCTGGAGTCCATCCATCCTCTAGATATTAAATAGTCTTGTAGTTCTGGAATGGGCGTATTGCAATCTAAATTTTTCAATGTGCTATTTTTAATGATCCAACAATCGGCGGTGGTAATTGACCTGCCCTAAGTGATAGGCAAGATGAGTCGTTAAATACATTAGAAAAAACCCAGTGGTCATCTTTTCTTTTAAGACTATAAGCGGGTATTCATTATTGAGGTTTTCTTCGGATAGCTTTTCTAAAGTAGAATCCACCATCTGGATGGTATTTTCGATTTGTGAGATCAATTCTACTCTTGGCACATTTTTTTGAGAAAATTCGAGCTCACGTTGGCGTACATAGCCCGTGTTGCCTAGTTCCGCTCCGATAAATGCATTGAGGTTGCCGATGAGGTGTAAACAAAGGTTGCCGCCACAATTGGAAATTCCCGTTGCGGAAAGCCATAACTTATCCTCGGCTGTATAGGCTTCTACTTCGGCTTTTAACCTATTTAGGTCTCTTTTAAAGAGCTTACTCAATGTTTGAACAATCATTTGTTGCGGTTTGAAAAAGTTTGAAAGTAAAGAAACAAAAAAACCGCGACTAGTTAAAGTTGCGGTTTTTAATGTGGTGCCTCCAGGAATCGAACCAGGGACACATGGATTTTCAGTCCATTGCTCTACCAACTGAGCTAAGGCACCATACCCTAAAATGGGCTGCAAATATAATTTCAAATTTAGGATATACAAACAAAAACAAGAAAAAAGGAAATTGTTTTTTCATTGATTGCAATTAATGTTTTTGCTCTGAACGGAAAATAGTACCTTTTATAGGAAGAACAAGAGGTTTTTTTAGCTGAATATATGATCTTTGAAATATGAACTTAATTATCGATGTTGGAAATACTTCGACCAAGTTGGCCGTTTTTCGTCGAGGTAGACTACTGTACGATGAAGCGATAGAACATACAAGGCTAATCGAAAAAGTCAAAGAGATCTTCGGTCAATATACTGATATTGGTCATGGTATTGTTTCCTCAGTCGGTAAGTTTGATTTCAAAGAACTGGCAGCACTCTCGGTTTTTTGTGAAGTTCAAATCTTAGACCGAACCACAAAGGTGCCTTTTAAAAATTCATATGCTACTCCACAAACTTTAGGTGTTGACCGAATAGCATTGGCAACGGCTTCATTTTATCATAATCCAAACAGTAATACCTTGGCGATCGATGCCGGTACCTGTATCACCTATGACATGGTTAATGACTATGGAGAATATCTTGGGGGTGCTATTTCACCTGGAATTAATATGCGCTACAAAGCCATGCATGAACAGACCTCGAAATTACCTTTATTGGAGAAAGAAACACCTTTAGACCTTATCGGAAATTCAACCGAGAGCAGCATGCACAGTGGGGTTGTCAACGGCGTCTCTGCCGAAATCGATGGGTTAATCGACCAATATAAATCACGTTTTGCAGATTTAACAGTTATTTTAACAGGCGGTGACGCCCAATTTTTGTCAAAACGATTAAAAAATACCATATTTGCGGATTCCAAATTTCTCCTTAGGGGACTTAACTACTTGCTGGAATACAACAAGCACTGAATGATCAAAAAAATTGGATTTGCAATAGTATGTCTGGCCTGTTTTGGCTCGTATGCTCAAGATGGTACGGTATCCCCTTATTCCTATTTCGGTATTGGTGAATTGAGGTCTGCGACCACGGTCGAGAACCAAATGATGGGCGGCATAGGTATGTATACTGATAGTATTCACGTGAACCTACAAAATCCTGCGGCCTATTCGGATTTAGGTGTTCGGTTTGGGGAAACTTTTGGGTTAACGACTTATACAGCTGGTATTTCATACAAACAGCTGACCTTGAAAAGTGCGTCCGCCGAAGAGAACAGCCGTTTGACTAATTTGGATTATTTGGCCCTTGCCTTTACACTGCGTGAGAATTTGGGCGTTGGCTTTGGTATTATGCCGCTATCATCAGTAGGTTATAACTTAGAATCGATTATTCAACAAGACGATGAAGCGGGTACTTTAATTACAAATAGATATAGCGGAACGGGAGGTCTTAATAGGGTGTACGGATCAATAGGTTGGGGAATCACCCCGAATCTTAGGATAGGGGTCACAGCGAATTTTAATTTTGGCACTTTGGAAAGCGAACGACTGCAATTGGTTGAAAATGTACAGTTGGCTACGTTCGATGAAAGAGAGTCCAGAATAAACGGTGCTGACTTGAACTACGCTTTGAACTATACGCCAAGATTTAAGGATAAATATAGATTACACACTTCTATCCGTGTAAATACGCAGGCAAACCTTACGGCACGTAATAAGCAGCGAATCGGTTCGGTAGTGGCTGATGATCAGAGTCCTGTTTTGGGTACGGAGCTTGAAGTTTCTGAAGTGAACTTAGAGGCTAGTGGACTAAAGGAAACCGAGGTGAAAATACCCACAACTACTACTTTGGGACTTGGTTTTGGTGAGGATTCGAAATGGTTTTTAGGGGCTGAATATAGCTTTCAAGATTTAGGCGATTACGTGAATCCTTTTTTACAATTCGACAACTTGCAGTATCAACAGGCAAGCACTATTGCTTTTGGCGGATTTTATGTTCCGGACCATACTTCATTCAAGTATTTTCAAAGAATCACCTATCGTGCAGGTTTACGAATGGAAAACACCGGTATGATGGTCAATGACACTGAAATTGACAACTTTGGCATAACTTTTGGAGTTGGACTACCGCTGAGCAGAAGTTTTTCAAACCTTAATCTCGGTTTTGAATTTGGAAAACGAGGCACAACAGATGCTAATTTAATTGAAGAAGGATACTTTCAGATTAATATAGGTCTTTCGTTGAATGACCAATGGTTCCGCAAGGCAAAAATAAACTGAAAAAAATTTAGTACATTAACCACTTTAAACTGATATCAAAATGAAAACAAAATTCTACTCTACGGTCTTTATGCTTTTAGGATGTATGATGATGGGTAATGCTCAGGCTCAAAATCCGGAGTGTATGACCAATCTTTCAATTTACACCGAGCATGTAAAAGTTAAAAACTACGATGCGGCCTATACTCCATGGAAAATGGTGTATGAAACTTGTCCTGAATTGAATTATGCAAATTTCCTTTATGGGGAAAGAATATTAAAGGACAAAATCAAGAAGTCTTCTGGCGCGGAGAAAGATGGTTACATTAATGATCTTATGGCGCTTTTCGATGGCAGTATGAAATATTTTCCAAAGAAAGCCAAGCTTGCTTCCGTAATCATTGATAAGGTGTTGTTGAAATATGACAACAAAATGATTGCAGATGATGAAATCTATTCGATGCTGGATAAGGGCTTTAACGAAGATTTAGCCAATTTTAAAAACCCGAAGGCACTTTACCTATACTTTTCTAGTTTGGTCGATTTGCACAAGGCTGGAAAAAAAGATCTTCAAGAAGTTTTTGACGTCTACGATAATGTGACGGAAAAGATTGAAGATGAGAATGCCAAACTTACAGAAGTGATTTCAAAATTACTTCCTAAGGAAGAGGCAGGAACTTTGACTTCAAAGGAGAAAAAGCAGTTTAAAGCTGCCAATACTAACTCAGAATCTTTTGGTAAGATTGCTGGTAGTATTGATTCTAAATTAGGGCCGTTAGCCGATTGTGGTAACCTTATACCTTTATACGAAAAGACCTTTGAACAGAATAAAACCAATGTGGTTTGGGTGAAAAGAGCTGTGGGCTTGATGTTCAACAAAGAATGTACTGATGACCCAATGTTCCAGAAGTTATTCGAAGCGCAGTTAGCTTTGGATCCTTCAGCGGATGCTTACGTTTACGGAGGTACTTTAAAAATGAAAAATGGAGACTCGAAAGGAGCTCTGGTAGACTTTGATAAAGCACTTTCATTGGAGAGTGATGCCAGAAAACGTTCGAATATCGCCTATAAAGTTGCTGTAATCAATAAGAGGAAAGGCAGCAAGTCTACAGCGCGCAAATATGCTCAAAAAGCGATCGATGCCAATTCATCAAATGGTCGTGCATATCTTTTAATCGCTAATTTGTATGCTTCTAGTGCTAACGACTGTGGCAGCACTACTTTTGAGAAACGTGCCATGTATTGGAAAGCCGCGGATATGGCCAGAAGGGCAGGTCGTGTGGATCCTTCCTTAAGTTCTACGGCGAGCAAGTCAGCTGCTAGCTACAGTGAAAGGGCCCCGACCAAGGCGATGATTTTTGAAGCAGGTATGGCTGGTAAGACGGTATCATTCAGTTGTTGGGCCGGTGGCAGTATAAAAGTGCCTAATTTGTAAAATGAATAAATTCTTTGAGAAGAATATTTTAAGCATTGCCATGATTTTCATGGCAATGCTTTTTTGGTCGTGTTCCGATACCTACAAAAGAGTTGGGGAAGAGGCTCAAAAGAAAATATTTCCCCAAGGTATTGGCGAAAACTTTGTTTTGACATACACCGAATTGCGCGAAAACCTGGATTCGGAAGATGTGAAATCATCCAAGGTTATTTCGGTACTGACAAGTCCGATTAGTGAAGATTTCACCAATCTTAAATTTCCATATAGAACTTTTCCCAATGGCTTGGTTCTGGATATTTATGACGCTGAAAATCGAAAAAGTGTCATAAGTGCCGATTACGGTATTATATATTCCGCCACGAATTTAATAGATTTACAGGGCAATGTGGTGGTAGATGGTTATGATGGAAAGAAGTTGGAAGCTCCCCAGCTGTTCTATGATCAAACCAATGAATGGATATTCACTCAAGAAAAATTCAAGTATACGAATCCAGAAGAAGGCACCATAATGGATGGCGAAGGCATGGATCTTAAATATGACAAGAGCCTCAGTTATGTTAGCGCACATAAAACCTACGGACTAATGTTGATAAAAGACGAAGACCTAAAAGAAGAGACTAATGAATAAATACCTTAAATACACTATTTATGTTAATCTGGTGGTTGCGATTCTATCAGCCATTATGGCCTTCAATACTTGGAATACAGATCGATCAAGAGCTTACATCTTTGTGTTTTTGGCAGTAATTACTGGCTTTATGTTCTTTTTTAGAAGACACTACCTGAAAAAGTTTGAGCAACGAAAACGCGATAACCAACAATAGTTTTGGATACCTCAATACTCATTATTGTACTTTCTCTATTGTTTTCTGCTTTCTTTTCAGGGATGGAGATTGCTTTTATATCGGCGAATAAAATCCATATAGAGATAGAAAAAAAGCAGGAAGGCTTTTTGGCAAAAATTTTGACGCTCCTAACCAAGAAACCTTCTAAGTTTATTGCCACGATGCTTATCGGCAACAATATTGCTTTGGTCATCTATGGTATTTTCATGGGCGATTTTTTGACCGATTGGATACTAAGCCTTTCGACTTCGGGAGATATCCCCTTTTTGGAGTATTTGAATGAGTTCAGCCTTGTGACCAAGACCATTATTTCGACCATCATTATTTTACTTACTGCTGAGTTTCTGCCAAAAGTGCTGTTTCAAATTTACTCGAACACCTTACTTAAAGTACTTGCCGTGCCGGCGTATATCTTCTACGTGCTGTTTTCGTTGATTTCTGATTTTGTAATTAAAATATCCGATTTTATATTAAAAGCTTTTTTCAAAACCCAGGGTGATGAAGTGCAATTGGCATTCAGTAAATTAGAATTAGGAGACTATATCACTGAACAGATGGAAGCAGTGGAAGAAGAAGATGAGGTAGACTCGGAAATACAAATTTTTCAAAACGCATTGGAATTCAGTGCTGTCAAGGCCCGTGAAGTGATGGTTCCAAGAACTGAAATTACGGCTGTTGAATTGCACGAAACCCCCAAAAACTTGACCAAACTTTTTACCGATACAGGCTATTCTAAAATTTTGATTTTTAAGGATACCGTTGATAATATCATTGGGTATGTGCATTCTTATGAAATGTTCAAAAAACCAAAAACTGTGAAAAGTATTCTTCGGCCCGTGGAGTTCGTTCCCGAGACGATGTTAATACAGGACATTTTGAATGTTTTGACTAAAAAAAGAAAAAGTATTGCGGTGGTTTTGGATGAATACGGAGGTACTTCAGGTATCATGACCGTTGAAGATATTGTTGAAGAACTCTTCGGGGAGATTGAAGATGAACACGATTCAACTGATTTGTTGGAGGAGCAGCTAAGCGAAAATACGTTCACCTTTTCGGCAAGACTGGAAGTAGACTACCTAAATGAGAACTATAGGCTTGAACTTCCTGAGGGTGATGAATACGAAACCTTGGGAGGTCTTATTGTCAATGAAACAGGTGAAATTCCGGAACAGGATACTGAAATTTCACTAGAGAATTTCCTATTCACCATTTTAGAAGTATCCAACACCAAAATCGACTTAGTGAAAGTACAGGTCTTAGATAAGGATTAAGGGAGTGTAAATACATTTCAATTAATTTATTTAGAAAGAATTACCTCCATTTTTAACTGTTACAATAAATTTGAACAGGTAAAAAGAAAATGGTAATTTCGCACCCCGATAGTACAAAGAATTTTAAATATATCCATAGATATGGCGATTTTAGAAAATATTAGAAAGCGAACCACGATTTTGATTTTAATCATTGGTCTGGCGTTGTTTGCTTTTGTGATTTCAGGTGTTTTTACGAGTAGTAATTTTGGAACGGGAGGAAAGGTTGGTTCCACAGTTGCCGAAATCAATGGCAATGAGATTTCAATAGATGAATTTCGACAAAAAATAGAAGCTGCATCTCGTAGGGTAGGCCCGAATGCATCCTCAATGCAAACCATAAATCAAGTTTGGGACCAAGAGGTGCGTAACACAATATTAGGTGAGCAGTTTGAAGATTTGGGAATCAATATTGAAGAAGACCAAATCATGAATTATATTAAGAACATGCCTGGGTACAATCAAGCACCCCAATTTCAAAATGAGGATGGTGTTTTCGATGAAAATAAATTCAGGGAGTTTATTTCAGATATGCGGGTCAACAATCCGCAACAATATCAGTTATGGCTACAAGATGAACAAAATATCATCCAAAGTAGTAAAGAACAAACCTATTTCAATCTTGTCAAGGCGGGCGTAGGTGCCACTCTAAAAGAAGGTGAATTGGAATATAAGTTGGCCAATGATAAGGTAGACTTGCAGTACGTGCGCATACCGTTTTCTTCCATAGCAGATAGCACCATAAGCGTTACAAAAAGTGAAATTGCTGCTTATATAAATGAACATAAGGATGATTTCAAACAAGAGAAGTCAAGGGATATTCAGTTTGTTTATTTTGAGGAGAAACCATCTGCTGCCGACGAGGCCGCAGTAGAGGCCAACGTTTTGTCATTATTGGAAGATACCGTTGAGTACAACAATAAGACGGATAGGAACGATACCATAATGGGTTTTAGAAATACTTCGGATTATGCTGCATTTCTTGACCGAAACTCAGATATTAAATTTGATACTATTTATAAGGCCAAAAAGGATTTGCCCGCCTCTTTTGCAGATTCCTTAATGGCCTTGAACGTTGGTGAGATATTTGG
The DNA here is from genome assembly GCA_947503005.1 of uncultured Flavobacteriaceae bacterium. Taxonomy (GTDB): domain Bacteria; phylum Bacteroidota; class Bacteroidia; order Flavobacteriales; family Flavobacteriaceae; genus Maribacter_C. The sequence continues at coordinate 142,378 of CANNCA010000003.1, read as the reverse complement.
TCCATACCGGGACGGTGACTTTTTTAAAGTTTCAAAGATGGTCGATCGAAAGCCGAATGGTTCCGTTAAGGCAAGTCATATACTTATAGCTTACGAGGGTGCTCAAAGAGCAAACCCTGAAATCAAAAGAACAAAGGAAGAAGCTGAGGCAAAAGCCAAAGAATTGTTGCGGGATGCAAAGAAAAGTGATGCCGATTTTGCGCAACTGGCCAGAGACAATTCAGACGGACCTTCAGCACCTAGTGGAGGAGATTTGGGTTATTTTCAGCAAGGCACCATGGTGCCCAAGTTTAATGATTTCGCATTTGGAAATTCGGTAGGAAGTATCGGCCTTGTTGAGACAGATTTCGGTTTTCACGTCATAAGGGTTGACGATAAAGAGGATATTGTACAAATAGCGACTTTGGCAAGAGCGATTGAAGCCTCTGAAGAAACCAGCAATACATTGTTCACCGACGCTACAAAATTTGAAATGGACGCAAGTTCAGGCGATAAGGTTTTTACCGATTTGGCAAAGGAAAACAAATATACTGTGATGCCTGTTTATAAGGTTAAGGCTCTGGATGAAAACTTACCTGGTCTATCGAATCAAAGAAGCGTTGTACAATGGGCGTTTAACGATGATACTGAAATAGGTGATATTCGCAGGTTTAATATCAACAATGGCTATGCTGTGGTACAGCTAGTAGCGAAGTACAAAGAAGGCGTGATGTCGGTAGAAGATGCTTCGGCAACGGTGTTGCCAATAATCAGAAAGGAACGCAAAGCTGCGCAGATCATAGGCGAACATAAGGGTAAATCAATGGAAGCTATCGTTTCCGATGCCTCTCAGTCGCTTTCCAATGCTACAGGACTTACGGTGAAATCACCAACAATTCCTGGGGCGGGTAGCGAACCGGCCGTAGTCGGTGCCGCATTTGCCATGGCAGAAGGCGAAACTTCTGATTTGATAGAAGGGAATACGGGGGTATTCATGATTAAAGTGACAAAGAAGGAAGAAGCACCTAAATTGGATAACTATAGTACGTATGCGAATACGTTGAAAACGACGACTGCAGGTAAAGTGAACACGGCGGTTTACAATGCCTTGAAAGAAGCTTCCGAAATAGAAGATAATCGAGCTGCTTTTTATTAAGATGAACGCGGTTGAATAAATCACGGCCCCAACAGCGATGTTGGGGCTTTTTTATAAAATCATTTCTTGAAAGGGAATTACCGTTTGATATCCTTTGGTACTAAAATAGTCGGCGGAACCGTTATCCCCGACCACCAAAATAAAATCACCGCCCCAAGCACCGAGGCTTTTTATACTTCTCTGGTAGTCGGAAAACAGCTCCTCTTTGATTGTCGGAATTCCAAGTGCCTCTGAAAGAATCTTTTCATGAAGTGTTACCAGGTGTTCGAACTGCTTGATTTGGGAACAATGTATCATTTGAACGGTCAGGTCGCTTATTTTTTCAACAAGTACTGATTTGTCGATTACCCTTTGACGATAGGCGTTAATGGCTTCTCTACTATTTCTTTTTTTGTTGAGATAAACAAAGAAAAGTGAATCAGAGAAAGTGGGTTTCACATTGATTTTATTGACTGCTGGAACGCCTTTTACCAGCTGATAAACAATCGGTGAATTGTTTTGTGCACAGGCAATATCATATCCACTGCCCGAAAAAGCATTCCATAATAGTTGATAGGCATCAACTTGCGCCCATTGGGCAATATTGTTGATTAGCGTTGATGAAGAACCCAACCCCCAGTTTCTTGGGAAAGTTAATTTTGTTTCTATTTCGAACCCCTTAGAATCATTTAAAAACCAAGGATTCAATTGTTTCGCCTCATGAAGTATTTTTTGAAGTGTCAGTGAGGTGTTTTTGTCGGAACTCGAAATTTCGACTAATGATTCTTTTTTATAGACTCCATTGAACCATGCAGTTCCATTTTCGTCCAAACTCTTCCAAGACAGTCGACCCGAATCAGTTTCAGAAACCTGTAAATATTGACCGAACTTTGTTGGTACGGCCCATGCCTTTGCTCCGTCTAGTACGGCATACTCACCAGATAGTAATAACTTGCCGTTGCTGAAGTACTTTTGCATTAATTTCTCAGATTTTCAAACGCCTCCACCACGGCACTATGTGTTGCGGCATTTTTTTTGAAGTGCTCGACCAAGGTCTTTTTTTCTGCCTCGTTTGCACCCAATTGGTTCAAGATATTCAGTAAGTGCATTTTCATATGTCCTTCTTGAATACCAGTAGTGACCAAAGAACGAAGTGCGGCAAAATTCTGCGCGAGACCTGCTACCGCCACGATTTGCATGAGCTCTTCTGCTGAAGGTTCCTGAAGTATTTCCAATGCCAATTTCACCAAGGGATGTAGACTGGTCAAACCACCAACCGTGCCAAGGGCCAAAGGAATTTCCATCCAAAACTTAAAATTTCCATTTTCGATTCGGGCATCGGTAAGGCTGGTGTAACTTCCTTCACGTGCGGCATAGGCATGGATGCCCGCCTCAACTGCCCTAAAATCGTTTCCGGTGGCTAAAATGACCGCGTCGATACCGTTCATGATACCTTTGTTGTGAGTAACGGCTCGATGAGGTTCTACTTTAGCGATAGCAACTGCCTGAACCATTTTTTCTGCAAACTCCTGCGAAGAAGTTGATCCGGCAATTTGTAAATCTTCTACCGAACATGATACTTCTGCACGTACCAAACAGTTGGGAACGTAATTACTCAAAATACTCATGACAATTTCAATGTCTTTTTCTTCCTTGCTGAAATCGGTATGTAATCGCGCTTCCTCTTTTAAGGTCGTCGCGAACTGCTCTAAACACGAGTTGATAAAATTAGCACCCATGGCATCGCGAGTCTCAAAGGTGCAGTGTAATTGAAAGTAGTTATCGAGTTTTGACGATTTGTTTTTCAGAACAATATCGGTAATGCCGCCACCCCGTTTTTCCATGTTCTTCGTAATTGAAGTGGCAGCCTCAATTAGCTTGGGTTTGACTTCCCGAAAAAAGGATTCTAATTTCTCCACATCCCCCGAATACATAAAATGTACCTGACCGATTTTTTCGGTTCCTAAAACCACGGTTTTAAATCCACCTCGCTCCAACCAAAATTTAGCAGCTTTACTTGCCGCCGCTACCACTGAACTTTCCTCTATGGCCATAGGTATGGCATAAAGCTTGTCATTGATTAAGAAATTAGGGGCAATGCCAAAGGGAAGATAATAGTTAGAGATTGTATTCTCTATGAACTCATCATGTAGCTTTTGCAAGTCGCCATCATCATTCCAGTATCTTTTTAAAAGGACTTTTGAAGCATCCTTATCTTGCGTATAATTCTCGGAAATCCAATCGATTTTTTCTTCTTTTGTCAGTTTTGAAAATCCTTCAATAGGTGAAACCATTGGGCTGTCAGTTAGTCTGTAAAGATAAGTATAAACGCTAAAAAGTGATTCGGTATAAAAATCGCTTTATGCGTAATTATTTTTAATCTCAATTCAAGGATATTCGTATAATTATCACTAAACTTGAAAGATTCAACCAATTTTATCCATTTATGAAGAAATTAAACATTTTGTTGCTTTTTACACTAGGTGTTTTTATTACTGTAAATGCCCAAACCAAGAAAATTACAGTCGAAGACATATATCAGGGTGCTTTTCAAACTGAAGGCCTAGATGTGCTTCGATCCTTAAAAAATGGTAAGGAATATACCGTGTTGAACGCCAATAGTGGGAGTAAAACGACACAAATAGATAAGTATAGCTACCAAACACTTGAGAAACTGGAAACTTTAGTTTCTTCTGAATCTTTGGAGGGTGTCACATCTTTTTCAACTTATGAGTTTAGTGCAGATGAATCTAAATTGTTACTGGCTACTGATGTTGAATCCATTTTCCGAAGGTCTAAACTTGGCATTTACTATGTGTACGATATTCCTTCAAAATCCCTAACCAAGGTTTCTGAAAATAAAATACAGGAACCGACTTTTTCACCTGATGGGAAACAGGTGGCTTACGGTTTGGATAATAACCTTTTCCTTTTCAATGTCTCCAGCAGTACAACAAAACAGATTACCGATGATGGTGGCAAGAACAGTATCATCAATGGTATTACCGATTGGGTTTATGAAGAAGAATTCGCTTTTGTTCGTGCCTTTGAATGGAATTCGAACGGAACCAAAATTGCGTTCCTTCGTTTTGATGAAACTAATGTTCCTGAATTCTCAATGGATGTTTACGGAACAGGTCTATACCAAACTCAAGAAGTTTTCAAATACCCAAAAGCGGGTGAAGAAAATGCCAAAGTTTCACTTCATATGTACAACGTGCAAACTGGTCGGATTTCCGATATAAATTTAGGGGAAGCGTATTATATTCCCAGAATAAAATGGATGAACAATCCGAATCACTTGAGTGTTCAGACCCTCAATCGGCATCAAAATCATTTGAGATTACATTCGGTGAATGCTACGGATAATTCGGTTTCCATTTTGTTAGAGGAGACGGACAAAGCCTACGTAGATATTACCGATAATCTGACATTTCTGGCCGATGACAGTTTTATATGGACCAGCGAGGAAGACGGTTGGAACCATATTTACCTGTACAGTGAAGAAGGACCGTTGATGAACCAAGTAACTGAGGGTGATTGGGAGGTTACAAAGTACTATGGCTACGACCAGAACGAAGACAGAATTTACTATCAATCTACTGAAAATGGTTCAACCAACCGCGGTATCTATAGTATTGAAAGTAGTGGGAAGAATAAAAAGGCTTTGGCAATCGAATTGGGCACGAATAGGGCTGATTTCAGCGCTGATTTCACCTATTTTATTAATAATCATTCTAGCGCAACAACCCCTCCGAAGTATACATTACATCAAGCCCTTTCCGGAAAAAAAATAAAAGATATCAAAAACAATAGTGAACTATTGGATAAATTGAAGGGGTATGAAATGAGTCCAAAAGAGTTTTCGACAATATCGATTAACGGGAATGACCTGAACATGTACCTAATTAAACCCCATGATTTTAATGCTTCAAAGAAATACCCACTGTTGATGTATCAATATAGTGGGCCTGGTTCTCAAAATGTATCTAATTCTTGGTATAGTGCGAATGACTATTGGCATCAAAGTTTGGTTTCTGAAGGTTATGTTATTGCTTGTATTGATGGCAGAGGTACAGGATTTAAAGGGCGGGACTTTAAAAAAGTCACCTATTTGAATTTGGTAAAATATGAGACCGAAGATCAGATTGCTGCCGCAAAAAAGTTAAGCGAACTTCCTTATATCGATGAGCAACGCACTGGAATTTGGGGCTGGAGTTTTGGTGGTCATATGGCAACCAACAGTATTCTTAAAGGAAACGATGTCTTTGAAACGGCCATTGCCGTAGCACCGGTAACTTCATGGCGTTTTTATGATACGATTTATACCGAACGTTTTATGCGTACGCCTGCTGAAAACCCAAGCGGTTACGATGACAATTCGCCTTTCAACTATCCCGAATTATTAAAAGGAAATTACCTTTTGGTCCATGGTTCGGGCGACGACAATGTACATGTGCAGAATTCCATGCGAATGATCGAAGCATTGATTCAAGCCAATAAGCAATTCGATTGGGCCATCTACCCCGATAAAAATCATGGAATTTACGGTGGAAATACCCGAATTCACTTGTTCAACAAGATGACCAATTTTATTAAAACGAACTTATAACTAAAACCAAGTATATATGTCAGACCTTGTAAATTCTACGGGAGGTAAAAAGAAATTTAGTCATCCAAAAGGATTATATGTGCTATTTACCGCCGAGATGTGGGAGCGATTCAGTTACTACGGTATGCGTGCCATACTCATTCTATTTATGACTACAGACATGGCCGCTGAGGGCCTTGGTTTGACTACCGAGACGGCGGGTGCTGTGTATGGTCTATACACTGCATCTGTGTATTTAATGACCTTACCGGGTGGTTGGTTGGCGGATAATGTTTTTGGACAACGAAGAGCTGTTTTTTACGGTGGGGTTCTTATTATGATAGGGCATTTAGTTCTCGCGATTCCTGGTTCTCCAGCAATATTCTTTACAGGTTTGGCCTTCGTTGCTTTGGGAACTGGTTTGTTAAAAGGTAATATAAGTACACTGGTGGGGGAGCTTTATGAAAATGAGGATGGTGCTAAGCGAGATGCTGGATTTTCTATTTTCTATATGGGAATTAATTTGGGCTCATTTTTCGGTCAATTATTCGTTCCGCTTTTAGCGGAATACAACTGGCATTTGGGTTTCGGGCTAGCAGCTGTTGGAATGTTTTTCGGTTTAATAGCGTATAAGGTCTATGCTCCGAAATATTTGAAGGAGATTGGGATTGAACCGAAGGCTAAATCAATAGAAAAAACGGGAAAATCAAATAACTCGGTCACCTTCGGTATTATTGCCTTTATACTTGTTTTATTGGTTAGCCTACAATTCTTAGGTTATATTGATGTAACTACTGCTACTGGTATTGCGCAAGCTCTTGGACTTATTATCGTGGTCATTACTATGGGGTATTTTATCAATATACTTTTTAATGGAGGTTTGAATTTGGTGGAGAAGAAGAAGGTAACAGTGATTTTTATTCTTTTCGTTGGTATTGCTATTTTTTGGTCCGGTTTTGAACAGGCCGCCTCATCATTGAACTTGTTTGCTAGAGATTTTACAGATCGTTTTGTTGGTGGTTGGGAAATGCCCGCGGGTATGTTACAATCCTTTAACTCTGGCTTTATAATCATCTTTGCCCCAATTATTGGTGCACTATGGGTGAAGTTGGCCGCGAGAAACATCAATGTACGTACTCCTTTTAAATTTGCCGTTGGGTTGATCTTGCTCGGATTAGGGTTTTGGGTTATGGTTGAAGCTGCGCAGGTGGCGGCTAGTGGAGCCAAAGCTGGTATGTTTGCATTGATACTGACATACTTCTTACATTCGATAGGAGAGTTGACCATAAGCCCAGTGGGTTTGAGTGCTACGAGTAAATTATCTCCAAAAAAATATTTGGGTCAGATGATGGGTATTTGGTTTGTTGGCGCTGCATTGGGTAACTTAATTGCAGGTCTGATTGGTGGAAATTTTGACCCAGAGAACGTGCTTGAAATGCCAAATATTTTTCTAAATGTAGTGTGGGTTTCTGTTGGTGCGGGACTTATATTTTTTGCAGCAAGTCCGTTTATCAAAAAATGGATGGTAGACGTTACCTAGTATTTTTTAATACTAACTATTCAAAATAGTATGCTCCCTTTTCACCTGTATAGTGAAAAGGGAGTTTTCTATTTGCACAGGTTTTTTTCCATCTGGCTACAGCACTTCTGTAATTGCTTCCGTCTGCCAGTATTTTTTTCGGTTGGATGGAATCGATGAGGCGTTCTAAATTCAGTTTTGGTGATTGGGTCAGTAATAGATAATCAGGTTGTTCGTCGTTAGAATATATACCTGTACTATCAATAACAATCAAATGGCCGTCACCAAAAAGATAATTATTTCTTAGTTTTTGATACGTGGCGTCTTTGATGCGTTCCCCTATTGTAAAATCGGTTTTTGTTCTTTGAGTCGTTTCTGGTTTTGTTGCATGAATGGTAAGTTGGTTGCCTTTTCGATGGAATAAGATGGAGTTTCTGGTTTGATGAAGAAGTAAAAGTTGTTCTTTTTTGGAAGCGTCAATTGCAACGAAGAGCATCCAAGATTGAAATCCGATCACGGCGATAAGAAGAGCGACTGTGCGCTTAAGTATAGGTTTGGTCAACGTAAGGACCAATAGAACGATAATTGAATAAGCAAGTAGAAGTTGAACGCCATCGAAAGAAATGTTTTTAAATATAAAAGCTTCCTGTTGTGCCACCAATTCAATGATGGTGTTCATGAATTGAATCATCTGATTGTACCAATTCACTAGAAAATCGGGTAAAACATTTAAGAGTGCCAAGACCAGCACTAAAATACCCATCCCTAGAATGACTCCCAAGAAAGGAACGATCAGTAAATTGGAGATAAAGAATAACCCGGGAAATTGATGGAAATAAAACAGACTGATGGGAAGTACACCCAACTGAGCCGCAAAACTCACCGAAAGTAACTGCCATATTTTACGAGTGCTATGATTCTTAGGATACCAAAATCGTTGCAGTAGGGGATAAATCCAAACAATGGCGAATACGGCCGCATAGCTCATCTGAAAACCGACTTGAAACAAAAGCATGGGGTTGAAGAGCAACAAAATGAAAAACATCGATAGGGCCAAAATGTTGAAGGTATTGCTTGGTCGGTTCAAATAAAGTGCATAGGCTACAAAAGAAAACATCGTGACCGCCCGAACCACCGATGCCGAAAAACCGGCCAGTAATGCAAAACACCAAAGCAGCAATACGATGATGGCCAATTTAAGTGGTTTACCGTTTGGTAATCTTTCTAAAGGAGCCAATAAAAATTGTAGTAGCAAAAGCAGGATGCCAATATGAAGTCCGGAAACTGCCAGAATATGAACCGCTCCCGCATCTTTGTAATTTTCATAAGTTTCTTGGGATATTGAATTGCGTTGCCCTAATAACAAGGCTTGAATAATAGGTAGCTCTTCTTCTCCAAAGTCGGCCTCTTGCAACTTTTGAATAATCTTGGTTCTGGTAGTAGCGGCAAAACCGAAAATAGTAGCAGAACTTGTTTTTGAAAGGAAGTAAGAATCCTTTTTAACGTTCAATTGCCTTGAAATACCTAGATTTTCGAGATACTTCCGATAGTCAAACTGATATGGATTCAGCGGAGGCCCTATTTCAACTAAATTGCCGAAGGTTAGTAATTCATCATCTACTTCAAGAAAGTTTTGAACGCTGTCAACGGGTAAATTCAGAACAATCTTTCCGGATGTTTTATGTCCGTTCGTTTCCTTGATTTGTGCCAAGTACCTGTTCGAGAACTCGTTTGGCTTTAGTACTTCCCTGATTTTTAGCTTAAACGTATTTACTTCATTTATTTCATAATTGCTATAATGACTATTCCAATTTTGCGGTTTCCAAATGGAGTAGGAAAGTATTCCGATACTTATTGTGGTAAACGCGACACTAATTCCGAAGGAAATAGAATTACGGTTTTGAGAGGTAAAGAAAATAGCAGTCAATAGGATTAAAACACTTCCAGCAATGGTCAAAGAATAGGGTAATGGAATGTTGAGGTACTTTCCTACTAATATCCCAAGAATCAAAAAAAGTGTCAATTTGATAGGGATAAATCGGAGAAGACTCATTGCGTAAAATCTTACGCTAAATGTAATGAAATAATCGTTTATTTATAAAACGCGTGTGGCCTTTACAAAAGCATGGTTCCAATATCCTTCACGTAATGAAGAAACGATTACTCCGCGCGAGGTAGACGCATGAATAAATTTGATTTCATCACCTTCAACTGCGACTACCATGCCCACATGATTTATTCTTCGAGCTCTTTTTCTGGTTTTGAAAAATAATAAATCTCCTTTTTCGACATTCCTTATTTTAACCTTTTTTCCTTCTTCCGCCATATGGTAAGAGACCCTTGGTAATTTCACATCGTGTTCACCAAATGATACAAAAAGGAGGCCGGAACAGTCCATACCTTTTTTAGTGGTGCCACCATATTTGTAACGTGTTCCGGAAAAGGTAAGAGCGGTATTAATAATGTTATCCGCTACGGTTGAATGTTCTTTTGATGAATTACGGGTACTTCTATTCGGAGGATTATTTGGGTTTGAAGTAGAAGCTTCAACGGTAACTTTGCGGGTCTTGCTATAGTTTTTGCTCTTACTATAGGTCGTCTTTTTCTTAACGCCACAGTTTAACATCAAAAAACCAAGAAATAAGTAAAGCAGTTTTTGCATTTTCAAGAAGTGTCTCTAGCTCTTGAAACTCAAAATTAACGAAATTATTATTAGTGAAACCGAATTTTGTAAGTCATGAAAGGCCTCGGCAAAAGAGAAGGTTGATTTGACCCCACCACTCCAGTGCTGTCTCCACCTCAATTTCCAAAATCTTTAATTTATTCTTTTTTCCGAACCAAGACTTGGACAAAAGCTTTTTACTCGATAATCGAGATTTAAATGCTCCGAGGCTTGCCTCGATATTTTTAAGTCGTTTCCTTACGAATGTCTCTTGGGCTTGCACCGAGGTTGTTTACTTATCCGAAATCTCCCCGCGGTCATTGAGTTTCATGGTCACCCATTCGTCGACCATGTCTTCAAGAACATTCAGCGGTACTGCACCATTGTCGAGCACGACTCCGTGGAATTCACGAATATCGAATTTATCACCCAATTTGGTTTTAGCATCTTCCCGAACTTCCAGTATTTTGTTCATACCTACTTTATATGCGGTAGCCTGAGAAGGCATCACAATATGCCGTTCAACCATTTTGATCGCATCGCTTTCAGCATTCGGGGTATTATCAACATAGTACTTGATACCCTCTTCACGTGTCCATTTTTTGGTATGTATGCCAGTATCAACAACTAAACGGCATGCGCGCCAGAGTTCCATCGCTAGGCGACCAAAATCAGAATAAGGGTCACTATACATGCCCATTTCTTTTGGAAGAAACTCAGTATATAGTCCCCAACCTTCAGTGTAAGCTGTGTAACCCCCCATTTTTCTAAACATGGGAATATCAGTCAATTCTTGTGACATGGCGCGTTCCATATGATGCCCTGGGATACCTTCGTGATATGCCAAAGCTTCCATTTGATATTTGGGCATGGCCATGATGTCATACATATTAGCGTAATATGTTCCGGGTCGCGACCCGTCAAGAGCTGGAGCTTGATAAAAAGCTTTTCCTGCTGATTTTTCGCGAAAAGGTTCGACCGCCTTCACAATCATATCCGCTTTGGGTTTCCTGAGAAAAAGTTCATCCAAACGCCCTTTCATACTATCAATGAGCATTGTTGCCGTCTTCATATATTCTTCACGCCCCTCTTTGGTATCAGGATAATAAAACTGTTTATCCACTTTCATAAATGTGAAAAATTCCTGCAATGTTCCTTTGAAGCCCACTTTCTCTTTGATAGCATTCATTTCAGCATGAATACGTTTTACCTCGGTAAGGCCTAATTCATGAATATCATCAGAAGTCATATCAGTGGTGGTAGTTCGCGCCAGAGCGTTGTTATAATAAGCTTCCCCATTGGGAAATTTCCATGCTCCTTGATCTGTGGTAGCTCTTTCCGATTGTCCTTCTAGAAAAGCAGTCAATTTTCCATAGGCGGGCTTTAAAGACACGATCATTGCCTTTTCAGCATCGGCGATCAATGCTTCTTTTTCTTCTTTGGAAATATCCAAATTCTCAAGCTTCGAAGTAAAATCCGCCAATAACGTACTTTTTTCTCCTGAGTTCTCGAAGGGTTTTCCTTTTAGGATATTGGAAGAAGATTCTATAGCACGAGGAAATACAAATTTTGGAGGCATGATTCCGGCTTCTTCGCGTTCCTTTAGATTTACAATGAGTTGGTCGAACATACTATTTACCCCGTTCAATCGTGAAATATATGCTTCCGCATCACTCTTGTCCGTTATCTGGTGCATGTTTATGAGAAACGATGGTACCTGTGAATGCATGCCGAACATTTGATTTACCGGATAATTGTATAGTCGATATTGATAATCCGCGATGTCATCTTCCATTTGCTGAAGGGCCAGTTTATAACTTAGTTTTGTCGCTTCATCAAGTGCATTATAATTTACAGAGTCTTTCAGGAATTGCAGACGTGCCTTGGTGCGTTCATGCCCAGCCTCTTCCTTCTCTTTTGAAAGATCGTCCCATTTGTCATAATCTGTTTTGTCACCAAGATATGTTTGGAACATAGGCGATAAGGCGATTTCAGCGTCCCATTGTTCTTGAAACCAATCGTTCAAAGCCTTTGAGGCACTTGCCATTTCTTCTGGAGAATAGATTGTTTTGTCCTTCACTTCCTCTTTGCAGCCAAGAACTAAAAATGCCAAGATGGTAAAATAGATGGTTGTTTTGAAAATTATGTTTCTCATGATTGTGTATTTAAGCGTTTTCTAAGTTTAAATTTTGAACAATTAGAGTAGCGGCTTTTTCACTTGCTCCACTACCACCTAACTTATTTTCCAGTTCTTCATAGGCCTTAAGCTGAGATTCACGCTTTGTTCCTTCAAGAATGTCATTTAATTCTGATTTAAGACTTTGTGAAGTTAAGTCCGTTTGAATCAATTCTTTTACCACTTCTTTTTTCATGATTAAATTGACCAGTGAAATATAGTCTAACGTGATGATTCGCTTTGCGATTTGATAAGATAGCCAGTTGGCTTTGTAGCAAACAACTTGTGGAACTTTGAAAAGAGCAGTTTCCAATGTTGCAGTACCGCTGGTAACCAAAGCAGCATGAGCGATACTTAATAATTCATAGGTTTTATTCGCTACAAAAGCCACATTCGGGTTCTTTAGAAAGGGGTCATAGAACTCATTGTCTAAACTCGGTGCTCCGGCTATGACAAATTGGTACTGGGAAAAATCACCAAGTACGGAAAGCATGATGGAAAGCATTTTTTGAACTTCCTGTTTTCGACTTCCGGGCAAAAGGGCGATAATCGGTTTTTCTAGGTTGAGGTCATTTTCTTTTCGAAAAGTACGTTCGTCAATTTCAGGACGATTATCAATGGCATCGATGAGAGGATGACCCACGAAATTCACACTAAAATCGTGTTTGTCTTCGTAAAACTCTTTTTCAAAAGGAAGGATAACATACATGTCATCGATATCACGCTTGATCTTTTCAATGCGCCCTTCGCGGGAAGCCCAAATTTGTGGAGAAATGTAGTAGTTGGTTTTATAACCTTCTACTTTTGCCCATTTGGCAATACGAAGATTGAAACCCGAATAGTCGATAAAAATGATAACATCGGGATTGAAGTCCCTAATATCCTGTTTACAAAATTTAATATTCTTGAAAATCGAGCGAATGTTCAACAGTACTTCAAGAAAGCCCATGAAGGCCATTTCTTTGTAGTGTTTCACTAAGGTACCACCAGCTTGTTGCATCAAATCGCCCCCCCAAAAACGAATAGCAGCACCTTCATCAGCAACTTTTAATGCCTTGATGAGGTTGGAACCGTGAAGGTCTCCTGATGCTTCCCCTGCGATGATGTAGTACTTCATTTTCAAATTCAAGTGTCAGTCTGAGCGCAGTTGAAGACTTTTGTAGTTCAGCGCCCTCAGGATGATAGTATAGATTAAAAAACTTTATAGTATAGAATCACTAACGCGGTTAAAATGGTTGCGACTAAAACTCCCTTTGCCCGATTGTCTCTTCTTATCCGAAGGAATAGAAAAAAAGCAATTAGATTTAAGATGGCGCCCAAAGCCAACAAACTGCCAACATGACCCTGCTGAATTGCTGCTTGAAAGGTTTCTTGAATTCCCATGTCTGAGAATAGCAAAATGTATAAAATTGTGCCAATTGTATTGGCAATAATACCTACTAGAAACCCTATGATTATCTCTTTCTTTATGTTCTTTTTAGATGGAAGCATTTTAAATTTCGGCTTTGGTTTGTTAGAAATCTATAAGTAAATTTCGCCTTTTCACTACTGTAGATTCCAATTATTTAGATTTTGAATGGCGTGATGCGCCGTGAGGTCAAATTGGGTGGGTACCACAGAAATATAGCCATTTGCCAAGGCCCACTCATCTGTATCTTCACCTTTGTCGAGCAATTCGAATTCCCCGGTCAACCAGTAATAATCCTTACCCATGGGATTGGTTCTTTTATCAAACTTCTCTTTCCAATTGGCACGTGCTTGGCGTGCGATTTTAATTCCCCTGATTTCTGATTTTCTCAAATTTGGAATATTCACGTTGAGAACCACTCCATGAGGCATCTTGTTCATAATAGCCTCTTTGACAATTGTTTTGATATAATTTCCTGCCTGTGTGAAATCCGCTTCCCATGCATAGTCACATAAAGAAAAACCAATGGCGGGTACACCTTCAATTCCAGCTTCTATTGCGGCACTCATGGTGCCAGAGTAAATTACATTTATTGATGAATTCGACCCATGATTTATTCCACTGACACAGATATCCGGGGTTCTTGTTAAAAGCTCTTGCAATGCCAATTTTACACAATCGGCAGGTGTTCCACTACAACTATACTCATCTTCGGCCCCGTATTCAAGATCGATTGCCATTTTTTTTACATATAGTGTGCTATCTATGGTTATGGCATGTCCCATACCCGATTGGGGACTATCGGGTGCGACTACCACAACATCTCCCAATTCTTTCATAAAACGAACTAGAGCACGTAGGCCAGGAGCGGTAATTCCGTCGTCATTGGTAACCAAGATTAAAGGTTTTGGCATAAAGCTATAATTTATGCCGCAAAAATACGTTTTTAAACAAAGATAGTGTCGCCCGTCCCAATTATCGAAAAAATTGCCATAAGGCCTTAGACTGGCATGGTTTTTTCAGTATCTTAGAGAATCGATTAAAAACCTGTTTTCAACATAACGCCCTAACCCAAATTTTAAACACGTTTCAGGATAACAAAAATGCATTTTATGAAGAAGAATTTAGCCATTGGCCTATTTGTAGTCTTAGTTGCTGCAGCATCATGTAGTTTTACGAACAAGACTTTTGAAAATGATGATAAAGACAAGCTTCTACTGGATCTTATTACCTACGTACTAAATAAAGGACATTATGAGCCAAAGGATATCAATGATGACTTTTCGGTGAATGTGTTCGAAGATTTTATTGATGTTATTGATCCAACAAAAAGATATTTTCTAGACTCGGACATTAAGGAATTTGAACAACAAAAATTCCAAATCGATGATCAAATCAAGAACACGGATATTACCTTTTTCAATCTGGTGTATGCACGTTTGATGGAACGAATGGAAGATGCTAAAAGTATTTATCAGGAAGTGTTGGCAGAACCATTTGATTATAACAGAGAAGAGAATATCAACATCGAATATGATGAAATGCCTTTTGCGGAATCAAGAAAAGATTTAAAAGAACGGTGGAGACAGCAATTGAAATATGCAACATTGAATACGTACGACTCTAAAGTCTCTAACGTACATGTGCATTCTCCGGATGAAGCACCCGATTTTCATGATAATGATACAGAATTGGATAAACCAATGGATCCAAAAGAGGCCGAAGAATCGGCTCGTGCTTCAACGAAAAAGACATTGGATGAATTTTTTGATTTTGTAGATGATTTACAACGTAAAGATTGGTTCGTACAGTACTTGAATACGATTGTTGATGAATTTGACCCACACACTTTCTATTTTGCTCCGGAAGACAAAGAGAAGTTCGATACGAGCATGTCAGGTAAATTCGAAGGAATCGGTGCGCGTTTGCAAAAGAAGCCTGAAGGTGCAAAAATAGTTGATATTATTTCTGGAGGTCCAGTGTGGCGTGATGCGAGTTTGGAAGTAGGGGATATTATTCTAAAAGTAGCCCAACAAGGTGAAGTGCCTGTCGATATTGTCGGCATGCGATTGGATGATGCCATTAAAATGATTAAAGGCCCTGAAAGTACTGTGGTTGAGCTTACTGTTCGAAAGATAGATGGTTCAATTGATGTGGTATCATTGACTAGAGACGTGGTAGAGTTGGAGGAGTCATTTGCAAAATCCGCTAAGATTTCTAAGGATAATCTGAATTTTGGGTTGATCAACTTGCCTAAATTCTACGTTGATTTTGATGATTATACCGAAAGAAATTGTGCTACTGACGTAGCAAAGGAAATCGAGCGTCTGAAGCAGGAAGGTGCAGAAGGGTTGATTTTGGATCTTCGTGACAATGGTGGCGGATCCCTGAAAACGGTTGTTGAAATGGCAGGACTTTTTATAAAAGAAGGGCCTATAGTTCAAGTACGTTCGTCCGGCAAGGGCAAAGAAGTTTACGATGACAAGGACGAACGCATTCAGTGGGATGGTCCTCTTGTCATTTTAGTAAATGAACTTTCGGCCTCGGCCTCAGAAATTCTGGCAGCTGCTATGCAAGACTACAAAAGGGCAGTGGTCATTGGAAGCAAGCAAACTTTCGGAAAAGGAACGGTTCAAAATGTTATTGATTTGGGTAATATCGTACGTAGCAATGAGCATGGCGATTTAGGAGCTATCAAACTTACTACACAAAAGTTCTATCGAATTAATGGAGGTTCTACACAGTTGGAAGGTGTAAAAAGTGATGTTGTCGTGCCAGACAAGTATAGCTATATTGATATAGGAGAACGAGACCAATCGAATCCATTGGGATGGGATAAGATTTCTCCTGCGGATTATGAACCTTGGGATGGTTATATCGATTATGAACAAACTATTGCCAACAGTATGGCGAGGATGGCGATGAACCCTCAAATTAAATTAATAGAGGAAAATGCGCAATGGATAAAGGCACAGCAGGAAGAAGATGTGATTTCATTGAACTATGAAAGCTATAAAGCGGAGAAGAATAAGGATAAAGAGAAATCTGAATATTTCAAAAAAATGAAAGAATATGATTCTAAATTGACTTTTGAATCATTGAAATACGAACAAGAACTATTTACCCAAGATTCTGTACTACGTGAAAAAAGAGACCGATGGCATAAAGATTTGGCCAAAGATGTATATGTAGAAGAAGCGATAAACGTCTTGCAAGATCTTAAAATGAACAATATTAAAAACGGTAAATTGGCCAGTGTAAAAGGCTAAATAAATAGTTTATAATTACATAATGATCATTAAAAGTCCTGTCTTATGCAGGACTTTTTGTTTATAGACATTTGACAAGAATTTACTGGTGTGAATTGACTGAACAAATCCATATTCTAGTAAATTTGAAAAATGGTATATCGAAAAAAGTATGGTAGTAATAAAACCGTTTACACCATCTTAATTTTAGTTTGTGTTGTCGGTTTTTGGTTATTTGAAAATTTCTATACGCCAGATACCTATTCCAATCCACAGGGCTCAGGTGTGCAAACAAGTTTTCCTGAGTATATACAGCCAAGTTCCACCAGTGGGGAGATTATTAGGCACGATCATTTTTTGTTATCCTATAGTGAACCTCATGAGCAGGCTGAATGGGTGGCCTACACACTTAAGAAAAGTCATTTGACCTATGACGACCGTGAACGACCTTATTTCATTGAAGATCCCAAAGTAAAGACCAAGTCAGCAGATTGGAGGAATTATAAAGGTTCAGGCTATGACCGTGGACATCTCTGCCCTGCCGGGGATCGTCGATTTTCGGAATATGCATATAATGAAACCTTTTATACCAGTAACATAAGTCCACAAGACCGCGATTTTAATGCCGGAGTGTGGAACCGGTTGGAACTGCAAGTGAGACAATGGGCAAAACAACACGGCGAACTATTTGTGATTACTGCAGGTGTACTCGAACAGGGGTTGGAAGAAATAGGTGAAGAGGATGTAGATGTGCCAAGGCAATATTATAAGATAATAGCGCGCGGTAGTAAGGATAACTTAAAAGTACTGGCTTTTTTGATAGAGGGAAGAGAAAGTTCAAAACCCTTGAAGTCCTTTCTAGTCCCTGTTGATACTATCGAACAGCGAACAGGAATAGATTTTTTTGAAGAACTACCGGATAATCTTGAGAATGAAATGGAAACTAAAGTGAATACTTCTGGTTGGCAATTTTAGTTTGTCAATTTACAGGAGGGTCTAGAAACCTTCCTTCAATCGGTTGGAATCAAGTTTTAGAAAGATGAAGAGCAATGCGGTAAAGCCGAGCATGCTTGAACCACCATAACTTGAAAAAGGCAAAGGAATTCCAACAGTTGGTAGTAGACCAATAACCATGCCTATGTTGACAAAATAATGAACGAACAGAATCGAAATCACACCATAACCATACATTCTGCTAAATGGATTTTTTTGCCGTTCTGCCAGATATACCAGCCGCAAAAGTAGAAGTGTAAATAACAACACTACCGTGGTTGTGCCCACAAAGCCCCATTCTTCCCCGATGGTAGTAAAAATGTAATCTGAGTGTTGTTCGGGTACAAAATCTCCTTTTGTTCTGGTTCCTTCTAAAAAACCTTTTCCGAAGAATCCACCGGACTCAATTGCTTTTTCTGATTGATAGGTATTGTAGCCGATTGTCTTACGAATTTTTTCCAGTTTTGCCGGGTCTTTCTCTAGGCGTAGCCAAAGGCTGAAACGGTCTCGGTGTCGCTGCTCAAACACATTATTGAATACAAAATTTACAGAAAGGGAGAAAAGTATCGCAACAACCACAACTGATGCCATTGGAAAAATTGGCACTTTAAACGTCTTTTTCTTCAATAATAAAAAGAGAATAATCAGAAGTGCCAAAGAGATGCCGACCCAAATGGTTCCGAACATCAAAGTGGCAACGAAAATTAGTATGGCCAACAAAAAGATTCCCAGATAATATAATGGTAGCCCCTCTCGAAAGATTACAAATGCCATGGCAAAAAAGACCATAGCACTGCCTGGATCGGGCTGGGGAACTATCAAAATTGCGGGTATTAAAAGCACCAAAAAAGCATACAACTGATCCTTGCGCCTTTTTATATCGGTTTGAATATCACTTAGATATTTAGCCAAGGCCAGTGCTGTGGCGGCTTTGGCCAATTCAGAAGGCTGTAGGTTGATAAAACCAAGGTCATACCATGAAGTTGCCCCTGCAATAGTCTTTCCAAAAGGAAACAGACCTAGAAGGAGTACCATGGCAATTACATAGAGAAGACTTGAGAAACGTTCATAAAACCCTGCTTCTAATGCCATTATAATGATAATTGAAACGAAGCTAGCTCCGATAAAAAAGAGTTGTTTGCCGTGTAGAGTTCCAAAGTCAAAAATCGAGGCATCAGTATCGGTGAACGTACTGGAATATATATTTACCCACCCGATGGCCAATAGTGCCAAATAAATAAAGACGGACAACCAATCAAGACGCTTAAGAAGACTTTTACCAACCATATGGGTTTATCTTGAAGAAATGGTATCTTTTTCCTTTTCTGGTTTTATAGCGTGTTTGCTCCAATCGTATTCATTTATCTTAAATTCCTCACCGCTATAAGGTTTCGCATACTCACTTTCAAGTGTGCGTTCTAACATTCTTTTTTCAAGATCTTTTCTTGTAATCTCTCCTTTAAGGTACTTTTCGATTAATAAAGAAGCAATATGACCAGCGTAACGTGCACCGTAATATCCATTTTGAATGTAGACGGCGATAGCGATTTTAGGTTTGTCAACAGGTGCGAATGCCACAAATACAGAGTTGTCGGTAAGTTGTGTTCTAACAGTGTCGATAACCATAAAGTTCTCTACGGTACCTGTTTTACCAGCAATTTCGATATCTGGTACCTGAATATATTGTGCGGTTCCTCTTTTATAAACCTCGGCCATACCTTGAATTACTGGTTCAAAATGTCTTTTGTCGATTGTGGTGTACTTAGGTTTAACGAATTTTGGATCGCTGATATCCTCGCCATCGACTTTCTTCAGAATATGAGGTGTATAGTAAAATCCTCTATTGGCGATGGCAGCTGTCATATTTGCCAATTGAATAGGCGTTACATTAACCTCGCCTTGCCCAATGGCATTTGAGTAGGTGGTAACCGCTGACCACCTTGAATCGCCTTCACCATACCATTTGTTATAAAGTGCCGTACTTGGGACACTTCCTGGTCTTCCTGTATGCAAATCGGATCCCAAATATGAGCCCAACCCAAAACTTCTAACATGCTTTTCCCAGACATCCATTGCTTTGGCATTCGAATCGAATTGTTCAAATAATTTCTTATAAGCACCTACGAAATAGGCGTTACATGATTTGTATATACCATCATTAAGTCTTCTTGTGCCTCCTCCGCAGTGACATCCTTTTTTATTTCTACCAATGTAAAATCCATGATAGCAAGTAAATGTGGTAGAGGGCGTAATTGCACCCTCCTGAAGGGCGATAAGTGCATTGATCGCTTTAAAGGGTGAACCTGGACTTTTTTCAAAAGAAATAGATCTGTCAAAGGTAGGTTTGGAAATGGAATCGTAATGTAACTTGCTATAGTTTGCCGAACGCTTTCGACCAACCAATAACGAAGGGTCGTAGGTGGGGCCGGAAATCATCGTTAGAATTTCCCCTGATGTAGGTTCAATGGCTACAACGCCCCCCCATTTTCCGTTCATCAGTAGTTCACCATATTCCTGCAAATCTTTATCAATGGTGAGGCTTATCTCCTTTCCTTGCACGGGCTGCACATCCAAAAGACCATCTTTGTATTTGCCAATGTCCCTGTTAAATCGATCCTTTTGAATATACTGGACTCCCTTACGACCTCTCAAGGTATCTTCATAAACTTTTTCTACACCGGTACGCCCAGTTAATTCACCTTGTACGTAATAGGGGTTTTTTCGAAGATCACGCTCATTAACTTCACTTATATAACCTAGTACGTTTGCCCCTGCTTTCATATCATAATAGCGCAGCGATCTTTTCTGGATATAGAAACCTGGATATCTTCGCATTTTTTCCTGAAGTCGCGCATAATCTTCTTTAGAAAGTTGATGTACTAATACTGATGGAAGTCTAGGAGAGTAAATCCGTGCTCTTCTAAGCTGCTTTCTGAACTTTTCTATATCGATATCGAGCAAGGAACAGAATTCCAGAGTATCCAAAGGTTTTACCTCCCTTGGGATAACCATGACATCGTAAGCGGGATCATTACCTACCAATAACTTTCCATTTCGGTCATAGATATAGCCTCGTTCAGGATAGTCATAAATCGCTTTGATGGCAGGGTCTTCTAGAACTTGGTCCGGAGAAAAACTGAAAATCTGCAAATAAGAAAGTCTCCCGATAAAGGTGATACCGATAATAATGATAATCGACGAAAGTAGAATCTTTTTCATTCCTTTGAAACACTAAAAAGTGAACTGAACAATAAGCTTAGCACCAAGGTGGCCAACCCGATGGAAAATACCTTTTTCAAAATCAACAACAAGTTAGCAAAACTGAAAATTTCCACCGAAAAGTATACCAGATGATGTACTACTATTAATAACGCCAAAAATGTGAATTGTTGTACCTTGGTCGCATTACCTAATTTAAAACTTTGAAATTCATAATTCACCCCGAAAACGAAACGCATTATAGCAGGCCTTAAGTATGCAATGGTCACTGTTGCTGCAGCATTGATGGCCATGGTGTCAGAAAAGAAATCGATGCAGAGACCCAATAGAAAGCTCAAACCAATAAAAGCAGCTCTATTCTGTTTTATGGGATACCAATACAAAAACAAAATGTATACCATTGGGTTAATGTACCCGAAAAAGTTCAACCTATTGAATACGAGAACTTGCACTAAAACAAGAAGTGTGAATCGGACTACGTTTATGAAGTAGTAATTACTAATCATCTGAAAGGGTTTCTTCTTCTAATTTCAATACTTCAGGCCTATCAGCATTATTTACAATATATACATTCTTTATATTGGTCATGTCATTGAAAAGTTCAACATCTACCCGCCAAAAACTTTGTGCGTTATCAAGATCGAATTTTTTGATTGTGCCAATAGGAATGTTCTCTGGAAAAATACTGCTCATTCCACCGGTGACAATGGTATCGCCAACATTTAAGGGCACCAATTTCGGGATATCTATGAGTTGTACCACGTTGTATGTTTCCTCATTCCAAACAAGAGACCCAAAATGATTGGTATTTTTCAATTTGGCATTGATGTTCGAATTGACGTTCAAAATACTTTGAACAGTGGCGAATTTATTTGAAGTATTTTCAATAATACCCAAGATTCCCTTTGTTGTGATAACGCCCATATCAGGTTTTACGCTATCTTTTTCCCCTTTATTGATGGTAATATAATTTCTGCGGTCGGCATAACTATTTTTAATGACTTGGCCGGAAGTAATGGTATAAGAAGCCTGAATTGAATCTAAGGCCAAAGTGTCCACTGATTTTGGATAGTTAAAAAGTATTTTTCGTAGCTGCCTATTTTCTTCTACAAGTTTTTTGTTTTCCTCATCAAGGTCAAAATAAGAAGTGATGCTATAAGATGTATTATAAATATTACCGGTAAGCCAACTAGAAGAGTTGAAAAAGCTTGATTGATGGTATGCGTGGGATTGAATGGTAAAACCTAAGGAAACCGCCAACAAAAAGAGATACAGAAGAAAGTTCTTATATCTTATGATAAAGTTGATGATTTGCTGCATGCACTTAAAATTTTATGTAGCCCAAAAGCTTTGTAGCCTATAGAAAGAAGAATGAATTTCTACAGTCGCAGTCCGTTATTTTATTAGGATGCTTTTGTACCGCTCCAAATTTTTCAACGCTATGCCTGTACCCCTTACTACGGCTCTTAAAGGGTCTTCTGCAATGTAAACCGGTAGATCCGTTTTTTGTGATAGTCTTCTGTCTAAGCCACGAAGCATAGATCCACCACCAGCTAGGTAGATTCCTGTGTTATAGATATCAGCTGCCAATTCCGGTGGTGTTTGAGAAAGTGTCTCCATGACCGCGTCCTCTACACGAAGAATGGATTTATCCAACGCCTTTGCGATTTCGCGATATGATATTTGTACCTGCTTTGGTTTACCGGTCAACAAATCACGACCTTGTACTGATTTTTCATCCGGCGGGGATTGTAAATCTTCCGTTGCCGAACCTATGTCTATTTTTATATTCTCTGCGGTACTTTCCCCTACATATAAATTGTGTTGGGTACGCATATAATAAATAATATCGTTGGTGAAAACATCACCTGCAATTTTTACCGATTTATCACAGACAATTCCGCCTAAGGCGATAACTGCAATTTCGGTGGTACCACCACCTATATCAACGATCATGTTTCCTTTCGGTTGCATAATGTCCAAACCTATACCAATGGCCGCTGCCATAGGCTCGTGAATCAAATAAACTTCTTTTCCGTTTACACGTTCTGCGGATTCTTTTACCGCACGCATTTCCACTTCAGTAATACCAGAAGGGATGCAGATGACCATACGTAATGCCGGTGGAAACCATTTTTTCTTCAATGCAGGAATGTTCTTGATGAACATATTAATCATCTTCTCAGATGCGTCAAAATCTGCAATTACCCCATCTTTAAGAGGTCTAATGGTTTTTATATTCTCGTGGGTCTTGCCTTGCATCATGTTGGCCTCTTTGCCAACCGCGATGATTTTGCCCGAAATTCTGTCTCTGGCAACTATGGATGGACTGTCGACAACGACCTTGTCCATATGAATGATAAGGGTATTCGCCGTGCCTAAGTCGATGGCGATTTCCTCGGTCAAGAAATCAAAAAATCCCATTGTTAATTCGTTTGGTTATGTTACATGTATGCGTGGGGTGCATTTCATCGACAAAAGTAGTAAAATAAGCGACTTCTTCTTGTTTTATGTTGTGAATTTACGCCGTAACGTTACCAAATGGCTAAGACTTGAAGCGTACTTGCATAAATCAAAACAGCGATGCGGTTTTAATGCTTGAAATGACGTGTGCCGGTCATTACCATGGCAACACCGTTTTCATTGCAATAATCAATACTTAATTGGTCTTTTATCGATCCGCCCGGTTGTATAACGCATGAAATACCACTTTTATGCGCAATTTCTACACAATCTGGAAAAGGGAAGAATGCGTCGCTGGCCATAACGGCTCCATTCAAATCAAAATTGAACGATTTTGCCTTGTGAATCGCTTGGTTCAAGGCGTCTACTCTTGATGTTTGGCCCGTGCCACTGGCACATAGTTGTTTGTTTTTAGCCAGAACAATGGTGTTGCTTTTTGTATGCTTACAGAGCTTTGAGGCGAAGATAAGGTCTTCGAGCTCGCTATTGGAGGGTTTCTTGATGGTAGCATTTGCCAAATCGGAAATAGCATCTGTTCTATGGTCTTTTTCTTGGAGAAGCATTCCGTTCAAACAAGTTCTTACAATCATTTCTGGCATCGCTACTTCATTCTGGATCAGAATAATTCTATTCTTTTTGCCTTTTAAAATTTCAAGGGCATCAGAAGCGTAGCCAGGTGCGATTACGACTTCACAGAAGAGTTGGTGTATTTCTTCAGCGGTTGCCTTGTCAATTTCTTTATTGCTGATCAAAACACCACCAAAAGCAGAAACCGGGTCGCCAGCCAAAGCATCTACATAAGCTTGGTGCAAAGTGTCGCGCTGAGCCAATCCGCAGGCGTTATTGTGCTTTAAGATGGCAAAGGTAGGCGCATCGTTTTTGAATTCCAGCATTAGGTTGACCGCTGCATCTACATCTAATAGGTTATTGTAGCTAAGCTCTTTTCCATGTAGTTTGGAGAACATGGCATCGAAATCTCCGAAGAAAAAACCTTTTTGGTGTGGATTTTCACCGTAACGTAAAACTTTGCCGTTCGTCTCGCTTATTTTCAATGCGGCCAAATCATGATTTTTATTGAAATAGTTGAAAATGGCCGTATCGTAATGAGAGGACACATTAAACGATTTTGCTGCAAAACGTTTACGGTCTTCCAAGGTAGTGCTTCCATTTCCGTTGGAAATCAATTCAAGCACTTCGCCATAATCTTCCATAGAAGAAACACAAAGAACATCCTTATAATTCTTGGCCGCAGCACGAATCAATGAAATACCTCCAATATCAATTTTTTCGATTATATCTTGTTCAGAGGCCCCACTTGCAACGGTTTTCTCAAAGGGATATAAGTCAACGATGACAATATCTAACTGGGGAATCTCGAATTCTTCCAATTGTGCAACATCACTATCGTTATCCTGACGGTTTAAAATACCTCCAAAAACCTTTGGATGCAAAGTTTTTACCCTTCCACCCAAAATGGAAGGATAACTTGTAACATCTTCCACTGGTACCACATCTATACCCAATTCCTTAATGAATTTTTCAGTTCCACCGGTAGAATAAATGGTGATTCCCAATTCTTCGAATTTACGGACAATAGGTTCTAGTCCATCTTTGTGAAATACTGAAATTAGGGCTGAAGTGGCTTTTTTGGTACTCATGATTTGCGTGCTAGAGGTTATATTTATAAGCAAGCAAAAATACTTTTTTTGTCAGGAAAAAAAGTTTTAGGTTATCAACAAATGGCGTAAAGTTTTGAACCGTCTACTACAATATTTTGGAGACTTCTTCATTCACAAATTCTAAAAACCGCTCATCTTCCTCCGTGAAAGGGTCTGGAGTA
Source organism: uncultured Flavobacteriaceae bacterium (assembly GCA_947503005.1). Lineage (GTDB taxonomy): Bacteria > Bacteroidota > Bacteroidia > Flavobacteriales > Flavobacteriaceae > Maribacter_C. Next base: position 117,145 of record CANNCA010000003.1, on the reverse strand, counting down.
TTCGAATCTATATCGATTTGACCGATATTTTCACCATTGACGAACAAAGGAACAACGATTTCCGCTTTTACGTTGATGCTACAGGCAATGTAATTGTCCTGTGCCCGCACATCCGGTACCACGAAATTCTGATTAGAAACGGCGACTTGTCCGCAAATACCTTTCCCGAACGGAATGATAGTGTGATCGGTGGGTTCGCCTACGTAGGGTCCTAGTTTCAATTCTTCTTTATCTCCGTTCTTAAAATAAAATCCTACCCAATTATAATAGTCGATAGATCGGTTCAACAGCTCACAGATTTCCTGTAACTTTTCATCTTTTGTTTTCGTGGCATCTTGAGTTATCGCAATTACTTGTGGTTCTAACCTTTTTAACATGGGACAATCTTTTCACAAAAATAAGATATCGGAAACATTGAACGTATTCGTTTAACCAAAAAAACAAAAAAAAAGGATGCCCACCGGACATCCTTTTCAATACATAATTGCAAGCTACAGTCGTTAGGGCTGTATCTTCACATCAAATACTATGAAGTCATTATTGTTAAAACCTGCTTCAATATCTGTAATCTTGATAAGGCCTTTTTTACCATAGTTGTCAACGAACTCAATAACATCCCCTACTTGCAGGTTGGTAATTTTCTGTGCGTTCGATTTAACGATCAGATCAAGTTCTCCAGATAAAAGAATGGTGTCGAAATCTGCTGCGACCATAGTTGACGTTGCAAAGAAAGCTTCGTTCAAGGTTTCATTTTCTGAATCATCTTCATCGTCACCTGGCTTTAAACCTTGTACCGGAAATCCGAATGATTCATCATATGTCGCGGTAGATGCGAATGATGCATTATCATCGATAGAAACTCCGGACGCTCCAAAATAATAGCCAAAATCCCAAAAAGCCCTAAATTCTGGCCCCTCATTGATTCTATAGACTTCTTTGTTCAATACCGAGAAAAAGGTTTCCGTAGAACCATCTACGGCAGGGGCGAACAACTTAATATCTGTGAATTCGCGTACGGCAGCTGCAGGGTTGGTTCCCGTACCTACAGTAACTGTAATAGTACCAGCACCTAGGGCAAGTCTTTTAGAAACATCCCTAAAATCTCCTTTACCTCTTGTGGTCCAGAAGGTATAAACAATTTGTCCATTATCGATATCGGGTACAGGAAGTTCGAACGTAAAATCGATTTCTTTTTTTGTGGCACCATCTAAATCAATAGAGCCGTCTGCGTTAAGAACTTTATTCAAATCATCGCTGTCTAAAGCAAAACTATTGAAGGGCATATCGCCTTGACCTGAGATGTTTTGAGTTATATACATTCTACGTTGGGTGGTGGCATCGGACGTAAAAATAATTCGACCGGGTACCGTGGTGCCTACTTGACCACTAGCACTAGCAGATGTTACATTATTCGATGAATTTGCTTCGTCAAAAATAATGGTGGCAACTTCTGGTTCATTGTCGTCGTCGTCTCCAGTTTCATCTGGTAAAGGTGTGTCAAAAATAGACCCATCATCTGAGCTACAGCTAACTACGAAGAGCGCCATAGTGAATATTAGAAATCCGAACTTTAAATTTGATTTTAAGGTTTTTTTCATAATTGCATTTTTGAGTTTTATAGATAAATTGTTAAAAATCTTCGATGAACTACACTTAATGGTTAGTTCAAGACCTTAACTAAGAAAAGGGGAATAAAGTATACAAGAGACACATTTTTTTTGATAAGAAGTGTTAGTTTTTAGTGAAAAAAGGGAGAAGATTTTTTTCATACGATGTAGCTTAAACTTTCGTTAAAAGAAAGGATAACAGTCCTGAAAATTGATTATTTCGTATTTTTGTGCAAATGAAAGAAGTATTTCATAAATCAATTTCTATCACGATGGCTTTGTTGCTCTTACTATCCACCATTTCGTGGAAGGTCGAGAAGCATTTTTGTATGGGCCGTTTGATGGATGTCGCCCTTTTCGTTGATGTCGAAGATTGCGGAATGGACATGGCGTTTTTAAGCATTGCCAATTCAGAATCGGAAAAGGAAAACCCGTGTTGTGATGATGAAGTTGTCATCCTGGAAGGGCAAGATGATTTAAAGATTACTTTCAATGATATAGATGTAGATCATCAATCATTTTTGTTCGCCTACACCTACTCTTATATTAACTTGTTTTCGAATTTGGAGGAACGACCAGTTCCCCATGAACAATACCCACCCCCTATTTTGGTCAAGAACATACAGTTGCTTGACGAAGTATTCCTTATTTGATTTAACGTCATTCCGGCCTTCGCCGGAATCTGTCGATGTCGTCACCATTTCTAATAAATAGGGATGTTGATGATGCCCGCGAATTAAAAATGGTTTCCGCATACGCCGGAATGACAATAAATCTAATTCATCATGAAACATACATATAATATAACAGGGATGACTTGCAACAACTGTGTAGCATCGGTTGTCGACGAGCTTTCCAAAATAGAAGGCATCACTAAAGTTGATGTAAGTTTGGAAAAGGGGGAAGCAGAAATCGTTATGGAAAAGCATATTCCATTAGCGACTATTACGGCTGCCTTGCCTAATAAATATGGAATTAGCGAAAAAGGAAATTTTAGTTCCGAAATAGCGACTAGTATCGAAGATGAAAAATCAAAATTACAACAACTCAAACCGCTGCTGTTGATTTTTCTATATCTTTTTTCAGCAGCTTTCCTTTTAAATTTCAAAGCTTGGAATACAGTGGAAGCCATGCTTGACTTTATGGGGCTTTTCTATATCGTATTCAGCTTTTTCAAGCTACTTGATTTAAAAGGTTTTCCTGAGAGTTTTCGCACGTACGATCCGCTGGCAAAGGCAATTCCAACTTACGGATGGCTTTATCCCTTCGTAGAACTTGGCCTAGGTCTAATGTTCTTAATGCGATTTCAAATTACGGTTGCGCTAATCGCAACTGTTGTAATCTTAGGCATCACAACGTTCGGGGTGACCAAGACGCTACTTGATAAAAAAAGTATTCGTTGCGCTTGTTTAGGTACGGCGCTCAAGCTTCCGATGACCGAAGCCACTTTTATTGAAAATGCCATAATGCTTGTCATGGCGATAAGCATGTTAATCAACAGTATAAATTAGTTATCTAAAATTCAAAAATTGAAAACATACATATATATAGTACTATTAATACTTCCATTGTTTTCCCTTTCGCAAGAAAAGGTTGAAGGCATGGTCATGGAAGGCAATGCTGAGAACAAACATATCGGGCTTCCGGGTGCGAATGTGTATTGGATGGATTCCCAAATCGGGACAATCACAAACGATGAGGGACTTTTTTCCATTCCTTTTAAACAAGAATACAATAAGTTGATTATCAGTTATGTTGGATTCAAATCGGATACATTGACCATCAATGAACCAAAAATGCTACACCATACCTTACAACCCTCAAGCCAATTAGATGAAGTGGTGGTTCAGCAAGAAAGGGAAGCAGTTCAGAAAGCGTATTTCAGTTCTCAAAATGTCATAACCGTTAATAGCGCAGAGCTTTTGAAGGCTGCATGCTGTAATTTGTCAGAAAGCTTCGAAACTAACCCGGCAATCGATGTCAATTTTTCCGATGCGCTGACTGGCACCAAACAGATTCAAATGTTGGGTCTGACGAGTCCGTACTTGTTGATTACTCAAGAGAATATTCCGATGGTTCGCGGCGCTTCTCAAGCATTTGGGTTGACGTTTACACCCGGCACTTGGGTCGAAAGCATCCAAATAACGAAGGGTGCGGGTAGTGTGGTCAATGGTTATGAAAGTATATCGGGCCAAATTAATGCCGAACTGGTAAAACCTTTTACAGACAATGAATTATTTGTCAATGGCTATTATAACATAAACGGGCGCATGGAATTGAATACCCATGTCAATCACAAACTGAACGACAAATGGAGCACTGGATTATATATTCATGGTAATGCCCGAACCCAAAAAGAGGACAATAACGCCGATGGTTTCCTAGATGCTCCACTTGCCAATCAAATCAATGTAATGAACCGATGGCAATTCCAGAATGCGCAAACGGGTTGGGTAAGTTTTTTCAACATTCGATTTTTGAATGACGAAAAACAAGTAGGTCAGCTTGATTTTGACCCCGATGCGCCAAACGCCATCCGTGGTTTTGGTAACCCAAATATATTTGCTGCGAGCCAGCAACCATGGGGTAGTGAAATTGCAACGCGACGTTTTGATTCATCAGTAAAACTGGGTTACGTTTTTCCTGAACTACCTTACCAAAGTTTTGGTTTTCAGGCATCATATAGCAATCATGATCAAGAATCTTATTTCGGAATTAATAGATATGATATTAATCATGAGAGTGTGTATTCGAATTTGATTTTTAATTCCATTATTGGAGACACCCAAAACAAATTTAAAACAGGACTGACCTTTGCTTACGATGGTTATGAAGAACTGGTAAACACTACTAGTTTTTCTAGGGATGATGCTTCGGCCGGTGCGTTCTTTGAATATAGTTTTGATAATCTGGAGAAAGTGAGTTTGACGGCCGGACTTCGAGTTGATACCCATAATAGGTTAGGTACATTTATTACCCCAAGATTCCATATTCGCTATTCCCCTTGGGAAAAAGGAAGTCTTAGGGGTTCTTTTGGAAGGGGTAGAAGGGCGGCTAATATCTTTGCTGAAAACCAACAACTATTCGCTTCTTCCAGACAAATTCAAATTTTAGATTCGGAAGGAAGTATTTACGGTTTAGATTTTGAAGATGCCTGGAACTATGGTGTGAGTTTTCTACAAGGGTTCACATTTCTCGACCGACCGGGAAACATAACCATTGATTTCTATAAAACGGATTTCGAAAATCAAGTTGTTGTGGATTGGGAGAACCCTAGAGCGATATCTTTTTATAATTTGGATGGAAAAAGTTCAGCAAGTAGCTTCCAGTTAGAAGTAAATCACGAGATTTTACCCAGCCTTGAGCTTCGTACGGCCTATAAATATTATGATGTGAACACTGATTATCGTTCGGGCAATTTGCAGAAACCCTTACAAGCACAACATCGATTTTTTGCCAACATAGGCTATGAAACGGAACTAACCGAGAAAGGAGGGCAATGGAAGTTTGACTATACCTTGCACACCCTTGGAAAACAGCGTTTGCCGAATACCGATGTCAATCCTGTAGAATTTCGTTTGGGAGATTTCGCCGATGGATATAGTTTAATGAACGCACAAATCACAAAAGTGTTTTCAAAGAAATTCGAAATCTATGTCGGCGGAGAAAATTTGACTAATTTTAGGCAAAATAACCCTGTTTTGGGTGCGGAAAATCCGTTTGGCGCAAATTTTGATACAAGTATCGTATATGCTCCGATTATGGGTAGGATGTTTTACGGAGGATTTAGATATAAACTTTAATAATTGTCAGGTCGAGCACAGTCGAGACCTAAATAAATAAAGTATAACGATGAAAAAAGTAATTACAGTACTGGTATTAGTATTCTTTACAGCAACAAGCTTCGCTCAGGAAAAGAATAAAAAAGTTACTATGGAGGTTGATGGCGTTTGCGAGATGTGCAAGATTCGCATCGAGAAAGCCGCCTTGGGTGTTAAAGGAGTGAAGTATGCCCTGTGGGACATCCCATCCCATCAGTTATCATTGATAATGGACGAACGCAAAACAAATACCATGGAGGTGAAAACCGCATTGGTGGCTGTTGGTCACGATACCAAAGAGCTAAAGGCAACAGAAGAAGCTTATAACAAAGTGATGCCCTGTTGCAAGTATCGCGATGATGAGGTCGTGAAAAGTCATGAGAACTAATTAAAGGTGTCTTTTCGTAAGGAAAGCCCATTTTACAATACTAAATCCGTATCCTCTTGAAATAAAAATGATACGGATTCTTTTTTTTACCCTGCTTCTAAGTACTGGGCAATTTGCGTTTTCACAAACCTGTTGTTCAGGTGGAGTTCCTTTGTCAAATAATCTTGGTTTACCTAATGAAGGAAAGAAATCACTGATTGTAGGTCTAAATTACGATTACAATAATCTGAATACTTTGAATGCGGGCTCGGAGCGATTAAATGACGACTCGCGACTACGGATAACAAATTCCATATTGTTAAATGTTGGCTATGCTTTTACAGATAGACTTTCCATAGAGTCACTTTTTACTTGGGTCAATCAAACCCGTACCATTTCGCAATTTAGCAATGAAAATTTTTCAGAAACATCAGGAGTGGGAGATGCAGTTTTTTTGGCCAAATATGCCTTTCATGATATCTTAGGAGCAAATACGGTTTTGAATCTCGGCTTGGGAACCAAGGTGCCCTTTGGAAAATCTGATTTGAACACTTCCGAAGGATTTCAACTTACGGCCGATTTGCAACCCGGTAGCGGTGCTTGGGATCTATTAGGATGGTTGTCAGTTTCAAAAGTGTTGAATTTCAGACCCTCCGCAATACTCTCAGGAAGTTTGACATATCGTGCCACAGGCAAGAATAATTCGTATCTGAATAATAGTTCGGTATATGAATTTGGCAATGTTTGGCAAGGCAATTTGGGATATACGGACCAAGTTTTGCTCTACAATGTCATTTTTAATCCAGGACTGATTGTTAAGTATAGAAAGGCCGTTAAGGATAAAATAGATGCTTCTGAAATACCTAATACAGGGGGCGATTGGGTCTTCGTTCGTCCAGAATTAGGCGTTCAAATTGCTACAAATGTTCTGTTGACGACTAAGGTTGAAATTCCCATTTATAGTTACGTGGATGGCACTCAACTGACCCCTACCTTGCGTTTTACAGTAGGGGTTTCTTTAAGATTTAAAAAGAAAGAATCAATAATACTAAATTAACGCTATGAAAAATACTATTTTATTACTGGCTTTTATTACGACAATACTATCCTGTAGCACTTCAAGTACCCAAGACACACCACAAAATCAAGATGCAGGTGAAATGGAAAATACTTCAACGGAATGGAGTATTCCATTGGCGGAGGTCTTGGATGGCGGGCCAGGGCGTGATGGAATTCCCGCCTTGGAGAATCCTGTAATGGTCAGTGCCGATAATTCTTCAATAATTGGGGATAGTGATTTGATACTTGGATATAAAAACGGTAATGACATTAGGGCCTATCAACATTTCATTTTAGACTGGCATGAGATAGTGAATGATGATGTTGGTGATGTTTCATTGGCAATAACCTATTGTCCTTTGACTGGAACAGGAATTGGTTGGAATAGGTTTATTGATGGAAAGCGAACCACTTTTGGCGTTTCTGGCTTGCTATATCAGACCAACCTAATTCCATTTGATAGGGCAACAAAAAGTAATTGGTCACAGCTACTGAACGAATCGGTAAATGGAAGTTTGAGTGGTAAAAAGGCTGAGGTAATAACACTGGTTGAAACCGATTGGAAAACATGGAAAACCATGTTTCCGGATACAAAGCTTATGAGCCTGAATACGGGTTTTGCAAGAACCTATGGCGTCTATCCTTATGTGGACTATAAAACCAATAATAGTTTCTTTTTGTTTCCTACACCAAAAGATTCACGACTGCCATTGAAAGAAAGAGTTCATGCTATAGTCGATGGTGGAGATGCGAAGGTATATCAATTCTCTAAATTTGATTCCTCTGGGATACTTAAAGATACTTTTAACGGAAAGAACTATTTGGTGGTTGGTAATTCAAATTTTATTGCATCCTTTGAGCTGGACGCCAGTCAGAGTAACCTTGACTTTTCCTTTGTCTATGATGGCTCGTCTTCTGCGGTCTTTGAAGATAGTCTAGGAACACAATACAATGTATTCGGAGAGGCTGTCGCAGGGTCTGGACAATTGAACACATCGACTTCATTTATGGGCTATTGGTTTTCGATACCGGCTTTTTATGAAACGGAAGTATACGGCAATTAAGAAAAATCCCTCGAGAATGAAAAAACCCGCTTAAGAATTTTCCAAAGCGGGTTTTAAAGTAATTATAATGCCTGTGGTGGCTAGCCACTACATCATGCCGGGCATTCCGCCACCACCCATTGGTGGGCCAGCTGGTGCATCTTCTTTAATATCGGTTAAGGCACATTCTGTAGTTAGGATCATACCTGCAACAGAAGCGGCATTTTCCAATGCAACACGTGTCACTTTTTTAGGATCGATTATTCCGACCTTCAACATATCTACGTATTTTTCGGATTTGGCGTCATATCCAAAATCACCTTTGCCATCAAGAATTTTAGCGACTACTACAGAGCCTTCCCCGCCAGCATTGCTCACAATGGTGCGTATGGGAGCTTCAATAGCCCTTGCTACGATTTGTAGTCCGGTTTCCTCATCGTCATTTTCAGCATTTACTTTACTAAGCACCGATTTGGCTCTCAACAAGGCAACACCTCCACCAGCTACAATACCTTCTTCAACTGCGGCTCTTGTAGAGTGCAGGGCATCATCAACGCGATCTTTCTTTTCTTTCATTTCAACTTCAGAAGCGGCACCTACATAAAGTACGGCAACACCACCAGCCAATTTGGCCAAGCGTTCTTGAAGCTTTTCACGGTCGTAGTCCGAGGTCGTTGTCTCGATTTGAGATTTAATTTGACCTACTCTACTTTTGATGTCCTTGGCAACGCCACCACCATTTACGATAGTCGTATTGTCTTTATCGATTGAGATTTTTTCACAAGTACCCAACATGTCCAAAGAAGCGTTCTCCAAAGAGAATCCTCTTTCCTCTGAAATAACGGTACCACCAGTCAATATTGCAATATCTTCCAACATTGCTTTTCTTCGGTCCCCGAAACCTGGCGCTTTTACCGCTGCAATTTTTAACGAACCTCTCAATTTGTTTACTACCAAAGTAGCCAAGGCTTCACCGTCAACGTCTTCAGCGATAATTAGAAGTGGCTTTCCTGATTGGGCAACGGGTTCCAACACGGGAAGCAAGTCCTTCATGGAAGAGATTTTTTTGTCGAACAACAAAATATACGGACTCTCCAAATCAGCTGTCATCTTTTCAGAATCGGTCACGAAGTACGGAGAAAGGTATCCTCTGTCGAATTGCATTCCTTCAACAACGTCAACATAAGTATCCGTTCCTTTGGCCTCTTCAACAGTAATCACACCTTCTTTACCAACTTTTCCAAAAGCTTGCGCGATCAATTCACCAATAGCGTCATCGTTATTGGAAGAAATCGATGCTACCTGCTTAATCTTTTCAGAAGAATCACCTACTTTTTTAGATTGTTTTGCAAGATTCTGAACAATTGCTTCAACAGCTTTATCGATTCCTCTTTTCAAGTCCATCGGGTTTGCCCCGGCAGCAACGTTCTTCAATCCTTCTTTTACGATTGATTGTGCTAAAACCGTTGCGGTAGTAGTGCCATCACCTGCAAGATCATTGGTTTTGGATGCAACTTCTTTTACCATCTGCGCACCCATGTTTTCTAGGGCGTCGACCAATTCGATTTCCTTGGCCACGGTAACACCATCTTTGGTTACCTGAGGGGCACCAAAAGATTTTGAAATAATTACGTTACGACCCTTAGGGCCTAATGTTACTTTTACCGCGTTGGCCAATGCATCAACACCTCTTCTTAGGCCATCGCGAGCATCGATGTCAAATTTTATATCTTTTGCCATAATATTTTGATTTTATTTTCTTTCCCGCAAAGGCGGGAATCTTTTTAAAATTGTTTTGTTCTCATTTTCGTTTAGAAAGAAATCTATTTCTATTATTTAGAAGATTCCTGCCTGCGCAGGAATGAAATTAAATAATAGCCAATATATCACTCTCACGCATCATTAGATAATCGGTACCTTCTAACTTTAGTTCGGTACCTGCATATTTTCCGTAAAGAACCGTGTTGCCAACTTTTACAGTAACGGCTTCATCTTTGGTTCCAGGACCAACCGCTACTACTTTGCCCTTTTGTGGTTTTTCTTTTGCAGTGTCTGGTATGTATATGCCAGATGCAGTTTTGGTCTCGGCGGCCATCGGCTCGATAAGAACCCTATCTGCCAATGGTTTAATGCTAACTTTAGCCATAGTATTCAGTTTTAAATTGATTTAAATATTTTCGTTTCTTCTTTTGACAGAAATTATGCCATTGTGTACAAACTGACATTTTGTAAAAGTAAAAATGCCAGCTTGTCATTCGAGCTGGCATTTTTTGATTTCATATAAGTATTTTCTTAAAGACTGTCGTTGGTTACACCATCACTTACTGGCTCTGGAACGATTTCTGGTGTCGCTTCTGGAATTGTCTCCGGTACAACTTCTTCTACTCCATCCCCATCCAATAACTTAGAATCAGCACTACCAAAGTTTCCTTTTAAAGCTACGTTGGATGCAAGAATCAAGACCACTAACATGATGCCTAAGGTCCATGTGCTTTTATCTAAAAAGTCACCTGTTTTTTTAACACCACCAACTACTTGGCTTCCGCCTCCACCAAAGGAAGAGGAAAGTCCTCCACCTTTTGGGTTTTGTACCATGATGACCAACATCAATAAAAAACAAACGATGATGATCAAAATCAAGAATATTGTAAATGTGCTCATTGCTACTTAGCTATTTTCTTGTTGTATTTTCTGTACCGCTTTAATTCGGTCTGCAAAGAAACCACTTTTTTCCGGATATTTCAAACTTAAAATCTTGTAAGCCTGTATGGCTTTTTTATACTTTTTTTGTTCTAAATAAACCTTTGCCAAGGTCTCCGTCATCAACTCTTTCTGGTCGAACTTGACCGACTCTTTTGCTCCAACAGGAATTTCGATTTTTTCCTTAGGAACTATTTTAGGATTGCTGGCAATGAACTTATCGATGAGTTCGAATTTCTTCTTTTTCAGAACATCTTCCTCCAACTTAAATTCAGAGTGGTTTTCTTCTAATTTAGGCGCTTCAGAATCGTTTCTTTTAATTGTTTTTGATGAGGTCAATTGCAACCATTCGCTAAAGGAATATTTTTCATCTTTGGTAAAAGTCAATGGCTTCCCGATTTCAAGGGATCGAGCCGCTTTCACTTTTTCGGCCTCGATTATCTTATCGATGCCAGGGTCTTTCGAAGCAAACAATTTGGGATTCAAAATTGCATCGGCGTCGGTAATTGTTTGCGGTAATGGCTGGTCTTCCGATACTTCGATAAGTGTCTTTTCAATTTGTGAATCAGGTATAATTTCTTCTGATACGATTTCGGTTTCTATTACAGGTGTTGATTTACCTGAAATGGTATCTGCAATTGAGTTTTGCAAAAAATCTTTTGAGGTAATGAACTCAAAGAGAATATCGCGATCCGTAGTGTAAGCAGCAGTGACCTTAAGAGCGTTATTGTATTTGAAACTGTTCAAATTTTTTAGCCCTTTTAGATGAATTGCCCTTGCCGCTTGAAAATAGGAGTATTCGGACAAAACCTCTTCCAATTGTTGGGTTTGGGCAGCCGAAACTACTTCGTTGGGCTTTTGCAAAAGATGTGTAAAATCTTGAACGTTCATTGATTTGCTTAATGCTGGTTATTAGATGTTCGGTCCTAAATCCTGACTAGTGTTCATGCATTATATTTTAGTATCACACTTCTTTCTTTGTACATCGAATTTTGTTTTACCAATCGGCCAACGAAGCGTTAAAAATATCTTGGGTAATTCGCTCAAAAATAATTTCGTGGGCTTCGGTTTTTACCGCGGATAATTGCGAGTTTGCCGGATAGTCATAAAAGAACGAAAAACGCTGATCGAAGTCTTTGGAACCGTCTTCAATGGTATTATTGGTGAATCGAACTTTCACCGCAATCGAAAGTCGGTTTTGGGCGGCGGTTTGTTGAGCGGTTGCGGTCATCGGCGAAATTCGATATTCTACAATTTCACCCTCATAAAGTAGGTCTCCCAAATTATTAACTAAATCAAGACTACTTTGATTGAGTATGCGATCTTGAAGGGCCAAAGTGAAGTCACGATCCATGCCAGGTTCGAATATAGAACCCGGACTTTGAGACGCATAATTCTGAAAATAATTGACCTGAAATGAAGTTGCCGTTCCGGGATTACCCCCCGTAAAGTTATACACCCCACAATTGAAAAAGAGCAATGAGGTTGCCATTAAAAAAATGATGTTCTTTACCTTCATTACAAATCGTACTGTTTAATTTTTCGATATAACGTTCGTTCGGAAATTCCCAACTCGTTAGCTGCTGCTTTTCGTTTTCCTCGATTTCGTTCCAATGATTTCTTGATCAATTCAATCTCTTTTTCCTGTAAAGATAGGGTTTCTTCTTCTTCGATTTCCTCTGCAAAATGGTACTTGTCTTCTAGAAAAGTAGGCGAAACCTGCTGTTCTACATGGGGTTCAGGAAGGTGTAATACTTCTAAAGGAGTACGCTCTTCGCTTGGCATCTCTTCACCATCTTCGCCGTATATTTTTCTGATAAGATTTTCGTTTTCCTCTTGGACTTTTTCGGTGTCGTTATTCTTGAGTAACTCAAGGGTCAATTTTTTTAAGTCGTTCAAGTCACCTTTCATGTCGAACAATACCTTATATAATATCTCGCGTTCAGTACCAAAATCGCCTTCTCTTTTCTCACCACCTATCACGGCAGGCAGATTTGTGCTACTGGCATTTGGTAAATATCCTTGCAAGGTAGCTCCTGAAATCGTACGTCCTTCCTCAAGTACTGAAACTTGTTCCGCAATATTTCGAAGTTGCCGAATATTTCCTGGCCAGCGGTATTTCAATAATAATTGAATGGCATCATCCGTTAGGCGAATGGTGGGCATTTTATATTTTCTGCCAAAGTCGGAAGCGAACTTTCGAAAAAGTAAGTGAATATCTTCCTTACGTTCACGCAGAGGGGGAATATTAATCTCTACGGTACTTAATCTGTAATACAGGTCTTCTCGGAATTTCTCTTTTTTAATTGCTTCGAACATTTGAATGTTTGTAGCAGCTACAATACGCACATCGGTTTTCTGAACTTGAGAAGAGCCTACTTTCAAGAATTCACCATTTTCCAGCACACGAAGTAATCGCACTTGGGTGGTTAAAGGAAGCTCGCCAACTTCATCCAAAAAAATAGTACCACCATCTGCAACTTCAAAATAGCCGCTACGCGTTGAGGTGGCTCCTGTAAAAGCACCTTTTTCGTGACCAAAAAGTTCACTATCTATGGTGCCTTCGGGTATGGCCCCGCAGTTCACTGCAATGTATTTTGCATGCTTTCTGTGCGAAAGGGAATGTATGATTTTCGGTATTGACTCCTTACCCACACCGCTTTCACCGGTAACGAGCACTGAAATATCGGTTGGTGCGACTTGAATTGCTTTTTCAATGGCACGGTTTAATTTAACATCGTTACCGATGATCTCGAAGCGTTGTTTTATTGATTGGATGTTTTCCATATATGTAATCCTAAATAAGGGATTCTAAATTTTAATTGTTGTTTTCACTCAACCCGACCGCTTCTCCGATCAGGGTGGCCGAGGTGCAGCTGTCCATCCGTACCATCACAAAATCACCAACTTTATAATTTTCCTTTGGGAAAACCGCTACGGTATTTTGAGAATTTCGCCCCATAAAATGAGCATCCGATTTTTTTGATGTTCCCTCGATGAGCACTTCTTCAATGTTGCCGATATGTTTTTCCGTTCTGAACTTACAATGTTCGCGCTGTAAGGCTATAATTTCAGAAAGTCTTCTTTGTTTGACTTCCATCGGTATATCATCCTCCAGTTTTCGTGCAGCCATTGTTCCCGGTCTTTCGGAATACTGATACATATAGCCAAAATCGTATTTCACATAGTTCAAAGCGGCCAAGGTGGCTTGGTGGTCTTCTTCAGTTTCCGTCGGGAAGCCTGATATCATATCCTGTGAAATCGCGCAGTCAGGTACGATTTCTCGAATATTGTCAATAAGTTCATAATATTCTTCAATGGAATGCAAACGGTTCATTTCCTTTAAAATGCGATTGCTTCCACTTTGAACGGGCAGGTGAATGTGGTTACAAATATTAGCATATTTGGCCATGGTTCTTATTACATCCAAGGTCATGTCTTGTGGGTTCGAAGTTGAAAATCGAATTCTCATTCGGGGTTGGGCCTCAGCGACCATGGCCAAAAGATTTGAAAAATCGACTGCCGTAGCTTTTTGCATTTCTGATGCCTTGACAAAATCTTTCTTTAGTCCGCCACCGTACCATAAATAGCTATCCACATTTTGACCTAGGAGGGTGATTTCTTTAAATCCTTTTTCCCATAAATCGTTTACCTCCTTTAAAATAGATTGTGGGTCTCGGCTTCGTTCACGGCCTCTTGTAAACGGCACAACACAAAAGGTGCACATATTATCACAACCCCTAGTAATGGAAACCAACGCGCTTACACCATTGGTCTGCAAGCGAACGGGAGCAATATCGCCATAGGTTTCTTCTTTGGATAGTATAACATTTACGGCATCGCGCCCTTCGTCAACTTCCTTGATAAGATTGGGCAGGTCTTTGTAGGCATCTGGGCCTACGACCATATCCACTATTTTTTCTTCTTCTAGTAGTTTACTTTTCAACCGTTCAGCCATACAGCCCAAAACCCCGACTTTCATGTGCGGGCGGTCTTTTTTGATGGCATTGAATTTTTCCAAACGTTTTCTGACGGTTAGCTCGGCCTTCTCTCGGATGCTGCAGGTGTTCACTAAAACCAAATCGGCTTCTTCAAGGTTCTGTGTGGTATTAAAGCCTTCCTCGGATAAAATAGAAGCAACGATCTCGCTATCCGAAAAATTCATGGCGCAACCATAACTCTCTATGTACAGATTACGAGTGTTGGCCTTCCTTTTCTCGATTTCAAGAGAGGTTCCTTGAAGTGCTTCGTCAACTATTTTTTCCATAAAAAGACAATAATTCCGCCCTAAAAGGGTTTGCAAAGATAGGGCAAATTCCCATTTTATGACAAATTGACAGTAAACTTTAATACTATTTTGTAGGTCTTCGTGACTGCGAAAGGTGGTATTTTTAGGTAAAATTTTAGCTTATGAATTTAAAAAACACCATAAAAAAAATCGAGAATAATGCTCCTTTAGATTTCGGAAGTATTTTTAGTCGTGCTATAGAATTGTTTAAAAAGGTCTGGGTTCAAGGTTTTATCACCCTATTGTTGACCTTTATCTGTATGTTGCCTTTTTATGTTTTGATTTATATTCCCTTTATCGCTGCAGGAATTACGGATCCCGAGATGTTGCAACAAGAAGAAATGCCGACTTCTGTAGTTATTGGGATGCTAACAATCTTGCCCGTGTTTTTGATGGGTGTTTTGACAATTACCTTGGCATTGATGGCGGCTTTTTACCGTATCTGCAGGAATAAGGACTTAAATGAAAATGAAAACGACGATTACCTTTATTACTTTAAAAATGGACGACTTCGAAAGGTAATCATATTGGCTGCCATTTATTTTGGGCTTACGGTTATTGGTATGGCAGCCTGTGTTGTGGGTCTGTTTTATTTGATTGTACCACTGTCTTTAATTCCCGTCTTTCTCGCTTTTAATGAAGACCTCACTCCAATGGAGATGGTCAAAGCAAGTTTTAGCTTAGGAAACAAAAACTGGTTGGTCATCTTTGGATTGCTCATAATCATGGGCATTGTTGCGGAGTTGGGCTTTATTCTCTGCTTCATTGGTGTATTCTTTACGGCAATGTTGGCTAAGATTCCGGTGTATTATATATACAAAGATGGCGTGGGGTTTTTGGAAAACGATGAGGTATCCGTTCAAGAATGAAATGACTTTAACGGATATTGCACGCAACTAATTGTTAGTAATTATATCTAGTTTGTACAACCCAATAAATAAATGGCAAATGAAAAAGATAGTTCTATTGCTGATGGTCATTGCCTTGACTTCAGTTTCCTGTGAAAAAAACGATGAGAAAGACTACGCTGATTATTTAGTCGCGACTCCGCTGATGATGAGTCAAACGGAATTCAGAAACAGTGTTGATGTTCTACCACCACGACCCATTGACGAGTCAGGAAAGATATATACCTACAAGGATTTCATTTTTGTTAACGACAAGTATCGGGGGGTTCATGTCATTGACAATTCGAATCCTGAAGATCCGCGTAAAATTTCATTTATTGAGATTGCAGGTAATGTCGATATTTCTGTTAAGGATGATATTCTGTATGCCGATAGTATTATGGATTTAGTGATTTTCGATATTTCGGATATAAATAATATTGTAATTGTAAAACGACTTGAAAATGTACTTCAAGGGTATTTGGCTTGGCCTGTTGAGGCCGATATTTTTGATTGGGAAGGAGTCGACCACAACGAAACAATTCAGGTGGGTTGGGAGACTCGTACGGAGCGAATGTTAATTGCCGAGTATGAGGATAGATTCCTTAATCCACAAATAGATGTAGCTTTTGATATGGCAAATGCTGAATCTGGAGATACAGGTCAGGGAGGTTCATTGGCCAGGTTTAAGATAGTTGGTGATTTTCTGTATGCTGTCGACAGCCATAACATTAATATTTTTGAGATTTCAGATTTGGAAAACCCGTTGGATTTAGAGGATGTATATGCCGGATTCGACATCGAAACCATATTTAATCGGGGCGAACACCTTTTCTTAGGTAGTATGCGAGGTATGTATATTTATGATATTTCTTCGCCTGATAAACCGCAGTTCGTATCCGAATTTCAACATGGAACGGCCTGTGATCCGGTTGTAGTAGACGGAGATTATGCATACGTAACCCTGCGTGGAGGTAATGGTTGTGGGGCAACCGAAAGTGGTTTGTTCATCGTTGATATATCCAATATTTCAAGTCCTGAACTGAAAATTTCCTACCCTATGGATGGACCATATGGTCTCGGAATTAAAGATGAAAAGTTGTTCGTATGCGATGGTGAGTCAGGTTTAAAGGTATACGACAAGACCGATGTGGAAAATTTGGTCGCCCTAGACCATTTTAAGGATATTAATACATTTGATGTCATTCCATTGGAAGAGACCTTATTGATGGTTGGCGATGGTGTTTTATATCAATATAAATACTTGGCAGATAATATTCAATTGTTGAGCACGCTTGATTTGAACTAGACAAGGTGAAAATATTTTTTAAAGCGTTGTTCGTCATTGGCATCATTTACTATAGTACTTCCTGCACCAATAATGACACGCCAAGATGCGAGTTATTACCTAAGACCGGACCCTGCGAAGCAGCTATACCCAAGTACTATTTTGACCAAGAAGAGCAAAAGTGCAAAGAATTCCTTTGGGGAGGTTGTGATGGAATCGTACCCTTCGACACCCTAGAAGATTGTAAGGAGTGTGAATGAAGGTTTAACTTTGAGTACTTATATTTTAGCATAAAAGAGGCGGTCTTAAAAGTCCGATATTACAGAAAGTTAATAAAGTCTTTTGAGACTACCTCCTCTTATATCATCACTTCTTTTATTCCAAAGAAATCATCTTAATTTTGGTTTCGGTGACTTTGTTATTTACTTTGGATACGTACTCTTTCATTAATGAATTCAGGGCTTCAATTTCAACATCCAATTCTTTTTCTATTTCAACGAAAAATTCCTTTGATTGATCCGTTGGGGGGTAATCACCACGCTGTGAATCCGCCAATAAAAATGCTAGACGATTATTAATTCGAATACCATAGTTCAACGGGTCTTGTCTACTTTGGTTTTTGGTCATGTGAATGTTATTTTCAATGACCTCCAATTTGGTTTTGAAATCGGAAACCAATTCTTTCAATTCAGCATTGTCCTTTGCTTTTTCGGTTACATACTTCAAATCTTTTTTCACTGTGCGTATATCTGTAATCGCTTGATTGGCCCTACTCACCTGATCTCGAACTTTTATGAGGAAATCAAATTGATTTTGAAAATCTGCATCCGTATTGGGTAGCCTGGGATCTTTTACTACGGTAAATTCTTGTTCTTGTGATTTTCCATTATATGTCAGTCTAACTCGATAATTACCGGGTGTTGCTTTTGGCCCAACATTTGGTGAGGAATATAAAACCATGCCATCAAAAGATTTAAAGCCCGGATATCTCATATTCCAAATGAATCGATTTCCCCCAGATTTCACTTTCAATTTTTTTGGTGCACTTGGGTCATTCTTACTTTCTTTTGCAGCCGTAGAAAATTGCTGAATCAACTTTCCGTTCTGGTCTAAAATGTCAAGATGAATAGTATCGGTTTCTTTCTTTTTAGCAATGTAGTAATTGATGATAGCCCCAGTGGGGTGATTTGTACCTTCTAATTTTGGATTTGCTTTTCCCCATCCTGACTGTTGCATGCGGTACGCTTTATCCGGTTTGAAAAGAAATGCTTCCTTGTTCTTGAGTTCTGATGATAATTGATGTAGAGGGGTAAGGTCATCAATCATCCAGAAACTTCTTCCGTGGGTTGCGGCTATTAAATCATTATCACGTACTTCCAAATCACGAATCGCAGTAATCGGTAGGTTCAGTTGAAAAGATTGCCAGCTTGCCCCATCATTAAAAGAAACATACATACCCCATTCTGTACCGGCATATAAAAGGCCTTCGCGAAATTTATCCGCACGAACAACCCTCGTATAATGGTTCCTTTTTATGCCGTTGGTAATTGAAGTCCATGTTTTGCCATAATCGGTCGTCTTATATAAATAAGGGGTATAATCTCCAAATTTATAGGATGTTGCGGCAACATAAGCCGTTCCTTTTTTGAACGGACTTGGATCGATGCTGTTGATCATGTTTAGTTTGGGAGACATACTTGCGGGTGGAGTAATATTTTCCCAGTTTGTACCATTGTCTTTACTGATTTGAATATGTCCGTCATCAGTGCCTATCCAAATTACACCTTCTTCATTGGGCGATTCGTTGATAACAAAAATGTTGGAATAAAATTCGGCCCCCGTATTGTCCTGGGTTATCGGACCACCTGAGGATTCAATTGTCTCGGGAAGTGCTCTTGTCAAATCAGGGGAAATGTTCTGCCAGCTTTGCCCCTCGTTGGTAGTCACATGCAAATAATTTGATCCTGCATACAATTTGTTCGAATCATGAATACTGAATTTGACCGGGAAATTCCAATTGAATCGATACTTCATCACTTCCGCACCGGAGCCCGCAGGATTATCGGGCCAAATATTTACTGACCTTATCTGACCAATTTCATGATCTTCGCGCATCATATAACCCTTGAACGTTCCTCCATAGACAATGTCATTGTTTTTTGGGTCGGGTGCCAAATGTGCACTTTCGCCACCCGCGGTATCTTCCCAATCGCTTTCGGTAATGGAATTACCCGAAGTTCTATGGTAAATGCGAACCGTACTGTTATCTTGTTGCGCTCCGTAAATACGGTAAGGAAATTCATTGTCTGTTGAAACTCGATAAAATTGTGCGGTTGGTTGATTGTGATAGGTTGTCCAATTATTGCCGCCGTCGTTTGAGACTTGGGCTCCACCATCATCGGCAATGACCATTCTATTATTGTTATTGGGATCTATCCACAGATCGTGATGGTCGCCGTGAGGTGCATTTTTCAAGGTAAAGGTTTTACCTCCGTCGGTGGATACGCCATAACTAACGTTCATTACATAAAGCTTGTCAATGTTTTGTGGATCGGCGGTGATGCGACTGTAATACCAAGCTCTTTGTCGTAATGCGCGATTTTCATTTATTTTTTTCCAGGTCTTGCCCCCATCATCAGAACGGTAAACACCACCTTCTTCTGCCTCAATGATTGTCCAAATTCGATTTGAATCTACTGGAGAAACTGCTATGCCAACTATGCCCCAAGGCCCTTTGGGTAGGCCTGGTAATTTTGAAATATCGGACCAAGTATCTCCGCCATCAGTACTTTTGAAAAGCTTGCTGTCCGGACCACCACTATCCATTCGATACCCGTTTCTTTTCATTTGCCAAGTTGCCGCATACATAATTCTAGGATTGTTCGGATCTAAAATCAAATCGCCAGCACCCGCTTTATCACTAACATAAAGCACCTTGTCCCAAGTCGCTCCACCATCATTAGATCTGTAAACGCCACGGGTCTCGTTAGGTTTCCATAAATTTCCGATAGCGGCAACATAAACCAAGTTTGGGTCTTTAGGGTGGATCCTGATTCTTGAAATATGCTCGGAACCTTCCAGTCCGATAAATTGCCAAGTTTCCCCTGCATCCATGCTTTTCCAAACACCATTTCCTGAAGACACATTTCCCCGTAGCGTTTGTTCACCTTCCCCAACATAAATAACGTTTGGGTCTGATTCTGATACGGCAACCGCGCCTATAGATCCTCCAAAATATCCATCTGAAATACATTCCCACGTGCCGCCGGCATCAGTTGTTTTCCAAACTCCCCCTCCAGCAGTACCCATATAATACAGGTTTGGGTTGTTGACAACTCCCGTAGCGGTTCCTGCACGACCACCTCTGAACGGACCGACCAATCGCCATTCCATTCCACTATAAAGCGACTCATCGTAGACTAGGTTTTCAGCTTTTTTATTTTTGCGTTGTGCTTGATTTGATTGGATTGGAAAAACGAAAAGTAGTAAAAGTGGAATTAGATAAGTAGTTTTCATACAGGTTGGATTAACTAAATCTTGATAAGATTATACCTTATTATAGATGTTCTTAAAAATAAGTAAAAAATTAATGAAAAATGAGTTCCTTGATAACAGCTGTGACAGGCTTTCAACATCTCTTTTATTTAACCGATTCAGTATACTATATATTAAGGTATAATAGGAAATTAAAAAATTCAACTACTTTTGTTGCTTCAAAAACCAATCAATGGCTAAGAATTTAGTAATAGTAGAGTCGCCAGCAAAGGCGAAGACGATAGAGAAATTTTTAGGAAAGGACTTTAAGGTAGAATCAAGTTTTGGTCATATCGCAGACCTTCCCTCGAAAGAGCTTGGCGTTGATGTGGACAATGATTTCAAGCCCAAGTATATTGTCGATACTGATAAGAAGGCCTTGGTCAAGAAGTTGAAAGACCTGGCCAAAAAGGCGGATATGATTTGGTTGGCCAGTGATGAAGATAGAGAAGGGGAGGCCATATCGTGGCATTTGGCAGAGACTCTTGGATTGGAAAAAGACAAGACGAAGCGGATCGTTTTTAACTCTATTACAAAGTCCGCCATTCAGAAAGCGATAGAAAATCCGAGAGAAATAAATTATAACCTGGTCAATGCCCAGCAGGCCAGAAGAGTGTTGGATCGTTTGGTAGGATATCAACTCTCTCCAGTTTTATGGAAGAAGATAAAACCAGGCCTTTCGGCAGGTCGCGTGCAGTCGGTTGCTGTGCGTTTGATTGTTGAAAGAGAACGCGATATCGAAGCCTTTACTGCAGAGGCGTCCTTTAAGATTTCGGCGCAATTCAAAACAGCTGATGGTAATGTTTTTACAGCGAAATTGAACAAAACGTTTGCTTCAAAAGCTGAAGCGGAAACCTTTTTAAAACAGAATATCGGCAGTGATTTTTCAGTTGGTAGTTTAGATAAGAAACCTGCTAAGAAATCACCATCTGCACCATTTACGACTTCTACCTTGCAACAAGAAGCCTCTCGTAAACTTTACTTTTCGGTGGGGAGAACGATGCAGGTTGCCCAGCGACTATACGAAGCCGGTTTGATAACCTATATGAGAACCGATAGTGTAAACCTTTCGGGTGAGGCTATCAACGCAGCCAAAGATGCAATTGTTTCGAATTACGGAGAGGAATATAGCAACGTTCGAAATTTTAAAGGAAAATCGAAAGGAGCTCAAGAAGCACATGAGGCAATTCGCCCAACGGATATGACGCGTCAATCTCCCTCTTTGGAGCGTGATCAGTCAAAATTGTACGAGTTGATTTGGAAGCGAACCATCGCATCTCAAATGAGCGATGCGCAATTGGAACGTACCAATGTAAAGATAAAGAGTAGTGGTCATGGCGAAGAGTTCAGCGCAAACGGAGAGGTCATCAAATTTGATGGTTTCTTAAAAGTCTACATGGAAGGACTGGATGATGAGGATGTAGCCGAGGAACAAGAAGGCATGTTGCCTGCGATGAAGGTCGGAGATACATTATCGAATAACTTTATTACCGCTACTGAACGTTTTTCAAGACCGCCATACCGTTTTACGGAAGCTTCTCTGGTTAAAAAATTAGAAGAACTAGGTATCGGAAGACCCTCTACCTATGCGCCAACAATATCGACAATCTTGAATCGAGGATATGTCGAAAAAGGTACCATCGAAGGTACCGAGCGTAAATATGCCCAATTGATTTTAGAGGCAGGCTCGGTTCAAGAGAAAGAGCTTTCCGAAATGGTCGGTTCCGATAAGGGAAAGATGGTTCCGACGGATATTGGAATGATCGTTAATGACTTCTTGGTCAGTAATTTCTCAAATATTCTCGACTATAATTTTACGGCCAAGGTGGAGGAAGATTTTGATAGTATTGCCGAAGGAGATGAAGACTGGCAAAAGGTGATGAAAGATTTTTACAAAGACTTTCATCCCAATGTTCTTGATGTCGAAGAGAACGCAGATCGAGCAAGCGGTGAACGCATTTTGGGTGAAGATCCCAAGACTGGAAAACGGGTTGCCGTTCGATTGGGAAGGTTTGGTCCGATGGTGCAAATTGGCACCGTAGATGACGAGGAAAAGCCCACTTTTGCAAGTTTACTTCCAGAACAATCTTTGAATACAATCACATATGAAGAGGCAATGGACCTCTTTAAACTTCCAAGAAAATTGGGCGTCTATAAGGGTGAAGAAATATTGGCCAATGTAGGTAGATTTGGTCCTTACGTGAAGTTTGGAGCGAAGTTCATTTCGATGGATAAAGGAGAAAATGCGATGGAGATCGAATTGGACAGGGCCATTGAATTAATTGTTGCCAAAGAGAAAGCCGATGCGCCGATTGCACAATATGAGGGTAAAGATGTCACGAAAGGAACGGGCCGTTTCGGGCCGTTTATCAAATGGGACGGGATGTTCATCAACGTCAATAAAAAGTATGATTTTGATAACTTGTCACAATCTGATATTGAAGAATTAATTGAAGTTAAGAAGCAAAAGGAGATTGATAAATTGATTCAAGAATGGCCTGAAGAAGGCATTCGAATCGAGAAAGCAAGATGGGGCAGACACAATATTTTGAAAGGTAAAATTAAAGTTGAATTAGCTAAGACGGTGGATGCTACAAAGGTATCTTTGGAAGAAGCAAAAGCCTTGATCGAGAAGAAGGCCCCTAAGAAAAAGGCAAAGGCGAAATCTAAGGCGAAAAAGAAGTAAACAATTTTGATTTGAAATATACGAAACAGTAAAAAAAGTAGTCTAATCAAAGAACAAAAAAGAACATATAACCGAAAACCTGACTCGATGGCATTCGATTTTCTAGTTCCTGTGGAAGACAAAGTATTAGCTCATTGTGAGTTGCTCCCGGCGCAGTCTTTGGGGAGAAATATACACAGACATACAATAAGAGACGGGCTTCCCGTTCTGGCAATTGCATCCGTTGCAATCATCGGTGTAAAAGAATCGAGAAATGCTTACGAGAAGAAGATGGAAACGCTCGATGTCTCCGGTATTCGTCTTCAACTTTATAAATTGTCAATGGGCAATTGGAACTCTACAATTGTCGATATGGGCGATATCGAAGAAGGCGAAACGGTAGATGATACCTATTTTATCGTTAAGGAAATCGTCGCCGGACTTTTAGAGGAAAATATTATACCTATTATTATTGGAGCTACGCAAGATATCACGTATCCTGCATATCGTGCTTTTGATGGTATCAAGGATATGATAAATCTCGTAGCCGTAGATAGTCGTTTTGATTTCGGAATGGATGATGAATTGATATCTTCAAATTCCTATATGAGCAAAATTATCACTGACAAGCCCAACAACCTTTTCAATTTTTCGAACATTGGTTATCAGAGTTACTTCAATGCTCAGGAAGAAATTGATTTAATGGAGCGTCTTTTTTTTGATGCTTATCGACTCGGAGAGTTAATTAATGATATCAAATTGGCCGAGCCGGTTCTGCGCAATGCACATATGGTCAGTATGGATGCTCGATCCATAAAAGCCAGTGAGATTGGGTATTCCGAAAATTTCTCTCCCAACGGATTTACAGGCCGTGAAATTTGCGCTATTGCTAGATACGCAGGTATTAGCGATACAGTGTGTGTGTTTGGACTTTACGAAATGGAGAATACACCCCAATCGAACCAACTCATGGCACAGATTATTTGGTACTTCATCGAAGGCACCAATTTTAGGATAATGGAGTCTCCTCGTTCTAATAGTAAATACTTTACAAAATATACTGTACCCACCGAAACTGAGCAGTTAATCTATTATAAGAGTCATTTCACCGATCGTTGGTGGGTTGAGGTGCCATCTATACTTCCCTCGAATACTAAAACGGAAACAACTTCGTTATTACCGTGCACTGAAAAGGACTATCTGGATACATGCAATCAGATCATTCCCGAACGTTGGTTTAAAGCTTATAAGAAAGGCTTTAACTAATCAAAAAATATTTTAAAGTATAATTGCTTTCAATACAATAATTTGCACAAAACGTAGTTTTAGAGTGTAGAATAAATAATTGAGTTTGCAGTTTATAACCTTAATCGAAATTTAACCTAAAGTATGAAGAAGCTATTGTTATCATCTATAGCGTTTGTTTTTTTACTCACAAGTTGTGGGTCTAAAACAAAAGGAGAACTAGTCGGCGCCCAAGGAAAAAAATGGTACCCTGAGAAGCCTTACGGAATGGAGCTCATTCCAAGAGGTTCTTTTATTATGGGTAAGTCAGAAGAAGACCAAGCCAAAGTTCTCAACGCCCCGACAAAGACAGTAACCGTACGTTCCTTCTACATGGATGATACGGAAATTACGAATAGTGAATATCGTCAATTCGTTGAATGGGTAAAAGATTCTATTGTAAGAACGCGTCTGGCGATTCTTGCAGATGAGTTAGGTTTAGGACCAGAAGATGAAGGTATCGGTGAGTTTGCATTTAAAGATGCGGATACTACCAAGGCCTCCGTTTATGACAAATACATGTTGGATAATTATTCTGGTATGGGTGAGACCGGTTTCGAAGGTCGAGCTTTGAATAAAGATGAAGATCTGATTTGGGATACTTCTGAATATCCAGATGAATATTATACCGAGGTTATGGATTCATTGTATATTCCTGAAGAGGAATCTTATAATGGTCAACGTACCATCGACGTAACTAAATTAAAATACAAATACAGCTGGATGGATATTGAAGCTGCCGCTAGATCTAAAACAGGCAGAAGAAAAGATTTCATCCGTCAAGAAGAATTGGAAATCTATCCTGATACAACAGTTTGGATTCGTGATTTTGAATATTCGTACAACGAACCGATGCACAATGACTATTTCTGGCACGATGCTTATAGCGAGTATCCAGTTGTTGGTATCTCTTGGAAACAAGCACAAGCTTTCTGTAACTGGAGGACGAAGTTCAAAAACGATGATCAGAAAAGTAGAGGTAGACAATTCGTAAATAAATTCAGGTTGCCAACAGAAGCGGAATGGGAATATGCGGCAAGAGGTGGAATCGAGGGAGGAACATATCCATGGGGTGGTCCTTACGTGATAAGTGACACAGGTTGCTTCATGGCGAACTTCAAACCACAACGTGGTGACTATGCAGCCGATGCAGCTTTATATACTGTTGAAGCTAAGTCTTACGAACCAAACGATTTCAACTTGTACAATATGGCGGGAAATGTTTCGGAATGGACAAACTCTAGCTACGACCCAAGTTCATATGATTATGTTTCAACGATGAACCCGAACGGTGGCGATGGTTCAAATGCTAGAAAAGTAATCCGTGGAGGGTCTTGGAAAGATGTTGCATATTTCCTACAAGTGAGTACAAGAGATTATGAATATGCTGATTCTGCTCGTAGTTATGTTGGCTTTAGAACCGTACAAGATTACATGGGTGAAGAAGATTCAACACAAGGCGGATTATAGTTTAAAAAAACCACTAAATAAAAATACATCCAAATGGGTATTGCATTTCGTAAATGTTCTATCTAATTTTAAAAAGCTTAAATACATGCCCGAACATTCGGGGTCAAATACAAATCCAAATACAAACGTTAAACCAAATCTTTTATTAACATTAAATTTTAATTAAACTTTTATTATGGCACAGTCAAAATCAACAAAGAAATTATTCAACATGGCCTACGGCCTTGGAGCATCGGTAGTAATTATTGGTGCATTATTTAAAATCCTTCACTGGGAGTTCGGTCCACTTACAGGTGGTCTTCTTCTTGCTGTCGGTCTTATTACAGAAGCACTTATTTTCGCGATCAGTGCGTTTGAACCAGTAGATGACGAATACGATTGGTCTTTGGTATATCCAGAGCTAGGCGGAGGTGCATCTCAAGGGAAAAGCAACGAGGTTGCTGAAATGAAAGAAGCTGAAGCTTCATTATCTGCTAAATTGGACAACCTTTTAAAAGAGGCCGGTGTTGACGCAAGTCTTATGGAAAGCTTGGGTGACAGTATCAGAAACTTTGAAGGTGCTGCCAAAGGTATCGCTCCTACAGTTGATGCTATGGAGTCTACTAAGAAATACTCTGACGAAATGGTACACGCTGCAGCTCAAATGGAATCTTTGAACAGCTTATATAAAGTACAGTTAGAAAGTGCGAGCAAACAAGCTTCTGTTAACGAAGAAGTAGTTCAGAATGCAAGTGCTTTAAAAGACCAAATGGAGTCTTTGGCTACCAACCTTTCTTCCTTAAACGGTGTATACGGTGGTATGTTAACTGCAATGAACCGAAACTAATTAGAACTTTAGTTAAATAACCCCAAATCAATTATTAATTAAAATCTAATTAGAAAATATGGCTTCAGGAAAAGCAACGCCACGTCAGAAGATGATCAACTTAATGTATTTGATCTTCATCGCGATGTTGGCTCTAAATATGAGTAAAGAAGTTCTAGCTGCGTTCGGTTTAATGAACGAAAAGATGGAGACTTCTAACGTAAAGACTACAGAAAGTAACCTAGCTTTCTTAGATGGTCTGGCGACAAAAGCATCTGAAGATGCGGCTAAATACGGCCCTCTTTATGATAATGCTAAGAAAATTAAGGCGATGTCTCAAGAGTATTTCGATTACTTGCAGACTCTTAAAGACGGTATGATGGAGGGTGTTGAAGACCCGAAAGATTACCAAGTAATGGATAAGTCTGATTTTCTAGATGGTAAATTTTTTCAAGGAGATAATTTAACTCCAGAAGGAGAAGATTTCTTGAAAAGAATAAATGATTACCGTGAAGGTGTCATAAAACTTGTAAAAGATAAAGAAGTTCAATCTTCAGTTATTGCACGTTTTCAGACCGGAGACGAGAATGGAAAAGTTGAAAACCGCAGTGGTGAGAAAGTTGACTGGATCAACTATCATTATGAAAGGTTTCCTTTAGTTGCTTCTTTGACCAAGTTGACTGCATTACAAGCCGATATTAAAGCAACTGAAGAAGATGCTTTGAAAACCATGTTAGCAGGTGAATTGACAGAGCAAGTTTCATTGAAGAACTTTGCCACTTCTCTTTTCGCTAGCAAGTCTGCCTATTATACAGGGGAAAAATATGACGGTAAAATTATTATCAGCAAAACTGATAATTCTTCCACTCCTGTTAGAGCTGATTTAACTTTAGATGGTAGAAAATTAACTGAAGGCAAAGATTATAAAATCGAAGCCGGTGGTGTTAAGATGCTAATAGGTTCTGGAAACGCTGGTGACCATGAAGTTGCAGGTACATTGTACTTTAAGCAAGATGGTAATGAAATCGAAGTTCCTGTAAAGAACTCATTCGCAACCATTTCTAAGCCGAACGCTGCTTTGATTGCTGCTGATAAGATGAACGTTGTTTATCGTGGTGTAGCTAACCCAATGTCTATTTCTATACCTGGTATACCTAACAATAAGGTAACTGCTTCTGCAACAGGTTTAAAGAGAAGAGAGGGTAGTAAATATATCATGAACCCAGGAAAAGGAAGAACTGTTACGATTACTGCTTCAGGTACGTTGCCTGATGGACAAAAAGTATCTTCTAGATCTGAATTCAGAATTAAGGATATTCCAAGACCTTCAGGTTCTCTTAGCAAGCAAACGGGTAGTTTAAAATTACCGCGTAGGAATGTTGAAATCGCTACAGTTGGCGCTATGTTGGAAGACTTTGATTTTGATTTGAACCTAGCTGTTAGTGGCTTTAAGTTCAAAGTGCCAGGTCAACCTACGGTTAGTGTTAGTGGTAATAAATTGAACGGTCAAGCCAAGTCTGCTTTGAAAAGAGCGAAGCGAGGTGATGCAGTTCAGATCTTTGATATCAATGGTTATATTACCAACAACAAGGCTTACAAACTGAAAAAAGTATCTCCAGTAATTATTGAGATTACAAATTAATAACTATAAAATTGCCGGGTAGACTTTTATAGTCTGCCCGGTTACTTTTAAATGATTAGAAAAATGAATTGGAAGAATGTTTTAATAATCGGAGCCGTTAGTTTACTACCTGCTTCTATGATGGCCCAGGCAAACATTTTGAATGCCAAGAAGCCACAGGAAATAGGAGTTAAGACTGAAGCTCAGAAAGCAATGGATAACGATGCTCCCTTGGAGTATGGTTACGTTGATGATCGTGATATTCTTTGGTCAAAGACCATTTGGGAAGTAATCGATCTTGATGAGCGTGTGAACTTTCCGTTATACTATCCTACGGATACCATTGATATTGGAGCGGACAGAAGATCGCTTTACGATGTTTTGATCAAGAACATCAAAAATGGCAAACTGGAAGACGTTTATGTTGATTCGTACTTTACGGAAAAAAGAAAGTTCGAAGATTTAAGTTCAACACTTCGAAAAGTAGATACTTTAGAGTACGGTTACGAACAGATTAACGCCGGTGAGGAGCTTTCTCCTGAATACGTGATGGAGAGAGAACTTTCGGCAGCGGATATTGAAGAGTATCGTATAAAAGGTATCTGGTACTTTGACAAGCGTCAAGGTGAATTGAAGTACAGACTTTTAGGAATTGCACCAGTTGCACCAGACGTTAACTTTATTGATGATGAGTCTATGGACCCATCTGATGCAAAGGTTGAGCTTTTCTGGGTATGGTACCCAGGTGCTAGGCAGATTTTACATGATGCCAAAGTATTCAATCAACGCAATTCAGCGCAACCAATTTCTTTTGATATGTTGTTGAACGCACGACGCTTTAACGGTGTTATCTATAGAGAAGATAACGTACATGGCGATCGTAAGGTAAACGATTATATAGCTGATAATGCCTTGTTCCAATTATTGGAGGCTAAAAGAATCAAAGAGGTCATCCGAGATAGGGAGCAAGATATGTGGGCCTACTAGGCAAACAAGTGAATACATTCCAATTCAAGATATTAAAAAACCACATCGAAAGATGTGGTTTTTTAATTTACCGTCTCTACCTTTGAATTATGTTAGATTACCTTGTGGTTGGCCTTGGACTAGCTGGAATATCCTTCTGTGAGCACCTAGAAGAAAATGGAAAAACATTTCATGTAATTTCAGATAGTTCTCAAACATCATCCTCCGTAGCGGGAGGGCTCTATAATCCTGTCATATTGAAAAGGTTTACGATGGCGTGGAAGGCAAATGAGTTAATTGAATTGGCAAAGCCATTTTATCGAAACTTAGAAAAGAAGCTGGGTGTCACACTTGACTATCAACTTCCAATTGTCAGAAGGTTTTATTCAACCGAAGAACAAAACCTCTGGTTCGAGGCAACGGATAAACCTTTTTTGAGAGACTTTTTATCGGCAGATATCCAATCCAATACAAATCCGCATATCGATGCGCCATATGGCTTTGGAACAGTTCTAAAGACAGGTAGAATAGCTACAGAAAAACTACTCTCGAAGTATTCCGAATATTTGATGGAAAGAAATAGACTCTCTCTTGATAAATTCGATTACAAAGTATTATATATGGAAAATGGAACAGTTTTATATAAATCATTGAAATCGAAAAGAGTTGTGTTTGCCGAAGGCTTTGGCCTAAAGGAAAATCCATTTTTCAATTACCTTCCTATGAATGGAAATAAAGGAGAATACCTAATCATCGAAGCGCCAGAATTAAATGAAAAGAAAGCGATCAAGTCAAGTATTTTCTGTATTCCCTTGGGAAAAAACAAGTACAAGATAGGGGCAAATTACAACCGCAACGATACTTCCAACACTCCTACTGAAAATACAAAAAAGGAATTGCTGCAAAAGATGGATCAGTTTATAAACTGCGACTTCAAAGTAATCGATCAGGTCGCGGGAGTTCGACCTACCGTAGTTGATAGAAAACCATTGATCGGGCAACACCCTGCAAATGAAAAACTGTTTGTTTTAAATGGTTTTGGTTCGCGAGGAGTTTTGATAGCCCCCTATGCTTCATTGACGTTGTTTGATCATATAGAACGGCAAAAACCTTTGGATATCGAGGTCGACATCAGTCGGTTTCAAAAGAAATATTTTAAGAATTCGCCTTAGCGGCCTGAGGATCATATTTGAAAAAGAAGTTAATCCAAATATTCCGTGATAATCGAATGATGATAGGCATGAACAAGACCATGGTTACGACAATAGCAATAAATGTAGTTATCAGGTTAGCACCCAATAAAAGCTTTGCAATCACAAAAGCTGCTACCGCAAACGCAATTCCCACAGCGTAACTAACATACATGGCACCATAAAAAAAAGAAGGTTCAATTTTATATTTGGTGTTGCAAGTGGAACAGCGTTCGTTCATTTTGAAGAGATGACCCGGTTTATAAGGGTTGTTGGCTACATACATGCTTTCATCATGGCATTTTGGACAACTTCCTGTTAAAATGCTGTAGAGTTTGTTTCCTTTTTTTAACATTTGCACAACTTTGTTCAAAAGTACTGTTTTGCCCAATTTTTCAATGTAACAATCATCACAAAGAATGCTAAATATCCATAATCTTTCTGTCTCCTTTGGGGGAGAATATTTGTTTGAAGAAATATCCTTTCGACTAAATGGTGGCGATCGGGTAGGTCTTATCGGAAAGAACGGTGCAGGCAAATCTACCCTGCTAAAGCTGCTTTCAAAGGATATGCAGCTAGATTCAGGAACCATAGCCATGGAGAAAGATATCAAGATAGGTTTCCTTCGTCAAGATATTGATTTTGAACAAGGTCGAACGGTTTTGGAAGAATCTTATCAGGCGTTTGAGGAAATTAAAAAGTTGGAGCTGAAACTAGACGAAATCAATCGACAACTTGCCGAACGAACTGACTATGAGAGCGAGGTTTATAATCAGTTGATGATAGATCTGAGTGATGTGACCCATCACTATGAGATTTTGGGCGGATACAATTACCAAGGTGAGACTGAAAAAATTCTTCAGGGTCTTGGGTTCAAAAGGGATGATTTCAAAAAAAAGACAGATACCTTTTCCGGCGGATGGCGAATGCGTATCGAGCTGGCGAAATTACTTTTGCAAAGTAATGATGTCCTGTTATTGGATGAGCCTACAAACCATTTGGATATTGAATCGATTATTTGGCTTGAACAGTTTTTGAATGGTTATACGGGAGCGGTGGTCATTGTTTCACACGATAAAATGTTTTTGGACAATGTTACCAACCGGACTATTGAAATTTCATTGGGGCGTATTTATGACTTTAATAAGCCGTACTCAAAATATTTGTTGTTGCGCAATGAAATAAAACAGCAACAACTAAACGCTCAAAAAAATCAAGAGAAAGAAATTCAACAGGCGGAACGCTTAATTGAAAAGTTTAGGGCGAAGTCTACAAAAGCCTCCATGGCACAGTCTCTCATAAAGAAGTTGGATAAAATCGAACGGATCGAAGTTGATGAAGATGATAATAGTGTCATGAGCCTTCGGTTTCCTATTTCAATTACCCCCGGTAAGGTGGTGACGGAGATTGAAAATCTATCAAAAAGCTATGGAGAAAATAAGGTTTTAGAAGATATCAATCTACTAATAGAACGAGATAGCAAAACCGCTTTTGTAGGTCAG
Organism: uncultured Flavobacteriaceae bacterium; assembly: GCA_947503005.1. Lineage (GTDB taxonomy): Bacteria > Bacteroidota > Bacteroidia > Flavobacteriales > Flavobacteriaceae > Maribacter_C. The sequence goes on along the minus strand of CANNCA010000003.1, from coordinate 85,048 downwards.
AACGGACAAGGGAAATCTACATTGGCTAAAGTTCTGGTCGGAGAATTGGAGTATGAGGGCCATTTAAAATTGGGGCATAATGTGCAGCTTGGTTACTTTGCTCAAAATCAAGCTGAGTATTTAGACGGTTCGAAAACTGTTTTGGATACGATGATCGATGCCGCCAATGAAAAGAACAGAAGTAAAGTCCGTGATATTCTGGGATCTTTTCTTTTTAGGGGAGATGAAGTCGAAAAGTATGTGAAAGTACTTTCAGGAGGCGAGCGCAATCGTTTGGCTTTGGCAAAGATGTTATTGCAGCCCTTTAATGTATTGGTCATGGATGAGCCAACCAACCATCTTGACATAAAATCAAAGAATGTTTTAAAGCAGGCTTTGCAGAGCTTTGAGGGTACCTTGATTTTGGTGTCTCATGATAGAGATTTCCTGCAAGGCCTTACAAATAAAGTTTATGAATTCAAGGATAGAAGAATAAAAGAGTACTTAGGCGACATCAATTTTTATCTGGACCAAAGAAAAGTAGAAGATTTTAGGGCCATTGAAAAAAAGAACGAAGTCAGGCCGGTCAAAGAGAAAACAAAGAAACAATCCAATAGCTTCGAAAATCAAAAAAAGCTTAAATCACTCAAGAATAAACTTAGTAGTGTTGAAAGTGATATTTCTTCCCTTGAAAAAGAAATTGCTGAAATAGACCATGAACTTCATCTTGATTACGATACTACAATCGCCAAGCCTGACTTTTTCGACAAGTACCAAAAAAAGAAAAGAGATTTAGAAGTGCTTATGAAAAGTTGGGAACGATTGAGCATAGAATTGGATGGTATGAAATAAAAAACTTGAAGTAAGTTAAAACTTACAACACTTTTTGACGATTTCACAACAAATCTAGCTTCTTTGAGGTCAATTCATCGATATCTTTTGCAATTTATCTTAAAATTCACGTTTCTTTGTAAGGTAATTCTTATAAATATTTTGGAATTTATATTGATAAATGAAAAAACTGTTATACATAGTAACTTTTTTTACGGCGCTGGGTACGCTTAGCGGAAAAGTGCCGATGCTAGAAAAGCAAGCACTCATTGACCTTTACCATAGTACTAATGGGTCGGATTGGACCGAGAAATGGGATTTATCAACTCCTATTTCAAATTGGACTGGAGTTGAAGTTGAACAGGGTAAAGTTGTTTCGATAAGTTTAATGAATAATAATTTATCTGGTGGGCTTCCTAGTTCAATAGGTGATTTAAAAAACCTTAGAGTATTGAATTTGGCATTCAATGCCATAAAAGGTGAATTGCCGAATACCCTTGTAGAGCTCAAAAGTCTAATAGTGCTCCGACTCGGAAAAAATAAATTAACGGGCAAGATACCTGAGAATATTGGAGACTTGAGAAAATTAGTGATATTGGATCTTTTCAGTAATAATATTTCTGGTGAAATTCCGAGGAGTCTTGGAGACATTAAGAATTTAAAAGTGATTTCTTTTTCCAACAATAAACTTAAAGGTACAATCCCTGAAACATTGGGGAAATTAAAATCACTTGAACGACTTGAATTGGCGGACAACCAAATTAAAGGTGGTGTTCCCGATGAAATAGGCAAACTCTCTAACCTTAGTATGCTGGTCTTAGCGGAGAATCGATTTACGGGTAAGTTTCCTGCTACTGTATTTTCACTGCCAAAGTTGAGGGTTTTGCAATTACAGAATAATGATTTTGATAAAAACCATTTAAGAAATAGTATCCCGTTAGAAACAGATTTGGCGTTGTTCGAGTTTGATGACATTCAAGATAGAATGGATGAAAAGGGCTTTAATAAGATTTATTCGAATCGTGATATCAGAACGGCTGACACGAAGTTTGAAGATGATAATGACAACTAGCAGTTATGAATTTAGAAAATCCATATAAGAAAATGAGGTTGCTGTTACTTTGTCTTTTCTGCTTGTTGCTATATGGCAAATTGGTACTTGCGCAGATTTCCGAAAGTGAGAAGGCAGTTTTACTTGAATTTTATGAAAGTACGAATGGAGAGGGATGGACCAATACATGGAATTTATCTGAAAGTGTAGATAAATGGCACGGTGTAACAATTGTAGAAGGAAAAGTGACCGGAATAAATCTTTTCAGGAATAATTTGGAAGGAAGTATACCAGAAAGTATAGGAAAATTGAAAGAATTGACCCATTTAAACCTGGCATTCAATTCGTTAACAGGGCTTTTGCCAAAAGATATTGTCAATCTTACGAATCTGAAAACGTTAAAGTTAGAGATGAACAGAATAAAAGGAGGTTTGCCCGAAGCAATTGGAAATATGAAAAGGCTAGAAGAATTCACAGCTTTTAACAACTTCTTATCAGGTTCGCTACCTGAGAGTCTAGGGGAAATTAAAAACTTACGTATTCTTAATTTATCGAGTAATAGCTTAAAAGGACTAATTCCCAAGTCATTGGGGAGTCTTGAAAAACTGGAAAGTTTAGGTTTATTCGAAAACGCTTTAGAGGGCTCGATTCCCGCAGAAATGGGAAAGCTTGCAAAATTAAAAGAACTGGTTTTGGCCAATAATCAGCTGGGCGGGGCTATACCAGCTGAGTTTGGCCAACTGGCCAGCCTGCGAGTTTTGCAAATTCAAAATAACAATTTCGATTCTTTTGACAATCTTCAATTGGTAAATGCTAAAGAGCTTCTTGCTTTTGACCATGATGATAAGAGTTTAAAATACGATTTTAAGAATATCAACACGACAAAGACAAGAATGGCGGACACTAAATTCGAAGATGATGATAATGATAATTAGTGCCAGTAATGATTGAGTTTTAAAAGTATTTAAAGCAAAAGGAGTAGTAATTCTTTTTTCTAGTTAGTAGTTTGGTTTTAGGGGGTGCGAGAGCATCCCCTATTGGGTTTTGTACGTTTTTGTCAAAATATTGCCCTTTATGTATCAGAAAACCTATAATTCTTCGTTAAGACCTTACTAAATGTATTTGCGTCCCCCTGAATATACTTAGAAACCACTTTCAATTAGGTGCTAGATAGAATGGGCGCAATGGATAAATGACAATTGAATGAAACGAATACTACACTATTTTACCATTTTTCTCCTTTTTTCCTTAGTAAGCGGTGTCCAAGCACAAATATCAAAAAAAGAAAAAGCCGTTCTAATTGATTTATATGAGGCTTTGAATGGAGATTCTTGGACTAATTCATGGAATTTAGAGTCTGAGGTTGCACACTGGTACGGAGTACAAATTGAAGATAACCATGTAGTTGGTATTGAGTTGCCAAAGAATAACTTGCAAGGCAATTTACCCTATACACTAAAAAGGTTGGAAAACCTCGAAGTACTAAACCTTTCCTTTAACAAGATTACAGGCTTATTGCCCAGTACCCTTACCCAATTGGAAAATTTAAAGGTATTGAAACTTGAGATGAACGATATCAAGGGTGATTTACCATGGAATTTTTCAAACTGGTCCAAATTAGAAGAACTGACCTTGTTCAATAATTTTTTGGATGGAAAGGTATCCGAAACTATTGGACTAGCTAAAAACTTACGAATACTGAACCTCTCCAGTAATAATTTTACCGGAAATCTTCCAAAATCGATTGAAAGACTTACCAAACTTGAAAGCCTAGGCGTTCTAGGAAACAAATTTGAGGGTGAAATACAAATCGATTTTGCGAATATGTCAAATCTCTTTGAGTTAATATTATCGCATAACAGATTTGATGGAGCTTTACCTAAAAGTATTGAAAGACTTTCGAAACTTAAGTTCGTGCAGTTACAAGGTAATCGATTTGATACATCAAAAGGTCTTGAAAATATGGGTAGTAAAGAATTAGTTGCTTTTGATAGTGATGATGATAAGTTAAACAGAAAGTATTCGAAACTACCTTTGAGTCGTACTCGAATGGCGGACACCAAATTTGAAGATAATAACTGATAACATGTGGTACACACCATAAAGGAAGCCTATTGCGCTTCCTTTTTTTAGGGTGAATTAGTTAAAGAACTGGTTTTAAGCTTACTCATCCATTACTTTTATTTTTCCTCCAAATACCTTATCCCGTTTTAAATCTTTGGGATTGCCATAAATATAAATGGAACCTCCAGCTCTGACTCTTGCATCCATTTTATCTGTTGCGTTTACCCTAGCCGTTCCGCCCGCGTTTACGGTTACTTTGGTATCCATTGTTTTCAATTCGTCATTAAGTACCTTACCACCCGCATTGGCAACTGCCTCCTGTTTGTTTGCAATTCCGGTTAGTGTAACTTCGGCGCCCGACGTCGATTTTACATAAAGATTTTCGATATCTATTTTCAAAGTGATATTTCCACCCTCCTGGGCCGCTATCTTGACCTCTGAACCAGATATGATATCTTCAGAGGTGATATCAGCATTTTCGTTGGAGTCGATTAAAGTCAACGTTTCGGTGTGATAAACTTTTACGGTGACGTCGTCCCCGTCCATTTGGTTTTCAAATTCCATCCGAATTTTCAGAAGTCCGCCCTTGTTTGAAATGTTGACGTCATCTTGGTCATCACCACTGATGACCACTTTGTCTTCATTGCTTTTTATGAGTATCGTTTGGATTCGGTCAAACGCCTTAATTTCGGTAAAGGGTTCTAAGTCTTTTGTAGTTTCCCGTTGCGCTAAACCGGTAAATGTGACAAATGTCAAGATTAAGAAAACAAGGTATTTTTTCATAATGTTCTTAATTTATTCTTTGATTCGATGTATTTAATCATGAAGTATACCAAATTTAGAACAATTTGTAAAAAGTTCGTAAGAATTGGTTTGTGCCTTGAATACCACCTCTAGCCATGGCAATAAAATATTTAATACATTTAAAGAAAATCTGAATTGATGACAATCAACGATAAAAAAATTACTTTGTACCTCTATGTTTTGGCAGGTATGCTAGTTTTTAACCAAGCCTGTAAATCGGCATCCAGTATTACTAAAAAAGATAATTCTTCCACAGACAAAATCACGCAGGCTTCAAACAATCTCGAAATTAAAAAGGAAAAAAGTTATACGGAAACGGTGCCCGGAACGGTATTTTCGTTTGAAATGATTGGTATTCCCAAGGGCAAGTTTATGATGGGGAGTCCGGCCTCCGAGAAAAACCGCAGAGAAAATGAGGGTCCCGTGAGGGAGGTTGAGCTAGATGCTTTTTATATCGGCAAGTACGAACTCACTTGGGAACTATTTGAATTGTTCTTTAAACAAAATAAAGAGCTTTTCGTCAAACTTGAGAATGACAAGGTAATGAAGGTCGATGCGATAACACGACCCAGTCCGCCCTATGAAGACCCATCTTATGGCATGGGCAAAGAAGGATATCCAGCCGTAAGCATGTCAACCTATTCAGCTTTGGTATATTGTAAATGGTTGAGTACGGTAACCGGAAAATTCTATCGACTTCCAACAGAGGCAGAGTGGGAATACGCTGCGAGAGCTGGAAGTGCCACCGCCTATAGTTTTGGTAATGACCCCGCCCTTTTAAACGAATATGCGGTTTACCGTGCTAATTCGAACAATGTATACGCCAAAGTAGGTACGAAGAAACCTAATGCCTGGGGCTTATATGATATGCATGGTAATGCCGCTGAATGGACACTAGATGAATTTAAGGAGGACGCCTATTCAACTTTAGGGGCCAAAAACCCATGGGCGACACCTATGGTAATTCACCCCAGAGTATTTCGAGGCGGTTCTTGGGATGATACTCCTGACAAATTGCGATCTGCTTCAAGAACCGGATCAAGTTTGAAACTACAGAAAAGAGATCCACAAATACCTAAAAGTTTTTGGTGGTTCACAGACTCTAATTATATCGGGTTTCGATTGGTGAGTCCGGCAGTGCAACCTTCTTCTGAAGAACAAAAAAAATTTTGGCAAGCAGTTCTAGACGAGTAGTTTTTTTGGATATAATTTAGTTACGGATGGAAAAAAATACGAGAAGAACCTTTATCAAGAATACTTCTAAAACAGTAGCCGCTGGACTGGTTTTTAGCCAACTTCCGTCTTTCGCCACTGAAAATGTTCTTGGGCAGGAAAGAATAAAATTGGGACTGGTCGGTTGTGGAGGGCGTGGCACTGGTGCTGCTTTTCAAGCGTTGACAGCATCAAAATCTGTTCAATTGGTTGCTATGGGCGATGTCTTTCAACACGAACTAGACAATTGTTTTCAACTCGTTTCAAAAGAATTTGCAGCTCAGGTTGATGTCCCTAGGGAAAGACAATTCCTAGGTTTGGAAGCTTACAAAGCCGTGATTGACTCCTGTGATGCGGTTATTTTGGGTACACCTCCGGGTTTTCGGCCTGATCATTTCGAATACGCAATTGAATCTGGCAAGCACGTTTTCATGGAAAAACCACTAGCGGTTGATGCACCAGGTTATAGAAAAGTAATCAATGTTGGTGAAATGGCTACCACAAAAAAGTTGAACGTTGTAGTCGGCCTTCAGTCAAGATATGAAATCGGTCTCAATGAAATGGTCAAGAAAATCCATTCCGGTGAAATCGGTGATATACTTTCGATGGATGTCTACTACAATGTGGGCAAGGCGACAGTTCACCCTCGAAAACCGAGTCAAACTGAACTAGAATACCAAATTAGTAACTGGCACTACTTCAATTGGTTATGGGGTGGCCAATTAGCAGGTCAAGCCATTCATCAAATAGATGTCGTCAATTGGATAAAAAAAGACTATCCCATAAAGGCAAGTGGAATGGGAGGTAGGGCAATGCTTAAAGGTCCAGAACACGGAGAAATATTTGACCACCATTATGCAGAATTTGAGTATAGTGACGGTACAAAGTTGCATGTTCAATGTCGTCAGATGGACAATTGTGCGAACCGCATGGGTTTCAATATTCAAGGAAGCAAGGCAAGGGCGGATGAACGGCTACAAATTATTGATAATGGGGGAGAAGTACTTTGGCGCTATCGTGATGAAGACGACTCCTCATCCTCACAAATCGAACAAGATGTCTTTATTGGAGCTGTTTTGGGAACTAAACCTTATGTCAATAATACCAAATATGGAGCAGAAAGTACAATGACCACAATACTCGGGCGCATGGCCATTGAGTCAGGACAGCAAATCGAGTTAAAAAAAGCAAAAGAGTCCAACTTAAGTATTGTGCCGACAGAATTTTCTTGGGATACGAAAATGCCCAATGCTCCATTGGAAGATGGAAATTACCAAATTCCTAGGCCGGGAATACCCGTTTTGTAAAACATATTAAATTGATTAAAATGATAAGATTATTGGAAATTAGTTTTATTGTCCTTTTTGTAGCTACAGGTTTTGGCCAAGACTCCTATACCTTGAGTCAAGAAAGCAAACTCACCATTGATGGTACCTCCACAATTCATGATTGGACCGTCACCGCGAATTCGATGTCCGGGGCATTAATAGTCGAAGGAAGTTCTCCAAAAGAAATAACTCTTGAAGTCGTGGTCGCAGATATTATTAGTGAGCGTGGTGCAACCATGGATAAAAAAATGCATGACGCATTACAAAAAGAATCTCATCCAAAGGTAATGTTCGTCCTGAAGGAAATAAAAGAAGAGTCTACATTATCCGGCACTTTAACTGTTGCAGGAATACCCGTGGATGTAGAAATAGCGGGTAATATAGAATCCTCAGATGATAACCTTAAAATATCAGGTGAATATGGTATCGCCCTCAAAGATTTTCAAATAGAGCCGCCAACGGCAATGTTTGGTCAGGTTATCGTGGGCGATGATGTCACAGTTAATTTTGATTTGATCTTTGTGAAAGAATAATTACAAACTTGCTATTGTCTTATTACTGAAAAGAGTATTGCGGGCAGATAATTGAAATGGTTCATTGTTTAGAAAATTAAGTAAATTTAAAGAATGAGCCTGCAGAGGCTTCTTTCGATTGTCGCCCATGAAGAAGAACATCTACATTACGGTTATACTGATTTTAGCGATAGTATTACTTTATGCTTTCAAATCGGGTTTTTTCAGCATTTCAGAAGACGAGTATGCTAGTTTGAAACTACCTGAAACTGTCGATTACAATTTCCATATCAAACCTATCTTATCTGATAATTGTTATACGTGTCATGGTCCCGATGCCAACAAACGCAAGGCCAATTTGAGATTGGATTTGGAAGAATCGGCTTTTCAAGAATTAAAAGAAACGCCCGGTCAGTATGCGTTTGTCGCTGGCAAACCGAATAAAAGTAAAGCGTACTGGCATATAGTAACAGATAATCCCGATGAGGTAATGCCTCCGGCCGATTCGAAGTTAAGTCTGAACACCTACGAAAAGCGCTTGATTGAAAAATGGATTCAACAAGGAGCAAAATTTGAAAAGCACTGGTCCTTTCTTTCCCCTGAAAAAAAGGAAGTTCCGAAAATCGAAAATTCTGATTGGGTCCAAAATGAAATCGATGGTTTTGTCTTGAAAAAGCTTGAAGAAAACAATATTCAACCTTCTGAAAGAGCCTCTAAAGAAATTTTGATTCGAAGAATAAGTCTTGACCTGACCGGCTTGCCCCCAAAAATCGATCAGACCAAAATGTTGCTAGACCTTCCATCCGAAGAGGTTATACCCAAAGCAATTGATCGGTTTTTATCTACCCAGGCTTATGGCGAGCGAATGACTCAGTCATGGCTTGATCTCGCTAGATATGCGGATTCTCACGGGTATCAAGATGACAGTTACCGTACCATGTGGCCTTGGCGCGATTGGGTCATTCATGCCTTTAATAAAAATTTACCCTATGACGAATTTCTGACTTGGCAATTGGCAGGAGACTTGTTGCCCAACGCTACGAAAGAACAGGTATTGGCAACAGGTTTTAATCGAAACCATCCCATTACCCAAGAAGGGGGCGTAATCCAAGAAGAATATCGAACCAATTATGTTTTAGATAGAACTAACACGTTGGGTAAAGGAATTTTAGGTCTTACTTTAGAATGCGCACGATGTCATGATCATAAATATGATGCGATTTCGCAGGAAAACTATTTCGAGTTTTTTGCTTTTTTTAATCAAGTAAACGAAAAAGGTTTACAGATGGATGCCGTTCAGGCAAAAAATCAAAAATTCTTTGCTGACCCACCCTTTATTAAGCTGACTTCAAAAGAAGTTGACGGAGTATTAGATTTTGTGAATCTAGATAGGGGTCAAGAAATCAATGTTATGGTAATGAATGATTCGGCTCCAAAAACAACTTTTATCTTGAACCGAGGAGAATATGACCAACCCACCGATTCGGTAGTTGCCGATACGCCTGAAATTATTTATCCGTTTTCTGAAGAATTGCCGAGAAATCGATTGGGTTTAGCGAAATGGATTGTTGATAAGAACAACCCCTTGACGGCTCGGGTTTTTGTAAATCGTGTTTGGGGAATGCTTTTCGGACGAGGACTCGTGGAAACCTCTGAAGATTTCGGCGTTCAAGGAAGCTTGCCGACCCATCCTGAACTTTTAGATTGGCTTGCTGTAGATTTTATGGAACACAATTGGGATATCCAGTACCTTTTGAAAAAGATACTCCTTTCAGCCACCTACCAACAAAAGTCAATATTGCGCCCTGACCTTAAGAAAGCTGATCCCGAAAACAGATTACTGGCACGTGCTCCACGGTTTAGGATGAGTGGAGAAATGATTCGAGACTATATTCTTTCATCCAGTGGTTTGTTAAATGATGAGGTCGGTGGTCCGAGTGTCAAGCCCTATCAACCACCCGGACTGTGGGCGGAAACCAATGCCGGCGAGAATAGAGGTGTATTGACCAACTACGTGCAAGATGAGGGCGAAGATTTATACCGTCGTTCGCTATATACATTTTGGAAACGTACGCTGCCGCCTCCAACGATGACCATTTTTGATGCCCCTACTCGTGATTTTTGTGAGGTCCGTAGGCAAAAAACCAATACGCCGCTTCAGGCATTGGCCTTGCAAAATGATGTTCAAGTATTGGAAGCTGCAAGGGTTTTGGCGCAACGTACTTTAGCAGAAAAAGGAGATGAATCGGAAATAATAAAAAATGTTTTTCAACGCATTTTGGTAAGAACACCAAAGGAAGAGGAATTGTTGACATTGAATAATTACTATTATGATGCCGTCAAGTTGTATGAAAATGATTTAGAGGAAGCTAAAAAATTAATCGCAATAGGTGAGTACGAACAATTGGATGTTGATCCTGCAAAAACAGCTGCGTTAATGTTAACTGCCCAGGTAATTTACAATTTAGACGAAACCATAACCAAAGAATAATGCAATGAAGGAGCAGCAAGACAAATCAGAGAACCCTTTAAAAGTCAATCGCAGGCATTTCTTTTCGCAATTGAGTGTTGGTATAGGTTCGTTGGCGTTAGGGTCATTGTTGATTCCTGATTTATTCAAAGGAGCATCTAACGATTTGGCATTGGAACAGCCTTTGGGTATTCCACATTTTGCTCCAAAAGCCAAACGTATTATTTACTTATTTCAAGCGGGCGCCCCGTCGCAATTGGAAACATTCGACTACAAACCCATATTGAGAAAACGCATGGGTGAAGATTTGCCCGAAAGTATCCGTAAAGGGCAGCGCTTGACCAATATGACGGCAAATCAAGATAAATTTCCGTTGATGCCACCAAAAATTGGTTTTAAACAACATGGGCAAAGCCAAACATGGATCAGCGATTTCTTTCCGCACATCGCTAAAATTGCAGATGATATTACTGTAGTACGAAGCATGCACACCGAGGCAATTAACCACGACCCGGCAATTACTTTTTTTCAAACAGGGAGTCAAATATCCGGTCGCCCGAGTATGGGCTCTTGGTTGAGCTACGGACTCGGAAGTGAGAATAAAAATCTTCCTTCTTTCGTAGTGTTAACTTCACGAGGAAAAGGTAACAGTCAAGGACTATATTCTAAACTTTGGTCAAGTGGATTCTTGGATTCCAAGCACCAAGGGGTTCTTTTGCGTTCAGGGAAAGATCCTGTGTTATACTTAAATGACCCTGACGGAATCTCCAGATCTGACAAGCGACATTTGTTGGATCATGTTTCCTCATTGAACAAATTGCACCATGTGGAGACCGGTGACGATGAAATAGAATCGAGAATAGCACAATATGAAATGGCATATCGTATGCAGATGTCAGTGCCCGATGTGATGGATATTTCGAAAGAGCCCCAATCAATTATCGATTTATACGGTGAAGATTGCCAAGTTCCAGGTACCTATGCTGCCAATGCGTTACAAGCAAGACGCCTAGCGGAAAATGGTGTTCGGTTCATTCAACTCTATCATCAAGGTTGGGATCAACATGGCAATTTGCACAATGAAATGGCGGGGCAAGCCAAAGATGTCGATCAGGCTTCCGCGGCTCTGGTACTCGATTTGAAACAACGTGGCATGTTGGACGATACTTTGGTAGTTTGGGGCGGTGAGTTTGGAAGAGGAAACTATGCCCAAGGTAAATTCGACCCTGAAAATTATGGCCGTGATCATCATCCTAAAGCATTTAGTATTTGGATGGCAGGCGGCGGGATCAAACCTGGTCTCAACTACGGGCAAACTGACGAATTTGGATATAATGTGGTGGAAAACCCGGTGCACATTAATGATTTTCATGCTACTTTGATGCATCAAATGGGTCTAGACCATGAACAACTCATTTATAAATATCAAGGTCGCCGTTTTCGCCTGACCGATGTGGCGGGTAATGTCATTAAAGACCTTTTAGCCTAGAATGACGAAAAATTTTAAAAATAGGTGGGTCGATTATTTAGTTTTTGGGCTATCCTTGTTTCTCTTATTTTGCTTGATTTTTGAATCGTATATCGAGCTTCCCAGACTGGTAGCATGGGTAGGACGGTGGCACCCACTCTTAATTCATTTCCCGATTGTATTATTACTGATTTGCGCGTTTTTGGGATTGATGAATAAGAAGATTCCCAAAGTATTACTGACCTTTTCAGTGCTGACCGCTTTGTTGACAGCGATTTCAGGGTTTTTTCTTGGCCAAGAAAACAGTGCTAATGGTGAACTGTTATTCTGGCATCAATGGTTGGGTGGTGCGTTGGCACTTCTTGCTGCGGTTTGGTATTGGCTGGAAGGAATACAATTCGACAAACCGATTTTCAACAAAGCATTACAAGTAATATTGGTTGGATTGATCATTTTTACTGGACATTACGGCGGTATGGTGACCCATGGGGAAGACTTTTTGGCTCTTCCTATTGAGAAAAGAGAAGCTGAAATTCCTGAAAACCCATTGATTTACGACGATGTTGTTGCGCGTATTTTGGATAAGAAATGTGTTTCTTGCCATAATCCGAATAAGAAAAAAGGAGAATTATTAATGACTTCTCTAGATAATCTTTTAGCTGGTGGTGAGGTAAGAAATACAGTTGTTCCCGGAAATCCTCAAGAAAGTGAAATCATCCGTAGATTACATTTACCCTTTGAAGATGAGGAACACATGCCGCCAGAAGGGAAACAACCTCTTGATCCGAATGAAATTCAAATTCTAGAACGGTGGATTTCGTTAGGCGCATCCGACACCCTACGCATACAGCATTTAGAACCATCAGAACCTCTGGTGGATTTAATAAATGAATTGATGATGCCTGATCCTATGGAAAAATGGGCAAAGCTTCCAATTGTTGCGGATAGTACTTTGCGGAGATTAAGTTCCGATTATGTTACGATACGCCGTGTTGCTGCTGGAATCAATGCTGTAAGTGTCAATTTATACAAATCACCTACCTATAGGTTAGCACAATTGACAAGTTTACAATCCATTGCGGAACATATTGTTCAATTGGATGCCAGCGGACTTCCTATCGGCCAAGAGGAAATGAACTTCTTCGCCTCTTGCCCTAACTTGGAATGGCTTGAAATTGACCAAACTCCAATAACCGATGTCGAAATGGACACCTTAAAAGTATTATCCAAATTAAAAATGTTGAAGGTGTATAACACGCCTATTGGTGATCAAAGTATCCCCGTCCTGAAAAAAATGGAAGCATTGAAACAAGTTTATTTATGGAATACCGCCATGTCTGTTGATGCGCTTCGAGATTTGCAAAAGGAGAAACCAGCACTCTTCATTGATTCTGGTATTGATGAAGAACTGCAGGCTTCGTTTGTTGGTTCCGATTCCATTCCAAAAAACTGAACTATATTTAAGTGCATATTAACAGGCTAATAAGAAATGAAATTCGATTTAACAGGCAAAAAAGCAATTGTAACCGGAGGTGGTAGCGGTATTGGTAGGGCCATAGCAAAGGCATTGGCCGGAAACCACGCGGAGGTGCATATTTTTGATTTGAAACAGGAGGAGGCACTGTTAGTTGTATCTGAAATTGAAAAAGATGGGGGTACTGCCCATACATATTCTTGTAACGTGGCAATACAGGATCAGGTCAGAACCCTCGTAGATGAAATAGGGCATGATTCATCCATCGATATCTTAATCAATAATGCAGGAATAGCACACATCGGCAATGTGGAAAAAACCACGGAAGCTGACATGGATAAGGTGTATCAGGTAAACGTCAAAGGAGTCTATAATTGTATCAACGCAGTTATACCCTACATGAAGAATAAAGGAGGCGTGATTTTGAATATGGCATCTATAGGCGCCACAGTGGGTATAAGAGACAGGTTCGCATACTGTATGTCAAAAGGAGCGGTACTTACTATGACCTATTCAGTGGCCAAAGATTATTTGGAGTATAATATTCGCTGCAATAGTATTTCACCTGGTAGGGTTCATACACCTTTCGTAGATGGATATCTAAAGGATAATTTTCCGGGAGAAGAAGAAAAAATGTTCGAAAAGCTATCAAAAACACAGCCGATAGGACGAATGGGCACTCCCGAAGAAATCGGAAATTTGGCACTTTATCTCTGTTCAGATGAGGCTTCTTTCGCAACCGGAACCGATTATCCGATTGATGGCGGATTCATCAAATTAAATGGAAATTAACATACTTAAGTAAATCAATTGATATGAAGTTAATACGATTTGGAAGCATTTGTGAAGAACAACCAGGTGTGCAATTGGAAGATGGTACACGGCTTGACGTTTCTTCCTTTGGCCAAGATTATGATGAAAATTTCTTTGGTGGCGATGGACTATCAAGACTAAAAACTTGGCTTAGTTCAAATGCCGATAGCTGTCCAAAAATTACAGAGGATACTCGATTGGGAGCACCGCTATGCAGACCTTCTAAAATAGTCTGTATAGGCTTGAATTATGCCAAACATGCACAAGAGGCGGGTATGGAGATTCCAAAAGAACCTGTGCTTTTTTTTAAGGCAACATCAGCAATGGTAGGCCCCAATGATGATGTAGTGATACCAAAGGGGAGCAAAAAAACGGACTGGGAAGTAGAACTGGCCGTTGTCATCGGTAAGAAAGCTTCTTATGTTTCTGAAGAAGATGCCATGAATCATGTCGCAGGCTATGTTTTGCATAATGATTATAGTGAACGCGCTTTTCAAATAGAAAGAGAAGGGCAGTGGGTAAAGGGCAAAAGTTGCGATACGTTTGCACCTTTGGGCCCTTTTATAGCGACCGCAGACGAAATTGATAATCCGCATAATCTTAATCTTTGGCTCAATGTCAATGGAGAGCAATTGCAGAACAGCAATACTTCTGATTTTGTTTTTAACATTCCTGAGTCTATTAGCTATATCAGCCAGTTTATGACATTGCTTCCCGGCGATGTTATTTCTACCGGAACACCTTTTGGCGTTGGCCTCGGTTTTAATCCTCCTCGCTATTTAAAAGCCGGCGATGTAGTAGAGTTAGGTATTGAAGGATTAGGAACTTCAAAGCAAGTGGCAAGAGCTTACGGTCAAGATTGAATTCTATTTAATTTTAGCTCGATTTATGAGTTACGGAAACTAGAATTTTTAGTAAGTTTGCACCCACATTTGAAAAACGGTCGCGTAGCTCAGCTGGATAGAGCATCTGCCTTCTAAGCAGACGGTCACAGGTTCGAATCCTGTCGCGATCACTAATAACAAGAAACCACGCCTATTTTGGCGTGGTTTCTTGTTATTAAAGGAAATATAAGTGCACCATGATGAGCTATATAATATTTTATACACTTGCTTAGATTTTATTTCATAATTTGTCTTTCTAGTTAAAATCATAATTTAGTTCAAGGATGAAATCTCTATCAAAAAATATCTTACTTACTTTTAGTTTACTGGCTTTTTTCGTGCTAAACTTTACTATGGCCCAAATTGCACAAAGCAATCAAGCTAGTTACACAGATTTAGTTGATTTTTTTCAAGAATGGCGTGCCTTTGAAACGCCACTCCTTCTTGAAGGTGCTCCGGATTATAGGAAGGAAACCTTTCGAAACCGCCAACCTGAATTTGAAAAACTTCGGGCGACTTTTGCCAACATCGATACTACCGGAATGACCATAGCCCAACAAATAGATTGGCATATTGTAAGAGCTGAAATGAATGGCTATGATTTTAATTATCGAATACTGAAACCTTGGGAACGGGATCCGGCATTTTATACATCACTTTGGGTGGCTCGTAGCGACGTGCCGGCACACGAGGGTCCAACCCATCATGGAACTACAGAACTATGGACTTATAGCTTTCCCTTAAGCAAAGATAAAAGAGTTCAATTTTTAGAGGACTTAGCGGTTATGCCAGCATTGAACAAACAGGCAAAACTTAATTTGACAGGAAATGCAAAAGAACTTTGGATTGCAGGTATTCGAACGATTCGAAACCAGAGTGTGGAATTGAAATCCATATTAAATTTGGAGGGTGTAGCTAAGGATAAGAAAATAGTCAAGGCAGTTGAAGCCGCTATTGCCTCCACGGATGATTTAGTAGCTTGGTTAGAAGTGCAAGCAAAAAACAAAACAGGTGCCTCCGGAATTGGCAAGGAAAATTACACATGGTATCTACAAAATGTACATCTTGTTCCATTGACTTGGGAAGATGAAGTCATGATTTTAAAACGTGAGCTTGCCCGTGCTTGGGCTTCTTTGAAATTAGAAGAGCATCGAAATCGGAACCTTCCTAATTTGACTGATGCAGATTCGCCCGAGGCATACGACAAAAGAGCCGATGAAGCTGCAAAAAGCCTAATAAACTTTTTGGAGCATAATGAAATCGTAACGGTAAAAGAATATTTTGATCCAGCGCTCAGGGCGCATTTGGGTGCTTATGTTCCCAAAGAAAAACGTAATTTTTTCTGGATTACAGCCCACTATGATCAGCGCCCACTTTATACTCATTTTTACCACTGGTTCGAATTGGCACGAATGGATTTGGAGCCGAATGCAAGTGAAATCAGAAAAGGACCGCTGCTATACAACATTTTTGATTCTCGAAACGAGGGTACTGCAACGGCTGTTGAGGAAATGTTCATGCAAGCCGGACTATATGATGACAATCCAAGAGTGCGGGAAATTGTTTATATCATGATTGCGCAACGTGCCGCTCGCGGACTTGGGTCGCTTTATGCCCATGCCAATGAAATGACCATGGAAGAAGCGGGTAGTATTCACTCCGAATACACGCCACGTGGTTGGATGAAGACCGAAAAAGAATTATTGTTGTTCGAACAACACCTCTACATGAGACAACCTGGTTATGGTAGTAGTTATATTACTGGAAAGTATCTTTTGGAACAGGCGATGATGGATTTCGCCAAAATGAAGGAAATTAAGAACGAACCTTTTAAGGTTGGCAACTTTTTTGATGAACTCAATGCTATCGGAAATATTCCCATTTCATTAGGCAATTGGCAAATGAGTGGCAACAAAGAACCGCTAATGAAAATAGCTAATTGAATTAATTCCAATTCGGGTTTGAAATCTAACTTTTTTTATTGGCCTCTAATTACTTTCTCAAGGGTGTTGCCATCTCCATCCAAATAGTATTCCTCAAAATCTGAGTCTATTACCCAGCCTGAACTGGTTTGCTCTCCTGCCATGTAACGGCCATAAAAGTTTCCGTTTCTTGTAAATGGATACTGTTCGTACAAATGCCCGAAACCTTGCATTCGCAAATCACCTTGCTCCAATAATTTGCTTTCCATTTCTGTTCGCAGTGCATTTTTTAGTGTACGGAGGGCGAAATCATCTGCAAGGTTTTTAGTGCAGAAAGGATCTGTTTTTATATTGTAGACTTCCTCTGAAACTCTCTTTCCAAAATTTAGCTTCCAATAGGTCTTATCGCTATTTTCTCTTCGCAATCTAAGGATTTCACTTTTTGTTGGGCTCGCATCCGTATTGAGGTATCCGGTCTCCGGATTTCCCGAGGGCCAACGATGGATTTCGTAGTTTTTGATATACAGCATGCTGTCTTTATACATTCCCCGAATGGGATAACCTACATCATTGGGTCGCCCCGTATCATGCCTCTCTTTTCCAACTAAAACATAATTTCGTTCGGGTTCGACTTGACCTGATTTTTCAGAAACGATGATGTTCAGAAGGCTTTTTCCTGCAGCCGGGTGCATGCCTGATGACTTCCAGTCGATACCCGCAGCTTCCAGAAAAGTAGGCGCGAGGTCAATAAAACTCACATAATCATTCACTATCTTGTTTTTCGATTTCCCTTTCCATAACAGTGCCATCGGAATGTGGTTCGCATTCTCATATTGATTCCCTTTTACCCTCGGAAAGGGCATTCCATGGTCACTTGTAAAAACAATCAAAGTATTTTCCATCAGATTGCGAGCTTTGAGGATTTCTAAAACCTTTACAACATGTTTATCGGTATCCTCTATTTCATAAGCATAGTCAAGCAGATCATTTCTGGTAATCTCATTGTCGGGCCAATAGGGTGGGAAGTCCTTTATCATATCGGTCGACTTACCCGCCAAGCGTGCACCGCTGCCATATTCATATCCGCGATGCGGCTCAATCGTACCCAACCAGAAACTCCAAGGTTTTCCGTCAGGAGCGTGGTTTAAAAAATCTTCAAAATTGGCACTATAGTCATTTGGTCCGATTCCGCTTGTAGAAGGAGTGAGTGTTTTTTTATTAAAAGGTGGCCCCAATACTTCTCTTTGGGTACCATCATCGGCTAACGTAATCGCAGGGCCATACCCTTTTCCTGTATGTCCAGTGAAGTATCCTTGCTCCAACAATACTTCTTGATAGGTTTTAAATTTGGCCGGAAAGTAATTCACGTGATTTGCCGCGGCATCCAATTGCCATGAATTTCTACCTGTGATTACTGAAGCCCTTGAAGGAGCACATTTGGCATTGGGGGTATAGGCCCTGTTGAAAAGAATACCTTCAGTTGCGATGGCATCAAACCCAGGTGTATTGACATAAGAACAACCATATGCTGACATATCCAACCCGGCATCATCGAACATGATGACCAAGACATTCGGGCGTTTCACTTCTTGTGAGATAACCAAATTGGTTATTGTCAAAATTAACAGCGTAATAATGGATTTACAATTCATAAAGACAATGTGCTAAAGGATATCATGATATACAAAACAATAATAATGACGGCAGCGGAGGCAATAATATCCCAAATGTTATAACTTGATTTATTAGCGACTTTCTGTTCGTCACTTACTGTTCCGAAAGTCAAGCCTGCCAGCTGTGCCTGTGATGGAGCGGGGTAGAACATGCTGACTACAATGGCAATCGCTATACACATGGCAAAAAAGTAGGCCCCGAAAACCAGCCAGTTAATGTCGGCAATATTGAAAAGAAAACCACCTTCAGCAAAACTTGATTTTAAGATTTCCAGTGTCAGCTTTGTAAATCCAATGATAAAACCCCCGACCAAGGTAGCGATAGCTCCGTTGGCATTGATTCGTTTATAGAAAATACCTAGAAGAAAAACAGCGGCGATGGGCGGTGAAATATAGGCCTGAACATTTTGTAGGTATTCATAGAGCCCATCTGAAAGAGTTGTTATTATGGGAATCCACAGTAGGCCTAGACCTACAATGAAAAAGGTTGCAATTTTTCCTGTTTTGACTAATTGCTCTTCCGGCTTGTTGGGTTTGAGCTTTTTGTAAATGTCCAAAGTGAATAAGGTGGAACACGAATTGAAAACCGATGCCAATGAACTCATGAGAGCCGCTAAAAGGCCAGCTGCTACCAATCCTCTCAATCCTGAGGGCATAATATTGCTCATCAACACAGGAAAAGCCTCATCGGGACTATCCCAATCCAACTTTCCTTGCATCTTTAATCCGAGTGCGATGACACCAGGAATCAAAAACAGGAACACAGGCATAAGTTTTAGAAGTGCACCGAAAATACTGCCACGTCTTCCTTCTTTAATATTTTTGGCTGTCAATACCCTTTGCACGATGACCTGATCGGTACACCAATACCAAATACCTACTACAGTACTTGTAATGAACAGGGGCAGCCAAGGATAATCTGGATCGGAATTGGGGCGCCACATATTAAAATAGTCGGCACCTACGGTTGCTTTAAGTTCACCCCAGCCGCCAACGGCATCCAAACCTAATACGGTGAGAATACCTGCCCCTAATACAAGTACGATAGCTTGAATGGTTTCGGTATAAACAACAGCACGCATCCCTCCAAGAACAGTATAAAGCCCAGTAAGGACTACCGTGGCTACCGCTCCGATCCAAAAAGGAATTCCCAACAATGCGGAAACAACTACGCCGCCCGCATAAATAGTTACCGAAACTTTGGTGAGAATATAGGCGACCAAAGAAATAATAGAAAGCACCCATCTCGACCGTGCATCGAAACGCTTTTCTAAAAACTCCGGCATGGTGAAAACTCCACTTCGTGCATAAAAGGGAAGAAAGACCCACCCTAACATTAATACTATCCAAGCGTGAAGTTCATATATGAGTAGGGGCATTTTATCGCCTGCACCATTTCCTGCCAAACCAACTACATGTTCGGAACCAATATTGGAGGCAAAAATTGAGGCTCCCACCATGAACCAACCTATATTTCTGCCAGCCAGAAAATAGTCTTCCGTATTTTTCTGCTTTTGTTTGATAACCCACCAAGCTACACCAAGGAGTATTATAAAGTAGAGGGCAATGACCACCCAGTCAAAAGTATCTAATCCTTTCATGTACGTAAGTTTAGTATGGTAGTTGGTTTAAAGATAACCGATTTGTGTTTATAGACAAACGGTATATACAGGGTTGAACATCTTAACAAGAATATTTTGTTTAATGATTAAAAAAAATTAATAAACAATTAACAATGGTTGCACATGCAACTAATTATTATTTTATGTAGCTTCGCCAAATGAAGTCCAATACTGTTTTTATCGATTTTGAGAAATCTATAGGACCCTGGCTGGGAAGAACTATGAAGCTTGTTGATTACCACATGAACGAGTCATTTGCAAATGCAGGACTTGATTTGACCAAAGAGCAGATGGTGGTACTAAAGAAATTAGATGAGAATGATGGTTTGAATCAAAATGAATTGGCATTCTTGACCTATAGGGACAAATCTTCTCTTGCTCGACTTTTGACGAAAATGGAGTCGAAAAAATATATTAGGAGAAAGCAAAGCGTAGATGATAAAAGAATGAATCAAGTATTTTTAACTTCGGAAGGAAAAAAAGTCTATAACAAGACAAGACCGGTTATCAAGGAACTAATTGATAAAATGGAACGGAATATCAACGATAAAGAAAAGGGCCAAATGATAACGCTTCTTAAAAAAGTGCAAAGAAATTTTGAAGAGGAGATAACTTTTTAATAAATCGTTAACACCTTTTGATTAAACTATTGGCGAATGTTGCAGTCCTATTAAAATGACCTTACAGAACATCAGGAGACTTTAGTCAAAAATATTATACAATTACCAACTTATGAGAAAAATAATACTATCCGTCTTAGGGATTTTATTGATTATCGGTGGCTTTTTTGGTGCCCAAGCGATCATCGCAAATAAAAAGAGCTTTAAGCCAAGGGCTGAAAAAGTAATTAAGACTGTTTTTACGGAAGTTGTCCAGAACGGTACCGTCCCTATTGTGGTACCAGCGAACGGAAATCTTGTTGCCAAAAATCGAGTGGAACTTTACGCCGAAGTACAAGGGGTATTTCGAAAAGGAGGTCAGTTGTTCAAAACAGGGGAGCGTTATAATAAAGGAGAAACAATTATTCGTATCGATGCTTCAGAATATGGCGCAAGTGTGCAATCCGCAAAGAGTAATCTCTTCAATGAACTTACCTCTATCATGCCCGATTTACGTTTAGATTATCCGGAATTCTTTCCGAAGTGGCAAGCCTATCTGAATAGTTTTGACATGTCAAAACCTACTCCTCAGTTACCGGAAATGACCTCAGAAAAAGAGAAGTTTTTTATTAGTGGCCGTGGTATTTTAACCAGCTTTTACAATGTCAAGAATCTGGAACAGCGGCTTTCCAAGTATCGTATTGCCGCTCCATTTAATGGAGTATTGACCGAAACATTGGTAACGGAAGGAACTTTGGTAAGGTCCGGACAAAAATTGGGTGAGTTTATCAATACTGATGTATATGAATTGGAAGTAGCGGTAAGTAAGAAGTTCAGTGATTTGCTCAAAGTAGGCGAGAGTGTAGAATTGTCCGCTTTAGATGATTCCAAAACGTACGTCGGTGAGGTGGCCAGAATCAATGGTAGAGTGGATCAAGCTTCACAGACTATCAAAGCTTTTATAGAAGTTAAGGATAGCAGTCTTAGAGAGGGCATGTATTTGGAGGCCAAATTGGATGCCAAACAAGAAAAGGATGCTATTGAGGTAGATAGAAACTTGTTACTCGAAGGGGATAAGATTTTTGTGGTAAGAGACACGATTTTGGACTTAATTGATGTAAAACCGGTATATTTTTCAGAAAAAAGCGTTGTGCTCAAAGAAGTGCCCGATGGCACAGTAATTATGTCTAAACCATTGCTCGGAGCCTATACGGGAATGGCTGTCAAAGTATATCAAGAGAAAGAAACCAACACTGAAGGATAATGCGAAAAGTAATAGAGTATTTCATTCGGTATCACGTTGCAGTAAATGTTATCATTATTGCCTTTGCAGTTTTTGGTATTGTTGGGGCCAAATCTCTGAAATCATCTTTTTTTCCTCTAACCGATTCTAAAAATATCCTTATAAGCATTACTTATCCTGGGGCTTCTCCTCAAGAGGTTGAAGAGGGTATTGTACTGAAAATAGAGGATAATTTAAAAGGTCTAGAAGGGGTAGATAGAGTCACTTCTACGTCACGGGAGAACAGTGGCACCATCAATGTGGAAATTGAAAAGGGAAGAGATATCGATTTCATGCTTCTTGAAGTTAAGAATGCCGTAGATCGTGTACCCACTTTTCCAACAGGAATGGAACCGTTGGTGGTTTCTAAACTCGAAGCGATTCGCCAGACAATTAGCTTTGCCATAAGTGGTGAAAACATACCGCTCGTTACGCTGAAACAAATTGGTCGTGATATAGAAAATGACATTCGTGCTATTGATGGTATTTCCCAAATAGATATTGAAGGATATCCTAATGAAGAGATTGAAATAGCGGTAAATGAAAATAACCTATTGGCCTATAATATTTCATTTGCCGAGGTGGCGCAAGCTGTCGCTAATGCTAATATATTGGTCACCGGCGGAAATATCAAAACTAGTGCTGAGGAGTATTTGATACGTGCGAACAACCGCGCTTATTATGGTGATGAACTTTCAAATATAATTGTAAGGGCTGATCCTTCTGGCCAGACGGTGCGATTAAAAGACGTTGCTACCATTCGGGACCGTTTTTCAGAAACGCCCAATGCATCTTATTTCAACGGGAATCTCGCTGTGAATACGACGATTACCAGTACCAATACAGAAGATTTAATTGGCTCTGCAGATAAGGTTAAAGAATATATTGAAGAGTTTAATCAAAAGTATGACAATGTAAAATTAAGTATTGTCCGCGACCTTTCTGAGACCCTAAACGGAAGAACGGAATTGCTAATCAAGAACGCATGGCAGGGAATGTTGTTGGTGTTGATTTTCCTGTCACTTTTCTTGAATACAAGATTAGCTTTTTGGGTCGCTTTCGGTCTCCCCGTAGCTTTCTTAGGAATGTTTGTTTTTGCTGGGTTCTTTGACGTAACGATAAACGTACTATCATTGTTCGGTATGATTATCGTAATCGGAATTCTCGTGGATGACGGAATCGTAATTGCCGAAAACATTTACCAGCATTATGAAAAAGGGAAGTCTCCGGTCCGGGCTGCCGTAGATGGAACTATTGAAGTACTTCCCCCAATAATCTCGGCAATTATAACGACTTGTCTTGCCTTTTCAATTTTCTTATTTCTTGATAGTCGAATAGGAGAGTTTTTCGGTGAAGTATCGGTAATTGTGCTTTTGACATTGATTGTTTCATTGGTGGAAGCCTTAATTATTCTTCCAGCTCATCTTGCACATTCGAAAGCATTACAACCCGTTGATAAAACTCCAAAAACAGCTTTCGGTAGAGCATTTGCCAAATTAAGGGTAATCAATGAAATGGGCGACCGGTTTATGGCATGGATGCGCGATAATCTTTACAGTCCTATTTTTAAATTTTCACTGAAGTACAAGCTTTTGACATTCGGTATTTTTGCGATGGCCTTACTTTTATCTTTTGGCTCGGTAGGAGGAGGAATTATTAGAACATCTTTCTTTCCTAGAATAGCAAGTGATCAGGCCCGTATTGAGTTATTGATGCCAAACGGTACTAATGAAAAGGTGACCGATTCGATTATTTCGTTAATTGAGGAAAAGGCGGAGATCGTCAACCAAGAATTGACCGAGAAATATTTAAAGGGTACAGGTAAAGTTCTTTTTGAAAACGTCATTAAAACCATAGGGCCGGGTTCTTCATCTGCAACGCTCAGGATCAATCTATTACCGGGTGAGGAAAGACCCGATGCTATTCGAGCTGATTTGGTGACCAGTAGATTAGATGAGCTTGTAGGCCCTGTCATAGGTGTTGAAAGTTTAATCTATGGTTCGGGAGGAAATTTTGGGGGCTCGCCGGTATCTGTATCGCTTTTAGGCAATAACATTCAAGAGCTAAAAGCTGCAAAGCAAGAGCTAAAATCATTTCTTCAGGACAATGCCACCTTAAAGGATGTCGCTGATAACGACCCTGCCGGTATTAAGGAAATCCGGTTGAAACTAAAGGAGAATGCCTATCTATTAGGGCTTGACCTCAGAACCATCATGAATCAGGTACGTGCCGGATTTTTTGGCTCCCAGGCGCAGCGTTTTCAGCGCGGCCAAGACGAGATAAGAGTATGGGTGCGCTATGACCGAGAGAATAGGTCTTCCATAGCAGATTTGGATGAAATGCGGATTGTAACCCCGACTGGTGCCAGAGTACCGTTGAAAGAAATCACGGAATATACCATAGAGCGTGGTGATGTAGCCATTAATCGTTTGGAAGGCAGGCGTGAAATACAGATATCGGCCGACATGAAAAACCCAAAGGATAGTCCTACCGATGTAATGACCGAGATTCAGACCGTAATAATGCCTGAAATACAATCAAAATATCCAACGGTGACAGCATCTTATGAAGGGCAAAATAGAGAATTAGGTAAACTAACGGGTTCCTTAAAAGTTGTTGGCTTATCGGTTCTAGCATTAATATATATGACCATTGCCTTCACTTTTAGAAGTTTTAGCCAACCTTTAATGTTAATTCTTTTAATACCCTTTAGTATGACAGCTGTAATTTGGGGGCATTGGTTGCATGACTTCCCATTGAACATACTGTCCCTATTAGGTATCATCGCTTTGATAGGTATTATGGTTAATGACGGGTTGGTGCTCATAGGTAAATTCAATTCGAATTTGCGCTTAGGCATGACTTTCGATGAAGCTATTTATGAAGCCGGCCGGTCTAGGTTCAGGGCAATATTTTTGACATCTATTACCACAATTGCCGGTTTGACCCCATTGATTTTTGAGACTAGTAGGCAAGCACAGTTTTTAATCCCCATGGCGATTTCAATTGCCTACGGAATTGGTTTTGCTACTGTTTTAACTTTGATACTGTTGCCTTTGTTCTTATCCTTCAGTAATAAACTTAAAGTTAGCACAAAATGGTTGGTGACCGGAAATGATATCACAAAAGAGGAGGTGGAGCGTGCTATTAAAGAACAAAAGGAGGGCCTTCATTTGGAGCAAGATCTTTCATCGGGACATGGTGGTTCTAAAGATAATTTGAATGGTTCGAACAGAGCTTATGTAGAAAATCCCGAGCCTCTTGAAGTAGAAGAATAATGAAAAACACATTTTCCCTTTTAGTATTGCTCTTAGCAGCAGCCCATTTTACGTTCGCCCAAGAAAAATTGCTCTCCAAAGAGGAAGTCGTACAGATGGCTTTGGAGAAAAATTTTGGAATCAAGATAGCGAAGAACCAAGTTGAAATAGCAGATAACAATGCTAGTGTTTTGAATAGTGGATTCCTGCCAACCTTGACAGGAACCGCAGGTGCCACCTATCAACGGGACGATTCTACTTTTGAATTTCCAGGACAGTTAGACGCAAACGGAAATCCAAGGCCTGAAACGAATTTGTACAAAGCAGAGGCTCAGCGCTACAATGCCGGTCTAACTGCAAATTATACGCTTTTCGACGGCTTGGGACGTCTCTACAACTATAAGAGGCTCAAAGAACAATATCAATTAAGTGAATTGCAGGCCCGGGAAACTATTGAGAATACCATGGTGCAATTGTTTAGCGTATATTTTGAGGTCGCCCGTTTGAGTGAGAACGAAAAAGTGTTACAACAAGCATTGGAGATTTCCGCTCAGCGGATTAAAAGGGCAGAATATGCCTTTGAATATGGGCAGAACACCAAGTTAGATATTTTGAATGCCCAGGTTGATGTAACCAATGACAGTATTAATCTATTGAATACGAAACAACAATTGGCCAATACGAAACGAGATCTTAGTGTTTTGATAGATCAGGATTTGGAGCAGGTTTTCGTTGTAGATACTTTGGTGCAATTTATTCCCAGAATAGAGATAGAAGAGTATATTGCTCGAACGGACTTTAATAATGTAGCATTGCTGCAAACGGAACGAAATTTAGCAATCAACAAATACGATATTAAGGTCAACAAATCTGGTTATTTGCCTACCGTAGGCTTGAACGGCTCATACGGCTGGAACTTGAACCAAAATGCTCCTGGAGCATTCTTCCCTGGTGTTAATGTGAACAATACGCGAAATTTTGGTCTCGGTGCAACTTTGACCTGGAACCTGTTTGACGGTGGGGGCACGAACGTACGGGTGAAGAACGCCAAAATCGCCTACGAGAATCAAGAATTGTTGAAAGAACAGGTGTTGCTTGAGGTCAATCGCGATATTCAAAATGCGCGAGCCATTTATGAAAACCGTTTGAACATTTTTCAGATTCAAGAACAAAATGTGCTGACAAACCAGAATAATTTCGAGCGGTCAAAAGAACAGTTTCAGTTGGGTAGGATTACTTCTATCGAGTTTCGACAGGCACAAATCAATCTATTAAATGCTCAAACCAATAAAAACCTCGCAAAATACGATGCAAAACTGGCTGAACTTCAATTATTACAACTTACTGGCCAATTGTTGAATGTTGAATTCTAGAATATTGACTACCTTTTAATTCAATTTTAAACGATTTAAAATGGCAGCTTTAGGTATTGGAATAATCGGAACAGGTTCAATTGTCCAAACCTATGTGAAGTGCATCAATGAATTGGAAGACGTCAAGCTTGTTGGTCTTTATACCTCTTCGCCCCATCGCGTTGTAGCCGCGGAAAAACTTTTCAAGACACCTATTTCTAATGACTTGCAAAAGTTCTTAAATAATACAGAACTAAATTTGGTCTGCATCTGTAATAAGAGTGGACTTCACGGTGAGATGGCAATTCGTGCCGCTCGGTCGGGTAAACATATATTGAGTGAGAAGCCCTTAGAGGTTACCATTGAAAAGATTGACGCTATAAGAACGGCATGCGAAGAAAACAATGTTGTTCTTGGTTGTGTACTGCAAAATAGATGTACGAACGAGTACAGAGCGGTTGAAAGTGTTGTGAAAAACGGAAAATTGGGTAAGTTACTATTGGGCAATGCCCATATCAATTGGTACCGCTCAGCCGAGTACTATTCAAATAATCCCTGGAGAGGAACCAAGAAGCTTGATGGAGGTGCGGCCTTAATGAATCAAGGTATACATACCATTGATTTGCTATTGAATCTTATGGGGGACGTAAAATCTGTATTCGGAAACATGAAAACCTTGGTTCATAACATCGAAGGCGAAGATGTTGGAACCGGAATATTGAATTTTCAAAATGGGGCAACAGGAACAATAACTGCTAGTACGGCTTTATTTCCGGGGTATCCCGAACGGTTGGAGATTTATGGTGAGAAGGGCAGTATTTTGATGGAGGGCGGTAAGATAAAAGCATGGAATGTTGAGGGTGTTCCTGCTCCTGAAACTGTTAGTTCTAATGAAAAATCCAGCGGAGCGGCGGACCCAACCAACATAGGTCACCTAAACCATAAGATTGTGCTTAAGGATATGATGGTCGCAATTAAAGACAGCCGAAAGCCAATGGTAGATGGTTTGGAGGCTAGAAAAGCAGTTGAGGTAATCACGGCACTTTATAAGTCTTCGAAAGAAGAAAAGATAATTGATTTGTAACAATGCTCGAAGAATATTCAAGCATTCAATGTGCAACCATCTTTTTAAGTTCAGTATCTAACCTCTTTTAAGATGTACGAACACTTTTTTCAATGCCCTTATTGTTGGGAAGAAATCTCCATGCTCATGGATCCATCCGTAGCACATCAAATTTATGTGGAAGACTGTGAGGTATGTTGTAATCCCATTGAGGTAAATCCGAGATTCGAATTTAACGAGCTTATTTCATTTGAAGCACGGGATATTGAGCAGTAGCCCGGTATTGCTTTCATTTTACAGATTATTCAACATTGGGATATTCGCAATAAACCATCTTTTTTTGATGGCTATTATATAAAAAACCAAGACATTTGCGTTGTATTTTAAACATTTGACAAAATGCCGAATTCACACCATCCTAAGAAAAAAATTTCATTGAAGCCTTATGGGCTGGAAAACGAAAATTTCCATTACCAACTAACATCAGCTGAATTACATCAAATAACACTTGATAAGAATATGGGGCGAGAGGCTTCATCAGGTGCTCTTGCGGTGAACACAGGAGAATTTACAGGCAGGTCTCCACAAGATCGCTTTATTGTAAAGGACAGTATCACCGAAGACAAAATTTGGTGGGGCAGTATCAATATACCTTTTGAGCCTTCCCAGTTCGATAAGCTGTACGACAAGGTTATCGCATACTTGAATGATAAAGAGCTCTATGTCCGTGATTGCTATGCATGTGCCGATGCCAATTATAGAACTGATATCAGGGTTATCAACGAATATCCATGGTCGAATATGTTCGCCTATAATATGTTCATTCGTCCTACGGCGGAAGAGTTAAAAGATTTTGAGCCAGAATGGACGGTTATCAATGCTCCTGGTTTTATGGCCAATGCCGAGGTAGACGGAACTCGCCAGCACAATTTCGCCATCTTAAACTTTACAAAAAAAATTGCCTTAATCGGTGGAACAGGTTATACAGGGGAAATTAAAAAAGGTATTTTTTCAGCTTTGAATTTCATTCTTCCCGTAGAAAAGAAAACCCTTCCGATGCATTGTTCGGCAAATGTCGGAATGAAAGGAGATACTGCAATTTTCTTCGGACTTTCAGGAACTGGTAAAACCACCTTGTCGGCCGACCCGGATAGAAAGTTGATCGGAGACGATGAACACGGCTGGAACAACGAAAACTCTGTTTTTAATTTCGAGGGAGGCTGTTATGCCAAGGTCATCAACCTTTCCTCCGAAAACGAACCCGAAATCTTCGGAGCGATAAAAAAAGGCGCCATTTTAGAGAATGTAATTATGGATGATAAGGGGGAAGTCGATTTTGAAGACATCTCCATCACCCAGAATACAAGAGTAAGTTATCCTATTTATCATATTGAAAATGTTAGAAGACCATCCATAGGAAAGAATCCTAAAAATATTTTCTTCTTGACTGCGGATGCGTTTGGGGTACTTCCCCCGATATCAAAATTAACCCCAAGTCAGGCAGCGTATCACTTCATTTCAGGGTATACTGCAAAAGTAGCAGGAACGGAAGCGGGGGTAAAAGAACCCATTCCTTCATTTTCAGCTTGTTTCGGTGCCCCTTTTATGCCATTGCATCCCACGGAATATGCTGAAATGCTCAGTAAAAAAATGTTGGATGCGGGTGTCAATGTTTGGCTTGTAAATACAGGTTGGACAGGTGGCCCCTACGGTGTAGGAACCCGCATGAAATTGAAATATACACGTGCCATGATTAATGCCGCATTAAATGGTGACTTGGGATTGTACTCTTATGATACTTATCATATTCACTCTGTTTTTGGAGTGGCACAGCCACGTTCTTGCCCTGGAGTGCCTACAGAGGTGCTTAGCCCAAGAACAACATGGAATGACGATGAAAAGTATTACACTACTGCATTTAAACTTTCGAACGCCTTTCGAGAAAATTTCAAAAAGTTCGAAGCATATGCTAGCGAAGAAATACGAAGAGGTGGTCCGCAACGATATACCTTTTAATTTTAAGAAATATCAGACTATTATCCTTGGGTAAACTAGGTCCTTATAGGTGATGAGAATACGACATGATAATATCGTATGAGACCTCTACAGCTCATTTAAGGTAACGTTTAAAATGAATGACGTAAGTAAAATTAAATCCGAAGTTAAGGTTAGGGCTTCTGAAATTAAAATTGTTTCGCGTTTGGGTAATAAAAGCGTCTTCTACGACTCTTTGGGCATTGGTAAGATTAAACTGCAACATGACATCGCCCAACTCCCAATTTACCCCAATGGCAAAGGGAGCGTAGTTGTCAAAGGATTCAATTGGGTTCGCCCTAAAATAATATTCTGAAACCAAAGAAAGGTGGTGGGTTAGCTTATATCTAGCCCCTAGGCCGAGTGCAAAATGGTTTTTAGGTGAATCGCCCGACGAAATATTTCCACGGTGAATGTACGTGGGCGCTAGTTGGACCGAAAAATCAGGGGAGAATTTTTTAGCTATCAACATTTGTGTGGTAAAAGATAGTCTATCTACAAAGTCATTCTGCACCCCTGGGAGTGCGTTACTGTTGTAGCTGGCATTTTGAAAGAGCGTTACACTAAAGGGAGCACCTTTTCCAGTTTTTTGTCGCACCAAACTGTATTTCAAGTAACCGTCAAAGAGCCCGTCCCAAGTGGTGCCACCAAGGCCTGTAGAAAGTCGGTTTGAAATTCCGTATTCCAAAGCAATTCGTGAAGTCAGCCTGTCAGCAACAAAGCTCTGTGATCGATCGGCCGGGGTATCCCAGAATCTATTAATTGTAACAATCTCTAGTATGCCTTTTTCGCGGGTTTCGATAGAGTGACCTATGGCTATTCTGGTCATTTTAAAAGTTGCTAAAGTAACTTGGGCAGTATCTTTCAGCTCTTTGTCCAGAATATCCATGAGGTCTTCTTGGGCATACGAAAAATGCGTGCAGCCAAAAATAAATAGAAGGTAGAATAATTTCTTAGCTTTCATAAGGCTCATATTCAAATCTAAAATTAACAGAAATCGTCTTCGCAATATTGCCTGCCAGCAGAGGGGGTATTTTTATCTCATAATCTTTCACTTGGGCCTCGAATGTGCCTGAGAGCACATATCGAGCATTGATTTTTTCGATTTTGGTCTTAATTTCCAACTCCTTCGATACTCCATGCATTGAAAATACGCCTTTGACCATTTTGGTCTGTTCTCCTTCTATAGTAGGGTCAAAATCAATTATTTTTCCCGAGAAACTTGCTTTTGGATATATATCCGACTCAACATAACTTTCGTTGAAATGTTCGCGCATCAAGGCTTTTTCAAAGATAAATGCGTTCATCAACATACTAACGGCGATATCTGAATTATCTAGATTGATAATACTCAATACTTGGTTGTTTTCGGCTTTTATGTTTTCAACCGATGTGTATGAAAAAAATGAAACTTGTCCTTGCCGGGCAATAACCTTATTTTCTACAGCTTGAATTTGCGGTAGTAAGAAGAATAAAAAAATGATCGTTCTAATCATTAGTTCATAGGTTGGTGGATATTACACAGTTCAAAAAAACAGCATCCTTTAGATATCCTTTGAATACTCCTTTCAACAAAACGGTGTCACCCCGCTTTAATGACTTGGTTTTTTGGGTTTGATCGGTTTGCATATCACAAATAACCAAGGAAAGATCTTCTTTGTCTCCCCTCAATAAAATCGTGTGCCGATTATTGATGTAATTTATTTCTTTAATTATACCTTCAATGGCGATAACCTTATCTACATACAAAGTAGCATAATGCTCTTTATTTTCCTTGAAAAATGAAATCAGGTTTTTGGCACTTATTGTTACCACCGGATTATTATTTTGAGTGTTGAAAGTATCTTTTTTCCTCAAGTATAAATACCCGCTGATTAGCAGCAGAACCGCTAATAACCCTAAAATATAACCATATTTTTTAATCATCCCTTGCTATTGGTCTTTAAAGGTACTAATTAGGTGCTATTTCAAAACTGTTAAATAACCCCGAAAACCTCTTGGGTGTCCGGGGTTATTTCAAACTAACTAACAACTAACACTAATCAATCTACTATATTTATTTTACCTGTCATCGAAGGATGAAACTCACAAATGTAAAACAGGGTATCAGGGGCATCATTCGGAACAACGAAAATGACACTGCCGGTTGATGCTCCGTTGTCGGTAACCCCATCATTATAGGTATCGCCAGTACCAGCGGACTGTATTGTTTTGATAAGGAAGGGATGTCCTGGAGTATCAACCTGAAACTCATAGGTTTCCCCTCTTTTGAAAGTGAAATCGGGGTTAACTGCATCATTCAACCCTTCACCGTTGAAAACATAGGCAGAAGCCCCCTGGTTCGTAACGGTATAGACTTTTGAGCTTACTTCAGCCTCCGGTGCTGTTTCTGTGTCAGGGTTAACCGTAGGCCAGACACCTGCGGCAGGAAAACCAACCCCAAAGTTATCACCTCTTTCCGCATCTTGACCAAAATAATAGAGTGGCCAGCCCTTATAGGAAACCTGGGACTTTCCGAATACGTCAACCGTGCCAAAATCATCTATATTCAAGATACTGGGTACATTGGTTGCATCAATCTCGGCGATTGGCCATGCGCCGTCATTGGAGAAGTCATCCGCGGTAAAGTTATTGACCCCATTTGTATCGTTTATAAAGGCATATAGGGTATTACCATTGGCATCGGTGATATAAAGAGTCTCCTCATCACCAGGTTCAAAAGAACTATTTAAATTGGTTTCATTTCCTGAGGAATCCCTGCCGACCAACTGTGCCTTTGCAACCATTACTGAATAATCCGGCTTCGCAACGAACCAAACACCCCCACTGCCATCACCTTCAATTTGACCTGCACTGGTATCATTGGCGAATCTGTACAAAGGCCAACCCTTATATGCGGTTTGGCTGCTGCCATCGGCTCTGGTAATTACCGAAAAATCACTGGCTTCAAGACCGCTGTCTAGGGTAAGTTCTTCTTCATGGAACAGAGGCCATGCACTTAGACATCCACCTTCACAGGTAGAACCATCTTTACTGTCTTTTGCAAAAAAATAGAGTGTGAACCCTTCCGAATCGGTCATTATGTTGCCAAAAGTGGCATCGTTTACTAGTCGAACCGAGTTATCGGTAACTTCTGGGTCTGGGTCTGGGTCTGGGTCAGGTTCTGGATCTGGATCCGGATTTTGGGTTGTATCAGGATCGGGGGTAATGGTTACGGGGTCATCAGAACTACAGCTAAAAAGAAAAATGGCCGTTACGAATACTACTAGAATCTTTTTCATTTTGTTTATTTTTTTGTGGTTAATAGAATATTTTGTTCTCAGGTTACTTTATTAAGCATTTCACAGTGAATGTGACAATAGCGTTTCAACATTCACATAGGATTCTCTCGGGCATTTCGGCAATCTTATCCCCTTTCGGAGGGTAACCTAACGAGGTTAATACGTTAAGAGCATCGGCAACCTCATTTGCTTTTATAAAATTGAAGATGACCATAGAATCGGCTGGATATAGTTGCACATTTGATATATTACTGATTTCAAGAAGTTCTTTCCTAATTCTAATAGAACATCTAGCACAAAATGATTGCTGTACCGGAATTTTTGCAAAGCCTGTTTTCATATCTATTTTTTCTAAAAAATTCTTGAGAGGTTGAACCCGAAGAAAAAATCTCCTCCGCCCCAATCACCCGTTGCCTGACCAAGGAATCCATTGGTATTCATGGGTTGGGCATTCGTGAAATGCAGTTGAAATACATGTCCTCCCGTTTCGAGATCGAACCCAATTGAAAGTGAATTGACAAATGGAGAACTATCGGCTCTATTCAGGTGGTACCCGTAATCGAAATTGAACGACCATCGTTTCGTTAGTTTATGACGTCCTCCAAAACCAATTATGTATTGTGAATTAGTTTGCTCATCTGTGACCACATAGTTATCATGAAAGAAGGTTGGCATAAGCTGTAGCGAAAAATTTTTGTTGAACTTTTTTGATATTAATAGTTGAGTAGTATAGCCAAGACGATGTTTAAATACTAAACCTGGTAAGAAATCCTTATCAAGAGCCGTGTTGATCAAGATATTGTTCGAACTGACAACGGTGAAGGGAAAACCTTCCTGTTTTTGTCGCAGGAGCCTTAATTTCAGTGAAGACTCATAGATTTTTTGAAACGAGCTTCGTGAAAAACCAAAATTTATACCATCTGAAATACCATATATCAGATTGAGTCGGGTAACAGCTTGATCTAATCCGAAAAAATCTTTGAAGCCGGTTTTTACAGAACCAAAACGGTGAGATACCACAAAGTACAGTTCTTTGTTCGAAACCATTTTGGTGGACTCAAAATTTACGATTTTAAGTCCCTTAAAAGCAGCGGTAGCGTAGTCAAGAGATGCTTCGGCACTATCAATTTCAGACAATAGGTTATCATCTTGAGCTAAAGTTACAAAGGGTAACAATAGTAAAAGTGTACAAAAGATTTTCATTTTGATTGGTTTTATTCTATTATTTGGGTGCCTTGATCAATTTTAACTACTTCGAGCAGGTCATCGTACCCTACACATCTACCTTTTACTTTTATTGATTGTTTATTTTGAATGGAAATGTCAGTCTCTTGCAAAAGGTCAATTTGAATCATACCGTTGAGTACTACGGTTTTTTTATCAATGCTAGAGACATTGCCCGTTACCAAGACAACTTGGTCGACATAGCTTTCGGCCGTACCTTGCTGAAATATGAAAAGTAGTTCCGGGGCTTGAAATTCTGCCGTGGCCACCTCTTTGGCAATATTTCTGTGTGTGCCATGAAATATGT
The DNA here is from genome assembly GCA_947503005.1 of uncultured Flavobacteriaceae bacterium. Classification (GTDB taxonomy): domain Bacteria; phylum Bacteroidota; class Bacteroidia; order Flavobacteriales; family Flavobacteriaceae; genus Maribacter_C. Next base: position 50,542 of record CANNCA010000003.1, on the reverse strand, counting down.
AAAGGTATCCCCACCCCAGTAGACCAATTAACATGCTTGTAGCGGTGACTATGATGTATTTTTTTCGGCTCATTTTCCACGAAGCTTAAAAGCCACGTTTACAATTACTTCTTCGGCTATTTTATTGGCAACAATCTTTGGGATCTCAATATCGAAATCAGAGGGGGCCACCTTAAATGACCCCTTCATGATTATTGAATCATCCACTTTTTGAACGGATAAGGTGGTTTTAACACCTTTCTCTTTTTCACGCAATTTCAATTTCCCATCCACCTCTATTTCAGCGGGGTTTTCGGACAATTGTGAATGATCAAAATTCAGTAAACTACCCTTGAACGTTGCCTTCGGATAAATCTCCGACTCAATGTAGTTCTCATTAAAATGCTCTTCCATCAATGAGTTTTCAAAATGAAATCCCTTTATAAGGGCCAATGATGCGAATTGACCATCTTCCAAATTCAATATGGCCGTGACCGATTTGTTGACGGCTTTCACGGGTTCAAATGATGCTTCGGAAGCTTCAAAGCCAATTTCGCCGCTTTTATCGATGTATTTCGTCTGCGCGTTGATCGATACTATCGACATTATGGTCACAATGGCCAATACTGATAATTCTGATTTCATTGATTTCATTTTTAATCTTACTATTCCTGGGTACCTTCAGCAATCCACTGACTAATGACATCTATTGTGCTCTGCGGTAACCTGCCAGAAGGTGGCATTGCCGCCGGACTGCCGTTTGCACGTGACATGGCAGTAAGAATACTTGATGCCCTCGAACTCACCTGACTAAAATTTGTCAAGGCAAACGGAGCTCCGTTCTCCGGGGGATCTGAATGGCAACCCACACAACTGCCATCTATGATAGCTTTTACATCCCCGGTATAGGTTACTAATTCACCTTCATTATCAGGTATTTCTATCAGATCATCTTCACTGTCGCTACTGCAACCCGCAATTGAAATGCTTGCTAAGGCAGCAAATGCGATAATTGTTCTTTTTGAAATCATGGCATTATATTTTTTGTTGAACTAGAGTCCAAAGGAAATAGGTTTCGGCCTATTTTGACTACAAAATGTGTGTTAGAGGGAAGATTCGTCTTTGAAAGGGAAAAAATAGGTTTAAACGGAAAACCAAGGTTTTTAAGGGCATTTGTGATACTTAAGAGGGAATAACCCTTGAGTATGGATCAAATTCTTATCTTGAGTCGAATTATTACAGTGCTAATGCGAAAAGACAAAATGTATTTTTTGACTTTCTTATCAATTACCATCATCTTTCTGATTATGGCAAGTATTGCTATTCATTATCTTGAAAAGGTTAGTGTAAGTCAAATGTTGGACACCCAGCTGGAGTATGGAAAACGTGAGGCCAAAGAATTGGGTAGTTTGATAAATTCGCAATTGGCGAATGGTGTTGAAAAAGAACAGTTAATAAGTGATATACAAAAGAGCATAGACAATACAAATCTGGAAACAGGTTTCGTAAGTATGTTTGATTGGTCTGGTACCCATTTGTGCCACCCTGATATTAAGCAGGTTGGCCAAAAAATAAGTCAAGAAACTTCTTTTGTTTCGTCGGTCACCGATGATTTGGGCACTGATGAGTTTTATCAGTTGTTGATGGATAGAAAGCTATTGAGCGCAATCGACTCATTGGAAAATACTTCAGAAGTAATTAGCTTAATACCGATTGAAAATTCAGATTGGATAGTTGCCGCCCATGCGAACACCGAAAAAATTTCATTGAAGGTTCAGCAGTTGAGAAGCAATTTAAATACGATTTTGTTGGTTATGGGCTTAGTGGTCATTCTGTCATTCATAATTGTCGCTCGTCTTATAGGCAGTAGTTATGAAAAGCGCTTGGAACTTAAGAACCAAAAATTGGAAGATGAAGTAATCAACCTTTCGAAGTTGAATAGGGCAGTAGGTGATTATAAGCAAAAGGTGAGCCTCGTTCAGCCCAAAACCGTAAATGAAAGTGACCAAAGATCAAAGAAACGGATACTGACCTACGTGCGTAATGAGCTATTACCAGTGGCCACTGAGGAAATCGCGCACATTTATACCGAAAACAATATTACATATGTTGTTAGGGTTGACGGGCGGAGAACTACCACCAATCTAAGCCTAGATGAACTTTTTAGCTATTTGGATAGTAGTTTTTTCTTTCGGGCTAATAGGCAGTTTATTATCGCTATTTCTGCAATAAACAAAATCGTAAAGTATGGTAACAATCAATTGAAGATATTGGTAAATCCTGATTCTGCCGTTGATATCATCATAAGTAAAAATCGAGCGGCGGAATTCCGACAATGGCTAAACCTATAATTCTAGGCTTACCGCTCAAATGCGAGTTTAATTGAAATCTAATGACTTAAAAAAAGGTAAATGGATACTTCTAGAAAAATAATCTATCGTATACTATTTCTCAGCATGTTGGGAGGAATAATCACGTGCAAAGATAAGGCGAATAAAAAAGTGCCAGAAAGTGAAGGAACGTTTCAAAACGATGGATTCACCTCCATTTTTGATGGTACAAGTTTAAAGGGATGGCAATATGATTCTATTTATTGGAGAGCTGAAAAAGGAAGTTTAGTCGGAGAAGTAAAACCTGAAACACCACTTAAAAGCAACACTTTTATCATTTGGGAAGGTGGTCAACCATCAGATTTTGAATTGAAACTGGAATTCCGAATTGAGGAAGCAGGAAACAGCGGTATCAACTATAGAAGTGATGCTTTGGACACCATTGCCTATGCGTTAAAAGGTTACCAAGCGGATATTGATGGAAAAATCAGATATACCGGTCAAAATTATGAAGAACGGAAAAGAACTACTTTGGCATATCGTGGTGAGCAGGTAATCATAAATTCACAAGAAAATCCTCATGAGCCAGGGTCTTTAAGGGCAAACGTATCAAATAATTGTTGGCAGAGTAGAGAGGTTGTTGCCAGTTTGGGAGCGTCTGATTCCCTAAAAACCAAAATCAATTTCGAAGAGTGGAACGAGGTGCATTTAATAATTAAGGGTAATAGACTAAAACATTACGTCAACAATGTTTTGATGAGTGATGTTACCGATAATGATACCATAAATAGGAAAATGTCTGGCTTATTAGGTATGCAGGTTCATGTTGGTCCTCCTATGAAGGTTGAATACCGAAATATATTTTTAAAAAACCTTTGAAAGCAATCGAATGCGTCAGTCGATCACAAATCGCATGAAGAATTATATCATCTCACTAATGACCCGAAAGAAATCGAAAACTTATCTGGGAATTCAGAATACAAAGCTGTTCTTGAAAAATTTCGAAAAAAGTGCGATGCGCTAATAGCTAAAAATAGTTCAAAATCATAAAACCGACAGATGAAAGTATCAAAATTAAGAACCTCAATATCATTATTATTGATTTTGACTACTACCTGCATTTGGTCGCAAACTGTTGTCAAAATTAAATTGACACTCGATTCAGAGCCACCGATAATTAATAAGCATATCTATGGCCACTTTGCGGAACACTTAGGGCGATGTATTTATGGAGGTTTTTATGTGGGCGAGGAAAGTACTGTTCCGAATATCGCTGGTGTTCGAACCGATATCATTGCCGCCCTTAAAGAGCTAAAGATTCCGAACCTAAGATGGCCGGGAGGCTGTTTTGCGGACACCTATCATTGGAAAGACGGGGTAGGGCCTAAAAATGAAAGGCCGACTATCGTCAATACTTGGTGGGGTGACGTGACCGAAGACAATAGTTTTGGCACCCATGATTTTTTAAATTTGTGCGAAGAATTAGGTGCGGAACCCTACTTGTCAGGTAATGTAGGCAGTGGTACGGTTCAAGAACTAGCCGATTGGGTGCAGTATACGAATTTTGTGGGTACCAGCCCCATGTCCGATCTGAGGGTTCAAAATGGACGCACAGATGCTTGGAAAGTAAAGTATTGGGGTATTGGTAACGAGGCTTGGGGCTGCGGAGGCAACATGCGAGCAGAACACTATGTAGATGTCTATAGAAAATATGCCACCTTTATGTCTGGTTCGGGAATCGAAGGCGGATTGTACAAAATTGCTTCCGGTGCTAGTGATGCCAACTATCACTGGACTGAAGTTTTGATGAGGGATATTCCACATCATATGTTACAGGGTGTCGCACTTCATCATTATTCCGTTATTGATTGGAGCGCAAAAGGACCTGCCACCGCCTTTACAGAAGAGCAATATTTTACCACCATGGAACGGTCATGGCTGATGGAAGAATTGATTCAAAAACATACTGCAATCATGGACAAGTACGATCCTGAAAAGAAGGTGGACTTGATTGTTGATGAATGGGGAGGCTGGTATAACGTGGAGGAAGGTACCGAGCCGGGATTTCTCTACCAACAGAATACGATGCGTGACGCTATGATCGCAGGCATGAATTTGAACATCTTTAACAATCATTCCGATCGCGTGAAAATGGCCAATCTCGCACAGACCGTAAACGTATTGCAGGCCGTCATTCTAACCGAGAATGAAAAGATGCTTTTGACCCCGACCTACCACGTGATGAAAATGTACAATGTGCACCATGATGCTAGGTTGATACCGCTTTCTTTTGATTCTCCTAAATACGAATACAAAGGCAAGTCATTACCTGCATTGACCATATCGGCATCAAAAAATGCTCAGCGTGAAACACATTTTACTTTGACCAATATTGATTTAAAACAAACGCATACGGTTATTTTGGATATTGCTTCCTTGAAAATTGAAAAAATCGAAGGAAAAGTTCTGACGTCCGAAAAAGTACATGATCATAATACTTTTGACTATCCCAATAACGTGCATCCTAAAGATTTTAAGAATTTCAAGTTGAAAAATGGAAAATTGGAAATTGTACTTCCTCCAGTTTCTGTGGTGGTATTAAAAGGGTTGAATCGAAGATGAAATAATAAACCGTTTAGTTTCTTGAAAGGTTTCGTAGTATCGGTGCATGGCCCGAAGCGTCGGGGGTATCAGAGGCCCTAATTTCAGTAAAAGAAAAACCTCCCAGTTTCCTAGAAGGTTTTTTTAGTAGCGGGGACTGGACTCGAACCAGCGACCTTCGGGTTATGAGCCCGACGAGCTACCTACTGCTCTACCCCGCGATGTAACCAATCTCAACTTGGCCATTTGACCTTCGGGTAATAAGCCCGACGAGATAAAAATCCGTTTATCTAACTAATTGCGGAAGGCAAAGATACAACGGTTTCTTGTTATTATCAAAACTTGTAAGAAGAATCTTTTTTATACCATTTCTCTAAAAAATACTTAAAATCCATACCTTCGAACACATGGACGCAATCAACGATTTTCTCTCAAGAGCCATTCCGTTTACCGAATGGCCTATGTTTTTGCTGCTGATAGTTGGCGGTCTATTTTTGGTTTTTTACTCCAAGTTTTTACCCTATCGTTATTTTGGTCATGCCGTTGCCATTACTGCGGGAAAATATGACGATAAAAATGCCAAGGGAGACGTAAGTTCTTTTCAAGCGCTATCCGCAGCGGTTGCAGCTACAGTAGGTTTAGGGAATATTTCTGGGGTAGCCATAGCCATACACGATGGTGGCCCTGGAGTGGTTTTCTGGATTTGGATGACCGCCTTAATAGGTATGTGTATCAAATTCTACTCATGTAGCCTTTCAATAATGTATCGGGGTGTTGATTCTGATGGTAAAGTTCAAGGTGGCCCGATGTACTATATCACTAAAGGTTTAGGTGAAAAGTGGCGGCCATTGGCTATGTTCTTTGCCGTGTGTGGGCTCTTTGGTTTTCTAGGGGTATTTACTGCCAACCAATTTACCGAGACCTTTATGAGCGTTGTTGAGCCATCGAGTACGATTTTTGAGATGAGCGAATTAAATTGGAAGTTGAGCGTTGGTATTGTTCTAGCAGTAATAACTTCTTTTGTGATATTTGGGGGATTGACCAAGATTGCGAAAGTTGCTTCGGCTATCGTTCCATTTATGGTTTTCGTGTATTTGATTGCAGTCATCGTTGTTATGGTAATGAATGCTTCTCAAGTGCTTCCCGCATTGAAAATGATCATAACCGAAGCGTGGAATTTCAAAACTGTTGTGACAGGAGGTTTTTGGGGCTTGGTCATCATCGGTGTACGTCGGGCAATGTTCTCAAATGAAGCGGGTTTGGGTAGTGCACCCATGTATCATGGACAATCTAAAACTGATAATCCTATTAAAGAGGGTTTGGTGGCCATGTTGGGGCCGTTCATCGATACCATAATGGTATGTACATTTACCGCGGTGGTCATAATTCTAAGTGGTGCTTATCTAGAAGATTCTAGCGGAATCGTAATGACCTTATCCGCTTTTGAAACCACACTCTTTGGCTATGGAGACGTATTGTTAATGGTTATTGTTACGGCCTTTGCACTTTCTACCTTGTTTACGTATTCGTATTATGGGGTGAAATCATTGTCCTTTTTAACCAATGCCAAAATCGGTAAGTTCTATAATTGGTATTTCGTGGCTATGATCGTATTCGCGGCCGTAGCTTCTTTGGATTTGGTCAAAAACCTTATTGATTTATCCTATGCTTTAATGGTTATCCCAAACATGATTGCCGTTTTACTGTTGGCACCTAAGGTGAATGAAAAGGCAAAGGAGTACTTTAAAAAAATTAGACATGGCAAAGCATAAATCAGGCTTCGTAAATATCATCGGTAACCCCAATGTGGGTAAATCAACCTTGATGAATGCTTTTGTGGGAGAGAAGCTTTCCATAATCACATCGAAAGCACAGACTACTAGGCACCGTATTTTAGGTATTGTCAATGGTGATGATTTTCAGGTCATTCTTTCCGACACACCGGGAATCATAAAACCAGCCTACGAACTTCAAAATTCGATGATGAATTTTGTAAAGTCCGCCTTTGAAGATGCTGATGTTCTTCTTTACATGGTCGAAATTGGAGAAAAGGCATTGAAAGATGAAGCTTTTTTCGAAAAGATAAAGAATACTAAGATTCCTGTTTTGTTGTTGCTTAATAAAGTAGATACGGCAACACAAGAGCTACTTGAAGAACAGGTGCAGTATTGGCAAGAACAATTGCCAAGTGTTGAACTGCATCCGATTTCAGCCTTGTCTAATTTCAATGTCAAGAATGTTTTTGAACGTATTATCGAGTTACTCCCTGAAGCACCTCCCTACTATCCAAAAGATCAGCTGACCGACAAACCAGAACGCTTTTTTGTAAACGAGACCATCCGTGAAAAAATATTAATTCACTACAAAAAGGAAATTCCTTACGCTGTCGAAATCGACACAGAAGAGTTTTTCGAGGATGAAGATATCATACGTATGCGTTCTGTGATTATGGTTGAGCGTGATTCGCAGAAAGGCATCATTATAGGACACAAGGGTAGTGCATTAAAAAGAGTTGGTGTAGAGGCTAGAAAAGACCTTGAAAAATTCTTTGGCAAGCAAGTGCATTTAGAGCTCTATGTCAAAGTAAATAAGAATTGGAGAAGTAACGAAAGACAGCTAAAACGTTTTGGATACAATCAAAAATAAGGGAGAGGTATTGATCCAACATCCTTTATCTTAACGTACTTATTGTAGTACATCGAATTAATTCAAAGGAGCGCAATAAAGAAGACGGTTATTTGTTATAATTTCAACAAGTTCAAAGAACGTTGAAATGCTGAAAAAAGGACGTTTCAACGAAAAAAGGAAACTTATTAACAATTGTCTGATTACTTTTTTTATATTTGAAGTATCGATGAAATGCATAAAAGCCCCGATTAAATGCAGAACATAGTTGTTTTTGGAGCCTCTGGTCATGGAAGTGTAGTTCTTGACTGCATTGAAAAAGAGGCGAAATACAAAGTTGTTGGTTTTATAGATTCTTTCAGAAAGAAGGGAACTGAAGTCAACGGCTATTCTGTCCTAGGCAGCGAGTATGACCTACCATTCCTCGTTGAAAAGTATCAAATTTTTGGGGGTATTGTTGCTATCGGGGATAACTGGACGAGAAACTTGCTCGTAGAAAGAATCCTAAAAATTGTTCCTGACTTCAATTATGTAAGTGCGGTTCACCCTAATGCTGAAATTGGTAAAGACGTTCAAATCGGAAAAGGTTCTGTAATCATGCCCGGAGTGACTATAAATGCTAATGCCATTATCGCTAATCATTGCATTTTGAATACCAATGCTTCTTTGGATCATGATGGTTTTATGAATAACTTCTCAAGTTTAGCGCCCAATGTTTGCGTTGGCGGCAATTTTATTTTAGGTAGAGGTTCAGCGATTTGTCTTGGCACTAATATCATTGAAAATATTACCGTAGGAGAGTATTCCGTGGTTGGCGCTGGATCGTTATTGGTCGGTAATGTAGCAGATTGTTTGCTTGTTTATGGGGCACCCGCAAAAATTGTAAGAAAGCGAATTCCGAGTGAGCCATACTTATCAGGTAATAAAAATTCTTCTTCTGTATTTCCACTATTAGCCAAGGAAATTTAATATTTTACTTCTACCGTAAAAGATAGTACTTCAATAATTTAGCAGTACTTTTGCACCTCAAAATTAGGAAGTATGAGTGCTATTGTAGCCATTGTGGGAAGGCCCAATGTGGGCAAATCAACCTTTTTCAACCGATTGATCCAACGTCGCGAAGCCATCGTTGATGCTGTAAGCGGCGTGACCCGTGATCGGCATTATGGAAAAAGTGATTGGAACGGTAAGGAATTCTCCCTAATCGATACTGGAGGTTACGTTTTGGGCAGCGACGACATCTTTGAACAAGAAATAGACAAACAGGTCGAATTGGCCATTGAAGAGGCCGACGCCATTATCTTCATGGTAAATGTGGAGGATGGAGTGACCGGCATGGACGAGGACGTTGCCATACTCTTACGCCGCGTCAGCAAACCTGTATTTCTAGCGGTCAACAAAGTGGACAATGCCAAAAGAGCAGAGGACGCCGTAGAGTTTTATTCTTTGGGACTAGGGGATTATTATAACCTATCGAGTATCAACGGAAGTGGTACGGGAGAGCTTTTAGATGCTTTAGTTGAGGTTCTGCCAGAGCAAGAAGCTGAAGAGACCGTATTGCCAAGATTTGCGGTTGTAGGTAGGCCCAATGCAGGAAAATCGTCATTCATAAACGCGTTGATAGGTGAAGACCGTTATATCGTAACCGATATCGCCGGAACTACTCGGGACAGCATCGATACCAAATATAATCGATTCGGTTTTGAATTCAACTTGGTAGATACGGCAGGAATTCGTCGCAAAGCGAAAGTCAAGGAAGACTTGGAGTTTTATTCGGTAATGCGATCCGTTAGAGCAATCGAACACAGCGATGTATGTTTACTTTTAGTAGATGCTACGCGTGGTTTTGATGGTCAAGTATCCAATATATTTTGGCTGGCTCAACGTAATAATAAGGGAATCGTAATTCTGATCAATAAATGGGATTTGGTAGAAGACAAGGAGACCAATACCATGAAACAATTCGAGAAAAAAATTAGGGAGGCCATTGAACCTTTTACCGATGTGCCCATTCTTTTTATATCCGTTGTAAACAAACAACGAATTTTCAAGGCTATTGAAACTGCTGTTCAGGTTTATAAGAATAGAAGCAATCGAATACCTACTAGCAAGCTCAATGATACAATGCTGCCCATTATTGAGAACTATCCGCCACCAGCATACAAAGGCAAGTACGTTAAAATTAAATTTTGTACGCAGTTGCCCACCCCATATCCCCAGTTCGCCTTCTTCTGTAATTTACCGCAATACGTAAGGGAGCCTTATAAACGGTATTTGGAGAACAAACTTCGCGAAGAATTTGATTTTACTGGTGTACCTATTTCTATTTTTATGCGTAAAAAATAAGTGAAGTGTTATTAAATTTTTTATACAAATTAAAGAATATACTTTTTTAATTTGACACTTACACTTTTTACATCCAACCGTTATATCTGATTACCAGCCTCCTGAAGCACCACCTCCGCCAAAGCCACCACCTCCAAAGCCGCCACCAAACCCACCGGAACCTCCTCCGAAGCCTCCGCCTGAACCAAATCCGCCACCAGAACTGCTACTTCTGCCCATATTGCTTAGAATGATAATATCCCAAAGGTCGAGTCCACCAGAGCGTTTTCCTCCATTACGACCACCTCCTCTGCGATTACGGCGTGAAAGAATGATAAGAATGACGAAAAAGATGATAAAGGGCAACAACGATTCCAACGGAAAATCTTGGTTGGTCGAGAAGTCACGTTCCTCTTTGAATTCCCCGCTGAGAACTTGAAAAATGGCATCGGCTCCTTTATTGAGACCTCCGTAGTAATCATCTGCTCTAAACTGCGGTACGATGATATTGTCTATGATTCTTTTCGACATGGCATCGGTAAGCGCAAATTCAACACCTTGGCCCGTATTGATTCCTATTCTTCGGTCATCTTTAGCTAAGAGGATTAAAATACCATTGTCTTTATCCGCTTGCCCAATTCCCCATTTTTCACCCCACTGGGCGCCGAGATAATTGATGTTTTCGCCTTCAGTGGAACCAATAATGGCTACCACAATTTGTGTTGAGGTACTGTCCGAATATCGAATCAGCTTTTGTTCCAAGGCATTTTCCTGTCCGTCAGGCAATAAATTTACATAGTCGTAAACGCTTGTTTGTTTTTCAGGTTTAGGGGGAATTTGAAATTGCGCAAGAACATATCCGCAGAGAAAGAAAAGCAAGAGAAATGTACTAGCTTTTAGATACCTCATTGCTCAGTTCGTTTAAGTCACCATGATTCCAAGGAAAATGGGCTTCAAGTTCCCTTCCTGCACTTGCAATACCTGCTATGATACCTTCTTTGTAGTTGCCAGCAATAAAATGTTTTTGAATGATATCTTTTGTCGAATTCCAAAAATCATCGGGGACGACTTTGTCCATGCCACGGTCACCATAAATTACAAATTTCCGATCATTTACGGCAACGTAAATCAGCACTCCGTTTTCGTCTTTGGTATTATCCATTTTGAGTAGATGGAACACTTCTTTTGCCCTTTCAAAATGCTCGAGTCGTGTGTGCGATTCGATATGCACACGAATTTCACCGGAAGTATTTTTTTCCGCATCAAGAATAGCCGCGACTATTTCTTGTTCTTCATCTGCAGTTAGAAATTTTTCAACTCGAGACATGTAGGTTGATTATTCGAAATCAAAATCTACATCAGGTGCATTTTCTGAACCAGGATTCGCTTTGTATCGCGCCATTTCTTTAAAACCAAACCAGCCCGCTAGTATTTTACCTGGGAACTTAGTGGTGTGTATGTCGTAGATATTTACCTCTTCATTAAAACGATCACGCGCCACATTGATTCTGTTTTCAGTTCCTTCCAATTGCGATTGTAGGTCCAAAAAGTTTTGATTGGCCTTTAATTCTGGGTATCGTTCCACAACGACCATCAGTTTACTTAACGCCCCCGTCAAACCAGTTTGAGCTTGTTGAAAAGCTGCCATATTCTCAGCGGTAAGATTATTGGCATCTATATTTGTGGAGCTTGCTTTTGCTCTGGCTTCAATAACATCTTTTAAGGTGCCACGCTCGAAATCCGCTGCGCCTTGAACTGTTTTTACAAGATTACCAATAAGGTCATTTCGTCTTTGATACGAACTTTCAACATTGGACCATGCCGTTTTAGCATTGGCCTCATATTTGACAGCTGTGTTGTTGAACCCTACTGCCCACTGGTATAATCCGAATGCAAGAACCGCGAGAACGATCAATGCAATTAATCCTTTTTTCATAATAGTGTAGTTTAATGTCATTCCCAAGAATTAGGGAAATACAAGTGTTTAAATTGATGTTTATAGTTGTTCTTTGATTTTGACAAGTTCTGCGCGCACGCGTTGTAACTTATCTATAATATCGAAGTTGTTAAGTGTTTTTTGTTTACTTTCTTTGAGGTGAATTTTAGCTCCTTCTAGGGTAAAGCCCCGTTCTTTGACCAAATAATAGATTAGCTTGAGGTTTTTGATGTCTTCAGGGGTGAATTTCCGGTTACCCTTCGCATTTTTCTTTGGTTTTAATGCGTCGAATTCCTTTTCCCAAAAACGTATAAGCGAAGTATTGACATCAAAAGCCCTGGCGACTTCGCCAATGCCATAATATCTTTTTTCAGGTAGATCGATTTGCATTAATCCAGTGATTGGTTTTCTTGATTTGCGTATTTCAGCATGTTTTCAAATTCCTCAGCGGTCAAACTGCCGTAGTAGAAATTGATAGGGTTTATTCGTTCTTTGTCTTTAAAGACTTCATAGTGCAGATGTGGTGCTTCTGACCTTCCAGTACTACCAACAAACCCAATGAGGTCACCGCGTTTTACTTTTTGCCCTTTTTTGACATTGTACTTACTCAAATGCGCATAAAGGCTTATATAACCGTAACCATGGTCGATCCGAATATGTTTGCCATACCCGGAAGAATTATTGTCAGCTCGGGTTATTTTACCATCACCAGAAGCATATATAGGAGTGCCTTTGGGGGCGGTAAAATCCATTCCCCAATGCATTTTTCGTGCTTTGGTAAAGGGATCTGAACGCCAACCGTAACCTGAGGCCATTCGTGTCAATTCTTCGTTGTTTATGGGTTGTATTGCCGGTATGGCGGCCAACAGTTTTTCTTTTTCCGCAGCTAATTTTGTGATTTCGTCCAATGACTTTGATTGAATCGCCATTTGTTTTTTGATAATGTCCAACCGTTCTGTAGTTGCAATGACCATTTCCGAATTGTTAAACCCTTCTAATGATTTATACCGATTGATACCACCAAAACCTGCCCTTCGTTGCTCTTCGGGAATCGGGTTCGCTTCAAAATATAATCGATAAATGTTGTTATCACGGTCTTCGATATTGGCAAGAACATCTTCTATCTGCTCCATTTTCTTATCCAACAATTCGAATTGAAGCTCATAATTCTTTAATTCACGAGTCAATGAAAGTTCTTGCGGTGTATTGATAAGGTTGGTGTTAAGAAGCAAAATCAATCCTAAAAGTCCGAAAAGAAGAGAGCCTATAAAAAACAAAGCAATGTTTCGGTACCGACGCGATTTTTTTGCTTCTATTTTTCGGTACGAAAGCGTGTCCGGATCGTAATAGTATTTTACTTTAGACATGAATGTAATTTATTCTATTTTTGTGCATTCGTTTTTACAGAACAAACAAATATAAAAATTGTTTTGTATAAACCGTTAAAATTTGTCAAACCTTAGCATTTTCTATGAATTCCAAAGAAATTAGGAATCAGTTTCTGAACTTTTTTGAGCAGAAAAAACACAAAATCGTTCCCTCTGCGCCGATGGTTATAAAAGATGACCCCACTTTGATGTTCACAAACGCAGGTATGAACCAGTTCAAGGAATTCTTTTTGGGAAATAGCACGCCAAAAAATAAGCGGGTCGCCGATTCACAAAAATGCCTTCGAGTCAGTGGAAAGCATAATGATTTAGAGGAGGTAGGAAAGGATACGTATCATCATACCATGTTTGAAATGCTAGGCAACTGGAGTTTTGGTGATTACTTTAAAAAAGAGGCTATCGCTTGGGGATGGGAATTTCTCACGGATGTTTGCAAAATAGATAAGGAAAGTCTGTACGTAACCGTGTTTGAGGGAAGTACTGATGCCGATAATTTAAAACAAGATACCGAGGCTTTGAATCTTTGGAAGGAAATCATTCCAGAAAGTCAAATTCTCTTCGGGAATAAGAAGGATAATTTTTGGGAAATGGGCGACCAAGGTCCATGCGGGCCATGTTCTGAAATTCATGTAGATATTCGTTCCGAAGAAGAAAAACAGAAAGTATCTGGTGCTTCTTTGGTGAATCAAGACCATCCCCTAGTGGTGGAAATTTGGAACTTGGTTTTCATGCAGTATAACCGAAAAGCCGATGGCACTTTGGAATCGTTGCCTGCAAAGCATGTCGACACCGGAATGGGTTTCGAACGCCTTTGTATGGTGCTTCAGAAGGTTCAATCGAATTATGACACAGATGTATTTACGCCCATAATTCGAGAGATAGAAACAATTACGTATTCCAACTATGGAAAAAATGAGGAAACCAATGTTGCCATTCGTGTAATTGCCGATCATATTCGTGCGGTTTCTTTTTCCATTGCAGACGGACAATTACCGAGCAATACCGGTGCTGGCTATGTAATTCGAAGAATTCTTCGGAGGGCAATTCGTTATGGGTTTACTTTCTTAAATACAAAAGGACCTTTTATGTACCGGTTGGTAAAGGTCTTGACAAATACTATGGGCGATGCGTTCCCAGAATTGAAAGAACAGCATCAGCTAATCGAGAATGTTATCAAAGAAGAGGAGAATTCGTTTTTGAGAACCTTGGAGCAAGGTCTGGTATTATTAGATTCCGTGATTTCAAATACGAAAGGAAAAGAAGTTGATGGCAGAAAAGCTTTTGAATTATATGATACCTATGGATTTCCAATTGACTTGACCGCGCTGATTCTTAGTGAAAAAGGTTACACTTTAGACGAGCAAGGCTTCAATGTTGCCATGCAAGAACAAAAGGATCGTTCGAAATCTGCGTCGGCAACGTCTAAAGAAGATTGGACGATTCTTATGGATGATGTGGAACAGGAATTTGTGGGCTACGATATTTTAGAGGCTGAAGTAAAGTTGGTGAAATACCGAAAAGTGACTTCTAAAAAAGAAGGTGAGCAATATCAATTGGTATTTAATTTGACTCCGTTTTATGCCGAAGGAGGTGGCCAAGTAGGGGATAAGGGATATCTAGAAACTCCGAACGGAGACGTCATCTATATCATCGATACAAAACGGGAGAATAACGAAATAGTTCATTATTCTAAAAACCTTCCGAAGAAAACAGGAGAGACCTTTAAGGCATCCGTAGATAAAAAACAACGTCAACGAACAGAGGCTAACCACACGGCAACACATTTATTACATCAGGCATTACGGGAAATTCTGGGAACTCATGTTGAGCAAAAAGGTTCCGCTGTTCACTCCAAATACTTGCGCTTCGATTTCTCTCATTTCTCGAAGTTGACCGTCGAAGAATTGCGCGAGGTGGAGAACTTTGTGAATTCTAGAATTGAAGGCCACCTACCTTTTGAAGAAAATAGAAACGTTCCCATGAAAGAAGCTCTGGAACAAGGGGCTATGGCATTGTTTGGTGAGAAATACGGAGATGCAGTGCGTACGGTTCGTTTTGGACAGTCCATTGAGCTTTGTGGTGGTACTCATGTTAAAAACACGGGTGATATCTGGCATTTCAAAATTCGGTCAGAAGGTGCCGTCGCAGCGGGAATTCGTAGAATCGAGGCCATTACTTCTGATGCAGTAAAGGATTTCTATTCAGAGAATAACAGAGCACTCTTTGAAATCAAAGATTTGCTGAACAATGCGCAAGATCCGGTCAAAGCAGTTGCTTCTTTACAGGATGAAAATGCAAAACTGAAGAAAGAGGTAGAACAGCTTTCAAAGGATAAGGCAAAAAACCTAAAAGGTGAATTGTTGAATGAACTAGTGGATGTCAACGGAGTTCACTTTTTGGCTAAAAAGGTTGATTTGGATGCCGCTGGCATCAAAGATCTCTCTTTTGAAATGGGAAATAATAAAGACAATCTCTTTCTGCTTTTTGGAACCGAGCAAAACGGGAAGGCTTTACTATCGTGTTATATTTCAAAAAAATTGGTCGCTACGAAGGACCTTAATGCAGGAACCATCGTTCGCGAATTGGGCAAATACATTCAAGGTGGTGGTGGTGGGCAACCCTTCTTTGCTACCGCCGGAGGAAAGAACCCTGATGGGATTGTCGAGGCTTTGGAGCAGGCTAAGAAATATCTGAATTAGTAAGAGATTAAGATTAGACCCCATAGGTTCCGAAGATCCGTGAGGTCTGTCCTTTATACACTAAGAAATGAAACTCCAAACAAAAATCCCATTAATACAAGCCGAAAACCCAATCGATTACAATGGTCAATTATTGTTGTTGGGTTCATGTTTCACGGAGAACATGGGTAAGAAATTGGAGTATTTCAAATTTCAATCCCTACAAAACCCATTCGGAATTCTATTTCACCCGTTGGCCATAGAGAAGTTGATTTCAAAAGCGGTTCATAAGGAAATCTATTCCGAAGAAGATATCTTTTTTTCAAATGAACTCTGGCATTGTTTTGATGCACATTCCAATTTAAGTGACTCATCCAAAGAAAAACTACTTGAAAAACTTAATGCCGCAATTACAAAAACACATCACCAAATCACCAAATCAACTCATATCCTCATCACATTTGGTACTGCTTGGGTTTATCGAAGAAAGGAAACCAAAGAAGTAGTGGCCAATTGTCACAAAGTTCCCCAAAGGGAATTTTCAAAAGAACTAATATCCATTGAGGTGATTCAGAGAAGTTTAGAAAACACGATCAACTTGATCCGGTCGATTAATGAGAAAGTCCATCTCATTTTCACAGTTTCACCCGTCCGCCATTTAAAAGAAGGTTTTCAAGAAAACCAAAGAAGCAAAGCACACCTAATCACAGCAGTTCATCAAACTATGAACATTTTGGACTTTAAACCTCGAACCTCGTATTTTCCAAGTTATGAGATTTTAATGGACGAACTTCGAGACTATCGATTTTATGAAGCTGATATGATTCACCCAAATCAAGTTGCCATCGATTATATCTGGGATAAATTTAGCGAGGTATGGATTTCGCCAACGGCAAACGCGGTAATGGAAAAAGTAGACGCGGTTCAGAAGGGGTTGCAGCATCGTCCATTCAATGCTGGGTCTGAACAACATCAAGCATTTAAAGTATCCCTCGGAAAGAAAATTATGTATCTTCAGCAGGCGTATCCTCATATGAAGTTCATTAAATGAAAAAAACTTTACTTGGTGTAATTATTACCTTGGCAATAGTCTTCATTTTACGTGCTTGCTCGGAAGACAAAAAGGAAAAATCAATCCTTCAGGAAAATTCAATGCTCATTGAGCAACAAATTTCTAACGTTTCGAAACTCATCGTTACTGAAGGCCATTTTGCTGAAGTCTACAACTATAAAGACTCTCAAGAATTATTCGGCCCATTGATTACGGCCGATAAAAAAGCCTTGGTTGTTGTTAATGCCGAGGTTGGCATTGCTTACGATTTAAGCAAAATCGATTTTGAAATTGACGAAGCAAACAAAACGCTGTATATCAAAAGCATTCCTGAACCTGAGATAAAGATCAATCCAGATTTTGAATATTACGATGTTACTGCGGATTATCTAAACCCGTTCGGGGCATCCGATTATAACAAAATCAAGAAAAATGTAAACGCTTCCTTGTTGAAAAAGATAGAAGCCTCAAGTTTGAAAAGAAATGCCGAGAACCGTTTGCTAAGTGAGCTTCAAAAATTCTATGTTTTGACCAATTCTTTGAACTGGAAATTTATGTTCGGGAATGAATCCATTGATAATTTGGACAAACTTCAAATCACGGATTGATTTTTAGTACTTCACGAGTCCATTTGATATATTGTTCCCAATCGTAATCGGTCACGTCGTGCTTTCCGGCTCTGATATGATAGGCCAGGGTGTTGTGTATAGGTTGATGAATTTCTGGCATCTTAACTTCAGATATACCTTTTTTTCCGAATAACCCATAAACTTTTGAAGCGTAATATGCAGAGAGAAATTCACCTTTTGGGTCGGCCCATTGGTCTTCTTGGGCACTTGCCACATAAAGTGGTCGCGGTGCAATAAGGGCAAGCAACTGATGTTGGTCAATCGGTAGTGCTTCTTCATTATTATTGTAATTCTTGAAGTTTCGGCAAAACCAATGAGGGAAACTAGTGTTGATAATATTAATAGTTTCTCCGAATCTACGTTTTGATAATGCAGCCCCTCCGCATCCTGAATTGTTACTGATGACCGCAGCGAATCTGGTATCAGTTGCTCCTGCCCAGAGCGCTGTCTTCCCCAAGCGGGAATGCCCGAACACAATAACTCTACGGGCATCCACATCGGTATCTTCTTCGAGATAATCCAAAGCCTTGCTATAGCCCAATGCCCAAGCTGAAAGACTTCCCCATTCGTTTTTCTGTGGCGTTTCTTGTCCTTCCTTATAAAATAATTCATGAATGCCATCGGTCATGTCATTTTTATCAGGATCGATTTCACCGTTATAAATAGTAGCCAAACCAAAGCCTTCTTCAATGATTTTATCAATTGCCCAACGATGGGCTCTTAATCCTCTTGATTTTTCCGTCAGCTGATGCTCGTCAATACCCAAATCGGAACTGTTCATGGCCCAAGCGCCTGAAATGAGTACATTAGGGTCTGTAGTTATTGTATGATTTCCAAAAAAATTATATCCCAAGAAAACAGGAACTGAAGAAGATTTCTTCGGAAGATATATCAGGATGACAAAGCGAACCGATTTTTTTCCTTTTAGTAAAGTTACTTCCACCTGTTTTCTTTTTGCCTTTCCATCTAACGCATTCTCATTTTCTTCCAGTATTCTGAAAGATACGCTGTCTAAGTTTCCAGGAACTTTACCATAGACTTTGTTTTCGAAGAATTCAAAAAGTTCTGGCCTTCGTTTTTCAATCCAGTCTGTATCGGTTGTAATCTTTTCTCCATCAAAAGTTGTTACTGGATCTGGCAGAATGAAATCTGGAACTTTATTTTCATCATAATTGGTATCAAATTGGGCGAATGACATAGAGCATATAAAAACAAGAAATGAAAAATAAAGTGACGTTTTCATGTGAAACGAATTTGAGTACAGTTAAAATACTGTATTTCTACGAATTAGCTGTTGGGGATTGGTTCAATATTCCGTTAAAGTATTGCAAAGTATAGCGACGATTCTCAAATTGTTTTTACATTCATTGTGAATCAAAAAACAACAAGCCATGTCAAAAACAAATAGCAGAAGAAATTTTTTTAAGTCAACAGGAGTTTTAGGAGCAGGATTACTTGTACCCAGTTTGGGTCTTGCACAACATTCACAACCTACAATAGACGGAGGAATTCACGAATTTGGAAAACGAACCGGTTATACCAAGGAGGTAAGTATTTTGGTTTCTATGATGGACTGGATGCGTGACACTATATTAAGAGATGTTCAGAATATCAGTCAAAAAGAATTGGATTTTCTTTTAGACGATCATTCAAATACCATAGGTGCCATGCTGATGCATTTGGCAGGTACGGAGCGTTACTATCAGATTGATACCTTTAAAGGCATTTCTAAGAAAGAGCTTGGTTTCGGAGTTTCGGATGAAATGTGGGATGCCGCAGGTAATTTGGGGAACAAAGGGCGCGCCACTTTTAAGGGTATGTCACCTTCATTTTATTTGGACAAACTAGCAGAAGTACGCGAATACTCCTTAAATGAGCTTAAAAATCGCGATGATGCCTGGCTTTATGAATCAACCAAGTTTTTTGGTAATCAACCCACAAATAACTACTGTAAATGGTTTCATGTTGTGGAACATGAATCTAACCATAACGGCCAAATTAGATTTCTAAAAAGTAGGGTTGTTTAGGCTACTAAACTTTTATCGGTAAGGTTCAAACCATCATCAATCAAATGCCCAAATTTTGGATTACGCTGTTTGACAGTTTCTAGGTGTTCGAATATTTCTTTAGCAAAATCATTATCGCCATTGGTTTTGGCCAGTTCATATAATTCAATTGGCAAGAGCCAATCGTTCGGAAACTCCCTTGCTATTTGTTCAAAAACTTTGTGACGAGATATGGTAGTATTGACACCCTCCCGAAATTCTCGAATTTGACGATAGTATTTTTCCAATATTTGTCTTTCGGGCGATACTTTGGTTTTTATTGTGGTAGAAGAAATCTCATGGTGGATCAAATCAAAACTTTTTAAATCTGCTGGCCCGTTAAATGCCGATACAATATGTTGACCAACAGCCATACTGTATAATCTTTCATCGGATTTGAAAAGTATTTTTTTCCTGTGGTAAACGGAACAGTTGCGAAAAGTGATGAGGATGATTTCACCTTTAAGGTTTCGGGTGCCCGTAATGATTTCACCTGAAATTTTGATTTCGCCTTCAAATTCTAGCGTTATCGTCTGGCCTTCAAAAATATTATAGGCTTTTAGGTCTCTGGGACTCATATCCTCTATCGCTAAATTGATTCCCTTTAGACTGCCCATCGGAGAACCAAAACCGTCATGATGTTGTAGCGTACTGTGGCCCACCAGCTCCTTATTTCGGAAAGAAAGTGCCGTCGGCCCCATGGTTTGAAAAAATACAGGTTTGTTCTCATGGGCGATTACTCTATCAAAATTACCGGAAATTTGTAGGCCGGTGTTCAGTTCTATAGTACCAAGTTCTTTGGAATTGATCAATTTTTGTATTCCACTCAATCCTCCGGTTCTAACTGCCATTGAATTTGCAAATTCTTCCAAAACTTGACTGAGAAAGGCAAAATTGGGAGTGACGAAAAGCTGCGGTTGCGGTTTTGTTATATCGAATGATGTATTGGCCGCAGCAATTGAGTAGGGTACTTTTTTCACTTCATCGGTCATGCACCAAGCACTTTCGCCTATAGATGATAATAATCCTGCTCCATAAATTTTTGGGTTTTCAACCGTACCGATTAATCCGTACTCGACCGTCCACCAATGGAGATTTCGTATGAGTGCCATTTCGCTTGGTTCCCCCATATTATCTTGAAGTTCTTCAATAAGCTTCTGAGCTTTTTCAATTTCATTTTGTGGAGTTCCTGAAGCTTCTTTGATGATAGAAAGATGGCGTACTGCCTCGTATAATTCAAAATCTTTAGCACTGGAAATCGCTTTGCACCCAATTTCTCCAAAACGTCTTAGATACTCTGCGTATTCAGGATTTGCAATGATGGGTGCATGCCCTGCACCTTCGTGTATGATGTCTGGGGCAGGTGTATATTCAATATGTTCCAATTGACGAATGTCGGCGGCAATGACCAGAACATTGTAGGCTTGAAACTCCATAAAGGCAGCTGGAGGGATAAAGCCATCAACGGCTACCGCTGCCCAGCCTATTTCTTGCAGAATTCGGTTCATGCCGTACATATTCGGAATATGGTCAATTGAAATGCCCGTTTTTTGAAGTCCGTCTAGATAGGATTTATGGGCTACCTTACTTAAATAATCTACGTTCTTACGCATAACATAGCGCCAAACCGCTTGGTCAATAGCAGTATAATCCTCATAATCTTGAGGTTTGATAAATTGCTTCAAGTGCTCTGGAAGCTTATCTAAAATAGGGTTGCTTTCGTATGACACGTACTTTGATTTTCTTGCGTAAAGTTACGAAAATCGATTTCGAAAATAGGATTCTAAAATGTTAAGAGAAGGCATAAAAAAACCGCCCTGAGGCGGTTTGTAAACTATTTTGAAGCTATTGCATTTGGAGGATATTGCTGTAGAATCTCGGAAACGAATTCTTGAATACGCGCTTCTTTCTTTTCAATATTTTTAGTGTTGCCCAGTGTGCCTACACCTTTACCCTGCCAAACCAATTCTTTGTTTTTGGCATCAATGAAGTCAATATATAGTGAACCTTCGGTTCTCGTGCTAACGGCGTTGCCACCCCAGCCCCAACCAGGGCCCCAACCGCCCCAGCCCCAACCTGGACCAAAACCACCCCAACCCCAGCCCCAGCCGCCCCAACCCCAACCGAAGTTGTTGTTGTAAACGTCCACTTGCTCGCGTTCTTTGGTGAAGATGCTTACTAGAATATCAGGGGAATCTGATTTTACGAAACCTCTTGAACTCATTTCAGTTTCTATGGCCCGTAGAATTCGTTTTTTATCTAAATCGGAGATTTGAGCTTTGTCGATACCGGTTTTGTAAAACGCATAAGACTTAAATTCACTGAAGTTCGCAGTTTTGTCATAATCTGATAAAACCCGAACTGACGTACAGGAGCTTAAAAAAAGTACCACAAGCATCGGTATAACGAGAATCTTCATTTTTTTCATAGTAATTGTTTTTTGCAATTCGTCAAGAATATTTTCATTAATAAATCTCAAAAACCGTGCCGAAGCTAGGAGTTTTTATCCCTGGGTGTTCGTTTTTGAATCATAGCCATAAGGGCAATGTCTACAGCCGCTCTCACAACAATATCCTCTTTTAAGATGGTATTGTTCCGTGAAAACACGATATCCCTCTTCTGACCAATAAAAATCACCTTCTTCAATCGGAATGATTTCTTTCATTTGCCTTCTGTTCAGAGGTAAAATTAATCGATTTTGTTGATAATATAACTATGTACTGTATCCGAACGTCGATTTAATGGGGCAATCCAAGCCTTTGAACGAATAAATACAATTGTTGGCAACATATTTGAGTTAGGTTGGAGTATTTACGCATAACAATTAAATTTGTTAAAAGTCGTTTTAAAGCTGATTTATGATTTTAGTCTTTAAACATTTTTTCTACAAAAACTACGTTGGCCTTTCAGTCTGGCCTTTCATTATTCTCAAGAATGGTGCGCTGAAAGAAGATAGTGTTCTTATAAATCACGAAAGAATACACTTGAAACAGCAATTGGAGCTGTTGATACTTCCATTCTACATCGTATACATTTCCGAATGGTTAGTACGAAGTCTTTTCTGTCTTAGCTTTTACAAGGGCTACCAAAGGATAAGTTTTGAACAAGAGGCTTATGCGAATGAGCATAATTTGAATTATCCTCATGATAGAAAGCCTTTCAGCTTTATAAAGTACCTTTGAGGGGTTTAAGCGACTTAGGTGCATACTCAGAATCAAACTGTTGGTCTTTCCATTTTACAAGAAAAGAGGGTTTCGCTTACTTTAAAACGTGAAGACCAAACTCATCCATTGATTTCAGGGAATAAATTCCGAAAACTAAAATACAATCTACTCGACGCCAGAAAACAGGGTTTCGATAAGATTTTGACTTATGGCGGTGCCTTTTCGAATCATATTGCAGCAACAGCCTATGCTGGAAAAACAGCAGGACTGAAAACAGTAGGTGTTGTCCGAGGTGAAGAGTTAGAAGATAAATGGCAAGAAAATCCAACCTTGAAATTGGCGTATGCGCACGGAATGCAGTTTCACTTTATTTCTAGGGATGCTTATCGCGAAAAAGAAAATCCTTCAGAAATTAAGAGTCTAAAAGCTGTATTTGGCCCTTTTTACCGATTGCCTGAAGGAGGTTCGAATCTTTTAGCGGTCAAGGGATGTGAAGAAATACTTACGGCTGACGATAGTCATTTTGATGTGATTTGTACTTCCATTGGAACAGGGGGTACAATTGCAGGAATTAGCAATTCGGCGGGCGACAAACAGCGTGTTTTAGGCTTTCCTGCATTAAAAGGGGATTTTTTAAAGGAAGATATTCGTAAATTTGCCCATAAGGAAAATTGGCAATTGCAAACCGATTATCATTTTGGTGGGTACGCAAAGGTTACATTAGAGCTCATTGATTTCATAAATGAGTTTAAAAGTAAAACCCAAATTCCTTTGGACCCGATTTATACCGGGAAGCTGCTGTATGGTATTTTGGATATGGTCAAAAAAGACCACTTTCGACCGAAAACCAAGATTTTGGCCATTCATACTGGAGGACTTCAAAGTATAGTTGGAATGAACCTAAAATTGAAAAAGAAAAACTTACCCCTGATTCAAATATGATAAGACGACTGGCTTTAATTGCGGTTTTAGGCACTTTTTTAATTGGTTGTAAAGTCAAACAGCGTGTCACCTACGGCAGCGGAAATGAACGTGCGGTATCTACTCCTAAAAAGGATGTAACTGAAAAAAAGGTCGATGATGGTGGGCTGTATGTACTTCCTGAAGATACCGGTAAATTTGTTCGATTTGAAATTGGTTCAATTACCGAATATGTGCAGACCTTCTCGGAAGTTGCACAGTTAGAGATGAAAGCCTTCGGCATTCCTGCTAGTATTACTTTGGCCCAGGGCCTGCTGGAAAGCGGGTTTGGCAAAGGCGAACTCGCCCTCAAAACCAATAACCATTTCGGAATCAAATGCCATACCGGTTGGCAGGGTGATTATGATTTTCATGATGATGACGAAAAAGGGGAGTGCTTTCGAAAATACAACCATCCGATGTATTCGTACCGCGATCATAGTCTCTTTTTAAAAAATCGTTCTCGCTACGGTTCTCTTTTTGAACTGCGAAAGGACGATTATAAAAAATGGGCCTACGGACTGAAGAAAGCTGGTTATGCCACTGACAAACGTTATCCCAACAAATTGATCAGTCTGATAGAAACTCATGAGCTTTACAAGTACGACCGTAATGTTCTCGGCGATGATTATGGCCGAAAAGTGAAGGCCAAGGAAGTTGCCGTAAGAAAGCCCTCGGTCGATAAGCACATAGTGAAAGAAGGGGATACGCTATATTCGATTTCCAGAAAATATGCTGTATCCGTAGATGACATAAAACGCTGGAATTATCTCTATGATAACTCAATCAAGGTGGGTCAAAAGCTTACGGTAAAGACTGAAAATTTCAATAACTAATGCTGTATCAAAGAAGTAGTGCTCTATTTCAAGAGGCGAAAAAATACATTCCGGGTGGAGTGAATTCTCCCGTGAGAGCTTTTAAAGCAGTAGGGGGAAACCCCATCTTTGTTAAAGAAGCCAAAGGCGCCTATCTCTACGATGAAGATGGTAATCGATTGATCGATTATATTGCCTCTTGGGGCCCTTTGATCTTGGGGCATGCCTATGACCCAGTCATCAATGCTGTCATCGAAAAGGCGAAAAAAGGGACTTCTTTCGGAATGCCTACGGAAATTGAAACCGAATTGGCGAAACTGGCGGTTTCCATGGTGCCGAATATTGATAAAATCCGTTTTGTAAATAGTGGTACAGAGGCCTGTATGAGTGCCGTTCGTTTGGCACGAGGATATACCGGAAAAGACAAAATCATCAAATTTGCTGGTTGCTATCACGGCCATTCCGATTCTTTTTTGATTCAAGCGGGTAGTGGAGCGGTCACTTTTGGGAGTCCTAATAGTCCTGGTGTAACTCAAGGAACTGCCAAGGATACGCTTTTGTCCGATTACAATGATTTGGAAGGAGTTCAAAAACTGGTTGAAGCCAACAAAGGTGAAATCGCTGCGATCATCATTGAACCCGTTGCGGGCAATATGGGTTGTATTATTCCCAAGGATGAATTTATTCATGGCTTACGAGAACTTTGTAACCGAGAAGGTGTTCTTTTATTATTCGATGAGGTTATGACCGGATTCCGATTAGGAAAAGGTGGCGCGCAAGAAGTTTTAGGTATAAATGCGGATATCGTGATGTTCGGAAAAGTAATTGGAGGAGGCCTCCCTGTGGGAGCTTTTGCTGCAAGAACCGAAATCATGGATCATTTAGCTCCCAACGGTCCTGTTTACCAAGCAGGCACTTTAAGCGGAAATCCTCTTGCTATGAGTGCTGGCCTTGCAATGCTGACGGAATTGAACAACCGACCGGAAGTCTTCGAAAGTTTGGCCGATAAGGCGGAACATTTGCACGAAGGTTTTGATAACGTTTTGCGAAGAAAAGATATTCCCTATCAAATCAATCGCTTTGGCAGCATGATTTCATTGCATTTTACAGATGAGCCAGTTGTAGACTTTGCCACTTCTGCAAAAGGAAACAACGATTCGTTTAAAAAGTACTTTCACGGAATGCTCGAAAAGGGTATTTACCTTCCGCCAAGTGCTTTCGAAAGCTATTTCTTGAACGATGCGCTTAGTTATGCCGACTTGGATGAGACTATCGCGGCGGTAGACGCTATTTTTTAAAGGGTCACTTCTTGATTGCTAGCTTTAAACGGGTATTTCGTCGGAAATATGTGCGATTCAACAATTTATCGTAAGTTTTCACCTATACATCGAGTTATCATAGTACCAAACAAGAACAACACGTCCTATGAAACTAAATGTTATTGTTATCGATGATAGTCTTGTGCAACTCGCACTATCCTCAAAGCTAATTAAGAAGAACGAACATTTAAATTTGCTCGGCACCTATTCCGATCCTTTTTTAGGATTACAAGCGGCGAATCATCAAGATGTTGACGTTGTACTTTTGGATGTAGAAATGCCCGAAATAGACGGATTCTCACTTCAAAAATTATTCAAAGATTCCGTTGAGGTTATTATCAACTCTACTCGGGCGTCATTCGAGTTACATGCTTATATAAATGGTGCCATCGATTTTATACAGAAGCCGCTGACCGCTCCAAAAATTAATAGAGCCATGTCGAGAGTACTGGAAATGAGAAGAATTTTATCCGTTAAAGATACCTTTACAAGCAGTATTGCTAGTTAAGTCTAGTCAATTGTAATCACTCCCAAATGTTCGGGAATAATCACTTTTGAATCAGGCGAAAGTCTTTTTACATCCTCTTGAAAGGGAATCAGTTTTTGCTCCACACCACTTTGTTGTGAAAATCCATAAGGCAAACGAAAATTATCCCAATGTGTTGGTATGATTATTTTCGGATAATTGGTTACGGCTAATAAGCGTTCATTATACTTGTAGAGTCCTAACTGCGATCGGTTAACTCCGGCCAACAAAATATCAGGTTTTTGCCCGACCAATTCACGTTCCACAAAGTTCATTGATGCCATGGTCAGTACGTTGTGTTTGGCAAAGCGTGCCAAAAACATCAATGAACCTCCTTCAACAAATTCCGATACTTTCAACGGCGTTTCCGGAGTTTCGGTATAGGTTCGCGAATCGATATAATGTTTGTCGTTCAAAGCGGAATGTATAGATGGAATGACTTGAACCGAAAAATTCTCGAACTGATAGTCTTCTCCACCCTTGACAGGATATAATTGCGCTTCAGGTATACCATACCCACGAAGAATATTGCGTGTAGTTTCGGTACCAATAACTTTGGCTCCCGTTTTTTTAGCGATATAGGGCACATCCGCTAAATGGTCAAAATGCGAATGATGCACCAATATAAAATCAGCTTTGGAAATTAAACTATCGATTAACAAAGTGTCTGAAACAAAGATATCAGAACGTAGTACTGTTTTTCGAGTGTCTTCAGCACTGACTCCTGGCCCCGTACCTAATTTCATTCTGGTAATATAAGGATCGATCAAAACCGTGATGTTTCCATCTGAAATCTCCCACCCGGCCGTACCAAAATATTTCAATTGTAGCGGCTCGTTTTGGGAACTTGCTACTTGGGAAGCGAAAAAGATTAAAAGAAACAGGACGCTGAAAATACTGGTTTGGATAGAATGCGTATGTTTTCTGATAGTCTTCATAATTGAGCTTTTCAGGTTTTTTCTATTTTTTTAGTCGGTTAAAATAATAGCGATTGATTTCGTCTGAGTTTGCTTCTATTATGTCTGGAAAACCATCATTGTTTAAATCAGCGGTGATAATATCATAGGTGTCAAAAGCTTCCTCGTTCAGTGGTCGTCCCTGCCACTGCTGACCGTTTTCACTATTGAAATACACAAAATTTGGACTTTCCGAATTTCCGATAATAATGTCAATATCGCTGTCTCCATCAAGATCAGCCAAAGAAACAGCATAGCTTTCTGCTTCCGTGGAGTCAAAAATTACCGATTTTTGAAACGGATTCTCATGATTTCCAAAATAGATGACATTGGGTTCTCCAATATTAGCGGTGATAATATCTGATAGCCCATCACCGTTAAGGTCTCCTATTCCAACGGAGCGGGTTTCATCGCTGCCTGTGCCAAATGCGATTTTCGATTTAAAACCGAGTTTACCATCGTTCAGATATACATAGTTGGGTTGCCCATCTCTGTTTGCTAAAATCAGATCTATGTCATTGTCCCCATCAATGTCCGCAGCTTCTACATCGATAGTCGAATCATCGGAATTTCCGAAACTCATGGTTTCTTGAAAATTACCGTCGCCATCATTCAAGCAAATCTCATTGGGTCGGCCGCGATTGGTAATCAATATATCAATAGCGCCGTCCTGATTTAAGTCTGCCAAAGTAAGATTTCGCGTTGGGGCATAGGTTGCTCCAAAGGAACCATGAGGAGTAAAATTACCCTGTCCATCATTTAAAAAAAGTGCATTGGGAGCCATATCATTACCAACTGCAATATCAAGGTCGCCATCATTGTCCAAATCTGCTAACTCCGTTGCATAGGTTGTTTCCTTTTTAGTCCCTAATTCTTGCTCTACCGTAAAAATACCTCTTCCATCGTTTATAAAAATCCGGTTTTGACCAGGCCAGTGTCTTCCATTGGCTACTAAAACATCAATATCTCCATCACCATCGATATCACCGCTGGCCACTGATGCTGTGCGTTCTTGGTACGTGCCTAGAATAAGGCGACCACTGGTTTTAAATTCAGTTTTTTGTGCTGAGCACAAAATACCCATAAGACAAAATAAAATAACAAAAATGACTAATTGGTTCCTCAAAGCTGGTCTTTTGAAATTTGCTACTAACGCTTTTATTTATCCTTAAATATAGGGTAAATAAAGGTTGAAAAGAATACTGCACATATTTCGAACCATTCAATATTAAATTCTCTTCTTAAATCGAGATTTTTCTAATAAGAAAGCATTTTTCAGGTAGCTTTTAGGAATAAGGGTCATCATAAATTAGGTAGATTAACTTCTTATTTTGCAAGGATAAGCTTGAAATACTGCTTTTAAATTAAGTATATAGTGGAACAAATTTTCTAGTTCCTATTTGAAAAGAATTTTCTTAATAGAATTGTAGTGAAGCCAAAGTAGTATGGGGCCAGCTCCAAAAACAACATAGTTCATATTGTGATAAGGCCCTAAATCATCCCATGCCAAGAAACATATTCCGGTTACAATAACGAGTATATCTGTAATCCCTACCATGTTGGCTAGCCATAACAGGGGCCTACTTTCCTTCCAGTTGTTCGAAAAGCCGATAGCCGATAGCAAGGCCAAGAAACCAGAAGCAATATGAAGAAAGCCGTCTAAAATACTAAACCAACCTGGAATTACATTTAGCACACCTTCCATTAGAAACCCTCCACCTACAAAAACGCGTAACCCTTGCACAATTTGCAGATGTTCTTGAGAAAGGTTGTCCATTATTTTCATTGAAGATAGCTCTAGAATTAAAACAACAAGAGCGGCACCTATTAAAATGATTGTATAAAACCAAATACCACTGAGATTAGAAGGCAAGAGATTTTGACCACCAAATAACCAATGCATGCCTAAAATAGCAACTATAAAAACGACACCTACGGTCCATAATGTTCTTGTATTGGCTCTGCCTTTCCAGAATAGCCATAGCGTTGCTACCGCCACGATCATATCAACAAGTAATACCCAATACGTTGTGTTTTGATAAAAAACGGATTCCATAATGATTCAATTTAAATTTTCAGTGTTTGACAATTTTGAAGCACCAAACTAGTGGCTATAATGTCCTTTGTGTTGTTATCTACTCATTTATAAATGCTTCAATGGTTGCAGCTAAAAAAATAGGAGTCTCTTGCATGGGGAAGTGACCTGAGTTTTCTATATCAATGAATATTACATGCTCCATACCTTCAAAAGCTTTCTTCTGTTTATCCTGTATAAAACCGGGATGATCGTATTGCCCGGATAAAACCAAAAAAGGTGTCTTAACCGTTCTCATTCTGTCCGCAAAATTTTCTTCAGACCACATCTTTATATAGGCCAATTGCGCTTGTGCATCTGTCACTTCTACATGCCTTTTTGAACGATTCATATACCATGTTCCTGATAACCGATTGCTTGTAAAAGCCCTAAACGCCTTATTTGAAACTTCCTCATTTTGTACGATAGCTTTAAAAAACTTCATTGTTTCATCATCAACTGGAAACCCTGCAGAAGAAACGGGTGTAACAGCCACGATTTTTTTTATTCGAGATGACGTATCAAGCAATGCTGCTTTTTGTACGGCCATGCCTGACATAGAATGACCGACTAAATAAAATTCTTTCCAGCCCAAGGCATCGGCAACCTTGAAAATGTCATTAGCTATTTCGTCACTTGTATATTGTCCTTTGATATGTTTTGATTTTGCATAACCTCTTAAATCCATAAAGGCATAAGCATGTTGTTGCAAATCAAGATGTGGAATTATGGGCTTCCAACTTTCATAATCATCCATCCAACTGTGTAAGACAATGACTTTTTTTTCGCCATCGCCATGGATTGTATAATTGACCTCTGCCGCGAAACCTTCAGAGAAGGTTAGGCATAATAGTATAATTAAGTATGTTTTCATTATTATTGAATTTTATCTAAACAAACGTTTAGATACTGGTTAAAAAATATATTAAGTGTTTGTTTTCCAGGCACTTTCCTTAAAAGCATCATCTAAGGGCGTGTACATAATATGATTGAAATAATTACTCATGGTCTTTGCACCAATGCCTGTTATGACCGCAAGTACATCATTCTTGGTGTAACCGTTATTTAGGAATTCTTCGACTTGGTCTTTGCTTATCCAACCGCGCTCTTTTACCATAGCTTTTGTGAAATTGCTTAAAGCCTTAAGTTTTTGGTCCTTGATTTCTGTTCTATTTCTTATAGCCTCGGTGATTTCTTCTGGCACATGGGTCATGTTATCCGCGACGAAACTATGTGCAGCAACGCAATAATGGCATTCGTTTTCTGTGGCTGCGGATAAGAATACAACTTCTTGTTCAACGCCATTCAAACCGCTGTTGTTACGAAACGTATTGTAGGTATGTGTATACGCATCTAACAGGGCCGGATTATTTGCCATTAATGAATATAGGTTAGGAGCAAAACCTAATCCTTTAATAGTATTGTCTAATATTTCACTGGAGATTTGATGCGCACTTTCCACGGTTTGGAAGTCCAGTTCTAGTTTTTGTTCATTGTGTTTCATAATTATATATTTTAAGATTAATTCTTAGCAGCCGCTTTAGTGGGCTTGAGTTTTAGATAGAAAAACAAGAATCCTATAGCAAATAGTAGGTGCATTATGGAGAATACATAACCAAGGTTATTCATCACTCCGGTAAAAGCGCCTTTAAAAGTTAATACACTATCAATAGCATGAAAAGAAAGGTTGCCGAGCAAAATTGCTTGAAGTTCCATAGAAGGTCCTTCAATGCCTCGTGCTATGAAACAAATAATCCCAAAGGATAATAACATGGAGCCTACCGTGCTTGCCATGAGCAAGCCATCACCATCTAGATTTACATCTAGCATACCGAATAAGATGGAAGGCATAAATAACATTCCGATGCCAAAAGGAATAAACATAGTAGCATTGATTGTAAAAAAGGTTTTTAAATTCGTCATAGTTCAAGAGTGTATAACTAAACAAATGTTTAGAAATTATTAAAAAAAAATTAGATGCCTAAAAAGGTCATTTCAATATAATCGTCTATTTGTGCTTTGTCTAAGGCCTTTGCTGTTAATGAAACACCTTGTAAAGCCACGAAAATATAGTTAGTCTGTCTGGTTAATTCCGCTTCGGTTTTTGTATTAGTTTCACATAAGATCGAAGAAATATGTTCTCTTATTTCTTCAGCAAACGAACTAATTTCTTTGGCTATGCTTTCGGTCATATCAGTACCTAACTCATTGGCCGTATTAATAAGTAGACAGCCTTTATATGTTTTTTGCTCTTTCGTAAAATTTAAAAAATCGTAGAAGAATCCTTTTAGTGTAGTAATAGTTTTTGGCTTTTTTGCTAACGGAATTAATAACTGTTTTCTAATAAGATCTTTATAGCACTTCACGCTGGCTAGAAATACACCGTCTTTATTTTGAAAACTAGAATAGATAGAAAATAGGTTAATTCCCATCTCTTTTTCTAGCATTCTAGTGGAGGTTGTATGGTAACCATTGCGCCAAAAAAGGCGCATTGCTTTATCGGTTACTATATCTTCATCATATTTCTTATGTCTAGGCACATTATAAAACTAAACAATTGTTTAGTTAAAATCAAAACTTTAACATTAAAGCGTATTTGAGAACAATTAATTTGTGGACTTTGCCAATTGGGATAGATGCTTATAACTTTTCCTTGCCATGTCAAATAGGGGCTTTCCCTTGTTCACAACTATTTCTAGTGTCATCGATTTCTCTATTTTCAATAAGTTTAATTCATTACTATTTTGTTCGTTTTATATTTTCGTATAAAAAGCATCATAGTAGTAGGTAGCATTTTACAAATCCCATAAAAGTTTTAGACGATTAGCAACTATTATCCCTTATTTTTAAATATTTATGGATGGAATACAAAAGAGCCGCACTCTAAAGTGCGGCTCTTTTTCAAACTACCAACCAACCTAAAACTATTCCTCTTTGTTTTTTCCGTGATTACCTTGGCCCTTCCCTTTTTTACCTTTGCGATGCTTACCGCTACGGTGTTGCATTTTTTGCCACTTCTCGTATTGTTCGCTAGATAGAATGTTCTTCATCTCAGCTTTATGGGCTATTTGATGATCGAGTCTGTCATTGGACCTGGCGTAACGCTCTTCAGCAGTGGGTTTTTTCTCACCGTCTTCTTTTTGTGCCTTGCGTTCTTCCATTTTGGCTTTGCGCATTTTTGCATTTTCTAAGTGAAGGGCTTTTACTTTTTCCTGTTGTGCCTCAGTAAGGTCTAAAGCCA
Organism: uncultured Flavobacteriaceae bacterium; assembly: GCA_947503005.1. GTDB lineage: Bacteria > Bacteroidota > Bacteroidia > Flavobacteriales > Flavobacteriaceae > Maribacter_C. The sequence goes on along the minus strand of CANNCA010000003.1, from coordinate 17,900 downwards.
AGGTCATTTTCTTTGTCTGTAGGGTCGCCATTTGTTCAGGGGTCAGGTCTTTCGTTCCCCTGTCACTTCCGTGGGGTCCTCTTTGCGCCATGGCGGTAAAACCGACCAAGAGCGTTACTATCAATAGTACTTTTTTCATGTTTATGGTTTTAATGATTTCCACAGCTATGACTTTCCAATCTTAAATTGGTTTAAATGCATTTATACTATTGTGAAAATTTTAACGGAGGGTGGGAGTTTAAAATTGAAGCATAAGCCATTTCGGGTTTCCATCATGAAAGCTTCAAAACCTAAGCATCCGGTTTCAACTCTGCCTAACGCTTATGATTTAAATACCTCCCCTTAAAAAAAGGAGGACTCGTTAATTATCGTTTGTAAGTCTGGCAAAACAAAAACGGCATTCACTTGGGGAAGTGGATGCCGTTTTAGGCAAGTAGGTATTTTCAAGGTGGGCACTTTCAAGGTTTTTGGAGGACTTAAAAGGTGCTCAAAATATTTTCTAGTGTAATGTTTTATCTGTTGAAACTTGTTCTATTGTGTTTTCCGCCAACTCTGTATTTTGAATAGCAGCTTTAGTTGTAATATTATAGTAGGTTATTACTGCAAGTAAAAGACTTGCGAAATACAGGGAACTTTTTACTTTATATGACATGATGATTTCGTTTTTAATTCTGAAGCTAATCTACTTCGGATTTAGGTGCGAAAAAGCCGATTGTTGCGAAATGGGCTCTTTGCGATGTCAAAATACCCTAGCCTGTTGAATAGTGTTTTACTTCATCGGATTTTCATTTCACTTTATCGAGAGGTCCATAAATTATGTGTTTTAATAGCCCGTGAATTCTACTTTATTTAAGCCGATTATACACGTGTAAAACAATACCTAAAATGGTTTTTGAGATTTTGTTTACACTTATGTAATGATAAGTGAGTGTTCAATTTGGAGAAATTTTGGTTATAACTGTAACATTTTTGATTCTGGTCAGTCTTATAAGTAGAGAATTTTCATTTAGTGTCCCGACACTAGTCGGGATCGAATTAGTCAAGGATAAAGTCGCATACTGTGGTTGGTGTTTGCGGCTTTATTTTTTTAATGAAATCTAATTTTAAATGACTTTTTAAGTAAAATGAAAATAGTAATTGATCGACTCTTCAGATTAGCGGCGTTTATTTCTAGGACAGTTTCATACGATTGCCAGAAAACCATCGATAAACAGCCTATCATTTCGTAGTTCATCGAAAAATCTAAAATTAATCCTCACAAAAATTCAAGTGTCCTACTACCAAATTCTTAAGAAATCAAATGTTAAATTATGAATTTGACAATGGTTGTTTTGGTTTCATTCAAAAGTGTTCAATTTTGTTGAAAACCAAGCAATTAGCACTTTAAGTAAGAAGGCAATAACTATACAAAACAGCGTTATAATACCTCATATATAATCGAAAAACGATATGAACAAAAAGAATTTAGCTTTAGCTATCATAATGGGCCTATCATTTGCGAAGGGAGTTTTCGCTGCAGACCCTGAAACGGAAAGAGAAGAGTTTGATATAAACTCGATTACTTATATACAAGAAGAAGTTGAAATCAACCTAGGTTTCGATGTAGCGGATTACTTACCGGAAGATTTTGATCCATACAAGCAATACGTAGATTTGAACAGTATTGAATTCATCGAAGAAGAAAACGACAATGATATCGCTACCTCGAAATATTTACCTGTAGGCTTCGATGCCTACGCTAATCCTAACGGAATAGAAGGTATTAACTATATTGACGAGAACGATTCATTTGAATTAACTATCGATTCTAAAAAGTATTTACCCAAAGGTTTTAACGCCTACGCAAAATAAGACTAACACAGTATATAACTTAATTAAAAAGGCCTCTTTAATAGGGGTCTTTTTTATACATTGAATTGAGCAAGTTTGGGATAGTTCTTTACGAAGAGTAAACATCAATGTCCATAGAAATAACCATACATTTGATAGATAAATAGTCCTATACCGGCAATGACCAGATAAAAGTTGGCCGCCTTGTAAAAAGCATTGTAACTGTTCTTCGTTTGCCATTTGGTAATGACAAAGACAATAGGAATCAAGGCTAAAATCTGACCCAGTTCCACACCAATGTTGAAACTCACTATTTTTGCAAGAAACTGAGAGCTCCCAACTTCGAACGACTGTAATCTTGTTGATAAGCCGAAGCCATGAATCAAACCAAAAATGAAAACCATCGGTAAAAGATTCGGCGATTTAACTTTCAAGTACTTTTCGAATCCCCCTAGGTTTTCAAATCCTTTATAAAGTACGCTTAAAGCTATCACGGCGTCAACTAAGTGTTCATTTGCTTGAATACCCAAATAGGTCGCTCCAATGAGGGTAATGCTGTGTCCGATAGTGAATACGGTAATGAAACGTACAATATCCTTAAAGCTCTTCAAGTAAAAGATTACTCCTGCTAAAAACAACAAATGATCGTACCCCGTGACCATGTGTTTTGCACCTACATAGATATACGATAAGAGTCCACCATTGTTCAAGATTTCTTGGTCTCCCGAACTGACTCCGTGCGCCAAAAGGGCAAAAGGAAACAATATAAAAGAGGAACTGATTAGAATTTTCTTGGCCGAGTTCGTCATTTACTTCTTTCTATTAAACCAGAAAAACAATAGACCCACCAACAACAGACTTCCAATCCAATACACATACGATGGAATTCCACCTTCTTCCTCATTTTCGTGGGTGTGCGTGTCCGCACCATGGGCATGTACTACCTCAAAGGTTAGGGTAGTCCAATTTGACTCGTGAGTGAATCCTTCTTCCTCCGTCTTGACCAGGTGAATGGTTTGTAAATACCAAATTCCGTCAGCGGTTAGCTTTGCGGTAACAATTCCGTCCGCATTCGAACGAAGTTGTTGGCCGGATGTATGTTGGTGGGGCGCCGTTTCGCCCGAATCGTGACTGTGCTCTTTTTCTGTAGTGCCTACATGGCTATGGCCCTCTTCGTTGGTATCGTCATGAGTGTGGCCTTCTTCGTCAGTTTCTTTATGACTGTGTGTGCTTTCGGGTTCATTGTCATGACTATGGCTATGCTCCACGTTGTCATCATGACTATGCTCCGTTGTGCCATCGTCATGGCTATGGCTTGCTTCATCAGTATGTGAATGTTCGTTTTTGACTTTTTCTCCTTGGTTAATGTGCCCACTTTCACTTTTTGGTTCATGACTATGTTCCGTTTCTTCATCATGGCTGTGGCCGTCCTCGGCTTCTGCATCATCATGGGTATGTGCATCTTCTGGTGCTTTGTAATCTGCATAGACCAATTGGTTTGCCAACGGTTCGCCATTAAAAAGGAGCTTGACACGTATACTGTCACCTGTATTCAAATCATATGGATTGTCAAGTGGTACAAATTCAATCGGATATCCTAAAGCTGTCTCCCAATCGTTAGTTCTTTTATTCCCGACCTGAAAAATGGTTTTTACGTGTTTGGAATATTTTTCTACGGCGGCATCTTCGAGTTCATCGTTTTCTTTACGGAAAGTCAACATATCCAATATCCCTTCATGTTCCAGATAGGTATTGAACGCTTCAGCGTCCATTTCGATGGAGCGGGGGGCTGTTGAAATTCCGGCGACCCAAGTACCTGCAGCTCCGGCTTGGAAATTTAAAAGGGTAACGCTATCTTTTTCAGTCCATTGCGAGTCAGCTACTTTTATGCGTTGACCATTACCTAGTAAACTCGCGTCGAGCATGCGGTCGCGGGTAATCACATTTTCACTCTTATCGAAGGTGCCGTTAAATAATTGAATGGTTGCTTTTGTATCTGGCTCCAAAAAATAGGAGTCCAACTTAAGGTACATAACGTGACTACTGAACAGTACGAAGGCAATTAAGGCAAATAGAATCTTTTTCATAAGCGTGATTTAAAATAATGCAAAAATGAAATCAATGATTTCGGGGATAGTTTGACCAAAAGTTTTAAAAATACTAAAAAATCAAATGTCTTCAGATTAGGTATCTCCTTTATTCGATATGTTACCTCTTAGACATGTTAAGATTGTAATACCAGTTAATTTTAGAATAAAATTGGAAGTACAAATTGAAAAACCAGTATCAATATAACAACCGCGATAAGATTCAGGATAATCCCAACACGGGCCATTTCGTGTACTTTGACATAACCGCTAGCAAATACAATGGCATTTGGTGGTGTAGCCATGGGTAGCATAAAAGCACAACTACTAGCGATGGTAACGGGAATAAGTAAATAAAGTATCGGAATTTCCAAACCAATAGCGATACCCGCTACAACTGGGGCAAGCACGGCAACGAGTGCAACATTGCTCATTATTTCTGTCATAAAAAGCATTAGAAAAATCAAAAGACTGGCCATTAACAATATCGAAATATCGCTGGCCGCAATCGTATTCGCGACAAGGTCTACAATACCGCTGACGGACATTCCTTTTGCTAAGGCGAGTCCCCCGCCGAAAAGAATTAAAATACCCCAAGCCAATCTGGAGGTGTCTTGCCATACGATAAGAAAATCTCCCTTTTTAAGATTATAGGGCAATGCAAAAAGTGCTACAGCAGCAAAAATGCTGATCATGGTATCGTTCAATTTGAGATTTGGAAAAATATCATTGATCAAGGCCCTAAAAATCCAAAGGGAAACGGTCACCGCAAAAATCACCAAAACCATTTTCTCTTTCCCTGACATGGGTCCGAGCTTCGTTAGTTCGTCATTTATTACCTCTTTGGAAGCCGAGAATTTCAATTGTCGGTTAGGGAACATCCATCGGGTCAAAACAAAATAGCTAATGGCAATCATGGTAAACGAAAAAGGGATACCGAGTAGCATCCATTTAAAAAAGGAAATTTCAATGTTGTACTCATTTTCCAAAAGGCCGACCATGACCATATTGGGCGGAGTACCGATGACCGTGGCAACTCCGCCCGCATTTGCGGAAAAGGCAATACCTAGCATGACACTTAATGCGAAATTCTGGTCACTTTTCGTAAATCCGTCTTCGTCGTTAACCAACAGACCGATAACCGACATTGCAATTGGTAACATTACCACTGTAGTAGCCGTATTACTGATCCACATGCTGAGTGCTGCAGTCGCGATCATAAAACCCAATACGACCTTGTTCGGGGTCGTTCCAGTCAATCTGATGATGTTCAGGGCGATTCGGCGATGAAGGTTTACTTTTTCTAATGCCAGTGCCATTACGAAACCACCAAAAAAAAGAAAAACAATAGGGCTGCCGTAATTAGCACCAACGTCGGCAATGGGCATCACCTTGAGCAACGGAAATAGAAGCAAGGGCAATAAGGCCGAAACTGAAATGGAAACCGCTTCGGTAATCCACCAGACAATCATCCAAGCCGCTACTGCGATTACCTTATCCCCCTGTTCGGAAACTAATTCGAAAGGCAAGCCTAAAATGATGAAGAATAAAATCGGACCGAGAAACAGGCCTAGTTTTTTACTGAAGTGCATAGTTGGTAGTTGCTGGCTCTAAGCTATGTTTTTTCTTTTTGATTTGGAAATTAAATGTTGAGGCTTGAGAAGACCTAATCATAAGGAGAACAAAGAATTTATTCCGGTATGACTTTGCGTCTCCTTCCATAAATTCCTTGTGATCTTTACGTTTAAATAATAACCTGAGTCAGTAAACAATAGAGTCAGAAGCTAAAGGCGGCAGTTCATAATTTCCATAATCAACATGGATTTCTCCCTCTTTAAAAGTCACTATATTTTCAGGATTTACCTTCGAACCGTACACATAAACCTTCCGAAGGTTTTTAAAATCCGCTAATTTTTCCAAATTGGAAGTTTCAAACTCCGTACCGATTAAATTGATGGATTTCAAATGTTCTAAAGACGAAATTTCATCGATCGTACTTCCCGTAATCACGCTATTATCCAATTTCAGTATGGTTAAATTGGGGAGTGTAGCTAGTTTGGCAAAAATGGAATCGGTCACTTGTGTACCACCTAGATCCAGTTTTGCGATTTGATTTTTAATAGAAAGGAGTGATTCAAAATCCGAATCCGAAAAAGAAGGTTTGTTGACACAGGAAACACTCAAAAAGTTGGAGGCCTTACTGATTAAATCCACGTGTACCCCTATCTTTTCAATCGCTAGAATACTGTCTTTCGAAGCCACTGCAATCTCCATATCTGGATGGTCTTTTTCTTCGTTTTTTGGAAAAAAAGATAAAAATAGCTCTTGGGGCAGCCCAATTTCTTTGATAGTGCCCTCAAAAGGATGACCTGCATCTATCCATGCGCCTACTAGTCGAATTTCTTCTTTTGAAGGTTGGGTTTTTCCTTCTGGGGGCATATGGTCGTCGTCTTCCATTGGTAAATTCATTCGGCTGAAAATTTCGCTTTTAGAAGCATTGTTAGCGATAAGTACCTCGCCATTTTCGCCTCCCTTTAGAATCCCTTCAGGGTTATGCAATAGTAATTCCCCTTTTGTTTTCTTTGGATTATGGCAACTGACACATTTGTTATTTAATATAGGTTTGACAACATCTTCATAGATTAATGCATTTTCCCAATTCTCTTCGTTCAAAGCGATTTCTTTCTCTTCAAAAGTCTCAAAACCCAATGCAGATTTCACAGAATTCGGTAAGGGTTCAACCAGATAATCTTCCCCATGGGTAATATTTCCGCCTTGGTGACCTGTAAAAGAAATCAGTAGAAAGAAAATTACGGAAAGTGCGGCTAGAGGGATTTTGGCAAGAAAATACTTCTCCGAAAATGTTTTGAATTTGGCGTACATCAAAAACGAAAACAAGGCCGTGGCAATTCCTGACCATAGATGCCATTTTATAGTATCAAAGGCATAACCCTCGCCCAAATACTGAAGATAACCCGTTATACACGCTAAGGTAGCACTAATTCCAGCCCACAAATAAATTAGGGGAATCACGTTTTGATACGTCAATCTTTTTCGATCGTACCATTGCAATAAGAGTCCTAGAATAATAAACCCAATGGGCAGGTGAACGATTAGCGGGTGCAGTCTTCCTAGTAGCTGTTTTAGAACATCCATATTTTCTATTCAATGTTCAAACGTTCTTTCAGCACTTTCATCATATAGAGGTTGGCTTTCCATTGGTCAGCCACAGGGACTTTCGTGTAGGGTAAAGTTGGCATATAATCCGCAGGGCCGAATTCAGTAGTAATAGTAAACATCTCTTGCTTTTCCCATTTCTGACGGATTACTTTTTCCCAGAGGTCTAGATGACGATCAACGGATTTTTTCCACTCCGGAGCTTCTGGGTCGTTTACTTGCGGACTTTCGGCATGGCCCACTCTAGCATGGATATGATGTGAACGGTCCAATACTTCTTGCAATTCCACGTCTTGATTTTCCAACAGAGATTCGTGAACAACCATCCAATGGCTAATATCCAAGGTCATTTTCAAATCGGGAATCGCTTGTACATATTTTTTGGTATCCGGAAGGTTGTAGCTAAATCGCCCACGATGGGTTTCATGATAAATGGGAATGTTATTTTGCTTTGCGATTTTATTGGCCGAATCAATAAAGGCTTTATTCTGCTCAAAAGTTAAAAAATCGCTACCTGTATGGCAATTAATATAAGCGGGATTCCATGCAATTAGGGTCTTGAAATGTTCGGTATAGCTTTTAAGGCTTTCTTCAAAAGGAAGTGATTTATCGGTGCCGTTCAAAAAGCCGACTTTCAGATTATACTTTTCTAAGGCCGCTTTTAATTCGGCTTGACTTTTCTTGTCTGAAGGAAACCAAGTTTCTAGGCCATCATAACCTGCCGCTTTTGTCTTTTCGCAGAAGGAATCCCACGAAAGTGTCCTTCCCCAATCGGTTTGAAAGAATTGGAGTTTTCCTTGTTTTTGGGAATAGGAGGTTAGGGTTGAGATTAATATAAAGAGAAGAACTAGTTTTTTTGTCATTATTTGTTTGGGTAATTATTATCCTTGTTAGGTTTTAGTTTGATGCCTTGGAGCTTACGCTAAAATCTCCTTGATTACTTGCCCCTCAACATCTGTTAGTCTAAAATTACGTCCTTGAAACTCATAGGTGAATTGCTCGTGGTCAAAACCTAATAAATGCAAGATTGTCGCATGCACATCGTGTACAGATACTTGACCTTCAATTCCTGAGAACCCAATATCATCTGTTTTTCCGTGTAGGGCACCTTTTTTAATTCCGCCACCCGCCATCCACATGGTAAACGCATCGCCGTGATGGTCGCGGCCCATATAGGCCATTTTAGTGTTGCCGCGATTTTCTTGCATGGGTGTCCTTCCAAATTCCCCTCCCCAAACGATTAGGGTTTCATCGAGAAGACCTCTCCGTTTTAAATCTAATATCAAAGCAGCAATGGGGCGATCTATTTCTCGGCATTTGTTTCGGAGTCCTAAATCAATAGATCCTTCTCTAACATTTCCATGGGTATCCCAACCCCAATCAAAAAGCTGTACGAACCGGACGCCGTCTTCAACCAGTTTTCTTGCCAATAAACAATTGTTCGCAAAAGACTCTTTCCCTGGTTCGACTCCGTACATTTGTTTGATGTTCTCAGGTTCCGAATTGATATTCATGACCTCAGGTACGGCTATTTGCATGCGATATGCCATCTCATATTGATTGATACGCGCCAGAATTTCAGGATCGGCGTATTTTGCATATTCCTCTTTATTGATTTTATTGATGGCATCGATGGTGCTCTTTTTCAAATCGCGGGTAATACCATCCGGGTCTTCGATATAAAGTACCGGGTCGCCTTCTGAGCGACATTGCACGCCTTGGTATACCGAGGGAAGAAATCCGCTTCCCCAAACACTTTTTCCGGCATCTGGTGTATTTCCTCCGGAAGTCAAAACAACAAATCCGGGTAGGTTCTGGTTTTCTGAGCCTAGGCCATAAGTGGCCCATGCTCCAATGCTCGGTCGCCCCAATCGGGCGCTCCCTGTATGCATAAAAAGTTGTGCCGGGCCGTGATTGAATTGATCGGTATGTACCGCTTTTAGGAAAGCTACTTCATCCACGACTTTTTTAAAATGGGGCATAAAGTTTGAGACCCAATTACCTGATTCACCTTCTTGTTTGAATTCGGCTTGGGGTCCTAAAAGTTTGGGGGTGCCTTTTATGAATGCGAACTTCTTACCTTCCAATAAAGATTGTGGACAATCTTGCCCGCTCAATTTTTGAAGTGCGGGCTTATAGTCGAACATTTCCAATTGCGAAGGTGCTCCTGCCATGTGCAGATAAATAACCGATTTTACTTTTGGGCCAAAAGGAGGGGCGAGAGTCGCCAGAGGATTTAAATCACGCTCGGAAAATGATATTTGCGATGTTTGTTTGGGTTTTCCTAAAGGATCACAGCCTGCAAAAATCGAGCTAAGAGCTAGGCCACCAAGACCTTGGGCACAATTCTTTATAAAGTGCCTACGGGTTTTTACCTGTGTATCTCGAGCAAGCTTTTCTTGAAGTAATCTTTGTATCAGTTCTTCCATCAGGCTTTCGTTAAAAATTCATCCAAGTTCATAATGGCATTTGAAACTACTGTCATGGCTCCTAATTCGGGATTTGGTTTTTCTTCAAAACGGAGGAACAGTTCAGCAGCTTCCTTATTCGCTGTAAATTCATTTAGGGAACTTTCGTATAGTTCCCTTAAAGCTCTTAAGGTCGTTGGTTCAATCTCTGAAAGTGTTGCCTTTTCATAGGCAAGCGCAATACTGTCATCCACATTTGCTGCTTGAAACGTATTTTTCGCCAGTTGGTAGGATGCTTCTAAATATACCGGGTCATTTAAAGTAACCAAAGCCTGCAACGGGGTATTGGTTACTGTTCTTCTGATGGTGCATACTTCTCTGCTGCCAGCGTCAAAAGTCAAAAACGAAGGGTAAGGGCTCGTACGTTTTAAATAGGTGTAAACACCTCTACGGTAGCGGTCTTCACCTTTACTTTCTATCCATTGGGCATCGTTATAAACGGTTTTCCAGACGCCATCGGGTTGGGGCGGCATTACTCCGGGCCCGTACATTTTACTGCTTAAAAGTCCCGCAACAGCTAAGGCCTGATCTCGTATTTGTTCGGCTCCCAACCGAATTCTTGGGCCTCGTGCATACAGTTCATTTTCGGGGTCAATTTGGTACATTTCAGGCGTACTTTCAGAACTTTGTCGATAAGTGCCTGAAATTACGATTTCTTTGATGAGAGCCTTCATGCTCCAATTATGTTCGTTCATAAAACGAAGTGCAAGCCAATCCAGTAAGGCCGGATGCGAAGGTGGTTCCGACTGCGAACCGATATCTTCAATGGTTGAAACCAATCCTTGTCCGTAGATTTGGTGCCAAACTCTATTGACTAAAGTTCTTGCCGTTAGCGGATTCTTTTTACTAACGATCCATTTTGAAAGTCCCAAACGGTCTTTCGACCAATCGGTATTCCATTCGTTTAGACTTTTGGGAGTGGCAGGTTCAACGGTATCGGTTTTGACCATAAAACTTCCCCTGTCAAAAACCTGTGTGGTGCGTTTCATGTAGTCGGGATTCTCCGCCATGATTGGCACGGTTTCGGTTTTGGCGTTGAGAGCATTCAAAAAGGTTGTATTTACGGCAGTGAAACCTGATTTGTCTTTCCCTGGCATGTCAGGTAGGAAACCCACCCAATAGACATTTAGAATGTTCGTTTCAGGAGCGACCGCATCATTTTGGGTTTCGATGTAGATATCTGTCTTTTTATCGATATTTTTCAAGGGAAATTGTGAAGTGGTATTGTTTTTCGCTTTGTTTATGGTGAACTGTGCCAAAATTGGCCCATCTGCATCGCTTTCGCGAATGGTCATTTTAGTACCATCGTAATGTGATCTATAATTCAAATAGACGTAGCTGGCATTATTGGTATACGCATCTTCGATTATTAGATTGCCATCATCCCAAAAAACTACTGATGCGTGATCATCATAAACACTGTTATTGAACTCTTTAAAAAAATGTGATTTATAAACAGGTTCTGTAAACTGCAAAAAGTTTTTGTAGGTATTCAATTGTGCAGCAGTACCTTTTTTCGAAACCCAATCCAAAACCAAATCGACATTTTTTTGCTGTTCAGGGGTGTAGAATTTCAGCACGGGAGATTCACTTGGCGTATCCTCGTCCCTAGTATTATTAAAGAATGCCATCAAGTTGTAATATTCCTCATGTTTGAACGGATCGTACGGGTGGCTGTGGCATTGCACGCAACCGATCGTGGTGCTCTGCCAAACCTCAAAGGTGGTATTCAGGCGGTCGATTACCGTGGCGATGCGATATTCTTCATCATCTGTGCCGCCCTCGTCGTTGTTCATGGTATTTCGATGGAAGGCCGTTGCGATCAATTGATCTACCGAAGGTTGTGGTAAAAGATCACCTGCCAATTGTTCCATAGTAAATTTGTCGTATGGAAGGTCATTATTGAAAGTTCGAATGACCCAATCACGGTATTGCCAAATGGACCTGCCCATGTCTTTTTCGTAGCCTTTTGAATCAGCATAGCGTGCCAAATCTAGCCACCAAGTTGCCCATTTTTCGCCATAAGTTGATTTTGACAGCAAACTGTCTACAAGAGATTCATAATCTAGTTCACCCGATGTGAAACTTTGAAATAGTTTTTCCGAAGGAGGTAACCCTGTAACATCCAGAGCTAGTCTCCTAGCAATAGTATTTTTGTCTGCGGATGGATTAGGGTGCAATCCCTCGCTTTGCAATCGGGCATAGATAAAATTATCAATGCCATTATTTATAAAGTCGTAATTGCCTGCAGATACAAAACTAGCCTCTTGTGTAAACGAAGGAATTTCAACTTTTTCGGGAAGTGAATACGCCCAATGCTCGCCCCATTCTGCCCCTTGATCTATCCAACGGGTTAGTAAGTCGATTTCTTCTTCGGATAGTTGTGGTTTTTCATAGGGCATACGAAGTTCTAAATCATCCTCATGCAATCTTTTGATTAATTCACTGCCAGATGCATCTCCTCGTATTATGGCAGGCTTTCCCGATTCCGTATTGGCAAAAGCCTCTTCCTCAAAAAGTAAACTGAAGCCAGCATTTTTTTTTACCCCCCCATGGCAAGTGATACATTTGTTGTTGAGAATAGGTTTGATTTGGCTGCTAAAATCTACACGCTCCGAGTTTTGGCATGAAAGCCCAAAAAGGAGTACAACGGTTAGCGCACCTAAAAGAATATTATTTTGGATGGATTTTATCATTACCTATTTCATAGACTTATGAAAGATAACAATAAATTTAAAGAGATTTTTCCCTTTGAGCACGGTGAGTGGAATTGGGCTAAGTCATTTTTACAAAAAGGCCATCGTCATTCTTTTCGACCTTGGCCATATTGTTTTTAGTCAATTCTTTGATTGATTTGTCCCACTTTTTATTTGATAGACCGGATTGTGTCTTCAAATCACTGAGCACAACTATCTCCGCTTTTTTGAGAATATCTAGAATCATTTTAGCTTCTTCACTTAATTCAACCGCCTTTTTCTCAGGTCGCATCTGCGGGAAGAACAGCACTTCTTGAATGGAAGAATTATTGGTCAACAACATTACTAAACGATCGATACCAATGCCGATACCGGAAGTCGGAGGCATGCCATATTCCAAGGCTCGTAGAAAATCTTGGTCGATGAACATCGCTTCGTCATCGCCTTTTTCGGAAAGCTTCAATTGCTCTTCAAAACGTTCACGTTGTTCAATGGGGTCGTTTAGCTCCGAATAGGCATTGGCAATTTCTTTTCCATTTACCATTAATTCAAAACGCTCTGTCAGGTCGGGGTTTGTACGGTGCTCTTTCGTCAACGGACTCATCTCTTTTGGGTAATCGATAATAAAGGTTGGTTGAATGTAATGGTGCTCACATTTTTCTCCAAAAATTTCATCGATGAGTTTTCCTTTACCCATAGTCTCGTCTACTTCGAGCCCCAATTTTTTAGCTGTTTTGCGAAGTTCGAGTTCCTCCATTTTCGATACATCGATACCCGTGTGGATCTTAATGGCTTCTAGAATAGGTATTCTGGCATAGGGTGCCTTGAATTCGATTTCGTTTTCGCCTACGGTTACTTTTGAGGTTCCGTTGGCATCTATGGCAACTTGTTCGAGAAGTTGCTCCGTAGTGTCCATCATCCAGTTGTAATCTTTGTAGGCGACATAGAGTTCCATGACCGTAAACTCAGGATTGTGGGTGCGGTCCATGCCCTCGTTCCGGAAATCTTTTGAGAATTCATAGACTCCGTCGAAGCCACCAACAATTAATCTTTTGAGATAGAGTTCGTTGGCGATTCGTAAATACAAAGGAATATCCAAAGCATTGTGATGCGTCAAAAAGGGTCGTGCTGCGGCACCACCGGGAATGGGTTGTAAAATGGGAGTTTCTACCTCCAAATATCCCATGGCATTATAAAACTTTCGAATGCTGTTCGTGATTTTTGTACGCTTGATAAAAGTCTCCTTTACTTGCGGATTCACCACTAGATCCACATAGCGCTGACGGTAACGCAATTCGGGGTCGTTGAATTCATCATATACATTTCCGTCCACATCTTGCTTGGGTAGTGGCAACGGACGTAACGTTTTACAAAGAATCGTAAAATTCTTGACCATGACGGTTTTTTCACCTACTTGCGTAGTGAAAAGTTCACCTTCGATACCGATGATATCCCCAATATCCAGCAGTTTTTTATACACTTCGTTGTACAGGGCCTTATCCTCTCCCGTACAAATTTCATCCCTATTGAAATAGACCTGAATGCGGCCCTCACTGTCTTGTAGTTCGGCGAAAGAGGCCTTTCCTTGAATACGGCGGGACATTAATCTACCGGAGATAACGACTTTTTTTCCTTCCGAATAATTTTCCTTGGCACTCTTAGAAGTAGTATCCACAGGATATAAAGCGGCAGGGTACGGGTCGATGCCCATTTCCCGCAATTTGGTCAATTTCTCTCTTCTAATGATTTCTTGTTCCGACAGTTGCATTTGCAGTGTTTTAAGGCTGCAAATATAGGGTTTCGGAGCATTTATTTTGTAATGGATGGGTTTGAAAATAGGATTGGAAGCGAGAAGCACAAAACGAGAAGTCAAAAAAATACTTTGTGTACTTAGACCTATAGCTACGTACGCCAACCACCTAGCCCTTTTCTATTCAATCAAAATGCAATGAAGTTGGGTAGTTCGGAGTATATAATTCATTGTTGACTATGGCTTTTATATCTGCTTCCAAAGAGGTAATCGGACTTTCGATGATGCGGTTAGTTTCCTTTCCATCCTTATAGAAAATAAAAGTAGGTACACGTTTAATGCTGAGTCCCCATTCTTCGCCTGCGGGGCTTTTTTTATAGTTGTCCTTTCTTCCGTCTACTGCTACCATTTTTAAGTTTTCCATTGGAAAGTCGGCCGCTTTAAGAATCTTGATGAATCGGGGAACTTCGCGTTTACTATCGCCACACCAGGTACCCATGAAGACTAAGATTTTATGTTTTGATAGTTCGTTTTTAATCGATGTAATACTATTGGTATCTACCTGATAATCCTCATAGTTGGGTTTATACCAATTTTGATAGGAATTAGAAGCCAGTCCGTTCTCGTCTATTTGGCCTAAAAGAAAAACTCGGTCATTTTCGAGTTTGACCTCTTGATTAATCGTTTGGGCGCTGCTATTTGAAAAAGCAAGAAGTAAAAGGGTAATCAAAATAAGTGGATTCATAATTTTCGGATTTATGGTTCGAATCCGAAAGTTGTTGAAATTAAGTGTTCAAAAAGGGATATATGGGATGGAAATAAGGACTAGACCCCAGGTGGATTTTGCATATCAGAAAATTTGCTTGATTTCATCACGTGACGAAACATTCAACTTTTTGTAGAGATTATTGATATGGGTTTTAACCGTACTCACACTGATGAAAAGGTCCGAGGCTATTTCCTTATTGGTTTTGTCTTTCAGAATTTCATCCACAATCTTTTGTTCTTGTGATGTTAGCTTTTCAACTGCACCATTTTTTAACTTTTCACGATTGACTTTTTGCTTTGTTAGCAAGAAAAGGTTAAAAAGAAGCGAAAGCGCAAGAAGACCACCAAGAATCCATGTCCATTTTGAAATAGAACCTATAGTTTGTGTGGCCAATTGCAAATCGGTTTCGATTTCAGATTGATATAAGGTTGTAAAACTAGCATTCGGATATTTGGAATGGAGTCTTTCCCCTAGACCGGTGTAATAATCGCTTTTCGCAAGATCCTTCAAATAGTATGCGTAGGTTTCGTTTCGTTTATCCGACAGAAAATCGAAAATATAAAGTTCTGCCAAAGGTTCATCAAGAGTTTGTCCAAAATCTTGCAATGCTACAAACCATTTTTTTGAATTTAGTTTACGGTTCGCCTCACTTCGGAAGTCATTGAAATCGAAAGCCATTTCTTCCTTTAAAACATCGATTTGAAGAAAAGCATCTGCTTTTACATTGGTAGCTGTTATCTCACAGAGTACCTCGTCAGCAAAGGAGGTAGGAAAGGTGACCGTATCGCCATTATTGGCAATGAACAAAATGCTTCGGCTGTTTTCACATCTTCCAAAAAAGTGGTTTGAATCTTGTGTTTCATCAGAACATTCATCGATATGGATGCGATAAATACGATTTTCAAGGGCTAGATTGTCACCCTCAAATCTAAAATTTCCAAGCGAATCGGTTTCGGTTTTTTTAATGATTTGTTCAAGATATATTCTCGATAGTTTTCTGTAGTCTTCGATTATAGATAGGTAGACGGTCTGGCCCATTATGTTTTCCGCGACCTGCCCTTCAAAACGATATTGAGAGAATCCCTTGAAACAAAAAAGAAATAAAATGATGTGGAGAAGTTTGCGGAGCATTGGTCAGATCATTATTGAAGTTTAAAAATAGAGGTTTTTGAAGAAAAGCCAACATAAGTTTATCAAATGGGAAGTCTTAAGGTATCAAGCATCGAGCTTGGGTTCTTTTTTAAACTAATATTTTTGTAACAAAGCGGATATCTTTGCGTCACATAGTTACATCAATCATTAAATTCCAAATCAATGAGTTTTTTAAGAGTATTACTGGCCATCATTTTTCCGCCGCTTTCCGTCATCGGGAAAGGATGCGGGTCATTCATCATCGTTTTTTTACTTACACTTTGTGGGTGGGTTCCTGGGGTTATTGCCGCTTTGGTCATTTTGAACAATCCGAATTAGGCTTTGTATCTTTGTACTAATGAACAAAAAGGTCATTCTACAGGATTTAGGTCTAAAAGATTATAAAGACACTTGGGATTATCAAGAGCTACTTTTTAAGCAAACCTTAGACCTTAAAATCAAAAACCGAAGGGAGGGAGCGAACCTCGAAACCCCAAATCATTTTTTGTTCGTAGAACACCCCCATGTCTTTACCTTGGGTAAAAGCGGTGATTTATCAAATCTTTTGGTAGATGAAAAACAACTTGAGCAGAAAAGTGCCAAATTCTACAAAATAAATCGTGGTGGTGATATTACGTATCATGGTCCTGGTCAGATAGTGGGTTACCCGATTTTAGACCTTGATAATTTCTTTACCGATATTCATAAGTACCTTCGGCTTCTCGAAGAAATGGTCATTCTGACATTGGCCGAGTACGGTTTAAAAGCAGAGCGTTCTGACGGAGAAACAGGTGTTTGGTTTGATGTTGCCACTCCCTTTGCGAGAAAGATTTGTGCCATGGGCGTGCGAGCAAGCCGCTGGGTTACAATGCATGGTTTTGCACTCAATGTTAATTCTGATTTAGGGTTTTTCGATTTGATGATTCCCTGCGGGATAAAAGACAAAACGGTTACTTCGTTGAATGTTGAATTGGGAAAAAAGGAAGTTGATATCGATGAGGTGAAACAGAAATTACTTCGGCATTTTGAGGCACTTTTTGAAGCTGAGATTATAAAGCAAAAAACCGAGGTGTGAGCCTCGGTTTTGCCTTGTTTTAGTTGACATGTAATTTTAGCTTTTAAATCCGTAATCTGCGTCTACAAAAATTTCATATAATAGTTCAGTTTGATCTGCATTCCACATTTGGAACCGGATTTGATCTACTTCTCCGTCAGTGTTGACCGTAAAGAAGCCTGAGCCTATTCCATCGCCAGTAGGATAGATAGGTGATGGACTATGAGCATAGTTGGGCGATGGGCTTCCGTCCGTGAAAGGTTGCCCCCATATTCTTACACCCATTGGTTCATTTGTATTATATTGGTACTGAAAGTAGACTTTTTGACCCGTTAGCAAGTTAGTGCCTGGCGCTGGGTTCATTTGTATTGGTCCAATACTGTGTTCCACAATGCATTGTAGATTGAATTCGGCCTTATTGGATAGTACTTCCATTGGTGAAATAATCTTTAGTTGTTGCCAACCTTCATATAAACTTCCACTACCGCCCAGGGTCCATGACTTGTTAACGGTCTTGGTACCTGCCCCATCGAACACTAGGGTTACTTCCGGCGAAGTGGCACCATCGCTGCGCAGCCATGTGTACTTTACCGTCGTTGGACCGCTTGCCTCGATTGTCCCCTCGAAATCGAACTTTTTGGGGCACTCCCCGCTAAAGTCGTCTTCTCCAATCACAGATGCGTTTGCGTTAATGCTAACTATCTCTTCATCGCAGTGCAGGTCGAATTCGGCCTTATTGGACAGTACTTCGGTCGGAGTAATGACCTTAAGTTGTTGCCAGTAATTTTCATATGAACTTCCACTACCGCCCAGGGTCCATGACTTGTTAACGGTCTTGGTACCCGCCCCATCGAACACTAGGGTTACTTCCGGCGAAGTGGCACCATCGCTGCGCAGCCAAGTGTACTTTACCGTCGTTGGGCCGCTTGCCTCGATTG